>DAIDHV010000037.1 GCA_027451905.1 Armatimonadota bacterium | reverse complement strand
AAAGCGACTTGGATAGCTTCGCGGTAGAGATAAACTTCTTTTGCGGCGGGACTTTTTATCTCGTCTGTGTGAGGGTCGTGTCGATAGAGCTCATCGTGGGTGGTAATGATGTTCTCGATCGCGGAGCTGTCTTTGGCTTCCTGAATTCCCAAGGTGTTGATCAAGATGGTTTGGTTCGGGATCGCGGTTATAGCGCCTTTGAGCTCTGCTAGACTGCGGCTGGCCCGGTTGAGTTGGATGAGAACTTCAGGAATCTCAAATCGAGCTGGATCAAGTGCTTGCAGCGGCTTCAATTGCACACTCCTTCTTGGACATGTATAGAAAGTGACACTTTTCTATACATAATACTTGTTATATGTAAAGAGAAGTCCCGAAATAGAAAGGAATCACTGGACTTGACGGTGGATTGAGGAAACTCGAGCATGTGGCTAGTCCCCAAAAATTGATCAGTGCTCAATTTCTGTATTGACCCCCAATTGTTATCAGCAATTTGACAAGGTCT
>DAIDHV010000036.1 GCA_027451905.1 Armatimonadota bacterium | reverse complement strand
CCTCCTTTAAAGAGACCGCACCGAAGTCGTCGGATGCGAGTCCCCATCACAAATTACCTCCTCGAAAAACTCGTAGGTGTCCGCTTCAGGACAACCCGACGCTGATCCTGCGGGTCTGTAGCTCAGTTGGTTAGAGCGCACCCCTGATAAGGGTGAGGTCGGAGGTTCAACTCCTCCCAGACCCACCATTGCAGCGGGTGGGGTTCCGGCGTCCGGCACGCACAAGGGTTCCGGCGGGGGCCATAGCTCAGCTGGGAGAGCGTCTGGTTTGCAACCAGAAGGTCGCCGGTTCGATCCCGGCTGGCTCCACCAGCGTTCGACGCCACCGACGAAGGCGTGTCATGAGGCATGCGAAGACGCATGCCTCATGACATGCGGGATGGAACGGTCCGTCCCCATGGGTTCTTTAACAATTCGGCAATTTGTTTTGATGCACATGCGGCAAGGCATTGCGCTTGTCGTGTGTATGTCGCATTCGAGAACCAGTTGATAGGTATGTATGACTCCAAATCG
>DAIDHV010000035.1:263-530 GCA_027451905.1 Armatimonadota bacterium | reverse complement strand
CTCCCGTGATAGCACTCCCGGGTATTCGGAGTTTGCATAGAGTTGGTAGAACGGGATGTTCCCCTAGTCTAAACAGTGCTCTACCCCCCGGAGTAATGACACGAGGCGCTACCTAAATAGCTTTCGGGGAGAACCAGCTATCGCCAGCCTTGATTAGCCTTTCACTCCTATCCACACCTCATCGACGCACTATTGCAACAGTGGTTCGTTCGGACCTCCAGTCAGTGTTACCTGACCTTCATCCTGGACATGGATAGATCGACTGGC
>DAIDHV010000034.1 GCA_027451905.1 Armatimonadota bacterium | reverse complement strand
GAGGTGGGAATCGAACCCACGACCAGGAGATTAAGAGTCACCTGCTCTACCTCTGAGCTACTCACCCATTTTTGGCTGGAGAGGATGGAATCGAACCACCTACGCGCGGTTTTGGAGACCGCCGCTCTACCAATGAGCTACACTCCAATTGGCACCGCATGAGCGACTCGAACGCCCAACCTGCAGGGTAGAAACCTGTTGCTCTATCCATTGAGCTAATGCGGCATTAAATGTGTTGCAAAACATTATTTGCATAATGCATAAAATCTAATTCTTCCAAATCTAGAATTTCTTCTCTATATCTATTTAGAAGTTCACAAAACTTTTCTTCTACCGCTTTAACTCCATCTTTTTCTAAAGATGGAAATTGAAATACTTTGTTTTCCATAATTCAATCTCCAAATCATTATTTTCATAATATAGTCTATTTAGAAAAATAAGTCAAGCAAAAAAAAGAGGAGATTCATCGAGTTCAAAGCTACGATCAACCTCCTCAAAGGAACAGGAGACGTAAGGATTTCTCCTTACATTATTCATTATA
>DAIDHV010000033.1 GCA_027451905.1 Armatimonadota bacterium | reverse complement strand
TAAACTCTGGACAGAATACGGGGACCAGTCATGATCTTTAAGAATTTCGTTTTGAACTCATTATCTGCTCCTTGCAAAACCTACTAATACTCGCTGGTCAGTTTACAGGGAACCGGTCAACTACGCTTTGTGTTAGCTCGCTTTCTGCACAAATCACTTAGTAAACCGCCTCTCGTGGTGTAAAGTAAACTTGACATGTAGACTGGATCGACAGATCTACTGAAGATAGCGAGAATAAAACAAAAGCAACTGAAGCAGGACTGAAATATCAACCACCCTCGGTACACATTTGTGCTCTCACGGTCATATTTATACAAAATAAAATCCGAAGAAACACTGGTGAGTGCAATGGTAATAGTCACGATAATATTAGCTATGTAGTTCATACTAATAAGCTCCAAGAAAATAACCCGAGCAACAAGAGTCGTAATGCAATGGTATACACCCACCCCAAACCTCCTCTACGCATGTATCGCCGTTGGACTTTTTGCAGACGTTGTTCGCTGCCCACAATACAGCCAAAATGGCTTCGCATGGCACACCAA
>DAIDHV010000032.1 GCA_027451905.1 Armatimonadota bacterium | reverse complement strand
ATAGCGCTACGCACGAGCTCACTGGATTGGTTGCCTACGACGACCGCTTGTTGGCAGCGGCACAGGCGCGTGGATTGAAGACGGTTCGGCCCGTCTGAGGAAGAGCGCGCAAAAGGGCCGCACCGCTCCTGGTAGACGCACCTACCTTGAAGCGGTGAAAGCCGCAATTGATGACGACTGCATAAACATGGGCACACTACTCACGCCCGAAAATCAGGAGGTCATAGCCTACGCAGTTGCACACGCTGACCTCTTCACCCAGATCGCGTGCAGCAAGCCCGGGAACCCGCATTGGAAAGGGATGTGCCAGTCGCTGGACGGCCCGTGACTCTTAATCAGCGGGTCGTAGGTTCGAGCCCTACCGCGCGCACCAATCCCTTTTGTAGAGCGGGTTTCCGGGCGCAGGCATCCCAGAAGTTGGGCCCTGCGTCCCGTCTTTGCTCGCCAGAGCCCTGAAGCCCGGTCGGGGAGTTGTTTGCGGGAGATCCGCGGGAGGACCACCGGCGCGCGACGCGACGTGTCACGGGGTGGCGATGAGATCCTCCAGCGGCGTGGCGTG
>DAIDHV010000031.1 GCA_027451905.1 Armatimonadota bacterium | reverse complement strand
CCCGATGTCCGAGCGTCATCGCCTCGACTTGGTCGTGGGTCACGTACACCGTTGTCACCCCGAGCCGCTCGTGCAGCCGAGCAAGCTCGGACCGCATCGACACGCGCAGCTTCGCATCGAGGTTCGAAAGGGGCTCGTCCATGAGAAACGCCTGGGGCTCTCGGACGATAGCCCGTCCCATCGCTACGCGCTGTCGCTGGCCACCGGACAATGCTGCCGGGCGTCGGTCCAGCAGCTCCTCCAGCCCCAGCATGCGCGCCGCTTCCCGGACGCGCTGGTCGATCTCAGCCTTCGGTGTCCGCTTCACCATCAGGCTGTAGGCCAGATTCTTCCGTACGGTCATGTGAGGGTAGAGCGCATAGCTCTGGAAGACCATTGCGATATCACGATCGCGAGGCGGTAGGTACGTGACGTCGACGTCACCAATGGTGATCGCCCCGTGGGTCACCGCCTCGAGGCCGGCGATCATGCGCATGAGCGTAGTCTTCCCGCAGCCAGAGGGGCCGACCAGAACCATGAACTCGCCGTCGCCAATATCAAGCGTCACGTCTGCCACAGC
>DAIDHV010000030.1 GCA_027451905.1 Armatimonadota bacterium | reverse complement strand
GAGGTATCGGAGGCGCGAGTCCCCATCACAAGTTACCTGCCCGAGCAAAATTGGGGCGGCGGCCCGGCGCAAAGAAATCGTCTCGATGATTTCGTCTGACTGACTAGGTAAGGGCTGCAGAGCTTTTTGGGTCTGTAGCTCAGTTAGTTAGAGCGCACCCCTGATAAGGGTGAGGTCGGAGGTGCAACTCCTCCCAGACCCACCAGGTTCATGGACGGGGCCATAGCTCAGCTGGGAGAGCGTCTGGTTTGCAACCAGAAGGTCGCCGGTTCGATCCCGGCTGGCTCCACCACTCTCCTGGCCGCCCGCGCCGCGAAGCGCGATGATGCGAGCCCGTCCTTACGGGCGGACTCGCCTGATCGCGCGGCAGCAGTGCCGCGTGCTCTTTAACAATCCGGTGAATTTTGTTTTGACGCTAAGTTTTCAAGCGAATGATTGATTCTCAAGCTTGAAAATGTCGCGTTCGCAATGTGAACCAGCTCCATATCCCCAGACTCCTTGGGGTTATATGGTCAAGCGACTAAGCGCATACGGTGGATGCCTTGGCGGTCAGAGGCGATGAAGG
>DAIDHV010000029.1 GCA_027451905.1 Armatimonadota bacterium | reverse complement strand
CCAGAACCTGCCGTCCTGCCATTAGACGAGCGGGCAACAACTGAGTTCTATTGTACCTTATTTGAGTAGCATAAATAGTCGTTCCTGAAAAACCTCTTTTCAAGTTCAAAGAAAATCACTTTGAACCCACTTCTTTATGAAAGATTTTCAAGCTAAAAAGAACTGTTGGTTGTCATTTAGCTTGAAAATAAAAACACAAAAATCTGTCACAACAGTCATCCCGGCATGAAAAAAAGAGCCGGGATTTTGGATAAGTCTTTAGTCCATTAGAGCGTCATCCCGGACTTGATCCGGGACCAGAACGACTTAAAAGAACTTTGAAATAGCGCTTTTAATTGGAGACAAGGTTCTGTTTGCAAAAACAATAATAATTTTCCTGGCTTTTTAAAGTGGAACTGGATCCCGGCTCTGTTTTTCATGCCGGGATGACTCTTTGAGAGAAGGGGAAAGTATGGGGAGAGAGTAGAATCAGGTTCAAAACTCCTTAAGGTAACGCCTATGGCCCCGGATCGGGGTCCGGGGTGACGCTTTAAACGACTAAAGAATTACTGGAAATCAAGTCCGGGATTGTAGACGACAAACT
>DAIDHV010000028.1 GCA_027451905.1 Armatimonadota bacterium | reverse complement strand
CAGGGTGAGTTACTGAGTTGACTCCGGCAAGTTACAATTTGACCGGTGCCCTGTAACCTGACCCTTGATCTTTAAACGGGACTAGCCAACTCCTACAGGTAAGCTCTGGACAGAATATGGGGACCAGTCAATGTCGCGAGAGCGCTCTAGTAGCTCTCCAGAGGGAAGAAAAGCTTCGATATCTTTACTGGTTCTAAATGTTTTATTCATTGCTCTTGCAATCTTGACGACTCAGGTCAAGAAAGAGACGCGAACGAGGTTTCAACTACGAGCGCAACATACTCAATAAAGACCAACGCGCAATTGCATCCCTTAGCACCATGATAACTCCAGCTAAGAAAATCGATATGGCAATAATTATTGTCAGCCTGTTGGGCACGTTGTTTGGATTTACCACGAAAAGACTTGCGATAATGAACAAACACATGTTTCGCCTAGACCAGCGAATGACATGAGTGTTTAATCCGAATTTCACATACATTTGATCGGCCCACATGCATATGAGTAGGCCTGAAGTGGCACCGGCAATTTGCGCCGATAAGATTTGAGCGTTGAGAAGGAAGATTATCCACCCGGCGACACCTAA
>DAIDHV010000027.1 GCA_027451905.1 Armatimonadota bacterium | reverse complement strand
GGTACTCAAAATTAACGTACCTAAAGGGCAAGTCCTGCCAACTATTGCGTTCGGTAATTCCAACCGGCTTGAAGTCGGTGACATTGTTCTGGCTATCGGTGATCCCTTCGGTGTTGGACAGACTGTTACGCAGGGTATTATTTCAGCGCTAGCACGTACAAACGTCGCTGATGGCTCGTATCGGTTTTTTATACAAACCGATGCGGCTATCAATCCGGGCAATTCTGGTGGCGCGCTCGTTACTACTGACGGGAAACTTGCAGGCATTAATACCGCAATTTATTCGAGGTCGGGTGGCAACATTGGTATAGGCTTTGCGATTCCGGCTAATCTCGCACGTCGTGTCGTGGATGGTGCGCTAGGGGGAGGGGTTCAGCTGTCGTGGTTTGGTGCCTCCGGACAAGCTGTAACGCCCAACCTCGCGTCGGCACTTGGCCTAAAGTTGCCAGAGGGTGTTGTTCTCAACCAAGTTTATCCGGGTGGTCCTGCTGCAACGGCAGGTCTAAGGCATGGTGATGTAGTTCTCGGGATCGATGGTGCCAGTGTAAATAGCATGGACGCGGTCAATTATCTTGTGGCTACCCATAGGCCGGGGAAAATGGTGA
>DAIDHV010000026.1 GCA_027451905.1 Armatimonadota bacterium | reverse complement strand
GATTTTCGACTCCGCTGATACGCCCCGGTGGAAATTCCCCTGGGCGCCGCACGATTTGGGCACATACCCCATCTGCCGGGGCCATTACAACAGCGGCGGCGAAAACATGCAGGTTGAAGAAAGCGGCAACATGATTATTCTCGCCGCAGCCGTCGCACATGCCCAAGGCAACGCCGACTTTGCCGCCCGGTATTGGCCCATGCTTACCAGTTGGGTGAACTATTTACGCAAGGACGGCTTTGATCCCAAAAATCAGCTCTGCACCGACGACTTCATGGGCTTTATGGCTCACAATGCCAACCTGAGCGTCAAAGCTATCGAAGCGATGGGGGCCTACGCCTACTTGTGTAAGTTGCGCGGTATGACAGCCCTGGCCGCCGCTTACGAAGCTCGCGCCAAACGATGGGCGCGCCGCTGGATGGCGGTAGATGCCGACGGCGATCACTACCGTATGGCGTTTAACCGCCCCAATACCTGGAGCCAGAAGTACAACATGGTATGGGACGACGTGCTGGACATTCACGCCTTTCCGCAACTTGTAAAACACCGGGAGATTGCATATTACCTGACCAAGTTCAATCGTTATGGCTTGCCGCTGGACGTTCGCA
>DAIDHV010000025.1 GCA_027451905.1 Armatimonadota bacterium | reverse complement strand
CGAAATCGAGCGAGAAAGAGCCAGTGGGCCGAAGCTAACTCCCACAAGCCTAGGCTAGAAATGCTCGGCACACGTGCTCGATCTACTTCTGAGTAAGATAGTCACAAAATAGCCATAGGAAGCGCAAAAGCCCACCGAGCACCTCGGTGGGCTTTTGCATTTTGCCTTATAATCCAAGGCTTTTCTGGAGCCGACGGGGGGATTTGAACCCTCGACCTGCTGTTTACGAAACAGCTGCTCTACCACTGAGCTACGTCGGCGGGTTTTGTCGTAGTCCTTATTTTAACAGATCGCGTCGGACATTTCCAGAATAAGGCCCGACCAAAATGGCCGTTCACGTCATGCCAATGCGCCGTGGAACCGACCGGCGAGTGGCGCGGGTTTTGCATCTCTTCGCGAAGACGTGGGGGCTGGTCCTCAGTCGACCGTTACCCGACTCCCGCGATTCGTCGAGGCTCGTTGAGGTTCTGACAATGTCCGCTCACCGTGGCTCAGCTCGCGGCGGCCACTCTGATTCGAATCGTCGCCTCCGTCGCGTGCGCGCCTGGCGCTCGCCCAATACGCTGTTTTCGTTTCTGCGTAGCTTTCGCTCCGGCGACGACGGCACGGTCGGCCGGGTT
>DAIDHV010000024.1 GCA_027451905.1 Armatimonadota bacterium | reverse complement strand
GGCCAACATACGGGCGAGGGTGGATTTACCTACCCCGCCTTTTTGTGATGCGATCCCAATAATAGAAGCCATTTTGACGGTTTGCCTGATTTGCGTCATGCCGTCAATACGGCAATACGCCTATAGACGGTAGGTTCAGTCGGAAAGTCGCAAAGAAAAGGGCGAAGCCCGAAGACTTCGCCCAGGCCGTTAAGCCGATTTCTTTTGGGGGACGTTGGCGAACAATGAAAGTGAGGTCTTTCACTTACCGCTCTTGGTGCGGTTGTCGGGCATACAGAGCATTTGGCAGTTCTCTAGGGTTGTTTTCCCGCCCTTGTGCCATGTCACAATGTGATCCGCTTCCATCTGGGCGAATTCGAACGTTTTCTTGCACACGGGGCAAACACCCTTTTGTTTTTCGAAAGCGGGCGGCTAGCCACTCTAGAACATGCCATTCCCTACTCCATCGAAGGTCTTGGCGGTCGCTTCGCCGACGATCTGTAGCCAGCATGGAGGAGGATCGGCGCAGGCTTCTCTGATTGGGAGCGGGCGACGAGATTCGAACTCGCAACCTACGGCGGGTAAGGCCGCAGCTCTGCCATTGAGCTACACCCGCGCCTACCAATGATTTTACCCGAGTTCGACTAGATCCCCCTTAGTGATGGCGGGACAACGCC
>DAIDHV010000023.1 GCA_027451905.1 Armatimonadota bacterium | reverse complement strand
TGGCTAGTCCCCAAAAATTGATCAGTGCTCAATTTCTGTATTGACCCCCAATTGTTATCAGCAATTTGACAAGGTCTGCATTACCCAAGAAAGTGGGGCTCACCGAGAAGAGATCTAATGGCTACTTAGGGGCCCCTGCTAAGACGTTTTGGGCTCCTTCCTGAGTGATCTGAGTTTCATCATCTATTCCGCGTTGTTCCACAACTGCCGTGGTCCCGCGAGGGACGCGGCTCCGAACCCAGGCATAAGATCCAACCACCAAAGTCATCGCTAAAAGTTGGGCGGCTAGCCCCTCCGCAGTGGGAAACACGGCAAACCAAGTGCCGAGCCAATTGGGGATCGGCAGGGCCACTGCATGAGAAGAAAGCCATCCTGCCTGCTGGAACTCCTGGGCGCTTTCACCCACCATAACCACCAGCACAAGAGCCAAGAGTCCACCGGTAAGTACAAGCATCTTCTTGTAAGGAAGCTTTTGATGGGCAGCAAAGGTCAAGGCGGCAACAATAGCGGTTAGAATCAGTCCTATTCCTGCCCCCGTCATCACAATGCCATTTCCGGCTTTAAGCCGTAAATCTTGCAAAAACAGAACAATCTCAAAACCTTCTCGGTAAATGGTGGTGAATCCCAGAAAGGCCAGCCCTAAACTTACTCCTCTGTAGGTCC
>DAIDHV010000022.1 GCA_027451905.1 Armatimonadota bacterium | reverse complement strand
GTGCACGAGGGCGGGATCATCCGTTTCATCGGCGGCCTCATCTCGCGCGTCCTGCTCGAGCAGAAGGGAGAGATCGAAGACGAGGAGTTCCGGTACTTCGGCTCCGCCTTCCTGGCGATGCGCGACGACCTCGGCGCCCTCGCGCGCTGACCGCGGTCCCCGAAACACGAACGCCGCGAACCCGAGGGTCCGCGGCGTTGCCACCGTTTGCCACGCGCGCCGTCATTGGAACTCTACGTCCTACCGAACGGCGGCGGGCAATTATGTTCACGCGAGTTGACTCGCGAATGGAGCTGAGGGGGATCGAACCCCTGACCTCTGCAGTGCGATTGCAGCGCTCTCCCAGCTGAGCTACAGCCCCGAAAGGCCCGAGACGCCGGAATGAGCCGCTGCCCGTTCGCACCCGGGACCCTACGGAAACGGCCCCGCAAACGGGGCCGCTTGACTGACTCAAGCTAGTCAGACGACCGCTTCCAGTCAACCAGACGAGCCACGCCCGCCCTGCGTAACGAGTTGCCGGCGCGGAAGTTTCGCCGCGCCACGTCACCCGCCGGCCGACGCCGCTCGACCCTTGCCCGGCCCCCGGGGCCCGGATACCATGCGGCCATGTTCCGCCGCCTCCGCCCCCAGGCCGTCCGCGACGCCGCCCTCCGCATCAGCCACCACGTGAAGCGCAC
>DAIDHV010000021.1 GCA_027451905.1 Armatimonadota bacterium | reverse complement strand
ACAACACCAAAGCCCTTCGGCCACGCGCCAAAACGACTTCTTTGCGGTATATTCTTCCCCTTGTGAAAACCGCCTCGCCGGCGCAGCGGAAAGCCGCAATTAACATGTGCCCAAGAGCGCCCCAGGAGTATGAACTGTGATTAATTTTGTAAAAATGCACGGCATAGGCAACGACTACATTTATGTGGATGCCTTTAGCCAGCAGATTAAAGACCCCGAAAAACTCGCGGTAAAAATTTCGGATCGTCATTTTGGTGTTGGCGGCGACGGCCTGATCTTAATCGGCCCGCCCACCGCCGAAGGCCAAAGCAAGGGCGCCGCCGTTCGCATGCGCATGTTTAATGCCGATGGCAGCGAGTCGGAAATGTGCGGCAATGGCGTGCGGTGCGTGGCCAAATACGCCTACGATCATCAACTCTCCAGCAACAACCCCATGCGCGTGGAGACCGGCCGCGGCGTACTTACCCTTGACCTGTGGATGCAGCACGGCAAAGTAAACCAGGTTACGGTCAACATGGGCCAGCCCATTCTAAAACCGCTCGACATACCCGTTATGATTACCGGCGTAGACCAGGTGGTAGATTACCCCATCGAACCAACTCTCCCACTGGAAGCCCTTACCGGCCGCGACTGGATGAAACTCTGCGGCCTCGACGACAAAATGACCTGCGTTTCGATGGG
>DAIDHV010000020.1 GCA_027451905.1 Armatimonadota bacterium | reverse complement strand
GCCTCTACAGCGCGCTTCGTAATCTTCCCCCGCATCGTCCCCCTCCCGGTCCGGGCCGTTGGGCTGCTTGTCGGCTGGCCTAGGTATCACCTAGGTATCACCGAAATGCAAACCCATGGCGGTGAGAGGTTGGGTCATGCGGGATAAAAGATTGATTTATCGTGCGTTATCGTTCGTCTGAGCATTTGCGCGAAGCCCAGATCACAAACTCTTAATCAGCGGGCCGTAGGTTCGAGTCCTACTGCGCCCACCAAGTCTTTCAATAAGTTAGCGTGAGTATTTCCAAGCCGCATTGGCGTCTAGGTATCACCTAGGTATCACCAGAACGCAAACCGATGGCGGGAGTCGGCTAGGTCTTGCGGTATAATAAGTTGATTTATCGTGGTTTAACGTTGGTTCGAGCATTCACGCGAAGCCTAAATCGGAAACTCTTAATCAGCGGGCCGTAGGTTCGAGTCCTACTGCGCCCACCACCGCAGCGCATGGCGCGGGTGGTGCACACCCCCTCCTTCACTCCCTTCGGAGAACGGTCCCTCATTCGGCAGAGAGGCGACGCGGGGACACAAAGCTGCTTGCCGCCAGTGCCTGGCGCCTGCGGTTGGTGCGGCCCGGAAGCCTCGTGCATTCCTCCGGCGTCATGGCGTGCGCGTAGGCGAATATCAGGTGACACTTGACGAGACACATCTGCCAGAGGCTAGCCCCGTCGCTCCTCTGCCGCTGCCTCAGCCAGAGCGGCGGATGACAAAGGTAAAAATTCCATGGCCCGCATGTGATTCAACGAGCTCGTTGCCGGTGCTGCGGCAGAACGCCTCGAAGTCCTTGACCGACCCGGGATCGGTCGCGGTG
>DAIDHV010000019.1:243-872 GCA_027451905.1 Armatimonadota bacterium | reverse complement strand
CTGGAACTGCGCGCAGATCCGCACCAAGGACGGCCGCGGCGAGGACTACATGAAATGGGTCGCGACCCAATGGAAGGCGCAAGAGGAAGCGCTGATCAAGGGCGGCTTCGCGATCGGGTACAAGGTCTTGAGCACCGTCGACACCCGCGCGGGCGAGCCGAACATCATGCTTTGCACCGAGTTCAAGGACATGGCGGCCTTCGACGTCCCGACCGCCAAGGTAGACGCATTCATGGCCAAGCGGTTCGGATCGGACAAAAAGGCCAACCAGGAAGAAGTGGCGCGCGGTTCGATGCGCACGGTCATGGGGGACGTGATGCTGCGACAGCTCGACTTGAAGTGAACTAAGACGGCGGGCGGGGATTGGTTCCCCGCCCGTAGCCCGCCTCGAGATCGCAGGTGGCCGGGAAATTGGTCGGGGCGACAAGATTCGAACTTGCGACCCCTTGCACCCCATGCACTCCTAGGCTGTTCGGGAGTGAAATTACCTGAAAGGCAATGAATACGCAAATCCCTATTCTGATAGGGGTTTATCACTTCCATATCCGTTAATTGCATTTCACCCTTTTTCTAGTAAAGTGGACACAAGGTGGACACAACCAAGGGTCTCCCGGGGTGAACGCAAAGCA
>DAIDHV010000019.1:0-233 GCA_027451905.1 Armatimonadota bacterium | reverse complement strand
CCCGACCGTGAATGGAATGATAACCGAAAAGCCCGCGTGATTCAGGCGCCGGGCGCCACGCGGCCTCAGACGCTGCGCAGGCCTGCCGCTCTGCCGACGATCAACGCCGCAGGATCTTCACGAGCTCTTCGAGCTCGATCCGCATCTGGTGGATGAGTTGCTGGCTGTGGTTCAGGTCCGTCTGCGCGTCGTCGCCCATCAGCCGGTTGCGCGCGCCGCCGATCGTGAACCCC
>DAIDHV010000018.1 GCA_027451905.1 Armatimonadota bacterium | reverse complement strand
CCGGCAGATCGGTCTCACCAGTGGCTCGGCGCAGCAGGGTGACCGGGACGCTTGGGCTGCGCGTCGACGCCTTCTGCCAGCACGACAAGTATGCCCGGGCCGTCAACGCGGCCCACGACCACGACGCGACACGGGGACGGGGGGTGACGTTTGTGCTCGGCGGGCCCGATTGGGTCCGCCGTCACCATTCGGTGTGACCGGCAGCAGCAGCGACCATTTCCGGGGCAAGCAGCCAGCGTGACGGTTCCCGACGAGAACGGCGGACAGAAAGGCCTGACAAGACGCCGAAACCGCCGTCCCGGACTCTCCCGGAACGGCGGTTTCACGTTCAATCGATGGAGCCGACACTCGGACTTGAACCGAGGACCTGCTGTTTACGAAACAGCTGCTCTACCACTGAGCTATGTCGGCGCGGCGGCTATCGTACCAGCCCGATCCCCGCTCGGCAGGCCCCCGGCCCCGAGGCCGGTTGTGAAGTTTCACGCGGTTTCACAGCCGGACGGCTGCTGGCCGCGAACCCAGTACACCGCGTTCGTGCCGGGATCAAGAGGCTCGACTTCAGCCTGGGGTCGACCGCGGACTCCGGCCTGACCGTCAGCCGAGCCGCTGTCCGCGAGCGTGGACGCCGCAAAGCGCGGCCAGCGCCTCGGAAACGAGTCCCGCGTAGTGCAGGAGCGGCTCGTCGCCGCGCCAGAGCGTGCCATCGAAGTCGAACACCAGCAGCCCGCGTCATGCATTGGGGCGATGAACGAGGCTGGCCACCTCAGTCGGGCGTGGCGGCCTGCGCGCGCTCGACGGTCCCGGACCGCTCATGGTCGCGAATCACCTCCTCCGCGACGAGCACCTCGACACCGGCCCGCTCGAGCCCGTGGGCGAAG
>DAIDHV010000017.1 GCA_027451905.1 Armatimonadota bacterium | reverse complement strand
GATTACTAGGGATTCCAGTTTCATGAGGGTGAGTTTCAACCCTCAATTCAGACCTAGATTGGTTTTAGGGGATTAGCGTCCCATCTCTGGGTAGCGACCCATTGTACCAACCTCTGTATGCCGCGTGTAGCCCTGGAGATTCGGGGCATACTGACGTACCGTCGCCCTCTCCTTCCTCCTACTTAAACGTAGGCGGTCTCGACAGAGTGCCTGATCCATCTCTGGACCAGTAGCAACTGTCAACGAGGATCTCGTTCGTTACCGGACTTAACCGGAGAGTTCACACCACGAACTGACGATCGCCATGCACCACCTCTCGGCTTGTCAGGCAAGATCATTAGTCTGACCTTCACACTGCCGTCGCTCCAGGTAAAGTTCCCGACGTTGAATTCAATTGAACCGTAGCATCCACCCCTTGTGTGCTCCCCCGCCAATTGCTTTAAGTTTCAACCTTGCGGCCGTACTCCCCAGGCGGCAGACTTAACAGTTGTCCTACGGTACTGCATTTATTCGTGATAAACGCAACACCAGAGTCTGCATCATTTACTGCCAGGGCTACTCGGGTATCTAATCCGATTCGTTCTCCTGGCCTTCGTCACTCACCGTCGGATATGTTCTGGTCAGGCGCCTTCGCCACCGGTAGTCTTCATAGGATTACGAGATTTTACCCTTACCCCATGAATACTCCTGACCTCTCCCACTCCCTAGCCGAAAGGTATCCTATGCACGTGTCGATGTCATGCACCGACATTTCACACAAGACTGTTTCAGCCGGCTACTAACGCTTTAAGCCCAATAATTGTGAATACCACTTGTGCCGCCGGTATTACCGTGGCGGCTGCCACCGGTCTTACCCAGCACTTATTCTCCAAGCTTGCTAAACTTGGCAAAAGGTTAACCGAAGTCAACCACTCAGATTCCCCCCATCACACGTATGTGCATTGTGGAGTTTGCGCGCCTGCTGCATGCCGTAGCACTAGGGCCATTGTCTCAGTGCCCTTCTCTGGGCTCTTACTCTCATCTCCCATACGGGTCAAAGGTATGGTGGGCCGTTACCCCGCCATCTGCCT
>DAIDHV010000016.1 GCA_027451905.1 Armatimonadota bacterium | reverse complement strand
ACGCTGAACAATACGTCAGAGCAAGACACTACTCCTCTACAGAAGCTAGATGGACCACGCAGGACCCGCTGTGGCCAGAGCAGGGTGCGTACAATTATGCTGACTTGAATCCGACAACGCTAATGGACCCACAAGGACTTCTTAGTTGCAAGTCGCCGACAGATTGCGGCACTAATATACCGAGTTGCGGTCCAAATACACCAGCATGCACCTTGGACAAAAGTGGTCCTCAACTCTGTAGCCAGCTTGGCGATCAGGTCTTAGGTGCTTTGTTGGCCGGTCTGTTAGAAAAGAATAAAGCAAAATGCCAGTGTAACCTTAAGTTCGACGGAAGACTAACGGTCAACGTGACGGGGGGATGCTTCCACAGTTCGGGTAGCCACAATCAGCTACAAAGCCTTTGCAAGTTACCAAATCAGACCATCACTTGCGCAAAAGTCAATGCCAACGAGAGTAGCTCCTGCAAGGATTGTGCTTCATGTAAAAACTCGCACTGCGTCAGCGGCCCACCGATCCCCTATTCCCGCTCACAACCACTTCCCGGAACTCTGTGCGTCAGTAAGACATTGTACGTAATAATACATGTTACGATATGTATCACTGGATTAACCGGTAGTTTTGACCTTGATGGTCAAATGTCCATTGGCTATTGTCGTTCCTAACCCATATGATCATCCCTGTAAAGTCCTTACTATTCGCCTCCTTCGCAACAATTGTTTGCTCGCTCAACGCCTACCTAACATCGACGATTCTTTCCCATGCGACAATTCGTGCTGGAAAGATCGCATTGCAGAACAAACAGGGCCAGACAACCATGGTTTTAGATGGCGATACGCAACAAATGACTATCTTTGATCCAAGCGGAAAAGTTGCATGCGTACGGCTGGGTAAGAATTCTCATTCGTATGAACTCAGCTTGAGAACTGCTAAGACTAGGGCAGGAGGGCTTTGTCTTCATAGCGATGGTGATGGGGCGTTCTTGATCCTTGGCAGTGATGGCAAAGAGGTAGATTCATTGTTCGGCAAACCACCCAGACTAAAGACGCCATTTTGGGTTGTCAGTGTCGATTCAAAAGGAAAGCTTTTAACGTATGGTTACGTCGATCCAAATCATTCCGCAAATTCATTTGGCGAACACATCAAGCCGAACCAATTACCTCGACAACCATTAGTAAAGCACTAGTTGCACAAGGGTCAGTGTGGCCAGTTGCTCATAAAATGATCAGTCGAGAGTGTTATGTTTTCCGTCTTCATTCAGGAAGGGGAAAACGAGCATGTCCAAATCAAGTAGGTGCCCCGACGAGTAGATCGCTGGAATTTTAAAGGCAATCGACACTGGATCAAGCATTGCAAGCGTTAGCCGCAAGTACGGTGTAAACGCTCAGACGATCTACCGCTAGCGAGAAAATGCGCAGGGATGACAAAAGCGACTTGTCCGAGTTTAAGCCTCGCAAGAAGAAAACCGGCGTCTGCGCCACATTGTGAGCGAACTTATGCCTGGTCCCCATTTAACAACCAGTCAGTAACTTTGGAGAGCAGGCAAGCGTCTTAAACATACCGGTGAGCTAAAACCATGGATTACTTCCGCAGTTACCATGCCGTTGATGGAGAGATCATCTCATCGTGCGTGGATAACCAAACCCCAGTGGCACTCGTGACGGATGCGTTGGGGTCTGTGATACGAACAGAGTCTCAGTATGGTGGTGCCAACTTCCGCTACACCCCTTACGGCAAGTTGATGAAAACAACTCCTGGATACACCGACTTCCAATTCGGATGGGTAGGTTCACTTGGCTACCGAGAAACAAACCTCACCCACGCTGAACAATACGTCAGAGCAAGACACTACTCCTCTACAGAAGCTAGATGGACCACGCAGGACCCGCTGTGGCCA
>DAIDHV010000015.1 GCA_027451905.1 Armatimonadota bacterium | reverse complement strand
TCATTGTCTTCTCTTCGTATTTTCTTGACGAGAAGAACTCTAGTTATGATGTCTTCAATTTACGGGGGCGGACCACAAACCGATTAAAGAACAAGCTATCTCTAACTATACAATCTCTAGAAAGAATCCCTGCTTCGCTCTACAATCCAACTAGAACGTTTACCTTTTTTGTAATGTTGTTGTCTTTTGGCTCTAAATCACACAACACGATGTCATGGTGACTAGGCATCGGGTTTCACCATCGCGCCTAGATTAGATGAGTCGGTCTGTAAGCCGGATTCTGTTTTTGTGTGACGATTTATCTACGCGGCCAACCCGGAGGGTCTTGGGAGCCATTCTGCCCCTCCCTATTTGGCCTTGCTTCCGATGGGGTTTGCCCGGCCGCCGCGTTACCGCAAGCGCCGGTGAGCTCTTACCTCACCATTTCACCCTTACCCCGCAAGCGGGGCGGTTTGTTTCTGTTGCACTTTCCGTCGGGTCGCCCCGCCCTGGCTTGATTGCTCTTGCCAGGCATCGCGCTCCCATGAAGTCCGGACTTTCCTCTTTGGCAAAAGCCAAAGCCGTCACCCGACCAACTCATTCAATACAGTACCTTTTGGCCTATTCTTTTAGAAACTAGCCCCAAAAGTTACTTCTTTGCACTGTTGGCGCCCTATTTTGCGTAAGATATGAATTTGGAGGAAAAGATGGAGCCTAAATCGACAAGCCAGCATCATCAGCAAAATCAAGCTGCTACCGAACTTCCATCAGCGTCGGTTGCCATGAATGTTGACTTGATGCTGAGTGCCCTTTTGCTTCAGCCCAACCTTGCCTACCTGCCAGAGACCCAACTTGCAACCCGATTTGAGGTGCCGGAGGAGCTAGCGGCAGAAGCCATCCGCCTCTCTGCCAACAAGAGGCACCGCAAAATCGTACGACGCTTTTCTTTTCGGCAGTTCATTCAAATCCTCAAAGAGAAAATGGTTCCGATCAGAAATCGGATGGAAAAGCATGCGGTGCTCAGCCTGCTTCTCACATTTTTGATCGCTGCCATTGGCATTGGGTTCACAATGCTCCAAAATCAAATCCCAAATTGGCATGGCTTTGGTACTGCTTTGCAGTTTATTTTTGTAGTCGTCGGCACCGTGCTTATTGTTGGGGCAATTCTTGCCCAAATGCTCATTTTGTTGTTTGTGGCCCAAGTCCGATACGCTTGGTTTTTAGCAGGAATCTGGACCGCCATTCTGTTTGCGGTTTCGCTTCCCTCCGTTATCATCGATTCCGGCCAAGCTGTTCTTAAATCGGGCATGAACTTTCCAGAACTGATCGTTATGGTTTGCTTTGGGTTTCTGATTGTGGGAGTCTTTGATGGCATCTTCAACTCAACAATCTGCATTGCAGGAGCCTATCTCAAGGTCTCTAAAGAAGAAAAACAAGAACAAGCTCGATCTCGCCGCGAGAAAATCGCGCGCCTCATGCAGATCCAAGCTCAAATAGAAGGATGCGAGTACCCGCCGTCTAAAAAAACCGGACCGTTGTACCAAAGCTACCGTCGATTTTGGCCCTATAGTACTCTGGCGGTTGCCGCCGTACTTGAGATCTTGATGATTCTTGCGTCCCTGTATCGCCCGTTTCATGGTCATGTTGAAACCATAGCTGTTTCGTCGGTCAAAGGAGGGCCTTTTACAGGGGTGATCACTCTCTTAACCGACGCAATTTTGGTTCTGCTAGGCTATTGGTCTCGCACAAGCCGAGAGGCGTTTTTGAACTTAGTTTCTGTGATGGGGATGAGGTTGGCCTTTTTGATAATAGACAACCAAAGGTACGACACGGGCAGACCGCTCATGTTCTTAGTTGCATTGCTGCTGGGAGTTTTCGCGACTGCGGTATTCATCTACGGCGGCTACTACGGGGCAGAAGTGCAGCGTAAGTCTATTTACCAAAAAGGGCGCCAACAAGGGGACGTCCAAGCCTTGTACGCAGAAATGACAAGGCTTAAGCTTCAGCTTGGGCAAGTTTATAAAACGGTGACCGTTATGGCAGTGGATGCCAGCCAATCCACCGAAATGAAGCACGGCCAAGAGCCAATGGCAGTGGAATACTCTTTCCGCAGCTATCAAGATTGGATCGCTTCGGTGTGCCACAAGTTCGGGGGCCAAATCCACAGCACAGCAGGAGACGGCGCCATTGTCTCGTTTTCTGATGCAGTCAAGGCTTATCTTGCAGCAAAATGTTTGCAATCAACCATTAACCAGTTTAATCAAGAGGAAAACCGGCTGAAAAAGCCGTTTCGGATCAGAATCGGTATCCACACCGGCCAAATCCTTGGTGAAATTGATTCGGTTGTCTTTACTTCGGTGATCGATATCGCTGCCCATTTGGAAGAAGTCGCTCCGGTGGGAGGCATTGCCATCACCGATCCAACCAGGCAGCTGCTGGCAGCTGAATTCCCCGATGAAAGGTTTGCCGAACTATCGGACCTAGTTGACCGAGAAGCGGTTTATGTGGCTCTGAACCCACTGGATACGATTCCCATCGAGTGGTCGAACCCCGATGAAAGCGAAGTTAGCAATACCCACGTCTCGACCGCTCCAGTTTCCAAACCGCGCGAGGCGGTCCCCGAAAAGGCGTAACTCGTGGCATCCTCAAGCGGCAGTGCTGGTATCAATCAGGAGGAAGGGGTAGCTAAAATGGAAGCCAGCACAACGTTTTTATGAGTTCATCAACTAAGGTCAATGTTTGTTGGCTGGGAACGGTGCCTTACCTAACCGCATTTGAGACTCAGATTTTGCTGAAAGACGCAATACTTTCCGGCAAATGTGGTTCAACCATCTTGTTTCTGGAGCATCCGCCGGTGGTGACGCTGGGAGCAAGCTACCAAGAAAATAACCTGCTGCTAAGTCGAGAAGAGTATCGGTCCCTTGGAATTGACGTTCAACCGACAGACAGGGGCGGCGATGTGACCTATCATGGCCCCGGCCAGTTAGTGGCGTATCCGGTGCTCAATTTGCGTGAGTTGAAGCAAGACCTCCATTGGTATATCCGGCAGTTGGAAACCGCATTTGTCATTGGCTGTCGGCAAATGGGGGTCCAAGCCAGCCCTGATTCTCGGCATAGCGGCATCTGGGTAGAAGACGCCATCATAGGCTCGATTGGCATCAAAGTCAGCCGGTGGATCACAATGCACGGGGTTGCCCTCAACTGTTCTAATGATCTGACTCCTTTCCAGCTTATTCATCCTTGCGGAATCAAAAACCAAGCCATGACAAGCATGAGCCAGCTTCTGAACAGAAATGTGAATCCGATGCAAGTTCTAGCCCCCACCATCTGCGGATTTGAGGAAGCTTTTTCAATCTCGTGCCAAATGGGAAGCGATCCATTGGACCTTCTGGCTGGCAAGTAAGATAAAGAGATGACCGGCAGGTTGATTCATTTGCGCGGCATCATAGGAGCCGATGAAGCGGGAAGAGGTCCACTGGCCGGCCCCGTTTTAGCGGCCGCCGTGGTTCTGCCCGATGATTCGCCCCATAGTGGACTCAACGATTCTAAAAAGCTCAAACCCGATAAAAGAGAGGCCCTTGCCCAATGGATTCAACAAAATTGTGAGTATGCCATCATCGAAAAAAGCGCGGCGGAAATTGACAATCTTAATATCTTGCGGGCTTCTTTACTTGCCATGACCGAAGCCATAGAAAAGCTTGGAAGGCATGACGCCGAGGTGTATATTGACGGCAATCAAATGCCTCCGAGGTTAAACCGCGACAGGACCAAACTCGTTATCAAAGGCGATGGTCTCTATATGGCGATTGCCGCCGCCTCGATTCTTGCCAAAACAACGCGAGATAACATTATGCGCTCGATGGCGCAAATCTATCCGGAATATGGCTTTGACCTTCATTTTGGGTATCCAACTCCTCACCATTTGGCGGCCCTAGAGCGTTACGGTCCTTGCCCCATTCATCGCCGCTCCTATGGGCCGGTTCAAGCCAGTCTAGAGAAGACTATTCAGCCCCAAATCCCTCATCAATTCGAGTTATTTGGGTTGGAAAAGCCGCCTGGGTTATGAACAAAGATAGCCGTGTTAGACTTGGAGAACAAAAAGAAGAGCTTGCCGCTCATTTTGTAACCGATCTTGGCTACACCATCATAACCCGCAACTACAAGATTAAAGGAGGCGAAATTGATATTGTAGCCATGGACGGCTCGATCCTGGTGTTTTTGGAAGTTCGGTATCGGCACAATACAAATCCAGAAGAAAGCGTTGCTGTTAAAAAGACAAAATCGGTTGTGTTTGCCGCCCAAGAGTATATGCGAAGAGCCGAGCAGACTTCACTGCCATTTCGGATTGATCTGATTGCGATTCAGGAAGAAGAAATCCGCCATTACAAAGGTGGAATCTATGCCGATTCTTGGGATGAAGACTCCCAAGAGCAGCCTGAAACTGGAGATGAATATGAAGCCGACGCTTAGGGAGGGCCTAGCGCACTTTGGCCCCTTCCGGAGCCTCTTTTTCGGGCTGGAGCAGGATGGCTCCTCCTTCTGCATCCACCGCCGCCAGCAACATGCCCTGGCTGTCTGCACCACGCAACACAGCCGGTTTGAGGTTGGCAACCACCACAATTTGCCTCCCGATGAGCTCTTCTGGAGTGTAATTCTTGCGGATTCCGGCAATGATTTGCCGCCTTTCTTCTCCGATCATCACCTGCAGTTTCATCAATTTATCGGATCCTTCTAAAGGCTGAGCCTCGAAAATGCGAGCAACTTTCAATTGGACTTTGGCAAAATCTTCAATTGTAATTTGGTCAATGGGGGCAGACGGCGCGGTTTCCTGAATCATAGTCTCAGTATGAACCGTTGCCGGTTTTGCGGGCTTGACGGAACTAGGTTTTGGGGCGGCTTGGTCACGACCTTGGCCGAGGTCTAGCCTCGGAAAGATGGGGGTCGGCGCCTGCAGTTTGGTGCCAGGAACCAGCCTGCTGACGTCTCCGATTTCTGCCCAAGACTGGGTAGGAGCGGTGTTGAGCTGCCTCGCAATTTCATCGGCAACGCGGGGCATCATCGGCCTAAAAAGCCCCTCAGTCGACTGCAAAACAAAGAGGGCCGATTTCATAACCCTTGGCAAACTGTCGTCCCCAGACTTGGCAAGGGCCCAAGGGGCCTTGGTGTCAATGTACTTGTTGAGGAACCGAATGGCCTCGATGGCGGCAAAGCATGCCTTATCCACTCGAAAATCCTCCATTGCCGCCTCGAACTCACTTTTGGCGGTATTGACAGCCTCAAGGGCTTCGCTATCCACCCCTCCTTCTGGCACAATCCCATCAAGAAACCGGTTTGCCATACTGAGAGTGCGGTTGAGGGCATTGCCTAAATCGTTGGCAAGATCACTGTTGTATTTGCGATCGAGTTCTTCTAAAGAAAAGCCAGTATCGGCTTCAAATGGGGCAACCGCGGCAAGAACGTATCGCAAAGCATCAATGGCTACTTCGGAAGTAGCACCGCTCCGTTCCGCAAGGTCCTTTCCAACCACAAGAGGGGCAACAACGTTTCCCTTGCTTTTAGATATTTTTTCTCCACCTAGCAAGAGCCAACCATGCCCAACAACAGATTTTGGCAGGGGCAGCTCTGCTGCCATGAGCATTGCCGGCCAAAGGGTGGCATGAAACCGCGTGAAAATGTCTTTGGCCATCAAATGGACCGAAGCGGGCCATTTGTCTTGCCAATTGCCCTCTGGCCAACCCGACGCCGTGAGGTAATTAATGACCGCATCAAACCAAACGTAAATGACTCGAGAGGGATCACCGGGGACCTCAATCCCCCAGCCTGGGTTTGATCGGCTAATGCACACATCCCGCAAGCCTTGCTGAATGAAGCTTATGACTTCATTGCGGCGGCCGGATGGCAAAAGGAACTTGGGATTTTGCTGGATATGGTCCAGCAGGGGCTGGGCAAAAGCACTGAGCCGAAAGAAGTAGTTGTCTTCTGACACCCACCTTACGGGGTTTCCATCTGGGCTTTTGCCATCAATCAGATCGGCTTCTTTAAAAAAGGTTTCTGAAGAGACGTCGTACCAACCCTCGTAGGTCGACATAAATATGTGACCCTTTTCTTGCAAAAGTTGAAAAAACCGTTGGGTAGCAAGGATGTGTCTTGGCTCGGTGGTTCTGATAAAGTCGTCGTATCGAATATCAAGCCCATCCCAAACCTCTCGGAACTGGGTTGAAATTCTTTCCACAAAGGCGGTTGGGCCTTCCCCCGCCGCTTCCGCTGCTTCTTTTAGTTTAAGACCGTTTTCATCGGTACCGGTTAGAAAAAAGGGATGGTCACCGGTTAGTTTTCGGTACCTCGTCATTACATCGGCCAACACGGTTGTCAATGCAGTGCCGATATGGGGCACCGAGTTTGGGTAGTAGATGGGGGTTGTGACGACGTACCTCATGAGTGGGCAGAATCCTAGTTTACCGGTAGGCCTCTTTTGGTCTCTAAGTGGAATCTCTTTGCGTTTGTTGAGATTTGGGTACCAAATTGAGGGTGGGATCTGAACATTCCCCACTCTCCGCTTGACTCATGGGCAAAGTTGAACAGGATGCTTCGGCAGCATTCAGCACTTGGGAATGTGCTTGCGAAGAACCAGCAAGGAACGCCGCCAGTCACAATGAGTTACAATGCAGGAAGCAGGTTGACCACCAGCGTCAACGGTGCTTCGGTAACCACCTATACTTTTGATGCAAATGGGAACATGGTTCTTGAATCCGTGAATGGAAATGCAACGTCGTATGTTTATGATCCTGAAAACAGGCTCACTCAGTACGTGAACGGCCTAGATACCACGACCTACACGTACGATGGGACGGGCTTGCGGAGGTCAAAACAATTGGTGCAGTCCGGCTCGACGCAAACGACGACTTATATCTGGGATGGTACGGACTATTTGGGAGAAGTGAACTAGGATGGCGATGTCGGTGACTTATACAACAATCGATGGTGAGTTGCTTCACGAGAACAGGGGCGGAGTTGAGACCTACTATGTCTCCGATCCTCAAGGAAGCCTGATCGAATGCCATGACGTCAGCGGCAACACCGTTTACGAAGCATGGTACTGGCCTTATGGTGAAATCCAAGCTGGTACCGGTACAAACCCGAGTCCATGGGCTTTTGTTGGAACGCTTGGTTATTATGCCAAGTTAGGACCAACCTACGTCAGAGCAAGATATTACCAGCCTGAGCTAACGCGATGGCTTACTGTTGATCCGTTACGGCTAATGCACGGGAACTATATATATGCAGATCATCGCCCAGTGTCGAGCGCGGATCGAAGCGGAGCATTTACAAAAGCTGAATGTCGAGCTGCTTGCAACCGTTTGCCAAAGAAGCTTCAGTCTGCTAGTAATGAAGTTTGCAAGGACTTCAAGGGCATTGAATGCGGCGCACTAGCACGATACTGCAAACACATTGGAGACCACGAATCAAAAGATAGAGAAAAAGCGTGCTGGGCCCTCCATGGGGCGTTATGCCAACAACCAATCGTATCGCCGCCAGGGGACTTCCTTTGGCACTGGGTATGTGAGCCCCACCCAAGCCCGCTACCAGGAAGGTGCTCTCCGATCAGTCCGCGGTGGCTACCACCATTTCCAAGCCCGACCGGGCAGCCTGGTTGGAATCCTGGACCAGCAGGTGCAGCTGGAGCTGTTGGCGCGTTTTGTACTTGGGTTTGGCAACAAATACAGAATACATTCGGTCCCTGCGGACCGGTCCCAATACCAGAAGGTGGGTAACGGCTAAGTGTCCGACCAATAATTGATGATGCCCTCCGCAAAAACGTTCAGATATCATAAGTTTTGCCGAGGTATGTTTTCGAAATTCCCATCAACGGAGGCACACTTTATAGGCTGTAGCTTTGAAAGTTGCTGGTTCACAGAGGAACAGTACTCAAAGTGCATCTTTGAAGACTGCGATTTCTCAAGTGCATTATTCTGCGATTGCGATCTATCCAGTTGCACCTTCAACCACTGCTTCTTTCGTAACGCAATCGTAAAGGGCCAAGTATCTTGGCCAGAGGGGTTCACTCCTTCAGAAGTGCAACAGATGCAACCATTAGTCAACTTACCATTTGCCATTTTTAAGAATTGGTTTTTATGCAATGAAGATTTGGGCGCAGCGGAACTAAGCTTCGCTACATTTAGCAGATCAACACTATACCAATTAAATTTTCAAGCAGCCAACTTAGTTCGAGCTCGCTTCACGCGATGCGTTTTTGATGATGTAAATTTTGACGGAGCGGATTTGCGGGGCGCAGTTTTCGAGGGGTGCTCGCTACTTAACGCTTCATTTATTCGTTGCTCTCTCGAAGAAACTTCCTTTAGAAGGTCAGTTTATCAAGAATCCGCAAAGCTAGATGCGCTTGCAAAAGCCGCAATGGCTGCGACACTGGGTGTGCGCCTCGAACCACGTGGTGAGCTAATTGGTGTTGACTTAAGGAAAACGATTATTTGGGACGCAGATCTTAGAGGGGCAAATTTGGAGGGTGCCAATCTAAGCGGTGCACATTTAGGGAATTGCGCACTGGATGGCGCAAATTTGCGCCAGGCTAATTTCAGTGACGCACGACTTACCAGGGTAACCTTGGCTGGGGCAGATATGAGCGGTACGATTTGGATTAGAGCAAAGTTTGACTGAAAATGCAGGATTTTCATTAGTATTTTGGTGGATTCAGGAGCCAGCCATCAGTCACAACTTATTCTTTTGCTCCAAACGGAAAGTTGATATTAGAATCTGTTAACTCAACGGAGACGTCTTATGCCTTTGATCGGGAAAACTGGATGACCAAATACGTGAATGGTCAAGATATAAAAAGGTATACTTATGAAGCAAGAAGACTCCGGCGATCAAAACAATTGGTTCAATCTGGGGTCACCCAAACAACAACTTATATCTGGGATGGTACGGACTATTTGGGAGAAGTGAACTAGGATGGCGATGTCGGTGACTTATACAACAATCGATGGTGAGTTGCTTCACGAGAACAGGGGCGGAGTGGAGACCTATTACCTTGCTGATCCGCTGGGCAGTGTTATCGAATGCCATGACGTCAACGGGAACACCATCAGCCAAACCTGGTACTGGCCCTACGGAGAAATCAAGTTTTACCAACTAGATGGAAAAGGATCAACCGTAGCCCTAGTCGATAGCTCTTCAACCGTCACAGATTCCTTTGATTATTCCTACTTCGGTGAGATAATCGCACGATCTGGTACCACACCTACTCCGTGTGAATGGACCAGCGCATTAGGGACCTACACCCCACAAGGTCCGCCTGAGGATTTTCCCGAAATTATTTCTCTGGAGCAAGGTCTTGCCGCAGGAACAATCAAATGGTCACCGGTTCTCGGATCGACGATTACTCTACCCCCTTTGCTTGGCCCACCACCAACTCTGCTATTACCACCATTTGGCTCATGGCCCTTCGGTGTGATCATTGTAGTAACTCCACCATCGTACGGAGGCGGGCATGGGATCGGCGCACCAGCCCCACCCCCAGTTCCCAGACCAGGCCCTCCACCTGGCGGTCCTCCAAGCCCTGTGCCGAGACCTGTCCCGACACCTATACCTGGTCCTGCTCCTGGACCAATTGGTGGTGGAGGCAGCGCCGACGGATGCGCTTCTTTCTCAATACCAATTATTGCATTTGAGGAAATTGGGCTAACCTTCTCTATTGATATTGAAACGTGCGTTACCTGCTATGACACCTCCTGTTGCAGACCACCTGCTCGGGCTCACCAATGCGGGTCGATAAGCATTGGAGCCAGCGTTGACCTTGGGTTGCCTGCTGAGCTACTCGACAAACTTTTGCATCTCGGAGAAACATTAATTAGTATTGAGGAAGGACTGGATAGCTTGGAATACATTATTGGAGGACTCTTAAATCAAGTGCCAGCATGCGCAAGCCCGAAAAAGGGCTGTCCCAAGCCGAGCTTCAAAGAATCCTTTAAGGCTTGTGTCGCAATTTGTTTATTGGACGCCCAGTGTTCGGCATGTTATACTAGTGATGGTAGTTGCCATAGTTGCGGCGCGTGGTTAGGCAGTTTCTGTGGATTCCCCTCGATTAGCGTAGGCGTTGATGTCGGAATTGATTGGTGCGGTTAAGCTTAAAAGAAGGAATACTATGACCTATAGAAATCCACCTTATGTAATGTTTGGACTACTGGCAGTGTGCTTGTTGGCAATTATAGTCATCACCTTCGTAGGTATTCAGGTCTATGGACAGCAGACTACGACTCAAGCGTCTGCTCTTGTTGTGGTAGCATCAATTTTTGGCATTTTGCTATTCGCAGGGCTGATGATACTCAGCATCAAACAAGGAACCAACAGAAGCATTACAACTCGTGAGTTTGACGTGGTTATTTCCGACTCTTGGGGACATCTCAGGGTGTTCAACTACTCTGACATAACGGAAATTAATTTAACGTATGACTCTGCGCTAAGAGGTGCGGGTGATCCGTCCCCCTTCTGCTATGTAGTCTTTAACAATAGTTACACATATAATTTTTGTTATTACATCGTTGGGTTTGACAGCCTGGCTCGAGAATTAGTAGCCAGATGCCCACCGCAGGCCACCAAGATCAATTGTGAGGATTATGAGCCAAACCATTGAACCTACTCAATGCCTCGCTTCTAACTACCGTACTGCTGGAATAAGAAGCCAAGATTCTTGCCAGTATTGGCAACTAAATATTTCGTTTCCTCCCGAAATTCCTTCCGTGCTCATTAAAATTGAATCACACCCAAGGAAAACTTCTTGCATTTCGTCAAGGAAATCAAAATGATAATAAATACTAGCATCAAGTCCGTTCGCAACTTTGCAGGCTCGCTTGCGCTCATCCCTGTGCTTCTTGTCCCACTAGCGGGTTGTCACCATGGAACTTATAACATAACTGGTACCTGGGTCATCGATGCTTCCAAGATGCAACAGACCTCTGGACCCGCTGCATCTTTAATGAGTGCGATGAACTCATCGACCTACATCAAATTTGCAAGCAACGGTCAATTCTCTCAAAAGCTGATGGGTTTTCCCCAAAACGGAACCTATAAGGTTGTTGGCAATAAAGTCAAAATGAACTTAGTAATGTTCGGAAAAGCAGTTCCGATGAACCCGGATGGAGTGATCACTAATGGAGGTAAAACCATCACATTTAACTCTGGCCCAAAGTTAATTGCGTTCAAACGTTCTGGAACGTAGTTTAAACAAGATTGCATGCGCGGAAACAGACAATGGCCAATGAATTGGGCACTTTCTCCACTACCAGATACTACGAGAAGGATTAGGCAGTGACAATTCTCAACAAGAACCAATGGCTAAAGAGATGATGTCCAGTTCCTAGTTGAAACTTTATGTGCGTCTCTTTCTTGACTTAAATCGTCAAGACTGCAAGACCAATGAATAAAACATTTAAAAACAGTAAAGACATTGAGGCATTTTTGCCTTCAGTAGAGCTTCTAGGAGCGTGTTGACAAAGCGTGTTTCATCCAGGGAGTATCAAGGAGTCTTTGATGAAGCAAGCAAAGAACTGGGTTTAAGTAAATCTCAGATCTCAAGGGAATTTGTTGAGGCCAGTGAAAAGGCTTTAAAGGAACTCACTCATAGACAGATCACATCAAGGCAACTTGCGATCATGATTGATGGGATCCATGTTGGCTCTAGCGTCGTATTGGTGGCCATTGGCATCGATGCCTTAGGTTCAAAGAGCATCCTTGGCATCCAGGAAGGAGCCACCGAGAACTCTTCTGCGGTGGGCTGTCTTCTAAGTTCAATCATCGACAGAGGAGTTGAAGCAAATTTAGGCACATTATTCATCATGGACGGAGCCAAAGCCTTGTCCAAGGCAGTTAACGAGTTCTTTCCCCATGCTCAAATCCAAAGGTGCAGGGTTCATAAGATGCGCAATGTTCTTGAGCACCTGCCCGAGTCCAAACGAAGTTACATCAAAGCAAAGATGAATCTGGCCTACCGTCTTAGCTACCAAGAGGCTTTAGCCAAACTCCAAGACCTTGCCAAAGAACTTGAAGTGAACCACCCTGGAGCAGCCGC
>DAIDHV010000014.1 GCA_027451905.1 Armatimonadota bacterium | reverse complement strand
ACCCGGCAAGATCGTCTCAGATAACGGACCCGAATTTCGAGCTGTTCAGTTGCCTGAAGATGTAGAACCTGCCTTTACTGAGCCAGGCAAGCCATGGCAAAATGGGAGAGTTGAAAGCTTCTTCGACAAACTCAGAGATGAACTTCTAAGGGGACAGATGGACTCAACTGGGGCAGAACTCCAAAGTGATCTTGATGACTTTCAAGATCATTACAACACCCGTAGGCCGCACCGAGGTTTGCAGGGGCTAGCCCCTGTAAACTTCAAACAAAGGCTGACAACCAAAGGAGGCAAAAGCTAACTCTCTTCATTGGTTATTAAATGGGGACCAGGCAGTACCAACAGGCATTTAGCAACTATCAGATGGGTTATGCCAGCGCAGTTGCCTATATTCTTTTTGGGATCGTGCTTGTCCTCACCTTCAGTTTTCGACGGCTCTGGATGCCCAAAGCGGGGGAGTTTCAATAATTGCCGATGCTAACCTAACCAAAACGATTCTTTTAACTTTATCTCTTCAAACAATCAAGCCAAAATGCAACAAATAAAACTATCACTGAACATGGATTTTACAATTAGCCCCATTGATCCCCGAATTTTTGGAGGCTTTCTCGAGCACTTGGGCCGAGCCGTTTACCAAGGAGTCTACGAGCCGGGTAGCCCCCATGCAGATGCCGATGGATGTCGTACTGATGTGTTAACTGCTCTCAAGAAGCTGAAATTTACTGCCATGCGTTATCCAGGCGGCAATTTTGTGAGCGGCTACCACTGGGAAGATGCAGTCGGCCCTGCCAAGAGTCGCCCCGTCACAAGAGATCTTGCCTGGCAAAGCTTGGAATCCAACCAGTTTGGTCCTGATGAATTCATAACCCTCAGCCGAAAAATGGGGTGGACTCCCATGATGGCGGTTAATTTAGGTACCGGCACGCCGGAAGAAGCCCGCAACTGGCTTGAGTATTGCAATATCGAGTCTGGCAGCAAGTTCGCGGAAATGCGCCGAAGCAATGGCTATAAAAAACCTCACGACGTCAAACTTTGGTGCCTTGGCAATGAAATGGATGGCCCATGGCAATTAGGGCACGTTCCTGCCGAGACCTATGCGGTTCAGGCTCAGCAGACTGCCAACATGATGCGGATGTGCGATCCGTCTATTGAACTTGTTGTGTGCGGCTCTTGCACAACCGATCTTCCAACCTACTTAGAATGGGATCGGAAAGTGCTGGAACACTGCAAAGATTTTGTAGACTTCATCAGCGTGCACCGCTACGTCGGCAATTACGGAGATGACGCCCTCGATTATTTTGCGGTTTCCAATTCAATTGATGCCCAAATCGAGGCAACCGCTGCCGTCTGCCACGCGGTGCAGGCCACCAAGAAGACCAAAAAGAGAATTGGAATCAGCTTTGATGAGTGGAATGTTTGGTACCGCGCCAACAAGCCAGAGCATATGGATGGCAGAGGCAAAATCGCACCTCATCTCTTAGAAGAGGTCTACAATATGGAAGACGCGCTTGTGGCTGCGTCCTTTTTGAATAGCTTTATACGCCACGCCGATTCGGTGAAAATTGCAAATATTGCCCAAATCGTTAACGTTATTGCCCCTATTTTAACCAAAGGTGACGATGTTTTGATTCAGTCCATTTTCTACCCAATCGAAATGATTGCTAATCGGTTTAAGGGAACTGCGCTGCAGTCCGCCTTGGTTGGCCCAAGCTATGAAAGCAAGTCTCACGGCAAAGCCAGCTTTCTTGACAGAAGCATCTCGGTTGATGGTAAAAACCTACACATATCCCTAAGCAATCGCAGCCTGGAGGATGAGATTGAAGTTCTAGTCGACCTTGGTGGAGCAACCATCGTCAAGTTTGATGGGGGTGAAATTCTGCATCACTCGGATCCAAAGGCCCACAACACTTTTGAAAAGAAAGATACGGTGGTCAGCAAACCCTACTCCGAAACACATATTTCAGATGGAAAGGCAATCGTCAAACTTCCTCCTCTCAGTGTGTTTGCTGGCACATTTAGTCTGGAGTAGCTAGGCAGATTTGGTAACAAAATAGTGAAATGATCCCCCTCCTTTCCACCTTGTTGGAAAGGAGGGGTTAGGGGAGGAGAGCAAATTTGAACTTAGATTCCCATTCAAATTCCTTAAACCACCCCGCCCCTCGTTTGCGCATGGTGCACCCCTCCAGCGGAGGGGAATGGATATCTGTTCTCCATCCCCGACCCTTCCTCTCAACGCTCCGCGATGAAAGGAAGGGAGGATTAACTCTTCTTCCTCACGACCCAAGCAGCTACTTACACGTGTTCACCATGTCTCCGAACGCCTGCCAAAATAGAAATCGCAAAAGCGGTAAGCGCTATTAATGGAATTTTCCAAGCAAAACCAAGATTACGTGTTTACCATGTCTCCGAACACCCGACTAATAATCCGCCCAACAAAGCAAAAGCCTTAAAGCAAAAGCCTTAAAGCAAAAGCTTCCTAACTCAAGACAGCTCGACGCTTGGCAAGAACCGACTCTCTGGTTTCCAAGTCTTGCAAAGCCGCCCTTTCTGCTGCAATGACCTCTGCCCGAGCCCGTTCCAAAAATTGCGGATTATCCAGCCGACCCTTCAGGCTCAATTTCTCCTTGCCAAGCTTGGCAAGTTCGTTATCAATCTTTGCCATTTCTCGGGCAAAATCAATATCCTTGTCTAGCGGCAAATAAAACCGAACCGAACCAGAGTTGCCTTCAAAGGCTTTTGAATCTGGCTTACCTTCAATTAGCTCTTCAACCCAGGCAAGGGACTCGATCACCTCTTTTAACCCGTGCAAGTTGCCCTCATAATAGGCAAGAGGTATGGATTTTAAGGGAGAAATGTCTAAGCTTGCCCGCAAAGACCTCACCTCTCGAATCATATCAAAGGCAGATTGCACTTCTTGGGTCGCCGCCTCATGAATTGGCAAATCACTCACATCGGGCCATCGGCTGCTCATCAGGAAATCGCTCTTGTCCTCACACGGCAAATGGCTGTAAAGCTCCTCGGTAATAAAAGGCATGACGGGATGAAGCATCGCAAAAAAGCTCTTGAAAACGGTGGTTAAGACCCACCTAGGCCCTTCCGCAGAATCTTGGTTGGCAAGCCTTGCCTTAGCTTCTTCAATGTACCAATCGCAAACATCACTCCAAAAGAATCGATTTAGGGTTTGGCATGCGGTTTGCAGGTCAAAATGCTCATAGGCCGCCTTGGTTTCGTTCTCGACGGCTGCAAGCCGGCTCAGCATCCACTGATCTACTTTAGAGAAAGTAGAAGGCCGCTTCGGCAGATCGTCGCCAAGGTTCATCAGCACAAATCTGGTGGCGTTCCAAATTTTATTGCAAAAATTTCTGGCTTCTTCCGTCTTTTTGGGTGAGTATCGGATGTCTTGATTTTCACCAGTTTGGGATTGCAAAATGTAGCGCAAGGCGTCGGCGCCAATGGTTTCAATGACACCCATCGGATCAATTCCCGTCCCCAAAGATTTGCTCATTCGCTGGCCGTGTTCGTTCAGCACGGTGGCATAGATCATCACCTTTTTAAACGGCACATCGCCAAGCAAATCAATGCCCATCATGGCCATCCTTGCCACCCACAAGCTAATGATGTTTCGGTCTGTAATCATCAGGTCGGTGGGGTATCGGTCCTTGAGTCCTTCGGTTGATTCCGGCCAACCTTGGGTTGCAAATGGCCACAATCCACTTGAGAACCAGGTGTCTAAAACATCTTCCTCTTGCCTAACAATTGGTTTGCCCGCCTTTGCTTCTGCCTCTTGAAAAGATCGGGCCGCAACCGCCTCGCCGTCTGCGGTGTAAAAAATGGGGATGCGGTGGCCCCACCAAAGCTGACGACTAATGCACCACTCTCTGATGTTTTCCAACCACTCGATAAAGATGCGATCATATCTCTCCGGATAAAACTGAATCTTGCCCTGTTTCATCGCCTCTATGACGGGGGCGGCAAGCTTTGCCTGATCCACAAACCACTGTTCGCTTAAAAGCGGCTCGATCGGCTCTCCACTTCTTTCACTGATTAAAAGCGGTATTTGATAATCTTCTTCTTTCTCTAAAAGTCCCGCATTAAGGAGGTCTTCTGCTATTTTTTTGCGGGCTTCAAAGCGATCAGTACCAGCATAGGGTGCATTTTCTGCCATTTTCCCCTGAAAGTCAATACACACCATGGATTCTAATCCATGGCGCTGACCAACCTGAAAGTCATTAGTGTCATGACCAGGGGTGATTTTGAGAGCTCCGGTGCCAAATTCTGGATCGGGATAAAGATCAGCAATCAGGGGAATCTCACGATCGCCCAATGGAAGCCTGAGCATTTTGCCAACAAAAGGTTTGTACCTTTCGTCGCTGGGATGCACGGCAACAGCAACATCAGCGGGGATGGTTTCGGGGCGGGTGGTTGCCACGATAATCTCGCCGGAGCCGTCAGCAAACTTATAGCGGACATGATACAACTTGCCCTTGATCGTTCTTCTTTCGGTTTCAATATCACTGACGCTGGTTTGCAACGTAGGATCCCAATTGACAACTCGCTTGCCTTTAAAGATCAGACCCCGATCAAACCAGTTGATAAAAACATCGAGCACGGCTTGGGCGTAGGCAGGATCAAGGGTAAATCGGGTTTTTGACCAGTCGAACCCGCATCCCAAGGCTCGAAATTGGTGCAAAATCGTGTCGCCACTAATTTCTCTCCATTGCCAAACCCGCTCTAAAAACTTCTCTCTGCCAAGAGCCGATGCCGAAAGTCCTTCCTTTTTGAGTTGTTTATCAACCACGCTTTGGGTTGCAATGCCAGCATGGTCCTGACCCGGTAAAACAAGAACGCTCTTGCCTAGCAGTCTCTGGTAGCGGCCATAAGTATCTTGCAGGGGGTAGCAAAGGGCATGGCCCATATGCAAAGATCCGGTGATATTGGGAGGCGGGATTGTGATTGTAAAAGGCTCGCCCTGTTCACTGGGTTGGAACAGCCCTGCCTTTTCCCACTTTTCGTACCACTTCGATTCAACGTCAATCGCGCTATAGCGCGTCGCTAAAGACACAGCTTCCATAACCTTTCACTTCCTTCATGTGTTGAAGGAACCTATAGTTTACATCAAGGGTTAAGTTGTGAACCTAAATTTCATCTTTCCGAGGGCAGCACAATGCCTCGATCTATGATTCGCTGGGCTAGTAAAAAAACAATCATGGTTGGTAAGGCTGCAATTGTAAATGCTGCCATCATCACGTGCTTGGGGGCAATCTCATTTAGCTGATAGATGTAAACCATAAGGGTCCAAACGCGGTGGTCCTGAGCAATCAGAAAGGCAAATATGAAGTTGCTATAGGCTCCAAAAAAGGTGATTAAGGTGAAGTAACCCAACACGGGCTTGCTTAATGGTAAAGCGATGCGCCTAAGCATAAACCCTTCCGAGGCTCCATCAATGGCGCCCGCCTCAAAAAGTTCTTGGGGCAAGGAATCGAAAAAGCCCTTCATTAAAAAGATCAGATAACCGCTTGCCGCACCGGGCAAAACCAAGCCCGCAAAGGTGTTTAGCAGGTGCAAGTTTTTTAACAGCAAAAAGTTAGGAATCATGGCCACCTCAGCAGGGAAGGCCATAGTTGCCAACAAGAAAATCAGAATCTTGCCGGAGGCTCGAATTGGATATCGTGAAAGGGCATAGGCGGCTAGGCAGTTAACAAAAAGGGTTGCAACAATTGAAAATCCGCAGTAGATCAGAGTATTGACAAACGCCCTGCCGTTGATCAACAAATAGTCAAAGACGTAACGATAGTTTCTGGTTGCAAACTCCCAGCGCAATGCAGCCTGATGCCCATCTACATAGGCACGCTCCGACGCTTCTATCGGAAGGACAACGTTTGCCCCAGCCACAATAGGGTCTCCATGAACCGCGACTTTATTCAACTTGAGCCACAAGGTTTCTACAGTTTGACTTTGATATCTCTTGGGCAACCCTTTGGATTCGAACTCCGCCAGATACGGCCCCGACGTGGGAGGAGAAAGGGTGCTGAAGCTCTTTGCATCTTGCCTTAAACTTGGTGGCACAAGCTGAAATTGATTGTGATATTGGTTCCTCACCCAGTTTTGGTACATTTGCCGCGCAGTAACGGGTATTCGAAACCAATAGGGAAGTTTTGCCTTGAACTTCAGCCAATCGGACCACTTTTGGCTTGGGGTTGGCTTCCAAAAGGTCTGCTCGAACAGCTCAACCGGCGGCGAGACAGTGGAAAACGATAGGTCTTCTTCGGTATAGGCTTTATCAAGCTGGCGGATGGTTGAAAATCTTGTTCTAAGCCAGGCCTGATAGGCAAGATCAAGGCGAGAAGTCACCCCAATAGACGAGGTCTGAAACCCCGCTTCATAGTCATTTTCGGGAAGACTTTGTAGAAAATGCCGGTAGGCGTTAACTTCAGCCGCCCCTTCGTCACCGGTTCTGGTTGCAGAAATGGCTTGAGAAACTCCCGCATATTTGTCGTGAACAAACTTTTTTTGAAGGTCGGCAAGGCTGGTCCAATAGAGAGGGATGATGCGATTGTCATTTTGATCTGTCGGCCCCTTGAATCCGGTCGTGACCATTTCTAAAAAAGGGTAGACGGTGGTCAGGGCACCAAGGCTAAGAATGGCGTATAGAAAAACAAACGCAACTCTAGATCGCGCTTTCTTCCTTCCCACTCGGCCAGAAAGTCCCATTGACTTCTTTTCATCTTAGCCGGAATGGCGTTTTTGCACCTTAATCAATGGGTATTGAAGAGGGGATGCCTTGTTGGAGGCTGCAAAGCCTGCCGATCCTTGGCAATCGCCAGCGACGTCGGTTTTTCCGGCTCACAGCAAAAAAATCAAAAAAGATCAAAAACCTAGTATTTTTACTAGGTTACCTAGTACTTATAACAGGGAAAAAGCCTAGTGTTGTTGCTAGGATTTCACGCGCCACGGACGGCAAAGTGATCGCAAAGCACACGGAGGAAACGCGAAATGTCAATTTTCAACATCAACACCAACACGACTGCGCTTAACGCACTGTACAACTTGAACAACACCGGCGATCAGCTGAGCACCTCGATCCAAAGACTGAGCACTGGTCTTAAGATCAACAGCGGTGCCGATAACCCAGCTGGCCTTATTGTTGCCACTGAGTTTCAATCACAAATTGGTGGAATCACCCAAGCCATTCAGAATAGCCAAGACGCCTTGAACTATTCTAAGACTGCGGAAGGAGCCCTTAGCCAGGTCAATAGCTTGCTGAACCAGGCTCGAAGCCTTGCGGTTGCGGCAAGCAACTCTGGCGTTCTCAGTGCAGATCAGGTGCAGGCCGATAACACCCAGCTGCAATCCATCGTTAACTCCATCACGCGAATTGCTCAAACAACTCAGTTTGGACAAAAGAACTTGTTGGATGGAAGCGCAGGCGTAACAAGCAGCGTCACCAACTCTACTGACGTGAGTGCAGTTCAGATTGGCGGAACCTTTAATGGAGCTGCCATCACCACCAACAGCGCGGTGACCTTAACCGTTACCACCGCTGCAACCCAAGCGGTTGTCACCTTAAGCCAAAGCCTTGCAACTTTAGGGACTGCTGTGGGAGCCGATACGTTTACGTTGAATGGCCAGACCTTTACAACCAGCGCAACCACAACCGTCCAAGACGTGTTGAATCAGATCAATAACGCTTCCAACCAAACTGGAATCACGGCAACCTATACAACCGGTGGCCCAATTGTTCTGAAATCAGTGGGATATGGAGCCAACTCATCGATTAACTTTGCCGATGCTGGTGGAAAACTGAACAGTGGCGCCTCAAGCGCATCCGGAACCAATGCGGTGGCTCAGGTCACTATCAACGGTGCTCAGGTCACGTTCACTGGTGGCCAAAACGGATACAACGGCTTGACCCTCACCGATAGCAATGGCAACAAGATTGTCTTGACGGAAGCCGGAAACTCAACATCAGTGGCTAACGCTAACGTTGGCCAAGTGACAACCGGAACTTCCCAGTTCCAGGTTGGTGCCAACTATGGTCAAACCGTCAATCTTTCGCTTGGAAACTTCCAGTCTAGCGCTCTTGGGGGAGGAGTTGTAAGCGGCTTCAACCTTAGCAACATCGACTTAACTTCGGCAGCTGATTCTGGAACCGCAATGCAGGTTATTGACTCCGCGATCGCCCAAGTTTCCTCGGCCAGAGGTCAGCTTGGAGCCTTCGAGGCGGATGTTCTGAACCCCAACATCTCGGTGCTTGGCACTGCTCAGCAAAATCTGACTGCGTCTTTGTCTAGCATTCAAGACACAAACGTGGCCCAGGAAATGACCAACTTCACAAGGCTTCAGATTCTGCAGCAGGCAGGCGTGTCGGTTTTGGCCCAGGCTAACTCCGCTCCCCAGGCTGTTCTTAAACTGATTCCTTAACCATAAAATCACGCCGCCCGACAAAGGCGGCGTTTCCTCCCCAACTGGCGGAGACAACCGCTAGAGCTGTCCTAATCCAAAAAGGTTAGAAACAGAAGCATCAGTCGGGCCGGGATTCACGGATGATGAACGGCCTCGACACCGAAAGGGAAAGCTACTGCGGGAGCTGAGGAGCTACTTGCCGAAGAGGGCGAAGGGAACTTCGCCCTTCTTCGCTTTTTGCGGCGATGCCAGGCAGGGGTTCCGCGGTGAGATCATAGTCGTCATGTCCTCCAATCTTCACATCCATCATAGTCCCTGGTTCCACTAGATTCGGCAAAAAGACAAGCCCATCGATATCGGGGGCATCGCGATGAGATCGGCCTATGGACCATCCTTCCCTTCTTTCTTCAAAAAGCACGCGCATGGATCGCCCAACCCAATCTGAGTTCTTTTGAAAGGAAATTGCCTTTTGGGCTTCCATTAACCTTGCAAACCTGGCTTCTTTAACTCGGTGGGGGATCTGCTCTGGCATATCGGCAGAAGGCGTTCCTTCTTCTCGGGAAAAGAGAAATGCCCCCACTCGGTCTAGTTTTGCAGCTTTGCAAAACTCCACCAAGGATTCAAATTCTTCATCGGTCTCTCCGGGGAATCCAACAATAAAGGTGGTTCGGATCGCAACTTCGGGGATCACGCTTCGAACCTTTTCAAACAGACCAAGGTACCTTTCCCCATCCCAAGGGCGCTTCATTCTTGCCAAAACTTGGGGGTTTGCGTGCTGAAGCGGGATATCGATATATTTGGCGACCTTTTGACACGACGCCATGGCATCAATCACCTCGTCAGTCAGGCGGTTTGGATAAAAATATAAGATTCGAATCCACTCAATGCCCTCGATTTGATTCAGTTGCCGCAAAAGCTTTGGCAAAGTGAACTCCTTATAAAGATCAAATCCATATTGGGTGACGTCTTGGGCAATCAGATTGATCTCTTTCACCCCGCTCGCGGCTAGGTGATGAGCCTCCGCCAGTACCCGTTCTATCGACTTGCTTTCGTGCCGCCCTCGAAAGCTTGGGATCGTGCAAAAAGTGCATTTATGATCGCACCCTTCGCTAACCTTAAGATAGGCGCTCCACGGCTTTCCCGATCGGGCCCGTGTGCCAACGTCTGCCCAGCGGTGGTGGGGTGGGGCGAGGTCGAAGAGAGTTTCTTGTGATTTTCGCACTTGGTTAGCAAGCTCATGAAATCGCGCCATCTGCCCAACACCTATATAGGCGTCGGCCCCCGGAGCTAGTTTTGCCATTTCCATGCCAAGCCTTTGGGTGAGGCAGCCGGCTACGATGACTTTTTTGACAAGTCCGGCTTTCTTTTGCTTGACCGCCTCCCGAACGGCCCGAATGGATTCTTGCTTACTGGCCTCTAAAAATCCGCAGGTATTGATGACAACAACATCAGCGCGGGCACCAACCGTGGTTTGATAGCCATCTGAGGCAAGGACCCCGGCAATTTCCTCGCTGTCAACATCATTTTTGGCACATCCAAGGGTCACGATGCGCACGCTCGGCGGGTTCAGGTTGGGTTCGGCGGATGGCACCTTCTCATTATGAAGCCTTTTGCTCCTTTTTCCTTCTTTTAGGGCTCATTTGAAACTGTCAGTCTTTTGCATTTGGGAGATTTTGAGCTGGCAGCTCTTCTGCCTTTTGTGGATCGGGGCTGGCGGGTTCTGTGAAGATTAACGAGGAAAGCAAATTTGAACCTAAAGCCCCTCTCTAGCTTTGTGTTTGGCGACAATACATGGTATCCACTACCGCCATAACATAGAATCCAGTTTGGGTGGAGGGGCGAGACTTATCTGCCCCTAACTGCCGAGGTTGGGAGCCTCTTTCCTGAGTAGCAGAAATTCTTACCTTAGCTGGTATGGTCTGCTTTAGTAAGCCGCGGAGCCCAAGTGATTTTGAGGGCCTCCATGGGGTAGCCGGCTTGCTTCCACAAGGCTCTAACGAAAACGGCAACGCTTTTTGTGTTTAAGTTTGCTTCGAAAGTCAACTTAGGGTCAGTGCCTGGAACTAGTTTAGGCTGGCGTAGCTTATCGGAATCCGCTTCGATAAGTTTAGGTTTGTCATGGTTGCTAACTCGGAAAGGGACATCTGGCAACTTGTCCCGGCTTTTGAGGTAGGAAAGAATCGTTTCAGCGACTTGGCGCCAAGATTCGACCTTGTGGATTTGACCTTCGATCTCCACCGATCTTGGTTTTGAGTACTTCAAAACCGCAGCGCAAGCGTCTTCTATAGTGCCGGTGACCTCAGGATCTCCACTAGGGGGATTGGCGTTTGGCTTCGGAAGACCCCCGTCAGTAGCAGTCAGCGGCTTTTGGCTAGCAGTCGGCACTTGGCCTTGGGATTGCGACAATGTGGGGCTAGCATACTGACTGTCCGGCAGAGAACCGTGTTGCCTAGAATCTAACAGTCCTTCAAAGCACGCCGCAAGCTCAATTTTAGAAACCTCCATTTTGTATTGCTTTTTAAGGCGCGAACGCACCGCACCGATAAGCGCAGACCCTTGATCGACCAGGTCCTTTCTTAAAGTTTCTCGAAGCATATGATGATCTGTGTAATCCTGTAGCACAGTTGACTCCATGGAACCCTTTGAGAGGAGGGTGAACTTTTCTAAAAAGTTAGGTTCCCAAATCTTGAAGGTTAGAATTTGCTTTGCTTCCGGTGAACCTTGAATACTATTATCGTAAATTCGCCACTCCTGACCGTTTGTCAAGGCCGCATACTTAAGGCCCCCATTGTTTATGTAATTAAGAGTTTGCGAGATCTCCTTATCTTGAAGGGCGACCGACCATCTTTTTGCCTCAACAAACCATGCACGGTTAGTTTTAGGTAACAGGGCAATGTCCACTGGACCCGTAGTAGTAGAGAACTCTTGGGCATAGTCGTTTCCTCCGTACCCTATACATTTGAGGAGTGGCAAAATCGCCTTGGTAATTGTTTCCGCCTCAGACCAATTCTGTTTATTTCCTAACTCCTCAATTTCACGGAGACAGTTTTGCAAGGCGGTGGAAACTTCTGAACTCAGCATAGGCAGCGTTCCCAATTATGCCACAGACCCGGTTTCTGGGCAACCCTGACCTTGCCTCTGCATGCAAAGCACGGGTGGCATGAGACTTTTATCGTCCAAATCTTCTGAGCCAGCCGCCACCGAATCCACCGGAACACAAAATCCCCGAACCGCCTTATTCAGCTCCTTGTTAAGAAGACCATCTTGATTGAGGTCACTGGTCAGCAACGCGGGCGTATTTACGAATTCAAACGTTATCTTGATCTCTTTGTTAATTAAACTTTCACCGTTTTCTTTACCTTGGCAATTTCCTTAAGTAAAGTTTGTTAACTAACTTTATCGCAGTGATCTTTCAAGAGTCTTCTGCTTTTTGTCTTGTTTATCAAACTTGGGGAGGGTTGGATCGTCGGAGATGGGGCAGGACTAGGTAACAAATCGATTGGCTGATCCCCCTCCTCGATCCTTCCTCTCAACGCTCCGCGATGAAAGGAAGGGAGCCTAAAATTCCCCAACCAAAAAATAATTTTCCCCTTCCGACCTCCGTTTAAACGGGGACCCACCTTCCCCATCGGAGATGGAGCAGGAAACTTAGTCCTCCGACCCGCCACTCGAATCACCACGGCGGGTATGGTGAATTGATGCTCAGCACACGAACGGGATCATTCCCGATTGGATTTCGACGCGCATGGTTTGATTGGCAAAAGAATCTGCCAAGCCTAATTGAATGGACCAAGGCCAACGGCCTCCAGGTCATAGACACCGGTGGAGATAGCAAAGATGCAGCCGAAGTTGCCGCGTCCGGCCTCATTGTGGGCTCTTCTGACCTGCTGAAGTGGAGGGAACTTGGGTCGGCAGATGATGCAACCCGAAAGGCTGCCGTTGAAGAAAACGAGGCCCATATCGAAGCCTGCGCCCAAGCTGGATCTCACCACCTTTTTGCGGTTTTGCTACCCGAGGATGCCTCGAAGGCTCGGGCGGAAAATCTTGAGCTTTTGGTCAAGGGCCTTACCCCTCTTGCTTCTATTTTAGAAAAGCACAACAGCCAGATTGTGATCGAAGGATGGCCCGGACCCGGTGCCCTCGGCTGCACTCCAGAATCTCTTCGTGCCCTTTTTGCAAGGGTGCCATCTCCAGCTCTGGGCATCAATTTTGATCCTTCCCACTTGATCCGGATGGGCATCGATCCCGTCCGATTTGTGAAGGAATTTGGCGACAGAATCTATCATGTCCATGGCAAAGACACCGAGCTTTGCGCGGAATCTCTCTACGAATTTGGACATGAGCAGCCAGCAACTTTGGCTCAATCACATGGGTTTGGGTCTCACTCTTGGCGCTATACAATTCCTGGACAAGGATGCGCACCGTGGCCAATTCTCTTTGACCTGCTCAAGGCCAAAGGATACAAGGGCGCTGTCTCTATTGAGTTAGAAGATGAAAGGTTCTGCACTGGCGAAGAAGGCGAAAAGGCCGGGTTCATTAACGGAGCCCAGTTCTTAGCCGGCTGCTGAATGAAAAGTCGCTAACCGCAGACTATCTCTAGCGGTTAATTGACCAAGGATAGCTGTCTCCAGATGAAGAATCTTTGTTGATAAGAGTTTGGGTGGTGGGATTGCAACCCCTGCTTAAGTAAGCAGGGGTAACAACTGCCACCGAACCATCGGTTTTGGCAACTGTGATGTGACCGGCATGCCATGGAAAGGCGCCTCCGTACAATAAACCATCGTTTTGGCTCCAACGCCCAATGGAATAAACGTCGTTGTAAGCGTGCCCGCCCGCCGAGAACATATCAACCATTTGTCCGGTTACGGCATCCTGTTCAAATCGGCACGGGGGAGCAACCAACCAAGAACCGCCTCCACTGGGCACTCCCGACGCCGAAACATGGTGGGCGCTGTCTAAGAACAGCAGAGTGCCAGAAGGATCAGGAATTTCGCCATAGGTATTGGGTAAATCTTGCCAAATGTTCTGATTGCGAACAATGGGGCTCAGCGCCATGTAGTTGAATCCCGTGTTGACCCGCATTGAGGCGGCATGATACCGAGCGTAAAGATCGCCGGGAACGATGTCCTTATCAAAATTATCAAGGCCAGAGGCCTGGCGAGTGTAATCCGATGGGCAGATGAACAAAGAAAACGATTCCGTGTACGGCAAAAGAAGCTGGACCCAAGTATGGTCTCCTGGAGTTTGCACCGAGACCGGCATCACCGCATCCATAGGGTTTTGACTCACTGGGGTGAAGGTGTCGTCGTAGTCGTTGAGGTAGCCAATTGTGCCCTGAGAAACTTCTCGAAACTGCTCAACGCACACTGCCTTCTCCGCGCTAGCCTTCGCCGAAGCAAACGTGGGATACAAAAGGGCAACAAGCAATGACAAAATTGCCATTACTAAAAGGAGTTCAATTAAAGTCCAGCCAGAGCGGTGCTGAGTCACCTGTATTCAATTGTAACAAAAGATTCAAACAGTTCTCACTGTTTTTGGGAAGTTTTTTCTAATTTAACAAAATATTAACCCGAAAATTGGTAAGTTAAGGAGAATTGATCAGTTTCTGTTCTTAGGCCCTGTTCATTTTGTAAACTTCATGAAGAACCTTCATGAAACCTGTTCAACCCCTTGCCCTTGGCAAACCAGCCCAATATTCCCCTTGGTTGGCGGGCGAATACGACGTTTCACCAAGGCTCAAAGGATTGGGATTCGATTTTGGAAATGCCGATTTGGATTCCAAGGTCTTTCAAATTGACTCGCAATTTGATCATTTTCGAGCCGAGAAGCTAGCATGCCGAGCCGAAGACACCGCCAAGTACCAATTAGCTCACCGATTAAGCCCTCGGGTCGAAACCGCGGCAACCACAAAAATAGTTGAAATCCTGCAATCAGAATGGCCTCAATGGTTCCACTTTCACGAGGGGCAGCTAGCGTGCCATTTAACCGGAGAGGTCATCTCGCCAACCCTAGAACAGCTTGCCTTGCAGGTGCAAGAGGACTTTGCGATTGTTTCTACAGACCAAGTTCAAGATTGGATTTCGTACCTCAATGTGTGCCTGCCAAGCCACTGGAGCCCAGCGGAAAGGATCGGAGGCTCGTTTTTTGCGACCCACTCCGTGGTTCCGGGGATGGAACGGGTCACTGCTATCAGCCGGCAAATGGTAGACGCAATGGTGCATAAAGGGCCATTTGTTCGGTTTGTTTGGGGGTTGCAGTCGGATAACCGCCTGAACCATCATCCCGAGCCGCCAGCCGAATTTGAGGCTTCAAAATCCTTGGAAGAATGGATTGGTCAAGATTACACAAAGCCAATTTGGGTTCGAGCCGAGAGGCAAGTGATCTATGGCTTGCCCCAGGTTGGCGCCGCACTTTTTTTGATAAGAGTTTCTATGATTCCGGAGGCCGAGTTAATCCAAGACTCGGTTTCTACTAAGCGGCTTGTTCAGGCAGTGGCATCCATGTCCTCTCAATCCCGAACCTATAAAGGAATCAACCCCAGTTGGCAGGTGGCAGAAAAGAGACTCCTCGCCGCAATAGGAGATCAGTCCTAAGAGGGTGTTGAACAATTGCCGATCCATGGCAATTGTTCAAGGTAACCGTCTGATTTGTGCGGAAATCAGACGGTTACCGACGATGCTCAGGTTCAAAGCACCTTCACATCGCGTCCCAGCTCCTGCCGGGCAAGGCGGGTTTTGAGTTCCTCAACACCCGCCTAAAGCATAGGCATGAGAGTAAGTGCTCGACTCAACGATCTTTACAGGATTGCGCTCCAAAAAATACCGATTCCAGCGCCTCGGTTGCCAACGGCGCCTCCAACCGAAAACCCGCCCCCAAGCTCCTTGCCCACAAAAAGATCAACACCTCGTGGAGTCAAGACAAAGGAGCTAAAAAATGGATTCACTTCGTTGGTTCTATACAAGTCAACACCGATTCCAATATCAAATCCGATCCCGCTAAACGCCTGAGCTACCAGCCGGACAGTGGGAACGCTAACCGATCGAGGAGGAAGGTAAGCCTCGCCTTTATCAACTTCGCTGAAGTATTTGGCTACCTCCTCATCGATTCTTGCCTCCGCAAAAAAGCCGCCGTAGTGACCGGTATCAAGGGTGAGCTTAACATGGTTGGGGAGCAATGCTTCCAAAGACTTTGTGCCAATTGGAGGCATGATTTGGTCAAACTTGGCGGAAATAATAAAGGATTCGGTTGGCGCAGTGCCGCGGTTTCGAACCTTTAGCCAGGTGGATGGATCAATCGGCCAAAGCCAAAACGCAAGCGTCTTTTTTGTATAGCCTTTGCGCTTTAACTGGTTTCTAACCGGAATAACCGCTGCGCTTTGCCATAAAATATCAGCGATGTTGGCGCCCCCTAAAATAAACGCGCTGTGCTGAAAGCGAGGATTAGTGGCATAGCTTAACTCGCTGATGAGGGAGCCTAGGCTAACACCGGCGATCCCCAATTGATGGATGGAAATGTCGGGCCGCTGGGCAAGAAGATCTACCGAAGCGCGGACGTCTTCAATGCTTTGAATGGCGTAGCTTTGAAGGCTAGAGATATTGGGAACAATGGCAAGCTGTCCAGATTTGTATCCTGGCGGGGTGCGCTGCAAGTGGTAGGGAAGGGCAAGATAGGCGGCAGCAAGCCCGCGTTTGTTCAGCTGATAAGCCAAGGATTCCTCAGCTCTTAGATCGGTGGCGCCAAGGTAATGCAAGATCAAAACCGTCTCTGGATGCTGGACGCTTTTGGGTACCGAAAGCCAAAGCGGCACCCTATTGTTTACCGGAAAAGGAGAATCAAAAGAGCTTTCAAAATCGGTTTTGTATAATATCCTGGTGTCATCTTCATTGATTTGCTTCCATTGCACAGCTTTTGGAGCTTGAGGAGGAGTTGCCATTTTGAGGGCGGCTGCCGCAACCCCAATTTGAAGCTGACAATAGCAAGCAAGTGGAAGAAAGACCGTCAAGACGGTCATAATGAATCGAAGCCTTAAGATTCCCTTTCCAACCATTTAAAGAAAGACCATGATTCCTGTGCACGCCCCGAAGTCTAAAAAGGACGTTCCCATTGTAACTTGGACTTTAACCGCCCTCTTCATTTTAATTTATTTGTGGGACCGCCAGTGGAAGATCTTGGGCCAGCCAATGGTCTTTAGTGACCTTGCCCTGCGCCCTCAGGAGGTTATGCACGTGTTTACAGGGGGAGACAAGTTTCCGATTGTCACCTTGTTTACGTCTATGTTTCTTCACGGAAACTTGCTTCATATTGCAGGAAACTTGCTGTTTTTGTTTGTTTTTGGACCCTCTATCGAGGCCGCATTTGGGTCTGTAAGATACACCCTTTATTTTCTAGTTTGGGGTGTTGCAGCTGCAATTGCCCAAATTGCAGTGGCTCCAAACTCGCTCACACCGGTGATTGGTGCCTCCGGTGCCATTTCTGGCATTTTGGGTGCCTATCTGATTTTGTTGCCCACTAGCCGCATTGATCTCTGGATTTTCTTTTTCGACGTGGAGCTTCCGGCTTGGGTGTTTTTGGGGGCTTGGTTCTTATTTCAGATTTTTGTGCCCCAAAATGGGATTGCCAACTGGGAGCACGCGGGAGGATTTTTGGCAGGGATGTTGACTGTTCTTCTGAAAGGTGGCAAGAGTCACGTTATGGCGGGCCGAGAGCAAGAGTTTGCCTGATATCTGTACACTCATTGGCTAGAGGCCGTGCTATAGTTTGAAGCCATTTCGATTCCCAACCGATAAACCCAAGTTCCCATTCTATGTTTGGGTTTGCATCGCCCTTTCCATTTTGCTCTCCTTGGTTGGTATTTACCAGCGTAACAAAGTTGAATCCCACAACAAAAGCATCTGCATCACGGCCGAATACGATTTGGTTGCGTCCTTTGCAGCTGCCCAGGGCATGCCGGTGGGGCAAGCCATCAACCTCCTCAAGGCGGAGGGGCTGCGGGGAATCGTGCTTAGTGAGCAATCGGTGGGGGATCTTGTTTCTCAGGGCAGGTTAAGGCTTCAGTTCTTTCCAACCACAACCTCAAATGGGCTGCAACAATCGGCATCCGCGCCCTATTTGATTGTGGTGACCGGTGATCCTGCCGATTTGCAGAGAGTCCAAGAGGGCATATCTACTCGATTCCGCAACGCGGCCGTTCAAACCCAGGGTGCCAATCTTATTGTTTCGGGGATTTCACCAGGAGTCATTAGGACCTTAAGCGTGGGGATTGACCCCATTCAGGCTTCTGTTGTCAAACCCCTTGGGCTGCAGATTATTGCCCGAATGAGCAACCCGGTAGGTATTGGTCCGGAAGGAGTGACCATGGAAATCGCCTGGGCTCATGATCTTGGAGCCAGTGTGTTTTTGCCTCAGGGTGACCAAGTTTTGGGCCGACGAGAGGCGATAAAAGATTTGGTTAGCGCGTTAAAGGCAAACCAAATGCTGTATGCCGATCCTGAGTTTGCAAAAATTGGAGGGAACTCTCAGGTGGTTGCTCTTGCCCCCGAGATTACGGTCCGCCTGCATTCTGCCCTTGCTGCCGAACTCGATAAAGACAGCCTATCTGCTGCCGAAGAAAGGTACGTCAAGGCCGCCCGCGAACGCAATATGAGGTTCTTGCTTTTAAGGCAAGTTAATGAGGCGGGTCCCGCGCCGCTCAGAGATTTCGGCCATTTCATCAGCATTGTTGCCCATGAACTTGCCAAAGAAGGCGAACATATTGGCTTTGCCCATCCTTACACCGAGCCAACGACCCCGCGAATCCTCTATCCTCTTATCGCGGTTGTCCAAGTACCGATCATTTTTTGGGTAGTTTCTTTGTTCATACCCGCCGGCGCACTGCCAGCTGCTGCCATTGCCTTACTTGTTGCCGCCGCCGCTTATGGCGAAAAAGAGCGCAATCCTGCTGCTTTTCTTATCGCTTTGACCTATCCCGTCCTGACGGTCATTTCTCTAGACGCCTATGAAAAGGGCCATTTGGTTTGGAAGTATCTGCGCACTTGTCTGCTCTCGATGGCAGGTGGCCTTGCCATTGCCGCCATCCTCAGCCAGCTTCGGTATTACGTGAGCGCCCAAGAGTTTCAGGGTGTGAAGTTGGCAGTCTTTCTTCCGATCATTTTTGCCGCCTATTACTTCTTGAGAAAACTAGCGAGCGCTCACGAAAAGCTCCAAAATCCATTAACCTACTTTGCTGTTCTTTTGGGGCTTGTTTTGCTCATCGTTTTCGGAATTATGTACATTCGCACCGGCAACAGCAATCCTGCCGCCGTGTCACCCCTCGAGCTGAAGCTCCGAAACCTTCTTGATCGAGACCTTTATGTGAGGCCCCGAACCAAATCGTTCCTCATCGGCTTACCAGGATTGTGGATTGCCCTCATGCTACTTGATCGCTGGCGCAAGGCAGATTCCGCTCAACAAGCGGCTTGGGGCGGATGGGTCGCCTTAGCGATTGTTGTTGGAATGATCAGCCAAACGGATATCGTCAACACGTTCTGCCATATCCATACGCCGGTGATGCTTAGCATCGAAAGGATCGGAGTGGAGTTGGTCATTGGTGCGGTTTTGGGCACTCTCTTTTGGGGTTGCGGAAGGCTTGCGGTCAAGGTCCTTCAGTACAGTCAATGACTGATTTTCTGTATTAACTATAACTGTGCTATCTTTTAACTTGGCAAAATAGAATGAGTCGAATCTTATTTGGGGGATACATGGGGTGTGGAAACCTAGGGGATGATGCAATTCTAGTTGCATTTCTTGCCGCTCTCGATCATCTTTCACCGGGTCATTCTTACGAAGTGTTTACAAAGTCTCCCGATGCGATGCGGTCCCGATTTAACCTTCAAGGAGTGCCGAGAAGAGACAAAAAAGAGGTTCAAGAAGCCATCAACCGCTGTGACATCCTTTTGTTTCCGGGGGGTAGCATCTTTCAAGACGCAACCTCGGTCGGAAGCTCTCTTTACTATAAGGACCTTGTTGCGAAGGCAAAAAAAGCCAATAAAAAGGTCTATTTGCTGGCTCAGGGGGTTGGGCCTTTAAGTTCGTTCTTTGCCAAAAAATTTGCAACCGATGCGTTTAATCTTGCTGATTTTATAACCGTTCGCGATCCCGCCTCTGGTGCCCTCCTGAAGCAGCTTGGAGTCAAAAAGCCGTTCCAGTTATCGGCTGATTCCGCGTTCTTGCTACCAGCCCCCCCTATGGAAGAAGACGAATCCACATCTTTTGGCGCCGCCGGCATCAAAACGGTTGGAATTTGCCCTCGACCCTTTGGAGACGCCAAAAAGTGTGCCGAGTTTTATTCCGATTTGTGCAAATCCTTGCGCTCCAAGAACATCAGCCCTTGTCTCATTGAAATGGACGAAGAAGAAGACGGCCCGTTAATTGACCAAATCGAAAAAACTTTCGGGGGCCGGGTTTCTCATATTAAAGGCGCAAAACTGCCATCCAAGGTTCAGCAAAGAATGGCCCGCATGGAAGGAATCATATCGGTGCGACTGCACGGCGCCATTTTTGCGGCAGGAGTGGGGATTCCGCCATATATCCTAAGCTACGATCCCAAGAGTCTTGCCCTCGCTTCTCAGTTAGGCCTTCCGACCCCGATGGCGGTTGATAAAGTCAAACCAGAGAAGGTTGTTGATTCCTTTTTAGAATTCCACGCAAGAAAAGCTCATAACGCCAAACTAGTGGCTCAGAAAGTTGTTGAACTCAAAAAACTTGCTCTCTCAAATGTAGAACTTGTTGCCCGAACCTTAGCAACTACTGATACACTCAAATAAGTAAGGAAATTGACGAAGATAAGGCAGACTTGGCCGTCAGCGCTGGCAATGGCGTTTGCGGCGTTTGGGATTTTCCAGCCCACCGCATCTTATGCGATGAGTTCGCCTACGGCCGCCCTCTCTTGGCTTGACCGCAATGTTTGGAAGAAAATTGTCATCACCGGCAACCGCCAGCTTGGTTTACATTTAGATTCTGTTTCTGGAGACTCCTCTGCGTTTCAATCTTTGACCTATTTTGGCCAGGGCGGCAAAACGTTTACTGATATCGGGCAAATGTCGGTAAATGGTCAAAACGTACTGGGGCTTTTTAACTTTAACCTGCAATTTGCGGATAGCCGCTATCAAGATCCTTTAAGCTCACGGTTTAGCCTAGATTTTCATCGAAAGGGATTTGCGTTTGACGCGGGAGACATTACCGGCACTCTTGCATCCGGAAATCAGTTTTTATCGTTTTCGCGCCAACTTTGGGGTGTTCAGGTCAAAGTGATCAAAGGCAGAACCTTCCTTGCTATGCTCCACAGCGTAGCTCATGGAAGCACCCAAACCTTTAGTTTTCAGGGGAATGGCAGCAGCGGACCGTACTACCTGCGAGACAGTCAAATTATTCCCGATTCGGTCAAAGTTCAGGTCGACGGTCAGCAGTTGACGTTTCCTAATGACTACACGGTTGATTCGGTCGTTGGTGCCATCAACTTTACAAACCGAATCATTCCCGCAACCAGCACTATCATCGTGTCTTATGAATCTATGGCCGTCAATAGTTCGGACGGCTCCATTGATGGGCTTGCCTCGACCTATGATTTAGGAAAGCTAGGTGAAATTGGTTTTGGAATTGCAAGACAAACCATGCCCGGTGCCAACTCCTTATCAACGGTGGATGATCGGTACCAGGGGTATGGCGATCCTTCGACCCCCTACTTTCTGCAATATATTCCCCTTGCCTCGGCTCCCATCATTATCCGCGTGGATGGGGTCATCCAATCTCCAAATATTGACTACTACTTTAGCCCTTCTAACCCCGTTGTTTTTTACTTCAAGAGATACGTTCCCTCTACAAGTACCATTGATGTTTTCTATACGCCCCAGCCAACCTCAAACCTAAATGGAAACCGCACCGATTACGGGTTCAACTATCAGCTCAATTTTGGAAAACAGGGGAAGGATGGTCTGGTTAATTACTCACAGGCGTGGAGCACAATGTCGAGCCCAACTCAGCCACTTTCTGGATTGGCGCGGGGATTAACCGGAAACTACCGGTACAAAGATTACAATTTCATTGCCAATCTTTCTGATATCCCCGATGGTTTTGTAGGCATCCAAAGCGCCAGTTTCCTAAGAAACGCGCAAGATACAATGCTAGGTGTCAACTATCGGCACAAGGCGGTCAACTGGGGCATCAACACCGATAACTCCTATATTGCCACCCGGACTTCCGATTCCAGCGGCAACTTAACCTTTGTTCACACCCGATCAGTGCAAGATACGGGGTTTGTAACCATGCATGGCGCGGGAGACAGCACCTGGAGCCTCAAAGACAGCGAGCAGTCCTCGTTTCAATCTTCCGGAAGTAGCCACGCCAATATCGCCGATTTAAGCTTTTCTAAGCCGATGGGCAAGCTAAACATGATCTTAGACCTCAATCGGACTGCAGGCTACGGCCCAATTGAATCGGCAACATCCCTAACGCAGGGAAGCATCCTCTCTAACGCAATTTCCTTAAGATCTTCGTTTGACGCAGGCAAGGGATTTTCGGTGGGCATGAATTCTAGCCTTAGCCAAAATGACATTGGAGGACAATCGACTCCCGGTGAAGATTTCTCCCTCAATGCAAGCTATCGAACCAAGAATAATCGACTGAATGTTGTGACTGCCTACGACAGCAGCAACTCTGGCCAGCTGGCAACCTTGGGATCTTTTTTGAATGGCACCTCGGCTGGATACAATGGCAATGGCTTTTCGGGAGGCTATTCAGGGGCCTCTCCTTATTCAAACGGATTCAACGCAGGAGGCACAAACCTCCACAGACTGTCTAATGTGATCACCTATAATGCCAACCAGCGTCTGAATTTGAGCGCAAACTTGGCCCTGACTAATCAATCTGGAACCGATAGCAGCAACTCTAGCGCGGTTGGGCTTGGGCTTTCGGGGGTTTACGACCTCCACAACAACCAAAGCATAAGCCTAAGCTTAGATCAAAACAATGTAGCTTTTCCTTCGTCTGGCTCTTATAGCAATTCCACTGCTATTGCCTTAAACCTTATCGGCTCTCCCAAAGGTCCTTGGAATTACTCGGTCGGTCTCAGCGCGCTGCTTTCTCAGGGCGGCACGTTTGCTCAAAGCAGTCTGCAATGGCAGCTCCATTGCCGAAACCGAGTCCACCGCAATCAAGCCCTGATTTTTGACCTGAGCACGGGCAACGTCTTTCAATATCAGCCCCAAAGCACGTTAAACTTTGCCCTAGGATACGAGTACCAGTTGTTTAAGAACGTGGCTTTGATTGGCAGATACCATATCCAAAATGTCATTAACTTAGATCCTACAATCACCACGGGAGCCTATGCGGCTAGGGGTTTGGATTTTGAGCTTGATTTTAACTTTGGCTATTAGCTTTTTGAAGCAAGGGACCATTTTTTAATGACAGTTTTCATTAAAAAATTGCAATCAGGAGTCTTGACCTAAAGGGTCAAGGTATAGTTTTTCCATGCTAGGACTGATTCTAACACTCGCCGTATCTGGTTCAGCCAAGTCTGGCTCCCAAATGTGGCAGGATTTCGTAACTTACGCAAACGGCTTGTACAAGCAGATGTCAACCGATAAAGCGGGCTTTAATGAAGGCAAATTCACCTTAGAGATCAAGCAAAAGGCAAAGGATATGGTCAGGGGCTTGGACCCTGCAAAAATTGACGTTACCGACGCGATTGATTGGTCTAATTTGTTTGGAGAAGCGGGAAACAACAAAGGCGCAGCCACTATTTTACAGCGGTACATTAAGTCTAACCCCAAGGCAACCGATGTTGGAGATGCAAAGGTCACCCTTGGAAACATCGACATTGCCCTGAAGAAGTATAAAGATGCCGAGAAAATTGCACTATCTGGTGATCCAACTTTTGCAAGCTCGGTTGACCAATTGGCAGGACTGGATCAGCAAATAGCCCAAAGCTACCAGGATAGAAACGACGACAAAGGGGCGGTCAACTTTTTGAACAAAGCCTTGGATTCGGCGCCCATGAAAGGAGCTCAGCAAGCAGAAATGCTGAAAGGCGTCCTCAATCAACTGACCCTTGTTGGCACTCCAGCCCCTGATCTCAATTGGCTGCCTCAGCATTACGGAAACTTCACAAACCTTACTGCCCTAAAAGGGAAGGTGGTTGTGCTGGACTTCTTTGCCCACTGGTGTGGTCCTTGCAAGGCTTCGATGCCGTCCATGGCTAAGATCGAAGAAAAATATGGACCACAAGGCCTCAACGTTGTTGGAGTCACTGCCTTCTACGGAAGCTACCAAGGCAAAAAGGCAACCCAGCCAGAGGAATATCAAGATATGGTTGGCTTTATGAAGAAGTACAACATCAACCATCCGGTGGCGTATGTAAAAAATTCTGAAATGCTGAAGTACGGAGTAACCGGCATCCCCGAGTTCGTTCTGATTGGCAAAGATGGACTTGTGAAGAAGATTCAGGTTGGTTACGGACCTGGCGCTCTCAAAACATTCCGAAAAGCCATTGCCGAAGCAATAGCTCAGAAGTAATCCTTTCCATTCTCGGCCAACAAAGGGCAGCCCGCCAAAAACGGGTTGCCCTTTGTTTTTACATTTTTGGATTTCCTGATTCTAGGTTGCAGATCAACCGCTTAATATTTGGCTTGACAGTTGACATGGATTTGAACCCGAGATCGCCGCTTTGAATCATTATTTCCAATCGGAACAGTGCAAAAGTGTGCTTTCAAACGCTGATTTTTTACCGACCTTAGGAACTCTAAAGTATCGAACACAAAATTTTGTCGTCAAAGCTAGTAAGGAACTCGCGTAGACTTTATGAAGCGTGATAGGAAATTGAAGATAGAATCAGCAAAGAAGCTCGTCATTTTGGTTGTTCTTGGTGCCGCACTATTGTTAGCATCGGGTTGCGGCGGCGGAGGCTCAAACTCAAATGTTTATGGAGGGTTATCGGGGGTTGTGCTTGACCAAAACAACAATCCCATTCCCGGTGCCACCGTATCCACCAATTACAACGGTGATTCTCAGAGCCTCTCCAGCACAGAAGGCACCTATTTGCTGCCGAGCGTCACCGGTCCGTACGGAACGGTTTATGCGTCGGTGACTTCAAATGGAATCCAGTACTCGGGCCAAAACACCTATCAAGTTTTTCAGGGTCAGCAAACCAAAAGTGTTAATATCATCGTTTCTCAAACCAGCCTGCAGGCTACGGTGGGTGGCACCGTTTACGATCGGCAAGGCAACTTGGTTGGGGGTGCTCAGGTTTTTGCCCTTTCCACCGGCGCCTCTGGCAGCGGCGGAAATTCTAGTTCAATCACCGCTGTTTCTGATAACAACGGAAACTACACCTTGCGTGGGCTAGTCCCCAATGTGCAATACACCATTGAAGCTAACGCGCTGGGTTACGATAGTGATTCCACGACCTTGACTCTCTCCAATAGCCAAAGCTCTCAGCTCAATTTTAATCTTAGCAGCCCATCAGGAGCCCTTCTGAACCCTCCTACCGGAGTTGCTGCAACCGCCTTCACGACCCCCGCTCAGCCAACCCGAAGTTTGGACTACCAAAGTGCCATCCAAAACTTCAAACGGCTTTTTGCGCCAAAGGTCTTTAATGCGGCAAAGAAGGCAATCACAAGGTCCACACCAAATGGCAATCTCACCGAGATTGACGTGACTTGGACGCCTGCCACCGATCCTGCCCTGTACGGATGGGGCATTTACCGCGCAATAGGAACGTCGGCACCTTCTAGCAACGGCTTTGTCCAGCTATTGTACGATCCCTTGGCAAGCCTATTTGCTGATCTTGGTCAGTCCTTGCTAGTTGGCCAACAGTACACTTACGCGGTCACTTCCATCAACACGCTTTATGGCGGAAACGGTGGCAATGAATCGCCGATGTCGGCTTCTGCCACCGCAACCGTGCTCGGAGACATGGTTTTAAACCAGGTGAGTTATGGACCTCTGACCTTCAACTGGCAGCCGGCTCAAGATGCCAATGGCTATCAAGTGGCCTTGTTTGATCAGTTTCCAACCCTCGGCGTGAATCCAATCTGGACCTCGGCCGTGATCGCAGGAACTTCAGTGCCGTACTCTGGCAGCGGCCAGCTTGTGAGTGGTAATACGTACTATTACGAAGTTGTTGGGTCCGATAGCAACAATGACCAAACGTTTAGCTCGATTGGCACCTTCACCGCGCCTTAAGTGCAAGAGGGAGTCTTTTTTAGGAAGCAGGCTGGCAGTTGAGTTGGTTGTCAGGGAAGATGGCAGAGACTTTCCAGCAACCTCACCAGGCCCATTTTGCTGACAAAGTGAATATCTGGGGGTGAATGCGGTTATTTTATTGGATCGGCTGCGAGAAATTTTCGCACATTTTGCAAAACAACTGCCTAAGCGGCACCTTTATACTAGCTATTGAATGAACTACCGCACGCGGTTGGAATATCGAATGTCTACAGCAAAGGCCATTGGCATTTTGCTGGATGAACCAAGCCTGGCATCAGGAAGGGACGATCTGGCAAAGCAAGTTGGACTGTCCCCGTTTCATTTTCACCGCGCATTCAAATACGTTTGTGGCGAAGGGCCCAACGAGCTTAGCGCTAGGCTACTCCTAGAACGAGCCGCTTGGCAGTTAAAGCACACAAGGATGTCGGTAAGTGAAATTGCCTTGGAAGCCGGATTCGAAAGTCTGGCAGGGTTTTCTCGGTCCTTCCGAAAAGGATTTGGCGTTTCGCCTTCAATTTTTCGGATCGGCAACCACCCCAGTAGCAGCCTTCAGTCTCCAAACAATATTCACTACCGTCGAAATGTTCAAGGATGGGCTGCGGAGTTTATTAGGCACAAAGCAATGAACTTAGAAGTTAAATCTGTCAATCCAATCAGAATCTGTTCGATTCAGCACCTTGGCCCCTACTATCTCATAGGCGAGACCTGCGCAAAGCTCGGTCCCCTAGCATCACATCTCCCTTTTCGAGCAGATCGCAGAATGTTCGCGGTTTATCGGGACGACCCTCTCACAACTCCGATTAGCAAGCTCCATTCCGAGGCAGGATTCGAACTCTTTGAGGGAGAAACTGCGCCAGAAGGCACCCAAGAGACAACGATTCCTGGAGGAAAGTGTGCGACCTACCTTCATGAGGGACCTTACGACGTTCTCGGCGAAGTTTGGGGTGAGATGGCAAGGTGCCTTGCCGGTTCAGAAATGGCAGTTCGGCAGTGCCCAACCTTTGACGTGTACTTAGATTGTCTAGGAACTTTAGACGGGAAAATGCCACGAACTGAATTGTATTGGCCAATTTGCTAAGTTGGAACAATTCCTTCTGAGATTTTCGAGCAACATGAAGCGTCAGGCATCGAGAACACCTTCGGTATTCGGGAAAATGAAGTTGGGAACGACTCTACCCAATTCAGAGAACCAGCCAGGGACACCCGCAGAAATCGGCGGGGTTGACCAGGAGGGCCGTGGAAAGGACTTCGGGCGGACATTACCCTCTAGATGTTCAGGCGGCTCAGAAGCCAAATTTGACCGGCTAGAGGCACTCATCCAAATGCCCGGGAAGAACAGAGTATACGCCGCCTTAAGACACACCTAGGTGTCAAGGGTATACAAAGCGGCTACGCCGCTCATGACACCAAGGTGCGCGGCGGCAGAGAAATTCTCTTTAGAGGGCAAAGGGAAAAGAGCAGGAACGACGCATTTTCAACGTAACAGAGCTTCATGCACCCGGTACTATGGAAAGAACATCTCAAACGTTCAGAAAACCATGCGCCTGGTAATCAACATCCCCGACAGCACCCTGCAGGAGCTGAAGACACAGCTCACAGAACTCACGCGAAGCCTCAGTGCTCATCCGGAGTTGGTGAGAAAGCTGCACCTTGGGGACAGGAAAGATGCGGCCATTCAAGCGATGTTCACACCCGAACGCTTGGCCAAGATCGATGCGGCTCAGGCTAGCATCCGCGCGGGAAAAGGCAGAACTCTCGAACACCTCGATCAGCGGCTGGATGCAACAAGGTCACAATGGCTCGCCGAAAACCCGTCTTAACCGTTATACTTGCACCACAAGCTGAAAACGCATTAGACGAAATCTATCGCTGGAACCTTGAACAGCGAAACGTGGGCGCAGCTGATGCCTACATTGCCTTCCTGAAATCTAAGATCAAAGGGCTTGCCGCCGGGTATGACCAGGGAAAGCCCGTTGAAGGCAGACCAGATTTGCTTTATCTCCTCATAAAAAAGCGAATGAGAGGAGACGGCCACATCGCTGTGTACAGTGTCTTTGATACTGAAGCCACCGTTGAATTTCTTCACATTTTCCATACCAAGCAGGATTGCGAAAACAAGCTGCGACAACTGAAGACAAGCCACCCGCGCGCGAAAACCAGATGGAGGTTCTGCAGAGCATGGAACTGCTCGATAGTCTCGCCACAGAGGAGGCAAAGGCTAACTCTCTTCAATTGGTTATTAAGTGGGGACCAGGCTGTCCGACGCCATAAGATCGTATCCAGTCCCGCCACAACATGGTATCCACCTTTTCTCGGTGAATAGATGCCTTTTAAGGAAGTTAACAAGATGGAATTACGTCGTCAATTAGCGTTATCGGTTTTAGAGGATGGTTTGTCGGTTTCGGAGGCGTCTCGCCGTTTCGGGGTGACTCGTCCGGTGGTTCGCAAATGGGTGAATCGAGCTCGGCAAGATGGGATCGTGGACCTTTGCGAGCGCAACGGAGCGCCACTTACGATCCCAAACAAGACCGGTCTTGGACTCGAATCGGCACTTCTGGCGCCTAAAGAGGCATACCCATAAGTAATTAGGAATAACAAAATGGACAGCACAAGTGACTGGGCGGCGAGGAACAGATGATGGCCCAGTCAATATTTTTACAAACATGCTAGACTGTGAGAATGCATTGCTCAAAACCATTCAAGAATATTAATCCGGTCCGTTCAAGGTATCTTAGCGGAGCAGTGTTTAAGCTATTGACCTTGCTCGTGCTAACGACTGGTGCTTACACTGCGCTATCACAGACCACAAACCCGCAGGATCCCAAGAACTGGACCCTCACTCAGTCGAATCAGCATTCAAACGGGTCGGGAATTTGGGTCAACTTCGATGGACAGCAGATCCCCTTTTCGGGTTCGTCCAATGGTTTTAGCCTCAGTAACGACGATTGGGAAGCAAACGCGGAGACTTACTCCAACTGGGGTGGTCAACCACCTGTTGCCTATAGCGTTTCCTGCTCATCCGGAACAACCTACAACTTTAAGTGGATCGGCTAAGGACCTCCGCCTGCCCTAGTTTACATTGTAGTCAATGCTTACAGCAATTTCGATGCAACACCCTTCCAAAGTACAAACTCTTTTATCGAAATTGCGGGAAGCGATGGCTATGGCTTGAGCCCGCTTGCGACCGATGCGTATGAAGGAGGCTCTGACGAGTGGCCGTTTTACCCGGTCTACGACGACAGACTTACCGTCCCATTGCCGGTGGTGGGTGAAGTGGCAACTTACACTGTTCCGGACGAGGTGGCCACAATGGTCGGTAATTACGAATTGATGGACGGGATTTTTAAGTGGAACCAGCCCGCCGTTGCGACCGGCTCTTCTGCGGATGTTGTTCCGGACTACATTCAGATTTCGTCGTCACAGGACCCGACTAAAAGTGCAGGACCGAGCGGTAGCCTCGTCCTGGGCCCGAATCCGGTGCCCGGGCCGCCGCCCGGCCTCCAGGGCGACACTGGAGGCATTTTAGTGCCAGTTGGCTCCGATATCGGGTTTTCTTGCCTAGTCGATTTTCGCGCGCAAGCGGTCGGGCCCGATTGGCCGTCTTGGAGCACGAGCGACACCTTCTGGCAGTCTACGGTCTCAGGTCCCTGCGCCGACGGAATTGGCACCTGGAACGGGGATGGCTGGAACCAAAGGCACCAGGAGGGTCTGTTGTTCTCGTCCCAGGCGGCCTACAATGCGTTTGCGTGCTCGTCGCCTCATCCGGCCGACAGCCTGACCGTTAGTGCCTTTGCCGAATTTGTACCCGGCGACACAACCACAGCTGAGTCTGCGAGTTATAAAATGAATATCCATCTGCCGTACGAGAACGACCAGATCGTCGCTAGCGGACCCGCAGAGATGTATTGGTTTCCATTCTGGAACCTTACTGGCATAGCTGGCCCATCGACTTCGGGCTACCTCTTTGGTGAGGCCGATAATCCCCTGAACTTCACAGCTACCTTGAGCCAGAGCACTTCCATGACCTACTCAGTGGGGCTACAGGCTCAGAATCCTTGGGAGTTCGCAATACCTTTGAGCGTTTCTGCAAGCACTAGCGTCACAACAACGGTTGCACAGGGCTTTTCTCAACCAGTAAACGTTCCAGCGGGATCCGTCGAGGTTCTCTTTTTTGAATCTAGTGGCGTTTACAGCGAGCATGAGGAGGAGTCGTACGGACCAAATGGATTCATGGGCCTGGTCGACAACGACCTGGTGGATAAGAGTTCGGTAACCCAGGTAGCTCCAGTGGCACGACTGTTTAACGGTAATGGAAGTTTTCAACTGGCTACAGTCGACGCGCAGACATATGTGAGCAACCACACACCACAGGGTACATGGGAGTTTGGTGCCCCAGTAGGATGAGAATTGACTTTCGCTGCCTTGTGGTGCTAGGGATAGGTGCAAGCGCAATCTTCTGCGGAGGCGCATTGCCGCCAACTCGTCAAGCCGTGCAGCTACCAGAACCGCAAAGCCCTTCATTCACCAATGTGCAAGCGAATTATAGGCAGATATTATTAGTGTATAGATTAACTCCGCTCCATGGCCAGGGGCCGGGTGTTGAAAAGTGCTACTTTAAGCCGAACTTGCTTTCTATTGCCGCCGAAGAAAGACACATTTCGGCTCATCCTAACGATATATATTCAATCCTCCAGTTTATTTATTTAAACCCTTTAATAGGGTCAGTAAAACTAAAGGAATTTGTGGTGACCATGGAGAAAAGAAACCCAGGTAGCCTGGACTGGAGGCTGGATTCACTGGTAATTTTTAGAGGGGAACTGTCGCCGTTTTTTCAAAATTTTAGAACCACGGGGGTCAGGCCCGGGGACCTTAATAAGCTTTTGGCAATGCCTTCCTTTAGTAAAATCGACCCAGAGCAGTATGCGCTACTCAGCCCCAACATGCTCGATTTGAACTACTCTGGTCTCGGACCCCGTCGGTGGGCAAGATTTTCGTCAGTTTGTCAATCCAGTCTTGGCGCACAAGTTTGCCTCCTCTGCGACTGGTATTTCGCGTACTTGGACAAAGATGCATACGAAGACCCAATTTCGAGCAAAGCAAGAAGGTATATTTCAAAGTTCTGCAGGTTGGCATCAAGGCGGATCTACCATCTGTTACCCTCGTGTCAGAACCCTGTGCAAATCATCAATGCCTGCGGACAGTTGCAGTACAGGGGATACTACACAAGGACACAACTCAGGCCTCAGGTTCATCGCGCGCTTATCCTCCTCCACCGCTGGCCTAGAAATTACCATTTGTCATTTCGGTTAAGGGGCTATCTTAAAAAGTTACAGAGTTAACATTTCTTTAGCAATACTTTTTTAACTTTTCGTTGCTAGTGACCTGTTCTCAATAAATTACCCAACATGGAATGCCAGTGGCTATGGCTAGTCCCCAAAAATTGATCAGTGCTCAATTTCTGTATTGACCCCCAATTGTTATCAGCAATTTGACAAGGTCT
>DAIDHV010000013.1 GCA_027451905.1 Armatimonadota bacterium | reverse complement strand
GAAGTGTTTTTGAAGGTTGGTGCCTTCTTTTGAACGCTGACGGCGGTGCTAGGGGGCTTGGTATCCAAAATCGAACTGGTTTTGCTGCTGCCAAGACCAAGCTGTTTAAAGATTTGGAAGCCAATCAGAGCCACTAGGCCTAAGGCAAGCAGCCAGCCAAGCGCCCCTAAAATCTTTCTTTTTGAATTGGATGCAGGCTGGAATCCTGCACTTGGGCCGGTTATGATCTGTAGGCAAATAGGGCAAAAGCCTTGATTGCGCTGATAATCTGCAGCCGACATCGGCGTGCCACATCTTCTGCATTGATATGGCATCATAGTTGGATTATATCTAACTGGACCGAACCGTCTGCTGAAAATGTTCTTGACAGGGGCCATTTCGGAAAGTCCTTTTTTTCTGTTGATGATCGGGGCAAAAGTGGACTATCTGGAAGAGGCTGTCCGTTTGTCAAGCAGAGAATTGGACTACTCAGAATAGTAGATCCTTATTGGGAGCTTCACTGCCTCACACTGATGTGATCTTTAATCTGACAATGAATGCAAGATTGTCTTTATTGAGAGTCGCAGCCAAGAACGGCGATTTAGAACTTGGTTTGGGTTCCATTGGCACGGGACCTAGGGTCCAAAAGCCGGAAATTCAGCAGGTCAATCACTAAGCAATGGCTATTCTTTACCTGAAGACAGGCAGAACAAGGACTCTGACCCTGACCAAGACCGTCCATTTCAACTTCGAGCTGGGAATTGATAGCCAATTAGTTCCGGCTGGTTCATCAGGAAGCAGCAGCTTGACTGCTTATCCCAAATTGGGAGACAGTTCCTTTCAGTTTTATGCCGCGATTGGTGTTAGCGGGCCAAAGGGCCCCGTGCCAGGGATTGCCCAATATACGCTTTTTGCGGAGACCCAGATTCCGGGCGGCACTTTGCAGACTTCTACTTATCCGGTGGGATCAACCCCCTCAGATCCAATTGTTTACGGCTCAGGAGCGGTGAACGGCACGATGTCCCTAACCATGCAGGTTGAGGAGTGGTGCGAGATTGCTCTGTTTACAGACCTCTATTCGACCCCTCCATTGCCCTACATTTTAGATGACGGGAGGGCATTTCCTGACTATTCTTCCATTTATCCTGGTTATTGCAACGCTGGATATCCGGATGGATTGGCGGCCCAATCTCTAAGATTTTATGAGCAGGTGGTCAATGGGTCTCAGATTACGGTTACGGCCAACAACGGCGGCGCCAGCTCTACCCAATCTTACACGGTAACCGCGCCCTTTACTGTGGATTACCTGATTAACGATGAGGATGCCTACGGTTCAACCACCAGGGTCCATTCTACAAACCCGATGACCTACATCTACTCTTCTACTTCGGGGACTTTATCTTCTTCAACAACTTGGGGAGGGGTTAGTTTTGACGGGATGTCTTCTTACAGCAACTCTGGATATGGAGGAACCGTCAGCGCAAGTGATGTTGGTGGCCACACCATCTCTACGTCCGCGTCGATTGGCAGCTATTTTGCGACCAGCGCAAACGGAACCATTTCTGAATCGTGGACGCCACCTCTTCAATATGACTTGAACCTAGACTCGGTAGGTCCAGATGGCACCGGCCAGGGCCATATTTACGATTGGTCGACGGGAGCGGGGCGAACTCCTCCGGTGACCCAGATTTCGGCAACCGGCCAAGTCAGTTCAACGTCAACACTAAGAAGACAAGGAGGAACGATCTCCGAAACCTTCTTTTATGAGGCGATTGGAGGGGCCAATGAATCGACGCCCTATACCTATTCCGTCCCCACCTTGGCAGAGTGGCAGCCTCAAAGATTGTTTATAGATTCCGCTTCGCTGGCAGCCACCGGTGACGACCCAAGAGATTGGCGCTGTCAGTTTTTAGGAAAAAGCTTTGAATCATTCACGATTCAGCAACAGCCTTCGGTTCAGGTTTTGGCTTCTCAAAGCTTAACTTCTGCCACCGGAGCTTTGACGCCTCTTGTTCTGAACTGGGAGGGGTATCGGTATTTGGCATTTCAAGCAGACCAGTCGGCAAGTCTCAGCCTCTCAACGCCTCAGGGCCTCACCAAGAGTTGGAGTTGGACGGTGGCAACGCCAGGTACACCCCAAACCATCACCTTGGATTTGTGCTCTCCCTCAAGTTGGAATCAGGATTCTAATCAGCTTCCGGGGGTGGATGAAAGAGGTTCTCGGTATCCGCTAGATAGCACCGGCAGCTTCCCCGATGAGGTTCATGAAGGGTCTAGCTTGGATGGAAACGGCATTCTTCACGATGCTAAAGGTGCCTACTGGGGAGTGTTTCAAGTTAGCACTCTGAACTTTGGCGGGCTTGGTACGGGGGTGACCCTGAATTTAGGGGAGATTTCTTTGCTGAGGAAAACTTCGAGTTCCATCAGCTTTAGCCCCAAATTTGCTGATTATGAGACCTACCAGGTGGGAGGCAATGTATTGGTCCAGCCTTTTTGCTGTTTGGCAAGCGATCATAAGGGATTTTATGACTCATACGCCGCCACCCACACTCCAGGAGTGGCTTGGCAAGACCAAACCTTGGCTGGCCTCATTGCCGATCTCAACAACTGCCCAGGCTGGGTTTGCACGGCGGCAAGCAGTTTCCCCGATTCCCAATGGCACAACAATTCGGGCCCTGCCGCATGGGCCTGGGGAAGTGGCCATTATTGGGACGGATCGCAGTGGCACAACGGATTAGATGTTTCGGTAGGAGCGGCACTGGTCACTGTGTTTGCCCAACCTCTTTATGATGAGGTCTCCGCTTATCCGGGAGCTGGTAAAGGGATTTGGGATGGCTCGGCCTATGATTCCATGAACCCCCAGATTCCACTGAATGCGGCCAAGACCGTGCGTGGGCGAGCGCAAAGGAGGGTCTTCGAAAAAGGAAGCGGTCTCCCTTATCCATCGGCATCGATCCAAACTATGCTTCATGGCACAATGACCGGTTGCGGGTCGGCCCAAGCCGGTGCCGATGGATATTATGCAACCGGTGCTGGGTTTGGGCCGGGGGACCAATCTATTGATACGGAACTTGTTGGATCGCAGCCAGCTGCCATTCAGACCCAAGTTTGGCAAAATCGAGAGCTAGCAACAATTTCGTTTGTTGCGCCCGCTCAATCAGACAGCCCCTCACTTTTAGAATCCGAATCGGGAGGGTACTTGCAAATCTACCTCAACAGCGGAGTTCTTGTGATTCAGGGATCATCACTTCCTGTTCCACCAGCCCAGGTTTCTACAAGCCACGGTGAGCTTGGACCCCTACTTGGCGCATCAATTTGTCTTGATGCGGATGGCTGCCTTTGGGTTGCCACAACTTCGCAATCTTATCAAAGCCAGCTTTTTCAATCTTTTGACTCTGGCAAAACCCTTTCTGATTGGCCCTCTATTTCTATGAGTTCTCAACAATGCGGCATTCGATGCGGTCCAGATGGCACCCTTGCCCTTCTTTGGCTTTCCTCCCTTTCTGGCAATTCTGGTCCCAGCAATTTCATGGCAAGACTCAAGCATCTTGGCGATTCCGATTTTACGGCAGCCAAGATGATGAATGATCAGACCGGAGCCGCCTTGCTGTGCGATGGCTCTGGTTTTGGCTTTGACTGCGCACGAGAAGGGGCAGCCCGATGGGTTTTAACCTTTGTGGTTAATGGAGAATCCTCGCCCTCGGTTTGGGTTAGCTCCGATGAGTGCGCCACTTGGATTCGCACCACATAACAATCAAAATCTATGAGTTTTCAACTTCCAGCCCCCAGCGGGGTGACATTTAACTTGCTTTCTACCCAAGCTCCCTTGCCTTTGGCACCCCTCGACTTTGCAGGCGCCTCCAACGGGGCGACGGGGCCGTTTTCTCAGGGCATGACGGCGGGTGTTAGCCAGAATCTTAACATTCTTGCGTCCAAAATCCAGACTGTAACCCAGGGAGGGTGCGGAGGTTTTGGCGTCCTCAATGGGCTGGATCTCACGGCTGGCACTGGCCTAGTCGTCAATATTTCCGCGGGCAGCGCGTTGGTTGGAGACGTCTTAGATTACGGTGGGGGATCTCTTGTTTTGCCTTCGTCTCAGATTTCCTATGTTTGGCTGACTTCAACCGGTGTGCCTGCATTTTCTAACCTTTTGGCACCGCCATCCGGTGCGGTTTGCTTTTTAGGGACCGTCGTCACCAATGGGTCTGCAATCAGCAGCGTTGATTATTCCAATCGAATTTTTTTACAAGATGGCATGAGGGTCCGCCAAACTGCCGATCTTTTTGCCCCTGCCGATCAGCCTCCTTCCAGGTGCAGAGTGCTGACGTGGACCCTGAATGGAAGCTACTTTTGGGATGGCACCCGTCATGTTTCTTTTGCCAGTTCTGGTTACCAACAGCCGTATGCGGCCAGTCAGATGACAATTGCCAGCAATTTGGCGCTGACCCCCCAATCCAGCAATCTTCAATGGATCATCCCCCAATCTGCCTCCACCGTGATTTTGCCCCTTGTCTCTGACGTGCCGGTTGGCGGCTGGTATAAGATTGTCAACGCGGGCGATCCCTCTTTGCCGGCTCAAGATTTTGCGATTTCGGTTCTGCCCGCATCGGGTCAGCCAGCCATCGCAAGTTTAAATCCGGGTCAGTCCGCCTTGTTTACAGTCCAACCTTCTAGCAGTGGATCAGGCCCTCGTTGGCCCTCTTCGGTGACGGTTCAAACAGGGGCCTAGTCGGCTAATTGCGTCCCGAACTCTCCCTGCGATTCTCACTTTTCTATTTATGAACCAAACTCAATTCACCCCCTTTGGCCCATCGTTTACGGTTGCCGCTAAAGGATCACAGTCGTTTTTTATTGACCCTCCGGCAGGGGCAGATCATGTTGAAATTACATCCACCGGCAATGGGCAAGGATGGGTTCGTTTAGATCCTTCCCAAAGCCCCATTGCGGTGGTTCCTGCCGGTGGCACCGCGATCGTTGCACTTTCTCAGAGAATTTCTTGCGATGCCAGCTCCAGCGGGGGAACCTTTTCTATTCAATTTCTTGTTTCTTCCAATTCAACATTGCCAGTAGAAGCCTCTCTTAAGCCGGTTGCCCACAACACCGGCAACGGAACCAATAATCAGTTTTCTCATATCACGGGGCAGACCTCGATGCTGACTCGCGCGCTATGGTGCTTTCCCCAAGGGGCGGCTATGATCCAGCCCATTTATGCGGGGTTTGAGATGCCAAACACAGAGGGCGAAGTGCCGATTCCGAACGCAATGACACTGACGGTGGCCATTGAACTGCCCGATAGTCACATCCAAAACCTGACATTTGGTGGAGCTGCCACTGGGGTGGTAACCCCAGGAGGAATCCTGAAATCGGATCCTTTGGCGGTTGATATTGCCCCAGGAACCTGGTGTTGGCTGCGGACCCTGGTGCAGGTGACAAGCGGTGGTCAAATTCCGTTTACTCACAACTTGGTGGGAGACGCAACAACTGGTATTCATGAAGGAGACGCTTATGGTGCCAGCAGCGTCAGCCAAACAGTTAGCGATAACTTTGGCTATGCCTATGATGCCATCTCTATATTGGGCATTCCTCAGACTGCGGGCAAAAAGAGCCTTGCACTTATCGGAGATTCCATTGCCGTTTACGGAATTGAGCCAAACCAGCTAGAAGGGAAGTACTTTGGAACCGCCGCCGGAGTGCAGGGTTGGCCCAACCGATTCACCTTTCAACGCTATCCCTTGATGAATCTTGGACGGTCTGGCTATACCATCCAGCACTATTCGGACGATAACGGCCTAATGCGAAAAACCTTGATTGCCAATTGCGAAGCGGTAATTTTTGAAATGGGGATCAATGACCTTTCGAATGGAAGAAGCCTTGCCCAGATTCAATCTGACATGCAAAATGCGTGGATGGATGCCAAGGCGCTTGGGCTGACCGTGCTTCAAACCACCATGCTTCCTAATAACGATGTGGGCACCACAAGCGTCTTAAACTTTGTGAGTGGATTAGGGTCGCCACAGGGCGTCAATAGCTTTGAATCAACCAGAAAGGCTCTTAATGCTTGGATTCGTTCTCGACCCCAGTTTTTAGATGGCATCTTAGATTTAGAATCCGTGATTGATCCCAACCAGACCGGATTTTGGCCAATCACAGCTCCGCTCCATCAAGGCGTCTGTGGCACGGGTTCAAACTCGCCAGGAAACGCCACGATTGTCGATTCGGTGCCTCCTGGGTGGACCCCGGGCCAGTGGGCAAATCCATCTGACAATTTGGGGCCGTATGTAGTGGTGATGACAAGCGGGCTTGCCAAGGGTTTGCATGGGATTGTGCTTGATAATGATGGTGTGAGCCTAACCGTGGGAGGGACCTCCAAGAGTAGCTCGCCGGTTTTTCCATCCCTTGCGGTTGGAGACAGTTATGCCATTGTGGACGCTTGGACCTATGAGGGCCTGCATCCGTTCCCTCGAGCCCACTCCCGTCTTGCCGCTTATGCCGCTTCCGCGTTAGAACCTTACCTAGGATAAAAGAAGAAACAAAATGATCAACGTGATAATCGCTTTTGCCATCGCCCATGCCGCGCCTCGACTGACGCCTCTCCAGGCGGCGGCTGCCGAAACTGCCAAATTGCAGCAAATTTTAGATTCAACTGGTTACTTACAGCTTCCCCCTGGCAAGACGGTGGTAACGGGGTTGTTTGTGCCTCAAGACGCGATGGTAGTTGGCTCGGGTGGCGAGCTAGATTGCGCCCCCAGTTATGGAGGGCCTGGGTTTATCTGCAATAGCCCGGGGTTCCGCATTAAAGATGTGACGATGCGTGGGTTTCATACGGGGATACTGGTCAACGCTAACCAGCCCAAAGATGGCACCGGCGAAAGCATGATTGAGGGGTGCCGCATTTACGATTATGTGGGGGGCATTGGTATTGATTGGCGCAAGCTAAGCGATGGCTACATTGACCATTGCGTGGTTGCCAACACGATTGGGTCGGCTGGTGGCACTCATCTGCCTGCGTTTCCGTCTCCTGCCATCACCACCAACACAGCAAGGTCTGGAATATGGCTGGATACCGGTGCGGCGGGAATTGTTGTATCGAACTGCCACACGTGGGGAAACAACCTGTTTGACATTACCGATTATGCCCCTGATTCTATCTTGACCGATGATCGGATGGAGGGGGGCCGAGACGCCCATCTTTTGTTGGCAGGGGCTAGAATCCAGGTTAACGGGGGCCAAATTTGGGATCCGATGCATGGCACGATTGCGGCTGGAATTCAGCTTGGATCCTCAAAATCGAACACGGTGGACGCCTATGGCGGCGAAGCCACTTACTGCCTGATCCGGGGGTTGTTTGTGGGTGGTCATGGTCAGCTGCCGGGTGGGTATCTGCGGTTTGTGAGGGAGGGTCACAATGTGATTAACCTTTTTGTTCCTGGCAAGGACCACGCTCCTTTTTCGATGCGGGGCAGCCATCCCAGTGACAAGGTTGAAATCAAAGACCTCAGCAAGTAACATCATCAACTTGAAAACGGAGGCAGGAAAGATGGTTGTTGGGTGCAAAAGTCCATAACAACGGGAATCCACATTTTCCAGTGTTCACCCCATTGCCATGGTTAAGGACAGAAAGGCAAATGACCGCCATGGCTTTAGCAAGGATTGCTTGCTAAAGCCTTTCGGTTAGGCAGGGCGTCCATGTGCGTGCGAAAGGCTTAATTTGGGCACCTTCAACTGGACCATCATTGTGCTAGGTGCCGAGTTGGGGGCGGACCGAATCGGCCCTGAATATCAAATTGCGTTGAGAATCCTCCTTTACAAAAAATCCGTGGATGATCACTTTCTGACCCTTGGGAATCTCCATCAAAGTGATCAATGTAAGCAGACTGCACCTAAAAACCAGGGCCGGCGGAGGAGTTGGATTTTTTGGGTCCGGCTCAGAAGTATAAAAGTACACATTGGTGGCAAGTTTTTGGTTTGAGTTGCCAACCTTGCTGACGACTCCCACAACGCCGGCCCGCTTGCCAGCCAGCCATTGGCTGCCCTCGGCAGGGTTGGCCATGAACCTGCTGTATAGCGCAGAAGGAGTCATCGTGGGCATGTATTCGGCGTGCCTAATCGCCGCATCAATAAATAAAGACACAAGGATAAAGGTGGCGACGATGCCGGCGGATATAAAGAAGACGATCTTTAGCTTCTGGTTATCGGACCGATCTGGGTAGTAAAGCTCGTCGGGCGGATTCAGAATTTCTGCGTGCAATGGGCGAGGGTTGCGATCTTTTGGTGCCACACCGGTAATCAGTTCCGTACGTCGGCAAGCGTCGCAAATGCCCCCATTGGCGCGGTCCACATCGGCAGAAATGGGTGACAAGCACCTTTTGCAAAACACACCAGTATTTTAGCAACCTGTCATGAACGGTGCAAGATTCTCGGCGTGCCCCCGGCAGGGGCTGGCTTCAAAGTTCCACTCATGTCCCGCTGCAAGGATCGTGCAAAGGAAATCTCTTTGACCCTTGCGCACTGTGAGGTCATAAAGCCATGCCAAGGTCGCCCCAAAAGCCCCCCGCAATGCCCGCGTAAAGATCGCGCCAAGCTCGCCTAAGAAGCCCCCCGTAAAGTGAGGCCATGAAGACCTGGGCAAAGTGAGGGACGGGGTGCTTAAACCTAGGTGCGAAAATCCGATTAGCCCTAAAGGTGCTCTTTATAAATAAAATTAGGCAGAAATCCTGGTGATATCCAATCCGCGACCGGAGGTTTGAGTCTTCATTCCAAGTTCCTGAGACATATAGGGCTGAAGCGCGCTTGCCCATCTGGCGGCTCTTACGTCATCGATGCCCGGTAAGAAAGCGACCACAGTGCCGCTGGACCTTCGCGAAATGATGCCCCCTTCTGGTAGCCGAGATAAAATGGCGGCCAAAAGTTTTCGGCGATACGTCCGCAATTCCTCGGCTCTTGGACCTTCCGCAGAACCAAAATCGATTTCCACAAAGCTGCCGGGTCCGCGGCTAAGCTGCCAAAAAGAATCGGCGTCTACAAGGCCGGGTTTAACCGATGCAAAACCGCCAAATATCCTTTTGAGGGCCACCGGCATGATGGCCCTTAAAACCCTGAGCATGGCCGCATTGATGCCAAATGAGTTCTTGGTCCACACAATCAAAATTCCGCTAAGAGTGCCAGAGCTGATCATGGGCAGAATCGCAACCGACCCAATGCCCTTGCGTAGCACGGTGCTGCGATCAAACCGATCGTCGGCGCGAGCATCTTCAACAACAATCTCATGGCCCCCGTTTCTTAACCATCCAGAAACTCCATTCATGCTGCCAAAAGACATCAAATCAAGGGGGTCAATGCCAATTTGGGCCAAAACCGAGGGTGGATTTTCGGCGACATCCCAAATAGTGCAGCCATCAATTCCGATCGATTCCACCAAGTCTCCTGCGACTGCCATCGCTCCTTCAACCCCGATTTCGCCACCGGATCGTTGGGCAAAATCGGCAAGGAGTTCTGCTTCTTGGGCCTTGATCGCGAGGGATTCGGCCTCTTTGCCCTCAATCAGGCAATAGGCAAGAGCGGGGCCGACTTCCTCGAGGGTTCTTTCCATAGAGCTGATGTTGGATTGATCCGAATCAAACGCGGCAACAAGCCCTGCAATTCTGCCCCGATGAATTAAGAGGCTGGTATGCAAATAGCCGCATTCATTACCAGAAATTTGGCGGATCGCTTTTTCTGCGTTCTCGCGGATGACAATAGGAGAGGCGATGAAGTTGGCTTCAATTAGCCTCGGGGTTAAGTCAACCGTGCCTGCTGATCCAATTGCAATGAATCCTTTTTTGCTATCGGGAATGGCGTAAAGGGTTAAAGAGTGGGCACCTAAATGCCTTTGCAGGATCGGGGCGATTTTCTTGAATTGCTTGCCGTCGCTTGCCCTCCAATCCATAAGGCTGGCCTTGATGCGGTCGGCGGCGGTTCTTCTTTCTAAATCGGCTTGTTGAGACTGAATCCGCCGGCTGTGCTCTCTCAGCTCTAGGTATCGCATGGCGGTGTCTTCTACGCTTTCATCGATCGCCGCTGGCAAAAGGGAAGGAAGCGGGGCCGGTGCCGCGCTTGAGGAACCATTTCCGCTGGAGACCGCAAACCAAATCATGGCTCCGGTGGCAAGAGCCTGCACCAGAACAGTGGCAGATGGCAGCAGGCTTGATTTTTCTGACCAGCCAGAAAGCAGCAAAATCAGGGTCAAAGCCGCGCTGTCCCTCATTGCAGAATCTTTGAGGCGACTGCTTCTGAGCAGAAAGGGGATTCCAGCCATGAATCCTAGCTGAGACGCCAAATGAACGGCTCCAAATGCCAAACAGATCGCCACCGATTCCAGCAAAGAACTTGCTTCCGGCGATTCAGGGAAGCGTTTGGATAGGGCGTCCCAAGATTCAAAAACGAGGGCCAAAGCAGCCAAGCAAACCGCGCCGATGGCGGGGCCAATCGGCAAATAGCCGGCAATGCCGGTAAAAAGAAGGGCGCCAATCAACAGGTAGGTAAAAATACGGTTCAAACTGAATCCTCTTGGTTCAATAATCGGCAAAGTGAAGGCTAAGAATTAGGTTTAGATTTTTGGACCAAACGGGCAAGCAGACACTCGTGAAGGCAGATTGAGCCAGTTCACCGCCATTGGCCAAGCCAAGAGCTTGGGGATTTTACTTTCGGTAGGTGGCTTTTTCCATTTGCCTAACCTCTAGGGTCAAGTTCACAAGGTCAGCGGCTAGGCTCTCTAAAAAGCATTGGGTAAGAACTTCAAACATTCCGGTTGCAATAGAATCCAAAAGTTCCTGGGGGCGTCCCTCCAAAATCTCTACTTTCACGGCGGCAAAGCCGGGCTGGCAGCCAATGCCAGTGACCCAGTTTGCAACTAAGCAATGGAATGACTTAATGTCCCTAGAGTTGATCGTATCAAAAGTAGAAAGCTTCTCGACTAAGATTGTTAAGATGTCGGGAATGTGAGCATTCTCGGCAAGGTCGGACGATGTGACAAGCTGAATAAATGGCATATAGAATGTATATATCTGAGTTTGGCGTATAGCGTCACCAGAAACGTCCAGAAAACCTGGTAATAATACTGAGAAATATCTTAGAAAGGTTCCCTTCTGGTAATGTAGACCTATGACGAGTGGATTCAGTGTCCATCAGGTTAAGATCGGCAAAAGGAACGTTAAATTTCAAGTTTGGGTGCCTCCCCAAATCCAGCCTCCGTATCCAACTGTACTTTTTTTGCATGGCTACGGAGAAACCGGCACCGATGGCAAGAAAATGGTTACCATTGGGTTAGCAAAAGCCCTGAGAGAGCAGCCAGAAAAGTGGCCGTTTCTTGTTGTTTTTCCGCAAAAGCCCACCACCGCTTTGTGGCCAGAACACGTGGAGATTTTGAGAGCCATTTGCTCCGATGTTTCCAAGAATTACCAGGTCGATGAATCTCGGCTGTATCTAACCGGCTTAAGTCAGGGCGGGCATGGAACCCTAAACCTAGTTGATCAGCTACCATGGACCTTTGCCGCCGCTGCCGCAATTTGTGGCTGGTGTGATCCTCATGCGGCAAGGATGAAGTTCTCTGACATTCCCCTGCGTCTGTATCATGGTATGAAGGATGATGTTGTTGCCTATGAAAACTCTTTATGCCTGGCCAAAGAGCTTTGCAGGGTGCCTTCTGTTCATGCCGAGCTTCTTTTGTATCCTCAAGACGATCACAACAGTTGGGATCAAGCCTATCTAGATTCAGAACTGGGGGGATGGTTCCTTAAATATAGCCGAAAGGAGTCTCCAGTTTGATTGGCCGGCTTAGGGGAGAATTGGCCCTGGTCTCTGGCGGGTTAGCCTTGCTTGATGTGCAAGGGGTGGGTTATGAGGTCACTGTGCCACTCAGTATTTTGCCAGAGCTACCGTCGATCGGTGAGCCAGTGACCCTTGTGATCCGCCAAATTTTTCGTGAAGACAGCGTGAGTCTGTATGGATTCTCCAACTGGCAGCAAAGGAACCTGTTTGACCTGTTATTAGACGTAAAAGGTTGCGGTCCAAAATTTGCCATGGCTTTGCTTGGTACGTTGGGTCCTCAGGCCATAGCCCAAGCGATTCAGATCAACGATACCCATGCTCTATCCCGCGCACCAGGAATTGGTCCCCGACTGGCAGAAAGAATTGCCTTGGAGCTAAAAGATAAGATTCAAGAGCACATTTTTGAAGTCAAAGTTGCAAGCCAGCCAGTGCAATCGAGAGGTGAAGATGACCTTGTTTCTGCCCTGCTTGCGTTGGGCTACCGTCGCTTTGAAGCAGAATCAGCAGCCCAGGCTGCCAAAGAGTCTGCCTCTGGTTTAGAAGAACAACTGAAGCATGCTTTGCAGGCTCTAAAAAAATAAATTTTGCCAATGAACCGCCAAGAAGAACTCGATCCCAATCATCAGCCCAGCGAAACCGTTTTTGAGCAATCTTTGCGGCCCAAGCGCTTGGCAGAATTTATTGGGCAAGACAGCCTCAAAGGCAATTTACACGTTTTTCTTCAGGCAACATTAGAGCGCAAAGAGCCACTGGATCACCTGTTGTTGTATGGACCACCTGGCCTCGGAAAAACAACCCTGGCCCATATTATTGCCAATGAGCTGGATGTTGCAATCCATGTTACTTCGGGCCCTGCCATAGAAAGACCCGGCGATTTGGTGGGAATCCTGACCAATTTAGAACCCGGTGCCGTTTTGTTTATTGATGAAATTCATCGCTTGGGTCGACTGGTGGAAGAAATTCTTTATCCGGCAATGGAAGACTGGAAGGTGGACGTGCTGATTGGCAAGGGACCTGCGGCCAGATCTATTCGATTGGATTTGCAGCGATTCACCGTCATTGGTGCCACCACAAGGCAGGGGCTTTTGACGGGCCCTCTGAGAGACAGATTTGGCATCATCAGCCATTTTGATTACTACGACAAAGAGGCTCTTGCCCAAATTATCTGCCGATCGGCCTCGATATTGGGCTACGCCATATCAGAGGACGGGGCCAATGTCCTTTCCAGTCGGTCTCGGGGCACGCCAAGAATTGCAAACCGACTACTAAAAAGGGTGAGGGACTTTGCCCAGTATGATGGAAAATCTACCATTGATGAGGTTGCGGTTGAGCGTGCCTGCAGTCAATTAGGGGTTGATGGAAATGGGCTTGATCGGCTGGATCACTCGGTTTTAAGGGCCCTCATCGAAAAATATAATGGAGGTCCGGTTGGGTTAGAAACGATTGCAGCCACGATTGGTGAGGACGCGGGCACAATTGAAGACGTGGTTGAGCCTTTTTTAATGCAGTTGGGGTGTTTGATCCGCACCAATCGGGGCAGAATGGCTTCGGCAGCGGCTTATTTAGCGCTTGGAAAAACGCCGCCTGCCAAGGTTTTGGCTTCCGATGAAAATGATCTATTCTCAAAGGGGTGAACCGTTTAAGTTTGACCGCTAAAAACAACTACTGAAATCTGCGTAAAAATGACTTCTCGTTACGAACTTGCCTATTTAAGCCAGCCTCCAAATTATATTCTTGCTGGAGACGGCAATCTGACCCCTCAACACAGAGAGTGGCTTCAGGATAGTTCTCGATGGTCCATCATTTATTACCATCATCCCAACGCGCTCACGGTGGGCATGGTGACGTACCCGATTGCACCGGGATCGGTTGCTTTTATTGCCCCTAACAAGCGGTGCGCTCATGCCAAGATTGGGGATGACACTTGGTTTGATTTCTTTACTTTTCAATTGCCAGCCCAAAGTGGAGCTAGGATGGCCATCCCTCATGTTGTCGAGAATATGAGCCATTGGCTGCCAGACATCAGAATCGCTTCTAATCGAATAGTGGATACCAATATTCCTGCGGCAGCCTGCGTTTGGCATCTTATGTGGAGTTCCAGCAAATCGGTAGCCGTATTTAGAGGAGAAGAGGCTTTGTATGAAGCCGAGGCCTATATTTTGCACCATCTTGGCGATAAGATATCGATTCCAGACCTATGTAAGCGGTTTGACATAGCCCCCAGAAAGCTGTTGGGCATGTTCCGTAAGGAGCATGGCGTTTCGATCCAGGAATATGTTCTGCAAAAGAGGGTGCAAGAAGCCACTAGGCGGTTGGTTGCCACCGAAGATCCGATTAAAAACATCGCTGCCGAAATTGGCATGGCCGACCTGCAATATTTTAACAAAGTGATGCGGCAACTAACTGGCAGATCGCCTCGAGCAATCCGAGAACTTGGTTTGATGGAAGAGTAAGCCTTCTATCACCTCAAGAGCCAGCAGGGTTTTTGACCTTGGGATTGTTGGCGGGAGTGGCTGTAGCCAAGGCGGGCGTGAAGGCAAAAAGGGCTGGAGCATAAACTGCCAGGGCGGATTTGGTAACTCTTATGGCCCACTTGACAGTTGTCGGCGCGGGCTCAGAGGCGAAGAGGGCGGGCGTAAGAAGTGCCGTCCCTACGGCAGAAACAGCTTGTGGCAGAACTCTTGATACGAGTTCTGCCACAAGTCTGAAAATCCAACGGCTAAGATCGGATTGGGCCGGCCGGGAACCACAGTCCGAGTTCAAATTTGGCAGCTTCTACATCGCTGGAGGAATGAACAAGGTTGTCTTCGATGCTCAGGGCGAGGTCTCCGCGCACAGTTCCAGGAGTTGCGTCGATCGGGTTGGTGGCTCCCATCATGGCTCGAATGGCTTTGACCGCGTTTTCTCCGCTGACAGCAAGGGCAACAATCGGTCCGCTAAGCAGATAATTCACCACGTCTTCATAGAATCCCTTTCCTTTATGCTCTCCGTAGTGGGCTTCTACCGTTTCTCGCTTGGCGCGGATGAGTTCCAGCCCCGTAATTTGAAGGCCCCTCGCTTCGATTCGTCGGCAAATTTCTCCGATGAGGTTGCGGCTGACTCCGCCTGGCTTAATGAGGACAAGTGTTGTTTCCATAATCGTGTAGAAAGAATACCGGCAGCCGCCTCTTCCCCTCCGTCGGCTGAAGAGAGGCGGCTGCGGAAAGGATTCCCCTTCGTTCGAGGGGTGTGTCTCACCTAGCTGGTGGTGGGGAAGTTGAAGGAATGAGTTGGGAGATTTCCTATTGAATTGACAAAGCAAGACCCCTTAAGAAAGTGAGTTGGGGACATCCTTCAATAGTGAAGATTAAAGTTGAAGTCATGGATTCACCACCCCGTCAAATACGTCAGCCACTAAAGAGGGGCGTTTCCCCTAAAATTTGCTTTCCACCCAACCCTACCACTCCGACAACTAGGTAAGGTAGGGGGCCGAACTGCAGCCTGTCCCTTAAGACCGACCAGCAGACGGCGCCGAACAGGCCTCAATAAGGTGAGCCATTGCTCACCAGTCGGCCACGCTACCAAACCAGATGACTTTTAGCAAGACAAGGAGCTAAATGTTGACCGAAATATCCACGATTCCAGTCACGCCAACCCCAGGCACTGGCTTCATATTCTTGTAAATCTGCTTGGCAGAAATGGGAATCAAAATCTTTACTCGGAGCCCGAGTAGGTTTTGATCGATCATCGCAACTGCCTCAACTTGACTGACTCGCCACTTTGGACCGCGTACCTGTGCCGCACCTACCGCTTTTCGGCTATTGATGCCACCCGACAAAATGGGAACAACCTTGGAATAGTTATTGGGTCCATCCGGAGTATGGGCAACCCTGTTGATTTCTCCATTCATTTGAGGGCCAAAATGGGCTACTGCCGCGGTGACTCCAACAACTTTAATCAGCTCCCCAATTTTGAATTGACCGTAGGTAAAGGCGGAAAGAACGAGGATGGCGGCTGCGGCGCCGACTTTTGCTTTGGTTGATGCAAGTGAGAGTTTCATGGTTGACTTCCAAACTTATTGACTTCCAAACGGCTCAACAAGTTTCCCCAGCTTCGGCTGTGGGTCTCTCAAGCTATACCCGCAATTGTGCAGGGAAAAACGGACCAAAGCAAGACTTCGGCACAATTCCCCCTTTCTATCCCAGTTAAGATAAGATGAATCTGCCGATAATCAACAATGAATAACCATGGGAATTGCACGATCGATGGGTGACGATCATTTTGGCCAGCCTTGGCCGACCAAAAGCCAGCTCAGAAGCCTCATCGAATCTGGCACGGGAGGAATATTTATCGTCAGCGGCCCAAGCGGGGTTGGCAAAGATTTCGTGCTTTCCCACTGGCTAAAAACTCAGCCGAATCTGCAAAAGGTCGTGGCATGGACCACGCGCGCCCCCCGAATCACCGATCAATACTCCGAAGCGGAAGGGGTGGATTACCACTTTGTGTCCGATCAACAGTTTATGCGCCACTTTGAAGAGGGCGGCTTTTTGGAATGTGAGCCCTACTCCACCAAAAAGTACGGAACTCCAATTGGTGAAACCTATTCGATCGCTCAAAGCAATAAAATTGCCTTGCTCAAAATCGAAGTCAAAGGGGCGATGCAGGTTATGAAGGATTTTCCCTCCGTCAAGGCCGCCTTTATTTCCCCTCCCAGCCTGGAGACCCTCCGCAAACATCTGATTAAAAGAAATGACATGGCCGAATCTGAAATTGAAAGGCGCTTGGAGATTGCAAACAAAGAAATCGAAAAGTCAACCTGCTATCATTATCGCATCGTGAATCAAGAAGATCACGTAGATAGAACCGTAGAACAGCTTCGGGCCGCCTTTGAAGAAACCTTCCCCCACTAAATCAGATCCCCAAAAAAATCTTGCCGATAGGACTCATTCGGCTGGGGCCGGCCTCAAGGTCATTCTCGGAGTCAGCGGTAGCGTGGCAGCCTACCGTGCCGCCGACCTTGCCCGAGAATTGGCGCGCCATGGGATCGAGCTAAGGGTTTGCCTGACCGATGGCGCCAAGCGATTTGTTTCTCCCCTCTTGTTTGAATCGCTGACCGCTCACCCCGTTCTTGAATCTGTTTTTGATGAGCCGGTCAAGGGTCGAATGGCCCACATAGAATGGGCGCGCTGGGCCGATCTCATCCTTATTGCCCCCGCCACAGCAAACGTCCTCGCCAAAACTGCCAATGGGCTTGCCGACGACATGCTGTCTGCCATCTGGCTGGCCTCAACCGGTGCCAAGATGATTGCGCCGGCCATGAATCCCGCCATGTACCAGTCGGATTCCAATGTGGCGGCTATGGAAATCCTGAGACAGCGAGGAGTGTGGATGGTCGAGCCCACCGAAGGGGATGTGGCCTGTGGAGAATTTGGCCAAGGGAAACTTGTCGCCAACGATGCGATTGTTAGCGAGGTTTTACGATGGGCAAAGAACCGCAATCGGCTTGCCGGAAAAACCGTTCTGTTGACAAGCGGCCCCACCCAAGAGGCAATTGATTCGGTTCGTTATATTTCTAACCGATCGAGCGGCAAAATGGGAGCCGCCCTAGCAAGAGCTGCCATGGAAATGGGAGCAAAAGTCATCGCGGTTTCCGGTCCAGCTCAGGTTTTGCCGCCTGCCCATCAGCTGATCCAAGTTGAATCCGCTTTGGAGATGGAGGCAGAAAGCCTTCTTCATGCTGCCAGTGCCGATTATATAGTCGGAGTAGCCGCCGTAGCCGATTACCGCTTAGCAAATCCGATCGAAGGCAAAATGCGCCGTCAGGATGAGAAATTGGCATTAGAGCTCACCCCTAATCCCGATATCATAGCTGCCCTTGCCAGGGCCGCCAAACCTGGCGCCAAAATTATTGGATTTGCAGCCGAGCCTACCTCCGATCTTGATGCTGCCCAACTGAAACTAAAGCGCAAAGATCTCACCGCGTTAGCGGTTAATGATATTAGTCGGCAGGGGCTGGGATTTGGGTCGGATAGAAATCAGCTAACCGTGCTGTTCAGTGATGGGCGGGTGGTAGAAAGCGAGGTTCAGTCGAAAACAACCCTCGCCCGCTGGCTATTTGAACAAGTTTCAGAATCCTAAGAAGCCTAATTGAGAAACCGAGTCTTGCAATAAAAAGGTGCGGCATTTCTTTCTAAGACCCTAGTCATCGCCCAGCGAATTGGTAGGCAGATCACTGTCCTTGAAGGAAAGGGGCGGTGGCAACTCCGACAAAAGAATCGGCAGTGCCAAAGTACAGCATCCACTTCCCATGGAAGGGAACGAGCCCCTCAATAAACACAGTCCCTGCCTTGTACTGGCCAGTAAGCTCGAACGGCTCCTCGGGCCGCAAAATGGGATGGTTGGTGCGATCTAGCAGCCGGGTTGGGTGTTTGCCGTCTAACAAAGCTTCACCAGCAGAATAAGCCCCTGGCCCAACCGACCGATCTCCACCGACGCCACTGTTTTTGCCGTTATACAAAAACACAATTCCTTGTTTGGTGAGGATGGCAGGAGGACCCGGCTCGACCAAGGCGCTGTCGAACTTCCCCTGCCGCCGATCGAACAAAACCTGCAAATGGTGGGAACGATCAACCCCTGGCTGCCAGTGGATGAGGTCGTTCGAGGTTGCCCAATGGATGGGCTCTTCACCCCAATACATCCAAAATTTGCCGTTGATCTTGGTTGCCACGATCTGACCACCCACAACCTTGCTGACAATAGATCCAGACTTAGACCACTGATTAACAAACTTGGTGCCGGCAAAGGCAGGCCCCCACTTTTTCCAATGGATCAAATCTGGCGAGGTTGCAATGCAAAGCCGAGCCGTTTGCCGATCGTAAGCGGTGTAGGTTAAAACAAATCCTCCAAAAGGGCTCTTCACCACACGGGGATCCTCGCATCCACCCGGGTTTTCATAAACCCGATTATCGCGGTTTAGATACACAACCGGCTGATTGCGCTTTTTAAAGTGAATGCCATCTTTGCTAGAGGCATATCCGATGCTGGACCGATGCTGGCCGACACCTTTGCCGGGGTCATTTTCTGCCCTGTAAAGCAAAATCACTCGGCCATGAGCCACTGCTGCTGCCGGATTAAATGTGTTTCCATCTTCCCAAGGCGTGGGGGGCGAGCTGGCCCCAAAGTCAAACCGGTTATCGGACGGTCGGATAATGGGATTAACGCCCTTCGGCCGCACAAATGGGCCGATCTGCCACCGACCCGCAAAAGTCATCACGACAAAAAGAACTGCCAACACCCTTTCATTTTAACCTCGGCGCTGCAGCTAAATTAACCTGCAGGCACTGCGAGTCTCCAACGCCCAAAGACACAACCGGTATGGATTGCCGCAACAGTTGTCATTCCCGTGATTTTCACCCCCTGATGTCCCAAAGTTATTGCACAAATATTGCATAATCTTAGCTTGCCTAAATCAAAGAATAGAATAATATCAACCAAGACCTACTCTTTCCACAGCGCCTTTACCTTGATTGAGCTTTTGGTGGTCATTGCGATCATTGCGATCCTTGCCGCCATTCTCTTTCCCGTTTTTGCAAAGGCTAAAGAAGCGGCTAAGAAGGCGGTTTGCCTTAGCAATCTCAAGCAAATCAGCCTTGCTATGACCCTCTACGCCAACGATTATGATGATGATTATCCCAACACCAACTCCACCTTGCTATGGATTGGAAGAGAGCTCCGATGGCCGATTATGCCCTACCTAGCGGTTGGACTTAAAGAAACCAACCCCGGCAATCCGTTTGCTGCAAACGGGGCCAGCGCCTTGCTGTATTGCCCCAGCGATCCCACCCATCACTCTTTTGATGACACCTCTTACGCCTATGCCTCGACCTTTTTTCGCACCCAGTCTGCACTGGCAAGCTTAACCGACGCCGACCTTGTTTCGGGAAATCCCTGCAACGGGACATGCACCTCGGTTTCTTCCACACAGGTTCAGTATCCTTCTCAAAAAATCATGCTTTTTGAATGGCTAGATTCTCACCAGTATTCGGGCAGCGCACCGGTGGGGCCCTGGGGCTCGGCTTCGACTTCCAATGGCTGGGCACCGGGCCCGGATGCATGGACTGGGGCTAGAAATTCGGCATTTGCTGATGGTCATGCCAAGTTTGTTTTTTCTGGCTCGATCCTGCCTAGCACCCAAAATACCCCTGATCCGAACCTCACCGTTAATGGGGTTTCTGGCAAAGATTTGCCATAATCAGCGCCGGAACAAGCGGGCTTGGGGCTGGTCTGCCGGTTCCCTCCCTTCGCCCCCCCACACGATTTGAGGGGCATGCGATCCGGCCAGTTCTAAGGTCGAACTTGCCTTGTTTGGTTCTGATTTCCTGCCCATTCGTTGTGACTCTTAACCTTAATCGCCAAGGTATCAATTTAGATTGCAATTGGGTCGGTTCAAGCGGCTACGATATTAAACTAGCGTGCAAAGAGACCAGCTCAACCATCAGGTTTTAAGAAAATGGCATAGTTAGGCCTGAGGTGGGTTCTTGGTTGATCCTGGCTGCCGGACTAGGATTCGAACCTAGACGTACGGCACCAAAAACCGTTGTCCTGCCATTAGACGATCCGGCACAGCCGAAAGAGATGATACCCGCCGACACTAGGCCAACGATAGCCCCATGCAATCGCCCCGTATTGCCGGAACCCATTTTTGAGCTTATCAAGTATAAAACCCATCGGACGAGAGCGGAAACCGGTTCCGTCCAAACCTAACGTACCAAAATGGCCTTGACCAGCCCACTGGTTACGTGGAGCTGGTCAAGTTGGAACATCACGGAGCGCAACCTCCGCAAACCTATCAATTCAAATGCTGTGCCAAAACTGCCGAGGAGATAAGTTTTACCCCCGATCAAGCGCAAATTTCGTCGCCAACAAAGTCAAGGCTGTCTAAGGTAAGCATGACCTCGAATGGGGAAATCTCCCTTGCCGATAGCACCCCAGATTTATCAAGCTCAATTTGATAGGCCTGGTTATCGGTAAGGCGGCTGAGAGTGAGGTTGCCAATAAATCCTTTTCTCTGCCGAGAAATCATCATTGTGTCCTCAATCGGTCGGAATTCGTATACTTGGTTCGGATTGATCATTGAATCTCTAATCTTTTTTTGGTGGAGAAACCTGTACTGCAGACACCACATCTGGCAGAGAAGTTCCCATATTAACCTGCTGGTTGAAACATTCTTTGGGAATCTAAAGCCTTTGCTTTTTTCTTAGGATAAGTTTCACCTTTACTTCGAGCCTTCCACATAATTCATCAGCAATGATTGAAATCTTTACCGTAAAGATGCCAGTTTTTTGCCATTAAACGGGTTAGTTAGGTGGCCAGCTTTGCCGTCAGGCGGATTCTTCTGTTTTTGGGCCTGTAACCGCCCCTTTCGCGAGGAGGCTCTAGGAGGGTGTTGAACAATTGCCGATCCATGGCAATTGTTCAAGGTAACCGTTTGATTTGGGCTGAAATCAGACGGTTAGCCACGATGTTCAGGTTCAAAGCACCTTCGCATCACGTCCCGACTCCTTCCTGGCTAGGTGTGGTACTCCGAGTTGATTCGGATATAGCCGTAGCTAAAATCGCAGGTATACACGCTTTCGGCTTGACCAGGTCCCAAGTCCAAAAAAATCTCAACCTGATCCGATTTCAGCCCTGCTGCCACATGCACCGCATCAAACGCGGCTGGGCTTCCATCTTCGTAAAGAACGTGAGTTTCGCCACTGCACACTAAAGATAAAACCGCCTTGTTTTGATCAATAGGCACCCCACACTTGCCGGCTGCCATCATAATTCGACCCCAGTTGGGGTCACAACCGTACATTGCGGTTTTCACAAGCGGAGACTCGGCAATGCTTCTGGCAATCTTGTACGGGTCTTTTGATCCTTGCACGGTAACCGTAATCAGTTTGGTTGCGCCTTCTCCATCTTTGGCAATTTGTTTGGCAAGGCTTAGGCTCACTTCCATAAGCGCGTTCTCCAACTCTTCTGTGCTGACATGAGCCTTGCTTGCTCCGTTGGCAATAAGCAAAAACATATCATTGGTAGAGGTATCGCTATCAACCGAGACCCGATCAAACGTTCTGGCTGAAACCCTTTTGATAACCGCCTGAAGATCAATTCCGCTACAATCGGCATCGGTCATCACAAACGCTAGCATCGTAGCCATGTTGGGGGCAAGCATTCCCGACCCTTTGGCAACCCCATACATCACTCCCCCTCCTGCCAGCGAGGCAAACGCTTCCTTTTCTACCAAATCGGTGGTTAAAATGGCATCCTTAAACGGCTTAGGATCTGGTCCCAGTTTGCCAAAAGCCTCCTCTACCCCTTTGCGGACCTTACTCATGTCGATCAGCTGTCCGATCACGCCGGTCGAAGCCACCGCAACCTCGTTCAGTTCACACCCTAAGCGGCTGGCCACCAAGGTTGCCATTTCTTGAGTATCTAGGACGCCTTGTTCGCCAGTGCAGCAGTTGGCATTGCCACTGTTGACGATGAGCCCTCGAAAAACCTCATTGTGGACGACCTGCCTGGTGTGATCCACGCAAGACGCCCGCACATGGTTTGTGGTAAGAACCCCTGCGATTTTGGCAGGCGTGCTGCTGATGATGAGTCCCAGATCATTGCGCTTGTTTTTGAGCCCACACCGAACCCCCGCAAGCTGAAATCCCTTTGGCATTTCCGAAAGGTCGGTCATGGCCACACCCCGTGGATAGGCAGTCCCAGATTTTCTGGCAACCCCAACATCAAGTTTGCATTCTGGATGGCTTGACCACTTGCCCCTTTCACCATGTTATCAAGGACTGCCATAACAACCGCAAATTGGGTCTCTTTATCAACCGTAACAAAGATATCGCATCGGTTGGAACCATGCACCTGTTTGACGGATGGCGGGCAATTGACGATCTGCACAAAAGGCTCTTGTTGGTAAGCCTGATGATAAGCGCCAAGAACCGCTTCTTCGGTGACGCCGGCTTTCAGCGGCACGTGGCAGGTCACCTCAATCCCCCGAGAAACTGGAAGCAAATGAGGGGTAAACCGAACCTTGATCCCTAAATTTTCCTCGATTTCAGGAATATGGCGGTGCCCCACGCTTGAATAGGCATTGAAGCCATCGTAGTGCTCCGAAAAGAGGTACTGCGTCTCTTGCTTCGATCGCCCAGCTCCGCTGGTGCCACTTTTAGAATCAACAACGGGGAACCCATCTGCTAGGCCCGCCTTTACCAACGGCGCCAAGGCAAGGAGGGTTGCGGTTGCATGGCAACCTGGATTCGCCACAAAATTGGTAGCCGCTATTTCTTCTCGATTGCCAAGTTCGGGAAGTCCGTAAACTCGGCTGCCTCCCCAAGGCAGTTTGTAAATCGATTCAAACTTAAGCTTGTCACGAAGCCGATAAGCAGGGCTAAGGTCTACTACCTTGGCCTTACTGATAAAGCTTTCTTGGTGCTCCATGGAAAAAGCCGCATCTTGGCACACAAAAATAATGTCTGCCTTTTTCACATCTTTGATCGAGGCTAAGACAAGATCGGTGGCAAGCCAAGGGCATCGGCGGCTGAGAGGTTCGCCTTCGAAATGAGAAGAGGTCACCACGCTGGGTTTCAGACAAGGATGATCGTGAAGCAAACGCACGATTTCGGCACCAGTGTAACCTACTGCGCCGATGATCGCTGCCTGAAATGTGTTTGACTTCACTCTATAACCGTACCCGCCAAACTTCACTTCAAACAGTCAGCAGGGCTTCTTTTGTCGTTATCGGCAAGTGTCTTTAGGCTCAATTCTAGAGCCACTGGGTTGGAATTTGGTGAGCAGGTAAGTATTTTGGTGCAAGGTTTGGGTGAGCCAAATCGAAAAAAGTATAGGTTCAAAGTGAAGACTTAGGTAAACTTTACAGGCATCTCAAGCCGACCATTACAGCAAGCACTCATGAAAAGCCAAGTTCAAAAAATGATAGCCGCCGTTGGGCTTGTCGCCCTATGCGGGACGTTCTTGATGATGGTGGATGGATGCGGCGGGCTTGGGCTGCCAAATCTTGGATCGATTTTTCCAGGAGCCGGTGGAACTGGCTCTCTGTTAGTAGGAACCTGGAAGACGCAATCCATCACAGATGGCACGAACAGCGTGAATTGCCCAGGCACTCTGTCTGATTCAAACGGAACCTTTAACTGTGAGCAAGAGGTACGCAATTACCTATCGAATGGAACTTGGATTACAACCGCTCCTGCTGATCTGATCGGGCAAGGGACTTGGACAATCAACAGTAACACCCTTACCGTAACCAACGGAACTACTAGTTTTTCGGGAACGGTGACCTTTAGTGCCGATCAAAAAACGCTTTATTGGGATGTCAACGGCATTACTACCGTAGCCGCTAAGCAGTAGCGCAAAATGAACCAGCAGTTTTTGGGCTTAGGTTTGCTTGTGGCAAGCCAACACTTTGTTTGATGGTTCCCTATTAAACTTCACACCGGCAATGACAAGTTCTAGATTAAGTGGAGCTTTCTTTCCATTTCTGCCGCGGTTAAATTACTGATTTCAACTTGCTTTTGACGCCCTCTCGGATTACCCACAATCGCAATTCTTGACTTGGCAATGCCAAGCCTCCTAGCAAGCAGCTCAATGACTGCCTTATTGGCTTTATCATCTACCGGCTTTTCTGTCACGCAAATCGTAATCGTTCCCTGAACACGCTCAATTCTTGGGCTAGAAGCACCTGGCTTAACCTTTACCGAGAATCGAAGGGAAGATTGGGAAGGGTCAGTTGCCATCCCTTATTTGGTACCCAATTCTTAGATGGAATAGGAGCCGTTGACGCTTGAATAGTGAGCACGGCCTCGATAAAGAGGCACCTGTCGGCTTTAAGGATGCTGCTTTCTCACATGGTGGAAACAGGAGCGATGGAGTTCAACCCTGCGCGGGAGGTAAAGACGCCGCGGCTAGTGAGAACGACGGGCAAGACCCCTGCCCTGGATGTAGAGCAAATGCGGCAGCTCTTTGAGAGCATCGGCTCCGAGAAGCTGATTGATCTGCGTGACCGCGCCCTCATTGGGGTGATGGCGTACACGTTCGCACGGGTGTCGGCCGCTTGCAGGCTGACGGCGGCTGATTATATAGATTTGGGAAGGAGTACGTTCGTGAGGCTCAAAGAAAAAGGCGGGGTGGAACGAGATATTCCCTGCCATCCCATGCTCACGGGGTATTTGGATGCTTGGATCCAAGCGGCAAGTATCACCGGATCCCAGCCGCTTTTCCAGACCTTTACGGGGCCGTCACACGAGATGCTCAGCGGCAGGGCGATGACAAGGGACGAAGCCCTGCAGATGGTGAAGCGGCGCTTGAAACAAGCGAAGCTCCCGGAACTCTTTTGCTGTCACAGCTTCAGAGCCACTGGAATTACGACGTTCCTTGAGAACGGCGGCCAACTGGAGACGGCGCAGCGGATCGCCGGCCATGCCGATTCCAGAACGACAAAGGGATATGACCGCAGGGCGACCAGGCTGGAGTTGTCAGAAATTGTCAGGGTGAGCTATTAGCGGATATTCGTGGAGAGGCTCACCTGACAACGTCTTCATTTTGGGGAACAGGAAACAAACTTCAAACAAAGGCTGACGGCATCAGGAGACGAATCCTACTGGTAAACTCTGGACAGAATACGGGGACCAGTCACTACCGCATTTCACTTCTTACTAATTCTCACGCACCATATTCCAATCGTGCTCCAATCCACAGCACCTAACAGAAGAAATCTGGATGTACCTCCCCGGTGAAAAGCGAAGTAACCGCCCAACATAATTAGACTCAAGACAACCAAACCACTCCCCAGCCTAGTCATAATTTTCTCTTTTCCGAAAGATTCGAACTTCGGTAAGGGCGCGAACGATAGGGGAATGACAAAGGCAACGCTTGCTATCACCTTATAAGCGAACACGACGGAATCATTTTGAGCTTGTATTAAGTCAATCCAAATTATGGACCCGAAAAGTAATACCCAAAATAGTGCGACTATCCAAAATGCACGGAATGCCTTATTCTGATTCATCGTAGATTCACTTGTTTTTGAACCAAACCTTTAACTCAGCTTTAGTATAAAGGAGTCGGGAGGACATTTGGGAGGGTTACAGGAGTCAGGGTCGCTCAGGCATTGTCTTTAGACGATTGCACGGATTTTACGCCGCCTGGGTCGCCTAAACACACCCGTGCAAGAACCATTAAAAGGATTACGCACGACCAGAATGATAAGTGGTGTCGGCCGTACATAATACTTACGTAAACAGCAATCGCAAAAGATATTGCTTTGACGAATCTGTAAACGACTAAGTAGTTTCCTGGAATTGTTACCGACTCGCCATGAATTGCCCGCTGGAATCCTAAGAACTTTGCGGGGAACGGCACAAAACTGATGACAGCGATAAACGCGACAAGCCAGTCTGAGGGATGAAAGTCATTCATAGCCTTTACCATAAACACATTAAAATATCAGACCCAAATTCCCGGAGGGTTAGGAGGTGCGCATGGGTTGCTGCAGCCAGGCACAGGGCGCTGTGTCCCACCATTTTCCAATTGCCTGCAAGAAGCCATACAGCAGTAATGTCTTTTCCCTGTTAGGCCTGTGCACTTACATTCACAAAACTCCAATGAGCCAACTCCGCCATACTGGGCGCATCCTGAGACCGGTAGCGGCGTCGGCTTTGGAGCACAAACCCCACTGAATAGGCAAGCCAGGAAGGCTTTGATGCCAGTTTTCAATGCATCCTCTAGGCCACTTATTACTGCGGCACCCTTTACCTGCTCGGGTGCATTTGACCACAAATAGTGGCCTGACTCCAGGCCTGGATTAGCGGGCGGATCGTCAAGATATTCCAAAGTGCGAAACACCTGGGTTGACCCTGGTATTGATCCATGAGTTCCTTTAAGTGCTGGAGATACATCTAGGGAAATCACCTTACCACGAAAAGGGGCATTTGGATCAGTTAGATTAATGTAAAGGGTTTCGTAGGTGTCTGCCATGGGATTAGTTCGTTGTTTGCAGGTTATGCTTTGCAGTCGTAAGACTAAATTTTACACATTTTAGGCTCGTAGTTCCTAGATGTGTTGCCTCCATAAGTACGTATGGCCCTTCAATTGCCAAAAGAGCATATCCCGTCACTTTTTGGTCAAGATTGGGTATCCGCCGAAGGATAATCTTACCAGTCGCACCATCCAGCACTGACCAGCGCCCGCGGTTAAGTGCGAGTACCCATTTCCCAACCCAATAACCTTTCCTGAAGTTCCTATTTTGCCACAGGATTTTGCCGGTGTAGGCATTTCCGCAAGCTAGTCCAACGTGTGTTGTGGAATGGATGTCCATTTTCTGAATCAACTGCAACACTTTGGAACGCGTCGTGCCTACGGGAAATGTCTCCCCCAGTACTGACTTTGGCCGTGAAACATCGTAAATGTAGTCAAATGTGAGGGGTGATAATCGGAGGTGAGGTAAGAATAAAAAGTCAACTTCGTCAGATGTAAGATCAGGTTGCGCCTGCTCGAGGGAGGTGACCGTTTGTAGCACCCAAATACCATCGTCAGGGTTACCAATTATTGAGCCGTAAATCAGGGAATCAGTGAAACTGCAGGTGCTACGAACTTCAGTTGACTTCGGGCCAAGTTGCACCAGAGTAAAGTTGGTTTCTCGCGGGACTTGATATCCGATACGTTGCTTCGGGCTGTTCCAAATCACCTGGAACTTAGATCTCCCTTCACCTACAATTAATGAGCGGTCAAGATACAATCGCCATCTGTAATGTGCAATCGGGTGAAGTTTTTCGGAGGTCGGTTCGCCGCTCGCGACTAGAATCCCGACAATACCATTTGGGCCCGAAAAGTAGGCGGTTTCTCCGTCTAGACTGGTTCCCTCATTTGGGTAGAAATAGCCCAAGGGTGTTCCCGGGGAACTGGCTCGCCAAACTTGGGTGACAATTGGTGTGCGCGGAGCGGGACTGCTGACGGTAACGGTGCGCGCAACGCCAAGGGCAAGTTGGGCGACAATGAGGGCCGTTATCATACGCGAATGTGTCCTCGCTCTTCTAGATAGAGGTGGGTGGCGTATCGATCGATGACCATACCTCGATAAGATAAATTATTCGGAATACTAACGTCGAATGTTTGAAAAGTATTTGCCATTTTGTGCCTTTAGAAATTGCTTATTTGTGTGTGCGAGTGGATTCAATGACCTATCTTGATACAAACGAGTTGACCGTTCCCATATTTCATGGGCAGTAGCATAAGGATGTAAGGCCCGGAAGTGCCTAACAGCTTAGGCGTGCCGTAAGCCTCCGATAGGTAAGGCATTCGGTTAAGCAGAACGTGGCCGGTGGTACCACTCAGAACTGAAAATGTGCCTCGATGTGATGCTATCACGAATCCGTTTGCCCAGTAGCCTTCAGTGTAAGTCTTATTCTTCCACCGCACCTTTCCCGTGTAAGCATTTCCGCAAATTAAGCCGGTGTGAGGCGTGAGGCGCAGCTCCCAGGCCTGCTTCATGGTCATTCCCTTGGGTAACATCTCACCTAGTATTTTGTCTGGGTTTGATACATCGTAAACTAGGTTTACGTTCAAGGGTGATTTCTTGAGATTGGGAAGGAAAAGCAGGTCGACTTCATTATTGTTGCCCTGCATTTCTGCAGTTGGTAGCGTACTAAACTCTCGGAGGGCCCACACCCCTTTGTCCGGGCGCCCTGCGAATCCATCAAATGCAAGTCCGTCTGGAAAAGTTGATGTGTAAAGCTCCTTGGTTGCGCCTGGTGCACAAAGAGACAGTCTGTACCGCTCGCTATAGGGGTTAAAGACGTATCCAACCCGTAAGGTCGGGCTGTCCCAAAGCACCGTCATCTCTGCTTTCCCGAATTTAGCCGTCTTTTGGGGCCCGGCATAAGTAGCCGTGCGGTAATTTTCCATTGGGTGAAGTTTTTCACTGGTCGGCTCACCGGTGGCGATTAAAATCCCGACGGTGCCATTCACGCCCCTAAAGTAGGCGGCCTTTCCGTCCAAACTAATTCCTTCGCATGGTGCCTCTGGATAGCCTAAGAACGTTCCCGGCGCATTGGCCCTCCATACTTGGGTGACGGTTGGTTTCCGGGGGGCGGGTTGGTTGGCGGCAATGATACTCTGTGCGGTGACGGCAAAGATTAAGGCGGCGATCATCAGTGAATGGGCTCCTCCCCTCCAGACGTGCATGGTGCCATATTTATTACAAACTTTTTTTGGGATGATGTCCCATTCATCGACGAACCCTTTGCAATCTCCACCCTCCCAAGCCAGCCAATTTCATAATCCGTATATCCTGACTAGTTTGCCATACTGCCTGCGTGAACGCATTTTAGGTTCATGGTGAAATGCTTCACTCCTGATTCTCGATTGACAAAATATGTTGGTTCTGTAGGAACGACTTCTACCACAACTTCAGCATCGCCTAGGGACACTTTTTTCTTAAAGTGGACCTTTTCCGAATCCAGTGGCACTATGAAATGCATTTCATGGTGATGCCAGGAAATTGCCCACGCTAACATAATCTTAAGTTCTAGAGGTTTCGGTACAAGGAAGGTTTGCACCTCTGCGTGCGAGAAGCCTGGAATAAGGTCAACACTATACAAACCAATTTGCGCTGCAGTAACGCAAATTGGCTTATGATTAGTTTTCGCTAAACTAGGTGGAATTTCAAGATAGCACTGAGCTTTAGAGCCTGTTGGTATGTATCCGAGCCCATATATATCTGATTGCAAAGGTACGTGATTCGAATAAGCAACCCATTCTCTAGGTGTGTATTTGCTTTTGAGCGGTGGCAGGCAATATGCCGGATGGTTTTCCAGTAGGCAACCATTTTTAGTGAGTGAACCGCACCCGGCGCAGACAACTAAGATAGTCAAAATGGGAATAGAAGCTATCCGCATGGTTTTCTGTCGCAAGCGGTTGGGAAAAGCTTGCAAGCCTCATTGCAGAGCCATGTTTCAAGTGCTCCGCCAAATGCAATGGTCCTACTCTTACCACATGCTGGATCGTTTCCATAAACTACAATAGATGTGCCGCCAATAAAACTATCATTGCCCACCATCCACTTTGTGATTGTAACCAGTTCCTTGCACGTTGCTTTTGATACGACTTGCCAAGATGCAGGCGAACAACAATACGTAGATCCATCAGATTTGCATTCCCAAAGAGTGCGTACTGAAGTCTGACAATTTGTTATCGAATTGCACGACGCAGTCACAGATATGGATCCTCCGACTGTAACAACTACAACACCGCCGCTCACTGAGAACGACGCAGACACCGAACCACAGGATCGCGTTGTGGCTGGGCCGTATTCTCGGCGCTCGGTGACTGCCGTAGCACCAACATGGTAACAGTCGCATGGCTGCGATGGTGCAACAGGTGGTCTAGGGTCTGGCGGTGGGCAAGGGTATGGGTCTGTACTCAGCCCCATGCGATCAGTTAGATTGACTGGGTTTGCATGGACATAGGTGAACGGCAGTTGGAAAGGCCACAGGGGATCAACCGTGGTCCACCTTGCTTCTGTGGAGGAATAGTGCCTTGCTCTGACGTATTGTTCAGCGTGGGTGAGGTTGGTTTCTCGGTAGCCAAGTGAACCCACCCATCCGAATTGGAAGTCGGTGTATCCAAGAGTTGACTTCATCAGCTTGCCGTAGGGGGTATAGCGGAAGTTGGCACCACCATACTGAAACTCGGTTCTAATCACAGATCCCAACTCATCCGTCATGAGTGCCACTGGAGTTTGGTTATCCACGCACGATGAGATGATCTCTCCATCAACGGTATGGTAGCTGCGGAAGTAATCCATGCTACTTCTTCGGAAACATTCGCAGGCACAACTTATACTCGGCTGTCGTAGGGCGCACGCTCAATAGAAAGTGTAGTGCGTCAGAACTAGCTTTGCTACCCTTCAGTGTGGAGGCATTGAATAACACTGCTGAAATTGCCCAACTCCTGTTTTGCGCCGAGAAAATCATTCTGTCATGCCAATAATATTCATACTGTGTCCAGTACTTTCCCTTGCCAGTTTCTACATAGGCAGGGTGAGATTGCCGGAAGTTCCAAAAATACTGAGGTGAGATGTTATTCATAAAAGTCTTAAGAACTGAATAATTCTGACGACTCCTTGCATCGTGTAAAACTTGCCTGGGGATCATTGAGATAACGAGAATTGTTGGCTGGCCCTTGTATAGTATTCTGACATACCTCTGTTTGGTCAATATGTAAGGATTTGAAAAAAAATGGGTTGCAAAGGGAGGTTCAACGTTTGCCCTAAATGTACAATTTGAGATCGTCAAAGTCGTTTGATGATGGTGCAATACATTGAAACAGCTGAGTAATACAGTAATCATGATGGGTTCAGTAAGGGCTACACTTTGCTATCGAATTGGTAAATTGGTCTCTCGCCGACTCGAGACAAATACTAATTGCCAGCGAACCGTCTTTTGCAGCGCACTTCAAAAGCGCGTTTAAATAAGTTTCGTAGGCACAAGCCCAGCAAGAATCACCAGTAGCCGGATACGCCGAACAAGGGTCCTTGCCCGGTGGAAGGGAGGGAAATAAGTGGCTTGCGGCGTCACAAGCGACCCATTTCCAAATAGCTTTGAGAACATCCTTTCCAACTCCCTTTCCGAATTTAGATATGCAGGCGTTCACGCAATCTTTGCTCGGCTCGCCACCGCAACCTTCAATACATTTAGTCAACTTAGTCACATTCTGGAATGGGCTACCAGGCACAATATAATTTGTGCATGGCGTACCACCCCAAGGAGGAACTGGTTTCCCGCAACTTGGCAAGTTTTGACAATTAAATCCGCCGTGGTAGTGCTGAGCAGCTTGGCATCTTGTACACGCAGAACTTTGACTATACCCTAACTTGCTCCATGCGAAAATGCAATTCCACAAATCGCCCATAGGGGATTGTCCGTTGGGATCCGCTTGGGAGGTCACTCGCCCGTTTACGTAAACGCATCCTGGTTCCTCTGGCCACAGGGGATCTTTTGTGGTCCATCTAGCTTCTGTAGAGGAGTAGTATCTTGCTCTGACATATTGTTCAGCGTGGGTGAGGTTTGTCTCTCGGTAGCCAAGTGAACCTACCCATCCGAATT
>DAIDHV010000012.1 GCA_027451905.1 Armatimonadota bacterium | reverse complement strand
TGGCAAGTTCCGGCGCACTAACCGAAGAAATAACCGCGATTGCGATAAACCAGGTTAGAACAGTTGCCAAGATCGCGCCAGCAACTCCAACCAGTACCGACCTCCAGAAGCCATATTTGTTGCGAACGACCCCAGCCGTGACGGCTGCCAAAACCAAAATGGCCTCAAGCCCCTCTCGGAAAACAAGGATTCCGCTGCTAAGCACCATGGCAGCAGGGCTTAGATTCTCGGCAGTTGGATTTGGGTTTCCCTTGGCAGTGAGGGCTTGCCAAATGAGAGCGGCAATCACAAGAAGAGCCCCTCCGATTCCCGCCGCTGTCCAAAGAGATTGTTTAGCCGTGGCTCCCAATTTTTTCTTGTCGGGAAGAACGTTCTTCTGGGCGGGGATTGTTGTCATTGCCATGAGAAAATCAATCTTTACTTTTTCGTCAAGATTACCCACACATTCCTTGTTAACACAAGGTGATTATTGGATTGAAACGAAACTTTCATCCTCGTGTTCAGTAGTTTTGAACTAAAAAGACCCCAAACTAGCCTCATGGCAAGGAGCGATGTCCTCTAAAATAATGACTTTCACTCAGTCATGAAAAGGTAAAACCAATGCGTGAGGTCAAAGTTGCAATCACGATGGATCGGGCTAGGCCTCGTGGCAATGGCAGGTTTTTGTCTAATCGGTTGCGCTACACCTCATCATGAGATTGTTCTGACGATTGCCACTTGGGGAGATCCCGTCTCAACAGATTCCTACACAAAAAGCCTGAACCAGCTTTACAAAAACTTTGAACTTGATCATCCCGGAGTGGTCATCAAGCGGGAAGTTGTGCCTGATCAGTATGTCTCCAAGATGGTTTTAGACCACGATGCAGGCGCCCAAGCCGACATTCTTATCTTAGATGCAGCGTCGGCAGCCTTGTTTATAAACAACCACCTGGTCAAAAACCTCCAGCCGCAAGTTCAAGCCGATCCAAACTTTCATCTGCAGGATTTTTACCCAAGCACGCTTGCTATTGCCGATCGAGGCAAGGCGATCTACGCGATCCCTCAGGATTTCACGCCGATGGTCATTTACTATGATAAATCCAAATTTATCAAATACAATGTGCCTTTTCCAAAGGATAATTGGGATTTTGCCGATTTCCTCAAAACCGCCAAGGCGTTAAATCATCCTCCCAACTGCTGGGGATTTGTTTTTGGAAATTGGATGCCAGGCTGGGTGATGTGGCTTTGGAACAACGGTGGTGACGTCCTCAATCTGTCGACAAAGCGCAGCTTAGGAACCCTAAATAGCCCTCAAAATTGCCAAACCTTTCAGTTTTTGAATGATTTGGTGAATACAGACAAAGTTTCGCCTTCACCTTCCGCTCAAAACTCATTGGGGATTGATCTTTTTGCCAATGGAGATGCGGCAATGACGGTGAGCGGCCATTGGAGCTTGGTTGGATATAAACAGAGTCCAATTGATCCCAAGACTGGCAAACCAGGCCTAAATTGGAAAAACTTGGGGGTTGCACCAATGCCTCATAACACCCCAACTCCCCAAACCGTGATCTATGAATCAGGTTATGCGGAATCCAGCCAATGCCGCCACCCAAAATTGGCTTGGGAATTCATAAAGTACATGACCTCATACAAAGTTCAAATGGTTTATAATCAGTCCGGCATAGCCATTGATGCAAGGAAAGATGTTGCCGAGGCAAGGGCAACGTCAAATCTAGAAAAAGAGTTTCTAGCCACGGTTTCCGGTGGAAGATCTCCTTACGGCTCAAAGATCAACAACTATACATTGGTTGAACCTATCGGCCAAAGTGCGCTCGAGGCCGTTCTTACCAACCATGTGCCGCCCAAGCAAGCGCTGACCGAAGCGGCAAAGCAGATTGATAATGAACTCAATATCCCTTAGAAGGCTTTAATGGCTCAAACTCAAATCAAACAAGCAAGAGCAGCATGGGGATTTTTAAGCTTATCCCTTCTTCATCTTGCCGCCTTTGCCATCTATCCCATCCTCTTTTCCTTTTTTATCAGCCTCTATCATTGGAACATCCTTGATGACCACCGGAGGTTTGTGGGATTTGCAAACTATCTCTTTTCTCTTAAAGAGCCTACTTTTCTCAATGCACTTTGGAACTCTTGCCTATTCACGGCGCTCAGCGTGCCCCTTGGCCTTGCCGCAGGGTTGCTTGCCGCCATTCTTGTTGCTCAGCCATTAAGAGGGATCACTGTTTTTCGGGCTATTTTTTATATCCCTGCCATAAGTAGCGGAGTTGCAACTTCCATCATGTGGATTTACATCTACTTGCCAACCAACGGGCTCATCAACACGGTTTTGGGCTGGCTCCATATTAACAACGCCACCGACTTCCTTCATGATGCAAGGTTTGCTATGCTGAGCCTTGTGTTTATGTCTATCGTCACCGGGCTTGGGCCAAGAATGGTGCTTTACCTAAGTGGAATTATGGCGATTCCCCCTTCTTTGTATGAAGCGGCCTCTATAGACGGCGCAACTGGTTGGACTTCGTTCAAAAAAATTACTTTGCCAATGCTGACTCCGACCACTCTTTTTGTGGTGGTCACTTCCACCATAGGCGCCATGCAGCTCTTTACCCCGGTGTATATGATGACCCAGGGTGGTCCGGAAGGGAAAACCGATGTCATTGGCTATCACATTTACACCGATGCTTGGCAAAACTTCGCTACTGGCCTTGCCTCTGCCAAATCATTTATTTTGCTTGCTGCGATCCTGCTGATCTCTTTGGTTCAGTTTAAGATGGTCAAATCTGGCCTGGAGGGGTATGGGGCCTAACGTGAACGCACCCTCTTCTGGGATGAAGACCTCTCGAAACCCAAGCAGCTCATTAGGAACCAAGGGCATGGTTCCGAAAGCAGTCTTCAAAAAGGTTTGCTCCTATGCCGCCCTCCTTCTGATTTCGGCATTTATGATGGCGCCCTTTGTGTGGATGGTCTTGGTTTCTCTACACAAACCGCAATCACCGATTCCAACGTTGTCTCATTTGGTGCCTCCACGGCCTCACCTTAGCAACTATCCCAAGGTATTGTTGAACCCCAACCTGCCTGTATCCAGATTCTTCTTCAACAGCGTCTTTGTTTCCGCCGCCGTGGTTTTTGGTCAGCTCTTTGTGAGTTCATTAGCCGCCTATGCCCTATCTCGGCACCGATTCAAAGGACGAAGCACCGTCTTCTTTCTTTTTATTGTCACCATGATGTTTGGTAGCACAGTAACCCAAATTCCGGTTTATTTGATGCTGCAAAACCTTCATTGGCTCAATACATACTTTGCTCTCATCGTGCCTGGCCTCAGCTCTGCTTTTACAATCTTTTTGCTTCGACAAGCGTTTTTGTCGATTCCTTTTGAACTAGACGAAGCCGCAAAACTTGATGGAGCCGGCGAGATGAAGATCTTTTGGCAAGTTGTGATTCCCTTATCTAGAGCCGCGCTTGCCACTGCCGCTACTTTTACCTTTATTGGATCTTGGACCGATTTCTTCGGCCCTTTGCTTTACACCAATTCCACGAGGATGCGGACTCTAGAAGTGGGCCTATCCATTTATCACAGCGCCTATGGAGGCAATAACTGGCCGCTGGAAATGGCAGCCTCGGTCATTGTCATGATGCCCCTCTTGCTGGTGTTCCTCTTTGGTCAAAAATTCTTTACCAAGGGCATCAGCTTAGGCGCAATCAAGTAGGACTACAGCTCTCTGCCTTCAAACTCCGATGTGAGGCTAGGGTCTTGGCCCAGCAAATCTTGCTCCATAACCTCTTGCTGAAGCACCTTGTCGTCGTCCCTGCTCTTCATGATTACGCCAGGCAGTAATGGCACCAAAAGGAACACGATAAAGGTGGTTCCTGCATTTAAGTACACCAAGGAATGGAAAGTTGAATCGTGGAGATTCCCGCCAACAAACGGCAGATGCCAACCGTTATCGGCGAGGCGCGAGCCTAGAACGTCGGAACCAAACAAAGCCACATTTCTTATAGAGAGCATCAAGGAATAGCCTAGACCCTCCGATCCTCTGGGAGTGGCTCTTGCCGCCAAATCAAGAAGCGCCATCTCGCAAAGCCCTCCAAAGAATCCGGCTTGAGAATCAATAAGAATGGCACGAAGGTAGGCATCGCCTCCTGGATTGTAAAGCAGATAGGCCATCGTGGAGATGGCAGATAGCAAGACGGTAACAAGGATAAGGTTTCTGATCTGGAAGCGCTTGATTAAAATTCCGTAAAGAATCGCGCCCAGCACCTGAGCCGTTCCAGAAAAGATGCCAATGTTGCCAATCATTTGCTGGCTAAAGTGCAGCTGATGGTTTTGGCGGAAATAAAGAGGAGTTGCAAATCCGGGCGCAAAATAGTAAAGCCCTAAAAAGACAATGGCGGCCCACATAACGCCAGATCTACCTATTTTCCCAAGCTGAACCTTGCTATTCTCAAGAATCTCGTAATTGGTGGCTCTTCTAGGCTGCTCAATCATGAACCAGAACGTGAGGGGAACAAGCATAAACATCGCAAGTCCGTTCACGCCGGTTGCAAGGGCAAAAGCGCCAGAAGCCAAGAACCCAGCCAATGGGCCGGTAATGATGTTGGCACTGTACATAACGATGCCACGAATAGCCGTAAACCTTCCGGTTGAACCCATGGCTTGACCGGCTTCAACCAAAATCGCACCTCCAACCGTGCTGGCAATGACCATAAAAGCATTGATGATCATGCAAGTCCAAAGCAACGCGCTGTAGGTTTTAGGAACAAAGGCAAGGGCAATCCAGCTGGCAGCGCAAAGAGCAGAAGAGATCAGCAAATAGTGGCGTCTTCTTGTGCCAAACAGAGGGAATGCGTCGGTGAAAATTCCTGCAAAAGGCTTGAAGTACCAAGCAAGGCCAATGATGAACCAGAAACCTGCCATCTGGGTTTTATCAACATGGAGCCCTTTTAGCAACAAATGCTGAATGGGAAGCTTTCCAAGAACCGCGGGCTGAGGCAAAGTTGTCAGCAGCATCGTGGCGATGATGATGATAATGAGGTTTCCCTTATTGAGGCTAAGAGCTGGCTTTTCTGATGTTTGAGAGTTTTGCTGAGCGGCCATGATGAGCGCGGTGACTGAGAGTAAGTTTAGCGACTTTGTTCAATTCTTGCCAACTCAAGGATAGAGCAGGTGCAAAGAGCCAAGTCTCCAACTTTGGGCAACTTGTTTAGTAGAAATGCAGTGATCGGTAGAAAGATTCCAAATTTCTGCTCTAAGGTGGCACGCAAACCGGCTCAAAACACCTAATCAGAGTATTCGTAGAGGGTAAAGGATCCTGGAATCATGGTGCCGCGCCTTGCGTAGCCAGTGGCTCCCGGTTTGGGTGGGCCAAATTTAGCCGTCACCACGTAAAGCTTGTGAGATTTGGCGTCATAGGCCATGGTACGGGCACCCCTGACGGTTTTGATAGTTTGGACAACCTTAAATCCGCTTTGTGAATTGGGATCGGCTCCAAGGACGGTCACGGTACCGCTGCCATTGCTGCTAAAAGCAAGATGAAGCGTGGGATCGAATCCCGCCGCGTCGGGCCCCTGGTCAATGGGGCAAGTTCCAAGGACCTTGCCACCTTTACCATCTGAGACCACCATCATTCCATTGTGGCAAGTGGAAAAAACATCATCATTAGAGGGATCAACCGCACATCCGCTTGGGCTGTCTCCAGGAGACAAAGACCACCGTTTGAGGATCGTTAGGGTTTTGGGGTCAATCGAAACCAATTCGCTTGTGCTTTCGATGTTGTTAAAAAGCCTGCCATGACCGTCAACAGCAGCAAATTCTGGACGGCCGCCCAGGTCAATCGAGCCAACCACGGCGCCATTGGAAGCATCAATGGCGGTGGCCTTTTGGGATTCTCCATCAAATGTGAACACCCGATCCGTAACCGGTTCATAAACAATGGCATCTGGCCCCGCGTCCACTTGAATCGTGGAAATCGTTTTCAGGGTTTTTAGGTCAAACATTGTCACCGTGCTGTTGCGGCCATTGCTTGTAAACCCGTGGCCATCCTTCTCTGAAATGGCAATGCCATGGACACCAGGAGTATCCGCGATGTCTCCAATAATCTTCCATTTTCTTGTATCAACCACGATCACTTTTGTGCCGTGGGAAATAAAGAGATGATGAGAGGCAGAATCATCAAAGAGGTAATCCCAAAATCCGGTTCCTCCCAGCTTCAAGGTGCGAATGAGGTGAAAGTGAATTGGTTGAGAATAAGCCGATAAACCTGAACTTAACAAAACTAAACAAGCCGCCGAAAGAGAAAGTTTGCGCATCACGAGCCTTTGATTACTACACAGCTACGGCAGTTCGACGTTTTGAGTTGCTTAAGATTCTTTAATGGGTGGCTCTGACTAAAAAGCTAAGCATTTCTTTAAGTTTGTTAGAGCAATCCTAGCCGTTAAGCAGACATAGAATCCAGGGTTAGGTTTGCCTAAGCCCCGATTGATTTTTGAATCTCTTGGATCCCGGCTTCGATGGCGATAGGCCGGTTATTAGGTTCGCGCCCTCCCGCGGTCGCAAAAGATGGATTACCGCCTCCGCCTCCGCCAGTTGCCTGCGCCATTGCCTTGACGACTGATCCTGCTGAGACCCCAAGCTTGATCGCTTCTGCCCCTACTTTGACCGCAAAAAGGATTTTGCCGTCCGAGATTGCGGTTGCAATTCCAACTGCCATGGGTTGTCCATCAACCAAGCCATCAACTGCCGATTTTATATCAGTTCCGTTTTCGTAATTGGCTTCATCTACTAAAACCTTGATGCTGCCGATTTCAAAACTTGTGGCCGATTTCGGGGAGGTGTGCCGCAGGGATTCAATTTGCTTTTTAAGTTCCTTTTGGGCTGCAAGCAGTCGCTCTATCGATGCCACCACGTCCTTGGGTTGGGTACGCAGGAGTTCGGCGGCATTTCTTAGGCGCAAGTCTGTTTCGTGAATCCACTCCAGTGCCGATTCTCCCGTCACCGCTTCGATTCGTCTTATGCCGCTGCTTGCGCTTCCCTCGCTGACAATATGAAATAGCCCTATTTCACCGGTTGAGCGCACGTGGGTGCCTCCGCAAAGTTCTCGGCTGAATTCTCCTATTTCAACCATCCGAACCTTGTCCCCGTACTTCTCTCCAAAGAGCGCCATTGCCCCTCGTTTTTTGGCCTCAGAAATCGGCAAATCGGCATAGGTGATGACGTCTAGATTTTCCAAGATTTTTGTGGTGACAATTGCTTCAATTTCCTTCAATTCTCCGGAGCCGACAGGAGCGCTGTGGGTGAAATCGAACCTTAAACGATCGGGGCCAACGTAGCTTCCGGCCTGAGTTGCATGACGTCCGACAACCTTGTGGAGTGCAGCATGCAGCAAGTGAGTTGCAGTGTGGTTACGCTGTATTTTTGCCCGCAATCTTTCATCAATCCTTGCAACAACTCGGTCTCCGACCTGAAGATCGGCTCCAGCTTCCACTTGGTGAAAATAGGTTCCTGCCGATTTGGTGGTATCCAGCACATCAATCACGTGGGTTTTGCCGTCTGGTGCTGTTTTAGACAAAGTTCCTTTATCTCCAATTTGACCGCCGGAAGCTGCATAAAACGGAGTTTTGTCTAACAGGATTGCCTTGCCCGCATCCGTGGTTTCAATATCCACCACAAGACTGTCTTCTTCCTTCTCTTGGTAGCCAACAAACACGGTCGCAGGCCGAGACTGAGCACCCACGTTTCCGTAGACCGTGTCTCGCTCTTGGCCAGCACGCGACCTTTCCTGAGCCCTTTTCATTGTCTCTTCAAAGCCGTCTATATCCACGCCCCATCCCGCTTCGCTGGCAACTTCAAGGGTGATTTCAAGGGGAAACCCAAACGTGTCATACAACTTAAAGGCCTCTTCGCCGCTCAGCGTATTAGGAGGGCCAGCCAGCAGCCCTTCTAACTTGGTAATTCCATGCTCTAAGGTGCGCCGGAACAAATGCTCTTCATTCTTTAAAACCTGAAGCAAGGTGGCTTGAGAATCGAGGATCTCATCATACGCGTTGCCAAGGCTGCTGAGATGGGTAAACCCAACCCGCTTTGATTCATTTTGATAGCAATAGGGGGCCGAATCTGAACTTGATCCGTGAGGCTTCGGCGCCACACCCATCGCCGCTTCGCTAAGAAAGGGCAGAAATCCTTCCTTCATTTTAAGGGTCTTAAATCCTTGAAGTACTGCCCGTCGGATCAGCCGCCGCAAGACGTATCCTCGACCGGTGTTGGATGGCAAAACGCCATCTGCAATCGCTACTGTCATTGCCCGAACATGGTCGGCAATGATCCGTTTGGCGCGAATCGCATCGGCATGGCTAAAATCCACTTCTTGTGGAGTCAGGAATTCGATTGCGGCAAGAATCTGCTCGAAGGCATCGGTTTGGAAGACGGAATTGAGGCCCGATAGCACGGCTGCGGTTCTTTCCAGACCCATTCCTGTATCAATTGAAGGAAAGGGCAGATTGTCTAGCCCCGATTTTTGATATCCCAAAGCCGGCTTTGATGGGTCCTTTAGCTTTCCCTTCCAATCAAAGCTGATAAAAACGTCGTTCCAAATCTCCAACCATTTGCCAGCTTTCTCATCGGCAAGGAAGTTATGAACTTGGTAGGTGGCAGGGTCAGGCGCCGGTTCATTCTGAGGGACCCAATAAAACATTTCACTGTTCGGCCCGCACGGACCGGGAGGGCCAAAAGTGAAGGAGTTAGCCGGCCAATAGTTGCTTTCTTCTCCAAGCCTAAATACCCGTCCAACCCCGTTGATTCCAAGCTGATTTAAATGGTGGTGCCACTGGGTTTCTGCCTCGGAATCCTCTTGAAACACGGTAAAGGCAAGCCGATGCGGCTCAAGGTTCAGCCACAATTCGCTGGTGAGAAACTCCCAAGAAAGGTCAATGGCTTCGCGCTTAAAGTAGTCACCAAAGCTAAAATTGCCCAGCATTTCAAAGAAGGTCAGGTGAGAATCATCACCAACTTCTTCAATATCTCCTGTGCGCAGGCACTTTTGCACCGTCACTAATCTTTTGTGTTCAGGCTGGGCGGTGCCTAAAAAGTAGGGTTTGAACTGGATCATTCCTGCCCCGTTGAACAGCAAAGATTCATCGAGTTTGCCGGTCACATCGTAGGGAATGAGGGAGCCAGATGCAAACGGCTTATGCCCCTTGGATTCAAAAAATTCAACATATCGCTTTCTTAATTCAGCGACGGTAATGACCCTTCCCACTGTATTTTAGGTTACCTTTTGACCTCTACAGAACCTGGGCAAACCCTGCCATTTTCAGCAGCTGCTGAGCATGAATCAGCTGCTCTTTGATCGCTTTTGGACCAGGCCCACCGTACGACTCTCTTGCCTTAACCGAATCTTCGGGGAGCAAGTTTTTTAGGGCCGACGCAGGCGCTTCTGGAACCAGTCTTTGCAAGGATTCTGAATCTAAATCCTCTAGAGTTTTGCCTTCATTGATGAGTGCCTTCACCACTCTTCCGGTGAGCTCGTGGGCCTTTCTAAACGGAATTCCTGCCATTGCCATTCCATCCGCTAAATCGGTTGCCGTAGAAAAATCTCCGTGAACTGCGGCTTTCATTTTTTCGGCTTGCCAGTCACAGCCTGCCAGCATCTGGGTGCAAAGGTTTAAAGAGTCTTCAACCAACTCTAAACTCGCAAATAGGGGTGGTTTATCGTCCTGAGTGTCTCGATTGTAGCCAAGCGGTAGCCCTTTCATCATGGAAGCCACGTTAACCCAGTAGGAAATCGCTTGAGAAGTCCGGCCCCGGATCAACTCTGCAAAATCAGGATTTCTTTTCTGGGGCATGATGCTGCTTCCGGTTGTGACTTCATCACTGAGTTTTACAAAGCCATATTCATGACCAGAAAACAAGGCTAGCTCCTGGCACAACCGGCTGAGGTCGATCATGCAAAGGGCAAGGCAATGGAGGCCATCCAGAACCCAGCTTCGGTCACTGGTGGCATCCAACGCGCTTGGAATAGGAGCCGAGAAACCCAGCTCTCGGCTGGTTAGAAACCGATCAATTGGCAAGCTGGTCCCAGCTAAAGCCGCTGAACCAAGGGGGCTGTAGTTGGATAGGGCGGCTGCCTTTTCCAATCTCCAGCCGTTTCGCTGCAAGGGCCAAAAGTGGGCCAGCATCCAATATCCCAGAGTGATCGGCTGAGCATGCTGACCGTGGGTGTATCCGGGCATTAAGTCATCAAGATGCAGGTCGGCCTGACTGACAATCTCGGCTTGGAGGGCCTTGATGCGATCAAGGACATGCAACAGGTTGTTGTGAAAATAGAGCCGCGCATCGGTGGCAACTTGATCGTTCCGGCTTCTGCCCGTGTGCAGCTTTAACGCAGTTTCACCAATGAGCTCCGCAAGCCTAGATTCCACCGCAGTGTGGATGTCTTCTACGTCTCGAGGGAGCTTTTCGGGCCCTTCTTCATGGATTTGCTCTAGCCCTTTTTCAATTTTTTTTGCTTCGCCGGCGGTTAGAATGCCGGTTTTGGCAAGCATGTGAACGTGGGCTACGCTAGCGGCAATATCTTCTTGCCAAAATTGCAAATCGGTCTCGATAGATTGGCCAAATCGGTCCGCCAAACTCGATGTCCCCGATTGAAAAACCCCTCCCCAAAGCTTGCGCATAGCGCTTTATTATGGAATGAAGTGGCTCTATTTTCCATCTTTGTCCCAAAATTGGGCATCTCGGAATTCTCTTTTTGCCAATTTTCTACTAAACGTTGGCTCCAAAGGAACCAAACGATGAGCCTGCAAACAAAAAATTCCATCTTAAAAAGTGGAAGAGGTTTGCTTTTCTGTGCAACAACTACAATTCGGGTAGAGTAGATTTCAATAGTTATTGAAATTTACGACATTAATGAAAGGAGCCACCGTAGACATGCCAGATTCTCTCCATCAAGACCTCTTTAACCGAGGGAAAGAAAAGAGACGGCTGGTGCAAGAGATGTTCTCTGGCATCTCTGACCAATACGATAGGCTCAACCAGTTGATGTCTCTGAACCAAGACAAAAGGTGGCGAAAGATAGCGGTGAATACCCTGCAACTTCAAGAGGGTGACAAGGCGCTTGACCTTTGCTGCGGGACCGGAGAATTTCTTTCCTTGCTGCAATCCAAGGTCGGAGATACCGGAAGTGTTGTGGGGTTCGATTTTTGCCAGCCAATGATCTCTAAAGCCCATGCCAAGCAGCCCGGGGCCCAGTTTGCCCTTGCCGACGCCCTTGAAATCCCTTTGAAAAGTGAATCAGTGGATGCGGTTTCGGTGGGGTGGGGGATTAGAAACTTGTCGGATTACGACCTAGCCCACCAAGAGATTTTCAGAGTTCTTAAGCCAGGGGGAAGATTTGCTTCTCTCGACATGGCCCTCCCTAAACAAAAATGGCTTGCAAAGCTAAGCCAAATTGTTTTAGGGAATCTCCTTCCTTTGCTGGGGCGCAAATTTGGCGCCAAGCATGCCTACACCTACCTGCCCCAAAGCGCAGCTGCTTTCTGGAGCCGCGATCAACTCTGCCAGTCCATGAAAGACGCTGGATTTATCAAGATACAAACAAGAGACTTTATGATGGGAAACATTTGCCTCCATACCGGAGAAAAGCCATGACAAGCTTACAAAACTTGGGACTAGCCCAAATCGATCCACAACTGCTGGATTGGATGAACAGCCAAATTGATGCCGTAGAACGGGAACTGGCAGGGTTGGTTTCCTCGCCGGTTTCGCTAGTGGCAGGGGTTGGAAGACACACCCTGCGTGCAGGTGGAAAAAGGCTTCGGCCTGCCTTTACCATTGTGGCTGCCCATGCGGTGGGAAATCCTTTGGAAATCAAACGAACTCATCTTTATGGAGCGGTGATGGAGATGATCCACATGGCAACTTTGATTCATGACGATGTGATTGACGAATCGGTGACAAGGCGGGGCCAGCCTACGGCTCATCAAGTCTATGGCATCACCCAAAGCGTTCTCAGCGGTGATGTTCTCCTTGCCAAAGCAATGGCGGTCATGGCCCAAGATGGTGATGTTGCTGTCACTCGCACCGTCTCGGAGGCAGCGGTGGAAGTTGCGGAAGGCGAAGTGAGAGAGCTAGAAGCTCGTGGCAATTTTGATCTCACCGAGCTTGAACACTTGGATATCCTAAACCTCAAAACCGCTAGCTTTATCCGTGCCTGCTGTGAAGTAGGAGGGCAGCTTGCCGACGCAAGTCCTGAAATACGGTCCGCACTGCGAGCCTACGGCGAGCACATTGGCCTTGCTTTTCAGATTGCAGACGATATTTTGGATTACCGAGGAAAGGGTTCAGAAACCGGCAAAACCAGTTCCATTGACTTTCGGGATGGGCAGGCAACTTTGCCCCTCATTAGGCTTAAGAAACACCTTTCGGAAGAAGAAGAAAGGGTCCTTCGGTCTCGATTTGGCAATGGTGTGAGTGATGATGAGATGAGGATGATCTGTGGCTGGATGGAAACGAGAGGCGCTTTTTCGGAGGTCGAAGAATTTGCGATCAAAGAAGTTGAACTTGGAAAATGCGCACTTGAGCCCTTGCCTTCTTCTAGCTATAAAGACATCTTGGTTGCAGTTGCCGACTATGTTCTTGCCCGCCGAGCCTAAAAGGCTTCGGTGGTCAAACCTAAGAACTTAGGGAGGGGCAGGCTTGGTTAAGTGGCTCCGCGCCTCTTGAAACTGTTTAAGCAGCCCGGCGTCTTCTTGAAGAGCTTAAGCGAGCAAGGTCTCGGTACTTGTGTACCGTCCTTCTTGCCACTTTGATGTCTAATTCTGCCAGCTTCAGGGCAATCGCCTCATCAGAAAGGGGGTTTGATGGGTTTTCTGACGCCAAGATTTCTTCGATCATCTTCTGAACTTTCAAGGCTGGCTTGAAGAAGACCTCGAAAGAGACCACTTCGCCGCTTGGCATCTGAATATGTTTGCCAGCAGTAGCGCGGCTAACCGTGCTCTCATGAAGGCCCAAATCTTTTGCCATTTTGGAACGGGTAAGGCTGCGCAAAAATCGGTAAGAGCCGGTTGTTAAAAAGCCGGTTTGCTCTTGCGCTAAATATGCGCCGATAAGATGCATTGTCTTATGGCGAACCTGAACCCCTTCGATAAACTCGCTGGCTCGCTTCACGTACATGAGGATGTGTTTGGATTCTGCGCACTCATAGAACCGAGAATGCTCGCTTCGAGCCTTGATTTCGTTTGATTTCTTGCGGTAAAAATGTTCGATTCCAAGAGAATCGGCGCTAACGCCTTGTACCGTAATCTTCCAGCCGGTTTCACTGCGCTGAATCTGCAAATCGGCGGCAACCGGAACTGCGGATTCTTGGATGCTATAACAAGAATTAAAGGTTTCGGCGGGGAATGGTGACAGGTTCTTGATACGAGAACAGGCCCTTTTGATGAGGGGCAAGACGGCTCCGAATTTTCTAGAAAGTTTCAGGTGCCTTCCCGCAATGAATTCTTCCCAGCCTTCCTCTAAAATCTGCTTTGCCATCTGGGTTACCGAATCATTGCCTTTAAGCTGCAGCATCAGGCATTCACGGAGGGTCGAAGCTCCAATCCCAGGCGGCTCGCATTCTTGCAGAGCAAGAATCACGGCTGCAGCCTCCTCGAGGCTGCAGCCGGACTCATAAGCGAGCTCTTCTACCGAGATGTCAAGATAGCCTCGTTCATCGAGAGAGTGAATAGCCCACTGGCCAGCTCGACGCAGTTCTTCTGGAAGCCGAGGTAGCAGCGAAGCCATGAGATGCTCGCAAAGGGTTGTTTGGCTGGAAGCAAGTTCAACCCAGCTTGTGGGATCGTCGGAAGGCAAAGAACGCTTGCCTTCGTGCCAGTCTCCACTTGGCGCCAACTCTTGAGGCGCAATTTTCTTAAGCACTTCCTCTTGAGTTATGGGCTCAGGATCGTCAAGGCGGATCAGGGCTGGATTCTCCAACATTTCTGCATCAACTGCAGCGTCAAGCTCGGCTTGGTTCAGCTCTAAAAGTTTGCCTTGCATCACCACCCTAGGATCAATGCTTAGTTTTTGCTTTAGCTGGTGCTTTTGCTGTTGTCGGAACCCTAATGAAACTCTAGAACCCTGTCCGTAGTTGCTGCTCAATACCCTGCTTCCTTGCTGGAGGCTCTCCATCAGATGGGAATCATTCCCAATAAGATTTCTATCCCCTTAATGTAGTTCGGAGGAAATGGGTTCTTTCCTTGCTGGTATTAGTTTCGGTTTTTGCTGGCCCAGCCGAAAGGCAGGGTCCGGCTTGCTCAAAGGGAAGTCAAGATTTTTGGGCTGCCTCTGGCTGAGGTGTTCAGGAGGCAACCCCGTCTGGATCAGTTAATCGTTAGGTTTAGCTGATGAATATCGGTAGTCGAGGCTATCGTCACGTTTACCGGAGTAGACGAGTGAGTTCCATTGACCGCCGAAATGGAATAGGTTCCTGGTGGCAGCCAAAATGAGTACGATCCCGTATTATCTGCCGCAGTTTGCCGGAATGGAGTTCCGTTTTGAGAAACCGTGACCGTAGAATTGGCACCTAAAGCGGCAGGAGTCACCGTTCCATAAAGATCACCTGGGGGAGGCGGAGGCGTGGTGCTGCTCAAAGGCGTTAAAAGAATGGTTCCTGCATCAATGGATCCTCCCGTCAAAGTTGCATTGCTTAAGTTAAATGTTCCCGCAAAATAGTTGGGATCTCGTACCGAGCCAACTATGCCCTGAAAAGCGGCAAAAGACGAATTGGGATAGGCAACATTGGCTAGAGAAAAATTTCCGCTTGCGTTGGTTGTGCCAAGGACTCCCGCAAAATCAATCGTCGCTCCCTGAACGGGATTGTTATTGGAAGCATCAACCACGGTGCCGGTTACGGTGACTTTATTGGGACCCACATAGAGATCGCCAACGTCTTCGGTAGCGGTGGCAGGGGGGATCGCAAAGGTAAAGACCCCGTCTGGCCCATTTGTATCCACCGATAAGCTCGACGTGCCGGAAGGCACATTGAGGCTAAACGATCCATCAACCGCCGAGGTTAGCGTGCTGAGGCTGCCAGCCTGCACGCTGCTTTGAGGATTCGTTGGCGCGCCTGTTTCCACATCCAAGACGATGCCAGTAACCGTAATGCTGCCTGAAGACCCAGACCCTCCGCCCCCGCAGGCAACCAATCCCAGTGACAGGAGAATTGTGGCCGCGATCAGACCGCAAACAGTTAAGATTGTTTTGTATTTCAAAATCCTATCGCCCTTATGGTAAATGTCTCGGTTGCGGCGGTTGCCGTAAAAGTGAGTTGAGAATTGATAAAGCAGGTTTGAATCTGACCAGTTTGATTGTTGGTGACCGTAAAGTACCGAATGATGCCCTGATCTCTAGCAAACGAAAGCGTGAACTGTTTTCCAACCGGAAGTCCCTGCACCTGAATGGTGAAGTTTTGCCACTTGCCATACGATCTTTCATCACGAAACAGTCGAGTAGGTCCGTTGAGCGAAGCGGCTTGCAAGCCAACTCCCAGGACGGGTGGCAACGGGGTATCAAAGCTGCTGTTGTAAACATCAGTGGCTCCGATCAGCCCTCCCAAAATATCCTCTGTGGAATGGCCGTCGGCGGTCGTAAAAATCGCCTTCATTTCCCAGCCAGAGGGTTGCGATGCCAGCGGATGAGCAATGTTGGCGGTGTTGCCAGGATCAAAAACCAACGTAACCCCTTCTGGGGCAAGATCTTCTATAAAGTATCCAACTCCTGGGTCAAAGGTCGTGGAAGGTTTGAATGTGCCGCCTTGTGGGGTTCCCGCGATCGGGTCGTTGGCTCCAGGAGCAAAGAAGAAGAAATCCTTGCCAATCAAAGTTCCTTCTGCGGTTGCGAAGTCAACCGGAAAATCGGTGGCATGGACCACGCGAACGCTAGTGGTTTGCAGGGATTGCAGAAGAGGCAAGCTCACCATATTCCAACCCGGTTTTAATGCAACACAGCGCGAGGTGCCGCTTTGCTCTCTGCCGGAAAGGGCAAAGTTAGGGATCGACGTGTTTAGGTTGACAAAATAACTGTGACCAGCTTCAAAAGGCTCCACATCTGGGTAGAAATCGTAGTTGACGGTGGAAGGATCATACCGCGCAACCAGCGTGTCATTGGCCGGCGTTCCTAAAATGGCGGCTACATCGCTGGTGTAAGGGTCATCAGGAATCCCAACCATGGAAATCCCACCCGGAAGTCCATTCGGGTAGGAATAGGTTTGTTCTGAATTGACAAACATATTGACGGCAAGCGCCCCAGGTCCGGGTTTATCAATTGTTCTTGTCAACAGCGTGGTATTTGTGGTTCCCGACTGTTGAACCAACGAAACTGTGATTTGCAGTCCTCCCGTGTCGTAACCGTTCAGCGATCCAATCGTGCCGCCAAAAGCATCGTTGACCACCGGAAAGGAAGCAATTTGGGTTCCACCAACCGAAACCGTCACGTTTAATGTGTCACCGGTGTTGAGGGTCACTCCTGCGGTTGTCCCGTAAAAGTCATTGCCTGTGCCAGATGATGTATAAGCTCCATCGGCAGGCACCATCACCCTTGCCACCTGATCAAGGACGGGGACGTCCAGAGTGGCACGATACTCTTGGCCAGCATAGAGATCGGGCAAATTCGGTTCAACGTTGGCATCTCCGTTGTTAAATGCCATCTGGGCATCTTGGGCGCTGGTTGTAAAGCGTTGGTACTGATCATCCCAAAATATCGGATATCCCGTAACGGAACTCAGGAGCTTCTCGTTGCCGCTTGAATCAGTAGAGAAGAGGGTTGCCGCGATGTCAAAAACCGCAAAGTCTCCGGTTGTGGGGCTAATTGGCAAGACCTGAGAAAATAGCCTTGTCCCAAAAACGGAAGTCGGCTGTAAAACAAATTGCCGATCGTACCAATTGACAAATGGATAGCCCTCCACGGTTGGGGCAGAAGGGCGGCTGGTGTTTAAGATGGTCTGAGCGGCACTGACAAGTCCGGGGATATTGCTGCCCAGCGATGGATTGGCATAGATTTGTTGATTGAGGTTGGCGGCAAAAGTTGGGTATTCGGTAAGAACTTTTGCCCACGCCGAGCCGGCCATGATGTACCGATCCAAAAATAGCCCTGTTCCTCCGCTTGCTGGCAAAGGGGTAGAAATCAAGTTGGGGGCAATAAACGAAGCCGCGCTTAGGGCTCTTTGATTATCCCAATCATAAAATCCAAGCACGTCATAATCTGCCTCTAAAACGTTTTCCATTGCGGTGGGATCGAGGTTGGATGGCATGGCACCTGCGGTTCGCACCACTTTCATCGTCACCGCCCTAACCAACCCCTCTTCAAAAGAATCGGATGAGTATCCATCGGGGCCCAAATAAGCAAGGAGCAGGCAATGGATAAAGTTGACGGCCGCCGTTTCATTGGCGTTGTAAACTGGAAATCGAATCTCCGGCATTCCTGCCCCGTTATTGGGCAGATAGTATCCGCCAGCTACAGCCTGACGGTCTCCAATTGTGCTGTCAAAGTTGGCAACATGCACAACCCCTCCCACCGCTGGGTTTCCAAAAAGCAGGTTGAGTGTCGGTTCGGCTTGGTTAAAAACGCTTTGTAAAAGCTGCTGATAGGCAACTGGGAACGCCTCCGATCCCGAAGAATCAAATTGCAAAGTGAGCGGTCCGCTTGTGAGTTGCCTCGGCCCTCCGCCTGGCCCTCCGCCAAAACCACCTGGTCCGGCTGAGTAATGGTTGAACCCTCCCCCGGTGCCAAACCCAGCCCCCGTTCCGCCAGTTTTTGAAGAAAGCCGAACCACAACTGGCAACGAAAACGGAATGCCTTTCTTCCACAAACCCAGCTTTTGCCTTAGCTCGATGGCATTTTGAGAGAGTTTGTAGGCATTATTTTCAAATGTAGTGACCTCAGCATCCGCGGCTGCGACAACTTCTGCCCTTGTCAGGGGGCCCTTGTTAAAAAGTGCGGTGTTTAAGGTCAGCACTGTGGCGCGGCTGACGGCCGCAATGCCTAGCATTGCGGCAAATAAAAAAGTTCGATACTTCATTGGCGTTTGGGGGGAAACTCCTTCAGTGTACAGAATGACGCAATTCAACGGTAATTTTGTTTGCTTTTGAACCTCAAGATTGCGGGCTAGTCCAGAACTCTCAGCCTAAATTTGGGTGAAATCCGAAAGAAGGAAAGGCTCTAAGAAGGGCGAATTTTGATGGTGCCCGGTTGACCTTCTTCACCTAACACGGTTAAGTGAATCGGTAAAAACTGCTTAACTACCCAAACAATAGTGAGCAGACGCTTGGTCAGGCGGTGGACTTTAAATGTGGTCGGGCCATTGGCAAATACGGCAGGAGCCAAGATGAGATCACACAGGTGGTTGTCAACGGTTGCGTCAGAGGACAAAAATTCAGAAATCCCCTCAAAGGCAGCCTGGGCTACGGTTTCGATTCTTAAGCCACGGCTTCCCATCTGAACAACTCCGCCCATCCCTCTTTCAAATTCTGCCCATAAGGTCACTGCTGCACCAGGGGAAGACCCCTTGACTTCGGCATGGTTGATTCGAATTGGAACTCCTGCATAGTGAGACAGATTTTCGAGATGCTGCTTGCCTCTGGCGTAGACATGAGTCGGCAGTTCGCTGGTGGTGATCATGGCATGGCAGCCAACCATTCTGCCCCGATCCAACCATTCGATTCCTTCGATCTGGCTTGGTTCGACCTCCATCGAAACCTTGCCGTAGTTTTCTCGGCCAAATCCCGCAACCAGCTGATCGAGCCAACAATAAATGCCCATTTTTCTAAGGGCTGGCAACCCAACTTGATTGAGGTAATCAAAGGTAAGCGTGTTGGGCCCAAACGTTTCGCCCTCCGTTTCAACTTCACAAAATCCCCCTGACCTTGCTAGGACGGGTAGAACTGTCGCCAAAACGATAAGCGCATTCGCCCCTCTTGATGTTTTTTTGGAGGGTTCTCGTGCGTCGGCTAGAGGCATCAACCGCCTTTTTGGCACAAAAGTTAGCTCGTGGGATGAGATTTCTGACCCTTCAAGTTCGGCTTGGCAAGACTTGGCAAGAAGCTTGACGATTTGAATATCTTCTAAATCTAGTCCCGGATGGTTTGTGCCGCCTCGAACTTGCCTGATGCGGACCGGCAGCTGGGTGAGGGCAGCCATCTGCAATGCGGTTCTGATCAGCGCTCCTCCTCCTTCAAGGTGGGCTCCATCAAGTTCTACCATTGCCTCTCGAACCAAGCTAGATGCCATTGAGACCAATCAACTAAATCTTGAGGTTGAAGTACAGGTATTCCACAATCTTGAGCGTGTAGCTCAAAGCCAAAACAAAGATCACCGCGGTTAGGATTTCAGGAAGCCAAACCGGTGGGGCCGCAACCTTGTGGCCGCTCCCCGTCATGGTAAAGCTGCCAATCAGCCTGCCGGTCGAAGTGATCAAACCCGTGAACTCGGTGGATAGTGGGCTTCTAAGAAGCAAATACAGCAAGATGTACGTTCCAATAATGGCTGGAACCGTGACTCGGTACTTGTGCCGCAAGTGCTCATTGTAGATGACGCAGCTTTTGCATCGCGTTCGCTTTTGGGCGTCTGTTAGCTTGTGATTGCGGGGAATCATTGCCGAGGCAGCCACAAGATCATTCTTGGCAACTGGCTTGTTCTGCATCGCATTCATGATGATTTCTTCTTCGCACATGCAGCCAACAAGCTCCCTCCAGCATGTTCGTTTTGAGTGGTAAATTGGGCACCGATCGCGGACAAACTTTCTGCAAAATGGCAATTGCCAGCAGCTGCCAAGAAGCACATTTTGGGTTTTTTCGGCCTTGACATCCTTGCCCAGCTTAAGAGTGTCTTTCTTTGCGCCAAGGGTTGCCCTTTCTCGAACCGCAACGATAACGCTGAGAAGGACGATAATAATGCCAACCACTCCTCCCAGCACTCCCGCGCTTTGGATTGCCCCCAATGCAGCAGTGCCAGCAGACGACTGAGTTCCAGCCACGCTTGGCAAGGCAAGTGGGGCAAAGTAAAGAGCGGCGCTGCCCACTAAGATCAGAGGGCCTAAGGTTTCCTCACCAAAGTAAAGGTAGCCAAGACCGACTGAGAGGCCAAGAACGCCAGCATCCAGAACTTTGCTTAGAATCAGGATATTGTTGGTGGCTTGCTGAATCTTTCCCGGATCGGTTAAATTAGGGCCAAAGACGTAGAACATCATGAACCCGAGCCCTACCAGGAAGGCGCCTAGCCCTAGCCAGACCAAAGCCCTTGCGACCCAAGCTAGGAAGTCGAAAAAGGTATCGGTGAGATCTCGATTTGATGCAGACTTATTGTCGTAACTCATTAGGTGATGCCTCGGGAAGCAAACGGTTGAGTTTCTGCATCTTGTTAGGCTATTTTTTGACGCGTTCGAGGTACGAATCGGTTCGGGTATCCACCTTCACCACATCGCCAACTTCGATATGAAATGGCACTTGAACCGAGGCACCGGTTTCCAACTTGGCTGGTTTTGTGCTTCCACTCACCGTATCGCCTTTGAATCCGGGGTCCGTTTCAATAACTTCGAGTTCAACAAAATTAGGCAGTTCGTAACCTAGGGTTTCGCCATCTGCAACAAGGGCGGTGACTTCAGAATCTTCTTTGAGGTACTTGGCTTGGTCTCCCAGCATGTCCATGGGGACTGGATTTTGCTCGTAGGTTTCCAAGTCCATCAAAATCGCTTCATTTCGCTGCTTATTCAAAAACTGCAGCTTTAACTTTTCCACAAATGCCGGTTCCACTCTTTCTCCGGCTCGGAAAGTTTTTTCGAGGGTTTGGCCCGACTTAATTTTTCTTAAACGTGTTCGGACAAATGCCCCGCCTTTTCCAGGCTTGACATGCTGAAATTCAATGATGGTGTACACGTCTCCATCCATGTAAAAGTGCATTCCATTCTTGAAATCACTGGTATCAATTGCCATAAATCTGAGTTGTTTGCCATGGCACCGTCTTGGTGCCTTAGACAAAACTATTTTAGCATCTTTAAGCAAATGCAGTTCGGGTCTAGCTCACCTGCAACGCGATTTTAGGCAGATTGATGACTGATGCCTAGGGCAGTTAGCCTTTCCTTGGCTTTTCAATTTCTTTGCCGCTTCGCAAGGAGCAAGTTGATTTTTCTCGTAGAATGAAATTGAGTAGGCGGCTAGAGAAGTGATGAAAAGCGTTCAAAAGTGGGTATTTCCAAGGTTTTTCAAGTTAGGAGTGTTGATGATGGGTTGCCTGATCGGGGTTGGACTAGCCAATCAGGCCCACGCTCAGTTTGTGTGGCCAAAAGCAAGTTATCACAACACCGATCCTTCGGTATATAAAGAAGATCCCTTCATCACCAAATATCGAAAAGAGTTTTTTGCCGTCTTTCAAGGAGACTTCAAAACCTTTAATCATGCTTATAACCAGCTTTCGGCTATGGTCAAGAAGAATCCAAACGATGCAAGAGCCCTTGTATGGCTTGGCAATGGAAACACAATCAAGGCCGAGCTGAATGTGTTAAAGGGCAAGATGCCAGAAGCTAAAAAGTTGGCAATTTTGAGCCGAAAGCAGATGGACAAAGCGGTAAGACTTCAGCCCAATGACCCCGAAATTTATATGATGCAAGCCGCAACATTGTACATTCAGGGTCAGTATCTGCCCGCGATTCTTGTGCCAAACTCGGCTTGGGAAGAGCTCAAAGCTGACTGCCTGAAACTGATCCACTCCATGGGGCCCAAAAAGATCATGAAACTCTCCGTACACGTGCGCGGTGAAACCTACGGAGAACTTGGAGTTGCTTACTATAAGCTGGGCCAAATTCCAAAAGCCAAAGCCGCGTTTGAGAAGCTAGTTCTCCTTGATCCCAAGACCGACTATTCCAAAAAAGCCAAGGAAGAACTTGCCGACATTCAGGCCGGAAAACCGATCTCGATGGCGAATCATCCCTAAAATTAAGGAAATTTTAGCTTCAAAGGCAGGCAAGGCAACACAATTTTTGCAGTTCCGGCTAAAATAGGCTAAGGTTGGGGGAGGGAGACCAAACCGGCTGAAGACAGAGAGACAAGGATGAAGAAAATTCTTTTTGCGTCCGCCATCGCGGCGGCTTTTGGCATGTCGGCAATTGCCAGTGCCCAATACCAAAATAGCTTGGGGAAGGTGTACCCAAACAATTTCGACTTTAGAGCTGGTGGAGTCTTTGGACTAGACACCACCATGAGGAATATTTCAAACTTCTGGTTTGGACTCGGGGCAGATTACATCTTCCCAACTCAATACCTTAACGGAATCACAACCTACGTTTCGTTTGATTGGTTGACCCACACAACAAACACAGGCGGCGGAAACGTGTTCCCTGTTTGCTTGGACTTCCGCTTTCCGCTATCCAACCGAGTGCAGGGCTATTCAACCTACGGGTTTATCGGCGCCGGTGCCTTCTTTGACAACATTTACACCTCAAAGACGGTTCTTGGTCTAAGAGGCGGAATTGGCGTGACCCTTGGCCCCAACATTTTTACAGAGGCCACTCTGTACCTAAGTTCTGGTGACCAAAGCTACCACACCAACGCACTTGGAATTTACCTAGGCTACAAGTTTTAATCCACCCAGGTAAATACCAAAGGATAGAATGGCGCTAAGTTTAGGCTTGGTGCCATTCTTGATTTTCTGGACCCCGTTTTAATCCTCTGTGCGAATTTGGCGCTGAAGCCGGTCTAGGATTTCCAACGCCTCCATCGGAGACAGACGGTTGATATCGAGGCCCTGAATCGCTTTTTCAACTGCACTGGGCTGCATTTCGAACAAACTGTACTGCATTTTTCTATGCTGAGGAACCACAGTGGGGGTTGACGGTTCCGAGCCTTCGAGGCTCGTCAAAATTTCCCCGGCACGGGCAAGAACATCTTTAGGCACTCCCGCCATTTGAGCCACCTGAATGCCGTAACTGCGGTCAGCCCCTCCAGGCACAACTTGGTGAGTCCATATCACCTTTTCTCCAACTTCTTCCACCGAGACTCGAAAATTTCGGACGGTTGCCGCGCTTTTGGCAAGTTCGTTTAGCTGGTGATAGTGGGTTGCAAACAGAGTTTTGGACCCAATTGCAACAAGCTGCTCCATCATTGCCCAGGCAATCGCAAGCCCATCATATGTAGCAGTGCCTCTGCCAATCTCATCCAAAATGACCAAGGACCGATCGGTGGCATTGTTGAGGATATTGGCCGATTCTAGCATTTCGACCATAAAGGTGCTTTGCCCGGCTGCCAATTCATCACGGGCACCAATACGGGCAAAAATCCGATCGCAGAGCCCCAATTTGCACCGGTTCGCAGGTACAAATGAGCCCATCTGAGCCATGATCACACATAAGGCAACTTGCCGTAAGTATGTCGATTTTCCCGCCATATTAGGGCCGGTCAGAACAATGGCCCTTGCCGCAGATTCTCCATCTTCTGGATTCATCGCACCCAGACAAAGGTCATTGGGGATAAAGGATTGAGACGCGGCCTCCACAACCGGATGCCTAGCCTGATCGAGTTCTAGGCAATCCTCATCAACAATCTCTGGTTTGGTAAAGAGTCGCTGAACGGCGGTTTCTGCAAAACTGCACAACACATCAAGTTCCCCGATGGCGTGGGCGGTTGTCTGAAGCACGGCAACCTCGCTTGCAATTTCGTCTCTCAATCCCTGAAAAAGCTCAACTTCCATGGCAAGGGCCCGATCTGCCGCATTCAAGACGATGGACTCTTGCTCTTTGAGTTCGGCAGTGATGTACCGCTCGCTGGTTGCGGTGGTTTGCTTTCGCACGTAGTGGTTGGGAACCTGGTCAACAAACCGTTTGGGCGTTTCTAAGTAATAGCCAAAGACGTTGTTAAATCCTATTTTTAGGCTAGAGATTCCCGTTTCGGCCCGCTCTTTTGTCTCTAAAGCAGCCATAAACTCTTTGGCATCTAAACTAATTCTTCTTGTTTGATCTAAGGTTTCGTCAAACCCAGGGCGGATGACATTTCCTTCTCTCAGGTTAGCGCTTGGATTTTCGGCAAGCCCAGCTTTGAGTTTGAGGGCAAGGTCTCGATGGTTTCCGATTCTTTCTCTCAGCTGTTGAATGGTGCCTAAGCTGACCAGTCTTAGGGCGTCATCGATGCCTGGCATCGCCAGCAAGATTCGCCGTATCGCGGCAAGATCAAGGGGACTTGCCGAGCCGGTGCAGCATCTGGAAAGCGGTCTTTCAAGATCGCCTAGCCCCTTCAGTTTGGACCGCAAACCTTCTCTGGCGGCAGGATGCTTTAGAAACCTTTCCACCGCGTCCAGCCGCTCTTCGATTTTTTGCCGGTCCAAAAGTGGCTGTTCGATCCATTTGGAGAGGGTTCTTTTGCCCATCGCGGTTAGGGTTGAATCTAGAACCTTGAGCAAGGTGAAATCATTTCCACTTTCGCCCTCGCTAAAGGTCTTCGTGAGGTCTAAAGCCCTTCTGGTTGCGGCGTCCATCTTCATACAAGAGTCGAGGTCGTAAACTTGGATGGACTGAACGTGTTTAAGCTCTAACTGAACATGTTTGGCGTAGTTGAAGATGGCAGCCGCTGCGGAAATGGCCGCCTTTTTGGCGGCGATTCCGAAACCGTCCAAATGTAAGCTACCAAAATGATTATTTAAGATTGCCTCTGAATCTTCGATTCGAATGGGGGCCCTCATCGTGGTGGGAATTCTTAATGACCGGGCTGCTTCGATCGCCGCATCAAAATCTCCTACTAAAATCAACTCGCTCGGCCTAAGCCTTGAAAGTTCTTGGGAAAAGGCTTCGATTCGGTGGATGCCTTGGATTTCCGTGCAAGCGAATTCGCCGGTAGCAGCATCTAAAGTTGCAATTCCGATCTTGTCTTTCACTTCAGAGCAAGCGCACAGATAGTTGTTTTGGGCTCCGGAAAGCATGGAGTCTTCCAGCAGCGTGCCAGGAGTCAACACCCTTGTGATCCCTCGCTTCACAAGTTTTTTGGCAAGTCGCGGATCTTCTAGCTGATCGCACAAGGCAACCTTCATGCCCTTGGCAAGCAATTTTGCCAAGTACTTCTCAACGCTATGAAAGGGCACACCTGCCATTGCAACCCTCCCATTCGGGCCGTCCTCTCTGCCGGTCAAAGAGATGTCTAAGGCTTCTGCTGCCGTCTCGGCGTCGGTGCCATAAAACTCGTAAAAGTCACCCACCCGCATCGCCAAAAGCGCTTCGGGATGCTGTTCTCGCATCTCAAAATATTGCTGAAGCATCGGGGTGTGATTAGCAGGCTTCAATTTCGTCTCTTATCATTATTATTCGTAATGGTTGGTGGCATAGAATGATGCTGGCGGAATACAGTCGTGGAGTTGGTTAAAAAAACAGTTGAGATTAGAATTGCTCAATCGGTAGAATAGTGTTGTAAGAAATGGCTACAGTTTTAAACGGAAAGTCCAAGACGGGTCCTAATACTTGGAGAGAAAAGGTAGGTCTTGCTGAAATGCTGAAAGGCGGCGTGATCATGGACGTTGTCAACGTTGAGCAGGCCAAAATTGCAGAAGATGCGGGCGCAGTTGCGGTGATGGCGCTGGAGCGAGTTCCTGCCGATATCCGCAGGGACGGCGGGGTCTCGAGGATGAGCGATCCGGCGATGATCCAAGAAATCCAGCAGGCAGTGACGATTCCCGTCATGGCCAAGTGCAGAATTGGTCATTTTGTAGAAGCCCGCATATTAGAAGCTTTGGAAGTTGATTTTATTGATGAAAGCGAAGTTTTGACCCCTGCCGACGAGGAAAACCACGTCGATAAGCACCAATTTACCGTCCCATTTGTTTGCGGGGCACGAAATTTAGGAGAAGCCCTAAGGCGGTGTGCGGAAGGTGCTGCCATGATTCGAACCAAGGGTGAAGCAGGAACCGGTGACGTAGTTGAGGCTGTCCGCCATATGAGAACGATCATGAAAGAAATCCGGCGTGCTCAGAGTGCCAGAGAAGATGAACTCTTCACAATGGCAAAAGAGCTTCAAGCCCCCTACGAATTGCTTTTAGAGGTTCATCAGAAAGGAAAGTTGCCAGTGCCCAATTTTTCGGCCGGTGGAATTGCCACCCCTGCAGATGCGGCGATGATGATGCATCTTGGTGCAGAAACCGTCTTTGTGGGATCGGGAATCTTTAAGTCTGGCGATCCTGCCAAAAGAGCCAAGGCGATTGTGGAATCGGTTCTGTTTAAGGATGAGCCTAAGAAATTGGCTGAAATCAGTAAGAATTTGGGTGAAGCAATGGTTGGCATCAACTGCTCTACCCTTCCTGAATCTCAGCAAATGGCAGGACGCGGCTGGTAAACAAGAATCCTAATTTCGGATCAATCTAGCAACTTTGGGGTGGATTTGCCAAGTCTGAACCGCTGAATTAATCTGGAAATCAGCCCGCAAGCCAGCCCGCATATCAGGACGGGAACCAAACTCAGTCTAGCCGCTTGGCTTGGGCTCTCCAGAACTTTTCACAATCGGTCAAACTCTATTGAGGGATTGATTCTTGAAAAAATTCAAATCCCAATCTTAAATAACCTGTGCAGCCTAGCCCCCTACCAAGCGAACCTTCGACGGAATCCCTCACCCCCTACCGAATTTGGATTTGGGCGGCACTTATCGGTCTACTTTTCTTGCTTGTTGCGAACGGAATTGCGGAATCCAACCATGATGCCAAAGCCAAGCCAAAGACTAAAGATTTAGCCGTTCAATTTCAAGATATCATCACCAAGTCCCCTACCTTCTTTGAGAAGCCCTTGCTTAGCGGGCTTGTGGATTTCGAGAATCAAGCCGATCCTGCCAAGGTCGCTTTTTTACGGGTGGTCACGAGATCGGCACTGTCTTTATCCGACCCCTCGCTGCCGCATCACACGCTGTCCTTGCTGGAATTCTTCGCCAATACAAGTTCACTCCCATCGAAAGAAGCTCTTGATGAAAGTGCCAGCGATTTTAAGATTTTGGCAAAAGGAAACTCTAACGAAGCCGAACTTGCCATGGCCCTTCAGCAATGTCTGAAAGCCGTTGCCGTCAAAGCGGCCAATTCCAATCCCAAACCTGGCAGCAACCAGGAAGTACGGACTCAAAACAGGCATGAAGGCGTGACCGGTGTAACCAAAGGTTCTTCAAGCGCGCAAAAGACCCCAATCATCTCGGGCTCAAAACCTGCAAAGAATCAAAACCCAAAACTGGCAAAGAATCAAACCCATCCTTCTGTTTCCGCCGTTTCTGGATCGACAACCACCGCGTCGAAGTTTCAAGCCGATCATAGCCAGGTAGCAAGCTCTGGCTTAACAACTGCCGAATGGCGCGAAAAGCTTAGCCAAATTCATCCCACCAACTTCGTCGAAAGGTATGCGTTAGCCTTGGCCCAGTCTATCCTTCTCAATCAACCACAGCCGCTAAAGACCCTTGAGGGGCCACCTCGATCAGGGTCAGGATTAATCTTCCCCATCGGGCTCTATTCGGTGGTTTTCTTTTGCGGATTAGTGCTCCTGCCGGTCTTTATTTATTTGCGGGGGCACGACGCGCTGCCAAATTTTCAGCACCCCGCCGAAGCCACATCCCAAGCCGATGGTGATCGGTTAGCCCTCCAGTCAGTCGGGCTGATCGCTATGTACATGGGGGTCAGTTTTTTAATTGCTCTCAACATGAATTCAAAATCGGTGGGCAAGGGGCCCTCTTCTCAGCTTCTGCTGACTAGCCTAGTTGAGATGGCGATTCTTGTTGGCACAATAGCCTTAACTTTTTGGAAACCTTACGGCAGGAGATTGTCTCTGGCTAAAATGGGTCTGACCTCGGCTAAGTTCAAAGAGACATTCTTTTGGGGTTTGGGCGGATTTTGTGTTGCCTTGGCCTTAGAAATATCTCTCACTTTCTTGTTAGCGCCATTTTTTCATAGCGGAGGCAGTGCCCACCCCATCACAAAGGATCTTGGAGAAGTTGGGAGTAATCCTCTAGCAATCATTGCCACATTTTTGACCGCGTCGGTAGGGGCTCCTTTCTTTGAAGAAATGCTGTTCCGGGGCACTTTAACTCCTGCCCTTCGCAAGGTGTTTGGCTCCGGCCCCAATGCCTTGTTTTATGCAATCCTTGCCTCATCCTTTGTCTTTGGTGCCGGGCATCCGACCGGTCCGCCTTCATGGATTCCCCTTGGCTCGATTGGCGTTGTCAATTGTATTTTGTGCTATCAAACGCGCTCTTTATGGCCGGCAATCATCTGTCACGGCCTGTTCAACGGCCTTCAGTTGATGCTGGTGATTGCCTGCGCTCGCCACGGCTTCATGGCTTAGCTTTGAAGAAACATAGTCTCCGTGAGTGCTACGTAGCAAAATTCATCCTTACACGTAACATACAGTATGCAACGGAGGGATGCTGAGATTTGAATCCAAGAATTTATTGCGGGACCTTGTGACTCCAGATCCCTATTGCCGAAATTGAGTGGACAGCCAAGGGCGGTGCCGAACTTGTGAACGGGGCTTGGATACCGATCGGAGCCTCTGTAGACATCGGCTCTGCCCTGGATACCAACCCGATCATCCCCATAAACCTCCCCTCTTGGACTTATATAAACCAGTAAGGCAATGAAAACGAACCGTAAAATCCAATCTCTCATGCAAATCCAACCCCACCTGCGTGGTGCCGTCTTCGCGGTAATGGCCGCAATTTCGGTGGCATTCGCAATTGCCGGGCAAGAAAGTGGAGGGCAGCAGCAACAAAAGAAGAGCCCAACATACGATCCTCGGGCCACAGGACCCTATCATCCGGACGCTCAGACCATCAAGGAAATGTTACGTCAATTGGACGCGGGGGCAAGAAGACGGGAAGTCGCCATCGACCATGAACTCCTGCCCTATTATCTCAAGGCAAGGGATTTACAAAGGGAGGGCAAAATCAAAGAATTGGATGCTTTTTTGATGAAGGTTACGTTAGCCAAGTTGGGCACAATGCCCTATGCCTACTCTAGGTACGGGTATTGGATGGATACAACCCTTATGCAAAATCTTATGAAGCAAGATGATATGAAGTCAATCTGGATGGCCTTAGGGAGCCCCAAGACAAAGACCCAAATGGGTTTCAGCTACCTGAAGATGGCATCGGCGGCGTACATGGGACACACGTACCTGGGGGAATATGCCTTGCTAAGAAAGGAGCTTAACATTCATAAACCTGAGCTAAGATCAGAAAGAGTCGTTGATTTTGGAGATTGTCCAAAGGGAGTGGAGGTTTTTGCCATGTACCGTTTTAATGAATCAATAGGTGACAGTACATTATCTGACATGGAAAAGAAGTGGGGTATTCGCTACGTCTACAATCATTTGCTTCCTGGCAATGATGACTGGTTTTTCGCCTGGCTCAGCTTCACTTGGGACGCCAACCCTCCTGCAGCCCTCGCTGCCTTACGTCGCCACTTTCCTAATGGTGAACCGGCAAGTGTGAAAGCGAATTTGGGCAACGATTGGGAGTATCAAACAATTACTTACAATGGAGAACACCCATCGAAAAAGCTTGGTAAATACCTTGGCCCTAACCAATAGGGCCGCATTCTTTCTTGACTAGCCCAATTTTGTTGCAATCAAGGCAGTTCGGCGTGGTGTCATTACGTGGGCTGAGGAGATTAGTGGTCCCGCTGAAGAAGCAGTCTTAATAAGACATTTGTTGGCCGCCTAGCCTAGGGGGTTGACAGCGGTTTTGGCGTCAGTAGCAGGACGCTCGCGGCCGCAGAACGTCCAAAATAGGCCCCAGGCCACAACTTCCACGGCTCCAAAAACCCCCTTTGCAACAAGGGGAATGCGTGGATCATAGCTAAACCAGCCTTCGATCGGGGCCGCAATCCACATCAAAACCACGGATGCGGCCAGCATCGGCACCGCGTCCTTTCCAGCTTCTAGCACCGATTGAATTCGGGTTTTGTTTCCTGGGCACAAGAGTGCCCATCCTACCGACATTCCCGACCCGCACGAAATCATAAATCCGCTCAGTTCGGGCACACCGTGAGGGAATATAGAAAGAAGCAAAAAGGGCAACTTTCCTGCCTTTGCCATCATCATTGCCAAAACCCCCATATTGGCCCCGTTTTCAAAAAGCACGGTAAGGGCGCCAAACCCAAAGGTGCCGGCCGTCAATCCTGCCCCTAAAAGGCTAGCCAACGGGTTATTTGAGGCATACATTCCCATAGCACTGCCCGATTCTGCGCTGGATCTTGGGGGAAATCCTTTCAACCAGGCTTGAGCATTTTGGGCCATGCCCGGCGGCAAAAGCACCTCTTTAACGGCGTGGCTATTTGCCGAAAAAACCGCGGTAAGAATCGAAAAAAGGATAAAGAGGGATGCCGCGATCCAAACAAAAACTGCCCTTCTGCGAACGCTCTGAGCCGTAACTTTTAGCGCATCCATCCCCACCGAGACAATCGATTTTTTGGGTCTTCGATACAAAACCCCGTAGGCTTGCAGAACAAGGTCATTGAGCCTTAACTGAATTGCATAGTTGGCATCTTGAGTGCGGGCAAGGGCAAGGTCTTTGGAGACCTGCAAGTACAAAACCAGCAATTCATCCAATTCAGCGCCAGACAGGCTGTGCTTAGTAACTCCTTTCGAGGTCAACTCACTCAGTCGAAGCCACCGGCCGCTTCCTTTCTGAATGAAATCGGTTTCATTCATGCCCCTATTTTACGTCACTGGTTCACAAGTCGTAAGAGGCTTGACTTGCAGACCTCATCATCCCTAAAATCGGATCGGTCGCCTTTAAGAGGGCGTCCGCCACCAAGTCCGCTAAGAGCTAGGGCTAAAGGGCGGATATTGGGGAGTGACTCACCCGGCAATGTCTTGAACATCGGATAAAGCCGAAAGCAGTTCGTTGGGGGCCCCTTTGGCTTCTTTGTGCTCGATACGGATTGCCTCAAAGCAGAGAGCCGCGCAAACCGCGCCCACAAAGGGAGCCGTCCAGTAGAGCCAAAGCCACTGCAAACCAGCTCCTCCTGCGAGGATGTTGGGGCCAAACGCACGGGCAGGGTTCATAGATCCACCAGTAACCGGTCCACCAATAAGGACTCCTGCCACAACCGTGCTGCCGATCGCAATGGCAGGAGTGGTGGAGCTGACCCGACGGTCAGTTGCAACCGCAATAATGACCAGCATCAGCAAGAAGGTGATCACTGTTTCCGTACCGAAATCTTGGATGACCAACGGGTGGTGAGGAAATTGAGCCCCTGCCCCCTTGGCAAAGAGAAGGGAAGCCACAGCAGCGGCAAGGACGCTTCCGGTTAGCTGAGATGCCCAGTACGCGGCTACAAACTTCCAAGGGAACCTTTTAGCGCAGGCAAACCCAAGGGTGACGGCAGGGTTGAAATGGGCGGCAGAGATCGGACCAAAGGCATAAACCATGGCAAGCACGGCAATGCCAGAGGCAACTGCAATCGTAAAGAGCCCCGCTGCGCCACCAGGAAGCGATGAGGTTGCGGAAAGGGCAGCGGGAATAAACACCACAAAAAAAGTGCCAACCAATTCTGCCAAGTAGCGCTTCCTCACAGCGTGCTTCCCAGATTACTAAGAAGCCCTAAAACGCGTACCTCGATCTCATCGCGAATCGCCCTCACCTCTGGCAAGGATTTGCCAGCGGGGTCGGAAAGATTCCAATCATCCGTCATCAAGAACTTCACGGGGCAATTCTCGGCGTCAACCCCGCACCCCATCGAGATGATGGAATCTGCCGATTCCGCCATCTCAGCTGTCAAAATCTTTGGGGAATGCCCATCCAAAGGTATCCCAGCCTCTTCCATGGCTTGTGTTGCCATCGGATTGATCTCCTTGCCTCCCATTGTGCCTGCCGATCTGGCCAGGACCGGCAGCCCCAGCCTTTTGCTATGAAAGTTGGTGAAGGCTTCTGCCATTTGGGACCTTCCTGCGTTGTGCACGCAGACATAAAGAATTTGCACCGGCTTCATCTTTCCTGTCACTTCCTGCTTCATTTGTGGGCTCAACAACAAGCCGACTTTTGCCGATTGCTTGATTGGCAGCAAGAGGATTGGTCTTCATTTGCAAGCTGCAAGAGCTGAGACGCCATGTCTTGAAGCGTTCCCCGATTCAAGGCACAGCAAACCGATTTTCCTTGCTTTTGCAAAGTAATCAGTTCAGCCCCTTCCAGTTCATGGAGGTGATGAGAAACGGTCGAGCTAATTTTAGGGTTGCCATTGATCTGACAGCAAACTTCTCCTGCGGTTGGATGGGACAGCCTCGAACTGGCACCGGTACTAGGGACAGGGCTTTCGCTGACGCAAAGGCACGCGTTTAATTCGCTTTCGTCTTCGCCGGTCCCGCACCCGCAGCAGCAGTTAGAGAGAAACTGGACGATTCTGAGCCTTGTGTCATCGCCAAGGGCTTTCGAGATTCGGATAAATCTTTCGTTTTCCATATCCAGCATTGTAACACACATTTCGATAAAACACGAAATGAATGTTGCTTTTGGCTCAAGATTTTGTAAAGGGATGCTGTGAACGGATTACAGAGCCGTATAGCGGGGTGCAAAAACCAGTATAAATACTAGTCTCAAATCTCAAAAAGTGTTGTATCATAGAAACGTTTCGCGAAACGTTTCGCAAAACGGGTTCGATGATGAAAATTTACTCACTCGCCGCAATTCTCGCCGTCGTTGCAATTGCCCCCGTGGCCAATGCACAAAATCTGATTTCAAACGGAAGTTTTGAATCCGCAATTGGTGGAGGACCAGTTGGAAATTGGAACTCTTTTGGAAACGCCTACCAGGTTTTCTACAATGGGACTAATGGACCGGCCGCCTACGATGGAGTCGGAGAAATCAAGGAATTTGGGACATTCCCGGGAACATCTGGAATCTACCAAGATTTCAACTTTACGGTTGGCCAGTCTTACACGGCAACCGGATATGGTCTGAACTGGTCTGGTGATGCGATGCAAGCCAACAACTCCGGATTTATCCGTCTGACGTTTTTCAACGCTAATGGGCAAGAAATCTCTGGTGCTGGCCAAAATTCAAACTCTATTACAAACTCCACAACCCAAAATACCTGGACTCCTTTATCGGTAACAGCCGTAGCACCCACTGGAACCGTCACCGCCCAGGTCCTTTGTCTATTTGTTCAACCAGGTACCAACGGTGGTTCTTCGTGGTTTGATGGTGTGTCTGTCACTCAGTCTGTTCCAGAGCCCGCGTCCATCGCCACTTTGGGCTTGGGATTGGTTGGTCTCGTAGCCCGTCGCCGACGCAAGTAGTTCAATCCACAGCAGGGCATGAAAGCCTTTTTGTGCCCTGCAATTTTCAATAAATAGAGACACTTTCTTTTGAATAAATTCAGTAACCCTCTTGCATGGACATGCATGAGCATCGCTTTCATTTTGCCAACCCTATCTTTTGCCCAGTCCGTGCCTGGCAACTGGAAGGAAACCTACGCCGACGAGTTCAATAACGGCAACTCAGACCTCAACGGCTGGAACTACGATCTTGGAGGAGGCGGATGGGGCAATGGCGAACAAGAAACCTATACAAATTCTTTGCAAAATGCCAATGTTTTTGGCGGAAATTTAAACATCAACCTCATTGCAAGCGGTCAGCCTGGATCACAAACTTATACTTCAGCAAGAATTCGCTCTAATGCCATTTTTAGCCAAGCCTACGGGCTATTTGAGTTTAGGGCCAAACTGCCATCTGGACAAGGTCTTTGGCCAGCCCTGTGGATGATGCCAGAAAACAATGCCTATGGCGGATGGCCCAGTTCAGGAGAAATTGATGTCATGGAATCCAAAGGGCAAGATACTGGCCTAGTCCAAGGATCATTGCACTCAGGAAATTCTGCAGCAACCCAATATGTTCAGACCCAAACCCTCCTTGGCTCTGGGCTTGAACCCCAAGGCTTCTCAACAACCGATTGGCACACCTACGATCTCGAGTGGATTCCAGGCGCAAACGGGGCTCCTGCCACAATCAAGTGGTTTGTTGATGGCATCAACTATGAGACCGTTCAAGGCGGCTGGGTCATTCCTAATTCTGCTTCACCAGGTGATAAAAGCGCTCCATTTGATCAACCCTTTTATGTCGTCATGAACCTCGCGGTTGGTGGCAATTATGGAGGGACTCCAAACTTAGCCAACGGTACCTATACCATGCAAGTGGACTATGTAAGAGCCTATCAATCGGTTCCAGAGCCGGCTTCCATCGCAGCCTTGGGCTTAGGGTTGGTGGGTCTGGTAGCCGGACGCCGACGCAAGTTATTTTGACCGTTGCCGGGCATGGAATGTCTTCCTTGCCCCGGCTCTCTGGATTTCTTGCACTTTAGCCTCTAAAGTGCAAGAAATCTTAAATACAGGGAGGTGCCATTCTTGATCACTACTTACTTTTGTGAGGGCAGAACAAGAATCGTTACCTCGCCATAGCCTGGCACCCTGACAATGCCATGAGGGAAAGGTTTACCAGCCGATTCAGTTAAGTTTGATTGGTAAAATTTAACTTTACTACGCCAAATCAGCTTCACTTCGCTTGTTTTGCCGGAAGCACCCCAAAGACGCACGATGTATCCCTTACCGCTATCGGCTGGCTTGAGGCATTCCACCTCGGCTCCTCGGTTTTGATTGGCAATCGGCTTGCCGTTCTGCAGAGCTTGGAGCCTTAAGAGGCTATTCAACTTGGAATGGGTCCAATTTCGAGTGAACGGCATCACGACCAGAGGCTCAAATTGGTCAACCCCATCCCGAAAACTTTGGTCTCCGTTATAGGGGCCATGCACCGTGACGTCATAGCGAAACTTTAGCCAGCCAGATTGCTCCGCCTTATAGTTGGTGTACCAAATGTTGTTGAGAGCCCAGCTATAAAAGGTTTGACTGGGCTTTAGGTGATGAATCCAATCCTTGGACTGATATCCACCCCCCAGCATTGTGGCAGTCATACCTCCAACTTCAATAAGAGGCGCATCTAAACTTGTTACGCAAACACCATATTTTTGGTTAGAAATATCAACAAAACGATTTGTCGTCATCCAATTGCGGTTGGCGGCTGCAATTTGCTGCTCTTCTGGAGTTACCACACTCCACGGTAAATCCACCCTCATCTTGCCGTTTGGTATCGAAAACGGAAAAGCGATATGAACAGCTTCCTTTTGCAAAACAGCCTCTTTATTGAGGAGGTATGTCACATGAAGGGTGGGAGAGTTTGTATCAAGACTATAGAGAATCCTTAACTGTTTGCAGCCCGGCGCCTGCCCAGAAAACACAATTTCTTTGCGGAAGCCAAAGTTCAGCCGCTGAGTAGTATGCGCCCAACTCTTGGCTTGGAACGGAATGATGGAACTGCCAAGCTGATATACCATTTCTCCAATTCGAGGTCCATGAAGGTTTGCCATCTCCTTGTGGCGGGACTTATCATAAAAGGATACAAGTTGCCCCGTTACATGGCTAAAACGCACACGAATCCAGTGGTTTTCAAGAATCAATCCCCCTTTTTGACCTCTCGAAGAAGAGCGAAGCCCGGTCTGTGCCGGTGTTGGTGATAACACAACTGTGATTCCACCAAAACTAGGAACATTGTGAACATCAAGCTGTAACCTGTCATCTGCGGTCACAGCAGAAGGCACCTGCTTCTTTGAATTTAATAATTTAGCAGAGCGCATACCCCGACTCAAAGAGGCAGGAAGGGTGACAACTCCCGACCTTTTCCATCCGGTTGGATTCAAAATCACAACTTGGTGCAAGTGGCTTGCCTGCTCTGTATAACCCTGCAATGCCAAATCAAGCATCTTCTGGGATTGTAGTGAACCCTGGACCGCAAACTGCTTTTTGACCCGCCACAGCTCCTTCACAAAGGGGCTATTGGGGTCTGAGATGCTGTTATAGGCGCCCCATGTGTGTTCAGAAAAAAGTACGATATTTTGCCAAGCTTGCATAAAATGATTGGCAGGAAAGTGGTGAGATTTCCTCATTGCGAAGACGGCTTCTGCCTCCATGAGCCGGTTGGCAGAGGCTCGATTCATAGCCGTTTGCTTGGCGGTGGACCCAGCTCCGTCTTCCCAATAGGGGGTGTAATCTCCCCGCACAATCGGCAGCTTCTTCCCGTATTCGGCAATCATCTTTTTGACGGCTCGTTGCCAGGTTGTCACCTCTACTTTTGGCGATGCGTACTTCTTGTTCCAAGCTTCTGCCGCAATCGGTACGTCTCCATCAACCGGGGAATTATCGGTATCGCTCCAAGGGATGCCAATCAGCCGGTACGGGTAGTTTTGGGCTGCCAATTGCTGAAGGCGAGGCAAAATGTAGCTGCCAATAAACCGCTTGGTCGGCGTTTTTGTTGTAAAAATGTGGTCACGCTCGCCATCCCAGGGCCGTATTCCATGGGCCATTCCATAGGTGACGGTCTGCCAAACTAAGATTTTATCCTTGCCATCTTCCGATTGCCACCAGAAGGGCTTGTCTCTCCACACTCGGTTGACGTCACCAAGGCGATCGGAGGGGTTTGGCATCAAAATCAGCGCCTTGATCCCTGCCGCATGCAACGCGGTGACATCTCCCCAAGTGACGCCTGGAACGTCGGTTTGGGTGGCAACTCCAAAATGGACTCCAAAATTCTGACCGGTCAAAATGCCAAGCCTATAACTGGCCATCATTTCTTCGTCATTCATCAACCCAGTAAGTTCATTTGCCTCTGCCGCGCTGCACTCCAAAATCCCAGATTGCAAGCCTTTCTTGATCTCTGCAATCTGGGCAGGAGTATCTAAGCTGAGGGCCTGCTGCAAAACCCAAGTGCCTTCAAAATTGTAGTGGTATCGAGACCCCGTGGGATTATCTTGATACTCCTTGCGCAGTTTCATTGCCAGCAAAAGATTTCTGCGATGGATTTGGCTGACTTGCGCCTGAGTATTGGTATAGCCAACATCAAGATGGGCATGGGGGAATAAGGCAATGGTCCATCGACCAACTTTATGAACACGGAAATTCATCACCAAAACTGAGTGAGTCGTTTGGCACCTTAGAACCGCGTTGGAATTTTTGTGCTGCCAAGGAATCAGCAACTGCACTGAAGATATTCCAGGGGTGATAACCGCCATTTGAGGCTCCATTTTTTGGCCTGCAACTTCTAGGTTTAAGGTTGCGTTTAGGCTGGGTCCTATGTTCTTGAACTGAACCTCAAGCGGCTGCCTTGGACCCTGGGACGTGTTGAATACATATTGGGGCGAAGTCACTGGGCCAACAACAATGCCTGGAAGCAGTTTCGCTTTTTCGTCTGAGGGGCCCCAAAAGGTGATGGACTTAAGAATGACCCAGCTACCAGAAACCGAATTCAATTCAATAGTGTTGTTTCCAGGGGTAAAGACAGAGCCTGGAAGTCCAATAAGTTTTTCAAAAGGGTGAGCCTTGCTAAAGTCACCGTTCAAAGATTGGTCTCCACCTCCTGAAGGAATTTGGATGGTGGTGATCCTTTTTCCATTCACAGAGACCCCAATGACCGGTGGAATTGCATCTTGCCCGTCTTTAAACTTTAGATCTAAGAGGTAATTTTCTTGATCTTTTGGGTGAGCAAGCCCAAACACAAACCGATCGGTATGAGGTTTTGATCCAGCCCAGGAGTCGGCAGGGCCAGGCAATACATAGGGGATCGAGGTTGAATCACTGATTCCATCCATATAAAACCCTCCTGATTTAAATTGAAGGTAGCCCGAGGGTGATAATCCCAGGTGATGACGGCTACCCCCAACTTTCCAAAGCACACTTTGATTGGAATGGGCTGGCACCATCCTTGTACCGAGTGATAAAAAAAGTGCCGCTAATATCATACGCCTAACTTGCACGTCCTAAGGATTTGCCGCCCTATTATACATTGGCTTACCTTAGGACTTTGGCGGGGCGACCCTAAATTCCATATCGCCCCAGATCGTTTCTAGATAGTCAATTTGGTAGGCGTGACCCATCATGTGGTTGCCAGGTTGAAACATCCAGAACAACATCGGCAAGGGGCGAATCGGATTTTGAGGAATGATATCGAGTGAGTCTTGGGTTAAAGTGCGCAAAGATTCCTTAACTTCTTCAACAGATTGTTGCAATAATTCAACCGCCTGCTGTCGGGTTTTGATCGCCTCAATGCGCTTTTTTGCCTTTGCCATCATTTCTTCTCGAGTTGTTGCCTCTTCTGGCTGATTGCGCAATCTGCGGCAGATCATTGTGTTGGCAACTCCGCAATGGGCAACAATATGCAGAGCGCTTCTTGCCGATGGGCTTGGAGTCCAGTGGAGCTTCTCATCCGGCACAAAGCTAAAGGTGTGCAACAGCTGATCTGCAAAACGAGAGCAGTGATTGTCCGCTTCAGAAATGAGATCGTCAATTGCTCGGTGGGTAGCCATTTTCCTAGCTTACTTAATAGGAAAGCTTCAAGCCTTCCGTCCCTAACTCGGTTGGGTAAGGAGGTGCTGTATTAACGGGTTCGGATCGGAAAAATGCGCGGTTCCTTCCCCAATGATAATTGGGGAAGGTGGTCCCGACTTGTCGGTGCCGGATGGGGAAATCATCATTGCGTTTGCCGACGATGCACTTTTTTGCCCTGGAACAAACCACCCCGTCGACTTCGTCGCCACCCCTCCACGGGAGGGGAATTTTGGTGAACTTGAACTGCGGCAAAATTGCTGTACACCTTCATGAGGATTACCTCGCCTCGAATTCTTCGGGGCTGAGGTATCCGAGTCTTTCCTTTGCTAGGCTCGCGTAAGCACGGATTCTTTATCGACCCAATCGATTTCTTCGACAACTTTGATGTATTTCTAATCTGATGGCTCATGGCATCTTCCACAATTCCCCTCCTGCGGAGGGGTGCCCGCAGGGCGGGGTGGTGGATACTGTAGCAAATTCGACGCGGTTCGCGCTCGCTTTCCCCACCCCTAGCACCTCCCCAAAAAGTGTTTGGCGACAATACATGACAGCTGGGGAAGGAGGTCCCGAGTTATCGGGATCGGCTGGGGAAAATCTGCCTAAGGGCTACCGTCACCTCAAATCTGCATTTTAGGAAAGGGGGATTTTGCAATGAGAGGACCGAAGCCGCAGATCCTACACTGCCTTAAGGCGAGTTGAACTTTTTATCAAAGTATTGGTCCTCCTTTTTGTTGCCAGTGGAGACTTGAACGGGGTCACCATCATCATTAACAACCTTGGTTATCAACGGTTTCATGACAATAATATCTTTGCCTTCAGCATCCTTGCCAACGATAACGGGGATATCTAGCCGCGGCCGAATGTCCGGATGGTTCGGGTTAGGGTAAATAGCGCAGGTTGAGAGAAAGTGCTTTAGTGGAATGTACAGGGCACCTTGAAGTGGACCGTTGAGTTGCCAAACTTCCTTTTCCTCATGGGGATAGTGGATACTAAAGTCCAGGTATTCTGGCAAGGTTCGGTCAGGCGACGGGTGACCCAACTGCGAAGCCAGAGCAATCGGTGCTTGACCCTCTAGGGTAGCGCAAACGTGCCATAAACCTTGGGCAAGTTCTGGATGAAACTCCCAAAATGAATTACCGTGCTTATCCAATAGACAACCCGCCCCCCTCGGGACCGAGGATGTCTCTTCGTCCCATTCCCTTAACTTTTGAGCGATGGTGCTAGGTGACAAGTTCACAAACCCAAAATATACTGAGCGCTGACTAGTTAAGGCACCGTTCGGTCCCTTCATATATTCATAAATGCCCCCGCCGTCCATGCGCCCACCTACCGAACTGGTCCTCGTGTTGAATGTCCATGGCGATGGTCGACCATGTATTAACCAAGCCACTGACACAATAATCGTAAAGGCACCTAGACCAACATAATAGATTCTATTTCTGTTATTCACTGAACTGACCACACTGATTGCTACATTTGGACTCGAAGGAAACACCGATAACGACCACCTCTTCGTAGAAAAATACCAGAAACTTGACAGGTAGGCGGCTTCACCCTAGTGGTAATTATCTTCTGTAATCTTCTTGATACTGTCGGTTTCATGGCAAGTAGTAGCTGTTAACGTAGTTAAGGTCAATGAGGGGGGACGCATCTGCTAAAAACCAGTTAGCACCTCCGCCCGCCCGCTAAATTTTCCTTCATTTGGACTGAAAAGAGAGGCCCTGCCTGGTCACAATGCTGATCACGGTGAGTTGAATTTTTTATCAAAGTATTGATCTTCCTTTTTGTTGCCAGTAAAGGCCTGAACGCGTTGCCCATCATCATTGATAACCTTGGTGATAAGCGGCTTCATAACGATCATGTCTTTGCCCTGAGCATCCTTGCCAACGATAACGGGAATTACTAGTCGCTCCCGGTGACCGGGGATCGGCGATTGCAGAGCGCAGGTTGAGAGTAAATGCTTGAGGGGCAAATACAGGGCTTGCGGGAGTGCACCGGTAAGCTGCCAATCTTCCTCTTGCTGCGTGCCCTGGAAAATAAAATCAAGGTCCAAGCATTCTCTTTGTAGCGGACCGGGGACCCTAATTTTTTCTCCCGGCGGTACAACTGCGACTACAATCGGCTCGTAGAAGTGCCTTGAGCAAACGTGCCAAAAGCCGGTTACATGGAGCTGGTTTGATACCCAATTATGCCTGACGCCTGGCCCATTGTGGGTCTTCCATCCGGCGGGTATGTTGGCAGTTTCTGCATCCCAATTATTCAAGAGCTCGGCAATGTTTGGGTTACCAAGGTTGACGATACAATCTTGTACATATCCGCATTGACCATAGACTTTCTTGTAGAGTTTATTTGGTCTTTCGCCGTAGTTATAATAAGTTCCGGCAATTTCACAGTCAGGATAGGGTCGTGGATTGATAGTTTCTCCACTGATTCTCCACGGTGATGACCATCCCCCTTCAAGTCCAGCTAAGTGCCGAATCGGACCGCAGGAGGCGATGATGGTACAGCCCAATACCCCAGCGGTGATAATTTTTAACCAATCAAATGGGTACTTTTCCTTTCGTTTTTTCATGGTAGGTAGTAGCTATTAACGTAGTGAAGGTCAATGAGGGGGGCCGCATCTGCCAAAAACCAGTTAGCACCTCCGCCCGCCCGCTAAATTTTCCTTCATTTGGATTGAAAAGAGAGGCCCTGCCTGGTCAC
>DAIDHV010000011.1 GCA_027451905.1 Armatimonadota bacterium | reverse complement strand
TTCATTGTCTTCTCTTCGTATTTTCTTGACGAGAAGAACTCTAGTTATGATGTCTTCAATTTACGGGGGCGGACCACATCTGATCCTTTAGGATTTTCCCACCATGCTTGGCTTGAGTAGTTATAAGATTCTTTCCTTGCCTTAATTGCACAGGACTGCTAACCCAATCAAATTGATTGATCCCTTTGTGCAGACTTATTGCGGCTCCATTAACAACAAGGCGTGGCTTGCCGACATTAGAAAACAATTCGACACTAGCTTGGTTGTGAGTACGCTGATTTGCCCGCCTGCCGACAAGGTGAAGAACAGGAATTGAAGACCAATTGGCTTGATACCAGTAAAATGCATCTTTCTTCGTTTTACGGTCATACGTCACCAAGCCCTTCATGTTGCGTGCGTTCATTCCGCCTCGATCCCAGCCGGGAACCGTAAAATCAAACATATTCCAAACAAAGCTTGCCACGCATTCGGGGTGTTTTTTGATAATCATCCAGCTCTTCTCGTGAATCAAAGTCTGCAAGCCTTCTGGGAAAAAGGCACCTTCAGCATTAACTTTGTGAGGAGTCACTTCGGCCTGTTGCTTAATATTGGCTTCTGCCCCATATTCGGTCAAAGCAAAAACCAGTCCTGGGCGCTGCTGATGCATATGTTGGAACCACTTTTGAAGATCGAAAACATGGCCGTAATACCAGCCGTAATATCGGTTCATACCCTGAACGTCGGCATATCCAACTTCAGGACCAGTTGGATTCCCTGCACCCGAAGTGGCTGCCGAGAATCGGCTAGGATCGAGTTCTTTGGCCTCTAGAGCCAGCTCTCTAATCAACGTTGGCACGTAAGATTGAGCAGTTCTCCCGTATACCTCGTTGCTGCTTCCCCAAAAGGCGATGCAAGGGTGGTTAAAGTTCTGGAGAATCAACTCCTTATACTGCTGGAGGGCGTTTTGCTCTTCCTTGCCACTCGATGCATTGACAAAGGGTGACTCGGCCCAAACAACAACCCCAAGCTTATCAAAAGCTCTATAAATGACCTGAGCTTGCTGATAGTGAGCTAGCCTAACTGCGGTTGCTCCAATGTCAAAAATCATCTTGGCATCGTTAATTTGCTGGGCGTCGGTCATAGCATTGCCTTCGTGGTCAAAATCTTGGTGGCGGCAAACTCCATAGAGCCGATATGGTTTGCCATTGAGATAGAAGCCTTTTCCAGGCTCAATTGAGAAATGCCTCAAACCAATCCTTTGATGGAGGACCGTATCTGTACCTGCTTTCGAAGAAAGAGAAACATGAAGACGATAGAGATAAGGATCGATTCTTCCCATCCAAAGGTGAGGATTCAAGATCCTAATGTCCACTGATTTTTGAAGGATCGGCCCGCTAAAAAGGACGTCGTGCCTGCTGTTTGAGGCCACAACCTGGCCCTTTGCATCGAGAACCTGGACAACTAAGGATGCTAGTTCAAATTGAGGAGTGAAATTTTGCTCATCAACCCGCACCCTCAGCGTGGCTTGCTTTTGGGTCACTGATTTTTCATCAACAAAGACCCCAGGAGAAGCCCAATCTATTGGTGATACGCACACTTTTGGAGTTTCAATGAGCTGAACATTGCGGTAGATTCCGCCAAAAAGTGCAAACAGGTTCATATTGATGGGGATGACATCTGGTCTGGGGGTGTTGTCGGCCCGAACGTCAATTGTATTCACGCCTGGTTTCAATAAGGGCGTCGCATCAAAGCAAAAGGCAGAGAATCCGCCCTTGTGCTGACCTAAGAATCTATCATTCACATAAACCTTGGCAACCGAGCAAACTCCCAAAAAGCGCAAAAAGACTTCCCGAGAGCCTAGCTCTTCTGAAGTAACTTCAACGGTCTTTTCATACCAGCCTCCTCCTGTCTTGTACTTGCCTCCGGATTGGATATCTTGGCTGTTCCAAGTATAAGGAACGGAAATGATTTGATTTAGACTTGCTCTTGCCAAAGCTGGTATTTGTGCATTGGAAAGGCCAAATTTCCAGTTGGCATCAAGGTTTTTGACGACACGGTTTTGGATATCTTGCGCAACAAAGGCATGGCTTAGCAAAAATTGACTTGCTAACAGGGTAACAAAGGCAAATCTCGTCGCGACAAATTGCCTCTGCATAGATCGAAAGTTCATTGGCTCAGAATACTATCTTGCCGGAATTGCAAGAGCGTAATTCGGTTTGCGCAACTGCCTTTCATAAACAGGCCCAGCCATATGAGGGCCCATCAATACAAAAGTGGACTGAAGAAAAACCTTCAGTCCACTTTCTTTGCGTCTAATCTAATCTTAGCTTCGACGCTTTCTAGATACCAATCCGACGATCCCAACTGCCAAGGCAACAAAAGAAGCAGGCTCGGGGACAGACTGAATTGTCATGTCGTTTACAGCAAACCCAGTGAAGTTAGGGTCGGTTTGCGGCGAAACAAAATAGGTTAAAGAGCTAATGTTATCAGCACCGCTATAGACACCCAAGAAAATAGCACTGCCGTCTTCGTTGCCGTTGCTGACTCCGTTTAAGGCAAACTCGGCAATCGGATTACCTATCGCGTCTCTCGCAAAAACAAACGCTGTGAAATTGCCATAGGGGTTGTTCATGATTTGCAGTCCAGCCCCATAGACGGGATTAGCAAAATCAAAAGAAAGCACCGAATAGTTATCTTTTGACCATAGCAAATGATCACCTATTGTAAAGTTTCCGTGCCAAGAAGTGCCTTCATCAACTCGGTTGATCGTTGCGGAAGATGAAGCAATATGGACTCCATTCCCATTAAGGGTGGTTCCATCCAAGGTATTGGGCAATGAAGTGAAATCGGATCCAAACTGAGCAAAATCCAAAGAATCGTTATTGAGCAACTGATTACGATTAGTGACGATGACCTGGGAGCTGGCGATTTGTAACACCGCAACCAAGCCCACAACAACAGGAAGTAATTTCTTCATGAATATATCTCCTCAAAGACGAATATAGTTTACAACAGCGCATCTTAATCCATGCTTAATTCCACCAAAATCAGGTATTTTTACTTGTCAAAATTAAGGTTTTTGGTTGGATCACTTAACAATTCAAGTGAGGTTTCCTAGTGTCCCTTTTTGCCTAGATATTCAAGGCTCGGAGACCACTGCAAACTGGAATGGTGAGACTGCTGGGCCCATCTTGAAATCAGGTAGGCTACATAGTCGCCAGCTTCGCTTAAAGAAACCGTGTTTCGAGGCTTCGAACTAGAGGCGTCCCTGCCAACCACTAAGGGGCAAGTTGGTGCCAAAAATCCGCGCACAATCAGATTCTCTGCAATCCGCTTTTCGGCGGGGGGAAACTCAATGACATTAGGATCCATGTATTGCCGACGGACAATCATCACATAGAACTTTTCTTGAGAGCGCTCTAACTTATCAAGTGCATTAAGGAACTCGACTCGATTCACACTGGACCCTGGATTGCCAGAAAAGAATGTCATCTTTCTTGGCTTGATGCCATCGGCCCGGTCCATGAACTTTAGTGAACTTGAAAAGAGCCAATTGGCCTCTTTCACATGAATTGGTAGATCAGCCGTATCTTCAAAAGTCCTAGCATAGGCTGGCTGAAAAGCCACCAATTCAAGTTTACGTGCATGACTTACCGATAAGGGCAAAAGCGCACCTAACGAAGTGATTCCTAAAATGAAAGTTCCTACCATTTTTATTACCTTAGCCTTACTAAAACGTTGTTACCGCACCGCTAGACCGAATTGTATCCATTTCTTCGAGTGCCTTTCCGGTACCAATTGCAACACAGTTTAGCGCGTTGTCGGCAACTCTGACCGGGATTTCGGTTGCGGATTCGAGGAGCTTGTCTAATCCCCGCAGCAGGGCTCCTCCTCCGGTGAGGGTGATTCCCCGCTCAATGACGTCACTGGCCAGCTCGGGAGGCGTGCGCTCTAAAACCATGCAAACCTTTTGGCAGATTTGCTTGATAGGGTCACTAAGGGCTTCTCTGATTTCTTCGCTGGTTACTGTGACGGTCCGAGGCATGCTTTGCACCACGTCTCTGCCTCTGACCTCCATTTTCATTTCCTGCTGAAGTTTATGAGCCGATCCAATTCTGATTTTGACTTCCTCGGCAGTTGTTTCCCCAATCAGCAAATTATAAGTGTTTTTGACGTGACGCATGATAGCTTCGTCTAATTTATTTCCGCCGATCCTGATGGATTCACTGACGACGATTCCGCCTAGCGAAATGACGGCGACATCCGAAGTTCCGCCACCAATATCAACAACCATGTTTCCTCCTGGCTGAGCAATTGGAAGGCCCGCCCCGATCGCGGCTGCCATTGGCTCTTCAATCACAAAGGCTTGATGAGCTCCCGCCTCTTTGGCAGCCATCATGACTGCTCTTTTTTCGACATTGGTCACGCCGCTGGGAATGCAAACTAAGACAATTGGCTTGAATCCAAACCGACCACCTATAACCTTTTCGATGATGATTTGCATCATCTTCAGCGTCGTCGTGTAATCGGCAATAACTCCGTCTCTTAAGGGTTTGATTGCCGTGATATAGCCGGGCGTTCGTCCGATCATTTCCCTTGCCTCATTGCCAAGGGCAAGTGGCTTTTTATTTTGAGAATTGATCGCCATTACGGTGGGCTCATTAAGGACAATGCCCTTACCTCGCCTGTAGACTAGGATATTGGCGGTGCCTAGATCAATTCCAATTTCCGGTCGAAGTTTGAAGTTTAGAATCTCTTTTCGACCCCATCGCGATCGGCTACCCTAGAAATCGTGGCCCCGAGGTCTCTCAGTGTTTCCATAAATCCTTGATAGCCTCTATCAATATGATCAATTCTATGAACGGTCGTGTTGCCCTCCGCACCCAATCCAGCCAGCACCAAACTGGCACCTGCGCGCAAATCGCTAGCCTCAACTGAAGCACCGAAGAGCTTTGGCACACCGCAAATAACTGCCGTTCTTCCTTCTAACCTGATATTGGCACCCATTCGGTTCAGCTCTTGAATATGCCCAATTCTGTTTTCGTAAATTGTCTCTTCAACAAAGCTCGTTCCGTTTGCAATTGCCAAGACGGCAGCCATCGGCTGCTGCATATCGGTTGGAAAACCAGGATGCGGCATCGTCATCACCTTAATTGCGTTGAGCTTCCTATCAACATTGACTCGCACCCAATCTGGCCCCTCCGAAACGTCGGCACCTGCTTCAATGAGTTTTTTCGCCAATGCGGTTTGATGCTCGGGCAGGACTCCAGTTACGGTGATGTCTCCATAGGTGATCGCGGCTGCCAGCAAATAGGTTCCTGCCTGCAAACGGTCGGCTGGGATCCTAAACGATCCACCAATGAGCTTAGGAACCCCTTCAATTGTGATTTTACTGGTCCCTGCTCCTTCAACTCGCGCCCCTAAAGTGTTTAGAAATGAGGCCAATGACGTGATTTCGGGCTCCATTGCCGCGTTGTCGATAACAGTGGAACCTTCTGCTAAAACAGCCGCTGTCATCAGGTGCTGAGTTGCACCTGCGCTGGGGTAATCAAGATAGATTTCAGCCCCTTTCAGCTTTTTCGCTTCAGAATAGTAAACTCCGCCGTCAAGTCGAATTTTAGCGCCAAGCTTTTCAAGACCCTTGATATGAAAATCGACTGGCCTTGCCCCAATGCGGCAGCCCCCTGGTGAAGGCAGCACCACTTTTTGAGTTCTTGCTAACAGCGGACCAAGCATGTAAAAACTTGTTCGAATCGATCGGACAAGAGATTCATCAAGCTCTTCTGCCTGAATTGAAGAGGCATCTACGAGGAGGGTATCACCTTTCCATTCAACTTGGGCACCGATCTGCTGCAGCAATTTTGCTTTCGCTCTTGTGTCGCTTAGGTCTGGAACATTGGTCAGGGTACATACACCTTCTGCCAAGAGCACCCCCGACATAACCGCAAGGGCAGTGTTTTTGCTTCCTTTGATATTAACAGTCCCCGTAAGTCGGTGACCGCCTTCTATTTTATAAACTTCCATTTTCATCCTCCATCCGTGGTTGGACTGTCTGGTAACAACAGTATAGCAAGTCTTGAGTCTACTCGATTGAGACGCCCAACTCCCGCCAACGGTACCGACTAATTCGATATATTGGGCATCGCAAATTCTTCAAATTGAGGCAGATAATCTTGCCAGTCAGTTCGATTCTGGGCTTTTAAGTACAGCGGTAACGACAAATACGGCACAAAGTGGGGCCTTCTCGGCTTCCGGCTTAATTTCATTCCGGCTTGCAAGGGCGTTTTGTCTGCTTTTTTTAGATTGCATCTTCGGCAACAAGCCACTAAGTTTTCCCAAGAGTTTTCGCCACCAACCCATCTTGGCACAACGTGATCGATGGTGAGATCCTTACCCTTCGCTCCACAGTACTGGCAACAGTAATTATCTCTTGCTAAAATGGAATGTCGAGAAAGCCGTAGCTGGGGCATTGGCCTTCTCACCGTGTACCGCATCTTGACAATGGATGGAGCCGACACTTCACCCCGTACTGTTGCCAATGGGACGTCCCGCTGCTGAAGCACTTCTGCTTTACCAAGCATCAGCAAAGAAAGCGCTCTCCTCATGTTGCAAACGTTGAGCGGCTCGTAGTTGTTATTCAAGACCAGCACTTCATGGCTTATCATGTCCAACACCTCTTCGCGGCCTTGGACTGAACTGAACTGACTTTCTCTTGGGGCTTGCCAATAAAAAAGCCTGCGTACACGGACACGCAGGCTTGAAGAGTTAGCAACTGAGCCATGCGTATTATCGTATCGTTCCAAGATGGAGTCCAATTCCAGCTTTCCCTATACACTCGATTTAATCCGTTCATGAGATTGTTCTTTCAGACGATTCAAAGAGGCAAGAAGTCCCCCTCTCTCCTTTTAGTACGCAGATTTTTAACAAAAGAGTAACTCTTGGGCAGAAAGATTACAAAATACCGCCCTGTGGAAGCAAGGTTATTTCGTCTATGTTGGCCGAAGAGCTCAAGTTCAGCAAAAAGAGCACAACATCGCAAACATCTTGGGGCGATAGCATCTTAGCCCGATCGGGTGGTTCTGGCATTGAATCCCAGATTGGAGTGTCGGCAGCGCCACAAATCACGGTCGTTAACTTAAGCCCCCTATTCCTGTGTCCTGCCAGCAATGTCCTTCCAAGGCTATGAAGGGCAGCTTTGCTGGCGCTGTAAGCGTCGGCCCCTGCAAACACGTTGACGGCAGCAATGCTACCAATATTGATGATTTGCCCACCCCCTCGATGCAACATATCTGGAAGAACCCGATGGATCAGCCGATTTGGAAGGGTCAAATTGACCAGTATCTGCTTTTCAAAATCGGCTACAGTTCCCGAACCGTAATCGCTAAAAGCCGCGATTCCAGCCGAGTTAATCAGCACCGGATAGGAATCTGGCTTGGAATAAAGAGAGTCATGAAGCCTATCCACCGTCAAAGCTTCCGCTAAGTCTCCAATAACCATCTCGATTTGGTGATTTGATTGGGCAGCGAGGTCACTCAAGCGGCTTTCATCCCGACCGTTGGCAACAACCGAATAGCCCGCATTCCAAAGTCCCAGAGCAATGGACTTGCCGATTCCGCTTGAGGCACCGGTGACCAAAATCCGCTTAGAAAGCGAGAAATCACCCATGGCTGATTTCGAAAGAGTTACGGGCCGTCTCAAATAGCCGGACACCGACAAGGGCCTTCCCAAGTTTTTCTTGAAGGACTTTGTCAATGAAGGCGACAATGTTTTCGCTGGTTGTCGGACGCCCCAACAGTTCGGGAACATCGACATCAAGGTTTTTATGGTCTAGCTTCTCAACAATCTCCGATTCAACAAGGCGATCTAACTGGACAAGGTCAATAATCATGCCTGTGTTTTCATCCATTTGGCCAGTAACCGTAACTTCAACAACATAGTTGTGGCCATGACCATTTTGGTTGTTGCACTTTCCAAAAAGCTTGACATTCTCATCATGGCTTAGGCCCGCAACATGAAGGCGATGAGCGGCTGCAAATTCGTAAGATCGGGTTAATGTCATCATATTTTCTGTCCAGTCGGCCCATAAATCGGGCATTTCAAAGCATCGCAGTCTTTGCAGGGTTACTTGGCAGTTTTGAGGCGAAGATGAGTTGAGCAAGACTCTTCCATCTGGCTCCGCTATCAAATTGCGCACAACGTGCAAAAGGACTTCAAGGGTTGGCACCTTGCCTTTTAAAACTGCAACCTCATCATTCAGGCTCTTGAGGTGAAATTTATCAACAACATTGTCTTGAAGCAATTCATCCAAGAGTTTGATGTTAACAACCATTCCCGTCATTGGATCCACTTGGCCATCAATCGTCACTTGCAATCGGTAGTTGTGGCCATGATTGAATCGCGAGGCATAGGCTCCAAAGAGGGTCAAGTTTTCTGCGGCACTCAAATGGTCCAGCCAAAAACGGTGACCACTCGAAAAAGTAACTTCCCTTGTTAATGCCACTGATTCCATAAAACCCAACCAAACTATTCTACGGCTTCCGAGCGCAATTTAATTGATGTCAGCAAAAATGGCATTCACTCGTGAGATTTTAAGGGAATGCCGAGGCTTTTCGGGGCAAAGCTACCCGTTCCCGCAATCGATAGAACAATGAGAGCCCCCAAATACGGCAGCGACTGCAGAAGGTATGCCGAAATATGGATGCCAGTTGCTTGAAGCTGGTATTGCAAGGAATCAAGGAGACCTAAAAACAGGGCGGCGAGGGCAATCCAGCTAGGCTTCCACCTTCCAAAGGTTACTAGGGCGATCGCCAAAAACCCTCTGCCTGCCGTCATGTTCTCGGTAAAGGTCGCAGTTGTCCCTAGGACCAAATACGCGCCTCCTAGCCCTGCCATGAACCCTCCGATCAAGGCGGCACCGGTTCGAAGTCTTCTCACCGAAAAGCCGGCTGATTCTGCAGCAGGCGGGTAATCGCCAGCTGCCCGAATCGCCAATCCCCAACCAGTGCGATAGACCAAGAACCAACTCATTGGCAGCAAAAGAAGAAACGCGATGGTGAGGGCATCAAAACCGAAAGTGCGGTGAAGGGAAGGCAGTGATATGAGGCTTCCACTTTGCCCATAGTGGTCACGAAACAGCGTTGTTGTTAGCCCAAGTGCCAGCAGATTCACAGCGGTGCCCACCACAACCTGGTCCGCATTTAGCCAGACGGTAAAAATTGCGCTGATCACGGCGAGTAAAACCGCCGCAATCGTGCCGCAGGCAAACCCAGCTTCAACCGCAAAATGGCCGGGAAACAAGGTTGTTCCGACCAGTGCAAAGTAGGCTCCAGTTAGCATCATCCCTTCCAGCCCGACATTAATGAGGCCACTCAGCTGGCCGATGGACTCGCCGAGACCCGCAAAGGCAACCGGAGCCGCGTAGGGGATCGTCGCGATTATCGAGCGGACGGATAAAATGCTCATCCGATGACCTCCCCTGTTCTTCTGCTTTTCATCTTCCAGGTTTGGCCGGCAACAAGTCCTAACACAACAATGGCCTGGATGATGTAAATCACGGAATCTCCTGATTGTGTGTAACGGCTAAGATTGACGCTTCCTGCAAACAAGCTTCCAAAGAATATTGCACTTGGAATCGCATAAAGGGGCTGGAGTCCTGCTGCCAACGCAACCGGTATCGCCAAAAACCCCCAGTTCTGATTAAAATCTAATCCGATCTGCCCTGCCATTGCGCTGTATTCAATTCCGCCTGCTAATCCACAGAGAGCGCCAGAAATCAGCATCGCTTCAATTTGCCGCCTTCCGCTTGACAAACGGTTTGACCTGGCAGCCGTCGGATTATCGCCCACAACCCTCATTTCCAGCCCAAATCGTGTTCGATATTGGATCCACCAGATAACAAGAGCAACTAGGATCGCAATTGCAATCCCTAGGTGGAAGTCTGTCTGAGGGTTAGGGTGCCAAAGAATATCCTTTGAAGTGATTTGGGGAGTCTCGGGGAGGCCCCCGCTTTTTTCCATCATCGGGCCTGATACCAGCCACTTCATGATCTGAAAAGCAATGAAATTAAGCAAAATCGTACTGATGACCACATCCACTCCTCTGCGAACCTTTAAAAATCCAGCAATCCCTGCCCAGATGGCTCCTCCAACCGCAGAGGCAACTAGGATGCAAACTATAGCAATGGAACCGGAGATATGGTGTGACTGAAGAACTGGATACACAGCTGCCCCAAGCAATCCGCCGGATACAAATTGACCTTCTCCGCCGATATTGAACATGCCCGCCTTCCACGCTACAATCACACCTAGACCGCAAAGCAATAGTGGAGTTGCTTTGGAAGCCGTTCTGCCAATTCCAAACTGATCTCCAAAGGCGCCATGGAAGAGCAATTCGGCAGAACTGAAAACGGGAAGGTGAAAAGTTGCTAGTGTCAGGGCAAGCAACAAGCCAAACCCCAAAATGTACAAGCCAGAACGCAACAAAAGTTGGCTAGCCCATGAGGGCAAGAGAGCCTTGGCTTTGTTATGTTCGCTTATCATTGACTTACCATTGCCTTGATGTCGGAGGGCTCCGATAGTCGTCCGCCCTGAAGAAAGTGGACTCGATCGGCAACCTCAGCAAGTTCATCTAGGTCGGTTGAAATTAGCAAGACAGCGGCTCCATCGTTGCTAGCCTTGAGCAGGGAAGAACGAACAAATTCAGAGGCTTTGATATCGAGGCCCCGGGTTGGATTCAAAGCCACAATCAATTCCGGGTTTCGATCTAACTCCCTTGCCACAACCACCTTTTGCTGGTTTCCACCACTCAACGAGCTTGCCAAGTCCCGCTCTCCAAGAGCTTTGACCTGGAATTTTGTCAATAGATTTCTTGCCCAAGATCGGATCACCTTAAGGTTTAGGTAGCCGTCATGGACCCCGTCCCCACGCTTCTTGCCAATTAGAAGATTTTCCCAAAGAGTTAAGGAAAGAGCAAGCCCTTCTGCGCGGCGATCACCAGGAATGTAAGCCAATACAGGATTTATTTTTCCCGCAAAACGAATTTGCCCAGACTTAATTTTGCGTACACCGGTGACCGCTTCCGATAATTCATACTGACCATTGCCGTCCACCCCCCCGATTCCAACAATCTCGCCTCGCCGTATCTCTAGGCTTAAGTTGGTGATCGCGCGATTTTTTGCATCCCCAAGAACGGAAACAGAATCTAGCCTTAATCCTTCAGAAAGATTGAGCTCCGTCTGAACTTTGTCAAAACGAGGCGGCTCTCCCAGCATCATCTCGGCAAGATTTTCACTAGTTGCTTCACTTCGATTTACGCTGCCAATGAGCACACCTTTGCGTAAGACCGAGATTTGGTCAGCAACCGAAAGAACTTCAGATAGCTTATGAGCAATAAGGATGACAACCTTACCCGAAGCAGAAAAGTGACGTAACGACTGCAATAGTTCAGCCGATTCATCTTGAGTGAGCACGGCGGTTGGCTCATCAAAGATCAGGACTTCAGAGTTTGATCCAATGTTCTTCAGGATTTCCAATCTCTGCTGCATGCCAACCGGCAGCGCAGAAGCCTTTTCTCTTGCCGAAATAGACCAGTTCATTTCCGTGGCTCGACTTTTAAGTTCAGCCTCCTTTTTCCGAGGATTAACGAGGCAACCAAGTTTCGTCAGATGCCCTAACGTGTAGTTTTCGGCAGCTGATAGGCTAGGCGCTAGGGTGAAATGCTGATGAACCATGGCTACTCCCATTTGCCTTGTCAGGTGGGGCTGACCCAGCGGCAGTTCCTCACCATCACTCACAATTGATCCCGAATCGGGTTTGAGAAAGCCAGCGATAACGCTAACTAACGTTGATTTGCCAGCCCCGTTTTCTCCTAAGACAGCATGGACCTCCCCGCCTTTGAATGTCAGGCTTACATTTTGCAAGGCCTGGGTGGCTCCAAAAGCTTTGCTAATGGAACGGACATCCAGGCTTTTCACAGTCTTTTCGCTTTGATTAGGTCCCGCAAACCTCTACTAAACTAGAAGTTCAATTTGGGCACAACGAGTTTGCCAGACTTAATTGCCGCCTCTGCTGCTTGGATCGAAGCAACGACTTTGGCAGGAATTTGAGCCTGAAACTTAGGATTGATGTCAAACTCAATTGCTCCCGTATCCATACCAACGAGGCGCACCGAGCCCTTAAAGGTTCCATCTTTGACGTCTTGTGCAACCGCAACAAAGGCGGGATCAGCATTGATCACGGCAGAAGCAATGACCACTCCCGATTGATTGTCATTTTGGTTGGCATTGGCACCAAAAGCAAAGACATGATGTTCTTTACAGGCGTCAAAAACACCTTGAGCCGCGTTGTCCGCTTGGTGAATCACAAAATCTGCATGCTGAGCAATAACGCTCTCGGTTGCCCTCTTTGCAGCCGCAACGTCGTTGCCGTTCCCCGTGTATACGGTAAGGACCTTAATTTTTGGATTGGCGGCCTTTGCCCCTGCCTCAAAGGCATCAAAAGTTGAGGCTATAGGCGGCACCTTGTCTCCACCAACTTGAGCAATAACTCCGGTTTTAGACATTTCGGCCGCCATCATGCCAGCCAAATAAAACCCTTGTTCTAGATAAAACCGAAACGTGGCTAAGTTGGGAGCGGTTTGCGATCCTGAACTGGTTACAAAATCAGTCTTGGGGAAGTTCTTTGCTACATCAAAGGCAGGAGCGTTATATTCGTACCCGTGGCCAATTACTAGGTTGTATCCCTGCTGGGCGTAAGACCTCAGCGCGTCTTTAATTTGAGTACCAGAAGCCACTTGGTTATTGACTTGGGCATCTAGCTTGGTCTTGACAGCTTGTAACCCGTTATAGGCAAGCGCGTTCCAGCCCGCGTCATCAACAGGGCCAAGAGTCAACAAAGCTACCTTAAAAGAACCCGATTGCTTGCTGGATGAAGATCCTTTCGGATTGGCAGCCGAAGGAGAGGAGTTCGATAGGCATCCGCTTAACAAAACAAGGGCAGCAATGGAACCGATCAGAAATGGTGACTTCATTTTTACAAGTCTACGACAATCTCCAGAAACTTGTTGTCGATTTTTAACCAAAAGATTGAGGAGAATGAGAGGCTCGGTGGAAACAAATCTGGCCCTAAGTGGACGCTTTTGCCTCCAGAAGCATCTCTTTTGTGTAAATGAAATCTTCGCGGTGGTAGTTCGCCAGTTCGAATTCTTTGCGAAGAACAATTGCCCCCGTTGGACAGGCTTCTTGGCAATAACCGCAAAAAATGCATCGAATCATGTTGATTTCATAGCGCACTGCATACCGCTCGCCAGGTGAATGACGATCTTCATCCGTGTTTTCCGCCGCAACGACGTTGATGCACTTTGCGGGGCAAGCCCCCGCGCACAATGAGCAACCGATACACTTTTCAAGTCCATTTTCGTAACGGGTTAATGCGTGTCTCCAACGGGTTCTCGGGTATTGCTCTCGCCTTTGCTCTGGGTATGAAATCGTTGCCTTCTTGTGGCGAAGCCTTTTGGCAGTGATCCCCATGCCGCCTAGAATAGGGCGGGCGACATCTTTAAGAATTCCGAGGCTCAAACTGTTACCTCTTCATTGGTTCTTGGATTCAATTCAATGATCTTGTATCGGCCAGACTCTTTTTTGATTTTCTCTTGTAGCTTCATGATGCCGTAGATGAGGGCATCGGGTGATGGTGGGCAGCCGGGAACATAAACATCAACCGGAACAACCTGATCTGCCCCTTGTACGATGGCATAGTTGTTGTAAACACCACCAGAACTGGCGCAGGCTCCCATAGAAATCACCCACTTAGGTTCTGGCATCTGATCATAAATTTGCCGAAGAACCGGTGCCATCTTTTTGCTAAGCCGCCCTGCAATAATCATGACATCGGCTTGCCGAGGGCTGGCTCGGAATGCTTCCGATCCAAATCTGGCCAAGTCAAAACGGGCAGCGGAAGCGGACATCATTTCGATGGCGCAGCAGGCTAATCCAAAAGTAAGAGGCCAAAGCGAATTTGCCCTTGCCTGGGCCAGCAACGAATCTACTGTGGTCAGAATGACGTTTCCTCCCTTTTGCACATCACCAATAATAGGGGTCGTGCTGTCATGAAGAACAACCGTTTCTATGCGCCTGGGCATGATTCAAACTAGTCTACCAAGTTCAAAAAAATTCGTTACCAACCATTGTAACACAATTGCAACTGGGAACCTAGTCGATTTGATTAGCGTTAACGTAAACTAAACAAGAATGGCTAAAACTAGTCCAGCAAAGCGTGGCAAGTCCGTTTGGGGATCCATTGGATACGGTGTTTTTGTACTTGCTGCCCTTGGTCTTGGAACCCTCGGCGGATGGCTAGAATCAAGCAAAGTTGTCCAAAAGGTTGGATTGATGGGTGTTCTTCGCCCTCCGACGCCGCAAGAAGCCTTTGATGGAAAATCAACCCTCACAGTGCTTGTTTTAGGCTGCGATGAAAACCGATCAACGGGGGGGGCAAAAATCACAACCGCAGCCGCCCGAAGCGATACAATGCTGCTTGCAAAATTTGACTTCGCCAATAATGAGGTGACAGGTGTCAACATTCCCCGCGATACCCTGTGTGAGCTTCCTGGATACAAGGATCAAAAAATTAACGCCTATCATGCCATGGGAGGGGACGCCTTAGCCCAAAAAGCAGTCGAGTACCTCTTGGGAGTCCATATTGATCGGACGGTCACAATTAACTTTGAAGGCTTTCGAAACATGATCAACTCGGTTGGAGGAGTCTATGTCGATGTGCCCCGCGACATGAACTATGACGACAACGCCGGTCACCTGCATATTCATCTTAAGAAGGGCCCCCAGTGGTTAGACGGGCGCACTGCAGAGGAGTTTGCAAGATTCAGACACGCTGATAGCGACATTTTGAGGCAAGAGCGACAGCATTTGTTGATCTATGCGATGAAGCAAAGAATTAAGCAAAGGCCTCAGGCTCTCACCGCCGTTTTAGACGCCACCGCCCAAATGCTTTCCGACGGTTTTACCGACCAAGAAATTGTGTCGATAGGAGATTGGCTGAAGTCAGTTCCCGAGACCAATATGAGTTTTGGGATTTTGCCAACAAGAAATGCGCCGCACTATAACTTGGCACTCATCAAGAGCCAAGTTCCTGCCGTGCTTGCCAAGTATCATTTAGCAAGTGATTAATCTCCATTCGGCATCAATTGGCATTGGCATCCTTGCCGTTTCCCTTCTCTCCCTCTTTATCCCCGCCGATTCATTGGATGACAGCCCCAATGAGGAGAAACCGAACAACGAGTACTTTTCCAAAAAGGATGTCAAGGTTATTGCGGTAGCCCTTGCGGTCTTTGTGGTTGCCGCGGTTCCGACCTACATTATCATGAAGGGCCAGTTGAACGCATACCTTTGCCGACTCAATTTGCAAGCAATCAGTGTTTCCATGAGCAATTACATGGTTGATAACGACGACCGATTGCCACCCATGTATGTAGTCAATCCCGATAACGGTCTGCCCGCACTAGATTCAAAAGGACTCCCTTCAGTCTGGGCATCAACGCTCATTAATATTAGCGGCTTCGATCCAAAAAGATCATTTTTGTGCCCATCTGCCCAAGTAGGCAATACAGTCCAAGTAGAGGGGCTCAATGGAAAAGCGATGCCGTTATCTTACGGGCTTTACGCCGCAGTTGCCGAACATTCGAAGTCTGACTTTGCCAACGCAAGCTCAGTTGTCATGGTAGCCGAGACCGACAATGGAGGCGCAGATCATACCTTTGATCCCTGTCCTATTCGCCCTGGAGGGGCCAATGGGCCGATTATGGACGGCTTTATGATTGGATACTCCACCGGCAATGATGTTCCTAGCTCCGGCAGTTTGCCGATGATGGGCCAAGGCCTCATCAAACATGCAGGAATCACAAGGCTTGCTTTCGCAGACACCTCATCTGGCCTGACTGATAAGTCAACCAGCCCTCGCCACGAAGGAAGAATTCTGGCTCTGTTTTTGGATGGTCACTATGGGTTTTTGAATGCTCGCCAGGCAGAAGATGAGTCGAATTGGGCGCTTCCCGTCAACGGACCCTAGAAGGGACCATTCAGACCGAGGATTACGCGGCTTCTTCAGCTTGCAAATGACCCACATTAACCGCGGTTGTAATGCATGTTAGACAGTCATCCCACAGTTGTCGACAGCATTCCAAGGCATCCGAGCTCAGCTTTTTATCGGAGCAAACAGATCTCAGAGTCTTGAGAGATTCCATGCAAACGATGAGCACAAGCCGATCCTGGCCAGAAAACTGACTGCCAATAAAATCTGCAAACTCGGCTTGGGGGTTATGGCTTATGGCAAGATCTGCGACCCGCTCAAAATTCCTTGCAAACGTTGAACCTTCTGATCTAAGCAGAGACGCAATTCGGAAAACTAATTTCAGAATCGAAGAAGTCGAGACGAGTCCACTTTCAGGGACACTACTTAGGTTTCTGGTTGCCCGCTCACTGGTAAAGAAGAGTTTGTATGGGCTTGAATCTCTAGACCCACTGATCCGAGTTCTTTTATGGAATCTCCAAAACTCTGCACCGGTATTGCCGTCGGTAAAGATCCCCAAGTCTTCTGGATAGGATGAACTTCCCCATTTAGGGATTCCCACCAAAAAATAGGTGCTGACGCCCTCGGATTGCATTCTCTTGTACCACCTAGATGTGCCTAATGCAACGGTTCCAGTGGACCCCCCAGCCTTCAGTCTAGGCCGCAGGAACTCAATTTCATAGGTATTCGAAAACAGGTCGGTCCAGCCCAGAAGTTCGGGCGGCCTTTGCTCGCTCGGCATCCAAGCACAAGAATTACCATGCAAGCAGATCCCAACAACCTGTAAAAACTCTCTCACGAGCTTAATTATTGGCAGTTACAAGCCTATTCTCAACCAAATGAATTGGTTAGAACTTCCAGCTATATTCAACTCTGGCGGTGAGATTGTGAGCGTTGCTGCCACCCGGGATCGTGTAGCCGTAACTGATGTCGCCAATAAACATGTTGAATGACTGGTTAGGGCCAGCCTTCTGATCAAACTGAATGCTCCAACGGTCAATCAAGCTTCTTGAAGTGCTTGAGTTGAAATTATTGGCAAACCCATAAAACAAGTGCAACGGACTTGTGGTTCTAAATAAGGTCAGGTCCAAACCGGTTGTGGTGCTGTAAGTATGAGTTTGATCATTGATCAGTTCTTGCCAGCTTGCGCCCAAGGTTGTGGACTTTGTTGTTTTGTACGCGAGTCCCCATGTGTTAGAACGAGTTGCTTGCGGGATCGAGCCAAGGATTGCAGCCCCATTAGGCACATCAGGATTGGTCACTAAGTCGTTACTAATCGTAATCAGCTTCGTGGGGCGGATGGCGAAATCAAAGTTGCGAATCATTGTTCTTTGATTGCTTGGCAAGGTTCTCATCTTGTACATGATCGCTGCACTAATGAACCTTCTCTGCTTCGGATCGGTAGCAAAGGAAATGGACCGGTCAATGGCCTCATCCCCCGCCTGATCAGCCTGGCTGTGGTATCCCAAGCCCAAGGCGGTACCGGCTAGTCCGGTGGAGAAACCAAATTGCTTATCCTCTTTGATCCAGTTAAAGCTGTCGGCAGCTGTGTCTTGGCTAAATCCAAAAGAAACGTTCTTTAGAAACCCAAAATTCATTGGTTTGGCGGTTCCAATTCTGATATTGCTAAACGCTTGAGTTCTTAAAGAGGAGGTGCTTCCGCTAGGTGTCTCCCACTGATTTGCACCATATCCGCCTGCAAGCGTAAATCCGCCAATTGCGGCAGTCCCTAAACTTCCAAGCTGACTGGAGTTGATGTTTGGGTTGTTTTGCCCAATCATGAACATAGAAGACGATGTTCCGCTGTTCGGGCCCAGCACTTGCCTCTGAACTCCGTATCGAAAGACAAGACCGTGACCCAGATCAACCCAAAATCCGTAATCCCGCTTTTGCTGGTCGTTGGCGCTGTTGTCGGGTTCCGCAATGTGGGTCTCCGAAACCGAAACACCCATGCCTTTTGCAATCTGAGTGGAAACAGTATTGGTACTGGCGGTTTGGGACTGGCCGCCCGCATAGTTGGTCTGCGATTGCTCGCTAGATAAGGTGGTTGATGGGCTTACTTTTACGGAAAGCGTGGCGGCTTTAGCAACATAACTTTGCTGGACAACGGTTGGATTCGTAGTTCCCACTGGCGCAGTGATGTTGTTTGACTCTTCCTGAATCTTTAAATTCCAATTTTTTGCAGACTTATCAATGGTGACAATTCGATCATTGGAAGAGGCAATTGGAGCCGTTGTTTGGGAGTTTGAATCTGATGTTTGCACCACTCCCATTTCCAGACCCTGTTTAGGGTTAGCATAGTTAAATGCCACTTGCTGATGAGACAGTTGAGGGGTGGTTGAACCCAAAGCAGTTTGGACGTAACCAGATTCATTCAAGGACATCTCCTTATTGAGGTTCCAAGAGAGCTGGCTTACAGACTGATCAAATCCCGCCAAACTGGCCATCAAAGCTCGTTCAGGATCGGCGGAAAGCCCAATTGCAGAAAAACCAGAAGTAACACTTCGGTTGGCAAGCATAAGGTTAAGGTTCTTACTTGTCAGCTGCACCTGATTTCTCAGGGCAGAATTGGCACCTTCGGTGGTATTAAAATTAGAAGCGGTTAATTGGCTGCCTTTGCCCAAAGCGATTCCAAGATTCAGGGCGTTCATGTTTGAACCCAAAATGCCGCCTAGGGTGTTCTTCTCAAAACCCATCAACCGGTTAACTTCGGAAAACCCAGACCCAATCGTCCCATTTGTGTAGCCCAATGTGTAGTTGCCAGACTTAAAGTTGATAACGTCTTCAAGGGCCGAACCATCGGTAGCCGCAAATCTAGCATCATGCACGTCAAGTGAAGTGACCTTGCTTGGATCGAGTTTAAATTCCGTAAAACTTCGGCTGATTCCCGCCAGGCCCATGTAAGCGCCTTGCTCTCCGGGAATATTGACTGGCGTTGCACCTGGGTATAGTTTGGAAAGGCTTCCAATTTGACCCTGAGCAACTCCTGGCTGCATTGTCGGCAAATTAGCAAAGCCCGATGTGGTAGAGATGGACTGATGCCCTAAAGACCAAGTTTTGCCAGCAAGCCCAAGCCCTACCGACTGCATTGAACCGGCTTGACCGTTCATGGTGTCGAAGTTGAGAAAATCGGGCAATATCCCTTTTCCATTGTCTCGAGAAAAGTTAAACCATTTTTGATCGAGGCCATCTAAACCGGTATAGGCAAGCTTGTCATTATTCGAGACACCCGCGTATTGGTTGAATGACTTAGATTGAAATGCCGAACCTGTATCGAAGGAATAGGCACCCTGCTTTAGACCAAGGTCGGAGATATTCAGATCGCCAGAAGCACCGGTATAGCTTCGATTATCAAAGTTCAGGATTCCACCTTTCCCAATCTGGAAATTTCCTGCAATAGTGCGCAGACTAAGCCCAGCCTGAGTTTGTAAATTAGTTAGTTGAGGAACTCCCAAATCGGCAAATCGGTTGAATCCTTGGTCAACGCTGCTTTGTGAAAAATCGATAGAAGCGGTTTTCGATTTTAGACTCACAGAAGAATCGGTGACTCCGTTTTTGCCATCCGAGATTTTTTCTAAATTCGATTGAAGATTGAGCCCACCAATCTTGACATTGTTCAACCCGATGGACTGTTCTTTAAGCCCCGCTTGCTTAGAAAGGGAGGCAACTTGCTGCCCCGTGAACCCTTCCAGAGAGTTAAAAGAGTTGAAGCCAGAGCTTATGTCTTGGTATCCGATGCTCAGGGTTCCACTTGAAACCTTTTGGGTTAACAGTTCAGAAATGAACTTCTCTGTATTGCCAACGCTTGAGGTGCCCGCATAACCAAGTGCATTGGACTGCATTCGGTTACCGAACATCACTCCACCCTGCAGTCCGATGCCGTGGCTTGAAAAATTATTGCCAAGAGCCATAACCTGACTTTGGTAAACAGATCCATCAGCAAGCCGCTCCGGAGTCATCAGACCCATTCCAATCTGAGCCTTGCCCCCTGCTAAGCCGAATGTTAGCAGGCCAGATCCTGGTGCGGTTGCAGTCTCGAAGGCCTTGCCATATTGGTAGGTTACGTTGACTTGGTCACCGGGCTGAGTTTGAACTCCAAAGCTAATGGTGCCCTCGGGCCCATTGACCGTAAACTGCTTGCCACTGGCCAAAGGGGTTCCGTTGAGGGATACAAGCACAGATTTGGGGTCAACTCCAGCATGCTCTAAAACAACGCCAGTTGCAGTGCCTTCTAGAACGTGCGTCTCGATTGCAGTTTGAACCGGAAGCTCGTTAGATGAATTGGCAGTAATTAACTTGATAGGAGGTAACGCCTGTTGACCAAAAGCCAGCACAGGCGCAAAGGTTAATAGAACTCCCCCTAGATATTTCAAATTTGCTCGTTTGCCCTCCATGGACTTTTGAACCGCCTTCTTATTAGTATGTACGCTTTTTCAGCTTTGCTGGAGCCCAAAAACTTGAACTTCTTCACTTTTTCAGCGTCTTTCGTCAACATAAGGCAATTTACAATGGAAATGACGAATAAAAAAGGGCTGAGTTTCACTACAAATCAACCCAAAAAAACCACAACACCTTCTTACGCTAGCACAGTCACACTGACCTTGCAAGAGACCGAGGCTCTCACCAACATCTTGCTTATGTCACCGTACTTAGGTGCGACTGGCGAAAGCGTGCTCGTAAAGCTGACGAACACTTTGAAGTGTCATAAAGATTAAGGTTCTAGATTGGTTAAATCTTAACCCAGCATTTCGACTCTGAGGAGCGCTCTACTGCTTCTAGCACCTTTTGGTTCTCGAACCCATCAACAAAGTTTGGTGAAATGGCCCGATTGTCCGCGTAAGCAGTAAAAGCGTCGGCCAGCAAGTTGATAAACGTATGCTCATAACCAATAATATGACCCACCGGCCAATAGTGTCCAGCGTAGGGATGGACCCCTTCGGTTGCCTGGATCAAAGTAAAGCCATGAGTAGATTCTGGTGCTGAATTGTCGTAGTACTCCAATTCGTTCATGCGCTCAAGGTTGAAAACAACGCTTCCTTTGCTGCCGTTTATCTCGAAGCGGTTGTAGTTCTTCCTACCCACCGCAAAACGGCTAGCTTCAAAGGTCCCCAGTGCCCCATTTTTGAACTTGGCAAGAAACATCGCCGCATCATCAACCGTGACGTCTCCCATTTGGCCGCTGGCTTTGGCACCCAGTTTGTCGTCAATTTCTCCAGCTATTGGCCGCTTTTTGATAAAGGTGTGCAGCAGCCCGGAAACCTCTTCAATTTCTCCGATAAGGAACCTAGCCAGGTCGATGATGTGGGCATTAATATCTCCATGCGTTCCTGAACCTGCTTTCTCTTTTTGGAGCCTCCAGACGAGGGGAAAATTGGGATCGGCAATCCAATCCTGCAAATAGGTCCCACGCCAATGGTAAATCGTTCCCAACTTCCCTTCTTGAATCATCTGTTTGGCAAGGCTAACCGCTGGTGCTTTTCGGTAATTATGAAAAATGGCATGAGCGACCTGGTGGGCTTCCACCGCTTCCAACATGGCTCTTGACTCTGCCAAAGTGTTGCCAAGCGGCTTCTCGCAAAAAACCGCCTTGCCTGCTTTGGCGGCGGCAATGGCAATCTCGGCGTGGCTGTCTCCAGGAGTTGATACATCAATAATGTCGATTGCCGGATTTTCAACAACTTTGCGCCAATCAGTTTCGGTCCTCTCCCAGCCCATTTTTTCAGCCGCTGCTTTCAGAGGTCCCTCGGTTCGGCCGCAAAGTGTATGCATACAAACTTCGACCGGCAAATCAAAAAATCGTCCTACTTGCCTATAGGCGTTGCTGTGGGCCTTGCCCATAAACTGATACCCGATCAAACCAACATTGACTTTGCGCTTCATAGTTCATGTTTTACCAATTCCAGCAAAAAATAGGTTGATGCACGTGCCAAAAAGGTAAACAGAAGTGGTGATCGAGAAACGCAATACCTCCATGGAATCGCACCCCGCTTCTCGACTCTTCTACATTGGAGACATTGCGGTAGATCCTTGCGTTGTTCTTGCCCCCATGGAAGATGTAACCAATCTGCCGTTTCGAATTCTTTGCAAAAGAATCGGAAACCCCGGTCTTGTCGTTTCTGAATTTGTGAGCGCAATGGCGGCAAAGTTTAATCCGGTGCGCACCATTCAGAAAATGACAGTTGCTGACGAAGAAAGGCCGGTAGCGATTCAAATTTTTGGCGGAGAACCGGAAACAATGGCAAAGGCAGCGGAACTCGCCGTGATTCAAGGTGCCGATATCATCGACATCAACATGGGCTGCTGGGTGCCAAAAGTTTGCAAAACAGGAGCTGGAGCGGCCCTTCTCAAAGATCCAGAAACAGCGGAGAAGGTTGTTCAAGCCGTGGTGAAGGCGGTTCCTGTTCCCGTCACGGTCAAGGTTCGAGCCGGCTGGCATCGCCACGAGTTCACGGCTCCGGATTTGGCAAAGCGATTTGAGCAGTGCGGAGTTAAGGCCCTGACCCTTCATGCGAGATTTGCCCAGCAAGGGTTTGATGGAGTTGCCAATTGGCAGCTTTTGGAGCAATTGAGGAGCTCGGTTTCGATTCCACTAATTGGCAACGGGGACATCCGATGCGCAGACGACGCCGTGAAAATGCTGCAAGAAACCGGATGTGACGGAGTTATGATCGGCAGATCCGCAATCGGAAACCCGTGGTTCCTAAGGTCAGTCCGAAATCGGCTGCTTGGCTTAGAGGCGCCACAACCCCCCACCCTAACGGAACGAGCGTCCGTTGCCTTGGAACATTTGCGAATGACAATTGACTTTGCTAAAGAAGACTTCCAAGAAGAGCTCAATCGCCCCCTAACCAGGCAGGAAATTGACCTATGCGATCAGCGAAAGACGGCTTCATTAAGGGGTCAGCTTCCCCTCTACTTCAAGGGATTTGCCAATGCCTCAAAATTAAGAGCAATCCTATTTAGCTGCAATGGCTTTGCCGATGTTGAAGCCGCGGTTGAAGATTTCATGAACCAGGCAGACGTACCTGTTTTTAACGCCGATGAGGCTAAAGAACCCGCGGTTATGGTTCAATAATCTGTGCTTTCCCGCGCCTTAATTCTTCGCGCATCCTCACTTTCTCCTGTTGAACGAATGGTGAAACGATCTCGACTTTTTCGATCGGTCGTCAATCGGTTTATTGCAGGCGACACCCTAGAAAGTTCATTGGAAGCATGCAAGCCGCTTCTTGAAAAAAGGATTCGGATTACATTGGATTATTTAGGTGAAAATACATCCAGCCAAGAAGAGGCAAATCAAGCGGTTGCCACTTATTCGCAGATGCTGGAGGCAGTTGCAAAGTTCCCGCTGACAAGTCCCGCCAACGGAGCCAACCCCGCCCTCAAGCCATGTGCTACCCTTGAACCCACTTTGAACCCCTCCGAGCCTATGAATATCTCGATTAAGCTCACTCAGTGCGGTTTAGACCAAGGGGAGGAATTCTGTGAGCACAATTTGCGCGGGGTTTTGTGGCGGGCCGAAGAGCACAAAAACTTTGTCCGAATCGATATGGAAAGTTCCGCCTACACGGAAAGGACAATGGCCATGTTTGAAAGAGTCTTTTTGGATTACAAAAATGTGGGGGTTGTGTTACAAAGCTATCTGTTTCGTAACGATGAAGACGTGCAACGGATTATCGACCTTCAAGCGAGATGCCGTTTGGTCAAAGGTGCTTATTTGGAGCCAGAATCGGTGGCGTACAAAGATAAATCCAAGGTTGATGAAGCCTATGTCCGCCAAGCAAAGCTACTGCTTTCCAAAGGATTCTATCCTGCTATCGCAACTCAAGACGAAAAAATCATCCAAGAACTCAAGGCGTATGTCAAGCAGGAAAACATTGATCCATCACGATTTGAGTTTCAAATGCTTTACGGAATTCGAAGAGACATCCAAGAATCTCTGGTTCAAGATGGATTCAACGTCAGGGTTTATGTGCCCTTTGGAGACTCTTGGTACCCCTACTTTTCAAGACGGCTTGCCGAGCGGCCTGCCAATGTGCTTTTCATCCTAAAGGCCTTAATGAAAGGCTAGCCTGTTTGTAGGCCAGGCGAAGCCGCGCATACGGGACTGGACTGCCAAAATTCGGCGACCTTGTCGAGCACCTTTCCTCGATGGCTGATCTTATGTTTTTCATTTGGTGGCAGCTGAGCAAGGGTGCGCTTTAGTTCTGGCACATAAAAAATGGGGTCGTATCCAAACCCATGGCTACCAATTGGATGAAGGTTAATGAATCCTTCCAAAACCCCTTCGAATGCGGTCGGCTCATGCCCTGCACTCACAATCGCTACCCAGCACCTAAATCTGGCGGTTCTTTTCTCTTCAGGAACACCCTCCAACAAAGATTGAATCTTGGCCATTTTGTCGGGAAAGCTCATGGATTCACCTCCAAAGCGCTTACTATACAGGCCAGGAGCTCCCTCTAGGGCATCGATTTCCAACCCTGCGTCATCGGCAATACACGTAATCCCTGTGAATTGGTAAGCGGAGATTGCCTTGATCAGAGCATTTTCTCGATACGTCGATCCGGTTTCTTCCGGTTCTGGGGCACCCGGAAAATTAGCCAATGTTTCAAATTTTGTAGCGGGAAACCGATCGCTCAAAATATCGACCATTTCTTTGCTTTTTTTGATGTTGTGAGTTGCAATCACAACGTGATTTGGTGCCGCCATTTTTAGGAGAGACCGAGGGTTTCCCTTTGCAGCGCAATTAGTTCGTCACAGCCTTTTTTGCCGAGTTTCAACATTTTGCCCAGAGTTTCGGGGCTAAATGGCTCTCCTTCTGCCGTCCCTTGGACTTCAACAAACTTCCCTGCCGCTGTCATCACAACATTCATGTCGACTTCTGCCTGACTGTCTTCTTCGTAGTCTAAGTCCAACACCTCTTGGTTTCGATAGACCCCAACGGAGACGGCTGCGATCGGCTCTTTAAGGGGAAACTTCTTCAGGAGTTTCTGGTCCATCATCCACCGAAAAGAGTCATAAAGTGCCACGTAGGCGCCAGTAATACTTGCACACCGAGTTCCTCCATCGGCTCTGATCGCATCGCAATCAATTGTTACCGTCCTTTCCCCTAGCGCCGTCAAATCAACTACGGAACGCATGGCTCGCCCGATGAGCCGTTGAATTTCGAGGCTTCTCCCATTCGGCTTCAAGAGTTCCCTTTGATTCCTCTGCCTACCTGATCGAGGCAACATGGAATACTCCGCGGTGACCCAGCCTTCTCCGCTGTTCTTTTTGAAAGGCGGCACCCGCTCTTCAACGGTGGCCGTGACAAGCATGTGGGTGTCACCAATTTTTATGAGGCAAGAGCCTTCCGCAAACTTAGCAAACCCCCTTTCCATCGAAATGGTCCTTAGTTCGTCAAATTTCCTTCCATCGTGTCTCATGAATCCAAAAGAGTACCTACCAAACGGGTCTCTGACCCACGAGTTTTTGCCTGCCTACTCTTATATCGAGGCTAGAAAGAATTCGCAAATCTCATGTTCGCGTCAGGGAAACGGTGGAAAGGTTCTTCGCACTTTCGATTGACGCGAGGCTTAGCCTAACCGCCTGAATTCCTTCTTCAAATTGCACGGCTGGGGCTTCTTTAAACTTCGCGACTCGATAAATTGAATCGGTTTGTTTGGTGTAAGGATCATCTGGCTGGCAAAGCGAGCTTTCGTAGATCATTCCGGTGCCTTTACCCAAAATCACGGATGCTTCCTTTTTCGAATCGTGCTGAAGCAGCCCTTCGCTGCCCGAGATGTCGAACCAGGTATGAAAACCTTGCAAATCCAGCCAAGATGATTCAACCGTCGCTACCGCGCCGCTTTCAAATTTGATAGTTGTGAGGGCGTAATCTGGCCCCGTTCCGGTCTTTGAACTGATCGATCGGGATGTGACTTCCGCCGCAGGACCAAGAGTCCAAATCAACCAATCAAAATCGTGGATAGCTAAATCCAGCAACACACCTCCAGAAAGGCAGTGATCCAAAAACCACTCCTGAGATCCCGATGGAGTTCTTCCGCCCCGATGCATGGTGATTGCGGCAGGAGTGCCAATCTTCCCATCTTTGATCGCTCGATGGGCGGCTAGATAAGGAGGAAAGTTTCTAACCACATGACAAGGGATGACCTGACCGTGGCTAGATTTCACTGCCTCGGAAAGCGCTTCGATTTCTGCTTCACTGCGAACCAAAGGCTTCTCGCAGGCGATGATCTTGTTTTCCCGAAGCCCCTCAAGAAGATACTCAAGGTGAAACGGGGTGGGAGTGCAGATATCGAGAATTGAGCTTGCCTGCAAGGAACCTTTAAAATCCTCAACCGCAGATCCGTTTGTCTCTGAAGCTAGTTTTTGTGACTTTGACAGGTCACGATCGTAAATCTTGAGATTTACGTCTTCATACCGCGCCCAGTTTCTGGCATGGACCGATCCCATGCCACCTGCTCCAACGACAATTACGTCCACTGGCACAGTTTACTTGTCAGCAAGTAGCCTCTTCACTCCACAAAGGAGAGCCTAGTTTTTACCGCCCTTTGGATCCGTGCTAGATGATGCTGTTTGCTGGGATTTTGAAGTGATTATTTTGATGTCCGGGGGTGGCTTCTTGAGGCCATTCATGAAATCCAACACAAGGACGGTTGCCACTAACATTCCCACAACCGCAAGGCCGGTGCTAAAAACCAGACTTTGCACCTTCAAGCTTAGCCGTTTGCCCCTCCTTAGCATTTCCACAATGGAAATCATCATCTGCCCTCCATCAAGGGGTGGAAACGGCAATAAATTGAAGATTCCAAGAGACACGCTGAGAAGCCCAGAAAGCAAAAGAATCTGCAAAAACCCTTGCTGAGTCGCGTTGGCAGTGAGTTTGATCATTGTCTCAGGGCCGCCAACATTGTTTTTGAGCTGGGCGGGATGAAGAATTCCATCTGCTAATCCAGAAACCGTGATCCAAGGCAAGACAGCTGCATTCTCGAGTGCAGGAAAAAAGGCAAGGGGGACAAATTTCTGGTTCCAAACAATTCCAATTTTTGTCTGGACGGCCATGGCCCCCGTTGGCTCTAAATCTGGACCTATCACCGGAGTTTCTTCCGAATCAAGTTCTGGGGTGACCCGAAAGGTAAGGTCTTTGTTATTCCTTGCGACCACCACCGAAAGCGGTTTGACTCCGTTTTGCCTGACGAGAGTGAGGATTTGGTAAAAATCGGTGATCTTGTGCCCGTTAATAGAAACCACCTTGTCTCCTAATTTTAAGCCTGCCCTCATAGCCGGCATTCCAACCGCAATGCCCGCAATCACGGGGGTGTGATCGGCTTTAGGCTGCCCAACAACCATATTGTAGGGAACCAAAAGAAGGACCCCGGCGGCAACACTGAAGAGAGGTCCCGCAAGAAGTACCAAGAATCTTTTGAACGGCGATTTCTGATAAAACCCTCCCGGGATATGCACTTCGGAATTCTCTTCATCGGGCACCATTCCCTTGATGCGCACAAAACCTCCAAGCGGCCAAGCCCTTATTGTGAAGCGTGTTTTTTCTTTGAGATACAGTTGGCCGTTAGCTTCAACAATTTCTTCGGTGCCTTGCTTTTCAGGCTGGCCACCTTCAAGCCTTGATGCAAAACCTAATGCTCCGTCCTCTGAATTTGACAAGCTTTCTTTCAGATTCTGCAGCTGGCTTGTTTCATCTTGCGAAATGGGCACCAAGGTCTCCTTGACCCGATAAGTGCACACAAGAGGGTTACCAAAACCAATTGAAAATTCTTCAACCCCCATTTTGCAAAGGCGAGCAAACAGATAATGACCATATTCGTGAGCCAGAACCAGCATCATCATCATTGCTAGAAAAACAAAAACGACGGTTGCGTCAAATAGTAGGCGATGAAACATAGTCTTGATCTTTGAATGTCAACGTTGATTTTACTTGTGAAGTTCAGACCACTCTTGGGCTTTGAGCCTTGCTTCTCTATCGGCATTTGTCAAACATTCGATGGTGGACCCTTCCTCCTCAACGTGACTGCAGACCCACTCAACTCCCCGAAAGATATCTAGAAATCTGATTTTTTCTTGCAAAAAGAGGCCAACAAGGCACTCATTGGCAGCATTGAAAATGGCACATGCTGCCCCTCCTTTTTCCATTGCCACCTTTGCCATTTGTAAGCTGGGAAATGTCTTATGATCGATGGGCTCAAACGTCAGATGGGGTGAATCAATGGGGTTCCATGGTGCCAATTTGTTTTGAATTCTGTCTGGAAAGGTCAGGCTATACAAAATTGGCAGCTTCATATTGGGCCAACCCATCTGGGCAAGCACACTGCCATCCGAAGTCTTGATGAGTGAGTGCACGATGCTTTGCCGATGAACCACCGCGTCTAGTTGACTTGGTTGGAGACTAAAGAGCCATTTGGCTTCAATCCATTCCAGCGCCTTATTCATCAGGGTGGCGGAGTCGATTGTGATTTTGCCTCCCATCTTCCAGGTTGGATGGTTCAAGGCGTCTTGTAAAGACACGTTTTCCAGGTCCTTGATTGACTTGCCATGAAAGGGCCCGCCAGAGGCGGTTAGGATGACTTCTTTGAGGAGCCCTTTTGGAACTCCTTGCAGACACTGAAAAATCGCGCTATGCTCGCTGTCGATGGGGGTCAGTTTTTCTCCTGCACCGCCCGCAATTCGCATGACTTCTTGGCCCGCCATCACCAAGACCTCTTTGCTGGCTAATGCAAGTCTTTTGCCAGCATGGAGGGCAGCCAACGATGGTTTGAGCCCAATTGCGCCGGAGACCGCCATCACAATGACATCCGCATTTGGCAATTCTGAAAGCTCGACTAAGCCATTGACCCCACTTCCCAATGAATTTTCTAATTCAGAATCAAAGAGGGCAAAGTTCTTAACGTGAAACTCAGCCGCTTGTTGAAGAAGCAAGTCGGCGTTAGATTTGGCGGCTAATCCAATAACCTCAAGCTGGGACGGGTGCTCTCGGACTAGCTCCAAGGTCTGCGTTCCAATGCTCCCCGTACTGCCAAGGACAACAAGCCTCTTTTTCACTAACCACAGTTTACAGCCCCGACATCACAATTTTCGCTTCTTTTCGTAGAACCAACCTAGGCTAGAAACAAGTTCAAATTTGAACTTGCGGATATAATCTTTTGGTGACTGACGCTTCCCGTTCTCAGATGAATTTCATACTTACCAAAGACCAGGCACTCCAGATTGCAGAAAAATTTGGCACCCCAGCTTACGTCCTTGATGAAAAGACCTTAAGACAAACTATACGAAGGTACGTCAACGCCTTCAGAAGCGCCTACAGCCACTCCGAAGTCACCTTTGCATCCAAAGCAAACTCCACCGCCGGAGTTGTAAAGATCGCTTACCAGGAGGGTTGCAAAATTGACGTTGCTTCCGAAGGTGAATTGCGAGTTGCGATTTTGGCAGGTGTTCCTGCCGAGGACTGTCATCTTCATGGCAATAACAAATCGGCTGATGTCCTGAGATTTGCCTTGAAAAGCGGCATCGGGCAAATTATTGTTGATCACTTTGGTGAAATAGACTTGCTTGCCAACCTGGTGCCTCTAGGAAACACTAAAATCCTTTTGAGATTGGCTCCCGGAGTTGACCCGATTACCCACGCCAAGATTTCGACTGGCCAAGCCGATACTAAATTCGGTTTCAACATTGTGGATGGTTCGGCGCGGTTAGCCGTTCAAAAGTGCCTCGAACTTGGACTTCCCTTGTACGGATTTCACTGTCACGTAGGTTCTCAGCTTCTCGATCCATCGGCTCAGGTTTCAGGAGGTCAAACCATTTCTTCGTTTGCAGAAGAAATGAAAAAGGAATTTGCCTTTGAAGCCAGCATTCTTAACATTGGTGGCGGACTTGGTGTGTCCTACACGTCCAAAGATGTTCCTATGGAAGTTGAGGAGTATTGCCAAAAAGTGGTTGAAGCCGTAACCTCCGAGTGGTCCGACAAAAACTATAAGCCTGAACTTGTTCAAGAACCAGGGAGATCCCTTTGTGCGGGCGCAGGAGTGACCCTGTATCAAATTGGAGCCATTAAATCGGTGCCTGCTTACTCCGGCAGAAAGGCCTACGTTGCAGTTGATGGCGGGCTCAGCGATAATCCTCGACCCGCGCTCTACGGAAGCCGGTATACAGTTTTGCCAATTGAGTCGAATGCAAAGTCTTCAATAACATTGGGCTCGGTTTTGGATGGCAGTGGGAACTCAAGGACCGCTACAATCAGTGGTAGCCATTGTGAAACGGATAGACTCTTTGAAGACGTCGAACTTCCCAGTTCTCTTGCAGTTGGAGACTATTTGCAGGTGCTTTACACGGGAGCTTACAACTCTTCCATGGCAAGCAACTATAATCGCTTTTTAAGACCACCAACCATCCTTATCAGAGAATCCGGCCAGTATGTGCTGTTGCAATCTAGGGAGACATATGAGGCTCTTTTTGCAAGAGAAGCGATTCCATCAGATCTTTAAATCATGAATGTAGACCCAATTCAAGTTGTCAGCAGCTTATTTATCCTGTTTTTGGGGATTGGTATCCATGAGTACGCACACTGTAAATTTGCGGACCTTGCCGGAGACCCAACCCCAAGGATGTACGGCAGAGTCACTTTAAACCTCTTCAAACATCTGGACCCCGTTGGTTCCGTGATGATGGTTTTGTCTAGCCTCTTAGGTTTTGGATTTGGTTGGGGAAAGCCATCACCGATGGACAGCCGAAAAATGCGCAATCCAAGATGGGATCTCTTTGTTGCGGTCATCGCGGGCCCAATCTCTAATGTTTGCCAAGCGGCTATCTACGCGTCTCTTTTCAGAGTCTTTCTTACATCTGGAAGCACCACACTAGAGAGCTTCTTTTTCCTTGGCACTTGGATAAACATTGAATTGGCCCTGTTCAACCTAGTCCCAATTTCGCCCTTAGACGGTCACTGGCTTGTTGGACTGCTTTTGCCAGAAGTGCCGAGAGTTCGGTGGTTCCAGTTCCAACGGAGGATTGGCTTTATGGGAGTTATCTTCTTGGTGATCTTGTTGGATTCAAGCAGACACAACTTTCTTTTCACGTCCGTTAACAATGTTACGAACCTCCTCACTGGGATTAGAGCATGACCACGTCTCAGGGCTCTAACTCTCATCAAATCCCTTCCAATCCCCGCCAAAAAATACTAAGCGGTATGCGTTCTACCGGGTTTTTGCACCTCGGAAATTATGAAGGAGCCCTAAGAAATTGGGTGAAATTGCAAGAGCAAGCCGATCTTTTCTGCATGGTCGCCGACTATCATGCTCTCACAACTCATTTTGAGGATCCAGAGCAAATTTCTAGAAGCTCTCGGGAAGTCGCAAGAGACTTTGTAGCTTGTGGCATTGATCCGGCTAGGTCCGTAATCTTTTTGCAGTCTCACGTTCCTCAGCACGCTGAACTTTGCCTTTTGCTATCCATGATTACACCCCTTGGATGGCTGGAGCGAGTGCCGACCTTCAAGGAAAAAAAGGCGGACTTAGCCGCTGACTCGGTCCCGTTTGGCTTACTTGGGTATCCAGTGCTCCAAGCCGCCGATATTCTGCTCTACCGGCCATTTGGAGTTCCGGTTGGAAAAGATCAAGCCCCTCATCTGGAAATCAGTCGAGAAATCGCAAGGCGCTTTAATCGACTGTATGGTGAGGTATTCCCGGAATTCAAAAACATCATCGGAGATGAAGCGGTACTGCCAGGCACAGACATGAGGAAAATGTCGAAATCTTACGATAATTGCATTTACATCAAAGATTCAGAAGATGAAACTGCAGCCAAGATAATGTCGGCCTATACAACTCCTTCCAAAATCAAAAAAACTGATCCTGGGATTCCGGAAGGCTGTGCGGTTTGCCAATACTTGCGAGTCTACAGCCCAAACTGGGAATCTCAATGGAATGAAGATCGTGAAGGGCTTAGAGGGTGCATGCAAAGTAAAAAAGAGTGCATCGAATCTATCAATGAATACTACCGACCTATTCGAGAGCGCAGGAAAGAATTGGATGACCATACCATCAATTTGATGCTGAAAGAAGGAGCCGAAAAGGCAGCCGAAGTCGCTTCAAAGACTCTAGCCGATGCGAAAGCCGCAATGAGGTTTGCTTGAGCTTCTATGACATTAAAACCATCTTCTTTGACCTAGACGATACTCTTTGTGCCTATTGGGATGCAGCCAAGTGGGGGCTGCGGCAAACATTTTCCGAAGTAGAAATTGAAGGCATCAAGCCAATCCAGATGATGAAAGCCTGGGCTACTGAGTTTCAGCTTTTTTGCCCTCATTTGACGTCTCAAGGTTGGAAAGAACAATATTTGGTCAAGGGAGAATCCACGAGGACCGAGTTAATGCGCCGGACTCTGCGCCACTTAGGGATTGTTGATGAGAATCTTGCCGTCAGCCTTTCTGAAATCTATTTTAAGAACAGGTCTACAGCCCTGAGGTTATTTCCGGATGCAAGGGCCATTTTGGATTCATTAAAGGGGCAAATTCCGTTGGGAGTGATGACAAACGGTCCTGCCGACATCCAACGTCACGAGCTTCAACATCTTGAAATTGAAGAGTATTTTGATTTTGTTTTGATAGAAGGTGAACTTGGATTTGGCAAACCAGAAGAGCGAGTCTTTGCCAAAGCCGAAGACTTGTCAGGAACTTCCGGCAGTCAAATTTTGATGGTCGGAAACAGTTTTGCCCATGACATTGTGCCTGCAATGTCTCATCAGTGGACCACGGCTTGGATTCGCCGACCTTCGGATGTGCCGCCCAGTGCAAAAGAGGGGGTTGGACCAGAGCCTATACCAACTTCAGGGCCCTTACCCAATCTGATCGTGAAATCTTTGGATCAGGTTTATCAAGCCCTGATGTCTCCATCTGGCAAATAATTAGTCCTCGTCAAACTTGGAATCCACAAATAAGCCTCGGCTTAACTGAAGCTCTGCGTTCAGGGCCAGCGGCCTTCTTGAATCAGCCGAAGGATATGAAGGTCCGATCCACCAAGTGATACAGAACTACCCCCTCCGGGCATGAATCCAGTTCCGCTACTGTTCGTCCAGTACAGTCCCACCCAAATTTGGGAGTTGAGGACCACCGATGTTTGGCCAGAACCTGCGGTTGAAATGGTGTAGATGCCAGAATTAGCCGCATTCGAAGTGTTGATATAAACAAATCCGATTGTGCTTCCGGAAGGTGAAAAGCAAGGGGTTGCCGCATTATTTCCGGTTCCAACATTGGTGACCTGATGCTTGTTGGTTCCGGTGGATGAGGACATCCAAATATCATATTGGCCGTTCAATCCGGTGCCAGGAGGAGTCTGGGCCCAGCACACATTGGCGCTCGACTTGTCGAACTGAGGATCGGTGTGATCTGCGTTATCAGAAGTTAGCTGGGACTGTCCGGTGCCATCGACGTTGATTAGGAAAATTTGGCCCAACCCGCTAACCAATTTTGTATAACAAATTGAAGTGCTGTTCTCAGCCAAGTAGGCGTTGTCTGCAGAATCCAGCTGCTTCATATTGCTGACGACAGGGGAATTGTTTGCATCAGAAAAGCTCATGGAGTACAGGTTTCCGCTGCCTCCCGTTGCACCAGCTACGGTAATGATTTTGGTCCCATCCTGAGAGACCTGAACCGAATACACCTGCCCGAAGGTATTGGTGGTAAGCCGAACCGCGCTACTTGTGTTTAAGGCTCCGCCTGAAAGGGTTGCAAAATACAGATCGTAAGACGTATTGCTCGAGTTATTGCTCAGGGCAATCACATAGCCATTGGCAATCTGGGGGTCCGGAGAAATCGCTTCGATGGAAGTGGTGTTGTAGGTTGCAATCTGCGTGTCATTTGTTCCCGACGGTGAAATCGAATGGACGTTAATGGAGGTTGCAGGCGGAGGCGGGTAGTTGTAAATTAAAACGTTGCTCGGCAAAGTGCCAGTGGTACCAGTTGTACCGGTTGTGCCGGTTGTGCCGGTAGTACCGGTTGTGCCAGTAGTACCGGTTGTGCCAGTTGTGCCGCTAGTTCCCGTGGCTCCGGTTGAAGTGGTGGAACCAGTGGATGTTGTGGAACCGGTCGAAGTTGTCGAGCCGCTGCTGCTCGTTGAGGTCGTTGAACCTGATGAAGACGTGCTTGAAGTTGGTGCGCCAGAGGTTGAAGTGGTCAGCGAACCTGTGGAAGAGCTACCGCCCCCTCCGCCACAACCAATAATGGCAACCAGAGTTAAAACCGAGATAACGGCAACAACCGTCACCTTTCTGGAAGTGATTAAGTTCAAAATCTTCATATTCAAATTAAATTGCAAAGGAGATGGTGCTTACCTAAATATCGGCTCAACCAGGTACAAATCACAGTCTAACTGATTAGACGATGCATTGAGGGCAAAATGCTCACAAACGGTCATCTTCAACCCTTAAAAAAGCTTCAATTGAGCGAACACTCGCCAATTTTTTAAGTTCAGTAATTGCCTGCTGAAAGTTTTTCTCTTTGCACTTGTGAGTTAAAAAGACAATTTCACCAACTTTTGCCAAAGGATCTAAAACCTTCATCTCCATCGCGCTAAGAGAAACCTCTTGTTCGCCAAACACCATGGCAATCTCCCCAAGAACCTTAGGCTGATCGTTGACGCGGATGCGCAGATAATAGCCACTGCTAAGCTCATTGATCGACTCTGTTTCTAATCCCACCCCAAAAGGAATCGCGCTTCCAGGACCGTTTGCCGCCATGTTCCTGCCTACGTCAATAAGATCTCCAACCACGGCAGAAGCTGTGGGATCACCGCCGGCCCCTTTGCCAGAAAACATGATATCGCCGACAAAGTCTCCATGCAACCAAACTGCGTTATTGACCCCATTGACGCTAGAGATTGGGTGACTAAGCGGGACAAACGTGGGGTGAACTCGGGCTAAGACTTTGCCATCTGCTACCGGTTCTACAATCCCAAGGAGCTTGATTTTATAGCCGAGGATTTCCGCATACTTAAACTCTTCTGACTTCAGACCACTGATGCCTTGTCGGTAAATACCGCTGACATCCGGCAGCTTCCCGTATGCAATCGCAGTGAGAACTGCCAGTTTATAGAGCGTATCGAACCCTTCAACATCGTTGGTAGGATCAGCTTCTGCAAAGCCAAGTGCCTGAGCATCCTTTAACACTTCGGCAAGATCCGATCCTTCCAAATCCATACGCGTCAGGATATAGTTGCACGTTCCGTTAAGGATGCCGATCAGCTTTAAGACGTCATTCCCAGACAGTTGATGCTTAATGGGCTGGATGAGCGGAATTCCGCCTCCGACCGCAGCTTCAAAATGAAGGTCTAACTGGCCCTCCTTTGCCAAGTGGACTAGCCTTGATCCTTGTTTGGCCATCAGCTCCTTATTTGCAGTCACAACTGATTTTTTGTTGAGAAGCGCGGTTTCAACTAACTTCTCTGCCGGATCAATTCCTCCGATTAACTCTAAAACGACATCAATGGAAGGATCATTGACAATGGATTCAAGGTCATCGGTCAGCAGAGATTGATCCACATCGCGGCTCTTGCTGAGGTCCCGAATGCCGATTTTAACAATTTCAACCGGAAACCCAATTCGATCGGTGACTGCCGCGTAGTTGTCCTGAAGCATCCGAAACACCCCAGAGCCAACCGTTCCAAACCCGAGGAACCCCACTCTTAATGACTTCTGCTGACTCATTCCGGTTTGTAGTAAAGAATCGGATCGCCTTGGTTGATGACTTTTGCGGTTTCCGCTGAAATCTTCACGACTGTGCCTGCTTCGGTAGCCGTCACTTCGTTAAAGACCTTCATGGCTTCAATCAGCCCAATCACTTCCCCTGCTTCGAAATGACTTCCCACTTTCACATAGGGAGGGGCGTTTGGTCCAGAAGAAACGTAATAAATTCCAGTCATTGGAGACAGTATTGGGGTTCCTGGCCCAGCCGGTTCTTTGGCTTCCGATTCATCTTGTTCGGCAGCCAAATCTTCACTTTCGTCCTCATGCGTTTGCCCAGCAATGACTGGGGCAGCGGCGGCCAAGGTTTGTTTCTTTCTGCGGGCAAATCGAACCTTGACTCCGTCACGAGCCAGTTCTCCTTCTTCCAAGTTGAACTGTTCCATCAGCCTAGCAAGCTGTGTGATGGGATTTTCTGCGTCAGACACTTGGTTCATTATGAATCACTTCTGGTAATCCTTTACATATGGAGTTTAGAATTGAAAAAGACAGCCTCGGCGAAGTCAAAGTTCCCAAGAATGCCTATTGGGGCAGCCAAGCGGAAAGGAGCCGAAATCTATTCCAGATTTCTGGGCTAACTGTTGCCCCCGACATGATCCGTGCCTACATATTGCTGAAAAAGTCTTGCACAAGAGCCAACTTAGAACTGGGCTTGCTGGATGAAAAAGTGGGAAAAGCGATTATCCAGGCAGCCGATGAAATTCTTGAAGGGAAATTTCTTGACCAGTTTCCGGTTGATGTTTTTCATATGGGTGCAGGAACCAGCATCAATATGAATTGCAATGAGGTTCTTGCCAACCGCGCCGAAGAAATATTGGGTGGGAAATTGGGTAAGTACAAATTAGTCAACCCAAATGATCATCCCAATTACGGTCAAAGCACAAATGACACGTTCCCATCTGCGATGAGGATCATGAGCCGAATAGCTTTGTCAAAGCTTTTCGGCTCTGTTGATCGGCTGCAGCATGCCCTTGAAGCCAAAGCATCTGAATTTGACGCTGTGCTCAAATCAGCCCGAACTCACTTGCAAGACGCTGTGCCAATAAGATTAGGGCAAGAGTTTGCCGCTTATGCGGTGGCAGTGGCTAAATCAAAGAGGTGGCTAGAAAATGCCGCCTACGAACTAGAAGAACTTGGAATTGGAGGTAGTGCGGCGGGAACCGGGTTGAATACTCATCCCGATTACAGAGCCCTAGCGGTTAAACATCTAGCCGATGAAACTAAACTTCCGTTTCGGCCGGCTCCGGACCTTCGAGAGGCAATGCAAAGCAATTTGCCAATGGCGGCTTTGAGTTCTGGCCTTAGAATGCTGGCGTTAGAGTTAACAAGGATTAGCAATGACCTGAGGCTCATGTGTTCTGGACCCCTAACCGGCATGGCAGAAATTGTCTTGCCGGCAGTGCAGCCAGGCTCATCCATTATGCCGGGAAAGATTAATCCAAGCATGGCCGAGAACCTCAACATTGTTCTTTACCAGGTCTTGGGCCAGTGTGCGGCAATAGATTACTCGGTTCAGGCTGGTCAACTTGAACTCAACGTCATGATGCCGGGAATGGCTTTTTCCGCCCGATTTGCCCTCACGATTTTAAGCAATACCCTAGATACATTTACCAAAAACTGCATCGAAGGGATCAAGGCAGACAAGGATCGGTGCCGCCAATATGCGGAGACTTCGCCTTCCCTTGCCACTGCCCTCAACCCCCATATTGGATACCAAATGGCTGCTAAGGTTGTGAAGCGATCCCTTCATGAAAAGAGAACCATCCCCGAGATCGTTCTTGAAGAGGGGTTAATGGATGAGGCGACTTTGAAGAGAGTTTTGGATCCTGCCTTGCTCACGGAACCAGGCATTCCAAAATAGCAATACCTGCCACCACGGATTCAATAACCTGTTAAGCTATAAAGAAGAGGCATTGGCGCGAACCAAATCCTGCTGCTCATGCCTCTAAAAGAAACGATATGGCCATTTCAGATTCCCAATATACAAACTTTGGTACAAACCGAAAGTTCCGCTTGATTCTGCGCGAGCAAGGCAGCATGAGGGACATGGGTGGCGATTCTGTATCCCATGCAGTTGGAATTGTTGATTCGATCTTTATGAATGCTCTGGAAACTGGCACGAGCGACATTCACCTTCAACCGGAAAGAGAGCAGTTAAGAATCCGATTTCGGCAGGATGGCCAGCTACACGATACCGGTCAATTGCCGCCTGAAGAAGCTGGCAACGTTATAGCCCGTTTAAAGCTCGCTTCTGGAATGAGGATTGATGAAACTCGAGAACCTCAAGATGGGCGTATTGACATGGAGTACAACGGGCGCCATCTCTCTGCTCGTGCCAGCTGCGTGCCTTGCCTCAATGGTGAAAAGTTTGTCTTAAGAATTCTTGACCCCAATTCTATGAGGGTTGATCTGCAAAAACTTGGAATGCCAGAAGACGTGTTTGTCAATTGGCAAAAGGCAATCGCGATCCCGTATGGGCTTATCTTGGTAACTGGTCCAACTGGTTCAGGAAAGACTTCTACTCTTTATGCCTCTCTCCACAAATTCGATTCCAAAGCAAGGAATATCGTGACGGTTGAAGACCCGATTGAATATGAATTTGAAAAGAACATAGCCCAGGTTCAAGTCACAGAAAAGATGAGCTTTCCCCGCGTTATGCGGACATTTTTAAGACAAGACCCCGATGTGATGATGGTTGGAGAAATGCGTGATCCCGATTCCCTTGCAATCGGAATCCAAGCGGGGCTTACCGGTCACCTTGTTCTTAGCACCATTCACACCAACAATGCCATTGAAACCATAGGCCGTATGGTGGATATGGGTGCCGAACCGTATTTAATTGCGGGAGTTACGGTGGCGATTCTTGCCCAAAGGCTGGTGCGGTTGAACTGCAGCAAATGCCGCATTCCTTTAGAGCCAGAACCAGACCATATTGAAATGCTCCATTTAACCAAGGAAGAAGTCAGTTCCGGAAAAATCATGAAAGGCAAGGGCTGCCCAGAGTGCAGAGGAACCGGATACAAGGGCCGAATTGGCGTTTTTGAGCTGATATTGGGCACCCCCAAATTTAGAGCCGCCATTGCCGAAAAGGCCGATATTCCAACCATGATGAGAATTGCCAAAGAGCAAGGATTTAGAACCATGCTGGAAGATGGCAAAAAGAAAGTTCTGGACGGCTGGACGACTCCCGATGAAGTTATCCGCGCCGTGTATTCCCAATCTCTTGAATAGTGAGTGAACAGGCGACAATTTCTATCTGCATCGGTACTGACTGCTGGCTCCCTAGCGATCGGCGCGGGAGGAGTATTGGATTCAGCTGCCTCTTTGAATAAACCTATGAAATCTCCAGCTGACCTTCAATACAGCCCCAAGTATTGGATATGGACCGGTGCCCATACTTCCAGCACTCAGGCTGAGTTAAAATCCTTGTACCAAGGGTTGAAGAGTCATGGAATTACCGGCGTGTTCTTTGGTGACGGAATTCAGCCCAAGGAGTTCGACGCAATCAAATCGGCGGGCTTAGAACTTCACTCTTGGATATGGACCACAAATCGCTGGGATCCGTGGATCAGAGAGCATCACCCCGATTGGTATATGGTCAATAGGTTAGGAGAATCTTGCTTTGATCACCCTCCTTATGTGGACTATTATCGGTGGGTATCGCCCGTGATTCCCGGCTTTGTAAGGTACATGCAAGAGCAGGTTGAAGAGATTGCTTGCCACCACGCCATTGATGGGATCCACTTGGATTATGTGCGTTATCCGGATATTGTGCTTCCTCGCGCCCTTTGGTCCAAATACAATGTGGATGAAACAGAGGAACTTCCTCAGTATGACTATTGCTACAGCTCTCATACAAGGAGTGCCTTTAAGCACAAGTTTGGGCGCGATCCTATGGACATCAAAAACCCGGCTTCAGATCAAGAATGGCTGCATTTTCGCTATGATTCGGTAACCAATCTAGTTAAGTCATTGCACGAATCGGCGCGCCATCACAACAAGCAGCTAACGGCTGCCGTATTCCCTACCCCCAGGCTGGCTAGGAAAATGGTAAGGCAAGATTGGGATAAATGGCCCTTGGACGCGGCTTGCCCTATGATCTATAACGGGTTTTATAACAAGCCGGTGGAATGGATTGGAGAAATGGTCTTAGAGAACATTCAAACTGTAACCTTCCCTATTTATTGCGGGCTTTATATGCCAGATTTAGAGAAGGATCAAGACTTTGCCAAGGCAATCCAGCTTGCCAAGCTCCGTGGCGCGGCAGGCGTCTCTTTGTTTGGCTCGGTTTCGGATGCAGCTTGGGCTACCTTTGAACAAAACCGTTGGTGAAACATTTACGGCTTGCAAAAGTGCAGGCGATGGACTTGGCTCGTGACCTCAGGTGGTATTGTTATGTTTTGCAGGTTTTCGACTTTGTTTTATTCAATTGGAGCAGCAGAGTGCGCGACTTTGGGCTGGTTCCTCCTAGCTGGACCGCGTGTGTGGCAACAAGCGAACCGAGAACCTTGGATTGGAAATCCGCACTTTTGGCTGGGTTCAATATGGATAGCCTTGTGCGCCCTTTGGCTCCTAAATTCGTTGTTTGCCCATCGTGAAGAGGTCAATCGGATTACGCGGTCCAGGTGGGCAAGGATCGAGCGAAAGAAGAGCTTCATGACCGAGGAGGATTATGCAAGGCAAAGCCGACCTGAAAATCTATCTAAAGCAGACACCGTAGAAAGATTTTTAAGTTCTCGGGTAGGTACTGCTGCCTCAGTAATTGTCTTTCTCGTCCTTTGGCCCCTTACCTTGATCTACTCACTATTGCACTTCTTTATGGTGAGCCGGGTATTGATTTCAGATAGAAGTAGCAAATAAGCTCCACCTCGTTCCTTTTCGCTCGACTCGCGATCAGTCGGTTGCAACTGTTAGCAACTGCTTGTACCCGCCTGACTAGTCCCCGTATTTTGTCCAGAGCTTCTCTGTAGGATTCGTCTCCTGATGTCGTCAGCTGCTTGGCGAACTTTACAGGGGCTAGCCCCTGCAAACTTCAATGAACCCTTGCCCTTTCCGAACTTCTGGATTTCAATTCTCGTGGCGTATCGTTTCGGGAGGGGAAAGGGCAGGGATAGGGGAGAGCAAGTTGTGACTGCTGAAGTGCAGTGGACTTTGCCACAAAGTTTAGGATTCCTGTTTCATTTTACATTGATAGATGTGCTGATTCCCAGATTCCATGACTGTAAAGCAAGGAATAGGATTTCCGCTTCCTTGAGAGCCTTGCGGAGTTTTGTTAGTTAGTTAAGTACGAGCGGAAAGAATTCCAACAAATACAGAAGTTCGCTTATAATAGGACTGTGTTCAAGGTCGATAACACTGGTTTCAAGACAGCTATGAATGTCATTTCCCAATCCGGCTCCCGCAACCGCGGGACCCACCTTCCCCAATTGTCATTGGAGAAGGAACGGTCTGGTGATCCCAAGGGCCGGTACTGCGCCAATTTGGGTCACTATCCCGATTCGCTTCGCTCATTTCCCTTCGGCGGGATCTCCGCTGAAGCTACGAACTGCTTGAACAGAATGAACACGCTCACCAATTCGTCGGGAACCTGGGATTACCTGTACCGTGCAGATGGTCCCGATTCGGCTATGCCTTATTGCCCTCCGCTTTGCGTCGGCGGGATCTCCGCCATCCATGGCTCCGACATGAGGGTCTCTAAGACCAATGGTTCTTCCACAACCTTGTACCGCTATGATGGGCAAATGGCGATGGAAGACGTGGATTTGGGGACGAATCCTGCCGTGACCGATTATGCGATCGGGGCAAGAGGAATTGATGCGATTTCCAAGACCGTGGGGTCGAACACAGTTGTGGTGTATCCCATCTATGATGCCCATGGCAATCCCGATTCGCTTCGCTCATTTCCCTTCGGCGGGATCTCCGCCATCCATGGCTCCGACACGACTGATGAATCCGGCCTAGTTTACATGCGCGCCCGCTACTACGAACCAACGTCGGGGAGGTTTATTAGCGAGGATAAGAGTGGGCAAGGCGATAACTGGTTTGTATATTGTAAATGCAATCCTATTTGCTCAATTGATGAGTCGGGGAAATCGCAGGAGGACGAGAGACTCATGCTTCTAGGTGCAATTTGGAAACTAGTTGGAATGTTTTTCATGGGTGGTGGCTTCTGTCTGGAGTTTTGTAGTTTTCCAGCTGCATTTTCCCAGATGCTGGAACTTGGAAACGAATATCAGGTATGCATGCAACTTGTAAAAGAATTTGGCGCCCAGCCCAGCGGGTGGGAGGCATTTAGAGATCAGGCACAGTTTTTGATAGACGCCTTTAGTTCCAAGATTAACTTTAATGGGGTTAGGTCCGCTCTTGGAGGCGCAATCCTCGCATTAGAAGGGTACATGATGATCTGCGAAGGGGAACTGATGCAGCAGGATGCCGGCGACTAATCAATGAATAGGCAAGTGAACTGGTACTTGACGATTTTAATCATTCCTTCCGCAGTGCTTTGCCTTCTGCTGTGCTTTGTGCCTGGTGTTGTGGCAGTTGATAAGCTAAGAATGCCTAGAGGATTCAGGTTCTTAAACCTCCCGCCACCATTTGAGACCGTGGGGCCAAATTCAGATTTGCAGGTGGAAAAACTGACCAAGGCGGTGCTATTGGAACTGTCGCAAAATCCAGACAACAGGTTTGCTACGGACTACCTAGTTACATTGCGAAACTTCTTAGACAACCGAACCGAGGAAAATTTACGGCTACTTCAAGCAAAACATATTCTTTTGCGAATGCAATCGAGGTCTCGGGTTAAATAGAAGCGGATGTGCTGCCAAAATGTGCCAGCTTTTATTGTTTTTTCGTCGGGCTCTAGCAAGGATCAGATTAACAAGATGCCTGTTGAAAAAGCTATTTGTGGTGACTCCTTGCGCAGATTGGGTTTAGTACCCTGCCGAAATGGACGAGGTTGATCGGGAAACCACTAATATTTTTGCAAGCAGCCCCCCAAATCAGATGGTCACTTAAAGCGCCAAAATTACCTTGGGGCTACAATTAATTTGGGAGAAGGAGCAATGGCCGTTGCCATTGATGAACTTGACGACGATTGATAGTTAATGAAGTAGCAGAATGTTGATTGCAGTACTATTTATGGTTGGAATCCAGATTTTTGGGAGGGCCCTAGACTACCCATATCGCCAAGCAGGCACTCTGTGTGCAGTGGCTTTGGCGATGGTTGCCCTGGTGCTCAGCATAAGGTTCCTAACTATCGGCTGGCTGTCGGCAAATCGACCTGGAACTGCGATAATCAATATGGCCTCGTATGCAGCCCTATTATTCGGCAGTTACTATATACTTAACGTTAGGAAAAAGAAGAGCCAATGACGCCATTTCACCAATTACCGGTGAATAGAGTCGTAGCTATATCCCATTCACAATTTCCAAGGTCCCAATTTACTTTCGTCTTCCGCCGAGGCAGCCATGGTAAAGTTAGCGTGTGAAGTAGGCGAGATGCTTGCGAGGTGTACCCTATAATGCTGGATCTAAATCTGTTTGATTGCTGCAACAAATTGCTGATGGTGGCCCAAATTTGAGCATTGAGTCGACTTTATTCGCATGGTTGCTGCGGGTCCCGCTTGTGATCCTCTTTGTGCTTTGGATGCCCAGAGTACAAGTGAAGCACTTACTTTATTACAAGAAAGGCTACTTGTTTTATTTGCAGATGCTTATTGCGATTGCTTGCCTTGAGCTAACCGCAGACAAAAGATTTCTTTGGATTCATAAGGTGCCCATTCTTGGAATTGTTTGCCTCGCTATTGCTATACGAGTTTCACTGAGCAAGTTGATTAAAAGTGCGGGCTGCTGACTGGTCCGCATAATATGATCAGTTTTCAATGTCCGTAATTTCACGCCCGCAAACTTCAATGAACCCTTGCCCCTTCCGAACTTCTGGATTTCAATTCTCGTGGCGTATCGTTTCGGGAGGGGAAAGGGCAGGGATAGGGGAGGGCGACGTCCTGCTATCAAGATGAAAACCATCTCGGCAGAGTTGCAGATATTCCGATCCTTGGCGACTTCGAGTCGTTTTGTCAGCGAGCCAAGTGGCTAGTCTTCATTATAATAGGAAAGTTGGCTTATAATAGAGGCGTGTTCAAGGTCGGTAGCACTTCATTGACTGAAACTCTCGGGAAGACTCCGGCGGTGACTGATTACGCGATCGCGGCAAGAGGAATTGATGCGATTTCAAAGACTTCAGGTGGGAACACGGTTGTTGTGTAGCCCATCTATGATGCCCATGGCAATATGATGGCTGACGTTTCCCGCAATGGATCTGGTGGCTTCAATGTGAATGACAAACGCTCCTATGATCCCTGGGGCAATTTAAGGTCAGGAGCTGGTTCTGGTGATCCCAAAGGACGTTATTGTGCCAACTTGGGTCACTTTCCCGATTCGCTTCGCTCATTTCCCTCCGGCGGGATCTCCGCCATCCATGGCTCCGACACGACTGATGAATCCGGCCTCATCACTATGCGCGCCCGCTACTACGAACCTTCATCGGGGAGATTCATCAGCGAAGACCCGCAGATGCAAGGCAGTAATTGGTTCGAGTACGCCAGTTGCAACCCAGTTTCTAGAGTTGACCAAAGCGGATCTGACTCGCAGTGGGTGGATTTGTTAGTCGGAGGCATGGTATACGACGTATGCAAGACAACTGGCCAGTGGGTTTTGGAAAATTGTATTGCTCCACTATTGTCAAAAGTTTCATTGGCAGCCTTTCAAATTGGGCAAAGAATCTACGCCCTAGGTGAGGATCTCGCATCTAGCGGCTTCGACCAAGTACGTGCTGGAATTGATTTGCTGAGTGGTGCGAGCGTAGACGACCTGCTAGGCGGCGAGGCAGTTGGTGAAGGCGCCAGCATGGCCTTTTGCGGTGCACAGCAAATTGAAGCCGGCTTAGCACTTATGGCTATCGGGATGTTTCTACAATGGGGCGGTCCGTTCCCGACATAGGCTGGCAGTAACATGAATATCATTAGACACTAAATGAATAAAATACTCTTGGCCTTCGGCTTCATCGAATCGCGAATTATAGCCTTCCTTTTAGATTATATAGTGGCGTTGCTCTTATTTCGGCAAGATGGACCCGCTGTTTGCTTTTGGTGGGCAGTTGCCCTTTCAGGTGTCAGTACGTTCCGAATGTTTTTGCGGTTGAGAAGCGCAGGCGGATGGACGGCTTTGCAAAAGCTAATTGCCTCTATGGACGGGGCTTTCTACCAAACGGCCGGCTTGGAAAGTGCCGAGAAAATTCCTTTCAACAGCATACGCGTGAAGAGCCTTTTGAAAAGCAGTTGGGTTGTTGTACCAATGTACTTTCTTCTGTTTCCCATTTTTGCACCCTTTTGCCTGTACGCTTGGCTGAAGCTATGGTATGCGCTGACTAGTCGGCGCAGAGGCTCCTCCGAAATAAGGCTATTTAGCTGAATTTGGGAGTAAGGTGAACGCATTGGAGACTGCTGGCAAAACGTTAAAGAACTTCCCAATCCTCAATCATGCACCAACCGGATTAAGGAACGAGGGATCGCTCGAACCAAACGGTTGCTACCTCGCCAACCTTGGCTCAGTTCCCTATTCGGCTTCGCCTAATTACCCTCGCTTCGCTCGGCGGGATTTCCGCCATCCATGGCTCCGATATGAGAGTCTCTAAGACCAATGGTTCTTCCACAACCTTGTACCGATATGATGGCAGGATGCGGGGCGAATCCATGCGAACAAAGAACAGTTTTGATCGCCCCGTCCCGCCGAGTGACACGAGGGAAATGAAATCGGGAAGCATGGAAGATGTCGATTTAGGCACCAATCCTGCTGTCACTGATTATGCAATTGGGGCAAGAGGGATAGATGCGATATCCAAGACCGTGGGGTCGAACACGGTTGTTGTGTATCCCATCTATGATGCGCATGGCAATCCCGATTCGCTTCGCTCATTCCCCTCCGGCGGGATCACCAATGTCGGCTCATGGCTATAATGGATGGTGACATGATGGCGGACGTGTCTCGCAATGGATCTGGTGGGTTCAATGTGAA
>DAIDHV010000010.1 GCA_027451905.1 Armatimonadota bacterium | reverse complement strand
CACGCCGGGTCGTGCTCTGGTCACCGTCGATGGAACCTTGCGCCCCCTAAAGGTGGGCACAAATACAATCGGGCGCGATCCTGGTGTGGAAATCTGCCTTACCAATCAACCCACCGTTTCCCGAAGGCATGCCGTGGTCATTGTCACCACAGTTGGCAATGCGACCATCAAAAATCTGGGCAGCACGAACGGCACATGGCTAAATGGAGAGAGGTTGACCGATGAGGCCCGAGTACTTCAACCCCAAAGCACCCTCAAATTGGGAGACGCCATCCTTTTCTGCCGGTAGCTCTTGGTTATAATTGTCATAAAACCCAGCAATTCTACGAGTAAATGTGGCCTTTGTGCAAAAAGATATAATTTTTAATTTCAAAATCATCTGATCTGGTGTAGGATAAAGGTGTTAGCCAAGCCGATGAAGGCACGGATTTAGGAGATCAGCAATCTATGAACCTTAAGTTATCGATCAACAAAGCCTCCCAGTAGCTGGAGCAAAGCAATGAGAAAAGCTGCGACCTACCGTGCCATTTGCACGGCGGTAGCTTGTTGTAAACCGTGCGCGGGCACTGCCCACCCAGAATGCGACCAAACCACCACGGTAATGCTACCTTGTACTATACCCATATGAAAGCTTTCAAAATGACAAAAACTTGCGCGATTCTCATGACCTTGACTATTGTACGGTACGCGAACGCATATTATATCGAGGCTAACAAGAAGATGGGGCCATTTCTGGCTGTTTGTGAAATCAGCGATATCCTGACCTCAAAGCCGCGATTGGTTAGCGGAAATCCAATTCCTGTGCCTGAGCAAGTTAGAATCAAAATCGCTAATGTTATCAATAACGTAAATTGGCCAACCTTAGGGGATAAAAGCCACTGCAGAGTTAGCCCAACACTTGCAGCCTTCGCCAAGCAGTTAGATTCCTATGAACCCACGCTCGCTCGAAAATATAAAAAACACCATAATGTCTATTCTGCATTCCTTGCCTCTCTATCATTGGTTCTGGCAGCTTGGGACGAAAGTAAGATGAGGAACCAAGTATCTGACTGGGCGTTGTGTGTCAGATGTAACGACCCAGGTGCACATCTCTTGCAAGGCAGTTACTACAAGAAACATCCACTTGACAGCCCAACAACGATTTCCGATAATTGGCCGTGGCGAAGGTCCAAAACTCAATACGAATTGCGACCTATAATAGTTAAAATAATTGCGGTCAGTGGAGTCGGGACTTCTGAAGAAATACTTGAGCAATGGAATGAGAGTAACCCGTCCCCTGCACGCTGACTGCCCCGTGTTAATATGCTGGCGCCGAGCAAATAGGAGAATGGAAAGCTGTTTGGACAAGTTGCGCGATGAACTTCTCTGGGGGAGCATCTTTTCCACAGGATCCGAACTCCAAAGTGAACTTGATGACTTTCAAGATCACTACAACCACCATGGGCCGCACCGAAGTTTGCAGGGTCTAGGCCCTGCAAACTTCGCTTCGCGAGGTTGCCCTGCACGAGCGACCTTGAATCTTACCACCACACCTACCAGATTTGTCAGGGCCCTCATACCCCACCCATCCCGACATCCGGGGAAATGGGATAAAATGTAAGGGTTCGTGGAGGTGTTGCTGTCGTAGCGATGCTGAAACAACGGGGAAAGTCCGGTGAAAGTCCGGCGCTGTGCCGCAACGGTTAAACCAAGTTGGTGAAACAAACTTGATTAAGCCCGAATGCCCGCTTCATGAACTTGCACAAAGTGTAAAGCCTACGAGCATGGGCAGCGCGGAGCCAGAAATGGCAACAACCGCTTAAACCCAAACCCTCTGTTTGTTGGCCCGACCTTTGGCAACAACCAGAAAAAAATGAAAGGTCAGAACTATCAAGTTGCCCGGGGCGGATTCACCCCAGCAAAACATAAACACTCAAAATCTACCAGCCTCATCGGGCCAAAAAATCAGCCAGGATTCACCCTAATCGAACTTCTTGTTGTTATTGCCATCATCGGCATCCTCGCCGCAATCCTGTTTCCTGTTTTTGCCCAGGCCAAAGTGGCAGCCTACAAAGCAGTGGCCATGTCTAACCTCCATCAGCTTGGATTAGCTTGGATGATGTACACCAACGATGAACCTGGCAACGCCATGGTTCCGTGGGAAACCTGGGACAGCGCCGACGGTGGTTACCGCTATTGGTGGGGACTTGTGGTTGGCAATAGGGTTGATGAATCCAAGGGCCCCCTGTATCCCTACACCCATGGCAAGGGCATCCAAGCCGATCCTAACTTTCCAAATCGGTTAAGAACCCGCATTGGCATCACCGGCTACGGATACAACTACGTGTACCTGGGGGCAGGCGGGGTCAGCGATACAGCCGTCAACAATCCTGCCGATAAGGTTGCCTTTGCCACCAGTGCCCGTATCAACAACTGGCAATACCCTCGGCCCACTTTAGAGGCCAATCCCTTGCTAGATCCTCCCAGCAACAACTACCCCGGGTTCCAAGCCAGAGACAACGGAGTCGGCGTGATTTTATGGGCCGATGGCCACACTGCGGTCCGCACCCCAACCTATCGCACCGGCAATTTCGGCTACGGATTCCACTCCTCCGATTTTGTTGCAAACCACCTTGGTGATATCGATCAAGATGGCAATTTTGCCACCGATGAACTGTTCCAGCTCAACTAAGCCCTCGGCCTAAACTTGAGCCGTTTTGCACCCCCAACATACGTGAAATTAGCTATGAAAACACAACTGCACCTCAAATACTCACTCGTCATTGCCGCCCTTTGCGCCTGCACATCCAGCTTTGGTTTTGGATTTCAAGACATCCTCAATTGGACCGGTACCGGTTCCAACGAAGCAGGAGTGGTGATTGATTTCCACGATGGCACTCAATACCAATCCTTTGCATGGGGCTACCGATGGGATGGCACCGCAACCGGAGAATCCATGATGGACGCCATTGGTGCCGCCGATCCTCAGCTGCTGATGCAAATTCAGTCTTATTCTTTTGGTGATGCCCTAGAAACCCTCACCTTTAATGGCAGCGCCGCCGGGTATGGCACTCACTCCCAAAGCGGGTTCAACACCGGCACTCCTGGCTTTTGGGATTACTATCTGGGCAACGGGACCAGCATCCCTAGTTGGACAGAATCGGGGGTTGGTTTTGGTGGCGAAACCCTTAGCAATCAAGATTGGAACGGCTGGAGCTGGGCTGCCAACTTCAATTCCACCCCTCCCTCTGATACGGTCTATGCGGCTCCTCAGTCGGTGCCAGAGCCGTCCAGCTTCCTTCTTCCGGCCTTGGGCATTGGCGTGGGTCTGCTGCTACTTAAAAAGCGTCGCATCGTTGGCTCTCAGGTGTAGTCGACTTTTGGCTCTAGTCTGAACTTCAGAAAATGGGGGATTCTAGGCTCCCTTCTTTTCATGGCGAAGCGTTGAGAGGAAGGGTCGGGGATGGAGAGCAAACACTTCTTAGAATCAGATTTTCTAAGAGGGATATTGGAAAGGAGGGGAACGCTTTAGTTCCGGCCCTGCGCCTCAAAAGAGGGGAATAGGTTCAAAACCGCTCTCCTCTTCTAACCCCTCCTCTCCAACAAGGAGGAAAGGAGGGGAGATTAGGTTCAACCGTTACCACTTCTTGATTGCATCTGCCAAATCCGACTTCAGTTCGCTAGCTTCATCAGCGGGGATTGCGGCCTCCACATCACCGACCTTGCCCGTCATCGCGTTCACCTCAACTTCAGAGGCTTTGTGGTTATGAATCACAATCACGTCATAGCCCCACTTGCCGCCATCGAACTCAAAAGTTGCAGAAAAAGGAACCCCGTGCACCTTGCTAAGAGCAACCTGAATGGCCCGCACCGGACCGATTTTTGCCTTGGGAGATGCAACCGAAAGTTGCTTGATTGCAACAACGCCGGCAAAAGATCCGCCAATCGTTGCTAGGGCCACAACGGCTACGAGGAGGGTTCGCTTATTTAAGTTTTTCATTGTACTTTCTGGATTTGCCGCGCCTTTTTACTGACAAAAGCGGACAATTCCACTTTCAAGATATGTCAAATTTGCCGGTTATAAACGCAAGTCTTAGCCGGTTCTAAGCCTCCTGCAAAAGAACTTTCCCTTTTCTAAGCCTCCTCTTTTGATGTGCACCGCAATCGAGCTGCGCGCCCCCAAACCCTCCTAAAACCAAGCAGAAATACTAGGTCAACAGATATCCAAAACCTGGAAAAAACCCAAGGAATGATCCCTTCATCCCTATCGTCCAGTTTTCAGAGCCTGATCAGCCAAAGTTCCAGCCTGATGGATGCGGCCGCATCTTCGGTAGCTCCTGGCTTCGGCATGAACCTGCTTGGCGCCGCGATGGACATGACAATGGCCAATGTTGAAGTTTCTGCAGCTACAAATCTCGAAGCCACATCTCAAGCCATGACCCAGTCTCTTCTCAACATCCTTGCCTAGCCAAGATGCTTAGGCAGTCAACCAAAGATAGCTAGTAAATCTTATAGACTAGTTGCATTACTAGTTTCTATTTAACTGGTAAATTTGGCAATAAAAGAATCGGCAAATTACGGCAAGATTCTATGTGATGAGCAACCGCTTCTTTAAAGGTCTCTCGTCTTTCGGCGCCGAAGCCGACATGTCTAGTGCCCGCAATGATCTCCTTAATGAGACCTTTGCTAACTTAGACGAAGACAAAATGAAACAAGTTCAAAATTTTGGACTTGAAGAAAGGGTAAATAACCAGCTCGAACACGATCGAGCGGAGCGGCAAGCCGTGCTCCAGCAAATGCTTGCCGATATGCGATCCAGCGCTCCGTTCTTAGGTGGTCCACCTGGCTGGGTTTAACAAACCCAATTCCCTACATGAAGGCAGAGTTTTAGTTGACCACTAAAACTCTGCCCTATTTTATATCTCCCTTAGTTACTACCCATAGATTGACATTGGTTACATGTTAGTTCCGGCTGCGTTCAACCAGGGCATAGGCGTTGTGATCATGGATCGATTCATGATTCTCAACCTCAATTCGATACCGCGCCACCCGCTTATCAGCATCAAATCTAACTGAAACTTCCCGAACCATATCTTCTACAAAGCGGGGATTCTCGTAGGCCTGCTCGGTGACGTACTTCTCATCCGGACGCTTCAGCAATGGATACAGGGGCGAACTAGCCGCCGATTCAATAAGTTCAATAAGGTCTTCCAGCCATAAAGTGGCCCCGGATGGGTCCGGCCAAACCACCGCCGTCACGTATCCACGCTGATTGTGAGCTCCGTAATCCGATATCTCCTTTGAGCAGGGGCAAAGGGTAGCAACCGGTACAACCACCTTCAAAGACAGTTCATTCTCGATTCCGCCACTAGCGGTAAAGCCGCACTCATAACCCATCATTCCCTTTTTGCCGGTCACCGGTGCCGCTTTTTCTTTGAACAATGTAAAAGTCACGTCAAGGTGAGCAGTTTTGGCATGGAGCTTCTCTTTGAGCCTTACCAAAATATGGGGAATTGTTTCCGCGCTCAGATCATGGTTATGCACACTCAGAACTTCCAAAAACCGACTCATGTGGGTGCCCTTAAACTCCTGGGGCAAATCTACGGTTAAAGAAAACTCACCTACCGTTTTTTGGGGACCGTTATCCCTTTCCCGAACTTCAAGAGGATATTTGACCTTCCTCACTCCCACGCGGTCAATCGGAATCCGCCTTTCGTCCTCGGTTGCCTGAATATCCACAAGGATTTGATCAGGCAAGATTGGCTTCGACATAACACTGGTATCTACGCCGACACCTCTCAATTATCGTCAAATGAGCGCCAAGCCGCCCGCTTATAACTCTTCTCACTTCCATGGACAAGCCTTAGCCCCTACGAAAGCCTTGCCAAGGCTTACGCCATCGGTAAAGATGTCAAACCAGATCGGCTAGGAGGCGGAGTTGAGTCTAACTTTGCCAGCCGATCTGCCATCACTTTTTTAGAAAATTCAATTGCATTGTAACTCGAGCGAATAAAGGGCCCGCTGGCAACAAAAGCAAATCCCATCTCCTCTCCGATTGCCTCGTATTCCTTAAACTCGTCAGGATGAATAAACTCTACAACCGGTAAGTGGCGCATCGTGGGCCGAAGGTACTGGCCGATTGTCACCGCATCAACCCCGATGTCTCGTAAGTCGTGCAAGGTCTTGATCACTTCCTCTTTGGTTTCTCCAAGCCCCAGCATCAACCCCGATTTGGTGTAAATGCGAGGATCAAGCTCTTTAACCGTTTTTAGGACCGACATCGTCCTTGAGTACTTGGCTTGGGGCCTCACCAGGGTATGGAGCCTCTCCACCGTTTCAATGTTGTGGTTGTAGATTTCTGGCTGGGCATCGGTTACATTTTTGATGCACCATGTTTTTGCCTTAAAATCTGGGGTTAGCACTTCAACAATCGCAAGGGGGTTGGCGCGGTGAAGAGCCCTGATCGTCTCCGCAAATTGATATGAACCCTCATCCGCCAAATCATCTCTTGCTACCGAGGTCACCACAATATGCTTGAGGCCAAGATCGTTGGCAACCCTGGCGATATCTTCTGGCTCTTCTGAATTCACCTCTAGCCCCTTGCCAACTTTAATCGCACAGAATCCGCAGCTCCTGGTGCAGGTATCGCCCAAGATCATAAATGTTGCGGTTTTTTTGGACCAGCACTCCGGCAAATTGGGGCACCGCGCACTTTCACAAACGGTATGCAGGTTCTTTGCCCTCATCATCCCCTGAACTTCTTTGATCGTGTCAGGGCGAGGAACGCGTATTTTCAGCCACTCTGGCAGCTGCTGGGTCATGCTTTTATTATGACTTGCAAATTGCCGTTTCCCTTCATTTCCCCTCAATAACTCCCCCTCGACCGCATCAAAAACTTGGGAAGGCGGTAAAACGAGAAGTGCCTCTTTTTGGGTTGCCATGATTGCAAAAGTTCATTCCGCCACCGTCATTGGGATCGAGGCGCTGCCGGTTGTAGCCGAAATTGATCTGCGACCCATGGGCGGAGACAAAGATTTTGTTTTGGTGGGCTTGCCAGATAAGGCCGTATCCGAAAGCCAAGTGCGGACTCGGGCTGCCATCAAAAACTCGGACCTTGATTTCCCAAACCGAAAAGTCATCTGTAACCTTGCCCCCGGCGATATTAGAAAAGAGGGCCCTTTTCTGGACTTACCGATTGCAATTGCCATCTTAGCCGCCCACGAGCAGATTTCAAATGGAGCCCTTGAAGACACCCTGTTGCTTGGAGAACTTGGCCTAGATGGCCAATTGCGCCCGATTACGGGCGCAGTAAGCGTTGCCCTGATGGCAACCGAATTGGGCTTTAAGCGCCTGATCCTCCCCAAGCAAAACGCCTCGGAAGCGGCAGTTGCCCCTGGCATCGAAGTCTACGGGCTAGAAAAGTTGATTGAAGTGGTTGAACTTCTTAATGGCTCTTTAGAGTACGCCCCCTTCGAGTTTTCAATCGAAGACCAGCAAAGAGAGTTTCGGTACGAGGTTGATTATGCCGATGTCAAGGGCCAGCGTCATGCAGTCCGGGCCCTAGAGATTGCAGCCGCTGGCGGCCACAACGTGCTGATGAGCGGCCCACCAGGCAGCGGCAAAACCATGCTAGCACGCCGTCTTCCCACCATTTTGCCCCCTCTTGGGCTGCAAGAGGCCATTGACGTCACCAGAATTTGGTCTTCATCTGGCCAACGGGGTGACGCCCAAGGCCTTATGTGGGAACGCCCTTTCCGCGCACCTCACCACAGTGCAAGCCATGCCGCCATTGTTGGCGGAGGCAAAAATCCTCGTCCCGGTGAAGTTTCCATGGCCCACCATGGCTGCCTCTTCTTGGATGAAATGCCAGAGTTTGAACGCAACACATTAGAGGCCTTGCGTCAGCCACTAGAAGATGGGGAAGTGACGGTGAGCCGTGTTCAAAATACAATCACATTTCCCGCTTCTTGCCTATTGGTGGGCGCCATGAACCCTTGCCCCTGCGGATTCAAAGGGCTTCCGGAGCAGAAGTGCATCAGTTCACCCACTGTTTGTGGCAAATATGCCTTAAAGATTTCTGGACCCCTGTTAGACCGCATTGATCTTCATATAGAAGTTCCCCGGCTGAGGCCCGATGAACTCATGGGGGCATCACCAGGTGAGGCATCTGCCCCTATCCGAGATCGCGTCATCAAGGCTCGGCAAATTCAGGCCGTTCGGCTTGGGCCCGGCAAAGTCAACGGTCGGATTACTCCAAGACAGCTTCGGGAACTTGTCAAACTAGATTCTGAATGTGAGCAGTTTATGCGGCAAGTTGCAGCAAGGATGAATCTTTCTGCCCGTGTCTTTGACCGGATATTAAAAGTTGCCCGCACCATTGCCGATCTTGCCAATGATTCCGACATCCGCAAAGCCCACCTTGCAGAGGCGGTTCAGTACCGAGAGCAAGAATCCAAGTTTGGAATGTAGCGGCAGTTGCCGGTAAGATTGGCAACATGATTGCCGCGATTGGATTACTAACGGTTGGAGTCACGAGTTATGCGAAGGTTACGGTGCCTCCTGCCCGAATTCATGTTTCCAAATTCTATCAAAAGTATGTTCAAGCCGACGGCATCGCCATCCTCGCCTCGAAGAATGTCAGCAATTGCGCCCTTTTAGAAGCGGCAAACATCGTCAGCCATATGCTTCAAGACGTTCGCCCCGATGCGGTGAGAACCCTTGCAAAAACCATTCACGTTGCCATCATCGGCGCCCATGAGGTCACAACCGACATCCCCGAATACAGAAACCTTAACAAGCTATACCCTCCTACAAACTGGAATACAAGAACAAGAGGCATCGGGGCAACCCCCGAAATACCGGTTGCAAGCGGCGCCGAAGAAAACCTGCTGGGCCTGCCGGGAGATCGTTACAGAGGAGAAGGAATCTTTTTGCATGAGTTTGGCCACACCATTGCTGATATGGGCATGGCAGTAGTTGATAAAACCTTTGACCCCACCCTAAAAGCCGACTACAAAACGGCAATTGCCAAAGGGCTTTGGAAGAACACCTATGCCGCCACCAACTTCAGAGAGTATTGGGCAGAGGGAGTCGAGGATTTTTTTGGGTGCAACATCTCCGTTAAAAAAGCAAATGGCGTCCATAATTCCATTGCGACAAGGGCCCAGCTGAAGTCTTACGATCCCGGGCTCTATGCTTTGCTCCTCAAAACCTTTGGCAATAACCCCTGGAATTGGCATTATCCTTCAAAAACTGGTCGCTAGTTTGGATCAATTCCACCGAATATGAACGTTAAGAATTGAAGAACGCTATGAACTTGTTTCATCATGATGAACCCAACGTAGATTCTCGGGGCCCCCTCACTGATTTCAAAAGCCCCCTCACCCATGGAGAAGGCAGAACAAGTAGCTTTGGCAGACCTCACTCTGCGCCGCCTGCTAGCAATCGGGATCAGAACGCCAGCTTCCAAACCCCAAGCGAGGATCAAACCACTTTATCAGACGCGCCTCCGGTTGTTGCTACGCCTCCACCCGCCGCAAGCGGACCAGTTCAAATTGGTGCGGTCCAAAGCACCTCGGCAAGAATGCACGCCCCTGGACAACTGAACCTTTTTGGTCAAGCCATGCCTCAAGGGCAAATGATGCCAGGTCAAGTTTATGGCTATGACCAGTTCGGCAATCCCATCATGCCCGCAATCATTGGGTACGACGCCTTTGGCAATCCCATTATGCAGGGCCAAATGCAGGGCAACGGAATGATGAACAGTGTGGTGCAAGGATTGGCATCTGGTGTAGCCGCTGGCGTTGCTATGGATGTGGTTGGCGACGTGCTCAACAATCTGTTTTAGACTATTTCTCCCTTGGTTTTTAGGATAAATCGCTTTATCCGATTTTTTTTAGTCTAAAGCCTTTATTTTTAGGGCCTCCAGGGGATAGACTCTTGTTTACAACCGGAGCCCATTACTCCATTGAAAACCCTGACAACCCATTACGAAGTCCTTGGCGTAGGAAGAAAAGCCAGTCCTGAGAGTCTCCGCCAAGCGTACAGAGTGATGGCGCGTCGCTACCATCCTGACGTGAACAACGATCCACGCGCGCATGAAACGATGGCGCGCATAAACGAAGCATTTGCCACCCTGAGCGATGACGAACGCCGGTCCGAATACGACGCGGCGATCAGCGGGGGCACATTCGCCAACCAACCACCTCCTACCCAGGATGCGGTTCGCACTAACCCAAAGAAGCCTATAGTTGTTAAACTACGGTCTCGGCTGGAAGGGCATAGCACTCCCATCTATGCCTGTACTTTTGAGCCGACTTCCGGCTTTTTAGTCTCTAGTGCCTTTGACAATGAGGTCCTTTGGTGGAATCCCGATACCGGGCTCATCGAAAAGCGCATGAAGATTGAAGCCGGCGTTGTTTCAACCCTCCAACCAACCGGCGAAGTTGTCATGGCTGCCGGTGCTTCTGAGAGTACAGTTGCCTATTGGCGAGTGCGCAACGGAAAAGTTGAAGGCTGGAGATCGGTCAACGATGAGTGGGTGAGCGCAGTGGCTGTATCCCCCGATGGCACCTCGATTGCCACCGGATCCTTACACCGCAAACTAACCTCTTGGAGCACGGAAGATGGGCATCTGCTTTACCAGCGTGATGAATTTTCAGATCACGTCACTGCCATTTGCTTCTCCAACGATAGCGAGCTCATTGCAACTGGAACTGCCGACGCATCTGTCAAGCTGTTTCATGCCTTAACCGGCGCACCCCTACAATCCATTCGTGGCGTCCGTGCGATGGTATCTAGCCTCGCCTTTAGCCCCAACAATCGGTACTTGGCAGTTGCGGCAGTTGACCTTTCGATTCGTGTGTTCAACCTTCACGATGGCGCCCTCGTCAAAATCATGTTCGGCCACACCAAACCCATCGAGAGCCTTGCTTTTCACCCCAACAGCTGGCTGCTGGCAAGCGGCTCTCGAGATGGAACCGTTGGACTATGGAACGCAGCTGAAGGCATTGGCAATGTACGCATTGATTGCAGCACTCGGCCTATTTCCTCGGTCGCCTTTAGCGCAGATGGAAAGCTATTAGGAGCCGGTGCCCAAGATAAAAAAATGAGACTGTGGGATGTTACAGCTCGGCGGACACAAGAGACAGCCCAAGCTTAAACACTTCCGCGATAGAACGGGACGCATCAATGACTTTGATGCGTCCCTGCTCTTTTTTGGCAAGTGCCAAAAAGCCTTCTCGAACCCTCTGGTGAAACTCAATTGGTTCAAGATCTAAGCGGTTTTTATCCTTACGCCGCTGTAATCCCAAATGAGGGTCGATATCTAAAAGCAAAGTTAAATCTGGCTTCAGACCCCCGGTTGCAAATTCATTAGCAGCCTCGATGAACTTCTCATCTAAACCCCGAGAAACGGATTGATAAACCAAAGTGCTATCCGTATACCGATCGCAAAGTACGATTTTGCCATCGCGAATCCCGGGCAAGATCACTGTTTCAACATGGTTTGCTCGATCGGCAAGAAACAGAAATAGCTCAGATTTTGCAGAAACATGGCCAGAATCAAGAAGCATGGTCCGGATTTTTGCTCCGAATTCCCCAGCACCCGGCTCTCGCGTCGAGAGGACGTCCTTGCCCGCTCGAATCAGTTCATCGCTCAGGGCCCGAATGAGGGTTGATTTTCCCCCACCTTCCCCGCCCTCAAATGTAATGAATCGTCCAGCCACCCTTTAATCGTGACACCAACCCCTCAATCCAGGTTTCGCTAAAGCCTGCCTTCATCCCCGACAAGCAAGTCAAAGTTCTAAAGTATTTGCGCATTTTCGAAAATAGGATACAATGCAATTATCCTCGTGACCAAGACTTTCTTTACTCCGAACGCACAAGCCGATAATTTGAGGCAGTTCAAGGCCGACATTTTTCAGGTGCTTGCTCACCCCACCCGAATCCACATCATCGAGTGTCTCAGTGAAGGCGAACAATCGGTTGGGCAACTCCTTTCAACCGTTGGGGTGGAACCAGCAAACTTGTCTCAACACATGGCTCTTCTCCGTGCGAAACGGCTTGTGCTTAGCCGAAAGCAGGGCAATCAAGTTTTTTACAGCTTAAGAGATGGCACTCTAACCGAGGTCCTTCAATCCATGAGGCGTTACTTCCTTGCGAATTTAGAAGAATCCCTTGAACTTCTTAAAGAAATCGAGGAAAAGCACTAAATTGGCAATCAGTAACACGGAATCTAGAGACCGGTTCATTCCCAAATCTTACATCGCGCTCCAGCATTATAACCTTCAGAAGTTCTTTTCTGACCTCATTGCCGGTCTCACGGTAGGTCTGGTGGCCCTTCCTCTTGCTTTGGCATTTGCAATCTCTTCTGGAGTTGAGCCCAAGGCGGGAATCTATTGTGCAGTTGTTGCCGGATTCCTGATTTCTGCCCTCGGCGGTTCGATGGTCCAAATCGGTGGACCCACTGGTGCTTTTGTCGTTGTCATTTCCGCGATTGTTCAAAAGCATGGCATTGATGGACTGTTTACGTGCACGGTTATGGCCGGCGTCTTTCTCATTCTCCTTGGGGTGACAGGGCTTGGGTCGGCCGTGAAGTATATTCCCAGACCCGTCATCATTGGGTTTACAAATGGGATCGCGGTTGTTATTGCCAGCACCCAAGTGAAGGACTTCCTCGGTCTGACCATTACAAAGGTCCCCGGCGACTTTTTGGGAAGGATGTCGGCAGTGATTCACAACATCAACTCTTTGTCTCTCCCTGCCGTCGCCCTTGGCTCTTCAATGCTCGCCGTCATCATTATCATGATGATTTTCGTCAAGCGGATCCCAGGGATTATCGTGGCAACATTTATCGGCACGTTACTTGCATGGGTCTTGCACCTGCCAGTGGCAACCATCCAAACTCGATTTGGAGGCATACCTGCCGGTCTACCACCCTTCCAAATTCCCACTTTTCGAATCGGCTTAGTGCTTCCTTTAATGTCCTCAGCAATAACGGTAACGATGCTTTGCGCAATAGAATCGTTACTTTCCGCGGTTGTTGCCGATCGAATGTTCGGCGACAAGCACAATCCCAACGTGGAACTGTTTGCTCAGGGCGTAGCCAATATCTTCTCACCGATTTTTGGAGGAATCCCCGCAACCGGTGCCATTGCAAGAACCGCAACAAATATCAGATCTGGGGCCAAATCACCTGTTGCAGGAATGCTTCACGCCGCAACTCTTCTCGTCATTCTTTTGGTCGCTACCCCTCTTGCTGACCAAATTCCACTTTCGGTTCTGGCTGCTATCTTGTTTGTGGTGTCTTATAACATGGGTGAGTGGAAAGAAATCCCCCAAATCCTCAAGCTCTCAAAAGCCGATATCTCGGTTTGGCTCATTACCTTTTCATTAACCGTTTTTGCAAACTTAACCGTTGCAGTGGAAGCGGGAATGATCTTAGCGGCCTTGCTTTATATTAGAAAGGTCACCGCAACCACAACCGTCAGCCAAGTGGACCCTCAATACATTCAAAAAGGGCTGGAACATAGCCTGCAGCATGTGAAACTGCCACCTGGAGTCAGCGTGTTCCGGATTCATGGTCCCTTTTTGTTTGGGGCAAGTGACAAACTTTCTGTCATCACCGATCAGCTAGATACACTCGACAAAGTTGTCTTGCTTCGGCTAAGAAATATGAATGCAATTGATGCAACTGGCCTCCAAGCCCTAGAAGAACTTGCCGACACGCTTCATCAAAGCGGTAGGCAGCTGGTGCTGTGTGGAGCATTAGATCAACCTGCCAAGCTAATGGAGCAGGCGGAATTTCACCGCCATATTGGAGACGCCAATATCCTTCCCTCCCTTCAAGAAGCCTCCCAACGGGTTCACAACCTCCTTCTTGATCCTGTGCCGGCTTTTTTTGACAAATAAGGGATTCGAATATTATAAGCTGCTGTAGTCATCCTCCGGATCGATGCGGATCTAAACGTACCTAAGGCACATAAGTTAAGACGGGCTTGCCCTTTTTATGTCTCAAGTCCAGCCTCAAGAATCGGACACTTTGCCTTCGCAGGGCAACCTGGGATGTCCTGTCGCCCGGTAGGGACAACTCTTCGTTTTCGTCGGTCAAAGTAAGGTATTGCGGCCCATTCCAGCTTTTGAAATGCAGGAACAGATAGTTATGCGCAATGGGGCGGATAGGGCCTCGGGGATCGGTTATTTGGTTCAAATGTTAAGAATTTCAAAATTACCACAAAAGTTTTCCGAAAATAGTCACGTTTTGAATAAAGTGTGTTATAGTAGTTTTCACAGGTTTGCAAAGAGGCAACTCTTGGTGCAAAGCTGAAGAGAGTTGGAAATGAGGGATTTCACATCGTTCAAGTTTCGCAGTTCAGGCCATCGCCGAGTACAGTCTGTTGTTTGCCCCCCCATTTTGTAGACAGAAGTCTACTATTTAGCAACCATCGTTCCAAGTCGCTTGTTTTTAGGGTCGTCGCCTTTGGGATTGCCGGTGTCATGGTCCTTTCTGCCAGTTCTCAGGCAATCGCGGCAGGAGTGAAGTCGGGAAGGCATTTAGTGAAGTCTCTCTCAACAGAGGGCAAAGCTCGGTCCGGGGTTGCCAATAGAAAAGAGAAGCCGTTCCTTGGTAAATACCCTGGCAAGGGTCACTTGAGGGGCGGATTATGGACGAAAAACTCTCTTGAATATTTTCAGGATGCTTCACTTGTCGCGATGGCCCCACCAATTGGCGGAGGGGACTCGCTTAGCGCTTCGCCAGCGGCGGGCCCAAATCTCCCCTGGGAGGGTGGCTACCAAACCGCCATGGGACTTGTTAATACAGCCAACGGCAATCTCCTAACAACCCTCAACTTGTTTAGCTTTAGGGTGCGGGGCGGTATGAACTTCAGCATGTCAATCTTTCACAATACTGAATCTAAGTACACTGGCGACCTCGGTACCGGCTGGTCTTGGAGCTACGATATGCACATTTACAACTCTGGACCCAGCTACCCTGCCGAATTGGAGTGCGCAAACGGCCTCGTCATCCCTTTCACACCTGGCTATGATATCGCCGGAACCACCAAATTCACCGCGTCAGGAATTTTTGATACCCTCACCAACAACCCAGATGGCACTTGGTTCCTTTTAACTCCAAGCGGCGAACAGTTCTCATTCGATTCTGGCGGGTATCTGCAGAAAGTTTCCGATAGGAGTGGCAATTTTGTAGCCGTGCAAAGGCAGCAAGGAGGCGTTCTTGTGACTGGCCTTCGAACCAGCGATGGGAGGCAGATTAATTTTACGAGGGCCTCTAATGGGGACTTTGGCACCGTTACCGATCAAGCCGGCAATGTATACAGTTTTGGCTACGACTCATACGGCAATCTCATTTCGGTAACTCGGCCCCCCATTTCCGGTGATGGTAACGTGGACAAATTTGGCTACGGCAGTTCCGTAAGCTCTTCGGCCGCCTCAACTGCGGGGGCGCTTTCGGCATTTTCTCACACTGACCGAAACGGAAACTTGTCGGTTGCCTACCTCAATGCAACCGATAAATCTACCTATTCCGTAGTCGACCCGCTGGGAAATGCCACCTACTTCACGTATGCCGCCCCGTCAACATCAATCAAGAATCCGCTGGGTTATTCGATGACCGATAACTACAGCAGTGGGCAGCTGGCAAGCAGGGTGGACTTTAGTGGCTATTCGATAAGCATCACTCAACGTAACGTTAATTACCAAGCCACAAACATAAAGGACAAAGATGGTTACACATGGTCATTTACCTTTGATTCCAACGGAAACCCCGTAACTCTCGTTGACCCCAAGGGAAATAGCTGGTCGGCTACCTATAACAACTTTGCGGAAGCAACCTCTGAAATGCTTCCAGATCGATCGGTTTTTGCCATGTCTTATGACTCAACTGGAAACTTGCTCTCGGTAAACGACGCACTAAACAATACGTTTATTACAAACACATACGACGCTTACGGCGACCTAGCTACAACAGCTGATGGCGCCGGCGACACAACCACTTATTCATACGATCAATACGGCAATCCAATCTCAGAGACTTCCCCAAATGGCAATACAACGTCCCTTTCTTTTGATTCATTTGGAATGCCGTTGCAGGTCACTGATCCGCTTAATAATCGCACTGCGATTGCATACGATAGCTGGGAACGACCTATTCAGGTATTATAGGCGGATGGAACGAGCCTCAACTATTCCTACGACGGAGACGGTAACCTGCTGTCGGTGCTAGATCCGGCTAGCAACATTACAATTTACGGGTACGACCAAGACGGCAATCTGTTGACCACAAAAGATCCACTTGGGCACACCGTTACTCGTAGCTACGACCGCGCCGGCAATGAGGTTTCTGTTACCGACGGCAATGGCGAAACGCGGAATTATTCCTACACTCCAATGGGACAGGTTTCCAACATGACTCTTGCCGACGGAAGTGTCGAAAAGTGGACCTACGACGGAAATGGAAATGTTAAAAGCTTCACTAACCCGCTAAACCAACTGATCAGCTTAGCCTATGACGGCGATGGGCAGCTCATCTCAAAAACTTACCCAAATGGTACCGGCGTGTCTTTTGCCTACGATTCGAGGGAGAGGTTGACCTCGATGGTAGATTCAACCGGCACAAGCACTTGGACATATAATGTGGATGACGAGGTCACTGGGTATACCAGCCCAGCTGGCAGCGAGTCTTTTACCTACGACGGAGCCATGCGGCTCACTTCCTACACGGATGCATCGGGAAAAGCCAGCTACTCGTACGATCGGGACTCGAACGTTAAGACTGTATTGAGTCCAAGTAATTTCCTCGCACTCATGAACTACGATGCGGATGATGATCTTATTACGGAACAATACTCCAATAATTCGTTACCGATCGGGGCGGGAAACGGCGTTACTGAGCAGTTTCAGTATGATCCCCTCCAGCGAGTTTGTGCGACCTCAACTATCTCCCCCAGCAACCAGTTGCTTGAATCTGAGTCGTACTCGTATGACGCCGTCGGAGACCTCATCGATAAATTCGTGAACAACGTGGAAACCACTTACGCCTATGACGCTGACAATCAGCTGATTTCGGAAAATGGCAATGGCTACTCAGAGGCTTTCACCTATGACGGCAACCACAATCGAACATCAGAGACCCTCAACGGGGCTGCGCAAACCTACAACTATGGGTCAGCCGACAAGTTGAACTCGATCACGGAAGGGGCGAACACTATCAAAAGCTACACCTACGATGGGGCAGGAAGAACAACTTCAATCACTTCCTCTGCCGGAACCACCAATTTATCTTACGATTACGAAAACCATTTGACTTCAATCACCGGGCCCAATGGGCTTTCCGACACCTTTAGTTATAATGGACTTGGGGCAAGGGTTTCAAAATCTGGTTTATCTGGAACCTTTAGCTACAACCGCTTAGGAGCCATGCCAACATCAACTTTGATCAATGATGGGCATAATGAGTACACGGCTGGAGTCATGGTGAATGGAGCAAGCGGGTCGGTGTTTAATATCCAAGACCGATTAGCTTCTAATGTGTCTCAAGTGGATTCAGCAGGCAATGTCGGTGCAACGGCCCAGACCGATGGCTTTGGGAATCCAATCTCATCAAGTGGCCCTTTTTCTGGTCAACTTGGGTTTGCAGGAGGTTATGGGTATCAAACCGACTCCGACACTGGTCTCATGCTCCTTGGCAATCGGTACTATGATCCTTCCACCGGTCGATTTCTGACCCAAGACCCCGCTCAAGATGGAAACAACTGGTATGACTACTGCGCCAATGACCCACTGGCTTGGGCTGATCCCAGTGGAAAGTTCATCTGGGCAGTCCTTGGGGTTGCCCTTGCTGTATATGGGCTTGCAGAGGTCGCCGTTTGGGGATACTTGTACATACTGAAGCTGAATCTCAAGACGCAAATTGAAGAGATGGAGGCAAAATTAGCAAGAATGAAGATAGCTCGTAACGAGTACGACGGAACCGAGCAGCGTCAAAACACCCTTGCTTGGATACGTATGGCAGCTGACGCTTACAAAACGGGAGTTGAAACCGTGTACGGCAACCCGACGCAAGGCGTGGACGACACAATTATTCCAGTCCCAGCTGCTGCAGATACTGATATGCTTGAGGACTCGTACGAGTTAAAAGAAAAGCTAGAGAAATTGCACAAGGTAGCAGAAGTTGCTCATGAAACTATGCAAGGCTCCGACAGTGGAGCGGGCAGCAATAGTAATTTGAACGGCCCAGTTGGAATAGGAGGCTACAGTATTCCTTGACTATAACTGGGCATTATATTATGATTAAGTACAAGCGTTGCACCGCACTGAAGAGCCCAGTAAGCGTGGGACAAGAAGACCGTGGCTGAGGGGAAGCGCATCTTGGTGGGTCAAACCACCCCAAAAATGAAGAGAGCATGGCTCGTTCTATTTGGGATTCTTGGTCTATTCCTAGCGGTTTCTGGTGTATTTTATCTGAAGGTCAGAACCCTCTCAAGAAAGATGGATATTGGACTTTTGAACAGCCGTTCCTTACTACTCGAATTATCACTTATTGATGCTCTCAAGGTACCACTGGGGCGCTTCAACGCGTCTGCTCGCGGCTCGGTCACCATAGATGGAGTGCCGCCTCAGTTGTGTTGCAAATTTGTAGGCACCAAGAATTTTCGGGCGACTTCGTGCCTTTGGTTGAATGGTGAGGTTTTTATGAAGGCGCCGTTTAACGGATACCAAGTGATGGTTTCTGGGAGCTGGTCTTTCAACAGCACAATTACCCTGTTCCTAGGCAAAAAATCGATTCATCTCAATCCAGGCACCGAAAATAGTGAGGACATTGAAGCGCTGTACGGTCACGTTCCTAAGCGAGGACAGAGGTTGACGGTAAAGCTGCAGCAGGTCAAGGTGGAGTTGGGGAGCTCTGCCAACCCCAACCAAACCGTGGTGGCGGCCCTGTGCCTTCCGAGCGGTAAGTGCTCAATTGCGACAGTTGACTCTCTAAATGACAGAGTTGTCCTAGCGAGGGTGTTAGGCGGCCTAGCAACCACACTTAAACGCGGAAACTTGAAAAGCGACCGCAAGCTAATGGCTGTCTTTCATGGACAGACTTGAGGAATGAGGTACTTGCTTCCCTGCAAAAGAACATATTCCCGTACCACGCTCCTTGGATATCGGTACTATGATCCTTCCACAGGTCGCTTCATCACCCAAGACCCCGCTCAAGATGCAAACAACTGGTACGACTACTGCGCCAACAACCCACTCCGCTGGGCTGATCCTACTGGTCACGCCCCAGCATCCGCTAGAACAGATCCTGGCATTTACAACTCTTATCAGCCACCTGCCCCCGTAGGTTCTCCATCAACCTACAGGGCGATCGGCGACTTCTTGATAAGCTTCGGTACTGGGCTTGCATTCGCATTGGCACCAGAAGCGGGTCTAGCCGCCATACTGGGCGGCGCTCTCTTCGAGGGGGTTGGAGATGGTGTTTCGGAAATCTTGGATCATAAGCGGCCGCAATGGGTTAAAGATGGTTTGAAAGGTGCCTTTGGCGGATCGGGAGCAGCACTTGGAAAAAGAATTAAAAACAGTAAAAGCGGCGATAATGGGAACCCGTCTGGTCGTGACGGCGGAACCGAATCCGGGCAGCTAGGGGGTGGGACGGGCAGGCAACACTATGTAGAGCCTCCTGGAGCAGTCGACGAACAACCGAGCCTCTTCAAACCAGGAGACTGGCCCCCGTTTGAATAAGCATATAATGGATTCAATTTATGGTACAGGCAAATGGGAAGTCATGTGGATTTAGGCAAAAACACACCGGTTTAGGGAGCCAATGAAATCGCTATTGACTTTGCCGGACTTTCTGCTTGGAGCTACGCTCTATGGCGTCCAGCTATACTTGTTATCTTCTATTGGTCCGTTCATAGCAGGTTGGGTTGCCAGTAACTGCCTCCCCACGCTTCAGGGCTGGTTAGCGGTCGAGAGGAAGTTCCGTCCAAAAGACAAGTTCCAGTTCAGAACCAAGGCTATGGGGCTAGCCCTACTTTGCTTGTACGCAGTATTTTCTCTCACCTTACCTTTATCTACTTCAACAATTCAGGGACACTTGAACGTGGCCTGGATAACGATCGGTACAGTGGGAGTTTACGTAGCTTGGTTGAGAAGATCGGAGCTGAAGTTATCCATAAAGAACCGCCGTCAAAAAGATGCTAAAGGTAGGAAATAGCCGAGCTATTTGGCTTATGATTATGAAAGCGATTTGACTTCAATCACGGGTCCCAATGGGCTTTCCGATAGTTTTCGTTATAATGGGCTTGGGGCAAGGGTTTCAAAATCTGGTTTATCTGGAACCTTTAGCTACAACCGCTTAGGAGCTATGCCAACATCTATTTTGATCAATGATGGGCATAATGAGTACACGGCTGGAGTCATGGTGAATGGAGCAAGCAGGTCGGTGTTTAATATCCAAGACCGATTAGCTTCTAATGTGTCTCAAGTGGATTCAGCTGGCAATATCGATGCAACGGCCCAGACCGATGGCTTTGGCAATCCCATCTCTTCCAGTGGTACTTTCACTGGTCAACTTGGGTTTGCAGGAGGTTATGGGTATCAAACCGATTCCGACACTGGTCTCATGCTCCTTGGATATCGGTACTATGATCCTTCCACCGGCCGCTTTCTTACCCAAGACCCCGCTCAAGATGGAAACAACTGGTACGACTACTGCGCCAACAACCCATTTAGATGGCTAGACCCTTATGGCCTGTGGTCGCTGTACAAGTGGCTGTATACAGGTGATGGAAACGCTTCGAACGAGGTGTACAGCGCCGCCTTAAGCCAGGCAAGGCGCACGCTACTTGTTTGGGGAAAACACTTTGCAGAGGACAACGGAGTTGCAGCTCCAGTTGGTCTCGCTACACTTGGACCGGTCCCAAAACCAATCGCGGCCAAGCTGGGGCTGAGGGTTTTTCGCACAGATGACAACAGCCCTTATACATCGGGAATGAGGATTTCACAGTTAGCTTCCCGCGGAAAACCCTGGTATAGGTTGCTGAAGGACTCTGCAAAGCAAGTGAAAAATTCCCAAGTTGAGTTTTGGATTGTTTATGAAGCAGGAATCGCATGGGAGGCAACATACCAAACCTTCCATGATCCAGTGAGCCAAGAGTAAGGGTATCGAGCATGACGGCTGAAGAACTGGCAGGGTATTTAGCAGAGGCGGGCGAGGGCGATGCCGCGGCAACTGACTTCGTAGGCAATGAACTGTCCACCTTAAAGAAGATAGACAGGTTATGGATTCCAGTTGTAATTAAGGCAACCGAGTCTGAGGCTTATCAACAAGACTCCTACTTGCTAATAGGGTGCGGGGAATTCCTCCTAAAGTTTTACAGCGAGTGGGACGGGTTAAGTGACCTTGCCATCAAAGCACTGAATGCGGCTCCCGGACTAAGTGCCCTCGAATTTGCCTACCAAGTTGCAGCGAAGCGTAAGTGGGACATTAGCCTAGAATTTGCAAAAGCAGCCGTTGCCAACTTCGAAAAGATCAGCCCAATCTGGAGGGGGATAACCTGGGTTGATGGACACGCAAGGGAATTGGTTAAGAAGTCTCGCCGAATGATACAAAACTCCCAGCAGGCTAAGTAGAGTGTGATCAGAATTTCCCTTTGCCGCTGCCTGGCACCCTCTCAGTGGATAGTGTTCAATGTCCTGATTTTGCTCTTACCTATGTCAACACGTGGGTGCCGGTCGAAAACCTAAAGGTTTTGGAGGAAATCCACCAAACTGCGATTAATTCCTTAACATTTCCCCCTTGTCGAAATGCAAAACTTTCGCTATCCTATCACTTGTGGGCAACGACGCCATTGCGGCAGATTTAGGCAACCTCCTAAGCGCGGATCGCGTCCTCACCGGGCCCTCTGCCCGAAGAGGCTATGATTGCGATGCCTACACGGTGGATAAATCGGCTCCGACCGCGGTTGTTCTGCCCATCACCACCCAGGAGGTGGCAAAAGTTGTGACCTGGTGCACCAAACGAAGCATCCCGTTTACCGCCCGAGGAGCTGGAACTGGATTGAGCGGAGGCGCCTTGCCCGCGCTTGGAGGGGTGGTGATATCTACCAAAAAGATGACCAAAATCCTCCACATTGATGTGCACGACCGATTCTTGACCGCCCAAACTGGCGCAACGAACAAGTCGCTCTCCGAGGCAGTCGCTGTCCATCGGCTTCATTTTGCGCCCGATCCATCTAGCGGCCAGGTATCGACCCTTGGCGGCAATATAGCCGAAAATGCAGGAGGCCCCCACACCCTTAAATATGGGGTCACCGTGAACCATGTTCTCGGTTTAACCTTGGTGGACTATGAGGGGACGATGAGAACATTTGGAGGGTCCAACCACTCTCTGCCCGGACCCGATTTTCTGAGCCTTTTGGTGGGAAGCGAAGGCACCCTTGGCATTGTCACAGAAGCCACTGTCAATCTGGTCCCGATGCCGTCTCACGTCATCACATCTCTGCTCGCTTTTCGGGAAGTGGGCCAATCCACCAGAACTGTCTCTTCCATCATCGAGGCAGGAATCATCCCCGCTGCCCTTGAGTTGATGGATAAGTATATTTTAAGAGCCTTAAAATTAGCGTTTAACCTTCAGTTTCCCGACGATTGCGCAGCCCTCCTCCTTGTGGAATGTGATGGCGATTCTGAACAAGCGGCAAGAGAGCAAATGGAAGAAGTCAAGCGCATTGCCGAGGACCTTGGAGGATACGACTACCGAGAAGCGGCCGATGAAGCGGGCAGAAAGGAGCTATGGCGAGCTAGGAAGCAAGGGATTGGCGCTATGGGAAGAATTGCCCCCTCTTCTGTGACCCACGATGGGGTGATTCCTCGGTCTAAATTGCCAGAAATGCTAGACCTTGTTTATCAAGTTGCAGACCAATACAAAATCGGGGTTGCCAATATCTTTCATGCCGGAGATGGCAACCTTCATCCGTGCTTTTATTTTGATGATCGAGAGCCAGGGGTGGTGGACCACGTTGTGGAAGCAGGAGAATTGATCCTTAGAAAGTGCATCGAATTAGGAGGCAGCATAACCGGAGAGCATGGCGTTGGGGTCGAGAAAATTGACCTCATGGAAGAGCTGTTTGGCGAAGAAGGGCTCAAGCTCCAATCCTCCATTCGTTTTGCCTTGAATCCCGGCAATTTGTGTAATCCTTGCAAGGTGATTCCTAATCAAAAGGGATGTATCGAACACAAAGCAAGGTGGAGGGGTAACGCATGGTAACCGAGGTTCATGAGCCAACAACCGTCGCCCAAATTGTTGAAATTGCATCCGCAAGGTCACGCCTGTTTATAACTGGGTTGGACCTTCACCAGGGTTATCGCTGCGAAGACCCAGATGGGGAAAGGCTTTCAACTAAGGCCCTAAATCGCATTCTCCGTATTGAGCCCGCTGACCAAATTTGCGAAGTTGAAGCGGGGCTTTCGGTGGAAGCCCTCCAAATTGAGCTTGGCAAACGAGGCCAGTGCCTGCCTTGGTTACCATTTGAACCAGTTGATGCCTCGATTGGGGGTGCCATTTCATTAAATCTTCCCCATCGGCTCCAATCTCAGTGCGGTTCATGGCAAGATTGGATTCTAGGCATCCAAATTGTCTTGCCAGGAGGAAGCCTTGCCAAGGCCGGCACCTCTGCTGTTAAGAATGTGGCTGGCTTTGATTTTCAACGATTTATAGCAGGAACAAGAGGGAGCCTTGGCGTTATCGCAACCGTTATTTTGCGCACTTACCCAATTAGAGCCCTGCCTGCCGCCCACTGCAAGGGGTTGGATGAAGCCCCAGAATCCTTGATCTATCAGCGGGTGCTCCGCTCTCAGGCAGAGGCCCTACCCTTTTACAAGAACGCACCCTTTGATGCCGCTTCAGCGACCCTTTGCCTGCCAAACACGAATTTAGACGCACTCAAGCGGTTTCCGGGAGATTGGATAATTGGTAAGGGCTTCGGCCCTAAGAACCTAGAACCGCTCGAAAAAGATCAAGAAATCTTCTGGAAGAAAATCAAGAAAATGATAGACCCTGAATTACAATTTGGACGCAATCAATTTCCATTGAGGTTTCCGCTATGAAGCAGCTAGAAGAACTTGCTGTCCACTGCATTCGGTGCGGGTTTTGCCTAGAAGATTGCCCGACTTTTCAAGTCACTGGAAGCGAACTTGAATCCCCTCGGGGCAGAATTTACCTAGCAAGGAGCGCAGAAGCTGGCAAAATTGATTGGCAAGATGTTCAGCCCCATTTTGATCGGTGCCTTGGCTGCCTTGCCTGCGAAACTTCGTGCCCCAGCGGAGTCCATTATGGCCAAATCCTTGAGCTGGCTCGAGAGCAAATCAACGCTAAAAAGCCAAACCATAAGCTAAAAAACTTAATCCACCTCACCACATCGCCGGGTCCTTTCAAGGCTGCCATAAGCCTTGGAAAAGTTCTACCAAAGGGCAAATTGCCCAAGTTTTTGGATGTTTCTGAAGACGGCAGCCCTTCTCAGGCAGAATTGCCTCATATCCAATCTAATAAACTGCCCCCTCTTAAGGATCGAGATTTGCCCGCGGTTTTGGGTGAAGTCTATTTTCTGGAAGGCTGCGCGATGAGGGTGCTTTACCCCCGCGTTCACGAAGCAAGCAAAAGGCTTCTGCGGAGGGTCGGCTATACGGTCAAGACTGTTCAACAGGGCTGCTGCGGCTCCATGGATGCCCACAATGGCTATCTGAGTGAGGCCCGTGCCAAAGCCGATGCCTTGATTGCGTCGATGCCTGGCTCTAGCCCCGTCATTGTGAATTCGGCAGGATGCGGCAGCACCATGACCCACTACCAAGACCTTTTGGGTCCCCGCGGAAAAGAGTTTGCCGCTCGATGCGTTGACATCAGCACCTTCCTCAGAAAGCAAGGCTTAGAAGCCGTGCTTGCCAGTTCAAAGGGGGTGGATTTTAAGCCAACAACCTATCATGACGCGTGCCACTTGGCTCACGGCCAAAAAAGCAAAGAAGATCCAAGGGCCCTCATTCGCGCCGTCCCCGACATCCAATATCTTGAGTTGCCTGAATCGGACACATGCTGCGGAAGCGCGGGTGTCTATAATTTCACTCAACCTAAATTATCAAAAGATTTGTTGGACCGCAAGGTAGATCATATTGAAGATTCCCACGCGGAAATCATCGTTCTTGGCAACCCTGGATGCCATGCCTGGATTGCACAGGGTGTCCGCCAGAGGCACAAAGATCGGATTCAGGTTCTTCACATTGCCGAGTTTTTAGAGGCCAGCTTTATTGGACTGCAAGAGTTTCTGTAAGCCTTCAAACTCACTCTCTAGCGTTTGGGAACAAGCTATGGGGTGGCTTGAGTCTTATTAAGAATTCACATTCATTTAGGTTCAAATGCAAATAAGAACCTGGTAACTTGGCTATACTGAGTGAACTTCTAAGTACCGATAACTGTTTTACTAAAGGCGGAAAAAGCCGCATTGATCTAAATGCGATTTGAACTCAACACCATAGAATCTTGGTCCGAAAAGACTGGGTTTCGCCCATCAGCCTTGGCGAAATGTGCAGTTTTAACTGATGTTCTTGGTGAAATCACTTTGGATCCCTTTTTGGAATCTCGGTTTGCCATTCGCGGCGAGGCAGCTGTCCATTTGTTGGGAGCAAGCCCAGTGCGGCTACCCCAGACCCTTGCCTTGCATTATGTTGGAGACAATACTTGGAAGCAGTTTGTAGCCGACCGCGGTGAATCTTTAGCCCGCATTAACCTGATTGGCAAAGAATTTGGGCTTAGCATTGGCCTCAAAGACTTTCAGGACCGAACAACTTTTTCTTTTTACTGGCAGAACAATTTGCGGCAAGAAGAGAACGTTTTTGTAGATATCAACTGGGCAGAAAGAACCGCCATTAACCCAACAATCCGCAAAGTGGCTTGGACTCCGCTTGGCAACGGCGCTTTTAATGCCTTAACTCTGGACCCAATCGAGCACGCCGCCTATGTAGCCAAAGACGCGCTTGGCAACGTTAGCGCTAAGGCGATGCAAGACTTGATTCTGCTTGCTGACCGCTTTGGAGCGGAATGGGCGAGTGCCGACATGAAGAAAATGTTTGCGCTTGTGGGAAGCTCACTTCCAAAGCCGCTTCTTTCCTATTCTCCAAATCGGCTTAGCTTTGTTGGTCAACGTGAGGTGGATGGTGGCCTGTTACCGGCTATGAAAATGGGGGAATCGGTGCGCACTGTAGGGCTGATCAGCCGTGCTCAAACCGCTCTGAGCCAGTTGCTTGCCTTTAGCCGAGATGAATTGAGCTATTTAGAAACTCTTGATTTGGGCCACTTTGAGCCAGAAATTCTCTTTCCAAGACGAAAGGACCTCGCCGAACAGCTTCAAAAAGTTCCTTGTTTTCGGTTTAAGGGCGTTGGAGCCCGCAAGGTTCTTCCTCCCGCTCACTCGGAAGCAGAAGCCGTAAGCTCCTAATCCCACCGGTACCTCAACAGCCAATTGATCCTGCTTTGCTTTGCTCGGGAGGGCAGGAGATGTTGTCAATGTATCCGACTTGTTGGAGAGGAGGGGAATTTTAGGCTCCCTTCCTTTCATCGCGAAGCGTTGAGAGGAAGGGTCGGGGATGGAGAGCAGATATCCATTCCCTTCAGCTGGAGGGGTGCACCCCCGTTAAAACGGGGGGGCGGGGTAGTGGCAGGAGTGAGACGGAGGGAATCTAGGTTCAAATTTTGCTCTCCTCCCCTAGCGCCTCCTCTCCAACAAGGTGGAAAGGAAGGGAGGTCAATTCCCCAACCAGGAAATAATCTTCCCCTTCCGACCCCGCTAACTCGGCGCCACCTTCTTCAACTTTTTGTCTAGGATTGGCAATTTGAGATCCGTACTTGGTCATGACCAGGATGGCCTGCGTAGAAAGGGAAAATCAAGTTCATGGCTGGCTCGGTAAACTTCAAGGTGGATGGCATCCTATTTAGCCAGCGTGGGGATGGAAGTTCATGCTGAACTTTCAACCAATTCTAAGATGTTCTGCCGATGCCCTGTCGCATTTGGTGGTGAGCCCAACACGCGCGTTTGCCCCATCTGTTTAGGACTGCCAGGTACGTTGCCCAAACCCAATAAGGCAGCCGTCATTGCGGTTTTAAGAACCGCTCTTGCCCTCAATTGCAAAATTGCGATGCACTCTATTTTTCATCGCAAGAATTACTTTTATCCAGATTTGCCAAAGGGATATCAGGTTAGCCAGTACGAAGAAACAAACCCGATTGGATACCACGGCTACCTTGATGTGCCGATGCAAGATGGGACGCTTCATCGCGTGAGAATCAGGCGCGTCCACCTAGAAGAAGACACCGGAAAGCTGATCCACCTGCCCGGCGGAGGAAGCGGAGTTGACTACAATCGGGCTGGAGTTCCCTTGATGGAAGTCGTCACCGATTTTCCACCCGACATCACGAACCCCGAGCAAGCCAAGGAGTATCTGGCAACCCTCCGCCAAATCCTTATTTACTTAGGAGTGTGTGATGGCAAAATGGAGGAAGGGTCACTGCGTTGCGAACCCAATATCTCCGTCCGAAAAGAGACCGATGAAAAGCTGGGCAACAAAACTGAGCTCAAGAACCTGAACTCGTTCAAAAGCGTGAGCCTAGGAGTTGCTTTTGAGGTCAGAAGGCAGATTGCCACCATTGAGGCCGGTGAAAGAGTGGTGCAAGAAACCAGGGGCTGGAATGAAGCCAAAGAAGCTAGCTACAGCATGAGGATCAAAGAAGCTGAAAATGACTACCGCTACTTCCCTGATCCGGACTTGGTGCCGATGGAATTTGAAGAAGCCTTCATCGAAGAATTGCGAGCCTCTTTGCCCGAGCTGCCCCACGTGAAAAGAGAACGATACCAGTCGAGCCTGGGCCTTAGCCCTTATGACGCGGGAGTGCTGACCAGCGAAAAAGAGCTTGCTGCTTATTTTGAAGAAACGGTGGCAATGGGCGGAGATCCCAAACTTGTTTGCAACTGGATGACCGGCGAACTCGCAAAGCTGCTCAACGAAAGCGGCCAATCCATTACCGAAACCAAGATCCGACCATCCCACATTTTAGACTTGCTTAAGCTCTTGTCATCTGGCTCGATCAACGGTAAAACTGCCAAATCCGTGTTCGCAGAGAGCTTCCAAAGCGGACGGCTTCCTTCCGATCTGGTTGCAGAATCAGGTGCAACTCAAATTTCCGACTCCGGTGCTATAGACGCGGCGGTCCAAAAAGTGTTAGGTGCCCACCCCGACATCGTGGCGAAGTATAAATCGGGTCAAACCAACGTCATTGGTTTTTTGGTAGGGCAGGTTATGAAAGAAACTCAGGGACGCGCCAACCCTCCCATGGTCCAGCAAGCCGTGAAATCTGCCTTAGAGACGTAAAATCTCGTTGTCGAAATTGATGCAGGACTCGCCGCACTCAGGCCCTAGCCACACCGCTAATGGCGATGATCACCTGGCGAACAGCGAGATCACGTCATGCACGTGCACGTGAACAAAGATGACGAAGCGTCAGCAAGAGGTTCCGTAGAGGTTGCCCTGCCCCGCAAGCATCTTACCGAAGAGGACTTCTTTGCTCTGTTCACGCCAAGCCCTCAGAATCAGCAGCCAAGGCTTAGGTCGGCAATAAAGTCTTTGAAGGTTGCCCATTGGGTGGAGAGGTCTGGGGATAGACCCGAAAAAATGAACTTGGAGAAAGAAGACTGGGATGAACTTGCAAAGCTTTCATCCTGGTGCAATAACGGTGTCATATCGAAGGCAGGAAAGAAACGAGACCTCTACGAGACGGCCGTTCGGATCCTTGGCGAACGCCTGGACAGAACTGGGAGCGAGTTCGCGGCTAACAGAATCGCAGATCAAATCAATCTTGAATGCTGCTATCCAACAGACAGGTATGATGGCAGCAAGTACGGAGACGTGAACCCTGGCGAACAAGGTTACTGTACGACTCTGATTCTCCGAGTCGAGCAACATGTAGCTTCAGCGGAGCACGCCTGCCTCTTTCGAGTGGCAGAGAAAACCGATTTGATTGCTTCGTCGTTGAAAAGCTTCCTCGATAGAGAAGACAAGACTATCTTGGTTCTCTCCTTGAAGAACCTCTCGTTTTCGAATCACCTTCGAGAGATATTTGTGAATGCCGTCGGAAGGACGCTCCTTGTTCTGGCTCGTCTCAAGAAGTTCACGAGCAAGCCGCTTATAGTGGTGCTAGACGAAGCCCATCAGTTCATAGGCCGAACTGTCGGCGACGATTTCAGCCGGTTTCCGCTTGACGCATTCGAGCTAATTGCAAAGGAAGGGCGAAAATATGGTCTCACCGTTTGCCTGGCTACGCAACGTCCACGGGATATTGGGCAGGGCATTCTCAGCCAGATGGGAACATTTCTCGTTCATCGCCTAACCAACCCGGAGGACAGAGAAATGGTCGAGAAGGCGGCGGGTGATCTTGACCGTTCAGCCGCATCCTTCATTCCAACCCTTTCAGCTGGACAAGCGGTCTTGATCGGAATCGACTTTCCGATTCCAGTTTCGCTTCAGATTCAACCGCCTGAGCAGGCTCCAGAATCAACAGGCCCGCGCTATCAAGACTCCTGGTGAAGGACAAAGCCGGTCCTGAACTGGATAGTACGTAGACGGGAGTATACTGTGCCAGTGAGTGCGAATCCAAAGGACGTGATCTGGCCCGCTGAGCATCACACGATCGCCAAGATAGAGATCGTGAAGCGTTACGCCCTTCGATGGGCGATGATCCTTGGGCAGACGTTTCGAGGAGTTCCTCTCACGTACATCGACGGTTTCGCTGGTCCCGGCGAGTACAAGAACCACGGCGAGGGTAGTCCACTCGCTGCGATCCAAGCATTCAAGGACGCCATAGAGCGGGCAAATCCTTGGCAAGCAGGTGGGGCTCGTCTGCTCTTTATCGAGAAGGACGACAAGCGATGCAACCACCTTGGCGGCCTGTGTTCCCAACTCGAAATCCCTTCTGGAGTCCGAGTAGAGCACCAATGCACCGACTTCGTTTCTGGCATCAATGCAGCCAAGACCAAATTTGGAAGTGCCTTCGTCACGAGTGCTCCGCTGCTCGTGTTTGTTGATCCGTTCGGCGCAACCGGAGCACCATTCAAGACGATCAAGGAGATTCTCTCCTCCAAGACAAGCGAAGTGATCATCAACTTCGATGCAGACGGTGTGGCCCGGATATGGAGCGCAGGTCAAGCGGCAGACGCTGACCGGCTCTTGACCGCGATCTTCGGAAGCGATATTTGGAAGTCGATTGCCTGGGACAAGATGGATCATCGCGGGCGGTGCCTAGCGTGCGCCCGCCTGTATAAGCAGTGTTTGCTTAAAATCCCGAACGTCGAATATGCCTTCACGTTCGAAATTGGAGAGGCGTCGAATCGTCTCGACTATTTCCTCATCTTTGCATCCCAGAATGCGAAGGGCCTGGAGAAGATGAAGGAAGTGATGAAGGAGATCGACCAGACTGGCGACTTCAAGTTTTACGATTCGTGCGTCGGTCAAGAGCAGCTCTTTCGGTTCGATCAGCCCGAGCTCTGGATTGAGCCGATGGTGAATCACTTCGCTGGTCGAACCGTCTCACTCGCTGAAGTAACAAAGTGGGTTCTCAACGAGACTCCCTTCTTCACGTTCAAGAAAAGCATCCTAAAGCCCGCATCCGAACGCGGCCTTGCCACGGCAGTGCCGAAACCGGGCCTTAGCATTCCTAAGGGTCAATTTCCAGATGCGAAATTGGCCGGAATCAGATTCAATGGAGTCAAGAATGCCTAAGGAAACCTCAATCGAATGGACGAACACGACCTGGAACCCCGTGACCGGCTGCACAAAAGTCAGCCAGGGGTGCAAGCACTGCTATGCCGAGCGAATGGCGAAGCGGCTTCAAGCAATGGGGATGGAGCGATACCGGGACGGCTTCAAGGTCACTCTGCATGAGGATTTGGTGGACTTGCCGCGACAATGGAAACGCCCACGGCTTGTCTTCGTGAATTCGATGAGCGACTTGTTCCATCCGGACGTGCCAATCGAGTTCGTTCAGCGCGTTTTCAAGACGATGAATGATTGTCCGGATCACGTCTTTCAGATCCTTACCAAACGTAGCGAGCGAGTCGCAAGCGTCGCTGACCAGTTCACCTGGACCGACAACATATGGATGGGGGTCAGTGTGGAGGACGAACATGTCATGCACCGGATCGATGACCTTCGGAGCGTCCCGGCCATCGTTCGATTCCTGTCTTGCGAACCGTTAATCGGCCCCCTTCCGAATCTAAACTTGGAAGGTATCCATTGGGTTATCGCAGGCGGCGAGTCTGGACCGAAGTCGCGCCCGATGAAGCCCGAGTGGGTGCGCGAGATCCACGAGGCTTGCAAATCTCAAGAGGTCGCCTTCTTCTTCAAGCAATGGGGAGGTGTCCGCAAGCACGTAACTGGGCGCGAGCTTGACGGCAAGACCTACGACGAGTTTCCGACGCACCGGAGTTGGGCTCCTTTAGCCCCCGCGAACAAATTGACGGCTCTACCTGTCGCGTCAGCCTAGCCTGAGCCTTTGCCCTAATTAGGAATGCCAAAATTCACTATGGCAAAAGAAATCAAAACAAAGTCTTCGTTTGGAACTGTGCGGATTGACCACTTCAGTCCACCATTGCCTGAAGGAACTCCCAAAGGAATCAATGTTGTGCTCTCATTCGAGGAAGCACTCAAGCTCCATGTTGGGCTCATGCAGATTCTAGGCAAATTGAACGGATACAACCGGAACACGAAGGAAGGCAAGGCAAGCGCGGTCAACCTTTGCGTTTTCACCGATTCTAACCGCATCACCATCAACGAGGATAAAGTCAAAGACCCTGAGCTTAAGAAGCCAGCCGCAAAAAAGGGTTAGGCTTGAGTGTGCTGGGGACTCCGGTCGAGTCCCCGAGCGTATGCGACTTGCCAAGCTCAACTCGCTGGAGAATTGGCGAGAGCATGGCCAAGTTATAATCAACCTGTTGTAGTACCGCCTGCACTTAAGGCTTTTATCACATCGCAGAAACACGGGCAATTGTTTTCCGTCACATAGGCGCATTGAGGTGACTTGAGAAAACAGTGCTTCTCGTAACATTCCAGTTTTGGAATGCTTTTGTACCATATCTGCTTACTTCGTAATCCGATGATAAGGGCGTTCCTTCTCATTGCGCCTCTAACGAGTTGAAAGCCATATTCTTGGGATGGCAGTACATTGTGGAGGGGCGCGAATTTTTTAGAGTGATATGGAAACCACTCGACGCAAAGCAGGTTATTCTGTACATTCGTTAGACCCGCCTTTTCAATCACTACTCTTAGCCTTTTTTTCCACCATTGGCTCCCTGCAGTGTCCTTAAGGTTTTCGTCAAGAAAATAGAACGGAACTTCAGCTTGACTTTGAAAGTTTTCGAGCTGCGCCTTCTGAAAAGCCTTACATTTATGATCCTCTAGGTCCTTAGCGCAGAAGCCCGGATTTAGTCCAAGAATCACCACTGGAGCATCTCGATTCCCCACGTAGGGCTGTGGCAATATTTCTAAAAAAAAGTTCTTAAACTTGCTAGCATCAGACTTTCTCTTTCTATCAGGAGTGCCACACCAAGAATTTATCGCAGCACTATCTATTTTGAGGACGAACTTCCCATCTTTGTCCGCTACAGCTTCCCCCTGATCACTCGCAATAAGCGATAGCCATGGATTCTCCATTGCTCCCAGTGTACCATCGCTCATCCCTGAGCGAATCGGCACTTTTGACAAACTTCTCATTTTGCTTGGCTATAGGTCGGGGAGTTGTTCCCTCTCGCCTGCAGCGTCTCGGCTCATAAGGACCCGCAAGAGGGGTGAGTTACTAGAGAGGTTGACTCGTGTCTATGAGGGATCTGAACTTTCTCCTCTATGAAAGCGCACTAGGGCACACTCGGATTCTGGTTCGGGTTGAGGACGAATCGGTCTGGCTCTCCCAGGCTCAAATGGTGGAGATGTTCCAGACCAGCAAACAAAACGTAAGCCTGCACATCCGCAACGTGTTTGAGAAGGGCGAACTCATCGAGGAGGGAACCTGTAAGGAAGTCTTACAAGTTCGGCAGGAAGGCTAGCGGTAGGTTCAACGGGGCATCACCCACTACAACCTCGGCGTCATCATCAGCGTCGGATACCGCCTGCGACCGGCTGCGATTAGGGCGGGCGGAAAGTCCTTATCCAAACTCTGCTTGGAGAGGGAGGAGAAATCCTTCCCCAAATGAAATTTGGAGAAGGTGGCCCCGATTTATCGGGGTCGGATGAGGCCAAATACTGATGGGCAGATGACTTCAATGCCCAATGCCGTTCCCTGACAAGCCTAACCCTTGATCCCATGCTTTCCTCACCCTTGATCCCTCTCCAAATATTATTGTTTGGCGAAGGAGGAAGTCCATTTCCGACTGCAAAGCATCCACCAGAAGTCATAATGGTAAGTACTTTGCAGTCGGGATCAGCATCACAATGGTCTTTCAAAAAGGCCATTGCTCCTGGCTTGGAAGGAGTCGAACTATATTGGCCATCGTTGCTTTTCATCCAAGCCGTTGCCCTTGCAATCGTGATTGTTTACTATCAATCTTTCGCGATCCAAAGCTCGTTTGCAGGGATCGCAAGCGCCAAAGTCCGATATGGCCTTCCCTTTGCCTTTGCAATTGGATTTGCAGCAGGCGGAGTTATTCCAGAAATTGCCAAACTGCTCACAGGCAAAGTTAATCGGGCCAATTCAGCTTGGATCGCCCATTCCTCCTTTAATGGATTTGTCTATGGCGTCATCGGTATTTTGGTAGACATTTTCTACCGGCTTCAGGCTGACCTGTTTGGAGCCACTCCTAACTTGACCGTGGTTCTCTTGAAAACCACGGTGGACATGCTGGTGTTTTCTCCATTACTTTCTATTCCGCTTGCAACTTTTCTCCTTGCATGGCGCCGACACAAGTTTAAAAGCGGATTGGTTTTTCAAGCGGGTTTTTCTAACTTCTACAAGCAAGAAGTCCTCGCTGGGTTGATCCCCTGTTGGGCGTTTTGGACCCCCGTGTTGCTTTGCACCTACTCGTTGCCCGTAAATTTGCAACTTGTTTTTGCTATGCTGGCAGAGGCAGCCTGGAGCATCGTCTTTGTTTTCATCAACAGCCAATCCACAAGCGCACCCTAAAGCAAATTGATCATAAATTGACCATAACGGCACACAAGCTTCCGCCAATAATCTAAACTACAACCATGCTGGCATTTTTACTGTGTTCAATCACCGCGGTTCCCCAACCGTTAACGCACCTTACAAGCAAACGTGCCACGGCGGTTGATCGCTTCGCCGCGCCGTCAGAATCCTCCCGCAAAGCCGCCATTCTTAGTGCCATCAACCTCCGCCTTGGAAATCAGCAAAACATGTGGTTCAAAAACGGACGGTTCCCCACCGTGGTCCAAAGCCTGCGTATTCAATACGATTTCAACCCTCACAGCAACGACATCGCCACAAATCTAGGCTGGATGATGGAAAATATCCACCTGTACTCCGAGGCGCTTGACGTCTACCGACAATATCGTTTGGAGAACAGCAGCAACCCCGACGCCTCATTTCCGGAAGGCTTCTTTTACTTTCGGATGAAGAGGTACAACGACGAAATTCGACTCTTTGAAAAGGCCATCAATTCCAAGCCTCACCCGGGCCCCAATACCTACCGGATTCTTGCCCATACCTACGATCGCCTCAAGCGATTTAAAGATGCCTTGCGCGTTTACGACGCCTACTTGGCTTGGTCTCCCAATGACCTTGCCGCGATCGCCAACGTCAAAAGGGTGAAGGCAGAAATGGCAGCTCAGGGCGGCCATTAGTCAGCCTTAAACCGGCAAGAACGTTCTGGCTTGTCCCAGTCTTGGCTTCTCCCAGTGCTGGCTGGACACTTTTCCGCCAAAGAAACAGCTATTCAGCTAGTGCCCTTACGGATGTGGGTTTATATTAGCTGAATTGTGGGGCTGAGTAGTTTGGACATTAGACCCTTCTTTGATCGGCTTGGCAGGAGTCCGCTTCTTTGCCAGCATCTTTCCTTGAGGCGACATCAATCCTTGGCCACCAGATTGAAAAGGCTCAGATTCAACGCCGGAAGCCTTGCCTTGCGCCTGACCGTTGCTGGCCCCTACGGGGGCACTGACCGTTGCCGCCTTTCTTGTGCCAGTCAAGTTGGCTGGTGAACTGCCCCCTAAAAAGATCACTTTAACCGGTTTTGGCCGATGCTGTTGAGGATAAATCCAAAACACATAGATGCTGACCAAAAGCAAGACGAACGGCAGCCACGGAAACACTGTTCGATTGCGCCTCGAAAAAGAACCCTTGCCACCGGTGGGGCGGGAAGGTTTTGGGGCAGGAGCGGCCCGAGTCAAAGCTTCTGGTTCTTTTTCTTCCACAGCTTTTAGTATGATCGCAATGATCCCTTACGACCGATTGGCGAGAACAACGAACCCCTTCAACAAGGTAGATTGAGTTGAATGAAGGCGGTTTGGGAGATTTGGGATTCCACTCTGACTTTTGTTGGAGAATGCACCCTCATTCTCATTGATTCCTTTCGACGGCTCTTTATTCCTCCCGTTGAATGGCGGGAAACCCTCGCTCAGATGGCGTTTATTGGGGTCTCCAGCCTTCCCATTGTTCTCTTGACCAGCTTTTTTTCTGGCGCCGTTTTATGCCTTTATCTTGCCGAATTTTTGAGGCAATACGGCGTGACGTCTTACTTGGGGGCAACCATCGGTCTGAGCGCAACTCGAGAAATCATTCCTGTTTTGGCAGGGGTCACAGTAGCGGCAAGGTGTGGAAGCGCCATGGCCGCCCAAATCGGCACCATGGCGGTTACCGAACAGTTGGATGCCCTTGAAATGCTGGGGGTACCACCCACTAAGTTTTTAACGGGACCACGCATTGTTTCTGCCGTGCTCATGATGCCCGCTCTCACACTATGCGGCGTTTTTGCCAGCGTCTTTGGGGCTTACCTGGTGGCCCAGGCCAGCCGAGTTCCGGGAATGATCTTCTTAAACGGGCTTCAGCAATACACAGGAATGCATGATCTTGTCGGCGGGCTACTCAAAGCCCCTGCCTTTGGCTTGATCATTGCCCTTGTTGCTTGTCAACAGGGTTTTCGAACCAAGGGAGGTGCAGTTGGGGTCGGAAAAGCCACTACCAACACCGTGGTGCTTTCTATAGTTCTGATCTATGTGGCAGACTTCTTCCTTGCCAAGATCATCTTCTGACCTCATCATAACAGCCCTAGACGTTGGCAATGTCCGGCTGGCTTTAGCCGCCTTTCGGCAAAAACGATGGCAGCTTCTAGAAATTAAGCAGTGCCTTAACCAGTGCAATTTGATTGAAGAGGCTAAACTATGGTGAGCTTAAATTGCGATGGCCCGTTTTGATATTGATTCCGCCTACCTCAACCGATTTCTAGTTGACTTGCTCAATACGCCTAGCCCAACTGGTGATGCAGAGTATGCCATTTCCTTAGTGCAAGCCGAACTGAATGGCCTTGGGGTTAAGACCGCTCTCACCAACAAAGGCGCCCTTGTCGCTCACCTTGAAGGGCTTGGCAAATCCGTATCAAGGGGCATCACCGCCCACGTGGACACCCTTGGTGCGATGGTTGCCGAGGTTAAGCCCAGTGGCAGATTGCGACTCAAGGCGATTGGCGGACTGAATTGGGCAGCCGTCGAAAGCGAAGCAGTCACGATTTCAACCCAAGCGGGCAGACAGGTCCGAGGATCTTTGGTGCTGGTCAACGGTTCCGCTCATGTGAACCGAGAGGCTTTGACCCAAAAAAGAGATGCCGATTCGATGGAAATCCGCCTTGATGAGCGCACCCAAAGCGCAGAAGAAACCAGACTTCTGGGCATTGATGTTGGAGACTTTGTTGCGTTTGATCCCCGCGTTGAAACTAACCCAAGCGGATTCATCCGTAGCCGATTCTTGGACGATAAGGCCTGCGTGGCCTGCATACTTGCTGCCCTCAAAACCATGGCAGAAGGAGGGATCAGGGCCGCATTTCCAACCACGATTGTCATTTCTAATCACGAGGAAGTCGGTCATGGTGGGATCGACGGCTTACCTGCCAACCTTCATGAGCTGTTAGTCCTTGATATGGGTTGCATCGGCGGGGGGCAAAATGGAGATGAGTTCCATTGCTCGATCGGCATGGCCGATCAATCGGGACCCTACGATAAGCGATTCAGCCAGCGGATTCGCACCATTGCCGAACGACGCGGCATTGATCTGCGGCCCGATATCTACCCTTTCTATGCAAGCGATGGTTCCGCCTATTCTCGAGCCGGCGGAAGCGCCCAGATTGCCCTTATAGGCCCCGGCATTGATACAAGCCACGCCTACGAAAGAACCCACATTGAAGCCTTGATCGATACTGCCCAAATGGTGGCTGAATTCTTAGTGGATGAAGGTTAACCTGCTCCTTAGATTCAAATCCACTTGTGCCCTGGGCAGATTGGGCACGTCTTGCAGCAGGTTTTTGGGCTCTTGGGACATTGCGCATGCCCACAATTTGACGATAGTTTGCGTAAGGATTAGATAACCATGGTTCAGGCTCCATTGGCACGCGCTTATTCTGAACTGGATGCCCAGGAAACCGCAGAGAGGATTTCCGTGGCAAAATCTCGGCTTGGCCACCGACTCGTGATTCTGGGCCACCATTACCAAAGGGACGAAATCATAGCTCACGCCGATTTCACCGGCGACAGTTACAAACTTGCCAAAAATGCGGCGTCTTTGCCCGATGCCGAGTTTATTGTCTTTTGCGGCGTTCACTTCATGGCCGAAAGTGCCGATATCCTAACCGCCTCCCATCAAAAAGTCATTTTGCCGAACCTTTCGGCGGGCTGTTCGATGGCAGACATGGCCGGTATTTTCCAGGTCCGCAATGCTTGGAAACAGTTGGAATCTGTGCTTGGCGATGCGATTTCTACGGTTGTCCCCATCACCTATATTAATTCTGCTGCCAGCCTCAAGGCGTTTGTAGGGGAGCGGCAAGGAACGGTTTGCACCAGCTCGAATGCACCGGCTGCGGTTCAGTGGGCATTGAGCAAGGGTGAAAAGGTTTTGTTCTTTCCGGACCAGCATCTTGGCAGAAACACAGGCGTGAAATTGGGGTTTGACCCCGATTCTCAGATGATTTTGTGGGATCCCGCAAAACCGCTCGGAGGAAATACACCGGAAGCTATTCAATCCGCCAAGTTCCTTTTATGGAAAGGGCACTGCTCGGTTCATCAGCGGTTTTCAGTTTCCCAAATTGAACAAGCCCGCAGAGAGTTTCCCAATGTTAAGGTGCTTGTCCATCCAGAATGCCCGCTGGACGTGGTAAGAGCCGCTGATCTTAATGGAAGCACCGAATTCATTATCCAGCAAGTTGAATCTAGCCCTCCTGGATCAACATGGGCGATTGGCACCGAAATCAATTTGGTGAGCCGACTTGCCAAAACTCACTCCGATAAAACCGTTTTCTGCCTAGACCCCCAAGTGTGCCCTTGCAGCACCATGTATCGCATTCACCCTTCTTTTTTGCTGTGGACTTTAGAATCCTTGGTTGAAGGCAACGTTGTGAATCAAATTGTGGTGAATGATCCGGTAAGAACTTTGGCAAAAGCCGCGTTGGACCAAATGTTAGTCATCGCAGGTTAAAAAGAGACCTTTGCAATTCTGCTCAAGCCAAAGGTTCTTTTTGCCCCCCTGCTTCGTCATCTTCCATTAAGGCATAGTGCGCACGGCGCAACTAGCCATAAGATCTCCATCATGCAGCCAGACAACCTCTTCGAATATAACATCAACATCAAAGTCCTCGGTGTAGGCGGGGCCGGATCTAATGCCGTTAACCGCATGATTGATTTTGGGGTTGCGGGAGTGGAATATTATGCGTTCAACACCGACGCTCAGTCTTTGGCGATGAGCAAAGCCAAGCACCGGATTCAGTTGGGAGAAACCACCACAAAAGGACTTGGCGCCGGCGGTGACCCAAGCCGAGGAGAAAACGCAGCCAAAGAATCCGAAAAAGCCATTTCCGAGCTGCTTTCGAACACCGATATGGTGTTCATTACTGCTGGCATGGGCGGCGGCACAGGTACCGGCGCTGCCCCCGTTATAGCCGAAATGGCAAGACGGCAAGGCATTTTAACCGTTGGCGTGGTCACCAAGCCCTTTGTTTTTGAAGGCCCCAAGCGCATCCGTCAGGCCGAAGAAGGCGCCAAGAAATTGGCAGAACATCTCGACACCCTGATTTGCGTTCCCAATGACAAATTGGTGAGCTTTGTGGAAAGCAGAATGTCTCTCAACGAAGCCTTTCAAGTTGTTGATGATATCTTGCGCCAAGGCGTGCAAGGAATTTCTGACCTTATCATGAAGCCTGGCAACATGAATGCGGACTTTGCCGATGTCACCTCTATTTTGCGCAATGCAGGAACCGCTCTGATGGGTATCGGCAGAGGCGTGGGCGAGCACCGCGCAAGGATGGCAGCCCAGAATGCAGCCAAAAGCAAGCTCCTAGAAACCTCCTTGGATGGTGCCAAACGAGTTCTTGTGAACTTCACCGCCGCGGAGGATTTTGCAATTGGAGAAGCCTACGAAGCGATGGAATACATCAACCAATTTACGGATGTGGACGATGCCGACATCACCATTGGCCATGTTTTGAAGCCAGAAATGAACGGCGAAATTGAGATCACCCTCCTTGCGGCTGGTATGACGGGAAACTCAAGGGCCAAATCGAACCCTAATCCCGATGTTTTTGCTTCTCGACCCGGTACTCCACAAAAGGCAGTTACGGATACAGCAGTAAAGCCAGAAGCGGACAAGGCAGGAACTCAGATCAGCCCCGAAGAGATTGATCTGGACATCCCCACCTTCTTGCGCCGATTTTCTCGTTGAACTCTCTCCATCATTCGTACTTGGGGGGTGGTTGTTATGCCACTCCCCATTTTCTTGGCAAGTTTGGGCGTCCAAGAACTATCTAGGCTGAAGTGACTTGGTTAGATTCTTCACTAGTCCAGTTGTAAACTAAACCAACCCATGTTCAAGCGGATTGACCACGCCCAAATTACAGTCCCACCCGATCAGGTTGACAAGGCAAAAGCATTTTACATTCAGTACCTGGGTTTTGAAATCACTCACCGGCCGGCTACCTTAGATCATATTCCTGGCTTTTGGCTGCAAGCGGGGGGTGCCCAGCTTCATATTGGATACGAAGAGGGAATCGAACGGCGCAAAACCAACGCCCACCCTGCTTTTGAAGTCACCAACCTCGACTTTTACCGCCAAAAAATAGTCGAGGGAGGCGGTATCATCGATCCGTCAATCCCCATCCCCGGCCGCGACCGGATCGAGTTTCGAGACCCGTTTGACAATCGCATCGAATTGCTGGAATATGATTCCTCCCCCAAAAAGGATGATCCAACTTGAGCCGTTACCAACTTTATGTTTTTGACCTAGACGGCACCCTGTACCGTGGCGACGAGGCGATTCCCTATGCAGCCCAAACGGTGCAAAAAATCAAAGCGTCGGGAGCCGCAATCGCTTACGTCACCAACAATGCAACCGAAACTCCCGCTTTTTTCACCGAAAAGCTCAACCGACTCGGGTTCGCAGCCTCAACTGACCAGGTCTTCACCAGCGCAACCGCCGCAGCCGATTATTGCGGATCAAAGCCGGATGCCCGCATCGGCGTCTTTGGCGAATCGGGACTAATCAGTCTCTTGGCAGAAAAATCCACTTATGTATTTGGCCCCGATGAAGTTTGGCCCGATCCGCTTGATTTTGTTGTTGCCGGTCTGTTTCGTCAGTGCAGTTACCAGCACATTGCGGCGGCAATGAAGGCGATTCGGGCAGGAGCCGCGTTCATTGCCACAAATCGAGACACAACGTTTCCGCTGGAGGAAGGGGTTTTAGCCCCCGGCGCGGGAGCTGCAATTGCTGCCATCGCCGCATGCAGTGGAGTCAAACCCATTGTGATGGGAAAACCCAATCCCCGCCTCATCGAAATGGCAATGAGGGCCTTTGGTGCTTCGCCACAACAGACCCTAGTGGTGGGAGACCGCTTTGACACCGACATTGCAAGCGGACTCGCGGCAGGCGCCCAGGTTTGGATGGTCTTAACCGGAGTTGATTCAGCCGCACCGAGCGGTATTCCCTTCTCTCAAGACCTTAGGGATCTTCCGAATTGTTAGCTTTTCTTCTAACAATAAGGAGATTTAGGTAAAATTCTTGCATAGATTGGATGAATCCGGAAGATCACTTAAAGCTTCCCTTGACTTCAATCTTTTGCAGACTTTCAATTTCCAATCTTGTAAGTCCTATTGCACTCCGTTAAAATCGAAACAACCCAGTGGAACCACCGTGTGCCAATTATGAAAGTAGCCTCATTAAATATTAGGTATGACGGGGCACCAGATGGCGACTTCGTTTGGTCAAAACGCCGCCAGAGATGCCTTGAGGCGATCGGTGCGATAGGCGCAGATATTTTTGGGTTCCAAGAGGCAGTTTCGAACCAAATTGATGATATTCACCGCGCTTTTCCGGAAATGACCAAAGTTGCGTGTGGAAGAGATGACGGAGTTTCTAAAGGCGAAAGTTGCTTGATAATGGTTTCACGCAAATACAGGGTCTTGAACAAGGGCACGTTTTGGTTATCAGAGAAGCCATTTGAACCTGGCTCCGTGAGTTGGGGTGCATCGTGCACAAGAATCGCCACTTGGGTGGAGTTGGAAGGTGCGGCCGGCAGACTTCTTGTCGTCAATACGCATTGGGACGTTGACTCGGAATTGGCAAGAGATCGCTCCGGAAAACTGATCCACACCTTTCTTGCCGCGCCAAGCCCTGGAGAGTGGGTTCCTATGCAAGCATATCAATCGAAGACAATTGAAAATGTGATTGTTTTTGGCGACTTCAATTGCGAGCCGGGCTCTCAATCGTTGAATTTCCTCGGTCTAAAAGACACTCGAAGCGTTCTTAATCAACGTGCCCAAGCAACATTCCAAGGCTTTGGCGAACAACCGGAAGAATGTATTGATCACATCTTTTGTGGAAGCGGGCTACAACCTATAAGCTTCGTAACTATGAACTATGAACCTCCTATCTCGGATCACAATCCAATAGTTGCAACATTCCCTCAATGGTGATCACGTCGTCGGAGGGCAGAACTTTAGCAGAGTCGTTCCCGGCGGAACTGATGCTTGAGGCTAGCTAGTCAGCCAAGGGAAGTCCCAAAGTGGTTTACACTCGTATGCAGAACCAAACTGCCCGCACTGTACCCTCTGCAAGTTTCACTACTTACCTGACACCTCGTGGAAGTCAAACCCAACCTTGACAACTAATAGTAAAATGAAGTTTAGAAGTAGCTTCGTAGATATGGGCTGACAACCTCAGATTATTTCCTCATCAAGTTGATATTTCTCTGCCTCTAAAAGGTCGCTCCTGGTTACTATTCCGAGCAGGCGAAGGTTTTCATCAACCACCGGTAGGCATCCAACCCTCTTCAGAATCATCTGGTTTGCCGCGTCTCGAAGGTTAGAGCGCAATGTGGTGGTCACTGACCCCCTCAAAACCAAGTCCCTGACTTTCGCCAATCCATCGCTGTTCGCCTCCAAAATCTCAGCGCGGGTGAGAACACCGATAAGTCTTCCCTCTGCTTCAACAATTGGCAAATGGTGACGAACTGAACATGGCTTGCAAGAGACTAAATCCTTTGCCTCCCCAACCAACATGTCTGCCTGGATCGAAAATAGTGAATCCGAATAGACATCCTCCACCTTAAGCTGAGAAAGAGGATCAGATCGATACTCATCAGGCACCTGCACTCCACGCCGATAGATTTTCTCAGTCATGATTGTCGTATCGGTCATGCTCTTGGCAATAAGGCAGGCAAGAGAGCATGCGGCAAGAAGAGGAACCGAAGCTTGCCACTGCCTCGTTGTTTCAAGGGCGAATACGGCTGACGCAAACAACGCTCCCGAAGCAGAAGAAAAGAGAGCCGCCATCCCAACGAGTCCCGCTAAAACCGGACTGATTCCACTGTTCGGTAACACTTGATGAATGACGCCTCCCAGCAAGCCGCCCATGCAGCCGCCTATTGTAAACAGCGGCGCCAAAGTCCCTCCAGACGTGCCACTGCTTAAAGAAAGTAGCCAAGCCGCAAGCTTCCAAACCAAAAGCGACCCAAGGAAAGCAAGGCTAAACTTAGCTTCTAAAAATCCATCGATGTTAGAGTAACCCACTCCAAAAATCCTAGGCTGAATCAAACCGATCAATCCAACACACAATCCGCCCAGGGCGGGCCACCACATCCAATGGATTGGAAGCTTCTCGTAGAGATCTTCTAACCCATAAACAGCTTTGGAAATCCAGACTCCAACAACCCCCATCAGCGCCCCAAGCCCCACAGAAAGAACCAAATTGGATGGGCTTAAGGCTGGCAAAGAATGGGTAGGAAAAGTTGCCCCGCTTCCCTGAAAGACGGTTCTTAGGGTCATTGCTACCGCGCAAGCCGCCGCAACCGGAGCCACCGATCGCAATCGAAACTCAAACAACAATAGCTCGATCGCTAAAAGTACCGCGGATATTGGTGAGCCAAATATGGCAGTCATCCCCGCAGCCGCGCCAGCCGAAAGCAGAATTCGGCGCTCCATCCCTGTAGCCGGAAGTACTTGCCCAAACAACGATCCAAAGGCCCCCCCAGTGGCAATAATCGGACCCTCTGCGCCAAATGGACCACCCGTTCCAATTGAGATTGCAGAGGAGACTGGCTTAAAGACGGCAACCCTCCAATGGACCTTGCTTTTATTCAACAAAATCTGCTCCATCGCCTCTGGAATGCCGTGACCACGGATGGCGGCGGTTCCAAACCGTGCCATGATGCCGACTATGATCCCACCAATGGCGGGGGTCAAAACCGTCCACCACCCCAGGTGAGCGTGGATCGGAGCCTGATGAGCCAAGGAGAACTCGCCAAAAAAAGAAAGGTTTGTAATCAGCCTAATCAGGTCAATCATTCCTACCGAAACCAAATAGGCTAGGCCACCAAGGGGTAGCGCAAGCAAGCATAAAAAAAAAGTTCGTTTGGAATAGAGCGCCCAAAATCGCCTTTTCTCCGTCATTCTCTTTATTATATCTTAATACGATATAATATAGTATGGACAAGCTCACGAAAAGCCAATACATCGCGCTTGCTCAATTTCGGCATGGTTTAAGACAGTTCCTTAACTTTTCGGAAGAGGCTGCGAATGCTGAGGGGCTTGCCCCTCAGCAACACCAACTTTTGCTCAGCATCAAAGGCAGCCAGGGTAAAGACTGGCTAAACATCAAAGAGATTGCCCAGCACTTGATGCTGAGGCACCACTCGGCAGTAGAGTTGGTCAATCGAACCGAAGCCAAAGGGCTTGTGGTCAGATCTCACGATCCCACCGATAGAAGGACGGTCCAAGTGCGGGTCACAAAAGATGGCGAAGAAGTGCTAGACCGCTTAACCCTCCGCCATTTGCAAGAACTTTCTGCCCTTGCCAAACTCTTTCATTCCGTGCCGTTTTCTCAGTCCGTATCTTCTCTATAAAGCTCACCTCACCGGTGCACCCTTCTTGCCGGTAGCCTTCAATCGTCAGGCTAACTACCGTTTGGACTCTGCAATCGGTGAATCAATTCAACCACATAACGATTCACTGAGCCTGGGTACACCGACGAGCCCTGAGTTGCCCCCTGATCAATGGCAATTTGCTGGAACTCTTTGAGGGCAGCCACTTTTTTGCCAGCGGCAAAATCTTGCAGGCCCCGATACCACAAATTGGTATCATCGCCTAGCTCCACGTTGGCTTCTGCCTTGTTTAAGTAAGACTTAATGAGTTCAATCGGCACCGCATAATTTTCACCATTGTCTTGAGGATTTCCGGCTGTTCCTAAACCAATGACCTCTCCATACTGATTGAGCACCGGTCCCCCGCTATTGCCATGATTGATGTCAGCTGAAATGTTGTAGGCACTGTAGCCAGACTGCATCGGCATGGATTGCCCTACCGTTCCTGTCTTTTGGATGACCCGAAACTCGTCTCCGGCCGCCATTCCTTGGACCACAGCCGCTCCCGGATATCCAAAGCATGCCACTGGCTCGCCTGGCGCAACTGTGGAAGCATCGCCAAGGGGCAAGGCAATCAAGTGCGATGCATCAACTTTCAGGATCGCCACGTCGTCGCCCGGCCAAGGCGTGCCTTTTTGCAGAATTTGAGCTGGCACGGTTATAGACTTTTCAAATTCGTCCATCGCAGTAGGATCGGATTTTGAAGCCGCCAAAGCATCCTTTTCTTGCTGATCAATCGTATCGCTATGGTCATCTAGATACACCCTTGCACTCTTAAATGAAAATGTTTCGTTGGTGTTTTTCAGAATCCATGAAAGGAGGCTTAATTGCACCTTTTGCGCCTTTTTGGGATCAGACGGAAGCGGTCCTAGGTCTCTCGTTAAAAGACTGATAAGCTTGCCAAATATATTTAAGTCTGGAGAAATATCTTGTGGATTTCCCGCATCAGAAACCACATGAGAATTGGTTAGGATCAACCCATCTGCAGAAACCACAGTCCCGCTTCCTTCATAGGCAAAGGTATTGGGAATGGTGGATGGCGAGGTTTGATCAATGTGAAGATATTGATCCGGATGCTTGGCTAGTTCTTCCCATTCCCAATCACTCTGAGATATATCACTGGCAATGAGCCCCTGAGACTGAGCGGCTGCAAATGCATTGTCAATGACGCGCCGTTGAACATTTGATTGCCCTGTAAGCGATGATGGGTCGCTTACATTAACCGAAGCATATTCAACTGAAATCTGGCTCGGGGCTTGAGCGGTAATATCACCCAGTGCAAAGACTTTGACAGTTCCTGCCTGCCCCAATTCCGCTAGAACGGTCCCGCTTACTGGCTTGGAGAAAGGTTTAGACCCGCAACCCGCCAAAATAACAGATAGCATCAAGGCTGGAGGCAATTTGGCCCAACAAGGGCGCACTTTATGAACGGCGGCGGGCTCCATACACTTTTATTATAGAGTCCTCTTGTCTTGGTGTTGTGTGGCACAAATGCGCCCAGAAAAAGGCAGAGATTGCCAAAGATTCAACTTCTGGCTAATTCTTCGATAACGCGGGCATCATAGGGCTTGGCAGCTTCGATCCCAACCTGTATTCGATCGCCCTCTTTAAGCTTTGTTCCTCCATTGGGCACGATCACCATGCTGTCTCTTTCTACCTTCATAATGAGAGAGCCTTCCGGCAAGTGGAGTTCCCTGACTAAGGTCTGGTCCATGGGGCTTCCAGGTTCGATGAGAAGGTCCAATATCGTCATGGAATTATCTCCATGAGGGATGTCCCTATCATCGCGCAGATCGCGGTCTAGCAAAGCATCATCAAGGGGAACATCTTTCAACCACTCCCCAATGGCATAGGCGGCAAAAGTGCCAACAAGCAAGGCATAAAGCAGGCCGTACTCTCCCGTGATTTCCACAACCAAAACCGTGCAGGTGAGGGGTGAACGAATCGAAGAAGCCAGTGCAGAAGCCATGCCGATCGCAACCAGTCCTGGCATCAGCTTAAGATATTCTGGCGCAAATTCCCCCACGGCTCGGCTAAAAAAGAGGCCAATATAACATCCCATCGTCAAGGTAGAGACCAAAACTCCGCCAGGGACTTCAGAGGTGTGGCTTAGGGCGGTCAAAACCATCCTGCTAAAGCAAAACAAAACCGAGATGCCAAGGATCAGATGAAGGTCAAAGCGCCCGGCCAGGATATTGCCCATTGCAATTTGACCAGAGCCGGCAAGATCGGGAACCGTCATTAGAATCACCCCCGACGCTAATCCTGCAACAACCCCCACCGTGCTCTTTCCAATTTTGTATTTTGACCGAAAGTTGAGCCCAAATAAAAGCAGTTTTTTAAATAAATAGCCTACAAATCCTGATGCAATTCCAATTACAAGTGCAACTGGCAGAGTGTGCAAAGGCAGCCCATTCAGCCCCGAAAAGTGAAAAACCGATTTCTGGCCAAGCACGGCTCGAAGCACAAAAACCGAGGCAACCGAGGCAATAAGAGCGGTTCCATAGGTTAGCGCGCTCATCTCCTTTTTCAGCCCTTCAATCACAAAAATAAAGCCAGCCAGGGGAGCGTTGAAAACGGCTGCAAATCCAGCACCAGCCCCCGCCGCAATGAGAGGCCGAACGTCCCTCTTCTCCATGCCAAATGCATCACCAACAAGCTGACCCATGGCTCCGCCCATCTGAATGGCAGGTGCCTCAGGCCCCAACGCAAATCCCGCCGAAAAGATGCCGAGACTGCCTAAAAACTTGACGGGAAGCACCCGTAGCGGCCTTATTTTTCTGACCCCGAGCAGAGTGCCCTTAATGTTCACGATGCCGCCTCCACCTGCTTCGGGAGCAAATTTCGCGGTCGCCTTAGCCACCGTCAACCCGACCGCGCTTCCAAAAAGGGGTACCAATATCCAGCCATACCAGTGGGCACTGCCCCAGTGCCCCATGGCAAGGGCAAATTCTTCTGCCTTTTTCACACTGATTTGGTAAACAACCGCGACGAGGCCGGCAAAGAGTCCAACAAGGAAGGCCAGAAACAGGTGCCTTCTCTTGGAGATGACTGAATTCATTGCTCGAGCGGAGTTTCCTTCATTTCGTTCCAATTTGGCCCAATTTTGCAGTCCACTTCAACCGGCACACTTAACGGCAGGGCGTCGGTCATTGCCTTTGCAAGGGGAGCTATTTCTTGGTGGGGCACTGATTGAGGCACCTCAAACACAAGTTCATCATGCACGGTAAGCAACATTCTGATTTCTGATCCGGCTAGTAGCTTGCTTTCATGAATCATGGCAAGCTTTAACATATCTGCAGCGGTGCCTTGAATGGGGGCGTTCATCGCCTGTCTTTCTGCCGCCTTGCGGTCATTCATTCGAGACGCGTGGATTTCAGGAAAGAATCGTCGCCTCCCCATCATCGTGGTTGTAAACCCCTTTGATCTGGCCTCTTGCACAATGGTTTGGGTGAAGCCATGAACGCTTGGAAACCGCTCGTTGTATTGTCTGATCAATTCCCTGGCTTCTGCTACCGAAAATTCGGCACCTAATTGTTGAGCCAGTCCAAATTCGGAAACCCCATAAAGAACTGCATAATTCAACATCTTTGCAACTCTGCGCTGATTTTTGGAAGGCGCGTCGGCTCCTAAGTTGAAAATACTGGCAGCCGTTACCCTATGCACATCTTCATGTTCCTGAAAAGCCCGCACCAGGGCCTCTTCTCCGCACATGTGGGCAAGCACCCGCAGTTCAATTTGACTGTAGTCAATTGACACTAACTTGAACCCTTCCGCGGCATGAAATGCTTGCCGAATCGGGCGCCCCAAATCGGTTCGAATCGGAATGTTCTGCAAGTTAGGATCAATCGAGCTTAGTCGCCCAGTTGCGGCTCCCGCTTGATTGTAAGTGGTGTGGATTCTGCCGTCTGGCTGAATCAGCCTCTCCAAAGAGTCAGCATAGGTAGATTTTAACTTTGTGAGCTCTCGCCAAGATAAAACCTGAGCAACAATCGGATACTGGCCAGCCAATTCGCCAAGCACCTCCACCCCCGTTGCATAACCGGTTTTGGTTTTTTGGGCTCCTGGAAGTTTGAGTTCGTCAAAAAGAACCTCACCCAGCTGCTTTGGCGAGCCAATGAGGAAGGTTTTACCGGCCTGCTCATAGATTGAGGTTTGGGTTTTTTCGATCTCCGATTGAAGCAGAGTGCTAAAGTCTTTGAGCGCGCTTCGATCGGCGCAGATACCCAACGTTTCCATCCTTGCCAAAATCGGGATGAGGGGCATCTCGATCTCCTGAAAGACCTTGGTTTCTCCCTCTTTTTCTAACCGGTCTTCCAAAACAGGCTGAAGCCGATAGAGGGCACTGGCAGCTTCGGCATGATGAGTTGGAGGCTGAACATCAAGGTAGCCCTGGATGAGATCAGCCAATCCATACTGGGATCTCCCCGACTGCAGAACGAATCCCGATAGCAATGTATCGTGATAGGGAGAGGCAGCAGGGGCGTCAAGCCCCTTGGCCCGATACAAAGGCTTGGAATCGTGGAGAATGGCTTGGGATGCAGTTTTGTAGAAGAATTCTCTGCCAATTTGGGCAGGGACTTCATAAACCCGATTTTGAATTGCCAAAAAGCCCGGGCTTTCCTCGGCTTCAAAAAGTCCCGCTTGAAGCGGAGCGCTTAAAATGGCAGCGTAGTGGTTGCCGCCAATCGCCTGCTCCAGCTGCTGCAAACTTGTTGTTTTGATAAGCTCAAATTCAATCTTCTCCGTCTCAACCGAACTTGTCGCCGCTTTCGGCTCCGAACCGGTCTCCTCGCTGCCCTCTAGGTACGAAGCGAAGACTCTTCCAAATCTTTTTGACAAGCTTTTGAACTCATAGCTTTCCAAAAACGCTTGCGCCTTTTCAAACTCTGCCTGGGTTAGTTGAAAGGGCAAAAAATTGTAATCAACGGGGACATCTCGAACAATGGTTGCCAACCACTTGCTCATCTTCATTTGATCAATTTGCGGCTCAATCTTGGCCTTGAATTTAGGAGGAACCTCTTCCAATCGGTTCAGCAGCATTTCAATGGTCCCAAAATCTTGCAAGAGGGTTGCCGCTCCTTTTTCTCCGATCCCCGCAACCCCGGGAATGTTGTCTGACGTGTCGCCTTTAATCGCTTTAAAATCTGGTATCAATTCGGGGCCAACCCCAAATCGCTCAAGAACTTCTTTGGGGGTGTAGGTGGTGGTTTCTGTCATCCCTTGGCGTGGAGTCACGACCGTGACATGGCCGTCAACTAGCTGTAGTGAATCTAAATCGCCGGTGACAATCGTTGTGTCGTAGCCATTGCTTTCGGCAAGTCGGCTCAGGGTGCCAATGATGTCGTCGGCCTCAAATCCAACCTTTTCTATGGCAGGAATCCCAAGCGACTCGATGAGTTCTCTAGCCGCAGAAAGCTGGACCTTGAGTTCATCTTGGGTCTCCTTTCTGGTCCCTTTGTAATCAACAAACTCGGCGTGGCGAAAAGTTTTGCCGGGCGCATCTAACGCCACCACGATTGCCTGAGGCTGAACCGTCTCTAAAACCGAAAACAGCATTTGTAAAAAACCATACAAGGCGTTTGTGGGCCTGCCATCGGTTGTGGTGAGGTACCGGGTTGCAAAGAACGCCCGATAGAGCAGACTATAGCCATCAATTAAAACAAGTCTTTTCCCCTCCACAAAGTTAGATTACCGAGTCTTTACCGGCAATATCAGTAGGATCGGCTTGCCTTGCATTAAAAAAAGCTGACGCCGATTGGCGCCAGCCCTGATGTCAGAGTTCTAACCAACTGAGATGCAACTTCAACTCAGCCGCGACTACGGTTAATTGTTTTGCGCAGATCCTTCTCCTTGGGTTGCATTGACCTCAGTTGATGCCTGGGCCGTGCTTGAAATCGCAATTTTGATCTGCTTCGGCTTTGGCTCTTCCAGCTTAGGAATCGAGATCGTCACGATGCCATTGTTGAAGTCGGCTCTAACCCCTTCTAGGTTTAGCCCCTCTGGCAAGCGAACACTTCTTGTAAAGCTGCCATAGCGGTACTCCTGGTGATAAACCTTCGCGTTGGAGTTTTCATGCTCATTTGTGGTCTCCCCTTTGATGGTCAGAATGTTGTCCTCAAGGGTGATGTCGAGCTGGCTTGGATCAACCCCCGGCACCGCCGCCTTGACCACCAAGTGGTTGTCCAATTCTAAAACATCAATTGGAAGGAATCTTTGATCAGACTGGGGCCATTGCCAGTTAGAATTGGCGAGAAGGTTCTCGAAAATTTGGTTGATCGAATTGACTTCGGGGTGATAGTTGGCGCTTCTGATGATTGTTTTCATTGTTTATCCTTGTCGCACTTGCGACTCTCACCTATATATAACGTGAGCCTAGTACTATCATGTTCCACAATTTTGCAAAATTTTTTTGAAATTGGCTTGAAAACGATCTGGCTCGAACCTAGAATGAGGAAAAAGAGAGGGGCGTGGCAAGACTGCCACGCCCCTCTCTTTTTCTTAGTGATCCGAAACTAGCCTTGGTTTGCGGGCATTGCCGCTGATTTCTGGCCAATTTTGTCGTGTTGTTGGTGCCACTTCACCATATCTTTGCGGTAGTTTGGATTAGCCTTGGTCTGCACTGATGGCGGATTAGGCGAACAGCCAACTGCCATGATGGCGAAGGCAATGAAGAGCGAGAAAAGCAAGGGAAATTTCATATTGCGTATTTTGTAAGTGAAAGGGCCATGCCAGTTTTCTAGCCTAGCCCTTTTTAGATTGCTGAAGGTTCTTGCGAAAACCGTCAGTTTAGGGCAGCCTCAGGGATTGAGGGTGAAGATGTTTGGATCGTAGAAGGTGGCCACTTCCTGAGAGCACGTAGGAGTTGTGGACTGAGCCGGATAGCCGTTAGGTCCGCCCCACGTTCCAGCAGCTGGAGCATAGTTGGGGTCGTAGCACCATCCAAGCGCATCGTTGGGGTTTGCAGGCCTTGCAACTCTTCCAAATCCCGCGTATTCTCCCGATTGCATCACGATGTTGTGGGCGTGACCGTCCACAAAAACGAAGTTCCAGTGACCAGCGTGCCTTAAACCAGATGTTGGAAACCCGTCTGGCCGAGTAGAGAGGATGTTATCCATCGCAACCGACATGGAAGGGCTGTCCCAAGAATCGCCAAAGGCGACCATGTTGGCAGGCGCAACAACTTCGGTCGTGCTACGGCCTGGTCTGAGAGTAACGCCGTTTGCGTCAACAGTGGAGGTCTGGAGAAGTCCAAAGCCGGCATCGCTGGCAATGCCGTCTTCTAATCCATAACCCAAACATTTTCCGGTTGGGTTGACATTGTCAAAGCATCCGTAGGGGTCGTTGGCTGCCGTATCGTTGGCATAAGACGTTGCACTGAACGAGTCTGTTCGATCGGGACACAGCCACATATTCCAATCCTTGACGTAGGTATCCATGTTGAGATACCAGTAGTCATAGTGTCCTGTTCCATCAAGACCACCAGGCGACTTCTCGTAGGACTGAATCGGGGTGTTGTCGTCGTTATCACCGGCATACATAAAGAAGGCAAGGCCGAGATTTTTGACATTGCTTAAACATGCGGTGCGCTTTGCCGCTTCTTTAGCCTGGGCAAAGACGGGGAAAAGAATAGCGGCGAGAATGGCGATAATTGCAATAACTACAAGCAGTTCAATAAGCGTGAACGCTTGGGCTTTCCTTGATCTCATAAGTGTTTCCTGTCGAAATCTATCTTCCGACAGTAAGTAATTTAGCTTTCTGAATTTTAAGGGAAAGTTATCTGAACGTTAAGCCTTGTGCTGTATAAGAATTTCCTTAGAAACAAGACCCAAAAAGAGGCTTGGCAGAAGAAGCCGGGGCCAGACTAAGTAAAATGAAGAAACCTGCCCTCGTAGCTCAGTGGATAGAGCAAGTGCCTTCTAAGCACTAGGTCGCACGTTCGATCCGTGTCGGGGGCGCATTTTGTCCTTTTTTGTGTGGACAGACGTTGCAGATGCCGATTATACAACTAAAGGTATGGCGAGGGCATCTGCCGAAGACCGTCTGAGACTACAAACTCGGCCGGAGCGTGGACTCAAAGTGACGTTTTTAGCGCTCACTTTGGTGATGGCGGTTAGCGGCCTTATAAACCTTTACCTTTCTCACAAAATCTCGGAGAGCCACAACAATCAGATCGAAATCCTCCAAAAAGTTGGGGAGCAAAGGGTTCTTTGTCAAAATGTGAGGAACGATGCCAAGGCACTAGTCAAGGCCAATTCAATTCAATCTATCATTCAAGCCCAACAGAAAATGGGCAGAGCCCTCATTCAGTTAGAAATCTCTAACATGAAGCTGTTCTCTAAGCAAACTTTTAACTCTGACACAAGCCGAACTGAGTTCCTGAAGGCCTACGCCCAAACTAAATCCAAATTTAGTGCTTTCGATTCCAGCGCCCAAGCCTTAGTCGGAGACCTTGATACGCCCCAGAGAATTCAGGATCACCGCCAAACTCTTAAAAATGAAGAGGAGTTTGACACCTCGGTTGACAAGGCAATGCTTGATTTCGGTAGCCGATTGAGGCATTGGGAAAGACAAGAACAAAGCTTCTCTACCGCAATTCTCGGCGCCAACCTCGTGTTTGTGCTAGCCTTTGGTCTTTTCTTCTTCTACCCAAGCATCAAAAGAGTCGCAGCCATGGTTGATTTGATGCGTAGGCTCCAAAAAGAGTCCGACGAGTATCAGGTTGAGCTTCAGGAACGGCAGAAGATGTTGGAAGAGTCTCAAGCCAGCATTGAGCAAACAAACCGGATGCTCACTGCTCAAAAGGAAGCTCTTGTTGAGGCCTCTGAACAGCTTCAGGCCATGACCGACGCTTCCCAAGCCTCGGCAAGAAGATTCGAAGAGCTGTTCCAAGCTATCCCAGTTGCCTGTATGGGGTTTGACCGAGAAGGCATCATCTATGACTGGAACCGTGAAGCGGCCAAATCCTTTGGCTATGAAGCCTTCGAGGTTCTTCATCGCACCATTTGGGAATTCTTTTCTGGAGATGATCTCAACTTTGCAACCAAGCTCGTACGCCTTGTGTTCAGCGGACGCGCTTATCACAATGTCGAAGTGCGTTTTCCTCACCGCAATGGTGATTTGCGCTACTACCTCATTAGCATCTTCCCCATCCGAGATCAATATTCCCAAGTCATCGGAGCCATTAGTGCTTGCATGGACATCACCGAAAGCAAGAACCGACAAGATGAGATCGAAAGGAATGCCAAAACCTTCAAATCGGTTATCACTTCTTTGGAAGAAAGCCTGATCATGATTGATCAAGATTCTAAAGTTGTGATTGCCAACGAAAACGCATGCCGATTCTTAAGAATGGATCACAAAGTGCTAGTGGGCTCTTACTTAAAGGATTTTGTGATGGACACATGCAACGATAGCGGTGAGCCGATGGAAGCCAGTAAATGGCCCATCTTTAGGACTCTAAAAACTGGTAAGCCGCTTGTCAATCAGGTTCTAGGTGTCACCTATCCCGGGCTGCCCCGCCAATGGATCAACATCAATACGGTTCCTGTTCTCGGACACGCCGATGAAGGCACCGCTGGCGTTGTGGTGAGCTTCACCGATATTACCGAGAAGCGACTCCAAGATGAGGCCCTTTTAGAAGCCTACTCAAGGCTTGAAGCCCTTGCATCAACCGATGGATTAACCGGACTCTACAACCATAGAACCTTCCACGAAAAACTAGAGAAGACCCTAGCATCGGAAGAGTATGAAGACGTTAGCCTCATCCTGATGGACGTAGACCACTTCAAGCAATATAACGATAGCTTTGGCCACCCCGCGGGAGATTTCGTTCTGAAATCTGTAGCCCAACTGATTAAATCCGCCTGTCCAGAAGGAGCCATCGCGGCTAGGTACGGCGGCGAAGAGTTTGCGGTTATCTTGCCGGGGAGCCTCATTAAGAGCGCCTCTGTCGTTGCGGAAGGAATCCGAGTTGCAGTTGAATCGAACAGTTGGCCGCTGAGAGAGGTCACCCTTAGCCTTGGCGTAATCTCGGCAAGATGCCAAAAGGCAAATTCTAAAGACCTCATCGCCGGCGCCGATCAAGCCCTGTATACCTCTAAGAGAGCGGGCAGGAACCGCGTGACGATTGATGGTCAAAAACCAGAATTTCCAGATCGGCGCAAAGCGGCTTAGGTCCTTTTTTTAGATTGCAATCCTAAGAACGATCACGAAACCGGCGCTTCCAAAGTCTCACCATCACTATCAACATCCTCAATCCCTAAAATTTTAACAACCAGCACCGTCGTGTTGTCGGTGCCACCTCCTTGCAGGGCAAGACCAACAAGTTTCCATGCCGCCTCAGAAGGGCCCTCTTGCCCTAGCACGTCCTTAATCTGATCGTCTTCAACATGGTTCACTAACCCGTCTGAACACAGCATAAAGATGTCACCCGCAAAAAGAGGCTCGCAGATCACATCCGGCACCGCTGGCCCCTCCGTCGAGATAGCCCTAGTGATCACATGACGGTAAGGGTGAGTCTCTGCCTGCTCTGGCGTAAGCTGACCCAAACCAATCATCTCGTTCACCCAGGTGTGATCGGTTGTCATCTGCTTGATTTCGCCATCTCGCAATCTGTAAATTCGAGAATCACCAACGTGGGCAAGGTAAGCCTCATCTTGGATCAACAGAAGGGCGCTCAGGGTTGTGCCCATTCCTTTTCTTGAAGGAACCGCCTTGCCGATATCGATAATGTACTGGCTCGCGGCTTTAACGCTGTCTTCTAAGGCGGTGGAAACCGTGGAGCTGGGATGATGAAAGTACGTTTCTAGAAATGTTTTGCAGGTCAGCTCACTCGCGATCTGCCCTGCTTCGGCACCACCCATGCCGTCACAAACCACAAATGCCATGCCACGGTTGGCAAGCGTTTGGTCATCTGAAGGAATAAAAAACTCATATTTGTCTTCGTTGTTTTCTCGAACCCTGCCAAGGTCGGTTTTGGCAGCAACTTGAACTTTAACCCGGGATTTGAGGGACGCAGGAGGAACTAGTTCTTCAACTTCATAAGGAGCGGTTGTTTCTTCCATCAACCCTGATTTGCACCCTCTTCAAGGACCTTAAGCTCCATCCCGCCAAGGCGAATCACGTCGTCTGGAGTTATAACCGTCTTCATATTTGGCACAAGCTTCACCCCGTTTAGCATCGTCCCATTGCTGCTTCCAATATCGGTGATAGAAAATGTGATGCTATTGGGTACACCGGGATCCGCCTCCTGAATTTCAATGACCCCGTGTTTGCCACTGACGTAGGGATCGCTGATGCAAAGATCATTCTCGGATTTTCTGCCAAACGTATTGATGCCCAGTTTTAGGGGAAGATTCACGCCATCGCCAACAAGGTAGGCAATGGCAGGCTCAGCTGGCTCTGCAGAAGGGGGTGGAGTTTGAGGCTTAGGGGCAACCGGTGCAGTTGGACTCGAAGCCATCGCCGATGTTTTGTTCGACACAATCTGCTGGGTTGCATTGGCACTGTTGCCTCCTGGCATTTGCAGAGCAAGCACAAAACCTCCAACCGATACCTTTTCTCCGCCAGAAAGCAAGGTTGAGGCCTGAGCCACAAGCGCTTGATCGTTAACTTTGGTGCCATTGGTACTGCCAAGGTCCTTGATTGAGATTTGCCCATCCGCATTCGTGATACAGGCATGCTGCCGAGACACTCTGCCATCGAGGACCTGGATATCGCCTTCTCGGCCGATAATGTTGTCACCCGGCCGCACCGGAAACTCCCTGCCGCTTTCATCGATTAGAACGGGAACTTGAACGGCGGGGGCGCCGAAAGCATCCCCTTCTAAAGCCTTTTCAAAAATCAGTCCGCAATCTACGCAATAAATCATGCCAGCAGGGTTGAATGTCTTGCAAACTGGACACTGGACCGGCTTGATTGTCTGAGTCAGATTCAGGTTGGCGCCGGGCCCAACTCCCATGATCGTCTTGTTAGGGTCCATTTGTGGCCCTCCTAACATGGTTTTGTTTGGGTCTTGCAGCATCTGGGTGCGGTTGGTATCAATCATTGCTCTTTTGCCGATACTCATAAGTTACCGCCATGCCTAGGCAAGCCACCGTAACCTTACGACTTCTCTAGTATATGACGCACTTGACAAGCGGATTTTCTCACTTGTTCCTTTTGGCAAAAAGATTCGTTGTCTATCAAACCAATTCCTAGGCGTAACTTTGTGGCATTGGTTAGATTCCTGGCTTGAACAAGGTGGTTGCAAAATAAACTGCGCTTAATAACCCATAAACAACAATCCACTTCCTCAGTACATCGGGATCCACTTTTTGAGATAGTTTTGCGGCACCATAGCCACCAATCAAAGAGCCCAAAATCATGGGCACTGCAATCCAACCTACCACCAACCCCTTCCAAACAAAGGTAAACGTGATGCTGAAATTGATGAGCATTCCAAGCCAGTTTTTCACCGCATTATGGTCGTGCAGGGTGCCATCGACGTACAAACTAAAGGCAGCAAGCATCATAATGCCCATTCCAGCCCCAAAGTAGCCCCCATACACAGAAACCAAAAACTGAATGACCCAACCCCAAAAATGGCTGATATGCAATCCAGAAGCGGCAAAGGATTTACGGATTTTCTTCTGAAATCCTAGCAAGCCAACCGCAAACAATATCAAAAACGGAACAATGACGTCAAAGACATGGGTAGGGGTTGCCAACAACAAAAAGGCGCCGACCTGAGATCCGATCAGAGTCGGCAAAATCAGTTTCTTAAGCTTTGGCCAAGTCTCCTTAAAAAGATGCAGATAAGCAACCGCGCCAGACATCGATCCCGGCCAAAGCCCAACACTATTGGTGGCATTGGCGATCTTGCTGGTAAGCCCAGCCCCTGCCGTAAGGAGAGGAAACGAAATTAATGAGCCGCCTCCTGCAACCGAATTCACACCGCTTGCAACGATTCCAGCTAAGAACGCAAGCGCAAAAACTGGCCCCGAAATCACTGAATCTTCTTAAGGACCTCGGAGAGTTCCAACGCAGCCAGTACCGCTTCTCTCCCCTTGTTGCCCATCTTCATACCCGCGCGGTCAATCGCTTGCAACGTATTGTCGGGGGTAAGCACAGCCCAGCCGATCGGAACCGAGTAGTCCACTTGAAGCCGCATGAGGGTTCCCGAAACGTCTCCGCTCAGCAATCGGCCATGAGCGGTTTGTCCCATCAAAATACACCCTACCGCTATGATGGCGTCTGGCTTTTTTGCCGACTTGATCAACCGTTCCACCGCAGGTGGCATCTCCCACGTTCCCGGAACATAAACGATGGTCATGTCTTGGCAACCGCACTTGCGCAGCTCGTCAACTGCGCCTTCTAATAGGTCCTTCGTTACAAATTCGTTCCAGCGAGAAACAACAATGGCAACCCTTTTGCCCGATCCGATTGCGCTCCCTTCAATGACAGTTGGTTCGTTCACTTGCTAAAAGTATGACGAAATCACCAAAAACGTCGGCAATTCCCAGCTCCAACCGTAAGTGACGGCTTCAATAAGAGGCTGTTCTAGGGTGCCGAAATATGCTTTCCACCCAATACGGTTCGGACTTGGCTGATGAACTTGCCCCTTTGATTGTGGTCAAACCCAACCCATGCCTGATCCAGAAATTTGCCTTTCATCAGATAAAACATGGGATAGCTGCCAATGCCAAAGTCATTAAACGCCTTAGAAGAGCCAATGTAATCAGGATAGGGCACATTGAAATCGGGCTTGTGGCGCGAGAAAATTACAACCTTAACCGATTTATTGATTGTTGCTAAGACTGATGACAATCCGTAAGGCATTGAGCGATCCAAAAACACAATCATTGTTCTCTTGGCGCCGAGAACACTTCTTGCGGGAACCCATGCTCCCTTACTATTCAAGTAATCATTGGGCAGAGGCTTGCCGTATTGGATTGCGTCCAATGTGTGGTCGAACCCATATTGATAGTAGCCAAGTGGTGGCCGAACATCAAATTTCTGGGAGGGATCGGGCCTGAAAGAATAATCAAAACACCGATAGCCAGACCAAGGAATTGTGCCGGTTCGACGCACTTCGCTGGCAAGAATCTCTCCCTTAGAGCCTAGAACCACCCGCTTGTCCGCTGTTCCCGTCATTGTTGTCACGGTTACAAAGTATTGTGTTTCCCCATGGCCAATGGAGGTGACCTTAACGTTCTTGGTAAAGAAGGCGCGGTCAATTGCCCCGATTGCGAGCTCCTGGGGGAAGAGAATGCTACCTTCATACTCCCTTGCCTCTGGCAAGAAGAATCCAGGCGTCGTTAATCGATCATACACCTGTTGGTTGGGCCACACTTCCAGCGTTACATTTCCGTTATGCACGTAGGAATAGGTTCGATGACCGTCTTCTAAATGGTAAGCAATCTTAAGTGAATCTCGACCAATGGATTTGTCTTTGGTGTTTCTTACCAATTCAAACCAGCCCGTTTGCGCCTTTTTACCGTTCGAAAGGTATTCGACATGGCACCGAAAAGCACCATGACTATTGTAAAAATTCCTCCACCTTTTGACCACTGCCGAAAAGTACGGCGGCGATTGGGGCCCGGGACGCATCATTTTCTTATGGTTTTGAATCGGTATGAACAAGATAAACCCTAGTATAGCTTCCAGGTATTTTTTTAAGGGGAATAAGGCTGTATCAAGTTCCACCGTCACCATGCGCTAGAAGGAGCAGATTGCTAAGGTGCTTCTTGTTGGAGGATGGATTTGGCAGGAAATCAAAGATTTCACATCAATTCTTTGCAGAAAAATTGCGTCAAGCTATGCATCAGGGCGACATTCCGGCAATAATGATAGGGTAGGGCGTTTTCTATGAAGAGAATCGGGTTAAAACTTTGCATGGCAGCCGCAAGCTTGTCCCTTTCGGGATTAAGCTTTGGTGCCGCTAAAGTTGTGATCCTTGGCCGCCTTGGCGAGGCGACTCGGAAGATGGGAATTCATGCTTGGCTCTCGCCCAACTCCCACGTCTATTGGACAGTCTCTCCAGAAGAGTATTTGGTTGTCAATTCCTCTTCCAATAAAGATTGGCTTTCTGTTCTGCTTCAAAATGGGCACCGTGGATATGTTCCCAAAGATTCGATTGTGATCCTGCCCTTTAATGTGACAAGGCAAGTTGATGAGGGCCCCGTAGCCGGATATGGAGCCCGTTATGCAGCGGCAAGTGATGCTTTGCAGTACCTTGGAACACCCTATGTGTGGGGCGGCAACAGCCTGCGCCACGGAGTTGATTGCTCTGGGTTTGTGAAGAGACTTTTTGGTCAGATCGGCATTGATCTCCCCCGTACCGCTGCCGAACAAGCTTTGGTTGGCGAACCCATCACGCGGTACGAGGATCTAAAAGTCGGAGATCGCCTTTACTTTTGGGATTCCAAAGAAGGCAAGATCGGACACACCGGCATCTACATTGGTAATGGTCAATTTGTCCATTCCTCCGTTAACCACCACGGTGTTGCAACCGACTACTTAACTCCCGCGTGGCGCAAGATTCTGGTTGCGGCTCGGCGCTAAAAGACCTTCTCGAATCCGCCTGTTGAAGCTAACTTTCAGTTATTTGGGGGATAATCCACCATTTGGTGGCGGATAATCCACCATTTAGGATATGATTTGGGAAGGCTTACGTCATTCTGACCCAGCTCAGCCTAATAGTGATTCTCTGATGAAAACCCGTGCTGCCCAAAGCCTGCTTCAGGCTTGCATCGAACGCTCTACCGTAACCATGATTGTGGGACCACGCCAATGTGGAAAGTCCACTCTTGCCCTCGATTTGCAGTCTATCGATGGCAAATGGAGCTACGATTCATTTGACAACCCACTTTCGTTGCAGTTTGCCTTAGAAAATCCCCTTGGCTACCTTACCGAACACCGCGCCCCCTTGATCCTTGATGAAATTCAACGGTGCCCCTCATTGCTTGCCCCTCTTAAACTGTTTGTCGACAGAGATCGAACCTCTGGACGCTACCTTTTAACTGGCTCTGCAAATATCCTGGCTCTGCCAACCGTCAATGAATCTTTGGCAGGGAGAATGGAGATTTTGGACCTTTTACCCCTTAGTCAAGCGGAAATATCCGGCCAATATCACCATAATTTTGTGGCTTTCTTGACGCAACACTCATTTAGACAATATAAAGATTCTGATGGTCTACCTCTTTCTGAAAGGATCATCACAGGAGGATTCCCGGAGCCTGCGTTAACGAGATCCCCGTCGAATCGCCGTGCGTGGCATCTTTCCTACCTGCGCTCGATTCTGGATCGAGACGTCAAGGAAATTGCAAGAGTGACGGGCACCGAGTCTCTCCCCAAACTCATCTCCCTCATTGCCACAAAAAGTGGTCAGTTTCTCAATGTTGCCTCTCTTGCCCGCGAATCCAGAATCAAAGAAACAACCCTCCATCGCTATCTTGAAGTCCTCCGGCGCCTCTTTTTGATTCAAGAACTCCCCTCTCACCAGACTTTGCTTGTGGATCGGCTGCTAAAGTCTCCAAAAACATACGTTGTCGATACCGGCCTAGCCTGCGCCCTTATTGGGTGCGATAGTGCCCGATTGCAGCAAGATGAGTTGCTTCTAGCATCCATGACCGATGCTTTTGTTGCCAATGAACTTGCAAGGCTGATTTCGGGACTTGAATCTAAGCCCCTGTTGAGCCATTTCCGAACCGTTAAGCAGTATGCGGTTCCCTTTGTTTTAGAGTTCCCAGATGGATCTCTCATTGGGATAGATGTGACCCCTTCTCGAGCCATTGCCAGTCACCAAACCGAGGGCCTCAAGTATCTCAAAGACGTTTCTGGCGGTCAATTTCAGCTTGGAGTGGTTTTGTATGCTGGCTTCGAAAGCATGCCTCTGGCCCAGAACATTTGGGCCTTGCCACTTTCTGCCCTGTGGAACCCATCGCTATTCTTTTCCGGCTCATTGTGAGCCTCTTCTGAAATTCAACGCTTAGTGAATGACCAGTGGCACCAGCCGGTCACAGCCATGACATACGGGATCCACGGTTGGGATGCCGAACCTAGCTTCAATCTCTGCGCAGTATTCATCAACAGCAGCCGGCTCTAAATCTTTGCCATTGACGCAAATGGCTGCTGTTTTTGGCCGCTTGAACACCCCGCAAGCCTCGGCAAGGTCCTCATACATGCCAATAAAGGCGTCTAATTGAGGGATTTTTACCCATGGCACCCTTGCCAGATGGGTTTGATGGGCTCGAATGCACAGCACAAAGTGAGTCGGATTGCTGCCGCGGATCAGGGGCAGATTCGCGGTGCTGCCGGGATGAATCAAAGAACCTTGCCCTTCTACAATGACCAAATCATGATTGGCAAGGGCAAGGACTTCTCTTTCGATGGAACCTCCCGCAAAGTCCACTCTGACTGCATCTAACGGCACGCCTTTTCCAGTAATCGTAATGCCAATTTGGCCGGTTGCTACAAATTCAGCATCAACTCCTGCGTTCCTAGCCGATTTCCAAAGCTCCAATCCTGCCGTCATCTTTCCCACAGCCATATCGGTGCCAATCATCAACACGCGGTTGTTGGAGAGGTTCATCGTTTCTCCGGTTGCCGGTTTCAGGCCTGCCGGTTCTTTGCGTATATCCCAAATCCACTGGCCAGGCCGCTCCGGATACCGCCCTGCCAACGGTTCATGAAGCCCGTTCAGCAAACTCATTCCGCATGACCAAGCTTCGTCGATAGCCGCAAACCAATCCAAAGGGATCAAACCGCCAGGTGGGGCTATGCCAAGTACAAAAACGTCTCCTCCTAACTTTTTGGCTTCTTGAACGGAAGCTACGATGGGGGCCGATCGTGGCGAATCGGTAACCTCTTGAATATCCTTGCCAGCAGAGGCTGAATCAATCACACAAGCGACTTCGTTGGGAGAGTAACGCAAGATGCCGAATCCCATTTTGCCGGCATCTCCTTGTACCGCGCCCTCCATGTACAAGGCCAGCTTTTGGCTTCTTTCTAGCATGAACTGATGAGTTCGGCTCCGTGGCCCGGGCGATCGGTCGGAACAATGCCTCCATCAACGATGGGTGCCCCTGAGGCAGGGTCAGGATTCAGGTTCAGATGGCTATCCAGGTCAATATGATCAAAAAGGGCGCTCATTGCCGCCCCCGCCGCAATCGCAACCGACGATTCACTCATGCAGCCGATCATCGTTTTGAGGCCATGAGCCCTTGCCGTTGCCACAATTCTGAGGGCTTCGGTTATTCCGCCGCTTTTCATTAACTTTAGGTTAATCCCATCAACTCGGTCGGCAAGGGGCGGCACATCTTGGCTTGTCCTCACCGATTCGTCACAAAAGATAGGTAATTTTCGCCGCTCAAACAGCAGCGGCAGTTCGTCTTCGTTTCCTTCCACCAATGGCTGCTCAATATAGTCAACGTCCCTTTCCCAAAGCCATTTCATCATCTTGCGGGCATCTTGCCAAGTCCATCCCCCATTCGCATCCACTCTAAGTTTCACGTGAAACATTGAGCTTGATTCCCACGCCGCCATAAAATGCTCTTTGTCCGCTTCGATTCCATCAGGGGAGCCTAGCTTGATCTTTAAGGCCTTGGCGCCGGTTCTTCTTAAAATATCCGGCACTCTTTCTTTTGTAACCGCAGGGGGATTGATCCCAATGGTCACGCTGGTGGGAACACCACGGTTCGGCAATCCCAAAAGCGCATAAAGAGGCATCTGCGCCCGCTTGCCGATAAGGTCCCACAGAGCAATGTCAAGCGCGGCCATGGCAGGAGGATCCATTCGCAACTGCCGCATTTTTTGGTCTAAGTCAAAAGGATTCTCGGGGATTCCGGTTTCTGCTAACCCCTCAATCTGAGCTTGGCCGCGGTCTGCAGTCCATGGAGAAGACGTTGCGGGAGATAATTCACCCAGACCAGTGTGCTTGCCATCGGTTAGAAAGACAAACAGATTCTGCGAGGAAGACATCGTCCCCCGACTGATCGCTAGCGGATACAGTTTTTGCAACTCAATCTTAGCAAACGAAACCTTCAGCACCTATTCATCCTATCCGATTTAACTTCAAATCGGCAGGGACTACCTTGCCAAATAGGCAATCGTATCTCGGTACTTCTCGGAAACAAACTTCCGCTTGACTTTAAGGGATGGGGTTAATTCTCCCCCTTCAATGGTAAATGGCTCGGGAATCAGGGCATGGCGCTTGATTTTCTCAAAGCTTGCAAGACCCGCGTTGACGAGGTCCACATCCGCCTTGACTGCATGTTTTACGGTCTCAAGCTCAATAAGGTGCAAGGTAGATTCTTGCAGATGAAGATCGGCCCTAAGCGCCTCGAAATTGGGAACGATCAAAGCTACGCATCCATCCAATCCATCCCCCAAAACAACCGCTTCACTGATATATTTTCCTTGCCTCAAAAGGTTTTCGATAGGCTGCGGCGCCACGTTTTTCCCGTTCGCTAGCACGATGAGGTCCTTTTTACGGTCCGTAATTATTAAGTGAGACCCCTCTAACCGCCCGACGTCTCCGGTATGAAACCAGCCTTCCTCATCAATCGCCGCTCTCGTATCGGTGGGCAGTTCAAAGTACTCCTTCATCAAAAACGGTCCCCGCACTAAAATCTCGCCGTCTTCTGCAATTTTGGTTTCCACTCCGTCTAAAGGCTCACCAACCGAATCGGACCGGTTGGGACGATCGGGGTAATTGATGTAGATTCCGCTTGTGGTTTCGGTTAATCCATACCCCTGAAGCACCAAAACGCCAAAAGACTCATAAAAGGCAAACGTTGAAGAAGGCAAAGCCGCACCACCGGAGACAAAAAACCGGAGCCTGCCACCGAGCCTTGCTTGGATTTTTGACCCAACAACTTTCTTCAAAAATGAATGAAGCGGCGCACTTTGCCCCTGGACTTTCCTCTTACCTTGATTGACCGTCATTTCAAAGAGCCTCGTTTGGATTTTTGATCCCTTTCTGGCTCCTTCCGAGATGCGGTCTCTCATCGAGTCTAAAAATCGAGGCACAACCAGCATAAGTGTCGGCCTGATTTGGGAAATATCGGCAGCAAGTGAACTGAGGCTTCGGTTCAGACCAATAGCAGAACCCAAAGAAATAGGTAAGAAATGATCATTGGCGCGTGCGTAAACATGGCTCAGTGGCAAAAAGCTAAAGAAAACGTCGCCTTCCCCAATCGCAAACCCCTTCGCAACCGCCTGATTCATCCATAGGAAGTTGCTATGGGTCAGCACCACCCCTTTTGGGGGACCTGTGGTGCCGCTTGTGTAAATAATCGTTGCCGTATCTGCACCAGAAGTCTTGCTAATTTCCCTAATCCATTCCTCTTTCTCGATCAAAGGGGCCTGAGAACTCATAAGTTCAAGGCTATTGTTCCCGTTTTTTAATAAAAAGATTCGGATATTATGCATCTCTGAAAGCTTCTTTGCTTGGGCCTCATCGCCGCAGGCAACAACCTTGGCGTGGCAGTTTTCCACAATATATTGGGCTTGGTCAGAGGGAAGTGTTGGATATATTGGCACCACAACCACCCCTAGGGTCTGGCAAGCCCAATCCAAGAGGGCCCACTCCAAGGAGTTTTCGCTAAGGATGCATAAAACATCGCCTCTTTCAAGACCAAGGCTCTTGACTCCACTGGCCCACCTTCTTACATGACCCTCAAGCTCAAGGTAGGTTATTTTGGTGACCCCCGTCTTGGACGGAACAAGATAGGCAGCCGAGTATGCATATCGCTGGCAAGACCTCAGCAAAATAGCGCCTAAGGATTGAGGGGCTTCTAAATTTTCTGTGTTAGCCATTGTTATCAAAAGGGTTCTTAAAAACCGAAACCATTATTTTGAATCAAAGAAGGGCGCCCTCTTTGATATCAAAATAAGCCGACACCAGCTCTTTGGCTAGCTCTTGCGGTTCTGCCGCCACTAAATGAGCATGAGTTGCCTTCAGTCGGCCAATCGCCTCTTTTCTTCGATCGTCCAGCCATAGACCAGCGGCTTGACCATACACGTCTTGCTTTTTCTGAGGGATGCTGCAAGCAAGAACCTCAATAGCAGGATCGTTAACCTGGACCACAATAACCAAATGCCGGTTTTTGAGGGCCGAGAGGTCAGCGGATAGGGATTTTGCAATTTCCGGATCGGACGCATCCGTAAAGACAACAACAAGGGACCGTTTCTTCCACCTCTGGCTGAGATAGCTCAGGGCCCGCGTCGGGTCAGATTCAACCGGCTCTGCAACAAGATCATGAATGGTTTCAATGAGGGCACCAATCTGATTGTTGCTCTTGCGAGGAGGCACAAACCTTAAAACTCGATCATTAAAGACCAATAACCCCACCTGATCTCCCATTGTCATCGCTGCTTTTGCCAGCATAAGGCAAGAATCCAAGGCGGAATCAAGCTTAGTCACCCCCTCAATTTCACCTAGCATGTGGCGGCCGCAATCAATCACAAGGACCACCGACTGATTCCTTTCCACTTCAAACTGCTTCACAATGGGCTTTCCTCGCCTTGCAGTTGCCTTCCAATCCATCTTCCGGTAGTCATCCCCCGGCAGATAGTCCCGCAACGATTCAAAGTCTGATCCCAAGCCTCTTGTTCGAGACTTCCGCACACCAAGAGACCTCAGCTTTCCTCTCTGGCTTAGAATGGCAAATTCTTGCAAGGCAAGGAGATTGGGATAAACCCGAATCGCCTGAGCCGTTTCTAGCCTGACCTGTTTTTCCACCAACCCCAATGGGCAAATGAGCCTCAGAAAGGTCGCTCGAAACTCATAAGTTCCTCGCTCAGGAGGCACCGTTTTGTAGCTGTAAATCTTTGTTTCATCGGGCCCGATCAAAATCGGCTGCTCGTTCCCTGATGTCTCAAATGTCTCATCAGGTTCGTCTCGAAATCGGCCCTTGAGAACGTATTGCGAGCTATTTTCAAAGCGAATTACCACGAGATTGGCTGCTCGAACGCTAAAAACAGGGTCAAACTCTCTCGTGACCGAGAGCTCCGAAGCAGAAGGTGCAAGCCGCGCAGAAAGAATGGCAACCGCTAGCAAAACCCCATCAAATGCCCACATCAGCCAGCCAAACCCAGCCTGAGCCGACACTCCCGCAAAAATGACCCCAAAGCCAAGCAACAGCCAAAGCCTTTTGGTAGGTACAAGCACAGGGTTATGTTACACCTGTTTGGTAAAGTAAATTCATTGAACACGGAAGTTGCCCTGCTAACCCCCGAAAAAGTGATCGTGGAGCTTTCGACTGCCTCATTAGGCACAAGAGTCACCGCTCACTTGCTAGACCTGTTCATCCTTATCTTGGGGGAAGGGATTCTTATGTGGATCGTCTCCCTAGTTGCCATTGCTACAGGCGAGGTTTCTAACGCGATACTGCTGCCGATAATGGTAGCGATTCCTTTTCTGTATTTCATTCTTCTTGAAGGACTTTGGCGGGGTCAAACGGTAGGAAAATCGGCACTGCGACTGCATGTGGCAATGGCAGATGGCTCTCCTATCACTTTTCAGGCCGCGATTGGCAGAAATCTGCTCAGGCCAGCCGACATGCTGCCCATGTTTTACTTCCTTGGGATGGTTTCTATAATCCTCACCAACAAGTCGCAAAGGCTAGGGGATCTCGCTTCGAACACAATTGTTATCAGCCGCATAAGCCTTGATTCTAGGCTGACTCCTGCCCCTCATCATATCGGTACCCATCAATTTGAGGGCTTGGTGGGAGATCTTTCCAACATGACTCATCAAGACTACGAAGTTCTCAAGCGACTGTGCGATCGGTACCCAGAGCTGCCCCAGAGCCTTGTCGAACAGATGATTGAAGAGTTTTGGGTGCCTATTGCCAAACGATGCAACGTCCCCGATACAAGGTCCGTTCACCCTGTTTTGCTTGCCGAGGCCATGGTTATGAAATATGGACGGCTCCATGGCCTTCTCTAAGAAGCAGGACAAATTCCGACTGACGGTCATCCCATCGCTGTTTATCCCCCGCATCAATATAACTTTGTGGATAAGGCATCAGTTTCGTCCACAAATGGGTTTACTCTTGGCTCATAGCCCCCAATTACCCACCGACGGTTTGGCTTATCCCCAATATTTTCCTTGTATGGAACGTTCTTCTTTCGGTTGGTTTCGGTTCAATTTAAGGTAAAAAATCGCTCACCGTGCCACTTTTCCACTTTTCCAACCGCTTAATAATAAAAGTAATTTAAAGAGTGATTCTTTTTCATGATTAGGGATGTGGAAAAACCAACCAGCGAAGCGGGCTTGACTTTATTAGACAAGCTAAAGCTGTTGAACTTCCGTTGCTTTCACCATCTAGAACTCAATGTTCCGGAAGGGCTCTCGTTGTTTACCGGCCAAAATGCTTCCGGCAAAACAACCCTTTTGGAAGCAATTTCCTATATTTCAACCGGCAAACTGCTAAGGAGCCATCGGGATCGTGACGCAGTGCGTTCCGATGAAACTCACTGCGAGGTGTCGGGAATCTTGTCTCCATCTCAAACCGAAATCTCAATTCAGATTCCCGAAGTCGGCAAGAAAGTGGCATCGATCAACAAAATGAGCCTGCCAAAAGCCAGTGATCTGCTCGGGAGGCTGCCAACAACGTCGATTACCGCTTTTGATTTGCCCCTATCCCAGGGAGATCCTGCTTCCAGAAGGATGTTTTTGGACCTTGAGATCGGAGCTTTACAGCCCTCCTATGTTCACAAATTGGCAATTTATAAGCGCGCCTTAGAGCAAAGAAACTCGCTTCTCAAAATGGCAATGCAAACCGTGATTGATCAAGACCAATTTGAAGCATGGGAGTTTGCAATGGCGGAAAGCGGTTCTTATGTACGCCAGCAGCGCCAAGTCTATTTTGCCAAGCTGGCACCGCTAGCCTCAAGCGCCTATCAGGAAATTGCAAAAAAAGAAATCCTAAGCCTATTTTTGAAAGAGGAGGAAGGTGGACTAGATACGGAAAGCCTTCAGCAAGCTTTTGCGCTGTCTCGCTCTCATGACATGCGTAGGGGATCAACCTCTCTCGGCCCCCACCGTGACGATTTTGGCATGGAAATCGACGGCAAGGATGTCAAGAACTACGGTAGCCAAGGTCAGCAAAGATCGGTTGCGATTGCCCTGAAGGCAGGCTCTTTTCAGGTTTCACGTGAAACATCAGGGACTCCTCCCTTGTTGTTGCTGGATGATATGCTTTCTGATCTCGATGAATACCGCCGCACGGCTTTAGCGGCTCTTGTGATTAACCAAAGCCACCAGGCCCTGTTAACCTGCACCGAGGCAAGCTCGGTCAGTAACCACATCGTGAGCCGCGCGTCGGAGTTGAAGGTCTCCAATGGAGAAGTGACTTGGAAATAAAAACCATAGCCGACGTTCTTCAGCAGTCTTTTCCTTCGATTCAGCAAATCAAGGATGCAAAAGCCCATTCCATTCTTAAGAATTGGGTCGACATCATTGGCCCTCGACTAGGCCAAAAGTCGTCACCTCAAAGCTTCAAAGCTGGCACTTTGATTGTTCATACCCAAGGTTCCGCATGGACCCAGGAGATGCAAATGGAGAAGCAGCAAATTCTGAAAAGCCTCAATGAAAGAGCTGGCGAAATCCTGTTTAAGGATTTACGTTTCTCGGGACCCAAAAAGAAGTCCAAACTTGCAGAGCTTAATAACGATCCAACCGCTCGGGTATCCACTTGAACTCAATCAGCAGTACGATCCAGGCAGAATTTGAGCATCGGCCCTTACTCGCTGGCTTTATTGGACTTGTCTGTGGAATTGCCGTTCATTCGTTCCTCATCTTCTTTGCCGTGCTCATCTTAACCGCATTTTTGTCCAGAAAGAGCACCGCAATTCTTTGGTGTGGGGGCCTTTTTATGGTTGGACTTTTTCTTTCTCCTCCCAAGATTGCAGCCCAGCAAAATAACTCGGTGGCCAATGGCATCTTTACCGTCACCACGGTTCCCGTACGAACCACAGCCGGCTACGTCTTAAACCTTCAAGACCACCAGCTAAAACTTCTTGCCTTTTCAAAGGAAGCCAATCCTCCGCTACTTGGCGACCAAGTCAAGGTTACTGCCCCGATCAAGCCCATCAAAAAGCATATCAATCAGGCGCGGATGCAAGGGCTATCTGGACAGGTCTCATTAACTTCAAGGGACAGCCACGTGGTGGCATCGGGAAGCAAAATCAATGCCGACGAGTACAGTTTTGCCGAAAAAATCCGTGCCTTTATTGACCAAGACATTGGAGGCAGGGACGGAGCCTTGATGGCAGGGCTTGCCTTTAACGATTCTTCCTATCTTAGCCAGGCTGATAAGCTAGAGTTGCAATCCACGGGCTGTATGTTCTTAATAGCCGCGTCTGGTTTACATCTTTTTGTCTTTCAAGCGCTGTTTATGTCACTATTCTTGCCACATTTGGTACCAAGAGCACTAAGATTGGCGCTATTTGGGATTTTCATCGTTGTCTACACTGGGGCTACTGGTTACCACGCCGCCACAGTTCGGGCTGGACTGATGACCATAATCGCCGCATCTGCTTACTTGTGGAACCGAAAGTACGATGGCTTATCCGCGCTTTCGTTAGCCGGCCTCTTCTATCTGGCTTGGCAACCTTCTAGCTTGTTTTCGCCTGGGTTTCAACTTTCCATGCTTGCAGTCACCACTCTGGTCCTTGGAAACGAGGTAACCCCGGCCGGAAAGTGGCAATCTGCCCTCACTTCTTTTTGGGGATGGGTAGGTTCAACTCCAATCGGTGCCTTTTGGTTTAAAACCGCGTCTTGGATCGGACCCGTTGCGTGCCTCTTGCCAATCTTGCTGCTGACTCCAACCATTGTTTTGTGTTTGCTAGACTATCTCATCCATTCTTTGGTGCCGGTCTTGGCGGTGCCGCTTAGCCTTTCTATAAAGGCGCTTGCCTCCATCATGTGGAAGTGGTTGGACTTTTGTTCGGCTATTCCCTATTCTTCTACCGATTTGCAGCGAGTGTCTGGATATTGGCTCGTGCTACTTTATGGAACTCTGTTTGCTTGGCTGATCTCCTCTAGAAAGAGGAGGCAATCCAATTGAAAATCCCTTGGCAAACCGTCGGCGTCGCCGCCATCGCCACCGTCATAGGCGGAGGATTGGGGCTGTATGCGGGACATAATCGAGCCCTCGGTAATGAAGTTGTCTTTATCAGTGTGGGTCAAGGCGATTGCACCTTGATAACCAGCGAAGGACACGCCGCCCTCATTGACGTAGGACCCAAAACAAACTCCTCCGATGCGGGCACAAACATCATTGTTCCTGACCTGAAAAAGTGGGGGGTTAACCACCTGGATTGGATTTTGCTATCCCATCCCGATCGAGACCATGTTGGAGGACTTGTTGGGGTTCATCGAGCCTTTCCTAGCGCCAAAATCATCATGTCTGCGGTTTTCCAGACCAACAGAAAGATGCTGAAGGAGTTTAAGAGCGCCAGGGTCAAATCTTCGGCAATAGACTGGGTGACTTCGATGGATGGCAATCTGGGGGTCTTCAAAATCGAGGTTCGATGCCCGCCTTATGATCCATCCACCAATGATAACTTAGGTTGCATGTTTGTTCATATCCATGATGGCGGAGCTTCCCTGACAACCAGTGGCGACGCACCCAAAGCCGATGAAAGAGCGATGATTGGGGTTCTCAACTGGAAGGCGCAAATCTTGCACCTCGGCCATCACGGAAGCCGCCATTCAACAAGCCGTGCGTGGTTAAGGGCGGTTCAACCTCAAATTGCAATTGCGAGCTGCGGCCTTCATAACGAGTATGGATTTCCCACCAAAGTCGTAATGAAAAAGCTACAAGATGCGGGAATTGAGTTGAGAAGAACCGATAAAGATGGGGACCTTTTCTATAAAGACGTCAATCACAAGTTTGTTCGAGAATCGGGTCCGTAAGTTCCAGGAGCGTGGGCGGGAACAATCCATCCTGAATTGGGCTAATCTTGAGTAGGAATGGAAGAGAATCGTGCGAAAAGGAATGGAGCCCAGCCGATGGGCGCCGAGAATGGCCATTCTCGGGCTTCTTCACCCACCCCCCTTCATCTTCACGATCTTTCTAGCCGAACAACGGTTGCCGTCTTCCGCGCACTAGCCTCAGAAAGCCGCGCAAAAATATTTGAGCTTCTTGCAGAGCGGGAGATGAACATCAATGACCTTAGCGCCGCATTAAACTTGGCTCAGCCTAGCACTTCCAAACACATCCAAATCTTAGAAGAAGCGGGCCTTGTTGTCAGCGAATATCAAGCTGCTGCCCAGGGTATGCAAAAACTCTGCCGACGATTGCATGACCGTCTGAGCATTGATTTTTCGTCATCACAGGGGTCAAAAGACTATGCCATCGAGATAACAACCCCCGTCGGAATGTATGTGGCAGCCCAGGTCAAGCCAACCTGTGGGTTGGCAACAAGAGAGCGCATTGTTGGCCTCATTGACGACCCCTTGTCTTTTTCTTTTCCGGAAAGGGCAGAGGCAGGGATTATTTGGTCGGGCGGAGGGTACGTGGAGTACGTCTTTCCAAACTCTTTGCCGGCAGGAGCCAAAATCAATGAAGTGGATCTGACGTTAGAAGTCAGCTCGGAGGCACCAGGATATGCCAACGAGTACCCCTCCGACATCACGTTTTGGATCAATGACGTTGAAGTGGGCACTTGGAACAGTCCCGGCGATCCTGGAGGAGAGCGCGGCCGGTTTAATCCTCCTTGGTGGCAAGACTACATGAACCAGCATGGCTATCTTAAGGACTTTCGCGTTACAACATCGGGCTCGTTTGTTGATGATGAGCCGTGGTCAGACGTCACGATAGCCGATATCAAAGTTGCCCCATGGCAAGCCACAAGGCTGAGAATCGGGGTCAAAGAAGATGCGGAAGATCAAGGAGGATTTACCATCTTTGGCAGGGGGTTTGGGTCTTATGATCAAGATTTAGTCATGAAGATTCAGCACTCTACTGCCGGTGGAGATGTTCCCACCCCCGTCAAAGAGCGCCAGCCAAACCTTAGCAAAAATCTAGCCTGAAAAGTCTTTTGAGGCTGGTTTTGCCTCTCACAATCCACCGACTGTAAAGAAATCATTAACTTTTCAATAAGGTTTGTGTAGATTCACCGGAATCATCATGTTTTTTCCACGAGGCTAAGGTTCGACTCTGTACAATAGTTTCGAAAACCATGCTCCTCACCTTTGTCTTAGCACTCACGGCAACCAAATCCTCTCAAAGTAGTCTGCAGACTTTTGCCGATCCTGCCGGTTCTCAGGTGGCAAAAATTGTCTACGGAGGGGTGACCATTTTGCCGGATGGGCGCTATTGCACTCCAGTTGGCAAAAGGCAATATACAGGCAAAGATCTTTGGCATGTTGTTTTGGGACCAAACGGTCTCAAAGTTGGGCTAAGCAACGATACGCTGGCGGTTTATCAAAATGGCATAAGGCGCTTTATTCACGCAGATAACCTCGATCCGGTAGGCAGGTTTACCAACGATGGAAAACAGTTTGTGACCAGCTGGGGCGAGAAAGGCGGTCTCACATTTTGGGACACAGCGGACTGGACAGTTGACCGGCACATTTCGATCAACACCGATGGCTACAGCCTTGGCTACATTGACGATTTTGTTTTTTCCGCGGATGGAAAGCTGATCTACTGCCTAGACGTTGCCCATGAGCAGCTTGATGTTGTAGACGCTGACAGCGGCCAGGTCTTATCAAGAACGTTTGCCGGATATGAGCCTTACCGGTTAGCGCTGGATTCAGCCACCAACCGCCTTTATTGGGTGAACTTTGGCATTTTTGACTACAGCTTCTTAAAGAAAGGCATCAGCCACCCTGCGTTTGCCTTTCCTAGCAAGCAATCCGAAAAAGGAACTCAATTCGAAAACCAATTTGTGCCAGGGATTGGCAAAGCAAGCTCGCTTAATGGTGATTCTCTTTGGAGTGCGTCGGTTGCCGATCCTCATCAACCCAAGATTCTTGCCAAGGTCAAAACCGGCAATCCAATTGGCACAAACAAGGATTGGGGGAAGGTCGTTGGAGGAAGCTCACCTTGCGCGGTAGCCATCGAGGGAAATCGGGTTTTTGTGAGCAACGCCAACGACGATACGATTCAGGATTTTGACGCCGACACCTTAAGACTCCGCAAAACAATCCGGCTTGCCCCCGTCAAGGCTCTCAGCCACTTACGCGGCGTGATTCCAAGCCAACTGGTGATAGACCCTGCCAACCACACATTGTATGTCTGCGAAAGTGGATTAAACGCGGTTGGGGTTGTCAACTTGAGGTCCGACCAGCTTGTCGGGCAAATTCCGGTAGGGTGGTATCCGCTGGACATCAAGCTGAATCGCCAAACTCAATCGCTTGTGGTTGCTACACAAAAAGGATTGGGGCACGGACCTCAGGGACCTCTCAATGCCAGATCTCCTCAAGATGAGCGGTACGATTTGGCACCAACCCCGGGAATGCTGGAGACGTTTCCAGTTCCCAGCCAAAATCAATTGGAAGCCGACACCCATCAAACACTTCTGAATGATGGGCTCATTCCTAATCAAATTCCAGCCCCTAAGTTTCCTAAGCAGATAACCCGTGTGGTTTACATTATCAAAGAAAACCATACGTTTGATGGCATTTTTGGGGGCATGCCAGGTGTCAACGGCCAGCCAAGATATGCCGAGTTTGGAGATCAGGGGTGGATTCGAGAGAAGGGAACTCAAACCCGTTTGCCAATCATGCCCAATCACATTAAAATTGCGGAGCAGTATGCGATCTCCGACAATTTCTATTTAGAGCCTCACATGAGTGGTGACGGTCACCGATGGGACATGGGGGTTTATCCCAGCATCTGGACAACAAGGCTGTACTACAAAGGCTGGAACTGGGAGCCAACCAACAAAACCAAGGGAAGGCTGGTTTCTTTTGGATCAGACGCAAGCCAATTTCCAGAGGATTACCTAGAGCATGGTTCCATCTGGGAACAGCTTATCAGAGGGCATGTTTCGTTTCGGAACTACGGTGAGGGCTTTGAGTTTCCTGGCGTTGATGAAGGTGAACCTCGAACCTATTCTCGCACCGGTGCGGTGGAACACACCAATATCCCCATGCCAGCCGCGCTTTTCAAAAACACGTGTTTCCAGTTTCCAATCTTCAATGAGCACATTCCCGATATTGCCAAGGTGAAGTGGTTTGAAGAAGACGTGCAAAAGACTTTCCGAAGCCGTGATGCCAAGTTGCCTCAGTGCACGGTGATTGCCCTTTCTAATGATCACGGTGATGACCCTAGGCCCAAAGAGGGTTACCCCTACTTTTGTAGCTATTTGGCGGATGATGATTTGGCCCTTGGCCGATTGGTGCAGTACCTAACCCATACCCCTGAATGGAAACATATGGCGATCTTTGTATTGGAAGATGACTGCGGCGGAGATAACGATCATGTGGATCGCCATCGAAGCTTTTTACTTGCTATAAGTCCCTGGATCAAGCATCACTATGTTTCCCACGTTCACACCTGCGTGATGAGTGTGCTTCGAACCATTTACGGCATATTTGGCCTTCCCCCTAACAATCTGTTTGATGCCACTGCCATGCCCTTGACCGACATGTTCACAACCCATCCTGACTTCACCCCTTACCATGCGGTTCCTGTTGATCCTCGTGTGTTTCAGCCCGCGGCGACCTTCGATCCTGACGATCCCACCTTCCAAAAACGTTGGACCGAGCAGTCAATGGAAATGGACAACCCCGCATTTATTAAAAAGGTTGCAGAAGGATTCATCCTTCCTCCCAAGGCAAAGGGTCACCAAGATCAGCAAAAAAGGGCGAATTGAGCCGCGTTAGTTTCGCATGGTTAAGTTAAAGTTAAGTTATTTAATTTTAACATAACGTTATCATTGTCTTAATCTGCAATTGCAATACTTCATTTGCCTTCGGAGGCATAAATGAAAAAGCGAGCCTTTACCCTCATTGAACTTCTCGTCGTTATTGCAATCATCGCAATTTTGGCTGCGATTCTATTCCCCGTATTCGCCCAAGCCAAGGAAGCAGCCAAGAAAACTGTTTCGCTAAGCAACGTCAAGCAAATCAACCTTGCCTTTGTTATGTACAACACAGACAATGATGATTACAGCCTTTCGCTTGGCGGTAGCAGCGGAGACTGGACTGACCACCTTTACCCTTACGTCAAGAGCAAGCCAATGTTCTGGGATCCAGAAAGAAATGACATTGACGGCGGATGCACCCCCAATTCTCCAGGCGCCCTTGCCAGCACCGACGAATATCAGTGCCGGTACTCAGGATACGGTTATAACTGGGGCCCAGTGGGCTGGAGAGGCGGCGGTTTGCTACTGAACCAGCAGCCAGACGGCCTTGGCGGACACTACATCCCCGGTATCTCGATGAGTTCTGTGCAAAGTCCAGCCGATATGTTTGCATTCGGTAACTCGTACGATACGCCAAGAATTACAATGGGAATTATCTTCCTGCTTTGTACGTTCCCAGGCAACACCAATTCGGAGCTACGATATGGTGGAAACCTTCCCACCGCGTTTGTGGATGGCCACGCCAAGGTCATTAAGTGGAAAGGTGGATTTATAAGCGGTGCCGAAAATGGCAAGTTCTTAATTCCTTCCGATCCAAACATGATTCCCGACTACTGTGCCGATCCGAGTTACGCTCTGAATGTTGGAAATTCCGGTAACACAGATAGTTCCCCGGTTCCAAACGGAATCACTTGTTCTCAGCTGTCCCAATGGTTCCAGAATCCGTCCAATGGATTCACGTTCTTCCCCGACAACTGATGACCCAGTAGATCCCTGTGTGGATGGCGCCAATCGGCGCCATCCACCGCTTCTTTGCAAACCTATGAAAAAAATCCTGATTCTGTTATCCCTCGGTGCATCAGTCCTGTTGACCCAAGGATGTTCGTCCTCTCACGTCGTTACGTTTAAGCACCGCAAATCCGATATAACCCCTCAACAAAGAGCGATGAAACAGGGCAAGGAGTAACTTTGTTCCCATGCCCAAGCTTTTTTCAAACGTCAGACAACGAGGTGCCCTCAACTTAAAGACAAAGCCTTGGATGGGTCTCTGCCTTGTTCTCACCGCGGTTGGAGCCTTCTTTGTCGACAATTCCCTAGCCGCCAAGGCAACGGAAACCAAGCGAGTTGTCTACACTCCAGCAGAATGCCTTCGATGCCATTATGACGAGAAAGGGGTGAAGATGATGCAACAAAAGGCTGGTGATCCTCATTACATGCAAAAAGAGGCTGAGCTTTACCGTAAATTCCATCCTCAACTCAGTTCAGATACTGGTTCTTACAAATCTTGGCGTTAAGAAAGTTGGCGCCACAAGGAGCGCAATCCCGACCGCCGAGAGCAGGTTCTTCGCCTCGCCCACGAACATCCTCGCTATGGTTTTAGGCGTGTGCATGCCGTGCTCCCTGGAGTTAATCTCAAGGCGGTTCACAGAATATGGAAACAGGAATCCTTGCGGCTCTCTCGCAAAGTGCGTCGCCGACTTAAAGTAGCGCCGATACCGAATTTGGTACCTACTGCTCCAAACCAGGCATGGTGCATGGACTTTGCTTGCGAGCGACTAGCCAA
>DAIDHV010000009.1 GCA_027451905.1 Armatimonadota bacterium | reverse complement strand
CGACCCGGCGTGGCGGGTTGGAAGGTGGTCGGGATTGGGTTTTGGGCCGGCTGGGGCTGATTGCATTGGGGTTGCACAGGTGCACGATCCGCCAGCAGTTGCACTTCGTGAGAGCCGACTAGAAACGATCCCCCGTTGGGCAAATTGGCGTTGGGCACAAGCTGTCCACAGACTTGCAGTTTGGCGCGGGCAGATAGATTTGTGACCTGAAACTGGCGTCCGTCCCAGGTAACAAGGACCTGGACGGGATCTAAGTTGGGATCAAAAATAGGGATTTCGATACCTTCAGCACGACCGAGCCGGTTGGATCCCGATGCCAGGTTGAAGTCTCGGAATTCATTGCGCCCTAGCCGAAGCCTGGCGCGGGCGTGGCTGGTGAACTGCTGGGAAACCGCTACGGCAAGCCCGATGAAAAACCCCATTGCCAAATCATCCAGCAACCGCGATGGGTCATAAGCAAACCAAGGTGAACCGGCTTCCAACCGCCCCATTGCAATTAGAATGACAACAGCCAAAGGCGAAAGGGCCATCCTGCCAATAAAACCGAAAACTCCAGCCCCAAATCCAGCTAGTAGAAAGCGATTGAGCCGGGCCAAGGTTGGATTTGTGGAAAGGAAGAGGGCAGTGGCCATGGCGAAGGAAACCGCAAAATTCCAAAACAGAGCGATCCCGATGCCGCCAATGGCACCCAGCCGGGCAAATGGATTCCGAGCCAGTCCGATGCGGCGTCGGCACCTGCGGTAAATGCCGTTCCTAAGATGGTTGCCAAAAGGCCCAAAAGCAAGGCTCTTGCGGGTCGGTTGTTTACCCAATTCACAAAGAGCGAAATGGGGCCAACGACTAAGGCGCCTAAGAGGGCATGGGCAAACCAACCATAAAAAGAGCCGAGGGTGTAGCTAACCCCGCCGGATTGAGTTCCATTGCGGGCAACGGTCCAAACAAACGGTTCTGAGATGAGCCAAGTCGCCAACCCGCCAGCGGCACCTGTTATTCCATAACGAAAACCGGAAAGAGCCGCCTTCCGTATGGGTGATCCGTATGGGCGATCCATGGGTCTTAATGGCACCGTTATATCAAAAGTAGAGTTGTGACGATAGATTTTAGGCAGGCCTGTCCGGACCTAGGTGGATGTTGAACAATTGCCGATCCATGGCAATTGTTCAGAGTAACCGCCAGATTTGCGCGGAAATCTGGCGGTTTTCACTTCTGCTCAGGTTCAGTGAACCTGAGCACCGCGTTTCGGCTCCTGCCGAAATAGGACGCTGTTGAGTTGGTCATCAGCGTCCTCGGCACCTTACAAGGATTGGTGAGTGCCTCGGGGAGCGGCAGTGACCATGACTCTCACGCTGACAACTTCGTTTATTGGTTCAGCGTAAGGGACTCAAGTCAGAACGGCTCTGAGGAGGAGCGTTGTTCGTGAAAAGTGGTTAACTGCTTAGAGTTCGGGCTAGGTCGATCCTTTCCATTGTTCTTGCCTATTGAATTCGATAATTGGTATTCTTCGTTATTGGGACAGACTGCATTGATTGGTAAGTACAAGAATGCGATTTTAATTGGCACAGTCGTATGTTTTGTGTTTCTGTACTTTTTCTTTAGGTCACTAAGCAAGCGAGGTTCTGATGTGCTCTTTGTGCTTCCAAATCATTTCCACGGAATGGTTTACATTGTGGAGGACACCAGCTCTCCACGAAAGCTAAGATTTAGAAAGGGGCGGGCAACGATTGTCTTTGACAAGAGCGGCATCGTTTATTTGCGGTCACTTGATGGATTCAGCCACTGGCTGCAGTACCATTGGCAATTCATTGATGGTCAGGGGCTGGCCTATGGTCCTGAGGAGGTGGTGAAAGGGGAAGTCGGTGTCTATGATATATCGGCTGGCGGAAGTTTCGGAGGCGGTCCTTCAATTCTTGAGTTCTTCGTGGGAACCCCAGCTGAATATAAAAAAGAGCAGCCAGCATTCACGCCTCCTCCACTTTGATTGAGCAAAAGACCGTGGCAAGAACTGTGCCCTATATAAAGACGGCGCTACTCTCGACCGAGAGGTGGGAATTGTCCCTTCACTTCAGGACAATTGCAATCCTCATGATGAGTCGGTAGCAAAATCCACCATGATAGGCTCTAAAATCCTGCGAGAGCCGGTCCAAAATCAAAGTAGACTTTCGATCAAAATGTTGGAAGAGGCGGGCAAGGACCAAGCAAACACCGATCGGTATGTGCGGGGTGAAGCGATTCCGGCGACCCTGCTAAGCCCGGGCGCAGGCAGGTTTTGGCTTGCAGTTTTTTTGACCGGCATATTTACAGGATTAGGGGCGGCCGCCCTCACCCGAATTGTGCAGATGGTTCAGCACTTTGTTTGGGGAGGCTCAGGGTTGAACATCTTGGAGACAGCAGAATCTGTGAGCCCTTCGCATCACGCTTCGGCCCTCCTTAGTGCGGGGCTTGTTACCGTGGTTGGGACATTGATTCTTAGGCAGGTTACGAACGCAAACAGCATTGACGTGACGGCCGCGATCTGGTTTCATGCGGGTCGGCTACCATGGGTGCGCACGGTAGGAAGCGCTCTTTTATCGGTTATCAATGTTGGGATGGGTGCGCCGCTGGGGAGGGAAGGAGCGCCAAAGCAGGTTGGCGCGGTTCTGGCGAACTTGTTCTCGGACAAAGGCAAACTTTCTGATGAACAGCGGAAATTACTGGTTGCGTGCGGAGCAGGAGCGGGGATGGCGGCAGCTTACGGCGTTCCACTTGGCGGGGCCCTTTTTGCCATTGAAGTTTTGCGGGGGATGTTGGCGCTTCGGTTTGTTCTTCCCGCCCTCATCACGTCTATTGTTGCTACCGGAGTTTCTTGGATTTTTTTGCCGGATGCCCCAACTTATCATCTTCCGAAGTTTACAAATTCGTATCCCTTGATGCTGTGGGCGTTGGTGGCGGGCTCTGTAATTGGCCTTTTCTCGGTAGGTTATATACGGGCGGTCACGTGGGCGGAAACCCGTCGGCCAACTGGCTGGCTGAGATACATTTCACCGGTTATTGCTTTGACCCTAGTGGGCGTTGTTTCGATTCGATTTCCTCAGATTTTGGGTAACGGAAAAGACATTGCTCAGTTGGCATTTGATAGCCGCATCGCTCCCCTTCTCCTGCTGAGCCTTGTCTTTCTGAAGCCAGTTGCCACCATAGGCTCGTTGGGGAGCGGAGTACCGGGCGGTTTGTTCACTCCTTCGCTTTCGTTTGGAGCTGTGCTAGGCGGAGTGCTTGGTTTGGTATGCACCCATTTTATGCCGGGCACTCCGGCAGGAATCTATGCGCTTCTCGGTGCGGGAGCGTTGCTTGCCGCAACAACCCAGGGCCCGGTTTCCGCGGTGGTTCTTCTGATGGAACTGACAGGCGGGGATCGAAGGTTTATCCTTCCCTTGCTGATTGCGGTAGGCGCGGCCACGATTGTTACGAGAACTATTGAGCCAAGGTCGATTTATGACGCCAAGCTGACTGATAAGGAGATCGAGGCTCGGATGAGAGCACGGGATCAATCTCTGCCTATAACCGGCTGATCTTCAGGCGATCAAGGCGTCGTGTATTGGATTGAGTGTTCAGCTGTGGAACAACGTATACGTTTTGTATTTTGCATCCTTGAGGGTGCCACGATGAGCGGATCATGTCCACGGAATGGATATGCCCTTTTTGGCAGACTTCCGGTTCGCTACATTTCTCCTCGTATCCAGTCGTCTGTCGCCTCGGAAACGGAACCTCATTTGAACCTGACACAAGTAACTTTATTCGCGATGCAACCCGGTGGAGGTTTCCACCTCTATCCCCGCGTTTTGATGGCCAACGGTTGCTATCTTCTTGCCGGACAGGCGCATTAAAATCAATGGAATTGAATTAGAGAGGCCATGAGTAAAGGATTCGTATTCGCGATGCAACGCGGTGGAAGATTCCACCTCTATCCCCGCGTTTTGGCGGCCTCGGAGGGACTCGAACCCCCGACGCCCTCCTTAGGACGGAGGCGCTCTATCCCCTGAGCTACGAGGCCGTGCGAACAGTCTACCAGGAGGGCGTCGGGGTTCAATTCCCCCTTGGCCCTGATTCCCATTAGGTCATTTTCGCTTGACCCTTGAACCGACATTTTCGGCTTAGGGAGCGTTTCTATTTTACCATTTCAAGCGGCCCATTCTTAGGTTCAAGAACAATCTTGAGCCTGGAATTCCGGACGGAGAGCCAGTCAGATCGAGGCAACGGTGATATGTTTTATCGAACAGGCAAAAATCCCAGGTTAACAGCGGTGCTTTATGGTGCCTTATCCCGTCCATAATGAGCAGAATGGGGCAAGGTTCGCAACCGTTGGTCAAGTGGACCGGTGGTAAGAGATTTCTTACCACAATTCTGACGGAGTTATTGCCTGAAAAGAGAGGGCGATACTTCGAACCATTTTGCGGAGGAGCCGCCTTTTTCTTTGCTCTACAACCCGAGAAAGCAACCCTGTCAGACACGAATGAAGAGCTTATTAATGCCTACAAGGTGGTTCGAGATGATCCGACCGAGTTGTATGCGGCAGCTAAGAAACTCAGGAACGGGAAGGAAACATACTATGAAGTCCGGAAATCCAGCCCTTCTACTGATATCGAGAGGGCAGTGCGTTTTTTGTACCTGTGCCAATTGTCTTTTAATGGAATTTACCGTGTAAATCTTAAAGGCGAATTTAACGTCCCTTACGGCTACAAGACATCGGTAATACCCTTCCGAGAAGATCACATTTTGCGATGTTCCAAGATTTTGGCTAATGCTGAACTTTTGGTTTCCGACTTTGCTGAGGTAACGTCGCAGGCAGTAGCGGATGATGTCGTTTATTTCGATCCGCCATACACAGTAATGCACTCGAATAATGGATTCGTCAAATACAACGCTAAGCTGTTTAGCTGGGAGGATCAAAAACGGCTGGCAGTTGAAGCGCAACGGCTGGCCGATCTTGGGGCAAAGGTCATTGTTAGCAATGCCCGGCATAAATCGATCTCCGATCTGTATCCTAAGTTCGATGAAGTGGTGGTCGAACGCCACTCCGTAATCGCAGCAAGCGGAGCAAAGCGAGGCCAAATCGAGGAAAGTCTATTTGTGTCGAGGAAGAAATGAGGTTGGCCAACATTCTCCCCGTCGAGGAATTGGAAACCCTCGCCAAGGTTAGGAAACTCGCTTACGAGGAGTCGAGCATTGCCAATAGGGATCTTGCGACTTACGAGTCTGAGGGATGGGCGGTAACAAAACGTGGTCCGCGAAGGAGCAAGATTCGCCGGAACAAGACTCATGACCAGTTACTGGAAGACCGAATCTGGACAGTTCTGCATAAGATGGGATTCTCCCACATGAGCGGAGATGGCGGAGCCAGACTTGAGCAGACAGATGGCACTACAGACTATCTGAACCAACTTGACGTAGTTGCCATAGATGAGCATGTCTGCTTCATCGTGGAGTGCAAATCTAGGATTGAGAGTGGTAGGCGTGCAACAGCCCAAACCGAGCTAGCTCTACTTTCACAACATATTTCGGACTCGCGGCAACCTGTCCAACGCCAATTCGGGAAAAAGAAACTTGGTGGTATCTATGCCTTTTCAAACGGGATATTGAGTGACGAAGATATCGCTAGGGCCAAGAATGCCAAGATCCTTTTGCTCGATGATGCAAGTATTCAGTATTACGAACGGTTAGTAGAACATACGGGTCCGGCGGCGAAATATCAGTTGCTGGCCGATCTGTTTCCCCTTCAAGATATTCCCGGCTTATCGCAAACAGTCCCAGCGGTGGAGACACGGATCGGTAATCAGACCGCATACATCTTTGCGATCGAGCCTGCCCATTTGCTCAAGATTGGCTACGTTGCGCACCGAATGCGAGGGGAGCTTGGCACGCTTGGAGCCTATCAGCGTATGGTTACCAAGAAGCGATTGAAGGATATTCGGGCCTTTATTAACGAGGGAGGTGTCTTCCCAACCAATATTGTCGTCAACTTTGACCGCGAAAATCGAGCTAAATCCAACGTGCAGTTCAACCGAACGAAGCAAGAAGAGAATAACTCCGATAACGTTCGCATGGGTTGGCTTAAATTGCCATCCAAATATCAGTCCGCATGGATAATTGATGGTCAGCATCGACTTCTCGCCTTCAGCGGACTTGAACGAGCGAACACATCGACGTTGTGCGTTACGGCGTTTGACGGCCTGAGCCTCGATGACCAGGCCAATATGTTCATTGACATCAACTCCGAGCAGAAACGAGTCAGCGGAAATCTGTTGATCGAATTAGTCGCAAGTCTGAAGTGGAACAGTCCAGATCCTGATGAAAGAATTTTCGCTATCGTCTCGACCGCAATTCAAGATCTGGCGAAGCGACAGGGTTCGCCATTCTACGGACGAATCAAGTTGAACGACGAACTCGAAACTCCCACACGATGCATAACTTTGCAGTCGATTGCAAAGGAACTTACTCGTGGGCCGTTTTTCGTCGCTCGGCGTGAAAACCAGAAGCCAATTGAATTTGGCCCGTTCTGGAGAAATGACACGCAGGAATGCCTCTCTCGGACAAAATCACTGCTTGATGGTTGGTTTGGCATTATCGAAGAAAAGGCTGGCGACGTGTGGTCATTGGGCAAGGAAGCGGGAGGATTTCTGGCAACGAACAACGGGATCGTAGCTTCGATAAAGGTATTTGAAAGTGTTTTGCGCCACTTAGATTTGGTCCAGACATTAAGACTATCGACGGATGATTTGGTCAGCCAGATCGAGCCCTATGCCGGAGCCGTCGCAGAGTATTTTAAGGACCTCTCGTTGGCAGACGTGAAGAACCTGAGACGCAAGCAAGGAGTTCAGGGACAGACCGAAGTCATGAGGATCGTCCAAACATCGATTAAGACTAAGTTTCCTGAATTCAACCCGGATGGCTTGGAAGCATGGATCGCAAATCGGGCAGACGAACGTGAAGGGGAAGCCCGAGATCTTGTCGCAGACATGGAAAAGCGGATTCAGGCAAAGGTAATCGAAATCCTTAAAGAGAACTTTGACGAAACCGCAGATGCTTGGTGGCTGGCAATTCCGGCTTCAGTGCGTGTCCCAGCAAGTGGTCTTCGAGAACAAGATAACCGACGGAGATCCGAGGAGAGTTACTTGCAACTCATTGACTACCGCGCAATCTTGGACGGACATTGGGGAATTCTTGGTGACTCATTCACTTTGCCGAGTGTTGGCAATAGTAAAGCGGAGCGCACCAAATGGATCGTAAAGCTAAATGACATCCGTAATAAGGCTATGCATGCTTCGTCGGGCGGGTTAACCCAAGACGAGGTTGAATGGCTGCATGAAATCAGCTCAGAGCTAGCTTCGATTGGGATATAGCTAGGAGTTACCTCAATCTTGGTTGATGCATTCGTTCAGATTCAAATACAATGTCGAATGAGGACGATTGGGAACATTACATACATTCAAGGAATGCCCGAACTGCAGGAAGCGGCTTCCTTCCGACGCCAAAGCCTGCATATATTGCGGCTGGACCAGTGTGCTACCGACACAGGAGCCGATAACCCAAACAAGCGGCCCTCAGCTGCAAACGCAGTCAACACTTAGTCCGATCTCAGTCTGTTTCAACTGCAAGTCGAATCAAGTTCAGCGAGTCGTGGCAGTTGTGGACAGTCAGACTTGGCAGTCGAAAGGCTCTACAGTCGGTCTAGGTGTAGCTCACATAAGCAGTGGGCCGAATGTGGTCGGTGTCAACTCTTCGACTACCAGAACCACAAGCCAAACCGACCTGGCCAAACTCCTAGCAAAACCAGCCAAACCAAACCCAATTCCCGAACACTACGACAAAACAGCGGGTTGTGCGGGTTGCTTGTCCTTCATTGTCGTCTCTCTCGGATTGTCCATTGTTGTGGGCAATATTCGAAAAGACGAATCGTTCACGCTGATTGCTATGCTGATTGGGTTGGTCGTCTCTGTTCTTTTCTACACGGTCCTTTATAACGCCAACAAGGGGCCAAACGAAGAGGGGAAACGAATCAGGGACGCCAAGCAGAAAGAGCAGGAAGACAGGTATGCAAGGCAAATTCGGTTCTACGAGCGCCTATTTTACTGTCCATCCTGCCATTCGGTCCTCGACCCAGAAACTAACCAAATTTTCAATGTGCATGGCTTTCAAGATGCCCTCAGCCAGGTCCGCTAACATCTGTGATCCTGGTAGGAATGAAGCGGCAGCAGACCTAGCTCAGCATTGAGCCGACAGATCAGCCCGAACCTATACCAACCTCGATTCGGTCTGCGCCAACATCACTTCTTCGATCCATTGACACCGGGAATCCAAGGTGTGTTTTCGAAGATGGCACTTCTTTCACTTCTCTTCGATCATCCAACTTTGAAATTGAAAAAGCAGGGATGACAGGAGTTTCCAGACTGCTCCAATCATGCTGAACAAGGTCAGAGACTTGGACTTTTGGATTCAGAGTCATTACTTTGGCTCCGTTGTGACCATAACCCCATACAGGTTTTTCATATCGGCCTTCACCTCTCTTTGCTCGTTTGCGATAGCTATTATTTACTCTTTGGTTAGTGCCGTTCTTCGGCGGCTGGGTAGCCGTAATCGTGCGGCTACAGTCTTCGTCTTGATGAACGACATAGATGTTTGATTCGTTTCTCCGTTCTTCTTCGTTGTACCGGGATTTTTTGGTGATAGCTCCGACACTTACCAAGAGCTTAACGCACTTGTCGATGGTGTCAGGAGACACGCCGAGTTCCCTGGCAAGAGTAGTCCGAGAGGGAAAGCACTCATGGTAAATCCTGTCCGCCTTGAAACCCAAGTTCGAATATAGATTGCAAGCACAGTGTCTCACCAGTTGACTCGACTTTGAAGTCAAGACAGCCTCTTGAACCCACTTGGGCATGAGAGTAAAGATGCCGATTTTGCCATCTGCACCCATTTATGCATCACCTCTGCCCGAATTAAAAGCAGAAACACACCGACACCGCAACCCGCCTACCAACGATTTTGAACCTAATTCAATACAATTCATATTAATTCTTCCTCCCAGATCACGAGAATCTAGGACCTCTCTAGGAATCCAAGCTTGGACTCACAACAGAGCATCGGAAGACGAAAATTCAACCGACACTAATACTACAATTTTTGTCGGACCAATTGTTTCAGATTTTTCTGCCTTGTCCGGTCTTCAGGTTCAGCCGTCGGGTTTACGACTCTGACTACTTGAAGCTATTGCCCCAAACATAGTCCCAAGCGACAGGAATTTCCTTGCCGTTTACGGTGATCGTCATTGCAAGGTTGATCGTCGTATCGGTTCCGAATTCCTTGAGTCCTGCTGCTGATGACATGTCATATTTGATCGCGGACAGGAGCTTTTTGGCCTCAGATCTTCGATACTTGTTCCCATCAGATAGCAAGGCCGAAGTTCCATCGATGACGATGCTGATTTTGAGTGACCTCGACGATGTGTCTCCAAGCCGCATATTTTCGTAAACTACGGTCACACCCTTGAGGGTGCAGGTCTTTGCACTCGCGGCCTTAGTTCCATATCCCGAGTACTTTTCCTGGAACCCCTTCTGCACTTCGGCATCTTCCTTGTCCTGATCAATCTTGTCCAAGTCAATCAGTGAAACTTCAGATTGCGAAGTCATTGCCTTACGCTTTTCAGCTAGGGCTTTGGCTTCTTCCTGGATCATCTTTGCCTCTCGTGCCGATCGATTTGGGTCAAACAAGCGTTTGAACAGCATTTGCTGATCTCCGCCAATCGTTCCGATAGCGGCTACGAGTTCCCAACCAAACTTGCCCAGTGTGTCCATTTGGGATTGAAGAACCAGAGCTTCTTGCCCCAATTGCAATCCAGCTTCTGAATAGATAATCGTCTTGCTTAGACCTGACTCCTTACCTTCGCTCACGTCAGAAAACCTAGCCTTGCCGAAACTGACAACTACATATTCCCACTTTGCATCCACTTGCTCAGATCGCCCACTTACAGCTGTGACAGGTGGCTTCGTTGTCTGAGCATGAGCAAAACCAGTACCAGCTAAAGTAGCGACGGCGACAAATAAGATAGCTTTCCCATAGACGATGATTATAGTGCCTATGAATGAGCAGTACAGTCCTTGTCATCCATGTTCCACCAGGGGCTGGGTCGAATATTTGCACCCCACCCCTTTTTTTTGAACCTTCGGTACTTCCGATAGACTCAATAACCCGCCGACAGAGAGTCACAGGACACATCTGGTTATCCATGGATTGGCCAGATTGTTTTTCCTTTTGTTAGTCTTGGGGAATTGAAGACTTCCAAAAGGAAAAAACAATCTTGGGTGCGGACTTCGATCCAAAATTGGGGAAAAGTGGTCGAAATCGTATTAACCCGCGACTTAGCTTGAAGGGTAGTTTAGACCCGGTCTAGATGCCACCTAGCCTGTACCTAAGTCAATGTTCATACTGAGCATCGAAGAAATTGGAAAAGACTTGCTTCGGGTCAAGTCCCATCGCCAACAGAATTTCACAGAACTCAACAAGGTCAATTCGACGGATGGCCCGTTCAATCTTGCTGATATAAGCTGAGTCTTGCCCCAACTTGATGCACAGTTCCTTTTGTGTAAGGTGCGATTCCTTCCTAAGCGAACGAATAAGGGCTGCGACTGCATCTGAGCCTGTAGAGTTCACCGACTTGACAACATTCGTACCCAACACATGGACTTTGCAAGTTAGGAACTAGCCAAGTTGGCTAATTAGATGTAAAATCCACCAATGCGTGGTTGTGGGTACGCACTCGTTGTAATTGCGATATGTTTTCTTCTCTTCGGACTGGCCGAACGGTCAGCTCCAAATAGTCAGCGGTTCTCAGAGGAGGCTCAGCAAGGTGCTCTTGTTTCAACAATGGCAGGCACAGGGCTTTTCTTGATCGTTGGTTTAGTCTTGATAGCAGTCGGCAAAAAGAAGTGAGCGAATGATGGAGTTCGTGGACTACTACGACCTGATCGGCTTGCCTCTAAATGCTTCAAGGCACGAAATTAAGGAGCGGATAAATACTCTAACAGGCAAGTGGAACCCCGCACATTCTGATTTGCCGAACGCCTACGATCTCTTTTTCAAGGTGCAGTATGCCCGAGACACGTTGCTAGACGACTCAAAGCGAACTGAATATGACAGGACTTGGAAAATCGCCAAGACCTCAGGCACGGTCGATCTAGAGCCTATTCAAGTTCATACCGTCCAAGCCAACGAATACCGAGATGAGATCAAGGATGACGTTGATAAGCTATATCAAGCCAGATCAGAACCGAAAGCATCAACAACATCCAAGGAGTTTCAGGACGTTTAGCAGTGGTGGGGAAAGGGACCTGAGACTCGCTCGCAGATTACAAACGATCCTAGAGCTCATGCGAGAATAAGCGAAGAAGCAGAACTGCCTACCGTTGTACACGGTGCCTGGGCTGTAGTATCCCGTGGCTTTGTTGGGTGGTTCTTTGTCGCATCCTTGTTCTTACCAATCGTTCATATCGCAACCATCTACTTGTTCTTTCGATGGGCATGGACTGAAGGTGACGGAACGTTCGGCGGCTTGGGAACTGTATTAGGCTCCGTACTGCTCGGTATGGTTCTCGATGCCGCAGGACTGTACGGAGTTTTCTGTTTAATCAAATCACACTGAGACCCGAACCCAACTAGATTCGGGTCAGTTGTTCAGGATCTTGCTGGCTTTCGACTACTGCCAGTTAGATTGTCTACGACCCCGTGCCTTTGGTGAGCATCTCGAATGTCCTGATTGGTTTGTGCTAGGTACCTTTGAAGCACTTGCAAGTCAGAATGACCAAGCAACGAGCGAATCGAATAGATGTCGCATCCATTGCGAAGCATCGTCAAGGCAGTTGTACGACGAAATCGGTGAGCGTGGCAGTGCACACCGCAAGATTTACCAAGCTTCTCCAAGATCATTCGCATCCCTGCCTTGGTGATCGGCCCACATTGTCCAATCCATAGAGCTGGACTTTCATCTTTTCGATTTCGAAGATATCTTATCAGTGCCTTAAGAGTCCGTGTTCCCATCCATACAACCCGGTCTTTACCTCCCTTGCCTGAACGAACCAGAACCCGTCCATCTTCTAAGTCAATGTCCGAGATACGCATACTTGTAGCCTCAGAGAGACGACAACCCGTATCAAGGAGGAAGTAAACGATGGCTCGATTGCGAAGGCTCAGAGGATCACGACCGCTGGTGGCGAGTTCGAGTCGATCCAGGTCATCCTGATTGTAGGCAGGAAGGATTTCCTGGTCGAGCCGAGGAGTTTTGACACGTGTAACCGGGTTCGAAGATATCTCACCTTCAATCGTTAAGTAGGTTAGGAATGCCCGTATATTCTTGAAATGGGTCCAAACAGTTGCAGGTTTAACTGGTTGACCATTTCGTCCCGGTTCGGTCGAGAATACATGGATGTACTCTCTGATCAAAGGAGCAGAGATCGTACCAACATTATTGATACCTTGTGACGAGAGCCAAATCTTGAACCTGTTCAGACTCAACAAATGATTCTCGATGGTGCGCTGACTGCTTCGGCTTGCTCGATGATGAAGGATGTAATCCTTGATGGCATGATCCACCATTAGTGAATCCTTAGGGAGTGCGTCTTGAGACATAAATTTCCTGTCTCCCTGACGATTTAGGTTCAAAATAGCCGCTGAAAGCGCGCTACCCTTAGGACGGAGGCGCTCTATCCCCTGAGCTACGAGGCCGTTTTGGCTTTCTTTTTGCGGGGTATAAACCTGGGCCGAAAGGTTGGATTAGGCTCAGAGGCTGCAAAAAGGTCGCCGCAATGTAGTATACGGCATCTTCGGCTTGGGCAAGGCATTCCGCCTTGCAAATATGTAGGAACTGAAGTTGGGTAGTTTATTTCCCGCCCCATCTTCGAAGGCCCCTATCCTGCCCTATCTCCGATGAGGCAGGTGGCGCCGAGTCAGCGGGGCACGAAGGGGAAGATTATTTCTTGGTTGGAGAATTGACCTCCCTTCCTTTCATCGCGAAGCGTTGAGAGGAAGGGTCGGGGATGGAGAGCAGATATTCATTCCCCTCCGGTGGAGGGCCGGATCACCGACTAATCACCGCCCTCGCTAATCGCGCGGTATCCATTCCCCTCCAAAGAGAGGAATAGGTTCAAAATCGCTTGAACTGCGGCGAATTTGTTACACCCCTAACCAGTCCTCCCCGACAAGTTGGAAAGGTGGGGGCTGAGTTATTTCCGGCTCAGCTGGACCAATTCTAACCCGCCTCCAATAGCCAATCCTGACTCTTTTCCAATGGGAAAGGTGGGGACGGTTCTCTAGCGGAAGTTAATAAAGTCCACTGGATAGTCCAGATCAAGACCCTTCACAAATTGGATTGCCTTCTGCAGATCATCCTTGCTCTTCCCGGAAACCCTTACCTCTTCACCTTGAATTTGGGTATTGACCTTAAGCCCCTTCTCTTTGATTTGTTTGATGAGGGCCTTGGCTTTATCCTGGGGAATGCCATTTTTAAGCTGGAGCTTTGTGCGAATGGTGATGCCAGCGCCGGGCTCGTTCTTGGTCCAATCAATCGAGCGGATATCGATGCCTCTTTTCAGCATCTTGCCAACAACAATGTCCTTGAGCTGATCCATCCTAAACTCATCGTCGGCAATCAGGGTCAGATCGTCCTTCTCGTGAAGGATTTCGGCTTTGGTGCCTTTAAAGTCATACCGATTGAGAAGCTCTTTTTCGGCCTGGCCAATTGCATTTTTCAGCTCCATCATGTCTACTTTCGACACAATGTCAAACGAAAAATCTTGACTGGCCATTAGTCTGCCTTGGCTAAATCTGCTTCTTGGACAAGATGAACAAAATGGGCACTAAAGTTGAGTTCTTCGGGGGTAAAGAGTTTTTTAGCCTCTTCTGATAGGTTTTCTAAAAACTTTTCCCTCATCCTTTGCACCGCGTCATCGTGAACGCGCAGGCTAACTCCAGAAAGAACGCTTTTATCAACCTGAATGGCAATTTGGCCATCGCTGTACACGTTACCAATGACACCAGTGAGGTCTGCCATGTGATCAAAATACTTATTGCTCTTGCGGTCATCTGCGGTCACTGAGCGCTTTACAATTTTGATTCGGTCTCCCTCTTTGAAGTTAGCCATAAAAAGATGAGTTTACCCTCCAACGGGCCAGAGGTCGCAGTATGGCGTCAAGCTAGGTAGCCATCACGGCGTCTTTGGACCAACTTTTCGAAACCATTTTTGTAGGTATTTGCTGGTTACAATCCACTCTTTTTTGGTTTCAAATTTAGCGTGACCGTCTGTAAATGCAACCGGTCGAGTGCCGTCGGGCCAAGGTTTAGAATCAAAAACGTAGGGGGTGTTCGCGGGCTCGGGGATTGTTTTTGAGTCGACCCCGTTGAGGTTGTAATTGAAGTCCAGTTGACCACCATTTGGGTTCAAGTCCTTGTAGATCGACCTACTTTTGATGTAGGGATAGATCTCATTCAAAATGTCTTTGGATTTCGGCCCAATTGGGTAGACATCGTCGTTATCAGTAGCGAACATGATGACTCCAAGTTGAAGTGACTTAATGTTGCTTGTAGCTTCTTTTTTCAGTTTTGCTAGCTGAGCCGGAGTCAACGGTTTTTTGTGGCTGGGAAGCAAGGTAGCCATGCAGGCAATGGATACAGCAGAAGCGGCAACAAGTGCCCAAATTGCGGTTGGTTTTTGTAGGATTTTCATAAAATCATCCTTAAAGGGTGCCTTGAACATCCATTCTACCTCCGCTGGTGAATCGAGAAAGCAATGATTCAACGAGATCATAACCCAGACCTCACTTTAAGTTCTTTGAAGCAAAAACCTCACAAAGCCTCTCAAGATTTTTGGTTCTCATCCGACATTCCTATTAGGCAGCTTCTTGGCTGTTAAAAATACGGAGACAAAGAATAGTCATGCCTGTTTTGGATTTTGAATGTCAGTTAGCGCGATCTCAGATCAGCCGGTATATGGGTGGTGAGATCTTAAGTGAGCAGCTTTTGCGGCAATTAAGTGGCCATGTGGGGGAATGCCCCGGATGCCGTCTATTTCTGCAAGAGCGTCGCGACGCGTTAAGGCAGATGCTTGGCACCGATGAAGCAATATCCAAGGCGTCGGAAGAACCCAGAGCCGGATATGCGGTTGTGAACTCCAAGCTCAAAGAATTTGTGGAGACGGGCGCATCGGCTCCAAGCAAAAGCAAGGCCGAAGCCCTTCTTGCTCAAATCCAAGCCGCGACCGCCAAAAAGCCATCCGAGCCTAGCAAGGCAGCGGTTCCGGCAGTGAAAGCCTCTGGACTTTTAACCTTTTCTAAGCCTGCCCTTTATTCAGTTGGACTTGCGGCGGTGCTTATCATCATGAGCTATGTGGTGAAGTCTCCTCATGGATTACTGGGGGCTAAGGCTCTTGGTTCTTCTCAGCACCAATCTAGCTCCGGTTCGGATTCCAGCGCCAAGAACGGATCAACTGCTCCTGCAGATTCCGACTCTGATACTTCAGGCAACTCAGATCAGCCCGATTCATCTAATAAGGTTGATCCAAAGAGCGCAGACTCTGGTGCGGCTTCAGGAGTCGCGTCGAAAACAGCACCTGCTCAGAATGACAAGGGTTCAAGCCCAGGCAATTCTGGCGCGTCGGCCACTCCCGACAGTAGCTCAGCGGCTGCCAAGGCTTCCTCTGGATCGCATGCCGCAGTCCAGGGTGGATCTAGCAAGCCAGTTGGGGCGACGCAATCGGCTTCAAAACTTGGCAAAGGAAAACCGGGTGGTCTCATGAAATTGCCCGCTTCTCAATCTCGAATCCGTGGCAATGGCAGACCCCTTACCCATAAGGTCAACCACCGATGGGTGAGACGCAGGGTTTGGAAGCGTGCCTCTCGCTCTGCAATCACGGTTTACCCATCCGGTCAATAACATCTATTTTTCTTCAACAAACCTATCTAATACATCAGGAAACAGTGCAACAATGACAATGAAATCAATCCTCGCAGCTACGGTCCTTTTGGCGGCGCACTTCGCTTTTGCGGATGGCACCGGCTCCAAAACCGCCCCTTCTTCCCAGCCGACTGTGCCCCAGGCTCCGGTGGAGACCTTGGTCACCGTCAATGCTAAGGGCAACGACGTTCGAGACGTTTTAACCTCACTCTTTACTCAGGACAAGGCGAGCTTTGTGGTGGACCCCAATGTTCATTACGTGTTATGGTTGTCCTTAAACAAGGTTGATTTTGATGCGGCTCTTGGCATTATTTGTCACCTTGCCAACCTGAAGGCAACGGAAGATGGCGGCATTTGGTACGTCAAGCAGAAACCGTTTGTCAACGAGCATCCTCAGCCCAAACTTCCTCCCCTTACCAATCATGACTTGGCTAAATATGTCACATTAAAAATGCATAAATCTAGCCTAGCGGAAGTTCTTGCCAAGCTAACCGGCGAGACGGGAGTCCCAATCACGATTGATAAATCGGTGCCTTCTTTTAGGCTCGATGCCCACCTGTATCGGAAAAGCCTCAAGTACGCGCTGATTGTGATCACCAAGGCAACTCATCTCAGCTACAAACTTGATGGCCCCCAGGTTTTAGTTTACAAACCTGTTCCCCCCAATCCCGTTCACATTGTTGGCGGGTAGATAGAGTGCAAGCCGGTTAGGCGGCTTGAGCCCTAGGATCGCGGAGTTCGTAGCCTCTGCGGTCCTTTTTCATTATTTAAGCTCTGCTAACCTATAGATGTGATCATTTCAACGCCTCCGGGGCCATTTCAACCCAGCTGGGATTCACTAGAAAACTACCAAACACCAGATTGGTACCAAGATGCAAAGTTGGGGATTTTCATCCATTGGGGTGCCTATAGCGTCCCAGCTTTTGGGTCTGAGTGGTACCCACGGCAAATGTATCTAGAGTCCGATGCGGTCTATAAGCACCATTTGGAGACTTATGGCTCCCAATCTGAATTTGGATATAAGGACTTTATTCCTCAGTTCAAGGCGGAGAAGTTTAATGCCCTCGAGTGGCTAGAATTGTTTAAGAAAGCAGGCGCAAAATATATTATTCCGGTTGCAGAACATCATGATGGCTTTGCGATGTACAAAACAAAACTCTGCCGTTGGAACAGCTTCGATATGGGCCCAAAAAGAGACGTCATGCAAGAATTGGCAGAGGCGTCCCACAAAGTTGGGATTACGTTTGGTTTGTCTTCTCATCGGGCTGAGCATTGGTGGTTTTTCAACGGGGGCAAAAAGTTTGAGAGCGACGTTCAAAATCCGGAATATGGGGACCTTTATGGTCCAGCGGCAGCAGAAGGAACCCAGCCCGATGAGGAGTTCCTTAATGATTGGCTAAACCGATGCACGGAGCTTGTGGATCGGTTTCATCCTCGCGTGTTTTACTTTGACTGGTGGATAGAGCAGCCTGCTTTTGCCCCTTATTTGCGTCGCTTTGCGGCTTACTATTACAATCGGGCGTATGCGCATGGCTATCCGGCAGCCATCAATTACAAAAATGAATCCTTTCCAGAAAAGGCAGCGGTTTTTGATATTGAAAGGGGCCATTTGGCGGGCATCAGAGATCGGTTCTGGCAAACTTGCACCGCGTTGGGCAAAAACTCTTGGGGCTACATCAAGGGCATGGAATACAAATTGGCTCACGAGGTGATCGAAGATTTGGTTGACATTGTTAGCAAGAACGGGACATTGCTCTTGAACGTAGGGCCGAAACCAGATGGAACGATCCCACCAGAAGACACCGATCTGCTGTTGGCGATTGGAAAATGGCTGGATGTGAACGGAGAAGCCATTTATGGCACTCGGCCCTGGGTGGTTTACGGCGAGGGTCCGACTGAAATCCAGGCAGGGGCATTCAAAGACACAGACCGGTCTGCCTTTACAAGCCAAGATTTTAGGTTTACAACCAAACCGGGCGCAGTGTTTGCAATCATGATGGCAGCCCCAACCAAGAACATAGAGATTCGGTCTTTGGGATCCGATCTGCGCCTTCTGTCTGCCAAAATTGATACTGTTGAGCTGCTGGGTTCTCCCCATAAGATCAAGTGGCAACAGGTGGGGTCTGGGCTTAAGATCGAGTTGCCAGATGGCGTAAACCTATCCGGGGCGGCTGCATTCAAGTGCAGTTACAAAACCGAGTGATTTTTGGGAACATGAACCAAGGCTTAACCTCAGTTTACAAACAGATTGTATAAGTTTTAGCAAATCAGACCGGTAATTTTTGGAGGGTGTCTTATACTAAAGGGTAGGAGAGTGGCATTTTATTCTCTGAAGAAGTCGCACTGCGCAAGAATTGAGGGGGAAATAAGGATCAATGGTTTATCGTCCATTTCGATATGAGCAAATCATGTCGGCTGCTGAGAGTTACGATGTTCGGGCGAGGCGCCTCTTTGGAGGCATGGGTGTTTATACGGGAAACCGGATGTTTGCGTTTTTGATCGGAGAGGATATCGGGCTTAAGCTATCGCCAGAAGATAGGGAGCTTGCCTTAAAGATTGCTGGTTCGGGGCCAATTTGCCCTGAGCCGAACGCGGAGCCATTTGAGGGTTACGTGAAGATGCCAATCCAAGTTCTGGATAACAAAGAAGAATTCAAATCTTGGCTAGAGCGAAGCGCGGCCTATGCTCAGAGCAAAGTTTTAGCTTAAGCATCCCTACTTTTGAATTGTCACGAAATGGTCATTGCCTGTAAATGACGCCTGCCAACTTCTGCCGGACTGTTTTTTGTTGCCACCTTTGCCGCCACGGGTTAGCAGCGCGCTGACCAATTCAATCTTGCCATTATTGTTGACCTATGCTGGATCAAAATGTTCATTTTCGACCAGGAACAGTAGAGGACGGACCTGGGCTAAAAGAGCTTTACCGTCTGACGGTGCTGGCCAATGCCAAGGGCAGTTATCCGCAGGAAGATGTGGAGAGATGGTCTACTGCCTTTAACTTGGAAGCTTGGCCCCAGCGACTTCAAGACCTTACAGTTATTGTTGCCGAGGTTGGCAATGAACTGGCAGGGGTTGCCTCTTTTGATTCAGAAGAGTGCTTAGTTCAAACTTGTTACGTACATCCACGGTTTAACCGTCAGGGCATTGGCAGGCAGCCTCTTGGCCTGTTGGAAGCGAAGGCGAAAAGTACGGGGTGCCAGCAAGTGACCCTAGATGCCTCTTTGAATGCGGTTCCATTTTATGAAAAGTGCGGATATCGTGCTATTGAGAGGGAAATTAGAATCTATGGCGAGCGCCCATTTGTGGTTGTGAAAATGGCCAAATCTCTTGCTTAGCTTAAGAAACCCGATTTAAGAACGCTTTGCAAGGCAGGGGCATAACATTTTGTTAACCCTTTCTTAACAACTTGGTGGGAATAGTCAAAGGGCACCATGATTCTCACTACATTCCTTGCGGTTGCTTTCAGCGGCCCCCAAATGTTGCCCATCAACCACGTCTCAATGCCGGCGTCACAAAGCAGTTTTACATTTCTTGTGATGGGTGATAATCGGCCGATCATGGGGGGCTTAGCTCCTACCAAGACGTTCCGAGAGATCCTGAAAGAGGCGGCTGTTATTGGCCCTCAATTTGTGCTCTCCACCGGAGATTTGGTGTTTGGTTACGGAGATACAAACCGCGCTTATACGGCAGAATGCGAGGCAGTGAAGGGGCTAGTGAACAAGCTTCCAGTGCCGTTTATCAACGTTCCCGGAAACCATGAAATGGCAAGCAACCCTTCTTTTGAATCGATTTACCATCGCCTTATGGGAAAAAGCTATGGCAGTTTTCAGTACGGTGGCTATACATTTTTAGCGGTCAGCACCGATGAAACAGATTCAACCGATGTAGTTTCTGGCAATCAGATGACTTGGCTGCAATCGGCTTTAAGCAGCGCGGGTCCGAAGTTTGTTTGGGAGCATCGGCCAGTCTTTGCGCGGGCAGGAGTCACCGAAAAAGGTGCCACGATCCAACCGTCGGAGACCCTCGCCAGCATGTACACCAACGGTCAGGTTCAAGCCGTTTTTGAGGGTCATGACCATGTCAATAACGTTCAGGATCATGGCGGAGTCAAGTATGTCATCGCGGGAGGCTCTGGTGCCCCTCTTGACGCGGTGCCATCGGTGGGTGGTTATTTTGGCTATGACCTTGTTGAGGTGAGCCCAAATGGGATCAAGTATTTGTTTATCCCAATGGACGCCCTGCAGGTGACTCATACGAAAAATGGAGCCATTGTTGGCGATTATACAAAGGTCAACATTCCCATCAATAACTTGCAGATCGTGACCAGTTTTCGGCCCAAGACTTTGGTTGCTTTGGAAGATTTCAAAGGAAAGAAGAAGCCACTGGCGGTCAAGTTTTTCCACAAGAAAAAAATTGGGCACAGTTGGGTGAGCACCGTATCGTTTGTGGCAACCCACCACCACGCGGACATTTTTGAAGTCAAAGGCTAAGAAACGGCAGCCACAATATCCTGAAGTTGTAACAAAAAAGGAAGTCCTAGCGGCAAGTTATTTCTTGACGCCGTGGCTTGCGCGAATCAACAATTTGATCGGGGTTCCTTCCATGGGATAGGATGCCCTGATCTGGTTCAGCAAGTACCGTTGGTAGCTAAAGTGAACCAGGTCGGGATCGTTACAAAAGAGGGCAAAAGTTGGCGGGCAGGTTGAAACTTGGGTGCCGTAGTAAATTTTTAGCCTTTTGCCGCCCGAGGTGTATGGCTTGGCATAGGTCGCGTCGGTCAGCAGTTTGTTAAGCTGACCAGTGCTAATCCGAAAGTTATAGTTTTCTACAGAGGCAATAACCTTATCAAGGACGGGTTTTAATCCTGCGCTTTCTTTGGCAGAGGTAAAGGCAACCATCGCGTATCCCAACTCAGGAACCTGATCTTTGATGATCCGAATGAAATCTTTTTTGATGGGGCTCAGCTTGCCAATATCGCCGGTTGGTGGTTCTTGCAGGTCCCATTTGTTGATTGCAAAAACACAAGCCTTGCCTGCATCGTGGGCAATTTTTGCCACTCGTTTGTCTCCATCGGTCAAACCTTCGTAGCCATCAACCACAACAACCGCACAGTCGGCGCGCTCGATGGCTCTTGTGGCGCGGTCCACCATGTAGTATTCAACCGAGCCTTGTATTTTCCCGCGGCGGCGGATTCCGGCGGTGTCGATCAGCCTAAAGGTTTCGTCTTTATAAACCAGCTCGGTATCAATTGCGTCACGAGTTGTGCCCGCAATTTGGCTGACAATCATTCTTTGCTCGCCAGTGAATGCGTTCACCATGGAGGACTTGCCCACATTTGGCCTTCCCACGATGGCAACTCGGATTTCGGTAGGGCCCTCTAGCAGAGCCTCACCAGATGGCAAAAGCTCTACAATCCGGTCAAGCAGATCACCAACTCCTCGGCCATGAAGGGCGCTTACGGGGAATAGCTCCTCGCCGATGCCAATACCGTAAAACTCGTTAGCTTCCTCTTCTCTTCTTGCGTTGTCGGCCTTATTCACCACAAGCAAGATCGGTTTTTTCATGCCTCGCAAGGCATTGGCAAGGTCACGATCATCGGGGGTGATGCCGGTAGTTGCTTCAACCAAAAACAAAACGACATCGGCCTCCTCGATGGCAATGTTGGCTTGAACTCGGATCTGTTCGGCCAGAGGGTCATCCTCAGAAAAGACGATTCCGCCGGTGTCGACAACGGTAAAGGTAACCCCATTCCAAGTTGCCTCGGCATACAGCCGATCGCGGGTGATTCCAGGGGTATCTTCAACCACCGCGTGGCGGCGTCCGATGAGCCGATTAAAGAATGTGCTCTTGCCCACATTGGGGCGGCCCACTATGACCACAGTCGGGAATCTGCTTTTCATGGGCGACTATTAAGGTACCCGCCTCGCGGGGCAAAAGGCACCTTTTGAATCCAAAATTCAAGTTTTTTAGTTTAAATTGAAGCAGACTCTCGAATTTTGGGGCTCGGCTTCGGTACCCTAGTAAGGAGACGTCCATGCATATTTACACTTCTGAGAGCGTGAGCGAGGGTCACCCCGATAAATTAGCGGATCAAATTTCGGATGCCCTTTTAGACTCTTTCCTGAGCCTTGATCCCAACTCGAGAGTTGCGATTGAAACTCTATTGACAAGGGGGGTTGCGGTTGTTGCGGGAGAAGTGACCTCGGAAGCATATGTAGACGTTGCCCAAGTTGTACGAAAGACAGCCAGTGACGTTGGCTACACTCATACCGATCTAGGATTTGATGGCAACACGTGCGGGGTTTTGGTTGCGATTCAGGGCCAGTCTCCGGATATTGCTCAGGGGGTTGACACGGGAGGTGCCGGTGACCAAGGCATGATGTTTGGCATGGCAACCACGGAAACTCCAGAGCTGATGCCATTGCCAATTGCAATTGCCCACGCGATTACGCGGAGAGCGGCCAGTGTTCGGAAAAAGCATCCCGAATTGGGATTGCGACCGGATGTGAAAAGCCAAGTTTCGGTTGAATATGATGCTTTTGGCCATCCGAAAAGGATTAACACGGTGGTTGTTTCTGCTCAGCACTCCGATAAGTTGTCTCAAGAAGGAGTGAGTGAGATTGTTCGCAGCTATATTTTGAAGCAGGTGTACGAAGAGTACAGCCAGTATCTTGATGGTGATCCGATTTTGCACGTGAACCCAACCGGAACTTTCATCATCGGCGGACCTCAGGGCGATACAGGGGTCACGGGTCGAAAAATAATTGTTGACACCTACGGTGGCCTATGCCCTCATGGGGGAGGCGCCTTTAGTGGCAAGGACCCAACCAAGGTGGACCGATCGGCAGCTTACATGGCTCGATACCTGGCAAAGAACATCGTTGCAGCTGGTCTTGCAAGCAAGGTTCAAGTTCAGATGGCGTACGCAATTGGCGTCGCCCAACCGGTAGCCATTGATGTTGAAACCTTTGGCACTAGCAATACGGACCCAGACGAGATTGTGAAAAGAATTCGAGGAACGTTTGACATGTCACCAAGAGCCATCATCGAGACGCTGGGGTTGAAATCTATGAAGTATCTGCCAACTGCTAAAAATGGCCATTTTGGCAATCCGGAATTTCCATGGGAGAGCACAGCCACTAGCTCGGCTCTCAAGGCAAATCTCACCGAAGTTTAACGATCCGATGCTCTGCCAAAGGAAGTCGCCTCTTGAGATGATTCATTTGGCTTCATAATAGAAGTAAGCATATGGCAACGCAGCGAACGGTCGTCGTCGTCGGAGGCGGCTTAGCCGGACTCATGACCACAATGAAGCTAGCCGAAGCAGGGCATAAGGTCTTGCTCTTCAGCGTAGTCCCGGTTAAACGATCCCACTCGGTTTGCGCTCAGGGAGGGATCAATGGCGCCGTGAATCTTAGGGGGGAAGGCGATTCTGCCTACCTCCATTTTGAAGACACGATCACGGGCGGAGACTTTTTAAATCATCAGCCACCGGTAATGCGGATGGCAGAACGAGCACCTGCCATCATTTTTCTGCTTGATCGGATGGGTGTGCCGTTTAATCGAACCAACGAAGGGTTGCTTGATTTTCGAAGGTTTGGTGGCACACTCAAGCATCGCACCGCCTATGCAGGAGCTACCACTGGCCAACAATTGCTGTATGCGCTCGATGAGCAGGTGCGCAGATGGGAAGATCAAAACCGCGTGCAAAAGTATGAAGGCTGGGAGTTTCTTGGGATCGTGAAAGATGGTTCTGGCCGATGCGTGGGGATCACGGCCCAGAATCTACGCACGATGGAGATTCGGGCGTTTCCAGCCGACGCGGTGACGATTGCCACCGGCGGCAACGGAGTGATCTTTGGCAAGTCTACAAATTCCATTATCAACACCGGTGCAGCGGTTTCGATTTGCTATCAGCAGGGGGTTATTTACGGAAACCCAGAAATGATCCAAATCCATCCGACCGCAATCCCTGGTGAAGACAAGTGCCGCCTTATTAGCGAATCGGTGAGGGGTGAAGGAGGCAGGGTTTGGACGCCGCGTGATCCGATGGATGGCAGAAATCCGGTAGACATTCCCGAAGCAGACCGGTGGTACGTTTGCGAAGAGATGGATCCCGTTTATGGCAATTTGCTTAGCCGCGATATTGTTAGCTTTATCATTTACTGCGTCTGCAGAAAAGGGCTGGGAATTAAGGGCAAAGAGCAGGTTTATTTAGATATCACCCAGCTTCACAAGGATCGAGGCGGTCCTTACACAAGAGATCAAATCAACGATAAGTTAGAGGGCGTTCTTGAAATTTACGAGAAGTTTATGGGTGAAGACCCCATTGCCAACCCGATGAGAATCTATCCAGCCGTTCATTACACAATGGGTGGCTTGTGGGTGGATTACGAAAAAGGGCACGAAACCGCTTTAGACATTGATAGCCCAAGGAATCAGTCCACCAACATCCCCGGCCTTTATGCGGCAGGCGAATGCGAGTACCAATATCATGGAGCCAACCGATTAGGGGCCAATGCCTTATTGACCTGCCTGACCGGCGGGGAGCTGGCGGCGCAAGGGATTTTGGCATACCTGAAGGACGCCCATGAGAAGGAAGCTCCAAGTTCGGCTGTCTTTGATGAAGCAGTGAGGGAGCGAAGCAGTGAGTACACCCAAATGAAGACATCCAGAGGCAAGGAGAACCCGTACGCTTTGCATGCCGAACTTGCCGATGTGATGTGGAACAACTGTGGGATTTGGAGAGTGCAAAAAGACCTTGTTGCCGCACGAGGAAAATTAGCAGACCTTGCCGATCGCATCCAAAAGTGCGATCTGGTTGATAATTCGGATTGGGCTAACCAAGCTGTACCGTTTGCAAGGGCGGTCAAGAATATGGTGATTCAAAGTCAGGCGATTGTGGAAGGGGCAATCATCCGCGATGAAAGCCGAGGTGCTCATTTTAAGATGGATACGCCGGCAAGGGATGATGCGAATTGGCTAAAAACAACTCAGGCCCACTACCAAGAGTCGGGTCCAACCTTTACTTTTGAGCCGGTGGACTGCAGCTATATTGCACCAAGGGCACGAAAGTATAAGATCAACCAAAACATCATTGTCAAAAAGATTTTAGGTGAAGATTTTCTAGAAAAAATCACGGGTCAGGCCGCCAAAGGGGAACCGGTTTCCGCTTCACCAGAGTGAATTTGGTCCCGCTCTGAATCGATTAAAACGAGGGCACCAGGCAAAGTTGCGCCTGCCAGAGTAGCTAGGCTCTTGTCCATAGCTTATGTTTGGATTTTCAGATAGTTGCGCGGTAAACTATTTTCATGAATCTATTTGAGCCGTGGACCGCAAGAGGAGTGACGACGCGAAACCGAATTGTTGTGTCTCCAATGTGTCAGTACAGTAGTGAAGACGGTTTTGCCAATGATTGGCATTTTGTGCATCTTGGTGCCCTTTCCAAGGGTGGGGCAGGGATTGTTTTTACGGAAGCAACCGCCGTCTCCCCGGAAGGCAGAATCTCTCCTCATGACCTTGGGATCTACCGCGATGAACACATTACTGAACTGAAAAGGGCGACAAGCTTCATCAAGAGGTTTGGGGCAGTGCCTGGTATTCAGCTGGCTCATGCTGGTCGCAAAGCCAGTACGCCAAGGCCATGGGATGAAGGATTTCAGATTCCAATTGATCAAGGCGGATGGCAAGTTCTTGGTCCCACCGCGATTCCGTTTCGAGACGAATACCCGCACCCAAGGGCAATGAACCAATCAGACATCTTGAGGGTTGTCGAGGCTTTTGGCTTGGCGACTAGGCGAGCCGATCAAGCAGGATTTGAGATTGTAGAGGTTCACGCCGCTCACGGCTATTTAATCCACCAATTCTTATCGCCGATTTCCAATACCAGAAGCGATGAGTACGGTGGTTCTTTGCAAAAGAGGTTTCGATTACTGGAAGAAGTTTGCCTTTCGGTTCGAGCGGCATGGGGTGAAGATCGGCCCATTTTTGTTCGTGTCTCGGCTACGGACTGGGCGGAGGGTGGCTTAACTATTGAAGATTCAATCCAAATTGCAAAATGGCTCAGGGATCTTGGAATCGATTTGATTGATGTATCAACGGGAGGCAACCATTCTCATGCAAAAATCCCGGTGGGACCAGGTTATCAGGTGAGATTTGCGGAAGCGATTCGTAAGGAATCGGAAATTGCGGTAGGGGCGGTTGGTATGATCACCGATCCTATTCAAGGCGAAACGATCCTCTCCACTGGTCAAGCCGACCTCATTTTGATGGCAAGAGAGCTCCTGCGGAATCCGAATTGGCCGATCCAAGCTGCCAAACAACTGGGTGTGAAGCTAGACTATATACCCAACCAATACATCCGGGCCTGGTAGTCGCACTGCCAGATTGGCTTTTGGCGGGTTGATTGTCAGATTTCTTTAGGGAGATGACATTAGCTGGAACTGTCAGGCGGCAAATACCAGTTTAGAGAAGTCCGAATGGGGATGAATCTGGTTGGATTTCTGGGATCATATGGCATAAAGGAAGCGACGAAGTCAGGGCTCCAATGTTTGCGGCATATAGCCAGTGCAAAGTTTGGAAATCTACTGACCTCAACCTAAACCAAATGGGAGATTAAGCTCTCGTCAATAAGCGAGGACTAGTTGGCCTGATAATGGCTCGCCGTTGTAATTTTCTTATGTTTTTTGGAATAAAGTACTGGAAGTATTGACAAAAAAAAAAAAAGCCTTACACTGGAAATTGTTATGAAGCATTTGCTCCACTTAATTGTGCCAATGGTCGCCGCAGTTACTGCACTAACTATAGCAGCTGGCAAGGCCGACGATGGCAACAACTTACAAAAGGCAACCAATGTCAAGAAAAACCGCCCCAAGAAGAGGCTTGGAGCAATTTGGCCGATGGCTCTCGGCGGCATTATCCTGATATCTTCTGGGTTTGCACTTTTCAAAATGCGCCAACCATCGGCGTCAGCGGCGTTTGCAAAACCTCCGTGTGCTTCCTGCATTCTCACAGCGAAAGCCCAGGCTCAATCGCCTTACCCCGTGTGCGTTCAACAAGTGGTACAAGTGCAGGCGGGTCAGGCACTTCATTTGACCGCCAGCAATCCCCTTCCTATGGATGGCAATAATTACTGGAGTACTGATTTTGGATACATCTCTGCAACAGGATTGTATGCGGCACCAACAACCGTCCCAGATGGTGGGCTGGACACTATCATGTATTCTAATCCAAACACTGGCGTGTCATTTTCTATTTCGGTGTGGATCGTTCCAAATTCTGGTGCGCCGGTATCACAGTACGCTCCGACTATTACACCTGCTAATCCATCGCCTTCAGTCCCACCTTTCACCTACACTAGCTCATCCAATTCCAACGCTCCAGGTCTAGCAGGAGCAGGTGCAAGCTCTCAGCCGGTTAGTTCGGAGCCGGGAACCCCGAACCCGAATGAGTTCTCGACCCCAGCCGCAATATCCCCAACTGTGATAAACGGTGTGAATGAATTTCCGATGCCAGTTGTAGCCGAAGGGCAGGGAACGTTGCCTGGAACAATTTACGCCTCAGTCGATGGTATACAGCCTCTTAACCAAGCTTGTCGTGGCCCGCTATACGGCCCTCCTTCTTGGGTCGGGACTGCCTGTACTGGGGGCACTCGGTTAGTTACTGGTCCAATAAGCTATAGCCAAACAGCAAAAGGCACATATAACTCATCACTGTACATTTCCGCCCAGTTGCAAGGAGAAATCTTGGGCTGGGGTGGGAATGTCACGGTGGGGACAACCCTACCCGTGAGTTATGATTGGGTAAAAATCCATGCTTGGCAGAATGCCGACGTTTATCATTGCGTTAATGGAGAGTGGACATTTTGGTACTCAGAGCACTGCGATCAGTATAATACGGAGGATTTCAATTTCACACCAAGTTGGTACTACCATATTCTTGGATTCTCCAGCGATCCGCATTGGGGCACTTGGCAACCACCCACTGGAATGGATTGCCATGCGATATAGGAACTCAAAGGTAGCAGAGTAGAGGTCAAAGAATCTTCTGGAAAGTTTTCTTGGCGGTAAGAAGCATGTCAAAAAAACTTTCCTTCTCTTTTTGATAGCCGTTACTTGGGATTAAAATTGCATTTGTTCCTATGTCAGCAAGAAGACCTCGTGATAGGCACGGGTCTTTTCTCACTCAGGATACACGTGGGTTCAAGATCAAGGCAGTTTTCGCGGTTCAAGTTGCCGGAAATTACGCCCGATGGAAAATGGCATTGCCTGGATTTCTGGGATCATTGGGAATAAAGGAAGCGGCAAAATCTTGGAGCCAAATTTGGAAGCCACAATCCCTTGCAGAATTTGGAAATCTACTGACCTCAACCTAAAGCAAGTGGAAAGATTAACCACCGGGAAATAAACGGGGACCAGTCAACCCTTCCTATCAACGCTTCGCGATGGAAGGAAGGGATGTCAAGCCGACTGGGTCGTATTTATTTGACAAGTGGTTCATGCCCTGTTTGGCTGCCAGATGAAGTCAGCCGCAAGCGAGTCAGGGACCTATATGCCAAGGTGGTGCCGAATGGTGGATGCAATTTGGTTCATGCCCAACAGGTCTGGGCAGCTTAAAATTCCTCCTTCCAGTGATTTCTTGATGGTGATCCACGGAACGTACTCTCTGGAATGGTCGGTGGACGGGGTTGTGGGGTCATTTCCGTGATCGGCAGTCAGCATCAGCAGGTCGCCGTCGTTTACTAACTGAAGAATGGAATGAAGGTCGATGTCAAACTGCTCAAGGGCGGTGCCAAATCCAGCTGGATTGCTGCGATGACCGTAAAGCATATCGAAGTCCTCGAAATTGGCAAAGATGAAGCGGGACTCTGTTTTCATCGCTTGTTGAAGGGCGGCAAAATGCTCTCCATTGTTTTTGGATCGAGGATGATCGGCAAAGCCTCGGTGATTAAAAAGCTCGGGGACAACCCCAACGCCTTCCACCAGACGGTGGTCAACGGCAACAAGGTCATCGATGAGGTTATGAGGTGGTTCTAAGGGAAAATCGCGCCGATTCCCGGTTCTTACATAATTTCCGGATTCACCGATAAAGGGGCGGGCAATCACTCGCTCCACATTATTGGGGCTGACGCAGAGTTTCCTTGCCGCTTGGCAATAGCGATAAAGAAGATCAATCGGAATTACACTTTCGTGAGCGGCAATTTGGAAAACGCTGTCTGCGCTGGTGTAAACAATCGGAGATCCGGTTTGAACGTGCTGATCTCCCAGTTCTTCAATGATCACGGTGCCGCTTGCGGGCTTGTTGCCAAGCACAGTCCTTCCTATTTCAGATTCAAATGCCTGAATCAGGTCGGTTGGAAAGCCGTTGGGATAGGTCGGAAATGGTACTTTGGTGATGATATCCATCATTTCCCAATGACCAGTTACAGAGTCTTTTCCCTCACTCAAGGGCTGCAGTCGGCCGTATTGGATGGAAAAACCCTCTAAACCGGCAGGTACTTGGCCATCCCCCGCAGACGTAAAGAGCCCAATCGCGTTCAGGGTCGGCGTATTCAGGTTAGGACAAGCTTGTTTGACGTGGAGCAGGGTGGCGGGGTGGTCTCGATCACCAAACCTAGCCGCATCGGGGGCTTCACCTGCCCCGCAGCCATCCATCACAATGAGGATGACTCGGTTCATGAAGTCCAACCGCTCTCAAAAGCGGTCCGAATCGCTTGCATTTCGGCAATGATGGCATCAGCCGAGTTGCAGCCTTCTGGCAAATTGTTGAGGTCCAGATTGATATGGCCCATTTTTCGGCCCGGCTTGGCTTCCGTCTTTTCATACCAGTGGATGGAGGCTGAGGGTTGTTCAGCCAGTGCAGATTGAATGCCTTTTCGGTAATCCCTTGCCCCTTCGACTCCAAAGAGGTTGACCATGGCGACCGGCAAGCCATCGAACGAGTCAGAGTCTGGCAATGGCAACCCGAGGACGGTTCTGACGTGGAGATCAAACTGGCTCAGTCGCCCCCAATCTAGGGTGTAGTGGCCGGTGTTGTGGGGCCGAGGGGCTATTTCGTTGATGACGATGTCGCCATTTTGAAGCTGGAACATTTCAACCCCAAAGAGTCCAAATCCGCCGACTGCCTCGACCGCTTTGATGGCAACCGCTTTGGCGCGATCGGCATCGCCGCGGATATCGGCGGGCAAAGTAACGTCGCAAACCAAATTTGGCTGATAGGTTTCCATGATGGGCAGGCAAATGGCATCAACAGGAGTTCTTACCACCATTGCCGCGATCTCCCGCGAAAAGGGCATAAACTTTTCTGCCAGCCATCCGCCTTGGCTCCAAACCGGTCTTGCCTGTTCCACAAAGGCTCGGTCGTTAGCAATCAGTGTGCCCTTGCCATCATATCCTCCAAATCTGGACTTTAGGACCATGGGATATCCAAGCGCTTTTTCAATTGGTTCAACGGGGTCTTCCAGGGCAAAAGCAATCGGAGAAGGAGCGCCGGCTTTGGCATACGACATCCGTTGCTGCAATTTGTCTTGAATGAGGCCGAGGGCAGAGAGGGAAGGGATGACAGTGATCGGAAGATTGGCAAGCGCGGTTTGTATGGCCTGCACAGGGATGAATTCATTCTCGAGGGTGAGAGAGCAGCACGCAGAAGCAAGTTGCCTGATCGCCTTGGGGTCATCAAGCTTGCCCTGAATGGACGGTGCCACTCGAGAAGCAGGACTATCAGAAGCGGGATCTAAAGAGAGGCATCTCAGCCCCATTCGCTGGGCAGCTTGGATGCTCATTCTTGCCAGTTGGCCACCACCTAAAAAGCCGATATCGTAAATTGGATTGGACATGAATTAAGGAAAGGTACTCTGGTGATTATGTTACTTGCTGGCAAGAAAGGTCTTGTCCTTAATGTCACCAACAAAAGCAGCATTGGCTGGTCAATTGCGTTAGCGGCCCGCGATCATGGTGCCACGGTTGGGGTTGGGGGCCAAAACGAAAGGATGATGGGTAACGTGAACTCCCTCTTAGAGTCTCAAGAGAACATGCATCCTTTTATGATTGATTTTGGAGACGACGACGCTTTTCCCGCCTTTGTTGATCAGGTTAAGTCCCAATTTGGGACCCTAGATTTTTTGGTTCATAGCGCGGCATTTGCTCCATCAGAAGCGATGACCAATCCTTTTCTTCAGACTAAAAGAGAAGATTTTAAAGTGGCGTTAGACGTTTCTTGCTACTCTTTGGTCAAACTTTGCCAAGCGTTGGAGCCAGTCTTTGCCGACGGTGCCAGCATTATGACTTTAAGCTATTTGGGCTCTCAGAGGGCGATGCGCAGCTATAACGTGATGGGAGTTGCCAAGGCCGCACTGGAATCGGCAGCTAGATATTTGGCGTACGATTTGGGGCCGCGCGGCATCAGGGTTAATGTTCTTAGCCCAGGGCCAATGAACACGGTTGCGGCAAGAGGGGTCAAGGGGCTCACCGGCATGATTCAGCACGTTGCGGAACAAGCGCTGCTGCCTAATGCAGCCGTGCAGTCGGACGTAGGTGGTGCGGCCGTTTTCCTGATGAGCGACCTCAGCAAAGCGATTACCGGCGAGCTCATTTATGTGGATGCTGGCTACAACGTAGTCGCTCTCTAAAATTCCATGCGCCTTCTCACGGTGCCGAACTGGTCTTTTGGACGCAATAAGCTTCTGCTCAGGCGGTTCGAAGAGCTGCTAGCGCAAGAGGGGGTTGTTGTTCACTTCTTGCAGTCCGATTTAGATCATAACCGTACGGTTTCTGCCTTTAGCGGTTCGGAAAGAGCAGTACTGAGGGCACTGAAATCTTTGGCTTCTGAGGCGTTTGACGCGATTGATTTAAACCGCCATCAGGGGGTTCATCCCCGTATTGGCGCCCTTGATGTCTGCCCGATTCTGCCTTTGCGTGACGATGATGAATCCACCGAAGAACTGAATCAAGCCGCGCAATCTTGCGTTCATGAATTTGGACAATGGATCGGTTCGGAATGGAGTGTGCCTGTGTTTCTTTACGAGAGATCGGCCAAACCTGGCCATGAATCGAGACTGCCCGCGTTGCGAAAAGGAGGCTTCGGCGGGCTATTTGATCAAACTTTGCCATCTGACTTTGGGCCAGATCAGGTTCATCCTCGATTGGGGGCGGCAGTGCTCGGTGTGCGGGGGTTTTTGATTGCCCTGAATGTGAATTTGGATAGTCCAAGCCCTCTGGCGGCTCAGGTTGTTGCCCAAAAAATAAGGGCGCTTCGGAAATCGGGCGACAATCGCTTTCTTGGTGTTCGGGCTCTTGGGTTTGCCCTTGCCAGCCGCGAGATGTCTCAGGTCAGCATGAATGTGACTCTGCCTGACTTCACCCCGATTGATCCAATCATTGATTATGTTGAGGAAGAAGCAGCTAAGCGTGGGGTTCATTTTGCAGGTACTGAATTGATTGGTGTGATTCGCCCCCGAGACTTGGAGCATGCAACAAGGCTACGGGTTCAGCCTAGCCAAATTATTGAGGGCGCTCTTTAAGCCTGCTTTTAAGCCAATTGGCGGTGAGCCACAATCTTGTTAAGGTGCGTACCGATATCCAATGCCGATCAAAAAGGCGTTTTGCCCATCGTTTGGTTTTTTTGTCCCTCCGTTGCTGGCATGTCGCCATCGCAAAAAGACCTGCCACTCGTCCCTGCCGGTTGAATTGTAGAGGCCAATATCCAGGGTGGGCTGAGTGCTGACGGCGCTATTGAGGTCGGCAGTGGGGTCGGAAAAATAGAGGCCAAAACCAAGTCCAAAAAGCAGGCCTATGTGATGCTTGGGCCGGCCTCGCCAGCGGAGCATGGGCATGATGCTAAAGCCAACTCGATCATTGGGGGCGTAGGTTCCTACCGAAGTGCTGGCTCCGTATCCGTGGCTTGCATCAAGGGCAAATTCAATGTGAAATGTGGCTGGGTAGCCTCGGAACCGAAATCGGTCAAATTCTTGGCTGTATGCCCAAAAGACGCCGGCAATGTTTCGTCTTTCTTGAGAGCCAAGAAACTGCTTGGCCTGACCATAGAAAATGCCAAAGTTGTAGGCCGGTCTTTCTATGGGGATGTCTCGGAAAGTGTATCGGGGATGGGTTTGAGGTTGAGGTGTTTGTGCGATCAGAAGAGGGACCGGCACACAGGGAAAAATCATTCCCTCAAGTTTACGCGGTCTCGGTTCAGTCTGCTTGGCGCTGATGGCTGGGGTCTCATCCCCCGTATTTCAGTCAGTTTGATTTCCTTTTTTAAACAGTTAAACATTGTTTGCCCGGAAAGCCTAGGTCCAGGGGCTTCAATAGCTGAACAATATTTTAAGTCACAAACAATTCTTTGTCTAAAAACGCAAAAAAGTGTGTATAATGTAGTGTGTGTTTTAAGGGCGAGTTGCGCCCTACCACAAGGTAATTCTATGAAGAAAGTTACGCAAGCGTTTACGCTGATCGAACTCCTCGTCGTGATCGCGATTATCGCGATTCTCGCCGCCATCCTTTTCCCTGTATTTGCTCAAGCTAAAGAAGCCGCTAAGGCTATCGTTTGCGTCAGCAACAACAAAGAAATTGGCCTCGCGATGGTTATGTATTCCACGGACAGTGACGACCAAATGGTGGCCTGGGATCAAAGCGACCTTTACGGAACCGTCTATCCGGTAATGCCGGTTGGGACTTGGCCCAATCCGGCTCCTGGCACTCAACTTGGAACGGTTTGGACTCAAACAATCCAGCCCTACATGAAGAATACGGGCATTTTGTTCTGCCCCTCTTTCAGTTCGGCGAGGTTAGCCTACGCAATGGACCAGGCGAATTGCGATGGAAATGGAACTCCAGGTAGTGCCTCTACTGGCTGGGTCCCTCCCGATACAACCGTTGATCCCAATGGCTACCTATCTAACTATGGAATTGCATTTGCAATCAATAGCGAGCCTGACATGGCATATGGAACAGCAGCTACCAATCCTTACTTTAACTTCCCAGGATCCGGTTGGACGATTCCTTACGGTGCCAGCGGCCCTGAGACCTATCAATCCCTAAGTACAACCGCGATTAGCCGACCGGCAGAAGCGGCGGTTGGTGGCGATGGTACAACTGAAGTCGTGAGCGCGCTTGTCGGCGGACCGGCTATTGGAATCGCGTTTGGCTGCGAAGGCACCTATCGGCATCACACAGTTGGTTCTAACTATGTGTTCAGCGATGGTCATGCCAAGTATGAGCCGCTGAACCTTCAGACCGTTGTCCAACAGGATTCCACTGGCCGCTGGTACATGAAGTATCTCACCTACGACCAGTGAGAAATTAAGCATCTGCCACAATTCGGCGGAGCGGCAAAAGCCGCTCCGCACCCTCATTTCCATAAGGAGAACAAGATGAAAAACAAGAGATTTATCGTAGCGGTGGGGATTGCATGCCTAGGCATGACCCTGTTGGGGCTTGAAGGATGCGGCCAAAACGACAAGGAAGCACAAAGTCAGGCTGTTAAAGCAGAAGAGGCTTCCGGCGCAACCGTGATATCCAAGTCACCTTTTGCTCAGGGCGGACCGGCTAGTTCCGCGCCAGCAACTGGCGCTAAAGGCACAACCATGATCGGCGGAAAGAAATAAGCCTACTACAGAGTCCACCAAAATGATATTGACTAGCTTTGGGTGGCGCTGCCCACCTTTTAGGCTAAGGATTGAAGAACGTGATGATTTCTATGAGGGGGAAATCGGTTGATGCCGTTGAGTCTGCTATGGGTATTTTAGGAGGTTTTGATCGATGAAGACGTGGATCGGCGGCGGTGTTGCCGCCATCGCCCTTGGCCTTGTTATCCGCGGGGTGATCAGCTGTGGCGGACCCAGCGACCAGCAAATGGTTAAGGACGCAATCAAGAAAGAAGAGGCGTCGGGAGCTACCGTGATCCCAAGATCGCCTTTTGCCATGGGCGGTCCTGCCAACTCTCCTCCTCATGTTGCCGCCAAAAGTGGCGGCAAAAAGGATAAGAGTCCCGCCAATAAATCTTAACTTGGTGGCTGGCACCATTTGCTTACCAGTAGACTTCTTGCGGGAATTGGCAGTTTACAAGAGATTTAGTGGCGGAAGTGGCGAATTCCGGTCATAACCATTGCGATGCCAAACTCATCAGCGGCGGCGACAACGTCGGGATCCTTTTTGCTTCCACCGGGCTGAATAATCGCCTTGATTCCGGCTTGGGCAGCGGTGATGATGGAATCAGGAAATGGGAAAAATGCGTCGGAGCCAAGAACCGCACCCTCTGCGGCGTTGCCAGCCTGCTCAATGGCTAGGCGGACCGATTGGACACGGTTCATTTGCCCAGCCCCGACTCCAAGCAGTCGGTTGTGAGTTCCGATTGCAATGGCATTTGACCGAATGTGAGGGATCACCTTCCAGATAAATCGCAGGGCCACAAACTGCTCCTCAGTTGGGGCAAGCTTTGTTACAACCTTCCATTCCGCCTGGCTAGGCTCTTCGTCTCCAGTTTGTAAGATGGCGCCTCCTCGAATCGTTTTTAAGTCCAAGGTTGGTGAAGAGGACGGGATTTGGGCTTGGAGCAAGCGGACGTCTTGACCCCAACCCGAGCGGTTTTGAATGACATCTAACCCATCCTGAGTGAAATGCTCGGCAAGGATGACCTCTAAAAAATTACCCTTTTCCGTTACAGTTTCGGCAGTATTCTTGTCAAAAACGCCATGAAACGCGGCGATACCTCCAAATGCAGAAATGGGATCGCTGGCTCGTGCCAGACGGTAGCTTTCAGCAGCCGATTCGGCACTGGCGGCTCCGCAGGGGTTGCCATGCTTAATGATTGCGCATGAGTTAGGAGGCAAATCCCCCACCAATTCCCACGCGGCGGCACCATCGTTGACGTTGTTGTAGCTCAGCTCTTTGCCCCACAGCTTTGTGGACTGAGCGAGTCCGAGCTGCCCTTGCCTTAAGGCAAGCGGATCTTCAAAAAGGGCACCGGCTTGGTGAGGGTTTTCTCCGTAGCGAAAGGTCATTTTGCGGCGAAAGCCCAGGGTGTAGGTTTCTGATTCTAGTGGACAGCCATCGGTGACTTCGGTGAGATACCGACCAATGACGGAGTCGTAAAAAGCGGTGTGGCGGAAAGCCTTTGCTGCCAACTGTTTCTTGAGGACGTCGCCGGAGCTACTTTCCAACGCGGCGAGAATCAAGTCGTAATCTAGGGGGTCAACCGCAACGTAGACATTGGCGTGATTTTTAGCGGCTGATCGAATCATGGCTGGCCCTCCGATATCGATGTTTTCGATAGCTTCTTCAAAGGTGTGAGGCTTTGCTATGGTGGCTTCAAAAGCGTATAAGTTGATGGCAACAACTTGTATGGAAGGTATGGAGTGAGCGTGAAGCTGTTCTCGGTGAGACTGGCTTCTTGTGTCTCCAAGAAGTCCACCATGGATTTTTGGGTGAAGGGTTTTGACCCTGCCATCCAGCATTTCTGGAAATCCGGTGTGGGCAGAGACATCCGTAACTTCTATTCCAGATTCTCGAAGCTTTTTGGCGGTGCCTCCCGTGCTCAGGATTTCAAACCCTTTTTGAACAAGAGCGGCAGCAAAGGCTTCAATGCCGGTTTTATCTAAGACGGAGATGAGGGCTAAAGGCTTTTGGTCGGTAGACATATATTAAGAAATCGAAGAATGAGAGTCAACCAGCCCTAGGGCGGGGTTGTACCGGTTGCTCCAGAGCCTGAAGAATCGCCAACCGCGCCGCCAGACCCTCCGGAATCTCCGGTTGTGGTTTGCTGTCCTGGCTGAAGCGGCGGATTGACTGGTGGAGGCGGTTTGACAACAACTTTAATTGTTTTGGATGAGGTGAGGCCCTCTTCGTCGTAGGCAGTCAGGGTAAAAGTGGAAGTCTTGGCTAGGTTCACAACCACCGATCCAGACGGCTGTTCTACTTGGGTCAAACCGTTGGAACTGAGCTCGACTCGGACCGCTTTATCATTGACCTGCCAGCTGATATTCACCGATCCCGGCAAGCTCAATTGCGTGGGGTCGGCGGTGAAGGCTATGATCTTAGCCTGACTGGGTTGGGTGACCTTCACCGGAATCTTCAGCTTGTCGATTTGGCCATTTGCGTTGCTGGCAACCAGAGTGTAGGACTTGGTCTGCAGGTTATCGGCGGTGATTTGAATTTCGTCTAAAGTTGGATCAAGGGCCTTGCCAACCGGAAGGAGCATTAACTTAGTTGCGTTTTCTACTTTGTAATGGATTGTAAAAGGCTGGCCGAAAGTTAGGGTGTTGGAATCTAACCTAAACTCCAGTATTTTGGGAGGAAGCACAACCGGCGGCGATTGCACGGTGATCATAAAAGTTTCTTCCGCGCTGCGTTTACCATCAACAACCGCATAGCCTCGGATTTGCACAGAACCGGGGGCAACCGGAGTAAATGTTGTCATTCCAGCCGCGCCGCTGCTACTGTAAATTTGCCCATCTTGAGCGTAAATCACCACATTTTCCTTGGACGTGGCAGGAGTCCAACTTATGGTCAAAGGTTGACCAACCAGAGCCTGGCTTCGGCTCACACTCAGGTTAAAGGCGGGCGGCTTAGGAATGAGGGCAAACCAAAGGGCGCCTACAAACAAGATCAAGAGGACAGCAATGAGGGTGGCAACATTGATAAACGGTTTGATTTCTAACTGGCCCTGGGCAGTAGCAATCACGCTTGGCTGCTCGTTGCTTCTGGCGGTGACGCCAAATCCTACTAATTTGCCAGAAAGGAACTTCCTCTTTTTAGCAACGATGTTTAGGCCTATGTTTTTTTCTTGGCCGGGCCCCAAATCAACCTGATCGGATTCAAATTCATAAAGGCAGCTGTCTTCGGGATCGCCCGCAAAAACCTTAAAGGTATGTTTGCTGTTGCCAAGATTGATCAGGGTCAGATCAAAGTCATTCTCGTTTCTAAGGGTGCCAACAAACCCCTTTTTGGGTTCAATATCCAGGTTAATCTGGTGATAGGGCTTGATTTGCAGCGCGCCTTGGAGGGTGCGGGTTTCGTTGGATTCAAAGCTTCTGAGTTTAAGGAGGAAAGGGTAGCTTCCGGCTGCGCTTTCTGCCCTCCTTGCGGGCTTGAAAAAGATCTTCTCGACCTGAGTTTCTCCTGCCGCAATCGTAACAAGCGGAACCGGTATCGCGGTCCATTCGGGGTCAATCCCCTCAATTGTAATTTCAAATTGGGCTGAGGCTTCGCCTTTGTTCGTGATTTCAATGGAAAGAGGAGTTGTTGCACCTGCCTCCACAGTTAAATCATCTGAACCTAGTCTTGCTGAAAAACTCATGCTCCTGTTAAGTTTAGCAGGTAACGCCCCTTGAACTTTGCAACTTAGTCGTAATTAAGGGCAGCAGAACGGCTGGCTAGGCCATGGATTTGTTATCGAGTTGGGCTAGCCACGCCTTTAAGGAGGTTGTAGGCAAGTTCTGCGGTCTGATTTATGGCTTGGTTTCCACCTAAGGCAGCCATGACCTCTTGACATGCTTTTAGCTGACTCTGCCGCTCTTGATGATCGGTTAAGAGTTGATCAAGTCCCTGAGTAAGTGCATGTTCAGTGGCATCATCTTGTACATATTCTGGAAAAGCCAACCTCCCTAAAATAATGTTGCCCAACCCAATAAACTGAGGCTTTTTGAACCCCAAGAGCCTTGCTTCTAACAATGCTTGCTTAGAAAACTTATACATGACAAGGTGTGGACATTGACAAAGTGCGGCCTCCAAGGCAGCGGTGCCAGAGCAAACGACGGCTGCGCTTGCGGAAGAGAGGACCTGGATCGCAAAACCCTGAACTACTTGGTGCTGATCGGGGTTTGGCAGTTGTTTCCTCCAGGCGCTTTCAATCCGGTTGAAGTTCAAATTGGGGGCTACAACGAGGGTCGAACTCGGGCAATTTTTGGCAAGACTGGCGAAGATCGGCAAATTGATTTTGAGTTCGTGGTCTCGGCTTCCAGGCAAGAAGGCAACTCCGGCGGTGCGATCCTCGAGGCGAGGGATCAAGGCATTGCCGAGAAGCTGCTTGAGGGGATGGCCAAACCAATACGCGTTGGTCCCGCATTTTTGCAAAAAGTGGTAGGACCACTCAAAAGGGGTGACAATCGCATCGGAAAAGGCGGCATATCGGGGAAGATGGGCTTGATTCTCTGTTTGGAGAGCTTCAAACTTGGCCCGATTCCAAGAGCCAGGAGGCATAAAATAGAGAGTTTTCCATCCCAATGCCTTGGCAAATTGAATAAGGCGGACATTGACAAATCCAAAGTCTATGGCAATCAAAAGGCCGGGATCGCCTTGCTGCAAGGCTCTTTTTGCCTTACGAAAGCCTTGAATCACCCGCGGCGCCACGTGGAGTGACTCGAGCACGCTGATTGCACCCCAATTTTTAGAATTGGCCACGATTTGCACCCCCTGATTGGCGAGGGAAACTCCACCGATCGCTTCAAATCTAAGGGTAGAGTCAAGTTGTTTTAGAGCCGCGGTCAGGGCACCGCCGAGGGCATCACCAGACGCTTCGCCTGCGCTTATAAAGACTCGAGACTCATCCATGGAATCAGGGCTGATCACCCCTGCCATTTTTGCCTTGGAACCTTCTAGCCGCGAACTTTAAGAGGTAATCCACTTCTTCGGTAATGGGAACTTCTTGCTTTACGATGTCAATCGCGTTGCTGAGGCCCAATTGGGACTTGTAAAGCAGTTTGCATGCCCGATGTAGGGCCATTCTGCGCTCCGGAGTCACCCCAATGCGCCTCAAACCGATGGCATTGATGTCATAAACCGTCTGATTGTTGCCTTCCGTAATCATGAAGGGTGGTGCATCTTGAACGATGCGAGACATGCCTCCCACCATGGCGACTTTTCCGATCCTTGCATATTGGTGGATGCCGGTCATGCCACCAATGTTGGCAAGGGCTTCGAGGGTGGCATGACCGCTGACCCCCGAATAGTTGGCAATCGTCACCTCATCTTCAATCGTGCAATTGTGGCCAATATGGCAGTAGCCCATGATAAAGCACTTGTTGTGAATGGTCGTTGCAGTGCCTTCGCCACTTCCACGGTGGATAGTTACAAATTCTCTAAAAATGTTGTCGCTGCCAACGTTTAGGAAGGTCGATTCACCGTGGTACTTGCGGTCCTGAGGGTCTCCACCCAAGATCGATCCTTGCCCCACAATGTTTCTTTCTCCTAAAGTTGTGCCAGAAACCAAGGTGGCATGAGATTCGATGATGCAATCGGCACCAATGACAACCCCAGATTGGATGTGGACAAAGGGGCCCACTGTTACCGAATCAGCAACAATTGCGCTTGGGTCTACATAGGCAAGGGGGTGAATTTTTGACAAGGTCTACGTTCCCAAATCCTTGATGACAAAGGTCATGAAGAAAGAAGCCACCACTTCGCCGTCCACGGTTCCAACCGCTTTGCACTTACCAATTCCATTGCGGACCCAGAGGACATCAATATCGGTTTTTAGCTGGTCTCCGGGTACGACGGGGCGTCTGAACTTTACTTCATCAATGCCACCAATAAGGGGCGCTTTTCCGACATAAGGAGGGGTAGAAAGCAAGAGGACGGCTCCGACCTGAGCCATTGATTCAACAATAAGGACTCCGGGCATGATCGGGAACCCCGGGTAGTGGCCCTGAAAAAAGGGCTCATTGATCGTGACGTTTTTGATCCCCCAGCATTTTTTGCCGGGCTCGGTAATTTCAACCCGATCGACTAAAATCATCGGATAACGGTGAGGCAATAGATCAAGTATTTCTTTAATATCCATCCGAATCCCGCTTAAGATCGTACCCGTGCGTGTCCCGATTTCTGGCTTAGGATGGAGTGCTTGCTCCTTTTGCTGCTCATGGTTCTATCTAATGAGGAGAGCCAGACGGCGGAGAAATCTGGAACTGCAAGGTGCGCCCGCCATCAATTTGAAAGTAGACAATCTTAAACTCGTGCAAGCCACGGCTTAGGCGGATATTGGCGTGATAGGTGGTTGCACCTTGGTATCGGAAGGGATTGGCAATTTTGCCTTGATCATCGTAAAGCGGCACAGGTTGGTTGTCTACAATCAGCTTTCCGCCATCATCAACGGTCAGCTCAACATGGTAAGTGCCAGAGGGTAAGTTGATTTTGGAAACGGCAACGATCACATAATGGTCGGCGCGAACTCCAGGTGCCCAATCACTGTGGTTGATGAAGCTGATCTTGGTCAGGTTTTGCTTGGCAACAGGGTTGGACCGCAATAGCTGGCTGAAGTTGCGGGGGTGGACTAAAGGATCGGTGTCGGGCCCATAAAGGTAGTAGTAAGCAGTCCACGGAATATTGGAGGTTTCTAGATTGGCAGCAAAAGAGACGGGAGTGTTCTTGGGAATTCGGTTGCCAAATGAATCTCTAGACGCAGAGCCGGTAAAGACGGCATGGATCTGGATGGAATTAAAGGCAGAGGGGGTGGCCTTGATCGAAACGACGTTTCCGATATCACCGTAGACGGCAGAAACAACATTTCCACCTGATACGGATTTCAGCACAAATCTCCCCTTGGGTCCTAGAGTTTGAAACCGAAAAGTTCTCGATTTTTCGTCTTCACCAAGGTACAAGAACTTGGGTCTGGTGAAGTCATAGGGGCCCCATGGGCCGATCATGACGTACCTTCGTCCGCGATAGGAATAGCCACCCAAATAAGGGTCAATCCCATTTTTGGGGGGCAAGACATTGTGTCCTGGCCGAGTTGGATCGGCAATGGCTAGGTTTGGAATGGGATGTTTGATGGGATCCCAATTGAGAGAGTTCACTTCCGCGGCCATGTTGCCTTCATACTCGGTTGAGCCGGCAAGGAACGCCTTGAGGGCAGGCGTTTGGGGTGCAAGGTTGGAATGGATAAACCGGTTGTTCGATTGCTTGATCGGCTGAGATTTGGGGCCGGCTAGAATCCAGTGGTCAATGGAACCCGTAAGGGAGTGAATGGTATTTTGAGACGCCTCTGTATTGGAGGTGTTCTGGAGGGTGATGGGCTGCGCGGTGCAGTTGTCAAACTGGTTGCCGTCAATCTGAGGGTTCTCAGAGAGGGATGGGTGGGCTTGAAGGTAGGGGGCGGGCATGCCGGTTGGTGGGAATGCCCATAGGTGGATCGCCTTTCGGCATCCGATGAAGGTGTTTTGATCAATCGAGTTATTGGAGCCATGTTCAATGGCAATGCCGGTGCTGGAAAATCCGAAGATATTTCCGGAGATTCTAGAATCATAGCTATAGCCTCCCCACATGCCATGCCAGCATTGAAGCGCGAGGTTTCCGATAAAGCTGTTTTGGCTAAAGGTTGCCTCGAGCCCGTTTGTAATCGCGCTGCTGACGTCATTGAACGCAAACACGTTGCCATTGCATCCGCCGTCGCCGGTATCCAAGGTGTGAAATCCGGCAAATAAAAACAGACCGTCACCGCCTTGGGCCATCGAATTGTAGGCAACTAGGTTATCCATGCATTGCTCAAAGACCAAGATTGAAGCCGAATCTTGCCCACGGTAGTAGTTATTCCAGCTGTATCCGCGCACATCCCAATCCACTTTGTTGTTTGTGATCCGGTTGTAGCTTGAGCGGTAGAGCCCGATTCCGAGCCCGCTGTTAAAGGAAAAATTATTATTGAGAACCTCGCCGTAGGTTCCTTTGTTGATCATCAGGCCGCACTGGCCGCGTTTGACTGTACATTCCTGTACAGAGAAGTGGCTACAGCCGTCCAGGTAGATGCCGGCGCCATATCTCAGCCACTCATGGTGTTCATTGTGATGATAGCTTTGCCAGTCATTGAGATCCTCTTTTTGTGGGGTGGAAAGCAAATGCTGCTTCCAGTTGTCGCTGAGATCGCAATGGATGAGGTGCAGGTTCTTGCAGCCTTCTGCCAAAATCCCGATTTTGTACCCCTTGGCGCGGAGGCCAATGATCGTATTGTTGTTGCCCTTGATGATGACCGCGATCCCGTGCCTTTGATCAGGCGGTGTTGAGGCGCTTGATCCGGCAAGGACAACCTTATTGAAGTTGGCGGTGATGCCGTTGCCTTGAATCAGAATCACAGGGCTTTCTTTTTTCACAACCGCGGGGTCTGTTTCATCCCCGGCAGGGCTTGCCCCAAGGTGGTAAGTGCCAGGCTTGATTTGGGTGCTAAGGTTGATGACCATTCCTGCATAGGGCCGAACCTGAAAGTCGGACTGTACAGACCCCCTCGCCGCGTCCCGATGAACAGTTGGATCGTCAATGGCAGTAGGAAGATGAAGGCAAAAAGTTGCGGCTAATAGGAAGAGCCCCAGAACCATAGGTCAAGGGTACTCAAGTCCTTAGGATTAGGTGGGATTTATGTTCTCGGAATTGCAGGGTCAACTAAAGTCCTTCTGACTCTTTAAGGAATTGAGCGGCAAGAGGAGAGAGTGATCCGGATTTTAACCATAGCCTTGTCAAAGGGCGTCGAAGCGGAAATCCATCACAATCAATGACTCTAAGGACCCCAGATTGGACTTCCGCTTCCACCGATTTCATCGTCATGATCGAATATCCAAACCCAGAGATCAGGAGTCCTTTGATTCCTTCCGTGCGGTCGAGTACGGGGCCCGGTTTGAACTTATAGCCCAAGGAGTTCATTTTTGATTCAATAAAGGATTGAGTACCACTGCCCTTTTCTCGGCGGATCATGGGCATCGGTAGAAAGTCGTCTGCAGTCACCTCGGTGCGTTTTGCCCACAAATGCTTGGCGCTGCAAACAATGACAAGTTCATCGTAGGCAATTCTCTTTTTGACAAAGTCCTTGCTTTGCAGCGGTCCTTCGATGTAGCCAAGATCGGCTTTTCGGTCCAGCAAGGCAGTGATGACATCTTGGGTATTTCCGGTTCGAATTTCAAACTGAATCATGGGATGACGGGTCTGAAACTTAGCGGCATGGATTGGCAGCAGGTACTGACCGACGGTTGTGCTTGCTGCAATGGTCAAGGTTCCCACTTCGGCACCTTTCCAAGCTGCAAACCCTTCTTGCAGGGATCGGTAAGCGGCAACAACTTCCTTGGCATGGGGGGCAAGAGCTTTTGCCGCCTGGGTTGGTATGGCACCTTTGCGGCTTCTCTCGAAGAGCAGATCGCCTAATTCTTGCTCTAGCCCCTTGATTGCCAATGAGACGGCAGGCTGAGAGAGGTCTAGGTCATCGGAGGCTTGGGTTAGGTTTTGCCTCTCTAAAACTGCCAAAAAGATTTCTAGTGTTCTTCTTTGCATAAGAATACCTTATGTTATACAGTAAAAAATCGAATTGTACTTATGATTAGGAACTTGGTACATAAGTATTGTGGATCAGATAGAAGTTAACCCTAGTCATGCAAGCCTGCTGACAAAAGATTGGTGGAAACTTGGGGGGCTTGGAATCTTAGCCCTTTGGGCACTCTCTAGCTATGCAAGCCCGCCTACCGCTTTAATCGCGGGCTCGATCTTTGCCATTTTGATTGGAAATCCAAAACCAGCTTGGACCCAAAAGTCGGCTAAGATTTTTTTGCAGTTATCGGTTGTGCTGCTGGGGTTTGGGATGGATTTAGCCGGAGTTCTTAAAGCCGGATTGCACGGTTTTGGGTTTGCGCTTGGGACGATCACAGCAGCTTTGATCTTAGGTTCTTATCTTGGCAAGTGGCTGAAGCTGCATGAGCGGACTGCGATTTTGATCTCGGTTGGCACTGCAATCTGTGGGGGCTCTGCCATTGCCGCGGTTGGCTCGGTGATTGATGCCCCCGAAGCAGACATGAGCGTGGCGATTGGAACCGTGTTTTTGTTAAACGCGGTGGCTTTGCTTGCTTTTCCGGCAATAGGGCATGCCCTTGGGCTTCGGCAAACTCAATTTGGCACTTGGGCGGGTGTTGCAATCCATGATATTTCTAGCGTTGTGGGAGCGGCAAAGGTGTATGGACCTCGGTCTTTAGAGGTTGCCACTGCCGTCAAACTCTCGCGGTCGCTTTGGATCGTTCCGGTGGCTTTGGGGGCTAGGCATTGGCATCACCTCAAGACGAAGCACGAAGAATCAAGGGCAAAACTGGCGATTCCTTGGTTCATTGGCTTTTTCTTGCTGGCTTCGGTGGCGCGGACATTTGTGCCGTGGATTGCTCATCAAAATTGGATTGGAGCGGCTTCGACTATGGGTCTCAACCTGACTTTGCTATTCATTGGTGCTAATTTGTCTTTGGCTGCCATCCGCAAAGTTGGGTGGAGGCCCCTAGCCCAGGGAATTGCGGTTTGGGCGATGCTGGCTTCGGTGAGTTTATTTGTTATCATCCGTTATTTGTAGGTGCAAAGTGTCAATACAAGGGGGCACTCAATCAGGGGCCAAAGGGTATCAAAAACCGGCAAAAAAGACTCATCACCAACCTGCCCTGAAGGAAAGGTTCAAACAGTTTGCAAAGAAAGTGCCAAACACCATCACATAAGTTAACAACCGTGTTATAATGCGAATACACGGAATCTCGGTCCGTGCCATTTCGATAGTCAATCGCCGTTGATTGCAAAGCGTTTAGGGCGATTCTTGAAAAACTGAATAGAGGCAAACATTATGAGAAAGTCAGCTTTCACTCTGATCGAACTTCTCGTCGTGATCGCTATCATTGCGATCTTGGCTGCTATCCTCTTTCCTGTATTTGCTCAGGCCAAACAAGCTGCAAAAGGTGCAGTTGCTATTAGTGGCGCTAAGCAAATTTCTTTGGGACAAATCATGTACGAGTCTGATAATGACGACTACTTTTCCCCAGTTGTAAGCTTTTTGCCAAATAGCTGGGCGGAGATGCCATTTTCATACTTAGAGCAACCGTACATGAAGAGTTGGCAACTACTTCTAGACCCAACTGGGCCGATCAGCCTAGCCGATGCCACTAGCGGGCAGGCAGGTACCGCCATGGCTCTTTATGGGCTTTGGGGAATGCCACCAGAGAGAATTGACTCTCAACTGACAACCAGCCCTGATGACTTCCGCTTTGGAACCCAAACGCTTGGCGCCCAAATGACGGGTGGCAACTTCTGGTACTACGACGGAATTGGTGGTGTTCTTCGACCATCTGGAGCACCTGGCAATACCATTTGGTCAGAGTATGCCTATGTTCAGGGTGGAGTTCCTTCATTATCCTCAACCGCAGTGGCAAGGCCAGCTGATCAGGTTATGGTTGCCCAATCTGGCACCTATGACTTTATGTGGGAGAACGTCGGCGGATATGGAGACTGGGGCAACTACAATGATACGCCTGACAATTTTGACCTCTATTGGGGTGCTTCGGTATACAACACTTATGGCTCCGATGCAACGATTTGCGGGCCCATGGGTCGTAAAAACGCAAGTGATGGGCCATCGGCAGGCTGGTTCCCCGGCTTAAGCAGCAGTCAAAGCATTATCGGTAATCCAACTCAACTCCCAACCGGCATCACGGTGTGGGCTGGAACAGATGGTCACGTAAGTGTAACTCCATGGCGGCAGCTGATGGGGACGACGGTTCCGATCAACAATGGCACTCAATTGGCAATCAAGGCCTTCTGGCCATCGGGGTCTTAATCGAGTGAAGTTCGCCAGTGCCTTTGCCATTCTTTGTTTAGGTCTCCTGATCATTGGTTGTAGCTCTGACATGAGCGCTGATCAAAAAGCGAAGCTCAAGAATGTCATGAGTCAACCACCGATGGCACCAGGTGCTCCTAACGGACCTAATGCGGCACCGCCGCCAGGTTTGGTTGGAGTCGGGCAAAAGAAGCACAATGTTCAGATGGGTGGTGCTGCAACTGGTCAGACAACTCCGGGAGCAGGAACTCCTCCTGCCTCGGCTGGCAAGTAAGCCTGTAACTTAATGGGCTGGTGGATTAGTCCACCAGCCCTTTTCCTTTGCCTGAAGTTCGGTCTTGGTGGAAATTACATCATAGAATTAGGGTCAACGTCAAACACCACGCTGACGGCTTTGTCTGGATAGATGGGAACCAGTTCTTTGAGGGGGCCGATCGGTTGACTGGGAGGGATTTTAATAAAAACATGGCGCCTCCACCGATCGCGAATTCGTTCAATAGCGCAATCGGCGGGGCCCAGCACTTCACCGAAAGATTGAAGTTTTTCGGCTAATTCTAAAGATTTCAGTTCAACCTTAGTCTTGTCTTCTCCAGAGCAGACTACATTGACTATCCGCACGAACGGTGGATAACTTGACGCCATGCGTTCTGCCTTTAGGATTTCGTAAAAGCTTCTGTATTCATGAGTTTGGGCACAAAGAACGGAGGGATGAGACGGCTGAAAGGTTTGAATAACAACTCGGCCCGCTTTTTTGCCTCTTCCCGCTCTGCCAGAAACCTGCGATAGCAGTTGAAAGGCCCTTTCGCTGCTTCTGTAGTCGGGCAGGTTGATGGAAGTATCAGCAGCTATAACTCCAACAAGGGTCACACCGGGGAAATCGAGTCCCTTGGCAACCATCTGAGTTCCGACGAGGATTTGGGTTTCTCCGCTTCGGAAAGAAGCAAGAATAGCCTCTAAAGCTCCCTTTTTTGCTGTGAAATCACGGTCCAGTCTGGCAATGCTGACCTCGGGGTGGAGTTCTCTGACCGCCTCTTCAACCTTTTCGGTGCCAAGGCCAACCGGAGCGATTCGGCTATTTCCACAATCGGGGCATTGCTCGGGGGGGATCTCAACATGGCCGCAGTGGTGGCACTTCAGGGTTTTTTCGTGTTTGTGATAGCTCAAGGTCACCGAGCAGCGGGGACATGTCCACCTTCTGCCACAGTCTCGGCATAGCATAAAAGGGGTATAGGCCCTTCGGTTGAGGAACAAAATGACCTGGTCTCCGCTTGCAAGGGTTTCGGCAAGAAGCTCGGCAAGGGCAGGGCTGATGATCTTAGGATGATGCTGTCGATACCCTTCGGTGAGATCGACAATTTTGACCTCCGGCAGTTCTGCTTCGGCGGCGCGGTGGGGCATTTCTAAAAAGGTGGTTTTGCCAGTTTCTGCTTCATAGAAAGTTTCTATCGACGGAGTTGCGGAACCCAAGACTAGGGGGCACTGATGGATTTGGGCAAGCTTTTGAGCGGCAAGCTTTGCATGGTATCGGGGTTCAACGTCTTGCTTGTAGGCTCCATCATGCTCTTCATCAAGGATGATCAGCCCGATGTTGTCTAAGGGGGCAAACAGAGCCGACCTTGCTCCCAGCACGATGGGAGCCTTGCCCGTTCTGATTTTGTGAAAATTATTCAACCGCTCGGTTGCGGTGAGATCACTGTGAAGGACGGTGGCGCGGTCGCCAAATCTCTCTCGGATTCTGCCAATAGACTGGGCAGCAAGGGCAATTTCGGGAACAAGATACAGCACCTGTCTTCCTGCATGAAGAGCCTGGGAGGCGGCTCGCAGATACACTTCGGTCTTTCCGCTGCCGGTCACCCCAAATAGAAGAAAGGATTGGAATTTTCTTTTTTTAACTGCCGCGGTAATGGCAGCAATGGCCTTGGATTGGCTGGCATTGGGGCTTGGAGGCTCGGATTGAGGAAAGCTTTCTTGCCGAGTTATTTCTACCAAAAGCTGCTGGCTGGCCAAAGACTTGATGACCGCATCGGTTACCCCAGCCATGGCTTTGATGTCGCTGCTTGTGAACTCGGGGCGGCCCTCATTAACGTGAGACTGTTGGATCGAAATGAGGGCGAGAGCTTGGGCCGGTTTGCGTTTGGATTCGTTTCTTAAAAACGTCTCAATGATGGCTTCGTTTGGGTTGAGCGCCCAAAGTTTGTCTTGGCTTCTAGACTCAGTGAGTTCTACAAAGGTGAGCTTTCTTGTGACTAGCCCTGCTTTGCTGAGGGTGAGCAGGGTTCTGAGCGTGCCTGGCTCCCACTTGTGACCCTTCTTTTCTACGATTTGGCCACCCTCCGCTTCTAATATGTCTAGAACCTGGGCTTGGAGGGGCGGCAATTTCATTTCGCTATCGGGCCTCAACTGAAAGTCACGTTTCTTAGGTTTGCTCGGGGCTGCGCCGGTGACAAGGGTCCAGGTTGTGGCAAGGCGGTCTCTCATTCCAGCCGGGATTGCGGCACCTAGGGCTACGCTTAGCGAGCATAAGGATTCTTCGGAAATGAACTTTGCAAGTTCAAAAAGGGATGGGGGAATGGAGATTCCTTCTATTTGATCGATGATATGGCGGTGAAGGACGCCTTCGGTTTGATCGGGGGCGGGCTGACAAGTCAGCACAAAGGCCAGCCCATCTTTTTTGCCTACGGGAACAATAATGGCCTGACCAGGTGCCAATTCACAATTGGAAAGGTAGGTTAAGGGGCGGTCTAACCGTGCCGAGCGAGGGTCTATGATGGCGTCAACAAGCCAATGCTTGCGGGTGGGGGCAAAGGGATCCTGTTCAGGGGGAAGCGGTTTGTTGTTTATAGACATTAGTCCAACCAATCTTATAAGATTGAAGCCAGCATCTAGCCGATCTCATAAGATTGCCAATTGGCCCTCAATGATTATAAGCCGAAGTTAGTAGTGCCAGTCAACATTGCCGGCTTGGCGAGCGTGGGCCTCAATAAATTCTCTTCTTGGTTCCACTTTATCGCCCATCAGGCGGCTAAACATTTTCTCTACTTCGCCTTCAAATTCAGGATCAACTACCACTTGAATAAGCTTTCTCTTGCTGGGGTTCATAGTAGTTTCATCAAGCTCTTCTGCGTTCATTTCGCCAAGACCTTTAAAGCGGGTTACGCTGTAGTTTTTCTTTTTCAGGCCTTTGATGATTTCGTTTCGCTCTTCAATTGTCATCGCATAGTAGCGTTCGTTGGCGCCAACTTTTACAACAAACAGCGGCGGCTGAGCAAGGTAAATGTGTCCGTTCATGACCAGTGGTTTCATATACCGGTAGAAAAAGGTCAGTAAGAGGGTGCGGATATGCTCGCCATCAACGTCAGCATCCGTCATCAGGATGATTTTGTTGTAGCGAAGCTTGGTGATATCGAATTCGACTTCTCTATCACGAGTCTTCTCTTTTTTAGCGCTTTTGAAGTGATGAAGGCCATTGCCGTTCTTTTCTTCTGCAATGGGGGTTGTAAATTCTAATTCAGGCTGGTTTTCTGCACTGTCAGAGTCTTCGTCATCGGCTTGCTTTCGGCCAAGGCTGAGGTCAAATCCCACCCCAAGGGCAGCAATGAGGGATTGAATTTCATTATTATCAAGGGCCTTATCGATGCGGGCTCTTTCGACGTTAAGAATCTTTCCGCGCAGAGGCAAGAGGGCTTGGGTTCTGCGGTCTCTAGCTCCTTTGGCGGAGCCTCCTGCGGAGTCTCCTTCCATCAAGAACAGCTCACATTCGGCTGGATTCTTGCTGACGCAGTCTTGTAGCTTTCCGGGAAGGCCAAAGGTGTCCATGCTGTTGGAGCGCCGGATATTTTCGGCTGCCTTCCTTGCCGCTTCCCGAACCCGTTGTGCCAAGAGGGCTTTATCCATGATCCGCTTGGCAATGGCAGGGGTTTCGTCAAAATAGGTGCTAAGCCCATCACCAACCAGGGAATTGGTGAGCCCTTGAACCTCTGGGGTTACCAGCTTGACCTTATCTTGTGAGTTGTAACTTGGGTTGGGCAGGCGCAAACTAATGACGGCAGTGAGGCCCTCGCTGACATCATCAGAGGTAAAGTTTGTGTCTTTTTCTTTGAGGATGTTCATTTTGCGGGCATAGGCGTTGATGACCCTGGTGACGGCGGCATTGAATCCGGAAACATGAGTTCCACCATCCGGATTGTGGATATTGTTGCTAAAGGCAAGAATTGTGGTGTTAATTGCGTCTGTGTACTGAAGGGCAACTTCCACTTCGGTGCCGTCTTTTTCACGGCGGAAACCAATCACAGGATGGAGCCCATCTTTGCCAGAATTGAGGTCTTCGACCAATTGAGGAATGCCTCTTTGGTAAAAGAAGACCTCGGAGTTTTCGGGATCTTGCTTATCAATAAACTCGAACTTGACCTTGGCGTTAAGATAGGCCAGCTCCCTCATCCGAAGCTTGAAAATGGAAGTATCGTAATGGGTTTCGGTGAGAACCGAATCGTCGGCAAGCCATCGGATGCTGGTGCCAGTATCTTCGGCGTTGCCAATTTCTTGAACGGGGGCAACTGGGATGCCCTTTTGGTATTTTTGCTGCCATATTTTGCCGCTACGCCTTACGGTTGCAACAAGCCAAGCAGAAAGGGCATTGGTACAGGAAACGCCGACGCCATGAAGACCGCCCGAGGTTTTGTAGCTGCCTTTGCCTTCGTTATCAAATTTACCGCCCGCGTGAAGGACGGTCATGACAACTTCAAGCGCACTGACCCCCATTTTGGCGTGCTGATCAACGGGAATTCCTCGACCGTTATCAATGACCTCTACCGAATTGTCTTCGTGGAGAATGACAATGATATGATCACAATGGCCGGCAAGGGCTTCATCAACCGAGTTGTCAATAACTTCTCGGAACATTTGGTGAAGGCCCCGCTTGCCGTTGTCTCCAACGTACATGCCTGGCCTTTTGCGTACCGCCTCTAGTCCTTCTAGGACCTGAATTTGGTCTGCATTGTAATCCCCGGTTACTTTTTCTAGGATGCTATCGATATGTTCTTGTTGATCGTCCTGAGGAAATTCTTTGTCGGCCATCCAGTTATTCTTTAGAAGCAGGTTCTAACCCTTAAATTGTACCTGTTGGAACAGCAATTGAACCTGTTTGGGTTCAAAAAATGGAACAGAATCCCCTGCTGAGGCTTGGCAAATTTGCGCAATATAGTTTCAAAAGGCTAGATCGGGCTTCAAAACAGAAAAGAAACTTGTTATAGTGTAATCACGGAGATGAAACTCAGCAAAAATACCGTCCTCGTTGGACTTTTCCTCATCGGCCCAGTCGCGACCGCGATCGTTGGTTGCAACTCTTCGCCCACGACTGACTCTGGCTCGTCTTCCACTGGAGGCGCGACCACTGCTACAACCGGCTCAACAGCTTCAACCACAGGCTCAGCAACCACCGGAGCTCCTGCTACATCCACCGGGGGCACCGCATCTTCTACAACCGGCGCACCTGCTTCTGGCTCTGGCACACCTTCGCCTGCGGGTAAGGGCTCAACATCGGCTAAGGGCAAGGGAACAACGGGAATGGTGAAAGGCTCTAATGCTACGGTTGTGGCGTTTGCCAGCGTGCAAGCCATCATGACCGCCAACTGTGTGAAATGCCATCAGGGGCCACGGGCAAGAAAGGGAATTGACCTTTCTAGTTACGCGGGGATTATGAAGGGTGGAAACAGGGGTCCTGTTGTAAAGCCTGGAGATTCTAAGGACAGCGCTTTGTCTTGGGCGATTAACCACACTCATGGAGTGACGCCTATGCCAATTGGGGCACCTCAGTTAAGTGCGGCCGACATCAAGTCCGTTGACACTTGGATTGACCAAGGCGCTAAGCAGAAGTAAGTTTTTCGGCGGGTTATCGGGTTTGACGGGGCTGCCTCTTTTGAGGCAGCCCCGTCCTGTTTTGGCTCCGGATAAGGGTGGAGATCTAGATTTAAACCTAAACTCCCATCCCTAGCTTTGCTGGGGTTGGGCAAACGTGATCGTCACATCATTTTATTTGGAATCGAATAAGTGTGGGTAGAAATGTCTTTCCCCTTCCGGCCCCCCCGTTTGAACGGGGTGCACCTCTCCAGCGGAGGGGAATGGATATCTGTTCTCCATCCCCGACCCTTCCTCTCAACGCTTCGCGATGAAAGGAAGGGAGGTCAACTCCTCCAAACAAATAAAAAAAATTCCCCATCCGATCCCCCGTTTGAACGGGGGGCCACCTTCCCCATCGGAGATGGGGAAGGATAGATGATAGCTAATTTGGGAAGGATAGGTGGTAGCAAATTCGGGGCAGGATTGCGAGAAAACCAGACCTTGAAGGGTTAGATTAGGTGTTCTCGGTTGGATTTGCCGCGTCGGTGGATTCTGGTGGTTTGGCGACTTGTCGCCTTCTTGCGGCAATCGCGCGAAGCTTTCGAATCGCAAGTACCTCAATTTGGCGAACCCGTTCTCGACTCAGCTGGAGCTCCTGAGCCATCCGGTCCGCGCTGTCTAAATCGGAAGCACCATCTTCATCATTTTCGATATGAAGCTTCATTCTTAAAACTTGCTGTTCGCGGCTGTTTAGTTCTTTGATGAGGGCATGAAGCTCCTCGACTTGCTCGTCGAAGGGAGTCGGAGATTCATACTCGTAGGTATTAGGATCGCGGATGATATTGCCAAGGGTGATGCCACTGTGATCCCCAATTTTCATATCAAGGCTCAGCAGATCCTGTGACGATTGCATGAGTTGGCGCAGTTTGAGGGGACTAATACCGACCGCCTGGGCAATCTGCTCTTGGGATGGATCGTATCCCAACTCTCGGGCTAGGGTTTCTCTTGCCCTTTCCACCTTCCGTAAAGATTGAATAACATGGGCAGGCAAACGTATGGCTTTGGCTTTGCAATCAACGGCGCGGGCTATTGCCTGACGAATCCAATGCATGGCATAGGTTGTAAATCGAAACCCTCGCGAGGGATCAAACCGCTCGGCAGCCTGGATGAGCCCCATGGCGCCTTCTGAAATAAGGTCTTCTAACGGCAGATTATTGCTTCGGTAAGAGCGGGCCACCGAGACAACTAATCGCATATTGGCCTCGATTAATCGCTTTTTGGCGATGACATCACCCTGCTTCACCAGCCGTGCAAGATTTTCCTCCTCGACCTTGGATAGGAGAGGGGCTTGGGTGAGGCGTTTGAGGTAATTTACGCCATCGTCTTCAGCGCCAGCATGAAAGTATGCGCTCACTTTTTGACCCTTTGCATTGCGACCGTGTTGATTTTGGATTCGCAGCGCTTGCCAACGACGTCGCTAACTGATGCGTGCGAATAACCTAAAATGTCTATTGCAACATCCGTGCCATTGAAACTGATGAAGGCATCTGCCGAGGTGCCTTGCCAATCCCAAATTGATGAAGACGCCTCATGCATCTTCTGTTTCTTAGCAATAATATACCGAAATTGCGCAAACAAATGATATGGCGAAAAAGTTCGCAAAAGTACAATTTTTTTAAAATCTAGCAAATTTGCGAGTGTCTTCATGATGCAAAACCGACGGTGATGGGATTGGGGCTGGCACTCTTTTTGACCGGCTCTTAACAAGGCATGTTCCAACCTAGGTTCAATTTCAAGATTCTGTACGTCAAAAGTCCCAATAAGTTCAAAGTTGGGAAAAATTTAGCATAGGATCTGCGTACTGATTTTTGTCGTTGATTGCAAGTTTTTTAAACCTCACCCCTATGCAAAGATTGTAGACGGTTGTATACTTAATAAGTACACTCAATAGAGGAAATTTTTAATGTTGAAAAAGCAAGTTGAAAATCCAACGTCCGGTTCAGATCGGGAGAGATCTCTTGAAGCAGCCTTGTCTCAAATCGAAAGAGCCTTTGGAAAGGGTGCGATCATGCGAATGGGCGATTCGACCCGAGAAGCGATTGATGCCATTTCCACGGGGTCGCTGTCTCTAGATTGGGCGCTCGGAATTGGAGGCATTCCTAGGGGGCGAATCACCGAAATCTACGGGCCAGAATCAGGTGGCAAAACCACCCTTGCTCTTCACTGCGTCGCGGAGGCCCAAAGGGCAGGAGGGCTTGCCCTTTATGTTGACGCGGAGCATGCAATGGATACCGAATATGCGCGGGCGCTCGGGGTTGATGTGGATCGGCTTTATATCTCTCAGCCTAGCAATGGTGAAGAAGCTTTGGAAATCATGGACAACATTATTCGCTCAGGCGCGATCGATATTGTGGTTTTGGATTCGGTTGCCGCCCTCGTCCCCAAAGCAGAAATTGAGGGAGAAATGGGCGATAGTTTTGTTGGGATTCAGGCCCGCATGATGAGTCAAGCCCTCAGAAAACTAGGGGGAAGCCTCAATAAAAGCAAGACGGCTGCCATTTTTATCAATCAGCTTCGAGAAAAGATCGGAGTCATGTACGGAAACCCAGAGACGACACCGGGCGGACGAGCTTTAAAATTCTGGGCAAGTGTTCGGCTTGAGGTGCGCAAAGGCGATCCGATCAAATCGGGAACTGATCAAATTGGAGCGAGAACCAAAGTCAAAATCGTCAAGAATAAGGTTGCGCCTCCCTTCAAGAATGCAGAATTTGACATGATTTTTGGAAGAGGAATCAGCAAAGCCGGAGACCTCCTTGATATTGCGGCGGCCAAGGGAATCATTACGCGTTCTGGCACTTACTTTAATTACGGTGAGGTTCGATTGGGCCAAGGGCGAGACAACGCCAGGCAATTCTTAGAAACCAACACCGAAGTTTTCACTGAAATTGACACCAACCTCAGAAAGTCCTTAAAGACGGAAAGGGCGGCGGCTCAAGAAGCTTTTGCTGCGGTCAATGCTCCCGACATCGAGGAAGAACCAGAAGAGTAACCCTCCCCCTTGAACACGATGGCGTCTTCAAAAAGAAAACCAAATTCTGCGCTTGGGTTAGCAAGCAAGCTTATCGCTAAAAAGATAAGATTCGAGGCAGAACTCAGGCAAAAGTTGAACCGCTATCCTCGAGAAGAAGTTGATGAAGCGATAGAGCATCTCTATAAAATTGGAGCGTTGGACGATGAAGAAGCCTTGCGGACGTTTTGCGCCGGCCATCAAGGCAAGACCATCTTATCGAGAGAGGCACTGGCGTTTTCATTGGAAGAAAAAGGGGTCAGGATTGATCCCTCACTATTGCCAGAGGCAACCGTCAGCGAACTGGTGAGGGCCCTGGCTCTTAAAAAATACTCCAAGAAGGCAGACCTCAAGGAGCGGGCCCGAGCCGGGCGATGGCTATGCGGCAGAGGCTTTGGTGACGGCAAGGTTGAACAGGCGCTTACTCAATACTTCGACCCATGTGAAGAGGCTTAATCTGCCCAGAAAGCTCCCTGAATGCCGGCAGGGCTGGGCAGGGCTTGCCTAGTGGGCTAGGTTATTTGCTCTGGATAGGCTTCCTTTGTTTTGACCATTTTAGCAGTTCATCAAGGACTGGATAAAGGCTTCTGCCATCTTCGGTAAGGAAATACTCCACTTTGGGGGGCACCTCCGGATACACGGTTCTGCCGATAATTCCATCATCTTCAAGGGCCCTTAACTGTTGAATGAGCATCTTTTGGGTGATTCCATCAATACGCTTTTCCAACTCCGAAAACCTCATGATGGGTTTTTCGAATAGGTTGAAGATGATAAACATTTTCCACTTTCCTTCAAGGAAATGAAGGGCAAAGGCAGCCTGCTCGGGAGTGCATTTGTTGGTCACTTTTTTGTCTAACATACTAATAAGTAAGTACAATACCTTAGAGTATGTACTTGATAAAAAGTAAGTATATCATCTAAGCTAATTGATGTGTTGCTCTTTGCAGAAAATAAGAGCGATTTTGCACAAAGGAAAAGAAAATGAAGGAATTAGATGGAAAAGTCGCAATCGTTACAGGTGCATCCAAGGGAATCGGAGCCGGAATCGCAAAAATGTTTGCCGCTTCTGGAGCCAAGGTTGTGGTGAATTATGGTTCGAGCCAGGAGGGCGCTAATCGTGTGGTCAGTGAGATTGAATCGAAGGGAGGCTCGGCAATGGCGGTTCAGGGCGATGTTTCTCAACTGGATGAGGTCGAAAAACTGTTTGATACAGCGGTAAAGGTCTATGGCAAGGTGGATGTACTTGTTAACAACGCGGGAATTTACTCCTTTGGGCCGGTTGAGACGATTACCAAAGCCCAATTTTTGCGCCACTATGAGGTTAATGTTCTGGGTCCGATATTTGCCATTCAGCAGGCGGTGAAAGCGTTTGGGCAATCGGGAGGCAGCATCATCAACATTGGCTCTTGTGCCACTTCTTTGCTGGATGCCAACACGTCCCTTTACACGGGTACCAAGGGTGCGATTGATGTTATGACTCCTTCTCTTGCCAAAGAGCTTGGACCTAGAAAAATCAGGATCAACTCCATCAACCCAGGAGCAACGGAAACGGAAGGGGCCCATGCGGCAGGGGCGATCGGAACAGACTGGCAGCTTCAGTTAATCGAAGCCACACCCCTAAGAAAGTTCGGCCAGCCAGAAGACATTGCCCCCCTTGCCGTTTTTCTTGCCTCTGATGCATCTGGCTGGATCACGGGACAGGTCATCCTTGCCTCGGGAGGGCTGAGATAGGCATCTTACTCATCAATTTCCAAGTCGGGCACCTGCCATAGAGGGCCGCCCGGCAACAGGACCTAGACCTCAGGAAGAAGCCGATGTGTAGGGGCGTTCAACTTTGAGGGCCCTAGCCGTAGGTAGGAGTTTGGGGCCAGCCTTCGGGGGAAACCTCAAAGTCCTCCTGCCTACCATACGGCGTGATGTCGAGGAGGCCATGAACGTCCATGATCCTTTCCACTCCTCGACCGTAGGCAGAATAGGTGTGAAAAACCTCGTCATCCAGCCTAAAGAAAACGCTGAAGCCTGGCCACTCAGAGGATGACTCAATCTTTCCTACTGCCTGGGTGAGTTCTTCTCCTGCCTTGTAGTTGTACTGCAAGGGGCCTCGATCGGGGTCTAGGGTCACCATAAAGTCATAGTTGAAATCGGAACCAAAAGAGGAATACCAAGGGGTGGTCCACCCTTTTTGCTCTTGGTAGGCCATCAGCTTTTCGATGGGGGCTCTCGAGACGGTAACAAAGCTAATATCCAGCTTTGCAAGCGAAGACAAATCTCCAAATTGACTGCGATGCCAGGTGCAGCTTGGGCACCCTTTATCCCAGTCAGGAGCAAACATAAAGTGGTGGACAATCAGCTGACGCTTGTCGTCAAATAGTTCAAGCAGCAACTTTTTGCCCTCTGGTCCAGTGAAAACATAATCTTTAGTTATCTTCACCATGGGCAGCCTGCGCCGGATGGCATTAACGCGGTCGTACTCTTTGGTGAGGGCTTTTTCTGCGCTTAACAGCTGGAGGCGCAATGCATTCCACTCTTCAGCGGAAGCCACTGGCGGGTGAGGAACATTTTGATTGTCGGGATTTGATTTTGAGCTATTCATGAGGTCAGGCTTCTTTGCGTATGGGCAGGTTGTTGGTCAGTTCAAGGGATGTGCTTTGAATCTTGATCGGAGAGCGGCGAATCTACAGAAGGAAAGAGGGATTTGATGTAAGCGCGAAGATGATAAATGCTTTCTTTGGCCGGTTCTGGACTGCCGACCAGTTTGGACATAATAAAGCCTCCCTGTAGCGCGGTCTGGAAAAAAATGGCAACGCTTTCAGAGTCCCAGTCGGCAGTTGGGCAGTGGTTTTGCTTGGCAAGCTTCAGGTTGGCAGCAATGGGTTCAAGGTGAGCCAAGACAGCTGCCGCACACGCTTCCTGAAATTCGGGATGGCTTTGGTAAGTTTCTTGGATTAAGGTGCCACAAAAGCAGGTCCAGTTTGGCAATTCCCCATGGATCAGAGATTCTCTGAGTTCCAAGTAGCCAAAAATCCATTGCAAAGGATCTTGGATTTGCTGATAGGGAGCTTCGGCAAAGAATTGCTCCGTGAAGGAATGCCATCGATGGATCGCACGGACCGCTAATTCATCTTTGGTTGGGAAGTGGTGGAAGAAGCTTCCCTTGGTCACTTTGGCTTCTTGGCAGATGTCGGCGACAGTTGTCGTATTGTATCCCTGGCGGCGCACCAGATCAATGGCAGCCCCTAACAGCCTCTCTTTTGCTTCCGTTTGCATTGCCATACCAACCAAACGGTATGGTACCAAAGTCTTGTTCTGTTTTGCAAGGGTTATGGGAAAAATGCGGTTTGGCAAAAGGAACAGGCGGTCAAGCCAGCCGGACCCAGATGGGCATCTTTAGGTTCAAAGGGGGAATTTAAGCCTTCACTTGTCGTAGAATATCAAGGTAGGCAATGGTTCTCAATCATACCTTTACGATTTCGCTTGAGTCGATTGCGCCAGCCGCACTCGTCACGGGTGCTCTTTACTTCTTTTGGATGAGGCCGTCTGTCCTCAACGAAAAGAGGCGTTGTGACACATCCATCTCGCAGGCAGAAAAGGAAGCGGAGATTACAATCAATGGTGCCAAGCTTGATGCAAAGGAAGAAGCGCTTAGGATTCGAGAGAAGATTGAACAGGAACTCAAGCCGAGAGAAGAGAAACTAGCCAGTCGAGAAGATGCCTTAGAGGCAAGGCGGGAAAGCCTTCAAGAAAGAGAAAGCTATCTTCATTCTGAGCAAAGGGCGCTTGCCGAACACCGAACTGCGGTTGAAAAGCGAGCAACGGTGATCCAAGAAGAGCTGCAGAGGGTTGCAAGGCTAACCAAAGAGCAGGCCAGAGAGCAATTAATGGCAAGCATCGAGGCAGAGTGCAGAGAAGATGCGATCCGCAAAGGGGCCGAACTCGAAAGAGCGCTGTTAGAAGAAGGAGAGCGAAAAAGCCGAAAGATCCTGCTTGATGTGATTCAGCGGCAAGCGGTGCCGATGGTTTCGGAGGCAACCTTATCGGTGATCAACCTTCCCAGCGATGATATGAAGGGAAGAATCATTGGTCGCGAAGGAAGAAATATTAAGGCGTTTGAGACGATTACGGGGGTGGATGTTATTATTGATGAGACTCCAGAATCCATCACCCTTTCGAGTTTTGATCCGGTACGCAGGGAGACGGCGCGCTTAGCGATGTTGAATCTGATTATTGACGGTCGGATTCATCCCACAAGAATTGAGGAACTGTATCAAGAAGCTAAAGAAGAGGTCCAGAGGGTGGTTAGGGAAAGCGGAGAGCACGCCAGTGAAGCGGCGAAAGTTTCTGGATTGCATCCCCGCGTTATCGAGACGATGGGAAGATTGCGGTTCAGGGCCAGCTACGCCCAAAACGTATTGGATCACTCGGTTGAGGTCGCGCGGATTGCGGCTCAATTGGCGTATGAACTGGGTCTCAATGCGGACGTCGCGCGGCGGGCCGGATTTTTGCATGACATCGGCAAGGCGCTTGGTGAGGAGTATGTGGGCCCTCATGCTTTGACGGGCATGGAGTTCATCAAGACTTTTGACGAAAAAGAGCCGATTCTTAATGCGGTTGGTGCTCACCATTACGATATCGAGCCACTGACCCCCGAGGCGCAGTTGGTGATCATTGCAGACGGGATTTCGGCGGCACGCCCTGGCGCAAGAAATCAGAACCTAGACTCCTATGTTAAGCGGTTGACTGAATTAGAAGAAATAGCCAATCAGTTTGATGGAGTTGCCAAGAGTTATGCGATCCAAGCGGGACGTGAGCTTCGGTTGATTGTGAAGCCGGATGAGGTTGATGATCTTGCCTCTAAGCGGCTTGCAGGGGCGGTTGCAAAAAAGATTTCCGCCGCGTCTGAATCTTATGGCCAGGTTAGGGTCACCGTTATTCGAGAGTCTCGATTCCAAGAGGTGTCTCAATAGAGTCCACTTACAAGATTTTGTTCTTGGGTGACATTGTGGGCCGGTCGGGCAGAAAAGCAGTTCAAGAGGGGCTAAAAAAGCTGGAAGATCAGCATCAGCCACTGTTTTGCATTGCGAATGGAGAAAACGCAGCAGGCGGAATTGGAATCACTCCCGATATAGCCGACGATTTGTTTTTGTGGGGGATTGATTTGATTACCCTAGGCAATCATGCTTTTCATAAAAGGGAGATTATCCCGTACCTTGATGCAGGAAACGCGATTGTAAGGCCATCCAATATGCCTCCGGGAACGCCAGGGCATGGATCGATGACCCTCAAAAAGAAAGGGGTTGAGCTTTTTGTATCTCTGGTGTGCGGTCGCGTATTTATGGAGGCTTTTGATGACCCATTTCGAGAGACAGCGCGTCTGATAGAGAAGGTGTCGACTCCCCATCGTTTTTTTGAGATTCACGGCGAAGCAACCAGCGAAAAGATTGCTTTTGCTTGGTGGCTTGATGGAAAGGCGACTGCGGTTGTAGGGACTCACACCCACGTTCAGACGTCCGATGAAAGGATCTTGCCTAACGGCACGGCTGCCATCACCGATGTGGGAATGTGCGGCCCACTAGACGGTGTTCTTGGCATGCAGAAATCGGCGAGCCTCCATCGGTTTTTAACGAGTATGCCAACAAGGTTGGAAGCATCTGAGGGCAAGGGAGTCCTTCATGGTGTTGTCGTTGAAGCTGAAATGACCTCGGGAAAGGCGGTTGCCGTCAACAAATTTTCATTTACACCATAATAGGCTAGAGAAAAGGAAACTAACATGAAAACCCTGCTTTCCATTGCGATCGCCTTTGCACTCACAGGAGTTGCAATGGCTCAATCATCAATCCTTTACACTCCAACGATGTCGGCTAAGGCTCAAGACCTAGGTTTGCGGCCATGGGGCAGCGGTTCTATTACCGAAACAACCGATGCCGCTTATCAAGGAACGGATTCGTTGCGAATGTACACGACAAATTTCTTCCAGGGTGGAACAATCACCTTTGGCAAGCCGGTTGACCTTAGTTCTGAATTTGGAGACTCCAATAATCTGTTGCAGTTTACAATCATGATTCCCACCAACTCAACCGTTTTAGGCGGTGGCAAGGGAGGATTCGGCGGTCCTGGCGGAATGGGTGGTCCTGGTGGACCTGGCGGACCCGGTGGACCCGGTGGACCGGGCGGTTTTGGAGGCAAAGGCGGATTTGGAGGTCCCGGTGGACCTGGTGGACCCGGAGGCTTTGGCGGTCGAGGCGGCCGAGGAGGAATTGGTGGTCCTGGCGGGGTTAGCGGCAAGGGTGGATTTGGTGGCCCTGGAGGACCCGGCGGCAAAGGCGGATTCGGAGGTGGCCCTGGTGGCCCCGGAGGTCAAGGTGGCGGCAAGAATGGAGGCGGAGTCGGCGGTCCTGGCGGTAACAACCAAAAAGGGAAGGACAATCAAATTACGATTCCAACCAAGCCCCTCAAGATGATAAGAGCCGTCATTACAACTTCGGATGGAAAGAAGAGTGAAGTCTACTTCCCCACGGAGGTTGCAACTACCAGCAGTGGCTGGAGCCAAATCGCGATTCCGCTTTCTGCAATTAGTGGGTTTGACAAAACCAACAAAATTGTGACCGCGATTTCCATTTCTGGTGACCAGCCGTCGTCGTTCTATCTTGGTGATCTTAGGGTGGTTAATGATCCGACTCCGATTACCGGCCAAATTGATTCTGCTCCTACGAACCTCGCCCTCGGTGATCAGATTACATTATCGGCTTCTGGCTACGGCGGAGCGTCGGTTTTGAAGTATGAATGGGATTTTGACAACAAAGGAACATTTATTGATGAAGCGGATGGGCAGGCTGTCAGCCATACTTTCCGCAATCCAGGGACATTCAAAATCACTTGCCGCATTGTAGACAAGTACGGAAAGAAAGCTCCTTTCGAGAGTTCGATTACGATCACGGTCAACGGTTAAGAACAACCCTTTCTCCTTACTAAGGGCACTTTGGCAAGCGCCAAAGTGCCCTTAGCTTTCTATGGGTTAAAGGGGCCTCTAAGGACGGCTTTGGTTGAAAAATGATTGCCAAATGAGGCGTAGCTTTGCGGCGGCAGCCACATGAGAAGAGTGTCCGCTTTTGATGAGAACCGCGTTGATCGCGTTGAGCGGATATCCAGACAGGGCCAAATCACCAATTGCATCCAACAACTTGTGACGGGCTAATTCATCGCCAAATCGGACATCGCCGAGGTATCCACTGGTGCCAACAAGAACCGCGCTTGTTTCATCTAGTCCTTGGCCCAACTGAAGCTGAGCCAGAAAAGGGATTTCTTCCTCGAGCGCAAAGGTGCGAGCAGGAGCAATTTCAGATCCATAATCGGCCAAGATATCTTCAGACTGAAAGGTTTGAAGCCTTGGCCATGCGTTTCCGGCTTGATATTCAAACTTCCACTGACCAGTTCCGGCTGAAATCCCGATGGAAGCTTGTTTCTCGCTAAAAAACACGCGGCTAAACAGCTTAGGAAATGTTCTTTCTCCAATCTGCCTTAGGCCCGCCGACGCAATGGCTTGGTAAAAGGGCAATGCGCTTCCGTCAGCTCCAGGAAGCTCTCCGCCGGTGACTTGAACTTCGGCATCGGTAATGCCGCTGCCTGCCAAGGCGCTCATGAGATGCTCAACGGTGCGGACGGTGCCAATAGTGGTTGATCTTTTTGTGTCGGTAGCGTTGTCTGGAATGGCTTCCCAGCGGCCAATGCCATCCGAGAAAAACAGGCCCTCCTCGCCGGCCTCGACCCGCACTGAGACGGGAACTCCGGAGTGCAATCCTAAGCCACTCAATTCAAAACTTTTGGCTACTGTCAACCTTTGCTGGTGGACCTCGTTCATCCTTGATCCTTTTGCATGGCTTCGATTTTTCTTTCTAGATCGAGGATGCGCTGATTCATTTCGGAGAGCTTTCCTTGGAGCACAAAATTCCTTCTGCCTTCTGCTACTGGCTTTGCCGGATATCCAAAGTAGTCACCGGGGGCTTTGAGGGAAGTTGGAACACCGGAGCCGCCTCCAACGCGCACGTCATTGACGAGGGTCACATGGTCTGAAACATCGGTGGCACCGCCTAGAATGCACCGGTCTCCTATCGATGTGGAACCGCCGATGGAAACGGCGGCAGCCAGCACCACGTTTTCGCCAAGTGAAACATTGTGGCCGACCTGGACAAGGTTATCAATTTTGCAGCCGCTTCCAATTTTAGTGATTCCAACCATGGCTCGGTCTATCGCGGTTAAGGCTCCTATTTCAACATTGTCCCCGACTTCAATACGGCCAAGTTGGGGGATTTTTTGATGAAAGGATCCGTTCCAAAAGAATCCAAAACCGTCGGCACCCAGCACCGCGCTTGGGTGAATGAGGCAGTTTTTGCCTAATGTTGTGTGGGTAACCAGACACACAAAGGATTTCAGAATCGAATTTTCTCCTACCTTGCAGGAGGGACCAATCGAAACATGATCAAAGAGAATGGCACCATTTTCTACAACCGAGCTTTCTCCGATCGTGACAAACGCGCCAATGCTTGCGCCGGGGTGAACCCTGGCACTAGGACTAATAATTGCGGTTGGGTGGATGCCTGGCGGAGCCTTGGACTCTTGAAGCGACGCGCGTACCAGAAGTTTCAAAAAAGCTTCACGGGGTTTTTCGACTCGGATGGTTGGAATGCCCCGAGTGGGAACGGAATCCGATGCGAGGAGGGCAGCCGGTAGACGGTTTAGGGAATCCAGGTACCGTTCGTGCTCAGCAAAGGCAAGTCCGTCTGGATCGCAAGCAGAGAGGTCAGTTAACCTTTCTAAAAAGAGGTCAGGCTGACCTTCAACGGTGCCTCCAACTATTTCGGAGACTTGGCGGAGGGTGAGCTTGAGGTTTCCGGGCGGTACTGATTGATCCATTGAACGAATTGGGCGGTTTTATCAGGATCGTTGGAATCCTTTGAAAGACGGTACCCGTTCAGTGCCAGCCAAGTTTTAAGGGCCACCTGTAGGGCGGCTTTGTTCCACCCGGCGGCTGGTGAAAGGGGTGGGGCTACTTGGATTTGGACCTGCTGGGAGGCGGGCAGTGACAGAGTATTGGCAGCGACTCCGGGAATGATTTGCGAGCCTTGGTCAACTAGTTCTGGCTTGATTTCCGCCCGAGACTGACCTGTAACGCGCTTGGCAGCGGCTTTAGCGAGATCGTTCAGGGAAGCAAGGTCATTGTTATAGGCGGTATCAAGGGCTATCTGAATGGATCGGCTTTGGGTGTGGAGGGTGCCTAAAATGGCACTCATTTGATGCTGAAATTGATCATCTAATGTTTTGATTTGGGCCCTTAATTTCACGGCAGTGGAGTGGAATCTGTCTCTGGGTGTAAATCCGTTTCCGGGATGCCTTTCACTTTTAGGGTCCGGATCAGGAAAGCCTACAATGCTGGAAAGCTGCACAAGTAAGGGAAATCTTTTTGCGGCGTAGGCCTTGTAAAGGGCAGAGATTCGGGCAGAGGCATTTTGGTAGGACTCTAATTTTTGCTGGTCAAACGCTTGCTGCTTGGCAAATTGCTTGTCTTGTAATCGCCGCAAGAGAATGGATTTGAATCGAGAAAAGACATCTTTGCTGGTTGCATTGAGTTCTTCGTTGATGGCTTTGCCAATGGTTGCCGTATCGCGAATGGCGTTTTTTTCGGCAATCATGGGAGGGTCGCCCACGATGGTTTGAGATGCGGCGGGAATGTTGGTGGGGGCAGGAATTTTTAGGGATTCAGAGGCCGGGATTGGTGGGTTTGGTGCAAATTGAAGGCTTACCTTGGCAAAATCAATCCGCACCGGCTGGAGGCTGCTTCGGCTGCAGCCAGCCACTACCAATAGCGCGAGTGGGCCAAGCAACCATGGCCTAACGATCCGTGAGGGCCTTGGCTTGAATGGTTTGAAAGTTGACAAGGACTGCCACAGGGTTTTGGGCATTATCCTGAGATCAATTGGCATTTCCTATGATCTATGATACGTTTTTGACGCCGAAACGAAACTGACCTGAAGGGTAAAGGCATGTGCCATAAGCCTTATCTTCAAGTGAGGCAGCGGGTCATCATGTCCCACTTTTACGCCAAAAGTGGGCACTTTTTTCAAAATACTTTGAAGTCCATCAAAATAAGGACAAGTCGGCTCATTTCGTTTTGGCACTCCACTAAGCAAGAAGCGTCGGCAAGTCTAAGATGCAATTGCCATTGATGGCTTAGATTGAAGATTCCTAGGTTCAGCGGCAACCTATTTCTTGGTTTTTATGGGGTGCCGCGCGCTGGTGGGCTTGTTATTGAGGCGCCAACTTGAGGGGACTTAGCAGTCATTTTTGGTTCACGAATAAAATTTCGCTAATCTCAATTGGGCTAAAGCTGCCAAATTCTTGTTGCACAATGCAATGGTATGGGAAGGCTAAAAGATAGCGTTCAAAACCTTGCGCCGGGATATTTTGCATTGGTCATGGCAACCGGCATCATTGGAAACGGGTACGGAAGATTGGGGTTCCCCGAGATGGCCAAGGCGATCCTTGCCCTGAACGTAGTACAGTACTGCCTTTTGTGGATTCTTACCATTTGGCGGTTTCTGGAGTATCCAGGCAGGATGAAAGCCGACCTGTTTGAACACAAGAGCGCGCCCGGTTACTTTACGCTTGTTGCGGGGACATGTATTTTGGGATCTCAGTTTGTTCTTGCGGCGGGGATGTTTGAGGCGGCGTTTGTTTTATGGGGACTTGCAATCGTACTTTGGATCGCCTTGACCTATACGATTTTCACGGTTCTGACAATCAAAGACGATAAGCCAACAATTGAGCAAGGGATTACGGGTAGCTGGCTGATCGCGATTGTTGCAACCCAAGGCGTTGCCATTCTTAGCACGCTGATTGCGGCAAAACTACCCTCTCAACAACAACAGTTGACCTACTTTATGGCTCTTTCTTTATGGCTATGGGGCGGAATGATGTACATCTGGATGATTTCGCTGATTTTTTACCGATACGTTTTCTTCAAGTTGTTGCCCGGTGATCTTGCCCCTCCCTACTGGATCAATATGGGGGCGATGGCGATTTCGACCTTATCCGGCTCGCTGCTCATCCAAAATGAGGCAAAGGCTCCGTTTTTACACTCCTTGTTGCCATTTTTAGAGGGCTTTACGATGTTCTTTTGGGCTACCGGCACTTGGTGGATTCCTATGCTTGTCATCTTGGGAATTTGGAGGCATGTTTATAAGAAATTCCCCTTGAGGTATGACCCTTTGTATTGGGGTGCTGTCTTCCCCCTTGGCATGTACGCGGTTTGCACAAAGCAAATGTCGGCAGCAATGCATTTGCAGTTTCTGTCCATGGTTCCCCCTGTGTTTCTTGGGGCAGCAACCTGTGCCTGGCTTCTCGTGTTTGGTGGAATGGTGGGGTTAGCGTTTAAGAAAAGTCCAACTCCTCAGGGAGCCGTCAACTGACGGAGATGGCAGCGTCGTGGGGATGGGTATGGCAAGAGTTTTCACATCAGGGGTTTTCGGGCTAATGGACCTTTGGATCTCTGGTTCAGAGTGGAGACAAATTGTTTTGCGCTTTGATTCTTGCTTCAAGTTCAACTGGAGTGTTAAAGCTCAAAAATTGGCGAGGGTTCAGGCCAAATGAAAGTAATTTGCCTTCGTCAACTTCTTGCACGTCAACCCGTTTCAGCAGGGACATCATGCTGGATTCGCCCTGAATTTGCCTTCCGATCACTTGTTGCTTGTAAAGCCCGCAAAGGGGCTGTCGAAAGCCTTCCAAAAAGGGGATACAGGCATCGTGGTTAGCAATTTCGTCTCTAAGCAGCAGTACGATATTTGCCTGAAAGTGGGGCATATCGCAGGAGGCAACAAATACATAAGGGTGGGTGGGCTTGAATTGATCCAAGGCGCGGCGGGGACCTCCATATTCTTCCGAATCAAGTTGAAAGCCGTAGCCCTCAAGGGGCTGCAGACCAAGGACGGTTACTTTTTGACACACCGAGGCAAGTTCCAGAGCGGTGCGATTGCCAATGGACGTGCCATCAACCATGATGTCCGATTTGGGAGTGCCCATGCGCTTGCTGGCTCCTCCTGTCAGCAAGACAGCTTCTACATCCGAAAGCATTTAGAAATTATGCTCCCTTGCCGCCGCCGTAGTTTTGCCCACAAAGGAGCAGTTTTGTCGTCTCCTTATGATGCTCATCATAGCTTGCTAACTCTAAACAGATAACCCTATTGATAATGTTTATAAATTTAACCTTCCTTAAAAACGTAACCATCCATCCTTATGTTGACCAACGGTTTCGGTACGAACAAAGAGACAATCTTGGCTTTTTGTCGCCAAGTTCTGGAACTCGGGACGATATGTTTAGCCGAACTCGATTGGGGGCAAAATTTGTGGCTCAAGAAGGTTGGAGTGGTGAATTGCAATACCAATTTGCGGACGATCGGTATTCAACGCGATCGCTCAGTGCCGATCCTCATAACAGCGACATGCGCCTAGCGTACTTTGGTCGCAAGTATCGTGGAAGTTCATTTGAAGTAGGTCGGCTTCCTTTGACAGTTGGGAATCAAAGACTTATTGGCACGCTAGAGTGGGTCAACACGGCAAGGTCATTTGATGGGGTGGTTGCTCACCTCCGCTCTTTGGAGTTTTTTGCGGTAAGAATAGGGACTGCGGTGCCGCTTCCCGGCAATGCTCGATTATTGGGTCTTGTTCAGTATAGGAAAAATGAGTATTTTGGCCTTTATCAAAAATTTGATTCTAGCCCTATCGGGGAGACTTCGATCACTACCCTTAACTTTAATGGCCATTGGAAGACAAATCAATTGGCTTATGAGACGGAGGCAGCCGTTCAATTTGGAACCGAAGCCGGCAAGAATCAAAGTGCTTTTGCCCTTCACGCTAAGGTGGCTCATCCCCTGCTAAGAAAGCTCAATGCGTTTGCTGAAGGCAACATCGCAAGCGGGGGTAGCGGTCCCAATGGCACTCATACCTTTGATAACTTGTATCCGACGAACCATCCCTTTTATGGTATTGCCGATCTTCAGGGTTGGAAGAACATGGAAGAGGTTGTTTTGGGCCTGTCTTACAAGCCACTTCCTAAACTTCTTATTGGTGGTTCATTCCACCGATTTTGGCTCTACAATGCCTCTGATTCTTGGTATGCGGCAAGCGGGGCAGTGAATGTTGGCCCTCACGGACTTTATACCGATCCTACGGGCAAGAGCGGCACAAGTGTAGGGCAAGAATGGGACCTTGCTGCAAATTATGTTCCCAATCAATATTGGAATTTTAGTGCGGGAGTTGCCTATTTTCAGCCAGGGCCCTATATTGGCAATCTCGGAGGGAATCCAAGGGGAAGCCAAACTTGGTTTTATGTACAAACTGAGGTGAAGTTTTAACCAGCCAATTTGTAGAGTCTCAAAAAGACCTATGATCTATTCAAGTTTATAGAAAGTCATGGATAAAATCGGTAAGAAAACGAGGATTTATAAGCTGGGGTCCGCAGAATGAAGGTGAGGTGGATGCCAAAAAGTGTACGGATGCGGATCACACCGGCTGAACTTTCCGCGCTGATTGAGGGGCAGGTTATTTCTCAGCGACTGGGCCCCGGATCATGGCAAATTGAGATTTCCAAGGGCGAGGAGTCTCGGCTTACGCTGAAAGGTGCACTTTTGCGAGTTGATTTGGCCCAACATGACGTTGATGATCTTGCCGATCCTTTTCGGGAAGGAATCTATTTGGATTCAGAGCATGAACCTTCCATTGTCTACTTTCTTGAGAAAGACTTTCCTTGCGTTCACCCGCGTCATCCAAAAACAAGGGAAGTTTCAACCGAAACCTTTGAGCCTCCTCACGGGTTTAGTGAGCGGCACAGAAAAGGGAGCTGTTTTTAGTTGATCTTAAGCACAAAGGTAAGATCGAAAAACTCGGTGGCTTATGGAACGTAAATTCTACATTGATCCCAGCCGTTGCATTGGATGCAATTCTTGCGTAACAGCTTGTGCGGAATGTGATACCCATCCCGGTTTTCCGATGATCCATTTGGAGCAAATTCAAAGAGGGGACACGGTGCAAACAACCCCCGTCATTTGCATGCATTGCGATGAGCCAGCCTGTGCTGCGGTTTGCCCTGCCGACGCAATCAAAAGAACTCCGGATGGTGTGGTTCAGTCTTCGCTAAAGCCCCGCTGCATCGGCTGCACCAATTGCCTGTTTGCCTGCCCTTTTGGGGTTCCTAAGTATGAATCGAACCATGACCAAATGATGAAGTGCGATATGTGTTACGATCGCACTTCCATCGGTAAAAAGCCGATGTGTGCCACGGTTTGTCCCTCTGGAGCCTTGTTTTTTGGGACGCCGGAAGAGCTTGCTGCTGAACGCAGCGGCAACCCGATTAACGAATTTATTTTTGGGGGCCGAACCATTAAAACCAAGGTGTATTTAATGGCTCCGGCTGGAACTTCCAAACTGCCAGTTGATGATCAAGCAGTGATCAGGAAGAGTGATTTGCTTGTCTTATCGAGGACTTCATAATGGATCAGCAGCTTAAAACCGACTTTCCAGTGGATTGGGTCGATGACAATTACGTGTCTCGCCGAGACCTCTTCAAGTTCCTAACGCTTGTCAGCGGGGCGCTCGCGGTGGGGTCGGCTGGGATGGCCTTTGTTGGGCGGTCGGACCGAGAGACCCTGAACTTTGATCGCCAGCTTATTGGAAAAGTGTCGGATTTGCCAGTGGGGGCTTCCCAAACGTTTACGTACCCAAGGCAGGAGGATTTGTGCCTTCTGATCCATCTGAGTCAGGGCCAATTTGTGGCTTACAGTCGGCGGTGTACCCATTTGTCGTGCCCAGTGGATTACCAAGCGCAGAACAACCGCATTTTTTGCCCTTGCCACAACGGGGCGTTTAATGAGGAGACTGGTGCCGTGCTTCAAGGTCCGCCAAGAAGGCCATTGCCAAAAATCGTTTTAGAAGTCCGAGGTGATGAAATCTATGCAACCGGTGTGACAACCAGATCGGAGATAGAACTGTGATTACGCCAGACGATCATCATCGCGAACATCAGCTGACAATCTTTGTGGCTCTTATTCTATTCAGCTTGTTATTGATCTTAATTCAAATGTGGCTTTGTTTTGGGGTGGTGGAAAACCTTATTGCAGGGAAGCCGGCAATGGCGATTCCGGCAGCGGTTGTGAGTTTGATTTGCTTTTGTGTTCAGCTGTGGATGTTTATCGGAATTGCAAGGATTGACCGGCAAGTATGACGCAAATCATAGGAAAAGTGGCTTTTAGGAACTAGGGTGTAGGAGTGAGTTCGATCAATCAGAAACTGCACACGAAAGGACAACGGAACGGGCTCGCGGCTAAAAGCAGTGAGGATAGGGGAGCTTTGGAAGATTCCAGAGTGGTAACCAGCATTTACAAGCCGTTTTTTATTTCGGGAGTTCTGTGTGTCCTTACCGCCGGTTGTCTTTTGGGTGCCATTGCTCTTGTTGGCATCAGTGCTAGGGGGGCCAGGGCAGAGGCAGCGTGGCTGCCTTCGATCCTTGCCCATGCCAACGCCCAATTGTACGGGTGGGTTGGTTTGTTTGTCATGGGGTTTGCCTTGCAGCAGCATGCGCCTCGGCTAAGCAGGATTCGGCTCTTTTATGGATTGGCCTATTCCAGCCTTGGGTTGATCTTGGCGGCGGTCTTAATCCGATTCGCAGCGGAATGGTTATCGGCATCCCAGGTTCGGATGGGGTTTGGTCTTGGCGTGTTTGCGTCTGGATTGCAGGCGCTTGCGGTGGTTCTGTTTTTGGCCAATACGAGTCTGACCCGATACAGAGATGGCAAAGCCTTAACGTGGCCTACTGCCTTTGTGTTTGCCTCGCTTTTTTGGTGGCTCATTGCCGCCCTTTCAGAGCCATTTGTTTTTGCCTATTCGCACCAGGTTCAGGTTTTGGCAAATGTCCAATTTATCGGGGAGTGGTTCCCACCTTACCGCGCGGCCCAGTTTCTTGGGTTTGTACCCGAGATGATTTTTGGGGTGGCACTTGTTAAGCTTCATGAATGCTTTGGGTTTAAGGAGCCGATTAAGGGGTTTGCACTTGCTGGGTTTATGATTTGGAACCTTGGTCTGCTCATGCGAATGGTCGGCTGGGTTCTCTATTTTCGATCTGGATTTGCTGTTCATGAAAGGGCAATTTACTATGCGGGAGGAGCTGCCCTTGCCTCCGCTTCGATTTTGCTGGTCTATGCTAGCCGCGTTTTTGAGCCAACTCGAGTGGTGCTTCGATCTCACAAATTTATAAGGAGTGCCTTCTTCTGGCTCTTGATTTCTGGCGGACTCTTTTTACTGGAGCCACTTCATCTGTACTTAATACATCGGCCATTTTCTCATGCCTACAGCAGCGCGGTTGAGCATGCAATTACGGTTGGGGTGATTTCGCAGATGATCTTTGGAGTTGCCGCCCACGTGGTGGCAATGATGAATGATTTTGAAGTGTCTCACCTGTCGAAGTTCTGGAGTGCGTTTTGGTTGCTGAACCTTGGCAATGGAGGGAGGGTCTTTTTTCTTATTGCAAGTGACTATCAGAAAACCCTTGCTCCATTAGCGGGAATGACGGGGTTCATTGAGTTGCTTGGTTTATTTATTTGGGCCGCCACTGTTTTTGTGCCGGTTTTAAGGAGGCGTGACTATGCCCCTGCCAGTTAGCAGAACTATTGGCAAAGTCGGCGCTACTTCCGGAAAGCCGGCGAAAGTGCAGGTTCTTCAATCGTGTAGCATTTTGAACCCGCTGACCGAGCAAGAAGAAGAGGTGCTTTTGGATGCAGTTATTTTAGCGTTTGCGGAACGAGGGGAGTGCATTTGGAGGGCTGGAGATCCTTCTGAGTACATGGGAATCGTGGGTGATGGCTTTGTGAAGATGGTGAAGTGCAGTTCAAACGGGCAGGAATCGGCGATGGAGCTATTGGGTCCCGGACAATGTTTTGGGATGATGGCAGCAATCGAAGGGCGAGCCTTTCCTTTGAGCGCGCTTGCGGCAACAAATTGCTGGTATGTCAAGATTCCAACTCATTATTTCTTGACCGTTTACCACTCCAATAATCGGTTAAAAGACCAGATTGTTCGAAGCATCGGTCCAAGGCTTAGGCGCGCCCATGAGATGATCTCTCGGTTTTCTTCGGGCAAGGTTGACCAAAGGATTGCCGCCGTGCTGTTTATTTTGGCGGACAGCTTTGGGGTCCAAAAAGAAGGGGCCGTCGAGATTCAGGTCCCTTTGACTCGGCAGGATTTGGGGGAAATGGCAGGAACCACTACCGAAACGTCAATTAGAATTTTAAGCCGCTGGCAAAAAGAGGGACTCTTGAAGACAGATAATCGCTTTATGACAATTCTCAACGAAAGAGAGCTTGGGAGGCTGCTTACCTAGTGAGCCGATCTCAAGTCATCTCACTAACCGGTGCCTCTTTGGCTGCGTTTGCGGTGTTGCTTGCCATTTACCTTGGATCGGGGCGATTCTCAAGGTTCGACGCACCGCTAGCACCCTATGCGGCAGCAACACTTTTTGCCGCGTTTGGGTTTATGTACCGATACTTAATGTGGGTTCAGCGCCCTCCAACCATGAAGTATTTCATGGCTTCATTGCGCCTGTTTTTTCAGCCCAAAAAGCTGGTGCTTAATGTTTGGCAGCTTGCCAAATTGACGGTGATGAATATCGTTGTGCAGAGATTTATTGCAAAACGAGATAAAAAGCGATGGTTTGCCCACATGTGCTTGGCATGGGGGTGTCTTGTTGCCTTCGCGGTGACGATTCCATTAAGTTGGGGATGGTTTCGGTTTGGTTTAAGGGGGCATAACTACACGGTTGATTTCATGGGTTTATCTTTGTTTGCTTTTGACCCTCACGGCATCATCGGGTTCTTTATGTTCAACATCCTTGATTTCTGCTCCTTGTTTATCCTCATCGGGGTTGGGCTTGCCATGCACCGAAGGTTATTCAACCATGCGGCAACTGCGGTGGAGACTATTTATAACGACATGGTTCCGTTGTTCTTGCTGTTCAGTGTTTCGGTAACGGGGTTGATGCTTACCGCTAGTTACAAACTGATGGGAGGATCTCATTTTTCGTTCCTCTCGCTTTTGCATGCGTTTACCGTGGTTCTGCTTTTGATTTATTTGCCATTCGGCAAGTTATTCCACATTGCCCAGCGGCCGGCGCAGCTTGGCGTGCAGTTTTATAAGCAAGAGGGGGCTCGTGGTGAACAAGCGTTATGCGCTCGATCTATGCAGCCGTACCAATCTCAGCTTCACCATGACGATTTGGTTGACATCATGAAGGAGATCGGCTTTGATTTTGGCGAGCATCAAAATGTGTCCCCGGAAGAAAAAAGAAAGCTCATTGCCATCAATCAGGCTAATCTGATGGAGGGCAACCCGTTTGTAGGTTAATTTATGGCAAAACTCCCCACCTCTCAAGAAAAACTCATTGAACAATTTGGGCCCCACCTCAAATACGAACCTCCAGGGGGATGGCAGGGCCGAGGCGATGCTGAAAAGTTAGTGAAGACCCACTGCTGCTTTTGTGGTCAACAGTGCGGAATTCAACTGAAGGTTAAGGGCAACAGCGTTATTGGATTTGAGCCGTGGGAGGAGTTTCCTTTCAATCGGGGCAAACTGTGCCCCAAGGGGGTACGGCGGTATATGCAAGATGGCCATCCTGACCGAATTTTGGCACCACTTAAGCGGGTGGAAGGAGTTGGATTTGCGGAAACCACCTGGGATGAAGCCTTTTCGAAAACGGTGGATGCAATCGGCGAGGCGCAGACAAAGTACGGCAAAGATTCAGTTGCAGTTCTCTCTGGAGTGTCTTTAACTAATGAAAAGAGCTACCTAGTGGGCAAATTTGCTAGAGTAGCGGTTCAGACGGCCGAGCTGGATTATAACGGTCGGCTGTGCATGGTCAGCGCGGGAGCTGGCAATAAGAAGGCATTTGGATTAGATCGGGCATCCAACTCTTGGGCCGACATTTTGGACGCTAAGGTCATTATGTGTCTCGGCACAAATGTGGCAGAGTGCTCACCCATCACCACCGACTACATTTGGAGGGCAAGGGATAAGGGTGCGAAGTTGATTATGGTGGACCCGCGAGTAACTCCTCTTGCTAGAACTTGTGACCTGCATTTGCCGGTCAGGCCGGGGGCTGATTCTGCCTTGCTGCTGGCAATGCTTCGGATTTTGATTGAAGAAGACATGCTGGATCACGAGTTCATAAGGGATCACACGAGTGGATTTGAGGAAACAAAAGCTGCCGCTCTTGCGATGTCGGTGGAAGAAGCCAGCCGGATAAGTGGGGTAAGGGTCGAGGACATCGAACAGGCTGCCCGCATGTGGGGTAAAGCAGAGTCATCCTTTTTGCTTCATGCCAGGGGGATTGAACATCACACGAAAGGAGTAGACAACGTGGTCTCTTGCATCAATTTGGTTCTTGCCACCGGCAGAATTGGGAAGCGGGGCTGCGGGTACGGCACGATTACGGGTCAAGGCAATGGTCAGGGGGGAAGAGAGCACGGTCATAAGTGCGACCAGCTACCGGGAAATCGAGATATCACCAATCCAGATCACCGAAAATATATTGCCGAAGTTTGGGGCATTTCCGAATCGGAACTGCCTCAAAAGGGGCATCCGGCTCCAGAAATCATGGAGTTGATCCATGCGGGGCAGATTAAGGTTTTGATTAGCATTTGCTTTAACCCCTTGGTTTCTTTGCCCGATTCTAACTTCACCAGAGAGGCTTTAGAAAAGTTAGACCATTACACAGCGATTGATTTTTTCTTGAATGAAACTGCCCAGTATGCGGACTACGTTCTGGCTGGTTCTTTACACGAAGAAGAGGACGGGACCAGTACAAGCGCAGAGGGGAGGGTCATCCGCATTCAAAAGGCAGTTGACCCTCCCGGCGAAGCTCGCACCGACACAAGCATCTTGCTTGAACTTGCGAAACGGCTTGGGAGGGGGCAGTTTTTTCGGTACCAAAGCTCTGAGGATATCTTTAATGAGCTTAGGGTTGCCAGCAAAGGTGGCACCGCCGATTACTACGGGATTACTTACGAACGGATCGAAAAAGAGTATGGGGTCTTTTGGCCTTGCCCCGAGATTGGCCATCCAGGAACGCCAAGGCTTTGGGAAGATCGAAAGTTTGCAACCCCTGATGGGAAAGCTCATTTTAATGCGGTGACCTATCGACCGAGTGCGGAGGAGCCAGATGACGAGTATCCGATTATCTTAACAACTGGACGCGTCATTAGTCAATACCTAAGTGGAACCCAAACTAGGAGGATCGGCGCTTTAGTTGATTTGTGCCCTGAGCCCTATGTAGAAATTCATCCTACTCTTGCCGAACAGTATGGGATCAAGGATGGGATGGATATGAAGGTTGAAAGTCGGCGCGGCTCATTGGTGCTTAAGGCGAAGGTTGTGACCACGATTCGGCCAGACACCATTTTTATTCCTTACCACTGGGCGGGCGCCCAGTCGGCTAATTTGTTGACCAATCGGGCATATGATCCGGTGAGCAAAATTCCAGAATTCAAGAAGGCGGTTGTTAAAATTAGCAAAGCCTCGCCCGTTTAAACATCGAGTTGCGGATGAGGAGAGTTTGGCGAAGCGGAAAGTCTTTCCCTTGTCGGCTCCCCGATTGCGCTGGGTCCACGCCTCCATCGGATGGGAAAGGATATCTGCTCTCCATCCCCGACCCTTCCTCTCAACGCTTCGCGATGAAAGGAAGGGAGGTCAATTTTCTCCAACCGGTGGAATGGATCTGATCGGAGTGCAAGAAGGACGGGACGGGTTACTTGCCGCAGAATTGGTAGTAAAGGCTGACTACCCGACGCACGTAGGCCTGGGTTTCGCGGTAAGGAGGGACTCCATGATACCGTGCCACAGCCCCATTACCAGCATTATAGGCAGCCATGCAAAGGACTAGGGCGTCAAAATCTTTGCCGGTTTGCTTGCGGTATTTTTCTAGGTTTTCCCTTAAGAGTTTTACGGAACCGTAAAGGTTTTGAGACGAACTAAAAGGATTGGATATGCCAAGGTCTCGTGCGTTGGTTGGCATCAGCTGGCCAAGCCCCATGGCTCCAGCCCGGCTCACGCTGTGGGTGTCAAAGTTGCTTTCCACCGTGACCATAGCCATCACTAGCCGAGGATCAACCCCATACATTTGCCCAAAACCAAGGATTTCATTGGCAATTTTCATCGCTTGATCCCACCCAAGCTTTGAGTTTTGATGGATGATGTATTTGGCGTAGTAAGGGGCAACTTGGTAAGAGGGCAAATACCACTTTCTGGAGGCTTGGTGACGAGATGCTAATGAATGATTCCATTTGGCCCGTTCCATCTGCGCCTGAAGTGCCTTGGCCTTTAACGCGTCTTGCTCTTTTTCTTGGTACTCAACATCCTCGACGTCGCTTTCTGGTGCGGCACCTAGCAGTCTTGCTTCTAAAGGAGCGTGGGCGGATTTTCTGTAGGCTCTTACGATAATTCGGGCTTTGACCGCGTTGCCGATTAACCAGCTTGGGGGAGAGTTCGCGATGACATTAATGGATTCACCGGATACATCCTCAACCAATAAAACCGAATGGCCGTTGGCCTCGAAATCCCCATTGATGGTGGCGGCGATTTCTAGAGTGCGCTCGCCAACAAGGCTATCGAGGGCGACCACCGACGAGCCAAAGCGAATATGATACAACCTTCGCAAATGAAGATATTGTTGAAAACTCTGGCCAAAGCTGAGAGTTGCCATTCCAAAGGCAAGTAAAGCAATTCCAAGCCTTCCAGATTGCACAAAGCGAAAGTTCACCCTCTTTATTATTGTAATATTGCTGACGGAATTGCCAGCTTTTTGCGTTCATCTGCCAAATTCGGGGCTTATTTTGCACTTTTGAGCCCTTTTAGCCTTGAACCGGGGCCATTCAACGGATTCTATTAGCAATAATGCAAGGAGTTACTATGAGATTTGACCGCACTAAGGACGTTTTGTTTTTAATTGACCTTCAAGACCCGTTTATTAATTCAATCGAAAATGGGTCGGCGGTTTTGGCACGGGCCGAGTTTGTGGTTCAATCTGCCCAAGTTCTTGGCGTGCCAGTTTTAGCCACCGAGCAGGTGCCGGAAAAGTTAGGTTCTTTGTGTGGCTCGCTCAAAGAAATCATGGGCAATCAACCCATTTATGCTAAGGCGACGTTTTCCAGCGTTGGCATTAGGGAGGTCCAACAAAGGCTGCAAGTGCTGGGAAGAAAAAATGCAGTTCTCGTTGGGGTTGAAACCCACATTTGCGTGACGCAGACAGGGTTAGATTTGTTGGACGAGGGCTTCACGGTTGCGGTTTGCCCCGATGCGGTCGGCGCAAGTTCGATGGAAAAGCACAAACTTGGCATGGAGAGGCTCAGAGACTCTGGGATCATGCCGGTTCACACAGAGTCGCTGGTGTATGAATGGCTTGGCTCCAGTGAGCATCCTTCTTTTCGAGATGTACTAAAACTGGTCAAAAAGTACGCGAGCGGCTAGCGATGCGGTCATGGGATTGCGTTTTCAGTTATGATTTTAGGAATGAAGAAGCGCCCCATTGAAATTGGAGACCTATACAAATTGGTCTACCTTGGTGATCCGCAAATGAGCCCAGACCATCAACTGATCTCTTTCACTAAGAAAGTGGTGACAAAAAAGCATAAGTATGAGACGCAAATTTGCACATATTCCTTAAAGTCTAAGGAGATTAAGCAGTGGACTCAAGGAGATAAGGGAAATGGGATGGGGCGGTGGTCTCCGGATGGAAAGAAGCTTGCCTTTATTTCGGGGCGAGACGGTGGCAAGGCGCAGATCTATTTGCTTGCGGTTGACGGCGGCGAAGCGTCCCAGTTGACCCACTTTCCGGAAGGGTCTTTAGGCGGGTTTAAGTGGTCACCAGATGGAACCAAGATGGCGGTTGTTTTTAGGGAAACCGAGAAAGCGTTTACCGAAGAAGCCAAAAAGAAGAGAGAATCAGAGGGTGGGGCAACTCCTCCTTTAGAAATCGACACCGAATGGTACCGAGAAGACGGAGATGGCTACTTTGGAAATCAACGGTTTCGGTTGTATTTGGTGGATGCGGTCAGCGGGGAGCATTCTCTGCTGCACAAAGGATCGGCCCTTGGTGACTATACTTTTAGCTGGCATCCCAACGGAAAGGAGCTAGTGGTTGGCTTTGGAGAAGGCAAACATCCTTTAAGGGCGCCTGCCAATGACCAATTTCATCGGATCAAGCTGGATGGCACTGCCACTAAGATTTCGGATCAACCCAAGGGCGGTAAATGGGGACCTCAAGTGTCACCAGATGGAAAGTGGTTGGCATATATCGGAAACGTAGACGAAACCGACGGTTGGGGCACGCGAAATTCCAGAATCTTCTTGACCTCGATTGACGGCGGCGCGCCGACATGCTTAACGACCGATGACATTGATTTTGCAAGTGGGACTTTGGGAGATACCAAAGAACCAGGCGCGGAGTTTAACCTATTTTGGATGCCAGATGGAAAGTCTTTGATCAGTGCTTTTGCCAAGCATGGTGAGGAACAGATAGCCCAGGTTGGAATTGATGGCAAAGTCAAGGTTTTAACCAAGGGTGATCACGTTTTGATCCCTGGCAACCTTGCTAACGATGGCTCCTCAATTCCCGTGATCTACCATTCTTTTGAAGGACCTGGTGAACTGGCGATGGTTCATCTCAAATCGGGGGCAATTAACCATTTGACAGACCTAAATCATGACTGGAAGCAAAGCGTAGAGATTGCTATTCCAGAAGCAATTTGGGTTGATTCGACGGATGGGGCGAAGGTCCAAGCATGGGTCGTCAAGCCTTTAGGGTTCAAGGCGGGTAAGAAACATGCCGCGATCTTAGAAATCCACGGTGGCCCCCACGCCCAGTACGGAAAAACGTTCTTTCATGAGTTTCAGGTGCTTGCGGCTCAAGGATACGTTGTTGTTTTTAGCAATCCAAGAGGTTCTAAAGGGTACGGCGAGGAGTTTTGCCGCGCCATTTTTAGAAGTTGGGGAGAAAAAGATTGGCAAGACGTTCAGGCAGTTCGGGACTGGATGAAAGCTCAAACCTTTATCGACAAGGCAAGGTTGGGAGTTATGGGGGGAAGCTACGGAGGGTATATGACGAACTGGGTTATCGGTCATTGCCACGATTTTGCAGGAGCCATTACCGACCGATGCGTCTCTAACTTTGTGAGCATGAGCGGCAGTTCTGACTATCCGCTGAATCCGAACGGGTACTTTGGGGGAATCGCCTATGGTGATCTGGAAGACATCAAAGAACTTTGGAGGCAAAGCCCTATTGCCTACTTCAAGGGGGTCAAAACCCCAACGTTAGTCATTCATAGCGTTGGAGATTTGCGCTGCAATATTGAACAATCAGAGCAGGTGTTTTATGCATTGAAGATGCAAAATGTGCCGTCTCGGTTTGTAAGGTATCCGGTGGAAACAAGCCATGGCTTAAGCCGATCTGGACCGCCAGACTTGCGGATGCATCGCCTCAACGAGATCGTAACTTGGTGGTCCAAGTGGCTAAAAGGTTAGGCTAATCAGTAGATTATCAGGCAGGAAACTTATACAAGTCCTGCCTGATTTGGCTTGAGGGCTCAGTTACTTGGATTGAGACGGGGCTTCCGGCTTCGGGTGAGATTTGCCACTCATCGGCATCTTCATCGGCTTTCCGTTGATGAGGGCGGTTCGGTGTAATATCACAGACTTAAGGAGGGTCCACTTGCCATGATGGTCAACCCACGTATCGCGATTGGTGGCGATGAGCTGATTCTTCTGCAATTTGCCATGAGGCCCTGCAAACTCAGCAGAAAAGGTGCCATAGACGATGACGATGGCCTCGTTTTTAGTTAGTTTTATGGATTTGATGTGACGGGGCCAAGTAAGGGATTTTGCCCGTTTAGACATTTGGGTGAAGTCTTTGATGATTTCTGCCTTCGTGACAACGACTCCGGTTGGATCGGTTGCTGTGAAGTGAGGATCCAGCATCCAGTGCAGACAAGATAGATTCTTATGCTGCATTCCCTGGGTAACCAGGTTATAGTCGTGCTGCAATTTCGCTTCAACCGAGACCTTTTTTAATCCGGCGTGGGCAGAAGACAGGGTGATCAGAGACAAGGTTGCTAAAGGAAGGAATCGGGACGGTTTCATGCCCTATCCTACCACGGATTCAAAATTGTAGCATTAGCAAGTTAGAGCCTCAAGGTTGAATCCGGCAATGGTTTTTACCTGACTAAGGCAGTTCGACGTGGCCGCCTTTCATTTTCCACAAAAAGTATTTTTCGAACCCCAATTTTGCCCAATGAGCCTGGGGGCCGGGAATGAGCAGCTCGAATTTATGAGGCGGAAACATCGTGTCGGAAAGAATGATGACCCCCATATTCCCGGTGTCCATTACGCAGATGGCGGGAATTTTGCCAAATTCTTTGTGGGCATCTTCTTCTTTTCCTTTTAGCTTTCTTGCCAAATTATGGGCCGCGATCTTAGCCATGGTTTCGGCGGGGAATCCGGTTTTGGGAACGCCGACCGCAACAGGGGTGTGCCACGGAGACGGGACTTGCGCCGCAACTCCAGCCGCGTAAATATGGGGCAATGTTTGATGTGCGTAGGTGTCTTTGACGGGAATAAAACCCCTTGCATCTCCAAGCCCAGGCGAAGATGTAATCGCGTTGACGCCGGTAAACGCGGGGATAATCATAGAAAAGCTGCTTGGCAGAACTTGGCCTTCGGTGAGGTGGACTTCATTTTTGACCACTTCTTTTATAGAGGCGTTCATGATGGATTGAATGCCAAGGCGCTTCAAGAACATTCCCAGCATGGATTCTCCATGCTTCAGACCGCCCATTCCAAAGTGGCCAAGGAACGGCTCTGCGGAAACAAATGTAATGGGAATTTGCCTTGTCATCCGGTGCTTTCGAACCTGGTGGGCAAAGTTGAAGAGAAACTCGTATCCAGCACCAAAGCAACCCGCGCCCTGAGCGGCACCGATGACGACCGGTCCCGGGTTGTTGAGCAACTGCTTCCATGCTTCTGATGTTTGGATCGCCTCGTTGAGGGTTGTGATGTTGTGGTTGGCGCCTCCTACTTCAAAACCCGGAATCGAGCGGTCCACGGCGGGGCCAGTGGCAAGGATCATTTCGTCGTAATCGTAAACGCGCTTGGCACCGTTAGCACGTTGATCGGCAGTGTCGAACGACTGGATTTCATCGTGGATAAAATGGATTTTATGAGCGGTTAGCATGGGTTCTACGGGGAATGTGATGTCCTCTGCTTTGCGGACGCCAAACGGGATCCAGATTTGGGAGGGGGTGAAAATGAAATGGTCATTGGCGCTGACAACCGTCACTTCCGCCTCGCTTCCAAGCTCTCTTTTTAGGTGCAGGGCAGCGGTAAGCCCTGCAAAATTTCCACCGACTACAAGTATGTTTTTTGCCATTTTCTCAGTTTCGCCGGCGTGATGATCAACCGAGCGTCCTTTTCTTATCAGTACAATATTTCAGCAAATTTGGGTGCCAAAATGCGTGTCGTCATTTTAGAGGACTCCAAAACGGCAGGCTGCTCAATCAGTTAGGTGCCCGCTGCCAAGATCAGCAAGCACCTAACTAAGGAAACGTCGCTTAAGATTAAGAATCAGTTTGTAATGCGTCGCTTTCTCGTCACCAAGCCAATCACGCCTACCGCTAAAGCGGCGAAGCTGGCTGGCTCTGGCACCGATTGAGTTGTGTAGTTAAAGGCCGGCATATTGCTGCTACCAACTCCGTTCATGGTGAAGTAAACCGATCCATCGCCGGTGTAAACAAACCGAACAACATGATTCGATGTGCTTGCCAGTGCGGTGATCGCGCTGAGGTTCATTGTCAAAGGAATTGTCACCAATCCTCCTGGTGAGGATGGGACTGTATAGGTGTAGGTTCCCAATTCGGTTGGGGTGCCGAGTTGGTTGGAATATCCACCCGACACATTGGAATTGTAGGTGATGGTGGATTGCCCCTGAGCAAGGCTGGTTGTGTTATCGGTGACAGCCCACACTGTGATGGTTCCGGAATGAGACTGGCTGTAGCTGGCATCGGTGAAGGTGAGGTTGGCGGTGGCAAGGTTCGCGCCCATCAAGGACGAACCATTGAAGTCGGTGGCGCCAAAAGAAAGGTATTGACCATTGTTGTAGCTACCAAAGTCATAGTACGTGTTGTCGGCTTTGTAGGTACCGGTGGATTCGATTTGGTAAGTGTGGCTTAACTGAATAGATTGCCCCATTGCCGCAACTGCAGCAAAGGACATTGCTAAAGAAACAAGTGTTTTCATATTTTCCTCTCTTGCCCCAAATTTCAAGGGCAATAGTTAGGTTTTACATGTCCCCATGTTTTGAAGCGGTTAAGAGGAGATTAAGTTTTGATCGGCTGCTGCAAGGCGCCTTTGTGCAGTAGCCAGAGACGTTCAACGGGGGGGTTGACGTGAGGGGTTTTGGGGATCAGGGCTGGGTAAAGAACTGATAAATAGAATCGGCGGCGCGGGGGAGCCCCTCGTGTCCAAAATCAGGATACAAGATCATCTGCTTGGGGGCAGATATTTTGTTATAGGCGGCAAATTGAATACTGGGAGGGCAAATATCATCCATAAGGCCAGTCACCATCAAGGTTTCGCACTGAATTCTAGCGGCTAGATGCTGAACGTCTATATAGCCAAGGGTTTCCCAAAAGGCGTCTTCGTGTTCATGTCTGGGGTCAAACCGTTTGAAGTAGGTCTTAATCTCATCAAAAGCATTCTTGGCAAGATCCATCTCCCAAACCCGTTTGTAGTCAGAAAGAAAGGGATAGACCGGTGCGCACCGCTTGAGCCTTGGTTCTAATCCTGCGCAGGCTAAAGTCAGCCCTCCACCTTGGCTCCAACCGGTGGCAAAGACTCTGGTTTCGTCCACCGATTCCATTGCCATCGCGATTCTGGCAAGTTGAACGCAATCAAGATAAATGGATCGATACAAGAGTTTTTCCGGTCCATCTTTGACGCCCCTGATGATGTGGCCCTGAAAAGTATTGCCAGTAACCCCGCCAACATCCTCGGACTGGCCGCCCTGACCCCGAACATCCATCGCAAGGACAGTAAACCCAGAGGCTACGTACCCCAGGTAGCCGCTCCAATCGCCGGAATCCATGCTGTATCCATGAAATTGCACTAGGGCGGGTCCCTGAGATTTGGGGTTAACGGGCTCCAGCAATTTGGCATAGATTCTTGCCCCGCCCATTCCGCTCCAAGTTAGGTTGCGGCATCTGACAAAGGGAGCCAGGTTTGGCCCTTCCTCAAACTTGATGGAGGGATCAACTTTTTCGAGATCAGCAAGGGCGCGATTCCAAAAAGCGTCAAAATCCTTAGGTTTGGGGTTCCGGCCTTGGTAGGTTTTGAGCTGCTCCAACGGCATATCTAGAATTGGCATGAGGTTTTAATATCTTATCGAATTTTGAAGGATTGAGGTGAAGGGGGCTTGGCTAAGTTCGCCTCAGAGTTTTAAAAGATGTTCATCAGCCCAAATTGGCTTGCGGTTTTGTAAAGGGTTGAGGATTCAAGGTTGGCATAGGGCTTGAAGGTGGCTGATGAAATGTCCCGATGGTAAGCCCGGCCTTGAAAGGGCTGGCTTAAACTTCAATCACTTGACCGCCAAGTTGGCCGCTTTTGTAGATGGCAAGGATTATTTTGAGGGGCTCTAACGCCATTTCACCGGTGATGAAGGGGTCTCTGCCGTCGGCGATGGCGCGCACAAAGTCTTCAATTTGAAGCCGGTGCTGCTCGCCCCAGATTGCGGTTGGATCGCCGGCTCCGGTTGGTTGAGATTCTGGGCTTGGCACATGCATTTCTAATTTTGGGGTGGGTTGTTTGTTGACTCCGTCTCCGTAAAGGCCCAGCTGGGAGCCTTCTGCATCCACCTTCCAGACCTTCAACCGATCGGCCTCGATAATAGCAGTGCCATAAAGTCCATGAATTTCTAGCCGTTCAGCCATGCCCGGGTAAACACTGGTTGAGCCTTGGATCACTCCGACGGCGCCATTGTTAAATTCCAAAAGGGCGTTGGCAATATCTTCAACTTCGATGCGTTGATGGGCTTGAGTTCTTACTTGGGCTTGTACACTTTTGACTCCGCCCATGATCCATTGCAGCATATCAACGTAGTGCACGCCTTGATTCATCAAGCATCCTCCGCCGTCAAGTTGCCAGGTACCTCTCCAGTCGCCGCTATCATAATATTGCTGACTTCTGTACCATTTGTTATACATATCGCCTTCTAAAAGTCGACCCATGGCTCCTGATTGGGCGGCTTCTTTAACCTGCTGAATGTCGTTGGCAAATCGGTGTTGAGAAACAACTCCTAATTTGACGCCGCTTGTGCGGCAGGTCTTGATGAGGCTGTTGGCAGCGTCTATGCTGACGTCGATCGGCTTTTCCGAGAGCACATGCTTGCCATGGAGGGCGGCTTCCATGCCTATTTTATGATGAAGGCCGCTGGGAACGCAAAGATGAACGGCGTCAATTTCATCCCAAATTTCATTTAGTGAGGTGGCCGCTTGTGCTCCATATTTTTGGCTTGCAGCAGCGGCTCTTTCTGGCACTTCATCAACCACTGCCGCCAATTTGGCACCCTCGATTTGCTGAATTGCGTCGCAGTGAGTGGAATGGATCGCGCCGCATCCAACAACCGCGATTCGGATTGAATTCATAATGGCAATTTACCGCGAATTGGATACCAAGCGTTCCTAGTGATGAGCGAGTTGCCTACACAAGGAATCAATTGTTACAATTTGTCCATAAAACTGCAAAAACTGTACAAAGTTAGAAAAAGCGTGATAGTATATAGGAAGATTTTGGGAGAAATCAAAAACTTATGTCATCTGCAACTTTGCTTGGCATTCACCACGTAACCGCGGTCTGCGGTGACGCCCAGCAAAACGTGAATTTCTACACGAATGTCTTAGGGCTAAGGCTTGTTAAAGTCACAGTTAATTTTGATGATCCTTCCGTGTACCACCTGTATTACGGAGACGAAAAAGGTTCTCCTGGAACTATCCTCACCTTCTTTTCCTACCCAAAAAGCCAGCACGGGGCAAGAGGAGCAGGCACTTTTAACTCTATGACCTTTGCGGTGCCACCGGGGAGTTTGGAGTTTTGGTTTGATCGGTTAACGGGCCGAGACCCTGAATGGTACATCAATGCTCACGGCGAAAGGAGCATTATCTTTGAGGACCCCGATGGGCTGCGCCTCGCGATGGTCGAAGTTGGTCGGCAAATGGGCAATCCTTGGACGAGGGTTATCGAGGCGTCCCGTGCCATCAAGGGCATTGCTGGGGTTTGCCTTGGATCGAGGACAGATCACTCTAAAAAATTCTTTACGGAGTCGATTGGGCTACCGATCGAATTGGAGTCTGCGATGCATAGTGGCCAGATGAAAACTCGCTTGCAGGTTGGACCTCAGTTTGTTGACATCATGCCAACTACGATGAGGTCAATGGGAGGTAAAGGAACTTACCACCATGTTGCGTTTGGCGTTGCTGATCAGAAAGTGCAGTCGGGCTGGCTTGGAATGCTTCAGAACAAAGGCCACAACGTGAGCCCGGTTCGAGATCGAACTTATTTTCACTCGATCTACTTTCGAGAGACGGGTGGTGCTCTTTGCGAAATTGCGACCGACAGGCCAGGATTCACAGTTGATGAGCCTATTGACGAGTTAGGAACAACCTTGCGGCTACCATCTTGGATGATGAGAGACCTCGAGGCAATTCAAAAGAATCTGCCGCCGCTAAAGGTTCCTGGTATTGCCACCAATAGCTCAGTTTAAGATGCGTCACTAGGTTGGATTACGCTCAGCGGCTTGGGATCTGAGACCAAGAGATGGCAGGCAAGACCAACTGCCGATGCGGCGATTCCGCATCCGGAAACAAGTATCCAGCCGCCGGTTGCCCAGGCCCAAGTTCCTAAAATTGAACCGACTGCCCCTCCTACAAAATAGGTGGACATGAAAACGGTGATGATTCGGGACTGGGCGGTTTCTCGAAGGGCGTAAATGCGAGCTTGGTTGGCAATGTTGGCACTTTGCACCCCAACATCAAGCAAAATGACGCCGATGACAAGGCCAACAAGGCTTTTTGCCGATGCCATCATGACCAAGAAAGATGCCAAGGTGATGAGGGTGGAAATGCCAACCAGATACCTTGGAGAACGAGAATCGGAAAGCCGGCCAATGATGGGAGCGCTTAGGGTCCCGGCTGCACCAACTAATCCAAACAGACCGGCTGCGGCTGGCCCAAGATGAAACGTGGGGCTCTCTAGCAGAAAGACTAAGCTGGACCAAAAGATGCTAAAGACGCCAAACAGGAAAGCTCCATTGATTGCGGCTTGCCTTAACACCGGTTCTTCTAGGGCAATCCGCACGGTCGATTTCATGAGGGCACGGTAGCCAAGGTCAGCATGGGCTGGAACATTTGGCAAGTTGATCATCATAAGGACGAGCAGAACCGCAATGAGGGCGGCTGCGGTCCAGTAGACCAGGGTCCAATTTCCTGCTTGACCTATGAGTCCGGCAATAGTTCTGGAAAGCAGGATTCCCAAAAGGAGTCCACTCATCAAGGTGCCAATGGTTCTGCCCCGTTCTTCTGGCTTGGTCAGCTTCACGGCAAGCGGAATTAAGGTGTGGGGAATGCAGGTGGCAACCCCAAGGACAAGGCTTGCAAAAATGAGGATCTCGAGGGAGGGCGCCAGCCCAATCGCGATGAGGGCAACCACCGCAATCGAAAGCATAACCGCAACCAGCGTCCTACGGTTGAAGGTATCACCTAGGGGAGTTATGAATAAGAGGCCAGCCGCGTAACCGATTTGGCATGCCATAGGCACGGCTCCTGCAGCTGCGATGGGGGTGTGAAAGGTATGAGAGATTGAGGCAAGAAGGGGCTGGGCATAGTACAGATTGGCGGCAGTTAGACCACAACCGGCAGCAAGCAAGAACTTGAGGCCGGTTGTCAGAGGCGGTAATTCGGGACCAGCGGCTGATTTCGACATGAAGAGAGCAAGTAGATATGGCCCGGCGTCGTTGCCCGACGAGTGTTTGGGTCTACCGTATTTCCGTTCTTATCGTTTCAGCCACGCTTAGTTGGGGAGGGTTTCGGTGCAAATTCCAACATCAACTCCTTGGCCGCCGGTGGTTTGGTGGCAATGGACCGCAATATGAAGGGTGGCTCCTGCTTTAAGCTGCTTTTTGGCAGCGGCGGAAATGGAAACAACTTGGTATTGATTCACATAGCCCGGCTGAGTAAAGGCTAGCACACCATTGAAATAAACCTGAACATCTTCATCGTGGTAGACGCTTATTTTTAGGGCTTGAATTTCCTTTTTTGTGAGGCTATGGGGCAGGGTTACCGTCCGTCTAATCCAGATATCATCGGTATTCCAGGTGGTGCCGACAACCGCATTGGGGGTTCCCTCGGTTCCAAATCCTCCGGGTCCGCTTTGCCAGGTGGAATCATCAAATTGGGGCTGGTTCCAACCTGATCCCGGATCGGTAGTTGTGTATCTCCAGATTTGGCCATGAACCTGAGAAGTGGGAACAACCATGTGGATCACGGGGGGCTTTGGGATTGGTGCCCAAGGAATAACGCGGGTCTTCACTTGATGGCTCCATGATTTCCAGACGGCAGGGTCATCCAAGAATCGGATAAAGAATCCTCCCACCACGGGTCTGGCATGCATCCCGTTGCTGTGAGGGTCGGTGGTTATGTAGGAATCGGCAACGGGATCTCGGCTGGTGGTTGTGTTCAGGTACCTGTAAATCGGATTGATGAACTTTTCAAACTCAGACTTTGAACCTGCCATCGAGGCGCTCCAGATGGTCCAATCGGTTTTTGAAAGGGTTGTTCTGGAATCTAAGGGCAGACCGTAACGATTGAGCTTGGTTAAGTAGTAGCGGAGCTCAGATTTTGCGAGGGTTTTTGGAAATACATGAAGGTTTAAAATTTGGTCCCAAGCAAGGTTGTACTTTTGGCTCCAGGTATTTGGCTTGTCGAAGGCAAGAAGGCTATGACCATTTTCTTCTGCCACCGTCATCCAGTGGACGGCGTCGGCATGGGCCAAAGCTTTGTAGTGTTTGGCAGACGCGAAGTCTCCCTTCATTTTGCACAAGTCTCCATAGGCGGCAAGGGCTAAGATCGCCTTGATGCTGAGGTTGGCATTGTGGGCAAGATGGCCCATGAAGTCGTCGGTGCAGAGCTGATCCTCGGGATCTAGCCCATACTGCACAAGGTACTTGGCCCATTGAGTGAGCTGCGGCCACCACTGTTTGGCATATTCGGCCGATCCTTCGGCGTGGGCAATGGCATCGGTCAGGATGATCATGTTGCCGCTTTCTTCCACTGGCATGCCTTCGCCGCCATCATCTCGACCAAAGACCTGGGGATAGGTTCCAAGATCATGGGGGGCGTTGGGGAACTTCCAATGAGGAGAAGCAGCATATTCAAAATCGGCTTGCAACGAGGCTTTGGCAAGTTCTGGAGATAGCAGCACCCAAATCGGATCCATCGGAAAGATGACGTCAACGGTGGCAATGTCTCCGTTGCTGGTGTCTTCTTTGGTGAATAAGAGTGGCTGATGGTTAGCGTCTTCTACCAATCCGGTGGCGGCGACGCATTCTCGGTAGGCAAGGGCAATGATTTGGCTGTACTTTGATCCGCCAACCCTGATGGCACTGTTTGTTAGGCGGGCATCAAACTGATGGCAGCGGTCCTTAAGGGCAGAATACTGTTGGTGGGCGGCAAGAAAGGTGGATTTGATATCTCCGAATTTTCGCCAATAGGGCAAAAGGTTGTTGCCAAAATAGTCAATTTGGCGCCCTTCATCGTAGCCAATCATCACCTGGCGCTGGATAAAGTGGCTGCCAACCCAGCCAAGATCAAAAGAAAATCCGAGGCTGGTTTCCCCTTTTTTGACGGATCGGGGCATACTCGCGCTTACGACTCCATCCAAATGGCCGTGAAGGCGAAATTGTTCAAGAAGCGAGTTTATGGGGGCGACACCGGAGACTGCACGAGCTGAATTGGCGGCGGTGTATCCGTAGCCCCAGTCAATCCTAACATCGTCTCCGGCTGGGCTCAGCAATGTTTGGGCTTGGGTCCCAACTTTGAGTACGGTTAACGGGCCCCAATGTTTGCGCGCCCAAACCACCTTCTGAGTTGCCTGATTCACAGAAATGGCTGCCCCAGTGCCTTCAAAGATTTGCACAGAGTGAGATTTACCATCAACGCTTGCAACTTTCCAGGTTACGTAAGTGATCGGTCTTGAATAAACCTCCAAGTCCGACGGCAACAAGGGGGTTAAGAAGGAAAGTTTAAGTTGAACTTGTTGGTTCTTAAAGGTATAGGTTGTTGAAGTTGGGGTGACTTGAAGAGCGGATTGAGGAATCACTTGATTTGTGATTTTTCGGGGCCGTCCCATGACGCGGTAAAGGTGTCCATCCACTCTTAGGTAGCCAGTTAATGGGATCGGCACGTGGGTCCAGTGAACTGTGGAGCTGTCGTACAGATGGTTGCTTTCGGACCAAATGCTGAGGTAGGGATCGCTGGTCACGAGGGGCACTGCCGGTGGGCGGAGTTGAGTTAAGGCGGGTTGAAAGAGGAAAATTGCCCCAGCAAGGGCAAGGAGCTTGAACCTTTGAAGTTTGCTCATTGGCGGAATTGAGTCTACTTCACGATGCTTGGTATTCGGCTGTCCAAAGATACGTTATTGTCGGAAGAGTTGCTAGGATCCTTTGAGGGTCAACTGAATTTGGAGCAACCTTGTGCAAAAAAAGGAAACCCAGTTTAAAAGTCATTAAACTGGGTTCCTGACCCAACCTAGTTTAGGCTGAGACCATTCGCTATAGAGACTAAAAAGCTTAGCTAATTCGACGCCTTCGAAGAAGGGCGAGAGCCCCAGTTCCAAGAGCGATGAGAGACATCGGCTCGGGAACACTCTGGGTCGCAATTCCTTCAAAACCTGGGTTGCCAGAACCGTTGAAATTGTCGTTTCCTCCATAAGTTCCCCCGGCTCCGAACGCAAAAAAGTTAACGCTGGTGGGAGCGATTGCATCGGTTGACACGGCCACGAATCCATTTTGGCTTGTTCCAGCTGCAATTTCGTCTGCAGAAACAAATGTCTGGTTGATCCAATTGTTGTTGTAAATTGTATTGGATCCGCCATAGCCTGAATTATCCCATGAGGCCCATCGATTTGGATTCCAATTGGCGTTTGGCGAACCAGTGATGTTGCGCCCTGAGTCCAATTCAACACCAAAGAAGTAAAGATAGCCCTCACTTGGCAACATGTTGTTTTGAACATTGAAGTTCAAAGACCAATTGCCAGCCGAGCCAGAAACCGTGTAGGTAACGGTTGGCTTCCTTTGTGCCTGGGCGGCAAGGACTGCAGAGATCGAAAGCCCAATCAACGAAATTCGAAGTAGATTTTTCATAGTCATTTCTAACCACGTCTCAAGTGGCAAGTCAAGTGTAACACCACTTACAGCGTAAAGGGCCAGCAAAAATACTGGTTTATTGTTACCTGAGAAGTTTTTGTGTGTTTTGAATCTCTAGCCGAATTTGTCACACTGCTGCGCACCCTTTGGCTTATATCTAGCTGAACTTAAGTGATCAGTCAATCGCCGTTTGAATATCCAAGCGAATCATCCTTGTCTAAATGTTGTACTTGTCTGAATCAGATGACCCAATCTGAAGTACCGAAGTTCTCTATGACAAACTAAGGAAATGAACCGAAGCGATGGACTCATACTGCTCAACTCCTACATTGACAGTGATTCCCTGAGACGGCACTGTTTATGTGTAGAAACCTCAATGCGGTTTTATGCGCATCGCCTTGGAGAAGATGAGGACAAGTGGGGTCTGCTTGGGCTGATTCACGACTTTGACTATGAGAAGTTTCCTCAGGATCATCCGCGGCAAGGGATGAGAATTCTGGAAGAGCAGGGGTGGGATGAGGAGATCATCAGAGCAGTGGGTAGCCACAATGATGCGCTTGGGATTCCTCGGACCACGCTGATGGAGAAGCATTTGTTTGCTTGTGATGAAATATCGGGGTTTGTGACCGCAGTCACTTATGTTCGGCCCAGCAAAAGCGTGATGGAGGTTGAGGTCAAAAGCGTTTTGAAGAAGTTAAAGACTCCTGCTTTTGCGGCAGCCGTCAGCCGAGAAGATGTCAATCATGGTGCGGCTGAAATCGGCCTGACGTTGGAAGACCATATCCAAAACATCATCCTTGCTTTGCAAGCAAACGCGGTGGAACTTGGGCTTGCTGGCACCTCATAAGTGTTTGAAGTTCAAGAGGAAAAGTTGACATCGCAGCAAGATGCCGCCTAATTAAATCCTGCAGCGGCACCTTCCAAGCCTAGATTCAACTCCTCTTATAAGGGGGTTGAAAAACGCAGCGGGCTGGCTGCAACCAACTTCATGGGCAATTCCAATCGGGGCAAATTTAGCTTCTCCACCCCAAAATCTGAGCCGAACAGCTCAATTTCTCAACCCTTTTCAACGAAGAGTCTGCTTCGGAGTTTGCTTTTCAAAGGAATGACAAGGCTGTTTCCAGGGTACGGGGGTGATGGGCTTGGCTCATTGGGTTTGTTCGGACTTTGGCCGTTTCTCCCAGGCGCTAGCTACGACTATCAGTCGGAAGCGGGCGCCTTGTGGGAAAACGCGATAGTAATGGCTGGCATCAATTGGATAGCGACAACTTTGCCAGAAGCGCAGCTTGGGGTGACCAAGATCGGGGGCAATCATCTTGATCCTAATCACCCTGCTGCCCAGCTAATAGCCCACCCAAATCAAGATTACGATGGCACTCAGCTTTGGGCTGGCGCCGTGCTTTCTTTGGTGGTAGATGGCAATGCGTACTGGAGAAAGGTGCGCAGCCGCAATGGCAAAGTTGTCGAACTTTGGTATGTGCCTCACTACCGAATCGAGCCGATTTGGCCCAATAATGGCAGCGCATTTCTATCTGGCTATAAAATGCGAGTTGATGGCAAAGACCTTATTTTGGATAAGAATGACATTATCCACCTGCGCCATCATGTGCTTGATCCCATGAATGAACGCAAAGGGATTTCTCCCCTCAAGGCTGCGCTCCGTGACATCTGCACAGACAATGAAAGTGCGTCTTACACCGCCTCTTTGTTGAGAAACGCGGGCGTTCCTGGCGCCCTGATCTGCCCAGACGCAAGCGCGGGCCAAGATCGAGAATTTGTATTTGAAAGGAGGCAGCGAGAGGAGCTTGCAGCCCTTTGGCGATCTAAGTTTACAGGGGATAGAAGAGGCGAGCCGTTTGTGGCGCCGGTTCCGATGAAGGTCATTCCCTTTAGCTTCAACCCCCAACAGATGCTGATTGATAAAGTGACGGAGCGGCCCGAAGAGCGGATTTGTGCGCTTTTGAATATCCCGCCGGTAGTGCTGAATTTAGGGACTGGACTGCGGAATGCAACCGCAAAGGCCAGCTTTGAAGATAGCCGAAGGGCGGCCTATGAGGGCAACATTGTTCCGACTCAGAACCGGTTGGCTAAACAGTTAACTCAGCAGCTATTGCCCGAGTTTAACGGGGAAGGATTTGAGTTTGGCTGGGATCGCTCTGCAATCGAGATTCTGAAGGAATCGGAGGACTCTCGGTTTGCAAGAGCGGGGCAAGCGTTTCAGAATGGTCTGATGTCTCGCAATGAGGCCAGGCAACTGATTGGATTGCCGATTTTGCCAGACCAAGACGGTAACCAATTCATTGCTGAGCCAACAATCGGCAAATATCAACCGCCAACATCGGCCGGTTCAAGTGCAAGTGGTCAGCCCATAGCGGGATCCACCAACATGGGAGGGTCCCACTCTTGAACTTCGCGATTGGCAATTTTCCAAACTGGGAACCAACCTTGCTAGTCAACTGCAATGGAGCTCAACTGGGATTGAACGCCAATTCCGGAACTTTACAAAGCCTTGATGAAGGGTTGATTGTGGGCCTTGCTGCTTCATGCAATACGGTGGATTTAGGGGGTGACGTGATTGCCTATGGGGCCTTTAGCGGCGCCATTCCACGCTTTCTTGAATCGGGGTTTATTACTTTTGGTCATCAGTGGGACCGTCCGCCGATTGGTATGCCCCTCGCCGCGATCGAATCAAGGAAGGGGCTGATTGTGCTTGCCAAACTTCATCAAATCGAGGAAGCTAGCGCGGTTAAGCAGATTGTAAAAGATCGGCTAACCGCAGGGCTGACTGTGGGGCTGAGTATTGGGTATTCAGCCCCGATCAACCAAGCCATTGGTTTTCGATCGGGAGAAGAACTGCTGCGGCAATGGGGGCGCCTTGGGGTGAAAGGCGAGCCGGATGAAGCTAGCCTGCGGCAGTGGGATCGTCCTTGTCGCTTGATTCAACAGGTTGAGGCCCTCTATGAAGCTTCAATCGTGTCGGTTCCGATGAATCCAAAAGCACATTTACTGGCAAGAATCCACTCTCCACAATTGGCTATTGAAGCAAGCTCAATCCGCCAAATCGGCATCTAACAACAGTTTCTTTTTGGAGTTGAACTCCGTAAATCCATGAATCCAAAACTCACATCCATGATGGAAGAAGCAGAAAGGCTTTCTTCCGAAGTCGACACTTTGCTGGAATCACCCAGCCAGGAGAGCCTCTTAAAGGCGCAAGAACTCAATCTGCAGTTTAAGACCCTCACCGAATCCATTGAGGCATTCAAAGAAGCAATCCACGTTGCTGAGCAGAACCGCGCTTACCTATCTCGACCAATCTACGACGTACCATTTGATACCGGCGCCCAAGTTGTTGGAATGAAGGCGGCTGGTCAAACTGCGATTGAAAAGTCGAGCCAACAGCTTGGCTTCTTTGGCAATGGCGAAGGATTGGTTGATGAAAAGACTTGGCGGGTCATAGCCGAGCCCAGTTACAAATCGGCGTTCCATTCTTACCTCAGAAAGGGAGAAAAGGGAATGAGTTCGGTTGAACTCAAGGCCCTTCAAGAAGGGGCAGACTCTGCTGGTGGCTTTTTGGTGCCAGAAGATTTTATTCAAAGGTTGATCCAAAGAGAGCCAACTCCAACGCGGGTTCAAGATCGGGTGACCAGATTGACAACCGGCCGCGATGCAATGGTTTTGCCAAGGGTCAATTACACGGCAGATGACCTTTATACAACCGGCATCCGCGCTGCGTTTACCGGTGAAGTTCCCATTACCAGCGCAGCATCAAGGGTTACCGAACCAACATTTGGGCAATCTCGCATCCCCATTTACACGGCAATGCTTTCGATGCCTTTAACTAATAACATGGTGGAAGATGCCGATTTTCCGATTCAGTCTTGGTGCGAGGAGAAATTTTCGGAGACGATTCGGCTCCTTAAAGAAAACATGATCCTTAATGGGATTGGGGTTGGTCAGCCAGCCGGAATCCTTTCCAATCCGGGAGGCGCCGGGCAGCCAGAAACGGTTGCAATTGGCAACCCAATCACGGCAGATGGAATTGTCAAACTGGCATGGAGCGTGCCTGAGCAGTACGATGAAAACCTTGCTTGGGTCTTTAATAAAACCGTAACCGGCCAGTACCTGGCAACGCTTAAAGACTCTAACAACCGTTATTTGTGGGGGACTGGTCTGCAAGATTCTGGTCTGATGGAGCAGGCAGGTTCGCCGGGGGCAGGCAGAAGGATGCTTCAAGGTTATCCAGTTCTTTTCCAAGGGTTTATGCCAAATCTTGCCGCAAATAGGTATCCGGTCATCTTTGGCGATCTTCGCGGTTACTACTTGGTGGAAAGGATCGGTTTTTCGGTCCAAGTCCTGAGAGAGCTATACGCAGAAACCAATCAAATCCTTCTTCTTGGAAGGGTGCGATTTGGTGGACAAGTGTGCGAAGAGTTTCGACTAAGGATCGGCCAACAGGCTTAAAACATATTATGAGCAATATTCACACACCCACCGATCAAGTTCTCAGCCATTGCTTAGACCTTGGCGTTCTTACCACCCAGGCAAGCGCATCCTGCGATACCTTAGGTTTCACCAGAGCCAAGCTCTGCGCTTTTGCTACAACTGCGGCGGCTTCGACTTTCGATGCCGCCCTTCAAGAATCCAATGACAACGGAGTGACCGATCCTTGGGCCAATGTTTTGGGAGGGGCCATTGCCACGGTTCCAGCCTCTAGCACCAAAGCGATTCGGCTTTTGAGCATTGATCTAACCTACAGGAAGCGATTTTTACGGGTCCAAGAGACCATCTCTGGAACGGTGACTGGTGCAATTGGGATTGACCTGTACAACCCCGACGAAGCCCCCGTGACCCAGGATTTTCCTGCAACGCTGGTTTGAGGATCGGCTTGAAACGGCCCGAAACCCCCATGATCGGACAGCGAGTTGAACTATCGGGCCTTGTTGTTGGCAATAGCGACGAGGCGGTGACGCTTCAGCTGTTGGATGGCACCAGTATTTGGGTGGCTCGATCCAATTTGACGTCTCAGCCAAGTGAGGTTCCACCCGCCCTGGCTACGTATGATAAGCCTCAGCCGGATTTAGCTCAAACAGTGAAGGTTGAGCATTCGATGGCGTCAAGAAAGCCGCAAAAGGGGGATCGCGGTGCCAAATAGTTACCCAGCCGATTCCGATGTTCTTGCTTGCCTTCAGGAATCGGGAGTTGCTTTGCCAGCCGCCTTTTCTGGAACGGGTTTGGCAGCGGCGGCGATCGCGATCTGGGAAAAAGGGACTGGCTATCAGCCGTTTCTTTGCCTTGGTGCCAACACGGTTCGCACCTATGATCCGCCAGGGCCCAACCACCAACGGATGGATGGCTTCTCCCTTTTGGGGGGAAGCCGCATCCTTGATCTGGGAGCAGGGGCAGTCTCGATTCAACAAGTTGCGATTGGGGTGGGGGTCGGCGTGACAGGAACCGTTCTAACTTTAGGAGAGGATTATTGGCCTCAGCCAAAAAATGCAACCCTTGAGGGCAGACCTTATGAGCGGATTCGATTTCGAAGCCCCGTGTTTGGCATGGAAGCAAGCGTTCAGATCACCGGTCAATTTGGATTTTCTTTGGCGGTTCCGGATGATGCTTTCTTTGCAATCACTCGGATCGGCGCCTCGATGGGTATGGAGATGGTTTTAGAAGGACTGTTGACGATGCCAAATCAATGGCAAGAAGACAAGGTCAAGGAATCTTGGAACACAGAATCGATGCAGCAGGGAGCGGGTCTGTTTCGAGCCTCTGCCAGAAAGATCATGGATAGCTACATGCGAATGGGGTGGCTTGATGAGGAGTAACCCGTGCAGCTAAGTCCCAGGCAATCCTCTTTTTATGTCTACACCGCCGATATTTGGCGGGCTAACTTGCCATCAGCAGCGGTGGATGCGGTTGCCTACACCAAGATCGTTTCTGGCTTGCCTTGCCTTTATTCCAGCAGTGCCGATTGGGAAGAAGTGACTGCTTCCGGGCTAACTGATGCCAATAAGCTGCCACTGTTAGAAACCATTGCCTTTGCCCTCAATACGGACGTCCGCGATCAGGACCGAATCCAACTTGCATCGGCACCTACTGGCTCTGCCGATGTTGGAAAGTGGTTTGCGGTAGTTGGCGAGCCTCAACGAAATGGCTGGAGGGCCAACCGGATTCGAGTTTTTGTGAAGCTAACTTCGATTCCGGAGGGGGCTTAAGGTGGCAACTTTGGAATCTGCGGTTTGGGCTGATCTGCAAAGCGTCATCGCGGGGTCTTGGCCGGAAGTGACGGGAGTCTATCGGTGGGATTTACTGGTCGGGCTTCCCATTCGGGCAGCGATGAATGCTTCCGAGTTGCTGTTTCCGCTGGCATTGGTCCGATTTGACGAGAGCATCCCTGAGGACTGGGGCTTGGATAACGAAGCTTATCGTATGCAATGCACAATCGGGTATCTGCTGCGAAAGGATGACCCTCGAACTTCGGCAACCGGCGGCTTTGATGTTCAAACCTTGCTTTTCAATCAGCTCACCGCTTTGCGCACCGTCCTCAACACTCATGTCTCTGCCTTCCAAACCGCAGGCGAGTATCCCATTCTTCGCGTGGGGGATCAGGTGGAATTACCATTCCTTTTGCGCAAAGAGAATCTGCCGGTTGCCTATGGCGAACTTCAAATGAAGGCGCTGGTTGGGCAATCTTTTGGCAGCTAGCCCATTTTTCTACTCAATTCATTTATGGCAAATCAATTACCAGACTGGCTCACCGGAGCTGGGGTCACCGCAATCGTGGTGACCCCGCTTACGGTGAATACGGATGGCACCTTTACTGTGGGAACCGGGCAAAGTTTAACCGGTCATCTTGATGAAATCACTCTTGAACAGGTGAACACGTTACAAAACATCACACCCCTTGATGAACGGCAAGACAATGAAGTTATTGTCGGGTCGGGAACAACCCTCACCTTGGTCGAAATTCTCTCAAAGGTCAATGGCTGCTTCTTGAGTGCAATTGGCAATAGCACGGATTACGTTCAGGCCGGTTTTGCAAGAGGCGGTCATACCTATTTGGGAACGTTTGTTATTAGGCGTTATCGAGAGTCCATCCGGAGAGGAAAGTCGGTTGGTGAACTTGTGATCTCTCCGTGCGGGATCGGGGTGTCTTACGTATGACGCGGTTGGACCCGTTTTTACTTGAGCCCGCGCCTCGCCGTTCCATTGAACTAACCCTATCGGACCAGCGTGGTCAGGGCTGGCATCTTCCAGTAAAGCTCACCGCCATTGACTTAGTGGAGAGCCTTTATGCCAAGGATCTTGCCGCAGAACTGCTGGCAAAGTATGGTGGAAGCTCTTTAGAAGGTTCGGGGGCGCCGTTTCCGCCAGTAGGTGGAGCGTGGATTCACTTAGGGCCCACTTTGGCAGAAATGGCAACTGTTCTGAGCCTAATGTCATGTCACTTAACAACTGGTGAGGCGATTTCGGCAGAAGAATGGATTGCGATCGCCAAGAATTGTCCGGCCAGTTTTTCGGAGGCGATCTCGGCAGCCCGTCAAGTGAATCGGCTGCAATCGAAGGGAAAAGCCGCAGCGAGTTCACCAGCGCGCAAGAGAAGATCATAGAAAATTGCGTTAAGGCTGGGCTCGCGAACCACCCATCCGTCATCATGCGGCAGCAAGCCATTCTGACCAGAATTGCAGAAGCGGTCGAAGCCCTTGCCCACCATGCCAATGCAAAAATCGAAAAGCAGCCAGTGTTGGCGCCGGTCAACTGGGATGATTGGCTGAAATGAGGCAAAGGGGTGCTCTCTATCAGCAACGGGCCCTAGGTCTTGCCCATCCGCTACCAGATGGTTTGATGCCAGCAAGTGGCGATTCTCAAAGTGTTTTAAATCCAGGTGCTTCTGGTCGGCAGACGCCTCTTCATGGCATTGAAGAGACAAACCATCATATATTCTCTGATTTTGTTAGCGCTTACCAGCCCCAGTTATGGGAGCCGATCAAGGGAGGCTTTCAGTCAAGCGATGAGCCAAGACGAGATTCCATAACCTCCGAAAAGAGGCCAAGTCTCGAAGATAACGCGCAGATTATGCCTCAGTACATAGCTCTATCAACAAAAATCAAGAAGGAAGATGCAAATCTTATCTATCAAATTCTAAGTTTGGGAGGCACATTTTTATGAGCACGACCCCCAACCGAAAAACCCATGTGACTCTCGACACAACTCAGGATGTGCTTACTGAACCGGTGCTTGGGTTTCAGAGAGATGGGTATGAAATGGCAAGAGGCTCCAATTCAGGTTCTCAGAATCTCATTTTGATTTCTCAGTGTGGCTGGCAGCTGAAGCCCATGCAGCTAGATCCTGGACAGATGGGGCAAATGAGCCAGGCGCAGTCCTCAATTTTGGGGAGCGGTCAAGGGGCGATTCCCTCAGGCTGGGTTCAGCTGCCCCGATTTGGACAACTTACTGCAACCGGAATTGACTACGCGCCTTCGGTCGCAACCAGTGGAGACCTTTTTTGGACCAAGCAGGTCAAAGCAGGAGACGATTGGTCTTCATCCAACTATGTTTTGACTGGCGACCAATCTGGCTACCCAAGCCCATGGAGCATTAGCCAGCCGATCCCGGTGGATCGCACCTTTGTTGGGTCGTCATCGTGGGGGCCAGACCAAGGCTTTGTTGTGAGGATAGACGTTGCAGGGGCAAAAACTTTGGCAGGGGAAGGCCTGGCGGCGATCGGGTTTTGCGGCCCCGCCGGACTTGCGGCAGGAGGCAATGGCCAGTACTACTTGTGCCTCGGCGCCAATGGGGAAGCCGAACTGTTTGAGCTGTGTTCGGGGCAATGGGTTTCTTGCGGCTCAAAGCCTTATGGCCCCAAGCAGCGGGTTTCAGGGGCAACTCACTTCATTTCCATTCAGCCATGCACGAAGACTCTCAATCCGGCTCTCAACGGAGTTATTGTGATTGAGTTTGAGCAGGTGAAGCAAAATCCGGATGCCAACGCGTCTTCGTCTCCGGCTGTTTCTCATCCTCAGGATGTGAGGCAGTGGCACCTCGCGGTGCCAAAATCAACATTGGTATCGAGCCCGGTACCGGTTAGGCTGGATATCCGAAGAGATTTAAGGGCGGCTTGGCAAATCAGCTCTTTAACCTATCCGACTTCGGCCTTGCTGAGAGATGATCCGTTTACCTTGCCGTATTTTGCAACGTCGGCTCAGCCAATTATTTTGGCTTGGTTTAGTGATTTGCCGTCTGGCTGCGCCATCAGCGGCGCACTTTATGATGCAGAAACTGGAGCCGAACTGACTCAATCCGGCACGTTGGCGGGGTTCCCTCAATATACGGTGGATTTTCCTCAGCGAACTTTTTTTACCGAGTTCACTTTATCCGGTAGTCCAAGCGTGGCACCTGCCCTTGCAACGCCAACCCTTTTTGGATACCGCGTACAGCGGGATGCGGTGTTTCGAGCTTCCACCCTGACACCAGTGGATTTAAGCGGGATTGTTACCAAGATTGAATCTTCTGTGCCTGGTTCGGATAGTTTGCCTGGATGGGCTAAGATTTCAGCAAAGGATGAGACCAACACAATGGGTCCGATTCTTAATCGGGGTAGGCGCAGGATCAGGGTTGAAACGGAATATGATCCTGCCAATCCCCAGAACCGAGCAGGGCTCTTTGTTGGCGAAGTTGTTTCGCCCCAATTCAGCGCGTTCGGGCTTGCAGGGAGTGTGTATCCAAGTTCACTTTGGAACGGTTTGGAATTGGCCGCTGTCGGCCCTCTTGCGAGGTTGTCTGAAGCAGTCAGCCCGATGCGCTTTGATTTTGGGAAGGATTTTAATGGTCTGGATAGTCTTGGTCATCCGCTTCCATTTTTGGTGACAGACGCGTTGACAACCCTGTTTGCGGCGGCTGGATTTGACTCTAGCCAGATAGATTTACCTGCATCACCTTTGCGACTATTTGCCACTGCCGATCCTCAGGGGCACGTTATTGAGCCACAGGTTCCTCTTGGGGATGTGATCATCCGCCTATGCAGGGAGTATTTGGGAGGAAGGCCCTATTTTGATCCTGATCTTAACCAATGGCGCATCCTGACGGTCGTACCTACCGGCAGCCCGATCGCGAATTTCGTGACGAGCGGCCCCGGAGCGGGAAAGCAAGTGAACAACGTCATGGGATATCCAAGCGGCACTGCGTTTATCCGTAAAGATTCGATGCAAACGTGGATTTTGCCAGCCACCGCAAGCGCAATTGTTGCTTATGGCCTCGCCGCAGAAACTCAAGGGTTCCCCACTTTAATCATGCAGGTTGCGGTAAACACCCCGAGCCTTCCGTTTGATGGTGTAAACCCCAATTCGATGGGGCTTGATTATCTTGATAGATATATGCCTCTTTTTATAGGGATTCCGGGTCAATCCACACCCAATGGGTTAAATTGGATGGTTAGACGCGCATTTGATCGGCTATGCCATGGCAAACAGGTCACGTCTTGGCAATCACCATTGGTGTTAGTTGCAGATTTGGATGGGTCAACTGGAACTATGCGAAGTTTGCGTCCAGGCGATCTTATTACCGTGAATGGAGCCAATGCAATGCTGACTGAAATACGGTTCGATTATGGCAAGGATGAACATCAAATGGCCTATTACGAAGCGGAGTCAATTCCCTCTTGAAGTCTCAACACAATTTACAAGCCGGAGTTAAGCATCTTATTTCCCGCTGGCTGGGAGAGTCAACCCAGTTTCAACATCATTACTCTTCGGAGCGGCGGTCCATGCCCCATCAAACCGAGTTGTTGGGTCTGCCTGCCTTGGCAATGGACCCAATCCAGGATCTCAACCCAACCAGCCCTACCTTTGGTCAGTTCTTGTTTATGCTAGATTATGACGCCGTACCTTAGCTTATCAACATAAGAATGATAGATCTTGTGAGTTCATGTTATCAACCTGATGTTATTGAGGGGTAACGGTGATACCTGCCATGTTATATTCACTATGACTGATTCCATCAAAAGTGCAGGTGACGGATATCTGCTGACCCACTTGCAAGGATTCCAGCTGCTTTTTGTATTCCGGTCCAAACCAAATGGACATCTGGGTTTGCTCTCCAGAAGAATCGCAGTTAAACACGAGGGCAACTTGATCTTTGCCAACGATATCTTTATTTACGTAATCCAGCCGTCCTACGATTTGCAGGGTCCTTCCTTCAAGCCACTTTTGGGCTGAAGTCGGGTTTTTTTGGTACCAGGAATCAAACTTTTGAGGGGTGATTCCTAAAGAAGTGTTTTTGAAG
>DAIDHV010000008.1 GCA_027451905.1 Armatimonadota bacterium | reverse complement strand
CTCCCTCGTTCACAGTAACCAGATATCATCAAAGGAGAACTCTATTTAAACTGACTTCAATAAAAGGGGCAGGTCATTTGATCAGTAGCCATTTGGCGACCACTATTATTTAGCCTTCAGATAAAAACTATGCTCGACGGGATCGCCTCAAAATCACGAGCCCTAGTATTGCCTTATCCTGTGCCGTAGCCTGAAGACCTCAATGCAGAAACTAAGATCCATGTCTTATTGGTGGCTTGGGATTTTGCCGTTGGACGCTCAGCAAAGCCTTTGCAAAAGCTTGACCGATCGGAGCCAAAATCTTGGCAGCACCTAAATAATGATAGTCCCCATTAGAAATGGATTTAAGATCTTCAAGCTCTTGCTGTGTAAAGGCATTTGCCTTTGCTTGGGCTAAGGCTTCTCGCTTTTCTTGCCGAGACATCCCGGGACTGTTTTTGATAGTGCGATTGACTTGCTGTTGGAGCTTCTCATACCTCTTGGATAGATCGTAGAGGTGATCATCCCAGAATCCCGAGGTTCTGACCGCCGCCACAGTTGCCTTATATTGAGGCAAGGTACTTGGGTACCTTTCTGCTTCTCTAAAGTATTTTTGAGGCGGACTTTGGCCGGCAGAGGTGCCATCAATACCCATCACGCCAATAATCATTGGCAATTGCGGAGCCTTGAGATCGCCACGGACGTCGCTGATAAGGTCAATCATGAGCTTAGCGTAGTCGTCATAGCCTCCAGGTTGATTTCGATTTGGGTAAGACCAGCTATCAATCATGTCATTAAATCCCTGAAACCAAATAAAACCTCCCAGTTGATAACCCAGCCTTGGGTTGTACTGTGGGTCGTAGTGGGCAATATTTCCAAGAACCTTGTGCACATAGTCCATCATGCTGCGATAATAAACTCCACATTGGGCATTGGTCTTGGCTTCTTCTTGGGAAACATCTAGACCTCTATTTTTCCATTGAGACCTAATATAAGTTCCATATACTCTGGGGCCCGCACTCGGTGGTCTAAAATCGGTCATGAGGCTCCTGCCACCCCATGAGGTTTTAATGATTAAAATGGGTTGATGAAGCGCCTTTTCCACCGTGATTCCAAATGGCAATTCGGGTCCAATTTGCTGGCGAGAAGCCCCGTATCCCACAGTGAGGGGCCCATGCCTAGAAATCATGTCATCATATTGATTTCCACCACAGCCAATCGAGGCGATGTAGACATCTTTGATGATTCGAGGCGAGCCATCGGAATGCATCATTTCATGGTACAGAGCCGCGGTTTGAGGATCTTTTGCCATGGAGGCGATGGTTGAGATTTGGGCATGACCCTGCATATTGGATTGCCCAGCCATGATGATGACCATCAGAGGGCGTGCAGCTGGCTCTTTGGGTAACAAAGGTCTATTGGCAGCCAACGAGCCCACAGCGAAAGAAGCCGTGATGAGGCTGGTGAACAATTGGCGGCGATAAAGCCATGAGCGAATTCGGAGATGCATGTTAGACTCTACACCGATTTAGATGAGATCGTCAATTGAGGCGGCAATTGCCGGAAAGGGTTAATCAAGGCATTGGTCTTAGGGTTCTTGAATTGGTTCTCGGCTGGTTACCGATGATCGACCTAGCGCCGACCTAAGCCCCAAGGCTGACTTTCGTATGTACAATAGCGTTAGCCATGGAATTCTATGTTGGTGTTACAGAAAATCGGTGGTTTGAATTCCTTTCTCATCAGCACTTCTCGGAAGTGAATTTCTGGAGACCCACATCCACGCGATTTCAGGCAATTCTACCCGGGAGTCCTTTTCTGCTCAAACTGCACAAACCCCACAATGTCATCGCGGGGGTCGGGTTCTTTGGCGGGTTTTCTCAGGTGAACCTTGGCATGGCATGGGACTGTTTTGGTCAGGCCAACGGATATCAAGACTTTCAGCACTTCGCCGAGTCGGCTCTCCGTATGAAGAGGCGGATTCGCCCTCAGGACGCACCTCATGGCTTAGGAGCCGAAGATCTTGAGATTGGCAATATCATTTTGTTTGACCCTGTGTTCTTTGCTGAGTCTGACTGGATTTCGGTCGACGATTTTTGGCAAGATTGCATCGTCCAAGGCAAGAAGTACAGCACTCAAGACCCCTTGGGATTAAAGATTTGGAAACAAGTTTCGGACCGGCTACAGGGGCGACAAGCAGAACCTCCGGTGGGAGCTGTTTATGATCTTGGAATCGGCTACTCAACTGGAGTGGAATTCATAGAATCAGGACGCCAAGTCAGGCTTGGTCAGGGCGGCTTTCGAGCCATTTTACTGGATGCATATCAATCTCACTGCTGCATCACTGGCGAAACAACCGGACCGGTCTTGGAAGCGGCTCACATTATGCCCGTGGCAAGCCAGGGACGCCACGAGGTTTCCAATGGCTTGGTCTTGCGTTCTGACTTTCATGTGCTCTTTGATCGGGGGTTCATAGGCATTGATCCCGATTATCGGATTCACATCAGCGACCGGATTCGTGAGCGGTACAACAATGGCAAACGGTATTACGACCTTGCCAACTCAGAGCTTAGGTTCATCCCTGAGCATCCTCATAAGAAACCGTCTCGCGAGAATCTAGAATGGCATATGAAAAACATCTTTGATAAGGCGTAAGAATCCTTAAATATCCTGCAACGGGGCAAAAAATGAGAGCCTCGTCCTTTTTGAATGTCCTTAAGCGTCTGCTCTTCATCTTCAACCGTTCCTTTCAACGCTATGCGATGAAAGGAGGAGAGCAATTTTTAAACTTCGATGAGGGCAGGATCTAACCAATAAAAATAAGAAAAGGCGCGGTTAGCTAGGCTTCGGGCGTAAAGGAACCAGCCCACCCTCCAGCCGAGAACCGGTCCAACAATAAGTACCAGCATAGAAGCCATGAGATCCTCCGTGAGCCACATAAGTGTGACCAATTTGAAGAGGGGTCTCAAGAACATTGTGACTATGACCGCCAAGAATGATGTCAATCTCAGGTGTCGATTCGGCAAGGGCCAAGTCTCTTTTCAGCCCGAGATGGCTTAGAAGGATCACGACATCGCAAGTAGACCTCAGTTGCTTTGCCTCGGCCTGCACAAGGGGTTCTGCCTTTTGCCAGTGCAATGCAGACAGTTCTCCGATTTTGAATCCGAGAAGGGCCTGATCCTTTGGTGTGATCTCAATCATCGCCCCAATGACCCCCACCGTGACCTCCAAACCGCGAACCGAAGAGGAGTCTAAGGTCAGGCTTGGGGGAAAAACCGTGCGGTTGGATTTGTCGAAGAGGTTGCAAACCGCAACTGGATGGTTAAGCCCGCTTAACTTGGATTGTAGAATTTTGGGCTGAAAATGGCTCTCTCGGTTGCCAAGCACGCTGGCGGTGCACCGCAATCTTTCAAAGGCAGGCCAGCAAGGATCGGCGCGCAAAGGCACGGCAAGATTGCCATATCCAACCGAATCGCCGGAATCGAAGTAAACCGTATGCTGAGGCCTAAGCTCTTGCAAGGCACCCTCCACCTTTTCCATCTGATTGTGGAGATCGTTTGTATGGAGGATGGTGAACTCTGGCAAGACGCTTAGGGTTTGGTAGGTCCCTGAACGTACAAATGAACCTTGTTTTTCTTAACCAGATCAAGCCAGTACGTTAAACCAAAGGGCTCGTTGCTTGCCGCGATCCGTGGCAATTTGTAACGGTCGAAATGAGGACTATTGGGTGATGGCGCAGGTCCCGCTCCAACCATAAAGACGCCTTCTGGCTTGACCATTTGCCCCTTGTACTGGAAACCTTCTAGGAGCTTATGGTTCCTTGGGCGGATGCCATAAGGCAAGGCAAGGGGAATGGGAGGCTGAATCCCCATGTTGACCAATCGAAGCTGAGCCTGACCAATTTCTTCCTCGGCCTGAAGGTCGTTGAGCTTAGCAAGATCGGGATGAGTAATCGTGTGGTTGGCAATTTCGCAACCGAGGCCCTCTAAGATGCTTTGCTTTTTGGCCTGATCTTTAGGCTGCCCAAAAAAGACAGGGAGCACGAAGAATGTGGCACGGACCGGGAACTCGGGGTGATCCTTGGCGAATTTTTCCCACAGCCCCACAAAGCAGTCGGGAGTCACATTACCTTTGGCATCCAGTTGAAGCTGATCGGGGTTCCCATCATCAAAAGTCATCACAACTGGGGTGGCCCCAACCGGAAGGTTCATTTTGTTTTCTAAATACTGCTGAGCGGTGACGGGCCGCATCCCCATTTTGTCCATCTCTGCCAGCCAATAGGTAAATTGCTGAGGGGTGCAAAACATCGGGTTTTTCTTGGTTCCCAGATGGTGAAACATGGGGACAAAAACAAAACCATTGGGATCGGGGTGGCGATTGGTCACAGGAGGGCCAGATTGAGCAGCTGAATCTGCTGCCGACCGCGATGCGGAAGTTGAGTTTTGGTTGCCTCCAACCTGAGACATCGCCCCCATATTGGTGGCGCTGTTGCCAGAAGTAGGAGATCCACCGCAGCCAGCTGCAAAAACAGCGGCTGTCAACGAGGCGGCGAGAACGATTCGAAAAGGCATTGTACTCATTGTGAACGTTTTTGAGGCGAATTTGGATTGAATTTGGGGGAATTGACTTAACTTTTCTTCATCTTGATAAAATTCCTTATATCAAATTGAACTGCCAATCAAGACCGGTGCTTAGCTACAAATTCATGAGGTCCACCGGTTTTTCCTCCATAATGAGCAAAGATGTCTAAAACCGCAGCAGTGGCAACTCCTATCGAGCGCGCGGTTTTGGTCTACATCAACCTTGACGATTCGGAAGATTCTTTGGTTGAAGACGAACTGGTGGGCTTGTGCGAGGCGGCTTCGGTGGAACCGGTTGCCTCGGTCCGCCAAAGGCTAGATCGGCCTTATGCCAAAACTTTTATCGGTTCTGGCAAAGCCGAAGAAGTTGCCATGATGGCAAAGGAGACCCGTGCCGACATCATCTTGTTTGATGGTGAAATCAACGCGGTCCAGCAGAGGAACCTGCAAGAAATTTGTGGAGTGCGGATTATAGACCGCACTCAGCTGATCCTAGACATCTTTGCAAGGCGGGCAAGAACAAAGGAAGGCGCGTTGCAGGTGGAACTTGCTCAGCTAAGCTATACAATGCCAAAGCTGATGGCGGTCTACACTCAATTTGAGCGCCAGAAGGGTGGAATTGGCATGAGGGGCCCTGGTGAAACAAAGTTGGAGAGCGATCGGCGCCTTGTCAAAGACCGCATTGCAAGGCTCAAAGAAGAGCTAGAGGACGTAAGAAGAATCCGGCAGCAGCAGCGTCAAACCAGGCGCAAGATTCCCTTTCCTTTTGCGGTTCTGGTTGGCTATACATCGGCTGGAAAATCGACCTTGATGAATCGGGTCGCGGGGACTCAGCTTTTGGCAGATTCTATGCCGTTTGCAACTCTTGATCCCACCACCCGCAAGGTCGAACTTCCCAACGGCTATTCTCTGTTTTTAACGGATACGGTGGGGTTTATCCGTAATTTGCCGACCAACTTAGTTGCCGCTTTTCGAGCAACTCTAGAGGAAGTGACCGATGCCGACTTTTTAATCCATGTGGTGGATTTATCCCATCCGGGGTGGGAATCCCAAGCCGACGCGGTTCATGAAACTTTGGCAACTTTGGGTGCTGAAACAAAGCCATGCTTGACGGTTTTTAATAAGTGCGACCTAGTGAAAGACCACTCGGTTTTAACTGAGGTCGTGGCTCAATTTCCTCATTCCGTTGCAATCAGTGCCAAAACCGGTTTGGGATTTGATGAGATGATGCAGAAAATGCTCCGCCAAGTCAGAGATTTGCTGGGCTACACAAAGGCGCTTTTGCCCTATTCTGAATCCAATTTAGTCCAAGAGTGTTACGATTACGGTCGGGTTATCCAAGTTGACTACCGAGATGAAGGCATCTATTTAGAAGCGGAGCTTGTCATGGAAATGAGCCAAAAACTCAAAAAGTACGCAATTCAATGACGGTTTCCGATTGGATTGGGCAGGCACGATCTCGGCTGCAAAAACTGGGGCTAAAAAGCTCCTCTTTAGAAAGCCAAATATTAGCATGCAAAGGGCTGGGTGAATCCAGAGCCTGGCTGATCGGCCATGGAGAAAGCGTTCTTTCGATCGAACAAATTCAACAACTTGAAGGTTTGCTGGTTCGACGCCTCAATCATGAACCTTTGGCCTATATTGTTGGCAAGAGAGAGTTTTACGGTCGTGACTTTATAGTTGATTCTCGAGTGCTGATTCCTCGACAGGAAACCGAAATTCTGGTGGAGTATGTTCTTGCCCATTGCCAGCTTGGTCAATCGGTCTTGGATTTGGCCTGCGGAAGCGGGTGTATTGGCATTACATTAGCCCTCGAAAGGCCAGATTTGCAGGTTGTGGCCTCCGACGTTTCTGCAGATGCCCTTGCCGTGGCCGCAGGAAATAGCGAGCGTCTTAGCGCCAAAGTGAAGTTTGTAGAGTCAGATTTGCTGTCTGGGTTTCGCTGTCAGAAGTTCAATTGGATTGTCTCCAACCCTCCTTATGTTGCCAGTGATGATAATTTGAGCGAGGAGGTGAAAGATTTTGAACCTTCTGTTGCCCTGTACGGCGGGGATGATGGCTTAGACATCTACCGTCGGCTTGCTGAAGAAGCCGCCGATTTTTTAGAAAACGCAGGTGGCCAACTGGTTGTGGAGCTGGGTGCGGGGCAGGTTGGACCGGTGTTGGACTTATTTCTGGAAGCTGAATGGCAGCATGTTGCAACCAGGGATGATTTGGGCCTGATCCCTCGCATGATTGCCTTCAGCAGGCCCCACGGATCTGCGTAGAATCCGCAAGGACGTAGGGATGAAAGCAAAGCCGCACCAGGGGCAATTTCATGGCGCATGCAACAAAAGGTGCAAGACTAAGGAATGAGCAAAGAGCCAGCTTGCGACTAGTATTTATACTGGTTTTTAGTAGACTTGGCATTAAAAGATGCCGAACTTTGCCTGAATTTAAGCGCGTCTTGTTATACTGTAAGTAAGCAAAACGGGATTTAACCCACTCTGCCTAGAACACGAACTACACTAATTGGATTACGAATAATGAAGAGAACACTTTTGATCTTGAGCATCATGGCAGTTGGGGCGTGCCATGTTTTTGCAAGCGATCTATGGAACCAAACCCAGACGGTCACCGCCAATTCTATTGGCATCCTCAATGACAACTTTACCGATGCTGCCAATATGACAAGCGCAAGTTTCATTGTGAGCGACGTGGTTGCTTCGCAAAATTGGACGGTCAATTCCATCAGCATTCAAGTTTTGGATGCCGGCGGATTGATTCCTACCGGAACCCAGGCATCCGCCCTCTTGAACATTTTCCAGAATTCGGGAGCATTGCCAAGTGCAGCCAACAATCCGGCTTCTGGAACGACAAGCACGGTCACCTTTACTCAAAACACAGGCGCTGGCCTTGGCAATTTTTACACAATGACATTGTCTGGCCTTAATTTAAACCTTTCGAAAGGAGAATATTGGATCGGGCTAACGCCGAGTTCCGATTTTGGCGTCTATGGGTCTATTGATGAGGTTTATACAAGCACAAATGCCGCCGGTGCCAATTATGGAGACGCTTTCCAAAATCCTGGCAATGGGTTTGGTATGGGCAGCGGCTGGATGGATGCAGGGTCAACTTTGGGCAGTGGGCCAATCTACGGCGGAATTGACATCCAGGGCACGGTTCAATCCGTTCCGGAACCAGCCAGCTTTGCCGCTCTCGGCATCGGGCTTGTGGGCCTCATTGCAAGACGCAGAAAGAGCTAAGTTCTTCAAAATTCACATCAATCAAGGTTCAGCTGCAAGCCAGCTGAACCTTTTTTTATTTCACACTAAATACTAGAGTGGGCGGACCATGAAAATCTAAAATGGCTAGTGCAGAAATACTCTCGGTTGGAACCGAATTGCTTCTCGGGCAGATTATTGATACGGACGCGCCAACAATGGCCCGCATCCTTGCCGAATGCGGCATTAATTGCCAACGTCGAACTACGATTGGCGACAATTTTCAGCGCCTCCAATCTGCCATAGAGGAAGCGTTGACGCGGTCCGATATCGTGATCACGATTGGGGGCCTGGGCCCCACTGGTGACGACTTGACCCGTGATGCGATTGCGGCTGCACTTGGTGATTCCTTGTTGGAATCGGAGGAGGCACGGCAGCAGTTAATCCAATTCTTTCAAAGCAGGGGGATTGAAATGGTGGAATCCAATTTGCGCCAGGCACAAAGGCCAGAATCGGCCCAATTTGTTCCCAATCCCAACGGTACTGCCCCTGGTTTAATCTGCGAGAAGCATGGCAAAGTTGTGATTGCTTTACCTGGCCCTCCCGGTGAGTTCAACCCCATGGCCAGCGGTCCCGTCCGTGACTATCTGTCAACTCTCTATGAGAAGGGTTCAGATAGAGCTGGGCAATCCATCATCCACTCTCGCACGCTAAGGCTCATTGGGATCGGTGAAAGCTCGGCAGAAGCAAGGATTAAACACTTAATGGACTCTCAAAATCCGACATTGGCACCGTATGCAAAGGTCGGGGAAGTTCATATTAGGCTTTCCGCCAAAGCGGAGTCCATAGAAGAAGCCAACAGGATTATTCAGCCAGTGGAGCAAGAGGTCCGCAAGCTCCTTGGCCCCGCCGTTTACGGAGTGGATGAAGAAACTTTGGCATATGCGGTGGTCCAATTGCTTCTGAAAAGGGGCCAAACCGTGGCAACTTCAGAAAGTATCACAGGAGGAAAAATCGGGGAGGCATTGACCTCGGTGCCTGGGTCAAGCGGGGCTTATGTGGGTGGTTTTGTGGTTTACAACCCAAGCGCAAAAAGAGATTTGCTTGGCATCGAGCAAGATTTAATTGATCAGTACGGACCGGTGAGCAAGTCCGTTGCGATGGCAATGGCCGCAAATTGCCGGATTAAATTAAATACAGATTTTGCAATTGCCGCTACCGGGAATGCAGGACCCACTGCGGATGTTGACGGAAAACCGGTTGGGCTGGTTTATATTGGGATAGCGGATCAAAGCGGAGTTCGGGTGTTCGAGCATCAGTTCAGGGGCATTCGAGAGGATATCCGGGCAAGGGTGGTGCAGTCGGCACTTGCTGCCATGAGGGAACTCTTGCTGTGAAACTTTCTTCTTCGCTTGTAGCCGTTGCTTAGGCCCTTGGTCTAACTTGACACAGCAGTTTCTGACGCTTGAATGACCGAACCTGCCGACAAACTCGCCAAGGTCTTAGGCCGGTCATGCGCAGGGAACCACATTAAGCTAGCATGATGACCAGGTCTTGATCCATCCACCGACACACCAAGATGACACACCAGCTAGACCCATTTTGAACCTAGTGGCGGAGAGATCGGGATTCGAACCCGAGAGGCGACTTTCGTCACCTACCCACTTAGCAGGCGGGCGCTTTCGTCCACTCAGCCATCTCTCCGTGAACTCTCTTAGTATAGCCATAATTCCGGTGCCTTTTCAGCCCCGAGCCATGAAAAGTTGTTAGGATTGTCTAGAAGAGGGGGCGGGTTTTCTTTTCGAGAATGCCGATTGCACTGTCTTAGGACATTCTTAAACTACTGACCTCATGCCGGTTTCTGCCTCGGATGGAGATGGGGAAGCTGCAACCGATAAACTAAAACTTAAGTGTTGGATTTCTTAAATGGCAGTTCTTGATGCCCAATCGGCAAAACGCAATCTGCCGTACTTTTTTTTGGGCTATTTGGTGCTCATCGTCCTTTCCTTGCTAGGAACCAGGGCTGCTCAGGGGCACCCGCAAAGCCTCCGTGCAGGAGGACAGGTTTTTGGTCCAATCATGCTCGGATTGGGCAGTTTGAGCCTTCTCGATTTCGGTCAGTTCAAGTCTGCCGCAGTTGGGTTCAGAGTCGTCATTCTCGTTGCGGTGGTAGGCACTCTTGCAGAGTTCATAGGGGTTTTGACTGGTTTCCCGTTTGGAAACTACTCTTACACCCACCATTGGATTCCGTATGTCACCATTCAGCCCCACCAGGTGATTCCTGCCTTTGTTGGGCTGGCGTGGGTTATGATTGCCGGTTCATGGAGCGCGACGGCAGCAGCCTGGATTCCTAAATCCAAACTTTGGCAAATCCTTTTTGCAGCGTTTGCCAGTGCGATGACCGATCTTGTGATGGAGCCCATCGCGGTCAGCCGCCTGGGGTATTGGAAATGGCAATTATCAGGCCCGTTGCCGGGCGGAGCCCCCGTTTCTAATTTCGTGGGCTGGCTTATGGTCTCTGCCATCATTGCCGTGATTGTGATGGGTCATACTCGGCAGCCAACTGGTTTTTCGAGGCAGTCCAAGCAATCCACTCCGATTCCGGCGGCGGTTGTGCCCCTTTGCCATCTTGTTTTTTTGTGGACTCTGAGCCAAATTCATTGAAAGAACAGCAGCAATCGGCTCCCAATTCCAACCCATTTCTGGCAATGACGTCAGAGAAGACCTTCAGGAAATTAGCTTTCAGATTTGCCAGAACCGGCCAAAGAGAAGCGCCAAGGTTCGGGCTTGGATAATAGGATCATGGCAAGGAACGTAGACGCTGAAAGGATGTCTCCAAAGTCATTTATCGTGGTCGGTGCAGGGCTTGGCGGGCTGGCAACTGCCCTTCGCTTGGCCCATCGGGGCCACTCCGTAACCATCTTTGAAAAAAACGGCTTTGTAGGGGGAAGATGTCACCAAATCGACTTGGGTGATTTCCACTTTGATGGCGGGCCAACTTTGCTGATGATGCTGGATCCTTTCCGAAAGCTATTTCAAGACGTTGGAGAGCACTTTGAAGATCACGTCAGCTGCCAACTCTGCGAGCCAAGCAATCGAGTGTTTTTTGGAGATGGAACCCAAATCGATGCAACAACCAGCCTCGATCAAATGGTCAGCCAGATTCAAAAAATCTCGGGAATCAAGGATGCCAAGGCCTATCCCAAGATGCTGACAGAACTTGCCGATCTCTATGAGGCCAGCATCCCCAATTTTGTGCGTAGAAATTACAACTCGGTCTTGGATTTGGCTTCCCCAAAAACGGCTTGGACTGCAATCCGCCACGGAATGCTGGGAAGATTAGACAAGGTGATGAAGAAGCGGTTTCAAGACCCAAGGCTGCAGAACCTCTTTTGCCTCCAAACCATGTATTTGGGGCTTTGCCCATGGGAGGCGCCCAGCGTTTACGGAGTGCTGACCTACATGGAATATGGGCAGGGGATTTGGTACCCCAAGGGTGGGCTTAATTCCATCCCTAAGGCGGTTGCCAATTTGGCAGAAAAGAAGGGGGTTAATATCATTCTTAATGCCGAAGTTGGCCAGATTCGGGGTCGAGAAGTCGAGCTAGTGGACGGGACCAAGCATCAAGCCGACGCCATTGTCTGCAACGTGGATTTACCTTTTGCCGAGGCTCACTTCCTTTCTACGGGTCTGCAACTAAACCATGCCAAAAAGAAGCCGTATCGCTACTCTTGTTCGGCGGCAATGATGTATCTGGGCTACCAAGGAGATTTGCCTGCTTTTTCTCATCACAATATTGCTTTAAGCAGAGACTTCAACCAAAATCTATCGGAAATCTTTGTAAAAAGGACCCTGCCTTCCGACCCGTCTTTTTATGTTGCGATGAGCTCACGTACGGAGCCTTGCATGGCGCCAGACGGGTGCCAAAACATTTTTGTTCTTATTCCATGCCCCAATCTGGATTACAATTGGGATCAAGAAAGCGTGGATACTCTCGAAGGCAAGGTCTATGCCAGATTAGAATCCGAATTTGGCTTTGACCGCGGCAAGGTTCTTGTGAAAAAGTCTCGGGGACCTGCCGATTGGAAGGAAGAGTTCTCCTTGAACCAAGGGGCTGCTTTTGGGCTGAGCCATGATTTCTTTCAGAGCGTTTGTTTTCGGCCCTCAAATCGTTCAAAGTCGGTGGAGGGGTTGTACTTTGTGGGGGCAAGCACAACGCCCGGCAATGGTTTGCCAATGACCCTTATTTCTGCCGAATTGGTGGAGAAACGGTTGGAAGAAGATGGACTTGTTTAACCCATCGGTGCAAGAGCAAGGGGTTGTTGGTAAGGCGGTTGGAGCCATGATCCGCCGAACCGTTCACGCCCGTTTTTACAACGTTTATTGGGGATGCAGTCCAAACCCAATGACAAGCCAAAAGTCGCCTACGATTTTTGTTTGTAATCATCACGGCTGGCATGATGGCTACATTATGTATTTGGTTGCCAAGCAGCTAGGGATTGTGGTTTCCGACTGGATTGAAGAGTATCACGCCTTTCCTTTATTTGGAAAAATAGGGGGCTTGCCGTTTCCTAAAAACGACAGCAGCCTCCGAGCAAAATCCGTAAGAACAACCATCAAGAGGATGAAGCAAGGGTGTAGTTTGCTACTGTTTGCAGAAGGCAAACTGCACAGAGGGCCCCATATTTTGCCATTTTCTGATGGGCTCGCCAACTTGCTTAAGGTGTTGCCGGCAAAGTCGATTACCCCCGTTGCCCTTGTTTATGAGCAATCCATCCACGAGCGCCCGGAAGTTGTGGTGAGTCTTGGCTCTCCGATCGACCTGAATCCTTCTGCAACCGGCCCGCAAAGAATGGAGACGGCGACTAAGGTCCAAGCCGAACTTGCAACCCTACTAGAGCAAACCCGCAATGATTTTCGACTCGGAAAGCACGGCCCCATCTTGTACGGCGGAACTCTCGATGTCAACGAACGGTATGGATTCAAAGGGCGCTCAATCCCTAAGCCCCGTTTCAAACCTCGCTGACCGGTAATCTCTGTAAAAACCCATGAAAAAGAAATCCTTAGAATTCTTCAAATCAATCGTCAACGAACCTTCGCCCAGTGGATACGAGGAAGGCGCGGCCGAGCTTTACCGGCAGTTCACTTCTGGATTCGCAGATGAAGTTTCCACCGACAGTCATGGGAATGTTTTTGCGGTTCTCAACCCTAAGGCTTCAATGAAGATCATGTTGGCAGGGCACATGGATGAAATTGGTTTTGTGATCCATTACATCTCACCAGAAGGATTGTTGTACTTTAGCCAAGTTGGCGGCCATGATAGCGCGATTGTTATTGGTCAGCGGGTTTGGATTCATAGCAAAGAGCGGATTCCTGGAGTTATTGGACGCAAGGCCATCCATCTGTTAGATTCTAAAGAGCGAGAAGCCAAGCCCAAGTTAGAAGAAATGTGGATTGATATCGGGGTGAATTCTAAGGAAGAGGCCGAAAAATTGGTCAAATTAGGAGACCCCGTGACTTATCAAGCTGAATACCAACCTTTGCAAGGTGATCGGGTTGCAGCCAGAGGTTTCGATAATAAAATGGGTGCCTTTATCGTTGCAGAAGCTCTGAGGCAACTCAAAGAAGATGGAGGGCTGGATTCAAAAGTGGGAGTCTATGCGGTTGCCACCGTTCAAGAGGAAATAGGGCTGAGAGGGGCGCGGACAAGCGCCTACACCGTCAACGCCCAATCTGGAATTGCAGTGGATGTTAACCATGCCACCGATTATCCTTCCGTTAGCAAAAGCAAGCATGGAGAATTGGTGATTGGCAAAGGACCCTCTGTAACCCGGGGGGCTAACATCAATCCCATTGTTTTTCAGATGATCGAAGAGGCAGCAGCTAAAGCAAAATTGCCTTACCAGATTTCGGTTTCTCCTGCCGGAACCGGTACCGACGCCAATGCGATGCAAATCAACCGATCGGGAATGGCAACTGGTTTACTGGGAGTGCCGCTTCGGTACATGCACACACCTTGTGAAGTGCTGTCTTTGAAGGATGTGGAAGATTGCGCGGCCCTTATGGCAGGTTATTGCCGATTGGTGACGGCTAAGACCGACTTTACCCCTCGTCGCAATTAGAATTGCAACTTTCGGCGGGCAAGGCCAGTCTTATCAATTGAGTTTTCTTGCAAAACTGCCAATAATACGTAATAATCGAAGCATTGGCAGGTCCAGTGGGCTTCGCTTGAGGTTTGACTTTACACATGAAGAATTTGAGAATTAAGGCGATAGCCGCGCCCATAGTCATGGCGATTGGTTTCATGCTTGTTGGCTGCGGAGGATCTGGAAACGGCGTGAATTTTCCAAGTAACTTTGCGGGAACATTTAGCGGGACTTGGACCAACAACTCGATTCCTCCAACGCCTAACTCCAACACGGGACCTGTGACGGTCCAGATAAGCCAGAATGGAAACGTAGGCGGAAGCGTGACGTTGACTCCTTCTGGGGTCACGGAGACGTTGTCGGGAACCATCAATAATCAGGGCCATTTTATCGGCACCCTCACTGCGGGAAGCACTGTAACCCAGTGTTCTGGCACTGGTGGACTGAATACTGCGGCTAGCCCAGTTACCCTGACGTTGGACATTACGGAAGGCTCGCCTATTGCAAGCGCAACCGATTCGCTTAGCCTCACTAAGAATTAAGTTTGATTCAAAATCGATGTCAAAAAAGGGGTCGCACAGCTTGTGCGGTCCCTTCTTTACTCTTTGAGGCCGGTCGTTGCGATCCCAGACAGGATGTGCTTCTGGGCAACCAAGAATAAAGCAAAGACGGGCAGAATCGAAAGAACCGCACCTGCCAAAAGGAGGGGGCGATTATCAACGTAAGGTGATCGGAAGTACTCCAGCCCCAGCGTCACCGTGCGCAGGGATGGGCTGTCTAAGTAGATCAGGGGGCCCAAAACGTCTTGCCAAGTGGCAATAAAAGTAAAGAGTCCTACCACGATAAAGACGGGGGTTAGGTTTGGCAAAATGATGTTGCGATAGATTCGCCAGTGGCTTGCGCCATCAATCGTGGCCGATTCATCCAAATCCTTGGGGAAGGTCAGCAGGAATTGCCGGATTAAAAACACGTTGAATGCGCCAGCCGTCAGCTGGGGGATCATAAGGGGCAAAAATGAGTTCACCCAGTGAAGAGCCTTGAAGACAAAAAAGAGGGGGATCATTGTGACCTGGCCAGGAATCATCAGGGTTGAAAGCAAAACAATGAACAGGAAGTTCCTGCCCTTAAACTGAAGCCGCGAAAACCCATACGCCACAAGGCTGCTGGAGGCAAGCTGGGCAAAAACCGCGAAGAAAGCCAGAAAGAGGCTATTCCTCATGAAGAGGAGAAATCCATCCGACGCGCCCCCAATCGTCGCCTCGGGCCCTTTGAGGGTCTTGAGGTAATTGCTCCACTCGGCGTGAAATTTCAACAGTCGAACATGCTGGGGATTTCGGAGCACGGAAATGTTTGTTACGGTGGCAGTCTTGCCCTCTTGCACTCGGTTGATTGTCAGCAGGACTTCTTGGTAATGATCTCCACTGCCTCGAATTTGATCCGCCACAATTCCCTTGGTCTGTCCATTGACTGATTCAATTGCCATTTTGGGAAAGATAATGGATTTCTGAGGAACAGAAACTGGGATCAGCTTGATAGGGCTGGTTTGGATTGATGCCAAGGTTCGCACCAGGCGAGTCGGCTCTAAATAAGAGGATTGGTTGGCACCCTTGCCTTGAACTTTCTGTTCTAATTTGAGCATCCAAACCGAGTGCGGATCTACCGTTTGGCCCTGGCTTGGACCATTCCTAGTCGGCAGTACCGCATAAAAATCCGCCCCTGCCTGGACAATATTGTTGGATAGGGGAAGCACGGCCTTGGTGGTCAGAAGCACGGCAGGATAGAGGGCAGGAGGTTTTAGGTTTAGCCCCGAGATGGTTTCTAAAGAGCTGACAACCACCCAATAAAAGGGAAAAACAAAGAGTAGGCAAATGGCGGCCAAGCACAGATAAACGGGAACAAGAACAAGTTTGCGCATTAGGCACCATCCGTGTAAACAAATCGCTTGGAGAGCCTCATCTGGACCATTGTGATTAAGAAAATCAAGAGGAAGAGAATCACGGCGTAGGTGCAGGCGGTTCCCATTTCTAGCTTGTTAAAAGCCGCGTCGTAGATATTCACCGCGTAAAACCTTAGTGAGTTATCGGGATCACCTATGCTGTAGCTTGAAGACGCAAAGAATAAGGCGGGAGTAAAAACCTGAAAGGCACCGATCGTGGTCATGATGACAAGAAACAAGATAACTGGTGACAGCAAAGGAACCGTGACGCGGAAGAACTTGCGCAAGGCGCCGGCCCCGTCTAGATCGGCGGCTTCGTAGAGAGAAGCAGGAATCTGCTTCATGCCCGCATAGTAGATGATCATGGAACTGCCAATCCAAAACAGGTTCATCATAACCACCGAATAGAAGGCATGGGTTGCATCTAGCCAAGAAACCGGCGCAATGTGCAGCCAAGACAAAATCTCATTAAGGATGCCGTGATCCTTGTTGAGCATGTGGGTCCACAGTACAGCCGCTTCTGCCCCAGTAAACAGGCTTGGCAGATAGATAATCGCCCTAAAAAAAGGCCCTCCCTTAATTTTGCAAGTGAGTAATCCTGCGGTTGCTAAGCCTCCGATCAGGGATATGGGTATCACGAGAACCGCATACAATAAGGTCTTCCATAGCCCCATCCAAAAGAATTGATAGGATGGCAAAAGCGCGTAGTGCTGAATGCCAATCCACTCGGGTGGGCGGATCATATCCCAGTGAGTAAAAGAAAGGAGCAAGGCGGCAAGAAGGGGACCCAGTGTGAAGAAGACAAGTCCAAAAAGCCAAGGGGATAAAAAGGCAAGCCCGGTTTTGGAAGAGGCTGAAATGCCCGTCCCGCTTGGTGAACTCCTTTGACGTTTTGCAAAGGAAAGGTAGGCGGTTAAAAAGGCAGCCATCCCCGCCAAAATAATGACTGGCCAGACATATTTTTGAGAAAATGTTGGAGGCGGCAAATGAGCCTGAGAAAACGAAATCTTCATCTGCCGGTCCAAACTGTGCAGACTAGAAGCGCAGAGGGCGGCAACCGACGCCTTCATTTTGTTCTCAAATACCTTATAATCAGCCGAAGAAATGGTGCCATTGGTGCGCTTGACCCTTGACAGTTGCGCATCGTACAAAGTATCTAACTTTTGGCCTAAATCATTAAAAAAATTAGTAAAGTCTGTGTTGACTTCGGTGATGTTGGTGGTAATCGATGGCTTAGCAATTTGAACGTCATACACAAAGGCTTGGCAATCGGGAATGTGATACGAGTTGTGGATGAAAGCTCCCACCGCAGCCTTGAGAACGGGCACTCCTTTAAGCTTGCTTCCTATAAGCTGCTGCATCTTGAGGGAAGTAAGGAACTGGATAAAATCGTAGGCTTCTTGAGGATGCTTAGAGTAAGCATAGATGCCAACTGAGTTGACGTTGATGAGGTTTATCGGAAAGCTAGCTTCTGGCAAAGGGCTAACCCCAAATCTCACGCCCGCCTGCTTTAGTTGCGGCAATGCCCAAGGGCCGGTTGTCCCCATGGCATATCGAGGTGAGGTGAGGATGGTGTCGGTGTTGTTGACAGAAGAATCAGAAGAAATAGGAGTGGCTCCTAGGATTGACCGATCGGCGTATTCCGCTTGAAACAAGTTGGTTAATCCTTGCAGAAGCTGGGTGTTGCCGGTCAATGTTGGCCGAGTTGGTTGAACTTGATGGTTGACAAACATTCCGCCCTCCATCGAAGCCATGGCTTGTTCCCAGTTTTGCCCAGCCGACATTCCGTATTGGCGGAAAGTACCGTCTGGGTTTCTTAAGGTGAGCCGCCGAGATAGGTTGAGAAACTGAGCCCACTTCATGGGATGATCGGGGCTTGGCCATTGGGATTCAGGGATGCCGCTTTCTTCAAGCCGATCCTTTGAATACACTAAGCTCCAAATGGCAATGTTGTTGGGCATTGCGTACAGTTGCTGGTTCCATTCACAGTTTTTAACCGCCGCTGGATACAGGCTTTTGAGGTCAAAATGAGCGCTTTTGAGATAGGTGTTTAAGGGCAATAAAGCTCCCCTTTGCGCCCAAACTCCAAAAGAGCCGGAGTAAAAAGACATCACGTCTGGGGCAATGCCAGACGCCATCTCGGTTTGTACTTTCGTCCAATATTGTCCCCACGGGTAGACGTCCACCTCAACGCGGATATTAGGATATTTAAGGATAAAAGTTTTACAAATCTTAATCGTTTCCTGAACATCATCGGCCCCACCCCACTGGGCATATTTGATCGTAACTTTGGGACCGGAAAAGGTCTTGTTCTCAATAATTTGGCCAGCAAAGCAGGATCCGAGCGCGGAATGGAGCAGTAACGTGGCAAACAAGAGGAATCTAAGCCCAACATGGCACCATCTTATTTGGCTTTGATTCATCGTTCTATCAGTATACAAATCGGTTTGGCTGCCCTTCGAAGAAGTGGGCTGACTGGGAGAGGAAAGGTTTTTTCAAGAAGAACATTTTTGAACTTGGCATGATCCCTTCTTAAAATATGGGTCATGATGATTTTAGCCCCATGGAAGAAAGCGCCTCCATTAAGCAGCCATTGCCCGCCACCGTTATTCTGTTAGGCTGGGTTTCTTTCTTTGCCGACGTCTCCAGTGAAATGATGTATCCGCTGCTTCCCCTTTTTATTGTGGGGGTTTTGCAAGGTTCACCAATGACCCTGGGTTGGATTGAAGGAATTGCGGCGGCATGTGTGGCTTTTTTGACCGCCCTTAGCGGAAAAAGGAGTGATGCCAGAAAAGGAAAAGCCGCCAGCCGAGTGCCTTGGGTGCGTTGGGGATATGGGCTGCCAGTTGCGGGAAAGGCGATTGTGGCAGCAGCAGGATCTTGGCCGCTTGTGTTGGTCGGAAGAGTTGTAGACCGAACTGGAAAGGGCTTTCGAGGCAGTCCCCGCGATGCCTTGATTTCGGAAGCGGCTCCTATCGAAATGAGAGGCAGAGCCTTTGGATTTCATCGCAAGATGGATACTTTGGGGGCAACCGTAGGCGTTTTGGTTTCGGCAGTCTTGCTTTGGGTGCTTACCGGCATGCCTCGGCTGACCTCTGATGCGGCACATCTTGCCAACCCGTCTCAGGCCAATGCGTTTCGGATAGTTTTTGCGGTTGCTGCCATCATGGGTCTTGCTTCGCTTGGTTTCACCCTTGCCGTCAAAGAGACTCCTCATCCGGTCAGCCAGGCAGCGGTTTCTGATCATGGGGAGAAGGTCAAACTGCCAAAGCTGTTCTGGATTGCGGTTGGAGTCCTTTCTTTGTTTGCAATTGCCAACAGCAGCGATACATTTATTTTGCTAAGAGCCGATAAAGCCGGCCTTTCGCCTTGGGCAGTTGTGCTTGCCTATGCGTTTTACAATATCATTTATGCCCTGATCAGTGAGCCGGCAGGAGTGATTAGTGATCGGTTGGGAAGAAGAAAGGTCATTGTTTTTGGGTGGCTTATTTATGCGGCGGTTTATGCGGGTTTTGCCTTACTTTCTAATAATAACATGCTGATGCTTTGGACCCTTTTTGGGTTCTATGGTATTTACATTGCGCTAACAGATGGGGTTAGCAAGGCTCTTGCCGCCGACTTAACTCCTAAGGCGATCCGTGGGACTGGGCTTGGAATTTTTTATATGGTGACGGGGCTTTCTGCCCTTGTGGGAAGCGTTTTGACCGGAGTTTTATGGGCCAAATTTAGCCCCAGCTTGGCGTTTTGGGTCGGAGCTGCCGCCGCACTTGCTGCCAGCCTTTTGGCAAGCTTTATTCTTCCCAGCGTCACTTCAAACGCCAGCTAAGCCTAAAAGTCAAGAAAGGGAATCTACTCAAGATTGGTGCCGTTGACATTGAGTGTGAATTTGTAACCAAGCAGGTCCGCTGACTTTCGACACATGACCATGCGGCTCAAAAAGATTTCAAAGTATTCCATCACGGATGCGTACCGTGTGTCAATTTCTAGGGCCAGATCAATTGCCTGGGCGTGGGTATCCGTTGCGGGGCGGACTTCAACCCGACTCTTCTGAACCGCATAGTTGACGCGGTCATGAATGTCGAAACTCTCTTGAATTGGGTTTTGAACTCGACTAAAGTGGACATCACTTTTGTCGGCAATGATCAAGGCGGCGCTCATAATCGAGATTGGCTGGCCAACCATTTCTTCATGATTGCCAATCGCCCCAAGGATCGGGCTGATTTCGGCAGTGTCCATTTCCATCTCATCAAGAAGGCTGTAGGCAAGGGTCGCTCCATGAAGAGGATGGTCGATCCGGTTGATGACATTGCCAATATCGTGCAGGTAACCGGCAATCTGCCCCAGCTCAATTTCTCGGGCAGGCGCACCAACACTTTCAAGAATGTAACGAGAAATGCTGGAAACAACCCCCGCATGGCGATGACCGTGCTCGGTATAGCCCATTGCCTTCATAACCTCGTTGGCGCCTTCAATCAGCTTTTTAACCTTTTGGTTGCTGCGGATGTCCTTTATGGTTACGGTTTTGCTTCTGGGAAGTGAGTGTTCCATCGATCCTTCTTTTTCTATTGTGGTGACTTGCTGCGACTTAAAGACGGCAATTGCCAAATTCTATTTTATCTACGGTCCGCTTAGCCTTTCTAAAGCCAATACCTGAACCCCATTGGTTCTTTGCTCTTGCCTTACAATGCCAACTTGGGAAGAAAACCAAGTTGTGAGGGCAATTTGAGTACCAGAAGAGAGGTTGAGCTGGCAGTTTTGGCGGACAGTATGAAATATCTTGCCCCCTAACTGCACGTCTTGAGACTGCCAAGTCATTGTGGCAACTGCGGGAAACGAGTGCAGGGGAGTGAAAACGGTTCCCTTCCAGTTGAGGGTTTTGCCAACCGAGTTTGGAATCACCAAAACAAGGGGCGGCGAGTATCGGGTTCCGGAAAGAATTGAGGCAACCAAGGTGCCATTTTTCCATGCCAATCGGCTAATTCCGCTTGGTCCATGCAGCTCCCAGCCCATCACCCCGTCCACCGCAACTTGGCGTGCCACATCCACGTCTCCAACCAAGGATTGCCGCGCGTTGCGCACAACATACGCCCAATGCTCTCCACTTTTCAGGGGCATCAAGGCGGTGCTGGGTTTCTTGCACCCAGCAAGACCGGGCAGTAGTACAAGGATCAAAGGCAGGACAGCCAAGTTCCGAGAATTGCAAAAAGACCTTGAGTTCATCGGTCAGACCAGTTCAAGTTTGGCAAATTTTTGCACCAGTTTTTTCACTCCAACTTCTCCGGGAAAGGCAACCGTGACTTCGGTATCCCCTGTCACCGGGACACAAGCAATCACTAGGCCAACCCCAAATTTAGAATGTTTGACTTGCTGACCCACCTGAAAAGGCGCCTTCCATGCAGGCCCCCTTTCGGAGCTGGGGGATTTCGAGGAAGCAGTGAGGTTTGTGAATCGGCCAGAAGAGGTGCTTTCGCCGCGTTCAAATCCAAACGCTCCGCTTCGGTCTTGGTGATCATAGGGGTCACCCTTCATCGCAAATTGGCTGTAATTGAGCGAAGAAAGAGATTCCTGAGGGATATCATCCAAAAACCGACTTCGACGGTTAAAATTCGGAGTGCCGTACAAAGACCGGCGTTGACAAAAAAGCAGGTGAAGCTCTTCTTTGGCTCTTGTCATCCCCACATACGCCAATCTTCGTTCTTCTTGAAGCTGCTCGTCATCTTGCAAAGATCGGCTATGAGGAAAGACGCCTTCTTCCATTCCCACCAAAAAGACAACAGAAAACTCCAGCCCTTTTGCACTGTGAAGGGTCATCAGGGTCACCGCATTGTTTTTATCTTGCAATGAGTCCACATCTGCCTCTAGCGAAAGCCTTTCTAGGTATAGGCCTAGAGAAGGCTCTGGTTCAACCAGGTCAAATTCTAGGGTTGCAGAATGGAGCTCTTGGAGGTTCTCCAGCCGTTCTGCCGATTCTTGCGAATGGTCCTCTTTGAGGCTGGCAAGATAGCCGGTGGATTCATACAAGGACTCTAGAATCGCAGTGATTTTGCCTCCTTGCAAAAGGTCTCTTGCCTGATCAATCGCGTCAAGCAGGCCGTGGATTGCTCCAACCGCCTTCTTTTGTAGCAAAGATTGAAGTTCTTGGGTTCTTACCGCGGCCAGCATCGAAAGGTTTTGGTTGCCGGCAAATTCCTCGATGGTTTGGATGCTTGTGGGGCCGATGCCTCTCGCTGGCACGTTGACGATCCTTTTGAATGCAATGTTGTCTTGATCATTCCAAACTAATCTCAGATAAGCCACCATATCTTTGATTTCCTTACGTTCATAAAACCTTTGGCCCCCAATCAACACATGGGGGATTCGGCTTGTGATCATCGATTCTTCAAAAACGCGGGACTGAGCGTTGGTGCGATAGAGTACGGCAAAATCGCTAAATTTTCTTCTTCCTTTGCCAACATCTTTCTTGATGATGTCGATGACCAGCATCGCTTCATCTCGATCGGTTCCGGCTTGGGTTGCGGTCACCATGGCGCCTCCTTCAGAATCGGTCCAAAGTCGCTTATCGGCGCGGCCCCGATTGTGGCGGATGACCTCGTAGGCAGCGTTAAGAATGTTGTTGGTCGAGCGGTAGTTTTGTTCTAGTTTGACGATCACCGCATCCTGAAAATCGGATCCAAACTTGCGGATGAGGTTCACGTCGGCTCCCCGCCACGCATAGATGGACTGATCATCGTCTCCAACCACCATGACGTTTCTATGACCTGCGGCAATGGCCTGAACAATTTTGTATTGGGCCAAATTGACATCTTGGTATTCGTCCACCATGACATGAAGGAACCTTGTTTGGTACTTCTGCAGCACTTCGGCTCGTTGTTCAAAGAGGCGCACGGTGAAGTACAAAATGTCATCGAAATCTAAGGCACTGGCGTGGAAAAGGCTGTCCCGATACTTTTTGTAGATTTCGGCAACTGTCCTTTCAAAATAGCTGCTGGCTTGTTCGGCATATTTTGATGGGCTCAGCAGTTTTTCCTTGGCACGGGAGATTTCGCTCAGGATGCTTCGGGGCGCCATCACCTTGACGTCGATATTCATTGGCTTGAGGATGTCTTTGATCAGCGAAATCTGATCAGCGTCATCGTAGATCACAAACTGAGGCGAAATTCCAATTTCTTTGCCATCAATCCGCAAAATTCTTGCGCAGAGTGCATGAAACGTGCCGATCCAAAGTGATCTTGCTGCCTCTTCGCCAATAAGCTTTTCCACCCTTTCCTTCATTTCTCTTGCCGCTTTATTGGTAAAGGTGACAGCGAGAATTCTGTAGGGAGGAACGCCATCTTGAATGAGCTTGGCAATCCGAAAAGTAATGACCCTTGTTTTGCCAGACCCAGCGCCAGCAAAGATAAGAAGGGGCCCTGCCGAGTGCTCAACTGCTGACCTTTGCTCTGGATTGAGCGAACGAAGATCAACGGAATCGGCCATAACTTATTATGACGCCCTCACCGCCCAACCGGCCTCTAGATATGTGGACATGCGACGATCTAAATGGCGATGTGAAATGCACCTTGGCAAAGTTGTGTTGGATTCTGTTGAGGAAATGTAACGCAGAGGCAATCAAATCGCGTCATAATAGTTGAGACTGCGAATTTGTCGAGGGGTTAGGCACCCCTTTTCGAGGCGATCAAATGAATCGAATAGTAGGAAGTGTTATCTGTATTGCGGCGGCTAGCAGCGTGTTTGCTCAGGCTCCGTTTACAATTGTTAGGCCATCAGATGGTTCTCGGGTCAGGGAAACCATTCATTTAATGGTGCCCAAGGGTTCTGTTCCTGATGGAGCTTATGTTGGCTTGTATGCGGGGGGCAAATTCATCATTGCAACCTCGGAGCCATCAGAAAAGAAAGGGAAGTTTGATATTTATGACATCAACACCAAGGCACTGAAACTGCCAGATGGTCCCCTTTCCTTAGAAGCGGTTTTGTACCAAAAGTACGATAACGTGACCCGCGTTGTGGCTCGATCCAGTGTTAATGTGACTTTGGAAAACAGTGCCGCTAAGTGGATTCCAGATAATGGCATTTATCTGCGCTACAAGTGGATTCCCGATACTTATTCGCTTTACGACGTTTCGATTAAGCTTCGTGAAGAGTCGGGTTCTTCCACTCAAAACCAGTTGGGGGCAAGGCCAGCGGAGCAGTCTCAAGATTTGCAGCACATTCAAATGAAGTACACGTGCGTGGGCAGAGATGCCAATGGCGATGGAATCGTCAGCATGCAGGCGCTTCCGCCAGCAGGGCACAATTCGGTTTATCTGCAGTTAGCGGGAGACACCCAACCACGGCTGTACACAACCGATATGATGTCGAACGTGTTTATGAAGCTCACGCCTTTGGGAATATCGAAGTGGGGTGCGGTTCCGTTTGCAGTTCCTTTTGATGGTTCGGGAGCATCAACCAATTTGCTAGACCTCTATGCTGATTTTCCGCTTCCGGTTTTGCCGTACGAGAGAGTCAAACTGGGGAGTTCCTGGCCAGGAAGATTCCAAAACGGTGTTTTGGACATGGCGAAACTTCTGACCACCAACAAGGTCACCGAATCTTTCCCGTGCCGTGGTCAGTTTGTGGATGTCGAGTGGGAAGGTGGTCATCCTTGCGCCAAGATTGAGAATACGATTGCGGTTGGCGAATCAAGCTTAGAATCCAAAGAGCTTAAGAAGAAAAGTGCAAACTTCACGGGAGACAAAATTAAACTGAATCAGACGGTTTGGTTTGCCTTGGATACCCACCAAGTGGTGAAGATTGATCAGCTAGTGACTCTTCAACAAAGAGCGGTGACTTCTAACTCTGGTTATGGCGGACCGATGGGTCCTGGTGCTGGCGGACCCATGGGCCCCGGCGGCCCCAATGGTCCTGGTGGCGGCCCTGCTGGCCCTCCAAGCGGACCAGGGGGTGGAAGCAGTAGTAGCGACGTGAATGGTCCCATTGGATACAATCAGTTCAAAGGCGGCGGTGGAATGTCAGGACCGACCGGCGGCGCTGGAGCTCCTCCAACCGGAATGGGTGGACGCCCAGGCGGGTTCGGTGGTTTCGGAAGAGGCGGTGCCCCAACTGGAACAAGCCAAACTGGATTCGTTCGCGTTGTCATCGAATACATTTACACTCTGGAAAAGTAAACTGTTAGGGCACCGGCGTTTCGCCGCCTCTAATGCCAAAACGAAAAACCAGAAGGACGGTTCCTGAAGATCCGGAAGACTTTCGCGCAACTCTTGTCGAGCATCTCGAAGAGTTGCGCGATCGCGTTATACGTGCCCTTGGTTTCTTAGTTGTTGGCTGGATTGCCGGTTGGTTTTTAGAGCCAACCCTTTATGGCTATCTCAACGGCATGGTTGTGAAGGCGGCTAACAGCAAGCTTCATGGCACCAATGTTCATTACCAAGAGGCGTTCCGAAACCTTACAGAAGCCTTTCTCCTCAAACTTCAACTGTCGTTTATCATTGGGCTCGTTTTTGCGTTTCCGTTTATAGTCGTTCAGCTATGGAAGTTTATAGAGCCTGGCTTAAAGCCAAATGAGCGCAAACCGCTGAAGCGGGTCGCCCCGATTTCGGTGCTGTTGTTTGCGACCGGCGCCTTTTTTTGCTGGGAAGTTTTGCCGTACGCAATTGGCTGGTTCACGTTTTATGTTCTTGATTTTCCGGGGGTTTCCGTTATTCAAGAGCCAGGGATCATGGTTTTCTTTTGCCTCAAAATGTTGCTTGCCTTTGGGGTCGGGTTTCAGGTTCCTCTAGTGGTTTACATCCTCGGTGCCATTGGATTCTTAAGTGCAGAAACCCTGATCAAATACTGGAGGCACGGAGCGGTCGGAATCTTTGTGCTTGCCGCGGTGGTGACCCCATCAAATGACTGGTTTAGCATGCTGCTGATGGCAATTCCGCTGACTCTTTTATTCATTGGCAGCATTTTTGCCGTCAATTACACCCAAAAAAAGAAGCGAAAAGCAGAACTGACGCTGGACGAGGACGAAGCTGAAGTACCCGAGCTTTAGTTGTCAGAACTGGATTGAATCCATTGCCTCCGATCCCAGATTGAGCGAGCAAATTGAAGGTGTTTTGCAGATGCCAAGCCGAGAGGCCAAATTTGCCGCCATCAAGGCGCCAATCGCAAAGTCGCTTGCAGCTCACCTCACAAAACTAGGCAGTCCCGATCTTTACGCTCATCAGGCCCATGCCTACGATGCAGCCTCGGCTGGTTCCAATGTTTTGGTGGTGACTGGCACCAATTCTGGAAAATCCCTTTGTTACACCCTTCCTGCTTTAAACGCGATCCTCAAAGAACCAATGGCGCGTGCCCTCTTTGTGTTTCCTACAAAGGCATTGGCAAGGGACCAAGCAGAAAGGCTAGAGAAGCTCAAGCCAGATTCAGACATCAAAATTGGAGTCTATGATGGGGATACGCCAAAGCCGCAAAGGTCGGCAGTTCGCAAATCTTGCCATATTGTGATAACCAATCCCGACATGCTCCATGTGGGGATTTTGCCTCAACATGAGCATTGGGCACCATTTCTTCGATCGCTGCGGGTGGCGGCCCTTGATGAAATTCATGTTTATCGTGGCGTCTTTGGCTCTCACTTTTCTGGGGTCATGAGAAGGTTTCTAACCCTGTGTGAATGGCACCGAGCCTTGCCAACCTTGATTGGGAGCAGCGCATCTATTGCCAACCCTTTAGATCACTTTAGGGCTCTGACTGGGCAAGATGCGGTGCTTGTCGATGAAGATGGTTCTCCGCAAATGGGCAAAACGGTTCTGTTTTGCAGCCCGCCTCGGATCGGAGAAGGGATTCGTGGCTCGGCAAATGTTGCAACCGCCAGCCTCATGGCGAACCTGATTACGTCAGGAGCCAAAACTCTTGCCTTTAGCCGCAGTCGACCAGCGGCAGAGCAAGTTTTGCTGGAAACCAGAAAACAAATTGAAGGTCTAGGACTCGATCAAGGTGTGGTTGATAGCTACCGAGGCGGTTACACGCCTCGCGAAAGGCGAGAAATCGAAAAGAAGATGTTTGGGGGAGATCTCAGGGGACTTAGTTCAACCAACGCGCTGGAACTTGGAGTGGATATTGGCGGACTAGATGCCGTCATCCTCAACGGGTTTCCGGGCAGCATCAGCAGCTTTTGGCAGCAGGCAGGAAGATCAGGACGGGGTCAATCCGAGGGGCTGGCTGCCTTTGTGGGCCATAACGATGCAATGGAGCAGTACCTAATTTCTCATCCCCAAGTGGTTTTGGATCAAGGGATCGAGCCATCCGTGCTTGATCAAAGCAATCCCTCTATTTTGGCATCTCAGCTGGAGTGCGCAGCCTACGAACGGGGCTTGAGCCTGACCGATTTGGACCGATTTGGGCCAACCGCAATTAAAGTTGCAGAGTCTTTAGAAGAAACCGGCAATGTTGGCTTTGGAAGTGGCAGATTCTTTTACAAAGGGTTTGATTCCCCCGCTCTCAGAACCTCACTGCGAGGGTCGACCAACCAATCCATGTCTTTAGTTGCCAGCGGGCAAACGATTGGAGAAATGGAAAAGTGGAGGGCTACTCAATATGCCCACCCTGGTGCCATCTATTTGCACCGAGGCTCTATGTTTCGGGTGGAATCCTTTGACGAAGCCGCTCTTCAGATTCAGTTAGAACCCTGCCTTAGTGAATACCTCACATTTCCGATTGTGCAAACGTCAATTCGGTCTTCTTTTCTCATCACGCCATCAACAACGACCGATTCGGCTGAATTGCTATCGGTGGTGGTAAGGCAAAGCGTGACCGGTTACCTAAAAAGATCAACCGATCACGGAAGGTCCATGGGTCAAGAGCAGTTGGAAATGCCAGACCAAGTTTTTGAAACTTTGGCCATTCGGCTTTCCTTTGAAACGCCACAGGACGACCTTACTTCAGAGTTTGCGGCCGGGGTTCACAGTGTAGAGCATGCCTTGATGGCGATTGCCCCTCTGATGGCAGGATGCGATCGGCTGGATCTAGGTTCTGCCTGGGATGTTAAAAGTTCCGATTCAGGACGGGCCTGTGTTTGGGTCTATGATCAGGCGGTAGGAGGGGTAGGACTTTGCCAAAGGCTTTATGAAGTTAGGAAGGAATGGATCTCGCGAAGCTTGACCCTACTTACGGATTGCCCATGCTTTACCGGCTGTCCGTCTTGCCTCTTTGATGCTCGGTGCATTCATGGAAATGCGCTTTTGGATAAGCCAAGGGCGATCCAGTTTTTTAAGGAATTGCTGTCTGGCTCTTAACAAGCGTACAGGATCTTGATGGCAAAAATTGGGCAGATTCGTCAAAATCGGACCGCTCTACAACCCTCAAAAGTCCATCCTTGTATTGCGGGGTTACAATTCCACAAGTTCAATTTGCGTATTATGAATGATGGAGTTGCGATCAGCAGCTTCTTTTAGGTTAACCGTGAGCGAACAAATGCCAATGCATCCCAATCCGTTTTTAGGCTTGGATGGCAGTCAATATGGGCTCAGCGAAACCTTGTGCGCCCGCATAAAACTGGTGGATTGCGCCATTGGCAATGTGCTTATTCGGCTGGGCCTTCATGATGTTCTGGAAGCAGGAAGAGTCTTGTATCGCCCTGATCAAGTCGAAGAGCCGCCAAACGACGCGGTAGCTGTCCAGCAGATTGAAGGCTTGGGAGATCCCAACTTTGTCACCAATCTGGCCCGCGCGTTTACAGTTTTGTTCCAACTTTTAAACCTGTGCGAGCAGCTAGACATCATCCGTGCCAATCACAACAAAGGAAAATCTCGGGCCGAGTCTTTGCACCAAACCATTGGACTGCTGTCGAGCGAAGGGATCAGCTTTGACGACTTATCGGCTGCCATTTCTTCTTTAGAGATTGTCCCAACCCTGACTGCCCACCCGACCGAGGCGAGGCGCAAGGCGGTGCTTGATAAGATTCTTGCCATTGCAAGAATTTTGTCTCGAATTGAATCACCGGCCCCCCTCAGTGATGGCTTAGATGGCACCGATGTTCTTCAGGAAGAACTTGAACGGATGCTGACCGCTCTATGGCAGACAGATGAAATGGCAGAGTCTTCCCTAAGCCCCTTGGAAGAGTTGGAGAACACCCTTTACTTTGTTCGAGGCACCATTTTTCATATCGTTCCTAAACTGCAGGACGACCTTGTCCGCGCGGTAAGGGCCCACTATCCTGACCGCAATCAAGTTCCACTGCTCAACCTGAGGTTTGCCAGCTGGGTAGGTGGAGATCGAGACGGCAACCCAAATGTGAGCCCAGAAATAACAAAAGCGGCTCTTCAGAAGCATAGAGATTTAGACAAATACTTGGTGGGTTTGATGGAGGATGCGGCCGCAACCCTGACCCAAAGCTCGCACAGTGTCCATCCGTCCGCAGCCGTGAGCAAGCTTGCCAGTTCTCTTGGTGTTCCAGAGGGTGATCAAATTTATCTTCAGGTGATTCTTGCCCTAGCCGACGCTTATCAGCGCGACACCGTTTCTTCAGAAGAGACGATCCTTGGGCTCCTCGCGGTTCAAGACAGCTTTCGCGCCAGCGGAGTAGGTGATCTTGCCGATACAGGGCCTCTTGCTCACCTGATCACTCAGTTTCGTCAGTTTGCGTCGTTCGGGCTTTCTTTGGATATCCGCCAGCATTCTGATCGCCACGCGGATGCGGTTGCCGATCTGCTGAATCTGGCAGGGGTCACTGCAGATTACAAAGCCTTGCCAGAACCAAAGAGGTTGGAAATCCTCCATGCAGAATTGCAGAATCCTAGGCCCCTTTTGAGGGTGCGCAACCGGTGCCAGCCGGGAACCCTTGACGTTCTAGGTGCGCTGGATGCAATGGCAAGCGGGCAAACTAGCGCAGGAGAAGCGGCATGTTCGGTTTACATTGTCTCAATGACCCACCAAACCAGCGACATTCTGGAGGTCCTGTTGCTTGCCAAAGAGTGTGGCTTATGGAGTCTTGAACCAACCGCAGAATCTTGCCGATTGGATGTGGCGCCCTTGTTCGAAACTATTGAAGACTTAGATCAGGCGGAGAGTTTCTTAGAGCGGCTGTATAGTGATCCTGTCTACAAGCGTCATCTGAGCTTTCGCAAGAATTTTCAAGAGGTCATGCTTGGTTACAGCGATAGCAGTAAGGATGGCGGATATCTGTCGGCAAACTGGGCACTCTACAAGGCTCAGGCCTCGATTGCCGCGATTACAGAACGGTTTGGCATAAAGCTGCGCCTATTTCATGGTCGAGGCGGAACGGTTGGCAGGGGTGGTGGCAGGGCTGGCAAGGCGATTCTTAATCAACCGGCGGGGGCATTTTCTGGCCGAATTCGATTTACGGAGCAGGGTGAAGTTATCTCCTTCCGGTATGGATTAAGGCCGATTGGTCATCGACACCTCGAGCAAATTGTCAGTTCCGCTCTGCTTGCCCTTTCCTCTATCCAGCCAACCCAGATGCGTCAAGAATGGAGGGAGGCAATGAATCGGCTTGGTGAGATTTCAACTCGTCATTATCGAGAGCTAGTGTATAAGACGGAGGGGTTCTGGGAGTTCTATACCAATGCAACTCCCATCGAATATATCGCGCTGCTGCCGATTGCGTCTCGGCCTGTATTTCGGCCTGGTAGGGCCTTGAAAAGCCTAGAAGACCTCCGTGCAATTCCTTGGAACTTCGCCTGGGTGCAGTCTCGGTATGTGGCACCTGGATGGTACGGGCTAGGAACTGCGCTTGAAACCTTTGCCAACGATAGCCCCTCGAACCTGCAGGTCTTAAAGCAAATGGCAGCCGATTGGGGATTCTTTCAGACGGTTTTAGAAAACGCCCAGTTGGAGCTGATGAGGGCTCATTTTGCTACCGCAGAGGCGTATGCAAAGAGAATGGTGGACCAGGTGACCGCCCAGAGATTTCATGACGCCCTCCGTGCGGAATATGATCGAACCCTGCATTGGGCTTTGGTTGTGACCGGTCAAAAAGAACCTTTGCAAAACGCCCAGGCGGTGAGGAGAACGGTTTTGATGAGAAACCCAGCCGTGGTTCCCCTTGGCATTTTGCAAAGAACGGTGATGAATGCGTGGGAAGGGTTAAGCCAAGAAGAGCAGGCCGGACCATGGCGGGCAGCCATGCTGCAAACCATTGCGGGGATCGCAGCTGCCATGCAAAGCACTGGCTGATATTTGGCAGCCTTTCTTTGTCTTGAGATCGCTAGGGAACATGTGGCTATAAAATGATAACTTTACTTTCTGCACTCATCTTATCTTGGGGCCCTTCCCATGTCAGATTCAGCCCCCCCAAGGTGGATGGGGCCAGTTTGAGCCGATTGCAAAAGCGGTTGACTCTTTCTACCGGCGTGCAAGACATCACACCAACCGTCAGCTTGCCTTTAGGGGGCTACACGGAAAGGCAGGATCAAAAATCGGTTTTAGGGGGTGATCATCTTTACGCCAAAACAATTTTGCTGAGTCAGGGAAAGGTCAGGGTTGCGATCACGTCTTTAGAAATGCTGACGGTGCCGACAAGCCTAACCGAAGCGGTCCGAGCCCGAATTCCTCGATCGGTTCATGTTCTTCTTTGTGCAACTCATACTCATTCAGCTCCTGACAGTCAGATGCTGAACAGCAAGATGACCTTCAAGATTCCTGGCATTGCAAGTTTTAAGCCGTATTGGCTGGGCTGGTATGCAGACCGGATTGCAAACTCGATTGATAAAGCCCTTAGTGCCAAACCCGTGACCGTTAGAAAGGTAGTTGATGAAACGTGGTTAGCAGATTGCAACCGAGGCAGGCGCAAGTTTGCCAAGCCAGATCAAACTGCCCATCTCATCCATTTTGAGACCAAAGGCGGAGAAACGAACCTCTTTTGGTACACGGCTCATGCTACTTTCTATGGGGCTAAAGAACTTCAAACCAAAGAAGATTGGCCAGGCGGGGTAGGTAAGGTTGGGTTCGAACTGATCCAAGGTGCTTTAGGGGACGTTTCTCCTTTTGCGCCAGGATCAAAAGGTGATAGCCCAAAGCAAAAAATTGCCCTCTTTTGGCAGGAAATGTTGATGGCAAGAGCCCATTCAAAATCGACCACCGTATGGCAGCCCTCTCTGGGTAGGCTTGGCTTCGAAAGGCTGCCTGTTTCATTGGGGAAGCCGTCTGCCAATCCAGAATTTGCCAAAACGTATAAGATTTCTAAGGGCCTAGCCCAACTTTTGGTGACGATGTTTGCGCCCAAGGAAGCCTCGGTTTCTGCGGTGACCTTAGGAAAGCTTTGCCTGTTGGGAGCCCCTGGTGAACCAAGCTCCAAAATTGGGTTAGAAATGGAGCAAAAGGGTAGAGCCAAAGGATATTCAGACTGCTTAGCGATCAGCCATTGCAACCACTGGATCGGCTATCTGCTGACTCCCAATGATTATGATCGAGGGGGGTATGAAGCCAATTTGAACTTCTATGGGCGGCAAAGCGGAGAAAACGTAGTGAAGGCAGTTGAGAAGTTAAAACCAAGGATCAAAACTCGATGACCGAGTTTGCCAAAGCATGGAAGTCACTTCGCCCCCGATTCTTGTGCCCAAAATAAGAAAGGGAAAAGAAAAACTACCGGTCTTGAGGAACTCAAAGTTGGCGGTGGACGTCAATAGAGGTGTACCATCCTCTCCTCAAACACAGGGTCGAATTTCAATTTGAGATTCGACCCTTGTTTTTTAGCAAACAATAACCTCATCGGAAGACAAGGGCGGCACGAAATGCGTATTTTTTATCATGAATCAAGATTCCGCAGTCTCTTCGGCGAATTTCATTTGGTATGGCCAGTCAGGCTATAAGTTCACAACTCCTAGTGGCAAAGTCTTTTTGGTGGACCCTTGGCTAGATTGCCCTTCGAATCCTCATAAGGACGAAGAATGGGACCGGCTTGGCAAGGTCGACCTCATCCTTCTGACTCACGGTCATTTTGATCACTCTGCCAATACTCCAGAAATTGCAAAGAGAACCGGCGCGGAGCTGGTAACGGTGACTGAGTTGGCAGATGCCCTTGTGAAGTATCTGGACTTTCCGACCAGTTCTAAGATTCACAAAGGCACGGTGGGATCCGTTGTCAAAGTTCTGGATGGAGAACTGGAGGTCAAGTTTGTGAAGGCAGTGCATGGTTCTTCAATCAAAGACCCTGCCAGCGGCGAGGAAATTCAAGCCGGAGAACCAGTTGGCTTTGTGGTCAGCATGAAGAACGGACCGACTCTTCATTTCACTGGTGACACCCACCTTTACGATGAAATGGGCGAACTTGCTCAAGACAAGATTGGAATCAGTTTTGTTTGCATTGGAGGTCACTACACGATGAGTCCCCAAGAGGCGGCGGAAGCGATGAAACGAATTCAACCCAAGGTGGCGGTTCCTAACCACTTTGGCACGTTCCCCGTCATCAACGGAAGCCCTGCCGAGTTTTCTACTGCCCTTCAAGACTTAGGGGTACAAATCCCCGTCTTTGAAGCAGCAATTGGTGAAGAATCTACGATCTCAATTCCCTAAGCCCTCAACCTCAAGTTCTCTTTTCCGCTGAATAAACTTTGTCAAATAGAGAGTAAGGTTAAGATGTGGCAGCAATAGGCACATACTGGAAGGCTTCAAGGCCCTATTCTTATCCTGCCGCGGTTGTACCGGTTTTAATCGGAGCCGCATTTGCCAAGTGGACCTTCAGCAACCTGCACTTGAACTGGTGGAATTTGGTTTTGGTTGTGATGGGATGTGTGCTTGCCCAAGGGATATCGAACCTTGTCAACGATCTTGCCGATTTTAAGTTTGGAGTTGATCATGAGGGAGTTCCTGGCAGGAAGAGCGCTCTTGTCTCTGGCGACCTTAGCTTTCAGCAAATGCTTGGGGCAACTCTGATTGTCTGCGCGGGAGCGGCTCTGATAGGCATCTATTTTGCCCTTAAAATCGGCTTGCCTATGGTTGCATTAGTGGCACTTGGTGCGATCATTTCGATAGAGTACACCGCACCACCATTGAAGCTTAAGTACCACGGATTGGGAGATTTGGGTGTCTTTTTGTGCTTTGGGTTGGGGATGAGCTTCGGCTCTTACATGGTTCAAACCTACTTTCTTGGAGGGTGGCTTGAAGCGAGCCGATTGACGGAACTTTTTATCTATTCCATTCCTTCTGCCCTCCTAGTGGTGGCTATCCTCCAGACAAATAATCATCGTGATCGAGATAAAGATGCTCAGTTTGGAGGCAAAACCGTAGCCAATATCCTTTCTTATAACTCTAGTCAGATCTACCTTTTGGGGTTGGTCTTTTTGCCGTATCTGATTGTGGTGGGAATGATAGGATTTCGCACCGCGGCTTGGCCCCTGCTACTTGTTTTTCTGACTCTGCCAATTGCCCTAGAACTCCTAAAGCGGGTGCGTACCAAAAGATATGAAGGGATTGTCCCGATCGCGGCGAGGCTGGACGGACTCTTTGGAATCTTGATGGCAGCAGGAATGTCCCTGCAGATATGGCTGCGGGCAAAAGGACAATTGTAGATGAGCCTAAGCCAACCCACTCAAGTCGGTTCGAAGGTGGGGCTGGTTTTGTTGGGGATTGCCACTGTTGTCAGCTGCATTGCGGGGTGCGTTGGAGGACCAAAAACAAACGTTTCGACTCGTGGCGGGGCTCTGTCGACGGCCAAGGGAAGTCCTGCGATTGGCGTCACTGCCGCATCCTATAAGCCTCTTGACCCATTTCCAGACCGAGATCGGCCAACTGCCAAGTACATGCCGATGCTAAGGGGACTCAAGCAGTCGGTGGTGTTGGTGAATTACCACGACATCATCCCCAAAAGGACCGCACAATCCCTTTGGTTTGATTGCTCAATCCAGGAGTTCCGAGACCAGTTAGGAGCAATGAAGAAGTTTGGGTGTCATTTTATTTCCATCCAACAGCTTTATGACTATCTTACAAAAGGGGCACCATTACCATCGAAGCCAGTGGCAATTACCTTTGCCGACGGCTACGAGGGCTTTTTTAAGTATGGAATTCCGATGCTAAAGCGTCGGCATATCCCGGTTGCCCAATTTGTTCATACTGGCTATGTGGGCAGCCCTATCGGTCGGCCCAAAATGACGTGGCAGCAGTTGGAATCACTGGACAAGTTGCCTTGGGTGACGATTGGATCGCAAACTGTAACCCACCCTCTGGATCTACGGTTGCTTCACGGTGCCCGACTGATGAAGGAGATGGTTGATTCCAGAGAGGCCCTAGAAGATCACTTTCATCATCCGGTTCGGTGGCTTGCGTATCCCAATGGCAAGTTTGATGTGGAAGATGAACAAGCCGCCAAGAAAGCAGGCTATCTTATGGCCTTTTGTGAGCATCAGGAGCCGGCGCAAAGGTCGGTTAATATCTTTGCCGTGAATCGATACGTCCATACCAAGTGGCAAGAGGCGATTGGATTTTTAAGGAAGGGATCGGGCTAATAAATTCACAGATGGAAGTTTGGGAAGGTGCCCCAGAAGCGCTAGCGTGGGGCGGATGGGGAAAACACAAAATAAAATTCCTTCCCCAACTTTACTTGTTTGACTAGTCTCTTGGCGGCTTGGCGTTCTTGGCGTGAAAAATACTTCCGCAAAGCCGCAAAGTATCGCAAAGAATTTAGCTGGTTCCTGGTCGAAGGTCAAGACGGACATTGACCAAATTGTGGTGACCGTCCACAACCGTCGACTGCGTCGCCACCCCGCAGGAGGGTAATTTTAGTCCGAGTTTGAATGTCACGTGCGCCGCCATAACATGGTGTCCACGGCCGCCATAACATAGTATCCAGTTTGTGCGATGCACTCAAAATGGGTCATCAACTCGCAAATTCCGTAGAATAGTATCATGAGCCAATTTGCAGCCATCCCCCAAGCAATCGATGATCTGCGCCAAGGAAAAATGATCATTGTTGTTGATGATCCCGATCGAGAAAACGAGGGAGATTTGGTTTGCGCTGCAGAGACTTGCACACCAGAAATCATGAACTTCATGATTCGGTTTGGAGGAGGGGTGCCGTTCATTCCCACCACCGCCGAGCGGCTTGCTCAGTTGGGCATCCCCATGATGACCAAGCAAAACACAGCAAGGCTTGGCACGGCAATGGCCGAAACCGTGGATGCTCTGCGGGGCACAACGACGGGAGTTTCCGCCCACGATCGTGCGGCGACAGTTTCCGTATTTGTGGATGACCTTGCTTCGGCAGCAGACCTTGGGCGTCCGGGCCACATTATTCCTCTTCGCGCCGAAAAGGGGGGCGTCCTGAAAAGAGCCGGCCACACCGAAGCCATCGTTGATTTGTGCATTCTTGCCGGATTCAAACCTACTGGGGTGGGCTGCGAAATTCTTAAGGAAGACGGAACGATGATGCGGCTGGATGATCTGGTACCGTTTGCGAAAACTCACAATCTGAACATTGTTACGATTGCCGACCTTATTGCTTACCGCCGCAAAAATGAAAAGCTTGTCACAAGGGCGGCTGGCCCCATTGACTTTCCAACCAAGTTTGGCCATTTCACTCTTTATGCCTACGAACCAACCGTCGAGCCCCATCCCTATGTCGCGATTGTGAAAGGTGATGTTTGCACAGAGGAGCCGGTTCTCACCCGTATCCATTCCTCTTGCCTAACAGGAGATTTACTTGGATCATTGCGCTGTGATTGCGGTGATCAGCTAGAAGCGGCTCTTAAAGCAATTGAGGAAGCTGGAAAGGGTGTTGTTTTGTATATTGCTCAAGAGGGCAGAGGAATTGGCCTGATCAACAAGCTAAAAGCTTATGAGCTTCAGGATCAAGGGATGGATACGGTTGAAGCCAATGAGGCATTAGGCTTTAAGGCAGATCTAAGAGATTATGGTCTTGGTGCCCAAGTGCTAGCCGATTTAGGTCTCAGGAAATTACGACTTATGACCAATAACCCCAAGAAGGTCAGTGGACTCCAAGGTTATGGGCTAGAAATTGTAGAACATGTCCCTTTAGTTTCACCGCCTTGTGAGGCCCGCGAAAGGTATTTAGCAACCAAGAGGGATAAGCTTGGCCACATGCTTCCTTGATCGGGACAGGGTTGCTAGAGTGTTAGGCCTAGTCTTTCAATTTTAAGCTGCTAAAGAGTAGGTTCAATGGGCTTGACCATTGAGCAGTTGACGGGTTCGGAAAAAGTGGCTTAACCCATCATGCCATGGGGCAGGAGTCAGGACAAATGGAGAGACAAAGGCGGACGCTGACGAGGTCAACTTCAAACGAGTTCAGAAAGTTTTGATGTGAACATGACCATCCAAAAAGAGACAGTTGATGCGGCTCCCGTGGGCACTTTCAAAGGGAGAACCGTCGGTGCCTTCTCCTTCAAAGATGTCTTGCACAATGCCATAGCCGTCGTTCCCAGCTGCTAATTTGGGGCCGACCGTACTTGCGTCCGGATTATCGGCGTTAAAGACTTGGGCCGGAAAAACAGTGCCGTTGAAGATGCCAATTCTGATTGAGCCCTGATAGGAGGTCAGTAAGTGGTCTCTTGGATAACCAAAATCTTCCTTTGCATGAGCATCTAGTGGGCAGTACCAAATCGCATTTGATTTAGCATACGGACCGACGTCTTCGATAAATAGCTTTGTCTCGGTAAGTTCATACTTCTTCGCACCAGATGGCTTGACGGAATCAGGATGAAAGTCATTGTTAAACGGATGAGGAGGAAGATATCCGTTATTGTCTTGCCAGTACATATTCATGGCTAGGTAAATCTGCTGCAAGTTTGAGGCACAAGCTGCATTGCGTCCGCTGTAGATTCCATCGGCTATGGCACTAGATAGGATAGCGGCTAGGGCCAAGATAATTCCTATCACGGCAAGTAGTTCTATTAAGGTAAAGGCTCTTGCTTCTTCATGGTGAGTTGGGTGCTTTAAATTGCCGATAGATAACTCTCATTGCGAGGGTCTGCTTCTTAAGACCCTGTGGTGGCAAGATTGGAGGGGTTCATACTCTTAAAATACCGCTTTTCCGGCCTCAGCCATTGGATTGGAATTGGCACTGCGCAGGCATCCATGTTAGGACAGTACTTCAAGAAACTCTCACAGGCATGCTGTCAGTGAGAGTCACATATTTTGGGAGCTATGCGTAGGAGCACTCAAGCCTGCATTAGAATCAGCCATTTCAACCTAAGAATGGCGGAGGTTATCGGCTACAATCCAGCCGACAAGGGCGCTGGCATAAGTGAGGTTGCCACCCCATAATAAAGTTTGAAGGACGCTGCCATTTCCGGTAGCGGCGATAGCAAGGCAATCTAAAAGGACAGTTGCAGAAACCGCAGAATAGATGCGGCTATAAGACTTATTGAATCCATCTTGAGCCATACCCCGAACCGAGTACAAGATGGCCCCTGCCCAAAAAAAGATAATGGAAATTGCCTGCAAAACTTGGTTGAAACTCACTCCGCTGGTTGCACTTTTGCTGATGAGGGAGTGCCGATCAAGCAGTTTGCCGGCACTAAGGCCGGCGCCTATCGCTACCCCCGACGCAACGAGCATGGCGATAAGGCCAAGCGTCCATTGACTCACCAAAAATACGCCTGGCATAACCGGCTGCTCATGGCTGATGCCAAGATACCCAGTTCCGATAAGAACCACCATCGAAGCAATAAGAACTGGGCCCATCGGAGTTTTGCCCGGCTCCACAACCTGAGAAGATGAGGAGGGGTATATAGCGGTGAGAAGCTCTTCGTGGCGCAAACGGTAAATGTCGTTGCCAGGATCCATTTGGCTTGCAATTGCATATTTCTCGGCGGCACGAACAAGGTCGCCGCGCTGCTTGTAAAGGTCGCCTAAAACCGCATAGGGAATCGGCTGCCTTGGATCGGTTTGAAGAATTTGACGGGCAAGCTTCTCGGATTCTAACAGCTGGCCCCGATTAAAAAGCATAGTGAGCCTTGTGACTTCAAGGGTGGTGGCAACACTGCCGGTGCTTGCTTTGTAGTTTGCACTGCTGGGAATGCCGGTGCCTTTAGGCACGGTAGGCTCGCCGGAAGACTCCTGCTGACGTTGACTAGCGGTTCTTGTTGACCCAAAGTGGGAGGGCTTAGCAGGGTTGGTCTGACTGCGGCCAGAACCGTTGGAGTAAGGAGATGTCTTGTACCGATCTTGCTCTTTGCGTAGACGATCCATGCGCAAAAGTTCATCGTACTGGCGCCTTCGCGAGGCATCGCTTAAGACCTCATACGCCTCGGTTGCGGCAATAAAAATGGCGTGAGATTGCTCGGTATTAGACCGATCGGGGTGGTGCTGCAGCACAATTTTACGGTACGCAGTGCGGATTTCATCCTGAGTGCAGCGGGCAGGAACTCCAAGCGTCTCGTAATGCGTCTTCGCCATTCATTTTTTAGCCCTCACCTCACTGCGATGAAAGCAATATCACTGTTTTACCTTTCGGCAGACTTTAAGCTGTTCGTTAGGTTTTTGAACCTAAGAAAGTCAAACAAGAGACCAATCCAGTTCAGGGGTTTCTACCACAATGGATGGGTTCATGGTTAGCTGATCCGCCCCCTTGTTTGATCAGGAAGCGGAAAGCTAAGGGTGAGCATGAAGTGGTAGCTAGCCTGCCCACACGTTTCCCACCAATCTTATTGCCACAAGCAGCCATCAGTTGCTGGAGGCGATTTGGTGATCAATTTCCACCGTAATAATCGAAAGGGCAGGGGCATCTACAAACAGTTTGCCGCTTCCCATGTCTACAGACTGAGGAACCGATTTTTGCAAAGATTCAGAGTCGATCCTCCAGGCTTGAGCAACGCTGCCGGTCGGCACCGGCAGCGCAACCCGAAACGGTAGAGTGTGCTTGGTTTTGTTGATTAAAACAAGAGTCAACCGTCCGTGATGGTGGGTATCCAACATGGCATAAACCGACATTTTGGCAGGATCGCCACCAGTGACCCCCAACATTCGATTCCCAACCTGATCCCCTTTGCCATCGTAGTTTAAGAAGGCCCGAAATCCTGCCATTTCCCCCGTGTCGGCAGCCGTGATTCCCCAATTGCAAGCCGCAAACACTCCGTATCTGCCAAAAATGCCAAGGACATCGGCTTGGGCAATGGCTCCGCTGATCTCTTTGTTTCCGCCGTAGTTGTATTCTGTGATTGCGAATTTGGTGCCAGGGTAATACTTGCTGATCTTGCCCATAATCATCGGCAAAAGTTGGATTGGCTTATGACCAATGGAATCTGAAATCCAGCTGTTTTCTACATAGGTGAGATCCCACAGGGACCGTGGTGCTTGGATTCTGGCCGACGCGGTGCCGGGCTTGTCGGCATCGGTGATGCGCTGGCCGCCTCCTCTTGCTTCTGGGTACCAGTGAATATCAAGGACGTCGAGCAGTCTTTTGCCGGTCTCGGCTTGCTTTTGGCGCATGGCTGCCAAATAGACATTCAGAAAGTTTCGGCCATCTGCATCTGGCGCGCCCTGAAGCCCCATAAATCCGGCCCAGCCATAATTAACCGGGCCAAAAATGAGGGTGTTGGGAGCTTGGGCTTTGATGGCAGTTGCGTACTCTGAATCCTTATGGATGATTTCGGCGTAGGTGAGTTTTTGGGGGTGGATTCGGGAATGGGTGCTGGACCAAATATCAGGCTCATTATCAAGGGCAAACCATACAGGGGTGTTGGATGCCTTGATCGACTCTACCCAATGAACAAACTCATCTTGATACACAGCATGATGATTCAAGTTTGGAGGGTAAATAAAGTGACCTCCTGGCTTGACCGCGTAAGACTTATCGAATCGGGTTTGCAGATAATTTGGAGTTTTATCCACGTCGCCACCTCCGTCTTTATCGGCCGCCACGTAACCTAGGATGGGAACGGTTAGGAGGGCGGCTGCCCCATGGGCTTGGCATGGCTTAAGAAATTGAGAGACTGTCCATCCCGGTACGTTACTTGTGCCCAAGTAGCCATCGTTTTGGTTAAAGTAGTCGTTGCCTGCATTGCTGGCATTGTTCACCCAGTTGTAGGCGGTCATACGGTTTCCCCCTTGCCTGGCTAGGGGCCATGGCAGGTTCATAGTGTTCCAATCGGGGAAGTTGACTCCATAGATGTATTTTGAGATGGGTGTGATTTGGCTGGCGTTTACGGTGACATCGGCAGCCCCTTGCCTAAGCAGGGGCGAGAGCATAAGAAAACCTAACATTAAACGTATTATCACCGAAAAGTGCCAAAGATGCAAGTCAGGCTGGTAGGCAGGAGGTCTTAAGCGCAGAATCAGGGGCGTGCTGTAGAAACGCAAAGCTTCGAATTGGATATTGAGTAGGTCAAGGACGGGGCTACAAGGTTCTCAACGAGCCTTGCAGCCATACTTCTTTTGTCACCGACGCCATGATTTCCCAGCCGACACGGAAGGGGCTATACTTGGATCGAGTAGGGCAGAAATGGTTCTGGGCGATGGCGTAAGGGTATTCGGATCGGGGCTCGTTGGTCGACAAATTCTGGTGGCAGGAAGGTAAGCCATTGTGAGGACTAAAGTTGACAAAGCAAGACCGTTTACCAATCGAGCGATTGGACTTTGGTTCTGTGCGGCCATACTTGGTTTAGCGGTGGGAGTTAAGTATTGGCGCGCCGATCAGGTGCCCGCTCTGGAGGTAGCTCAGACGGCCAAAGACGGATTTCAAAACCCAGCGGACGGAGAAGTAGTTTAGCTTTAGGTTGCTTTTGTCCAATGAAGCGGCGATCCCAGGCGAGGTCTAGGTACAGCAGCAAGACGTGCCGACTATGCCTATAAGCAAGGCGCCGGCCTTCAGGCTAGACAAGGCCAGGTTACTGCTTGACTTTGGCGACGCGTTCCCACAACTCAACCGTACGGACATCTCGACGCCGACGCTCAATCGCTTCATTGACCTTCTTGGCAAGCAACTCGTACACATCCACATCGGGCTTGTTCTTCTCGATGTAATCAAACGCGCCTCGACGCATGCACTCTACCGCGTTGGCAACGTTTCCGTACGCCGTCATCACAATCACTTCCGCAAAAAGGTCTCTTGCAAAGGCAGAATGGAGGACCCTTAAACCCGCGTTGGCGTCGTCCATGCTCATATCGCTCACAATGACGTCGTAAGGCTTCTCTGCAGAAGATATTTTGTCGATGCCAGTTGAGGCCGAAGTTGCAGAATCCACCTGGAGCCCATCTCGCTCTAAGCGTCTTGCAACCGCTTTCACGACGTCTTCTTCGTCGTCAATGACCAACACTCGGCACATATTAGGTTCAAGGATACCAGTTTAAGGTTCGGGAATATCTTAACAAGAAAGGGCTTGGCCCCGCTGCTGATCAGGTTCTGATAGGCGGCCTAAGTTGAACTCAATGTCAGTTGACATTGAGTTCAACTTTGTAGTTGAAAAGGGCAGGGATTGGCACTCCGTCCACGGTGGCTGGGTTCCACTTCCATTTTTGGATCGCACTCATCACCAATTTGTCCAACTGGGCATTGCCACTAGAAGACAGAAGCGAGACGGTGCTGTTGCCTTGCTCATCCAAAGAGACCTGAACAACCATCGAAGCAGCAAAGGTTTCTGACCGCAGGCTGGTTGGAATTTTGGGCAATAGAGGGGCAACTGGAGACGCCTCGCGCGTGCGACCGGAAGGGGCCTGATGAAAAACAATTTTGGGAGCCTTATCCAAGGGCTTCGTTTCTGGAATGGCCTTTTTCTTGGGGATGGTTTTGGGAGGGATGGATGGCGTTTCAACCGGCTTGGGCTGCTGCTGCTTGGTCACAGGTGGCTTGTTAGTAAACAGCTGACCGGCTTTTCCGCTGCCACCGGCGGCTACGGTCTGACCGCCGCTGCCTCCGCTGGAGCTAGGGGCGCTGGCCATAAAGTGGGGATGCGGCGGACCCGAGGCTTTGTGGGCTTTTCCGCCTTTAGATGCCTTGGGCTGGGGTTTAGTCTTGGCTTTGATCTTTTTAGCGGGGGGCTGTTTGATGGGCTTAAATGCGGCTTGTTTCATCGCCACCATCGTGACATCAAAGGATCGCTCTTGGGCAATTTTATGGATTGTAAAAAGCAAGGCAAGGCCGCCCCAAACAATAACATTTAGGCCCACCGCAATCAGGATGGTGGCGCCATTCTTCTTCTTTTTGGTCTGTACTCCTCGTCTCATTGCTGTTTAGGGTTTTGTTGGCTGCTGGACCTTTTTAGCCGTTGGGGGCGGTGGTTGCAATTGCAAAATGAACGGCACCGGCTTGGCGGGCTTCGTCCATACATTCCACAACCAGCCCATGAGGAACACTGCCATCGGCGTTGATGACCACGGTCTGCTTAGAGAGGTCGGCATTGCCAGCCGCCTTCTGAAGGGCACCAGCAACGGCAGGAACAAGAACCCTTTGGTTGTTGACGTATACGTTTTCTAGTCGGTCAATGGTAATGGTTAGGTTGACTTTGGTTTCTTCGGTGCTGGTTGAGGCTTTAGGTAGCTGAAGGTTCATCCCATACATATGAGACATGGCAAGGCTGCTGAGCATAAAAAAGACGAGCAAAAAGAACATGGTATCGATCATCGGAATGATCTCGATCTTTGCCCTTTTCATTTGGCGTCGACGCTTAAATTCCATGGCTATATCTTAACCGTTTCTTTTTCTGGTTCTGGCCCATAGCCAATCGCCTTGGCCTCAATTAAAACGTTGATGAGTTTTGTGGTGGCTAGTTCAGTTTCTCCAACAATGGCGCGCTGCCTTGCAGAAAAATAGTTGTAAGCAATAAAGCAAATAACGGCAATAGATAAGCCGGTTGCGGTAGCGTATAAGGCTTCTCCAACTCCGGCAAGAATCGCGTTGTTATCGGCTGAGTTGTGGCTGGCAGAAATGGCTTGAAAGGTGGCAATCATTCCAACCAAGGTTCCCAGCAAGCCCAACAGGGGAGAAATGGTGGTGGTGGTATCAAGGATTGGCAGTTTTTCTTCAAGCTGATTAAATTGCTCTTCTCCAACTTCTTGGATAATTCTTTCCACCTGAGGCACCGGCAGGTGTCTATATTCTAGGGCCACTCTTAGGCAGTCGGCCATGACCCCAGATTTCTTCTCTAGGGCCTGAGCCGCGCCGGTAATGTCACCGTTCTGGATGGGTTCTAGCACTAAGTCTAAGAGTCCATTGGCTTTGCCACGGATCGATCTATAGGTGATCACCCTATCCACAATAGTGTAAAAGGCAATGAGAGATAAGACGAGGAGCGGCCACATCATGAAGCCACCAGCGTGAAAGAGGTTAAGAAGTTTATCCATAGTTATGTTTTGCTAAAATTTGCCGTTGATGGTCAAGGCAAGTCGCCTTCCCTGTTGAAATCGAGTTCCATCAAATCCGGAAAGGAAGTTGAGTTCATTGTTCTTGTTAAAAATGTTCAAAATGCTCATGGAAAGGGTCCATTTTTGCCCATCAATTCTGAATGGGGTGCTGGCAGATAGGTCGAATTGATCGTGAGGATGGCGGTTGGTCTGGTTGGGCAAAGTGCTGGAAAAAAATCCGCTGCCATAAGAGTAAGTGATTCCGGCTGTGGCGCCTCCCTTAAAGGTGTCATCCAGCCCAATTGTTAAGGTGTGAAGCTGGTCGTGATCGTTATAAGGCACTCCAAAGTAGATATTTCCTGGGATTTGCTTGATGGTAGCCAGAGCGTTTTGGTAGCTAACGTATCCCTCTAAACCGGTGGGATGACCAGACGAAACCTGGTACCCAACCTCAAACGCTCGAACCGTGTCTCCGGGGATGGACGCACTGGCGTAAGATCCAATCTGCGCGCCGGGAACCAAAAGGCCGGTGTCTAATTGGTCAGAAAGCTCTTTATAGATGTAGTTGAGGGTCAAACTTTGGTGTCGGCCCAGGTTCATGGCGGTACCGGTCCCAAATTGGCTGACGGTTTCTGGCGGGGCAAGTGGCGATTGATTGGAGTTCACGTTGACGCTTAGCCCCTGTGGGGTTGGGGGAATAATCATCAACCGGTTGAACGAGGCGGCCAGTTGATACTTGGCATCAAGCTCGTAGGCAAGGTTGATTCGGGGTTCTAATTCGGCAAGGGCTTCGTTGGCAGGGGTTGCCGGATTTCCATTTTGCTGGATGAACTCGTGCTGGATGTACTGCTCCCAGCGGGCGCCGTAGTTCATAGAGAACTTTTTGGAGATCTGCCAGGTGTCTTGGGCATAGGCGGCTTTGTAAGAGCCGGTTCTTGAAACAACCACGGTTGACGGTGCCCCGTTCACAGGAGCCAAGGTGTAAAGAGGGTTCGTCGGATCGGGGGTGGGGTTGGTGGGATCACCACTTAGCAGGTTGTTGAGGGCAGCTTGGCTAGCTGGAATCAGTTGATAGCTGTCGTTGCCTTCTTGGCCGTCGTAGGTCAACCCAAATTCTAGGTGGTGGTGACCAGAATTGAGCTTGAGGCTGGTGCTGCCTTCTGCGTCTCTTTGGTTTCGGATGAGGGTTGGATTGTATTCAATCGAATTGTCGGCAGGCAGGTTGTTGAGGTTGATGGAGGGGTTGTTGTTGAGAATATTGAGCCCGTTGTGGGTCAGCCCAAAGGCGGCCGAAAAAACGTTAGATTTCCCAAATTTGTGGATGAAACTGGCAACCCCAAATTCGTTGTAATCGGTTTGATAAACATCTTGGCCCAACTGTTGCTGGCTTGGAAGCCCAGAAGACGCTGGCTGCTGTCCGCCAAAACCATAACCTTGGCCGAAGGGAATATAAGAGGCAGGAAGCCCTGCCCGATTGGCTATTTCAGTCTCAACTGGGTTGGAGCCGACCGTAAACCGAACGGTTGAAGCAGGGTTGAGCCAGTAGCTAAAATGGCCAAAAAGGTAGGTTGCGGTCTGCCCGTTATGGTCAGATTGAGGTGATGGCTGGGGTGGTTCTAATGCGTTCTGGGTGGATCGAACATCAAAATCTAGGAGGTAGCTAAGCTTTCGGTCATGGAGCCCGCTTTTGAGGGGCATGCCATGTATTGGTCCCAGCTGCCCGCTGAGCAAAAGGCTGGTCTCGGCGGTGGAATAGCTTCCGTAGGTTTGGCTTATTCTTGCGTCTGGCTTTGGTCCTCCTTCGGCAAGGTCTACATCCAAAATGGCAGCCGTCTCTCTTCCGTATTTGGGGGCATAGTTCCCGGTCATCACGTCAATCGAATTCATGACGGAGGGGACGATCGGCTGCCCTTGGCGGCCAGGGATCGAGCCAGGAATTTGGAAACCATCAATGATGATGGAGGTGGCAGCATGCTCTCCAACGGGGTGGACTTGACCGCCGGAATCGGTGGCAAGGCCAGGATTGGTCTTGAGAATGTTAGATAGGGACTGGCCATTGCCGCCTCCCGTGCCAAATTTCTTAATAAATTGCTTGCCACGGGTCACGCCGGATTTTCCCGCCGAGACCACCACAAGTTTGGAGGCATTGATGACCAAAACCGTCTCTTTAGGCTCTGTCATTTGGATGTCTACGCTCACGGTTTTTCCTGCCTCGACTGTGATGAGTTTGGCGGCGGGAACAAGCCCTTTGGCAAGCACCACAATCAGCCATTGGCCGGGCTGGAGCCCCTTGGAAGTGGCTCTGCCCTGACGGTTGGATTGCAGCACTTGGATATCTTGAGTGGCAGATTCCTTGATATGAATCTTGGCGTTGGCTACCGCATGGTTGTTGGCGCGGTTGTGAACTTGAAAGGCAATTCTTCCCGTATCTTCTTGAGCCGGAGAAATCTGGACGGGGTCCGGCGTCCTCTTCGTTCCGATGGCTATGGGCAGGTTTAACGGAAGAATCGGCATCTCGTGAATGAACTATTATACTCTACTGGAGTATCGTAAAGTTCCTCATATGGCGCTAGCCAAAGAACTTTTGCATAAAAAATCTTGTATAAAGAGGACAAGTGCAGGCAAGTTCAGTTTTTGTTGCCTTTTTGCTCACAATCTGCCAAGTTTTGGGGATTGCAGGCATCCGCACGCCAGTTTTTTGCCCTCCGCAACCGCAATGCCCAATCTTAGCTAGCCCTAAGATGGTCAAGAAGGCGCCTTGTGTTGCCACTTGCCAAATGCCCTGCTGCCGGCACCGCGTTGGCAAGGCAGCCACTTGCCAAATGGCTTGCAACCCCAATGTTTCCGAGTCAAAAGGGGAGAGTCGGTTAGGCCACTCGGCTGGAATTGCTGGGCAATCTTGCCCCTGTGCGCTTTCTTCTAAGGCATCAAGCCCCCATCGCCCTTTGGGTGCCATTTTCACCAGTGGGGCCTCACAGATCGCCCTGCCAGTGCCAATCCCGTTTGGACTGATTTTGAGACAGCGGGAGCCCAGTTTTCGCTTTGCAATCCCTCCAACAATCTCTTTACACCTTGGGGCGGTCAACCCGCTTCGAGGGCCCCCGTCTGCCTGAAAATAACCTCCCTTTGCCTGCCTTTTGAAGTGAAAAGGTAGGAATCGACGCCACGCGCTTAGTCCAAGCGCAAAGGACATTTTCAGAAACAGAATGAACATCAAAAATCGAATCATCATCGGCGGCATTATTGCCGCCATTTCGTCATCTGCTTTGGCAACTCCAAACCACTTCCAGATTCTAAAAACTAGCTTCAAGCAAGTCTCTTTGGCTAAAGCGGCCAAGCTAAAAGGAACATCACCTATGGTCATGGATCACGGCAAAGAGTTCATGTACATGACCAAAAACATCCACTTGGTGGTGCTGACTGGCCCATCCAACGACATGCTTTCTTACCGAATTGATGGCCACCGAAACCCTCTGCTTGATATCCCTCACGGGGCAACCCTCCACATCGTGTTCATCAATATGGATGATGATATGAAGCATGACATTCGGTTTGTGATGGGTTCTCTTACCAAGGCTAGTCATGTGCCACCAAACTTTGGGGTGGGATCGAAAATGCTAGACCCTCATGGCAAGTCAATGGCAAATGCGGAAGAAATGACGATTAAGGTTCCTAACAAAAAGGGAGCCGCAACGTACCTGTGCACTGTGAAGGGGCACGCACCAGGTGGCATGATTGGCAAAATCAACATAGACTAATCAGCAAGAAATCATGGAAAACAAGACGCATTCTTCGGCCCTTAATCGACGCAGTCTGTTGAAGGGGATTGCTCTCGGAGCGGGGACCTCGGCACTGGGGTCGGTTTGGGCTTGGGGAGATTTGACTTCAAAGCACCTCGCGGCAACATCCGATCCTGCCCAATGGCCGGGCCAGTTTGATCCGGCTGCAACGAGGCCCGCCTTTTATCCGAGGGACCTCCCAAAGGCTAATGACCTGATCACCGTATTTGATATGGAAGTTGTTACCGGTGTCCACGAGATTTTGCCAGGAGTCGAGGTGCCAATGTTTCTCTACAACGACAACTACCCGGGTCCTGAAATCAGGGTGAAAGAAGGAGAATGGGTTCAGGTCAATCTCAAAAATAAGAGCCTAGAGTTTCATACCATCCACTGGCACGGAATCCAAGTTCCTTGTGAAATGGATGGGGTTCCGCTGGGAACCCAGTGGCCGGTGGGCCCAAATCAGGAATTTCGGTACCTATTTCGGGCCCAGCCGGCTGGAACCCACTTTTATCACTGCCATTATATGACCACTCTCCACGTTCAGGCTGGGCTGATGGGCCCCCTTGTTGTTGAAAGTGATGACGACCCCGTAAAAAAGACCTTTCCTTACACCAGAGAGTATGTGATGGCTCTGAGCGAGTGCGATACCAACTTCATCCGCAATGCCATGAATGAAATGGCGATTATGGATAAGCAAATGGAAGCCATGAACAAAAATCCAAGGATGATGGCAGAGATGAACGGACGCATGATGGGTTGGTTTGCCAACAAGCAAGCCTTTTTGGATGCGATTAAGAAGGGGTATGTGCCTCCTTACATGCAGGCCAACACGGGACTGGTTAAGCCGATGAAGCCTAACTACTTTATGATTAACGGGAAGGCTTATCCGATGACGGATCCTCTCATGATCAAAATGGGTGAAACAATTCGGGTCCGGTTGATAGGAGGAGGCATGATGCCTCATTTTATGCACCTTCACGGTCACGACTTTTGGCATGTATGCCAAGATGGCGCTCCGTTGCAGGCTCCGGTGCGGCTCAATACTCTTGCCATCAACCCTGGCTCTACCAGTGACATCATTATCCAGGGAACAAATCCTGGCAATTGGCATTTTCATGATCACAGCGATCTTGCTACCACGAACAATGGTCAAACACCGGGTGGCATGATGACAATGCTGATGTACGAGGACGCCGCGAAGTACGGCTACCACTTCAATGAGACGATCGCCCTGAGTTCTTAACCTTACCAAACTTGAATAAATAAAATGAAAAATAGATTAACCGCCCTTGTTTTGATTGCCATGGCAACATCAGCTGGATTTGCCTTTGGGCAAGCCCAGCAGTCTCCTATTCCGGAAAACCCCGGAGTGCAACCTCAAATTGATATTTTAGGCAGTGGGATTGCGACCCTAGATTTTGCCAACCAAAGCGGATTTGGGACCTCGGGGTTTGCCACCAACGGCTCCATCAACCTATCCGATTCTGCCCTTGCCGCCGGTTTTTCTGAACGGCTTTTCCGAGGAGGAATCGGTAGCTTTGTGGCTGGGGTGCAAAGCTATGACTTTACCAATGTTGGGGCGGGATCGGGGCTATTTACCAACCAAATGTTTTTGGATTTTCAGAACAAAGCGTCGGAGGTGTACCTTGGTCGCACCGATTCTCCAACTGGGCAACTGGTTCAGTTTCCAACCCTAAGAGGCGATGATTTGGTTGATTTTACGATGGTTCCAGACCCGTTTAGCAATGGCCAAAACATCGAAGAAAATAGGACCTCTAACGTTGCCGCGGTGGTTCTGAACCAGGGACTGCGAACCTTTGAGAACTTCCATGTTCAGCACCTTATTGATAGTGCGGGGCTTGGAACGGGGACTGATTTGAACAGTTTTGGAGCCTCGTACCAGTACGCTCCGGTGCCAGGGTTGGAATCTTTACCCACTTTGGTGAGCTATGGGATCGGTTATGAGCATCGATCGATCCCCAACGCCTTCGGAGGAGGGTCAGATGCCATCTATGGTGGAGGGGAGGTGAACCTGAGAAGAAGCATCACAAACCGGCTGGATTTCAGGGTTTTTGATGCCTATACATTTGGCAACTCAACCAATTCCATCTCATCGTTTAATGACTCTTATCGAGCCGATGCAAATGCCATTGCCGCTTCGATAAGGTATCTCAACAGTCCGTTTGGAAAGCCAAGTTATACTTTGGCCCTCACCGCGGGATACAAATCGTTCCAAAAGATATCTGGCGCCAATGAATTTGCCCTTGCCTTTACGGCTGCCAAAAGACTTGGGCCCGGGTTTGATGCCATCGGCCAAATTGGCTGGTTCCACCGTAACGGGGCCCTTGCCGCCCTTTATGGTGCTAAAGATTCTACTGTGCTGCAGCTTGGATTGTCTTTCAACTTTGATTCCACGATCCACCAAAGCATTGGTCCCCGAAGATCGCCAATGAACATTCTTTACCACTACTTGCCCAACTAAAAAGGAACTCAACATGAAACTAAAAAGCAAAATTATTGTAACTTTAGCAATCGGCGCAGGGCTTGGCACTTGTGTAAACTCGGTGCTAGCCGGTCAACAAGGGAAGATGCAAATGAATTCATATTCTCACCACATGATGGGTTCGGATGCCAACTTGGGTTTGAAGATTTTAAAGCCAACCAAGGTTATCAAAGTTCAGCCGAATGTGGATTGGAAGCAAGCGGTTGGATTTGGAACATACGCGGGTATGGTAGCGATGATGAACCAAATGATGGTGTCTGGTTCCGGCATGGAATCCATGAAAATGGAACCGATGGTGATGAAGTTCGACAGTTCCACATTTGCCAAGGAAGGAGCTGTGGTGAGTGAGGGATCGGCTTCGACGGGAATGGGTTCTGGCTCCATGACGTCTGGCACTGGGACGTCCGGCTCGATGGGTTCTGCCTCTGGTTCTGGCGCGGATCAGTCCCAACAAAAGAGTTCTTCGAGTGGTGACTCGGAAAGTCCCACCAAAACAACTCTCAAGGTCATGATGACAACCGGGAAGTTCAGGGTCGGCAAAAACACGTGTCGGTTTAAGGTCACTGATGCCAATGGCAAGCCTGTGTCTGATGCTCACATTGAATCCACGGTGGAGATGCAGTCGATGGATATGGGCACGGCTCATCCCGCGGTCAAAAGTCTGGGTAATGGTCAATATTCTGTTGATGTGGATTTGGCAATGGCGGGCAAGTGGGTCATCAGCCTCAAGATTCCGGTAGGAAACGCCATCGCAACCGTGAAGATGCTTGTAACCACCTCCTAGCGCGCTAGTTGCCCATACAAGTCTGGGGGGTTAAAATAGCGACGGTGAAGAGCGTTGTGACCGCCTTGTAGCTGGGTGTTGAAGTTCACTAGCTGTGTGAACGGGTCTTCCTTCTTGCGGAGCGAAACTCCTTCCGTGGAGCGGCGGATTCCCCTCCACAGGGAGGGGAGTCGACGAAGGCGACGGGGTGGTTTAAACTTCCGGACGAGAATTCGGCTTTAAGTTCTTCAACACCCTCTTAACCCCGTAATCGGGACTGTATGTTCTGCAATCGATAAAGCAAACATGCCCAGCATCCAAGGTAGCGAGCAATGGCCGAAGGTCAGTACATACATTAGTGAGAAAATTGCGACCAGGCATTGGTTTGGCAAAAAGGGCTAGGATAAATCGGGAAAGTAAACTGAAAATCAGCCATGAATTGTAGCCTGCCAGAACATAAAATCCCGAGTAAATCGCCGTCGCCCTTTCTAGGACGGTGCAGGGCAGAAAGGGATTTGTGATGACGGCCTCTACGAGTGAATCACAGCGCTCAGAGCTGCACAAAACAATCTGGCGGATTGCCAACGATCTGAGGGGCTCCGTGGATGGATGGGATTTCAAATCCTACGTTCTTGGCATGCTCTTCTACCGCTTCATATCAGAAAACCTTACATCCTACATCAACAAGCTTGAACGGGAGGCGGGGGAGAAGAGCTTCGACTACGCAAAGCTCTCGAATAAAGATGCCGAGTTCGGGCGAGCGGAAACCGTCGCCGAAAAGGGCTTCTACATCCTTCCGTCCGAGCTATTCGATAACGTCCGCAAGAAAGCGAAGAACGACGAAAATCTCAACGAAACGCTGGAGCGCGTTTTCAGCAATATCGAAGGCTCAGCTGTGGGCACAGAGAGCGAAGGCGATCTCAAAGGGCTCTTCGACGATCTTGACGTTAACTCGCAGAAGCTGGGTCCGACTGTTGCTAAGCGAAACGAGAAGCTTGTGAAACTCCTCGAGGCCATCGGCGACCTGCCGCTCGGCAATTACGAAGACAACTCAATCGACCTCTTTGGCGACGCGTACGAGTATCTGATGCAAATGTACGCTTCGCAAGCGGGAAAGTCAGGAGGAGAATATTACACGCCGCAAGAGGTATCGGAAGTTCTTGCGCGAATCGCGGTAGCTGGAAAGACCCAAGTCAACAAGGTCTACGACCCAGCTTGCGGTTCAGGGTCGCTGCTTCTAAAGTTCGCCAAGGTGCTCGGCAAGGAGAATGTCCGGCAAGGATTTTTTGGCCAGGAGGTCAATCTGACGACCTACAACCTCGCCCGCATCAACATGTTTCTGCACGACGTGAACTATGAGAAGTTCGACATCGCGCACGGGGACACACTCACTGATCCGAAACATTGGGACGACGAGCCATTTGAAGCCATCGTCTCTAATCCGCCCTACTCGATCAAGTGGGAGGGAGACGCGAACCCCCTTCTCATCAATGACCCGCGCTTCGCTCCCGCTGGCGTGCTCGCCCCGAAATCCGCCGCCGACCTTGCCTTCACCATGCATATGTTGAGTTGGCTTGCAGTGAACGGCACGGCAGCCATCGTTGAGTTTCCTGGCGTCCTCTATAGGGGCGGAGCCGAGCAGAAGATTCGGAAATATCTCGTTGACAACAACTACATCGACACGGTGATCCAGCTTCCGCCCGACCTATTCTTCGGAACGACCATCGCCACTTGCGTCATCGTGCTGAAGAAGTCGAAGAAGGACAACGCCGTCCTGTTTATTGATGCTTCGGCACTTTTCACTCGCGTCGGCAACAAGAACAAGCTGGTGCCTGCGCACCAGCAGAAGATTCTAGATGCCTTCACAAATCGCAGAGATGAAGCCCATTTTACGCGGCTGGTTGCGCACAGCGAATTGGCGGAGAACAATTACAATTGCTCGGTGTCTTCCTATGTGGAAAAGGAAGACACAACCGAAGCAATCGACATCACTGAGTTGAATGCGAAGATCGCCGAAATCGTAGCTCGGCAATCGGAACTCAGAGCGCAGATAGATGCAATAGTCGCAGACCTAGAAGGGAGCATCGTATGAGCCGAATTGACGATCTGCTCCAAAGACTTTGCCCTAAAGGTGTAGAGCATAGGACCATTGGGGAGATCGGCACGATAACGCGTGGTAAGCGCTTTGTAAAGGCGGACATGATCGAGTCCGGAGTTCCTTGTATCCATTATGGCGAACTGTACACCAAATATGGGACTTGGGCCGACACGGCATTTTCCTACTTGGACCCCAAAGTAGCATCGAGGCTGCGGTTCGCCAGCAAGGGCGACGTGATCCTTGTCTCGGCCGGAGAAACTGTCGAAGATATCGGAAAATCCGTAGCTTGGCTCGGAGACGAGGATGTTGTGATCCACGACGCTCTCTACGCGATCCGTAGCTCCCTTGATCCTAAGTATGTCGCCTACTTCTCCCAAACTGACGATTTTCACAATCAGATAAGGCGCCACATTTCTTCATCTAAGATTTCGGCCATTTCGACGCAAAATCTAGCAAAGGTTCAAATCCCGGTTCCTCCGAGCCAAATTCAGCGGGAGATAGTGAGAATCCTCGACACCTTTAGTAAGCTAGAGGCGGAGCTAGAGGCGGAGCTAGAGGCGCGGCGTAAACAGTATACCTTTTACCGCGATCAGCTGCTGACGTTCACCGAGAGAGAGAGAGACGGATCAGGTGGGCGAGAATGATTGAGATTTGTACGAAAATCTCGTCAGGGGGCACACCAAGTTCTAGGCAAGCTGACTACTACGGCGGAGATATTCCTTGGCTACGCACTCAAGAGGTTGACTATGGCGTCATCCGGTCGACTGGAATGACTATAACCGAAGCGGGCCTAAAGGATTCTTCGGCTAAGTGGATTCCAGCAAATTGCGTGATTGTAGCTATGTATGGAGCAACCGCCGCTAAGGTGGCTGTTAATGCGATTCCCCTCACGACAAATCAGGCTTGCTGCAATTTGCAGGTTGACCCAGAGCAGGCGGACTATCGATTTGTTTACCACTGGATTGCAAAGGAGTATTCTCGCTTAAAGGCTCTCGGCGAAGGCTCCCAGTCAAACCTGAATGCTCAGAAGATCAAGGATTATCTGATTCCTGTCCCAGAAATAGATGAGCAGCGGCACATCGTCTCTATCCTCGATAGGTTCGATGCCCTCGTCAACGACCTGACCGTCGGCCTTCCTGCCGAGCTTAACGCTCGTCGCCAACAGTACGAACATTATCGCGACCGTTTGCTCACCTTCCAGGAGGCTGGATGAGCGAGCTCCGACTTTTCACCTTGAATGGGGCCTCTGTCGAAGAGGCTCATCCCAAAGCGTACAAGCTAGAAAAGGACGTTCAAAGTCTCTTTGAGGCAAACTTGGAAGCCCTTCTCGGTGTGCGATTAGTTGCTTCCGAATTCGTAGCCGGAGCAGGGAATCGCATCGATACGTTGGGCTTGGACGAGAACAACTTCCCCGTGGTGATCGAATATAAGCTCGATAAAAACCGCACGGTTATCAACCAGGGTGTAGCCTACCTAGGTTGGATCAAGAACCACCAAGCAGAGTTTTGGAAGGCAGTTTTTAACAAGCTAGGAAATGAAGTGGCCGACAGTGTGGATTTCTCGTCGGTTCGGCTGGTGTGCATTGCAGCTGATTTCACTCGGGATGATCTTGGGATGTATGAGTTGATGCCGAACATGATTGATCTTGTACGCTACCGTCGCTTTGGAGACGGCCACCTTCTGCTGGAGCGTATTACATCCAGCGCCAAGGAAGCTGGGGTGACTCCGACTACAACAGGAACACAGAAGGCCGGCACGGATAAGTCCATGGCACAGTGGCTGGCTGATCAATCGGCCGAGACAAAGGCCCTTTTCGAGGCGACGTGCGCCGCCGTTCGCGCGCAGGGTGACGACATTGCAGAAAAGGAAACGAAACTCTCCATCGCGTTTCGTCGTACTCGAAACTTCGCAAGTCTTACCTACGCAAAGCGAGGCGAATTCTGCCTATATCTCCACCTGAACCCAAGTGAGGTGGCAATGCGCGACGGACTTCGGGATGTAAGCAAGATTGGACATTGGGGGACGGGAGACCTTGAGGTTCGGATTAGGGCTCAGAAAGATGTCGAGGACGTCTCGGCGCTCATCGCGCAAGCATATGAAGGAGGGCAAGCATGAGCGAGGAACGAAGGCCCTATAACTACGAGCCGATTGCCGTTTCGAATGAGAGCACGGTAGTCGCGGAGTACATTCCCGAAAGCCTTGTGCGCGAGGCAACCTATCAGAGCGAGGACGCTTTAGAGCGAGCCTTCATCGGGCAACTGGAGAAGCAAGCCTATGAGCACCTCCGGATCACATCGGAAGACCAGTTGATCTCCAATCTTCGCCGGCAGCTCGAAATCCTAAACGGCATCACATTCTCCGAGGCGGAATGGAAGCAGTTCTATGAGACCAAGATTGCAGGTCAGAACGATGGGATTGTTGAGAAGACGGTTCGCATCCAAGAAGACCCGGTCCAGCTTCTCAATCGTGACGACGGGACAACCAAGAACGTCAAGCTGATCGACCGTCAGAGCATCCACAACAACCGCCTCCAGGTCATCAACCAATACGAAACCACCCCGTCACCCAAAGGCGACACCCCTCCGGAGGAGGGGAATACTGCGAGGGCCAACCGCTATGACGTGACCGTTCTTGTGAACGGCTTGCCGATGGTGCATATCGAGCTCAAGCGGCGCGGGGTTGACATCCGCGAGGCGTTCAACCAGATCGACCGCTATCAGCGCGATTCCTTTTGGGCAGGCACAGGGCTCTTCGAGTACGTGCAACTCTTTGTTATCAGCAACGGCACCCTGACGAAGTATTACAGCAACACGACGCGTCGACAGCACATCCAGGATGCCGCTGGAGCAAAGAAGGTCAAGAAGACCTCCAATTCCTTCGAGTTCACGTCTTGGTGGGCGGACTCGCAGAACAAGCCGATTCAGGAGCTAACCGCGTTTGCTAAGACTTTCTTTGCCAAGCACACGATCCTAAATATCCTAACTCGCTATTGCGTTCTCACCGCGGACCGGATGCTTCTGGTGATGCGGCCCTATCAGATCGCAGCGACCGAGCGAATCCTGCAGCGAATCGAAATCGCGACTAACTACAAGAAGCTAGGGACAGTCGAAGCGGGAGGCTACGTCTGGCATACGACTGGCTCCGGCAAGACCCTCACCAGCTTCAAGGCCGCTCAACTCGCCAGCAAGATGCCAAGCGTGGACAAGGTGCTCTTTGTGGTTGACCGTAAGGACCTCGACTACCAAACCATGCGCGAGTACGACCGCTTTGAAAAGGGGGCTGCCAACTCGAACACCTCGACGGCGGTTCTCAAGCGGCAGTTGGGAGACAACCAGTCGCGGATCATTATCACGACAATTCAGAAACTTTCTCACTTTGTAGAGGCTAACAAAGGGCATGAAGTCTTCGGCGGGCACATCGTCATCATTTTCGACGAGTGCCATCGTTCACAGTTCGGCGACATGCGAACGGCGATCACCCGAGCCTTCAAACGATATAACCTGTTTGGATTTACAGGAACGCCTATCTTTACAGCCAACATGGCCAGCGGAGGGAATCCGCGGCTCAAAACGACCGAACAAGCGTTCGGCGAGAAGCTCCATACCTACACGATTGTAGATGCGATCACCGATAAGAACGTGTTGCCGTTCCGCATCGACTACGTGAACACGGTGAAGATGGGTGACGTGCAGGATAAGAAGGTCTCCGCTATTGACACAGAGAAGGCTCTCTTGGCAACCGAGCGAATTGGCCTAGTGACCGGCTACATCCTCGAACACTTTGACCAGAAGACGAAGCGAAACGACTCCTATGCTCTGGGTGAGCGACGTGTGCGAGGCTTTAACGCCCTCTTTGCAACCGCTTCGATTGACGCCGCCCGCATCTATTACGGGGAGTTCAAGCGGCAGCAGGCATCCCGCGTGCCTGATAAGCGCTTAAAGATCGGCATCATCTTCTCTTATGCAGTCAATGAGGCTGTTGAAGATGGAGTTCTCGAGGAAGAAGAGTTCGAGACAGCCCACCTTACGGGAGCGACGCGGGACTTCCTTGATTCAGCGATTCAAGATTACAATCAGATGTTCGGAACATCGTTCGACACATCGGCGGATAAGTTCCAGAACTACTACAAAGACTTGAGCCTGCGGTTAAAGAACCGCGAGATTGACCTTGTGATCGTGGTCAACATGTTCCTGACGGGCTTCGACGCCACGACTCTCAACACTCTGTTCGTCGACAAGGGCCTCCGGGCTCATGGCCTAATTCAGGCGTACTCGCGCACGAACCGGATTCTCAACTCGGTCAAGGCCTACGGCAACATCGTGAGTTTCCGCGATCTTGAGAAGGAAACGAACGACGCTCTTGCACTTTTTGGTAACAAGGACGCCAAGGGCATTGCGGTCCTCAAGCCATTCGGGCACTATTTTCGCGAGTACGAAAAGAGGGTGCAGGAGTTGCTCGCCAGATTCCCGCTCGGTGAGCGCATCGTCGGCGAGCAGGCAAAGAAAGACTTCATTGCTCTCTTCGGCGCGATCTTGCGCCTGCAAAACATCTTGACCTCGTTCGATGAGTTCGAAGGACACGAATTGCTCGATCAACGCCAGGGGCAGGACTATCGAAGCGTCTACCTCGACATTTACGCCGACTTCAGGTCAACCAAGGACTCTGACAAGGAGCAGATTCTTGATGACATTGTCTTTGAGATCGAGCTGATCAAGCAGGTCGAAATCAACGTTGACTTCATCTTGATGCTGGTGGCGAAGTTCCGTGAGGCGAAAGGGGACGGCGAGGATGTTGAGATCAGGGCGCAGATCACACGAGCTGTTGATTCATCGCCAACCTTACGTAACAAGAAAGACCTGATTGAGAACTTCGTGGATTCGGTTTCAGCGACTGGCGAAGTTGACGCCGAATGGCGAGTCTTTGTTGATCAGCGCAAGAAGGCTGAACTTGATCAGATTATTGCCGAGGAGAACCTCAAGCCAGAGGAGACCGCCGCATTCGTCGAGGCGGCCTTCCGGGACGGCGTACTTCGTACGAGTGGGACCGCCATCACAAAGGTGATGCCGCCAGTTTCGCGATTCTCACCGGACGGCGGGCACAGCGAGAAGAAGCAGCGAGTTCTCGCAAAGCTAATCGCGTTCTTCGAACGGTTCTTTGGCTTGGTGTCTGCAGAGAAGAAGTAACAATGCTGAAGATATGTCAACAATAGGGCAAGGCCAAAGGTCAGGTTACAAGAAAGCCTATGAGACAATTCAGCAGAATTTGTGCTATAATAGTGTATGGACGTCTACTGTTCCTTGGCGAATCGAATCGGCTTTAGGACCCGTCGTTTTCTTTACGTGAATAAATGGCAGTAGAGTTTAGCCCCAAGGCAGCTTGGGTTAGCGTTATTCTGAAGGAACTTGATGTTCCGATAAGTGTAGATTCAAAGGTGGATCGCATTTCCATGCAGAAGGCGATTTACCTCGCACAAACTAAAGGAGCAGACCTCGGATACCGATTCTCGTGGTACATCAACGGACCGTACTCCAGCTCATTAGCCGATACCTACTATCATCTTGACGAAGATAGGACTTTATACGAAAGGTATTCGGCAAGTGACGATTTCCAGGAGAACCTGAAACCTGTTAAGGATCTGATCGCAGCCAAACCTCGAGAGGCGAACTTAGCGGATTGGCTTGAAGCTGTTGCCTCCCTCGACTTTATGGTCCGCGTGATGGCTAGAACGCTTAAGGAAGCTGTCGAACGGTGTAAAAAGAATAAGCCCCACCTACAAGCTCTGTTTGATCCTGCGAGAGTGGCACTCATCAAGTTTGGTTTTCAAGAGGATGCCTCTTAATTATAGCAAGTCAGTCAGCGACCCGGTCTATGGCACCATTCCGCTGACTGAGTTAGAATTGAAGATTATCGATACCCAGGTCTTCCAGAGGCTTCGCCATGTGGAGCAACTGGGCCTCGCAAACTACGTTTTCCCGAGTGCCGATTACAGCCGGTTCGCGCACTGCATCGGGGCCTGTCACACGATGGGGCAGATATTGGAGCGGCTCGAGGCGCGAAAAGACCTCGGCAAGCGGCTGGCAGACGAAGAACTCCAATTTCGACGGATTGCGATGCTACTGCATGACATTGGCCACTATTTCATGTCGCATGCTACCGAGGACGCTTTGGAAGACCATCAGAATTCTATTTCCAAGGCGGCTCTTTCCGGGGGGCCAGTACTTGCCGCCCCGTCGACCTTCGACTATTGCGATCATGAGCGAGTGGGAAAGCTGATTCTTGAGAAAGACCCGGAGCTTGCTCCTATAATTAAGAAATTACAAGGTGACGGTAAGGCTGCCGACAGGCTTGCGGCCATGTTTAAAGGTGCGACAGACGAGACATACTGGACCCTTGTCTCATCTGAACTGGACGCAGACCGCCTGGACTATCTCATGCGCTCATCGCAGGCGACCGGATTACCCTACGGTCATTTCGACCGTGAGTACATCATACAAAACCTGACCACCGACTCAGCGGCGCGCGTGTGCCTTAGCCCGAAGGCGATTCGGGCTGCCGACCACTATGTAATGTGCCGGAGTTTTGACTACCTCCAGGTGATCTTCCACAAGACCGTCGTAGGGTTCGAGGAAATGTTAAAGAGATGTATTCGGCACTTGATCGAGAAAGGAGACCTCAATTTGGGCAGGGAAGGACTCGTGGCTGCGATCGAATCTGGAGACTGGCATCACTATACAGACGCTTACCTCATGAGGCTCATCAATGCGATCCCGGATTCGGCAGGCAGGGCAATTATTGCCTTGCGAGATCGGGTCGTCAAGAGAAAACCGGCACCCCTGTTCTGGTCTTTCGAAGAACTGATTGGGGCTCGGAAGGAGGAGGCAAGGCTGACCTGGCACAGGCAGCTCGGCCACTACTTTGAAGAAGGTGGTCCAGACTGGGCAAAGAACTGCCTGTATTGGTTCAAGCATTTCCGCCCGACTGATGCTTCTCCCTTCCAAACCACTTACAAAAAGGAAGCTAAGGACGATGTAAACAAGGAGAAGTCAATCCATGTTCTCAGCCGATCAGGTATAGCGAAACCTCTCACAGATTGGAAGGAGAGTTTTACTCGGCATTTGTCCAGCCAGGCGTACGTAATGGTGCGTGTTTACTACGTAGGGCCTCAGGATGAACAAGACGCGACTTTTGCCGAGTTGGAGAAACTAATGAATTCGCTTAAGTTTGGCGGCGGGCTAAGGTAGAAAAAACGATTAGCCATTAGTGTGCGAAGAGACCAATGGATCAGTCGCTGCTTGTTAGCCTATTCACGCCAAGCGTGAGGCTCACCCTAACTTGGCCCCCAAATATGTTCATTGGTTGATGGCTTTATTGGTGGGTGGTTTGGATGCGAAGCGAGGGCGGCGGTGGAGATTGTAATCTGACATGCATGACCAAGTTGGACGTTTGCCATCTGCTAACCGAATACGGTGCCGACACGAGTGCCCAAAATAGGAAATTCCCTGCCGAGTGGTCTTTGGCTAGGCATCGCTCCCTTGAAAAGTTATTGACTGGATGGCAAGATCGGGTTGCCCGATTTGATACTGATCAGCTAGACGCGGAGGCTTGGAACGATCTGGTTTTATTGGAAAATGCAATTGCCAAGGCGATTTCTCATGAAAATGCCGTGTTTCAGCGCACAAATGAGGCACTTAAGGCGATCCCCGGCCACGAAATTGGCATTGAATTGTTGGATTCTCACTCCCAATTTCAGTGGTCATCCTCTAGAGAATGGGCAGAAAAGCTCAACTTTTGGTCAACAAAGATCAAGGCAAGTTTAGAATCGGATCATGGATTTGACGGGATCAGCCGAGAATCGGCAGGGCGAGCCTGCCGCCTCATTGATTCACTTCTGAGCGGACTTGAGAGCTGGAATCACTTTTTTGGCAGCTATGATCCCGAGTTTGATTGGTGGATCAGCTCACCCTACCTAGAACTGCGAGCCAAGCTAGAAACGCTCCAGGCTGCGCTGAGAACCCAGGTTCTCAAGGTGCGATCAGACGATGGGGAAGCCATCATAGGTGAGCCGGTGGGCAGAAATGAGCTTTTGAAGCAGCTTCAATTTGAACTTGTTTCTTACACTCCAGAAGAGCTTATTGCCATGGGGCAAGCCGAGGCAGAGTGGTGCCGATCGCATTTAGAAAAAGCCGCTAATGAACTGAAAGTTAAGGATGGAATGGCTGCCATTCAGCATGTGAAAACCCTCCATGAGCCGCCTGGCCGACAGCCGTATTTGGTGAGAGACCTTGCCAACGAAGCGGTGGAATATCTGGAAGCCAATCAACTACTGACGGTTCCCGAGTTGGCAAAATCTACCTGGAGAATGGCAATGATGCCAGCCGACAAGCAGAAGGTCAACCCGTTCTTTTTGGGAGGGGAGCAAATCATTGTTTCGTTCCCTACCTCCGCCATGGATCATGAGTTTAAAATGATGAGCCTCAAGGGGAATAATCGCCATTTTGCCCGCGCAACCGTCCAGCATGAACTGATTCCTGGCCATCACATTCAGCAATTTATGAACAGCCGCCACAAAACCCACCGAAAGTGCCTGTGGACTCCTTTTTGGGTGGAAGGTTGGACCCTCTTTTGGGAGATGTATTTGTGGGATTTAGGCTTCCCTAAGAGTGCGGAGGATCGAGTTGGGATGCTTTTTTGGAGGCTGCACCGCGCCCTCCGCGTTGTGTTTTCTTTGAAGTTTCACCTTGGCGAGATGAGCGCCGACCAGTGCATAGCGATGCTGGTGGAACAAGGCGGCCATGAACCCTCCAACGCAGAGGGTGAAGTGAGGCGTTCTTTTTCTGGCGCGTATCCCGAGCTGTATCAAGCCGCTTATCTGATTGGTGGCATCCAGGTGAGGGCACTGGGTAGAGAACTGGTTGCCTCCGGCTGGACCATGCGCCAGTACCTAGACCGCATGATCTCAGAAAATCAGATGCCAATTGAGGCGCTTAGGGCTTTGTTGCTGAATCAGAAACTGCCTCGCCCCTGCGTGCCATCTTGGCGGTTTGAAAGGTAAGTTGGGAGAAACGGTAGGTGATTCTTTGTGCAACTGCAACCCCGCGCGATGGTTTTTCACGCGAAGACGCCAAGAATGCGAAGAAGTTTAGTTGGGATCAAACCATTGGTGAACGGGCTGTGAGGGTGTTCTTTGCGATCCTTTGCGGCTTTGCGAGATATATTTTCACGCCAAGCACGCCAAGCCGCTAAGGAGTTTAGGCGGGGTTAAACTGACTGTGAACGGACTTTGAAAGCAGTGTTATTGATTCTTTGCGCGTTTTTATGTTCGAATGATGGCATTTCACGCGAAGACGCAAAGACGCTAAGGTGGTGGGTATGAGCGAGAACGAGATTTCAGCCATTATTGTAGACGCGGCTTTCAAGGTGCACTCCAAGCTAGGGCCCGGACTGTTGGAGTCAGTGTACGAGACCGTCCTTGAGTACGAGTTGAAGGCTCGGGGGCTACGTGTCGACAGGCAGCGGCCGATTCCAGTTGTGTACGAAGGCGTAAAACTGGAGGATGGTTTTCGAGCTGACCTGATCGTGGAGGGTAGGGTCATCGTCGAGATTAAGTCGTTAGAAATCGTGCCGCCAGTGGCCTATAAAATCCTGCTAACGTATCTCCGGCTATCTGATCTGAGGCTGGGGCTTTTGGTCAATTTTGGTGAATCATTGATCAAGGACGGGATCAAGAGGGTGGTGAACAAACTTTGAGGAAAACCTTTGCGCTTCTTTGCGCCTCTGCGGGATGAATTTTCACGCGAAGACGCTAAGCCGCTAAGAAGTTTAGGTGGGATCAAGTGGTTGGCGAACAAACTTTGAGGAACTCCTTTGCGCCTCTGCGGCTTTGCGAGATCTATTTTCACGCGAAGACGCAAAGACGCTAAGGTGGTGGGTATGAGCGAGAACGAGATTTCAGCCGTTGATGTAGACGCTACTTTCTGGGTGCACTCCAAGCTAAGGCCCGGACTGTGAAACGTCCTTTACTTGGAGTTTTGCCCCGAATAGGCGGGTGCATAATCAGCCTTGGCCGCTCGGCAAAGATAATGACTTCGCCCCAAGCAAGTTTCTGTTAAACTGGCTGAACTTGGAATTCCAATAACAATGAGCGAAAATCTAACCCGCCGAACCGTTCTTTATGGAGCCGTCACCAGCGCGGCTGCCTCTGTGTTGCCTGCTTCTGGTCGAGGCCTGGCTTCTGCCCTCTCGACGCCGTCACCGGTCCAAGAGACGTTGCCGATTGCTTCGGGTCCGTTTCAGCCCAATTGGGATTCTCTGTCTCACTTTCAGACTCCAGAATGGTTTGAAGACGCCAAATTGGGATTTTGGGCCCACTGGACCGCCCAATGTGTGCCCGAGCAAGGCGATTGGTATGCCCGATCCATGTATGTTGAATACAACGAGGACCACGGCAAACGGTCTTTGAACCATGATTACAAGTATCAGGCGCAGCATTATGGTCACCCCAGTTACATGGGTTTTAAGGATATTGACCATCGGTGGCACGCAGAAAACTGGAATCCTCACCGGCTGATCGGCTTGTACAAGCGGGCAGGAGCTAAATACTTTGTGGCCCTTGCCAATCATCACGACAATTTGGACTGCTTTAACAGCAAGTATCAGCCTTGGAACGTGATGAACATTGGTCCCAAGCGGGATATTGTGGGAACTTGGGAAAGAGAAGCCAGAAGCGCAGGATTGAAGTTTGGAGTGACCTGCCACGCGGCACGCACGTGGTCTTGGTTTGAAGTAGCCCAAGGGGCAGATGCAGATGGCCCATTCCAGGGCATTCCCTATGATGGAAAGCTAACCAAAGCCGATGGGGTTGGCCATTGGTGGGAAGGTTATGATCCCCAAGATTTGTACGCCCAAAACCACCCGATCGGCGCCAAACCCAACCAGGCCTACTGCGAAAAGTTTTTTAATCGGGTGATTGATCTGATCAACCAATACTCACCCGATTTGCTCTACTTTGATGACTATGTGATGCCTTTGTACGATACCGACCCCTCTTATGGGCTACGGATTGCCGCCCATTTGTACAACACGAGCGCTGCCAAAAACGGGGGCAAAAATGAGTGCATCATGACGGGGAAACTCCTGAACGAAAGCCAAAGAAAGGCGATAACGTGGGATATCGAGCGGGGATTGGCAGATCGAATCGAGCCATTTCATTGGCAAACCGATACCTGCATTGGCGATTGGCACTACAGCCGGTGGATTTATGAGCATAAAGCCTACAAAACCCCGGAAAGAGTTGCCCACATGCTGATCGACATCATTAGCAAAAACGGGAATTTGCTGTTGAACATACCCGTGAGAGGGAACGGGGAAATAGATTCAGAAGAAGAGAAATTTGTGAATCTTTTTGGAGACTGGATGGAAGTGAACCAAGACGCGATTCATTCTACGCGGCCATGGGTGATTTATGGTGAAGGGCCGGATGTTGATCGAAAACAAAACGGTGGGTATCAATCGAACTTTAATGAGGGCTCTCAGCAGTATTCTGCCGCTGATAAGCGGTACGTCACCAAAGGAGATACCATTTATGCCTTCTTCTTGGGCTGGCCCACAGGCAGCCAGGTCAGCTTTAAGGCGTTGGGTTCGTCAAGTGCGGTATTTGGCAAAAAAGTGAGGTCGGTTGAGCTTTTGGGGCATCGTGGCAAAATAAGTTTCCATCAAGGATCAGAAGGGCTAACCGTGGAGCTGCCAGACCACCCTCCTTGCCTTTATGCCTACGCCCTTCGGATCGAATCGGAGTAGCCTTAGTTGAACAAACTTTTTACAAATTTGACGGCGGTCAGCCTCTCAGTGGGCGGCTGTCGTCCCATTTGATATTTTTCCTCAAGTTCTTTAGTTCCTTGTTGCATCTCAAAGGGGATAAAAGAATGAAGAAGGTAGCGCGGCGCTTAATGGCAAGGAAGGGGCTAAATATCCTGCTCAGGCACAAGAGGAAAAAATATGAACTCCTCACTCTCGGCAATGGCTTTTTCAAAATGGTTGAACTCTCGATGATAGTGGTGAGAATGGGCAAAATCTACCGCGAATTCACCTTCTTGATACCCGTCTGCCTTGAGGATAGCCTCCATTGGATCAGGGTCACCATACAGGTAAAGGGTTTCATGGCGATCATAAACAATTTGCGATTGATCCCCACATAAGATCCAAAGATTATGTCGGCCATCCTGCTCTAGGAAGTCTCGGTGATGCGTGAGCCAGTCGTAAAGATAGGGTCGATCAACCCAATCCTCAAACTGATAACGACCTTCTGACCCTCCTCCAGCCGCGGATACCACAAGGACATAGAGAAACATAAACGGTTCGGGCTTAGATTCCAAGATTTTAAAAATAAGGCTTAATCCGTCTCTGGGCACTGTAGCACAAATAACTGGACCTTTTTTCCCTAGTTCTCTTGTGTACGTTTTCGAGTAGGGTTGTGAGAAAATGACGGAACCGTCGGCCTGATCCTCGCGCTTAGAAAACTTCACGAGTCGGCCATCCGGCCACCTGCGAATTTGTTCTAAGTATTGCAGATGGCGATTATCGTTATCCATTCGTTTCAATGACTCTAGCACAGATCACTTTGGTGTGCTAATGGTTTGGAAGTAGTGTTGGCTATGCAGACTGGGACCTGCCCCCAGCCTCTGAGACTGAACTGGGTAAATCTCTCATCGCCCGCAAATAGTTTTCTGGGTGTCATGGAAGCAGATTTGCCTGGCTAATCAATGCCTCGCCTATAGATGGTGCTTAGCCGCGGAGGGGGCGACCGTCGTCCCACTCAATATTGGCGCCGGCGCCGTGGTAGGTGTGCAAAATGGCGACCACATAGCCCTTGAGCTGCCAATCCCTTGAACTGGTAATGGGAGGAAAATCGGGATTAAGGCTGTGCAATTCTAGGCGGCGATTATCTGCCTTTTTTAGGACCTTGATGAAATTGGCCCCATCCGGACGCCGAGCAATGACAATGGCTCCGATCGGCGGATCGGGATCAATTTTGGCAATCGCCTTCTCGGCGTGGTCAATCCTTGGGGCCATGCTCATCCCGCTTGCTATGCAAAGAATGTGAGATTCAGGGTCAGCAGAGGCTAAAAAGGAGGGCGCAACCCTAAACTCTACTGAATCAGACGGCCAAAATTCGCACTCGCCTTCACTCGCCATGACCCCTCTCCAAATTGGCAGCAGCACCTGATCGCCCCTCGACAAAGAGAATGATGCAAATTCAGATTCTAGTGGCTTGACCTGCCTTGCATTGGAAGGCTCTCCGCCCGCAAATCTTGGAGGATGACTCGATCCGTCGGTGAACCAAAAAGGATCAATCCCAAGCCAATGAGCAACCTTGCTGATCGCCTCGGGAGTGGGGCTGCCTTCGGTTTCCCATCGTGCCACTGTGGACCTAGAAACTCGGAGCCTCGCGGCAAGCTCCGCCTGATTGAGGGCAGGAGCAAAGTATCGCCTTGCCATTGCCAGTTTCCTTCCTGCATCCACTAACTTATTGTATCTAAATGTAAGCCTAAAATGTCAACATATAAGACAAAAAGATACTATTTAGTAATTGTGATTGCTTTTCAACCTATCCAAACTTGCGCCATGTTATCCCAAGCTCAGGCTGCTGAAGCTTCTTGTTCCCCCTGCTTGACCCTTGAAGAATCGGACCCGGTTCGTGCTGTTCTGCTTCCAACCGACGACGCCGAGCCGATCGGCAAGATGCTATCCTCCGAGGATCAAAAAGCGGTTGAACTTGCCCTGTTTAAACACGAAGGGCTCATTGCAAAACTCTGCAAAAGTTCCACCAAAAGCCGCGAAGATCAAGAAGATCTTGCCTCTTCCGTTCGTCTTGCGGTTTGCAGCAAATGGAAGCAATTTAACCCCAGTCTCGGCTCGTTTGGAACCTGGATCGGCACGATTATCAGGTCAGAAGCCTCTGCCATGAGGCGCAAATCTGATCGCTCGCCAAAGACGGTTTCGTGTGATTCTGCCCTTGATGGCGCTATTTGTGAAGAGGGCCCGTCTGATGAATTTGATGACGTTTATGACCGTCTGGAGTGCCTTCCAACACCCTACCGACGTGCCCTTGCTTGCGTGACGATCCTTGGCATGAGCTGCCGAGAAGCGGCTGCTGTGATGGGGGCAACCGAGGCTACCATCCGCACCTATGTTTGGCGGGCAAGAAAGTGCCTTGCTGGTCAGGCAAACAAAGGGGTGGCCTAAATTGGGGGCAAGTGAACAAAAAAGTACTAAGATCAAGGCAAGAACCGCACTGGATTGGGCGCTTCTTGATGTTCAGCTGCCGCTGCGAGACCTTAAACGTGACGATGTCAACCCCCGCATCAACGCTCTCAATCGGTTTGTGGGCAATCCTATTGGCTCGCCTTATTGCGCGGCGGGAGTCTCTTGGTGTTTTCATCAAGCGGGCGCGTCTGGATTTCCATTTCATGGGCTTGCCAAAGACATCCGCGACTGGTTTGAGGCCCGAGGCAGGCTGAGTCATGACCCCCAGAATCTTTTAGATTGGCATGGCGCCCTCTTCGGTTGGACTCTTGCCAATGGCCACGGCCATATTGGATTTGTGGAAAAAAGGCTCACCGATGCAGGTGATCAGGTCATCTCGATTGGCACGGTAGAGTACAACACCACGCCTCCTGATGGAGCCGGGGCGGATGGAGCGTATCAAAAAACCCATCCGGTTTTCAACGGAGGAGAAATGTGGTTTTTACGGTGCGACGATTTTCAGGGCGGCGCATGGTGGGAGTAAGCCAGAAAAGTGAATCCTGGATGGATATCTGCCATTTGGCCGATTGTTTTGTTCACTGGAGGCGCCCTGTGGTTTGGCGGCAAGTACAAGGGTGCCAACGAGTCGATCCGAGATCAGATCAAGGAAGTGGATGCCGCCTCCAAGGTGTCAGAGGAGAGGCACCGTCTGGTCCGCGAGAGGCTAGACAGGCTTGATAACCGTCTGACGGCGGCGGAAACCCACGTGAGCAACCAAGGTCGAACCTTGGATCGGATTGAAGCCAAACTGGATCGCCTCATCGAAAGCCGCACCCTAAAACCCTAACACCTCATCCCCGTTTTGCCGCTGTGCTTGGAACTGAAAATCCTTAAGACTTCCAAATCCAACCCCCCTTAACCCCCAAAGAATCTCGATGAACTCAAAACTAACTGGACCCTTGGTTGCCAAATATATTGCAGCCTTTCTTGGCTCTTACCTTGCCGCCCTCACCCCCATTTTTGCCTCTAACCGGTGGCCCACCTGCGGGCAAGCAATAGCAGCTTTGCTGAGCGGAGTGGTTGGATTGAAGTTATTTCGGTTCAACCCTCCAGCTTCTTAAACGCAAATTGGTCCCGATCAAAGAAAAAGCCCGCTGTACCACTAGTACTACGGGCAGAATAACTTGCAAATGATATTGAAATAATTTTGCTGCTGCGAATGTCTCCGATGTTCCAAGCTAGGTTTGTCGTTACTTTACACGACAACAATGTCTTTTATTATTGTACGACAAATCTTTCAAATTTCATTCCATGTTCTCTAAGTTCGGGACTAAATGACCAAAAAATCTTCAATTCGTCAGAAAATATGAGTTTTCACATAAATTTAAATATCAAATTTCGCGCCTTTGGCATCACGTTTGGCAGGCTAAACCGCACCATCGTCCTTAATTACGGTCTGGACCAAAAGACATTTTCGGTGCAGTCTTCCAATGATGTGGTTCCCGCAGGGGCTAGGGTTCTTTTTGATGAGCGGGGCGTGCTGCTTACGGGATGGCTGTAGGCACCAAAAAGCCATCTGCTCAAAAAGCAGCCGACAGTGCGGTAGGCAGAATCTTGCCAAGGGTGCCCGACCTTGTGGAGAGGATGATGGAGCTTGCCGATGGCATCAGAGTTTTTGATGAATCGGGTGAAGCGGTGTTTACGCGTCCCCCTGATCGGCTGGCAATCGAATATTTACTAAACCGAGCCTTTGGAAAGCCCGCTGCTACCGTTCACACATCGGCAGAAGTTGGCATGGAAAGCAGAGTTGTTATTGTTCTGCCCGACAATGGCCGATCTTCTCCTTGAATCCTCCTCCATCCGTTGGCTGCATTGGCAAAGCCATTCCCCCCAAAAAAGTGATGGTCAAAATCGGGCCTCAGCCAGGTCCTCAAACAACCTTTCTAAGCTCCCCAGCCGACATTGCCATTTATGGCGGTGCGGCGGGGGGCGGCAAAACCTACGCCTTGTTGTTAGAGTTTCTGCGTCACGTCAAGAATCCTGCCTTTGGCGCGGTGATTTTTCGCCGCACTTCAGAGCAAGTTCGGATGGAAGGCGGATTATGGGATGAATCCCAAAATCTGTACCCTCTTCTTGGCGCCAAGGGAAAGGAGATCAAGATGGAGTGGGAGTTTCCGGCGGGATCAAAAATCCGGTTCGATTCCTTGCAATACGAAAAAGACAAGCTTCAATTTCAGGGTGCTCAAATCTGCGGCCTTGGTCTTGATGAGCTGACCCACTTTACCGAATCTCAATTTTTTTATCTTCTTAGCCGCAATCGATCCACGTGTGGAATCCGGCCGTATGTTCGAGCAACAACCAACCCCGATGCCACAAGCTGGGTCAAATCTTTCCTAGCCCCGTGGCTTGATCCTTCTCATCCTCTTCACGCTTCAAGCGGCGAGATGCGCTATTTAGAAAGAGAAGCAGGCGTCTCGGTTTGGCACAACCAGCCGTCCCCGAATCGTAAAAGTGTGGCGTTTATCTGCTCTAATATCTATGACAATGCCATTTTAATGGCAAGAGATCCGGGCTATTTGGCCAACTTAAGGGCCCTCAATTTGGTAGATCGCAAGCGGCTGCTAGACGGAGATTGGGACGTGGTAGAAGGGGGAAATCTATTCAAGCCGGAATGGTTTGGCATTGTAGAGCTGCCGCCTCCTGGCGGTCAGCGGGTGCGATTTTGGGACCTCGCTGCCACAAAGGCAACAAAAGGCACCGATCCCGACTACACGGTGGGAGTGCTAATGAACCGAGGGCAAGATGGACGGCTGACCATTGAAGATGTGCGCCGCGTCCGGGAAACACCTTTGACGGTCGAGAAATTGGTCAGGCAAACTGCCCAGCTGGATGGGGAAATGGTCAGCGTTAGGATGGAGCAAGAGCCAGGGAGCAGCGGAGTTGGTTTGGTTGATCGGTATCGGCGGGAAATCCTTTGTGGATTTGATTTTCGAGGCGTGCGCTCCTCGGGAGACAAAACGGCAAGGGCCAAGCCTCTGAGTGCCCAGGCAGAAGCGGGTCATGTTCGGCTCGTCCGAGCACCATGGAACCTAGATTTTCTTAATGAGTTGGCCCTTTTTCCAACTGCCGGCGCCCATGATGACCAGGTGGACGCGGCTTCGGGTGCATTTCGTGAACTGGTCAAAAAGCGAGTGATCGAATTGGGTTTCTCTTAGACGTTGGCGTCTCTCTTTTCTGCGCTTGGGCTTGGAGAGTTAAGCCCAAGTGCAGGCTATGGCCCTTTAGGGCAGCCTATCTTGCTACTAAGTTGAGGCTGAAGTTTTTAGCCTGTTCTGCGGCAAATTGAACCTGATCTTCTTGCAGGTGGGGATGAACCGGCAAACAAAGTACGGTGTTTGCCGCCTCTTCTGACCGAGCGAGACCAGTGGGGCCGATTTTGCAACCTTTGTATGGCAGATGCTTGTGAATGGGAACCGGATAGTAAATCATGCTGTCCACCTCTGCCTTCCTTAACTCCGCTTGGAGCTCATCGCGCCGCTCACATAGAACCGCATATTGGTGGTAAGTGTGGTTGTTGCCAGGAAGGGTTTTTAGAAGTTTTAGGTTGGAATCAGCTAAGACCTCTTCGTAAATAGCTGCCAGCTGAGCGCGTCTGTTGTTCCATTTTTCCAAAGCCGAAAGCTTGACATGCAAAAAGGCGGCCTGAACTTCATCCATCCGGCTAGTGTAGCCAAGATGATCGTAGTAGTACCGCTCTCGGCCCATTCCATGAACGCGGATCGATCGGCAAGATTCGGCAATAGCGTCGTCGTTTGTAAGGATCATGCCCGCATCTCCAGCCGCGCCAAGATTTTTGGTGACGTAAAAACTTAATCCAGCCCCGATCCCAAAATTGCCAGCAGGAACTCCATTATGGCGAGATCCTATAGCCTGAGCCGTGTCCTCAATGACAATCAAATTGTGCCTTTTGGCAATCGCAGAGATGGCGTCAACGTCTGCCATTTGTCCAAACAAGTGAACGGGCATGATTGCCTTTGTTCTAGGCGTAATGGCGGCTTCAATAGAGCGGGGGTCAATCTGCAGCGTGTCTAGCTCGATATCGGCAAATACGGGAGCGGCGCCGGTTTGCATGATGGTCTCAACACTGGCGACAAAGGTAAAGGCGGTCGTTATCACTTCGTCGCCCGGGCCAATTCCGGCGGAGTCCATCAAGATGCGCAAGGCATCGGTGCCCGAATTGAGGGAGATGGCATGCTTGGTTTGGTGGAATTTGGCAACGGCTTCTTCCAATTGAAGGCAGTGTTTCCCGCCGCTAATGGTGTACGTGCCCGACGAGATCACTTCATGAACCGCCGCGTCAATCGGCTGTTGAAGTTCATCGTATTGGGCTTTAATATCGTAAAAAGGAACCTTCACCGCAAGTTGCGAGCGATCCAAACTCGTACCTACAGTTTACACCTAGCCACGAAAGGTTGACTTTGGGCAGAGAACGGCTGACCTTTGCAAAAGCGCAGGCTCGGCCTTGGCCGCCAATGATATGGTAGAAAGACCTTGCCAACAATTGCGGAAATCTAGGTAGGCATGCCCGATCTAAGCGGTTTCTCGCTGAGATTTCTTTCCGATCTGGCCCAACCGAGCGGCAATTTCGGGCGCAAAATAGGCGGAAATTCCGGCCGCCGCCGAGGCGATCAAGATAGAACCTGCAATATCAACCGGAGAATGAACCAGCGAGGCAACCCGAGCAACCCCAATCATCAAAGAGCAAGCCATCATGGCGGCCCCAATAGGTTTGGAGTACTTCCTCCATAGGAGGGCCGTCATCATGGTAAGGGTCGTGTGATCAGAAGGGAATCCATTATCGGGTACGTGGGGGAAAAGTGGCTTTCGGTGAAGCACCACAAAAGGACGGGTGTCGTAAAAGTAATGGGCAAGCCCCTTGCTTTCCAAAATGGCAATCAGCCCCGCTATCGCAAAGTGAACGCTAAAATCCAACTTGCTTTTGTTTGGCAGCCGAATCCACAAAACAAAAACGACGGCCCCCATTAAGAAAATGAAGTATTGGGCGGTCCAAGAGATCATTAAGTTCAAAACAGATTCAAGGGTACCGACCCATGTGCGGCGGATTTTCAATTTTCTGAACTTTTAGCGTGTTCTTTATGAATCTTAAGTCAAACCTTTTCGTTATCCCTGTAGTAAATATCAATAGCAATCACAGTTAGACTTTGTCTTGGTAGGCTGATGGCATCAGAATATAATCTGAAACAGTAGGTTTTTCCAAAGCTCACCATAAGTTTGCCAAACATGAAGGGATACGCCTTAAAGAAGAAATGGAGTCATGCGGTGGTTCATTCCACCCCGGTTCCAAGGCGCAAAATTTTATTGATCACCCGCAAGTATTTGGGTGACACGGTGATGACTCTGCCCCTCATCCAGCAATTAGAGGCGCATTTTGGTGAAGCATTTTATGCCACCGAGGGCTATTCCACCGCGTTGCTGGAGTACTCCGGTCGACCAACTCTTCAGCGTCACTACCCGTCGGGGATCCTTGCCGATTTCAAGTACGCCCGCTTTTTGCGCACTCAAGAATTTGAGGTTGCCTTGCTTGCTAAAACCAGTTTCCGAACCGCATGGCTGGCAAGAATTGCAAAAATTCCTCAGAGAATAGGTCACGGCGGAGAGTGCCGCGCACCATTGCTTACAGATCCGGTGGATTTTGGGGGAGCATCTTACTTTGCCTTCTCTTTGCTGGACTTGTTGAGGCCCCTTGGAGTTCCCATTACTCTTGATCGGCCCTCTTTGCCGGTGGCAGATCGGGGAGCAATGGGGTTGGAATTGCTGCAAGGGGCCACCGTCGGGATCCAGGCAGGAGCCACATCAGGGATGAAAAGGCTATCGAGGGACCAGCTAACGCATCTTATGGCGTTTTTCTCTGATCGCTGCCACCGGGTTGCCATACTCGGAGGGCCAGAAGAGTCTCCTTTTGCCGATCAACTCAGAGAGATCAGCCCCGTACCGTTCGTCAATCTGGTGGGCAAAACCAATCTCGCTGGCCTATGTAGCACCCTATCTCAGCTGAATTTGGTCGTTGGCGGAGACACCGGACTTTTGCACCTGGCTTCGGCAGTGGGGGCCACCACGGTCCAGGTTTTTGGGTCTACCAATTACAGAGGGTTTGGAAATGCCTTTGGCAACAATCAAGTGGTTGTCTCACAAGATGGCAACGTCAAAAGCATTCCCAGTTCTTTTCTGATCAAAGCCGCCGAAGAGGCGCTTGATGCCGGATAAGCTAGCGGTTATTCCGGCTGATAAACGGCCCCCGCAAAAAGAATTGCACCCGTCTTGAGGTCTCTAATCACAAACGCAAACGGATGGTCTACGTTAAACGGATTGAGATGGGGCTGCACCATGATGCTCGACGCCTCGCATCCAACCCCCGTAGCTGCGGCGGCTTTGGTTCCTTCTTCATCAATTTTTACCCAAATCGCTTGTTCTACTTGATCAACAGACACGCCCAAAGTGGTTTTCACCATTCTTTGTTGTGGCATTTCATTTAAAAAGGAGCCAAGTCCAATGGAGTTCATCACTGGGTTCATATTTTGGCGGAGGTTAAATTCAAACTTCGGCATCTCCACGCTCGTGCTTTTTGCATTCCAATGGGGCGTTCCGGTTAAGAGAGTTGTTTTGGCACTTAGCAGAGCTTGCCAAGGGTCCGAAAGCCCCTTTGGCAGGATCATGTCCATGCACATGTCATTGTCTTTGTAATTGAGCCTTCCTACCGTATAGGTTGGATATTGAGCAAGAGGAATGTTTTCATCGGAATGCATCATCATTGCCGTCAGGTGAGAGTTTTGGGTTGTCCAAGAACCTTTTGCGGTCTTCAAGGCATCAAAGGGACGTTGCCACTTGCCATCAAACGTGAGGGCGTTGACAAGAACCATACAGGTACCAGTGCGAAGAGAGTCAAACAGCTTTTGAATCCGGTTTTTGGTGTTGAGTGCCACCCAGTTGTTGATTTGGTCGGCACCTCCTGTTCCCAATCCAGTCAGAGAATGGGCTTCGGCGCCGTCCAAAGCTTGGACTTGTCTTTGATAATCCCGATAGAGAGAAAACTTCGGACCTACCCAAACCGAATTAGCCATGATTGCATTGCGTTGGTAGAGAGAGCCGGCAATGGCAAGAGGAGCCTGAGAGTTGCTCACATCCTGAGGGCTCATGCCAACCGAGGCGCCTAATGTTTGCTGATCTTTAAGAGAAAGGCCGGGGCCCAGCATCAGGAGTGCCATCTCCATAGAAATCGGAGAGTAGGCAAAGTTTTTATCCTTAGGCGGATGAACGCCTTTTAAGAACAAGGTGGAGAAGTGACCAAATCCGCTTTCGATCGGGGCAAGATTGGCTTTGACTCGGGGGTAAGAAAGGGGCGTGGGTCTTTTGCTCCAAACGAAAACAGCGCTAAGCAGGCTTATGCCACCCACGGTTACGAGGGCGGTTGTCTTCAATGACATTTTCATTACAGAATCTAACGTTTTATTGCAATAAACAGATCAAAAGGCGTCAATTGCAAGCAGGTTTTTATAGAAAAGGACTATAGTCTTTAGCGGCGTTTTTGATCATGGAAAAACTTACCTATCCAATTCGAGGCAACAAAATGGAGGTCTCTTTGCAGGTGGAAGCTAGGCTTGCCAACCACCAATCTCCGTTCCAACACATTGAGATTTTGCAAACCGAAGTCTTCGGCAAGGTTTTGCTTTTAGATGGGCATATCCAGCTGACGTCTTTTGATGAAGCCGCCTATCACGAGTGTCTGGTCCAGATTCCGATGCTCAACATTCCTCATGCCGAATCGGCGCTTATTGTAGGTGGTGGAGACGGTGGTGCCTTAAGAGAGCTTGTCAAGAATCGCTCACTCCAGAGGATAGATATGGTGGAAATTGATGGCGATGTCATTGAGATTTGCAGAAAAGAGCTGCCTCAACTCAGCAGCGGCGCGTTTGAGGACCCAAGGCTGCATTTGCAAATTGGAGACGCTTTTCCTTTTGTGAAGACAAAAAAAGCGGAGTATGACCTTATCATTGCCGATTCTACGGATACCTATGAAGGCGAAGATGGTGTTCTAAGTGAATCTTTGTTTACTCAGGAATTTTATCAAGATTGCCTAGCGGCCCTTAAGCCAGGTGGATTTCTCGTGACCCAGGCAGATAACCCCGTCATTTGCCCTTATTCGGTAAAGGCCATCTTAGGCGAGTTTGGAAAAGTGTTTGGCAGGGTTGGATCGTATTGTGGCTTGGTGCCATCTTTTGGAGGCTATTCCGCGTTTGTCTGGGGCAGTCCTTCCGGCTCATTTTCATCGAGCTTGCCTAAGAGGGAGCCGGCAATGGATCTTGTTTATCTGAATGAGGCCACATACAGCTTGGCAATGAGCCCGCTTCACTTTTCTGGATAGAGGGCCCTTAAACAATGGGCCGGTGGGTTTGGCTAGTGGGCAGGATGCGTGTGTCTGCTCTTCCCGCTAAAACTTAGCCGAGTACCTCATTCCGATTCCAAGGGGGCCCGAGATCATGGACCACCCCTCTGGGCTTGATTGATTCCACTCCGACGCTGCCAAGCCCAAAGCCGAGGTGCGATTCACAATCAGGCCGCCAAGCAGAAGTCCCCTCGGTTGCGAGAGTTCCCAGCGAGTCGCAAGGAATCCTAAGGCGGCGCCTGCAAGAACATCGGTGACATGGTGCCGATACAGGCGAATCCTAGAAATCGAAATGGCAGTTGCCCCCAGATACCAATAAAGAGCACTTCCTGGATTGAACTGACTCTCTGCCGTCGCCATCGCAAAGGCAGCGGTGGTGTGGCCGCTTGGAAAGGAGGTGGGTTTGTGGGTATCGGGTCGTGGAACTCTTGTGAGGCGCTTGAGGGCTTCGGCAAGGCCTACTGCTACAAGCTCAGAGTCTCCGCTTCTCAGTGCCATCTGCATTGGTTTGTGGAGATGCTCGGCAAACGGTGCTACCTGACCAGCTGCCAAGTATCCATAGGTAAACCATGTTGAAAGAAATTTGTCAATTTTCCACTCCTTTGAGCCAGGCGTGGCATGGCTTGGCGAAGCAGAAATCTGCGCTGCAGACGGCATGATCTTAGGCATTGGCAAAGGGAAAATCATGCCGATAGGTTACTCCAATGAGGGGGAGTTTTAGGTTACTTGCCGCCGGTCATAACAATTCCCTTGACGAAGTACCGCTGGCCGGCAAGGAAAATGATGAAAACAGGGATCATCACCAACACAGCGGCTGCCATCAAGAGGTTCCATTGAGAGCTATTCAGGGTGTTGTAGGTGCTAAGGCCAACTTCTAAAGTCTGCTTGTTGGGGCTGTTCAAAAAGATAAGCTGATCTAAAAAGTCTCGCCAGTTGTAGATAAACGCAAAGACTGCAACCGTGGCAAGGGCAGGTTTAGAATTAGGAATGATGAGAGACCAAAAGATCCTTGCGTGGGTTGCTCCATCCAAAATGGCAGCCTCATCAAACTCCCTTGGAATGCCCATAAAAAACTGACGGAGCAAGAAAACATTAAAGGCACCGCCTCCGAACCAAGCAGGCACCCAAAGCGGATAGATGGTGTTGATCCAGTGCAGGTACTTGAAAAGCACATAGGCAGGGATCATGGTCACAATTCCGGGCAACATCATGGTGCTCAGCAGCACAATGAACAATCGGTCTCTGCCTCTAAAGTTCATTCTTGCAAACGCGTAGGCAACCATCGCCGACGTAATCGTGGCGCCCAAGGACGCCATGACGGCGATGATGAGAGTGTTCTTGAAGAAAAGGAAGAAGCTAACGTTAGGGTTTGAAAGGACATCCGTAAAATTAGAGAACTTCCAATGCTCAGGAAGTGCCCACGGAGAGCTGACCGCGATTTCATGGGGCGATTTGAACGCCATCGTCAGCATGATGTAGAGGGGAAGCCCAAACACAACGGTTCCCGCTAGTAGCAAGAAAACCGCGGTGGCCTTTCCGAACCTCTCGCTGATGGGGATTTTTTTTGCACGAGTCGCTGCCATTTTATTTCTTCACATCCGCTTCGTAATAAACCCACTTGCTGGTTTGAAATTGAATTAACGTGACAATCAGGATAATGGCAAAGAGCATCCAGCCCAGGGCTGCCGCATATCCAAACCGATGATTGGCAAATGCCATGTTATAGAGATTAAGCATATAAAGCATGGTTGCGTTGTTGGGACCTCCTCCGCCCGATGTCACGACATACACGTCGGTAAAGTTCTGAAAAGCGGCAATGAACCCCGTAATGAGCGTGAAAAAGAGAGCGGGGGTGATCATCGGCAGGGTGATCGCCTTCATCTTCTTGAACGGAGAGGCGCCATCGACCGTCGCCGCTTCATAGTACATATCGGGGACGCCTTGCAGTCCGGCAAGAAGGATAATTGTTGAGCCACCAACCCCCCACAAAGACATGATGATAAAGGCGCTTAGGGCGGTTTGCTCGGACCCAATCCAGTTTACAGGGGTGTGAGGAGTGCCAACTAAATTGCTGAGCCAGTCTCCGATATGGAGGGTGCCGTTGATCCATTTGCTATACAAAAAGCTATTGAGCAGCCCATTGTTAGGGGAAAATATACGCATCCAAATCAAAGAGGATGCAACTCCAGAAGCCAAAGACGGAATGTAAAAGGCAGCTCGATAAAGAGGAATCCCGCGCACTTTGACGTTGAGCAGCATGGCTAAGACAAAAGAGAAAACAAGGCTAAGAGGCACCCTTACTGCGGTGTAAATAAAGGTCACCTTGAGGGAAACCCAAAATCGGGGGTCGGCAGTAAAGGCTTCTTGGAAATTACCAACCCCACGCCATCGGGCAGGAGTGATCATGTCCCAACTGGTGACACTCATCAGCAGAGACAAAACCATAGGGCCAAGCGTCAGACCAACCAGTCCGATGATCCACAGAGTAAGAAATTTATAGGCAGATCGGTTTTCTGACTTTTGCCGCGTGGTATATTTTTTGCCCCTTTCTGGCCAGTAAACAAAAAAGCAAAGGCCGGCAACAAGAGCCAGTCCCACTAAAATTCCCGCTGCCCAAGGAAATCTGGGGAGATTAGCTTGATGCCTCAAGTAATCCAAACGATCTTGGCTTTGCTGCCGTCCCACCGTAAAGGCGGTTTTTGCGCTGATAATGCCGTTAAAGAATGTGGTCAGTTCCGCATTAAGGTAGCTAGAGGCATCTTGCCAGTAGGGAGATGTTGGATCAAAAACAACATTGGCTACTTCTTGATCGGTGATGATACGGTTGTGGGGCCAAAGCTGGGCATAGGGAGTGTTTGGTCCCGGAATCCAAGCGTGAGACAGGGCAACTTTGCGGATGGCTGGCTGGGCGATTCCTGCTTCTGCCATCGCCCGCATGCCTACCGGCCCTGCCATAAACGTCATAAACTTCCAAGCCATTCGTTTGTGCTTGCAAGTGGAGAACATGGCGTAGCCAGAACCCCCGGTCGGGCCCCTCATGACTGGCGCTCCCACATAGCGAGGGAATGGAGCAATGTCCCAATCAAAAAAGTCCTTGCTTCCCGGTGGCATGTCCCTTCTGATCTGGGGAACTTGCCAGATGCCATCTTGATACATGGCGGTTTGACCTCTTACAAAGAGTTGATAGGCAGCCGATTGAAAATTACTGGAAACGTCTAGCTGACTCGGTGCCCAATGCTTGTTTTGCTCAATGTCGTGGAGCAAGTCACCAACCTTGATCCAGCCATTGATGTTGGGCAAAACCTTGGTTGGATACTGAGGGTTATCGGTGTAGCGCAGCCCGCAGCCATAGGCAAGCGCGTTGAGAAGAAGCTGATCACCAGAGGGCGTATATCCGTATTGCTTAACAGACCCATTCTTGTTAAAGAGGGTCAGCTTGTGCATGACCCACAAAAAGTCTTTGCTTTTCAGCCATGGTCTTTCATGAAAATCCCAAGTCCATGATCCGTCCGGATACGGAATGCCGGCTGCCTTGAATTCTGCCTTGTTGTAGTAAATCAGCCCTTCGGGTGCAATATCGCGGGGAAGAACGTACAACTGACCTTTGAGGGTGTGGGCAGCAACGATTCTTGGATAGTAGTCTTTGATGTTGAATCCGGGGATTTGGCTGAAGAACTGATTGAGAGGCATAAGCGCCCCTCGTTCTGCCAAAAACTGGAAGTGGCCAGGATCCATCATCGCCACGTCGGGAGCCGCATTAGCCGCGTACTCCACTATCATTTTTTGGTGGTAGACGTTGTAATCGGGAATTTGCTCTAAATCAATCTTGACTCCCGGATTCTGGGCCTCAAATTGGTCACAGAGTTTGCGCAAAACTCGCAGAGAGACATCGCCATCCCAACTGGTAAATCTTAACGTTATATCAGCCTGAGAAAGACATGCCAAAGTCAGCAAGAAGAGAGGCAGAAACCATTTTGCGAAACGTTTCACAAGGGAGATACAAGCTTCTTTGCTTTTGTTCATATCGGCGTTAATATCTTAGTTTTTCTTTGGGAGGACTCACATCACGATGAGGTTCAACCGAAACCTTGGCGTCTTCGATAGAGGAAAGAGTTTTTTGAACAACTTTACCAAGATGTTCAATGATCCGGTAGGCATAGTCATCTGCTCCCCGCTTAATCTCAAGCGCATCCCTCTCGGCTCTGGTCACAATTTCATCGGCCTGAGACTTGCTAAGTTTAAGGATTTCACTGGAATTCACCATTTGCTCCTGCTCTAATTTAGCTTGCTGAATCAACCGCTCCGCTTCATCTTTGGCCTCTAATACCAGCCTTTCTGACTCTTTTTTAGCGTAATCAATGGTGAGATGAGCATCTTCTCGAGCTGTCTCCATGATCCGATCCGACTCACGCACCGTCGACGCGGCTTCTTTTAACTCTTTTGGCAAGGAGGCGCGAACTCTTAAAATAAGGGAGTTGACTTCTTCCTTGTTGAGTCCATAGGTAATTTTCCCAACAATCTGTTTGGGCTTAATCACTGCCTGATCTTGCAGCTCGTCAAGTATGCGGAGAATGTCCATTGTTTCTATCTATTGTAGGACGTCTTATGAAAGAGGGTACTAGTCGTTATTTTGACACGATCGCGCAGTTTGCTGTTAGTTCAATGGGAGCGCAGGGCCTGCTCGATGTAAGGAATGGCAGCTTCTGGCACCAAAGACCGAAAATCTCCCCCTAAAGTAGCAAGCTCTTTCACAACCGAACTGCTGATAAAACTATGCTCCCACTTTGTCATCAAAAAGATCGTTTCTAAGCCATCGGATAGCTTTCGGTTCACGGTGGCAGTCTGGAACTCATATTCAAAGTCTGCAGTAGCCCGTAAGCCACGGATGACGGCTCTCACGTTTTGTGCCTTGGCATAATCCATCAGCAGGCCCGTAAACCGGTCAACTTTGAGGTTGGGAATGTGCTGGCAAGAGGCTGTAATCACCTCCATCCTTTGCTCCGCGGTTAGCAGGGGCACCTTGGCAGAGTTCACTCCTACCGCAACGATAATTCGGTCAAAAAGCTTTGATGCCCTTTCAATGACATCAATGTGGCCAAGGGTAAGGGGATCAAAACTGCCTGGATAAACGGCGACGCTGCGCACATGTTCATCATGGCACTTTAGCTGCCATTTGTTGTCTGCCCAAAAAAATGAATCTTTTTTCTTAAAAATGACAAAAAATATTAAATGTAAGCGTATTGCATTGTGATATCAAAATAATTGATGTTTGATAGGATATAAAAATGGAAAACAGAAATTTCAAACCGATGGCAGGTGTACCGATGCTGATCTTTGCCATCTTGTTGACCGTCCTTGCCCCGATCGGCTGGATTTTTGGCGGAGCTCAGCTCACCGGTGACGCTCAATTGGCAGTGGTCTTATTGAGCACTTTGAGCTTCATTCTTTGCATGCTGGTTTGGCCCGGCTTGCTGATTGTTGAGCCAAACGGATCAAGAGTTTTACTGCTCTTCGGAACCTATAAAGGCAGCGTTGTCACTCCTGGCTTTTTTTGGGTGAATCCGTTTTACACAAAATACAAGCTTTCCTTGCGGGCAATGTCCCTTAATGGCGACAAACTGAAGGTTAACGACAAGACTGGCAACCCCGTGGAGATTGCAGCCGTGATTGTGTGGCAAGTGGTGGATACTTACAAGGCCAAATTTGAAGTTGATGACTACGCGTCTTACATGCGCTTGCAAAGCGAAACCGCTATCCGCCACGTGGCTGGTGCCTACGCCTATGATTCCGAAGATGGAAGCACTTCCTTGATGCACAACTCAACGGAAGTTCTTGACCAGCTTCGATCAGAAATTCAGGAAAGGGTAGAAAGAGCAGGATTAACCGTCTTAGAGGCGCGGCTTGCCCACTTGGCCTACGCGCCAGAAATCGCTGGTGTGATGCTCAAAAAACAGCAGGCTTCTGCCGTCATTTCTGCGCGTCAGCGGATTGTAGATGGGGCGGTGGGCATGGTGGAAATGGCTCTGAAGGAACTGGACGCTGGCGGTCTTGTGAAGCTAGACGAAGAAAGAAAGGCAAGCATGATTTCTAATTTAATGGTTGTCCTTTGCAGCGAAACGAATGTTCAGCCCGTGGTCAATACCGGCACACTCTATGCGTAACCAAGGCAAAATTAGGCAAGACCGTCGCAGTTAGGTCCCATGGCAGAAAAGAAGGCCTTTGCCCTGAGAGTCAGCCAAGAGCTATGGGACGCCCTGCAAAAAGCAGCCGCCCAAGACTTTCGGTCTGTCAATGGAGAGATCGAGGTGCTCTTAAGGGAAGCGCTGTTAGCAAGGGGGAGAAGAATAAGTGAGTCCACCTCGGAGGGCGAACCGCCGGAAGATTCTAGTCAATAGATTCTCTGGAGATGATCAAGGGCACAAATTAACGTATCCTGTTTGATGTGCCCTCAATCTGGAAGCTAAACCTTTCTCCTCATCAGTTGAATCAACAATGCCAAGGGACGATTCATGATTCTCTTGGCATGAAGATTGAAGAGGTTTTTGATGACCGGATTGTAGGCACGATGCCGGTGGATGAGCGCACAATGCAGCCTTTTCGCATCCTCCACGGAGGGGCGTCTGCAGTCTTGGCAGAATCCCTTGCCAGCATTGCCTCTATGCTGGTGTCGGGAGTAGATTTTGTTCCCTTGGGGCTTTCCATCACTGTGAATCACCTTAATGCGGCTCCTTTCGGAACCATCGTGACCGGCACCGCAAAGGCAAAACGAATCGGAAAGACTCATTTTGTTTGGGAGGTAGAAATTGTCGGTGATTCGGGCGCCTTGGTTTCCACATCCCTTGTCACGATTGTGACGAAGCCGGCAAGAAAAACAGAATGCAATCTGTAGATGACGGCTTACCGAGGTCCGCTAGGAGGGTGTTGAGGAACTCAACACCCTCCTAGCGTGGAATTGGCACCCGGCGGATTTCAAAAAGGAATCTGTGCAGCGAATTTCAAAAGAGAATCCCCATGAGGATGTGGCTAGGTCTTGGCACCGGCGCAGTGGCTCTCATAAAGGGTTATTAACTCTTTTAGCTTCACTTTTCCTAAATCTGTTCTTGGGATTTGGGATACGGCAATGGCTTCTTGAATTCTTTCGTAAGGCAGAACTTTTTTGTTGAAACCGCTGATGATAGCGTCAACCGGTGGCTGCTGGCCGACCTGGTTCTCATAAAAGAGAACCAAGTTGGTTTCCCTTCTTGGGTCCGGCACTGGCACAAGGGCTAGATAGGAATAAAATCCGCCGCTAACCTCGGCGAGAACAGATTCCAGTTTAGCCAAAGACACCGTTTCACCAAGGATTTTGACGATATGAGAAACGCGCCCCTGAAACTGCAGAGCATTCCCCTTCACTACGCCAAGGTCTTGAGTCGTTAGCCAACCTTCCGAGTCTTTGGGATCACAAAACGCGGGTGTGCTATTCTCCGTTTCCACAATCCAACCGGTGAGAAGAGAATCTCCTTTGAGTTCAATTCTTCCTTCTGCCGTACTCCTTGCCTGCAGGTGGGGCAGAACATGCAAGCTAGCCTCAACCGGCCCGTCGCCTTGCAAAGTTTCTAAACTCTCGGTGGCGGCCTGAGAAGCGGTTTCCGTCATACCGTAGGTTCTTAGCAGCGGCCAACCTAGCTCCCTCGCTTTCCGATACACATCGAAGGAAAGAGCGCCTCCTCCAACCAAGACCGCTCGGAGGGACTTGGGAGATAGGGCCTGAATCATCACCAAATCATGAACCTGAGCGGGAACAAGGGATGCCAAAGTGGCTTTGGAGTTTTGGAAAAGGTCAACTGCCGTTTGCGCCTCCCACTTCCCGATTTTGGGGTCTATCACTTGAGAGCCGCTTAAATAGCTGCGTGCCCATATCCCCATCCCGCCAACGTGAAAAGTTGGAAGAAGATGTAGCCAAACGTCATCGGAGCTCTCCTTAAGAACCTGGTTCGAAGCCATTGCCGCTGACAAGATTGCCCCTTTGGAGAGTGCAATCCACTTTGGGGCCGTCTGATCGGAGGTTGTGCCAGAAGAAAGAACAAGGATATGGCCCTTTAAATGGTCAACCAGGTCTAGCCTTCTCATCAGCTCCTCCACGGTTGCCTGGTCTAAACGGGGATTGAAAAGGGCGAGATTGGAGCCATTATCAAAGCCATACAGCGCCAGCGGCGTGGCGTGGTTGGCTAGATTGGTGTCCATTCAAGGTCCCCCAACTGGTCATCAAATCCAAGACCTGTGCCTTGCACCGGCATTAGGCTTGTGTTCTTAAGAAGCAATTGATCAGAAAACGGACCGGATTTGTAGGCAAAGTGACTTGCGATGCCTCCTGGCACGACACGCGCATCGAGATCTCCACTGGTTTTGAGTAGGGATTGAGCCTGAAAGTGGGCCCACAGCTGTCCAAGCGGATGATCGAGCATGCTAGTTACGCAAACCGAGAATCCCTTCTCTAATGCCACTTCAGCCGCCGCAATATGCTGGATTCCTGGCTTAAAAATGGCAACATCGGCACTCTCCGTGGGCACTTTATCGATGGGAGCAACAAAATCAATCGCAATTTTTTTACCAAATTGGTCCTTAAGTTGGCGATACTGTTCAGCATCAAAAGGAAAAGGGTCTTCAATCCAATCCAAATGACTAAGGTCACTGTTGATGAATTGCAGCCCCAAAAGCAATTTCTCCACTTCAAAATAGCTTAATCGCGCATTCATGTCCAGCCTCACTTGGAAGCCCAAGCCACCGGCGGCTGAGTATGCCCACGAAACCTGGCCTAAGGTTGAATACTCATTAACCTTGAACTTGACAATTGAAAATCCAAGCTCCTTGGCTCGCCGCAGCTCCTCATAAATTTCCTTGTCTGAGCCGTTGCCTAAGCCATAGGGCATCGAATAGTGGTTCGGCACATCAACGAAAGGGTCTATGAGCAGAACTCCTGCGGTACGAGCCTTGCCATCGGTAAGAGCGCATCGGAGTGCCATTTCGGCGGCGGCGCACATGAGGGGGCGATGAAACTCTGAGCTATGAACAGGATCTGGAGCCTGCACGTTGGCTAAGATGGCTTCCATTAAGGTCAATTGGAAAGTCAGCGGCATGTCCGTGAACTCTGGCCATGGATGGCAATCTCCGTACCCAAACCCTGAATCGGTTTCAACCCTTATTAAGGCTCCCTCTCTCAGGGGAATGCCCGGATTTTTGGGGACAAGCTGATAGTGGTGAAACCAAAGTCGAGACAAACAATGCTCCTTATGGAAGCCGACCAAATTTGGAGAATTCGGGCTTTCTTTTTTGCAAGTAGGCTTCTTTGCCTTCCTTGGCTTCTTCGGAAAGGTAGTACAAAAGGGTTGCATTCCCAGCAAAGTCAAGCAACCCTATCTGGCCATCGCAATCTGCATTGAGGGCAGATTTGAGGCATCTTAACGCTAAAGGGGAGTGCTGCAAAATCTCCGCGCACCATTGGAGGGTTTCTGACTCTAACTGGGCAAGAGGAACAACCTTGTTGACGAGACCCATTTCCATGGCTTCGTTTGCATCATATTGGCGGCACAAATACCAAATTTCTCTTGCCTTTTTCTGACCCACAATTCGGGCTAGGTAACTGCTTCCAAGCCCGCCATCAAAGCTGCCAACCTTGGGACCAGTCTGTCCAAACCGAGCATTGTCAGCTGCAATTGTTAAATCGCAAACAACGTGCAAAACGTGGCCGCCGCCAATAGCATAACCCGCAACCATTGCAATCACTGGCTTTGGTAAAGACCGAATTGCTTTTTGCAGATCAAGAACATTGAGCCGAGGAATTCCATCCGAGCCAACATAGCCGCCAACTCCCCTCACTCTTTGATCGCCTCCGGAGCAAAAGGCCTTTTCTCCTTCTCCGGTCAAAATGACGACCCCAATTGAGGTTTCGTCTCTGCACCAGGCAAAGGCGTCTAGCATTTCCTCGACGGTCTGGGGTCGAAAGGCATTTCTAACCTCGGGCCGATTAATCGTGACTTTGGCGACTCCGTTTTCGGTTCGCTCTAATTTGATATCTTCGTAGCTGCGGACGGTTGTCCACTGGGCGGTGTTTGATTCTATTTCCATAGTTTGTTAACAGTTGACCTCGTTGATAAAGGAGTTGATGGCGGCCAAGAAAAGGGATGGTTGAGACCACGGCACTCGATGGCCCGCATTTTTGATGATCTGGGATCGAAAAGAGGAGTTCAAGTTTTGACACTCAACAGAAAGCTGGGCATATTTGGGGTCAAGTTCCCCGGCGGCAAAAAGGACGGGACGAGATATTTTGGCAAGGTCTTGGCGCAAATCTCGTTGTCGGCCCACCGATCCTAAATCCATAACCGTTGCCCACTGGGCTCTTATTGATTCATCGTACGCGTGGGAAGGAGCCGTGAGGCGGTCGGCGGCAAACACGCTTTGCCGATTCCAATCTCTCATTACCGTTTGCCAGTCTTCAGTTAAAAACCGATGGGCCCAAAGCTGATCGCAATCTAGCCGCTCGGCGCGTTCCGTTTGGGATGCCAACCCGGGAGAGCTGGAGACAATGACGGCGCCTGCAATTAAGTGAGGGTGACGAGTTGCCAAGTGCATGGCAATCCGACCTCCCATCGAGTAGCCAAGAAGCCATGGGCGACTCCCACCCTGCTTCAGAAATGCCTCATGAAGGGCTAATTTGTCGGCCAAAAGGTCTAGGGGGTGTTCGACCTGCTCAAGTTCCTGCCGCGCTGAACTTAAAGTCTTTGCCCAATCCAAGGCATCTAAGCTTAGGGCAGAAGAAATCAAGTTAGGGAGATCACTGGGTGAGCCAAGAAATCCGTGAAGGTAGATCATGGCTGCAATTCCTTCCATGCCAAATTGACAAGCCGAGTCTGTTGGTGATCGGGCTGAATCTCCACAATGCCGTGATTTTCCAATTCAGCAAGAGGACCCTCGATTTGATCGGTTCTGAAGTAGGGAAGGTTCCAAAGCTCCGCAAGGCTATGAAAGGAAACAGAATGCAGGTTCTGAAATTGAGGTTCTTGGAACATAGAATCAAAGATTCTCCCACCCCCATTGTTGATGACAATAACCGTGCCAGGTGGCTGATTTTTGCCTGAAGCGGCCGCCCAAAAACCTGCCAGATCATACATCAGGCCAAGGTCCCCAATCAGAGCAAAATTGGGGCGATCGGCAAGGCATCCACCATAAAAAGCCGAGACCTGGCCGTCGATGCCATTGAGGCCCCTCGATCCAAAAAACGTCCTTGAGTTGGGGGCTAAGTCAGCGGATGAATCCCACTCTCGAATGGGCATGCTGTTGCCTAAAAAGATGTTGCCGTTGGCAGGCAAAGCCAAAGACAATCTGTGCACCAAGGTCGGCTCACTCTTGGGATACTGACTCATCACGTCTCGCCAATCTTGCCACGTCTTGTGATCTAAAGTTCGAAAATCTTCTAAGTAGTTTTGGTGACCATTACTTTGCAACTTGGGCAGGATGTCTTGTAAGTTCCCAAATGCGGATTGGCAAGCTCTGCCTAGTCCAGAAAAAGGCAGTCGAGAAAAATTGGAAACCGGCAAAGAAAGATATCGGTCTTCAAGGTCTCGCCAGAACCTCAACGTGGGCACCCCTCCAACTCGGATGACCCCATCAAAAGGTTGACCCAATTTTTCGGCAATGTTCATGGCAAAACTTTTGCATCGCACGTTATAGCTGGATTCGAAATCCACTTCTCTCAGGCCAGAAAGAGGTTCGGAAAGGCACACGCAGCCACTTTGGCTGGCCCAGTTCTGAACCGAGGCCGCCTCCGCCTTGTTTAATTCGCCAATGATCACAAGCGGATTTTTCATCTTGCCGACGAGTTCGTAGGCGTCGACGCTATGGGGGCATCTTGACTTTTGGTCTGTGATTGCTACATCTGCAGATTGATTAGGGTCTTCAAAGCGCAGATTCCAATGGGTCGGACCAACGAGGCTGACCTGAGGAATCCAAGTTTCGTTTTCGTCAACATCCTGGGCTGCCAACACGTGGCTATTTAGCAGTCCTGCCTGATTGGCAGTTTGCGGGGCACCGCTTCCTTCAAATCTTTTGGGCCGATCCGCAGTTATGAAGACAATCGGCACTCCAGAAAAAAACGCTTCCATGCAGGCTGGAATGAGCTCTCCAGCCGCGGTTCCCGATGTCACAATGACCGCAACCGGCTGCTGAACCCTCTTCGATATCCCAAGTGCATAAAATCCAGCCGATCTCTCTTCAAAATGGAAGGCCACTTCAAACTGGTGGCTAAAATGATGGGTTAGAGCATGAAGCAAGAAGGCATTTCTGCCTCCAGGGCAAAAAACCACCTGCCTGATGCCAAATTCATGAAGCCCCTGAAGAGCTTTTTGGGCTAACCGATAAGAAGCTTCTTGGGAAGCCATAGTTTAGAGGCGGAGTCCAAACTGAACAGAGTCCATTTTTGAGTTCACCTCGTTCCACTCCTTCTCAAAAAGGCTCTCGGCAAGAATGCCGCAGCCAGCCGTAATCTGAACGGAATTTTCTTGCCATTGCACGCACCGGATCGCAACTAGGCATTGAACAACGTCCGTGCCAGGAATCATGGCACCAAAAGGCGCCCCGTGTTTGATTCTCTTTTTGCTGTTGGGTTCCGATTGAATCCACCTCATGCCTGCCTCGGTGGGCCAAGCTCCAATTGCAGGAGTGGGGTGAAGGGCACGAACCCAATCTTCAAAAGCAGTCGGGCGGTTGGGTCTTGCCTTGATTTCGGCATGAAGGTGAACCAGGGAATTTAATTTGCGCTCAGAAACAGGGCTGACGGTGAGCTCGGCAAAAGGGCTTAGCCTTTCAACGACGCCTTCAATGACAATTGCGTGTTCTCGTACCTCTTTGCTGTCTGCTAACAAACTAGGTGTTCCCGGCTCGTTAGAGCGCGTCCCCGCAAGGGCCATGGTTGTGATCGTGCCATCTGCCTGCATTGTAAAAAGGCTTTCTGGAGTGATGCCAATGATCCCCTGGTTTTGATCCCACAGACCAAAAACCGAAACCTGATAGTCCAGCGAAATCTTGAGGCTATTGGCAAGAGCATGGCCCTTGGCCTGGTCTGAAAAATCACCTAACGCGCGGCGATGGGCAACAGGGACCGCTTTATGAAGCTCACCAGAAGCAATAAGTTGTTGGATGGTTTCAAAGCTCTGGCGAAAGTCTTCTCGGTCTGCATCCAGCCACTCAAGACCTGCAAAATGGGGTTCAGAAAGCAGGCTGAGGAGATGAGAAATGGGAAGCATCAAGTACCGGGGAAAGCAATACCACGGGTTCTCGTTGGTCAGCAAAAAGTCGGGAGAGTAAACCGAAAGCTGACCTGGGATCGAGGCTGCACTGCGGGTGTATTCGCCAGATCCGACAACGCAAACTCCACCACCCAATCCAAGAATGACTCCGGAACTTAAAAATTCCTGCAAATCAAAAGGTTGGTTCTCAACGATCGTGGCTTTGGATTGAAGGCTTGCCGTCATATTTGTTTCTACCTTCTTCTACGCGAGATTTTACCATCTATTGAAAGTTCGAAAACTTCACAACAAGTTTTCTCACATTCTTTGTTTATTTGCACGTGATAACTGCACAAATCCTTAGCCTCACCCTTGATCCTTCTCCAAATGAAATTTGGAGAAGGTGGCCCCGTTTTAACGGGGTCGGATGAGGCGAGGCAAATTGAAACGAGGCACGTTCCATCCACAACTCAATATGATACGTTTGGGGGCCTCGTTTCTTCTACTGGAACACCGCAAAGTTCTTTGTTAGAGCGAAGCAGGAAGTGGCAAATGTGCGACATTCCACATTTTGCAAGGACTTCTCCCAAAGAAATCCAAGCTACACCATGATCTACTTCTGCAAAGACTCGCCTTACCCTCAATGGATGGAGAATCTACCAGAGATTAAGCTAAATGGAGAGTTTTTGCCAATGGTTCAGAATTGCTTACTTGCTTTTTATCCGATCTGGCTTGCCGATTCCAAACTTAGGAATACGATTTTAGAAAAAGCCTTTGGCAGTTCAATGACTGGCAGAAACCTTTCCGACCTAACAAGGCCCATGACTTTGTTAGGATGGCAACCGGTGGCTTTGGAGGCTTTGAGGTTTCCTTAGCTATTGAGCAGCTGGCGCAGCACGTATTGAAGGATGCCGCCATTGCGATAGTAGTTGATTTCACCGGGGGTATCAATTCTTGCTGTCACTATAAACTCTTTCTGCGATCCTCCGCTTTTGGCCAACATTTTAAGCTGTTTCCCTTCAGAAAAGCCGTTGGCGATGGCGTGAGAAAGACCAATGAGGTCAAAAACTTCATCCCCTTTCAGTCCAAGACTTTCCGCAGATTCTCCGTCTAAGAATTGAAGAGGAACAATCCCCATTCCAATCAGGTTTGAGCGGTGGATTCTTTCAAAGCTTTGGGCAAGAACTGCTTTTACACCTAACATCATGGTGCCTTTTGCCGCCCAGTCTCGCGATGACCCGCTACCATATTCTTTGCCTGCAATCACAAGCAGAGGGGTTTTTGACTCCTTATATTTTTGGCTGGCTTCAAATATTGTTGTGACTTCACCGGTCGGAAAATAAGTTGTAAATCCACCCTCAGTGCCCGGCGCGGCAAGGTTTCGAAGCCGGATATTAGCAAAGGTCCCTCTAACCATGACCTCATCATTTCCGCGACGACTGCCATAGCTATTGAAGAACTTAGGATCAACCCCGTGGTCGGTAAGGTACTTTCCGGCGGGAGAATTGAGCTTGATAGAACCGGCTGGAGAAATGTGATCGGTTGTAATGCTGTCTCCAAGGAGGGCAAGAACCCTCATCTCTTGCAGGTCAGCCACAGATTCGGGGGCTACTTTTTCCATGCCATCAAAGTAAGGAGGCAGCTTGATGTAAGTTGAACTTGAGTTCCACCCGTATCGATCACTTTTTTTAGTGGGAATGGCTTTCCACTTTTCATCGCCGTCGAACACAGAGGCATAGTTTGATTGGTAAAGTTCGGACTTCACAGCTAGGGAAACTGCCTCTGCAATTTCGGCCTGGGTGGGCCAGATATCTTTGAGATAAACAGGATTGCCTCGGCTATCCTTGCCAATTGGGTCGGTAGCGATATCGGCATCAATTCTGCCTAAAAGCGAGTAAGCCACAACGAGAGGCGGCGACATGAGGTAGTTGGCTTTGACATCGGGGCTGATTCTGCCTTCGAAGTTACGGTTGCCGCTCAAGACACTGCAAACAACAAGCTCTTGCTGGTTTACGGCTTTGGAAATGGCCTCCGGCAGAGGGCCACTGTTGCCAATGCAGGTTGTGCAGCCGTACCCAACCACATCAAATTGAATCTGCTCTAGGTAAGTCAGCAATCCTGCTTTAGCAAGAATGTCGCTTGCCACGCGGCTACCGGGTGCCAAACTGGTTTTGACCCACGGCTTAGGTTTCAGTCCCTTTTCCACTGCTTTTTTGGCAACCAGTCCTGCCGCAATCATGACGCTTGGGTTGCTAGTATTTGTGCAGCTGGTAATAGCAGCAATGACCACCGATCCATTTTGGACCTCACTGGCGGCTTCGTTGGCTCTTGTTTCTGCGTCTGTATGGGCAACTGCAATTCCGCCGCCACCGAAAGGCTGAGAGTTGGCATGGGTTTGAGACAGCTGGGCAGAAAATGTTTGAGCGAAGTTGGCGGATACCTGGTCCAGGGTGAGCCTATCTTGCGGACGTTTTGGTCCTGCAACGCTGGGCTGAACCGATCCTAGATCAAGCTCTAGAAGGTCAGAATACGTGGCTTCTGGCGTCTCTGCGGTATGGAACATGCCTTGCTCTTTGTAGTAGGCTTCGGTGAGATCTATCTGCCATTCTGGACGGCCGGTCAGACTCATGTATCGCAGGGCTTCGGCATCAATCGGGAATAAGGCGCAGGTTGCCCCGAACTCAGGAGACATATTGCCGATCGTGGCCCTATCGGCAAGGGGCAGATGAACAAGCCCTTCTCCAAAAAACTCAACAAACTTGCCAACCACTCCCTTTTTGCGCAGCATCTGGGTAACGGTTAAGACCAAATCGGTTGCCGTGCTTCCTTCTGGCAGCTTTCCTTTTAGTTTGAACCCAACAACTTGAGGGATCAACATGGAAACAGGCTGACCTAGCATGGCTGCTTCGGCTTCGATTCCGCCTACCCCCCATCCAAGAACCCCAAGACCATTAATCATGGTTGTGTGACTATCGGTTCCAACTAGTGTATCGGGGTAAGCCTGGACGGCTCCGTTGTTAAGGGGCTTCACAAACGTAACCCGCGCAAGGTGTTCTAGATTGACTTGGTGGACAATACCGGTGTTGGGAGGCACAACCTTAAAGTTGTTAAGGGCATCTTGCCCCCACTTAAGGAACTCATAGCGCTCTTGGTTGCGCTCAAATTCTAGGTCTCGGTTAATGAGCAAGGCGGCCTCGGAGCCATAGGCATCCACTTGAACCGAGTGGTCAATAACAAGCTCGACTGGCTGCAAGGGGTTGATCTTCTGTGGGTCGCCTCCCAGCGCGTTCATTGCATCCCTCATGGCGGCTAGGTCAACCACGCAAGGGACACCGGTGAAGTCTTGCAAGATAACCCGGGCAGGGGTGAAGGCAATCTCATGTGAGGGTTCAGCTGCTGGATCCCAAGAGGCAAGGGCTTTTATGTGATGGGAGGTTACATCGGCCCCATCTTCTAGCCGCAAAAGATTCTCTAAAAGCACTTTCAAAGAAAATGGCAATTTGGAAAGATCGTAGCCATGATCTTCTAGGGCTTTTAGCCTAAAGATTTCGTATTCTTGACCGCCCGAACTCAGAATTCCCTTTGCACTAAAACTATTCATACCTGTGCAAGTTAGAGTACCTTTGAGACTTTACGCCCTTGGTTGACCCAATCAATGCGAGATATTTGCATTGATTATCAGAGTCCTTGCAATAAAAGTGAATTTTTTATGAAAATGACGTGGCGATTGGGCTTTGATTTGCCAAAGATAAAAAACATGCGCGGACAAAGTAAGCGCAACTTGGCGATTACAGACGAGTTGCTGGCAATGATCCCAGAGATCAATCCGAATCCTATATCGGTATTTGACTCCCAAGGGCATTGCTTATACATCAACAGCGCAGGCAAGGAAATCGCAGGTTCTAGTGAATCGCTCTTCGAAAATCTGGGGCTTGCCGGTTTTGACGGGCTTCAGCAAACTTCGGATGTGTTTTGGCAAGGCAGAACATGGTCTGCCCAGTGCTATTGGAGTCGAGACCTGTGGTTTTGTTTCTTCTCTGAGATCACTGCCCTCAGAAAGGCTTATCAACAGAGCCGCTACCTTGCTGGCTTTGCAGAGCAGAATCCAAGCCCGGTCATTGATTTAGACGAATCTGGTCACGTGGTCTACGCAAATCAGGCCGCTGAAGAGTGCTTCAGCGGAGTGCGATTCCTTGGACTTCACCATGGCGCTTTTCAGCACTTGCTCACCGAACAGATCAAAGTCGGCAAGCAGTCGGTAAGAGAAATCAACTACAGAGGCACCGGCTATATGGTGGTTGCCAACCGGCTGAATCATGGTTGGAGAATCTACGCAACTGACGTCACCGAAACCCAGCAGCTTAAGAACCGGCTAAGCAATGCTCGCCTAGAATTGGTTCAAAGACTCTCTCAGGCATCGGAGTGGAGAGACAACGAGACAGGAGCCCACATCAGACGCATGAGCGCTTATTGCCGAATCGTAGCAGAAGTTCTTAAGATGGGTGATCATTACTCAGAACAAATTGAGCTTGCGGCAAGCATGCACGATATCGGCAAGATTGCCATCCCTGATTCTATTTTGCACAAGCCAGGCAAACTCACCGAAGAAGAGTTTGAAATCATGAAACAGCACGCCGAAGCTGGCGGACAGCTTTTAGAAGGGGCTGACGATGACTTGATGAAAATGGCACGAGACATTGCTTACTTCCACCATGAAAGGTGGGATGGCACCGGCTATCCTCGAAAACTGGCTGCCGAGCAGATCCCTCTGAGTGCAAGAATTGCGTCGGTTTGCGATGTTTTTGATGCCCTGATCAGCGAGCGTCCGTATAAGAAGGCTTGGCCGGTTGAAGAGGCTCTTCGTGTCATCAAAGAAGGCTCGGGATCACAATTTGAACCCAGAATTGTAGACGCATTTTTTGAGGGACTTCCTCGAATTCTGCAGCTTAAAGACGAGCATAAAGACGAATTGCCATCCAAGGCAGCCGCGTAGGTTCGTTTACCATCCAACAACATCAATCCGCCCACAAGGTCAACCCTTGTGGGTCTTTTTTTGCTGAACCGGTTAATCGAATCCGATTGGGTACAAATCTGCGCGGGTCGGTATCCTTTTGAACCATGACTATAGAACAGCAGTTGGCCCTGCTGAAGCGCGGAACCACCGAAATCATCTCCGAAGCGGATCTCAAAGAGAAGCTTGAATCGGGGCGCAAGTTAAGGGTCAAGTTAGGGGTTGATCCTACCGCAAGGTCGGTCACTCTTGGCTGGGCAGTTGTGTTGAGGAAGCTAAGAGACTTTCAGAGGCTGGGTCATACCGCGGTCCTCATTATCGGCGATTTCACTTCCCTTATCGGTGATCCTAGTGGAAAAAGCAAGACAAGGCCCCAACTGACGGTCGAGGAAGTGCAAGCCAATGTTGATTCAGTTCTCACTCAAATCGATACGATTTTAGATGTCTCCAAAACTGAAATCCGGTTCAATCGGGAGTGGCTCGGCAAGATGAGCTTCGAAGATGTCATCCGGTTGACTTCTCGGTATACGGTGGCAAGAATTTTAGAAAGAGACGATTTTACGAAGCGGCTTCGAGAGGAGCGGCCTATCGCGATGCATGAAATCCTTTATCCTCTTTGCCAAGGCTACGATTCGGTGGCAGTTCAAGCCGATGTGGAGTTGGGTGGCAACGATCAGAAGTTCAATAATTTGGTGGGTCGAAATCTGATGGCTCAATTTGGGATGGAGCCCCAGGTTGTTGTGCTAAGCCCACTGTTGGTTGGTACCGACGGAAAAGAAAAAATGAGCCAGTCTCTTGGCAACTATATCGGGGTGAAAGATGAGCCTAATGATATGTTCGGCAAGGCCATGTCGATCCCCGACGAGATCATGGAGAACTATTTTGAATTAGCCACCGATGTTCCGATGGATGAAGTGCGAACCCTCATTGCCTCGGACGCCAATCCCAGAGACATCAAGCGCAGGTTAGCGAGAGAGATCGTTGCCTTGTACCATTCTCAGGAGGCAGCCCAATCGGCAGATGAGTATTTCTTATCAACATTTAGCCGTCGAGAGCAGCCGGTGGATGCGGAGCCGGCCGATATCCCCGCTGAACTGGGAGACGCCGATATCAACTTGGCTAGCTTAATCGTGGGGCTAGAACTGGCAAAATCAAACGGAGATGCCAAGCGGTTAATGCAATCTGGCGCGGTCAGCTTAGACGGGGAAAAGGCGACCGATCCTAGTGCACGTTTTCAACGTTCTGATTTGGTGGGCAAGGTTCTGAGGATCGGCAAGCACCACTTCCGAAAGTTGAGTTAGCTTAAGGTTAGGAATGGGCAAAACGTTTGCAAAATTCCCATCCGGTCCCCCGTTAAAACGGGGCCACCTTCCCCATCGGAGATAGGGAAAGTGAGATGATTCTTAGAAGGGGAACAATTAGAAATGAAAAGATTGGGAAGGAAATGAAAAAATAGGGCAGGATAGGGCACGAGAAGATAGAGCATGTTAGGTAAATTCCGGCCCCGGCGTCTCACAGAAAATTAGCCAAAGAACAAACCCGTAACCAAGGGCCGACCAGCCCCTAAAACCTCATTCACAAACTGGCAACATCACACAAAGAGCGATCGAGGATTTCAAGAAACCGATGAATCTCATCTTTCGTTACCGACAAACTAGGGCGGGTGCGAATCGAGCGGTTGCCAGCCCCCAGCAGCAAAGTTTGATGCTTTTCACGGGCAATTTTGATCAATGCGGCTTTAAGTTGAGGGGTTTTGAGGCTGAATCCTTGGTAAATTCCCATTCCTCTGACGTTCGTGGCAAGATGGTTGTGCTCCCGAACAATCTGCCGAAGGCCCTCGGCAAGGATTTCTCCGTTTGCAGCCGCTTGTTCCACAAGGTTTTCCTCTTCTACAATTTTGATCTCCTGGACCACGCGCACCATATCTGCCAAAGTGCCGCCCCAAGTGCTATCGAGGATTCCAATATCCTCCAAAGGCTCTTTCATGTAAACCACGCCGCAGCCAAATTTCTTTCCTGTCGCAATTGCCATCGGAGGGTGAGGAAGATCAAAATGATCAATCGCCCACATTTTCCCGGTGGCCCCGAGCCCGGTTTGAACCTCATCAAAGGCAAGGTACACGCCGTATTTTTCAGCGAGGGTCGAAAGCCCGCGGAAGAACTCAGGCAACGCAACCCGATGGCCACCAGCACCTTGAATTGGTTCCACCAAAATGCCAACAATTTCTTCTGCCATGTGCTGTAAAACCGATTCGACCTGCTCAAGGGACTTCCGCACTGCTTTTTGGTTGGCGGAGGGATCTGCTTCATCTTCATAAGCCGGAAACGCAAGTTTGATATTGCCTCCCGCGCTAAGCCCCTGAAAATCCTTGGTTGCTACGGGGTCTACCGTTTGGGTGACGCCGAGAGCAAAAATAGTGCGACCATGAAAGGCCCGATCAAAGTAAAGAAATCGCCTAGCTCCAACAATCTTGCCAAAGGCAAGCTTCTTTGAATTGAATTTGGCAATCAAGTACTTCATCATGTTTTCCACCGCTTCTGCGCCAGAGTTCACCGCGTAAATCTCTAATTCATCAGACTTCATCACGTCGGGAGCCATCGCATACACCTTGCGGTAATAATCCAAGCACTCTTGGGTCAAATAATCGGGATTGGCAACCTTGTTGTTGGCGGCAACCAATAATCTCTGTTGATATTCAGGCTCTGATAACCGTGGGTGGTTGTGACCAACAAGCTTCGAGCCATAGTATCCGGTCCAATCAAACAACTCTTGACCGTCAACTGTAACCAACCACATGCCGTGGCATTTGGCAAGATCCAGCACAAAAGGATACGGATCGGTGATCACATACTTGCGCAGCTCGTCAATCATGGCCGCCGATTTTGGGCCCGGGAAGACCATATTTAGCTGGAATCTCCGCTAAGCATTGTGCCAATGCCAGCCTCGGTAAAAAGCTCAATCAGCAAGGCATTGGGCTGCTTGCCGTTTAAAAAATGAACTCTGTCCACCCCTGCTTCGATCGCATCGGCAGCGGCAAGCAGTTTGGGCACCATCCCCTGATCGGCAGCGCCAGATTCTAACATTTGGTACAGAGCCGCCAACGTTAGTTCAGAAATTGTGCTGTTGGGATCCGATTTATCGGCTCGAACTCCGTTGGTGTCGGTAAGAATGATGAACTTGGAAGCCCGCAAAGCTATGGCGACGCTCGAGGCGGCTGAATCGGCGTTGAAGTTAAGAGGCTGACCCTGTTCATCCTCCCCAACCGATGCAATAACGGGAATAAACCCATTATCTAGGGCGATTTCTACCAACTCCATATTGGCTTCTGTAACCTGCCCCACGCGGCCAAGAGCGGGGTCAATGACTTCTCCCACCAGCATCCTGCCATCCCTGCCAGAGAAGCCAACCGCTTTTCCACCTTGCTGACTAAACCCAGAAACAATCGCTTTGTTGGATTTTCCGCTGAGGGCCATCTCAACCGCTTCCATGGTGTCTTCGTCGGTTACCCTCAACCCTTGAACGGTGGACTGAGGCAATCCAAGTCTTGCGGTGAGCCTCGAGATTTCAGGTCCGCCGCCGTGGACCAGCACCACGCGAATGCCCACCGACTGAAGCAAAAGCAAATTGGCAACTACGGTCCGAAATTCCGCGCCGTGATCCATGGCACTCCCGCCGTATTTAATAACAAAGGTCAGTCCAGCAAATTCTTGTATGTAAGGTAAGGCTTCCGCAATGACTTGGGCGGCGGCTTCGGGAGCTACAAGTTTTTCTGGTTTCACCTCAATAGGGTACCGCCTACCGGTAGACTCAAACGATGCGGCCAATACTATTTCATATCGGCTCCTTTCCCATCCACAGCTACGGAGTCATGCTCGTCATTGCCTTCCTGGTTGGGCTAGTCGTAGTGCGCCTGAGGGCACCAAAGCTAGAAATTGATCCAAACCGCATCACAGATGCGTTGGTTGGAGCCCTTTTTGCGGGGGTCATTGGGGCGCGGCTAACCTTCTTTGTTTTAGAGTGGCCCTACTATTTGGCTCATCCCAAAGAGATGCTTTCCCTGCAATTTGCAGGACTGACCAGCTTTGGAGGGCTTGCTTTTGGTCTTGCTTGGATGCTAATTTGGGCAAAGAGAACCAAGACGCCGGTTTACAAAATGATGGACTGCATCGCCCCATCTTTTCTGATCGCAACCGCAATTGGAAGGGTCGGCTGCTTGCTTAACGGCTGTTGCTATGGAGGCGTTTGTTCGGTTAATTTTCCTTTGAAGCTGTATGTGGATGGCCAGTGGCATGTTGCAGCCCAAGTTTATGACTCGGCAATGAACCTGATTGGCCTTGGGATTTTGCTTATGATTGAGCGCAAAACGAAGCTCTTTAGTGGCCAGGCGGCTGGGCTTGCCCTCATATTCACGGGCCTGTCTCGATTCATCTATGAGTTTTCTCGGGGTGGAACTTTGGCTCAGGTTAACGCGGGAATTGCGACGTCTGAGTACTTAATCGGCAAGATTACGGAGGCTCAAGTCGCAGCTCTCGTTGTTATGGTTATCGGCGGGGGAATTTTCCTTTCCGCCGTGCGCAAGCCAAATCACGTTCCGGAGTTCAATGGCAGTTCACCGGCGGCTTGATCCCTCCTCTCCGCGCGCTGTGTCACAAAGTACAGAAGGGAGAGTGCACCAATGACAGCGGAATCGCAAGCATTAACTTTTGGCTCGATTTTAGAGTGCTTTGGCTCTCTTTCTGCAGTGGTGGTTGGAGATGTGATGCTAGATGAGTACATTTACGGCGAAGTTACAAGGATAAGCCCAGAAGCGCCGGTGATGGTAGTTCGACAGCAGACCCTCAAACACGTGCCAGGGGGAGCTGCCAACGTTGCCGCTAACATAGTCGCATTAGGGGCAAAAGTGGATATGGTGGGGCTGATTGGTGACGACCCCCAAGGAGAAATCCTTTTGGAGTCTCTTGAAGCATCAGGCATTTCCAGTCGACACCTGTACTCCTCTCCTAAACGTTCCACAACCACCAAAACCAGAGTCGTTGCCAACCACTCACACCAGGTGCTAAGGATTGACCGAGAATCTGATGAAAGCCTGTTTCCTGATGAAGAGCATGCTCTTTATCAAAAATTCTTAGATTCGATCGGTTCGGCCAATCTTATCTTGCTCAGTGATTATGCCAAGGGCTGTCTCTCCAAGCCGTTTGTACAGCAGATGATTGGTAAGGCCCAGCAAGAAGGAAAACCGGTCATTGCAAACCCAAAACCAGGGACCGCCCACCAATACAAAGGGGCTCATATGATCAGCCTCAACCGAATTGAGGCGTCGGCTCTGCTTGGCATCAAAAAGATTGGGCGGTCTGATGCGGAAAAGGCGGCCATGCAAATCAAGCAGGCCCTCAACGTTCGATCGGTGGTTGTGACCCTAGGTGCAGAGGGTATGGCGACCGCGTTTGACGGTGGAACCGCGTACGAGCCAGCAATTAAAGTAGAAGTTTATGATGAAGCAGGAGCCGGTGATACGGCGATAGCCGCCTTGGCTCTTTGCCATGGAGCGGGATTCGACGGCAAGGCTTCGCTTGCCTTAGCCACCAGACTAGCAGGAGCGGTCGTAAGAAAGGTGGGAGTTGCGGTTCCTGGACCAGAAGATCTGGACTTAGTTCGTAATGAACTGGTATTATGATTTTTTCATGAGAGTTAAGAACAAAGAAATCAGGCGGCGCAGGCACCGCAAAGAGAATGCACTCCATGCCGCTAAGAAGTCCAAGACTCTGAAGGCGATTAATGTTGAGTTTGCGCCCTTAACCGCATCTGGAGCCGATCTTTCCGCACCTGCCTCAATGCCAGCTAAGAAGTCGGCCGCCAAGAAGACAGCATCCAAACCAGCTGATGGAACTGCAAAAAAGCCAGCAAAGGCAAAGAAAGACGTAGCTGAAGACGCGGTCACCGATGCCCCCGTGGCAGAAGAAGCCGCCGCCGCTTCAACCGAAGCCGCCGCCGCCGCAGAAACAGCCGCAGAATAGCAACAGTTCTTGGCAAGAACGCAAATCATGGCCGGCATCCTTGGTGGACGTCGGTAAACTTTTAACATGATCTGCGGCATTCTTGCCCTTCGCCACAACCAAAACCAACCGACCTTCCAATTGCGCTATCAGCGTGGGAGAATCGAGGTCGCCGAAGCGGGAGGGAAGTATGTTGCGGTCAACGATCCATTGATGGGTTGCGACGTTGAGGATACAACCCTTGATAACGCGGAGCCTACCAAGTCTGAAGGGGGGTTATATTCTCTATCTGGTGGTACCGGAAAGACCATTCTCATTCGTTTTGGTCAGCTTCAAAGGTTGCTTGGTGCTCATGCCAAGGTCCTTGACGCCAAAATTATCTTCACTCAGTCATCTCCAGACACCCCTCAATTAACAACTTTTGGTGAACTGCTCAGGCCGTGGGGTGAAGGGCCGGCTTTGACCCTTAATTTGCCCCACCTTGGCCCCGCTACGGCTCCCGTCAAACCACCAAGCCTTGCGGTTTCGAGGGCTCCTATTGGCGGAGCAACCTGGTTAACATCGGAATTTGGAATCAAGGGTGCCAAATGGTCAACCCCAGGGGCAATGGGTCCTCAAGATATTCAGGTCTTGCCGGTGAAGGCTCATCCGACTGGCACCGGGAATTTTGTTGTCGAAGGCTTGGCCCCTCAGATTCAGAAATTTGTGGAGAAGCCGTGGCTAAATTTTGGCTTTGCTCTTCAATTTTCTGGCCCCTGTGAATTTGCATCCAGTGAAGATGGCTCTGCTCAGCCTCAGTTAGAAATTACCTATGTGAAGGAAACCGAGCCGACAATTTCTGCCGCTAAGCTAGAGATCGTTGGTGTCTCAAGGGCACCGGGTTCTGACGCTCTGACCGTTGAAGTGAGCAATCTAGGCAAGGGACCTTCCTCGCCGTGCGCACTGCACCAACTCATGGATGGGATTTCCATGCCCGTTGCAAACGTTCCTTCCTTATCGGCAGGGGCAACCTTTAAGGCAGATTTGCCTTGCGCATTGCCTAACCCGCAGGACCCAAGGGCAGGGAAAATCAATTTCTGGTTGGGAGGCAATCAAGCGTCTGCCGAATATGGAAGTGCGGTTTTCTTCCCTAATGGATTTGCCATTCCCGTGCAATCAGACCTGCCAAAAAAGGAAGCAAGCAAGCTGCTTCTTAAGCTAAGCTCCCTTTGCAATAAGGCTCTTGATCGCAGTCGATTTTCGTTTAGCCCTGCTGGCTGCATGGAGCGGATTCAACTTCAACCAGACCTGGGACAGCCGGGAACAGGTGATCTGGTTCTGCCCCTCAAAAGTGGCAGCTTAGAGGATCCGCATCAATTGAAGAAGCTCATGCAAATGTCATTGGAAGCAGCAGGAGCCACCGATTTTGGCAAGGAGCAGATTGCCGATAGTCCTTTGCCACTGGATCAGAAGAACGGATTTTATGGGGGAGGAACCTACTGGTATGGCGGACTCTTAGGCGGGGATCGTCGCTATGAAGGGCAACTTCCGCCAAGTTTGCAGCTGCCGCAGCAGGCTTACCAAGTTCCTTACCTGCTTGCGGTGCCGTCCTCGCCTTATGGTCCTCTTGGCCTTGTAACGGTAGGACAGCTCAACGACCTTGTTTCCAAACCAACTTCTCAGAGGAATCCCATCCAGCCAAGCGCCGCTTCCCAATTTCCTCACCTCATCTTGGTAAGGGCGTACGGAGCCAATGGCTTTACCCTCAAAAACTCAGAAATGGATTTTTATCGGGTTGTTGATGGAAAGGTTAGCCCAACCAAAGAATTTTCCTTAAAGACTGATCAATCTGGCAGTGCTCTGCTGCCTAATCAGCCAATGTCTTCTGGCGGTTCGGGGCGGAATCCGTTTGGCACCAATCGCTTAGAAGGAGACGGCTCGTTTGCGGTGCACATGGTCCTTGGCAACTCTTCTGGCTGGGCACTTATGACGGCAAGTTCGATGCTAGAATCCGCTTACCGTGGAGACCAAACCGTCGCGTTTTGTGATCTTCATTTTGCCCTGCCAAGCCAACCTATAGATCAGTCTCAAAACTATGCAGAAAACGCTGCTGTCACTCAGGCCGATGCTGCCTCGGATCCCTCCTCCATCCAACTCGGTCCTTCTAACCAGTGGGCAGAGTGGGATTTGCATCGAGACCGCCGCTTGGGTGAAATTGACATTGTCTTTACCGGTAAGCCTTCTGCGGGGCCATTTAAGGTGTTGGTTTACAACACGGGGGAGACCGTGCAAAACGCTATCGATTGGAGCTCAGAACCAGACCTTGCTTGGACCATTGCAAACCGAAGCCAACCGGAAGATGGGAACTTTGTCGTAAGGTACTATGGGCCTATTGTTACAGCTAGGTTCATTCGAATCGAAGATTCGGAAGGCAAAATGATGAAAATTAGTAAAATTGCTGTCTTTTCACCGACCATCACACAAAAATAGTCTTACACTATTCTGAACAGTAAAGGCAAGGGAATGGAAAGTGATTTTGAGAACAAAGACTTAAGCCAGTACGCAACCGCGGTTGTGATGGCAGGAGGCAAGGGTTCAAGACTTGCCCCTTTAACAACCAATCGCCCCAAGCCGATGGTTCCTATTGCCAATCGGCCGATGATGGAGCACATCATCGACCTGCTGAAGTCTCATGGGATACGCAAGGTTGTGGCAACCGTTCATTACCTTGCCGATGAAATCCAAGCCCATTTTGGAGACGGGCTCGATTTTGACATAGATCTAGCCTATGCCATCGAAAATCAACCCCTTGGAACCGCAGGCAGCGTAAAAAACGCGGAAGAGTTTTTTGAAGGAAAGTCTCTTGTTATTATTTCTGGGGATGCCCTGACTGATTGCGATCTCTCGGCCGCTTACCAATACCATCGAGAAAAAAAGAGCCTTGCAACCCTTGTGCTCTACCGCGATCCAAACCCCCTAGAGTACGGCGTGGTCATCACCGATGAGAACGGAAAAGTGACCCGCTTCTTAGAAAAGCCAAGGTGGGGAGAGGTTTTTTCGGACGCCGTCAACACAGGAATCTATATCATTGAGCCTGAAGTTTTAGACCTTATCAAACCCGGCGAAGAGTGTGACTGGTCTGCCGACGTGTTCCCCAAAATGCTGGCAGAAGACATGCCAATCTATGGCTACACAATGGACGGATATTGGTGCGATGTCGGCTCGCTCGCCCAGTACCGAGAGGCCCAAGAAGCAACTCTTAGCGGAAGGGTGGATTTGCCGATTTTTGGGATGAATGAGTTGTTGCCTACTTCTGGCATTTATATTGGCAAGAACTCACAAATTGATGAAACAGTGGTCCTCAAACCGCCGGTGATGATCGGCTCTAATTGTAGAATCAAGGATGGGGCGGTTATTGGACCGTACACGGTCATCGGTGATAACACCTTAGTGGAAGAGCGTGCTCTTGCCGAACGGTCTGTATGCTGGGACAACGTTTACCTGGGGCATAGTTCAGCCCTTCATAGCGCCATCGTGTGCTCAAGGGCTATTATCAAGCGAGATTGTGTGCTAAGGGAAGAATCGGTGGTGGGTGATCGTGCAACAATTGACGCCGGCAGCACCATTCGTACAAAAATTAAGATTTGGCCGGATAAAGTAGTCGAGCGGGGGTCAACCGTAACCGTTAGCCTGATTTGGGGAAACCGATGGCGGGGAAATCTTTTTCGAGACCTTGGGGTTGCAGGATTGAGCAATTTAGAAATCACCCCAGAAATTGCTTGTCGGTTGGCAAGTGCGTTTGGGACGGTTTTTCCAGCTAGAACAAGAATTGTGACCAGTCGAGACAGCACAAGGAGTTCTCGAATGATTAAGCGAGCCTTGATCTCTAGCCTATTATCGGCAGGCTGTGATGTCTTGGATTTGCGCTCGATGGCAATCCCTGTTTCGAGGCATTTCATCAAGGCAAGTGGGGCAGGTGGCGCGATTACGGCAAGAAAGCTACCCAGTAATCGGCGGGTGACTTTGATCGAGATGTTGGACTCTCAGGGCACCTATATTTCAAGAAGCCTTGAGCGGAAAATTGAAAGCAACTTTTACCGCGAGGATTATCGGCGCGCCGATGCAGATGACCTTGGCCAAATTGAGTTTGCAAGCCGTGCCGTTGAAGGGTATCAGTCTGACTTCTTCCATCTGCTCGAGAACAACCCTCGCCCCAAGAGGCCCCTCAAGGTGGTTGTGGATTATGGCTACACCGCACTTGGCGCCATCTATCCCGCCATGCTTTCTCGATTGGGGGTTGATTCGATGTCTCTCAACGCCTTTGATGATGCCAAGAAGTCGCCAAGGACCGAGCAAGAAATTCAGTCTCACTTGCAGCAGCTTGCCACCATTGTCAAAAGCACGGAATACGATATGGGGGTGTTGTTTACTAGCGATGGTGAGAGGCTATCGGTTGTAGATTCCAAGGGTCAAACCGTTTTTGGACACACTTTGTACGCCGCCCTAAGTCGGTTAATTATCCAGGCCAATCCCGCTGCAAGCTTTGCCATGAGTGTAACCGCGCCAGAAAGGATGGAAAATGAGCTTTCTAAGGCAGGAGCGACCGTGTTACGGTCCAAGGCCGATCCTCGTTCTCTGATGGAGATTACAATCAGTAGTGGGGTGGATTTGGCAGGAGATGAGTATGGAGGCTTTATTTTTCCAGAGATGCAAAACGCCTTTGACGCACCCTACTGTTTTGGAAAGTTGGTAACCCTTTTGGCGAGGGAAAATGCGAAGTTAGAGGATGTTGTGGCTTCGCTTCCGCGTTTTCATATGGCGTATCAGTCGGTCCGTGTGCCGTGGGAAAACAAGGGAACTGTGATGCGAATCTTGTCAGAAGAATCTCGAGCCTATGATAAGGTTGAGATGGTCGATGGGATCAAGATTTTTGATAAAGATTCTTGGGCTTTGATCTTGCCTGATTCCTTAGAGCCAATTTTTCATGTCTACACGGAAAGTGAAAGCGATACGGCAAGCAACAATCTGGCTGGAGAGTACGCCAAACGCATCAATACTTTAAGTGAATCGGAAGGATAGGAGCCAAATTGGTCCCCATGTGATGGCGTTTTTTGCGAGATGCTTTCCTGCTCTCAACAATTTTTCAACCCATTCATCAGGATAGAAGGTTTCTTGCGAGTTGAGAATACGTATTCTCCAAAATGTTGCAAGTTTCTTAACAAATCTCAACACAAGTAAAGATATTTGCTCTATAATGGTCTACAGTCTTGAGGACAAGAATGAGAGCGAAAATTATTTCAATAGTCGTTGCCTTTTTTGTGGCGATTATCTTAGTCTCTGGGGCGCTTGGCCGCTCCGATCGCATTGCAAGTTCAACGGGGGTCCTGCCGCCGCCACAAACTACGGGCTCGAGCGGGACAAGCTCAAGTTCGACTGGCTCCTCGACGGGTTCCACCACCGGCTCAACCACTGGCTACCAAGTATGGCCAGACGTGGAGCTAGTTGGCGTCCAGGAAGCTTCGGGTACCACGAGTTACGAAAGCGAAAAATTTCACGCCTTTCGGCAGCAATTTACGATACAAAACATTCCTGCCAACGATTCCGGAGTGGCCGTTCCCGGCACAAACCCGCAGGAATACAGAGACGACAACTACACAGCAACTCTTTACTCGACCTGCACATCGATCGACGCAAACTCCGGTGAGTACTATTTCACAACGAGTAACCAAGGCGAGACCAGCACGGAGACCACCATCAATGACCAAAAAACTGGCCAGAACTACTATGTTCGTGGCTATATTGTCAATAATGGCGATACGTTGACAAACCGAATAGCAGGTTCGTCAAGCGGCACGTATCACCTCATCCTGGGGGTCCAAGATGTAGGAGACACCTATTACTATGACTCTAACGGCAACAAGGTCGACACGCTATTTAATGGAACCCAATACTCTGAAGGAACAATTGTCTGCAACCGGTTCAATTTAAATTCAACAAGCATCGACACCAGGAAAACCTACGGACAACCTGACCTCGCGGGAGAACTCCCTGGCGACGCGAACGCCCCCGCAAACTATATCAACTTCTACAACTGGCTATACACCGGCGGTTCATTTGTTGGAAATGCCCCATTCGTCCAAACAAATGATTTGAGCGGAACGAGTCGCCTTCAACTTTACGGCGCGAACATTTCGTATGTAAAACCCATTTGGGTTGACCTTTCCCTCACGAGGCTTGGACCTCCCAATGCCAACTACAATGCGGCCATGGATATTGCCGGATACTACATTCCCGCCACCGATCCAAACTATGCGGTGGCGCCTGGAAACGCGACTTGGGCAAACGCCTGGAACATAACGGGAACTGGCGTGGTGGAAAGTACTGACCTTACCATCAACGGTACCGCCCCATCACCACCACTTGAGTACCTCAACATGACAATGCCACAGCCACCTCAAGGCACTGTCAACATCTCTGTTGCACTCGCAAATGAAGCAACTCAGCTCTCTAACAACTTCGTTGGCTGGCAGTACTTTGAAGACGCCTATTATCAAAGCCAGTTCCCAAATGCGGGTTTGCCAACAACGGACGGCATTCCAAGGCTTTGGATTGTAGATGAAACGGAGACCAATGCCTGGTCCACTGGAACTCAGGGATGAAACGTTCAACTCGAATCGCGATCTGGAGCGGCACTCTTGTGATGCTCGCCGGTGGCATCTTCTTTGCGCTGAGGCATTATAGCCCTGCCGACCATGCCAGCCGAACGAAATCGAGGGCAGTGCCGAACACGCCAGCCGCCCTCCAGCAATTCATTGCCAATAATCGAAAGAATCCCAGCAAGACAATGCAAGATCTGGTGACTCAGGCTCAGCTGCACCTTGGCTTTCTGGAGGTCACCAAAGACCACACCGCTAAGCCTACGAAAGGCACCTACGAAGCGGCGAGAAAGACCTTTCTGGCTGCCGAAAAGTCATACAAAGGCACCGGTGTTTCCTCAGCCGACTTTGGAAGCTTATCCGACCAAGCCCTATACCAGGCTGATGTGTGCTTGGTTGCAGAAGGCAAGAAGACTCAAGCCATATCCGCATTCCGAGATTTTATGAAGTCCCGCCCCAAGAGCCCACTATGCAAGGCATGTTTTGACAGGTTGAGAAGGCTTCAAGGAGGACTTAAAGACGGCGCCCCGATTAACCCTGCAGACGTCAGTCTCTACCAGCACGATCTTGCCATCCAAACCAAGTTCATTCGTTACCAAACCAGCTTGTGCGGTCCAGAGTGCGTGGCAAAGGTCCTCCAATTGATGGGGCGCAAGCCTCAAACAATTGCCCAAATCGCGAAGGGCTGCAAGCGGACAGACGCCGGAGTCTCGTTGCTTGCAATCCGGGAGTACTTCGAGAAACTTGGGGTCAAATCCTATGCCCTCGCCTTGAACTCTCAGGACTTTAGCCATATTTCAACGCCAGCAATCCTCAGCACCCCAGACCACTTTGTCGTTATTTGTACGAATTCTGGCTCGAGCATCGCAGTCTATGACCCACTTACAAAATCGACAAGCCAATGGAAGTTGCCGACTAAACCCCGGTCGAACTTTATCGCCAACGTCATCGTTTTTACACCTTTATCGCTCAACTAGCAAAAACAGCCTATCAAATCTTAAGAGTCAACCATGGCATCAATGAAATTCAAACGTGCATTTGCAGTCTTTTCCGCGCTTCTGATGATGAACGCTTCAGTTCCATTCGGAATTGCAGGTCTTATTAGGAACCCCTTGCAGCCCCGAAGGGCCCCCTACATTAGGCCCAAGAAGGTCAAGTTGCCTGCATCCCATGTCCTCAGCGTTTCTCAGCAAAAAAAGATTGTTGGTCGGGCTGGTCAGTGCCCGTATCTGGCCGGGCAAAACAAGTGGGATGTTATCTATAAGGGAGTAGACATGATGACGGGAAACTATTCTACCTCGGCTACCGACCTAGACTTTGAAGGCGGCTACGGAATTCCCGTCAACGTGACGCGTAGCTACAGCTCGAATTCTTTGGATGAGGGGCCCCTTGGCTTCGGCTGGACCCTGAGTTGCGATGTGAGGAACACCGCTGGTGGACTCTTAAAATCTCCTTCTGCGCCAGTTCGAGCCGTTCCTAAAGCCATCCGCGAGAGGCCGCCAACCGAAATTGACCCAAATGCGGAAATGGCAACCGGAGTCCATGCCCAACCCACCCAAGCCGTCGTTGCCACCGATGCGGGTGGCCATCAAGAAACCATTCAACGGGATGTAGATGGAGTGCTTACCACTCCTCCCTGGGACAACAATGTCAATAACACTCAGTATCAGTTTGTAACGTTTAATGGGGCTGTTTACCAGGTTGTTGTAAGTAATCAGACCATCACCCCTGATGGCACAACTTATACCTATCAATCCGAAGGCAGTTACCCCAACGGTACGGTGCCATACAACAACCCAACCGCAACCCCATATCCCGCCAATGTCTTAAAAGTGACTTCAGCCACAGACCGCCAGGGTAACGTTACTAATTACAACTACGGCGCTAATTATGTCAGTTTCCAGAAGTCGGATGGAGTCACAAGCGAGCATCCGCTGATAAAGGTTTCGATGCCTAACGGCCATCAACTTTCGTTTACTTGGTCTGGCAACCACATTTCCTCGGTGACAGACGGGTGCGGCAGAACCGTTTCTTATGGCTACTCGGGGGATCTTCTGACAAGTGTCACTGACCCAGCTGGTCTCACAACATACTACGGGTACGGTTCTGCCGCCGCAGGCAATGAGGGCACCCCGGACGTTGCCTCAAACCTCCTGACGAGTACCACTAATCCGCAGGGTCTTACGACTAGCATCTCCTACATTATGCAATATGTAACTGTGCTACCTTATTCCGGCCAAGTCGAGGCCCCCACGGTGGATGCCATTTATGCTCCCAACGGAAGCACTACAATATTCGGACCAGAAAGCGGCGGCAGTGGGAATGCAGCTTGGGAATACATGAACACGGTACCAGCTGGAATTAACCCATATAACTACACAGCTTCGGAGTGGTATAGCGTGGCCATTGCAGCGGGATACGTGAACAATGGAGTCATGGACGTCCGAACATGGTTGACTTCGCAGGATCCATCAAATGTCGGATTTGTGGACCCGACGACGTTTTCCGTGACAAGCGATAAGTTTTACAACATTGAGACCCAAGACCTGACAGAGGACTCAGATTACAACTTCTCCTATTGGCTCCGCCAAAACGACACGAGCCAGTATCTGTACCCTTTGATTCCTCAATATGTAGGGGAGACCGATACCGTTACAAGCTACAACTTTGCTGGGAATCCATTAAGCCAAACCGTCACTGAGTCGACGACTGCGAATTCAGTCAAAAATGTCACAAGCACAAAGGAAACTGACTATGCCTATTGGGATCAAAGCAAATACTGGCAGCAGAAGGCAGTTCGCCAAACCACAGATGGTGGCTGCCGATATTCCTACACCGACTATTACCCAAACACCGCCGCCGCCGGAAGCAGGGGACAAACTTATCAGGTTTACGACAATGCCCATGGCGCCTTCTCTCTCAACACCCAAATCACTCCGCCGGCTTGGGCCTCTACAGGCGACTACTGGAAGTACCAGATCACACCGAATGGCGGTTACAGTGCTCAGTTTGCCTATGACAGCGATGGCAGATGCACCGACGTCTACAAATTGCAAAGCACATCAACAAGTCCATGGACCTATGTCCACACCCAAACTCTGTACGGAGCCAACAACGACGGAAGCTGGGGTGAGGCAAGCCAAGTGACCGAAGATCAGGGCGGCATCAACCGCATAAAAAAAACCCTTGGCTACACCAGCGACGGCAAAGCCGATGAAGTGCAAGACGCCGCTGGTCACATCTTTCAAACAAATTACGATGCGGACGGCAAGATCCTAAGCGTAATTCGGATCGATAGTGGATTAAGCGAAAACTTGGTGAACTACACCTACGGTGGGGCTGGAATCACCAATGGGCAACCCATTTCTATTACCGATGGACTTTCTGGCATCACTGAAACCCTTGGCTATTACAATTCAGGTCCAGGTCTTGGGCAGGTGCAATCGGTGACCGAGAATGACCCAGGTGGAACCTATTCTGATACCTACACCTACGATAGCTCAGGCTCAAGGACCGAGGCAACCTACACAACGCCAAATGGCTCAACCACATGGGGATACTACGACTACATTTCCGTGGGTCAATTCCCGAAGGTTAACCGCGTATTCCAAAAAATGGCGAGGCTGGACTCTAATGGCAACCCGACCGCAGAAGAGTACGACTACCTCTATAACTCTGCTGGGCAGGTAGAACAGGCCTGTTTTGCCCAGACTCCCGAGCCAGGGTTCACCCCCAGCACGGGGCAAACCTACTACGATGGAACTCATCCTGCTTCTAGCCGAATGAGGGCGATCTACACCTATGATGGGGCTGGGCGAACCACCGATCTCACCTATTACCAAGATGACTGGAATGGGAATAGCTTCACCAGCACCCCGATCTATGAGAACTCTTGTGCCTATGATCCTGACCTTGGGCTGAAGACCAGTTCCATGAACTCATGGCAAGGTGGAAATACCTGGACCGAGACCTATGGCTATGATCCTAACTTTGATTATCTCACCAGTGCCAATTATGGCGACGGTCTGCCCAATGCGATTCAGAACTGGAGTTACGACGCGGCTGGCAATAGAACCGATTCGGTTTGTGATAATTTAAATCGTCCGATAACAATCAATGGGGTGAGTTGTACGTCTGATATCTTAGGGAACCGGCTGACGACGGGGTCGACGTCGATGACTTGGGACTGCTTGAACCGCATGACAACCTTAACCAATACATCAGGAACCTGGGATTACCTGTATCGTGCAGATGGGATGAGGGTTTCTAAGACCAATGGTTCTTCCACAACCTTGTACCGGTACGATGGTCAGATGAGCATGGAGGACGTGGATTTGGGGACCAATCCGGCGATTACTGACTATGCGATCGGTGCAAGAGGCATAGATGCTATCTCCAAAACATCCGGCGGGAATACGGTTGTGGTCTATCCCATCTATGACGCCCATGGGAACATGATGGCGGACGTGTCTCGCAATGGATCTGGTGGGTTCAATGTGAATGACAAGAGGTCTTATGACGCCTGGGGCAATGTAAGAAGCGGCGCGACAAGCGGCGATCCCAAAGGACGTTATTGCGCCAACTTGGGTCACGTCCAAGATGATGAATCCGGCCTTATCTACATGCGCGCCCGATACTACGAACCAACGTCGGGTAGGTTTATCAGCGAGGACCCAAAAAGGCAGTCCTGTAATTGGTTTGCATATTGCCAGTCGAGCCCTCCAAATGCGGAGGACAGCAGCGGCAAGGACTTCGATCCTAACCAGGCGGCAGGGTGCTTTATAATTGGTCTTCTACAGTGGATGGCTCAGAGCGCTCTGGGATTTGATGGATCAGGTTCTGCGCTTGTAGCCTTAGGCATGCAAAGTCTGCTAGCTGGCTGGAGCACATTTGCGGTGGTTCAAGGTGCTGTGGGCGCCTGCGGAATACGCATCGGCGCAGGCTTTGTAAGCTCCTATATGAGGTTTATTGGCGACTACGAAAAGATGCTGACTTCCATTACAAATAATGCCTCGTTCGGTCTTCTGAACGCAGAAAGTGAAGACATCGCCAATACGGCAGTTGACGCTACAGCAGCGGAAGCTGGACAGATTGAAGCAGAATTATTTTTGGATGATATCGATTCAGGGGATTAAAGCGGTGTTCGACTTCAGAAAAGCTCTGCTGTCTTTATCCATCTTTTCAGTTTTTTTCGCGGCTGATGTCTTGCTGGTTCGCATTGGGGCGGCCCATTTCGACTCTTTCAATGGCTTCCTCTTTGTTTGCACCATGCCGATGCAAAACATCTTGCTTCAGGTGATTTGGGGCAAATTGGGGGCAGGGAGGGCTGGTAGAAAGGAAAAGTAACTGAAATTGGATAACCGTAGCTCCTTTTTGGCAGGTTCCCTGTAAAAGGCCCTTGTCTGGATTTTCAATATCGTCGAACAATATGGAGCTGAAAAAAGAGTGAGCGGAAAAACAATTCATTAACGAGTTTCTGGATATTGATTCGGGGGAGGCCATAGGCTCGCCATCAGGCCATGGTCACGATTTGCTTTGCTCCGGCGGGATCTCCGCCATCCATGGCTTCGACATGAGAGTGTCCAAGTCTATCACTGCTCAACTACCCTGTATAGGTATGATGGCAGGATGCGGGGCGAATCCATGCGAACAAAGAACAGTTTTGATCGCCCCGTCCCGCCGAGTGAAACGAGGGAAATGAAATCGGGAAGCATGGAAGATGTGGATTTGGGGACGAATCCGGCTGTGACCGATTACGCAATCGGGGCTCGTGGCATTGATGCCATTTCCAAGACTTCAGGTGGGAATACAGTTGTGGTCTATCCCATCTACGACGCCCACGGCAATCCCGACTCGCTTCGCTCATTCCCCTGCGGCGGGATCACCAGTGTCGGCTCATGGCTATAATGGATGGTGACATGATGGCGGACGTGTCTCGCAATGGATCTGGTGGGTTCAATGTGAA
>DAIDHV010000007.1:150312-165753 GCA_027451905.1 Armatimonadota bacterium | reverse complement strand
CTCCCTCGTTCACAGTAACCAGATATCATCAAAGGAGAACTCTATTTAAACTGACTTCAATAAAAGGGGCAGGTCATAATTTCAGAACTTCATCAAATACTGCAGGCAGCGGCTTCATAGACCCGACGGCTGGAGTGCAAAGTCGCTCAGTCTGATACGGAGAGATGTTTACCACGTGGCTGTCAAGGGCAATCTTCTCTGCAGCTAGGGCTACAAAAGTTGGAGGTTGACCGGCCATCTCACTAAACTTTGGCATTGGCACTTTGGGATCTTTTTCATGTATGCGCAAGGAGCTAGCGTATTCCTTTGTCAAGGAATACGCCAATTTGGGCGAACCTGCTGTGGTTCCGAACTGCTTTGCCAAGGCATTATAGGCGGCGACTCGAGCGTTGTAGGTTTTCCTGATTTCAGCAATTTCGGCTACCATCATTGCCTTCTTGTCTTGCTCTGTCCTTGTGATGAAGTATTTCCCGCCTTTTACTAAGACGGTAGCATTTAACACTTCAGATAAGGAGTCAATTAATGAGTGGCTTGGTGCTTCCTGATTAAAACCTGCAACGAGAATAACCTCATTACGCAGTTGTGGTGATGGCTTGTTGCTTGCAAAGTTGGCAACCCTTTCGCAGGTGTAGGAAGACGCTTCGGCCTGGACTTGGTTAAGTAGCGGAATCAAGCAGAACATAACCTAATTCAAAGTTGCGCCGATAAGTCCGTCGTCTTCACCGGAAGCGGTTGCCGTTGCTTGTGCTGCCTTCGCGGTAGTGACAGAAGCGGCGGAAGTAAGGTTCGCATTCATCGAGAAAGTAAAGGTAATCGTACTAATACCCGTGCTCAGATTATTGCTCCATCCGCCGGTGGGGATTGGGATCGAAGTTAGAGAGTAAGTTGCTGATGATACGGTATATGAAGCATTACCGTTTGGGGCCGATGAAGTCCCGTTGCAGGACACAAATTGGGACCCGACTGACCCGTTTGCGGCAGAATTGGAAGTCGCGTATCCAATGGTCGTCACCTGTCCGGTCTGCTCGTTGACCACAGTCAGAACCTGTGATGAGCCTTGTGCGGCAAGTCCCATGCTTTCGACGAAGTTTGTTTTGAGCATGAGGGCTGTCGGCTCTGCATTTGTGGGTGCTGTTACCGTGATTGAATAGGTTACGCTTCCAGATGCCGAGTCAGATGTGCTACCAGAACCAGAAAGGGTAGACGAGGATGAAAAACTGAATTTTCCGTTTGCGGTCGGAAACAGTCCGCTGGTACTTCGTGTAAATGTCCAGCTTGCTGTCTGTCCGAATGATGGGATTGCCGCCAACAGAAGTATCGAAAAAATGAAAGCTCTGCTGAGTCCTGCAAAATTTAGCCTCAATCCGAGAGATCCCGCTCCGGTTCGAAATCTAGTGTGCCTGATTGCTAGAGATTTCAGGTGAGTAGTGAATGACGAGTGGCGAGTGGCGAGTGGCGAGTGGCGAGTGGTGACATGTCATTGCCTTCCATGGTTGACATTATAACACGAAGTTCGCGGGAGCTATGAAAACCTCCTTGGTCCGACAACTGCTACCAGTTCTTTCTCCGAGGCTACCTTAGTGGCGCACTTAGCCTGCAATCATATCTAATTAATGTCAAATGCGTGGACTTCTTTGGGCAACTATGCGTTGCGGTGCGCCTGTCGCTTGGGGGGTAGCCGAGATGTCCTCAGTCGGTAATTTGTACCAAATAGCAGGCCATAAAGTTTTTGTTAGGTGAAGGCTGAAACCGCTATTCTCTACATTAAGGCAGTTCAACCTCACATACTTCGACACCTGCTTAGAGCCCAGCATACCAATCATATCCTTGATCTGCCCAATAGTCATCGGGACGCGTATCGGTGTAGGTTAGTGCTCCGATCCACTTGATATTTTTGATGCCGTACTTGGTGGGAATAACCAATCTCAGCGGCGCGCCATGCTTGGGTTCCAGCGGTTTGCCGTTCATTTCGTAACATAACAATGTTTGGGGGTGGATCGCGCTAGTCACGTCAAGCCCAACATAGTAGTCGTCATCGGGAGTGGTGATGGAAACATATTCCGGCAAGGTTGCAAAATTTCCGAAGTCAATCGCGCCACTGGTCCTAGATGAGGGAGGGTGAGCTTTCATGAAGTCAACAAGGCGGCATCCGCCCCACGAAACGATTCTTGACCACCCTTCGATGCACCTCAGCTCGGTTGTCATTTCAACTTTGGGCAGAGACAGGATGTCGGCCATTGTGAAGTGCATGTCGTGATCCCAATTGTCATCACTCACCGTGATCTTCCAGGGTGAGGAGTTCTCTGATTCGGGCCTGCCTATGTCTCCATTATCTATGACGTCTTCTTCGCTTGATTTAGGATATTCCTTGGCAAGAGCATGCTCATTAAAAAGATCCCTAGCGATTTCTTCATTTGTTTTAAGAGCAATTGCCATCGGCCATGGAATCCCATTTTCTTGGCGCCGTGATGCAAGCCATTTCCATCCTTTATCGGCAAAGACCACCGCAATGGCAGTCCAAACGAGGCTTCGCCTGGTTAGGGACTTCATTTTCTTCTTAACCTCAGCCAAAGGCAAACCACTTTCTGCTTGGCTTGACCCTTGAGGTTCGATTGAGTTCTCTGGATTATCTGGATTCATGCTGCGCCCTCCGATTCCCTTGAGTTGGAAGTTACGGCAACTTTTTCGATGTCGTGACCGGTGATCATAGACCGAAAATTAGCCCAGCCCGTTTTTATGACCTGGAAGACGTGGACAACAAAAAAGGCGCAAATGAGCATGGTAGCCCAAAAATGAATCCACTTTGCCATGACGTAACCACCCAACAAGGCGGTGAGCCAGGAAGCCTGAGTTGGCTTGTAAATGGCGACCCCGGAGATGATCATAAGGATCCCTATGAGGATGATCCCCGTATAGGCCAGCCGCTGGGCATGATTATAAATGCCATCCTTCTCTGGTTCTTTCTTGAGAATTCTAAGGTCATGCAAAACAACCTTGATAGACAGGGCTAAAGACTTTTTTTGGGGGACAATTTTCCGCCACTCTCCGCTCAAGATCAGATAGCTGATATAGAGCAGGCCGTTGATGGCAAAAAACCAAAAGAAGAAAAAGTGCCAATACATTCCCTCTGCTAGCCTGTATTTAAGAGAGTAAAGAAATAATTTGGGCTGGTTATTGACCGTCTCTGTGTCGTGAGGGAGCCACTTCGGCCACCAGCTTGGAACCGACGGCTGGTAAAAGGATTTGGGGAACACAGGGTGACCAAATAAAGTGACCCTTGCATAGCCGGGCCTAGAGCTGTTCGCCCAGAAAATCAGCAATCCACTCCACACCATTGTGAAAATAACAGGGAAGTTGATCCAGTGAAACCATCGAATCGCTAGCGGATGTTTCTTTTTCACCACATAGAGATCAGGCTGGGCTAAGTCAGAACTAGAATGTGGGTCCATAAATAAGAAAAACGGATTTCATTAAAAAACCTCTCCCATGAATTTAAAAGAATTGTTAGCAGAAAACCTCAAAGAAGTTTAGTCCCTTTGCGAACAAGAGTCCTTGCAAAGTATCCTATTCGGTGGGAAATGAGCGATTCAGGCTTTAAAATGTCGTGGCCAAAAATCAAAGCCACGATTTTTGGAAAGCCGATTCCAACATCGCGCGCCCATCACGAAAGGCTTGGCCCCATTCTAGGCTTGCCTGTTTTTTCTTCTGACGCACTTTCATCGGTCGCGTACGGCACCGAAGCCATTCTTGGAATCTTAATCCTTGGTGGAACAACCAAGCTCGAATTATTGATTCCGATCACGTTAGGAATCTGCTTGCTGGTTGCAATCATTGCAACTTCCTATAACCAGACGATCCATGCGTATCCTAATGGAGGCGGTTCTTATATTGTTGCCAGCGAGAACCTAGGTGAAAGGGCAGGGTTGCTTGCAGGCGCGGCTCTGCTCATAGATTACGTTCTGACGGTTTCTGTATCGGTTGCGGCTGGTATTGCTGCAATTACAAGTGCGTTCCCCAGTCTTCAGCACCTCATTGTGCCTCTGAGCGTCATATCGATCCTTGTGATTGCTTACTTTAATTTGAGGGGAGTTAAGGAATCTGGAGCCGTGTTTGCGATTCCTGTTTACGGGTTCATCCTTGGCATCATTGGGCTTATTCTTGTTGGCCTTTTTAAATCCCACGGAATTCCTTATCATGGACAAACCGCCGTTTCCGATACGATCGGCAAAGAGCTGCGAGTGTCGGCCCTTTTCTTGATCTTAAGGGCCTATGCAGCTGGCTGTACGGCTCTCACCGGAGTTGAAGCGGTGAGCAACGGAGTTCCTGCTTTTAAGTCGCCAGAAAGCACCAATGCCTCCAAAACCTTAATTGCAATGGCAATCTTGTTGGTTGTCATGTTTTTTGGGATTGGGCTATTGGCGAGAACTTTGCCCCATCTCAACCTCTACGATAGCAGTTCCGACAATTACCGATCGGTTGTTTCTCAGATTGCGGCTCAGTACCTTGGAGGAGCCCATTCACCTGGCTTCTTTTATGTGCAATTTACGACTGCTCTCATTTTGATTCTTGCCGCCAACACTTCTTTTGCCGACTTTCCGAGGCTGGGCAGTTTAATTTCTAGAGACGGCTTTTTGCCAAGAGCACTTGCAAGACAAGGCGATCGCCTTGTGTTTAACAACGGCATCATTTTATTGGCGCTTTGCAGTAGCCTTCTTATCATCTATTTTAAGGGGCAATTGGATGCTTTGCTTCCTTTGTATGCAATTGGAGTTTTCAGCGCCTTTACATTAAGCCAAGCTGGAATGGTCCAGCATTGGCGCAGAGAGCGCGGTCCAGGTTGGCGTAAATCTGCTGTCATCAATGGAATCGGTGCCATCATGAGCGGTGTCGTTTTGATGGTGATTCTGTTCACCAAGTTCTTGGAAGGGGCTTGGATTGTGGTTGTCCTGATGGCAATTTTGTATGCCATGTTCTTTGCAATTAAGCAAAGATACCGAAAGATTGGTGAACAGCTAGCCTTTGATCATAGTGCCTCTTCTATAACTTCTGAGAACAAAGTGCTGCTGCTGGTACCCCGAGTTCACCGAGGCATTGTCCAGGCCTTGCAATACTCTAGGCTAATTAAGGGTGACCTTGAAGCCATCCATGTTCCCATTGATGAACGGACGGTGCCAAGTTTGCAACGCAGCTGGAAGCAGCTAGCCGAAGACGTGCCGTTAAAGATTCTTCCCTCGCCTTACCGAAGCCTTTTAGAACCAATTTTGGGCTACCTAGATGAGCTTCAAAAAGAAGATCCTAACCGATTCATCACTGTCATCATTCCTGAGGCGATCGCAAGCCGATTCTTCGCGAAGTTCCTCCAAGAAAATGTTGCCCTCCAACTTAAAGTAGCCTTAAGCTCTCGTAAAAATGTTGTGGTCACCAACGTCCGCTACTTTATTGAGTAGGGCTTCTGAGTGTTTCCTTCTGCTTGCCTTTGCAAGAGGGAATTGGCCGATACCGCTCCGATTTTTACCTTGCAATTGCCAGTAACGTGAATCTTGGAAGAGAAAAGGTGATTTGTCCGTCTTCGGGTTCAATCGAGAGGAATTGGGCTATGGGCTGGTTCATGTTGCTAAAGATTTCTGTCAGCCTTGCTCTGTTTTCAGCGGGAGTTCGGATTCGCTCCATCCACTCTACAAAATTCATTCTGACCGTTGACCACTGATCTTTTTCTGCAAAGAAATCAATTTCAAACCCCGCTTCGGTTATTACTTTTTTCCACTCAGGAATCTTCAGACTCCAATGATGAGAGGGATCGCGCAGCCTTTCCACTTCATCCAAATCGGCGGCAAGGGAATCGTTTTCGGGTGAGTAATTGTCCGATATTAAGAATTTTCCACCTTGTTTCAACACTCGGTGGACTTCGGAGACAGCTTTTTGGACATCGGGAAAGTGGTGGAAGGCAAGGCGGTTGGTAACAATGTCAAAGTGGCTGTTTTCAAACGGGAGTTTGGTGGCATTGGCAAGGGAAGTTTGAACATTGTGGAATTCAAGGTCCTTGGCCCTTCGCTCAACTTCGGCAAGCATCTCTGGGGTGATGTCGAGGGCAATGACTTCTGCGCAATGGGGAGCAAAAGCTAAGGCTGTGTTTCCTGCGCCGGTTGCCACATCCAAAAGCACGTCTGTGGGTTGGGGATTGGCCAATTCAACCAAGGCTGCCAGTTCTTTTGTATTGTTGTGGATGGCACTTGTGCCGTAAAGCTTAGCACTTGGTCCAAAACTATCTTGAACACTTCTCATTTATTCGTTCTACCTAGGTTGGATGCGGTTGGTTTGTTTTCCTAGACTTGCAAAGCCAATATTGCAAATGCAGAACTTGGCAATTGCATGAGGCAAGCCAAGTCATGTAATCTGACTTGGACTCTATTATGGCCAAAATGGTACCGGCAAGCTTGCCCTCTGAAGTCCTGAGCAACCCAGGAAAACAGGCCGAAATCTCAGTTTATGAGGCTCTGAAAGACCAGTTAGACGATAGCTTCACCGTGTTTTATTCTTTAGAGTGGAATGGATCGGTTTCTGCTAACCTGCCAGTCCAAGATGGAGAGGCAGATTTTGTTGTTTGCCACCCTGAGGGTGGGTTTTTAGTGCTAGAGGTTAAGGGTGGCACCGTCACGTTTGATCCTGATGAGAACCAATGGAACTCTGGTAGCTTTGGCGGCCAGATTTTTAGAATTGCAGATCCTTTTAAGCAAGCTTGTAAATCTTGCCACGGACTAGTTGGTCGGCTTAGTAAGTTCCGATCGCAGCATGGATCGCTTAAATTATTTCACGCTGCCGTATTTCCGGACTGCCTAATGCGGTCTGATGACTTGCCTAGCAATACCGTGCCCGATCTGACGATAGATGCAGAGGGGATGCGAGATCTTGAGCACAGAATCTTGATTGCTTTTGCGTATTGGCTTAATGGCTGCGACCTTAGAGGTCCGAGCTACGACGAGGTTTTAGCGGCCCTCAAGCGAATCTATAAGCCCCCGCTTGAGGGATATCGCAATATGGCATTGGAAATCTTGGAGCATCAAAAAGAATTTGATCGGCTGACCCAAAAGCAGCTGAGCGTCATCGAAATGGTGGCTTCTAACCGCAAACTCTTGGTGAGGGGGTGTGCGGGCTCTGGGAAGACCTTTTTGGCAAAGAGATTGGCAATCAAGAGGTCGCAACAATCGGAAAGAGTGCTGGTGCTGTGCTTTAACAATTTATTGGCTAGCTTTTTGAGGCGAGATCTCGATGGCATTCCTAACATCGAGGCTACAAACTTTCATGCCTTGTGTGAGCAAATTGCTAAAAGTGCGGGTGTCCCGCTGCCTAGATTTAGCAATGGAGACGCCAGCGACTACTATGAGCGCCTTGTTGAATGCGCGGTAACCGCCCTGAAGTCCAACCCAGAAATACGATTTGATACGATCATCATAGATGAAGGGCAAGATTTTGAATTGGATTGGTGGCTGGTTGTTGAGGCTTTGCTTGCCGGTCCTCAATCGTCTTTGACCGTCTTTACCGATGCCAATCAACACCTCTACTTGCTAAACCGTGGTATCCCTTCGTCTCAATGGAATTTTGCCGAAGTCCTTCTTGATGAAAACATCCGCAATACCCAAGCCATCCACCAGGTTGGAGTTCGATTCTTTAAAGGCGACACGGTCCCTACTGCGAGCGGGCCAAAAGGGACAGAACCGAAATGGATTACGGCGGACTCTACCCAGGATCAGTTAAGCAAGCTAGAAGAGGTACTCACTCATCTTATTCATGTTGAGAAGATCCAGCCACGCAACATAGCCGTACTAACCCCTAAGGGTGCCCAATCTACCATCCTAAAAGACATTGAAAAGATTGGAAGATTTGACCTTATGCCGTACGAAGATGCGGACGCAACCGATATAAGTTGGTCAACAATACGGAAGTTCAAGGGGTTAGAAAGTTCGGTTGTGATCCTTATTGAACTTGATCAAGATGTGATCAACCGTCAGCGGCTACGTGAACTGCTGTATGTTGGGGTAACAAGAGCAAGGGATCACTTGGTATTGATTGGAGATAAGGAAACTTTGAACCTTTTACAGTCAGATGGCTTGGCTTCTTTTTAAGTTAGGAGCCAACTGCAATAAGGCTTGAGCCCAAGTGGATAATCAGAATGGTTTCTTTGCTTTCATTGAAATCTTGCGGTAACATTGCCAATGAATGGATATACCTCCGATTCCTCCGCCTGCCAGCCCTCCACCTTCTAGCAATCCAATGGGAATCTTTTTTGATTCGCCTCCAACCTACTCGGCTAGTCTATCAATGATTAGCGAGGCGTGGCAAATTTTGTCTCGTGACATGGCAACCTGGATTTTAGCCCTCATTGTTATTGCCGTGGTGGCGGGGGTTCCATACGGGCTCCTTCAGATAATCGTAAGGCTTGTGGTTGGAGGACCGAATATTTTTCTTGGCGGCCCTCCCTTAAACCAAGCTGCGTTTGTTTCTAGCATGCGTACAACTGAAATTGTCAATGGAATACTTATCATCCCCTTTCTTGGGCTTGCATGGATTTTGACAACAGGGGCACAAAAGATGGCTCTGAAATTAAAAAGGGGGCAGAGTGCCACTCTTGGAGACATTTTTAATTTGGAAGGCACGGGAAAAACGATTTTTGCCTACGGAGCCCTATTGGGCACTATTTCATGCCTTAGCGCGATAGCCCAAGCATTTTTAATGGACCCATTGAATCCATTTGGCTTGTTTGCAATCGGACCCATGCTAAATCTGCTAGTTTTTTCGGTGATTGGGCTTTTCATAAACGCGGTTTTTGGGTTCACCCCCCTAATCATTGCCGACCAAAAACTTCCACTTGGCGATGCACTGCGGCTGAGCTACCGAACGTTTTTGCCTCATGTATGGCAAATCATGGGAGTTTTGTTAGTCACCGGGTTGGCGGCTTGCGTCGGGATAATCGGGTGCCTGATTGGGGTTATTTTGACCTTGCCCATCTCAATCATTGTTCCCGCCCTCATTTACCATAACTTCTTTCGACCTGCAACAAGTGATGTTTCGGTACCAAGCAGCACATGGCCTTGAGTTCAGGTTCGGCAGGCAAGTCCCTTGCCAACCTGCGATTGTTCTGTATGGTATGAAGGTGGCAGTTGGATAATCCTTCGGTTGGGCTTTATTCTGATGCCACTCAAAGCGGAGCTTTGACAATTCCACCCGAGTCGCCGCCCCCTAAGAAAATTCGATTGGCAGTATTGAAGGAGGGTTGGAAACTGCTCACATCAGACCTTTTCTGGTGGTCTCTGTGTTCGGTGCTAGCCATAATCGTCATTTATGGCTTGCCTCGTTTCATGAGCTTAATTGCATTGCGCTTCATCTTCCTTCGTGTTAATTCTTACGTGTACCACTCCACGCAATATTTGGAAAGGGAAGCATTGCTTTTGACTATTGCAAGAATTCCTGTAGACGGTCTCGGTATGCTGCTGATTGCCGGCATTCAACGACGGGCTCTGCTCCAAATAAGAGGCATGAACCCCAAGATTTCCCAAATCTTTAACCTTAACGGGAATTGGCTCAAGGTGATTGTGTACGGAATGCTTTCCAGCGCAGTTTTGATCCCAATCAGTTACATGGATCTCGGCGGGTTCAACTTACACATTCCGATCCCTTACGGTTTGATCTTTAATTCAAGGACCATCTTACTGCTACTTGGGAGTCTAAGCGTTAGCGCACTGACAGGGGCAACCCCCCTTATCATGATGGACCTGGACCTTTCTTTTGTAAATGCGCTCAGCCTCTCGTTGCGAACCTATTCGAAATGCTTTTTGCCCCTGATCGGCCTCATATCTTGTGCAAGCTTCTTACGGCTCGTGGGCTATTGTGCTATTTACGTTGAAGCCTTTCCGTTGCTAAGTGGGCACTGGAGATTGGTCAGCCTTATCATTAGCTTTAGTGAACTTGCAATGACTTATTCGTTGGTTCCAATTGTTATTGCATTGGTTTACAATGACTTTTTTAGACCTGGCCCTCTTGTTAGACGGGTCCGTAGTTCGTGAATGGTCTGATTGGACTCAAAGACGGTATTTCGCTGGCAACAGGGATACTGGTGCAGGCGATTGGTGGGCAAGGAGGGACTCGAACCCTCACGTTTTGCAACACTGGAACCTAAATCCAGCGCGTCTACCAATTTCGCCACTAGCCCAATCCTTATTTTACTTGTTCTGGCCCTGCCTCTTAACTTAAGGCTAACCTTGGTTGCCGGCTGACAGGTCCGAACGGACCTTGGAGGCTATTTTCGGCAGCAAATTCTTCCGCAAGTTGACAGGACCTTATATTTGTGTAGGCAGGTGGCCTTAAAGCATTTTTTTTGGAGTTCAACTGCCGAACGCTTTGACGTTCTGTCTGTAAATCTTTTCTTGTGTTTTTGGCGAGTGATTGGGCTTTTGCCAAGCTTGGGCCGAGTTTTGGAGTGAAACGAGATTTAAATTGCTTGTTGCTGAGGTTGAACGAGGGTCGGGCATTTGAGGGTCAAGCCAAGGCACTGTTTGGACGGCAAGAGGTAGGTGATCGGGATTTTATGGGCGGAAGTGCGGTAGGTGCTTGGACATCTTGGTGGGAAGGAAGCATCTGGTTGGCGACTTTTTGTGGGCCACTGGCGTTAGGTGGTTGTAAATTGTTGGGGAGCACCTGCAGGTGGTCGGAGTTTTTTGTGGGTAAGAGAGACGTAGGCGGTCAGGCATTTTGTTGGCGAAAGCGAGGTAGGTACTTGGACATCGTAGTGAGAAGGAGGCACCTGGTTGGGGACTTTTCGTTGGTGAGGGACGAGCCGGTGGTTGGCGGGGTGAGTGAGAGGACTTCTCGGATTCTGTCCGGGTGGTGGCATTGGCAGTCGGCTTGGGCTCCCGTCTCAATGGCCTCGAATGAAGCAAAGAACAGGGAATCTGGTTTGAGATTCAGAGCCATTTTGGGGTATTGTTTTGATTGGTTGGATCGTTAGCTCAGTTGGCAGAGCAGCTGACTCTTAATCAGCGGGTCGTAGGTTCGAGCCCTACACGGTCCACCAAGATTTAGATTTAAGGTGCCCCCTTTTTTGGGCATTTTTGCTTTTACTCAGAGCGTGGAGGGCGAGAAGTTTATCCCGCCGAGCTATGCGAGGGAAATGAAACGCGGCGAAGCCGCGTTGAATCGGGAAGCCCTACACGGTCCACCAGCTGTGTACTGATTTGAAAAGTCACCGTAAAGCATGAACTTTATACGGCAAATTGCCGTATAACATGGAAAGAGAAAGTTATGGCCAAGGCTCAAACGTCCGAATCTGCCCGCGTTGAATTTCGCATGCCTTCCCAACTTAAAAGGGAAGCAGAGGAGGCGGCTGCATTACTAGGCGTTAACTTCACTTCGTTTGCGACGGAGGCCCTCATCGAGCGATCGAGGCAGGTGAAACGCGATTACGCGCTAACCATCCTGTGCGACAAAGAACGGGACGCTTTTCTGTAAATGATATCAAGTCCGCCGGAGCCCACCAAGGGGCTAATTAAGACAATGCGCACCAAAGTGAATCTCTAGCATGGCAGAGGTCAAGGTTGAACTCTTAACAAGTTCACACGACCGGAACTCATTTAATTGTGGTCGAGAGGCACAAAACACCTTTTTAAGGGAAAGAGCCCGTAAGCATGCCTCTCAAAACTTTTCAAAGACTTGGGTTGCAGTAATGCCTGGCGAACCAACCATGCTTGGCTATGTGACACTTTCGATGGGCAATATCAGTTTTGAAAACCTCACCGACGAATTGCGATCTGAGCTACCCAAATATCCCATGCCCGTCCTGCATGCAGGTCAGTTGGCGGTCAGCATACATTTTCAAGGAAAAGGCATTGGCGCTCTTCTGATTCGTTTTGCCGCGGAGCAAGCGATTGCCGCCTCGAAGCCGGTGGGATGCTATGCCATTGAACTTGTTGCAGACAATGATCGGGCAAGAGAATGGTACTTGGCGAGGGGATTTTTGGAGCTGAAGCCCGGAGGCCTAAGGCTGTACCAATCCACCGCAACCCTTGAAAAAGCCCTTGAAATGTCATTATAAAGTCACATGCCCAATCTAAAGGTAAGCCTTGTTATAGGGGAGGAAGCCCATTCGTTCGGGGGAACCTGTTTTTCGGGCTAAGAAGACACCTAGTTGGTGGTGGAGACTCCGACTAACCCTTTGACTTCCTACAGCTAAGAACGGACCCGACGGCTATTGAGGAGGAGCACTAGACTCTCTATTAGGGAGCGTAGGTTGGAGCCCTACGCGACCCAGGAGTATTCCTCACTCTGAGGGCCAAACCATTGCGCTATACTAGCTTCGAGGGTTTCCATTTGGTGGTTCTTGTGCGTCGACGTTTTAGCCACTAAAGCGGAAACCCAAATGTAAGGGCGCCATAGCGGTCATCCGCCGATCGATTTTGAAAAGTCATGCTAACCATTGGAAAAAGAATCAGCGTTAAACTTACGGATATTTGGGATAAAGAGACCGATTTCTCTAGTTGGCTCACTACCTAGGAAGGATGTAAGTTCTTCTACGATAACTTCGGCTTTGAACTTGAAAACCCGATAACAGAGTTTAAGCACGGAGTCTATCCTTGCGACGTCAGCGGCAATATGGGTGGTGATCCTGAGCACCGCATCGTCATCGAAAACCAGTATAACAAGACAGATCATGATCATCTTGGTAAGCTCCTCACCCACGCCGCAATGCACAAGGCGATGACCGGAATTTGGATCGCAGAGGTAGTTTCTGATGATCATCGCCAGGCTATTGATTGGGTCAATGAGAATACTCCACCAAACGTGAACCTGTACCTTGCAGTGCTAAAGGCCCACAAGATCGATAATAGCAATCCAGCGCCATTCTTAGATGTCGTTTGCCGCCCGAATAATTTGGTTAAGGCAAAGAAAAAGTCGGCAGTGAAAGGTGAACCAGAGGGAAGTTGGTATTACCAAACTTGGACATCAATCATGGACATCATTACTAAAAGTAAGCACCCATTTAAGTTGCAAAGCCCAAGCGACCAAAACTGGACGAATGTTTCAGTTGGCAAAAGCGACTTCCATCTTGCCATGGTTCTTAATCCCCAGAAAAAGAAGATTCGGACCGAGCTTTACATTGATTGCGATTGGGCAAAGTCTGCGTTCGCTCAGCTTTATGAGCAAAAGGAAGAAATTGAAAGTCGAGTTGGTGCGGTTCTGGACTGGCAAGAGTTGCCGGATAAAAAGGCTTCGAGGATTGCCCTAGAAACTGACATTGACCCTGCGGACCCATGTTATGTTGCTGAGGCAAGTAAATTGTTTGATGAGCAACTCTCGAAGTTTTATGAAGCCTTCAAACCACGCGTGGCAAAGCTCAAAGAACCATACGATGCAGATTGATTGCGCTCGAATATGCGTTTGAGTGTTTCTTTAAGTTGAGTCAAGTCCGGGTTGCTTAGCCGCACTACCTATTTTCATGACGGCGAAATGGGCAGTGATGGCGGGACCTGGTTTAAAAGCCGTAATGCCAGTCGGTATCGCCATAGAGGGTCTGGACATATTCTAACTGTGCGGCGTGGTCTCTCATATGCAATCCAGGGAAGAAGATCCCTTGCGACCATTCCACTGTTCCAAGACCAAACGGAGCCTCTCCACAGTTTTTTAAGTCAGAAGGAGTTAAAGCATCCAGCCAACTCAAAAATGCATCCGACTTCTCTTCAAGAAGTTGCAAGGCTGTTTCCCGCGAAGTGTAGAAAGCTTCTTCCTTATGAAAAAGCTCTTCCGCCTCGGCTGATGACTTAGCGTTGAACGACGTCCCAGTCAGCCAGCTTTGGATGTGAGACGTGGACATGGCACTGTGAACAACCAGGGCAATGGGTGATCTCGCTGTTGGAGCAGGCTTCCACAATAGGCGGTCATCGGGTGTATTGGCAAAGGCATGCTCTAATCTCTGGAGGCCGTCCTTATAGAATATGCGAGCATCATCAATTGTCATCATTGTTGGCTAAGGTTACCTGCGGTTCTCCTTGTGGTCCAATGCTTCCGTTTTTGCAGCCTTGTGACAAGCAAACCATGTTGGGTTTTTATCGGCTTTGCTCTGCTAAGTGTCAGTTTGGTTGGGATGGAGGTTGCTCAACTTGCGGCTTCGCCGGTCAATCGATTTTAATTCATAATGGCCATTTTGCAAGGGTACCAAGGCTGGCAATCAAGGCAGACCCGTAATAAACCTGCCATTGTGCAAAGGGGGTGCCCAGCAAAGTTCCGCATTGAACCACCAAATGGATACGGTGGGAGTTCCGCATAATTCACACATATTTGGAGGTTCGGATACTGTACGTTCTTTTCCCCATTCCATCATGCCGTGAAAAAACTCGTATCTGGTGGGTGGTTCAGCCCAAGGCTCGTCTCCTTCATGGGCAGTAAAATAATGCCAAGGAGCTTGTTTTCCATCAATGGGGGGTGACTGCGGTCGGCTTTTCATCTCGCCAGATTCATAATCAGCCAAGTCTCTTAGGTGATCTTCAAGTTCCTGCCAACTGTAGGGAGGTCCTGGCATATCGATATCTTCATCTTGTGGCAAGTCAAGCTCCGCTTTCCGCCGCTCTATATCGCCATTTTGCCGCATCTTCTGTAGTTTATCCACCTCATTCATTATAGAAAAGCTTGGAACGGTTGGCAAAAACAACATACTTAACAAATTAAAGATTGGCGGTAGGCTTTGGACGGCTTGGTCGGAACTAAACCACCTGAAGGCACTCATCCGTCCCAGTGTGGTGCTGGCTGAGAAGTTGCAAATATTTCTTATGAAAATTCAAAGAGTCATTTTTGCGAAGGAAATTTTTGCGTTTGCTTTGATGGGGGCGGTGATCCCATCCTTTGCCCAGCATTTGTGGTGGAAGATGCCGGCTGGAGTCAAATATGCCACATGTGTTTATGGACAGATCAAGGTGCTAGCAACTCATTCCAACATTTACTACTGTGGGTGCAACTGGAACCCGGGCGAGCCTGCTGGAGGCTATACCGGTATTCAAGATAAAGGGAATGGCATCCACAATATGATCTTTTCAATTTGGGATACTTCGCCAACCCTTCATCCATCCGTGAGTTACGCGGGCAACGGGGTGAATGCAGGTCGATTCGGTGGGGAAGGGACAGGTGCTCATACCGATGCGGTCATAGGTTGGAAGACCGGAAAGTTTTATGAGTTTTTGCCCAAAAAGTTTACGACGCGGCCGATAACAAGACGAATACCACTGTGTACTTCAAGAATCCTGCAACTGGGAAGTGGGAGAACTCCGCCACGATTACTTCTCCTAATGGAAAGTACCTTATACTGTATTTCTGATTGCAGGACAGGTTAACACAATAACAATATAATTGTCAATGAAGTTGTTTATGTCACATCCAAAAAGGCCAAATAATACAAAAAGTTAA
>DAIDHV010000007.1:0-150302 GCA_027451905.1 Armatimonadota bacterium | reverse complement strand
CCATGGCTGCCTTTTTGGAGAATTGGGTTGTCAAAGATCGTTCGGCTGCAAAGGTGGCTCAGTATCGGTTGTGGGTTGGTACTTCAAAGCGCTCGATGAAAGAAGTCACAAGCGAGGGTGGAGATGGCAGGCGGGGTACGGTTGGCAGTTGGTTCTACTTGGCTGAGGGTAGGTCTGGCAAGGTAGATTCCATTTTGGCAGGGAAAAATAATCAAGCATTCACAGTCGGGGCGGGAGGATTGCTGTCGGTGAACAAGGTTCGTTTGACTAAGTCTTTACCTCAAAAGAGTTCCAATTGATCTTTGAGTAACTGGTGGATTCAGATTTGATGATCGGTCGAACCTCTTGAAGGAAATTCCCCTCGATGGAGAGCGGGGTGGTTTATTTTACGAGTTTCTTGTAGGGGAGCGGCTCGGGAAAGAGCAGAGAGCACCAAGCAGATTGAATTTGAACCACCCCGTCGACTTCGTCGCCACCCCTCCACTGAGGGGAATCGGCTTCGGTAGAATTGCCTATCCGCGATAATGGGTAAATCGGTCCGTGTTAATCATAATAATTTGGATACCACCCCACGATGATGTGGTCTGGGTCAAGATCTGCGGATTTGCTGATCAAATGTAAGTATCTGCAAATACTTTTCGAATTCAAGTTTGCCTCGAACACGTAGTTGCCACTCGATCCCGGAATTTCTCTCGGCTTATGGATCGACTGATATCCATTTGATTTAGACTTGATTAGAGTTGAGAGCTTAGGGTCCTTTTCTAGAATTGACGGAATCTTTCCAAGTTTGTAAACGTGCCCTAGAAGTGTTTGAAGAACGACTATCCATTTGCCTGCAGAGTGGTTAGTTGAGGCAATTCGGATACTGGCTGGCTTTGAGTGAGCTGTTTTAGCATCCGTAAGATCGACTAGACTCGATTCTACTATGCTGTTGCTGTTGAAATGGGTTGAAGTGTTGGATTTAGTGACCTGGGTAGTTTGCACAATGCCCACTGGCGTGCTTTCTTGCTTCGACTTTTCACTGCCTTCACTTCCGCTGTTGGGTTCGGTTTTGCCCAAAGCTAGAATCCATTCAGAAAGCTGACTCGGGGTGATGTCTTTGAACTCGTCTTTGGCGTCATGTTTAAGGGCTTTGAGCACGGATTTGATCATAGAAGATTTGGGGTTCTCAAGTTGCGCCTTTAGAACTTCTTTAGCCCGTTTCTCTTGGCAGATTTTGTGAAGGCGGTCGGCTTCCATTTGCGGCTTGCTCAGGCATAGGAGCCAATCGATCGCGTCTGGTGAGTCTATTTCAAAGCTAAGGATCTCCTTTTCAGGTGCGGACTTCTTTATATGATTATCAAAAATAATCCACTTTTTCCCGTTTGTCACAGCCGCATACCGGTGGCCCTCGTTGTTGGCATAGGTAAGTGTTTGAGCTATTTCCTTCGGCCCGATTTGATGGTTCCACTTCTTTGCTTCAATGACGAACTTTTTCTCGCTCTGGGCGGCGTCGGGCGCGCCGTAACTTACCACGATATCTTGTCTGCCGGTTACCGTTTGGACTTCTATGCTGTAATCGTCCGGGTGGTAGCCAATCGACTTGACGATCGGTACAATTGCCTTATTAACGGTCTCTGCCTCAGACCAGTCTTTGTCGTGGTTGTAATTCCCGATTTCTGCGATGCAAGTTTTAAGATGTTGACTTATTAAGGAATCAGACTCATTCATGGGAGGAATTAAACCATTATGCCACTTTCTTAATGGGTTGGCGAAGCATTTGCCAGCTTGAAGTGAGCGTTGCACAGGCAATCCTCAGCAATTCGAATTCTTAAATCAGAGGTAAATGTCTAACAAAAAAGAGTTTTCTCCCAGTCACGTGCACCAAGTATGGAGCTGAATCCGCTACAACGATTGGGATCCCTCTAAAAGTATGTGATGTGTTCAGCCTAAAGGGTGCTGGCTTTCGACACTATGGAGTAACGGCATGCTTGTCCAAGGCAATATTCAGTTCAAGAACGTTGACGCATGGCGCGCCAAAGATCCCCACAAACTTTGGTTGTATCATGCTTTGGACCAGAGCTTGTACCTGGCTGACACTGACACCGCGCGCTTTGGCGATTCTAGGTGCCTGAAGCAGAGCATTTTCCACAGAGATATCAGGATCAAGTCCGCTACCGGAACGGGTAACTGCGTCTGAGGGAATCACTACATCTGGTCCCAGTCCATTTTCTTTTCGGTAGGCGATGGCAAGTTGCTTAACTCCGTCAAACCCTTTTGCTCCTGTGAGAAGCTGAGAGTTGGTAGGGCCTAAATTGGTTCCTCCTGAGTTCTCTGCGTCATAGTCATTGGCAGATGGCCTAGGATGGAAGTCCTTAGGATCGGTGAATTTTTGCCCGATCAGTTCGCTTCCAACAACCTTGCCGTTGACGGATACCAACGAACCTTGGGCTTGACGAGGAAATGCGAAATTTGCGATCAATGTTATACAAACAGGGAAAATTACGCCAGTTCCTACTATGAACAATAGGAACAGGACGATCGATGGTCTTAGGTATTTCATGCTAGCCTCAATAAAACAAGAACTTTATCAATGATCCAAATAAAGGGAAAAGGAAACAAAACGCCGATTACTCCATAAATGAGCAGGTTGCGCCGTAGGACTTTTGCGGCTCCCATCGGCCGGTAGGCCACCCCTTTCATGGCAATCGGGATCAGGGCCACGATAATAAGGGCGTTAAATATAACGGCAGCCAGAACCGCAGATTTTGGATTTGTCAGAAAATTAAGGGTTTGCAACTCGGGATACGTCACCACAAACATGGCGGGGATGATGGCAAAGTATTTGGCAACATCATTGGCAATGCTAAATGTGGTGAGGGCTCCACGGGTCATCAAAATTTGCTTGCCAATCTCAACAATTTCGATGAGCTTGGTAGGATTACTATCAAGGTCCACCATGTTTCCTGCCTCTTTTGCGGCTTGAGTACCGGAGTTCATCGCAACCCCCACATCAGCCTGAGCTAAGGCAGGGGCGTCATTTGTGCCGTCTCCGGTCATCGCAACTAACCGCCCGCCCGATTGTTCTTGGCGAATGTAGGCTAGTTTTTGCTCGGGGGTTGCTTCGGCAATGAAATCGTCGACCCCTGCTTCGGCGGCAATGGCAGCCGCCGTCAACGGGTTATCACCGGTAATCATCACGGTTTTGATGCCCATAGATCGCATTTGGTCAAATCGCTGCTTAATACCGCCTTTGACGATATCCTTCAGTTGCACAACTCCCAAAACGCTTTTTCCATCACAAACCACCAGCGGAGTTGAACCTTCTTTGGCAATTTTCTCAGCGGCCTCTGTCACCATGGGCGGCATTTCTCCACCCAGGTTCTCCACGAATTTTCTGATAGAATCGGCAGCTCCCTTTCGGATTTGCCGGCCATTTAAATTGATTCCGCTCATTCGGGTTTGGGCAGTAAATTGGACAAATTCGGTGTCCGCGTCGGCAAAATCATGTTCTCTGATGTCAAATTTCTCTTTTGCCAAAACAACAATGCTTCTTCCTTCTGGGGTTTCGTCGGCAAGGCTGCTAAGCTGAGCCGCTTCTGCGAGGGCAGATTCTGGAATGCCAGGGGCAGGGAAGAACGCGCTAGCTTGCCGATTGCCAAGGGTAATCGTGCCGGTTTTGTCCAAAAGGAGCGTGTTGATGTCACCAGCCGCTTCCACCGCTCGACCGCTCATCGCCAACACGTTTCTTTGCATTACGCGGTCCATTCCGGCAATGCCAATAGCACTCAAGAGGCCACCAATCGTTGTAGGAATCAGACACACCAAAAGCGCAGCCAGAACCGGAATCGACGGAGTTGATCCCTTATGGGCTTGCTCGACTGCAAATTTAGCGTAGGGAAGCAAGGTTACGGTGACCAGCAAAAAGATAAGAGTTAGTCCATTGAGTAAGATCGAGAGTGCAATTTCATTGGGTGTGCGCTGCCTTTTGGCACCTTCTACTAATGAGATCATTCGATCTAAGAATGATGATCCTGGATCTTGAGTGACCCTGATGATGATCCTATCACTTAGTACTCTTGTACCGCCGGTGACCGCACTTCGATCCCCTCCCGATTCCCGAATCACGGGTGCCGATTCACCGGTAATGGCACTTTCGTCCACGCTTGCAATTCCGTTGATAACTTCGCCATCGGCAGGGACAAAATCGCCGGCTTCACAAACAACTTGATCACCCTTGCAAAGATCCGGTGCGCTGACTATCGTTTCCTTGTCGCCAACTAGCTTTCTTGCCGTCATACTGACCCGCGCTTTGCGCAAGGTTTCCGCGTGAGCCTTTCCGCGACCCTCCGCCATCGCTTCCGCAAAGTTAGCAAACAGCACCGTAAACCAAAGCCAAAGAGCAATTTGCCCAGAAAACAGGGCATCGCTTCGGTTGCTAAAGAGGTCAACCACAAAGAAGTAGGTGGTGACCACGCTTCCAATCAGAACCACAAACATGACCGGATTCTTGGCAACCTGACGAGGGTCAAGTTTGATGAAGGCATCTTTGGCGGCTCTGCGCACCAACTGGGGATTAAAAAGTGATTGAGATTGAGACATATTAGTGATAACCAAGCATCCTGAGATGTTCAACAATAGGCCCTAAAGCTAGGGCCGGAAAGAAGTTAAGGGCTCCAACAAGAACTACAATTCCCACAAGTAGCATGGCAAAAGTTGCCGAATCTGTGGGGAAGGTACCGGCTGAAACGGGTGCCTTTTTCTTGGCAGCCATGCTACCAGCGATGGCAAGGGCAGGAATGATCATGAGAAACCTTCCGATGATCATGGCAACTCCCATCAGGGTGTTGTAGATCGGAGTATTGACATTCAAGCCGGCAAACGCGGAGCCGTTGTTACCGGTTGCAGAGGTGAAAGCATAAAGGATTTCAGAAAAGCCATGGGGTCCAGGGTTGTTAATGTTGGCAGCAGTTGGACCATACGAAGTGGTTCCCATTGTGTTCCATGAAGCAAGCCCACCGTGGGTAGGCAGCTTGAAAACACAAGCAATGGCAGTAAAGCCTAGAATGGAGGCAGACATCGCCAAGATCGCGAGGATTGCCATCTGTACTTCAAACTTTCCAACCTTCTTTCCCAAATATTCGGGAGTTCTGCCAACCATGAGTCCGGCTATAAACACGGCCAAAATGGCAAAAATCAACATCCCGTAGAGCCCAGCCCCAACTCCTCCAAACACCACTTCACCGGTGAGGATGTTAAACAGCGGCACGGCACCGCCGATAGGCGTGTAAGAATCTATCATGGAGTTCACGGCTCCGCAACTTGCACTGGTTGTTATGGTGGTGAAAAGGGCTGAACTTCCAATCCCAAACCGCACCTCCTTGCCTTCCATGTTTTGGGTACTGACCCCATAAGCGGCATAATTGGGATTTCCCGCCTTTTCCGCGCGATTGCAAATAAAGGCACCGCCAAGGAACAGGATAGCCATTGCCGCAAATACAGCCCAACCTTGCCTTACATTTCCCACCATCTTTCCAAACATGGTGGTTAATCCTGCGGGAATGATAAAGATGAGGACCATTTGGAAGAGGTTCATCCAGGAGCTTGGGTTTTCAAATGGATGGGCTGAATTGGCATTAAAGAATCCACCACCATTGGTGCCAAGCATCTTGATAATTTCTTGGCTGGCAACAGGTCCAAACGGGATGATTTGTTTGAAGCCTTGCAAAGTGGTGATGACATGAGGCGCGTCGAAGGTCTGAGGCACTCCACCTGCAACCATAATCAACGCTCCTATGATCGAGGCTGGCAAAAAGACGTAAACGGTCCCCCTTACCATGTCAACCCAAAAGCTTCCAATCCCAGAAGCTGACTTCCTAGCCAAGCCCCTTACTAAAGCCACCGCAACCGCAAGCCCTACCGCGGCCGAAGCCCAGTTCTGGACGGCAAGGGTGACCATGTTCGTCAAGTAAGAAACTGACGTTTCCGGCGTGTAGGACTGCCAATCGGTGTTAGAAGCAAAGGAATTTGCGGTATTGAATGCCAAATGAGGAGGCATTTGATCGCCTCCAAACTTTTGGGGGTTCAACGGCAATAGGCCCTGCAGGCGAAGCATCAAGTAGGTAACAATCACTGAAAAGAGGCTAAAGACCAAAAGGGAAACGGCATATTCCTTCCAATTTTGGTCTTGGTCTTGTTTAACGCCAAGCAACTTATAGGCGGGCTTTTCTAACCAACTTAGCCACTGGCACTTTCCTTCAAAGACGCTGCAAAGATAATGCCCAACCGGCTTAGTCAAAGCAAAAATAATGATGAAGTAGACAAGAATTTGTATCATTGGTTTATGGCCGAAGTAGTTTGTAAATGAGGTAAATCCCTAGAAGAAGGCAAACGATGCCAAGGATGGAGTCGCTATTCATCGTCGCCCTCCAGTCTGAGTTTTTCAATTCCCGCTGCAAGTGCAATCAGTAGCAAGAACGATATAACCGTTATCAAGATAAAAAATGAGTCTGTCATGATCTTATTGAAAAAGGATCGAATATCCTCCTTGTAGCAGCCAGCCGTCCTTTTTGGAGTTCAAGCCGGTTCCAATCCGTAGGTCAAGCTGGGTTTGGTTAGTCAGCAGGTGAGTAATGGCAATGCTAACATAGGCGGATCCACTGCCTTGAAATGAAGTTTGATTCAGTGCAGAGAGTTCGTAGGTAAGGGCAGTGGATTTTGAGATAGGATGAGAAAACCAGAGGCTTGCTCCGAGTTGAGAAAATTGGGTCTGTCCACTGCCTTGCCCTATCCAATCGAAGTTTCCTCCGAAGGAGTTGACTCCAGAAGGAGCTGACCAAGCCAAAATGGCAGTAGGTTCCCATGAACTTTCCTGAAATTGACCTGATCCCATCGGGATCGTTGATTGGCCAATCAAGGTGACTTCGACTGGCTTACGGATGATGCGGGCCTTAAATCCAAGGTAGGGGTTGAGCCACTGGTTGGAAGTTGAAGAGAATCCATAAGAGATTTCACCAATTCTTAATTCAAATTGATTGGAAAGCCCATATCGTAGGGCGAGATCGCCGAAGCTGGTTGTGGTTTGGCTGCCAACTTGAGTGCGAAAAAACCCAGATTCAATTTGAAACATACCAGACGGCACAAGAGAGGAACTGTCGGAAAACCCGGGCCTGTCTGTGGAAATCACAGGAAGTTGTGGTCGGGAATTTTGCCAATTTAGCTTGATTCCGTTAAGGCAGCAAACCATGACTTTAGAATTGCACAAGACAAGGTCAATGCCGTATCAGGAGCGGCTTGTAAGCTATCAAAAAAGTATCAAGATTTCAATTGTGCCGATTTAGGACTTGGTGAGGTTTATTGCTCCTACTATCCTGCTTAGGGGAAACGCCTACTCTCGTAGACGATAGCCAACCCCAGTTTCTGTAATCAAAATTTTGGGTCTAGTCGGCTCATCTTCAATTTTTGCCCGGAGCTGCTGGGCATAAACCCGAAGATAGTGCAGCTCATCCTCGTATTCCAGTCCCCAAACTTCCCTTAAAATCTGGCGATGAGTCAACATCTTTCCGCAATGCTTGGCAAGAAGCGCCAAAAGCTTAAACTCGGTGCGGGTCAGGTGAACCTCACATTTACCCTTAAATACGGTGTGAGCCGATAAATCAATGGTAAGGTCTTGAACCTTAAGTTCAGTCTGAAGGGGATCTTGTCGGCTTGTTCTTAACGCGGCACGGATTCTTGCAAAAAGTTCTTGAACCCCAAACGGTTTTGTAAGGTAGTCGTTAACTCCTTGATCAAGAGCACGAACTTTATTGGCTTCATCTCCCTTTGCAGAAAGAACGATAATGGGAACTTCGGACCACTCTCTAATTTGCGTAGCAACCTCCTCTCCAGGAATGTCAGGGAGCCCCAAATCTAACAAAATTATGTTTGGCGATTCGGTTGCTGCCTTTCTGATTCCGTCCTTGCCATTATCTGCTTCAATGAGCTCATAGATGTCTTCATCGATGGAAGCTCTCAAAAAGCGGCGGATGGAAATTTCATCATCAATGACTAACAATTTAATCTTGCTCATCGGGCACCTCTGGTTGGGATTTTGGCAGAGGAATGGATAATGTGAATGTCGAGCCTTTTTCCGAATTGAGATGGGCGGTTGCTTCGCCGCCATGAAGCTCTGCAATTGATTTCACAATCGGCAATCCTAAGCCAAATCCATCCTGCCTTAGCTTCGACTTTGCTTCAAAAATATCCTCTCCTGGCTTCGTAACAAATCCAGGACCTTCGTCACTGACCGAAAAATTCATTCTATGGTCGGCAATCCAAACCCTTACTATAATTTGGGGCTTTGGGCCCCCATGCCGAACTGCGTTCTCAAGCAAATTGATGAGGGCCTTCTCGATAAGGAGGCCATCAACTTTAAGCAGTACCAAATTGGGAGGGACATTGAGTTGGATATGAAAAGTCTCTGCAATATTCTTAATCTGCTCAACTGCAGTTGCAACCAGTTCACTTGGAGAGTGCCACTGAAGATTAAGATCAATACTTCCACTTTTCAGCTTCGTCATATCAAGCAAGTTCTGAATTTGGCGATTGAGGCGTATGGATTCTTGATAAATTGAGTCGGCAAGCTCGTCCGATTTTGGACTTCCTTCCTTGAGCTTGGTGGCAGCACCAATGATGCTTGTGAGGGGGGTGCGTAGATCATGCGAAATGGACTGAAGGAGGGTGCTTCGCAACCGTTCACTTTCCGCGAAAAGCTTTGCTTCGTTGGATTCTTTAGCGAGGATTGCTCGTTCTAACGCAACCCCCAGGGCATTGGAAAATGTTTCTAAAAGCTGCATAGAATCGATCGTGTCAACTTCGCGATTAGATTGAAAAGCAAGGACCCCAACAACGGTACCAACCCCTCGCAAGGGAATATAAATGGCTTTAGCGGCGGGAAGAGTATCGGTACCGTTGCCGGCGGGCAATCCATGATCGACAACCCAATTGGCAACGGCTGCTTCGTGTGGATCATTTTCAAACTTGGATTGGGATCCAGCAAGGACTTCCACTGAGTTGGCATTTTTGATAAAAATCGCACCATCACCTTCAAAGACAGACTGAATTTCAGTGAGAGCGGCATGGGCAAGCTCCATTTTGCCTCGATGTTGGGCCAGTTGTTGGCTCAGCCGATAGAGGCTTGAAGTTCTTCTTTCTCGCTTGCTAGACGCGGCAAGCTGCTCCTTGAGGCGATGTGTTAAAGTGCTGATAACAAGGGCTACGGAGAGCATCACTGCAAACAGCAGCAAATAGCGGGAGTCGCTGATTGCAAAGCTGAAGCGAGGCTCAACAAACACAAAATCGAAGGCAAGCACGCCGAGCAAAGAAGCTAAAGCAGATTCGATTCTTGTACTGCGAACCGAAAACACAGCGACTGCCAAAACGTAAATCATGGCAACGTTGGCAATACCAAATTCGCCAAACATCGCCATACCAAGTGCAGTTGCGGCGATCGCGGGTCCAACCGACATCGCTAAACCCAATGCAGAAACAGGTTCTGATTTTAGGAGTTCCCTGGCTGATTTTTGACCTGCCTCGGGAGCTTCGCCGGTAATGACATAGACGTCAATGTCTCCACTAGCCCGCACCATTGCATCAACAACCGAGCCATAGAGAAGTTCCTTCCACCGAGGCCGAATTGGTTTTCCGACAACTACCAAATTGGCATTTCGACGGCGGGCAAGTCCGAAGACCTCGGCAACAATGTCATGCCCAGCAAGGTTAACAATTTCCATCCCGAGCCCTTTTGCTAAGTCCAATGCTTTTGCCGCCTCATCTCGGTCAGCTGCTTGTCGGCCGGCCTGTCTGTCACTGTCAACTGTCACGGCAATCAATTCGGCTTTGGAGGCTAGACCTACTCGAGCGGCAGCCCTGACAACCCTGCACGCCATTCGATTTGGGGCCACGCAAACAAGGACTCGGTCTCTAGTAGCCCATGGCCCCTCTGCTCCGGCTTGGGTGCGCAGCCTCCGCATTTCGATATCAACTGAATCAGCGGCTCGGCGCAGGGCCAACTCCCGCAGCGCGGTGAGGTTAGAAGCCTTGAAAAAACCGCTTAGGGATAGTTCCACTTTTTCTGGCACGTAAATTTTGCCGTCTCGAAGCCTTTGCTGGAGGTCGCTAGCGGGAATATCAACTAATTCAATTTCAGCCGCATTTTCAAAAAAAGCATCTGGAACCGTTTCTTGAACCTTGACCCCTGTAATTTGGGCAACCACATCATTGAGGCTCTCTAGGTGCTGGATATTGATTGCCGTGTAGACGGAAATTCCTGCATTGAGCAGCTCCAATATGTCTTGCCACCTCTTTTTGTGCCTAGAGCCTTCTGGGTTGGAATGAGGTAATTCATCAACAAGGACTATTTCTGGATGCCTTTCAATGATTTTCTCATAATAGGGCTCGTAGGCAAGGATCCCTTTGTATTGAATCTCTTTCAGGGGGATTGACTCGATATTGCCGATCAAGGCTTCGGTTTCTTTTCTACCGTGGGTTTCGATGTAACCAATAACAACATCAACCCCTCGATCCAACTGCTCGGTTGCCTCGCTGAGCATCGAGTAGGTTTTACCAACTCCGGGCGCTGCTCCCAAAAAGACTTTGAGCCGTCCTTTACCTTTAGATTCGGTCTGAATGGAATCTAATAGCGCATCTGGATCGGGGCGGCGCTCTTTCATCTTTTGAAACCTATTTTGCCTTGATTTGCTCATTCAGTGCCGAAGTTTGAGTTGAGAAATTATGAGTGGAATCGAGCTTTTCAGCACTTTTTGGCCATCTCTGAGTCATTATTAGACTAAAACTGCATCGAATCTCAATTTTTCATCAAGATTTAAGGCGAAGGAAATTTGGTTGGTATTCAGACGGGTTAAGTGGTACGATTGCAAGTGGCGTCATAGGGAAGCAACCGAGTCCGCGGAAGGGGTAGAACCCACATTGATTTTGAACCTGAACGTTGAGCCCTAGTGTAGCCTGAATGCGGACTACGGGCCAATGCATGATGGTGCTTAATGACAAAACAACTTCCCGCCAAGCCTAGCTTGGAACATCTCAAAAAACAGGCCAAGGATCTGCTTCGGTCCTTCGAAGACGGTCAACCTGAAGCTCTAGTTCTGGTTTCGTCTTACTTTCCCCAAGTTCAACAATTCAAACTCTCCCAAGCTCAATTGATCTTATCCAGAGAGTATGGGTTTTCAAGCTGGAAGAATTTAGCAAACTTTGTGGCTGGCAAAGAGAACCCAGTCGATCAGTTTGTAGATGCCTGTCTGGGTGGGAAGTTAGACCTTGCTACTGAACTTTGGAACCGCCATGAATCTCAATTAAAACTAGTTCCGATCTGCGCCGCGCTGGCAGGAGATTCGAAATCAATTGAGAAGATGTTGTTAGACGATCCCTCGTTGCTCAGTCGAGAACTGGGTGAAAGACGGATGCCACTCTTATGCTGGGTGACATTTAGCCATTTGGTTAATCATGCAAAGTTTGAAGCCAATTTGCTGCAATGTGCCGCACTCCTTTTGCAATCTGGTGCAGATCCAAATTGTTATTGGATCGGGGCTTGGGCTGGTGAGGATGTTCAAGAAACAGCCCTTTATGGGGCTGCCGGAGTGACAAACAACGCGGGAATGACCAAACTGCTTCTTGACGCGGGAGCAGACCCCAATGAGGGGCTTGGGACTGATCCGCCGTATGGCGGAGAAGCCGTCTATCATGCCTGTGATCACCCTGGTCACAACCAATGCCTCCGTTTGCTATTCCAGGCGGGAGCAAGCCAGGCCGCGAAAGATTATTGCCTGCTACGCAAGTTAGATTTTGAAGATTTAGAAGGAGTCAAGGTTTTTATTGAATACGGCGCAGATTTAAATGCAAATCGTCCACGCACTCCGCTAAGCCAGGCATTGCTGAGAGGCAGAAGTTTATCGTTCATAAAACTGCTTCTGGAAAACGGGGCAGATCCCAATCAAAGAGATCAAGATGGCTCACTGCCTTATGTTTTGGCGCGTCGTCATGGCGATCATGAGGCGGCAAACTTGCTGGAATCCTTTGGGGCGCACACTGAACTGTCTGTTTATGACCAGCTTTTAGCGGCAGCAGCGGATGGAGAGGGTGATTTGGTCAAAGAACTGGCTTCAAAGCATCCGGATGTGTTAGCCGAGTTTTCGGAATACGGTCGCCAGCCATCTACCGGTACCACACTTGGATCAGCAGGATCACTTCTTCATGATTTGGCCAGAATGGGTCAGTCGGCAGGCTTAAAGGCGCTCTTAGATATTGGATTTGATCCAGGAGCACTCAACTCATTTGGTGAGTCCCCTCTTCATTGGGCATGCTTGGCTGGTCAATGGCATGCGGTTAAGGTTCTCGTTGAGGCAGGGGCTCCTCTCAGTCCAATAGAGCGAAACCATCAGGCTGATCCAATTGGCTGGGCGTGCTGGGGTTCACTTTATTGGCAAGCACCAAACGGGCATTATCCGGAGACAGTTCACCTTATGCTGGAGGCTGGCGCAAGATTACCGAACGATACGGACGGAAGCCAAACTGTGCAAGATTGCATCGTCGCCTGGAAAGCAAGCGGAAAATAAGAAACCCTCCTTAAGTTCAGCTTTGCTGTTCAAAGTCCGACTAAGGAGGGTTAAGAATGTGGCTAACTAAGGATTACTTGCGTCGTCGTCTTGCGACTAAGCCGATCAATCCGAAGCCAAGAGCAGCAAAGGATGCTGGCTCTGGAACCGATTGAGCCACAACGCTGACGTTATCCACGTTAACAAATGTAGTGTTGTTGAAGCCATTAAGGGCAAGAGTGTCGGAGCCAGTGCCAGTAACGTTCAGGGAGTACTTTACCCAGCCTCCAAAGGAAGTTTGGTTGTCTGAGATCTGGCTTCCATTGACAACCACTCCGTCCCAGGTTGCATTAAAGTAGTCTCCCGAGAACGTGTTTCCACTGCCACCTAGCGCATAGACATAGTACGTGAGGTTGTAAGTTTGACCGACTGTCGTACTGAGAACCTGAGACAGCGAATCGTAATCAGCTTCAGATGTTGGTCCACTGGCTCCACTAACATTATATGCGCCGAAGGACACATACCAATTTCCGTCTTGTGCGTTTACAGAATTGCCAGTTACTGGATCACTTGGCCTCGAGCTGTCTCCGTTGCTTTCACTGTACGAAAAGTTTGTCAAATCGCTCGCCGTGAAGGTCCAACCATCCGGTGCAGGATCAGTTCCAAGAACCCCATAAGTTGCACCCGGATTCGCATTTAATAGGTTGGTTTCGGACTCAAAGCTACCGTTGACAACGATATTTTGCCCAAATGCAGACGAAGACACGGCCGCAACCGCAACCACTGCAAAGGCTAGTAGAAAGATAGATTTTTTCATGTAAGGACGAACCAGCTCCAATCGGCTCATATCAATTATAAATCACAAATGTTCGTTGTTGCTCAAATTACACCAAAACCTAGTACATTTACTTGTAAAAATCGGCAAAACTAGAGGGAATTACAGGATCTTGCTCCCTCATAAATCAAACTGAAAAATCTGTCACAATAGACGTTTAGAGTGAAAACGGTTCTTGTCTTGGGGTCAGGCCCCATTCGCATTGGTCAAGGAATCGAGTTTGATTACTCTTGCGTTCACTGCGTGTGGTCCCTTCAAAGTCAGGGATACCGAGCCATCATCATCAACAACAATCCCGAAACCGTAAGCACGGACTATGATACGGGGAATGGCCTTTATTTTGAGCCTGTGACTTTGGAAGACGTGATGGACGTGATTGCAAGAGAGCAGCCAATTGGCGTTGTCTGTCAGTTCGGAGGTCAAACTGCCATTAACCTTGCTCAAGCTTTAAGTGCAGAGGGAGTGACGGTTTTGGGAACGTCCCCAGAAGCGATTGCGGCTGCCGAAGATCGCGGACAATTTGAGGCGCTACTGAAGAGGCTAGGCATAAGCCGCCCAACCGGTGCGGCTGTGACTCATCGCGACGAAGCCCATCGGGTTGCCGCGGAGGTGGAGTATCCGGTGCTTGTTCGCCCGAGCTTTGTCCTTGGGGGTAGAGCGATGGAGATTGTGTATTCGCCCGATCAACTAGATCGCTTTTATGCTGAGGCGGAGGCTGCCAACCCTGGCCAACCGGTTTTGATTGACCACTACATTGACGGTATTGAAGCCGAGTTAGACGTGATTTCTGATGGTACCGATACTTTTGTGCCCGGCATAATGGAGCACGTCGAAAGGGCAGGAATCCATTCTGGTGACAGCATGGCGGTTTACCCACCTGTCTCCTTATCGGCAAGCGTTCAGGCGGCAATGGTGAAGGCAGCAAGCGAGATTGCAAGAGAGCTCAAGGTCAAGGGACTCATGAACATTCAGTTTGTAGTCAAAGACCAAGTTCCCTATGTGATCGAGGTGAATCCTCGGGCAAGCCGAACAGTGCCATATTTAAGCAAAGTCACCGGTATTCCGATGGTGGAAATTGCTTCACGGGCAATGATGGGCCAAAGTTTGCAATCCATGGGCTACTCAAGTGGGTTGTGGATCTTAAAAATTGGCGGCTGGAAAAAGGATTCAAAGAGCTTCGAGCCTATTTCATCAGGTTACATCGACAGTTGTGCAACGGGTAATGTTTCTCAAAATGAAGTGAGCTTGTTTGCAGTCAAGGCCCCCGTCTTTTCTTTTCAGAAGCTAGCTAAAGTTGAACCGAGTTTGGGGCCTGAGATGAAATCAACTGGTGAGGTCTTGGGACTCGATTCAACCTACGAAGCGGCATTGTATAAGGCGCTTATTGCAAGTGGAGTGACTTTTAAGGGGGATGGAAAAGTTCTCCTATCGGTTAGAGATTTAGACAAGCCGGATGCACTGGAGATCGGCAGGATCATTCGGAGCCTTGGAAGGGAAATCGTGTCCACGGTTGGAACTGCTAGGTATCTCAAGCAAAATGGGGTGGATTGCCAAGAGGTCCTGAAGATTCAAGACGGCAACCCAAACATTTTAGATCTTATCATGAGCGGATCAATAAGCCTCATGATCAACACTCCAAAGCCTACAGAAACCAGTGACAGCGAAGCGGCTAGAATTCGAAGAGCATGCATCGAAACCGGAGTCGCCTGCGTGACCAGCATTGATACCGCAAAAGCCCTTGTGAAGGCATTAGAGATTTTCCACAATCCAGAGATGGCTCAATGCCTCTGTTTGGAGGAGTATTTCACTGCAAAGTTGAGCCACGCGTTGAACTAGTTTGCAGTCGACAAACCGGGTTCATGCTGACCATTCAGGGAGGGGTCGTGGGCTTACCGTGTTGATATGTGGATTCTTCTTTTATTCGTAGCAGCATTTGATACCATTGCTTGCGATCTGAGTCAAATTCAGCTTGATGGTTGGCTTCAAATTCTTTGACAGAAATAGGTTTAGCATCGGCAATAGGATAGCTTTGGTGGACGGTGCCAAAGATATATTCGTGGTTTGGCAGCTTAATTTTGATCTCCAATGAGGTCCTATTCACCGGATAGAGCCATTTCACAGATCGGATCGGATAATGTTGATAGTGATTGGTTATTTGGCTAAGCAGTACAATGGCATGTTTACGCGAAACTGAAAAAAGGGCTTTCCTGATGAGTTGTGCTTCCGACAAGTTGTCTGACTTAGCCAGAATATAGGCGACCTTCGTCGACATCTTTCCAGAAATGGCAGTGTTGCCGCTCAAACCGTCTGGGCAAAATTCGGTCGGTTCGGCCTGCAAGCCCTGGGCGAGATTGAAACCTGGATAGTCCACACCAAACATAACTGCCTTCACTTCATTGTTGGCTACTGGAGGTTTTGTGGTATGGACCCAAAAAATGGATTTTAGTGAAAAGTCCATGATTTTGACTCTTTGTTTGGCTCTGGGTGGCACGGTGTCTAGAGAGATGGATTGACCGGACTGGATCTGTGTTTTATTTGAATCGTCCAAACTGCCATAGAGGCTCAGCATCTGGAATTGGTTGCCATAGAAAAGTGATGTCCAACCCTGGTGAAAGGGCAGAAGGTATTGAAACCCCAGACAGAGTAGTCGGTTCAAGCCATGAAAATGAGCGGCAATATCGGCTACTGTACTCAAGTCTGGTTGCGAATGGCTTTTCTCATAATTCACCAAGCTAGAAAGAAACTTTCGGCTAGTTCGATCGCGCCTCATGGCTTGCCTGTGAATGGGAGCAGCCGTTACACAGTTGTCAGTGATGTCAAAGCGCAGATCGCATCGAGCGATCGCGGTCTGTATGACGCTCTCGGAATTAATACGGGGTTTAAGAGCAAGGTCAACGATTTTGTAAACCGAGTCTGGCAAAAGGGCGATAAATGTTTTGCCAGAAGACTCTGCGGACTTCATGATGAGTTCTGAAGCCCAAGTGAGGGGATCGTATTTTATCGGATCAGTAAGCAGTTTGCGGCCTAAATTTGCGACCTCGGCAGCTGGAGCCGGCAACGTCTTCTGCCCGTGAACCAACGCGACCCTATGAGCGACCCCTTCCATTGTCCCTACTTCAGCAACTGCGTGTTGATCGGGGGTGGATCTAAAAACATGAGGGCCACCAAGTTGCTTAATAACGCCATTGACTTGATCGCTGAAATTTAGAAGTTCTGCCGCCGAAACTGTGTCGAGAGTACTGCCATTTGTGGCATAAAATGTCAAGTTGAAATGATAGGCATTAGGATGATAAGTGTTGGCAATGGCGAGGTCGTACTTCAAAAACTGACCCGTGTTTTGCGAAGCATTCTTTTCTTCCAAAGGGAGGATGTCGTTGTTGATGATGTTCGCCACTTCAGCGGGAAATGCTCTTTGAACCGAATTTGGGTCGCTACTATAGACAGTGCGCCTTAATTCACCAAGATGAACCCAATCTGATCCCTTAAATTGGATCACTGCGCTCATAAGGGCATCCGTCTTTTCTTCCTCAATTTGCGCCTCTGAGGAAGAGTGACCAGGATGAAATTGAGCGTCCCGGGAGCTCTTTTGCTGCCTTGCCGCGAGGTCAGCCTCCAATTTCGCCCGAAGGGCGTTGGCTAAGGCTTGATCACTTTTTTGAACATCTTGATCTAATAAGGACTGATTAAGAGTCAGGGTTTCAGTCTCTCCTGTAGTAACCCAATCTGCACATTCAATTTTTGCGATCTGTTGCTTGAACTCTTCAAGAGAGAAGTTTTGAAGGGAGACCGCAAAGACATCTTTGTTAAACAATGCATCGCATTCAAGATGGGCATCGCACTGCTTGTTGACAGTTGCCAAAATGGTCGGCAGGGTTTGGGTAGCTTCGGAGATATTTAAATTAGGCATGGGCTTGAGCCCCTGAAGCAAGAAAGACAGTGCAACTAACATTTTTAGAGTCTCTTGAACTTTATTTTAGGTCAAACTTGCTAGAGCCATGATTTGGCTTAAGGCTGACTAGGGACTGCCCCTCCACCCATAAGCATATTTCCCATTTTTTTGAATTCAGCGTGGAACTTGGCAATCAGGTCTTTGTGATCCTTCTTAAACTGATCCATAGAAACTTCTTGGGCAGAATGATCAAAGATGTCGTTGTGAATAGTGCCAGAAAGGAACAACCCCTTTGAGATGTAGATTCTGATATTGAGGGACTGTCTTTTTCCAGGTACCAAAGCTTGAAGCATATTGAGTTGACCTTGGGTTAGAGATTCCGGCAAAGCCAAAATGGCGGCAACTTGGTCGGGGCTTGCTCCAAAAGAGTTGATTCCGTTGGTTAGGTCTTTAGGGGCGTTTTTGGCGGCTACAAAGTGATAGACAAGGCTTTGAGTTAGTTTTCCAGTCAAGGTGCCTGAAGTTGGTAAGCCAGCAGGACAAATTTCAGTGGGTTCTGAGGAAGCGCCGACAGCAAATTTGGTTCCCGATTCAATTTGACCGGATAATTCCATCAAAGTTGATAGCAAACTGTCTTTTGGCTTCACCTTAGTCTCCATTGAAATTTTAGTGGACTTACTGTAGAGAATTTGGGCTATTTTCTTTTGGGCAGGGTCAGACAAGGTACCTAATGTCAAAGCTTGTCCCGAACCCAATGAAGACCTTTCATCACCGGTTAATTCTCCGTACAAGGCAAGAAAGTCAAAGGATTGCATCATGATATTGGTTGCCCATCCGGGCCGAAAAAGCATCAAATAAGAGTAGACAGGGCTCTGAAAGTTAAATTCACTTCCAAGTTTAGAAGCGATCTGCGAGAGAGCCACGATATCTGGCTTTTTCGTGGTCGAAACATAGGTAACCAGGTTTTGCAAGAACTTCCTGCTGAGTTGTTGGCTACGAGCCTTGGGCGGATTCTCGGGCTGAAGCACAAGCCAGTTTGAATCTGAATGAACTTTAACCCCTCCCTGGGTTTCGAGAGCCTCAAATAAGATTTGATCTGTTATTAGCTTCTGAGTTAGGGAGTACAAGGCAGCATTTGCTTTGTCTGGCAGCACGGCAATGACATTTTTAGATTCGGCTTTACCAGCCGCAAGCACCGCTTCCGAGATCCAAGTCAGTGGATCTTTTGTCAGCGGGTTAGCAAGGATCTTTTTAGCCTGCTCCTCATCGGACAAATCTTTCGTGCCCTTATTTTGCATCGAGCCAACAATTGGATTCAAGACCTTTGAAATCAGTAGCGCATCAGCAGGAAGCGTCAAGGGATGGCTTACTGTTCCTTTTTTGGCTAAATCTTTAGTGGTTTGAACATCTTCAAGACCGCCAAAATATCCGGCGACAGAAGATTGGCCAGTCGAGTTACCCTCTGCATCATAGCCCCTCAGGGTATAAGTGGGTTCACCAAAATTCATGGATGCAATAAGGTCGTACTTAACTGTGGGTCCACTTTTGATTTTCTTTGGCGTTGTTTGCTGGGTAGGATCAAAATCGTTAAAGTCGAAGCTAGGTGAAAGATGGGTAAGCACTTTTTGGCTGATGATCTGCTCCGCTTCTAGAGGAAGCTGATACTGCATTGCCGTAGGGCGGTTACTAAAGACAATCCTCTTGTAGGTTCCAAAATGCACAAGGTTAGAAGGTCCAACTGCTAAGAGAGCCTCAGCCAGGCCCCGGTTAGTGAAGTCACCGATATAACTTTGCACAGCGCTCATGGCGCCTGCGTTCCCGCCACCGGCAGTGCTGGAGGGTTTGCCGTTTGATGTTGGGTGGCTAGGCTTTTTAAGGAGATTTTCTAAAACCTTTTGCAGCTTTATGGCTCGATTCTGGTAGAACTGGTCGACGGCTTTGGATTCTAAGTCCGAATCGACGTTCAAGTATTGAGCGGTTCCATCTTGCTGCCAGGTGGCGTACTCAGCATCCGCGAGCTCTTTTTTGAAATCAGCCAAAGTGCAATTCTTTAGCCGAACGGCAACAATGTCCTTATTAAGTTGGGTTGTGCACTCTAAATCAACTCCAAACTTGGTTCCAACTTCTTTTAGCAGCGCAGGGACTCTAATTGCGGTGGTGGAATAATCAATTGTTGTGCCTGTAGCTGGAGTTTGAAGTAAAAAAAATAGCGCGCCAATCATTTCTACATTTTACGTTCAATGAGGTCCTGAATTGCCAGCCTTTTGTTTTTGTTAAGCAGCGAGAGGTTAGGCTCTGATATTCTATTGGCTTCAATGCCAGTTCCTACACCCGCTCAATTTGAGGAAATTCTGTGCCGCGCTCATAGCTCCGGTTACGCTCTACCCTCAATAAATGTGACATCCACTTCGACCGTAAACGCAGCTATTGCTGCTTTTGCAGAAGCCAAGTGTGACGGAATCGTTCAAGTCAGCACAGGTGGAGGGGAATTTGCCAGCGGACCCGCCAAGGACATGGCGTTAGGGGCCATAAGCTTGGCCGAGCATGCTCACCGAGTCAGTGCCAAGTTGCCAGTTTTTGTGGCATTAACCACGGACCACTGTGTTCCGGGAAAGGTTGATACATTTGTGCGGCCTCTTATAGCGGAGACAAGATCTCGAAGAGAAAAAGGGCTTCCCAACCTTTTCAATGGGCACATGTTCGATGGAAGCGAACTTCCTATGAGCGAGAATCTAAAAATCGCCCAGGAGCTTTTAAATGAATGCGCCGCCGAAGAACTCGTGTTGGAAGTTGAGATCGGTGTTGTGGGAGGAGAAGAAGATGGCCTCGACAACACAGGAGTTGAGCATCATAAGCTCTATACAACACCAGAAGACATGCTACTTGCGTTTGAGGCTCTTTCATCTCGAGGTCAGTTCACATTAGCGGCTGCCTTTGGAAATGTCCATGGGGTGTACAAACCGGGGAACGTTAAGTTGAAACCGGAAGTGTTAAAGCTGGGTAATGACCTTGTTATGGAAAGACACGGCAAGGCAGCAAGGATGAAGCTGGTTTTTCACGGCGGAAGCGGGTCCGACCTTGATGATATTCATGCGGCAATTGGGTATGGCGTTGTTAAAATGAATGTGGATACGGACTGCCAATATGCGTACTCACGTCCGGTTGCCAATCACATGCTCAAAAATTATGATGGGGTGCTGAGGGTCGATGGCGAAATGGGTGACAAAAAGCAGTATGACCCTCGGACATGGAGCAAGAAGGCTGAAGAATCCATGAAGCAGCGTGTAATCCTTGCCTGCCAAGAGCTTAAATGCGATGGCAAAACCGTTTACGGCACAATCTAATGATGGAAATGCTAAAAGAGCTAGTTGGCCAGAAAGTCACCATATTTTCAAACGCAGGAGACCAATCCGTGCAAGAGGTTGTCAGAGTTGAGGCGATTGAGGGGCAGATTATTAAAGTCCAAAAAGGCGACCGAGAAGTGATGTATTTCAATCTTCAACATGTTCGATTGATCAAGCCGTTTTGATTTGAAAGTCCTTTTAACCAATGACGACGGCGTTCACGCCCATGGCATTCGCGCTCTTGCCGACGCGGTTCATGATCTCGGCGATGTGCAGATTGTAGCCCCAGACCGAGAAAGATCGGCGTGTGGCCATTCGATGACCATGGCAGATCCCCTGCGCATTCAACCTATCGCGGGAATGCCGGTTCCTGCTCTCGCGGTTTCGGGTGTCCCTGTTGACTGCGTGAATGTTGGTCTATCGGTGATCTTTCCAGAGGGTTGTGATCTTATTCTCAGCGGGTTTAATCATGGGCCAAACCTCGGGTTCGACATCACGTACTCGGGAACGGTTGGAGGAGCCATGGAAGGGTGCTTAAACGGCATCCCATCCTTAGCCTTCAGCATGGCGCCATTAAAAAGCAAAAAAGAGTTTCACTTTGAAACAGGGTCTCTTTGGCTGCGCCACAATATCCGTTGGCTTTTGTCTTTACCGTTGCCTCCTCGTACATTTCTGAACGTCAATGTTCCTGCTGTGCCTTTGAGCGAAGTCAAAGGAGTCCGGTTTACCAAAATGGGAGGCAGGGTTTATGAAGATCGAGTGGAAATGAGGGAAGACCCTTGGGGAAAGCCCTATTTTTGGCAAGGAGGCGCAAACATTGTTGGAACCGCAGAACCTGGCTCCGACCTTCTTGCGATCGAAGAGGGATATGTTTCGATAACTCCAATTAGCTTGAATTGGACTCAGGATTTGGCTCTTGCGGAGCTTTCAGCCTCGTTTCAACCCATTCCTGAAGTATCGAGGTAACCGACGCTTGCTGCTGAGGCGTAAATGCAGATCTGCGGACCAGCACAAACTGAAAGCGACCCCCTTCCAGAACATACAAGTCTCCAAATGTCCAGAATTTTCTTAGCCAATGACGAGGTATGCGCGTACCCTTCGATCCGTCAAAAGACTTAATGACCATTTCGTGGGTGGAGACCTCCGCCACTGTTTGCCCTTGCAAGACTCCGGTTTTTCGCCACGAGACAATTAAAATGCGTCCTGGAATTGAGATTGGCCAAAGAAGGCAAACCGTCCCCGCAGCTAAGCCGAGCCGGGTGTGGATGAAAACGAAGAGACAAATTCCTGTGATTGGAATTCCAATCAAAAGAAACCAAAAGGTGCGAATGTATTGAACGGCTCCGGTTCTTGCTAGCTCTGTACGGCTGATCCGGTAGGGCTGCGATACCAAAGTTTGCTCCATCACCTATCTAGTTAACCAAACCTAGGCTGAATTTATGATATCAAGCATTGAATGTGCCTAAAAGCGGCGTGGGCGGTAATCTTGACCTATGCTCAAAGTGGAGGCCAATGGCCCGGTTGTGACAATGACCCTCAACCGACCTGAGGTTCGGAACGCACTGAATCGCGAGCTTATTGACGCCCTTCAATCAGCGTTTGACCGTCTTCATGTGGGTTGCCGAGTTGTTGTCTTGCAAGGCGAAGGAAAGTCTTTTTGTGCTGGTGGAGACCTCGAGTGGATGCGTCAAGCCGCCAACTGTTCAGCCGAGGAAAATGATGAAGATGCCAAGTCAATCGCGTTTCTCTTTAAGACGATTGCCGAGTCTGCTCCGGTCACCATCGTTAAAGCCCATGGTCATGCTTTTGGCGGTGGGGGCGGAATTATTGCCGCTGCCGATTGCGCGTTGGCAACCTTTGACACCCTTTTTAGTTTTTCTGAAGTCAAACTCGGCCTCATCCCGGCAACAATTTCTCCATACGTGATTGCAAAAATCGGCTCTGGTCATGCCCGCACCTTATTCACAACCGGCATTCAGTTTAACGGCCAGAGAGCCTACGAAATTGGTCTTCTAAGTCACGTTTGTGCCGCCGAGAAAATAGATGAGGTCCTTGAAGGCTTGATTCAATCTGTGCTCAGCTGCGGACCGGAAGCGATTCGTGATGCAAGGCGATTGACCCTAGAAGAGCCGCTTGGTGCCATTGAAGCCGCGACTAGGTTAGCCCAAGCTCGGGCAAGAAGTGAAGGGAAGGAGGGCACATCAGCCTTCTTAGAGCGTAGGCCTGCATCGTTTGTTGTCAAGTGGCCATTAAGCTCAAATCGCCATGGAGAAAGCAATTGATTAAGAAGGTGTTTATTGCCAATCGAGGCGAAATTGCGGTTCGAATTATTCGAACGCTTCGCGCAATGGGCATCCGATCCGTTCTCGGTGCCAGCGAGTGTGATGAAGTCAGCCTTGCCGCCAAGCTTGCGGATGAGGTTTTTCCTCTTGGCGGCAATACAGCACTGGAATCTTATTTGGACATCGAGAAAGTTGTGACAGCCGCCGCTTCGTCTGAGTGTCAGGCTGTTCACCCTGGTTACGGCTTTTTAAGCGAGCGTCCAGAATTTGTTCAGGCGTGCCAAAAAGCAGGTCTTATCTTTTTGGGGCCTAGCCCCAAAGCCATGCGTCGGCTTGGCAATAAAGTTGAGGCAAAAATGATGGCAGAACAGTTGGGAGTGCCACTTGTTCCTGGTCATTTTAAACCAGGCGCCAGCCAAGAAGTCCTCAAATCAGCGGCGTGTCAAATTGGATTTCCTATTCTGCTCAAGGCGTCAGCCGGTGGCGGAGGTAGAGGAATGAGGCAGGTAGCTTCTCAAGACGATTTTGATCAGCAGTTTGTGGCTGCAAGAGACGAAGCGGTCCGGTCATTTGGGGATGGCGAACTCATGGTTGAAAAGCTTGTGGCTAAGCCCCGACACATAGAAGTTCAGATTGCTGCCGATCATCACGGTGGCATTTACGCGCTTTACGAGCGAGAATGCTCCCTTCAGAGAAGACGACAAAAAGTTGTTGAAGAGGCAGGTGCCGTGCTTGCAGGTTTCGGCGAGAATATTTGGCCAAAAATGAGGGATTCGGCAGTAAAAATGATCCAAGGTGCTGACTACCAGGGTGTTGCGACTGCTGAATTTTTAGTCGATGAAGACACTCACGAGTTTTATTTTTTAGAGGTCAATGCGCGGCTGCAAGTTGAACATCCAGTGACTGAACTGGTGACGGGTCTTGATTTGGTTCGGATACAGATTGAGATTGCCGATCAGGTTCCCATTGAAGTCGACCACTTGATAACATCTGGCAACCGAGACGGACTGCGTGGTCATGCTATTGAATTTCGGATTATTGCCGAGGATCCCAGCAATGGATTCATGCCCAGTATCGGCAAAATAGAGTGCTTTGCTCCGCCTACTGGCCCTGGAATCAGGGTGGATTCTGGTTTCCAAACTGGGGACGAGGTATCCCGCTACTACGACTCTCTGTTAGCCAAACTCATAGTGTTTGGCAAAACCCGTCAGGAAGCTCTGGAACGTTCTTCAGCGGCTTTAAAAGACTTCCATATACTTGGCGTTCATACGAACATCCCTTATTTGTTGGGCATTTTAGAAAATCCAGACTTTCAACGAGGTAAGTTCGATGTGAACTGGCTTGAAGCTGAATTTGGGGGATGGCAATCCAAGGTCGAAATCCCTGAGCAGGCGGGGTTGCTGATTTCTTCAATGAAGTCAAGAGCAAACTTGGACCCCGCCAACTTGAGTGCGCAAGGCTCGCGGTGGCCAACTTGGAATAAGCCGCAGACATCGGCGTAAAAGAGGACTTCTTTAAACACCCGCCAGTGTTCTGCCCAATTCAGATTTTTTATGTAGAGAACCTCTGTTTGGCAGGGAACCATTTCTAGGCAAGATTGGAGTAAAGTTTAGCGTAGTCAATCTTTGTCCTTTGGAAGCAGACTGACTTGATGAAAGCATGATCAACCTACTTGCAGCAACCGCGGCGCTTTTTGTAGCCGCTCCGACGAACATGACCTTCAAGCCACACCTTGAGAGTGTTTCGATATTCAGAGATGGATACGGCTATTTTGTTAAGAAAGGCAGTGTTAAGCTAGAAGACGGATGGGCCACCGCCAACTTCCTGCCTGATGCCATAGATGGGACGGTTTGGGTTTACAGCACCAATCCGGCTGCAAATGTGGATGAAGTCATTGCAACAAAGTCAAACGATATCTCGTTCAAAGATGCGGCGGGCCTCAAGGCAGCTCTTGGCGACAAAGTCGGCCTCAATTTTACGATCACATTGAAAAACGGTCAAAGTTTTACGGGAGCTTTGAACCGATTGCTGGATGACATGCTCCTGCTAGACAATGGCTCTGGATACAGTGGCATCCCCTATGGGAACATTCAGAAAGTTAAACTAGACGGTTTTCCTCTCAAAGTCCACGTATCGGGCGTCAACAAAGATGCTGTGATTGGTCTGCGGGTTGCTTACCTAGAAGAAGGTGTTCGGTGGCAGCCAAGTTATGTGATGGACGTTCGGAATGGGATTGGAAAGCTAGACCTGCGGGCGTCTCTTGCCAACTCGGTTCAAGATTTTAATGGCACCAAACTGAATTTCGTGGTTGGATCGCCCTTTGTCACTCAACGAGGCATCAATGACTTGTTGGGATCGGTGTCTTTGGATGACGCAGCCCATGCCAGTTCTATAACGATAAGCAAGAAAGACGGCAGAAAAGCAGCCACAGAGCCCGACGAGATGGCAAGTTCAGCTCCATCGATGGGAGCAAGCACAACTGTTGATCGAGCCGGCGAGTTGTATTACTACGTTAAGCCCCATGTGCACTTGGCAAAGGGCGATGTGGCAATGATGACTTTGGCACAATCAACAGGACCCGCGCATCCCGAATATATGTGGAATGCAGACGGTGATTCGGTAAAGTACCTCTTGCAATTTAAGAACACCCTTGATGAGCCTCTAACAACCGGTTCGGTTTTAGTGATTGATAATGGCAAGGCAGTAGGGCAAGATACTTTGACCTATGTTCCATCGGGAGGAATGGCAAAAATTAGCCTTGCAGAAGGCATTGGAGTTCATGTCCGCCGTCATGAAATTGAACTGAAAAGAGGCGGAACTGTGCGGATTGGAAAAGATGACTATATCCCTGTAACCATGGAAGGAACCTTGACCATTGACGCTCACCGCTCGCATCCGGTTGAAATGACCATCACAAAGACCATCCGAGGCAAGGTGATGTCCTTGTCTCATAGTGGTGTCATTGGTAACACCCAGGTCCTCAGTGGAGAAGCTAACACGGTCAATGACGTCAAGTGGAAAGTCTCAGTTGCAAGTGGAAAGCCAACGATTATCCATTACACCTATCAAACCTATATTAGCGCGAACGCGGCCGGTTCACCACCAGTGCCCATCTACCCCAACGACCAACCGTAAGGACATGCGGTTTCGTATTGCGATTAGCGTAGCCCTTGGCTGCCTAGCTGCGTTGGCAGCCGGGCAGTCATCTAGGCCCCAGCCTGCCCAATTTTTGGCTTGGTATAAAACGCGTTCCTTGCCGCTGTTTCACGTACATGGCGGTCCCAGTGTATCTTGGCAAGAAATGGGACCAGGCATGATCTTAAGAGGGTGGAATGACACCTTAAACGCAGGGCGTATGACGTCAATCGTCGTGTCGCCTCAGGATTCCAACTTGCTCTTTGCAACCGCCGCTTCGGGTGGCATTTGGCGCTCCGACAACGGTGGAAGCAATTGGAGCCCAGTGGCTGACTTTGCCCCGTCCTTAAGCTACGGAACGATTGCCATTGACCCTCATAACCCCAATATCATTTACGCGGGCCAGGGCGAGCAAAACAACAGTGCCGATAGCTTTGCGGGGTCTGGATTGATGCGCAGTGAGGACAACGGCATCCATTGGGAACTGCTTGCTCAGAAGGTTTTTTCTGGCCAAAGGTTTTCTCGGATTATCGGAAATCCCCAAGTGAGCGGGATGATCTATGCAGCAACCACGCGCGGGGTTATGCGCTCAACCGATCATGGTCAAACTTGGGTCACTCTGTTGCCAGGTGATGCAACTGACGTTGCCATCAATCCACAATCACCAAATCAGCTGTTGGCAGCAATTGGATTTGCACATGGTTCACCAGAAAATGGAATTTACCGGTCTACAGACGGAGGCAATTCTTGGAAGAAACTTGGCGGAAACTTGGACATTGCGGGTATGGACCTTGGCCGGCTGCAATTTGGACAGTGTGCAAAGTATCCCAATGTTCTCTATGTGGCAATGTACAGTGGACTTGCTACCAACAAGGGCTTGCTCGGGTTTTTGAAGACAGAAGATTTCGGGGAAACTTGGACGGAACTGCCCAACGCACCAAGTTACGCAGGAGGCTCGGCTTGGTATTACAATGTGGTAGCGGTTTGCCCCGACAATCCGAACATCATCTTTCTTTGCGGAACAACCACCTACCGAAGTGAAGATGGAGGGCACAGTTTCATTGACATTACAAGAGCTTATGGCGATGGAAAAGTTCACCCCGATCACCACTGGATAGCCTTTGATCCTAAGTCTCCTCATACTCTTTACCTTTGCACCGATGGTGGAATCTTCAAGTCCCCAAATTTAGGCGAAACTTGGGAGCCACGCAACAAAGATTTGGCTACCGTTCAATTTGTTTATCTTGATGTTCACCCCACTGATCCTGGAATTGCGTATGGTGGTACCCAAGACAATGGCACCCTGAAATTTACAGGAAATTACTTTTGGCCCAACGTTGAAGCGGGTGACGGAGGCTATACGATGGTTGATCCCGCAAACCCCAATATTGTCTATGCTGAATACGTAGACCTTGCGCTTTATAAGACGATGGATGCGGGTAAGAATTGGCGATGGGGCATGACCAAAGGGATCAATCGGAAGGAAGGGGCTCTTTTTTACACCCCGTTTAACCTTGATCCCCAGAATCCTGAAGTCTTGGTGACAGGCACAACACGAGTCTATCGGTCCACCAACGGCGAGAAGTCTTGGAAGCCGATTAGCCCGCCTCTTGGTGGCGGACTTGTTTCGGCGGTGACAATTGCCCCCAACAATTCGAGTGTCATCTACGCTGGCACGTCGGTTGGGAAAGTTTGGGTAACTCCGAACCTAGGCAAGCAATGGTACCAAATCGACACAGGGATTCCCAAAGCCTATATTTCAACAATCTGTATTGACCCCAACAATGCCCGTATAGCCTATCTTGGAATCTCAACGTTCTTGTACCATTCCTTGTGGAAAACTACCGATGCAGGGGCTCATTGGACAGATATTTCGGAGGGTATTCCTCCTGTTGAAGTGCATCAAATTTGTCTTGATCCATTGAATCCCTCAACGGTTTTTGTGGCTACCGATGTTGGAGTCTTTGTCTCCACGACCGGCGGCGGTCATTGGTATCGGTACGGTGCCAATCTGCCGGGCGCGCCGGTTTATAGTATCGTAGCCAACAAGGTAACCGGATATCTAACTGCGGGGACTCATGGTCGCGGGGGATGGAGAGCTAAACTCCCTGAATTCTTGTCTGAGAAAGCCCATGGCAATTGACCGTATGGTCTGGGCCGGTTTAGTTAACAATCTAACTTCTGCCGTAAACTAAAAAGGGGTGGAACTGGAAGTTGATGCAAAACCTGAGTCTCCAACGGGATCCCCACAGAACCTCCGTGTTGGACTAAATTCTTTTGCATTCTTTGCGATTATGATTTGGGGGCTAAACTACGTCTCCCTCAAGTTCATTTTTCTCTCGTGGACGGTCCCAGCCGCGCTCCTTTTTCGGTTTCTCATTATGTGGGCTGGATTGTGGATTGTTTGCCTTGTCAAAAAAGACCTCACTCCGCTGCAGAAAGAGGACGCATGGCAAGTTCTTTACCTTGGATTTGTCAATATGGGTGTCTATATGGTGGTGTTTATGAATGGAATGAACCTGACTATCCCGCCAGAGGGTGCCCTCGTGTTTTCAAGCGCCCCCTTATTCACAGCCATCGGCGCGTGTTTTATGAAGCGAGAAGGCTGGAGACTCAAAACCTTCTTCGGAATTCTTTTGGGACTGGGAGGAATCGGAGTTGTGGAATTTCCATTGAATGCAAGCACCGGCAGCCATGCGATTGGCAATCTTTTGGTCTTAGGATCGGTTTTGCTGTGGACCCACGCGGCGTTAATGATGCCAAAATTGCACAAGAACTATAGCTCATTGAGGCTTTTTACTCTAAGCATGACCGGTGCTTTCCCCCTTCTTTTTGCTTATGGCATCATTCCGGTTACCAGAATGGATTGGAGGCATATCTGGGTTTCCTCTTGGTTAGGAATGCTTTACAGCGCCATATTTTCTGGAATTGTTGGCTTTACGCTGTTTTATAAGGGAGTTAGCCAAATTGGCCCTAGCCGAACAACACGGTATCAAATGCTGCTGCCAATCTGGACCGGCCTCTTTGCGATGGCACTTTTAAAAGAGAGATTAGGGATTTCGTTTTTAATCGGCACTGCGCTTGTCCTTTTCGGGTTGTTTATTGCCAGTGACAGAAGACCTACTTCTCTTGCCTAGAGGTATCAAATCAGGGTCCTCAAGCGGTAAAATAGCAACATTGAAACACGAAAAAAGCAACGAAAGCACCCCTAACCAGGTGACTGAAAATCCTGATTCTGGCACCACCGCTGAGGCATCGAGCAATGAAAACAGCTCAGGTTCCGGTGAGATGAATGCCTTGCAAGAGACTTTGTTAAAAGTTGAAGCGGAACGAGATTCTTATAAAGATCAGTTGCTACGCTCACTGGCTGACTTTCAAAACTATAGAAAGCGAGTTGAGGCAGATAAGCAGGCACTGAGAACCTCCGCGAAGGAATCTGTTGTTCTTGATTTGATCGGTGTTTTGGATAATTTTGAGCGAACGATCACAGCCGTAGATTCCGGTGCCACACTAGAATCCGTCATTGAAGGGATCAAACTCATCGAGAGGCAGCTTCGGCAAATGCTAGAGCAGCATGGTGTGAAAAAGATCGATTCTCATGGAAGGCCATTTGACCCCGAGCTTCATGAAGCTATTTCGGTGGAAGTTTCTGAAGAGCACGATGAAAATACGGTGACAGCGGAACTTGCATCGGGTTACAAACTTGCTGACAAAGTGATTCGCCCCGCACGGGTTAAAGTTTCCAAAAAGTCGTGAGCAAGCCGTACTTTGGTACCGATGGCATCCGAGGAATTGCGAATCAGATCCTGACCCCAGAATTAGCGATCAAAGCGGGATCGGCAATTGCAGAAGTTTGCACGGCTCGCGGATTTCAGAAACGCGCCATTATCATTCGAGACACAAGGCAAAGCGGTGAAATGCTACAGCTTTCCATCTCTTCAGCTTTTCTTGCTGCGGGCTGGAATGTGACCAACGGAGGCGTTCTACCGACTCCTGCCGCTAGTTATGCAGTTCGGCGGGGAGACTTTTCTCTTGGGGTTGTTATTTCCGCAAGCCATAACCCCGCCCAAGACAACGGGATCAAGTTTTTTGGTCCCGATGGCAAAAAGCTCATGGAAGAGATTGAGTCAGAGGCTGAGTCTCTCTTTGAAGGCCATAAGTTTAATCGTCCAGTTGGGACGGGTCTAGGTTCGACAGCAGAGGGGGCTGAAATCAGGGATGGATATTTTTGGCACCTCAAAGCGGCTGCAGATAGGCCACTCAAGAATCTAAAGGTTGTAGTGGACTGTGCTAATGGCGCCTCTTATGAACTGGCACCGAGACTCTTGAAAGAGCTTGGAATGGAGGTTATCAAAATTGGATGTGAGCCAGATGGCCTTAATATCAACCACACTGGGGGTGCAACCAAGCCTCAAGTTGTCCAACAAAAGACATTAGAACTCAATGCCGATCTTGGCATTGCTTTTGACGGGGATGCCGACAGATGCGTGTTTTCAGATGAAAAAGGCAGGCTCATTAACGGAGATCGGTTCTTGGCGGCTTTCGCCTTTCGGTTGCGTAAACACGGCCTTTCAGCAAAGTCTGTGGTGGGAACCGTAATGTCTAATGGAGGGCTTAAAGAGTACTTGAACGGTATTGGAGTCGAGCTTCTTCAAGCGAAGGTTGGTGATAAATATGTTCAACAACTGGTTGAACAATCTCATTCTCCGGCAGGTGGTGAGCAAAGCGGTCACATCATCATTCCGCATCACGGTCCAACTGGTGATGGCATAATGACCGCAATAGAGTTCATCAAAATACTCAGTGAAACTGGACTCAAGGCATCGGAAGTCCATGATTTCTATGAGTCTTGGCCGCAGACCCTTTATAATTTGAAGGTTAAAGATGCGCGGGGATGGGATCAAAATCAAGTTGTGGTGGATGCAGTCAAAAATGCTCAAGCCGAGCTGGGTGGCCTTGGAAGGGTCAATTTGAGGGCAAGTGGAACCCAGCCGATTCTTAGACTGATGATTGAGGCCAAAAGCATCGCAGCGCGCAACGAAGTTTCTAGTTTGCTGGTCAAAGTGATGAAGAACCATCTGGGGGCGGAAATTGAGAGTGAGGTTGATTTGACTCATGCGCTTGGCGATTGACGCAGGAAATTCCCACGTTTGTTTTGGGATTTACAATTTTGGCAAATGGGAAGCTGTTTTCCGAACCAAAACCGATCGAGACAAAACTGAAGATCAAATCGGAGCTGAATTCTTTGGGATGTACTTCCACCGGTTTCATACGCGGCCCATATTTGAAGACGTTTCTATCGCCAGTGTAGTCCCGTCTTTGGACCGGGCCCTGGAAAGCTTTAGCCAAAACTGGCTGCTATGCAAGCCATACTTTTTGCAGCCAGAGCAGAATTTGGGGATTGAAATCTTGTACGAGACTCCATCGGCAGTCGGTGCCGACCGAATTGCAAACGCTCTGGCCGCTCTCCAAATCAAAAAGCCGCCATTGGTCATTGTGGATTTTGGCACGGCAACAACTTTTGACGCAATCGACAAAGAAGGAAGGTACTTAGGCGGTGCTATATTGCCAGGTCCAAGAGTGGCCGCCGCCTCCTTGTTTGAAAGGACCTCAAAGCTTCCTCACATTTCTCTGTCTGCACCGGAGCAAGCCATTGGCAGAAATACCCCAGATGCGATTCGGAGCGGCCTAGTACTTGGCTATGCTCATGGAATTGATGGACTTGCTACCCAGATATCCTTTGAACTTGGAGGGGCGGAAGTTCTTGTAACCGGCGGATTAGGATCTCTGTTTAAGGAAGTTTGCCAGGCCCTTGGAGATTATCTTCCAAACTTGACTTTACATGGAATTCTGATTGCTCATGATCGCGCCGTTCGAAGTGATTAAACAGGCTCAGGAGCGGAAACCATTGCCAAGAACTCGGCAACCCCGCTAGAGGTGTTGTCTTGAACAACCACATCAACCTTGGACTTAAGGTCGGTTGGAGCGTTTCCCATTGCGCCGGAAAACCCAGCCCACTCTAGCATCTCCAGATCATTATAATAATCGCCGATCGCGGCAACTTCTGCTTGGTTGATGCCAAGTACTTGGCACAGATACTGTAGACCGGTTCCTTTTGAAGCTCCCGAGGGGAGGAATTCCAGATATTCAGGCTCGCTTCGAGTGAGCTCAACTTTTCCAGATTCAAATTCACCTTGATATTGATCGAGAACGGAATCAATATGACTCGGGTCGGCAATAAAGAGAACTTTTAGTAAGTCTACATTCAGAAACGTTTGGGGCTCAACAATCACGGGGTTGGCGCCAGAAACTCGGCTCTTGTAGATTTCTGCAAATTTGCCATTCTTAGTGAAGTAAAGGTCGGCGGGTGCGTACCCGTTCATATGGATATCTTCTTTTTGGCTGATGGTAACGGCAATCTTTTTGTGATCTTGGCCCAACCAGCTTTCTTGGATACGAGTTTGATTCCAGGAGACAACTTCACAGCCATTGGTCCCAATGAACGGATAGCCTTCTAACCCCACCGCTCTTTGAAACGTCTCGACACTCCAGCCAATTCTCCCGCTTGCCAGAACAACAATGATTCCCTGGCTTTTTAGATCCTGGATTGCGTTTCGATTTGCCACTGAAACGGCTCTGCTGGAGTCTGCAAGGGTGCCGTCTATGTCAACTGCAACAAGTTTGATCCTTGGCACGATCTTAGTTTACTAGTTAAAACGCTATGTAAATTTTGGATTGGGTGATGCCAATAATGTAAGCAGGAGACTTCTTTGAGCGTAATTCCATCAACCGCGTTTGCACGCAAAGCCATTCTTCGATCCTTGGGCGATTTGCCCCCACTTCCAGCTGTTGCTAATAAGGTCCTTGCCGAATCCGAAAAACCAGATGCGTCACCTTCTAAACTAGAAGCGATATTGCAAGCAGACCCAGCGATTGCGGCTAAGGCCCTGCGAGTTGTTAACTCGGCTTATTATGGCCTGCCCGGAAATGTTTCTAGCTTAAACCAAGCTTGTGTTCTTCTTGGGGTCATGCAAATTCGAAACATCGTTCTTGGCATGAGTGCAGTGTCCGCCATTTCCAAGACCCAGTTCGATAAAGGTGGTCTTTCTAAGTTCTGGCTTCACTCGTTTGCAACTGCCCACGCAACTCATTTAATTGGCGTTAATAAGAAAATCAGAGCCCTTGACCTTGATGTCCTCTTTGTCGGTGGACTGCTTCACGATATTGGCAAGCTCTTTCTTTTCGCCAACTTTCCCGAGTTTTACAACGAAGTGCTAACTTCATGGGCAGAAGACCGTCGACCTCTTTACCTTGTTGAACGAGAGATCTTAGGCGTCACCCATGACCAAATTGGTGGAGAAATTTGCCGAATTTGGAACCTGCCGAATGCCCTGTGCGGGCTGATTGAATCTCATGAAGGGCCGTTTACCTTAGAATCAGAAGTTCTTTGTTTTCCTCTTCATATCGGAGACGAAATTACCAAATATCTTTATGAGAGAGACGAATATCCGTATTCACCTCTCATCGATCCTGTTGCGGCAGAGTGGCTCAATTTTGAGTCTGGTCAAATGAAGCAGCTTATCGATGAAGTTCAACATAAAGTGGAATCAATGAAAGGGGTCGTCAGTCAATTGGCGGCGTAAAACAATGAGCTCAACCGGACCAGTTAGCGGAATTACATTTTCTGGCCTAGCCAGTGGTGTCAATACTCAAAGCATCATTTCTAAGTTGCTTCAGCTTGGTCAGCAGCCCATCACAAACCTTCAAAATCAAGAGCAAACCATTACAACTCAGCAATCTGCTGTGCAGCAGCTTCAAGCTGATGTCCAAGCCTTTGCCAGCGCCGGTCAGGCTCTGTCAACTCAGGCAGACTTCCAAGCCGTAGCTGCAACCAGCAGTGACACGACGGTTGCCAACGTAACCGCAGGTGCCGGTGCTCAGCAAGGCGTCTATAACCTGGTTGTATCGGGATTGGCAACCGCACAAAAAGTAGCGACTTCAGCCCAGAACGATACAACCAGTGCCTTGAACCTATCTGGAACCTTTGTTATTGATGGCCATTCAGTTAATGTTTCTGCCAGCGACTCCCTCACCACAATTGCTCAGTCTATCAACTCCAGCGGTGCCGCGGTCACCGCAAGCCTCATCAATGGGGGAACTGGTAATTCTTATTTGACGATTACTTCTAACGCAACGGGAGCGTCCAATGCCATTCAGATGTCGGACGTGAGCGGTGGGGTTCTCAATTCACTTGGGATCGTGACTGGCAGCGCCAGCGTGAGGCAAGCCATTACAAATGGAGCCCAAAGCTACGGCCTGTCTTCCAGTTCGTCATCAATTGGCAGTTTGCTGGGCATGACGGCAAATACGGCGGGAACCATCACGGTTAATGGAACGAACATCTCAGTTGACTACTCTACTGATTCGTTGCAGTCAGTCGCCGACAAAATCAACAGTTCAGGTTCCGGAGCCACTGCAACCGTGGCTTCAACAACAACCAACGGCACAACCAGCTATAGTTTGCAGATAACGGGAGCAAGTTCAACCCCGACATTTGCCGACCCAAATAACTTGCTCGGGGCCATTGGCATCCTCCAGTCGTCTACGGGAAACCAGTTGGTAGCAGGAGCGGATGCCAAGTATTCACTTGACGGAGTGAACCTAACAAGCAGTTCCAATACGGTCACAAGTGCTATTCCTGGTGTATCGCTAACGCTCCTGAAAGGCACAAGCTCTAGTCCTGCAAGTTCTACAATATCTCTTTCTACTGATACTTCCGGCATCAATAACAATATCCAAAACTTTGTCAGTGCCTACAATGCGATCGTTGGATTTGTTGCCCAGAACAGCCAGATGAATCCCACGACGTATCAAACCGGTCCGCTCTTTGGCGATTTTACAACCCAGGAAGTGACATCACAGCTTTCCGCGTCATTGTTCTCGAATGTTCCCGGGTTGACTGGTCAGTACACAAATTTGGCGCAGCTTGGCTTTTCATTGGACCAGAATGGGAATCTAACCGTTGATCAAACAACCCTTAACAACGCCATGAGCACCAACCCTCAGGCAGTCGCTAACGTGTTTGCCGCTTCTGGGGTATCAACAAATCCGCAGATTCAGTACGTGACCAGTACCGACAAATCCCATTCTACCGGCAGTGCCTATGCTATCAATATTTCACAAGCCGCTACTCAGAGTTCAGCAACTGCAAGCGTAGCCCAAACAACTGCAAATCCTGCCAGCGAGACTTTGACTTTCTCCGGCACTTTGATTGGATCAAGCCCTTATGCGCTTACCTTGGATATTAACAGCACTCAGGCTCAAACTGTTGCCAAGATCAACTCCGATCCAACCTTGCAAAACTTAGTTGTGGCATCCGTATCTAACGGCCAATTGGTCATTACCAGCAAGATGTATGGCGCCCAAAGCAACTTCTCGGTGGTCTCCAACCAAGCGGCAGCATCAAATAACAGTGGAATTGGCACCACCGGCCAAGCGACAGTAGTGGCCGGAGTGGATGTTGCCGGAACAATCAACGGAGAAACTGCTACTGGCAACGGGCAGTACTTAGTTGGCAATTCCGGAAATGCTACCACCGATGGATTGCAAATTCAATACACCGGTTCAGCTACCGGAGCGGTTGGATCCTTAACTTATTCATCTGGAATCGCAACCGAGGTCCAAAGTATGGTTGCCAATATGACAGACCCGTCTTCTGGTTACATCACTCAAGATTTGCAGTCCTTTACTAATCAGATTAACGATATCAACAGTCAAATTACCAACTTGCAAGACCAGCTTAATCAAGAGCAACAGCAACTGACTGCCGAATTTGCAAACATGGAGAACATGATTGCTCAGTATCAGCAACAGGGGGCCGGCTTAACAAGCTTGCTCAGTTCAACAAGTTCAAGCGCAACCGCAAATACTTCGAACAGCTTATCCTCTGGCCTTTCAACCGGTGGCTAATCAAGCTACTTAAATTCTTGCCAGCACCGTCTCTTTAGCAAAAAGTCTTTTTGTTACAAACAAAAAGATAAGACCAATGGAGCCGTTGACAAGAATAGTTGCTGCCACCGCGGTCAGAGGCATGTCTCCCGACAAAGACAACCGAATCGTATTGGCAGTGTTTAGTACGGGAATAAAGGAGACCCAAGTTGAGCGAGCAAAGTCCGTCAGGCCAATGAACTGGCTGAATACGGCCGGCAAAATGACGACTGTACTTAAGACCGAAAGCTGAGTCATTGCCTCACGGATGTTTCTCGCTCTCGTGCTAATGGATACCATGAGGGCAGAGAACATTAGCGCGGTGGGAAGCAGCACTAGAATCATGATGAGAAACGACTGAGGATGGATTCCAAGCCCAGACTTAGTAATAGCCTTCATTTGCTGAAAGGGAAGTAGGTAGGCAATGACAACTCCGACAACTGCAGAAAGAGCGCCTACAAAGCAGAGAGTGGTCATCGAAAATAGTTTGCCGAGAGCAATTGCTGTGCGAGAAAGGGGAACCGTTAACAACGTTTCCAAAGTATTTTTCTCCTTTTCGCCGGCGACAATCTCGCCAACCGCTCCCATTCCGCCATAAAAGCTCCAAAGCACAAGCAGATAAGGAAGCAGTGCCATCACAACCCCGCTTGCGCTCTTAGCCCCTTTGTGGACCTTTTTTTGAACTAGGTTCAAGGGCTGAGCCAAGTAATCTGGAATCCCTTTCGCGGTCAGTAATGCCTGGACCGCCTTAGTGTTAGCTTGCCGCACGGATTCGTCTAGCATTCCAACTGTCACTTGAGCTGCTTCGTTGGCGGGGTCAAAATACTCATCGACATTGATCTGCCCAGGTTTTGAGGGACCAAAAGCGAGGAGAAGTTTTATTGATCCCTTGGCAATCTGGGACTTTCCTTTCTCAAGATCGCTTATGTTCTTGACCGAGATTCCCGCTTTGGTAAGAGCAGAAACAAAAAGGGCTGATTCGCCGGATAATTTGGGTTGGTCTAACACATATATTGCTTGTGACGAAGGTTTGCTAACAAGGTTTGTAATTGTCCCAAACATGTAGAACATCGTGATAACCAGAACGATGGGCATGACAAACGCGCTGAATCGAATACGCTTATCGCTCACGTAGTCCTTGATCTCTTTGAGGTAAACGATTTGCCAGCCTTTCATGAATTGGCTCCTGCTTTGTAGCCGATAAGGGCTAGAAACGCCTTTTCCATGGATGTTTCGCCGACCTGAGACTTTAATTCTGCAACAGTTCCTGAAGCACAAATCTTGCCTTCATGAAGGATCACTATATTATCACATAGCCTTTCAACTTCAGACATGATGTGAGAACAGTAAATCACGGTTTTCCCAGACTTTCTTAGATTCTCAACAAACTCAAGAACCCCCTGGCTAGATTGAACATCCAGCCCATTGGTTGGCTCATCCATCAGCATAACTTGCGGGTCATGGATGGTGGCTCTGGCTAGGCTGACTCTTTGCTTTTGACCCGTGCTGAGCTGATCACAAGGTCGATCCATAAATTCGGAAATATGAAACTCCTCTACCGACTTTTGTACTTTTGCCTTCACCGTAGATTCAGACTCACCAAAAAGCCTTGCAAAGTATGTCAACAAGGCAACCGGAGTCAGCCTTCCATATAGACCAGTCGATCCAGACAGAATGCCTAGGTTCTTGCGAACGTCAATTGGATTCGTTTTGCAGTCGTAGCCTCCCACCTTGGCTCGCCCTTCGGTGGGCTCAATGAGAGTGCTGATAATGCGAAGGGCGGTTGTTTTTCCGGCTCCGTTGTCTCCAATCAAGCCAAAGATTTCGCCTTCCTTTGCTTGGAAGCTTACATTTGATAGCGCGGATACAACTGCCCCTTTCTTGCCAGCAAAGGTTTTCGATACTGCCTCAACTTGAACCATTACGATTGAGGTGCTTGGTCCTTGTCTGGATGAAACTGCAAGCTGGCCGAATTTATGCAGTACCTAAGGCCGGTAGGTTGAGGTCCATCAGGAAAAACGTGGCCCAAGTGGCCGCCACATTTTTTGCAAGTCACCTCAATTCTTTTCATGCCAAAGCTATTGTCCACGTGCTCTTCTACTTTTTCTGGGTCAAGAGACTCATAAAAGCTGGGCCATCCGCAGCCAGATTCAAACTTTTGGCTTGAGGTGAACAAGATTTCTCCGCAGCCTGCGCAATGATACTGTCCTTCTTGATGATTGTCCCAATATTCGCCAGTAAAAGGCCTTTCCGTCCCTTTCTCTCTGAGCACATGATACTGCTGCGGGGTAAGAACATTTCTCCACTCCTGGTCAGTTTTGGTAACTTTTTCCATTTCCCTATTAAGAACGTAACTTTGGGTGATTTCTATGCCAAATCACCATCCTTTGGCTAGATTACATCCTAAAGAGAGGAACTCGTTGGTGCTGAATAGGTCCGCAAGTGGTTGCTTCCAAAGAAAGGGCAATCACTGTGCGGGTATGGACAGGATCGATGATCCCGTCGTCCCAGATCCTTGCCGTGGAGTAATAGGCGCTTGACTCTTCGGCATACTTGGCAAGTAAGGGGTCTTTGATGCCGGCAATTTCTTCTGCCGATAATGTCATCCCTTTGGCAAGGGAAGCTTGGGATTGAACGGTGACCATAACGTTGGCGGCTTGCTCTCCGCCCATAACCGAAATTTTAGCGTTGGGCCACATGTAGAGGAATCGAGGAGCAAAGGCTCTTCCGCACATGCCATAGTTTCCTGCGCCATAACTGCCTCCGATAATAACCGTGATCTTTGGCACCGAGGCGGTGCTCACTGCGGTCACGAGTTTGGCGCCGTGCCGCGCGATGCCCTCGTTTTCTGCCTTTTTGCCAACCATGAAGCCGCTGATGTTTTGCAAAAACAAGAGAGGAATTTGCCGTTGACAGCAGAGTTCGATAAAATGGGCTCCCTTTTGGCTAGACTCGCTAAATAGGATTCCGTCATTGGCAAGAATGCCAACCAAGTGACCTTCGATGCGAGCAAAGCCGCAGATCAAGGTTGTTCCATACCTAGCCTTGAATTCGTCAAATTGAGAGCCATCACAAAGCCTCGCGAGGATTTCCCTCATTGGGATTATTGCTTTGCTGGATTGCGGAATCAGGGCATACAAATCCTTATCATCGTAAAGAGGAGGTTCGGCGGGCTTCCAGTCGGTCAGAAAGCGGTTGGATGGCAGAGCTCCCAAATGCGAAATGATCGTTCGTACTTTTTCAAGGGCTTCCACATCACTTTCTGCATAGTGGTCCGCAACGCCGCTGAGCCTTGTATGGACGTCGGCCCCACCCAATTCCTCCGCCGTTACGTCTTCACCGGTTGCGGCTTTAACCAAAGGGGGGCCCCCTAAAAAGATTGTGCCGGTCCCTTTTACGATAATGGACTCATCGCTCATGGCAGGAACATAGGCTCCTCCCGCCGTGCACGACCCCATAACTGCGGAAATCTGCGGGATTCCCATTGAGCTCATGAGCGCCTGGTTATAAAAAATTCGACCAAAGTGGTCTCGATCAGGGAAGACTTCTGCCTGCAGTGGTAAAAATGCTCCTCCTGAATCCACCAAGTAAATGCAAGGCAGCCCGTTCTCTTGGGCAATTTCTTGGGCTCGTAGGTGCTTTTTAACTGTCAGCGGGTGATAAGTTCCTCCTTTGACGGTAGCGTCGTTGGCAACGATCATGCACAGACGCTCAGATACTTTGCCGATGCCGGTGACGATCCCTGCAGAAGGGACTTCATTTTTGTAAAGCCCATTGGCGGCCAGAGCGCTGGTTTCTAAAAAAGGAGAGCCTTCATCAATCAAGGCATGAATCCGTTCCCTTGCTGTTAATTTATTCCGTTGTTTGTGCTTGGCAAGGGCGGACTCTCCACCTCCTTTTGTTGCCCACTCCTTCCATTTTGCCAACTCTTCAAGCAGGTGCAATGTGGCTGAACGGTTCGAGGAATGTTCCTCATCATTGAGGTTAATAGTTGACGCCAGGATAGCCATCCCAACATGTAGGGTACCTGCGCGGACCTTAACAACTTGCTAGTAAGATTAACCTGTGGCATGAACCCAAAGCATCTTTTTCAAACTTGTCTCTTTATGACCGCCGCTGTTACTGGCACGGCCTTCCTGATTCCAAGGCATCAAACGCCGAAGCGCGAACCATCCCCTGACTCTTCGGGTCGGTTTTTGTCTCCCGTCGGGAAAACCGTCAATCTTGGTAGCTTCCCATGCAACATGAAGGAAAGTCCAGACCACCGTTTCTTGGCAGTGACCGATTCTGGCTTTCGGGAGAATCTCTCAATCCTTGACCCCGAAACGGGACAGGTTCTTGATAAATTAAGTTTTAACGGGAAGGGACCAAAGCCTGGACCGGATGGGCTCTACTATGGTTTGTGCTGGGCTCCGATGGCAGACGGCCTTCATTTGCTCGTGTCTCGCGGTCCTCAAGAGCAAGTCTTAAATTATCGAGTTTCCGCAACCGGGCAGTTACAAACTCCACCAACTGCAATAAATGTCGATTCCACGATCAAAGTCGGACCAGTGGCAGGAATTGGATTTGACCCTGATAATGATGAAATCTGCGCGGTTGTCAATGGTCAAGACGGACCGGACTATCATGGCATCGCCTTTCTTTATAATGGAAATACGGGAAAGCAAATTGCAAAACTATCAATTCCTGCCTATCCGCTCGGAGTTCAATATGCGGACGGATCTTTTTACATTGGCTGCGAAAGAAACGGGGTCATTGAGGTTGTCAATCACAACCAAGCGATGAAGCAAGTCAAGGTTGGGCTCAACCCAACTGGCTTAACCTTTGCTCCCAAGCGGCATCTTCTTTTCACTGCAAATTCAACCAGCGACACGGTTTCAACAATCAATACGCTGACCAATCGTGTTGTCCAGACTACATTGGTGCGCCCCACACCAATAAGAAGCTTAAGCGGATCCACTCCATTAGGAATAGCGATTGCGCCTCATGATCGGCTATTGGTGACCTTGGGCGATGCCAACAGCGTTGGAATTGTCAGCCTCAAGAAAAACACTTTGGTGGGCTTGATTCCAGTTGGTTGGTATCCATCTTGCCTCAATTTGTCTCATGATGGAAAGACTCTTATCGTTGCCAACGCTAAGGGATCAAATACTAGGGTTCCAAATGGAACACCGGTCAACGGGCATGGACGGTATGTTCTGAACATTTTAGAGGGCAATGCTACGGTTGTTGACTACCAAGATTGCCTTCAAAACTTGCCCAAATTAACAGCCGAATCTTTAGGAAACCTTAATTTGCGAACCGGCAATAGCAGAGGATTTTATAATCCTGGCATCAAGCACGTCATTTACATCATCAAAGAAAACCGCACTTATGATCAAGTTTTTGGAGACATCAAGCGTGGCAACGGTGATCCTTCTCTGACGATGTTTGGAGAAGACGTGACCCCAAACGAACATGCGCTGGTCAGAAGGTTTGGACTATACGACAACTTCTATACTTGCTCTGACGTGAGCGCGGATGGGTGGTCTTGGTCAGTAGCGGGCATTGCTTCAGAATACGTGACCAGAAATGCTCCCGCAAATTACTCGGGACGCACCAACTATTATGACTTCGAGGGTGATAATGCGAACATGGCTCCAGATACCCATGGGCTACGGGATGTGAATGCTCCCGCAAATGGATATATTTGGGACGACGCCTTACGGCATCATAAATCACTTCGAAACTTTGGATTCTATGTTGATTCATCTGGCCATATCACGGACGATGGGAAGCATTTAGAGGTCGCTAACAAGCGGAGCCTTTTAAAGCTTACGGACCCAAGTTTCAGACAGTTTGACCTAGCCTATGCCGATAGTGACCTGTGGGTTAAGGATGGTTTTTCGGCTCCGAAGCAGCTCAAGTACTACGGAAAGCATCATGCCAATAGCCGCTTCCAAGAGTGGATGCGAAGCTTTCATAAGTGGCAAAAGTCCGGAAAGATGCCTCAGTTGCAGATGCTAAGGATCATGAGAGACCATACAATGGGCACCGTCCCCGGTGAATATACACCCCAAGCCATGGTTGCCGACAACGACTATTGCATCGGCGAGATCGTTCAGGCGGTCAGCCACTCTAAGTTCTGGAAGTCCACCCTCATTTGCATTCTAGAAGATGACTCCCAGGCAGGCTATGACCACGTCGATTGCCACAGATCCACTGCATTATTGATCTCTCCGTACTTGGAAAAGAGCTATGTTGACAGCCACTTTTACAACACTGACAGCATGCTGCGAACCATCGAACTTATGCTAGGTTTACCACCTATGAATTCGTTTGATGCCAATGCGGCTCCGATTGGAAGGTTTTGGGTTTCCCCGCTTAATGCCAAGCCCTACGAAGCAATCAAACCGGAAAGGTCAATAGCGGACCAAATTGGCAGTCTTTCTGCCTATGGAGCCAAGGAAAGTGAAAAAATTATGGACCGATTTGCTGAACATACCGGCCCTGATTTAGAGCTTAATCAGATCCTCTGGGGTGACATCATGGGGGTTAAAGTGCCTCCACCACCCATTATTGGGTTCTCAGAAGCTCATTAAGCGGCTTTTAAAGCCAATTTGTTTATTCCCAGGCAAGAACTTTGTTCTTGCCTGATCTTTTTCCAACGTAGAGGGCTTGGTCGGCTCGATGGACTAATTCCTTTGCATCTTGAATCAGTCGATTGTTTTTGGCAACTCCAGCTGTAAATGTAATATCGCGGTTTGGCCACTCCATATCTTCTGCCATCTGTCTGATGTGATTGGTGACATCAAGGGCATTTTCAGCCGATCTTGGGCCAAAAATGATTGCGAATTCTTCGCCACCGTACCTTGCGGCAAGGCTATCCAGACCGCATTCTTCTCTGAGCAAGTTGCCAAGTCTTCGAAGCACTTCATCACCGGCGAGATGACCAAACTGGTCATTATACGCCTTGAAGTTGTCAACATCTATAATCGCCACCGCGGTCTGAGCGCCGGATTGAACCTTGGCTGAGAGTTCTTGGTAAAACGCTCTCTGATTAAGCAAGCCTGTGGCACCATCCAAATCAGCAAGATCGCGAAGCTCCAGATTTTTGGTTTCTAGGGCACCTTTTGTAACTTGAAGATCGGTATTGCTAAGTTCCAAATCTTGTAAGCGCCTGAGTAGCCGCTTGTTCTGATCTACTGCCTCATGAACACGGGACCGGACTTGAGCTGCCGACTCTGCTGCTTCAATGCAAAATCTAGCGGACGCAGCCGCACTGACAATGGCACTTTCGCTGGCCAAGTTGGCGTCAACTTCATCGGCAAACAACAGAGAAAGCACACCTTTAATTCCGGATTGGGTTTCTAAAAAGCAGCCTAAGTGAACCGAAGAACTAGAGTTTGGATACTCGTTGGCTTGGCTATCTTTCCATTTTGGCCGAACCTCTTTGGTTATCCCCCGATGGAGGATTGCCTTGGACTCCGGCGAACCAATTTCGAGAAAAGAAGGGAAGGGAAAGCCAACCGAGCCGACAACGATAAACCCCCGACCCATTTTTAGTGAGATCCAGCCCGCCGCTGCGCGTTGAGACAACACAACAGATTGCACGAGAGCCTCCAAGGCCATATAGCTGCTGGATTCCGAATCTATCATTCTACATCCGTCTCCGAAGCCGCTCTTGGCGGGCCCCCATGGCAATAAATCGCTTAGTAAAGCGGTTTTCTCATCAGAAGTCGGTTGTAGATAAAAATCGGCAATATTCATGCCATTAAAGCAGTTTGCTAGGAATTGATAGTGGTCGGGGCGACAAGATTCGAACTTGCGACCCCCTGCTCCCAAAGCAGGTGCGCTACCAAGCTGCGCCACACCCCGAGTCCAATATAATTTACCGTATAGAAGCAGATTTACACCAAACGCCGGCAAGAGTCGTGCCAAATTTAGGTACATTTTTTAGGTGCCTACTCGATCCCAACGCCTCGATCTTATTCCTCCGTACCTATTTTCTGAGATTTCAAAGATCAAGGCACAAGCCATTGCCTCTGGGGCAGATGTTATTGATCTTGGGATTGGAGATCCCGATCAGCCAACTCCTCCCCAAATTATCAACGCTCTAGAAATTTCAGCTCGAAACCCTGCAACTCATCGTTATGACGAATCTTCTGCCGGCTGGCCGGTTTATCTTGATGCCGCCGCCGCCTTTTATAAGAAGCATTTTCAGGTTGATCTTGATCCCTCCAAAAACCTGCTTCAGTTAATTGGCAGCAAAGAAGGACTTGCTCATTTGGCATGGGCTTATCTGGACGCTGGTGACGTTTCGATTGTGCCAAATCCTGGTTATACGGTTTACAAAGTCAACTCTTTGATGGCAGGAGCGGAGGTCTATGAAACTCCCCTCAAAGAGCAAAATGGCTTCTTACCTCAGCTACAAGATATTCCAACTGCCATTGCAAAGAGGGCTAAGTTATTTTATGTTTGCTACCCCCATAATCCAACCGGAGCCGTAGCTACCGAATCGTTTTATCGAGAACTGCTTCAATTCTGCAAAGAATATGACATCCTTGCCGTCAATGACATGGCCTATGCCACTGTTACCTACGATGGATACAACCACCCTACGATTCTGCAGCAGCCGAGCGGAATGGACTTAGCAATTGAATTTCACTCTCTAAGCAAAATGTACAACATGACGGGTTGGAGGCTTGGATTTGCAGCCGGGAATCCAGATGCCATTTCAACGCTATCAAAGCTGAAATCAAACATAGACTCCAAGCAGTTTCCAGCAATTGCGGAGGCAGGTGCCTATGCGCTAGAAAACCTCGACAATGAAGAAACGATGAAGCTTTACCACCAAAGGCGCAACATTCTTGTTGACGGGTTAAGAAAAATAGGCTGGAATGTTTCTTCTCCCAAAGCATCTTTCTATATTTGGGCTAGGGTTCCCCAGCCAAATATGACATCCGCCGAGTTCTGTGGCGAACTGCTGAAGAGAGCTCATATTGTAGCGATCCCTGGAAATGGTTATGGGACCGAAGGAGAAGGTTACGTCCGCTTGAGTCTCACCATAGTGGGCGACAAAAATGGAGAGCGGATGCAGGAAGCCGTAGACCGAATTGCCAAGAGTGGTCTTGTGCCTCAACTGGCTTCCTCTTCTTCTTAAATCGAGTTCTAGATTATGACCTACCAGCAGGCTCTAGCTTACGTGGCTTCCTTAGAACCACGTGGCTGGAGGCTTGGTCTTGACCGCATGGAGGAATTTTGTGCTCGGCTTGGTTTGCAAAATGACCTCAAAGCTCCCGTTCGCGATTATTTTCATGTCGCGGGAACAAATGGCAAGGGGTCAACAACCACCTTTTTGCAGTATCTGCTTTATGCACAAGACAAGAACATTGGGGCCTTTTTTAGCCCTTACGTGGTTGACCCTCGGGAAAGAATCCAAATTGGAATCCGACTGTTATCAAAAGAGGACTTTGCCAGCTTAGTGGAACAGATCCAGCCGGTGGCGGAATCAATGTCCAGCACAGAATTTGGAGGCATCACTGAGTTTGAGTTCAAGACCGCTATGGGGTTTGTGGCATGGGCCCAAAAGGGCTGCCAATCTGTTGCTCTAGAAACCGGTCTTGGTGGAAGATTGGATGCCACTAACGTAGTGACCTCTACCTGCAGCACCATTTCTAGCATTGGACTCGATCACCAAGCCATCTTAGGCAACTCTCTAGCCGAAATTGCATCTGAGAAAGCAGGAATTATTAAGCCTGAAAGGCCGATTGTTATCGGCAAACTTCCTGCGGAAGCAAGGGAAGTTATTGTGGGAAGAGCAAACGAATTGGCATCGCCAATTTATGAAGAGGAAGTTGATTTTAGGATTGATGATAATGGAAACTACCAGTCTCGATGGGGCAGCTATTCTAATGCGATACCCAAGAAGTTAACCAGCAACTGGCAACCTCATAACTTTGCCTTAGCCATCAGCAGTTTGCTTGCAAGCGGCAGGGAAGTCAATCAATCAATGGTGGAATTTGCCGCACAAGAAGCTTTCTTACCAGGCCGGTATCAGAAGGAGAGAATTGGTAAAACTCAGTGGATTTTTGACGGTGCCCACAATGGAGACAGCGTGGAATCTTTGGCTGCGTCCTTCCTTAGTGATCCTGACCTGACAAGTAAGAGGACAGTCGTCATTTCTAACATGGTTCAAGGGCATCTACCAGAGCAATTCTACAAAGTACTTGCTCCTCTTACTGACCTGCTGATCGTGCCACCGATTCATTACCATCGTTCGCGGCCCCGGCAAGAAGTTTTTGACATAGCTGAGAGCTTGGCCATTCCCGTCCTTCAGGCAGGCTCTCTTGATGATGCAATCAAGCTTGCAATGGATCGTGCAGACCAAGAAGAACTTCCTATTTTGGTAACAGGAAGCTTTTACTTGGTTGGAGAAGCAATCAGGGAACTACACCTAGATTGGGAAGATTAACGCCGAATAGCCACGTCTAGCACAACGTCTTTAATCTCGGACCTGCCTCTTAAGACCTTGGCACAATTCTCTAGCTCAGCTTCAAGGTCATTGATCACAATCCCGCTCATTCGTTGAACTTGACCTCGAATATAGCAAACGCCGTGGTTCACCCGAATGTCACATCGGGTGACGTCAAGACCCCGCTTTGCAAATAAGCTTCGTGCAAATTTTGAGGCTCTTAAATCTTCAACTGACATTCCCATAAAGTAACACCTTCTCTATTGTAATCCAACTTACCGCTAATTGGTTCCAATCAGCGTCATTCGGTTACGGCTGGATCATACTGAGCATGGCTTTCTTTATTTAAGTCATCAGAGAGTGACCCTTTCTTTGAGAACACAAGAGCAAAGGTCAGGGCCGCAACACAAACCAAGGTGATGATAGATAGAGTGATGTTTCCTAAGGGCAAGATAATGGTGGGCGCCATCAAAAGGCTTACCAAGTTCATAACCTTGATAAGAGGGTTGAGGGCAGGCCCCGCCGTATCTTTGAACGGATCACCAACGGTATCGCAAATCACGCTTGCCTTATGGGCTTCGGTTCCTTTACCGCCAAACATTCCATCTTCGATAAGCTTTTTGGAATTGTCCCAGATTCCGCCTGAATTGGCTAGCAGCACCGCCATGAGCTGACCGCTAAGGATCGCACCAGCTAGAAATCCACCTAAAGCCTCTGCACCAGCCAGATTGTAATAATTTCCCGCAATTTCAGTGGCTGGCTTTCCGATCGAAAACCCAAATCCAACTGCAATTGGTAAGAATATCGCTAAAATGCCGGGGCCAAGCAGCTCTCTCTGGGCGGCGGCAGTGACAATGCTGACACAAGCCGCATAGTTAGGCTTAGATGTTCCCTTCATAATGCCGGGATCGCTATGGAATTGCCGCCTAACTTCTTGAATCAGCCGAAAAGCAGATCTGCCAACTGCGTTGATTGAAAATGCAGAGAACAAATAGGGCGCCGCGCCGCCGATGAGAACCCCAAGAAAGATTTCGGGATAATCTAGCCGCAAACCGATAGCGCTAAGGTTTGCACCCTCTAAGTATGAGTGGAAGAGGGCGACTGCGGCAATGACGGCAGTGCAGATGGCAAACCCCTTGGTTAGGGCCTTGGTCGTGTTTCCAGCCGCATCCAGCCGCTGAACAGCTTTGTGGCCATTGGGATTTCCTTCACCCGCCTTTGACATCTCAAAGACGCCTTGGGCATTATCGGATATCGGTCCAAAGGTGTCCATCGCCAAAATGAATCCGGTTGTGGTGAGCAGTCCGAGCCCAACTAAAGCAATGCCATAGAAGCTTAGAACGTAGGTTCCAAATTCAGCGGGACTAAATATCCAAAGCGGCAGTAACAGAGCAATAACCACAGAGAGGACCATGAACACGCTGGATTCCATCGCATAGCTAAAGCCTTGGATGATCATTGGCGCCGCCCCTGCGCTTGAGACACCGGCAACTTCTTGAACTGGCTTCTTGGTTGTCGACACGTAATAGTCAGTTAGCTTTTCGATCCCGAAGGCGAGGAAAATGCCAAAGAGCACCGGCAGGCAAATCAGCCAAAAAGGCAATGTCTTGTGTTGAATTTGGGCAAAGTCAACTGCAAACTGAGGCGGCTGCTTTTTATTGGCAAGGGCAGTCATGTCTTGCGAAATCTCTTGGAGAACTTCTGGCTTGACCTTGAAATATCCAATCGCTTGCTTGGCGAGGGTGGTCGGCTCAAAAGGGCCATCGATTCCAATGGCAATCTTGTCGTTAGCCGGATTGTAGTAAAACGTGCATGGGTAAGTCTCTTCGATATGGATGGTTGCTTGGCCAGTTGTTTCCGCCTGGCTGATCAACGCCTTCATGATCGAGTCTTGAACCGGACCGGCTGTGAACACCTTGGCTACTGGTTTTTGACCAGGAGCTGGCTTGGGGATCACCGCAAGTTTGTAAACATTGATTGGCAAAGGCTTGTATCGACCCAAACCACCGGTATCTTGTGAGTAAGCGTCCCTAAAAGACTCTATGGTCGGCTTTGAGTTGGGGTTGACCGCCTGGATAGAAACCGTGTAATGCAGGATTGGGTTTGAAGAGTCGTTAAAATCTACTGGTCTGTAGTTACTAAGATTGATTGGCTTCGGTGCAGATTCGTCATCAAAGGTAAGGGCACTATTTAAGGAAGCTTGGATTTCATCTTTTGAGTACCCAAGCTTATTGATGCCAGGCAGGTTTGCCAATTCTTGGGCCTGAATATCGTAGGTTGGAACCTTCTCTTTCTTGGCGAGGGCCCTTCTGAATGCGAGAATCGTTTTGAATTCTGTTTGCTGCATCTGGTCAATGGAAACCAAACGGCTTGTTTCGATGCCTTTATTGCCTCCAAAAAGCAAGAATGCACCAATGAGAATTCCAAAAATAGCGACGACTGCTGCTGCATAGAACCCTTTTCTGATGCTAACAATTGGATCAGAATCGAGGTTGTCCGAACCCCGAACCATGAAGACGCCGATGATTGAAGCTAAGATGCCGATGCCACAAACAAGAAAAGCGAAGAGGATGAATTTGATCCAAACTTGGCTATCGAACGCGGTTGCAGTGGCGGCTCCAAGAACAATAGAAGCAACCAGCATGACCGAATAGGATTCAAAAACGTCGGCAGCCATGCCCGCGCAGTCACCAACATTATCTCCAACGTTATCTGCGATAACAGCTGGGTTCCTAGGATCGTCTTCCGGGATTCCGGCTTCGACCTTGCCAACCAAGTCCGCGCCGACGTCGGCCGCCTTGGTAAAGATTCCACCTCCCACCCTCATAAAGAGAGCGGCTAAGGAACTTCCAAATCCAAAGCCGACCAGTAGCCGCATTGCTGATTGGCCGGCAAACAAAAAGATAACGCAGGCTCCGAAAAGACCAAGCCCCACAGTCATGAACCCAGTGACGGCACCCGATCGAAATGCAGTCGTTAGAGACCGACGGTAGGAGGTGAGAGCTGCATTGGCAGTTCTCATATTGCCATCAACCGCAACCAACATTCCGGTAAAGCCAGCCGCATAAGAACAAGTCACCCCAAAAATGAAGCAAACCGCTACTTTGACGGCATCGGTTAAGCCATAAGTATTTTTAAAGAGGAAGAACAGACTGATGGCAATGGCAAGAACAAAAAGAGCCATCGTGCGCACTTGCGTTTTCAGATAGGCAAGTGCGCCCTCTCGGATGGCTTTGCCAACGCTTTGCATGGCTTCTGAACCTGCAGGCAGTTTCAGAACAGAAGCTCGGAGGAGCAGGCCGGTAATGATTGAGATCACCGCGCAGCCAAGGGCAATGTACAAATACTCTTTGTCGCCGGAACTTAGCGGAATATAAACATTCCCGTCATCGGCTCTAGCGGAAAGGGGCATCAGAAGCCCTAGCAAGAAAAGAAGTGTCAGCTTTAGTTGTTTTGTCATCCTAGTTATAGCCACCAATCTCGTTGTAACGTCATTGTTTTGGGATCAGGGTGAGGCCTGGCAAAAGAGAACTCGTGCCCAGTATTGCCCATTAACAATACCTCAGGAGTCCATTTTCTAACTAGAATTCCATTGCAGAAATTTCTGCGGTTGCACCGTGGATGGAGAGTTGAGCCTGAAGCATCTCTGCCTTCCTTCGATTTATGCCAGTAAGGAGGGTTGCTGGCAATCCTTCTAGGATGTCTTTGACTTGATTTCGGTTCAGTGCAAGCATCTGCTGCAAGGTTGCAATCATTTCTTCTGAGTTTTTGCCTGGTTCGGTCAAAACCAAGCTGTAAAGAGCGTCGTCGTCGGTTATTTTGAAGGCTTTAGGAATTGATTTTGTGGGCCGCCCTTCTTCATCTTGGGAAATCGGGATTTCGTGGTCACACTCTTCACAAATTAAAATCTCAGTTTTTGCACTGTAATAGTTGAGGGTTTGGCAGTAACCGCACTGAACCTGAGAGACACTCATGACCTCACCGTTTTCGATCGGAATCATCCGGCTGCACTTAACGCAGTGAAAATCCTCGGTTGGGGCGTCGGTCAGGTCGTTCACGGTGTTGCAGAAAGGGCATTTGACGTGATGAAACTTGACTGTTCTGATTTGCATCATCCCCCATAGACTCGAAACGACAAGAATCACTCCAAACAGTAAGAAAATATGGCTGAGGGCATCGTACGATCCGGATCCGCGCCAGTGCCATAAAATAAACCACACAATTAAACAGACCACTCCTCCAAATAGGAAATAAATGGCTCGCTCGGCGAACATTTCGATCAGGTCAGTGCTGCGGGTAGGAGATGGCATGGCTAAGACTTAAACCAGTATAGCGAAATGCCTCGTTCTTGTTAAAATCCTTAATTGCCGCCGTTTGTTCCATTCTGCCCAATGGTTGGCAAGCTAGCTGGTTCCTTTTGGAAATTTGAGCCTGAATTTGAGGTGTGGGTTGCTCTCCCGTGACTAGGATTTGCTCTGGCAGGGATGATGATATACAAACCCTTGCCTTGGTAAAAGGGAGTAAATCCGTATTTAGCGCCGAGATCTTTCAAGATGTCTCTTGGCGATTCTTGCTGATAGCTAAGCGAAACCATTTGATCTTTTAATCCGGGAGCCACCTGAATGCGCAATTTTGCTTGTGCCGCAAGCAAAGCGAGAGCATCGGAAAGTTTGGCATTTTGGATATCAACCGTAATTGGTTTATGCCTTGCTGAAACTTGGTACTCGGTGCCTTCGGGTCCAACGGCTCCGCTAGGCAACAGAAGCGGCTGAGAAAGGTGTGAAGAATCGTTGGGGACACTGCTTGGCTGCGGTTGACTGGGGGTAGGGCTGGCTTGAGGCAGCTTTGACCGATAAACAACATTTGGACTTACATTTGCCTGCTGGTTAGTTTCCGGAGAAGGGTGTCCAGGATTTTGAATAGCAGAGGCGACTTCTTTATTGGAAGGAGCGTGGTTCAAATTCAATGCTGCCATAGCTAAGCCTGCAATGACCAACACGGTGAGAGCACCGGTGGCAGCCGCTAATCTCCAAGAAATTCCTTTGGCATTGGCCTTTAGTTTGGTACGGTGGAAATGGCTTGGTTCTGCAAGAGACACTTTTGATTTGGCACCCTTGAACTCGGCAAGGACTTTGATCCGCTTAAGAAGCTCGGGCCGCAGCTCGGGAAATCGGCTGCCAAACTCTCGAATGGACTGAGAATTATTGCTTTCGGCAATCGTCCACATCAGTTCATCTACATCAGCAGGAATTTTAGACATCTTCACCCTCCTCAATGTAGCAAGACCGGAATCTTTCCCTTGCCCGGTAAAGTCTTGTTTTCGCAGCGTTTTCTCGGCAACCTAGGCTCTGGGCAATTTCACTGAGTGAAAACTCTTCCCAGTAAAACATGGCAAGGATGGCGCGATCGGCTGGCGGGATTTTTGCGAGGGCCTCTTCAACTTGGCCGCAAATTGGTGAGACTTCTGGAACGTGGGCTGGCTGCTCTAAGATCACGTCAAGATCAAGCGAAACCCTTCTTCTTTTGCTCTTTCTAGATTCTTGAATGGATCGATTCACCGCTAGCCGAAAAAGCCAAGTGCTGAATTTAGATCGACGGTCAAATTTTGATAGGTTTCTAAAGACAAGGGCAAAAATCTCTTGAACTGCGTCTTCCGCCTCATCCTTGTCTAAAAGCACGCTATGGGCAATTGCAAAAACTTTTCCATGATAGAGTTGAAATAACGATTCAAAAGCCAGAGGATCGCCTGCCAATGTGCGGTCCACTAAAATTGAATCTGAATCAAATCGTTCACACGATATTGATTCCTCAGCAATGGCTGATTTCAAAGTTATCACGTTGTTTTCATAGTGTAGACGGATTGAGGGGGGGCAGTCATTACAATCCGCTTGGAAAACTGGTGGGGAACCGTCGTCACTGCATCAAACTGCAGGTACGTCAAGCCTATGGCAAGCAGAATCACTGCCGTCCATTTTCTGTGTCTGAAGAATTGAAACGCCCCAAGGGCAAGACCTACCGATATCGGCCCGATCGCAGGATACAAGTACCTACCTTGAGCTTGAAAATAGTGGTTATTGAACGCCAAGAAAGAGCCCGTCACTAAAAAAAAGAAAGTGATCAAAGAAATGTGGACAGAATTTTCTTGTTTTCCTTTAGCGGACTTGACATATTGAGACCAGCCAAAAGCCAAAATAAGCCCAACAAGAAGACAAATAGAGTAGAGCCAATTGGGATCGCTGTGGCTTGGGTAGGGAGAACCTGAGCGATTGAGCCAGATGTCCATGTACCCAAACACACCGATGAATGAACGGAAAGTCCACCAGCCAACCCATTTTGTCCAATAGTCAATGGTTGGATTGCCGCCTTGGGTAGCGATAACTTGACTTATCATCGAGTGCTGAGGAGTGTCAGAAAAGGCATTGTTAAAGGCAGAAGCAGCAAAAGGATCACCGTAATGAATTTGGTTGTGAATCCAAAGAGCTGATGTTAACACAAGAAAACCCAGGCAGGCAGCCCCTAGCTGATAGGGCTTGATTTTGGTTTGAGTTGGTAAAAAAGCAGCAACCAAAACTGTTGGAATCAGGAGTAGACCTGTCGTCTTGGTCCAACACGCGGCTGAAATCAACAAGACAAGCACAAGAATCTTGCGGTTGGTCCATCCATTCTTTAGGCAGTGAACCATAACCGACAGCGCCCAAGTGGATAGGCAGATTAAAAGGGGATCATTGCTAATGGCACCGCTGAGAGCAGTGCTCATCGGCAGTAAAGCCGGCACTAGGGCGGCAAGAAGGCCAATGACGGGGTCGGAAAACGCCCAAACTGCCAAAAAGAAAACCCCGGCCACGGTTGCGGCACCAAAAATTGTATTTGGAAATCGTAGAGGCAGCTTTGCCCTTTGTTGTCTGACCTGGTCAACTCCTGAGACTTTGGCGGTTGCTGCTTCGATCAGATAGTAAAGGGGAGGTTGGTGACTTTCATACTCTTCGGCCCTAAAAACTGGATCAGACTTCATTTTGGCAAGGTCAAGAACTGGCCAACCTTTGCCATCCAAAATCCACTGAACATAGTTTGCATGAGCTCGCTCATCAGGAGCACCGATATCGGCTATTTTGGCGCCTCTCATGGATAGGTCGATTCCTGATTGTCTATAAGGGGTTACAGACGCATAAAAGTTGGCAAGTGCAAAGTGGGTAAGAAGGATGAAAGCGAGAACAATCCAAACTGTTTTGGAAATTTTTTCTGAATCTGGTTGACTCTCTTCAATCATTTCCGTCTATAATGGCAATTAGCAAGGTTACCTGCGATGAAAAAATCTTATAAAGCCATTCTTGTGTTCTCGGCAGCAATGCCGGTTCTTGCCATAGCCTACGTGCAAGCATCAAACCCGATTCAGGACTTTATCCACAATCTGAATCAGGCTGGTTCAGCAAATGTATCGGCAACGTCGGTTGCGCTTGGCAGTTCCCCTCATAGTTACTCGATAGTGCTTTCAAAGCCCAATCTGTTCAAGTTAGACGACAGCGCAAAGTTAGTGGTTGCAAACGGGACGACGGTGACAACCTATGACAAGGCAAAGAATGAATACTACGAACTTCCTGAAACGGCAACATCCATGAAGGATGCGCTTTCTCGAAGCGAGTATTCCATTTGGCTTGCTTTCTACGATGGTCAAGCCTTTGGCAATCCTGTGCAATCCCAAAGTTTGGGTACAGCAAGCATTGATGGATCTAGCTTTAACAAGGTCAGACTTGTGTTGCCAAGCGGTAATCATACCAACGCGGTCTTGTACCTAGACCCGTCTACGGCAATGCCCACCAAAGCTCAACTTCAGAAAGGAGACCAAGCCTCTACAACTGAAATCCTGAAGGTGAATTCGGTAACGACCGGTGCCGCGCTTCCTGCTTCTCAATTTACGTTTACGCCGCCAAGCGGTGCCAAGAAGGTTGATGAAGCCAGTTTAATGAAGCCGAAGTGGTTCACCGACCTTTCCAAAGCGGAGAGTCTTGCCAAGCAGACCAACAGGTATGTTTTTGTTGATTTCTTTGCAACTTGGTGCGAACCCTGCAAAATGCTTCAGCACGACGTGTTGGATACCAAGCAGTTCAACAAACTCAGCAAGTATTTTGTATTTTGCCGGATTGATACTGACCAACAGCCGACTCTTTCAGCCCAGTACAACATCACAGCCCTGCCAACCCAAGACATTCTTGATGCAAGTGGCAGTGTGCTAGATCAGAGGGTTGGATATAGCAACCCCGACGATTTCTATGCCTTTATTAGCAAGTGGCAAAAGAAGTCTAATCCGTAATAGAACCTGATCCACAATAAAGTGCGGAAACGATTTGAAGAGTAATCTTCAAGTCGTTTCTTCATTTTTAACCTAAAAATATCTGGTAACCTACTAGATAATTAAAGGCATCGGAGTTTAAATTTTGGCGTCCCAACCCAGCATGACTGCAAGAAAATCGAGCAGTCAAACAACTTTAGAAAATCAGCCCTCCTCATCATTACCCAGCAGCCAATTATCAAGGGCTGATCGTCTGCAGATTTTTAACCAACTGTATTTGGCACGCTACTTTGACATTCGATTGATCAAAGAAAAGAAGCGGGGCAGGCTAAGGGGAACTCTCTACTCCTCTCACAATCAAGAAGCCATTCTGGTAGGTTCTCTTTTTGGGTTGAAACCTACCGATTGGATTTCTCCGATCCATCGAGACATGCCCGCCTTTTTTCTTAAGGACGCCCGCTCTGGCTTAGAGAATCCGAACCGGATGGGAATGAGCATTGAGCAGGTTTGCTGTCAGGTTTGGGGCAGGGTAGATTCACCTGGACGGGCTAGAGACAACTGGTCTCACATTGGGTCAAAAGAAAAGCACATCATCCACAGCACATCTATGCTTGCCGGCACCATTCCGGTTGCGGCCGGCGTCATGTTGGCTGATCGACTGAATGGTGGTGACGCGGTGTGCCTAACCTACAATGGTGAAGGCTCCACAGCTCAAGGAGTCTTTCATGAAGCGGTGAACTTTGCTGCCGTAAGGAAACTGCCAGTGGTGACAATTATCGAAAACAACCAGTGGGCGTACGGAACCCCGGTTTCCCTAGAATGTCCCACTGAAGACGTGGCTAGGAGGGCAGATGGATACGGAATTTTGGGGCTCGTTGCAGACGGCCAAGACGTCTTTGATGTTTACGACAAGGTCATGATGGCAGTTGATCATGCAAGAAGTGGACTGGGGCCAAGCATCGTCGAGTGCAAAACGTTCCGAGCTTATGGGCACGGAGATCATGACGATGACCGCGCCAATAAATATCGGCCCAATCAAGAAGTGATGGAAGGAAGGAGTCGTGATCCGATTGCAATTTGTCGGCGTAAACTGGCTGCCCTTGGTGATCTTGATGGTGCTTCCGAGACTGCCTATTGGGCGGAAGGGAAGAGTGCCAGTGAAGCGACGAATGATGACTTTCCTCCTGAAGTGGTGGAATATTTAGAACGGGGCATTCAATTTGCATTGAATTCGGCAGTACCCGACGGCAACGAAGGAGAGCAATGGGTTTTTGCAGATAGCGAGGTGAGCCGATGAGCGCTTCTCAAACCTTGGAAAGTCCAAAAAAGCAGTATTTGAACGCTCTTCGGGACGCAATTGATGAAGAACTATCTCTGAACCCAGATTTGATCTGCTTAGGTGAGGATATTGGACTTTTAGGAGGAGCATTTGGAGTCACAGAGGGCCTTCAGGCGAAATATGGGACCGATCGAGTCTTTGATATGCCCATTTCAGAGGCAGCTATCATTGGTACCGCGGTTGGAGCTGCCCTTAATGGAAAAACCGTGATGGCAGAAATGCAGTTTATTGACTTTATTAGCTGCGGATTTGATCAAATTGTCAATATGCTGGCAACCTACCACTACAGGACAGCAGGCGAAGTATCTATGCCGATCGTGGTTCGTGGTCCTGCCGGTGCTTATGGTGGAGGAGCTCTCTACCATAGCCAGATGAATGAAGCTTGGTTCTGCAATGCTCCTGGCTTGAAGGTTGTTTGCCCTTCGACTCCAGCCGATGCAAAGGGATTATTAACCGCTTCGTTAAGAGATCCAAATCCTGTTCTCTTTTTTGAGATCAAAGAGCTGTACCGCAAGCGTGAAATTGAAGAAGAAATACCGAGTCACCATATTGTCCGCCTTGGTGAGGCTGCCATTCGAAGATTTGGTTCTGACATCACCTTAGTCAGCTATGGGCAGAATGTCTATCACTGCCTCCAAGCCGCAGACGAGCTAGTGAAAGAAGGCATTAACGCTGAAGTCATTGATATCCGGACGCTGGTACCACTTGACGAAGATACGATCTTTGCTTCATTAGAGAAAACCAATCGGTTAATTGTTGTCAATGAAGCTCCTATGACGTGTGGATTTGCCGGTGAGATCATTGCCAGAGTCAGCGAAAAGGCATTTCATTTGTTGGATGCCCCTCCAGTCAGGATCACAAGATTAGACACGCCGGTGCCTTGGGCAAAGCCTTTAGAACTGCATGTTTTGCCGTCTGTCGAAAAGATTGTGAATCTGGCAAAGCGTTTAGTTGCGTTTTAGTAGCTACTCACCTAAGTACGCTGCAATAACTTTTGGATTGGCTTTAACCTCTGCTGGAAGTCCCCGTGCGATTTCTTCGCCGTGGTCCAGCACAACAATTTGCTCACACAGGTTCATGACAAACTTCATGTCGTGTTCAATCACCAAAATTGTTTTCCCAAATTCATTTCTTAATCGCTTGACGTCTTCCATCAAGGCAACTTTTTCTTGAGGGTTCATGCCCGCGGCAGGTTCATCCAATAGTAACAGCTTTGGGTTTGTAGCCATAGCCCTTGCAATTTCGACCCTTCTTTGCTTGCCGTAAGGTAGGTCTCTGCTTCGAACATGCAGGAGGTCGCCTAAGCCAAGGACATTTAATAAATTAGTAGCAAATTCTCGCTTACGGCTTGTATCTCCAATTGAGCGGCCACCGTGAAGCAGGGCAGAAGCAAGCGAACTTTCCTTCCGCAGATAGGTACCAAGCATAACATTTTCCAAGACGGTTAAGCTTCCGAAAAGCCGAATGTTCTGAAAAGTTCTTGAGATTCCAAGGGCTGCAATTTGATAGGTAGGGTATTGGCTCAAATCATGCCCATCAAACGTAATACTGCCCGAAGTGGGCTTGTACAGGCCTGTTATCAGGTTAAAGCAAGTTGTTTTCCCAGCCCCGTTGGGACCGATCAAGCCAAAGATCATTCCTTGCTCAAGTTCAAAACAGACCTGATTGACGGCGGTAAGCCCTCCAAACTTAATGGTGGCTTTATCCAAGACCAATTGGCTCATGAGGATAACCCTTCCTTTTGCTTTGGAAGCACTCTTGCTAGCACGCTTCTTAGCCACTTCCAACTGAATTCATGGTGGGCAAATACGCCTTGAGGTCGAAAGAGCATAAGAACGATCAATGTCACCGCAAAGACAACCAACCTTAACTGAGAACCTTGGATTGGCGCATGAGCACTTATGCTGGGCACAAAGCTAAGCAACTTACCCAAAATGGCCATAAAGACGATTCCGACAACAATGATTCCGATCATGGTTGCGGCTTTTACGCTGGTTTTGGCGTGGCTTTGGTCGCTATATCGCTTCAGAGCACCTATCGTTGCGATGAGTCCGAGGACGATGCCGACTAGACTGGCAAACGGCACGGGGGGAAGTTCACGAAGGGCCTCGGGTAGGTAGAACAAACTGGCTCCTGCTAGAGCGGATCCGGTAATAGAGCCGGTTCCACCAAAAATCACCATGGTCAGCACGATAAAAGAGCCATCCATTTTGAATAAGTCGGGCGATATAAACGTCTGCTGATGAGCGTAGAGAACACCAGCTGCGCCTGCAAAGGCGCTACCGATCACAAATGCGGCTACCTTTGTGCGGGTGATGTTGACTCCCATTGCGGTCGCTGCAATCTCATCCTCTCGGACCGACAAAAAGGCAAGTCCGTGGACGGATTTTAGGAGGTTGCGGCTGAGTCCTATTGCGGCAAAGGCAAGCAACCAAGCAAGCCAGACTACCGTTTTCTCAGGTGCAATCTTGGTTCCGGTTGCCCCTCCCATAAAAGTGAAGTTCTCCGCTGAAATCCTGATAATTTCACCAAACCCAAGGGTCACAATGGCAAGGTAATCGCCCCTTAATCTTAGGCTCGGCAATCCCACGATCCAGCCCGCAAAAGCAGACGTGATAATCCCAAAAAACATCATTAGAACAATCCAAATGTCTTCTTGCATCGGTACATTGGCAGCGCCTTGAAACTTCTTCCAAAAGAGAAGTGATAGGGCGCCCGTAGTGTAGGCGCCAATTTGGAAGAAGGCATAGTGGCCAATTGAAAACTGACCGGTGATTCCATTGACGATATTAAGGCTAACCGCTAAGGTAACAAATGTGGCGGCTTGGAAAACCAACCCATTGGCATACGAGCTAAGAAATTGACCAGAGATATATTGGACCAAAAATGCGAGGGCAACACAGCCAACAGCCGACAAAATACCTGATACCAGGCTTTTTGCGACTGGATTTGATTTGGAGACTGGAGGGCTTGCAACCATTTATACTTTCTCCGCAGCGGTACTGCCGAACAATCCGTTGGGGCGAACCAATAATACGACAATCAAAACCACAAAGGCGGCCGCATCTTGCCAACTTGTGTAACCGGCCCAGCCGACCAACGATTCAATAACCCCCATGAGCAACCCGCCAACCACTGCACCAGGGACGTTTCCGATGCCTCCAATGACGGCAGCCACAAATGCCTTGACTCCGGGAAGAAGCCCGAAGAACGTGTTGATCTGCAATCCAGGTTGGTAAAGGGTCGCATCCATCATTGCCGCGGCACCGGCCAAGGTTGAACCTAATATAAAGGTAAAAGTGACAATGGAATTAACATTGATCCCCATAAGTGCCGCCGAATCAAAGTCATGAGAGACGGCTCTCATGGCTCTTCCACGCTTGGTGAACAAAATCAGGTAGCTAAGCACCCCCATCAAGATGAAAGTCACCACGGTGGTGATAATCCTTCCCACCGGCATTAAAATGGAAACGCCGGAATTGTTGTATTTTCCTTGGGCTTCGATGTAGTCTCTATCTGCTTTTTGTGCAGCATCTTGCAGTGCCTGGCCTTTGGCGCTTGGATAGAACGAATTCTCTTCTAGCTTCTTTTGGGCGTCCCAAGCGGAATCTGCGGTGAGCTTTGTTTGCTCTGCCGACTTCATTGCTGCCACAAGATTTTCGTTGCTTTTGACAAGTGTAATGTTGACATTGCCCCGGTACGGGTTGATCATCGCGTCAATGTTGGGAGGCGGGCTGTTCGGCAAAAAGAGCTGTCCCCCATATTGAAGAAGCATAGACATCCCGATCGCGGTAATCAGGCTTGCAATTCTTGGCTGATTTCTCAGGGGCCGATAGGCAAACCGCTCGATCAAAACTCCAGCAAGCCCAGAAACGGTCATAGAAGCCACGATCATGACCAGCAAGTACCAAACTTGGGTCTGGGGTTCTACTGTCGCATTGGGAGTAAATCCAAATGCCCAAGACACAAACAACGATGTATAAGCGCCAAGCATAAAAACTTCGCCGTGGGCAAAGTTAATAAGCTTGAGGATGCCGTAGACCATTGTGTATCCAAGGGCAATCAAGGCGTAAATGGAGCCGTTCAGCAGACCGTTGACGATCTGCTGAGGCAAAGTTCTAATGTCAAGCGCCGCAAGCGGCAGCCCTAAAAATAAGCCGTGAAGCACCATTTATGAACCGGCAGCCGACCCTAGAGGAACTTTGACTGGCAGCCCGGTTTTGGGATCTGGTTGGTAGGCAACCACTGGTTGTTGGAAACCAAGTGGACCCATGGGAACAATTTTGACGACTAGGGCTCGCTTGTTTGGTGTGCCATTGTTGCCCTTCAAAGTGATTGTGCCGGAAACACATTGCAGGTCTTGGATGTTGGCAAGAGCATTGCGCAAGTCAACCGAATCCATGGTTTTACAGTTCTTGAGCGCGGTCAAAGTCACCTTCATAGCATCGTATCCCAAGGCGCCCATTGTTGTTCCAGGTGCGCTTTTGTATTTCTGCATCCACTCTTTTAAGAATTGCTGCACGACAGGGCTATTGTCCATGTTGGTGTAGTGGTTGCAGAAGTAATCACCCAAAATTGCCTTTCCACCGCTGGTTAGGATTTTAGGACTGTCCCAACCATCTCCACCAAGGAAAGGAACTGTGAGTCCCATTTGGTGCGCAGCCGCAACAATCGGTCCAACTTCTGTAAAATAGCCGCTGCAGAAGATCGCTTCCGGATTGGCAGCTTTGAGCTGGGTTAACTGGGTCGAAAAAGTGCTGGCTCCTTGCTCGTATTTCTCTTGATCGACAATGGTTCCACCCAATTTTTTGAAGGTTCGGATGAAATCTCTGGACAGCCCTTGAGAGTAGGGAAGCTTGTTGTCTGTCAAAACTCCAACTTTTCTCAGACCGAGTGCCTGGTAGGCAAACGTTGCCATGACCCCGCCCTGAAAACTATCGGGATAGCAAACTCGAAAAACATTATTTTGGGTTTCGGTTAGTTTGGTCATGGTGGCCCCAATCGCAACAACTGGCACTCCAGCCTTAAATCCACGGTTGGCAATTTCCACCGTGTTTCCGCTGGAGACCTCGCCAACAATTCCCACTGCTCCATCAGAAATCAGTTTTGCGGCTGCATTTCCGGCACCCGCAGGAATCGATTGGCTGTCTTGGATGTCTAGGTTGATCTTATAGCCCTTAATTCCACCAGCCGCATTAAAATCGGCAAGGGCCAGTTCGGCTCCTTTAATGCTGTCTTCACCCCATGGCTTTTGGTCACCAGTTTCGCTGGCAACGAGGCCGATGGTGATGACCCCATTCTTAGCCGAATTGCCTTTTCCCTCCATCGGTTTCCTCATTGAGGTTGACCCCGAAGTGTCTCCCCCACTCGAGGGATTCGCGCCGCCACTTGCTGCTGAACTTCCTTTCTTGCATCCTGTTGCCATAAAACTGGCGAGACCAATGGATGCCACCATTATCGAAAATAGTAAATGCCTTTGCTTATTAATCATTTCTTAACCTGTTGAAACCGTAGCGGATGAGGAGATTATACAAAATCTTGCCCGTCTCTGTTCATTTTGCTTGGAGATTGATACGAAAATCAGGTAAACAATTGTTTCTGAATGGCTTCGATAAAGCGCAAAATCATACCCTTGCTTAGGGAAGCGGTCGAAGCAATTGGAAATCAAGATTATCAAAAGGGCCTTGAATTTGCCCAGCAGGCAGTTGATGTTGACCCATCTTCAGAGGAAGCCATTGTTGCCAAAGCGGTATGCCTCTCACGCCTCAACCAAGATGACCTTGCTGAAGAAGCGTATCGATCTGCAATCCAGATTGCTCCATCTAATGAGCATGCTCACTATAATTTTGCGATTCATCTTTTGAAAGTCAACCGCTTGACAGAGGCCTACGAGCGATGTCAGGAAGCACTAGCGATTTCCCCTCATCGCAACGAGAATGCTCAGCTGAAGGCAAAAATCCTTCAACAAATGCCGGAGGGAGAAAGAAAATCCCTGGAAGCAAAGAAAAAGCCGATTCCTTCCGCTCAAGGAGAACTTCAGTCCGATGGTACAGAGCCAGAACATACGATCAAGTGGGTCAAAGACGCCGAGCCATGGTGGACTTATTTTGGCTGGGCCATTGCTGTAGTTTCTGCGGTTGGATTTGGGATGTTGATCCTTATCCACGGAATGCAATATTTGTCGGCAATTGCTTCTTCAACCCAAAAGCCAAAGCAACTTCCCACCTCGTCTTATGACGGACTCTTGCGAGTTTTTGGCTACACCGCCTTTATAGGTGGTGATGCCTTTATGATTCTAGATGTCATTGATCGAAGAAAAAGCCCCCTATGGCTGGTTCCTGGCGTCATTTTGAACTGTTTAGGGCTTGGATGGGTTGTTTTGCCCTTTTACTTGTTAATTGGCCGAAAAATTAACATAATTGAATAGACACTTAGTGCGTTAATAACATAGTCATGATCGCTTCACTATTATTGAATCTCGTTCTTTCCGATCCAACTCCGATTGGATCGGCAGATTTTACGGCGACAAAGTCCCAAATTATTGTCAATGCCAGCGTCAATGGCCATGAAGGCAGCTTTGTGTTTGACACCGGTTTTGGTGGCGACCTCATTGTTGATTCCTCAATGGATATGGGAAAGCGATCTGGCACGATCGCCCTTCAGGACTTTGTTGGACAGTTTGAAGCCAATACCTACAACATAAAGTCCTTGAAGTTAGGAACGGTTTCCATCAATACAAAAGGCAAGCAAGCGATAGCCCAGCCTGGTGTGAGCGGCTTTAGTCAAAGCCATCATATTGATGGCCTGATGGGGTTTTCGTTGATCAAAGACTATGTCACAACGATTAACTTCCAAAATCACAAATTCATTTTCTATCCAAAATCTTTGGACATTAGCCATTGGGTTCCAAACAACAAGACAACATTTCTTGTTAAGATGCTGCCAATCGGGGCAAGGGCGATTGAACTGCCAGTTATGACAAGCACGGGGCAAGAAATGGTAATGGCCCTTGATACGGGCAATGCCTTTTACGCGACAACTCACAAAGATGTGCTTCAGCGGGTCGGTCTATGGCCGATGGGTAAAAAGGCCCAGTTTATGAGCGCCTCAATGGTCGCTTCTGGAGTCGTCAATTCTTGGGAAAAACAGATGAATGATCTTACTATTTTTGGTGTGCCGGTGAAAACAAGCATATGGGACATCATTGATTTGCCAGCCGCCGACGCAAGCAGCGATGGCACGGTTGGATACCAATTTTTAAAGAACTTTAATATCACTTTTGACTTCCAGCGCCGGTTGGTTTGGTTTCAGAACTTTACGGGCAAGGTGGAAAACCAGCCAGAGGGTCAACTAGGACTTGCTGCTTTTTATAGCCGACAAGGTGGAGATTTAGTGGTCGAGAAGGTATCTGCAGCCGGTCCCGCTGGCAAAGCCGGTATTCAAGTTGGAGATCGCATCTTGAGCATCAATAACCTGGATATCTCAGGGATGATTCCGCTCAAAATATATAAGTTGCTTGAAGGAAAAGTTGGAACCACCGTTACCCTTTCCGTCACTCATCAAGGATTCCTCAAGCGATATACAATCACCCGGGAAGCTTTGGTCAATCCATAGCAAACAATCTGATAGCCTCTAACATCATCGGCATCGTGAGCTTGCCGGTGAAAGTGTTTTGCTGGCTAGGGTGGTAGCTCCCCACAATCTTTAGGTTGGATGAGGTGACAACGCAGGTTCCGTGACCAAATTTTTGGATCGCCTTGATCTGGCCCGAGTCTTTAAGGAGAGTCAAGGTTTGGGTCCAAGCCAAGGTGCCAAGGCATAGGATGGATGCCCAGTCCCGAGAATGAAAGAGTTCAAGAAAGTAAGAGCGGCAGTTCGAAATCTCTTTGGTTGAAGGCTTGTTATCGGGCGGAGCGCAGTGGACGCATGCCGTTATCAAGACTCCTGCTAGTTGCAATCCATCCGAGCTGCAAATAGAAGTTGGCTGATTGCAAAGTCCCGCCTTGTGCAATGCTTCAAACAAAAAGTCTCCACTGCGGTCGCCAGTGAACATTCTTCCTGTCCGGTTGGCACCATGGGCAGCGGGTGCCAGTCCAATGATTAATCGGGTTGCCTCTGGATCACCAAAATTTGGGACAGGTTTCGCCCAGTATTCATCAGTTAAAAAGGCTTTGCGCTTGGTTAGGCCAATGTTTTGGCAGTAGCTGATCAAACGCGGGCACCGAGAACAAGCTATAATGCGTTCATTAAGTTGACCGCATAAATTGTTTACATAAATTTTTGGTTGAGGATCCACAATGCCAGTTTACGAGTACGAGCCAGACGATCGCGAGTGCCTCATCTGCCCAGGAAGAGTTGAAGTGCTGCAGGCTGCATCGGAAAAGCCATGCCAGTACTGCCCAATTTGTGGATTGGGAGTGAGGCGGGTGGTGAGCCAAGCATCATTTTCAACCCGAACCGTGATCGAAGCCGATAAAGCCTCAGACCTAGGATTCACAACTTACCGAAAGGCAGAGAAGGGAATTTACGAAAGAATTGCAGGAGAAGGGCCAGAAAAGCTAACTAAAGATCTTGTTGATAAAGCCATTTACCCTGATTCTATGGGCTAAAAGAACATTTCGAGCCCAAGTTGCTCATCAAACCCGCACGCAATATTCAAAAGTTGGATGAGACCAACCGATCCAAGCCGGCCCTTGGCATATCCGATAACTTTAAGGATAGGATTACCGTTTTCATTTGTTTTGAAACTGAGACTGCAAACCGCAAGTGGCAAATCACTGGGCGAAGCCTCCTCATCCAATCTTATTGATGGTTTGCGATCGTAGGCTTCCTTCCAGCACTCAACTGCGTCTTCCCGTTGGATAGAACTTGTCTTGATTTCGGCCGTTACATTGACCAAGCCCTCTGAGGACACGAGTGAATCCACCGACAAAACGTCGCTGGCTTGAGTCAAGCCGGCATGGATTAGGGGACGCAAAAGAATTTTCTTTGCCAAATCGGAGCCTGTTGCAGTGAAGATTTTAGACGAACACAAGAGCGGATTATTATCGTCCAGTTCAAAGAGAATAGGTTCTTCGGCCGCATTTGACTTGAGGATAGAGCGCTCGAGCCCATCCTGAAGAAACTCTAGATAAGAGTGGGAAAAGGTCGCTGGTTTGCCTAAGACTAAGTGTAAGGCGGGGTGGTTTTGGCATAAAGAGGCTAAATCAGGATGGGAAACGAAGGAAACCTCAACCAAACTCATTTTTGGAGGATCATGGTTACGTTGGCACGCATGCCTTTTTTGCCCAATTTGTCCGGTAACGCAAAGCTTACGAAGTACCGCAAAAAGATGCCATCTTTCCGCCCAACGATGAGGCCACCCTTAGTTTGGCCATCTGAAGTTTTAAACGTAAATTTGGCTACCGATGCTCCTTGGAACATGGTAAAGCCCTTGAATGTGTATTTTGCCTTTGCGATGTCAGATGGAGAACTTCCACCTTGAGCTGCCGCGCTTCCTGGAACAGTGGAGATAAAGGAATCTCCAATTTTAAGCGGCTGCTTTGGAAAAACGACTAGCACGCCAGTTAAATTTCCGGCACCAAGGACGGCTCCCCGATTGGTAACCATCTCACTTCGATTATCATAGGCACCGTTCGAGCCAGGGTAGGTGACACCGCCTTTAATGGTGGCGATCCCGTTTTTGACGTCAACCACCTTCATATTCGCGCTCATCGCAACTTCAAACTCTTTCTTGCCGTTTTGCAAAACCTTTACTGGAATGGCAAACTTAAGATTTTCACCTTTGACGAATCGAATTCTAAAGAGATAGCCAGTGGAGACCTTGGTGACTTGACCTATTGAAGGCACAACAAGAGCACAAAGACCAAAAAGAAAGAGGGCAATTCTCTTTGTCACTTTCAATTCTTCTTGAGGGTTCCTGGCTTCATTTTGGTTAAAGTGACGTCAAAAATAACAATCGAGTTAGGTGGGATTCCTTGTTGCGAAGATTGGGGGCCAAGACCTATAGCAGGCGGCAAGGTGATTTTCCGTTCGCCTCCCACTTTCATGCCACTCACCGCGTAGGCCAGACCAATCGCTGCCAACTTGTTCTTACCGTCGATATAGCCCGAGCCAACCTGAAAAGTTAAGGGTCCCGTGTCTTTAGAATCTATGATTTGCTTACCGTTGACCAAAGATGCGGTAAAAGAAATCGTTGCAAAATCGCCCGGCTTGATGGCAGGTCCGCTTCCAGACTTGATATCTTTAGAATCAAAGACGTCATCTTGACCTTGTTTGACTAATCCTTGTAAAGTGATATCAAAGTGCAAAGTTGCCATTGGTGGAATTTTAGGAGGCTGACCGGCTATTCCATAACCAAGGTCTGGAGGAATTGTGAGCTCTCGAGTCTGGCCAAGCTGCATACCAATAATTCCTTGGTCCCACCCCTTGATAACTCCGCCTTGACCGACAATGAAATTAAAGGGCACCGAGTGCCGAGGATCTTTGACGGTTTTAGGGTCGTTCGTATCAAAAACAGTACCATCGTCCAGCCAACCCTTGTAGGTTACGCTAACAAGATCGCCCTTCTCAACCGTATACTGCTTTGCCTCTTTGCCTGTATGCTTTGGAGGAGTTAAATCTTTGATCTCCAACTTGGTTACGGAAGGAGTTACCGCTGCCGTTGGAGCCTTATGGCACCCGAAGACACCCAATATTAACGGTATAGCCAAGAGACTTGCCCTGTTCACAGTCATAATGTACCTTTAGGAACCTTGTGCTCTCACGCTAGGTTCGGAAATCTTTTAACTATCAAATCTCATGCCAGGTTCCAAAAACAACAAAAAAGAGAAGAATTCAGGTAACCACTCGATTCAAAGTCGAAGGGCTCGGTATGACTATGAAATCCTGCGAACGATCGAAGCTGGGCTTGTCCTGAAAGGATCTGAAGTCAAGAGTCTTGCCAACGGTCGTGCCAATCTATCCGACGCTTATTGCAGGATCGTAGGGGGCGAGGCATTTCTCATTAACTTTGATGTTGAACCGTACACAGACGCCTCCTATAACGGTCACGAACGGCGTAGAGACCGTAAACTTCTGCTTCACAAAAAGGAAATTGATGGACTCTTTAAGGACTCAGAGGAAAGGGGATTAGCGCTGGTGCCGTTAAAAGTCTATTTTTCTCATGGAAAAGCCAAAGTGGAAATTGGAATTGGCAGAGGCAAGAAAAACTACGACAAAAGAGACGCGATTGCAGAGCGAGAGAGCCAACGGCAGCTCCAAAAAGACCTTGCTTCCCATAGAAAGTCAGGAAGATTTGAAGTTTGAGCAACGGGTTTAAGCCTTTTAGCCGGTTGTCACAAGCGTTTTCAGGTCATCTTCATCAACCTCGCTTCTTGTGTCTGCCAACTTGAGGAAGTCACCGTAGATTTGCTCAAATCTTTCGTCGGTAAAAGAAAATCCCATTTCGGCCAGTCGGTGCTTAAGACCATGTCTGCCGCTACGAGCAGTTAAAATAATCTCAGATTTCTCGGCACCTACCAGCCTTGGGTCTATGATTTCGTAAGTGCTACGCTCTTTAAGGACCCCATCTTGATGGATACCGCTGCTGTGGGCGTACGCGTTGGCACCGACTACCGCTTTGTTGCGCTGAACAACCATCCCCGTCAGCTTAGAAACAAGCCTAGAAGCCGAAAGCAACTTGGTGGTGTCTATTTTAGTATCCACTTCAAATTTGTCGTGTCGGACCCTAAGGGCAACTGCTACTTCTTCTAACGCGGTATTTCCGGCCCGCTCGCCGATGCCGTTGACGGTGACTTCCACCTGCCTGGCTCCTGCCATAACTCCGGCAAGTGTGTTAGCAGTTGCCATTCCTAAATCGTTGTGGCAGTGGCAAGAAAAAATGGCTTTGTCTGCGTTGGGAACATTGTCGAGCAAGTTCTTGATCAGGCTATAGTACTCGTCGGGGCTTGTAAATCCGGTTGTATCGGGAACGTTGATTGTCGTGGCTCCAGCCGCAATAACCGCTTCTGTGACTCGGTACAAATACTCCTTGTCGGCCCGACCCGAATCTTCCATAAAGTACTCCACATCATCGGTGAACTGTCGGGCAAGCTTGACGGCTTCCACGCCAATTTCCAAGGCTCTAGCCTCGCTCATTTTCAATTTGTACTGCAGGTGATTCTCACTAACGCCCAACCCCGTGTGAATTCTCTTCCTTTTTGCTGGACCAAGGGCATCGGCCGCTACTTCAATGTCTTTGCTTCTCGCCCTGGTCAAGCCACACACCACAACGGATTCTAATTCTTCGGAAAGACGTCGAACGCTTTCAAAATCACCAGGGCTGCTGATCGGAAAACCAGCTTCTATGATGTCCACCCCCAACTCTTGAAGGACAAAGGCAATTTCTAGTTTTTGATCCAAAGACAACCTGACACCAGGGCTTTGCTCGCCATCTCTGAGCGTTGTATCAAAAACATAGACTTGTCCGGACATGATTATTAAGTATACGGTCCTCAAACCGAACGAGAACGGTATTCTGTACAAAAATGAACTCAGTTGACATTTCTATTTCGGCTCGCGATGAGCAGGTTCAAAAGCCATGGCTGTGGCAGCTTAGCCGCGAGTTTCCAACCAGAGTGACTTTGAAGCGTGCCAACGTTGACGAGGATTTTGGAACCTACCTCATCACATTAGAAGGAGCAGCGGATGACATCCAAAGAGCAACTGCCTGGTTAATGACAACCGGCATGCACGTTGAGTCGTCGGCTCGTGCTCTGGGCGCCTAACTAAAAAATTACATTGTGATTGAAGAGCCAGCTGATTTTGAAGAGTTTTGGCTTGCCGCAAAGCAAGAAGCCGACGCGGTTAAACTGGATTACTGGCGAGAACCAAAAGAGTTTTCAGGCTTAACAAGCCATAACATCTCCATATTAAGATTTCGAAGCGTCCACAATGCGGTTCTGGAGGGATGGGTTGCCAGTCCAAAGGGGACTCGTAAAGCGCCCGGTTTTTTGTGGATCAATCCCTATGGTCGAGAATCTTTGTTGCCCAACGAGTATGGAACCAGACCCGGCTACTTAAGCTTCTGCTTCAACTTTTTTGGCCTTCCTGCCTTCCATCAAGAAAAATATGTTCCCGAACGAGGATATTTTAGCGAGGGCCTAGCCGATCCCAACACTTTTGTATTCAAGACACTCATTCAGCATTGCTTGGTTGCCCTGCGAGTCTTGCAGGCACAACTGGATGTCGACGAAGATCGGATTGGAGTCATGGGACTAAGCCAAGGAGGAGGATTTGCTTTGGCCTCCGCCGCATGGAGCGAGATCCCAAAGGCGGTGTGCGCAGATTTACCGTTCTTTGGTCTGATTACAGAAACGATCTCTCAAAATTTCTTTCGATATCCGCTAAAGGAGATTCTTGATTTTGCGGAAAACCATCAATTTGGTAAAGAGCTGGTGCACTACACCCTAAGCTACTACGATACGGTTTTTCAGGCTAAACGAATTAAGCAGCCGACCCATGTGACCCTTGGTCTTAAAGACCCATCATGCCGACCGCCCCAAGTCCGAGCCATTTTCGAGGCTCTTGTTTGTGAAAAGTCATTGACTGAACTGGACTGGGGCCATGATTGGCATCCTTCTATGATTGAAACTAACTTGCTATGGCTGAACCAGCATCTGATGGGTTGATCCGCGTTGTCCAAGCAGCCGCTTCCTTAGATGGCTGGGGCGGCATTGAGAAGTGTGTTGTGAACTTGCAAAAGCATTTGCCTCGGGATCAGTTTAAAGTTACGGTCTGCGCGGGAGCATCTTTGCCCCTTAGTCAAAATGCGGGTCCAGGTGGATTGGTGACCTGCCATCGATCACGATCTTTCATTGGCCGTTTGCAAAGTTACCGCCGCTTGTTTTCTTCCGTTCAGCCGGATGTTATTCACGCTCACTTTAGCCCCGATTTCTTTGCGGCTGGGCTTGCCGCCCAAGTTTGCCGGGTGCCAGCGAAAGTTTTAACGAGACATTTGGCAATTCCATGGGCTTTTCACAAATCCAAAATCTATGGCAAGTTGTTTCCAACCATAGTTTGTGTTTCCGAGGCAGTCAAAGACCAGCTCATTTTGTCCGGAATAGACAAGACTCAACTAACAGTGATTTATGGAGGGATTGATCCGCCTCATTCGGTTTCTGATTCTCATGCTACTGGCCCAAGAAGCCAATTGATATACCTTGGAAGGCTTGTTCCAGAAAAAGGGCTTGAGACGCTGGTGCGAGCCGTGAAAGACATCCCCGGTACCGAGCTACAAATTTGGGGAGAAGGGCCCTATGAATCTTCTTTAAGAAGTCTTATTTCCACGTTGAACCTCAATGAAAGGGTGAAAGTGATGGGATTTTCCTTCGATATTGGTTCTGTTTTCAACCCGGAATCGATCTTGATTGTTCCAAGCGAGTGCGATGATGCGCTTCCTACGGTTGTGTTAGAAGCCTTGTCCCGCAAGGTCCCCGTCATTGCCTCTTGTCGGGGTGGCATTCCCGAGATGATTGTTCATGGCCAGAGCGGGTTTTTGTTCAGGTCTGGAGACGTAACCGAGCTTAAGATTGCAATAGAAACCCTTCTCAAAGATCATGATCTGCAAGAAAGGACTGCCGAAATCGGGTATCGGTTATTTGAAGAAAAATTTACGGTTCAAAAAATGGCACACAGCTATGCCAAATTGTATCGAGGAATTCTTTAGATCTCGTTTCTAAACGTCACAGCTTGAGATAGCAAGACTCCAAATTGATCCAACTGCCATTGAGTTTCTTTGTCTGACAGTGCTGATTTTGGATCAGGATGGGTTTCCACAAATAAAGCGTCTATTCCAACCGCACATGCAGCTCGGACCATAGCTGGAATTGACTCACGAACCCCTCCGCTGGATTGACCCATGCCACCAGGTCTTTGCGCAGAATGGGTTGCGTCGAAACAAACCGGAACACCATGAGACCGCATAATCTCCAGTCCGGGCATGTCAACAATCAAAGTGTTGTATCCAAACGTGGTGCCCCGCTCGGTTAACATGGCGCCGGTCGCGCCAAATTCCTCTAGCTTACTAACAATATTCTTGGCATCTTGTGGAGAAAGAAATTGACCCTTCTTGACATTGACTGGTTTTGAAGTCTTGGCGCATGCTTCTAAAAGATCGCTTTGGCGGCATAGAAATGCTGGAATTTGAAGAAGATCTGCCACTTCAGCAACAATCGCTGCTTGATCAGGCAGATGAATATCGGTAGTAATGGGTACTTGAAATTCGGCTTTTATTTTCGCTAAGATTTCTAGTCCTTCGTGGATGCCGGGCCCCCTAGACGTTCCACCACTCGATCGATTAGCCTTGTCAAAGCTGGCTTTGAAGATGTAAGGAAGATTGCGGCTTGCACACTCTCGCAATGCAACCTCTGCTACGGTCCGACACAAATCTAAGGATTCGGCGGCACAAGGGCCAGCGATCACGACTAGCCTATTGTTAGGGATTGAAAAATCCGAGAAGTGAATGGATTTTATTTGACGAGACCTATCCACTTCTTGATTTTGTACTTCGTTGTGTCAAGGTTTAATTGGGCAATCGCACGGGTAAGGGGAACGCCCTTCGGGCACACTTTCACACAATTTTGGGCATTGCCACATCCCGTAATGCCTTCTTCGCCAGTTAAAAACTCCATTCTTTGATCAGAAAGTGCGCTGCCTACCGGATGGAGGTTGAATAGCATCGCTTGCCCAATGGCAGCTGGACCAACAAAGGGAGATGATTCGTTGACCTGAGGGCAGGCTTCCAGACAGCATCCACAACTCATACAGCGAGACAGTTCGTAACGGAACTGGCGGATATGGTCATCTTGTGCCGACGCCATGCCGAGGTCGTAAGAGCCATCAATAGGCACCCAAGCTTTGACCTTGACCAGGTTGTCGAACATTCGGGAGCGATCCACCATCAGATCCTTCACAAGGGCAAATTTCCGCATCGGTTCTAGTTCAACAAAGTAGGTGTTGCCGTCTAGCTCGCCAACTGACTCAATAAGAGCCGTGCAGGCTTGCCGAACAAGCCCATTGATATTCATGGTGCAAGAGCCGCAAACTTCCTCAAGGCAAGCTGCTTCCCATGCCGGAGGTTCAACCGTTCTTCCATCTGTAGTTATGGGGTTCTTTCTGATTTCCATCAACGCAGAAATCACGTTGAGCTTTTCTCGAAAAGGAATCTCGAATTCGTCAACAGTAGCAGGTGACTGAGCATTCCTTTGCCTGTGAATCTTCAATCGAACTTTTTCTGCCGATATGCCTGCCTGAGCCATCATTATTATTCTACGCGTTTTAGATCCGAAACTTGAGGTGGTCGTTTTTGCTTAAGCCGACATTTGGTTCGGTATTCTATGTACTGTGAATGTGGTTTCCGAGAAAACCTTGCGCCAGCCTTCTGCAAAAGTTTTAGGCGCGCCCGTTGATCCGGTTTCTATGGCACAAGCCATCAGTATTATTGAAAGGTTTTTGTCTGGCTCCGAAACTCATCACATTGTCACTGCGGACTCAAGCGGATTGTATCTGCAGATGCACGATGCTGAGTTAGCAAAAGCTTACGAATTAGCCTCATTAGTGACTCCCGATAGCATCGGCGTGATTTGGGCCCTTAACCGGCAAGGCATTAACATTAAAGACCGAGTCAGTGGGGTTGAACTGGTTAATGAACTCACCGAACTGAGTGCAAAAAAGGGATACAGGGTTTTCTTTTTGGGGGCAGCGCCAGGAATTGCCGAACTTGCCGCTGAAAAAATGAGATTGGTTCACCCCGGCTGCAACATTGTTGGCGCACGGCATGGCTATTTTCCTGCCGATGATGATGTCTTGGTCGCAAGTGAAGTGGCAGCGTTGAAACCCGACATATTGTTTGTTGCCATGGGAATTCCACGCCAAGAAAAGTTTATTTTGAAAGTGAAGGAAATCATTGGGGCAAAGGTGAGTATCGGAGTTGGTGGGTCTTTTGATGTTTTCAGTGGCAAAACTAAAAGGGCACCAAAATTTATCCAGAAGATTAAGCTAGAGTGGCTTTGGAGGGTTATTTTGAACCCTAAAAAGGCATCGAAGGTAGCGGCTCTGCCAAAATTTGCCCTAGCCGTGATCAGGTCCAAATCGTAAACGAAGCTATGAAAATCTACACGAAGACTGGAGACAGCGGCACAACTGGTTTGATTGGGGGCGCGCGGGAACTTAAGTCTAGCTGTACGTTTCATGCGATTGGGGATCTTGATGAAGCCAACGGGGTTCTTGGAGTTTGCATAGCCTCGATCACGAGGAGCTATGATGATGGGTCGGACATGGGAGCTATTACCACGATCCTCAATTTTGCCCAAAACCATTTGTTTGAAATTGGCTCTGAGTTAGCTTCACCTGCGTCTGGCAGTCTCAAGTACAACTTGCTTCCAGCGGGGGCCGAAAAAGAGCTAGAAACGTCGATTGACCAACTCAACGAAGTATTGCCGCCGCTTGCCAATTTTATTTTGCCGGGAGGGTCAAACATTGCCTCCCAACTGCATTTGGCTAGAACTGTGGTGAGAAGAGCAGAAAGATCAATCATCGCGCTAGATCAAGTTTCTCCTGTTTCTGCGAACATCAAGGCCTATATGAATCGTCTTTCAGATTGGTTATTTATGGCGGCAAGATACGCTAATCTTGTCGAAGGAGAGCCAGAAGTTACTTGGGGAGCACCTATTCAAGAGTAAAACATGAAAATTCAACCTAGGTGGGCAATCCTCATCACTACCCTTGTTTCGGTGGCTATCGCACCTTCTAATCCGGCAGCCGCCGCATCTCAGGAAGCTAACCCAACTTCCGCTGGCAGCGTTATTAGCCAGATGTTGCTTCGCTATTACAACCTTAAGAAACTTGATGCAACCATTGTCCATACCGTTTCTGCGCTTGGAAAAAGCCAATCCATCACCACGCGGCTGGTATTTGAGAAGCCCAGCAGCCTCTATTTGGAGCAAGTTCGTAGCGCACCCCACGCCAAAACGTGGCTGGTTGTTTCAGATGGAAAAATCTTTTCGTACCCTGTTCCCGCTGGAATTGTCTTGGGGAGCAACCAAGCCAAAAGGCTGATTGAGCCAGTCAAAGATGCAGAAGGTAAAGATCAAGATGTTCAGCGCATTGTTCAGGCTTCAGCAGATTCTATAGCCGATACCTCTGACCCTCTGATGATCATGGCTGGCTGGAACGGAGCCCAAAAGGCGATGATTTCCAGATGGAGTGACCTTCAAATAAGTTTCCCAATTCAGAAAGACGGATCGAAGGATTACCTGATCACAGGAATCTACACAACCAGTCCTCAGTTTCCGGCAAAAGGGAAGTTTTCCATGTTGGTTTCCCCCAATTTTGATCTGCTTCAGTTTCAGGTGCAAAGATTCTATACAGTGCCAGATTCAACTAACAATCAATCGGTTGAGACCCTAGATACGTGGATTTGCACGACCAACGATAAGCCAACGATTGATGAATCCCTTTTTACGGTTCCCAAAAAATAATCGGTGAAGCAGTCACCAGCAAGGATCCAAGTGTTAGGTTTCCGCCTCTGATTCTTCGGCTTCGATTTCAAAGTGTTCTGGCTTGGCAACAATGGGGACGGCTGGCCTTTCTATTGTCAGCTGATTGCCTTTTTCCGCTCTTTCTTTGACCTGCAGTGCGGCAGCCCGCTCTTTAGCACCCGGTGAAACCGGCCAAAGGGTTGTCTCAGCCCAGTAAGAGTTTAAGAACTCATTCCAAACACGATTATAAACATTGATGGTTTGGTCTGCTAAATGAGACCAGTTGAAATCGTTTACCAGCCTTAATCTTGCCGATTCGGTCAATTTGGCGGCCTTGGTAGGATCGCGCAATACGCTCAAGATGGCCCAGGCCAAGGAGCCTGAATCATTGGCAAAGCTAAGAGTCCCTGTAACGTCGTGTAGCACAACTTCCTTGAGACCTCCCGCGTCGCTTGCTACAACCGGAACTCCGGCTGCCATTCCTTCAAGTGCCACAATCCCAAATGGTTCATACAGAGAAGGGAAGACGGCTACATCCGCAACTCTGTACAGCTGATGTAAGGAGCGGTTTGCCATGAATCCGGTAAAGAGAACTTTGTCTTGCAAGCCTGCCCAATGGACAAATTTTTCAAATCTATCGCGGTGACCCCCGCCCACAATCAGAAACTTCGTGTTCGGCTCTTCACTAAGCACTGAACTGGCTGCGTTTAAAAGGACGTGAATCCCTTTTTCTCTGACAAACCGGCCTACATACATGACAATTTTTTCATCTGGCCTTGCCAGCATCGCCCGATGTTTAGCCCGCTCTGCCTCCGCCCAATCAAATTCAAACTTTTTGGCGTCAACCCCGTTGTAGATCACATCAACCTTATCGTAAGGCGAGTTGAACAGGCGGCAGACCTCCGATCGCATGAATTCAGAACAAACGATGATGCGCCATGCCTCGTAAGTGAGCCAATATTCTTGCTCGTGAATGTACTTTGACGTGTCATTAAAAATGCCTCCGTGCCTGCCCGCTTCCGTGGCGTGGACGGTGGCAATCATGGGCAATTTGTATTCGTATTTCAGCTCTCTGGCTGCATCTAAGGAAAGCCAATCGTGGGCATGAAAAATGGTTGGCTCGCCTTGGTCTCGCCAGGCCTCCAAAAGCTGTCGAACCCTGACATCAGTGGCCTGATTTAGCAATTGAATTTCATGAAGAAAGTCATTGGGCTCTTCTGCCAAATGGACACGGTGTACGCTAACACCAGACTCTTCAATCTCGTCATCAGGAGCCAATGGAGTGGCTTTTGTCACCACATGCACTTCGATGCCCTTGGCAGCTAGCTGTTTAGAGAGGTCACTGACATGAGGAGAAATTCCACCGACAATTCGGGGAGGGTATTCCCAAGAAAGCATCATGACGCGCATTAGTGTTAAGTATGTCGTAACTTGGCTCTGGCTTTTTGAGCGGACTTGCTAAACCCAGAGGGCAAACATCAAACACTACCGTTCCTATCGAGGCCTAGGAATCTGAGAATTGGGAATGAAGGGCCCAGTGAATGAGCGACACTGCACCAATGGATCAGTCAAGTCCAAAAAACTGTCAGCCCTCTTGAAAGAGGATGTACTAAGAGAAAAGCTAGCTAGAATTTTCATGTAGGAAATTAGTTGGCTGTTTAAAGGGTTTAGCAAGGGGTGCTGGCTCCTCCACAAAGTTGTTCGCCACTATTGGAAAAGATATATGTGGAAAGAACTCTTTAAAAAAAGAATTTTTATATCTAATTTAGGTTGATTTGCGGTGAACTTCAATCTACCCTTTCCGTTCTGAATATCTGAAACTCCTGATAGAATTAATGTACACTCGATAGAGTTGGTTGATTGCAACGAGGCCTCTTTCTTAACGGTAGTCTAGAACATCATGATTTCACGCGTGCAAATCCTCCATCGGCCTGCCTATAGTGTCCTAAAAAGGGGAGTTGACGTTGTTCTTTCCGCCTTGCTTCTTCTCATCTTTCTACCCCTGATGGCAGTTGTGGCTATTTGGGTCAGTCTTGAATCTCGAGGAGGGGCGCTTTTTAAGCAGAATCGAGTAGGGAAGGACGGTCGTCCGTTCAAAATCATAAAATTCCGGACGATGGTCACCAATGCAGAGTCCATTGGTCCGCTTGTCACTTCATCCGATGATCAAAGGATTACCCGCAGCGGAAAAATCCTCCGCGCTACCAAAATTGACGAATTGCCACAACTTTGGAATGTCCTTGTTGGGGAAATGAGCATCGTGGGTCCAAGACCTCAGGTGCCAAAATATGTTGACCTTTTTGACCCCGAGTTTCGGCGGATTATTCTTTCGGTTCGACCAGGCATCACGGGGCCAACCGCTCTCCAATTCCGCCATGAAGAGTCCATATTAGATTCGAGACGTGATAGAGAAGCTTTTTACGTGGATGTTTTGCTGCCGATTAAGTGCCAGTTAGATGTGGACTATGTTCGGTCAGCTGGATTCAAAGCAGACTTAGTTGCGTTTTTCTCAACTTTTACGGTTCTATTCCGCGGCTTGGGACACCGGTTGCTTGGCAGACCCATTGGCAAGAAAATCGAATTGTCGGTTAGTCATAAAGCCATCATCCAAAACTATTCATCAGATCAGCCGGAAGTTGTTACGATTGAATCGGGCAAACGCTAAGGCAACCTTGCTAAGAAAAGGAAACTCTTTTTGAGTGCGATTGCCTAAAAATCTCATTGCTAAACTTAAATTCGGCCCCAGCGATCAGGCACTTCCACTTCTTCTATCGTCTTTCCTTTTGCCAATCGGTTAGCAACCAACGGGTACGCCTTGGTGATAAACGCATGCCCAAACCGAGGGTATTTCACAAACAACCGGTAAACAACCGCCTTGATACGCCGCACGAAACTGGTGCCAAAGTAGAAGTTCCTAAAAACAACATGGTCGAACGTATACAAGGCATAGGCTTGATCGCTGTCTCTCCTCTGATTTTCAATTAGATGATAGGGAAGCTGCTCTAGATTGAGTTGAGAACCAAGCAGTCGGCCCAATTTTTGGCGCGTCTCCGACTTCATTGGTAAGTCGGCAAGAACGGGGATGCCCATAAAAACATTTAAAACTGACCAATAGCCTTTCCTGTCTGCAAGCTGGTGCTGTTCGATCAAGGGAGAGGAGCAGAACTGCACCCTTCCCGAGTCTCCCAACCCGGCAAAAACAACTGCAAGATGGGGAGCCCAACTGTACGAGTACAGGTAGCCATATCTGAGGACGTTAAGGATTGGCTCGATCCGATAAACGCAGACGGACATAAATAAGAGGGTTGGAAAGTAATCAGTTTTTGATACAAATTCATCCAGTCCCGTGGTTTGAAACGGCTCACGTTGAAAGTCGTTAAAAGTGAAGTTAAAAAACGTTGCTTCGGGATCTCGGTCAATAGCACTCAGCACGTTGTCCAGAGCGTCAGGCAGGATCGTGTCGTCGTCTCCCAAAAGCCACATATATTTGGTAGTGGTATGTTCGTAACACTTCATGATGTTGGCATGGGCTCCAACATTGGCCCTGTTACGAATCACGTCAATCTGAACTTCGGGATGGGCAGAAGCGAGCGGTTTGATCACATCGGCAACTGGGATTGCTGAAGCATTGTCTAGGATCAAAATCTGAACTTGGTCACTGTAGCCGCTGATCCGTTCGAGCAGTGATGGTATTGACTTTTTAAGGATCTCTGGTCGGTCAAACGTAGGTATGGCGATGGTTAGGCGTTTCATAATTCGGATCGATGCCACAAGGCTCGCTTGGCTTGGAAAATCATGGTTGACGGTATTAGGAACAAGCTCATCAAGATAAAGTAGGTCATTGCTACTCCACTGGCTCCAACAAGTTTAGCGGCTAAGACGGCACCGATTGTCAGACACGTGGCTAAACTGACTCCCATTACCAAGAACGGTTCCTGTTTATGAGCACGTAAGTAAAGGGCTTGGCATGTAATGATTGCATTCGAAACGACTCCTAAAGAAAGCAGAGTGAACGAAAGCGGGTCTAACAGCCGGATTGCGTAAGGGTTGTGGGTAAGCCAAAGCGCCCAAACCACTGCATCAATGCTGAAAGCCACAAAACTGCTGACGGCAACCACTTGATATAAGGCAGGGAAAAACAGCTTGTTGAGGCTTTCGAAATCCTTAGCTGCAATGAGTTTTCCCATTGCCGGAGCCTTCGTTTGAACCCAAGCAATCGCAATTGCCGAAATCGCAGACATCGCATTAAGGCTTAGACCAAGGCGGCCGGCTTCTACTGACCCCCGAAAGTGAAAAACGATTGGTCCAAAAATCTGATATTGCAAATAGCCTGCCATCCAACTGAGGGCTATACGCCACTGAAAAGGGAAGATTTCGTCTCTCCAAGAAATCACATCAGATGGGTCGTATTCTTCTAGCAGCCCTCGAAACAGCTTCCTCTGGATGATGAGAACATACCCAACACCGGCTAAGAGTTCTGGAAGCAAAAGCACAGAGACTGAAAAGAGCTTTAGCCCAAGAATCAAGCATAGCCAAACCAGCCACGCTCCAAAGAAATTGGTGATAAAACGAAAGAATGCGACTTCTGCGACAAGTCCCATGCCTTCTAACATGGCCAACAGGGGACTTAAAAAGACAGTGCCTGCGGTAGCAAGTACAGTTAAAGACCATGGAATTTGCCATGTTACATTAGTATTGGCTTTATCTTGAGAGAAAAACGAAATTCCAAGCGGCAATAAAATCGCCAAGTAGCCCAAGGCCGCAATTCCGTACCACTTAACCATCAACCGAAGCAAAGAAGACAGGCGCCTTAGATGGTGTTTCTCTCCAACCAGAACCCCCTGCTCGATCCTAACCCCAACCATTTCGTGGCTTGTCATTTGAACCGCCACGTAGGCAAACCCCAGTTCAAAAATGATCCGAAGAGCAACGAGATTCCGAAATGTCGTAAAGAATCCTTGCTGGCCAGGTGAAAGGAAGTGAAAAACTAAGACAATAGTGAATGCATTAGATAGAATGGCCCAACCACGCTCTAAAAGGGCATAAAGAACCGCCCTGTTGGTCCGTAGTTCGGTAAGGATGCCAGCCGTCAAACTAGACGTTTTTCCGTCAGGCTGTCCCAGCTGATTCTTCAATCTTCACCCATAGTTGCGGAAAGCTTAGGTGCCTTCCATCGCTATCGGCTTTGCAAAGGGTTCCATCTCCGAAATCGGCAGCCCAAATGCCATCTTGGGGTAGGCATTGGCATGGGTATCAATCATGACTTCAACCAAGGCAGGAGCAAGGGGATCTTTCCAAAGTTCGGTGATGGCAGCATTCAACTTATCAGGATCCGAAACAGACAGTCCTTTAATCCCAAAGGCTTCGGCAACTTTCGCAAAGTCAGGAGTGTCATATCCCCAGACGGTGGCCTCGTATCGGCTGCCGAAGTAAGAATCTTGGAATTGTCTTGTCATGCCATGAGCTCGATTGTTGACGATGACAATTTTTATAGGAAGATTGTTCCTCTTGACCGTCTGCAGTTCTTGGATGTTGAGTTGAAAGCCGGCATCCCCTGCGATAACAACAATCGGCTTTTTGCTGTTGTAATGGCAGGCAGCACCGATGCCAGCAGGAAGAGCGTAGCCCATGGCCCCCATTCCCCCAGAGGTCAAAAATCGTTGCCCCTCATGAATTTTGATGGACTGAGCAGCCCACATTTGATGTTGACCTACATCAACGCAGTAGGCAGCCGCCTGACCAGATGCGGAAAGGACATGCATCAGATGGTTTGGATTGATGCCATCAATGCGCCCTTCAAGTTCTTTGGTGTCGGGCCATTCTGAGCGGAGTTGCCTGATAGAATTTTTCCAATCTGTGCATGGCTGTATGCCGGATGTCTCGGCTTCATTCAGAGCGTCCAGTACTTGGCGAACATCGGCACAAATCGGCTCGCAGCCGTGTATTCGGGCATTGATCTCGCCGGAATCAATATCCACATGGACAATCGGACGTCCCCCTTTGAACGACTTTGTATCAGCTCCGGTCTGACGGATATCTAACCGACTTCCAAGCACCAACAGGAAATCTGCTTCCGAAAGCGCAATATTCGCCCACCGATTGCCATAGGTGCCAATCATGCCTACATTGTGTGGATGCTCGCTAGGAAGGCAATCCACCGCAAGGAGAGACCAAACAACTGGAATATCAAGCCTTGTGGCAACCTCTGCTAGGATTTCGGCTGAATGTGACCCTCGAACCCCTGATCCGGCAAGGATAAGCGGCTTCTGAGACTGCTTTCTTAACTCTAGAATGCGGGCAATAGCCGCGGCTGAAGCCGAAGGACCAAGGGGCCTTTCTATTCGCGTCGGTTCCTCATAAGAGTTGACGGTTGCCCGAGAAATATCCATCGGAAGGTCTATGAGCACAGACCCAGGACGTCCACCCATTGAAGTTTCAAGGGCGGTATTCAAGATTGGCAACAGATCTTCAAAGGTTGATACTTCGAAGGTCTTTTTTGTGATCGGCCCCGCCATCGTTAGAACATCTGTCTCTTGAAACCCAAGCTGGCGGATTGGAAGCTCGTTCTTTCGTTCATGCCGGTTAACTTGCCCCGTAATGAACATGGCGGGACTGCTGTCAAAAAAAGCAGACCCCACTCCAGTTAGAAGATTTATGGCCCCCGGGCCGCTCGTCGCTACCGCGAGCCCTGGCCTTCCAGAAAGCTTGCCGATCGCCTCGGCGGCAAAGGCTGCTGCCTGCTCATGCTGAACGGTCACGATAGAGAATCCCCCTGCCAGATGAAGGGAATCTATGATTTGCATGATCATTCCCCCTGAAAGTTGAAAGATGGTGGTGATTCCTTGAACCTTGAGCCAATCGGCAAGGCAATCGGCTCCGCGTCTAATTTGCTTTTCTTCCGTTGTAGTGAGTTCAGTTGCCATCAGCTGTGTTTATCCTTGGTCATTTGTAATTCTTTGCTTTCCACTCAGTAAACCTTGACTTTACTCCCGTCCCTTAACGCTCAGAATTCTAACATGTAATTTCGTAGTTCTAAGCATGGGCTTTTTCTAAAGACGGTTGGGAGGATTGAAATTTGAATTGCTCCACTGTTTTGATGAGTCCTTCCTCGATCGCGACCTTTGGCTGCCAACCGGCTACGGTACTCAGACGCGAAATGTCGGCTTCAAGGTGCATGACTTGGTCAACGCGATAGGGTAATTCCCCCAAGCCAAGCTGGTACTCGGGGTCGATTGCGTCTCTAAGAAACTGAAAAATCTGCCGCATCGGAATGGCTTTGCCGCTGCCGAGGTTGAAAATTCCGCTGATTTTCAGTTCAGCCGCGATTGAGATCGCGTCAGCGGCGTCTTCAACATAGAGGTAATCCCAAAGCTGTTCGCCCCTTGTCAGCGGGAACGGCTTGCCATTCAACATGTTCTGAATCAGAGAGGGAATAAGCCACCGACTATCGTCTCCAGGACCATAGGTCGAGAATACGCGCAGCCAAGCAAACGGAATAGAATGAGGGGCAAGTGTTGACGCTATAGACTTCTGAGCCTCTATCTTCGCTCGTCCGTAATCGCTGGCTGGTGATAAAGGGCTGGTCTCTTTGGCAACGCCGTTTAGGGGGCCGTATTCGGCCTGGGAACCAAGCGCCACAAAACTAGACATGCCTGCATCGATTCCAATTTCAACCAAACGAACTGCGTCTGAAACATTCTCAAATTGATGCCGATCCTCACCATGACGCTGGCCGACACCAGCCCAAGCGCAATGAATAAGGCAATCTGGAGCAAAAGCTTTCAACTGAGCAGAATAGGAATCTGGTTCAGCCAGGGATCCTGTACAAAGCTCTAAGTTTGAAAGCACAGGCTCGATCCGAAAGAAATTAGCCTCTGACCGAGCGAGGATCATGACCTGATGGCCCTTGGCAACGAGGGCCCGCGCAGTTGCGCTACCGATAAATCCAGTGGCTCCGGTGAGGAAGACTTTCACCGTTGTACCGCCAGGCTCCTTTCGTGCTCAAGAAGGTATGCGCTGTACCACTCTACAGTTTCCTTGAGACCCTGTTCTAGGGTGTATTGAGGCTCCCAGCTTAAGACTTTTCGCGCCTTGGAGGCATCAAGAAATTGATGCCGAATTTCGTGGCTCGCTTCGTTGAGAATCACTGGCTCAATCTTGCTACCCATCGCTTCTTGAATCTGTTTGACTAAATGGAGGACGTCAACCTGGATTTCATTTGAAAAATTAAATGCCTCACCCACAACCCTTTGTTTACAGGCGATTGCTTCAGCCAATGTCGTGTAGGCAAATGCACCGTCCTCAACATAAAAATAGTCCCGGACAAATTTGCCATCAGATCGAATAACTGGTGCCTCGTGGAAGTGCAGAGACCTGATCGTGCCTGGAACTATCCGATTCCAATTCAGGTCGCCAGGACCGTAGAAGTTTCCGCACCGGGTAATCGCAATCGGCAGTTTGTATGTTTCAAAGTACGTCTGTGCGATGAGGTCTGCACAGCTTTTACTGACATCATAGGGATGCCTGCCTTGGAGGGGAGTTTCTTCGGTGTAGGGAAGTACGGTTTGGTCTCCATAAGCCTTATCCGAAGATGCAAGAACGATTTCGGTGACCTTTGGCGAGCGGCGGCATGCTTCTAAAAGGTTCCAAGTGCCAGCAATGTTGGATTCAAAAGTGCTGATAGGATTCCGGTTTGCGATGCCAACAATCGTTTGGGCAGCAAGATGAATCACAGTTTGAATCTCGTATTCACCCAAAGCCCGCTCGATTAAGTCTCGATCCGAGAGATCTCCGCGCACGACGCGGCACCTGTCAATCAACTCGCTTCGAACAACTTCGGATTGCGGTACCCAGTCACGAACAAGGCAAACGACTTCCGCTCCTGCATTGAGAAGCCGACGAGTAAGAGCATGGCCGACCAAGCCAGTGGCTCCTGTGACAAAAACTGGACGTCGATCCCAAAAATTCATTTCATTTTCCAAGGGGCGTTACCCGATTCCCAAAGTCCCTCTAACAACTGCTTCTCACGAAGGGTGTCCATAGCCTGCCAGAAGCCAAAGTGCTGATAGGCTGCAAGCTGTCCGTCCTTGGCTATTCGCTCTAAGGGCCCTTTTTCCCAAGATTCATCACCTTGAATGTAGTCAAACACGGTAGATTCAAGGACAAAAAAACCGCCATTGATCCAACCTTCCCCACTCTGGGGCTTCTCTGTGAATGCCGCCACTCGGTCATTATCAAACTCAATTCCACCAAACCTAGCCGGTGGTCGAACCGCGGTGACGGTGGCTTTTAACGAGCACTTTTTGTGATGGTCTATTAGGCTATGTAGATCAATGTCTCCCACACCATCCCCGTAAGTCATCATAAAAGTCTCCGATCCAACCCAACTTTTAAGGTGATGGATTCTGCCCGCTGTATTCGTGTTGAGGCCGGTATCAATCAAATGCACCTTCCAATTAGGGGATTCTCGCCTTTGCAGAGTAGTTTTTCCACTCCCAAGGTCCACCGTTAAATCCCCGCTCAGGCTGCAAAAGTCCACGAAAAACTTTTTAATATAATCTTGCTTATAACCAAGAGCTAGTACAAATTCGTTGAACCCTTGAGACGCGTAGATGTTCATGATGTGCCAAAGAATGGGCTGACCGCCGATTTCTATCATCGGTTTCGGGCGAACCTCAGTCTCCTCTTTAAATCGCGTTCCAAGCCCTCCGCAGAGAATAACAACCTTCATTGAATAATTAACGAACTTAGTCATTTTACTCCAAGCCTCACGCCGCAATCCCCTGGACCTTCGTTGCTTAATCGGAAAACTTGGGATTTAATTTAAGCCGCTTTCGCGAGTAAAATATAGGATTCATGCCAGCGAGCCCGCGCTCCAACTCAGGAGAATCCAACCTTCGCCTGAATGTATGGCTGATCAACCCCTACGTCAATCTTCCCGGAGAAGACTGGAGAGCTGGCCGATCCTCACTTTTGGCTTACGAGCTTTCTCGCCGCGGCCATAACGTAACTCTTTGGACCGGCAACATCTCCCATCGATCCAAAACCATACGATCAACTGGAGCTGAAGATAGGGAAGTCCAGCCTGGCTATACAGTGCGGATTCTGCCTTCGACAATGTACAGAAAAAATATTGGTCTTGGCAGATTGGTTTATGAGACGGTTTTGGCTTGGCGGATTTGGAAGCAGGGGCTCAAAACCAGCCCCCCCGATATCGTTGTGGCTCATGATCCACCGCAGGTAAACGGAGCAGCCGGGTACAGGCTCGCGCGCCATTTCAAGGTGCCGTTGATCATAGATACGGTGGACCTTTGGCCAGAATTTTGGATTGCAGCCCTTCCTAAGCCATTAAGCAAACTTGGCCACATTATTTTTGCCCCGTTTTTTGCAGTTCGATTACGGAACTGGAAAGCGGCGTCTGGCTACACAACACTGGCTAAGCCCTATATGGATGTTGTTCAGCAAGCCGCTGATCCTGGTCAGCTCAAGCCTTTTTGCGTTGCCTACAACGGAATTGATGTCAAAGCGTTTCGGGAAAGCCTCGACCATCCGAAACAAGGATTACTTCCTGAGCGCAAAGAGGGCGAATTTAGAGCTGTTTTTGCGGGAACATTGGGCCCTTCGTATGATCTTGGTGCCATTATCACGGCTGCGGAGATTTCTCAAAACAATGGGGGCAGAGTGCGATTTGTTCTTGCTGGCGACGGCCCCATGAGGGATTTTGTGGAAGCTAAGGCGGCTCAAATGGACAACTTGCTTTACCTAGGTAAGCTGCCTCCAAACCAACTGCCAGAGCTCTATTCCTCTTGTGATGTGGGCCTGAGTGCTTATAGTCGCTTTTCTAATGTTGAAATGCCAGATAAGTTTTACGACTATATAGCGGCCGGCCTGCCAGTTGTGAGCTCTCTTACCGGCGAAGTGCAGGGCGTCATTGAGCGGGAACACGTTGGGCTTCAATATGAAGCAGGGAATGGCGAATCATTGTACTCGGCACTTTGCAAGCTCGAATGCCAAACTGAATTAAGGCTAAGTATGGGCAAGAAGGGCTGGAATTTGGCAATGGAATATGACAATGACAACCAGATCTGCCACTATGCGGACCTCGTTGAGAAGGTTGCCAAGGGATGAACATTGCGATCTCGAGGCCACGTTCTCATGCTATCTCAAAGTCTAGTTTCGCCCTTGTTTTTCTACTTGTCCTCGTCGTTTTTGCGCCCATTGTCAGAATCGGTGGGCTTCCGATCCCAACAATAATTCCTGCCTCTGCACTACTGGTTGTGGCAAAGAAAATCTACTTTGGACCCCGATTTTTATTTGTTGCTAGCTTAGGAAGTGCCGGTTACTTGCTATTTGTTGCCCTTATCAATCGACCCTATAATCCGTTGCTGCAGATCAAAGACCTGCTTTACTTCCTGATTCCGATTCAGTTTTTTCTGGGATTCACCCTGTTCTATTCGATCTTTCGAGTGCGTCCTCGCTTGTCCAGCGTATTTATTCAATTTGCAGCTAGCTTTTTGCTCCTCCAGCTATTTGCGGTGGCATGTGAACTATTGCGTCTCAATGTTTTTATGGTTGTGCTTAGCCCTTACATTAAGTGGTTTCTGCTCAATACATCTTCAACTGCCGCCCAACTTGCGTTTATCAGCCTGCGTCCAAGCGGGACTGTAGGGAACCCGGTTATCCTGGGGCTTTTGTCTTATATCCTAGGGAGGCTTATTTCTTATGCTCAAGGAAAGCCAACTTTTTACATAATCGGTCTCATTCTTGTCTTGCTAACCGCTTCAAGAAGCGCGATGGCGGCAATCATTCTAGCCGAATGTGTTGCCTATGCGGTCAGACCCATTTCTAAACTTTCGCTCTCCAAGAAGCAGTTTCAGTGGCTGCTCGCCAGCCTGATCATCATTCCTGCTGCGGTTGTCGTTATGTTTGCCGTGATACCATTCATGCACGCTTACCTAACCATTATCGCAAGTGGGAATCTGAACGCCCTCAGTGGAGATTACTCCGTGGCGTATCGAGCCCAGACAATCAGCTGGGCACTAAGCCAACCTCATCGACTCCTCTTTGGGGGCCTTTCGCTGGCAGAAGCCCCTGCATCTATCGATTCGGAAGTGTTTATGCGGAGCCTTCAGCTTGGGGTCATGGGCTACATCGCTTTGCAAATACCTGTTCTTTCTATGATTGGACTTGGAATTCGGCGTCAGAGCCTAGAATTGACCAAGTATGCGGTGGGCTTGTACGTCTTTTGTATTGTTTGCTCCGTCACGTTTTCTTCGTTCTCAGACCCCTACTTCATCATTTGGTACTCGTTGATCGCGGCTTACTGGGCTTCCGCCACTTTTTCGGCGCCAAACCCCGCTCCAGCTACAACTATGCAATAGGGAAGGCAAAAGTCCATTTCCGGTCAGACTTCGCTTAAGTTGGCAATTGCTTCCAAGTGCCTCTCACGGTTTTTGATAGGCCTTCAACGGGGCGAATCATGATTGGCACAATGGTTCAATCGTTCAACCCATTCAGCTCACTTTTCTTGAACTCTGTTCTTTGGAGAGAAGAGTAGCCGTTTCATAGCCCAATATATTCATAATAATGATTATCAGAAGTTTATAGAAAGGATGGCGTTTTTGGAGGGATAATGGTATTTGATGCGGCTAGGCTTGGTGAGAACTAATGCGATTGTCCAGCTTATCGGCTGCATTATCGCACTGATGCAAGAGATGGTCCACCGATTCAGCATCTTGAGCGCGTGACGCCCTAGTTAAAAGGATTAAAGCCAACGACGCGGCTCCCGCACCGGCGATGATCCCTGCTACTAAATTTGCGGTCTTGTAGGATGCTTTGCCTTTCAGATTTTCCTTCACGTCCATGTGCTTTTACCTTTCTATACGCTTTTTGTCGGCTATTTCTTAGCCAATTTTCATGGTGATTGACTTGTGAATTGGGTTAAAAGTTGTTCAAATTAGGTCGTAAGACTTAATAAACTCAATTTTTTCTGCGGGCAAGTATCCTTTAGATGTTCATGCTCGACAATTTAACGCGGCGGCTTGCGTCGGTTTTCGGTTCTCTTCGCCAAAAGGGACGACTTAATGAGAGCGACGTCTCGGAAATGCTGCGAGAAGTTCGAGTTGCTCTCTTAGAGGCAGACGTCAACTTCTCGGTTGCCAAAGATTTTATTGCAAGGGTTAAGGAAAAGGCAGTTGGCGAAGACATCTTCACAAGTTTAACTGCGGACCAAATGGTTATTAAGATTGTACGCGACGAGCTCACCGAACTCTTAGGTGGCGAAGAGTCAATCCGATTTAATTACGGCTCGCAGCCTCCAACCGTCATCTTGCTTTGCGGCCTGCAGGGCTCCGGAAAGACAACAACAGCCGCCAAACTAGCCAAATGGCTAAAAGCCCAGGGCAAAGATCCTGTTTTGGCTGCTTGTGATCGCCAGCGCCCAGCCGCGATTAAGCAGCTAGAAGTGCTTGGAGAATCCATTGACTGCCCTGTTGAGGTTGGAGATCAAGGCGATTCCGCTGTCAAAGTAGCAGAAAAGGCGCTGGCTAGGACCAAGCACCTGCTGAAAGACGCTTTGATTGTTGATACAGCGGGTCGGATTTCTATTGATGAAGACCTTATGAAAGAGCTACGCCATGTCTATGACCGCGTGAAGCCCAGCGAATGCTTACTGGTTCTCGACTCTACCACTGGGCAGGAGGCAGTCAATGTTGCACAGAGGTTTCATGACCTTGTGCCCTTGACTGGAGCGATCTTTAGCAAGCTGGATGGAGACACTCGCGGCGGTGCAATCCTGTCTGTCCGGGCCGCAACCGGAGTTCCAGTTCGATTTGTTGGCATCGGAGAGGCGGTTGAAGCCCTCGAGCCGTTTTACCCAGACCGCACCGCCCAGAGAATCCTTGGGTTTGGAGACATTCTTGGGATTATTGAAAAGGCAGAGCAAGCGTTTGACCCCAATGAGCTTGCGGGAGTTGAAAACAAGATCAAATCTGGTCAAGTTGACTTCAACGATATGCTGGCTCAGTTCAAAACAATGCGCAAGATGGGACCAATCAAAAACGTGTTAAAAATGATCCCAGGACTGGGTGCTCAACTTCCTGAAGAGGCTTTTGACCAGATCAGTGACAAGCATATTAACCGGATTGAGGCAATTATTTTTAGCATGACTTCCAAAGAGCGTTCGAATCCGGATATAATTAATGGTTCGCGCCGTAAGCGGATTGCACTTGGATCAGGAACTTCGGTTGAAGAAGTCAACGCACTGGTTAAGCAGCTTTACGACATGAGGCGCGGTATGAAGCAATTTTCAAAGTTGCAAGGCCGAATGGGGCGACACATGAAACGTCGCTGATTCAGAGCTTTAATTAAGGAAATTCCTGAATGGTAAAAATCAGATTAAGAAGAATTGGGGCCAAGAAGCGCCCGTTTTATCGAGTGGTTGTCTCTAAGAGTTCCTCGGGGCGCAACGGTGCCTTTGTTGAAACAATCGGTACCTATGATCCGACAACCAAGCCAAGCCTTGTCAATATCAATGAGGAAAGGGCTTTGTATTGGTTGATGGAGGGCGCTCAACCAACCGAAACCACCGCTTACATTTTGAAATCGGCGGGAGTGTTGCCTAAGTTCCTAGAGAAGCGACCATCGGCAGCAAAGGGTTTTAAATTCTTAGATAAAGCGATTGCGGTCCATCCAACCCCGGCAACTGCTCCTGCTGAAGCTAAGTCAACGGCTAAGAAGGAAGAGGCGCCAGCGGAAACGGTAGAAGTGGCTCCGGAACCTGTTGCGGCAGAGGTTGCCAGTGCTGAAGTTGCTGAGGCTCCAGCTGAATCGCCAAGCTCGGTAGAACCGGCTCCTGAGACGGAATAAATCATGAGCAGTTATCAAGCTTTTATTGAAGAAGTCGTCAAGTCGGTGGTGGAATATCCCGATGACGTCAAAGTTACAGAAGAGGCCCAAGAGAACGGAAAGCTTTTTCTGATCTCTTGCCACCAAGGTGATGTTGGAAAGGTTATTGGCAAATCTGGCCGTGTAATTGCGTCCATCCGCAACGTTGTTGGAGCCATTGCAAGCAAGCAACGAGAAAGAGCCTTTGTTAAGGTAGTTACCCAAGACGAGTAGCTTCATCAAAATCGGTAAGATTGTTGCCGCCCACGGCATCAAGGGAGGGATCGTGGTCCTTCCCTTTACTACTTTTATAGAGCGCTTCAAGAAAGGAACTCAAATGGTAGTTGATGGTAAAGATTATTTGTCAGCAGGCGTCAAAGCCCACAAGGGCAGCTTTTTACTGCATCTTGAAGAAGTAGCCAATCGGAATGACGCTGAAAAACTCATTGGCTGCGAAATCTTTGGTACTGATCTTCCCTTGGAACTTGCTAAAGACACGTATCACGTTAACGATTTGATTGGCCTTAGTGTTGAAACTGTCGAAGGCAAATCTCTGGGTAAAGTCACAAACGTCTTGAACATGCCAACCGATGACCTGTTAGAAATCGGCAGCCTCCTCCTTCCCTTTCGCAAAGAGTTTGTTAAGAAGCTAAACCTAAAAGAGAGCAAAATCACGGTGAAGTTGTTAGAGGGGATGCTAGAAGAGGACGCCCTATGATCTTTCTTGACGAAGCCGACATCGAACTTAAGTCGGGCCGAGGAGGCAGCGGTGCCGTAAGCTTTCATCGCGAGAAATTTGTGCCCAAAGGTGGACCCGATGGAGCCGATGGTGGCCATGGCGGCAGCATATATTTGCTTGCCGACCGCAATGTTCGCACCCTATTTGAAATCCAGAAAACAGGGACTTTTGAGGCGGAGTCGGGTGCTCATGGAGTTTCAAATAAGAAGGGCAAAAGCGGTAAAGATCTTGAGATTCGCGTTCCGGTTGGCACTCTTGTAACCGACCGCGATTTAGATGAATTAATCGTGGATATGGATCACCACGGCAAGCGTTTCTTGATCTGCAAGGGTGGTAAATCAGGAAAAGGAAACTTACATTTTGCAAATTCTGTCCGTCAAGCGCCTAACTTTGCACAAAAGGGTGGCGAGCCAGAGGTTCTGCACGCTCACTTTGAACTTAAACTCATTGCCGATGTTGGTTTGGTTGGGCTGCCAAATGCAGGTAAAAGCACTTTGATCTCTCAGATCTCGTCTGCAAAGCCAAAAATTGCCGACTATCCATTTACAACCCTTGTGCCGAACCTGGGCGTTGTTTATGTGGCTGGAAAGAGCTTTGTGGTTGCCGATACACCCGGTCTGATTGAAGGAGCAAGCCAAGGCATAGGACTGGGTCACCAGTTTTTAAGGCACGTAGAACGGAATCGGGTGCTGGTCCATTTGGTAGACGTTTTTCCTATTGATGAATCCGACCCGGTTGCTAATTATCAGATCGTCGAAAATGAACTCAAAGAGTATTCAAGCGTTGTCGAGGGTCGACCACGCATCATTGTGTTAAACAAAATGGACTTGCTTCCAACTGGCCGACTTCATGACCTAAGGCAAAGCTTTGAGTCATTTGGTCACCCCATTTTCGCGGTGAGCGCCGCCACTGGCCAAGGGCTTGAGCCTCTGGTTTACGCAATGCTAACCGCGTTAGAAGAATCCACCGCAGATACAAGTTCGGCCGTAGTCCTTCAACCAGAACCGGTGAAATTAAAAGAACGCAATTGGTGGATTACCCATGAGGAAAGAACTTTTACCGTTCATGGAAAACGAATTACAAATCTTGTTTCTATGACGGATTTAGACAATGAAGACGCCCTTTATGGCTTTCAACGTCGTCTGAAAAGAATAGGAATTATTGATAAGCTCAAGGAGCTTGGAGTGCAAGTGGGAGACACGATTGTCATTGGAGAACTTGAATTTGAATACACCGAGGATGAGTAACACGGAGACTTCATTAATTTGAAAATAGGCGTATATGGGGGTTCTTTCGATCCTCCTCATCATGGACATTTAGCTTTTGCTCATGCCGCAATCAAGCACTTAGAGCTTGATGAGGTTCAGTTTGTGCCGAACTCGCGCAATCCGATCAAACCCAAACCAAGCAGCGCAAGCGGCAAGCACAGGATGGAAATGGTGAGGCTGCTGATTGATGATCTTCCCCATCTTGCGGTTTGTGATATCGAAATCCAGAAGGGTGGCAATAGCTTTACGGTTGAAACAATGACAGAGCTGACTTTTGCCCAAGCTGGCGAATTTTGGTTTTTAGTAGGAACCGATGCGCTTTTTGAGATTGAAAAGTGGAAACATCCAGAGCGATTGCTTAAGATGTGCCGATTAGGAGTGACCTTAAGAGCTCCCCATACGGAAAGTGATATTTTGGCGAGAGCACCAGAGTTTGCTAAGCCGTATATCGACTTTATTCCCATGGACGTTCATGATGTTTCCTCGACTGAAATCAGAGAGCGAATCGCCGATGGCCGTCCTGTTGCAAAGTTCCTGCCTGCTCCGGTGCTAGGATATATCGAAGAGAAAAAACTTTATAAAACACAATGACGTCAGAAGAGAAGATAGCTATTATTGAGAACGCTGCCGATGAAATCAAGGCAGAAAGGATCGAAAAACTTTTAGTAAGAGAAAAAACCACCATTGCCGATTACTTCATCATTTGCACGGGAACTAGCGATAGGCACGTCTCCTCGATCGCAGAAAGAGTCGCAGAAAAGATGGCTCAAATCAAAGAAAAGCCGCTGCGAGTGGAAGGTGAACGCACGGGTTGGATTCTGCAAGACTACGGGGACGTCGTGTTTCACGTAATGAGGGAAGAAGAACGACAATACTTCGATCTCGAATCATTCTGGAAGACTCGGCAGCCCGATTCCGGTATATCAGGTTGAAATGAAATGGACAATCCTCTCTCTCCGCAAGAAGCGAAACAAAAAATGGAGGAGGAGCTATCGAGACTCCAGGACAAAAGAAAAGGTGTTGTTGATGCCGATATTTTAGGGGCTCTCAACCAAAGAATTCAAGATTTAGAACATCAAATCTCTCATATTCAAATTCCAACAAAGGAAGCAAACGAAGAAGAAGAAGTTGAAGTACCACCTCCGCCAACTCCTGAACAATCTGAAGTTGCAGAAAGACTGATAAGAGAAGCAAGGGTCGCTAAAATGCGGGGTCAAGCCGAGGAATCCAGAAGGCTTTTGGCAGAAGCAAGGGTTGCAGCACCAGGTTCAACTGCGGTCCTAGAATTGCTCGGAGATGAGTTTGGTGAAGCTGGGCAAAAGAATAAAGCCCTAGAGTGTTATAGGATGGCAATGAAGCTTAACCCCGGCAACGTTGCTCTCGAAAAAAAACATGCCTATCTCGTCTTCAACTTAAAGGCCAAACCTCAAACAGAACTCAGTTCCCTATCGCTTAGTGCAGCCGAAGTTCAAATGAACATCAGAGGTGCACGGCTGAGGTCAGTCCTGCTTCCAGGTCTTGGTCAAGTCTCATTGGGGCAATTGGGGCTTGGATACACCCTCATGGGAATTTGGGCTGTCTGCATTCTTTGGCTTGCAATCAAAATGCCAGACATAGAACAGTTCTTAAAGCATCTGATGAAGCCGCAGGCTTCTCAAAATGACATTAGCTTCTTTTTTCCTCTTGTCGTCGCCTTAGGTGTTCACCTCATTTCTATTGGGCTCTCCAGCACATCGAGTTCGACTTCAGAAAAGTCGGCAAGTGTCGTAGAGCGGCCAAAGCCTCCGGTCAATCTCCCATTTGACTAGATTCCACCGTTTTAGCCTAAAGTCTAGCGTTGTACTTCTTGAGCTCAGAGACCAGCTCGTTCTGGGTTTGAGTTAAGGTTAGATCGCTGCGAGTTCGCTCGAGCACGGCTCTTAAAGCATCCACTGTTCTGCGTAAGCCATTGGTTAAGCCGTCTGGGTAATCAAAGGTGGTTAAGCCTTCATAAATTGTGTTCATGACTTCTAATTGCTGTTCTGCGCTCTCAAAATGGCCCTTGCGAACATCGTCCAAAATCAGTCTTCTCAGTTCGCTGGCCGCCTCACCAATGCCATGCAAATAGGCATTGAGGCTAACGTTAAGTTCTGCAAAATCGGGAATCGGCTTACTTTGAGAGATTTCTAGAAGGGTGAGAGCTTCGACTAGCTCTTTTTCGGCATCTTGAATATGGCCACTAAAAAGAACATGCGGTCGATGCTCAATTTCACCTTTAGCTGCTTTCAACTTCGTTTGAGCTTCCGCGAGAATTGCAGCCGAGCCTTCGTAATCTTGCCGATGAATGAGCTTTATTGCCTTTGACGCCATTTGAATCAGCTTTCGGCTTTCGGCTAAGGCTATCTCTCTGGCATCATGATTGACCTGCATGTCTTGCCTGAGTTTCTCAAACTGTGGTTCTAAATCAGTAACATCATTCATATTGCTTGTAATATCCCTCTTTTCTCATACTTAGATATGTGGCTTTGCCGATTATAATATGATCCACCAAGTAGATTCCTAATTCTCTGCCAACAGAGCCTATTTTGTTGGTTATTGCGATATCCTGGGGACTAGGGGTTGGATCACCGCTTGGGTGATTGTGTACGCAAATGATTGAACTTGCCGATTCTCGGACCGCGAACCGAAATATCTCGCGAATTCCCACGATGCTTGTATCTAAAGTGCCTTTATGGAGCAAGATTTTTCGCTTTAACTTCGATTTTGTATCAAGGCAAAGCACGTAAAAATGCTCTTGCTCTTCATGAGAGAGGTCCTTCATCCCTTCATAAACTTTTTCTGGCTGATTGTAGAGTTCTAAGTTACCACCTGATGACTTAGACAAGGTAGCTCCTAACCTGATCGCCGCCTGAAGTCTAACTCTTTCGAACCCCTCCAGGCCAAAAGATTCAAACCACATTTCTCTATTTTCTGAATCTCTTAAGTCAAAGCCCCGAAGCTCTCTGACCAACTTAACTGTTTCAGGCAAAAATCCGTCCACATCACTCCGATGGCGAGACACGGCAAGCGCCAAAAGTTCAGCAAGGCCAAGGTCATTTAGCCCTTCCACTTCGGCTCGATCAACCAGACTTTCGTAAGTCACGATTTACTTTATCCGAAAACACAAGGGCCTAGTGGACTGCTAAAGGAATCAGTGGCTCTCGAGGAAAGGCATCTAGTGCAGGTTCAACCCATTTGCCGTCCGCCTTAAGAAGGTTGATCAATTCATCGACTCCACTTTCTTGGGGAATCCCGGTTTTGACCACTTCTCTCTTGCGGTAAAGGGTGATTTTGCCGCCGGCCGCTCCGACATAGCCATAGTCTGCGTCTGCCATTTCACCAGGCCCATTGACGATACAGCCCATGACCGCGATATCAAGACCAGTTAAGTGCCTAGTGGCTTCCCTAACTTCGTGCAAAACTTTAGGTAGGTTGAACTTGGTTCTGCCACAACTTGGGCAAGCAATGTATTCAACTTTGGTTTTCCGAAGCCCAAGGCTTTGCAAAATGTCGTAACAAACCGGTATTTCATGGATAGGATCTTCAGAAAGGCTGACTCTAATAGTGTCTCCGATGCCTTCCATGAGGAGGGTTGCAATACCAGAAGTTGACTTGATGCGGGCATAGTCTCCATCCCCTGCTTCGGTGACGCCAAGGTGAAGGGGATATTTCATCCCCTCCTGATCCATTTTGTGGACCATGAGTCGATTAGCCGCCACCATAACCGGGACTCGACTGGCTTTCAGGCTAATATTGAGGTTCTTATAGCTGTTTTCTTCACAAATTCGAAGGTACTCAAGAGCACTTTCCACCATCCCGTCAGGCGTATCACCGTAGGTCACCAACATTCGTTCGGAAAGGGATCCGTGATTGACCCCAACTCGCATGGCTCGATCATGTTTTTTGCATGCTTCGATAACGGGTACAAAGCTTTCTCGAATCGCTTCTCGCTCTGATTCGTGCTCTTCTTGCGAGTATTCGATTCGGTTCGTGTGCTTTCTAAAGACAAAAAGCCCAGGGTTGACTCTCACCTCATCTACGTGCTTTGCGGCTTCAATTGCAATTTGAGTGCCTTGGTGATGAACGTCGGCAGTTAGAGGCACATATTCGTATTGCTCGGTTACCTTCGCCCGAATCTCTTCCATGGCTTGGGCTTCCCCTAAGCTTGGAGTCGTCACCCGTACAAGTTCGCAACCTACTCGGTGGAGGGCTATGATTTGCTCAACACAGGCCTGAACATTCCGAGTTTCCTCTGTTATCATGGACTGCACAACAACCGGTTGATTGTTCCCAATTGTGAGAGGTCCAACACGACACGCAGAAGTTGCTCTGCGTGCGATCATGGCTTCAAAGCTCATACACTTATATTCTACGGCTTACTCCCGGTGATTAGCTTGGGTGGGCCGCTAAAATTAAACTAGGTTTTGACTATTGATAAGTGGTGTATCGAACGCCTTTTGCGCCTCGGAACAACTTCGCAATCAGCCACACCACAATTCCGATAATGATGATTCCCAGCAAGAATTTGCCAAATGAGAACCCTCCCGGGTAATAAGCGCCCCCATAGTATGACGGGGGACCGTAATACCAATAAGGTGAAAATGGGGTGTAGTAATACCATCGGGGATGAAGCCAGCCAAGGCTGTAGCCAGACATAAATCCGTATCCGTAAGCGGTATAGGGCGAACCACCAATGTAGTAGGTTCGAGTGTAAGACGGACGAGAACCGTAATAACTTGGTCTTACCGAACTTGAATAAATAGGAGAATGGGATGAGAATCCTCCGGTTCTGCCAAAAGAAGATCCCATGGTGCGGTTCGAGCCACCAAAAGTGCTGCTTCCACTAAAGGACCTGGTTCGGCTGCTGCTGCCAAATGATCCGCCGCCAAAGGATCGACTGCCTCCCCCGAAAGAACCACCTCCCCCAAAGGAACGACCACCTCCAAAAGAGTGCCCACCGCCAAAAGAATGGCCGCCCCCGAAGGAACCCCCTCTTGGCATCAGGGTCATAGCCTTGCCTAAGGGTTGACTGAAACTTCCCGACAAATCAGGGTTAAACCTAAAATTGTTCGGAACTTGAGCAAGCGCGTTGGAAGCAACGGCGAGCAACAAAAGTAAAAAAGCGAAAGTGAAAATCTTTTTCATATTTTTAAATTAAGTTGATGGTAGCAACTTCATCAGAAGACAGGAAATGCGGTTTATACATCATCACATACGCCTGAACATCGTTATTCACTGCATCAATATTAACAAGCAGGTCTGTAACCTGAGCCGTCACGTCTTCATCATCAAGAAGAACCTTGGTGAATTCAATTAAAAAGGTTGGAGTCTCGTTTTCGATCGTCACTTTATGAACCGGAAATTGCATTTCGATCTTGCCCGGAAAAATGCCAACCTGGCTTCCGTTTGAACCCTGGGGAGACACAAACGCAGTCATTTGGCCGCCCCTTGTGAGGCCGCCTTTAGACAGATTTCCGTAATCGTCTCGTCCTGACTGCAACTCTAAATAGAGCTGGTCGGCAAGGTATTCGTCGCCGTTATTGTAGAGAGTGGTGGAATCCCAATCCCCTCCAGTTGAGAAAATAAAGTAGTTTGTAGGCATTTTAAGGTTGTTTGTTGTGAACAGAAAGTTCACTTCATTCAATACGTTTCAGGATGCCAAATATTTTCGGGCTTGCCAATTCTGGACCTATCGAAAAGCACTCTTAACCAAAGCCTAGCTGCTCAGGTTTCTTGTGGCCAATTTAAGAGATTTAATGAACTCAGTCACTGTTTTTGACCCTCTACCGTTATCCCAAGTATCGTTAAGGAGTTGTACAAGCTTGCTGCCAACGACTGCCCCGTCGGCGTGCTTACATACCATGGATACCTGCTCAGGAGTTGATATTCCAAATCCCACTAAAACCGGTTTTTGAGTTCTTGCTTTGATTCTTTCGATCAGCCTTTGAACAGAAAGAGGTGCGGAATTTTCGGCACCAGTCACCCCCGTTCTTGAAACAGCGTAAATGAACCCACTTGACTTGCTGCAAACTTGTTCTAGCCGTGGGTCCGTACTTGTTGGGGCAGCTAAGAAGATCGTAGCAATTTGTGATGCCTGAGCAGCTACCAGCCAGTCATCGGCTTCATCGGGAACTAAGTCCGACAAAATCGCGCCTTGCAAGCCGCACTCCTTGATCCGGTTTGCGTAGGCAGAATATCCCATTTGAATTGCCTGGTTGGTGTATCCCATCGCGATCGCTGGGACCGGCAGTTTTTTCTCGGAAAGTTTTTCAAGGATCAAAGCTGTCGTTGTGCCTCGTAAAAGTGAACGCATGCTGCTGGATTGGATTGTTGGACCCTCACCATAGGGATCACTAAATGGGATTCCTACCTCAATCAAGTCTGCTCCACCATCCGCCAACGCTTCAATAATCGAGTGGATCTGGTCCAATGGTTGATCACCGGCCGTAAAAAATACGGCTAGGCTCTTTTCTCCCGAATCCCTTATAGTTGAGAGATGCTTTTGGAGAGTCAATTAAACCACCATGGCTTCGAATATAGGTGACAACTCATCAAGATGATCGAGATTCCAAAAGACATCGAGAGCCTCGGCGCAGCCGTTTTCACCAAGAAGGGGCTCTGCCAATTGATAGAATTTGGCAACAACATCTTCATCGGACATCGGATTCAGGGCATGACCTCTTGGCGCATCAACGCGGCTTTGATAAGTTTTGCCCGATTTTAGCTTGACCGTCACAATGTTAGGGATGCCTTTTTCTGGATACACCTTATCTAACTCGGGATCGGCGCTGACTTTGGTTTTCGCGACAACCGCCAAAAGTTCTTCATTTTTGATCTGCTCTTGGCTGTAGGAATGAATTGTAATTTCGCCATTGACGAGGGCGGAGCAGGTGATAAAAGGCAAACTATGATCAGCGGTTTCGCGGCTTTGAGGTCGCCATTTTTCTGGCTCACCCCCAATAATTTCGTAACCAGCGGTAAAGGTTCCAATTTGAATCGACTCAATTTCGGCAGGAGATAAAACTCCGCCATGCTGGTCAACAATTTCGAGTGCCGCATCAACCGCGCTTTGAGAGTGGTACTCCGCCGAGTACTTCTTAATGTAAGTTTGATCAATCATAAAATCAACTTGAGGACCTTTCGCTTGGGGCCCGCCAAACACCGCAATGTCGATTACATCTCCTCCGCAAACTTCATTAAAGAATCCCATTTCTCCTTCAAAAACTTGGCTCGGCCCCGTCATGCCATGATGGGCAAGTACACTGGCAAAGACTCCATTTCTGCTTGCATTTGCAAAGGCACAACCTTTCCACATACTTAATTCTCCGACCCTTGTTTGCCTCATTGCATTGTTGGGAATCCCAGCCAAACCCAAGGCATGAATCATCGTTTCCTCGTCAAACCCCAGCATGTTTCCGCATCCAGCCACAGTGCTAAACGCTCCATACGTCACGTGGTCCCAGCCCCTTTTTCGAATCGAGTAGGCATCGCAAAGACGGCATTGAACCTCGTAAGCAATAACGCTGCCGAGAATAAATGATTTTCCATCTAATCCAAATCCACTGCCAATTGCAAGGGTCGCGGCAAGATTATCGCTAGGGTGGGCCGGTTCTTTGCTTAGGTAGGTGTCGTTAAAATCAAGGTATCTAAACATGGCACCATTGGCAAATGCAGCCGCCTCTGGTGTTGATAGATGGCGGGTACCCACAACTCCAGCTCCCAATTCGCTGGTTGAATAGCTGCTGATCATACGAGCAATTTTCACCGGTGGCGCGGTCCATGCTCCCATAGCACAGGCCATTGAATCAATCAATCGCCTTTTGACTTCATGAACGGTTTTGGGTGGCAGATCTTGATAATCCAAATTGCAAGCAAATTGGGCAATTTTTTCGGAGAGTGTTGGCATCTTTGCAGGTTAAAGACTACCCAGACTTAAGGTTAGCAAGTCGAAGGAATCATGTTCACAGCCTTGAAGGGCAAAGAATGCACCAAGCAGCCCAACCGAGTCCGTTGACTCCAAATCCTTAGTCTCTTCTCGACCTCACCCTTTTTTCAACTTCGCCAGACTGTCTTAGGTGGGTGACGGGGTCGGTTTGCAACCCGCGTTCCAGCCTCCAATGGGCAAGCCAGGGCCGGACGTCTGTCTCGAAGGCATCCTTTAAAATACGGTGGGCGCCCAACACATCTCCTTGAGATTGCGTGGAATGCAATTCATCATAATCCACCAGCAATGCCTTGGCATAGGCCGACTGGCAGTTGAGCACAGACTGAAGCATCGCCTCTAATTTGGGTTCGATATTATGGCTTTGGTCAATCATAAAAGCCACATCTGACGCAAGCTCTTTGGCCTGGATCAATTCCGTGAAAATGACGAATATGTCCCAACTATTGTTGCTGCCCACAATGAGGTCATCATCGGCGTATTGGCGGGCATTAAAGTGAAATCCGCCAAGACACTCTTCATCCAAAAGTTGGGCTACTACGTAGGCAATATTTGTTCCTTGAGGATGATGTCCGGTGTCGACCAAGGTTTTCGCCCTTTTGCCTAAGCGGCGGCACAAAGCAAGTGAGGTGCCCCAATCTGCGATGTCGGTGTGGCAAAAAGCAGGCTCAAAAAACTTGTACTCCAAAAGCATTAACCCGTCTGGAGGCAAAGCCTTATAGGCAGTCTGAAGGCAATCTAGCATCCGATGTTTCCGATTTCTGATGTCGTCTTGGCCAGAATAGTTGGTTCCGTCGGCAAGCCATACGGAAAGTAAATTGCTTTCCGTTTTTGTCATGATCTGACAACACTCCAAAAGGTGGTCAGTTGCTTTTTGTCGAATGGCAGGATTGGGGTGACAAACTGAACCTAATTTGTAATCTTCATCTTGAAAGAGATTTGGGTTAATCGCGCCAAGTTTTAAGTTTTTGTTGGCCGCGTACTGCTGAAGTCCAGACCAATCATCGGTTGAGTCCCACGGGATGTGCAAAGCGATAGAAGGCGCAGCACCGCAAAGTTCGTGAATCAACGCCGCGTCATCAACCCTCTCGTAAACGTTCCGCGCCGAGGCAGGATCAGTAAAAACCTTAAATCTTGTTCCTGCATTACCATATCCCCAGCTTGGGGTCTCGATTTTCAGATCGCCTATTTTTGCCTCAAGGGCAAGAAGATCTCTTCCCGAAGATTCAATTTGGTTTTTGAATTCGTTGTAGTAAGACTCTTTGTAGTGTTTCATAGTCAATTAAGGTGGCAAAGTGTTGTAAAGTAAGGCAACTGAGAATGAAGCCAATCATCATTGGGTTCAAATCGAACAACATCAAAGGAAGATCGAACCAATTGACGTCCAGATTGCAAAGATTCGATTGCCCCCGTTGCGATCATTTGAACCAATAGGTTTCCAATTGCTGCTGACTCGGTTGGGCCCGCTTCTACCGGCAATTGGCAAGCATTGGCAGTGAGCTGATTGAGGAGACTATTTTTACTTCCTCCGCCCACTATGTGCAATTGATGAATACGACTTGCCGCAACCAAGGAAATCTGATCAAGGACAAACTTATATTTTAGAGCTAGGCTTTCTAGCACAACCCTCATGATCATGGCAGGGCCAACCGGTTCGGCTTGATGAGTTAACTTGCAAAAGAAATGAATGGCAGCTTCCATATCGTTAGGAGCTAAAAACATTTCATGATCAGGATCTATAAAAATTTTAGGCGAAGGCTGGGAAGCGGCTAGGTTCTGGAGTTCTTCGTAACTGAACCTGGACTTCCAGGCAACATTGAGCTGCTGCACAATCCAAAGCCCCATGACGTTCTTGCTCAATCGGTTACAGTCGAATCCAATTTCATTGGTGAGTCCAAACTGAAACGAAAGGTCAGAAATAATCGGAGAAGGCGTTTCAAGCCCCACAATAGACCACGTTCCCGAGCTAATCCAAGCCGTTTCCGGACCTGAAATTGGAATTCCAGCAACTGCGCTTCCCGTGTCGTGAGTCGCAGGAGCAACGACGTTGGTCTGAGTACCATGAAGCTTTCCAAGAATGGTTCCGGGCTCAATAGTTTCAGGAAAAAGCTTTAGAGGGATTTCAAGCCTTTCCAGCAAATTGGCGTTCCACTTCCTAGTCACTGGATTCAAGCACTGGGTTGAACTGGCATTGGTGAGTTCGATGGGAGGGGCTTTGCATTCGGTGAGAGATTGGTGAATCAAGTCTGGAATCATTGCAATCTGTGCCGCTGACTTAAATGCCTCATCTCCAGATTCGACGGCCGCGCGAAGCTGATAAAGGGTATTGAAAGGTAAAAACTGACATCCAGTTTGGGCGTAGATCTCTTGCTTTGAAGCAATTTCAAAGACCTTTGCCATCACTCCAAACGTCCGACTATCTCGGTAGTGATAGGGCAAATCAAGGAGCTTGCCGTCACTGTCAAGTAGACCGTAATCTACTGCCCAAGTATCAATTCCCACCGAAGTGAGAGGTTCATCGACATGACTGATACCCTTCTTGACATTGGTAACAAGGTCCGGCAGATTCCATCTCAAACTATGGCCCTGTTTGGTGGGCGCGTTTGCAAAGCGGTAGATTTCACGAGTTTGCAGGCTTCCATCATGAACCCACCCCAAAACGTGCCGTCCGCTTTCGGCACCAATATCAACTGCAAGCCAATACTTAATGTTCGCCTCCTACCAGACAAACAAGAACTTCTTTTGGCCCATGAATGCCAGGCACTAAAACACCCTCTATATCGGCTGTGCGGCTTGCGCCGGTTATAAAGGCAACATTGCCGTCCGGTAGAAGTTCCAAAGCTTCGAGTAAAGACGGAACGATTTTGTTGCGATGGACAATGAGGATATTAATCGGAGGGGCAAGGGTTGCTAATCGGCTGTTGCCTTGACCAGACTTCACGCAGACGCTTCCGGTTTGGGCTATTGCCAAGACCGTAGAGGCGATTCCTACCTCAGCATCCCAAAGATCAACTTGATTCTGAAAGCCATTCAAGGCATTCACTTCTAATCCTGCATTTGGCTCAACCCATGTTTTTGGCCCAATATAGCCTGCCAACTCGTTCTCATCAATGGTCCTTGCCCCCAGCAAATTTAATGAGGTTTTGAAGGCCTCAACTACGGACCCGGGAGGTAAAACGAAATACGGCGCTGGCCAAGGATCAGTAGGCTCTCCGAGAGGGCAAGAGTTTAAGATCGTCTCACGAGCGTTCATTCCACCACCCCCTAAAATCGCGTCCAACTCGGGTTGGCAAAGTCCTTCGCTTCAGCCAACTTGTCAAAAATGGGTGCCTAGCCATGGGTGCCAATGGCAGGAGTTTTAGCCCGAACTTCCAAACCAATGGATGCTGAGAAGCTTGGGCAAAGGAGGTCCAAGCCAACTTCTCTGATGTGGAAGGAGAATTGGCCCTGTGGCGGATTTCGAGCAGAAGCTCAGGAATGGGGATTTTTACAGGGCAAACTTCCTGGCAAGCGCCGCAAAGAGTCGAAGCCTTGGCTAGGTCACCAAAACTTTCAACTCCTTCTAGAGCAGGTGCCAAAACCTCCCCTAAGGGCCCCGAGTAAACATGCCCGTACGCATGCCCAGAAGCCTGTCGATAGATCGGACAAACATTGAGGCAGGCACCGCATCGGATGCACTTTAGGATTTCACGAAATGGTCCCTGAAGCACGTTTGTCCTTCCGTTGTCTAAGATCACCAAATGGATTGCTTTGGGTCCGTCAGTTTCACGTTCTTGCCTCGGGCTCTTAATGAAATGAACATAAGTCGTCAGTAGTTGTCCGGTGGCGGACGCTGCCAGCAAGGGCAAGAACAGGGGTAGTTCGGCTGGAGTTGGCAAGACTTTTTCAATTCCCATCAATGCAATGTGAACATCGGGTGCCGTTGTGCAGAACCTATTGTTCCCTTCATTTTCAACCAATACTAAATGCCCGGTCGAAGCTATAGCAAAGTTCACCCCGCTGATGCCTATTTTGGCTTCCCGAAACTTCTTTCTCAAATGTGCTCGAGCTTGCATCGTGAGCTCCTTGGGCTCTTCTGTATATGGTCCTAGTTCTTCTCTAGAAAAACTAGCCGCGATCTCCTTTCGCGTTTTGTGAATAATCGGAGTGACAATATGGCTTGGCGTGTCGTGATCAATCTGAACAACAAATTCGCCTAGATCGGTCTCAACGGTCTCAAATCCCGCTTCGTCTAAATGGTGATTGAGGTGAATTTCTTCTGTTGCCATGGACTTCGCCTTGACAATGACGTCTCCTGGTTTGGCTGATTCTTTGCAAAGATCAACGATGATTTGATTGGCATCTTCTGCATTGTTGGCCCAATGCACTTGGATGCCGTTGGAGAGGCATTGGGCTTCCAACTCAATCAAGAGAGTCCGGAGGTGATCCAAAACATAGGATTTGATTGCCGAAGCAGTGTCTTGGGCTTGAGGGGGCTCGCAAAACAAAGTCTTGAGGGCCCGTTCTCTTGCTGTCACCTTTGAAGCAGACGCAGAGCGCACGGCTTCGGTCGTGGAAGCTGAGAGAGCCTCTGCAAAGGACTCGACCCGAGAACTTTTCAGATGAGAACCTCCGCCAAGATTTCAGAAAAATGGCGAATTCTCAAATTCATTTGATGCTTTTTGATGAGCCCTTCCAAATGAACCGCACATCCCATGTCTCCCGTCACTATCTCGTTGGCTCCTGATTCCTTGATGTTCTTTAGCTTTTCCAATCCAATTCCTTCGGAAAGTGCACCATGGGTCACGCAAAAGGCTCCCCCGAAGCCACAGCATTGCTCTGCTTGTTCAAATGCCACTAGCTGGATGTTGGGGACCTTGCGCAGAAGAGTTTCCTGCTGATCCTTCAAGCCGATGGATCGACCGTGACAGGCCTGGTGAAAAGCAACCTTATGGGGATAGGACTTCCAGGTTTTCACGGAATCAAGTTGGCATTTGTCAGCTATAAATTCGCTGAGTTCGTAAATGACAAGAGGGCTTCCGAGCCCCATCATTTTGTAGCCCTCCCTTACCATTGCCGCGCAAGAGGCGCTTGGCACCACAACTGGCAAATCCTGCTTTTGAAACTCAGAAATACAGTGATTTGCTGCCAGTTTAGAGTTTTCCCAATCTCCTGAATTAAAGGGGGGCTGGCCGCAACAAGTTTGATTCTTAGGAAAATGAACCTTGCATCCCAGTTTTTCTAAAACTTGTACCGTGCTGATGGCAACTTCACCATAAATGGCGTCGCAAAGGCAGGTGACCATCAGTTGTACTTCTTGCACTACCTTAAAAATCCTTCTTTATTGCCGCCATCAACCGGAATTATGCATCCGGTCGTGCGGCTGCTTCGCTTCTCACTGGCTAACCAACAAATGGCTTCTGCACAGTCGTTTGGAGTCACAACGGTTCCTAAAAGAGACCTTTTGGCATAATAGTCAACCAGTTCATCGGGGCTGATACCCAAACTAGCGGCGGTTTGCGTTTTCCACGCGTCGGACCAAATTGCAGAATCCGTCACGACTCCATCAGGATTGATGGCATTGCATCTTACTCTGTGCTTGGCAAAGTCAGCAGCCGTGACCCTCATCAAGTGCAATTCAAACGCTTTCGCAGCCGAGTAGAGCGCGGCATTACTGCCGGCTGCAACTCCATTCTTTGAACCAACAATCACCACGGCACCTCCTGTACCTTGCTTGACGAGCCACCTAACCCCCGCCCCGACCGTTTCAAAGTAGCCCTTCATCAATAGATCGCTTAAAAAGGAATAGTCCTCCGGCGAGGTATCGGCCACCGAGCCACGTCTTGCGTTCCCTGCATTGGCAACCACAATGTCAATGCCACCAAAGGCCCTTATTGTCTTGGAAAAAGCCAATTCAATGGATGCTCGATCGGTGACATTGCACTCAACTGATAAAACCGATCCAACACTTGCGATGGATTCAATTTCCCTCTTAGCTTTTTCTAGCCCCTCCTTATTAATGTCTAACAAGGCAACACAGGCTCCCAAAGCTGCCATTCTTCGCGCAGTTGCAAGGCCAATTCCCGATGCTCCACCGGTTATGACTGCAATCTGCCGGGCAAATTCTTGCTCTGGAGGCTGTCGCTTAAGTTTTGCCTCTTCCAAATCCCAATACTCAATGTTGAAAGCCTCTTGCTCAGAAAGAGACACGTACTTCGAAAGGGTTTCCGCCCCTTTCATCACGTTAATTGCATTCCTGAAGAATTCACCGCTTACTTTTGCTTCGTGCGGATTCTTGCCGAGGCTGATCATTCCAACGCCTTTTACCAAAACAATGCTTGGATTAGGGTTACGCATCTTCGGCGAATTTGAGGATTTGCATCGACTGTAATAGGCTTGATAATCATCGCGGAAGCCTTGGTATTTCTGTTTAATTTGCTCTACCGAATCGTGAGGCTCTAGCACTAGGGGTCTAATTTTGGTGCGAAGAAAGTGGTCTGGGCAAGACGTGCCCAATCGCGCCAACTGTTCGAAACGGTCCCGAGTCAAAAAGTCCACAACGTCCGGGGATTGATCAAAGCTGGCAATAAGCCGCTGTCCCTCAAAAAAAGAATTACCCCTGATTTGAACCAAAAGGTCTTCAATTCCAATTGCCGGTTGCCCCCCTTTCAGTTCCACTAGGCTCCCAAACGGATTTTTACCAGAGGCATGACCTGAGATTGCTTGTTCGGCTAGGTTGATGAGGCTGATAGAGAGCTCATAGCATGCTTTCCAATCGTCCTCCCAGCAAATAAAGCCATGAGATTGCATCACCGCACCCTTGAGGTTTGGGTTCTTTTGAATCATGTCTTGCAGCATGAGGGCAAGATCAAACCCAGGACGCTTCCAAGGCAAGAATCCTAGCTCCCCTTTGAACACCTCCTGAGTCAGTCTTTCTGCATTTTCAGAAGCCGCAATTGCAATGATGGAATCTGGGTGCAGATGGCTAACCGCCGCTTTCGGGACTACCGCATGCAAAGGTGTATCAATGGATGGGGCGGCTGAATTCAAGTTAAACGCACAATGAGCGTACATTGCCACCACATCGTCTTCTGGAATCCGGTCCTTTTTTGCCCTTTCCGCCACTTGATGAAATTTATCCATTTCGAGAGCTGCAAAATTGATTGATTTCGCGCTGCCAAGGTCGCCACCAGACGCCTTCACCCACATCACTTCAACCTTCTCCCCCGTTAACGGGTGCACGGCTATTGCCTTCACCGAGGTGTTGCCGCCTCCATAGTTGGTGACCCTGGGATCAGAGCCTAGCAAGTTAGAAGCATAAACTAAAGCCTCTAACGAACTCTTGGGTGCGGCCGCGTCATTCCATTGGCTTGGAATATGGTTTTTCGACACTTGATCCATCAACCCTAAAAGTTATAGTTTCCAATGTTGGACTTATCAAAAGTAAGCATTGGGCCCGCGTAAATCAAGTTGTTTTTGCCATCTTCGACGGTTCCCAAATTTGGCACTTCAATTGAGCCACCCTCGCTAAGAGTTAGCTTCTTTTCTTTAATCATATAGCCCAGGTAACCGGCTAAATATCCGCTGATTGAAGGATCCCAAAGCTGAAAGCTTGCGACGACTCCGTTTTGAACTGCTTTTTTCATTTGGTTGGGAGTGCTCAGACCCGTTAGTTGAATCGCATCTGTTGAAGCGTGAGGCCCTCCTGGGTATTCGCCGCTTGTTGCAAGAACCTGAGCTGCCGACGCCAGTCCTACCGAAGTCGGTGACAGAATTCCCTTAAGATGAGGATAGTCGGTCAGCAGGGCCTCTGCTTCGGTTGCAGACTTTTGAGATTCATCATTGCCATATACGGTGGTCACAAGCTTGAGCTTAGAGTATTGAGGAGTTGCGAGTTGGCTCTTTATTTCTGCAATCCAGGCGTTTTGGTTGGGTGCATCAGTCGTGGCACTTAGGATTGCAAAATCGCCGCTTCCACCCATAAGTTTGGACATGAGTGCAATCTGACTATCGCCTACCGTCTTGGTGTCGCATGGGAGCACGGCTGCGTCTCGGTGGGATTCGTTTCCGGTCAAATCATCATCAACGCAAATCACCACAATCCCTTTGCTCCGCGCTTGATCGAGAACCTGATCGAGGGCGTCTGGGCTATTGGGGGAAATGGCAATAACGTCTACCCCTCTCTGAATTTGGTCTTTGATGATTTCCAACTGGGATGTTGCGTCTGCGCTCGTCGGAGACTGAGTGCTGTATTCAAAGTGAAATTGAGCCGCCGCCTTCTTAAAACCAGATTCAATTTGATTAAAGTACGGATTGCCGGAGCTTTTGGCAATATAAACCATCTTAATCTGCTGGTCGCCACCAGTAGATGAGGTTGTTTTACTGTTTGGACTGCTAACAGGGCTGCAGCCCGCCACGAGGGCTCCTGCGATAAGGGGTAGGAAGAGTTTTTTCATAGATTTATCCACTGGGTTGAGATTTAAAAGATTGCTGAGAAGTGCGGCTTGATTTCCACCGCGCAAGGAGTTCTGATCCATTGATGGCAAGAACCGCCAAGATAAGTAAGATGCCAATGACAGTAAGTTGGTAGGGTAACTTGACGTTTGCCACCCCCATTCCGGTTTTAATAATGTCGATTAAGCACAAGGAAAGGACGGTCCCTAGCATGGAACCTTGACCTCCCATGATGGATGCCCCTCCCACCACCACAATGGTAATTGCATCAAGTTCTTGACCACTGGCTAAATCAAACCTGGCAACACCAAGTCTGCTGATCATTAGCAACGCTCCGATTCCTGCCAGCACTCCGGTTAACACAAAAACGGCGATCTTGACTTTTTCCGTTGGCACACCCGAATAACGGGCCGCACTTTCATTAGACCCAGTAGCCACAACCCATCTGCCAAAAACAGTTTGATGGAGTAGCAGTCCAGTGACCGCCGCTAGAATCGCAAACAGGAGGACAGGATCGGGAATGCCAGCCACTCCCACCTGATCAATGCCAACAAATTGATGGGGGATTTCCACGCTTCGAGGTCCTAAAATCGCCTGTGCCATTCCGCGATAGACCGCTAGCGTCCCCAAGGTCACCAAAAAGCTTGGTAGTTTTAACTTGGCTACCAGAAATCCATTTACATAGCCAAGGAAGGCTCCGGCAACAAGGGCAAAACCGACGACTTCCTCGATCGAGGCGCCTTTCTTGAGCAGCAAAGCCGCAAGGCAAGCGACAAGGGCCATCAAAGATGCCACCGAGAGATCAATCTGACCGGCAACAATCACAAAAGTCATGCCTAAGGCCAGCAGTCCGACCTCCACGTAGGTTGTTGAATTGGTAACAAGGAAGTGCCAATCTAAGAATTCTGGGGACATCCTTGAAAACACAAAAATGGATACCAAAGAAAGGATTCCGGCAACCCACGCCTTCTTCATACAGCAGCCTTCCTCTTTGTCATTCTTAAGAGAGAGTCTAAAAGCACTGCCAAAATGATGAGTAACCCGTACACCATCAGCTGCCAATTGGCGTTAATGCCAAGCACAGAAAGTGCAACATTTAAACAGGCCAAAAAAAGGCATCCCAGAAGGGCTCCGAGGACTGATCCATACCCGCCCGTGATCTTGACCCCGCCGATTGCGACCGCGGCAATGACGGTTAATTCAAAACTCTTTCCCGCACTTTCTGGATTGACAAAACCAAAGCGGCTGGCATAAATCGCTCCCGAAACACCGGCCGTGAAACCACTAAAGGCATAGACCGAAAATAAGATCCATTGGGTCGAAATTCCCCTAAGATAAGCGGCTTTGATGTTATTGCCAACCGAATAGACATTCCGCCCGAATTGGGTATAGCCTAAGCCAATTGAGGCTACAAAAGCGAACAGGAAAACCAGAAGCAGCGGCTCATTTAGGGTTACGGATCCGATATGGATGCCTTGCTGCACTAAATTTGTAAACGAGCTTGGCAGCATGGTGGAATCAACTTGATTGCCTCGACTCAATAAGAACGTAAGCCCTCGAAAAGCAGAAAGGGTTCCAATGGTCACAACAATAGCTGGCAGCCGACCCCAACTTACCAGCGCGCCGTTGACGGCACCCAGCAGTCCGCCCGCCAGTCCGCTAAAAAGAAAAGCGGCAACAATAGGCAAATGGCTGTTGGACTGAAACATTAAGCCGACTGCTATCCCCGTAAACCCGAGGATTGACCCTACGCTGATGTCGATTCCGCCAGTGAGGATGACGGGAAGCTGACCAACAGCAGCGATTGCTACCATAGGCAAATAAAGCAATATGCTGTTTAAGCTTTGCGGTTCAAAAAAGCGAGGTTCGCGAATCCACGCAAACAGGCACAGGATGACGATCAAGCTAGCACTGATGAGTTCTCTGCGCACTCCGTTCAAGAGGAAACCTCCTTATGCCCAGATGCCGCGCTGAGAATTTTTTCTTGAGTAGCTTCTGTTGCGGAAAATTCGGCAACAATTTCTCCCTTCCTCATCACATAAAAACGATCCGCCAAAGTTAGGGCCTCTGGAAGGTCGCTTGTGATCATCATTACGGCCGCGCCATGGTTGGCTTGAGATCGAATCAGTTTGTGTACTTCGTGTTTCGCTCCCACGTCAACTCCACGCGTCGGCTCATCTAAAATCAGGTGCTTCGATTGAGTGAGCAGCCATTTGGCAAGGACCACTTTCTGCTGATTTCCTCCTGACAATTCTCGGACCGGTTGCCGCCAAGATCGAAACTTCAGCTGCAAAGTTTGAAAAATGGTTAGAGCTACTTTCTCGCTTTTTTGGTCATTGACTACGGCAATTCCCGATTTAAGGGCAAGGGACGCCAGGCTTGCATTGGCACCAACAGACTGATCGACCATCAATCCATCATGCTGCCTGTCTTCTGGGATCAAAGCTAACCCCGCTTTCATGGCGTCTTGTGGACAGGAAATTTTTGCAAGTTGACCACCCACCGAAATCTTCCCTTGCTTGACAGGTGTCAACCCAAACAGCCCTTTTGCTAGTTCAGACCTACCGGCTCCGACCAATCCCACAAATCCAACAACTTCACCATATTTCACTTCGAAGTTGATGTTTTTGTAACCCATTCCGCTTAATTCACTGACTGATATGCCAGACGCGGGTTTTGAAACTTGGGTTGAATCTGAATGGCTCAAGAAATCTTCTTCTAGAAGCTCTCTACCCACCATCAAAGAGATAACTTCCTTTTGGGTCGTATCATTGGTGGGTTTTGTTGCGATTAATCTTCCATCCCTTAAGATAGAAATCTCATCGGCGATTTCAAAGACTTCATCGAGGTGGTGGGAAACAAAGCCGATGGCACAGCCTTGGCTCTTGAGTGTACGAATGACTTTGAAAAGCTCCTGAGTTTCAATAGGAGTTAGCGGCGCGGTTGTTTCATCAAAAATCCAAACTTTTGCATTTCTTGAAAGGGCAGAGGCAAGCTCCACCATTTGCTGTTGAGCTACGCTCAGTCCTGCAACCGGAAGCGAGGGGTCAAGGCTAATTCCAAGTTGGTTCATCAAGGCAGTGGTCTGCTGAGATGCCGCCTTCCAATCCACCAGCCCCAGTTTTTTGGGTAAATGGCCGGCAAAAACGTTTTCTGCAACACTGAGCTCTCTAAACGACAATGGCTCTTGGTGAATGAGAGCTATCCCTTTTCCAATCGCCTCCTTGGGGCCCTGAAATCCAATCTCCGCGTTATCTAAAAGGATGATTCCCGAGCTCGGCTGGTAGACACCGGCCAAGCACTTTGCCAAAGTTGACTTCCCTGCTCCATTTTCTCCGGTTAGGGCATGAACTCGGCCCGGCTCAAGCTTAACGCAGGCGTCGGATAAAACCCTAACGCCGTCAAAAGAAACAGAGACATTCCTCGCTTCAATGCAGGTGCCCTCTTTTACCAAATTTTTTACTCCGACCTCATTATCAGATTTTATATATTATAACCACTTTGCTTGTGCGTTGGATGGTGCCGGATCGTCAATCAGTGTTGACTGCCGCACGCCGTTCCTGTCGAAATTGCTGCCGCCATGCCTGTGGAGACTGCCCCGAGCGTTTTTTGAAGTCAGCCGACAAATGAAAAGCAGAGTCATAGTGAAGAGCTTCCGCAATTTCGAAGAGTGAAAGCGATGTGTTTGCTAGCAAGTCCTGACACTTTCGGTGCCTCATATGAAGTTGATACTGCTTTGGAGTGAGACCAGTTGAGGATTTGAACGACCTTCTGAAGCTGGAATACGCCATTCCAAGCCTAGACGCTAGTTCCTCTAAAGTTTTCTGAGGGCTAGCTCCATTAGAAAGCTCGACCTTAGCTTGCTCAATTCTAGAATCAGCTTGCCCTGCCGACGTCTGCATTCCTACCGCCATGGCTAAAATTTCTAAGCCTATCAAACCGATGGTCGTTGACCGGTTGACGGAACCTGAATCCATGATCGATCGGCACAGCTGAAATTGAGAAAGAATATCTGGGCTAGCCCCAATAAACAGAATGGGCTGGCTTGGTGTGATCAGCTTCGAATGTAAAAGACTTTGCAGTGTTTTCCCGGACAACTCGATCCAATATTCGGTCCATCCTTCCTCTTTGATTGGCCGATAACGATGCCATTCCGAAGGAAAAAGAATGAAAAGTTCACCTGCCTTCAGGGGAAGCTTTCCTGCTGACTTGGATTCAAACTGGCCAGATCCTTGGCTTATGTAGATTAGCTGAAAGCTCTGCAAAATCCGCCCGTTTTCCCATTGAAACATGTGGTCTAAGGGGTGGGGGCGAGGTGGGTAGTCCTCGTTCGGCTTGATAACTGCTTTCCCTAAACCAGTGGAGGAAACACCCCACGTACCGCTTTCTTGATCGCTAGGAAAGTAAAACGCGTAGTTAAGATCCATGATCAGATTTTATATCAAAGTGATCGGAATTTGTATGTCTGCGCCTTGTCAAGGCTAGGCTGGGGCCATAGCAAATCATTCTGTTTAGGCTGTGAGATCGAAAAGAGAGCTACCTTATTGCCGTTTTGAGCCAGGACCATTTCTTAAGAACCGGAAGAATGGAGTTGGCATTGACCCCTTGCGGCAAACGAATCGCAGGAAAGTTAGATTTTCCATTTAGTGAAATGGAACAGGCATAGTCTCCTTGATTGGCTTCAATAAGGTTCTTCAGCTCTTGCAATTGAGACTCGGTTGCACGAGAGAAAACAATTTCTAAAGTGCCTTCCGATGATACATACGGCCGCTGAGCCTCATTAACTTGAAGGTCCAAAGAGAATGGAGTCACATCCAAAGCTCGAACCTCAACGAGGCGATCTCCGTTTCGTTCTCGAAACATGACAATGCCCTTAACTATGGCTGGCGCACCTTTGCCCATGGCCGGTTTTGCCACATCATAATTGGCAGGAAAGACAACCACACTGGCTTGCCCGGTTAAATCCTCAATCACCGCATTGCACATTCGCTTTCCATCCTTTGTTCTGATGTCTCTTTGCGAGGCGATAACGCCGGCCAAAACAACGGGTGCCCCGTCGTCTAAATCTTGGACGTCCTCGCATCGATGGGTTGATAGATCTTGCAGAGTTTGTTCCATCCCCCGCAGTGGGTGGTCACTAACGTAAAGGCCAATGACTTCTTTCTCCATCGCCAGCCTTTCCACTCGATTTGGCTCGGCAACATCACCGGAAATGGCAGGGTAGGTTGGCTTTTGGTTCGTTTCCGCCCCAGAATTAAACAAAGAGTCTTGCCCAAGAGCTCTGTTTCGGGCAGAATCAGAGGCAAAAAGCAAGGCGCCCTCCATTGCCGCAAGAAGTCTATTGCGGTTGGAATCAATCGAATCGAGAGCACCAGCTTTGATTAGGGGTTCAAGTGAAGTTTTGCTGAGGTTAAATTCTTTAGTTCGTTCTGCAAACTCAAAAAGGTGGGAATAGTTTCCATTTTGACTTCTCTCGTTGATGATTCCCTCTGCAACTCCTCTTCCGACCCCCTTGATTGCCGCCAGCCCAAAACGAATTCCCTTCTGACCCTCAATTGTGAAATCCAGCTGAGACTTGTTAATGTCCGGAGGCAACACACTAATTTTCTGCCGATTACATTCGTCAATGAACGAAATAATCCGATCTTCTTTGTCAATGTAAACAGAAAGCAGAGCGGCAAGGTACTCGATCGGATAGTTGGCTTTGAGGTAGGCGGTTTGGTAAGCAAGTATCGCGTAGCAAACCGCGTGAGCCTTATTGAATGCGTAGCCAGCAAATGGGATAAGCAGCTCCCAAATCTTCGAAATGTTATCATCGCTGATTCCTCGCTCTAGGCAGCCGGACTGAAATTCGGTTTTCAGGGATTCGAGAGAGGCAAGGTCCTTTTTGCCCATCGCCCTTCGCAGAATATCGGCTTTGCCAAGCGAAAACCCTGCCAGTGACTGAACCAACTTTAAGACCTGGTCTTGGTAGACAATAACCCCGTAGGTGTCCTCCAAAATAGGCTTCATCCTATCGTCTAAGTAAGAAGCGCTTTGTCTGCCATGCTTGGTTTCGATAAACCGATTGATGTGGTCCATGGGGCCAGGGCGGTAGAGGGCGATCATGGCGCTTAGCTCACGGATATTTGTGGGCTTGAGGGCTTGGATGTACGCCGTCATGCCGCGGCCTTCCAGCTGAAAGACCCCAGTTGTTTCCCCTTTTCCAATGAATTCATAGGTTCTTTGGTCATCAAGAGGCAAGGTTCGTATATCAAGGTCAATGCCCTTTGTCTGCTTGATTCTCTCGACCGCTCGCGCCAAAACCGTCAGATTAGAAAGCCCCAGAAAGTCCATCTTAAGAAGGTTTAACTTCTCTAAAATGCCCATTTCATAGGCGGTGACCGGCTTCCCTTCTCCGTCTCGATAGAGGGGAACGTATTCTACTAACGGATCGCGGGTGATGACTACTCCAGCCGCGTGGACCCCCGAATGCCGCGCAATGCCCTCGACCGACTGAGCGGTTGTCACGAGATTCTTAAATGCCTCGTTGCTATCGACCAGTTGCTTAAACTCTGGCACCTCTTTGAGGGCTTTTGTAATCGTCATTCCAGGAATGGTGGGAATGAGCTTGCACAATTTATCGCTTTCCACCGGAGAAAACCCAGTGACGCGCGCACAGTCTCTGATCGCGGCCTTTGCTCCTAGCGTTCCAAAGGTGACAATTTGTGCGACGTGATCGGTACCGAACCTTTCCGACACATACTCAATGATTTCATCTCGCCGAGCGTCCTCAAAATCCATGTCAATATCCGGCATGGAAATCCGCTCTGGATTTAAAAATCGCTCAAAAGTAATGTCATATTCAACGGGGTCAACATCTGTGATCCCTAAGCTGTAGCTGACCAGGGATCCAGCCGCGGAGCCTCGAACGCCAAAGTAAATGCCTCGATCTCTTGTTGCAGCGGCAAACTCTCTAACTAACAAAAAGTAATCAGCAAAACCAGTTTTTTCGATGATGCCAAGCTCGTAATTAAGCCGTTCAAGTGACTCTTCTGGGCGTTTCGATCTTTCTTTCAGCCCCTTCTCGGCGACACTCCTTAGGTAAGACATGCTGTCTTCGCCATCGGGAATATCAGGCTGGGGCATCGGCGGCCGTGAGCTATCTAGGTCCAGAGAACATCTTTCTGCAATGGCAAGCGTGTTTTCGATTGCGGAGGGCGTATCCGAAAATAACTCTTTCATTTCTTGAGGAGCCTTCAAATAAAACTCCTCTGTTTCGAACTTCATCCTCCTTTCGTCGGTGACCATGGCTCCGGTTTGAATGCACAAAAGTACGTCGTGGGGGGTGGCATCTCCTTTGCACAAGTAATGAGCGTCATTGGTGGCAATGAGGGGAAGTTTGAGTTCTTTAGCAAGCTTGAGCAAGCCAGGCTTAATGTGCTTTTGCTCGGCGAGGCCGTGATCTTGCAACTCTATGTAAAAATTGTCGGGTCCGAAAATCTCTGCATACATTTCGGCTATCTTAAGCGCCTCTTTGTAATTGTCGTCCATAAGGGCACCGCAGATCTCTGAACCTAAACAGGCACTTGTAGCAATGACTCCCGCACTAAACTTTCTGAGGATTTCGTGATCAACCCTCGGCTTGTAATAGTAGCCTTCAAGGGCCGCAACGCTAGAGAGCTTGCAAAGATTGCGGTAGCCCAGCTCGTTTTTGGCAAGCAAAAGTAGGTGATAAGATTCTTTTTCGGCCCTTGCCCCTCTGGATTGAATTCCTTTTGGCGCCACATAGGCTTCCACGCCGATGATTGGCTTGATTCCCGCCTTCTTAGAGGCAAAATAGAACTCCATCGCTCCGAACATGACACCATGATCGGAAAGGGCAAGCGAATCCATGCCAAGTTCTTTTGCCCGCTCCACCATGCTTGAGATTCTGTTGGCACCGTCTAAAAGCGAGTACTCAGAATGATTGTGGAGATGGCAAAAGTCGGAACTCATGGATGGAAGCTACATTAAGATTGTGGGCGAAAAAGATAGACGTTTGGGAAACCGCAAAAGCCCCACAATCTCCGGGAAGATTTCCAAATTCTAGCTATTCGGATAAGCAAAGCAGAAGATCAAGGGCTTGACATGATTTAGTCGAACACAGGTGATATTTAGATTTGAAGGTTCTTGACCCAATCTAACACTCTGATGCCCTTGGGCCACACAATCATTAGTCGGAACCCACATTCGTTGCACCCAAGGTTCTACCATCTCTGCCAAGAGGAGCACACCACTGAATTCACCCCTTTGGAAGCGGCCGGTGAAGCGACTTGTTGGCAATACTCATGGTTCCGGTTCCTCCGACCGTGAACTTGCCCTTGTCAGCAGCTTTGCAAGACCGTAAAATCGCATCAACTTTGTCCGTATCGCCCTCTGCCAAGTAAAACCAATCGCCGACCGTTCCCCATCGGCCGTCACCACCTGCTTTCGTCACCATCGTTAGCTTGCTTGGAGAACTTCCAACCCAAAGCCGATACAGGGCTACCTTTGGAGCTTTTCGACCCTTGCCGACCCAGTTTTCTAGAAACGCGGCCATGGTTGGTCCAAACCGGCTGACGGACTTAAATTTGCCATTTGGAGACGTAATTGTTGCTTCTTTTTGCCATTTTCCAGTCTGCGGATCTTTAAAGAACACGGAGGTCAAAGTTGAGTTATCTTCGGGGTAATATTTCTTCTCCGCGCAAAACTCATAGGTGCTGTTCAGCTTCCAGCCAATAACCGCGTCCGTGTGGCTGCCGGTGCCTTCGCCTCCAAACCGACCATGATTTACGATGCTAGACGCATAGGATACGGTTGGGTGGAGGGTTGGCGACGTATCCCATATCGAAAAGATCATATTGTGAATTCCTTGGCCCTTGTCCTGAATTCCGGTATAGCCGCCAGCTGGCTCTCCTGGGTTCCAATTGCATCCGCAGTAATAAATATAACGCTGAGTCGCCAAAACCTTGATTTGACCGTAAACGCAGGTTACATCCCGGACGCCAGTGGGCACCTTCCACCAAAGGTGCTGAGCAGGGCACTGAGCCGCAGCTCCAATAACAAGTAGAATTGCAACCGGAAGACCTTTCAACTTCGACTTAAGAAACATGTGTTTTAGAGTTTAACCGTACTTTGACATCAAAAATTGGAATGCATAGCTAGGATTGCAATCCCTAGTAGAAAATAAAGGCGGACAGTGGAATCTCAACGAGGGCAAAAGGGATGTTACCAAAGAATCCTTAGCTGCGGACCAATTGGAGATCGAAAGACACCCAAGACCCCTTAAAAATCTACAACGAGCCGTCAATGGGCAATCTCTGCTTCCGGAACCAAATGTCACCCATGCCTCCGGTATGGACACTAGAAAAATGGTGGGCGGTGAGGGATTTGAACCCCCGACCCTCTCGGTGTAAACGAGACGCTCTACCGCTGAGCTAACCGCCCATTTTTTGAACCTTTCGCATTCGACAGCCTAAAGAGATTCCCAGGATCAGTGGTCCAGGTGCATGGATGCCAGACGACACTCATATTATGACCAATGGACTTAATTTGTGGCTAATTCGTAGGCAAAATGCCAATGGGCAAAATCCCATCCCACATAGGGGGCGATCATAGTTCGCCTCACAATTTGCCAGCAATAACCAAAAGCATAGCGCCAAAAGCTGAAATTTCAAAAAGAAACGCAACGATTTGAAACGAATTTCCTCATTTAGTCCGAAATCACATGTAGGGATGGCATATTGCGTACGTTTTCCTGTATCATGGCTATCAGGGCTACGGAAAGCCTTGATACTTGGGCCCATGTTAGGAAGACATCGCCAAAAGACGCTATGCATTGGCAGCCTGTTAATGGCGAGCTTTTTCGCATGCGGAACCCACGCAAACGCGATCACTTTTGCGAGCCATTTTAGAAAGAGAGATCAAAAGTGGAGCGTGCAATGGCAAAATCAGCCGGCGATTTCTGCCCATCTTGACCTAACTGACGGTCAGCACTACGTGCCACTTAGAGATCTTGCCAAGCTGGGTTGGAAGTACAAATTAGGAAAGCTTGGCGAAGCCACCGTTTCAGTTGGAACAAACAAAGTTAATATCCCGTACCGGTCTATTTCACAAGTCAACTCAGTTAGCCTAGATTCACTGTGCGAGAGGCTGGACTTCACCCTATTGCATAACGACGACCAAGAATCGCTTACAATTCTTCCTAGAATTGAGGCGATTCGGTACCAAAGTGGTGAACTGTGGGTTGATGCTTCTGCAGATCTCCAGCCCATAGCAAAGTCCAACTCCAATGGCCAGCTTTTGGTTGTTGTTTCCGCGGTGGCTTTGAATCCTGATTTGGTGACTCAACTTGATCCCGGTGTCAGCATCACCCAACTTCCAGATAACAGCGTTCAATTTCTTTTTGATCAATCCGAGCCAGCTAATGAATCGAGCAGTTCAAAACTGGTGCCGGGCCGACATCTAGACGTCAACCTAAGCCAAATCACCTTTGCTTCAGCAGACACCACCGCCCCTATCGGCCCGACAAAGACTTCGTTGACGATCAAGGAACTGCCAACCCACGAGATTGACCTCAATATCCCGATACCTCACGGGCCCTACAGTAACTTAATTGTTCAGCAAACTGGATTGCAGTTTCATATTGACGTCCCCGGCATAAAGCTTGCCCTTGATCCCGCTGCCATCCCAAAATCTGATGGGTTTCACCGGTTCAATATCACAAATTACCAATCAAACTCTCAGATCAGTTTTAACCTTACAAAGCTTTCTGGAGTTATCGTAGGTGTCACTAGCACTGAAATTTCAATTAAGATATTTGAGCCAAATGCAGGACCCAATAGCCTTGTCAACCAACAAAACATGCCTTTGTTTGGAAAGCTACTCGTTGTCGATCCTGGCCATGGTGGAAAAGATACCGGGGCAAAAAATCGGGCAATGGGGATTGAGGAAAAGACTTTGACCTTGGAAATAGGCTCAAGACTTGCAACAACGTTAGCAAAACAAGGGGCAACTGTCGCTATGACCCGGATTGATGACAGTTATCCAACTTTAGCTGACCGCTGCATCAACGCCAATTCCAACCATGGCAATCTCTTTTTATGCGTGCATATCAATCAGATCAATAACCCAGATTTCCGAGGTTCAATAACTTTCTATCACACAGGCAGGCCCCATAGTCTTCAACTTGCAGAAGATGTCGAGAACCAACTTGCAGACCTTAACGCTATTCCTTCAATTGGAGTTTGGAGAGATACGCGGATTGCGGTCCACCAGGGCTTTTACGTGTTGCGGAATACAAAGATGCCAAGTATTCTCATGGAATTGGGATTTATCAGCAACCGCCAAGACGTCTTGGCATTGGAAGACCACGAAGTACAAAAGCAAATTGCAATTGCAGTAACATACGGCGTGGAGCACTACTTTAAGGAGCACAACAATTAAAGGCAAACCGTTCAACAAAATGACTTTTGCCGTCGCCACAGTCTTCGTGTCGACAATCGGGTTAGGGGCCCTCACCCTTTATGTGATCAAAGAGCCTCACGCGGTAACTCCTCCACAGTTTGTCAAGATTGCCAAGCCAGTCAGCCAACCCAACATTTCCGAACTAACCTCGGTCTCGTACTTTGTGCCGAAAATGACAACTCAAGGAATTCTTTTTAGCGTGCATACCGCCAAAGTTCACCAAGGCGAAGATCCTATGACGGTCGCAATAAACAGCTTTCTTGCCAAAACCAACATTGCCCCACCCCACTCGAGATTAATTGGAGAGCAGGTCAGAAATGGGATTGCTCATCTTGCGTTTAGTGCCGACTTTCAGCAAACCTACGGCTCTTTTGATGAGAAAATGTTGATTGATGGACTTCGACGCAACGCCGGTCAGTTCGCAGGGGTCAAAGAAATTTCAATTGAAATTAATGGCCAGCCGATTCAAACCCTTGGATCCGGTGATCTAAGTTCTCCACTTCCTGCTTTGACTTCAGACAACGATCTGTTCAGCAACGATCAAACCAGCGATAGCGGACCGGAAACAAAAACCGATCAAAAGCCTTAACCTCCTCCGTGCAGCCTAAGTTGCTGATTGGTCCTTTGGCTCAACTGGTAGGTTGCCTGCTTTTTTGGCATCTTGGTAAGCCAAGATCTGATTACCAACATATCCGCATGCGAGGCCACAAACAATTCCGGTTGTCCATCCCAACAACACTTGCCACGGAAAGTGTGCTCCGTTATAAACCCTAGATAGGCCCACCAGGAAAGCAATACCAATCCATGGCCAACCATCTTTGCCGGCTATGACGGTGATCGCAACTGCCACCGATGCCATGTTTGCAGAGTGGGCCGATGCCGTGCCCATCGAGTTTGCATAGCCAACCCGCAAGTGAACCAAGTTTCCTAATTCTTGGGGTTGAAAGGGGCGGTGCATTGGCCAATAGGCTTTCCAAAGATTTGTACACGTATTGGCGATTGCCACTGCAATCAAGGCAAAAAGAACCGCAAAACCTGTTCGTTTGCCGCGATAAATCATCCAAGCTATGTAGACCAGCAAGATCACCCGAATCCACCAGTACTTTAAGGCAACCGAAAGAAATAGAAAAAAAGGAGCCATGAAGTTTGGCCAATGATTGATCCAAAGGAACAGCTTTCGGTCCATAAGTTCAGAGTACCAACCAAGCCAGATTGCCCAGCCTTCTATTTAAGGACTTTAAGGTGACGGAGATAAAATTTTCTAAGGGCAACACAAACATATGGCCCTCGGATTGCGTAAGCCAAAATGTGAATTGGCTCGCGGAAAGGCTCTCGAACTTCGTTTGGTACTGGCTCCTGCGGTCCATGCGCACAACGATTGTCCGAAGAATGTACACCGTACCTAAGAGATGGTTAAGTACAGACGGATATGCAAGGTACCAACAGAACATGAAAAAGCAAAACCTTTTTGCCTTGCGTTACGGAAGAAGAATCCTAAAATGGGCGTTTCTCGTCCTCATAATTTCCGTTTCCTTTACGGTTGTCTACAGCTGGCTTGCCGCCAATTACTTGCCCGAGTTACTGCGACAGGGACAATTATCAAATTAACCCAGGCTAACTTTGAAGGCTAGAATCAGGAAAACTAGGCCAGTCTCCCAAGTAAAGGACTTCTTCTTGCAAACTAACCTGAAACTTTTGGAAAACTTCGTTTTTCACATGTTGAGCTAACTGCCTAATTTCGGTAGCCGAAGCGCCTTGATCGTTGACGATAAAATTGGCATGTTTCCAAGCCACCATGGCCCTTCCTAATCGAAAGCCTTTTAGGCCGCAAGCCTCAATCAGGAACCCAGCGGGAATGACTCCATTCTTGCGCATCCCGTCCGGTAAGTTTTCTAGTTGATTAGCTAGCTGCTGGTCATGAACGTTCTTGAAAAAGCTGCCTGCGCTAGCGGGAGGAGGTTGTTTGCTGATTCTTTGCCTCTGATATTCACGCATTCTCCCATAAATTTGCGCAGCAGAGCCCATGTGAAGTTTCACCTGAATCGACAGCAGCAAAAGCTTGTCGCTTGGGTTTTCCCTCAAGCGACTATTACGATAAGAAAGCTTCAAGTAGGATGGCTCGACCCATCTCTTGCCCCGATGATCTAAAATTTGCACCTGAACAAGGTGATCTCCAATCGAGCTTCTATAGGCCCCCGCGTTGGACACAAGCGCTCCTCCAACGCTTCCAGGGATTCCAACCGCAAACTCAAGGCCACCGTACCCTTTTTGAGCGGAAGCAAGAACCAAATCTTGAAGCCATGCTCCGCAATCTGCCTCCCAAATCCCATTGCCTAGATGAGAGATCTGCTTTGTTCGATTGATGACTGTCAGCCCTTTTAAGCCAAGATCAGATACCAAAACGTTGCTGCCATAGCCAAGAAGAGTCAGTGGCCCAGGCTTAAAAACAGATTCCGCCAAAACGTCAAAATCTTCGAGTTGGTTGGCGATTGCGAGCCTCTCCGCTGGGCCACCCGCCTTGAGCATAGTGTAAGGCTTTAGGGAGACATTCTCGCGAATTATCTCATCACCTTCTCCGAGTTCTTCATTGCAAACTGCACCTTAGGAGTGGAAACCAAGGGCTCTCCATAATATGCGGGAACAATCTCGACGGCAGACCCATTTTTGACGTTTGTAAACCACTCAGAATAGCCACGAAAAGAAGGATACTTAGGTTCAATTTCGTCTTTAGACCATCCAACCGATCCCGTCGGCAATTCAGTACAGACTCTTGGTGATTGGCCAACTTCTCGAACAACAAACTCGCCTTTGCGGCTAGAAATGGATACCACTTCTTCGGTGGAAATCAGATCAAACGCTTCGACTGCAACCATGCCTAGGTTAGAACCAAGAGCATAGGCTTTGGCAAATGACACCCCAACTCGCGTTCCGGTATGGCTTCCAGGACCAATATCAACGAGGACGGCGCCAATTCTTTTGTCAGCCAAGTGACACACTTCCCTAGCCTCACCAACCAGAATAGAGATCGCCGAACTGGCATTATGATTGGCAAGAGCGCTCTTCTCCCAAAAAAAGCTTGGATTAAGAGGGTCAATTAGAGCCACGCAAACACGCGGTGAACTCGATGAAATCCCAAGCCAGACTTCTTCATCAGTCAAATCAAAAACTTTGCCCAAGCCTCAGCTTTGGCCATCCCAAGTTAGGTCCATAGATTCAAACAGGTTCTTTATGAGGTTGACTTCCGGCTTGGTTAGCATTTTGTGACTGTTAACCTGAAACATCAAGTAGAACTCGCCTTTCGAAACAAATCCTTCAACATCTTGGATGGTTTCCTTACTGTTTTCTGCCGACGTGCCAATTCTATCCAAGAGGTCGTAAGCCGCTCCAGACTTATTGGTTGAAACCCACTCATTTCGGTTGGTTACAGCACTAAATTTGGAAAGCTGGGTTCCGGCGGTGGTTAAAAGTGCGGTGGTTGGATCTGGCGAATCGAGAGTTGAGGATATTGTCATGGTTAGTGTTATCGGGCTCTTTGGTAGTTTCCAATCCCACCCAGACTTGGTTTGAGTTGCAATCCAGCCTTTTTCATAATACAAAGTCACGGTTCGATCCGCGCTTGTCAGGGTTATCTTCTGCTTGCTTTTCAGTTTGTTTTTTGCTTTTTCAGCATTGAGCTCAAACGTAGATTCCACCGCTTTTGGTTTTGCGGCGGCTTCCTCTTGAGTTAGGGGTCGGTTCGGATCTTCTGCAACCAGCACCGATCCATCGGTTGTCTGGAGAGATTGGAAAACCCCTTGCCAATCGGCTTTTGCCTGGGAGTAAACACTGTCGGGGCTCTCCAATCGAAACATCAGTTTGTGTCTTTCTGCAGCGTAGTACAGACCAGTCATTGCATCCATCGGCACTTTCTTATCCACGTAGGTCGTCTCTGTAATCAATAAAGGAATGTTGCCAATATCCAATGTTGATTGAGCAACCAAGTTTCTGCGCATATCTAAAGCCAAGTTTGTTTGTGCAACTTGCCACCGTTCTGAACTTGCCCGAAAATCCACCGAATAAAGAAAGACTTGGGCCTGGGTCTTTCCTTCCGGAATAAAGACCTCAATTCCATCTTTGACCTTTCGTTGCTTCCAATCTTTTGGAATTTTTAGGTAAAGACCTGTATTCAAAACCGTTAAATTGACAGTTCTTGACTTTTGAACTCCAAACGCCATGGTTGTCATGCTGGCTGTGCAAAGGATCAGTGTTAGGATTTTGATTGCTGTTTTCATCATTCTTAAAGTCTGTGTTCAATTATGGACGCTCAGCGATAGGGAGTCGAATCACAAAAGTCGCCCCGATCCCAGGTTCTCCGTCTTCTGCAATCGTTCCGCCATGGGCTTCTACAATTCCTTTAACAATAGATAACCCCAATCCCATCCCTTTCACCCTACCGGTGTAGAACGGCTCAAAAATTCGGGTCTTGTCCTCTTGGGCAATACCCGGTCCCCGATCGGAAACCTCGATTTCTGCCCAATTCTTATCATTGGGGCCGGTCTTAGCGAGCCGAGTTGAGATGTTGAGGACTTTATTAGATTCTGAAGCTCCTGCGTATGGCAAGGAATTTTCGATCAATTCGCTGATAGCACGTCGCAGTCGCTTATCATCGAGAGGCAGCATTGGCAGGGATTCTTCCAAGGTTAGGTTCAGCTTAACTTTACTGCGTCTCGGGAAAACCTCCGTTGCGGTTTCCCGAACAATGTCATTCAAGTTGACCCAGCTGAGGTTGAGTTGGGTTGCACTTAAAAAGTCTCTAAAGTCCTGAAGGATTTCTTCAATCCTCGAGACATTGACGTCGAGGCTCTTTGCAATTTCCATTAACGTCTGAGAGCTATTGGGGTGGTTCTTGAGTTGATACCGAAGCTCATTGACGTCTCCCTTTAAGGCAAAGACTCGATTACCGATCATATGGCTGGATTTGGCACTCAATTCGCCCCATGCCACCATCCTTTCACTCTTGAGCATTCGCTCCACACTTCTAATGTTTTGAAGTCCAGATGCGACCTGACCAGCGATGGCTTCCATCAGGGCCAAATCATCTTCAGTGAACCTATTTTCTAAGAATCGATTATCTGCCTTGCGCCTCAGGATTCTGATCGCTCCTTCAGACTTTCCGTTGATGAGAATGGGAACGCATAGAAAAGCTGCGATTTCGTCGCCCGGAAATTCAAGATAAAGGCCCCTCCACCGCGAATCCTTCTGCGGGTTTTGAAGCATAATTGGCTCGCCGTGCTCGCATACCCAACCTGTGCACCCTTCGCCTTTTGCGTATTGAATTTCACCCACTTTCGACTTGAGTCGGCTGGTACTTCCTCGTAGCACAAACTGATGGCTAGCTGAATCCTTTACAAAAATCGAAGCGGCCTGAAAGTGAAGCATTTCTGAGGCCACGTAAACAACCATGCTGATGAGAGACTCTTCGGTTAACGCGGAAGCCAGAGCCTGACCAACTTTAATCAGGGCATTTTCTCGGGATTGACGAGACTCTAGCTCTAAAACAACAGCCGCGAACTTAGCAAATGTTCGGCAGGTTTCCCTTTCGATGTCTCCAAAGGCATCTCGCTGGTCACTCTCAACATTGATGACTCCCACAATCCGGCCAAACCGGTCTCGAATCGGTGCGGCAGCCTCACTGACCGTGTTTTCGAACAACTTTCGATACTTTGGCTCTAAGGTGACATCACCAGTCACAAAGGTTTTTCCAGTCGCGGCTACGTAAGAAACAATTCCAAAAGAATCATCAATCGCCAACCGCTGTCCCAATGCATGACTGCCGCGTTGACCAGCAACATGAGTCACCTCTAAACACCCCTCATCCTCATTGAACATGGCAATAATGGCATGCCGGCTAGCGGTGGCAAGGAGGACGTCATCAACAATGGCTTGCAGGGCGTTTGTTGAAAGCAAATCCAAGGAAGTTAGCGCTCCCCACTCATGACTCATCCTATCCATTATGAACGCGACCACATAATGTTCCAATCTGGGATACTTTAGAGTTCATGTTAGGGAAATGGATGGAGCAAGAGATTGCCTCTCAGCCGACTTTGTTACGCAAGAATTGCGCCCAATATTATTCAAAGGCTCGAGATGGGCTCTCTTCATTGCCGCCTCAGATGATTCTTTTGGTGGCAAGGGGTTCAAGCGATAATGCCGCACTTTTCGCGAGGTACTTAATTGAAATTCACCTTGGCATTCCGGTTTCCATGGCGGCTCCCAGTGTGGTAACCAAATACAAAGCTCACTTAAAATATCCGCCTTGTCTCGCCATAGGTGTCTCTCAGAGTGGATCAGCGCCAGATGTAGCCGAAGTTCTAGATTCCATGCAGCAATCTGGCCATCAGACAATCGCGATTACAAATCGGGAAGGTTCTTTGGTCGGTCAATCCGCAAACGCAGAAATCTTCTTGAACGCTAGTGAAGAACGCTCAGTGGCAGCAACCAAAACATTTACGTCGACGATGCTTGCCCTTTACCAAGTGGTTCGTGCCCTTGGTGCGAAGCTTGAAGATCCTGCCGAATTCCTTCCCGATGAATCTTGGCTACAAAACCAAAGAAGTGCGGCAGAGCTTGTCGCGGGAGAGCTTAATCGAGTTTCCCCCATTTTTTGCCTTTCTCGCGGATACGGTTTTAGCGTGGCTCAAGAAACTGCTCTGAAACTCATGGAATGTGCGCTCATTCCTGCTAAAAGCTATTCCACTGCTGACTTTGAGCACGGACCCAAGGCTCTTGCTGGCCCGGGAAGTGCGGCGATCTTGTACGGCGAGGGTGGGGACAATTTACGCTCTCAGGGATGCAAAATCATCCAGCCACCAAGATTCAACGGTCCCGAAGAAATTAGCCCAATCGCTAATGTTATGTATGGTCAGTGGCTTGCCCTTCTTACCGCGAGGACTCGCAATCTCGATCCAGATTCGCCTTCGTTCATCCAGAAAGTAACGGAGACGCTATAAGAAACCAACCCAGCACTGGGTTATGATTTCTTAGTAAAAGTCCATACAACTGCTAGATCTCTTCGGAAAGAGTTCTGCTAACTTAGAGAATGAACCCTCGCGCTGCTGATTAAATTGAGGCCCACAAAGGGTTCCAACATCAAGGTAGCCCAACACAAGTTGAGTCAATGTGCCAATATTGAGCTCAAGATCAGCAGATTCAGTTTTGCTGACAGTGATCATCCCACCCGATTCTGAAAGCTCAAAGCAACCGTTGTTTTCTGAAATAAGGTCATCCTTAACTTGAAGTCGAAGGTGGAACCCTTGCGAGCAAGGCAACCCCTTTAGCAGATTGGAAACCGAAAGGCACCGCATCATGACCTTTGTGCCAATTTCCACCGAAGTCATGCCACCGGTATGGATGTATCGGCTTACAAATGGGCTGTCTGGGGGCTCTGTCCACTGGACATGAGATTTGTTAATGGCTAGCTTTCTAAAAAATCCCACTGCGGACTCGTAGCCTCTTTCCGTGGTCCAAACGAGCTCCTGTACATCTAGCGTGGAATAAAACTGAGTCTTGAGATCTACGATCAGATACGATTCCATAGGGTCTCCAAAGGTCAAAACTGCCTTGTTTTTTAGCTTTCTCTGCCAAAGAAAATCGGTCCTCTCGGTAAGCCCCGATCTTCGCGACGAAAACTCTTGGTAGCATGGCTTCAAACACTCCCATTCTTCTTGACTAGGTCGGTGTGGCTGAAGCTGAACCTTTAATGCAGGGAGAAATCCAAGATCGCATTTAATTCTGACTTGGTGGCCACAAACCTCAAACCCACATTGCCGGTAAAACTCTTCGCTAAAGGCGTAAAGCGCGGCAAGAGCCTTCCCTTCTTTGGCATGGAGTTGCAGAGATTCTCGCATTAAGGACTTGCCATTCCCGGAGTTCCTTTCTTCGGGCAAAATAGAAACCATTTGGTACCCAACCGTTGAGACGCATCGGTTTTGAACCTGAGTGTTAAACTCAATTCCCGCGTAACCCCCTATCGGCTTGCCTCCACTGCAAAGCAGAAAGAGCCTTCTACCTTCTATCGGGGTTGATTCACCCCAATCTTGGTTGTCGTTGTAGGTAACTGCTTGCAAAGCAAGATAGGCAGTTAGGTCTTGGCCTGTGACTTCTTCAAGATGAGGGTTGGGTTCAGGGCTCATCTCGCAGCGGCTTGTAGCTGACGGATTCCCACCGAATTCATAGCCTGTAAAACAACTTGCTTCTCTGCGTCAGTCAGGGTGACAAGCGGCAACCGCACTGACTCACAACTAAAGCCAAGTTGACTTAAGGCAAACTTAACCGGAGTTGGGCTTGGAGCCGAAAACAGAGCTTTAAAGATCGGAGTCAGTCGATGGTGGATAGCGGCGGCAGTGGATGGATCATTAGAGAAGGCGTGAATCATTTCCGATAGCTCTCTCCCTACAATATGAGAAACCACACTGACGAGCCCATAGGCACCTAGGCTGAGCATCGGCACCGTTAATCCATCGTCCCCACTGTAAACCCTAAATCCATCCGGAGCAAGCCGGCAGACATCTGAAATTTGCCCTAAATTTCCACTTGCCTCCTTGACGGCAACCACGTTTGGTATTTCCGCTAATCTTAGCAAAGTCTCGGTTTCTAGATTGATTGCACTCCGTGGCTGAATATTGTAAATCATCACCGGCAAACTCACCGCATTGGCAACGGCTGTGAAATGGGCTTCTAAACCTCGTTGACCGGGTTTGCTGTAGTAAGGATTCACAACCATAATGCCATGAGCCCCTACTTTTTCAGCTTGAATAGCCATGTGCACCGATTCCGCCGTGTCATAGGTGCCAGCCCCAAAGATCACTGCTGCTTTACTGCCGACTGCCTTGAGTGTGACCTTGAGAACCTCTAGCTTTTCTGACCCTGACAGGGTTGGAGATTCTCCGGTTGTGCCGCTTACAACAATTCCGTCATTCGCTTGCTCGTCAACTAAAAACGAGGCAATTTTTGCCGTTTGATCCAAGTCAACTTGGCCATCCGGAGTAAACGGGGTCAACATCGCCGTCAGCAAATGTCCCCAATCTTTTGGACCTACAAAACTTCCCATTTCCTTGTAGTCTACTGCTCGTCACGCTCTAAAAATTGGCAAACAAGGTCAAATATCTTTTCAACAACTTGCTCCACGCTTAGATTGGCAGAATCGATGACAATTGCATCAGCGGCAACCGTTAATGGGCTATCGTCCCTTGTAATATCGCGGTGATCCCTTTCTTCGATCTCTTTGCGAACCTTTCCAAAATCAATACCAATGTTGTGTTCAGCAAATTCTAGGGACCTTCGCTTGGCGCGCTCTTCTAAACTTGCGGTGAGATACACCTTGAGGGGCGCTTGCGGTGCAATAACGGTTGTGGCATCACGGCCTTCAAGAATCACGTCGCCAAGACCAACAATCTCTTTTTGCTGCTTCAGAAGCGCCTTTCTAACTTGAGAAACGGTACTCAGCTGGCTTGCTAACTGGCTTATCGCTGCCGTCCTGATATCGGCTGAAATGTCTTGACCATTCACTAAAACTGGCGGGGGCCAACCAGTTCCAAATTCAATTTTCACCCGGGGCAAGAGTTCTACGACTGCCGAGACGTCGCTGCCATCAAGGCCCGCTCTTATTGCCGACCACGCAACCGCCCTGTACATTGCTCCGGTATCCAAGTAAGTTAAATTTAGTTTTTGCGCAAGGGCTTTGGCGACGGTACTCTTCCCCGCTCCCGCTGGACCATCTATCGCGATAACTAGCTTCTGTTTCATGAGTGAATTCGCTCCAGTTCAGAGAAAAACTGGGGGTAGCTGGTTGCTACCGTTTCTGCCCCATCTATGACCACTTCTTCCTTACAAATGAGGCCCGCTATCGCAAAGGACATGGCAATGCGATGATCACCATCCGCATTGATGTGCCCCCCGACAAGAGTTGTTGGCCCTTCTATTGCCATTCCGTCCTCAAAAATCTCGACCTTACCACCAAGAGCTCTTATCCCCGACGCAATTCGTTCAATTCGATCAGATTCTTTGACCCTCAACTCGGAAGCGTCTCTTATGGAACTCACTCCATTCAGCTGGGTTGCCAAAATAGCAAGTATAGGAATTTCATCAATCAGTCTTGGTACTAAATTTCCTTTAATCTCAAAGGGGTGGCGGCCACGAGGCGAAAGGGTCACATTGGCGACCGGCTCACCCATTTCTAGCCTGATCTCGGATATTTGGATATCGCAACCCACCTGCTTTAGCACGTCAAGAAGACCAGATCTCGTTGGGTTCACCCCAACCGAAATCGCCGTCATTTCGCGGTTGAACAAAACGCCGGCAGTTAGGAAAAACGCGGAGCTGCTGATATCACCCGGCACTCGAAAATGAAATCCTGGCAGCTGATTCTGAGGAACAATGGTCACCAAAGCCTTACCGGATTCTAGTTCCTCTGTTTTTACCTGAACTCCCAACGAAGTCAGCATTCTCTCTGTATGGTCCCGACTTAGGCTTGGCTCTTCTACTGATGTTGCTCCATCTGCCCTGAGCCCAGCCAAAAGGATGCAGCTTTTGATTTGAGCGCTGGCAACCGGCGATTCGTACCGAATGGCAGTTAAATTTGCACTGCCGTTCAGGGTCATTGGCAGGTGTTCGCCTTCAATCTTTGCTCCCATTAGCTCAAGCGGCTCTTTGATGCGCTTCATGGGCCGACGGCTAAGAGAAGCGTCTCCCACTAGTGTTGCAGTCATGTTCCGGCTCGCAATCAACCCCGATATCAAACGAGTTGTTGTCCCGCTGTTGCCACATGGTAAAACCTGTTCCGGCTGCTTCCATTCAGCTCCAGGGACAACCTGCATCTTTCCGCTCTGATCAACAAAGTTATTGCCAAGCAGCGTCAGGCATTCTTGGGTTGCATGAGCATCTTCCGAAGTTAAACCATTTTCAATTTCTGAAGTTCCAGAAGCTATGGAGCCAAACAGCAGTGCCCGATGGGTTAGGGATTTGTCGGCAGGGGGCACGAACTGGTCAAAGATATGTTTCTTAGCGGAAACCCTTAATTGCATGAACTTAAGAGTTTATCTTGCTGTTGCGTGCCCGCTCAAAGAAGTTCCGGATCAAGTCTTGGTTTCTTGTCTCCAACCCGTCCTGGACCTCCTGAAGCAGCAATATAAACCTGCCAATGACATGGGCAAGTTCAACGTCGTTTAAAAGGCAAAGATTAACCCAAAGGTTGGGATCAGACCCCGCCACACGCGTCAAATCAGCCCAAGAACCGGCTGTAATTCCTTCTGTTTTAAATTTGGTTGCCTCCGTGACAAGGGCAGCCGCAATGATATGAGGCAATTGACTAACCAGCGCGACAACGCGGTCATGCTCCTCGGGGCTCATCAACTTCGGCTTCGAGCCAAAGGTAATGACGGTGTCTACAACCATGTCAATACACCTTGGCAAGGTTTCTTTTGAAGGAGTAATGATCCAACCTGAACCCTCAAACAATGTCCCTGATGAGGCTCCAAGCCCGCCAGACTCCTTGCCGGCCATTGGATGGCCGCCAACAAAAAACGGCTTAATCTTGGGGCTTAGGTTTCGAAATATCGGGGTTTTGACTCCCGTGCAATCCGTAATTGTTGTGCCTTCGAGGTTCATGCTGCTTAGAAACTGAAGCACCTCGATGGTGGCAGCGGGAGGAGTTGCCAAAAAAATGAGCTTCGGTCTTGCAAAGTCACGAAGAGACAGGGCTTTGTGGGTAATGATTTTGGCATCGAAAGCAGCATTGACTACCGACCGGTCAATGTCGTATCCAACCACATTGAGGTCTTGAACCAGCGCCTTTGCAATCGAGCCTCCAATGAGCCCTAACCCGATTACACCAACGTCCAAATTCTCCTCCTCATTCGATGCCCGTCAGGTATTAACCGTTCTGGAAAGCACGATTAATCATATCCCTTCTACGCCTACTGATGGGATAGCGCCTTATTGAGAATTTCGCCAGCACGTTTCACATGTTGAGCGTAACCAGCCAAATCTCCCTGAGTAAGAGCCTGTTGGGCAGCTTGTAGTTCAGACGCTGCGGATTGCGCTACGGATCGAGGAATTGAACTTGAAGTTAGGCTAGGAACAGCATTTGAGTTTGGCTTAGAACCTTGTGCGGGACTTTGGTTTTGAGGAAGCACTTGGCTTTGCACCGAAGTACCGCCAAAAAGTTGCTGAAGTGCCTCTTGATAAGTATCTGCAACCACGATCTTAGATTGAGTGGCCAAAATGACCTTCTTAAGTTCGGGGATCGATTGGAATCCGTTTGTTCGCCCCTGCAAAAACAGGCTCTCGCTGTAGATCAAACTCTTGCCGACTGGGATGACCAATAAATTTCCTACAATAATGCGGCTTTGATCATTGTTTAGGTTTCGATTGATTTCGGCAATAGTTTTGTCTTGCACAAAGAGCAACTCTTCTTGAGCAGGGCCAGGAATCTGGTCTCCCTTCGGGAATTTATACAAAGTTAGCTGACCATAATGACCGGGGTCGCAATGGGCGGCAAGCCAGCCAGTCATGTTTTCTCTGCCCAAGGGGGTAAAAGGCAAAATAAGCAGAAACTCATCCCGTGGCTCATCAGGCAATCGCATCAGCACATAGTAAGGGGGCATTCTGGATTTCTCTCCGTTCAGCCCACGTTCATTGGCTATTGACCAAGCATCGCTGTTTTCCAAGAAAGTTGTGGCTCGGTCAACGTGGTAAAGGGTTAGGGTTCTCGCCTGAGCTTTAAAGAGCTCTTCTGGGTACCTCAAATGAGCAACCAAGCCTTGAGGAATTTTTGAGATTGGCTGGACCAAGTTAGGATAAATCTGCTCATAAGTTTCCAAAATTGGGTCGGAAGGGTCTATGGCATAAGCCGTCATTTCGCCAGTATAAGCATTGATTACCACCTTCACCGAATTGCGAATGTAATTGACTTCCCGACCGTGAAAAACTTGGAACTGAGAGTATGGGATTTGATCGGATGTTGTGTACCCATCTAAAATCCAATAGATGTTTCCGGAATCTACCGCAATATAGGGGTCTGAATCAAAAGACAAGAAGGGATAGACTGCCTTGGCCCTCAGTAAAACATTGCGCTTCCACAACAATCGGCTTGTCGGCTTCATGTTGGTAGATATTAAGATGTTCCAGTCTCCCAAAACATAGCTGAACAAGAGTCGCCTTACAAAGGAATTGAGGAGGATGCCACGATCTCCCGTCCACTTGAAAGTCGCTTGGCCCTGTTGAGTTGGGTAATCAATCTCTGGGCTCTTTGTATCCACAATTGCATACTCATCGGCTGGTGATCCGTCTGAGTGCGTAAAATCGCTGAAGTACAACCGAGGCTGAGTGATTGGCAGGGCGGGGATTGTGCTTTGAGGAATGTTATCGGCAATTAAAGAAGGCTGCCCCATATCTGTTGACTTATTGACTTCTGCCATCACGATTCCATAACCGTGGGTATATCCAAGCCGAGTGTTGACCCAAGTTCGGGCTTCTTGGCTCAGGCCAGGTAAATAGATATCCCGAGGAGACAGCATCACCAATTTCTCGGCAAGCTTTCCATTGGCGGTGGGCAACATGTACCGATCAACGTCTACATCGTTAAACAGGTAGTAGGGGCGCAAACTCTGAGTTGCCTCTAGGGCAGATTGAAGAACATGGGGATCCCACAGCCGCATATTACGGAACGTTGAACCTGCATCAGCGATTTCTTGAGGAGACGGCTCGGGATCAACCGGCGGATTTTGAACTTGAACATCCTGTAAGTCAAAGCCAAATTTAGTAAAGGCAAGCGCATTTTTGGCGTAGGGCCGATCGGCATTAATTTTGTCGGGGTCAACCCTCAATTTCAAAACGAGATAAGGAACAAGCTGAACCGCAACAATAAACCAAGCGCCGGCGGGCACAACGGCAATAAGAAACGGTCGAACTTCAATTTGTTTCTTATAAAGAAAAAGCAAATAAACTCCGCCCAAAAACAGGAGGGCCACAAATCCAAACAGCATCCTAAGCCCAACCATGCCTGCCAAATCGGGTCCGACAAAAATTTCGCCAGGCGCGCTCAAAGATGTGAAGATGGAAAGGAATGCCTGCAAAGAGCCAAGAATGAGAATGATCCCCGAAAATGGAAAAATGAGATCGGACCCCTTGCCCGCAAATCTTAAATTTAAAGTTCTAGAAAAGGCCTTCTTCGAGGCATAGATCACAACACTGATGGCGAGCGCAAAAAAAACCAGACCAAACAAATAATTTGCAATGTCTTGATACCACGGCAATCTAAAGGCGTAAAAACTAAGATCAAGACCAAAGATCGGATCTTTTTTGCCAAACGAAACTCCATGAGAAGCAATCAGCAAGTCGCTGTAATTTCCTGCAAAACCTTCTGCAAAGATGAAGCCCAATATCAAGGTTGCAAGCTTTGAGATGAGAACGCCTTTATCTTGAAGCAGAGAAACAAGAAGGCTTAATTGGTGGGAACCCGGCTCAGAATCAATAGAATAGACCGCTTGCTGCCCACGGATGCCAGCAAAGGCAAACCAAAGGATGGCAAGGCTTGGGATAAAGGCAATGGCAAAAAGCTCGGCCTTGGCCGTGTATTGGAGGGTAAAAATGCGCAAATAGCCAGCATCTTCTTTAAACCATAGCCATTGGGCAATTGGTTGGGCAAGTGTGGCAAGGATAATCAGAAGCAGAAAAATCACCAACAAACCAATGCCCCATACCTTCTTCATGTTTTTACAAATACGCTTAAACAAGCGATCCTATTCTTATTTTGACAGGGATAACATCGTCTGGCAGTTGGGGCTCCCTCTTAATGCTCAACAAAATCGGCAAACCTTCATAATATAGCTATGTCGAGCTCAATTGGGACCTTATTCCGAGTGACCACTTTTGGAGAATCTCATGGGGCCGGAGTTGGAGTCGTAATTGATGGATGTCCGCCAATGCTAGAACTTAGCCCAGGCGATATCCAGGTTGAACTTGATCGCAGGAGGCCAGGACAAAGTCGCATTGTTACCCAGCGCAAAGAATCAGACACGGCAGAGATTCTTAGCGGCGTATTTGATGGCAAGACCCTTGGCAGCCCCATTTGCATCTTGGTTCGAAATGAAAACCAAAGATCAGATGACTACTCAGAAATGAAGGAAAAATATCGGCCTTCCCATGCCGATTTCGCATACGATCAAAAGTACGGCACGCGGGCTTGGCCAGGAGGGGGCAGAGCCTCGGCAAGGGAAACGGTCGGAAGAGTGGCAGCAGGCGCCATTGCCAAAAAAATCCTTCATTCGGTTGGGGTTCAAGTCGTCGCCTACGTGAAGAGGATTCAAAATATTGAAGCCAACATATCTGCGTTGAAAGTAACTCCAGAAATGGTGGAATCAAACATTGTTCGTTGCCCCGATCAAAAAGCGGCAGTAGAGATGATCACCCTCATCGAGTCGGTGAGAAAGGAAGGCAACTCGGTTGGTGGCGTGATTGAATGCGTGGCTTGGGGCGTGCCAGCCGGTTGGGGCGAGCCGATTTTTGACAAATTAGAGGCCGATTTAGCCAAAGCGATGCTATCGATACCAGCGACTAAAGGGTTTGAAGTGGGTTCGGGGTTTGCGGGCACGTACCTTACGGGCCTTGAGCACAACGATGAATTTGTAGCCGATTCAGCCGGAAAAGTCACCACAACAACCAACAACAGCGGCGGTATTCAGGGAGGGATTTCAAATGGAATGCCAATTCAGTTCCGGGTAGCTTTTAAGCCGACAGCAACTGTGATGCGCGACCAAAACACGGTGACGACAAGCCATGAAAATACAGTCTTGCAAGGTAAAGGAAGACACGATCCATGTGTATTACCAAGAGCGGTCCCCATTGTGGAAGCGATGGCAAGCCTCGTTTTGGTTGACCATTATTTGAGGCAACTGGCACTTTCAAACCGGAACCAGAATTTAGCTTAACAATTGGTTAACGTTTTTAACCACGACTTCTAGTAAAATAGAATTGGGTTCGGCGCTAATTTTTTATGCATTCAAACACTCCTATGCCGGGCGAAACAGCGGTTGTCACCGCAGCGGAGCCAAACAGCGTAACCGCTCAGCCAAAAATTAAAGCTAGCCGTCTCAATTTCTTTTACGGGACGTTTCAGGCCCTATTTGATATCAATCTTTCTATCTACGATAACGCGGTTACTGCTCTAATTGGACCCTCCGGTTGCGGAAAATCTACTTTTTTAAGGTGCATCAACCGCATGAACGATGAGATTGTTGGGGCAAGAGTGGAAGGTTCGATTGAGATTGACGGTGAGGATATCCTTGATCAATCCCATACTCACTCCCTAAGAAAGAGAGTCGGCATGGTTTTCCAGAAACCAACTCCTTTCGACAAATCTATATTTGAAAACATTGCTTTTGGACCTAGAATGCATGGCACCCGGTCTCGAGCCAAGCTAGAAACTATTGTAGAAAGATGTTTAACCGATTCGGCCCTGTGGCCAGAAGTCAAGGACAAACTGCATCATTCTGCGCTGAGTTTGTCCGGTGGTCAGCAGCAGCGACTTTGTATAGCGAGAGCCATGGCCGTGAATCCAGAAATCATTTTGATGGATGAGCCTTGTTCTGCCCTTGATCCGGTTGCTACTTCAAGAATTGAGGATTTAATTCGCGAACTGAAATCGTCTTATACCATTGTCATTGTAACCCACAATATGAACCAGGCTCAACGAGCAAGTGATAGAACAGCTTTCTTTTTGCATGGGAAAATCATTGAAGAGAACAGTACAAAGAACCTCTTTTTGAACCCAAAGATGCGCGAAACAGAAGAGTACATATCAGGGCGATTTGGTTGATTATTCGGTAATGCCTACACAAAATCTGTTCGAAAAAGACCTTATTCAAGCCGTTCAGTTGGCTTCCCGACGATTGGCAAGCCGCGGCTCCTTCCATGACCTTTTGTATGAAGTATTGTCAATCTGCGTGGATGCAGTCGGTGCATCGGGAGGCACAATTTATATTCATGAACCACCTCATACATTGCGGTTCCAACATGTGATTCCAGAGTCGGTACGCCATCTTTTGCCTTCCTCGGAAATACCTGACGATTTTGGCGCAGCTGGTCAAGCTTTTCAAGAAAGGCAAACGGTTGTCCGGGAATTTGCTAGTAAGCCAAAAGAGGATTGGAACACCTTCGAACAGGCTACAGGCGTCCAAGTTCGCACAATGATTGCAACCCCGCTCATGATGGAAAATGAAGACCCGATTGGGGTTGTTCAGCTACTCAACAAAAACGACGGTCCGTTTACTGACCAGGATGCAGCTGTTCTAGACACCATTTCTGCCGTCTCTACACTGGCTTATCACAATTTTAAATTGACAGAAGAGTCCAATCGTGCTTCGACCTTACTGGGAATGGGCAAAGTTTCTCACGACATTGGAAATTTAGCTGCTTCCCTTCATGCAGGCCTTTCCTTTGTAGAAATGAGCATTTCTGATGTCAAAGAATGCGTAGAAACCGGTCAAATTGATCCAGCCATGGTGGCTCAGATCGATCCCATGATTTTCGACCTAAAGCTATCGGTCGATCGGATTGTGGGTTATGCCCGCTTGGTTTCAGATATGTCAGCAGGGAGAAAAGTAAGGCCAGTTTTTAATGCTGTCTCTTTGGCAGAAACGGTTGCCCGGTCTGGCTCATACTTAGAAAGCCAAGCGCGGTCCAGTGAAATCGAATTGGCTTATGACATCCAGCAGGATGCCCCCGAATTTCCTCATGACGAACTGTTTGTCTTTCGAATTGTGCAGAACCTAGTTGGAAACGCAATTAAGGCAGTAACCGAGTTCCCTTCCGCATGGAAATCGGATCATGGTGAATTTCAGGGTCGCGTTGTCCTAGCCTACGCTTTTAAGGAGGGCAGGCATTGTATTTCAGTCACCGACAGTGGTCCAGGTATGAAGCAAGAGATGGTCAATAGAATCCTCTCTGGCAATGCTCGGAGTCAGTGGGAAAATGCGGGCGGTTCGGGATGGGGGATGAAAATCGTCCTTGAGCTTACGGCTGCCCTCGGCGGCAAACTCTGCATCGAAAGCGAAGTTGGAAAAGGCACAACCTTTGTTGTAGAACTAGGCTAATCCGTTTTTCAGGACGCCCAAGTCAGTAATAGAAATTGACTCTTCATCAGCTCATACGCCAAGACTAGACTTATTGTGAAAGCAATTGTGGGCAGGTTTGCTACCCACAATACTTACGCGGCGGTTTTGGCGAGCCTGGCAAAGCTTTCTTTATCAACCGCTCTCATCAAGCATTCATCGTAGCTACAGTAACCAAGCTTGATGAAGTTGGCGAGCGAGCTATCCATGGTTTGCATTCCAAGCTGGCCACCGGTTTCGATGCTTGAGTACATCTGGTGGGTCTTGCCTTCTCTAATCAGGTTCTTGATGGCAGGCGTCGCCACCATGATTTCAAGGGCTGCGCAACGACCACCACCTAATTTTGGCAACAGCTGCTGAGAAACAATTCCTTCTAAGGTATTGCCCAAAAGGACGCGAATCTGAGCCTGCTGGTCACTGGGAAACACGTCCACAACACGGTCTACAGACGCAGGAGCATTTCGAGTGTGCAAGGTGCCAAACACAAGGTGGCCAGTTTCGGCAAGGGTGAGTGCCGCCTCAATTGTTTCGAGGTCTCGCAATTCACCAACTAGGATGATATCGGGATCTTCACGCAAAACCGCTCGGAGGGCATTGTGAAGCGAGTACGTGTCGGAATGGAGTTCTCGCTGGTTAACCATGCACTTTTTGTGGCGATGGAGGTACTCGATAGGATCTTCCAAAGTCACGATATGAGAGGTTCGCGTCTCATTGATATCGTCAATCATCGAGGCGATGGTTGTGCTCTTACCAGAACCGGTTGGACCAGTCACAAGGATCAGACCCGACGTGCGTTTAGAAAGCTCACGGATGACAGGAGGCAATCCTAAGGTCTCAAAAGATGGAATCCGGGTTGGAATTGCACGCAACGCGCCTGCAACTGCCCCTCTTTGCATAAAGACGTTGAACCTAAATCGAGACAGTCCGCGGACCGTATAGGCAAAGTCCAATTCGTGAGTCGTTTCAAATTTCTCCAATTGTTCGTCGGTTAACGTTTCAAAGATCAACCGCTTGGAATCTTCAGGAGCTAGAGCCGTAAATGGCATAGGAGCAATTTCTCCATCGAGGCGCATCATTGGAGGGAGACCAGCCGTGAGGTGGCAGTCACTCGCTTTGTGTTCGATCGCAAACCTTAAGATGTCATCAATGTGGCAATCGGCTACGCTTGTGGCGTCTTCCAAGATTTCGTAGCCACCAGAGTCTTCTTCTTCATTAGGTTCATCAAACCTTCGATCTGAGACGTCAATGGAATGGACATTGGCAGGAACATAACCTGGCTTGTAATGACCTTTGGCGTTCTCGGTCGTTGGGGCTGGCTCATCATCCAGAAGCAAGTCTGGGCGTAAATTCATTTCATCAAAGCTCATAGGCATTCCTGTAATTGGGTCAATAGCAAGGGTTCCTCCAAAATCTGGGCTTCCGCTTGCGCGGAGCTTGGTCGGAGGCTTGAGGGGCTCTGGTACCGCATTTTTCATTGCCTGAGCAAACACATCTGGTGTTCCAGCTGCCACTTCGGCTGCAATATGTGGTTCTAATTCTTCTGTCGGGGCAGAATTGAGGGTCAAGCTGGCATCAGAATCGCTGTCGACATTGTCAGAAGCTACTTCTACTGCCTGGACGGCATCGCTGGATTCTGCAAAATCGGAATTGTTGTCGGCTTCCGTAAGCGCATCATCCCCTGCTGAGCTTTCCATTGCCATTTCAAGCCCATGGGAACTATCTTCTTGCGCTGGCAATTCCGCATGAATGCTCTCCGCCTCATCCTGTTCAGCATGAGAGCCCAAAGGAGCCATTTCGTCCTGATTGGATTCAAGTTCATTTTCAACCGGGTCCGCCATTTCCTCATGATCCAAGGCTGAATCGCATTCCATTTCTGCCTCAATACTCGCTGCATCTCCATCAGCAGAAGCTACCTCATCTGGCTCGGACAAAGCGTCTTCCTTAGCCATTAGCTCATCAGTCGGTGAATATTCTTCGGCAAGTTCATTGGCTTCCACTTCTGAAGCAGGTTCAGACTCCTCTTGATGGACTGAATCAGTAGATTCCCTATTGCCATCGTCCTCAATGACAAGATCAAGATCGGCCTGGTCTTGCTCAGTTTGAATTACTTCTTCCACCAAATCCAGGACTGGAGGCTCTTCTGGCTCCTCTAGGTCTGCCGAAAGGGCAAATTCCGGTTCGGATTGTTGGTTGTCTTCTGGCTTCTCTGGCTCCGACTGATGGTTGCCTTCTGGCAACTCCGACGCCGTCTCAACGCTGACCGCAGTTGGTAATGGAGGAACAGACATGGGTTCAACTGCTTCGGCAACAAATTCTTCGTCTTCCGATTGGGCATCGATTGGTTCCTCGACTTGAGCCTCAGAATCCAACGATTCGCCTGGCATTGGCTCAAATTCCATTGGTTCCACTGCCATTGGATCACTCGATGCCAGAGACTCGGTTTGCTCCACTGGTGTCTCAAGCTCGGTGTCTTGAGACGCAGCATCTGCCTCATCATTGTCCAGCAAGCCATCACTACGAAAAGTAGAACCAGAAAGCTCGGATTCATCTTTAACGATAGGATCTAACCCAACTGTCTGCTCATGATCGTCTTGACTTGCTAACTCAGCGTGATTTTCAGGTGAATCTTCTAAAGATCGAGAATTATAGGAGTTACTTCCGCTAAATGAATCCGAGTCTTCATAGCCGGATCCATGGGCCTCAAACAAAGGCATGTCAAGTGGATCAGATGACTTATAATTTTCAGTTGACCGCCAGGTCAGTTCTTTGCTTTCAATGGCAGTTCCATGAACAAAATCTTCATGACTTCCAAGTGCATCCGCCAACTCTGCCCCCTGCTCTTTGGCGAGCGCGGCTCTTTGCATTTCCCGAATTCTTGCAAGCGGGTCAACCCCATCTTCAGAACCATGTTTCGGCGGCATTGCCGCCAAGCCCTGAAAGTCTTCAGCCAGAGCCGATTCTTTGACAGGTTCCTGAGGCTCGCCGATTGTGGAGTCTGGCTCCATTTGAACGGAATCAAATTCATCCTGAATGGACCTTGTGCCAGCAAACGGCTGTTGAGGAATCACTTGAGGGACTGCCTGTTCCGCCTCCAGCGAAGCGCTGCCGACTTCGTCCTCGGGATTTGATTCCTCTGCTAACGTGCTGGACGGTCCGGTTGCCACCGTCGGCACCTTGCTCATAGAAAATGAATCTTCATTAGCTTCAACCTCAAATGAAAACCCTTTCCACTTCTTTTGGCTTGCTGCTGACTCGTCGCCGTCGGCTTGGTCAACAATCGGACCTTCTGCCTCTGTGCTGTCATCAACTTCCGAAGCTTCTTCTGCGACACTTTTCTTGAGTGGGGCTGGCACTTGCTGCCCCAGTATTTTGCTCCAACTGAATCCTGATCCCATTTTCTTTTCTCCTAAGCTGCTTCGGCCTCACTGGCCCTAGCAATGTAAGCACTTGCATCAAACACAAGCGATTCTAAATCTTTTAAGTCAAATTCCGCTATCGAAAACGCCCATGCGGGTGCGCGCCAAATTGTCACGTCTGGCTGCCATTCGTCTCGAACCACTGACGCCAAGAAACTAGAGCAAGCGGTGCACGCCCTTAACTTGGCATTCTCTGCGGTTGCATCTACAGGGCGGCGATAGTCTAATCCATTCAACAATGGCAGTGGTAAATTCCACTTGGCGCCGGCCGCGATCGTCACCGCATCGTGGCTAATGCCATAGACCTCTAATTCTGCTTTGACGTCGTCTAACCCTTCCTTAATCAGCTCTTCAACCTGTGCATAGTCACCGATGCCGGAGCGATCTAGCAAGGTTTTGCCAACGTAATGCAGCAATCCACAAGTATAGGCTTCATCGGGAGAGCCAAGCTTGAGAGACTTCGACAACCACTGGCCGATCATCGCCGAGTCAATTGAGTGGCGCCACCACAACCGACGCCTCAAACTTTCTTTGTCGGTTTTGCCTGCAAAGAGGTCAAAAACGCCAACCGTCATGGCGATGTTACGAACCGCTCTGAATCCCAGGAAGGTAATTGCTTCGCGAATCGCGGTCACTTTCTTGGGAATGCCGTACGAAGCGCTGTTGGCAAGGGTTAGTACCTTTGCGCTAAAGCCAGGATCTACAATTATGGATTTTTCAATTTCTGAACACGCGGTATCGGAAGAAGCTGAGGCTTCTAGCACCTGAAAGACGACGTGAGGCAGTACCGCCAAATCTGTAACGCGGCTAAGTACTTTCTTTATTTTCTCTTCTTGAGTGGATACGTCGGAAAGATTAAACACGGACTTAACGGAATTATCGGGAAGTCTCGTGCTCATGAATAGATCACCCTCATCACTTCTTCCACAGTTGTTTGGCCAAGAATGATTTTGGCGGTTGCATCAACAGTAAGGCTTTTCATAGACTGGCTTTCGGCAATGTTCTTGATCACATGGGCCGGAGATTTTTTAAGGATTTCATCTCGAATTTCATCGGACATCATCAGCAATTCGTGGATACCGGTTCTTCCTTTGTATCCTGTTCCCTTGCAGCTATCGCAACCCTTGCCCTTCATCAGCTTTAGGGCGCCAGTTTCGTTTTGGTGCTCTTCGGGTATCGGCAAGCCATGACGCCTAAACTCTTGCCACGTTGTCTCATACTCGGTCTTGCAACTGGGGCAGATTCTTCTCACCAAGCGCTGGGCAAGAATTCCGACAATTGAGCTGGAAATTAAAAAAGGCTCAACCCCCATGTCAATCAAGCGGGAGGGGGCACTTGCCGCATCATTGGTATGAAGGGTGCTCAAAACAAGGTGACCGGTAAGGGCGGCTTCCATCGCAATAGTTGCGGTCTCTGTATCGCGCATTTCGCCAACCATAATAATGTCGGGATCTTGCCGTAGCATGGCTCTTAATCCGGCGGCAAACGTCATGCCCGCCTTCACGTTGACACCGCACTGATTGATGCCAGCAAGCTCATACTCAACCGGATCTTCAATCGTGATGATGTTGCTTTTGCCATCACTGACCTTATTGAGCACCGAATACAAAGTTGTAGACTTTCCAGAGCCAGTCGGCCCAGTAACAAGGATAATGCCGTAGCTTCTTCCGCACATGTCCTCGAGAAGCTCCAAGTTGTGAGGCAAAAACCCGAGCTTGTCGAGACCCACATTGATGCCTCCTTTATCCAAGACACGCATAACAATCTTTTCGCCATGGATCATGGGCAAGGTACTGACGCGGAAGTCAAATTCCTTGCCATTGACGGTTGCAGAAATCCGGTTGTCTTGGGGAACACGTTTTTCGGCAATGTCCATGTCCGACATGATCTTGAATCGGCTTGTCAGCGGAGCAAGAACTTTGCGCGGCAGCTTCATCGCTTCCGACATGACACCATCAACGCGGTATCGAACACGGATTCCATCCTTCATGGGTTCAATGTGGATATCGCTGGCGCCTTCTTCAATCGCCTTGGCAACAATCATATTGGCAAGCCGAATAATGGGGGCGTCTTCACCCATTTCTCGCAGCTGAGCTTCCGAAACATCTTCTTCGGTGGTCTCATTGATTGTGAGTGTTTCTCCGGTGACGTCCTTGATCACATTATCAAGATCAGTACTGGTGCTCAGGTCAACCTTGAAATTCCGTGTAATCGAAGCAGTGAGTTCTTCTTCTAAGGCAATGACCGGCTCGATTTCTAATCCGGTATGCAGCCGAAGCTCATCGATGGCAAAAACGTCCATTGGGTTGGACATTGCCACTGCAAGCCGGTTCTCGACCCTTTCCAGTGGGAGGGCATGAAATTTCTTGGCGAGTGAAGGGGTCAGCAGTTTGATGGCATCTGCACAGGGGCTAAACTTGGAAAGGTCAACGTAAGGGACGCCCCAAACCTTGCCAAGGACCCGAACTCGATCACGTTCTGTGATGAGCCCCATCTTCACCAAGACCTTGGCGATAGGCTCATCGGATCCGACCTCCAACTGGCGGTCTAAAGCGACCGAAAGCTGTTCAGCAGAAATGAGACCTTCGCGCACAAAGGTTTCGCCGGTCAGCATTGCAGAATCACCCTCATTTCTCCCCTCCCTATAAAAATTCCATTTTGCCAGGTAGAAAAAGCAGCCACTTTTACCAGGAAAATGTGGCTACTTTAACTAAGATTTAGCCTAAATTGCGACTTGATCAGAGAGATAAAATGGCAGAAATTATGCTGCTTTTGAGACCATTCGATGATAGATCTCTAATCCAATGGCATCAATGTCAATCGCGCTGGGGGCTTGGGGGAATGTTGTGACCACTGGCCGGCGGGCACGAACTGATGCCCTCATTGTGTCATCATGGCGGACAGCTCCCAAAAAGGCGATGGGACGATTGAGAAACTTAGTCGTGGTGTCATTAAGAATGCGGTACAAAGCTATTGCCTCGTTTGGTCCCACAACTCCATTAAAAATCACGCTAACAGGGACTTGGGACGCTTTGACGCCGGTGATTTTAATGACCGCGTAGCTGTCGGTGATGCTCGAGGGGTCGGGAGTCGTCACAATGATCGTTTCATCCGTGTGGGCGCAAAAGCTCACCATCCGGTTATCAACCCCTGCACCGGTATCAAAGATAAAATAATCAAATTCTCCCTCTAAATCGTTGAGCTGGTCATAAAAGACGTTTAGCTTTTTTGGCCCCGCGTTCATCAGCTGGCTTACACCAGACCCTCCACAAATCACCTTAAGGCCAAGAGGAGCATCACACATAATGTCTCTGAGGTGCTTCCCGTGCTTGATGACGTCAAAAAGTGTAAATTCGGGCTGGATGCCAAGCAAAAGGTCTAGATTGGCAAGTTGTAGGTCGGCATCAAAAAGCAGAACTTTTGCCCCTAATTTAGAAAGAGATAACGCCAGGTTGCTAGAAATGCTAGATTTGCCGACTCCTCCTTTTCCGCTTGTGATTGTTATGCGGTGGGCGCCCGTATTGGATGTTTCTGACTGGGTCACCAACCTAAGCTCATAAGCGTTGACATCACTTGTCTCGCCTTTTGAAGCTGAATCCTCGGCGCCGGAAGTCGGTCTGTGAGGATTATTTTGATCAGCCAAAGAGAGAGATTCATTCATAGACATAGCCAGTAAATAAAGTTTCGGCAAATCTAGCCTCGATTTCCAGGTTAATTGCAAAGTTTTGGTATTCTTGAATGTCCATTGCCCAGGTGGTGAAATTGGTAGACGCGCTGGCTTCAGGTGCCAGTGACTGCAAGGTCGTGAAGGTTCGAGTCCTTTCCTGGGCACCATGTAGCCTATTCTTTGCGGAAACAAGCAACATCAATTCCGGACTAGAAAAAAGAGTTTTTGCTTTTGCGGTCTTGGTCTCCAAACCATCAGTCACCTCTCGCTAAAAGACGTCTCGTGCACAACCCATTTCAATTGCACAAAGAGAAGTTGTTCATTTCAAAGAAAGTTTAGTGACTCTTCTTGGAATATGAGGCTATCAATGAACATCTAAACACGGGTCAAGAGGCTCATTTGAAGGAAGAGTTCGTGGGCTATATCCCGAAAGGATCGTAATTCTCCCTCTGCAATCCAAAGTTCAAAGCTGATCCGGAATACAACCAGCCCTGTTTCTGCTGCTAGCTGCGCCTCTATGGGATTGGAACCACGACGAATCAAGGCTTCTGCCAGTGCTCCAGAAAGTTTGGACAATTTGGTTAGCTCTCGCTCTCGCAACTCCGCATTCGTTTGGATCACATTTCGTCGCAGGCGGGCAAAATCCCGGATATCACCCATGTAACTGCCCACCGCATAAACCGCTGCTGAAACTGCCTCAAGTGCCGGGCTTGCAGAATCAACTTTCTTCAGTGCTTCAGTCATGGCTCCTTCAAGTCCTTCAGCCCCCTGGAACAGCACTTCCCTTTTATCTGGAAAATACCGAAAGAAAGTGCGAGACGTCAGTCCTGCCCGTTCGGCAATGTCCGCCACCGTGGTTTGCTCGTATCCCCGCTCAGTAAAGAGGTCAAGTGCGGCTGCTCGCAGCCTGCCAAGCGCGTCTGGTTCCCAGCGCCCCATTATGGTATTCTCCAAGTGTTGTCACAGTATGACATCATGAGTTTGTCCTGACACTATTATTGTGGCAACAGTTTAACCAAGGAACAATATGCGAATACTTGTAACCGGAGCATCAGGCTGGATTGGATCTGCCTGTGTGCCCGAACTCTTAAAGGCCGGACATGAGGTGTTAGGCTTAGCCAGGTCCGATGCTTCGGCAAAAAAAATAAGCGAACTAGGCGCGACGCCCGTGCTCGGATCGTTTGAAGATCTGAATGAACTGCGAGCCATTGCAAAAAAGGCGCAAGGTGTGGTCCATTTAGGCTATATCCATGACTTCTCAAGAATGGAGGACGCTGCTCGAACGGACCGCAAAGTTATTGAAATCTTTGGGGAGGAACTGGCAGGCAGCGGAGGTCCACTCATTATTGCTTCTGGTTTGTTGGGCCTAGCAACGGGTCGGCTAGGAACCGAGCTTGATCGTCCCGATCCCACAGTCCATGCACGGATTCAAAATGCCGCTTTAACATTGGACTTAGCCGAAAAAAGGGTGCGGAGCATAGTTGTAAGATTTGCTCCAACCGTCCATGGAAGCGGTGGAGACCACGGCTTTATCCAAGTTCTTTCTTCAATTGCACGAGAGCGAGGTATTTCTGGATACATTGGTGACGGCAGCAACCGGTGGTCCGCGGTGCATCGGCTTGATGCTGCCAGCCTGATTCAGCTGGCGGTTGACAATGCACCGGCCGGTTCTGTACTGCATGCTGCGTCTGAAGTGGGCGTGCCCGCTCGAGAGATCGCACAGGCTCTTGGTCAGTTTCACGGCATTCCGGTGGAATGCATTCCAGCAGATCAAGCTTCCGCTCACTTTGGCTGGATAGGGATGTTCTTTGGCATGGATGCACAAGGCTCAAGCGAAATGACCCAAAAGATGCTTGGTTGGCAACCTACTCATCCGACGCTTCTTGAAGACATTGCTAACGGTTATTATCCTGGCTGAATGTTTCGTAACGGAGATTGATCCTGCTCGCTTTGGATAACTTGGCTAGGGGTCCAGAAATTGTCTCATTTAATTCTGGACCCTTACAAGACTCATAAACCGGTTTAACTGCCTCGACAAAGACGTTTTGGTACGATCCTCGGCGGTTCAAGGTAAAACTATCCCGCACGTGAACAACCCTTCTCATCCCCAGCCAAAAGTTAATATTACTAACCCGCTTTTACGGTCCCGGATTCTTACTGTCAATGAAGTCTCTCTTTTGGAGCAGTACAAACATCTTGACACTACTGGCAGAATTGGAAACTTTTTACGGGTGCTTGGCAAAGAAGAGGGGACCCATGAGGGCTATTATTTTAACGATTCTGATGTTTACAAGTGGCTAGAAGCCTGTGCATATGGCCTGAAATATGGTCAGTCCGCACAACTTAAAGCAGCCATTGACCGATGCATCGACATTATTGGTCAATGCCAAGAGCCAAGCGGCTACCTCAACACCTTTTTTCAACTTAAGCATCCCCAATTGAAGTGGCGGAACACAATGATGATGCACGAGATGTATTGTCTTGGCCATTTGGTGGAAGCAGCGGTTGCCTGGTTCGAAGAGACAACTGGCAGTGATCGCCGTCTTCTTGATATTGCTTTGAAGGCGGTTGAAGAGTTTGCCAGTCACTTTGGGCCCGGTAAGAAACTTGGCTACCCGGGACACGAAGAGCTAGAGCTAGCCTTATTTAGATTAAGCGATGCAACTGGCAACAGCCGATGGGCCGATCTTGCCGGATGGATGCTAGACAGTCGAGGATCACGGCCAAGCCCTTTTGAATTAGAATTGGAGGATTCAGAGGCGCTCGCTATTTCACCTTGGGCAGAAAGAATGCTCTCTAAAAATAAGCACTACGTGGGTGAGTACCTTCAAGATCACTTGCCCATCAGAGAGCACACAAGCGTCGTTGGCCATGCGGTGAGGGCCATGTATCTTTACATCGGCGCTACGGAATGGGCGATCCGCACTGAAGACCAACTGCTAACTTCTGCTCTTGAAAGAGTCTGGAATAACCTCATCCAACGCCGCATCTACATAACAGGTGGAATTGGCCCCAGCGGAGAAAATGAAGGGTTTACAACCGATTACGACCTTCCTAATATGACCGCCTATGCCGAATCTTGCGCGGCATGTGCCCTTTTTTGGTGGGCATCAAAAATGACGAGGCTCACCGGCGAGGCAAAGTACTTGGAAGTAATGGAAGCAACGTTGATGAACAATGTTCTTGCCTGTATTTCGCTTGATGGCAAGAAGTACTTTTATGACAACCCATTAGAAAGTCGAGGCCAGCATGACCGAGTCGAGTGGTTCTCTTGTTCTTGCTGCCCACCAAACATTGCCAAAATGCTGTTATCACTGGATCGGCACATAGTCCACCTGACTGACGACGGCATCAGTTTGAATTTTCTTATTGATTCTGAAATTACCGCCGTATTCAACGGAGCCGAAGTTAAGATTACAGTGGAATCCAACTATCCTTGGAGTCCGATCGCCAAGATTACGGTTGAGCCTTCTGAACCAGTTCACTTCAATTTAAGGGTTGCTTGGCCAGTCGGAAGTGAATCGGTTAATATTGGTACGGACCTTGATTTTGACAGTGAGCAAAACTTAAACGAATGGTTCTTAATCAGCGGTAAATGGCAATCAGGATCCGAAGTTGTCATTAGATTTCAACGAGAACCGATGTGGATCAAGAGCCATCCGCTGGTGCTTGATAATTTAGGTAAAGTTGCCCTGAGGATTGGGCCGATCGTGTACTGTTGCGAATCGGCTGACATTTCGGTTGACGAGGATGAAGTGACTTTTCAGCCCATCTATCCTCAGCACCTTAGGGTCGAGCCAGACGAGGATTTGGAAGTTGTTGAAGAGGAATCGCCAACGCCAGTGTCTTACGTTTACACAGACTGCTACTGCGACGTTCCTATGAACGTTTCTCCAGTGGATATGGGATTGGTGCCTCAGGACAGCTTAATTGCAGACGATTCTGAAGACACGCTCTATTCACCCTATGATAATGACTTTGTTCCCAGCGCCAGGGTGAAATTAATCCCCTATTTTATGTGGAATAACCGCGGGAAGTCTCACATGGCAGTTTGGCTGCGGGTCAAAGACCCATCCGACGATCAATCTCCGAGTTTGAATTAAGCTCTTACCTCTCGATTTAGTAACAAATCTGCTCTTGCCGGTTAATTTTCAAGGCAAAGGATGTTGCCGGTATTCATGCGATCATGACTGCTCGCAACCTTTCTCTTGAGTTCCCAACAGATCAATTTTGTAGTTTCGAACCTAACTCTCCTCTTTGCAATAACTCTTAGTAGTGACCAGTTCAAGTTAGGACTTTCTATTCATCGCTACCATTTTCGAATATAGGTTTATGGGCACATACCTTAACTTAATGAAGTCTTAACCTCCAAACGTCAAAATGAGAACGTGCTAAGATGGTAGTGGAAGTTGGTCCGATGCTGATTCCAAAATTCCATCAAGTTGGTCCTTATGAAAAGAGCATTTACCCTCATAGAACTCCTCGTCGTGATTGCCATCATTGCAATCCTTGCCGCTATTTTGTTCCCCGTCTTTGCCCAAGCCAAAGAGGCAGCCAAAAGCGCGGTTTGCGTTTCTAACCTAAAGCAGCTTGGCCTTGCCGAAGCCATGTACGCGGGTGATAACGATGATCTGTTTTCGATTCCCCGAAATTTTCACTTCGTCAACGGTACAACAGGCGCATCCGATATTGAGCCGTATATCAAGAACCACGCCAAGTACAGTCGAAGTTCAATTTGGGTTTGCCCCGAAGAGCCAGTTATTTTTTCTAGCACATCACAAACTGACTTTCGGGCTTACCCCGTAACATATACAATGAACGTGTTCCTGACCCCAGGCAACCCCAGTGCATCTGACCCCGATGCTTGCTACACACCTGCTTCACAAGAGCACAGTGTGTCTTGGAACGGGTTTGGCTTTGGAAGCTACTCCAATGAAAGCAACCTGAGCTATGATGACAAGAACTTTCATGTTGGCGGAATCAGCAACACCCAAATTGCCGACCCAGCCGGCACAGATTTGATTTTTGAAGGATACATTGAAAGTGCAGCGGGAGGCTACACCGGAATCTCACCCAAAGACGGTGACTATTTGCAGGAGCAAGGTTTCTGGCTCACCCAGCAAGATGCGGTTAATAGTTGGGGGTACGACTTAGAACCGGCCGATAAAACCCGCCATAACAACACAGATAATTATGTGTTCACGGATGGCCATGTCAAAGCCGTCCACCCTGAACAGGATGGATATGACATTACTTTGCATCCTAATGACAATATTTGGCTAACCCATGATGGCAGAGACGGCGGAACCATTCCTCCTCCAAACCCAAGTGGCTGTTAATTGAATATGGCCACTTCATTGAAAGTAAAGACAATATTGGCCCTAGGTTTGGGAATTGCCGCGTTGACCCTCCTTGCTGGAGGGTGCGGCAAATCTGGCCTCAAATCTAACGAGAAATACACCGTGCCGAATCCAAACAATCGGCCCGCCCCAACCAATCCTGGACAGGCCAGACACAACGGTCGAAGTCCCCAGAGTCAATAAAACCTCAAATCAGATAGGTCAGCAACTTGTGTCTGACCAATCTGATTCTTGATCACTTTGATCGACTAGATGACCTGCCCCTTTTATTGAAGTCAGTTTAAATAGAGTTCTCCTTTGATGATATCTGGTTACTGTGAACGAGGGAG
>DAIDHV010000006.1 GCA_027451905.1 Armatimonadota bacterium | reverse complement strand
TTAAATAACAATCTCACAAAGGCATTTAACCGCTATTTCGAGGCACACGGGCAACCACAGTGGACTCAAATACTTCTGAAACGTGCACCATCAGGCTATAAGGTATTTGCTCCGTATGAAACAGTAAATGACCCAGCCTACACACTATATAGCCATGCTGAAATGGAAAGCAAACTGTTCTTTAACATCGAGTACGCCAATTCTTCGGGTCAAGTAACGCGTGCCAACCAACAATTCCTGAGATTGGTGACTAAGGATGACTTGAAAGACTACACCAATGCCGTAGAAGGACCTATCGTTCTCGGAGAAACTTCTCGCCGGTTCCTCAGCTTTGTAACTTACAAGCACTCAAAAACTCCTGCCTATTTTATTGATGGTGAGCCACATTATCAAAAAATATTTTCCGATAAAGCCCACTATCCACTCGACTTCTACTTACCCTTAACCCACGATCCCTTGTCATATTTTGTTGCCGACTTGGTTGTCAAAATGGCAAACGCCTATGGCTTCCAAAAGGTTGTTGGTGACCTGCCCGATAAGCTCCTCAATACCTTTTCTGCTGCCCTGCAAAGAAGTCCTGCTCTTTCCGCAATAGAGGTTAGAGACCTGCTTATTCAAGACGGTTTATCATTGGTGGTTAAGGGACATACCCTAATGGTAAAGCCGGTGATGCCAGAAGCGGTAGAGGCCATCCGAGAATCGAGAAAGCCGTACCAGATTGCACTTCAGCTAACTCATAAGAAAGGCTATTTGACTCTTTTCCAACTTCTAAAGTTTCGAGCTCAATCCGAAGTAACCTTGCTTAAGTGGAATAGCCGCCTTCAGGTCACGGAAAGTAACCCCATCCTAGACCAGGAACAGTTTAAGTTTCCAGCCTACGGAGATAATCTGGACTCGAAATTTCTTGGCACTCTAACCAGCGAGGAGTGGCAGAATTTGTTAAAACTCCACACAATCACATCCAACGAGACTAAGCTTAGAAGAAAATGGTGGCAGGAATTTTACTACAAATGTGGAATATCAACAACCGGAAAGAATGGTTCAGTGACTACGGTTTTCGCGGGCGGAACTCTTCAAACAATGAGGCAGTATGAATTCAACTACCTACGGGCAGGTGGCTATCCAATTCGTCTTCAATATCGAGTTCGTCCTGAATTCAAATACCTACCAAATTTCAAGCCGCCTCTCGCTAATCCTCCCTTTTTTAGCCTCTTTCTGCACTACGGAGGCGGCGCTCGCTTTCCTGCTGGTATGAATTTCATTGCCTCCGAAATAAAAATGGACGTCTTTGGTCTCACAGAGAAGCAAGGGTTGGAAATACTCAAAAAATACATGCTTTTCGAAATCTATGACCATCTGACCTTGGAGTATAAGGTCGCTTATCCCCATGACCAGTTCCGAAGCGCTAGTATGAGCTTTAATTTCCCGAGGAAAACCCTTTTGACCTTTTCTGAACTACCAAAAGCGGACCAAGAAGTCATTGTAAAAGCAATACAATCTCAACAAACCAAATAGAGGGTTCTATTGTTAGCTGATATCCCATCCTAAGCGGGTCTGATGCAAAACACCGTGGAGTAACTTGGCGAGCGTTTAAGAACTCGAGGTCAAAACTATTACATGCAACCGCTTACGATTTCACCCTGTGTTAAGAATAATGTATAGTCCAGCCATCTGGTCAAAATTGCCAAGCCGAGGTATTCCCAACTTCATTCTGGTTGGCGGCAAAAGTCGTTTAGCAAAACGGATAATGTTGCTTGTCCTTTCGGCTGAATTAGAATTCTTCTACAGGTAAGGGTGCCCGCAGGGCTGAGAGGTGCATCTTTAATCTCCTTGCAGGTGATGCAAACTATGGGAGTGATTACGCGCGCAACTATGAAATGGGCAGCTTTCAACCACGCCGGCGACTTCGACGTAATCCTTCAACGAAGAGAAGCTGCTCGATTCATTGGTCCTTGCTAACTACTTCCTAAACTTCGGGCTCTACTGAGGTATTGCTAACCTCACGTCTGGGTTAAATGACCTTGCGGCGGGCAAGCCGAGTCACCAGCCCAAATGTCTTTTTCGAACAAGAACCGATCAGTTTTCTTGTCAATATTGAACAAATGATCGCACTTTGCAGATAATTTTGCCACTCCTTAACGATTGAAATCACGTAGGGTAAGGTAGATACCTAACCATCCATCTTTATTTGTCAACAAACAAAGGAGTATTTTTCTTAAGTTTCCGCGCGAAGGGTCATGAGTAATTTCTCAGGTTTCACATTTTAGGTTCACTTTTCAAGAAAACCGGGTTCCTTCGCATTTTCTAAATTGTATAAGGAATCTTTAAGAAACTCTTCAAGGCTGGTTTGGCGTAATAAGTACCATAGCCCCGCTAAGAAGCCAGTGCGATCAAGAATCAAACCTACGATTTATTCCGTCGTATTGGCAATAGAATTCGAAGCAAAGTGAAAGTATATGATTGTCCAACCTTACCAGGATTCGCGAGCCGCCCAAACCAACCCATCGGTTGACAGGGCCTCTGAGCGCAACCGATACGGGATTGAATCCCTTGACATCACTGAGGTGAAGTCGGATGAAACGGCTCTGTTGCTTCCTCCCGGTGAGTTTGCCTTGAAGCACCAGATTCTTCCCCTTTACTTTGAAGATGAGACCTTGGTTGTTGCAATCGGGGATTTAAGTTCCCTTGCCGCTACCGACGACCTTTCGATTCTGCTGAACGTGCCAGTCCGGCCAGTGGTAGCCGATGCCAATATTGTCAAAGAAAGAATCGAAGAGTTCTTCCTAGAGAGAATCCTTTCGACTCTTCCTGGAGAGGACGCCAGTGCGCAGGACGCGGAAGATATCACCGACCTTGCTGACCTGACGAAAATGGCGGGCGAAGCCGCCGTTGTCCAGATGGTCAATTTGATCTTTGCTCAGGCGGTCAGAGACGGGGCAAGTGACATCCACATTGAACCTTACGAGCGGGAAGTCAAGGTGCGCTACCGAATTGATGGCATGTTAAGAGACTTGATGCGACCGCCGAAGCGAATGCAGGCAGCCATCATTTCGAGGCTAAAGATCCTTGGGGAAATGAACATCGCCGAGCGAAGACTGCCTCAGGACGGAAGGATTAGGCTTACGATTGCCGGGCGCCAGATTGATGTCAGAACTTCTATTATTCCCACTGTGTACGGGGAGCGGGCAGTCATGAGAATTCTCGATAAGACAACCGCTATGCTTGGATTGGAAGAGCTGGGCATGTCAGAAGATTCCCTTGTCAAGTTCCGCAAGTTAATCCATTTGCCCTATGGCATCATCCTTGCCACCGGCCCAACCGGTTCCGGAAAATCGACTTCCCTCTATGCCTCTTTGCAAGAAATTTGGTCTCCTTCAACCAACATTCTCACGATTGAAGATCCGGTTGAGTACCAAGTGCCAGGCATTAGTCAGGTTCAAGTTCGCCCCAGCATCGGATTAACCTTTGCCAGCGGCCTAAGATCATTTTTGCGGCAAGACCCCGACATCATCATGGTTGGTGAAATTCGTGATCATGAAACAGCCGAAATCGCGATTCACGCGTCCCTAACTGGTCACCTTGTGTTTAGCACCCTCCACACCAATGACGCTCCTGGAGCAATCACTAGACTGCTGGACATGGGGGTAGAACCATACTTGGTTGCATCCTCCGTCGTTGGCGTCATCGCGCAAAGGCTGGTTAGGCGGGTCTGCTCTAACTGCGCTCAACCCTATGAAGCTTCACCAGAGATTCTGCGGGCCATCGGTATTAGCCAAGAAGAGATGAAGAATGGCAATATCCGCAAGGGCAAAGGCTGTGATAAGTGCCAAAACACGGGGTACAAAGGCCGGCAGGGATTGTATGAGCTGCTGATTGTTGATGAGCCGGTTCGAAGGTTAACCATAGAACGGGCTTCAGCAGGAGAAATCAAAAACTACGCGGTGGAAAATCAACAAATGAGAACTTTGTTTGGAGATGGCAAGCAGTCTGTCCTTCTTGGCAGGACAACCCCAGAAGAAGTCATGCGAGTTTGCCAGCGCGAGGACATCTCGTAAGGTCGTTTTAACAGAAGAATGACGTTCTCTTACACGGCCCTAGAAGCCAGCGGCAAGAAAAAAAGCGGAGTGATTGATGCATCCAACAAGGATGCTGCAATAGAAGCTCTGTCTCAAGAAGGGCGGTATGTGCTCTCGATTGATGAGAGCGCGGCAGAAGTCAGATCATCAAAATCGAAGTCCAACCGCAAGGCAAGTCGCGCCGACCTAGCCTTGTTTACTCGAAGGTTAGGAGACTTGTCAGGAGCTGGGTTACCATTAGACCGCTGTCTGCAGGTGATTGCCGATCAGTCCGAAAGTGATACATTGCGGGAAGTTGCCCTAGAAGCTTTGCAAGAGGTGCGGGGTGGTCGGCCAGTTAGTGATGCCCTAGCCATGCATCCCAAACTGTTTAACCAGGTCTTTACTCAAACTTTAAGAGCCGGAGAAGCAAGTGGTCAGTTTCCTGAGGTCGCAACTAGGCTTGCCGATTTCCAGGAAAAAGAGGCAACCAGAAGAAGCCAAATTGCAAGTTCTCTTGCCTACCCAACGATTTTGGCCATTTTTGCCGTTCTCGTTGTGATTTTTCTACTGACCTTCGTCATCCCAAGGCTATCCGGAGTTTTCAACCAAATTGGAAGTGAGCTTCCAATTTCAACCCGTTTGCTCATGGATATGTCTGGTTTGCTGACAACCCGCGGACTCTATCTGCTGGGCGGAGTTGTGATTGTTCTTATTATTGCAATTCAATGGCTTAGGACTGAATCGGGAAGTAAAGCCAAAGACAAATGGCTGTTGACGGGGCCGCTCGTTGGCTCTCTTTACCGCAAGGCAGTCGTGTCGAGGTACGCAAGGGTCTTAGGAACCCTGGTTTATGGAGGTGTGCCGATCCTTGAAGCCTTAGAACTGGCAGGACTTGCCTCCGGCAACCGAATTTTCCAAGAAAAAAGCCGCTTTGTTGAACAAGAGGTGCGAGAGGGCCGATCAATTGCCACTGCCATGAGGGATGCAGGAGAGTTTCCTCCTGTGCTTACAAACATGGTGGGAGTTGGAGAAGAAACCGGAAACCTGCCCCTCATGCTAACTCGAGTTTGCGACAGCCTAGATTTTGAAGTTGACAATGGTCTAAGACGGTTAACGGCCCTCGTTGAACCAGCCATCGTCTTAACCATGGGCGCGATTGTCGCGTTTGTCGTTATCTCTGTCCTGCTGCCCATCTACCAAGCCCAAGACGTCGTTAAGTAACCCAAAAAAGAAGACAAGTTCATGAACAACACCCTAACCTATAATCGAAAGCGAAGCTTCCTTGGCTTTACGCTGATCGAACTGCTCGTCGTTATTTTAATCCTTGGAATTCTTGCTGCCCTCATCGTGCCAAGAGTTCTCAACAACGTAGGAACTTCAAAAATTGCGGCTGCCAAAACAGACCTTTCTACAATTAGCCAAGCCCTCGATGCGTTTCATTTGGATTGCGATCGGTACCCAACCACCAGCGAAGGACTTCAGGCCCTGCGGGTTGCTCCTTCTGGGCTCACCGGCAAATGGCATGGCCCCTACCTAGAGAAGGATGTTCCCAACGATCCTTGGGGAAACCCTTATGTTTATAAGTCTCCAGGGGACACGGGTGGATCGGACAGCTATACGGTTGAGTCTTACGGATCAGACGGCCAGCCGGGTGGTACCGGGGATGCGGCCGATATCGTTGTAAGCGGAAGTTAAAGGCTATTGATGGCTCGTCGTTTTGGATTTACGCTGATCGAAATGGTTGTTACCATAACAATCCTTGTCATTTTCTCGGCCCTTGTGGTTCCAGAAGTTGCCAAGCTACAGCAAAGAAACGTGGTGGAAAATTTCTTTCCTAACCTCCAAAGCGCGTTCATTTATGCCAGAAATCAAGCTGTTGCCCAAAATACGATCACGGTTGCTCAGTTCGATCCGTCGAGCAATTCCTTTGTGGTTTCAGACGATTCTGCCCTTGACCCTCTCATGCCTGGTCAGGGGCAGTCAAATCCAGACACAGGGCCAGTCCAGCCTCAAACTGGGGCAAACTCCGCGCCTGTTCAAGATCCTTTTAACCAGGCGTCTCAACCAGGCATGGAGGCACCTCCAACGCCAGTCGCATCCGGTTCAATCTCAAAAACGGTGCCAATGCCACCCGACTATCAACCCAGCCAATGGCAGTTGAATGGTCAGCAGGTGGACCAAACCACTTGGGATGTAAGGTTCTATCCCGATGGAACCTCGGATCAGGCCACCCTTACTTTTGACTATGGTTCCTTTCAGAAGACCCTGATGGTCAACCAGCAAGGGCAAACGGTCCTGATTGACGGTCCTGCTCCCGATCCAACAACACTCATTTGGCAAGGAGGAACCTTTGAGCCAAGGCAATAATAGCGGTTTTACGCTGTTGGAGGTGCTTGTTGCCGCAACTGTGATGGCAATCGGCATCACCGGTTGCATGGCAACCATTGGTGCCATAGAACATGCGGAGTCGATCCAGGAATCTCATGAGCAGTTCCGGATGCTTGCGGTTGAAAGGTATCAAGAGGTTGCAGCTGATGTTGACCTCACTCAGGGTGGCTCTAGCGGAGACTTTACAACTTGGAACCTTCCTGGCGTTTCTTGGACTGCAACCGTGACTCCGACCGGCACAACAAACCTGGATCAGCTTGATGTCACCGTCACCGACAGTAGCCAAAATAATCTTTCAGAAACAGTCAGCGGTCTTGTTTACGTCCCTTCAACAACAAGTTCAACCACTGGTGCCACTGGCAATACTTCGGGGGGTTCGGCTCCGGCAACCTCAACTTTTGGAGGCGGACGATGAGGAAATCTACCGGATTGACCCTTCTTGAACTGCTTCTTGCCCTCGTATTCACCGCGGTGCTGACTGCCGCGATGACGTTTGCCTATGGGGTTGCGCTTCGTTCTGGAAGCAAGATTAATGCCCACCGCCAACCGTTTGAAGAAAAACAACAGGTTCAAGAGTTGATCTCCCGGTACATCAAGCACGCGTATTTGTCATCAAGCGCCCAAGATCCTAACACCTACTTCACCACCGATCCTATTAGCAACCCTCCCACTACGGCCGGAAATAACACCTCGATTACCGCCGGAAGTCAAAGCAGTGCGGGAAGCAGTTCTTCAACCAACGGAGCAACATCTCAGTACGGCGGCGCCCAGCAGCTTGTCTTTACAGCAATCGGGTTAAAAGTCCCCGACAGCTATTTGCATTCTAATGACGACTTCCCTACCCTGAATCAAGATTTTGGACCCAGCAGTGGCCTTGCCGAAATCAGTTTCTCTTTAACCCCCGCAGGTTCTGTCAGCAATCAAACTGGTCTCTTTTTGAGAATCCAACAGCCGGCAGACTCCGATCCTACCGAAGGCGGAATGGAAAGATTGCTGATTCCAAACTGCACCGACATTAGCTTTCAGTTCTTTGATGGGATTCAGTGGGATCCCACCTGGGACACCGTCTCTCAAACAACAAAACAGCTTCCGAGCGCGGTTAAGGTGACCTATACAGTGAGCAATGGAGACCCAACAACCTTTGTTGTCCCGATTCTGACAAGCAACGTTACCCCTCAAAATCCAGACACACAGGCGGAATCCACCCCATGAGGAAGAACCAGGGATTAGCGCTTTTAGTTTCGATCGCGATGCTGGCAGGGCTTCTTGCGATTGTTGCGGCTTTGGCGGCTCAGCAGGAAGCGGTCAGCCGGCAACGAATCAATCGGATGGATCTTAGCAATGCCAAAATCATGGCTCAAGCAGGAGTTGCTTTTGCATTGGCAACCTTATCCCAACAAAGTGCAAATGCCACAACCCAAAACGATCAGTGGAACCAAATCGGGGGCCAACCCACCCAACCGGGGAGCCTGCGCTATGACGATGCAGGAGGAACCTTTAGGATTCAAATTCTGGATGCAAACAGCCTGATTGACATCAACACCGTAACTCAGGCCCAGCTTCAAAACCTACCCTTAACCTCAGCTCAGGTTGATTCCTTGTTGGACTGGAGGGAACCGGGAACCACGGCAAGAGCCGATGGTGCCAAAGACGATTTTTACACAGCCCTACCAAACCCCTATCTGACAAGGCTGGGCCGGTTCTACTCCGTGGAAGACCTGCTTCTTGTCGACAACTGGGTTCCTCAAACTTTGTACGATACGGCTCAGGATTTAGGATCTTCAGTGAGCCTTACAAGTGGGAATTCTAACACTCAGCCGACCCTAGATACCCTTTTGACGACCGATTCCCTTTCTCCGAACACAAACCCACAAGGACAAACAAAAATCAATATTAATTCCACGAACTTTACTGCTCAACAGCTTGAGCAAAGAGGGATTCCACCCTTTATCGCCAATGCGATCTTTGCAAGAAAACCAATAACGTCGCTTAGCCAAATTTTTACGTTGCCAGGAGTCGGCGGGCAAACCGCAAATGCCATTTTGGACCAGGTGACAACCCAACCTGGATCCGAAGCCGAGGGCTTGCTGGACCTCAATACGGTAACTTTACCGGTCCTTAATACAGTGCCAAACATGACACCCGATATAGCCACCGCGATCATCAATCAACAACAAACTGGTTTCACGGGCCTAACCGGCTTGCTTAGCCTCAGCGCGGGAACACAGTCCGCGCTTCAAAATCTGGTTGATTACTTTTGTGTCGCCTCAGATACATTCATCGTTCGAGTGCAAGGAACAACTGGGAATACTCATTACGACTTGCAAGCCACTATCCAGATTCAGAATGGCAAGGTGCAGGTGACAAGCGAGAAAGAGTGTGAATTTCCAGACATGCCGGTGCGATGGGGCTGGTACCAAGTTACCAATGACACGGTTTTAGTAGATCCTTCTCAGGTGGTAACAAACCAATGAGCAAAGCAAAACAGGCCACATCGGTAGTGGAGTGGACACCAGGAAGAGTTGTCGTTCTCAATCGCAAATCGCTCTCATCTCAGCGCGGCACTTCCATTTCAAGTGTGGCTAGCTCCACGGATAAGTCTTCGGTTGTCTTGGCCCTTAGCCGCACGGTTTGCTTCCTCAAGCCGGCAACGCTGCCTGATGCACCTAAACCAGCCTTAGAGAAAATTGTTAGAAACACAATCGCCAAAGAATTTCCTTTGCCTCCCGGGCAAGCTGCTATTGATTTTTACATCACTAACGATAAAGGGCCCAATGGCCGATTGGTTTTAATCTTTGCAGTCTCCTCTCAGCATCTTGTTGCCGCCAGAAAAGAGGCCTCAGAGGCAGGATTGAATATCATTTCCATCCAACCATCTGCATTGGGCACCCAGTTTTTGGCAATGAAAGATCAGGTTAAAGAAGGAGTCATCTTTAGCCCCGGAGTGGATGGGATTTCTATTGACGTCGTCAAAGAAGGTCACGTTCACTATTCAAGGGTCGTGCGCTCAGATGCGGACCTTGATGTTGAGAAGCTTCGGACGCTTGCGGCTGCCAATTTGAGCGAAGAAGTTGAGCTTTATCCATCCTACAGTTGTGGAGGCGTTGCCAATGAAATGATCCAACTCTCTTCCACTCCTCTCCATGCGCTTCTCCATGAGGACTTCATCCACTCAACAATCCACATGGAGCTTCCTGCGGAAAAGGAAGAGAAAGAACGGGTTGCCAAACGGAACGCAATTAGAAACTCAAGCGTCGCCTTTGCCCTTGCTATGCTCTTTGCGGCTTATGTTGGGATGCACATTGTGAAGTCAAGGGCCCAAGTCGCAGCAAGCATTTCTCAGATTAAAACAAAAATATCGGCATTAAAAACTCAAGAAGACAAAATTGTAGCAAGGCAAGGAAACCTTGAAGGACCCTATTCAGTAGTTCATCGAGGATTTGATCCCGCTCAAAGAATGTCGGACATGTTGGAGTCGCTTGGCGCCGATGTGCCGCCCGGACTTTGGTTAACCAGCATTACAATTCAGCGTGGCGAAAACCTAGTTTTAAGGGGTACCGCAAAGGATTCACAGGCAGTAAATACCTTTGTGCAGCAGCTGTCTGCCGATCAAAGATTTCGCGATGTTAAGCTTAGTTTTGCAAATACATCTCAAGAAGGCCAGATTTCTGTGACTCAATTTAGCTTGACTGCGTTTCCAATCGGCAACTTACCTCTTTACGATAAGAAAGGTGTCAATTCATGAAAATCACACTATCAAGAGAACCTTTAGCGTCTGGCCTTTGGATAGCAGCGTTTGTATTATTTGCGCTTGCCCTTGGCGCCTTTTTGCTTGTGCCAACTCCTAGCGTTGCCAGCGCGATGGCATCGGAGAAGCAAAATAAGGATCAAGTGCAAAAAGCAGCCGATGAAGCCAATAAACAGATCTCAGTGATGCAGGCAAGTATCGGCAAAAGAGACTGGAAAATTGATCCCGCAAAGATCATTCCCGCCGCAATGTCTCAGGTATCTAAATCGGCAAGTAATAGCGGCATTACAATGGAATCTTTTAGGCCAGGAAGAAACCAAAATCTTTCTTATATAACCATTGTTCCTATCACAATTACTGCATCTGGCAAGTATCCTCAAATCGTAACATTTATTAATGATCTTGAGGGTTTACAAAAGGTGAATATTTCTTCTGTTCAAATCTCTGAGTCTGGACAATCAAAGGATCAAGTTATGGCATCAATTACGGCAGTCGCCTACACAACATACATTGCACCAGGAGGAACTAATGGCCCAAACTAAATCAAACTTCATGCTTTGGTTCACGCTTGGAAGCACCCTCATCGGTGTCGTTCTTTGGAACTACACCAATCCCCCCGGCTCTAAGGACGCGGCCACAAAGAAGTCTACTTCGGCTCAGCCTCAATCCACGGCTACTCAGTTCACAAAAGAAGACTACTCAGCCCACTTTGCTCGACTCAATTTAGCCACGTCGGACATCTTTCGCCCGCTCGTCACAACTGCGGCTGGATCAGTAACCACAAACAACTTTGACATTCCCACCGAAATGACAAAAGGAGAAGCAAACTGGGCTTTTACAGGGACGGCAGCAATTAATAATTCGCAAATGGCTCTGTTTGAAAATAGCAAGACGCTTCAAGGCAACTACGTGAAGATCGGAGAGCATTGGAAAACATGTATGTTGGAATCCATAAGTGGTGATGAAGTGACTCTGCGATCAGACAGTGGGGACACGAAAACAATCCAAATGACAGCGGACTTGCAGGAAATTGCAGCCCAAACAAAAGCTAACACAACTCCTCCAACGCTGGTACCTCCCTTTAATCCCGCTGGAGGTGGCTTGGCCGGTCCCATTGGCAATGGCGTGCTCGGTGGTCCCATGGCAGCCGGCCCAGGTGGCCCACCTGCTGCCGGTGCTCCCGCCGCTACCGGAAACGTTACCATCCAAGCCGCACCTGCTGGTGGCCCCAAAGGTGGGCGTTTTAACAGATTTAATCGAAGAAATCGAGGCTCATGAAAATCAAAAAATCAACTATCGTACTTTGCCTACTTGCATCCGCGTCGGCATTTTCACCAACACTGGGCTTGGCACAGTTTGACACAGGGCCAGCCCCAAAACCAGCTTGGGAGTACTTTAAACTTAACCCTAAAACAAAAGTCTCTTTGAACTTTAAAAATGCCAGCGCGGATATGGTCTTAGAGTTTTTATCTAAAGCCTCTGGAATTACCATTATTAAAGATCCTAAATTGACTTCTCCGATTACTGTAGTGAGTCCTAAGGCGGTGACTTTAGCCGATGCCTTCAACATAGTCAATACAGAACTAGGTCTCCAAGGATTTGCATTGCAGCATCAAGGAAATTTGATCATTGCCAAGCCTGCCCAGCAGGCACCTGCATTTAACCCAAGCCAATTCAAGGGGTTTGGACAGACTCCTAAAACGGTGCTTAAAGTCTATAAAATTAAGTACGCCAACTCTGATCAAGTCGCTCAAGTACTGAACCAAGTCTTTTCGTCTAATCCTTCGCAATTTAATCAGCCATTCTTCTTTCGATTTGGTGGACCTCAAGCCCAGCAAAATGGTAAGAATCAGGGGCCAGACGTGAAGGCTTCATCCGACGAATTTAGCAACTCGGTCATCGTTAATGCTTCAGCCGCAGAACAAGACCAAGTTGCCACCATTATTCAGCAAATTGATGTCCAAACCGAGCAGCCAATCCACACGAAAGTCTTTTACCTAAAGTATGCAAGTGCCCAGGATTTATCGTCTGTCATTCAGAATGTCCTGACGACTGAGGCTCCTACCGGAAGGGGCGGCGTTAGCAGCCAGCAGCCCAATTTTCAACAGAGATTTCAACAAGCTCTCAGAACAGGAAGCTTCCAGTCCGGATTCGGCCAAGTTGCGGTTGATTCACGGTCTAATGCCCTCATTATTTCTGCAACCGATGACAATTTAGCCACGGTTGGAAAGGTCATAGACAAGCTGGATGTGCCGATCAAGTCCGAAGATGATACGGTGGTCATTCCGCTTGAAAACGCACGTGCCGACGTCATTGCCCAGCTTCTTCAGCAAGCTTTTGGAAACCGCCAAGGTGTAAGCGGAGCCGGATACAACCCGAGCAAAGTCACGAGTTCAACCGTCCAAAGCCGAGCTAATGGAACCAACGTCAACACCTCGATCGGGACCAGCGCTGGTGGATTACAACTTACAGATCCTAACAAGTTGGATGCCTTGAATATGACTCAAGATGCCAATAACTTAAGGATTGCCCTCCAAGATCCTAATGCCACTAGTGGCGCCCTTGCAACAACGGTCGCAGTCGTACAGAACCCGTTCTTCCAAAGGCTCTTAGGCAACCAAGGCAATAACAATTCGAACTCTAATGCCCTAGGAACCGTAGGCGTCGGCGCAAACGGACAGATTATCAACCTTCGAGACCTGTCCGGTCAGGTAACGGTTATTCCCGACATTGACACCAACTCTTTGATTGTTGTGGCTCCTCCTGAGTACATGCCTGTATTGCAGCAAGTGCTAAAGCAGTTAGATCAGATTCCAAAGCAGGTTGTGATCGAAACCGAAATTATCGAGGCCAATCTAGACAACACCGACCAATTTGGGGTGGAGTGGAAATTTGCCCAACAAAAGGTTTTTGGCGACAGCTCAAAATCGGGCCTATTTAACCAAAACTTCGGACTACAGTCCGCCGTGCCTGCTCTTACCGGCCTTAGCTACACGCTTAGCGGCGGTGACCTTAGTTCCTTTATCAACTTCCTAACAACTCAAACCAAGTTTGAAGTCCTCGCCACACCTAGGATTTTCACCTCAAATAACAGTCAGGCACAAATCAACATCAGCCAAAGAATCCCCTACATTACAAGCACCCTGACCAACACCAACGGTACCCAAACGTTTAACTATGCGTTCCAAAACGTGGGAACGGTGCTAACCGTGACTCCGAGGATCACCGCCAACAACTATGTGACGATGGATATCGTGCAAACCGCCGACGATCTTCAGGGTTACACGTCGTTCAATGCACCCATTGTTAACCAAAGGCAAGCCAACACTACCGTTTCGGTTAAGGATGGAAGAACCGTCTTGATCGGTGGAATCATCCAAGATCAAGTCACGGCTACAACCAACAAACTGCCCATATTGGGAGACATTCCCATCCTAGGCAACCTCTTTAAGAGCACCAACAAATCTCATCAAAGAACCGAACTCCTCGTCTTGATGACTCCTCACATCGTTTCTAGCACGTCCGATGCAGAAAAGATCAAAGAGGACACTCTTCACCAGCTTGCTCCTTCTGTCCAGAAGGCAGTTCAGCAAGCCACCAATCCCGAAACTCAGGGACCCCCAAACAAGAAATGAAAATTAACAACCTCAAACTGACAATAGCTTTGCTCGCCGCTGCCGCAATCGGCATCGGCTTAGCAAGGCCAAACTTTGCCTCGGCAGCTCCGCTCCAGCAGAACCAGCGCCGTGGCGGCCCAATGATGCGATTTGACATGATCTCAAATCCAACCATGCTTTTGAACCAAAAATCGGTACAAAAGGATATCGGTTGGACTGCTGACCAGGAATCAAAAATGAAAGATGCCAGAAAGGCACTGAGAGCCTCGATGCAATCTGGTGGGGATCGCAAGGCCGCTTTTTCAACCTATCAAGCCGCAGTGAAGGCGATCATAACGGATGCTCAGTCCAAGCGGCTCAAGGAAATTGCCATCCAGGTCGAAGGCAATCAAGCTGCTCTCAACCCCGATATCCAGTCCCAACTTAATCTGACCGACGATCAAAAGAACAGCCTCAAGAAGCTGCAAGATGGATACCAAGCAGCAATGATGGATATCTTCTCCAAGGTCCGCAATGGTGATATTGACCGATCTCAAGTTCCAGCTCTGATGGACAAAAACAAGAAGATCATGGATGAGCAAATCGGAAAGATTCTTACCGACGATCAGAAAGCAGAGTTGACCAAGCTTGGAGGAGCCAAATTCACTGGTAAGATCAAAATGATGGGATTCGGAGGACCAGGAGGCGGCAAACGACGTCAAGGTGGTGGAGGCCCTGCTGGCGGCTAAGCCAAAAACCAATCTGAATCATAAACCTGGCTGGGATATCCCAGCCAGGTTTATTTTGGCATCCACCAAAGAACTCAAGGGTAAAATCCGAATGTGGAGGAGGGTTTTTGGGAAAGCACCAAAGGATCTGCTCCCTCTTGGTGGGTTCAGCTACTAGCACCCGCTTTTCCGGATTCAGCAGGCCAAATAGCGAAAGAAGCTAGCGCGCTCGCCACCGTCGTTGACATTACTTATCAGCCAGCCCTTTTCGGCCGTTTTTTAGATTCAAAAACCCAAATCATGGTAGTGCACCCAGGTCAATTGCACTTTACCGACTCTTTCCATGGCGCCTATGATGAGTTTAATGCGGGTCTGATTCAGATTCTGAGCGCTATTGGTAGAACCTCAGTTAACCTGCTTTTTCTAAAAGTTTCTGAACCTCTGACCCAATTCCAGATCGATGGTGCCGTTTCTGCCATCAAGGATAGTCAAGAAGAAGGCGCGATTCAAAAAGTTGGTTTGGCTGTGCAGGGAAACGGATCGGCAGCATTAGCAGTCCTAGAAAAATCAGATCTCTTTTCCTATGTCCTCGTTTCATCACAGGTGGATGCTTCTATCCTCAATAGTATCAAGGAGATTGGGCTAAGAAAAGAATTGGTAGTTGTTAGGAAAGCTCCGCTTAATTCGACAGGCTCTCTTGATCAAAACGCGACCCAGGCCAAACCGCCACTGCCATTTGAAAACGCCGAGGCTCCTCAACTCATTCCTGTATCAAGCTTAGAAGACATTTCAACGATCGCCAGTTTAATTCGAAGGTCTAATAAATCGGCTCCGGATAGTGTGGTTGCATCCGATTTGAAGGGGGCTGCGCAATGAAGGTCCCTGCTGACCTCTTCACATCATTTGGAGTTCTCATCTGTGCGGTCATGATCCTTGTCAATCTGGGCCAAATTAAGCAAAAAGGTAACGGTGCTTTGGTGCGGGCACTCTCGTTTGCACTTTTTGCAGTGCTTTTGCTTGAACTCAAGAAGTCAATGCCAACCTATGTGGAGGCGATAACCGGAGTTTTTATTTTCATCCTTTTGGCGATTGACGTGATTTTAAAAGCAAGAAAATCCAACGGAGAAAGCCAGTGAGCGGATCCAAGGAAGTTGTTGCAGTTGTTGGAATGGGAGCAGCCGGACTTCGGGCCGCGATGCTCTTGCACGAAGCGGGCTACCAGGTTGAACTGTTTGAAGGTCGTCACCGCCTAGGGGGCAGACTACACACTGTAGATGAAGGCGAAGGTTGCCTCTTTGAAGCGGGTGGTGAGTGGATCGACGGAGATCATCACCGAGTCCTTAATCTGCTTGCCTCTATGGGCCTCGAACCTCTGCCCGCCCCTGTATGGCCAAAAACGGTCATCTATCAAGGCAAAGCCACCAATGAAGCCGAGTTATGGACCGATGCCTTCGAGGATGATCTTCGCATTGAATCGATGGCAAAAGAGATGACCTCGGAGCTTGCAACTCCTGGCTGGAAAAGCAAGACTTGCCTTGAATGGGACAACACACCACTGGACAGGTTTCTTGCCGAAAACACTCGGTCGATGAGGGGCAACTGGTGGCTAACCGCAAAGAATAGAAGCGATGAAGGGGACGACTTAGAAAAGATTGGCCTTCTAGGATGGCTTTGCGGCTTCAGAATGTACCTAGATCGTGATGGCGACGTCATGAGTGCCTATCGCTTTCCTCAGGGTGCATCAGCCTTTTGCGAAATGATGTTAAATTCAACTGGCAAGGAGGTCCAGTTTGGGTGGTGCCTAGAAAGGGTCAATCAAGCTGGTTCCCAAATTGAGCTTGTCTTTGATAAGGGCCTTGTCAAAGTCGACCGGTTAGTCCTTGCGATACCACCCAGAGCGGTAGAGCGGGTCATTTTTGAGCCACCGTTGCCGCCATCAAATCGCTGCAGCCTAGAGGCCTGTGAAATGAGCCCCGCCATCAAAATTGCATGGCACTTTGAAGAAAGCTGGTGGTTAGAAAAGAACTGGGGCGGTTCGATGCTTTGTGACCTGCCTTTTCAGCAAACTTGGTCCTCCGGACTTAAAGAAGGATCAAGCCAAGCCAGCGGAGTTAATCCTGCCCCTTTATTAACCACTTACATTTGTGGTCAGGCTGCCAGGGACTATGCAGCGTTGGGAGACCCCGTTCGCGCCGCTTTGTACGATTTAGCTAAGGTTCATCCCGAAGCCTCTCAAACGTTCAAAAGAGGATGGTGCTTTGATTGGGTCAAAGACTCTTTTGCGGGAGGGGCCTTTTCTCATTTGGCTCCTGGCTATGTTTTGCAGCATCAAGAACATATTTCAAGCCAGTTTGGCAGAGTTCATTTTGCTGGTGAACATACCTCTGAGTGGGTTGGGTTCATTGAGGGTGCATTAGAAAGCGCCGAACGCGTCTTTTCCGAGGTGCAGCAAAGTGAGCTTAATTAAGTTCTGCCATTTTCAATGGGGTCTAACCGATGAGGCACAATCCATGATTGTCTCACATGGGCGGATCGTGGAACGAGGGCCTCATGTATCAGAAGGTCCGTTTGATCAGGTTGTGGACTTAAGCGGAAAGTGGTTGCTTCCTGCTTTTGTAGATAATCACAGTCATATTGAAGGGACCGGCACCCACCTTGGCTACCCTTCCCTAGTTTCTTGCCAAACGAAAGAAGAAGTATTGGAATCCCTAGCTGGGGCCGTTGCCGCTAGACGCCCGGCTCAACTCATCGCGGTTCAGTACGACCAAAATCGGTGGGGTGGTCCTCACCTCACAGCCCTCGAGTTAGACAAGATTTCCACCCAAATTCCCATCTTGGTTAGACATTCTAACGGTCACGCAGCGGTTGCTAATTCCGCCGCCTTTAATCTTGCCAGCATACATCCATACCAAGAAGATCTTCCTTCAGGAACATTTGGCAGAGATGAAACCGGGGTTGTCAATGGACCTTTGTTTGAAAGTGCAGTCGATCTTGTGGCCAGGTCATTCCCAAAACCAGAACTTCAAGAAATCAAAACCGCAATCAGGCGGGCTAATCAAAAGGTCAAAGAGCTCGGATTTCGAGAAGTCTGCGATATGGGCAGCCATAACATCTCGGCATTAGATTTGCTAAAGGCATATGACGAAGTTTGGAAAGAAGCTGGCTCCATAGACATGCGAATTTACATGCACTGGAAGGACTTATTCGGACCTAAAGCAGTCAGCGGAGAGACTTTGGAACAGTATCGGCACCTCATCGCCGGAGTGAAGATCTTCTGCGATGGGGCAATAGGAAGCGCAACAGCCGCCATTTACGGCAACTACCTCACCGAATCAAGTTCTGCCGAAAAGAAGCCGCTCACTGCCGCCCAAGCCCAATTTCATACTTCAAAATCCGTCTCCGGCTTGCTCATGTATCCACCGGATAAGTTAAAGAGCATGGTTAGAACCGCAACTGATAAGGGGTTTCAGGTTGCAACCCATGCTATCGGTGATTTCGCAGTTGACTTAGTCATGGACGCTTACGAAGAGTCAGGTCGGCCTAGCCTTCATCGAATTGAGCATGCTATGATTTTATCGGACCAGCAAATAGAGCGGATTGCAAAACTTGGCTGCTTCGTTTCCATCCAGCCAGAATTTCTGAGCCGGTTCGGCAAGGCTTACCAGAATCAGCTTGGTACAGATCGGGCTACAAAGCTGATTCGATCTCGATCGCTTTTGCAGGCAGGGGTTAAATTGTCGGCTAGTACCGATAGGCCCATTGTCGAGGGCGATCCCAAAGTTGGAGTCCGGCTCTTAAGACAAAGGCCAGAAGGTTTTGATCAATCAGAGAATTTAGACGGAAACAGCGCCCTAAAGCTGTGGCTGGAAAATGCTTCCCACGCTAATTGCAGCAAGGCCAATGACCTAACCGCAGGGCAAAAGTGCGAGGCCGTCATATTCGATTCAGATCCTAAACTCATGAGCGAGCAAATAGACCTTTCGCATCTGGTCTTCAATCAAGTCAAGCCAAAAGCCTGATCAGACTTTTACAAGGACTCGGGTGTGATCATGGTCAATCATAACCTGGTCAACGGTTCCTTTCAATGCAATTGAAGCGCTTTCACCTTTAATGAGAATCCGCTCACCAGGACGCGGACTGACGATGCCAACTTCTGAGAGCCGAAAAGCGAGTTCATACCGACTGGATTGCTTTTTTACCATCACAACTGCTCGTCCAGCGGACCAAAAAGCATGGGCCTGAAACCGCCGAGAAGAACTTTTGACCCGAAAGGTATGGATGAACAACCAACTCATTGAGGTAGCAAGAAAAAATTCAATGAGGACTTGGCGAAGCATGATCTGAACCATCAGAAGCCATCGTAGACAACGTCATCTGACGCAAGGATTCGGAGAAATTGATCTGGGCGTCATCCAGTGTTCCTTTCCTGCCTGCGTCTAAGTACGCCTTGACTTCTTCAATACACTGTAATAGCAAATTAAATGCCAATTGCTTGCGGATCAGCGCTTTATCGCTTGGAAAGGCTGCTCCAAGCTTTTGCAGCACCAAGTTCTCTGCTTCTAAAACTTGGGCATTGCCCTTTAATGTTTGCGTCAATTGGGGCAGCTGTTGGGGACCATCAATTGTTGCTTGCCCCATTTCTGCCTTAAACTCATCCGATTGCCTTGAATAAGCTCGATCAAGCTGAGATTCAAGCCTTGCCGAATCTTCAACCGTAAGGCTTCCAAACTGAGTCCCGAGGTTTTGGATCAGCCACCCACTATTTCCTTCCATCGCATTGGCAAGAACAGAATTCATCCACATTTGATGCAAGGCACTTTGCTGGCTGTACGGGGTTAACGGCAAGTACTGAGATGTTAGATCACCTTTGGCAAGAGCAACTTCACCAAGCACCGACTGTGCTTTAAGCGACTTGCCGTCCAGAGCTAGGGCGCGGTTGGCCATTGATTCGGCTTCGTTGATTTCCCCACTGTCGAATGCAATCTGAGACCCAACCGCGAGGAGAGGCGCGCTATTTCCAAAAGCAATTGCAGCCGATTTAGCCTCTCGAATCGCTTCCTGAGCTTCGCCAAAAGTATAAAGAGTCCTCAGCAGCAGCTCACGTCGCTTCGGGTCAAGTGGATTCTCATCAACTGCGCTTTCTGCCAAACAGATTGCATTGGCACTTTCTTTAGCCGCGACATAACTGCTGATTTTTGATTCCAACTCTCCATCCGAAGTAAGATTGGAAGGCGGGAGTTGGGGGCTGATCAAAGAATCAATGCCGGGATTCATCGGCTGCTCCGGCAAAGCCGGTTCTTCTTTGAGACCCGATAATGGTCCCTGAGTCAGTGATGAAGTCAATGTGCTGGCAATAGACTCTATCGCACTGTCTTCATCAGCCTTGGTGCCAGTTGTTTCCGATAAAAACATCCAATTAGAGAGTTCTAAATCTTGTTGATCCTTGCTGCTCATTTTGGGCTGAAGCGTTTTATACTCGGTTTTGTAGATTGGTTTGCCCTGTGCGTCAACCTTACCTTTGACGGGCACAAGAACAGGCTCTTTCACCGTTCCAATAGGCATTCCCCCAGACTGATCTGCGTTAGGAAATACCCAAATCACCTTTGAGCCGGCAAGCATTTTGGCACGAAAGTAGATGCCTTTATGGTGGTCGGACTCTCCTCTGTGGCTATAAACAAAAATAATCCCTTTGCAGCCCAGTACTTTGGCTCCATCTAGGGCTTGTTGCAGTGAGACATGTCCGCCAATCCAATGGAGCTTATTACTTTGATAAGCGGCACGAAAAATAGGATCGAGCTGAGACCACACAATCGGCTCTGCTCGGCCGTTTTCAGCAATGGATTCTGCGAGTGTCTCTGAAATGTCGGGATCGCTTTTCAGAGCCTTTTTTGCATCTTCAAGTTTTTTGCTAGCCTTTGTGGAATCTTCTACCGGAGCATTGAGTAGCCCATGAGAGTCATTTTGAACAATTAATATTTTAGGGATAGAGCTATCCGTTGCAAAACACAAACTCGCCAAAATCCCGCAGAGGGTCAAAGGCGCCAGCCGCCGAAATAAGTGCCGATTAAGACCTATCAAGTTGTTTCGAACCAAGGATTAGTGACCTAAGAGGCGCAATTCCTCTTGACAAGTTGCCAATGCGGCTTTATTCAGGTTCACGTCTATTCCCGAGGAGATGAGAGCTTGATATTTCGCTACTGCAACTTTATACTCTTGGTAGGCCTGAGTGGGCTGGCCCAATCTTGAATAAATTTGACCGAGCTTCTGCCTGACTCCCGCCGAATCTCCACCCATTTGAATGAGCTGCTTATAAGTGGAAGCGGCTTGAGAGTACTGGCCCAATTGATATTGGTTAGCAGCAACCTTCCTTAATGTCTCAATGCCATTGTTGTTTCCGCCATTTGAATCAAGGGGCTGGGCACCAGGTTGATTTGGAAACTGCTGGCTGCCTCCACCGACCTGGATATCAATGATTTCCTTTGGTTTTGCCTGGGCAGGCGGTTTTGCATTGCCTGAATTCGATAACTTGGGATCGGGGCTTGCTTGCTGGTTGGAATTGCTTGGCGGGTTTGAGTTGCTGTTGGATGGTGGCGGATTCGGCGTGACCGGCTCGTTGCCGAGCTGACCGGTCAAGGGATCACCGGGCAAAGGCAACTGATTTCCGTTGCCACTGGGAGGCCAGTTTATTGCGGGTGGCAAATTTGAATTTGGGTTAGACGCGTAGGTTGGTGAATTGTTGCCCTGCCCCGAATTATTTTGGCTTGGCTGTCCTTGAGGCTGATTGCCGGTCGATTGGGTTTGGCCATTGGTCTGACCGGCGGGAGGGTTCACAACCGGCGCAAATCCTTTGATATTGGACTGGTTCGATGGACTTAAAGCCACTTTTTGGGGCTGATTGAATCGGTGAATAAAAATGGCCCCCAATGCGGAGATAAAGAGAACCGCGCCCAAGGCTGCGAACCAAGCCCGTTTGCGATCAGGGACCGATTCTTCTGCAATCTGGGTGGCCAGGCGGTTCCTTAAGCCAGCAACCTTAATACGGTCAATAGCGCTATCTGGGTTCAAAGAGATCGCCTTCTCGTAACACTCCAGTGCGTCGGCTAAATTGCCCTTTCTTTCGCAGCACATTCCCTTGAGGGAGTACGCGATAGCATGAGAAGGGTTGGATTCAATGGCTGCTTCCGCAACCATCATCGCTTCTTCGGTCTTCCCTTCCGTAAAAAATGCGTTACCTTGATCTACAAACTCGTCAAGCTTAATCCTTGCCTCCGCAAGCCCATCTGCCGGCAGAGAATGGCCGCAGTTTTTGCAAAATTGGCTGTCTAAAGGATTAGGCGTTCCGCACTCGGTACAAGTGAACATAATTCTGCCCTCAGATTCGACTTTACCTCAGTCGACACTTATAAATCTACTGACAGGTTCACTGGGCCAATACGTTCACGGTTTCATCCTATCCTGCTCATCGGCCTTAAGGTTTTGATGAGAATCAAAAGCTTAAGGCTTTTAGGCTAGGAATAGAGCTCTTTCTGGTTTTTGCAGCCACCGGCAAGCAAGCGAACGACGCCGGCCCAGCTTTCCAATCGATGCCTGGCCTAAAGTCAGCCTGACTTTGGCAACTGCGCGAAGAAACACAAGGACTTCAACCGCGTCCCCTTTGTATACTTTGGGATGTGACCCAAGAATTGCTCCAAACTCCGCTTCACTCTCTTCATGAATCCCAAGGAGGAAAAATGGTGGAATTTGCCGGCTACTCGATGCCAGTGCAATACACGAGCGTTCTTGCCGAAGCAAGCCAGGTCCGCAATAACTTTGGCCTCTTCGACGTCTCTCACATGGCTCGATTCTCCGTGGTTGGAATTGATGCCCTGAAGACGCTGGATTCTATCGCAACAGCCGATCTCCAAAAGCTAAGCGATCGTCAAGGTACGTACTCTCTGATCTGCAATCCAGAGGGTGGAACAAAAGACGACGTCATCATTTATCGCCTCACCAAAAATGACTACCATGTGGTTGCCAATGCCAGCAATCATCAAAAAATTCATGACTGGATAGCCGGTCACAAACCCTCTGATGTTCGGTTGGCGGATGATACAAGCCTAACCTTCATGATCGCGGTGCAGGGTCCAAATGCAGTTGCTTCGGTTGCCAAGGTTTTTAGTGAGCCCGATGCGCTCCTTGCAAGCTCCATGTTTGGGGTCTGCAATGGCTTTATCAACGGAGCCAAAGTTCTTATCGCAAGGTCCGGTTACACCGGTGAAGACGGAGTCGAAATTATCGGTCCCGCAGAAGCAGCCGTAAGCATTTGGGAAACCTTGCAAAAGCTGGGCGGTGCCTGTTGTGGCCTTGCAAGCCGAGATACCTTGAGGGTAGAGGCAGGATTGCCGCTCTATGGCCACGAACTGTCCGAGGAAATGAGCCCCTTGTGCGCAGGACTTGGATGGGCTATTTCTAAGACCAAGACTTTTATCGGATCTGAGGCAGTTGCATCTGTTCGATCCGTGGGCGCCCCTTCAAAGTTGATGGGTATTCAGTTAGAAGCAAAGCGGCTCATGAGCCCAGGTGCAGAAGTTATTGCCGACGGCAACACCATTGGACTCGTTTCGAGCGGAGTCATTAGCCCATTGCTGGATGCAGCCATCGGTTTTGCGTTTCTTACCGAGCCCCTTGCGGAGGGATCAAAGTGCTTTGTCAATATCAGAGGCAATGAAGTCCCCGCAACAGTTGCCAACAAGCGATTCTATAGACGGCAAAAATAATCGACTCCAATTGCCCCAGGAAAGTCTTCGGCTTACCATGGACCCTGCAGAAATACGGGGATTAAGCCGACACTACTGATGAGCCGAATTCTTCGTAAGATTTTGGCGTCGGAGTCAAATCGTGGATTTCATCTCTTCAACTCGATTAAGCGCTATCGATCAGGCCATGGGCTTGGCTTCAGAGCGCGAATCCCTTCTTTCAAATAACCTCGCCAATATCAACGTGCCTGGTTACAAAAGGAAGGATATTGACTTTCACTTAACCCTTAATGAAGCCCTCGGAGTTGGCAACCCCACCGTGGACGAACAGCTGCGGCAATTTCAGGATTTTGCCAATCAGCAAGCCTCAGATCGGACCAGCCTTCGTGAAGATGGAAACAATGTGGATTTAGAGCGTGAGGCAATGGGAATTGCCCAAACTCAACTCCATTATCAAGCCCTATCAGAAATGGCAGCCAACTACTTCACCAATATCCAAACCGCCCTCAAATAAAAACTATGTCACTCAGCGATGCAATGCGAATCTCATCAACTGGCTTAACCGCAGAGCGGTTTCGCCTTGATGTTGTATCATCAAATTTGGCGAACGCCAACACGGGAGCCATCGGAGGAGCACCACCCTACCGACGCCGGTTGGTGGAACTAGAAGGCGGACCTAACGGAGTCAAGATTGTTGGGGTTGTGCCCGATATGTCTCCATTCCACACGAAGGTCGATTGGGGTGACCCCAACCACAATCCTAAAACCGGACTTGTCGAAACAAGTAATGTGCAGCCCATTGCAGAAATGGTTGACATGCTTAGTGCAAGCCGAGCCTACCAAGCCAATATCTCGGCATTCAACAGTGCCAAATCCATGGTGCAATCTGCCCTTTCGATTGGCAAAGTTTAACGAGACATGAACCCAATTGGCCCTATCCAAAATCTTGCCCTAAGTGGTTTGGCTCAGCCGACCGCTGTCCCAAAAACGGGCCAGGAAGAAGGATTTGGCGACATGCTGATGGACGTCCTAAAAGAAGTCAACACGACGCAGCAACAAGCGAGCGAAAAAGAGACTGATTTTATGACGGGTCGGCGAAAAGTAGATTATCAAGACTTGATGATCTCCATGGAAAAAGCAAGTACGGCTCTGCAGCTAACGGCAACAGTAAGAGACAATCTGTTGCAGTCTTACCAGCAGATTAGCTCTATGCAAGTTTAGTCATAACGTCGGCCACCAATTTCCCGAGTGCGGGTCAATACAATGGGTGGATTTATACAAAAGGTTAGGCAGTGGTGGGAAGTTGCAGATCGCAACCAGAAGGTTCTTACCGCAAGTGGGGCTGCATTCTTGGTATTGCTCCTTGCAGGCATCTTTTATTTTGCAAGCAAGCCTAAAATGCAACTTCTATTTGGTGGACTATCTCCGACCGAGCAGGGTTCGGTTGTCACCGAATTAGAAAAAGAAGGCATTCAGGTGGACTTTAACGAGCAGGGCTCGGTCATGGTGCCATCAAACATGGTGGCTGAAGCCAGGATGAAGCTTGCTCAAGCCAATAAACTTCCCACGACAACCGGTTTTGGCGACACAGAACTAGCCAAGATCGGAATCATGAACACTCCCGAAGTTGAAAAGGAACGGCTCAAAAACATCCTCGAGCAGAAACTTGATCAATCCATCGAGAGCATTGATGGCATAGAAAGCGCCAATGTCGACATCGTTTTATCCGACAACTCACCCTTTATCCGAGACCATCGCAGCGCAAGCGCTTCAATTACAATTACCGCGCGGTCAGACGCCAATATAACAAAGTCTCAGGGACGCACCATTGCCTTGCTGGTTAAAAACTCAGTTCCAGGATTGCATATGCAAAACATCTCTGTGGTTGATAGCAATATGAACTTGCTGTTTGACGGCAAAGATGATAGCTCTTCCGGCGGAGAGATCAGCAATCGGCTGGCGACAGAAGAAGCAGAAGAAAGGCGAAGAGAGCGACAACTGCAATCCATGCTCGATCAAGTTTATGGCCCCAATTCCAGCATTGTTAAGATCAATCTGGATATGAACTTTGACGACACTCACTATACGGAAGTCAAGAATACGCCAAGCACGAAACTGCCGACAACTAAAATTCAAGAGTCAATGAATGGTGCTGGAGCCGGCCCTGGAGGCATCGCAGGAGCCGCATCCAATTCCAATAATCAAGCTGGTGCTCCCGCAGCCGCCCTCCCTGGGTCGAGCAGTTCAAACTACACATTAACCCAAACTCAAAACAACTATCTCAAAGATACCAAGACAACTTCTGTACAGCAAGCTGGTGGAGACTTGAAGTCCATGGCGATTGATGTCATTGCCAATTCCAACGTCATTAAGAACCAAACAAAGCTGCAAAACATTATCAATGGCTACTTGGGCACACTTGCCAATACCCCCGGGTTTACAAGCCAGGTCACGATGGTGAAATTTAGCAGCACGATGCAAAAGAAGGAAGCTCAAGCCGCTGCCTCGGCTGCATCGCAACAAAAGATTCAACAGATCATTTCGATCTTGCCAATTGCGGCTCTGATTTTCATCGGCTTCGTTGTGTTGAAGCAAGTGACCAAATTCTCTAAGAGTGGTTCGATCACAACCCTTTCTTCCCTTGGCGGAGATGGCAATCCTTTGGCTCCAATGGCAGGCGGAAGTTATGGTTCCCTTGCCGATCTTGAACCTTCATTAGGTGGTGGCGGCGAGGCCCTTTCCTTAGGCTCGGCGCGGGCACCCAGAAACCCAAACCTGCCAGAAGAGGAAGAAGATGAAGAGCAAATTCGAGTGAAGTCAATTGGAACAAAGGTCAATGTGCCGCTAGAGCAGCTTAAAAAGATGGGCGATAAAAAGCCAGAGGCAGTTGCAATGTTAATGAAAGGATGGATTGCGGACTAAAGCGATGAGAAAGAAACCAGCAGAACTCCTCACAAACCGGCAAAAGGCAGCCGTCATCTTGACTGTCCTCGGGCCAGAAGTATCAGGAAAGATTATCCGCCACCTAGACGATAACCAGATTGAAGTTTTGTCCCTTGAATTGGCTCGGCTCGAAAGAGTTGGCCCCGATGAAAGACAAAAGGTCATTGACGAGTTTTATGAGCTTGCCCTAGCCCAAGACTATATTGCGGAAGGCGGAGTTGACAATGCCAAGCAAATGCTGATGAATGCGTTTGGCGAAGAAAAAGCAAATACGGTCCTGAAGAAAGTGGTCTCCGCAATGCAAGTTGTGCCGTTTGAGTTTCTCAGAAAGGCAGATCCAAACCAAGTTTTAAGCTTTATCCAAGATGAACACCCTCAAACAGTAGCCTTGATTTTGGCTTGGCTGCCGGTGACAAGTGCAGCTGCTATTTTAAGCAAACTTCCTGGCGAATTAAGATCAGAAGTAGCATCTCGCATTGGTACCATGGAGCAAACCCCACCTGAATACATCCGCAAAGTGGAGCAGGTTTTAGAAAAGAAGGTGAGCTCGCTGCTCAGCCAAGAAATGACATCGGCAGGCGGCCCCAAAGCCTTAGTGGATCTCCTTAACCGAGTTGACCGCTCAACAGAGAGGCTAATTATTGACGGGCTGGTAGACACAAATCCAGAACTTGCCGACGCGATCAAGAACATGATGTTTGTGTTCGAAGACATCGTCCAGTTGGATGACCGAGCCATTCAGTCGGTGCTGCGAGAAATTGATACCAAAGAGCTGGCAACTGCCCTCAAGGGGGTGAACCCCGAAGTTCAAAACAAGATTTACAAGAACATGTCGGAGCGTGCGGTTTCTATGCTCAAAGAAGACATGGAATTCATGGGTCCAGTTCGGCTGAAAGTCGTTGAGGAAGCGCAACAAAAGTTCGTGGCCATCATCCGCAAACTTGAAGAGTCAGGAGACATTGTTTTGAGTCGAGGCGGCGAGGAGGAAATGCTTGTCTAGTTTTGCAAAGTCAATGCCTACACCAACTCCTTTTGCCTCCGTGCTTCATCCCATCGAGGAGACCTTCAAAGCGGCGGGAAGCAAGTCCAACAAGCAAACGATCAGTATCAAGGAGGAAGCAAGACGCCACGGATACGAAGAAGGACTGGCAAGCGGAAAATCAGAGGGCCTAGAACTTGGATTGGTGGAAGGCCGCTCCCTTGGAAGGTCCGAGGCGTTTCGGATCGTTCACGCTGATGAGCAAGCGAAATTAGACCAGTTCTCACAGGAACTAGACCAGTTTGCACTGGACTTGAAGGTTTCTGCCGACCTCTGGTTTGCCCAAGCCGAAGCAAACCTGACCGACCTAGTCACTCACTTAGCAACTAAGGTTCTTGCCCAGGAACTCCAAATGAGCAGAGAATCCATCCTTGCGATTGTCAAACAAGCCATTGCGGAAACAGGGCTCAAAGGGGCAATCCGCCTGCGGCTCAGTCCTCAAGATCGCCCCCTTCTAGAGCAGCACCAGGATGACCTAAAGTCCACTTTTGCAAAAATCACTTCCATCGATCTGGTTGACGACAACTCCATTGCCTCGGGATGCATTATTGAAACATCTTCTGGAGTCCTCGACGCAACAACTTCAAGAAAACTTGAGGAATTTCAAACTCATCTTAAGGATCAAGCGGCATGAGCGCAGGTTCCCTTTTCCGGGCCGCTTTCGAAGCGGTGTCTACCGCTCAACTCCTCCATTTGGATGGGCAAGTTGATAAGGTTGTTGGGCTGACAGTGGAATCCATTGGGCCAGACGCAAAAGTTGGCGATTGGTGCCGCATTGAGGTTGGGTCAGAATTTGTTGATGCTGAAATCATAGGATTTCGAGGCGATCGGTGCCTGCTGATGTGCCTTGGTGAACTCTCTGGCATCAAGCCTGGCTGCTTAGTTCGATGTCAACGCAAGCCTTACCAGGTTCCTGCCGGAGACGGACTCCTTGGTAGGGTCTTAGATGGGCTGGCAAGGCCCATAGACGGCAAAGGAACTCTGCAAGCGGATCACTTTGTTCCCTGTTACGCCGCCCCTCCTAATGCAATGGATCGGCCACCCATCTCTAAGCCATTTAGTACGGGAATTCGGGCTATAGACGGACTTCTAACTCTGGGAGAGGGGCAAAGAATGGGAATCTTTGCCGGATCAGGTGTTGGAAAGAGCACGCTCATGGGAATGGCGGCTCGATCGTCATCTGCTGATGTCAATGTTATATGCCTTGTTGGAGAACGAGGCAGAGAACTCCGCGAGTTTATTGAGTTTGACCTAGGAGAAACCGGATTGAACCGCAGTGTGGTGGTTTGCGCAACCAGCGACCAGCCAGCTTTGGTCAGAATCAAGGCTGCTTTTACCGCAACCGCACTTGCCGAATCCTTTCGAGACCAAGGCAAGAGCGTACTTTTAATGATGGATTCGGTAACCCGATTTGCAATGGCTCAGCGAGAAGTTGGCCTCGCGGTTGGTGAGCCACCCAGCACTAAGGGGTACACGCCAAGCGTCTTTGCTCTTCTACCCAAGCTCATGGAGCGCGCTGGTAACAACCGTCTTGGCTCGATTACCGCTCTTTACACAGTTTTAGTGGACGGCGACGATCATGACGAGCCGATTGCCGATGCAGCTCGTTCCATTTTGGATGGGCACATTGTGTTATCCCGAGCCCTTACGTCAAAGGGCCATTACCCGCCAATAGATTGCCTAAAGAGCCTTAGCCGAACAATGAACGCGGTTGTTGAAAAAACTCACTTGCAATACGCCATCGAAGCTAGGTCCGAGTTGGCAGCACTGGCCGATGTTGAAGATTTGGTCAACATCGGAGCCTACAAAGCAGGGGCCAATCCAAGGGCGGATAAAGCACTGCGCAATAAATCCAAATTAGAGGATTTTCTTAAGCAAGCTAAAGACGATCCAACCCCCATAGAATCTACAATTTCACACCTAAAGGAAGCCATAGATGCATAGATTTGAATTTCGATTAGAAAAAGTCCTTATGGTTCGAGAAGCCACCGAAAGAGACCTTAAAGAAGCTTTTAAAACTTGTCGACAAGCAACAAAAGCCATGGAAAACGAAATAGATGGCCTTGATAGGCAAATTGAGAGGTTGATGGTAGCTCCCTACGAATCAATCCAAGATCGGGTTCTTGCCGATTCTCACGTGATCTGCCTCAAAGATGAACGCACATCCAAGTTGGCCGCCCTTTCGATTTTAGAGCAAGAAGAGGAAAATGCTTTAGTCAAGTGGCACAAGGCAAGGCAGGATACGGAAACCGTGAAGAAACTAAAGGAGAACGCCCTCGTCGAATACAAGCAAGAGTTGGCCAGATGGGAGCAAAAGCAGCTTGACGAGTGGACGTCTACAAGGAGAGCCGCCGCGTGAATTCGATTCAATTTGGTCAGCCTTTGGGGTTGCAAGGCGTTGAAGATCGCATAAACCAGCTTTCTTCAATGCTGGGTTTAGACAGTCAGCCCGCTGCCGACGCAAGTCAGTCCTTTTCTAATGCATTGACAGGAGCAATTGGCAGCCAAGGATTTGCTCCCCTCGTGCCTGGAAAAGACGGCACTAACATTGAGAACTCGACCTTAAAATCGCTCATCCAAAGTTCGGCTGCCTCCAATGGCATCGATCCCAACCTGTTTGATGCCTTAGTGGAGCAAGAGTCCGGCTATCAGCCCAATGCACGAAGTCGAGCCGGTGCCATGGGGCTTACCCAGATCATGCCAGAAACTGCTAACGCTATGGGAATCACATCTCCCTTTAATCCCACCCAGAATCTAGAAGGTGGAGCAAGGTACTTAAAATCGCTGATGAACCAGTTCAACAGCCTTCCCCTTGCCCTTGCCGCCTACAATGCAGGGCCAGAGGCGGTCATTAAACATGGCGGCATTCCGCCCTACCCAGAGACCATTAAGTACGTTCAGAACATTCTTGCTGGTTACGAGCGGAGAAAGCAACTATGAAGCCAAAAGCCCTTCTCTTTATTTTGCCGGTCATCATCATTGGTGCGGTTTTTGGCCTTGCCTTTACTGGAAAAATCAACATTCCCGGTGTAACCCCAACGAAAAAGTCCTCTGCAAAGTCAAAAGATTCATCTACAAAGGATGGCTCGAAATCTGATGGAGACGGCTCGAATTCAACTTCTGATTCGAATTCTGAATCCACAGGATCAGACCCAAATTCGGACTCAAAATCAGCGTCACATACTGGCCAGACCAATTCCCAATTGGTCGCCAAAAAGACAAAGGCTCTGCCAACTCCATCGTCAAATTCCTCGTCACAAGCCCCTGGCAAAACCGCTTCCCTTTCTAATTCCAATCTCAAGGCGGGGGCAGCAAAAATTGCTTCCATATGGTCCGATATGGATGCGGCCGAAATTCTAAAGCTTTCGGGCAGTTACAAAGTAGACGACCTTGCTCGCATCTTCTCACAAATGGATGAAAGCCAGGTTGCTCAAGTGCTCACCTTAATGCCTCCCGATGAGGCGGCTAAAATTAGCAAAACAATTGAGGCGCAAGCCGAAGTCCCTGCTTCAACCAGCTCCTAAATCGAATCTGAAAACGCAATAAAGTTCAGTTAGGCATCACCTCTCCAACGCATTTCTTTCATCTGGCGTATCCTGAATTGAGAGGGCAAATGTTAACATCCATTTTGCCCCGACATTACCCAAAGGAGGGATAAGTGAAAGAACTATCAACTGATCGGATCCGGAACGTTGCCATTGTTGGCCACGGCGGATCCGGTAAAACAATGCTCGTCGAACACATGCTATTTACTTCTGGCGCAACCGAACGCGTTGGAACCGTCGAAGCAGGAACAACTCAAAGTGACTTTGATCCCATTGAAATCAAACGTCATATTTCGCTCAATGCGTCCATCGTGCCGGTAGAGTGGCACGAAGTCAAGATCAACTTGATTGACGTCCCTGGATATCCGGACTTTATTGGTGACCTCCATGCTGTAGCACGGGTTGTGGAATCCATGATTATTGTTTGCGAGGCTAAAAAGGATTTAGATGTCGGCTTTGAGTTGGCCTACGAGGTTGCCCAAAACCATGGTTTAGCCACTTGCATCTTTGTGAACAAGCTCGAGCGAGACAACGCCGACTATGCGGGGCTAATGCAAACCCTCCACGAGCGGTACGGCCGTAAGATTGTTAGCACTCAGATTCCAATTGGGCATCAGGCCGCTTTTTCTGGAGTACTTGATCTGCTTAATTTAAGGGTGTACAAAGGCAAAGACCGAGGGGTAGAGATCGAAGAAGTTCCAAGCGGGTACTCATCTGAAGCCGAGGAGCGACGCGAGAAGATGATGGACGCCGCCGCAGAAGGCGACGATAACCTGGCCATGAAGTATTTAGAAGGCGAGGCACTGTCTTCGGAAGAGATTGAGCACGGCCTGTTGGTGGGCATAGAATCGGGCCGAGTCATTCCTGTATTGTTAGGGTCGGCTGCAACTGGCATTGGAGTTGCCACATTGCTTGATCGGATTGTGGGTGAATTACCGTCTCCGGTAGATTTTGCCGAAAGAGCCGCGTCTACAACTTCTGATGAAGACGAAATGAGGCCTGAACCCAAAATTGATGCGCCTCTTTCTGCCCTTTGCTTCAAAACTTCAGCCGACCCATTTGTGGGAAGAATCAACTACGTTCGCATCTTTGCAGGAAAGCTGAAGGCAGACGAGCAAGTTGCCAACGTAGGAAAGGAGAATTCCGAAAGGGTTCATAACCTTTTTTATCCACACGGAAAGGCGCAAACGCCTGCCTCTGAAGTCATTGCTGGTGACATTTGCGCGATTGCCAAGCTAAACGGAATTTTAACGGGAGACACAATCGGAAAAGCAGGAACCAAGCCGTTGCCCCCAATTCATTATCCCGAGCCAATTTATCGGATTGCGATTCGGCCCAATGCAAAGTCCGATGAAGATAAGCTTGGAAGCGCCCTCACACGTATTTTGGAGGAAGACCCAACTCTTCGCTATATCCGAGAACCCTCTACCCATCAAGAAATCTTGGAAGGAATGGGAGACATCCACCTGGAAACCGTGATTGAAAAGCTTAAGGTCAAATTTGGCGTCAACGTTACGGTCGAGGAAGCTTTAGTCCCCTATCGGGAAACGGTTAAGGGCAACAGCAAAGCGCAGGGCCGACACAAGCGACAAACAGGAGGCAAAGGTCAATTTGGTGATTGCCACATTGAACTTTCACCACTGTCTCGAGGAGAAGGCTTTACCTTCGAGAACAAGGTTGTAGGTGGTGCTATCCCTAAGAACTTTATTCCTGCCATCGAAAAAGGAATCAAAGAGACGATGGAAAAGGGCTTTGTTGCCGGATATCCAGCGGTCGATATGAAAGTTGTGGTTTACGATGGAAGCTACCACGATGTAGACAGCAATGAGGCCGCCTTTAAGAGCGCAGGCGCAATCGCAATCCGAGAAGCAGTCGCGAAAGCTCAACCCGTGATTCTAGAACCTCTGATGAACATTGAAGTCTTTGTTCCTCATGACACGGTGGGCTCGGTTCAAGGAGACTTATCCTCTCGGCGGGGCCACTTGGTGACGACAGAAAGTCTCCCCGGTGGCGTAGAAAGGATTGAAGCGATCGTTCCGATGTCTTCCTTGGCTAGGTACGCCCTCGATCTGCGGTCAATTACAAAAGGCAGGGGTAGGTTCCGTCAGCAGTTTAGCCACTTCGAAGAACTGCCCCATCCTGAATCGCAAAAACTCATTGCCGCCTTCGCGGCAAAGCGTGCCCAGCACGAAGAAGAGTAACTTGTCGGTGGTCGCCTGCTTTAGTCAAATGTTAGGCGGCCACTCCAAAGATTTCAGTCATCCTAGAAACTTCTTTGCACACAGCAGCCTCAATCGGTTCTAGCTGTGCTTCAGGGATTTCTAGGAATTCTAGAACTTCGGGATCAGCCTCTGGCGGGGGTGCGGTCGGCGCCTGATTCTTAAATCCAGACCGATGGGCAAGCACGTCCGCTAAGTGTATGATGGCAGTGGATTGGCTGAGTCCGCATGACTCATCTTTTGGGTTATGATGATAGCGCACCGCACTGCTTTGGATGAGGTTGAGACCCCACTTCTTGGATAGAATTTCCCCCACTTGGGCATGACTGTAGGGATACACCTTGCCCTCTGCGTTGATCAAGGACATGTTTTCTTCCTTCGCAATTTTCAACGCTGTATCAAACTCTTCCCTGTCAAACCGATCAAGCACCAAAATGCCAATGTCGTGCATCATCCCCGCAAAATACAAGGCTTCTGCATTTTGATTTTTGAGGATCATGGCAAGGACCTTAGAAGCACTTGCCACTGCAAGGCTGTGGCGCCAAAACTCAATCTTGTTGAATCGACTGGATTGCCCCTTGTTGCCAACTACCTGCTGAAAAACTAACCCAACAACGAGGCTTTTGACCGTGTTCATCCCAAGCACGGCAATGGCTCGGGATGTAGTGCCAGCTGGTATACCGCCATAAAAGGCAGATCCGGCAACCTTGAGCACCTTGGCTACAATAGCTGGGTCTCGTTCAATAATGGCTTCAAGCGTTTTTGTGGACGTCACCGGATCGTCAATCATCGTAAGCAGCTTTGAAGCTACCTGGGGCAACACAGGTAGATTTTCACTGCGAGTTGCCATTATTTCCAAGCTTTGCAAATCCACATTTCTATTTTCGGAACCTCTTTTGGAATATCGCAGGCTATTCCTTTCAAAGAGGGCATTTCTTTACAAATCACCTCTCTGAAGGCAGTTTCACTTGATAGAAACAAACTTAAGGACTTAAGCGTTATATACTCATATTAGGATTCATTTATGACGCAATCGGTTGACTATTATAAGGTCTTGGGCGTGGCCCGCAATGCAGACGAAAAGGAAATTAAAACCGCCTATCGCAAGCTAGCCAGGAAGTACCATCCCGATGTCAATCCAGGGAGCTCCGCGGCTGCAGAAAAGTTCAAGGAAGTTCAAGGAGCCTATGAAGTTTTAGGAGACCCCGAAAAAAGGAAGCTTTATGACCGCTTTGGGGGTCAATGGGAAAATGTTCAGCAGGCCCAAGAGCAAGGAGCTGGTTTCGGACAAGATGTGGGTGATCTCTTTCAACACATTGGCGGAAACGGATCATTTTTCGACTTTTTCTCCGGCTTTAGCGGCAATCCGGGCCGTCAGGGTGTGCATTTTGCTACTGACCCAAGTGTTGGAATTCCATTTACCCCCCAAAACATCGAAAAGACTGTTGAGGTGTCGTTGGAAGAAGCTGATTCCGGTACAACGCGGGTCCTAACCTTCCAAACCATGAATCAGTCTTCCAGCCGTGGGTCTATTCAGACGGTTCCAGAGACAAAGCGGGTTGAAATTAAAATCCCCGCCGGAATTTCTGATGGAGGCAAACTGAGAGTTGCTGGCAAAGGTTCTTCCAACGTCAATGGAAAGGCGGGAGATTTGATTGTGGTTGTGCGATGGAAAGCCCATCCAAAGTTCAAGCCGGTGGAGGATCACTTGGAAACCGAAGTTGAAGTTCCCTTCACAACCGCGGCACTTGGCGGTGAAGTGAAAGTAAGAACTCTTCGCAAAGAGATCAGCATGACAATTCCCAGAGGGACTCAGTCAGGCCAAGTTTTTCGCCTTGCTGGTCACGGAATGACGCGCCTTAATCGAGGTGTTTCTGATCTTTATGCGCGGGTTAAAATCACGGTGCCACGGTCCCTGACCCCAGAAAAAGAAGCCTTGCTCAAAAAGCTGCAGGAGCTAAGTTAGTCACTGATGAAGAGTGATCGTACTCCCCTTTACATGATTGGTATTGCCGCCCAATTATGTGGAGTTCATCCCCAAACTTTGCGCCAATACGAAAGAATAGGGTTATTGAATCCTTCTCGAGTAGGCGCTAAAAACCGCCTGTACAGTGAAAGCGACATCGAGAGAGTTCGCAGAATTCAAAGATTGACCCAAGGCATGGGTGTTAATTTGGCAGGGGTTGAAGTTATCCTGCGACTGCTAGACCAAATGGAAGAGATGCGACTCGATGTAGAAGCTCAGATGCAGGAGTATGCCCAAGAAGTTGAGCGTCGCTTTGCTGGCTTACTGGAGAATCCTAACATTCCGGTGCGCAAGGATGAAACCTTACTTCCCGTGCCCAAAGTCAAACTCCGCACAAAAGTGGATATTTAAGCTTCCGGCATAAAAAGCAAAAGAAGAATGATGATCTGAAGTAAGACCATCCTGCCCAGCAAATAATAGCGGGTTTCCGCCTTTAAACAGCAGAAACCCGCTATTGTGAAGACCCGTGCTTTTAAGCGCGCGGGCTCAGTTGCGCACTAGTCTGCGTTGCCTTCATCAGACTGAATGTCGGCAATCGATGCCAAATCAGCTTCGAAGTCTTCGCGGTCTTCCGCTTCCACCAAGGCGGTGAGTGACTCATCTTGCCACTTCGCGCCACGCTTGGCTTCAATCGCAACGTCTCGGTAGCGGCGAACACCAGTTCCACTGGGAATCAACCGACCAATAATAACGTTCTCCTTGAGACCGACAAGTTGATCTCTCTTGCCGCGGACAGCTGCCTCGGTAAGGACCCTTGTTGTCTTCTGGAACGACGCAGCCGACAGGAACGACTCTGTATTGAGCGAGGCCTCTGTGATTCCCAGCAAAATCCAATTGGCAGTGGCTTCTTTGGGGTCACGTTCAACCTCTTCTTGGCTAATGGGATCCGTGTAACGAATCTTTCTTCCGCCTTGAATCATGTCTCGAACATTGTCGTTGGCTTTGCTAAGCGCAAACCTGTCTACGGTCTGACCAGGAAGGAACGGGGTGTCGCCTGGTTCCTTCACTTGCCGCTTCCTCAACATTTGGCGGATGATCACTTCAATGTGCTTGTCATTGATGTCAACACCTTGGCTCTTGTAAACGCTCTGGAGGTTTTCGATAAAGTAGTCGTAAACTGCCATCGCTCCCGCAAGTTCCAGCACTTCGTGGGGATCACGAGGGCCCTGAGTCAAAGGATCGCCCTTGATAACCTTGCTTCCTACCTGAACCGGTAGCTGGCCAAGTGGTGGAATCAACAGAGGGTAAAGCAAACGCACTTCGGTTGCTTCGTGCTTGACAAGGTCTCGCAGTACAGCCGAATTCAGCCTTTGCCCGATGTGCTTTGCCAATTCATCTTTGTACTTTCCATCGGTGCCTTTTGCCCAAGGCTGGTCATCCGAAAGGTACGCATCTTTCATCGGAGAATCAATCGGAACCGTGGTTTCAATAACTAGCCATCGACCAAAGTCTGATTTTTCGATTGAGCGGACCACGCCCGAGACAGGGCAAATAATGGCCTTTCCTCGTGGCTGCTTTCTTGCTTCAAAGATTTCCTCAACACGAACAATTCCAGAAGATTGGCCGGTCCAAGCATAGAAGAACGTCTTTCGAGATCGCTCCCACATCTTCTTGGATTCATTAAGGTCTCGCTCTCTGCGCTTTTCTTCTGCCTTTGTATGCTTTACGCCTTTCTTGGGTGCTGCTTCCAGTTCATCATGAATCGAAAGTGGCGCCGTGCTGGGGCTAGAAAACATGGCTCGAACTGCCTTCTCTTGGCTCTTTAGCAATCCGCTAGAGTCAAAGTTCTTCATATCCGTGTCGGTTGCACTGGCAAAGTCATCCATGAACTGCCTTACGAACTTACCGGTCTTAAACTGGTTGGTTCTTGCAATAGCCGCCGAACCGGCAACTCCACCGGTGTGGAATGTTCTCATCGTGAGCTGGGTTCCTGGTTCACCAATGGACTGGGCGGCAATAATGCCAACCGAAAGCCCAACTTCAACCAGCTTGAATGTGGAGAGGTCAATGCCATAGCACTTCGAGCAAATTCCTTGGCTTAATTCGCAAGAAAGTGGGCTTCGAACCTCAACACAAAGCTCGCCGTGCTCGTTAATCAGCAAGCCATAAGACTTGAATTTGTCTTCAATCTTAGATCGCTCTTCATCGGAACTGGCTTCATTGATTGCAGCAAAGAACTCTTTTTCTAACTGGCGGATCAATTCGGCCTGAGGCTTTGTGATAATCGTGTCATAGGTCAGGATTGGCTCCTTCGTTTTTGGATCTACAACGGTAGAAAGGCTGACTCTACCAAAGATTCGGTCGCCGATGTTCTCAATGACTTCACCTTCATCTAGAATGCGGTGAACAAGGACTCCCGAAGCGGTGCCACAGTCAATCTCATTCACAATAACGTCTTGAGACACATCGCACAATCGCCTTGTCAGATAACCAGCGTCTGCTGTACGCAAAGCGGTATCGGCAAGTCCCTTTCTGGCTCCATGGGTTGTCACAAAGTACTCAAGCATTGTTAAGCCCTTGTGGAAGCTACTCTTAACCGGAAGCTCATAAATAACTTCGTTAAACTGGTTAAGCATCAAGCCACGCATTCCCGTAAGCTGGGCAACCTGCTTAACGGATCCTCGAGCACCAGAAACAGTAATGATATTGAGAGGGTTGAACTGGGTCAGTCCTCCCACAATTTCCTTACCGATGCTGTCGTAGGTTTCGGACCAAAGCTTAATGAGGTTTTGAGTCATCTCATTATAGTTCGACATTCCCCGACGGAAGCTACTTGTTATTTCATTAGACTTCTTGTCAGCTTCGGCAAGAATTTCTTCACGGCGGACAGGTGGGTCCATGTCCGTAATTGCAACCGAGAGTCCATACTTGGTCGCCCACTTAAAGCCAAGTTCCTTAATGTCATCAAGAAGCTTAATCGTAGCTCCCACGCCAGCTCGATTGTGGCACTGGTTGATAATATCGGCTAGCTGCTTTTTGCCCATCTCAAGGTTCAAGCATCCATCCGAAAATCTCAACGGATAGGGCAGAACCTGGTTAAAGATCAACTGGCCAGGAGTTACGGTTTTCACAACTGTTTCCTCAGCCATTTCAAGCTTTTCTAGCTCGGTGTACTCATCTCCATATTCAGAAGTCTTCACAACCTCGACGTACTCTTGGCCGGTGCCAGGATCTCGGAAAGCAATGTCTGAATCGGGCCTAAACTTAGGTCGAGTAATCCGCACCTTTACCGGCTGATTGAGTTGCAGTTTAAGGTCACTGTTTGGGGACTCCAAGCAGTACAAAACCTGATCTAAGCTGGAATAAATCGGCACGGGAGGATTCTTTTCGGGATCTTCTTGGTGGTTAAGTTCTTGCTCCTCAAGAGCTTTCTTGGCGGCATGGCTTACAAAAGTTATCGCGTACGACCCAAGAATAATGTCCTGGACAGGAGCATTGGTAGGTCTTCCATCAGCGGGGCTGAACAAGTTCTGAGTCGACAGCATCAAAACCCTTGCTTCAGATTGAGCCTGAGTGCTTAAAGGCACGTGAACAGCCATCTGGTCACCGTCAAAGTCCGCATTGTACATGTTACAAACCAACGGGTGAACCTGAATTGCCTTGCCATCCACCAAAATTGGCTCGAATGCTTGAATTCCAAGGCGGTGCAAGGTTGGGGCACGGTTCAGCAGAACCGGATGCTCTTTGATCACCTGTTCCAAACTGTCCCACACCTGGGGGTGCATCCGCTCGATCATCTTCTTGGCCGTCTTCACGTTTTGGGTGATCTTCTTGTCAACCAAAACTTTCATAACAAACGGCTTGAAGAGTTCCAGCGCCATTTCTTTGGGAAGTCCGCATTGATGGAGCTTAAGATGTGGGCCGACAACGATAACTGATCGACCCGAATAGTCAACGCGCTTTCCAAGCAGATTCTTTCGGAACCGACCTTCTTTACCCTTCAACATGTCGCTAAGAGACTTAAGCGGACGGTTATTGCTTGCGCTTGTTACCGGCCTTTGGCGCCTGCCGTTATCAATAAGCGCGTCTACTGCTTCTTGGAGTAGCCGCTTTTCGTGGTTGATAATGGATTCTGGTGCGTGAATTTCAATGATTCTCTTCAACCGATTGTTGCGATTGATAATTCTTCGATAAAGGTCATTAAGGTCAGATGTCGCAAACCTTCCTCCATCCAACTGCACCATGGGGCGTAATTCGGGGGAGATCACAGGAATGATGTCGAGCACCATCCATTCTGGCCTCGATTTCGAGGCAATGAGGGCCTCAATGACTTCAAGTCGCTTAATAGCTCTTGCCCGTTTGGCAGTCAGGGTTGAAACAATTTCAATTCTCAACGATCTTGCCATAGATTCAAGATCCACCTTGGTTAGCAGCTCTTTGACCGCCTCCGCACCGATGTTGGCACGGACCAACGATCTCAAATCCACTTTGAGCCGATCTCCGATGCTATCCAAAAGTTTGCCAACTGCGCGATACTTGTCTTCTTCGATCAGGGTGTTCTTTTCGAGCTTATCAAGGGCTTCAACCGCAAAATCTAAATCCGTGATCCGAGCATCCATGTCTCGCAGTTCAGCCTTGATCCTATCATTGACCAATTTTGCCCTTTCTCGGCACTGCTCTTCGGCATACTCTTCTGCGTTTTCGGAAAGTTCTCGGGCTAAGTCCTTAAGAGCTTCTAGTTCAAGCTGCTTGCTTTCGGCTTGGAGTCCGATTTTCTCTCTCTCTATTTCTTCCTTGATTCGGGGCAGATACTCACTGATCTTTTCTTTTTCGATATCAATAATGATAAAGCTAGAAAAACTAACCACTTTGTCCAGCAGTTTAGGAGTGATGTCTAAGATTAAAGAGATCGGAGATGGAACGTTCTTGAGATACCAAATATGGCAAACAGGGGCCGCAAGATCAACATGACCCATCCTTTCGCGACGCACTTTCGCACGGGTTACTTCAACTCCGCAGCGCTCGCAAACCATTCCTTTGTATTTAATTTTCTTGTACTTTCCGCAAGAGCATTCCCAATCTCGCACGGGTCCGAAAATCTTCTCACAGAACAAACCTTCCTTCTCGGGTCGGAACGTTCGGTAGTTAATCGTTTCCGGTTTTTTGACCTCGCCCTTTGACCAAGAGCGGATATCCTCCGCGCTGGCGATTCCAATTTTGATTTTATCGAACTGACTAACGTCTGGCATAAGTTTTTTTAATGCCCGAACCTTCGGGCGATATGGGGCGGCCTAGCCGCCGAAATAGAAAAGGTATGGCTCAAATCACCTTTGATTTGAGCATTGAAACTAGTTGACGAGCCCCACTGATTTAGCTAGCTTGGTGTCATCAAATCCGCCACCCAGTTCATCGAGGTCTTTGAGTTGAATTTCACGATTATCCGCATTTTCAACTGTGACCTTCAAACAAAGTGAGCGCAGCTCATTGACAAGAATCTTGAAGCTCTCTGGAACTCCTGGCTCTCCGATCGTATCTCCCTTGACAATGCTCTCGTAGGCCTTAACCCGTCCATTGACATCGTCGGACTTGATCGTCAGAAGCTCTTGCAGTGTGTAGGCGGCTCCATAGGCTTCCAATGCCCAGACCTCCATTTCACCAAACCTCTGTCCACCAAACTGGGCTTTACCACCCAATGGCTGCTGAGTAACCAAGGAGTAAGGACCAGTTGATCGAGCGTGAATCTTCTCGTCAACAAGGTGCTCCAGTTTAAGCATGTAGATGGTTCCAACCGTGATTGGATTCGGAATCCTGTCCCCAGTCAAGCCGTCTCGAACCACGCTCTTGCAAGAGTGAGGATCTATGCCTGCTCTTTCGAATGTATTGGCGCGAATCTTCTCTACGATCTCATCATAGAGTTCCTCAGCCAAGTTAGCGGGATCGCCCATTGGTTCAGGCTCTGGCATGACCAAATCACCCTCTTCGTTTTCAATCGGCTCAAGCAGTTTTTCCACAGAACCAGTTGCCGAAGCAGCCACGATTCTGGAAATCCGCTCGATAGTGGGCCCGTCAAGAACCTTCAGATGACTCTTGATTTTTTCAAGCAAGACATCCATGGAATCCTTCTCTTGCAGATCTACCGATAAACCAAGCTCCTTATTGAGATAGGTTGTGAGTAGAGTTGTGCGCATATGGTGGGCCAACTTATCCATTTCGGTTAGGATTTCGGCTTCAGTGGCACCTTCAAAGGCAGGACACTTGTACTCGATGCCAAGATGGCTGCCAACATAACCAAGGTGAGTTTCCAGAATCTGGCCGATGTTCATACGGCTTGGAACTCCAAGCGGGTTCAACACAATGTCAACCGGCGTGCCATCGTTGAGGTATGGCATGTCTTCAACTGCCAAAACCTTAGAAATAACACCCTTGTTACCATGCCGTCCTGCCATTTTGTCTCCCACCATCAGCTTTCGCTTGGTCGCGGTAAACACTTGGACCGACATATTGACCCCTGCCGCAAGTTCATCCTTTTCGATTTCCACAAGTGGCTCGCCGGTGCGATCGCACTCAAGATGCTCTCTCCTCTTCGATTCCTTGTAAAGAATTCCGCTTGGCTGGCTCATGTAGTTGAACCGACTGAAGACCTTGACGTCCACCACGGTTCCCTTTTCGCCGTGAGGCAATCGCAAAGAAACGTCTCTGGTTTCTTCCGCTTTCTTACCAAAGATAGCAATAATCAATCTTTCCTCAGCCGTTAAGTCCACTTGGCCCTTCGGTGCAACTTTTCCAACCAAAATATCTTCTGGTCTTACTTCGGCTCCAACCCGGATGATGCCGTTCTCATCAAGATCACGCAAAGCTTCTTCACCAACGTTAGGAATGTCTCGAGTGATCTCTTCTGGCCCCAGTTTGGTATCGACCGCTTCGGTTTCATGCCGCTCGATGTGGATGGATGTGTAGACATCATCCTTAACAAGCCGCTCAGAAATCAAAATGGCGTCTTCATAGTTGTAACCATTCCAAGGCATAAACGCAACCAAGACGTTTCGACCAAGGGCCAAATTGCCGTTGTCGCAACAGGCACCATCGGCAAGAGGATCACCCTTGAGAACGCGCTGCCCGGGAACAACCACCGGACGATGGGTAAAGCAGGTTGATTTATTGCTTTGCACAAGGTGCATCAACTCATAAGAGTCAAGAGTTCCACTCGGCCTTCTCACATAAATCTGCTTAGCGGTCACATACTCAACCGTGCCCTCTGCCTTGGCAATGACAGCCGCACCAGAGTCTAAGGCAACCAAGTGCTCGTATCCAGTACCAACAATCGGCCTTTGAGACCGAAGCAATGGAACCGCCTGGCGTTGCATGTTGGCACCCATAAGGGCTCGGTTTGCGTCGTCATTCTCTAGGAATGGAATCAAGGCTGTTGCCACCGAAACAATCTGTACGGGAGCAATGTCCATTAAATCCACCCGATCGCGATTCACAATGGGATAGCTTGCGTTGTTATACGTTCCACCGGCTGACCGAACCTGAAGCTGCTTGCTAATCAGCAAGCCAGTCTCATCGGTCACCGTGTCAGCTGGAGCCACCAAAAGGCCCGTTTCTTCTTGGGCAGTTAGGTAGATGATTTCATCGGTAACCGCCCCATTCGAGACCTTACGGTAAGGCGTGCTGATGAATCCGTACTCATCAACTCGTGCCAAGGTTGTCAACTGGCTGATCAGTCCGATATTGGCGCCTTCAGGAGTTTCAATCGGACAAATTCTTCCGTAGTGAGAACGGTGGACGTCTCGAACTTCCAGCTTGGCATTGGCTCGTTGCACACCACCAGTTCCAAGAGCAGAAAGCCGCCGCTTGATCGTTATTTCACTCAGCGGATTGGTTTGGTCCATGAGCTGAGAAAGCTGGCTAGTCGAAAAGAAAGCCTTAATGCTGCTGGCTACCGGCTTCACGGAGAGCAAAATCCCCGGCATTGGATTTTCTTGATCCGCTGCCGCCATCCTTTCTCTGGCTACCTTTTCCATTCTAGAAAAGCCGCTTCGAAGCTGGCTCTGAAGTTGTTCGCCGATTGACCTTACCCGCTTGTTACGCAGGTCATCAATGTCATCTCTTTCCAGCTTTCGCTCCATATAAGGGGCAATCGCCTTAAGGATTCCTGCCAAGTCTTCCGCGGTAAGGTTTCTGGTATCGGCTTTAACGTCAATTCCAAGCTTCTGATTGAGGAAGCGCCGGCCAACTTTGCCAAGGTCATATCGCTTGATCTCAAAGAACTGGTTGCTAAAGAGTCCTCTAACGCTGTCGTCGGTTGGGGTATCTCCTGGCCTCAGTTTGCGGTAGATGTCATAAACAGCGTCTCTGGCATTGGTGGTTGGATCTTTGTCAATCGTCACCTTAGCAAACTTCAACAGCATGTCAATTTCAAGGGAAGGCAGTTCTAACTTTTCAATCCGAGATGCAGTTTGGGCATTGATCGTTTCACCCTTTGCAATCAACAGTTGATCGCCATCAAAGAGGTCCTCAAGAACAGTTCCGCCAACAACATCTTCTGCGATTGGCTTTTCAATTATCTTCCGCTCCGTAAAGTATCGGATCAGGTCTTCATTGGTAGCCAACGGCATTTCAGAAACCACAATTGTCTCTGAATGATCAGGACCAATCTTCTCTAGGACTTCGCGGGTGATGCGAGCGCCGGCTTCTAAAAGCACCTCGCCGGTCGAACCATCAACTAGCGGGTCCAGAAGGACTCTGCCTTCTGCCTTGCCAAACGGAAGCGAAACTTTGGCTCTGCCCACTTCCCAAGCTGCCAATCCTTTGATGATTTCAGTCAGAGGGAATTTCTTGTTTTGGGCCAACTGCATCGAAACATAGTCATTAGCATCCGCTTCAACGTCTAGCCAAGGACCTTCGTTAGGAATGATTCGAGCCGACACCACAACTTGCATGGAGTTGTCGACGCCCTCTTCAAAAAACAATCCTGGAGAACGAATGAGCTGGCTGACAACGACTTTTTCTCGACCATTGATGATAAAGGTTCCTTTTTCCGTCATCAATGGCAAATCGCCAAGATAGACTTCGGACTCTTGGAATTCGTCTCCCTTTTTACCAACTCGAACCACCGCCCGCAAGGCTGATTCGAAGGTCATGTCTCGATCTCTACATTCTTGTATGGAATACTTAGGTTCTGCGAGCGAATAGCTGACAAGCTCGATAAAGGTGATTTGCTGGTAATCGTAAATGGGTGAGAAAGTTCTAAAAAGTTCTTTTAAGCCTTCTTCGAGAAACCATTTGTAAGAATTAAGTTGAAGTTCAATAAGGTTGGGTACCTCAAGCGGCCTTGAAAACCGCTTGGAGGATGGTTGAATTACTTTCATCCAGGACTCCGGTAAAATACCGAACGTTTAGTTTACTCAGTGCCCCACCCCCAAGTCAACACTTGAAATCAATATTCTTGACAATTATAGAAACGTCAAATAGTCGTCTCTCTCATCAGGTCTTGAGCTTGGGAAACGCTAAACCGACCTTCATAAATGGCTTTGCCAACAATGACCCCGTTAAGTTGGGATTGATCCTTGATTGCAGCCAATGCTTTGATGTCCGCCAAAGTCCCAATTCCACCGCTTTGGATGAAATGGAGTGTGCAGCCAGACATTGACCTCTGAAGCATCTGCAGATTGGGCCCTTGCAACATCCCATCTCGACTAATGTCGGTCAAGATGACAAGCCTTGCACCATCATTTTCCAGAGTCTTCAAAAACGAAGACAAGCTGACTTTTGAAGATTCGCTCCAGCCAGAAATCCGCACTTCATCATCCAAAACGTCAACCCCCGCGGCTACTTTGCTCCCCAAGGCTAAGAATTCTTTTCGAAAATCTTCATTGGTTGCAAGGGCTGTTCCCGAAACAACTCTAGCCGCACCTGCATGAAGAGCCGACTTGGCTGAATCTAGGGTACGAATTCCGCCTCCAAACTGAACTTTGATTCCTAGATTGGAAATTTTCTCAAGAACACTTAAATGAGCCTGAACTCCGGTTTTTGCGGCATCTAAGTCAACAACATGGATCCAGCTGGCTCCTTCATCCAAAAAGCCCCGGGCTACTTCCATTGGATCATCATTGTATCGGGTGACCTGGTTATAATCACCTTGAGCAAGTCGAACACACTTTCCTGCAAGGAGGTCTATCGCCGGATAGATCAGCAATTTGCAAAATTCCTTAAGATTTCTAGCCCGATATCCCCGCTTTTTTCAGGGTGAAACTGACAACCCCACACATGGCCAGCTTGCACGATCGAGGCAAATTCAACTCCGTATTCAGTGGTTGCGACCACGCAGCTAGAATCTTCTGGCTTGACGACTAACGAATGAACAAAATAGGCATAGCTATCGTTTGGCACCAAGCTCACGATGATGTCTTCTCTCAAGATTTCTAGCTTATTCCATCCGATATGGGGGATCTTAAGCCCTGCCACTTTGGGAATATAGCTGACGGTCCCTGCGATCAAATCCAGCCCTTCATGGCTGCCGAACTCTTCACTGCGAGAAAACAAAAGCTGCTGGCCCAAGCAAATCCCCATGATCGGCACTCCAGACTTAGCCATTTGCTGCAAAGAATCTTTGAGTGGTCGTAACCGTTCCATCGCGGCACCAAAGGCACCGACGCCAGGGATAATTAGCTTCGTTTCGTGATCGGGTTCGGTGGTGGTCTCCCACTTCACATCGATTCGATCTAAGGCGTTTTGCAAAGACCTTAAGTTATTGATCCCGTAGTCTAAAATGGCAATCAAATTTTGCCTTTAGTCGAGCCGACCCCTCTTCGATCTATCTTCTGAGTTGCATCGTGCAAGCAAATTCCAAGCCCCTTAAAGAGCGCCTCACAGACATGATGGTCATTGGCGCCACAAACCTTTCGGACGTGAAGAGATATCTTAGCGCTTGTAACAAAGGCTTGTAAGAACTCATTAACGTTCTCCATCGCCAGCCCTCCAATAGACTCCCTCTTGAACTCAACCGCGTTCACCAAGGTTGGTCTGCCGCAAATATCAATCGCAATCAACACGAGGGCTTCGTCCATTGCATAATGGCCGCTAGCAAATCTTTGAATCGATTCGGCTGGGTCTAACGTCTGGGCAAAAGCCTTGCCTAACGCAATGCCAACATCTTCAATCGTGTGGTGATCATCAACATCGAGATCGCCTTCGCACTGGACCCCCAAATCTAATCTGCCATGAAATGCCAGTTGGTGGAGCATATGATCAAAAAAAGGAATTCCGGTGGAAACATCGCATCGAGTTCCCCCGTCAAGATCCATAACCACTCGAACTTTTGTTTCGTTGGTTTCGCGGTCAACCTCGCCATAGCGCACACCGGGGGCAGTCTTGCTCATACCGTTCAGTTTACTTTCGCACCGCGCCTCATTTCTATTCCCTACTCTAAGGCTGGCTTAATTTTGGTAAGCAAAAGAAAAAGGGGCTACCGGAATTTCGGCAACCCCTCAACTCAACAGGAGGCTCAAGGATAGCTTGCCAAGCAACCGAAGGCTCTAACGCGCGTCATCGCGCAGTCTCCAGTTTCAAGGCATACTAGCCCAGGACTGCAAAGGCGAGGCGATGGCGACGAAATTTCAACAGCACTGTTGAACCGCAACCTAGTCACAAGTCACGTGTGCACCGAGACCCTCGCTACGTTTACGAAGTTAGCTGTCGGGTTCGGGCCAAGAGTTACCCTAAAGTCTCTTATCAGAGACTTATTAACCCCTAAAGTACGGTTCCTCCGTTTCTCCTTAAGGAAAATTCAACGCTGGGCTTTACAGCCAGTTATTAGTATAACCGCATTTTTGGCAGATTGAACGAATTGCCGGTAAAATTTCACTAATGTCCATCCTCGTTGATAAAAATACTCGCGTCATTGTTTGCGGAATGACCGGCCGCGAAGGCGGTTTTCACGCAAAGCAAATGATCGAATATGGCACGAAGGTGGTTGCCGGTGTCACACCCGGCAAGGGCGGATTAACCCAGGATGGAGTGCCCATTTTCAACACGGTTGAAGAAGCCCAAAATGCAGTCGAAGCCAATGCCTCAATCATTTTTGTGCCAGCACCGTTTGCAGCCGATTCTGTTTTGGAGTGCGAAGATGCCGGTATTCCCTTTATCACTTTAATCACGGAAGGGGTTCCCATCCAAGATTCTTTAAGGATGACCAACAAAATTCGAGCTCGGGGCAAGTCTCGCCTGCTTGGAGGAAACTGCGCCGGAATCATTACGCCCGGCGAGTGCAAGATGGGCATCATGCCCGGCCACATTTTTACACCTGGAAACGTTGGCATGGTCAGCCGCAGCGGCACCCTGACTTATGAAATTGTCTTTGAAATGACCAATAACGGCTTTGGTCAAACGACATGCGTAGGAATCGGCGGTGATCCATTACCGGGAACTAGATTTATTGAAGTCATGGAAATGTTCCAAAACGATCCCGCAACGAACATGGTAGTTATGGTCGGCGAAATAGGAGGATCGGATGAAGAAATGGCAGCCGAATACATCAAAACGATGAACAAGCCAGTCGTAGCGTTTATCTCTGGCCGAACAGCGCCTCCCGGAAAAAGAATGGGGCACGCAGGTGCCATCATCTCGGGCGACAAGGGAACGCCCGCCTCTAAAGTAAAGGCCTTAGAAGCAGCCGGAGTTGGCATTGCCGATCGCACCAGTGACGTTCCAAAACTCCTTGGTCAGGTGTCTCTCATCAAGGCATGACCAAACTCCATGGATCCTAGCTGGGAACTTTATTTTGATAATGCCGCGACAACGCGGCTCGACCCCTGCGTCCTCGACGCCATGCTTCCCTACCTAAGAGAAGATTTTGGCAACTCGGAATCTCTCCATTCTCTAGGTATCCAATCCAAAGGCGCCATTGAGCGCGCTCAGCACACCATTGCCGAGCTGCTTGGCGCCGAAGACCCTAGCCAAATTGTCTTTGTTTCTGGTGCCACCGAGGCAAACAACCTAGTTTTTGCTCAGAATTCAGGACCAGACGCAATTAGCAGTTTTGAGCACAGCTCGGTAAGGGTCCCTGCCCTTGCCAAGGGGGCAGCCTTACTTTCGGACCCGTCTCTTATTTCAGAACCCATCCATTTTTTGAGTTGGATGACGGTGAACAACGAAACCGGCCAAACATGGGACGTCAACGCAATTGCAACCCATGCCTCACAATTTCATACGGATGCAACTCAGAGTGTCTTTAAGTACCCACTCAAATTAGAGGGCATTGATTTTTTATCAGGGAGCGCTCATAAATTCCATGGTCCGAAGGGCATTGGATTTCTTTACACTCGCTCGGCAATCTTGCAGCCGACGATGCTTGGCGGCGGTCAGCAGAACGGTCTTAGATCTGGCACTCTCCCAACGCCTCTGATTGTTGGGCTGGCGGAAGCCGCTAAAATTGCATCCGAAGAAAGCGCAAACTTTATAGCTCATGTCTCTAAACTGCGAGAAATTGTCTTGGAGGCGGTGCTGAAGATTCCAGACGTAAGAATTAACCAGTTTCAAAGCCAGGCGCCACATATTCTGAGCCTAAGCTTTTTAGGGGTCGAAGCAGAAGCCATTTTGGTTGATTTAGACGCAAAAGGAATTTCGGTTGGCACGGGAAGCGCCTGCTCTTCCAAGAGTAAGGAACCAAGCCCAGTTTTAGAAGCTATGCATCTGCCTGAGGTTTGGCAGCGTGGAACTGTGAGAATTAGCTTTTCAAAAGACAACTCTGTTAGCTCAACCGCCTATTTGGCAAAAATATTGCCACCTGCTCTTGAAAAAGCAAGACAAATTGCGTCAAAATGTTAGGTTTGTGCAACTCATTTCGGCTTGGCTATCGTCTTATATAGGTAGTCAATAACAAGATGATCCAAAAAGTGGAGTAACACGAGTCAACTTTACGTTTGACAAAAAGTGCAATTCGTGTTAGGGTATTTCCAGCAATGATGATTTGATTGCCCTAAATCACAGTTAGAATTGACGCAATGCGATATGGAAGTCACTGCAAATAGAACCAAGGATGGAACTTAAACCAATCAATGCCTACTGAAAACGGACTTATACAGAAACCTAGCCGAGGTCGAGCGATCACGGTACGAACCAATGTGCGCACAAATTATTCTGAGCGCATGGGCTCTTCCGTGCTTGATGAAGCGGTCGCCGAACCAGGTGAAGAGGACCTTCTGGAGTTAGATCTTCTTGAAGAAGAAGAGGAAGAAGAAGCTCACGCCCATGGCCCCGATGAATCGGAAGAGCTTGAAATGTGGATGCGCCAAACGCGCCGCGCTCAGCTCTTAACTCCAGAACAAGAAGTAGACCTGGCAAGACGGGTTCAGCAAGGTGACATGCGAGCCAAGGATATCCTTATTGAATCGAATCTAAGGCTGGTTGTTTCTATCGCCAAAAAGTACAACGCCCGTGGAATTCCGTTAGCGGACTTGATTCAGGAAGGCAATCTTGGTCTGATTAGAGCCGTCGAAAAGTTTGATTGGAGAAAGGGCTTTCGATTTAGCACCTACGCCACTTGGTGGATACGACGTGCCATCGCCCGCGCCATCATCAACCAGGGCCGAACGATCCGTATTCCGGTCTATGTCGCAGAACTCATCAACAAAGTGGTCAAAACCGCTTCAAGGCTTCAGCAGGAATTGCAACGAGAAGCTCTCGAAGAGGAAATTGCCAAAGAGGTGGGCCTCAATGTAGACCGAGTCAGGGAAATGATGCGCGTCGCTGCAGAACCCATATCTTTGGAGACTCCGGTAGGTGAAAAAGACAACAGTTCGATTGGAGATTTTGTCCAAAGCACAAGCATGCCAACTCCCACCGATGTCACCACGTCAATGATCCGCAGAGAGGAAATTGATGGCATCTTGGGCCGGCTCACTAACCGCGAAAGAGACGTCGTGCGATTGAGGTTTGGTCTTGACGATGGCAGAGCAAGAACCTTGGAAGAAGTTGGAAGTGAACTCAATGTCACCCGAGAACGTGTGCGTCAGATTGAACTTCGCGCCATGAAAAAGCTAAAGCATATCGGTGCCGACTTAACTTCCTCTGGCTTCTCAATTACCCCTGTTCCCACCTAAAGCCTAGTCGCAGTCCACCTAGGATTGCAAATTTGCAAGAAAAGATAGTTCAAGGCGCTCAATCAGAGCGTCTTGACTTATTTTCAAGTGCGGCATCCGACTCCCACCGAGAATCCACCTTGCCGGATCAACCAACGGCTCCCTGATGGGAATTGAGCACTGGAGCAAAGAGTTGTTCCGACTGCAATTCAATGCGCAGCCGCATATCTTAGTGCCCGAAGCAAGGTCCACAATATCATACTTGGCCGCCCTCAAAAAGCAGTCCTGCAAGCCAGTGACGCCGGAGGGAGCGCTTTGTCCACCAAATTCCGCCTTAATTCCTAGATCACAAAAGGCCCGAAGCAGAACGCCTGCAAGCTTTTTGTAGAAGAACTTGGGGCTAACGAAGTCTGACATGTGGTTGGAGTCGGCAATAGCAACCGTAAGATCATGACCGTGGAGCACGGCTAGTCCACCGGTGGGTCGAACTGCGGAATCCTCGCAGTCGGGCCCAACAGCAATAGCAGGATCCTGAAATTGGCCAAGAGTCACAGCCGTATGATCCCAATCGTACAGACGCATCACCGGTCCTTGACTGCTGCGTTGATACAGATTTCTATCGGCTGCCATATGTTCTGCGGCAGAATGAGAGGTCCCAAAATCGCGGATAATCAACTTTGGCTGCCGCAGCACTCTCCAAGAGAGGGCTCTATATTCAGCGCTAACTGCCGGAAAGTCCTTGTGATTTCTGAAATCTGAGGTTCAGATAGCTGTGAGGAAAACAGCAACTCAATCTGTTGGCGGAAGATTGGCCATGCCCTTTCTCGTTCGGAAAGCCCCTGAGCCGTAAGCTTCACATAGGTAGACCTTCCATCTTTTTCGCAGCCGACTCTTTCAATCAAGCCGGCTCTTTCCAGCCGATCTGCCAAGCGAGTGAGGCCGCTTCTTGATAGTAGGACCCTTTCTGCTAGATGGCACATCTTCATTCTCTGTTCAGGAGCCATTTCTAAGGTCAGCAAAACATCATAGACTTCAAGGCCAATGGCTCCTGCCTCTTGCATCGCCTGATCAATCTTTTTAACAAGAAGTGCCTGACCAATAAACAGCCACTTCCAAGCCTCCTTTGCTTCGTTTGTTAACATTGTGAAGAGTTTATCCTACTTTTGTTGACTGCGCAACTAAATACTATCTTAGTTGCGCAGTCAACGATTCTACGAGAGGATCTTATAAAATGGCACCAGGCTTAACCTTGGTTCAGCCCAATTCTTGGACCGGTTTTCAGAGGTGAACCACAACTTTGCTGCCAGTGTATTGAATTTTCTTAATTTGACCGCTCGCCCAATCTGTTCCTTTGCCCACTAATCCCACTGTTATGCTGAGGGATTTTGGCATGCCCGTAAACTTCCCTTGTCTAGCTCCAATGGTTAAGAGCCTTATGGCATTGTTCCAGTGCAATTGAATTTGGCTATAGCTTCCTTTCTGATACTGGTTGGTAATCCCATCATCATCGTAAAGGGTGAAGTTAGCGTCGGCACCTGGATAAACCCGCAAGATAAACCGATTCCACTTTTTCTGATTCGAATAAAGGAGCTTTTGCCCAACCGGAAGAATGGAACCAGCCCTAATAAAAAGCGGAAGCTTATCTAATGGCGCATCAACATGTCTGCTGCCGGGTTTGATCTCTTTGCCAGACCAGAAACTGAACCAGTTGCACCCCTGTGGCAAATAGACGGAACGCGAAACGGCGCCCTTCTTAACCACGGGAGCCACCAATATGTTGGGTCCAAACATAAACTCGTTCCCTATGTTCTGATCCTTTTTGTCTCTTGGAAACTCGGCAACAAGAGGCAGCATGATGGAGCCATTTTTGGAAGTTACGTTCCACGCGCAAGAGTAAATGTAGGGCAATAGCCGATAGCGCAGCCGATCATAGCTCACAAGAATCTTCTGCACCTTGGCACCAAATCTCCAAGGCTCCTTGTTGGCTCCAGTTCCGTGGACCCGAAATAGCGGACAGAAAGCGCCCCATTCAAACCACCTCGTAAACAGCTCTCGATAGTTTGGATCGCTGGGGCTCCTCGAGAAAAAGCCGCCGATGTCGGTCGTCCAGTAAGGCATCCCTGCCATACAAAAATTAAGGCCACTACTGACTGAATCCTGAAATGTATTCCAATCTCCATCAATATCGCCTGACCAAACCGCCGCGCTATTGCGCTGCTGCCCTAAATAGCAAGACCTTGTTAAAATGAAGACCCTTCGGTTAGGATTTTGCCTGAGTTGGCCATGATCTACCCCTTGCGTATGAAGCAAGGGCCAGGCAATGAGAACCTTCTTGGCAGATCCGTAATAGGTATGAAATTTCTCAAAATCCTGGGTAGAGATTTCTGGTTCCGATGCGTCTAGCCACCAAGCGTCTACTCCAAGATGGTATAGGTCTTGGTTGATCTGAGCCCAGTACAAATGCCTCGCGGCAGGGTTAAACGCATCGTAATACCGAATGGTGGCTCCATCAAATCCGTCGTTTTGGCCCGGGTACAAGAAGCCATTTTTGTTAAGGGCTCGATAGTTCGAGCTTCCTTGTTCAAATTTGCCCCAAACCGAGATCATAAAGTGAAAATGCATTTTATGCAGGTCCGCAATGCCTTCTTTCATATCCGGATATCGGGTGAGGTCAAATTGATGGGATCCCCAAGGATGAGGAACCCAGTAATACCAATCCTGAACAATGTTATCGATAGGGATATGAAGCCTCCTGAACTTAGAAGCAATTCCAAGTAGTTCAGCCTGAGTGTTGTAATGCTCTTTGCATTGCCAAAATCCGTAAGCCCACTTGCCAAAAAGGGGAGCTATCCCCGTCAGCTGTCGGTATGTCCTAATAATGTCAGGCGCGGTTGGACCATAAATAAAGGTGTAATCAGACTCTGGTGCATAGTCGAGTTTCCATTTGATTTCATGTTTGGAAGTGGGAGGAGACCATGCCAGGGAAAAGCTCGATCCTCCGCCGGCCTGAAAATACTCGATCTTAATATTATGAAGCCCTTTCTTCAGGTTGATGACACCCATTGATTCTGTGGCAGGCTGAACACTCCAGTCATTTATAACGAGGCTGCCGTCTATAAAAAGCCGGCACCCATCATCAGATGTAGTCATAAACCGGTAGGTGCCAGTTTTTGGGGCGTAAATCTTCCCTTGCCACCTCACAGAAAAGTTATATTGTCCAAGCCCTTTGATCGGCGATCCATTCCAGTTAAAATTGAATGCAGAATCTTTTCTCTTTGCAACCGATGTTTCGAAATTGATTCCATTAAAGTAAGTTCCCAACAGCGAACCTGGTTCTCCCGACGGCGTTATCAAGTCTTTGCTGGGAATGGGTTCTTGATTGCCATCAATCGAGACTTGCTGTCCGCACGGCTCGTTCATCATCAATCCGTAGCCTAAGCTTGAAACCATGAAAGGCATCGCGTTCTCACGATTTGACTGCTCGAGGTTGATGTCCGCCCCCCTATAGTCCAGCCATGATCGGAGATGGCCCCCAAGGCCGTAGTAAGATTCTCCGCTTTGGCAAAAGAAGGTTTGATCAATCGTCATCGGCCCGTGATTTTTGCCTGAGAGAGGATCAAAGGTTCGGCTATGAGGCGCTTCTGCCAGCAGCATTTGGTTGTGTTTGCTATAAAAAACAAAGCGATCCGTGGCCTTGTAATACACCGCATCCACTCTTGGACCCAAAAAATGGATGGACGCTTTGGATTGGCGCCACGTCAGCTTCCCTCGAAAATCGGTGGAGATGAGATCTAGTGGTAAATCTGCAACCGGTTTTTGGCTTGGATTTGCCAGAATCCTCAAGGCATTGTTTTGCTGGAGCAAAACTTCCCGAACTCCAAACGGAGAAAGGATAAGGACTCCATTTTGGATCTTTCTCACTTGCTCACGATCAAAACGCGACTTTTTGGAAAAGTGAATGATCGAAGAAGATTTCAACTTTAAGGGTTGGTTCATGGATCCCACAAAGAGGAGGTGAAGAAGGAACATCAATCTACTTTAACACCTTTACCGGCTGCCCATAGACACTTTCTGAAAAATAATCCTTGCCGGAACAAAACACGATGGCTAAAATGAGCGTTCATACTTAACAGCCATGGGATTTCTGCTTCCCTTTGTTATGCTAACTCCACCCGCTTATCCGAGGCTGCACAGCCCAGTTGACGGTGCCAGTATGCCGATTCCATCGGCTAGTATTACCCACCGATTAGCAACCGCCTACATATTTGTTCTGCGCCAATGCCCCGTTGCAGACCAATACCTACCGGTTATAGAAAAGTACAAAAAGCAGTTTGAACATCAAGGAATTCAATTTGAAATCGTCTTCGAAGACGAAAACCTCACAAGAACAAAGGCGATTTTTCACCTCAAAAAATACGGCTGCCATGCCAAAGTGAAGCTTGATCCTTACCACAAATTCGCGCACACTTGGAAAGCAACAACGTCGCCAGAGGCGTTCCTGGTCAGTAAGAAAGGTCAACTTGTCTACCATGGCAGAATAGATGACCGGTACCTAACATTGGGAAGCCCAAGACCCCATGCCACTCAACACGACCTTTTGGATTCAATTGAGCAGTTCATCCAAGGGACGACCATTTCTGAGCCCTATGCTAGGCCAATAGGATGTATCCTTCAGCTATAGCAACCTTGTACTCACCCGTGATTCTTTATGGCTTATAAACCTTTACTATTCTCTTTATTCATGGTGCCGATAGGAATCGGCGCCGCAGTTTTTCCTTTCCGAATTTCCACCCCCAGTTCTGCCGTTGCTCCAAAACCAAGCTCTCCACCAACCTTTAATCAGAACATCGCGCCGATCATTTTTCAACACTGCAGCTCCTGCCACCGACCTCATACGGCGGCACCATTTTCGCTTTTAAACTATAAAGACGTGGCACAGAGGGGGGCTTTTATTGCTTCGGTTGTGCGAAAAAAATATATGCCGCCGTGGAAACTGGTTTCGTGCTCTGTACAATTTAGGAACCAAAATATCTTATCCAGTTCTCAAATTGATGAGATTCAAGAGTGGGTCAAAGATGGAATGCCAAAGGGCAAAGGGCTTCCACCCCAAGCCCCTCACTTCGATGGAAACTGGAACTTGGGCCAACCAGATCTGATTGTGAAAATGCCAAGGGCCTTCACAATTCCCGCTTCTGGACCCGACATTTACCGAAACTTTGTAGTGCCACTGCACCTGAGCAAAGGAACCTATATCAAAGCGATTGAATTTCACCCATCCGCTAGGAGGGTTGTGCACCACAGTTTGTTTTACTACGATGCAACTGGATATGCCCAAAAATTGGATGGACAAGATGGTCAGCCAGGCTTTAGTGGCTTGATGGCAATTCGAAAAATCGCAATGCACTCTTCTGGTCATGCTCGGGCCATACAATCCATTGCTTCTTTTGGTGGCAGTGGAACCGCTGCCAATCATTCCGAGTTTGGAAGCTTGGGAGGATGGGCAGTGGGCGCGAATGCAGTGATGCTGCCTCACGGACTTGCCTACTACGTACCAAAATCCTCGGTTCTCATTCTTTCTACTCACTTTCATCCCGATGGAAGGGTTGAGCATGAGCAGTCGGTTATTGGACTGTATTTCGCAAAAAGCCCCCCCAGGCAAGCTTTTACAACCATTTTGTTGCCTCCGGTTTTTGGTGCTGTTAGTGGAATCGACATTCCCGCCGGCGACAAAGATTATGAAATTCACGATAGTTTTAAGCTTCCTGTTGCAATAAAAGCGTTTGGTGTCACTGCCCATGCCCACTACCTTGGCAAAAAAATGCTGCTGACGGCAACTCTGCCCTCCGGCAAAGTTTTAACCTTGCTCAACATTCCAAATTGGGATTTTAACTGGCAAGGGCAATATCAGTATCAACAAGCTGTCAATCTGCCAGCAGGAACAGTCCTTCATTCCCTCATTACTTACGATAACTCAGCCTCAAATCCACACCAGCCCAATAACCCTCCCAAGGAAGTGTGGTGGGGTGAGCAGACCACAGATGAGATGGGAAGCCTGATACTCTTGGTTTATCCAGATCAGCCTTCTCAGATGAAGAGTCTTAACCTAGCAACTTTGTGGCATTTACGAGCAGACTATCTTGCTAACCGGGGCCACCTTCACGGGCTTGGCGCTTCTCATTAGCAGTCTGCCTGCAAATGTCAATTTTATTGCCAAGCGGGCACCGGTTGATAACAGGCTAAAACTGGCATCAACCGGCGCCCAAATCCGGCTTCGGTGGGGCTCAAGTTAGCAGGAGTCTCTGAATCTTTTGCTCTCGAAGTGTCCTTCCTATTACCGCGAAGACAAAATCAAGAAAAATACCGAACAGGAGCACGCCAACCAAACCAGGAGCATTGTCAAGGAAGTAAGAGAGCCGACCTTGGCTCACAATTTCAGGTGAAGATTGAAGCACGGGAGATTGATATTTAATAAGAATAAATCTTAACAAATTGCACATTTCCGGCAGCACGGCATTCCACTTCTTCCTCGCCATTTCATAGGATGTTGGGGGACCGGATGGCATTTCTGATGAACTGGACTTTTTGTTAATATAGGCTGTAAATTGGGCCAATGTTGGTGGGCTGTAATATATTGGCTCCCAGCTAGTCACACCATCTTGGCTTGATTTTACAGATCGCAAGGAGCTGCGGTATTGAGTCGCTCCGTCATAGTGATAAATTGTTTTCACATGACCTTCCACTAGTTTTTGCAACTTCAACTGATCTATTCTTAATCGAATGACTCCGCTGGCACTTGCCAAAACCCTTGCATACCCAATCCTTGGCTGATAAAAAGCCGAGTTTCCGGGTGTTTGCCCCTGGCCCACACTGTTGATTGGAATGGTCTCATATTGATAATTGACCTGATTCATGGGATTATTGGTCCAACCAGATACTAGTTGATAAGACGTAGGGCGTGCGGTAACCGACAAAATCACGAGCAGCAAAAAGGCGGGAATTGCGGCAAGGATGGTGTAAATTGGGGTGAACTTTTTGTACAGTATCATCCCCACCACGGCACATGGGGCAGCAACATAATTGACTTGTATGTAGTTGTGGTCAAAAACAAAGAAGCACAAAAAGACCATAAAAGCACAGAGCTTGAGCCAAAGCCAAATCTTCTTCCCATTGGTGTCAAACCGTCGATTGAGGATTTTTCGCACATAAGCCAGCGGAGGGCCAAAACGCTCGATTGCCATTTGCTCAGCCGCATCTTGGCTCACACCATTTGTGGCAAATTCTGCGGCTAAATCTTGCAAATGGTATTGCGTTTCGCGGCTAATTTTCTCGGTTTCTTCCAACGGTAAACACTTGAACAAAACCTGTTCTAAATATCCAACATACCGAGTGATAGGATTAAGCACTGTGAGACTCCTTGGTTGAATTGGAACCAGAAACGACACCTTGAACACCCTTTACAAACCTTTCCCATGCCGATATATGGGCGGCAAACTCGGCTTGTCCGCTATAAGAAAGGCTGTAGACTTTTCGTGCTGGCTTCCCGTCTTGATATTGGCAGGTAAAGGTCACTAAATTGGCTTCCACCAAGTCTTGCAAGACGGGATAGATGGCGCTTTCCCCAACATTGAGAGCCTGCTGACTTTGCTCTCTGATATATTTTGCGATTAGGTAGCCATGCTTTGGCCCGTGGTACAGGGCCGATAGCACGAGTGTTTTGACGTCTGACTTAAATGCCATATTTCCTCAAAAGCATTATATCATGATTTCAAACATATAGCTTCTCTTGATATATATTCTTTTAGAAGATAAGGGCGTGAGGAGAGCCAATCATGGGCAATTGGGCACCAAAGATTGAAGAGACCCGTCAGCTAAAAACGGAACATCTCCTGTCATCCGATTCGAAGGAGCCTAGGTTTACGTGCTCGGTTTCCACCTAACATTGAGCTGCTTGACGGCCAGGGTTTCGTCTAGCCTGCCAACAATCTGAGAGGTGGGTGCTTGATGCAGCAAATCAGGCTGAACAGAAGCTTCTTCACAGATCAGGATCAGCGCTTCACAAAACTTATCCAAGGTTTCCTTGCACTCTGTTTCGGTGGGTTCAATCATCATTGCTTCGGGAACAATGAGAGGAAAGTAGTTTGTGGGAGGGTGAAATCCATAATCAATCAACCGCTTGCTGATGTCTAAAGCTCGGACGCCAAACTCTTTCTTATATTTCTCGGCGGTCAAAACACATTCATGGGTACATGGCCGATCAAACGCGGGAGGCAAGACCTTTTTCAATTTTTCTTGCACGTAGTTGGCATTAAGAACCGCGCATTCAGAAATCAAATGAATGTGCTCTTTTCCATAGCTCAGTAGGTAGGCAAGAGCACGAACTTCCATCAAAAACTGTCCGAAGTAGGGGCTGACCCTTCCAATCGATTCGGGTCTCTCAAAATCAAGCTGAGCCATGCCGTTTGAATTTCGGCATACTATCGGCGAGGGCAGGAAAGGAACCAACTCTTGCTTAACCCCAATGGCACCACAACCTGGTCCGCCGCCACCGTGAGGAGTGCTAAATGTTTTGTGGAGATTGAGATGCATGCAGTCAAAACCATGATCACCGGGCCTTGTGGTTCCAACCATCGCATTCATGTTGGCGCCATCACAAAAAACTAACCCTCCGATGTTGTGGATTAATTGGCAAATTTCTTCAATTTGAGTTTCAAAGAGGCCCAAGGTTGAAGGATTTGTAAGCATGAGGCCTGCGATCTCACTTCCCAGCCCATCCAAGATCCCTTTTAGCGCCGCCACGTCTGAGTTTCCATTTGCATCAGTTGGCACGGCTTTAACTTCATAGCCGCATCTTGCCGCGCTTGCGGGATTTGTGCCGTGGGCGCTATCTGGCACAAGAATGATCCGTCGGCTGCCTTGGCCCTTTGCTGCATGGTAAGCCTTCATCAGCATCAAACAGGTCATCTCACCATGGGCGCCAGCAACCGGCTGGAGTGAAATGGCATCAAATCCGGTGAGTTCCGCTAAAAACTCTTGAACCTGAACCATCACCTCAATCGCACCGGGGTAAGTTGACACCGGCTGCATAGGATGTAATTGTGTAAATCCAGAAAGACCTGCAACCCGCTCGTTGATCTTGGGGTTGTACTTCATGGTACAGCTGCCCAGTGGATAGAATCCGGTCTCAATCCCATAATTGATATGGCTAAGATTTGTAAAATGTCGGACCACTTCCAATTCGCTCAGCTCGGGCAAATGGAGCTCAGACCTCGTTTCGCCGAGTTCTTGATTTAAATCCACCTCAGGAGTCGTGATTGACGGTAAATTGCATCCAACACGCCCCGGCGATGACTTCTCAAAGACTAGTTTGGGGCTTGGAACCCTCTTTTTGATGCCTGCAAATTCTTGATTCATCGCCCCACCTCTGCCGCTAATTCCGAAACATACTGATCAATTTCTTCTTTGTTACGCTTTTCGGTTGTTGCCACAAGGAGTTGATTTTCCCTCGCCGGATAATACTCACCAAGCGCCAACCCGGCAAGAAATCCACGCTCTAACATTCGATCCACGATCGGAGCCGCATTCTTTCCTAAGTCCACAGCAAACTCACAAAAGTAGCGGCTAGAATCCACTTTCTTCATTCCGATTGCCTCTAATTTTGATTGCAAATATCTGGAGTTCCTTAAGCTGGCTTCTGCAACTTGCTTAATGCCGTTCTTACCAACTGCGCAAAGGTAGACCGTGTTGGCAAGTGCCATCAAAGCTTCATTAGTGCAGATATTGCTGGTTGCCTTTTCTCGCCTGATGTCTTGTTCCCTTGTTCTCAGAGTCATCACGTACCCTTCCTGGTCTCCATGAACTTCCTTAGTTTTTCCAACGATTCGTCCCGGAATCCTTCTAATATGCTCTTGCTTGCAGCCAAACAGGCCAACCGCGGGCCCGCCAAGACCCATGGCAACCCCCAGGCACTGCCCTTCACCGACTACAAAATCGGCGCCAAACTCTCCAGGAGGTTTAAGCAGTGCGCAAGCGATGGGATCGGTGCTAACGATCATCTGAGACCCAGATGCATTGCACCACTCTCTCACCGCCGATAAATCCTCAAGGTTTCCAAGAAAATTAGGATGGCCAACCACAATGCAAGCAAACTGATCACCGACTTCCGGCAGTTTGCAAACCCCGTTCACGGATGGCACAACCTCAGTCTTGAGTCCAATGGCCCAGCAATAGGTATTGAGGACTTGGCGATGATGGGGATGAATCAGGTCACTAACCGCAATGGTATTGCGGCCGTTGATTCCATGGGCCACGATAGCCGCCTCTGCCATGGAAGTGGCTCCATCATACATCGAAGCGTTTGCTAGGTCCGTGCCGAACAACTCCGCAATCATGGTTTGAAATTCGTAAATGGTTTGCAGGGACCCTTGGGAGGCTTCCGGCTGGTAGGGAGTGTAGGCGGTTAAAAACTCACCCCTGCTGATCATGGCAGACACGGTAGACGGGATGTAACGATCGTACATGCCCGCTCCCAAAAAGGAGATCAAATCAAAGGATGATCGATTTAATCGGCTGAGCCTAAAAAGGTGCTTTTCAATCTCGTATTCGCTAAGCGCGTTCGGTAAAGAAAGGCTTCCTTTTTGAACCCTCAGGTTTTCAGGAATTTCTCGAAACAACTCGTCTGTTGAACTTAAATTGAGTTCAGACAGCATTGCAGTGCGGTCGTATTCAGTGTGGGGCGTATAGGGCATATTGGATTAGGGGAGCAGTTTTGCGTATTGCTCTGCGGAAATCAAACTGCCTACTTCGCTTGGGTCACTCAGCTTCACCTTCAGTAAGTAGCCCTTTCCATAGGGATCCGTGTTAACCAACTCGGTTTGATTGGTTGCCAGCTCGTTGGCCTCAAGCACTTCTCCGCTGATTGGACTGTATAGGTCGCTTGCCGTCTTGACGCTTTCAACCGCGCCGAACGAATCGCCTTTTCTTAAGATTCTTCCTGGCTCGGGAAGGGAGACATAGACAATGTCTCCTAGTTCAGATTGGGCAAAATCTGTAATGCCAACGAAGGCGATTTCACCTTCGAGGCGGACCCATTCGTGCGATTCCGTGTACTTTAATTCAGAAGGAAGTTGAGACATAAAGGTGGGCTTTCTTCATAAAAGCGTACCATTGAGAGGGCAAATTTGGCGATGAATTCAGACAACCTTCCCTCCTTAAGACTTGGATTTGTGTCTCTGTTCCCTGAAGTCATTGAGACCTATATGGAATCCAGCGTCATTGGCAAGGCAGTTGATGCAGGTTTGGCTGAAGTTCAGGTTGCATCTCCACGAGATTTTGCCTATGACCGACATAGGACAGTTGATGACTCGCCGTACGGAGGATTTCCTGGAATGCTGCTGAAGGCAGAGCCGGTTGCACTTGCCGCCGAATCACTTCACCTTAGCTCTGATGCAGTGTGGCTCATCACGGATCCAACTGGCGAACCCTTTACCCAGTCATTGGCGATGCAGCTTTCTGAGTTTTCTGAAATTGGAATCTTCTGCGGACACTACGAGGGGATAGATCAAAGACTGCCTGACTACTTCAACGCGAGATCAATCACAATTGGACCCTATATTTTGACGGGTGGAGAGCTGCCTGCCTTGGTGATGGCAGACTCAATCATAAGACTGAAGCCTGGAGTGCTGGGAAACCAAGAAAGTTTGGAGTTTGATAGCTTTGCCGAGCAGTGGTCAGGGAGGAAGTCGCCTCCCAACTACACGAAACCGGCAGTTTGGAGGGGAATCATGGTTCCAGATGTCTTAGTTTCTGGCAATCACGCTCAAGTAGATAAGTGGGCTAAAGAGCAATCAAGAATCGCATCACAAGAAGAAGATTGAGGCTAGCGGAACCACGAACTTGCGAAGAGCGTTGCAGAATCTAGTCTGAACCTGTCATACTATTTTGTCGCAAGTCAGCCAAGAGTATTAAACTATGTCTCAGTCCGCAATTTTGTCCAGCGTCGCTAATGACGTTCTTAAAACCGATCTTCCTGAAATTTGGCCGGGGGATACCGTTCGCGCCCACCTCAAGGTTCGTGAAGGAAATAAGGAAAGAATTCAGATCTTCGAAGGCCTTGTCATTGCGAAAAAGCATGGCGGCATAGCCGAAACCATCACCCTGCGCAAGATCACAAGCGGAGTGGGGGTTGAAAGAACATTGCCTTTGCATTCCCCGAGCGTTGCTAAGTTTGAAGTGATTCGCCGAGGGAAAGTTCGAAGGGCCAAGCTTTACTACATCCGAGAGAAAGTCGGAAAAGAAGCCAGAATTAAAGAACGGCGTTAGTTGAGGGGCTTGCATTTGTTTTCGCCGCTCATCGGGCAAGTTGAGCAAACTACCGATACTCAGTCTCTAATTGATAAGATTGCCCGAACTCCTCAGAGCACGATCGTCATTATCGTTGCGGTACTCACCGCCATTCGCGTCTTGGCCTTTTTGCTTCAAAGGGGCTTAAACGGAGGGGCAATTGATATACCTCAGAGCGATACGGCTTTGGGAAGATTCTCTACAAAACTTAGTATCTTCCTTAATTCAACCGGCATCGCTCTCTTACGGCTCGTGCTTTTTACCAAACGGAAGGAACTGACCCTAGAAACGGTCACCACGGCAAGGCTCCGAGCCGTTACCTTGCTTGGACCCACGTTGGCATTCATTAATGAAGCAATGGACGCGGTAGTTTACGCTGGCGTCTTTGTCTTTTTGCTGATCAGACCCTACTTAATTCAAGCTTTTGTGGTTCCTAGCGGGTCTATGATTTCCACCCTCCATGTTGGCGACTACATCCTTGCCAACAAGTTTGTCTATCGCTTTTCTAATCCGAAAGATGGAGACATCGTGGTTTTTATACCACCTCGTGCCGCTACAACTGCCAAGGAACGGGACGCTAACGGCCATGTTAGTGTGGACTTTGTAAAGAGATGCATTGGCGTGCCTGGAGACGTCATCGAACTTAAGAACAATATCCTTTACCGCAATGGAGTGCCCACCAAAGAGCCCTACATGCACTTTTTTAAATTGGAGGACTCCATGGGCGTCAATTTCGAGAAAATCCCTTTTTCTGCTGACCAACGCTGCCCTACCGATTTCAAGCTGGTTAACGATCACGGAAAGATCATTCCCCTTCAAATCGAAGGGGCTTGGGCCAACGCAGACTCCACATTTACGGCCGCGAAGTACCAAGTCAACAGCATTTCTCGAATGAACTATTTAAGGTCGCTCCCACCAGCGCCGATCCCTCCTGGCTACTACTTAATGATGGGAGACGATCGCAACAATAGCTTTGATGGCCGCGCTTGGGGCTTGGTTCCCCGCAACCGCATAGTAGGCCGCGCTGATTACGTGTGGTGGCCGTTTAGCAGGATGCACCGATTAATTGGCAACCCTGGGATTCCTCTCGTCAAGTAAAAGCAAAAGCCGGTCATAGCCTAAAGAGGATTGGTGGGCCCGGTGGGGATCGAACCCACGACCAAGCGGTTATGAGCCGCACGCTCTGACCCCTGAGCTACAGGCCCATCCTAGCATGCTAAGCTTACCCACTTATGCCTTGCCGCTAAGTCATAATATATCAACCCCACAAATGAAGTGAGTAGGTTACAAGTATGTCCCAGACACAATCTGCAACGGCGCAGGGCTGCGATTTCCTACAGGGCAACCCGCCAAAAAATTCGTTCTATCCCGAGCAATTCTTAGGCGATGAATCTTTGATGATTCAAGCCGCAGAACAATTTTCGCGGCAAGAAGTTCTGCCTATGTCTTGGCGGTTAGACGAGCACGAAGAGGGCTTGATGAAACACCTTGTTTCAAAGGCAGGTGAACTGGGCTTTTGCGGAATCGATACCCCAGAAGCCTACGGCGGCCTTGGATTGCCCAAGAATTTAGCGGCAAGAATTCTAGAACTCCTAAGCTTAAACGCTTCGTTCAGCGTTACAATCGGCATCACCAGTGGAATTGGTCAGCTTGGCCTCATTTTGTTTGGCACGGAAGCTCAAAAGCTGGCCCGATTGCCGCATCTGGCTTCCGGCGAAAAAATCGCAGCCTATGCCCTGAGCGAGCCAAACTCTGGCAGCGACGCACTTAGCCTTACAACAAAAGCTGAAGCAAACGGGGGGGACTACATCTTAAACGGCACCAAAATGTGGATTTCCAATGCCCAATGGGCGGATACCTTTCTGGTGATGGCAAAAGTAGATGGAGACAAGGTGACTGCCTTCTTGGTGGATCGCAGTTGCCCGGGGGTTTCTATCTCGAGAGAAGAACACAAAATGGGGCTGAAAGGCAGCTCAACCGCGCGGCTTGTTCTAGAAAACGCAGTTGTACCTGCTGAAAACGTACTTCACGAGGTGGGACTTGGTCATCATGTAGCGTTTAATGCCTTAAACCTTGGCCGGTTTAAGCTCTCTTCTATGTCCTTAGGCCCGGCACGCGATGCGATTGGCTTGGCTTCAAGTTACTCACAAGAAAGGAAGCAGTTTGGCAGAGCGATCTCAGAATTTGGGCTCATCCAAAAGAAATTTGCCTCGATGGCAACCTTATTTTTTGCGGCAGAATCGATGGTTTATCGAACGGGGGCGATGATTGATCAAGCCTTTCAACGTTACAGCGGCAGCGTGGAAGACAACATGAGAGCCGCTGAAGAGTATGCGGTTGAGTGCAGCATGATTAAAGTTTTCTCGACCGAAGTGGAATCCATGATCATTGATGATGCCTTGCAGTGCTTTGGTGGTTACGGCTTTACCGAAGAGTTTCCCATTGCCCGCCACTATCGCGATGCCCGCGTAAGCCGGATTTACGAAGGAACAAATGAGATCAACCGGATTTTTTTGGTGGATAGGATCAGGAAAAGAATCCTTTTAAACCGTGCAACCCCACCTAAGAAAGATGGCAGCTTTGTTAGCGAGTTGGCAGAACTTTGCTGGCCGCTACTCAAAGATGGTCAAATTGAAAAAGGAGCTATGGCGGATTTATTGATTTTGATGTACGGCGTCCAATCCTGTTGGTCTCGTGGCAACGCTTTGGGAAGCCACGCCTTAGAACTTGCAAAGTCGTTTGAAAATTACGCCAATATTAGGGCTTTAGAAGCCTATCAGTTGGTCACGGGCGAGCCGATTCAGATACCCAAACCCCATAACGTTGACCAACAGAATTTGGCTGAACTTGTTCATGAAGCGCACGGTCCGTGGCACGGATAACCGATTTCTGAACCAAGGCTGGCAGAAATTGCTAATTTTTGGGATAATTTTTTCAATCGTCTTGCAACGACGCTGACGGGTTTGGGCTGGGATGAGCGATGACTCAAATCTGAGTTTTTGCCATTCCTCCTGAGGAAAAGCGAAACACCATGACTCCAAAAGAAGCCGTCAAATTCGTTCAAGATAACGAAGCCCTTGTCGTTGATATTCGGTTTACCGATTTGCTAGGAACTTGGCAGCATTTTTCAATAAATGCCAAGCACTTTACGGAAGATATCTTTGAAGATGGCCTTGCCTTTGATGGATCAAGCATTCGAGGCTTTCAATCCATTAACGAGTCAGACATGCTCCTTGTGCCTGATCCAAGATCACTCTTCATGGATCCATTTACGGACCATCCAACCGCCGTCATTATCTGTCACATTGAAGATCCCATTACCCGACAGAGGTACAGCCGAGATCCCCGCTTTGTAGCCGAAAAGGCGGAAAGCTTCTTAAAGAGCACGGGGCTGGGCGACATCGCCTACTTTGGCCCAGAGGCAGAATTCTTTGTCTTTGATTCCTTGGCGTTTTCCAATACTCAAAAGGGCGCCTTCTACTCAGTAGATTCAGAAGAGGCCCACTGGAATTCAGGCAAGGAAGACGGAGCCGGATTTACAATTGCAACCAAGCAAGGCTACTTCCCTTGCCCACCAGTCGACAAATTGCAAGATCTAAGAAGCTCGATGGTTGAAACCATGGACGAGGCCGGAATTGAAGTTGAAATGCACCATCACGAGGTAGCTTCGGCCGGTCAATGTGAAATTGACATGCGCTTTGACACTCTATTGACCATGGCCGACAAATTGATGAAGTACAAGTACATTGTCAGGCAGGTTGCCTACGAGAATGGCTACTTTGCTACCTTCATGCCCAAGCCACTCTTTGGAGATAACGGAAGCGGAATGCACATTCACATGTCCATCTGGAAGAGCGGCCAAAACATGATGTACGACGAGACTGGTTACGCTGGTCTTAGCGAGTTGGCTCGATTCTACATCGGTGGAATCTTAAAGCATGCTCCTGCTCTGCTTGCGTTTTGCGCTCCAACGACAAACTCTTATCGAAGACTGGTTCCGGGATATGAGGCGCCAATCAACCTTATGTACTCGCAACGCAACCGATCGGCTTGCGTTAGAATCCCCATGGTCTCTAAGTCTCCAAGGGCAAAGAGAATTGAGTTTAGGGCTCCAGATCCTCAGGCCAACCCCTACTTGGCATTTTCAGCTTGTTTGATGGCCGGCATTGATGGCATCCAAAATCGGATTGAGCCGCCAAAGCCGCTAGACAAAGACCTTTACGAATTGCCAGCCGCCGAACGAAAAGGAATTCAAACTACCCCTGGATCGCTCCGTGCAACGTTGCATGCCCTTAAGGAAGATCACGAGTTCTTGCTAAAAGGAGATGTGTTTACAAAGGACCTCATCGAAACTTACATCGAGTACAAGCTACTTAATGAATGCGATGCGGTCGATTTGAGGCCTCATCCTTACGAGTTTGAGCTTTACTCAGGCGCTTAAGTAACTAGGCTTCAGGATAATTCTATGAGGGCTACCTCTTTTGAGGTAGCTCTTTTTTGCGCCCTCCATAGCTTCGGAGATGGGGCAGGATAGGGGATTTCAAAGTTGGGCCAGGATAGGCACAAGAATTGTAAATTGATCCCTCTCCTTTCCTACTTGTTGGAGAGGAAGGGTTAGGGGAGGAGAGCGAATTTGAACTGCGGCGAATTCAGTACACACCTATTGTTTGTTTGGAGGCACAATGTCCTTGATGTCACGTCGCAACTATTCCAGAGAGTTCAAGTTGTCGTTATGTTCGGCTATTGAGTCTGGCAGTATGAGGAAGAGTCAGGCTTGCCGGGAGCATGGCCTTTCTCCTGGGATGGTGGATCGCTGGGTGGACCAGTACCGTGTTCTTGGCTCTGAAGCCTTCCCGAACTCCGGCACTGGTCCTCGCCTTTCGGATGTGGATCGAACGAAGGAACTTGAGGCTCTTGTAGGAAGGCAAGTTCTGGAGATCGAATTTCTGAAGGCGGCCCTAAAAAAAGGGGCGGAACTCAGGGAGAAAAAGCTGCCGTGATACGTAGCCTCACCTTCGATTTTCCTGGTCTTTCTCTTTACCGAATGGTGAATTTGCTCGGCATCTCCCGCTCTATGCTCTACAGAAGACCCATGAAAACCAGTTCACCCATACCCGAGATAGCTGCCATTGAAAGGATCGTGATGCTCTTCCTCGGGTACGGATACCGCCGCGTCTACCGCGCCTTGCGCAAAGAAGGATTGGAAACCAGCGAGTACCGCACGCGCAAGCTCATGAAGGAAAATGGACTGATGGCTCGCCGCCCTCAAAGCAAGGGCGTTACCCGTGCCGCCCTTCGTGACCGCCGCGCCGCTAATCTGTTCAAGGGGCTCAAGGTCGACGGTCCCAACCAGATTTGGGTGGGAGATACGACCCTAGTAAGAACAGCCAGCGGGGCGATCTACCTGGCAGCTCTTCTGGACGCTTATTCCCGCAAGGTTGTCTCTTGGCACCTTTCCCGCCGAAACGACGAGGAACTTGTTCGCACCTGCCTAGACAAGGCACTGGATCGCCGCAAGCCCCCGCAAGGCTGGATCCATCATTCCGATCAGGGGTCCACCTACACAGCCCAAGGATATGTCCGCCGAATCCGAGACTGCGGAGGAAGAGTGAGCCTGTCCCAACCTGGTCGACCGAGAGACAACGCTATCGCCGAAAGCTTCTTTAGAACCCTCAAACTTGAAGAAGTTGACCGCAACCGATACGAGACATTCCTTGAAGCCGATGCTGCAATTGACAACTATAGGAATACCATCTACAACCAGTCCCGAATGCACTCCGCACTCGGATACCTCAGCCCCGAAGAATTCGAGGCCAAGGAATCGTCATGAAGGTGTACAACAATTTCACCGCATTGCACCATCCCCGACCCTTCCTCTCAACGCTCCGCGATGAAAGGATGGGAGCCCAATTTCCCCGAAGCAAATTAGAATCTTCCCATTTCTGCTTCTAAAATGAAAAAGCAGAGACCCGGGGTCCTAACCGAAAACGCGCATGCTTGTTAAAAAATAAAAAAAGGGGCTGCCTCTTGCAAGGCAGCCCCTTCAATTTTCTGTTTACAAGAGTCCTAGTTGCCAACTCCGTTGGGAAGCGGGTGGTTCGTTGACGGACTAGCTGTGCTCCAGTTGACATAGCCGCGGGGACGCAACGCACTCATGCGCTCGTAGTGCCCCTTGTCTCCGTCATACTTGCCCGGAGCGCCGGTTCCGTAGCTGGTGCCTGGCCTTGTGCCACCAGAAGCGTCTGCAATGCCACCATTACTTCCTGGGTCCATAACGTAGGTCTGCTCAAAATTTGGCGTCGTTGCCGATTTGTAAGCATTGACTCCAGCCAAGTTGGGCGGCTCGCAACCTGCAACCAACACGAAACCTAAACCTGCAAAGCAGGCGATAAGAAGGCTTTGATTTTGAAACTTCCTGTGCATCATATTTCTATTTTCCTTTGATCTAAAATGAAACATTCACCGGCTCTTCATGGCCGGTATCACTGCTTTTATACAGCGCGTCAAAAATGGCGTTAAGAATCAGACCGTTCTCACCTGGGACTGGAGAAGGCTTTCCGTGAATGATTGCATCCACAAAAGCCTGTACCTCGGCGGTGTGAGCCGATTTGACATGAGGAACGTTTGCTGGCTTGAGATCGAATAACTGGCGATGCGATTCAGTGTAAATCTTAATTGGATCATCGCCCCAAGGCTTTACCAGGGCCCCTGCTTTGGTCCCAAACAGCTGAGTTTGGAATGGATCCCCTTCAAGATTAGCCATAAATGAGCTTTCCAACGTTACAACCGCACCATTCTCAAACCTGATCTGACCTACTGCAAAATCTTCAACCGTAAACTTAGACCTATCATATTCTCCAAATCCATTAAAAATGTCGGGGTCTTTTCCGAGCGAATCCCAGGTTTTGCCGCTCGCCACAACTGGCTTAGGATAACCCATCAAAAACAGGGTGAAATCAAGGATATGAACCCCGATATCAATGAGCGGTCCGCCTCCTTGCTTTTCTTTGTCAATAAAAACACCCCAATGCGGTACACCGCGGCGGCGCAGAGCCTGAGCGCGGGCATAGTAGATATCTCCCATTGCCCCTGTTGAAATGTAATCTTTCATGAAGATTCCAGCCCCGCCAAACCGAGATTGAAGAGCAACCTGTAAAATCTTTCCGCTCTCTTTTGCGGCCTTGCACATCAATTTTGCTTCTTCACCATTCATGGCAAGAGGCTTTTCGCACAGCACATGCTTGCCGGCTTTCAGGGCGGCTACAGTGGGCTCGACATGGTACTTGTTTGGCGTGGCAACCGAAACCGCGTCTAGACCTTCAAATTCAAGCAGTTGGTGGTAGTCAGAAAAAACATTAGGAACTGAAAAAGCATCAGCTGCCTTTTTTGCTACTTCAGGATTCACGTCGCAAACGGCGACAATTTCACATTGATCGGGGATGGAGGCATAGCCCGGCATGTGGCAACTCTGAGCAATGCCGCCGCTGCCAATAATGCCAACTTTTACTTTTTTAGGTGAAGACATCAGGATTCAGTATCTAAGCATACCGAGTCTGACGTGAATCTGCTAAAAGCTATGAGCGACTTGCCAACATCGCGGAAATTCCTGTACTCTTTTAGAAACCAATGCCAATTTACGTTTACGAATGCAAGAAATGCGAAAGGCAATTTGAAGTCGAACAAAGGATAACCGAAGCTCCCCTTACCGATTGCGATTGTGGTGGCAAATCAACCCTAAAGCGGGTCATTCAACCAACTGCGATTATGTTCAAAGGCAGCGGTTTTCATATCAATGACTACTCATCAAAATCTTCGGCTCCAACTGAGGTCAAACCAGCTGCAACCACGGAAAGCACAACCACTTCCCCACCAACTAGTAGCAATGACACCACAAATTCGGCAACTCCGACCCCCAATACTGACTCAAGTTCAAGCAGCAGTTGATCCAATTTCAGCTTGATTTCATCTCAAAACCAACCTTTTAGGGCAGTTTTTTCAATTGTAACCTGAAGTTATTCCATGTTCTTCCGAAAAATTAACATGTAACTTCGCGAGTTTTTGCGAAAAAAATGTGAGGACACTCCTTGAACTTCAGTATCAATACAAACCTGTCGGCCGTCAACGCCTTAGATTCTTTGGATCAAACCAGCATGGGCCTGCAATCAAGTATGACCCGCTTAAGCACAGGGTTGAAGATCAATTCTGCTGCCGATGATCCCTCCGGATTAATCCGTTCTCAAAACATTCAGGCTGAACTATCGGGTCTTGCCCAAGCATCGTCAAACACCCAAGATGGCATCAACATGCTGAAAACTGCCGATGGTGCCATGTCTCAGGTTGCAAATTTGCTTCAAAGCCTCCGCGCTTTGGCGGTCAGCTCTGCGAACACAGCGGTTGTCGACGCCTCGACCCTCCAAGCCAACCAAACTCAAATTGATAGCGTCGTCCAAAGCATTAATAACATAGCCGAAACCACTCAGTTTGGAACCAAAAAGCTTCTGGATGGAACTGCTGGCGTGCAGGCAGGGCTAACAAATATCACCGATGTGTCTTCGATGTACCTCAGCGGAAACTTTGGCGGCGCTTCCGTGATCAGCGGGCCGATCACTCTCCAAAAGGTTTCTGCAGCGTCCGAAGCTTCAATCTCCTTAGGAAACACTTTTGCGTCTCCTTCTGCTTTGGTTGCGGCGGGTTCTTTTCAAATTAACGGCTACACGTTTACTTCCAGTGGCACAAGCACGGTTCAATCCATTGTGGACCAAATCAATACGGCCAGCAACACCACCGGAGTCACCGCAAGCCTTGTTAATTCCGGCGGAACCTACTCGGTACAGTTAAACCAGGGGCAGTACGGATCTCAATTCAGCATTAATTTTGTGGATCCAAGCAACATTCTCAACACGGCTTCAACTGCAAATAGCACCGGTACCGATGCAGTTTTTAATGTCTCGATGACAACCAACCAGGGTATTAAAACGGCACTGTTTACTGGTGGTCAGGGCCCCGGCACTTCGGGATTAGAACTCCAAGACGGTTCCGGCAACGTGATTGACCTTACGCAAGCCGGAAATGCAGCCTTTACTTCTGCTACTTCGGTTGGCAACGCGGTTGCCAATCAGGTTCAGTTTCAAATAGGCGCTTATTCAAACCAAGCCGTCTCCTTTGCAATGCCAACCATGTTCGCCGCTAACATCGGCACGGGAGCGGTTTCTGGCCAATCTGTATCTACAATTAATGTGACGACTCAGGCAGGCGCCAATCAGGCCATGCAGATTATTGACTCGGCTATTAATCAGGTTGCGGTCATGCGTGGTCAGATGGGAGCCTTCCAGTCCGACTTCCTCCAGTCCAATGTTAGTCAGATTGCGACTGCCACCGAGAACTTGACCGCCTCAAAGAGCCAAATCACCGATACAAATATGGCCCAAGAGATTTCCAACTTTACTCAGCTTCAGATCTTGCAGCAATCCGGCGTGACCGTATTGTCTCAGGCTAACCAGCTTCCTCAACAAATCCTTACTCTCCTGAAAAACGCATAGGCACTTCACCAAAAGCTAAATACCCCCCTGGCGTAACGATCTCGTTGCGCCAGACCCTTTTAGGGCCAACCATTTTCTGCGCCTTCAAACGTTTTAGCCCCTAACATTTCATAATGAGGACTGTGCCAATTGTTGGGGTCGTCAATCAAAAAGGAGGAGTTGGTAAAACAACCACGGCTATAAACCTTGCCGCTGGATTTGCTAGGCGAGGGCTCAAGGTTTTGCTTATTGACTGTGACCCCCAGGGAAATGCATCAACCGGATTGGGAGTCACGAAGCACAATCCCAATGCAACCTTGCTTAAGCTGCTTCTAGACGCAGCTGATGAAAAACCGCTTGATCAAACCCTAAAAGATTGCATGTTAGAATCCGCAGATGGAGTTTTTGTCATTCCGGCCTCTTCGGACCTCGCAGGTTTGGATGGCTATTTGAGTCAGTCGGTTGGCAAAGAGTTTCTATTGAAAGAGGCGGTTGCTGCAATTGAGCAAGAGTTTGAATGGATCATTTTTGATTCCCCTCCAAGTTTGGGTATTTTAACCATCAATATCCTCACCGCTTGCGAAGGTTTGATTGTGCCAGTGCAGAGTGAATTCTACGCAATGGAGGGCCTTAGCCAGCTCCTAAAGACCGTACAATCCGTCCAAAAAAGAATGAATCCTCGGCTCAAGATCGTCAAAATTGTGCTGACAATGCATGATCCTCGAAGCCGGTCTTCACAACAAGTGAGTAAAGAACTGCAAGACTATTTTGGTGATTCGATGGCAAATGCCTTTATTCCTCGCAACATTCGGTTAAGTGAAGCGCCAAGTTTCGGCCATTCTGCAGTGACTTTGTTTCCCCAATCTAAGGGTGCCGAAGCCTATGAAAGGTTGATAGAGGAGCTGCTGGCGTGAGGAACCAACCCCTCGGCAAAGGATTATCCCAGCTTATTGGCGAGCAGTTTGCGGAAGAGCCTACCGAAGCTCCCCTCCGTTCGATTGTTCCAAACCCTAGGCAGCCCCGAGTTACCTTTGGCGAAGAGTCTCTTCAGGAGCTTGCTGAATCTATTCGAATTCATGGCATCTTGAATCCACTGGTGGTGCGGGCAGTTGAAGGTGGCAAATATGAACTGATTGCGGGAGAGCGCAGGCTCCGTGCCGCAAAAATCGCGGGGCTTCAAACCGCACCCATTCGCATTTTGGTTGTTGATGAACAAAAATCCCTTGAACTTGCCTTGATCGAAAACTTGCAAAGAGAAGACATTGGCCCCTTGGAATCGGCCCGAGCTTATCAGATGCTGGCAAACCAGTTTCAAATGACTCAAGAGCAGGTGGCGCAAAGAGTTGGAAAGGCCAGAGCCACCGTTACTAATAATTTAAGACTGCTTAAACTGCCTGCCCAAATCCTGAGCGGGCTAGAATCAGGATCAATCTCGGAGGGGCACGCGCGGGCGTTGCTTATGCTAGAGTCTCAGCCACAGCAGCTTGCTGCATACCAGATCGTTCTAGACAAGGGTTTATCGGTAAGAGAAACGGAGGCCATTGCCTCCAAATCACCTTCGCCGAAGCCAAAGAGTTCGGGCCAGCCAGTCTCAACGGACTTGGATCATATCCAAGGAACCTTATCGGAGCTCATCGGCTCGCCAGTGCAAATTCAGCTAAGGAAGTCTGGCAGCGGCAAAGTTACAATTGTCTTTTACTCTCAAAGTGAGCTGGAGCGCATCCTTGAAAAGTTGGAGAATCTCACCTAGTTGTCAATTGAGGTGGTGCCTTTTGAACTTGAATTTTGCGAAGAGGCTCAGCTTCTTCAAAGACTTTGCTTTCCCCCTCCTTTTCCAAAAGAAGACTTATTTAGTAGAGATGATTTTCTGTTTAACCTTCGTCAATTCCCCGAGGGTCAATTCATGGTCCTTCAAAACCAGGAACTTGCCGCCACTTCAACCAACATGATCATTACAGATTCCGCGTGGAGCAATCTCTCAACCTGGGAAAATCTAGTTGGCGGACTCCACATTGTGAACCACAATGTGTCTGGGTCAACCCTTTTTGGAGTTGATATCAGCGTTCATCCCAAGTATCGCAAGATGGGACTGGCAAAGAAAATCTACGAAGCAAGACTTGGTCTTGCTAGAAAATTGAACTTAGTGAGGTTTGCAACCGCTTGTCGACTGCCCGGTCTGAGTCGGTACCCAGACTTGTCACCTCATGACTTTGGCAGAAAAGTTGCGTCTGGTGAAATTGTTGATTTGCCATTAAGCGCATTTCTGAAGATTGGATTGAATCTGCAAATGGTCGTAGAAAACTTCATGAATGATCCTGAGTCACGTCATTGCTGCGCAATTTTGGAGATTCCTCTTTGATGAAGGCGGCGGTTGTCTCCTGGAAACTTCGCCAGATTAAAACCGACGGCGAGTTTTTTGGCCACTTTCATGACCTCATAACCCTAGCTCATGATCATGAGGCTGATCTAGCCGTATTTCCAGAAAACCAAACCTTTGAGCTCTTAGGAATCGACCCCTCCTTGGCAGAAAAAGACATCCCTCTGTTTCTTCACCAATATGCAGTTCAAATCGAAGAATGGTTGGCTCGCATCAGCCGATCCAGTGGGATCGTCTTGGTTGGCGGGTCCTATTTGAAAATTACCGACGATGGGCCGCGAAACATCTGCCCGATTGCTTACCCAACCGGTGAGCTAACCTTGATAGAAAAAAACCGCCTGACCACTTACGAGCGATCGGTTTTAAGGCTGGGGGTTGGCAGAGGGTTAAAAAAGTCGCAAGACCCAAAACTGGGGGCAACCATTTGTTATGACATTGAGTTTCCGGAGGCAGCAAGGGCCCTTGCCGAATCTGGGGCCATGGCAATTGCGGTTCCTGCCTTCACCGAAAATGAACATGGATTTCATCGAGTGCGGAACTGCGCAGCGGCAAGGGCAATCGAAAATCAAGTTTATGTTTTACATGCGTCCCTGATCGGGTCTTTAGGAAAAGAGCCTGCCCCATCCGCGGTTGGCAATTCTGCCATTTTGAGCCCAATCCATCAGCCTTTTCCTGCAGAAGGAGTTCTTGCCCAGACCCCATGGAATCAAGAATCTTTGGTGGTTGCCGAACTAGATTTTGATCTCCTCGAAGAAGTAAGAAGCCAAGGGGACGTTAGGAATTGGCGCGATAGAGAACCGCTTTTTTGGGAAGTCATTGAGTGATTTCATCAGCCCTGCATTGAACTTCATAGGACCTAAAAAAAAGATCGCTTGCCTTTGCAAGCGATCTTTTTGAACGTTGAGTTTCTTTCTTTGAGATTATCGAGCGTAGTACTCAACAACCTGCTGTTCTTTAAAGAATTTCGGAAAGTCGTCTCGCTCCGGCAAGGCAACAACCTTGCCCACTAAGTCAACTGGATCACATTCCATGTACGGCGGAATAGCAGCCCCTTCTGGGTTGTTAGACCTCACCGCTTTCTTGCTGGAATCTTTGTCTCGCACCGAGATCACATCGCCTACTTTCAGGTGATAGCTTGGGATGTTAACCGGCTTGCCATTGACAGTAACGTGCCCATGGGAAACCATCTGCCTTGCTTGGAAAATGGTCTTTGCAAAGCCCAGCCGCCAAACTGCTGTAGAAAGCCTTAGCTCTAAAAGACGCAAAAAGTTAAGGCTGGTATTGCCCGGCATTCTTTGCGCCTTGTGAAAAGTGTTGACGAACTGCTTCTCAAGCATGTTGTAGTAGCGTCTTATCACCTGCTTTGCCAGTAGCTGTTCACCGTATTCAGACATTCGCCTGTCTTTTAATTCGGGACCATGCTGACCAGTGGGATAAGGACGCTTCGTGCTGGGGCATTTTGCCTGTCCCCAGATATTGAAGCCGACAGTTCTGCAAATGTCGGATTTTCTTCCTCTATACGTAGCCATAAGTATTTCGCTGATGCGAACATTAAACTATACCTAGGCAAAGTGGCAAAATGAAAGAGTGATTGCAGTTTTTGCCACAATTGCCATGCTCAATTATCAGTACTCCCAGGTTCATTTGCTAATTCCAGAAGAGCTGCACTGGGAAGCAAAGGGCCATACCTGGCTTGAGTCCAAGCCAATTGCAACTCGATATAGTTGGAACGAGGCGATTCCCTCTTGGAACGTGGATTCTCATCTTCACGGCACCTTTCAGATTGAACTGCGCGCCAAAACAGATTCAGGATTATGGACGCAATGGTTTCAACTTGGAACCTGGGCAGCGGGCCCAAACAATCAAGAAAGAACCAGTGTGAACTCTCAAAAGGATAGCCTAGCCGAGGTGAATACCGATACTTTTCATCTCTTTGAGACCTCTCATAAGATTCAATTGCGAATCCAGTGCCCCGACCTAAAAAGTGTCAAGCGAATCACAATCTGTACCAGCAACACGGAAATGCCACCACAAGAAGAGGCTTCAAACCCCTCAAGTTGGAATACGTTTCTGCCCGTCCCCAAAAGGTGTCAAAATGACTATCCCAATGGGGGCGTAATTTGCTCTGCAACAAGTTCAGCCATGATTCTGAAGTACTGGGCAAAGATGGCAAACCGATCTGACCTCGATTGCCACGTCGTTGATGCTGCAAATGGCATTTTTGACCAAGCCTGGCACGGTACCGGAAACTGGCCCTTCAATATGGCTTTCGTTGGCTCCTTTCCAAAGATGGTGGCTTATGTAGCTAGGTTTGCGTCTGTATCAGATCTTGAGGCCTGGATCCATGCAGGGATCCCTGTTGCGACTTCCGTGTCTTACAACCTTCTTCGGGGAAAGCCGCGAGGCGCTAACGATGGTCACTTGGTGGTTTTAGTTGGATTTAATTCAACTGGCAACCCTATTTTTAACGATCCAGCAATAAAAGCAGAAGAGCAAACCACTTATCCCCGTGAAGACTTTTTAAAAGCGTGGTCGGATTCTGGTCGAACCGTGTACCTTGCCTATCCTGAGGGAGTTCAACCACCTACGCCAAGAAACGGGCAATGGCTGCCTTATTTGCCCTAAGTCCTCCAATAGTGTGTGTTGAGGAACTCAACACACACCTAGCTCGGCAGGAGCCGGAACGCGGTGTGAAGGTTTTTTGAACCTGAACATCGTCGGAAACCGTCTGATTTCAGTGCAAATCAGACGGTTTCCTTTGACAATTGCCATGGATCGGCAATCGTTCAACACCCTCATAGGTCTTTTTTCATATTTTGTGCAATAGGCGTTACAATATCTTTGTAATTCAACGTATTAAGCCTAAAAAATTGAAATTTTTATGAGAAAAGCAGGATGCATTATTGGCATTGTATTGGTTTTGGGGGCAATGATTGTTTTGAACATGATGCGTGCCGCCGCTTTAAAGGCCGCCGCCGCGAACGGTAAAAAAGATGCCACAGTTCAAAAGGGTAACGTGGCCATAACAGTTATTGATACGGGAACCATTTCTCCGGTCCTTCAAGTGGAAGTCAAGAGCCGAGTTCAGGGCCGGCTCAAAGCCCTCTATGTCAAGGAAGGAGATTATGTAAAGAAGGGTCAGGTTATAGCCTTAATTGATCCCGAAGAAACCAAGTTGCAGGTCGCCCAAAATCAGGCTCAATATCTTGGTGCAATGAGCAACTTAGAGAAGGCAAAACTCTTAGTCAAGCAAAAAACACTTCAAGATCAAGAGGACCTTCAAAGTGCAAAAGCCCAACTCAAGCAGGCAGAAATTAACCTCAAGGTTCAGCCTTCCCTTTCTCGCGCCGCCGTCAACCAGGCTGAAGCCCAACTCAAATCTGCTGAAGACGATCAGCAACAGCTTCTAACCAATACAATTCCAACTTTAGAGGCAAGCACCCAGAGTGCGCTCCAAGAAGCCCAAGCCAATCTCAGCAACAGTTCGGCCCAGTTGAAGCGTGATCAAGACCTTTACGCAAAAGGATTTGTGAGCAAAAAGACGGTCGAAGATGACGAGCTCCAAAATAATCTTTCTTTAGCCAGACTCCAAACTGCAAAAGTCAACAGCCAGCGTCTCCATGATCAAATTCAGGCTCAGACTGCAAAAGCAGCGCAAGCGGTTGCGGTCGCAAAAGCCAATTTGGCTTCCGCAAATGCTAATTTGGCCCAGATTCAAATTCAAAAAGCAAACTATAAAGCAGCTCTTGCCAACGAGGCAAAAGCAAGGGCCGCGCTTCAAGACACACCGATCATGAAGCAAGACGTCTCCGCGTCGGCCCAGACTGCATCTCAGTTTGCCTCAAGCCTAGCCGATAGTCAGCGTCTTCTTGGCTATACCGAAGTGACTGCGCCGGTAAGCGGAATTGTAACAAAGAGGGAAATCCAAGTTGGTGAATTGGTCTCTAGCTTAAGTTCATTTTCCTCCGGCACCCCCATCGTTTTGATCGAAGACCGCAGCAAAATGCTGGTCAAAATGGACGTAAACGAGATTGACGTAGCCAAAATGAGAGTGGGAATGAAAGCGGACGTAAGCGTTGACGCTTTTCCCAATGACAAATTCACAGGCACCGTAACACGAATTGACCCAAGCAGCCTTGATTCGACAAATTCGGCAGCTAGCAGCACCACAACATCAACTGCAAGCACCAATGCGGTTGTTCAGTTTGCGGTTGAAGTAACACTCAACGGCGATGTTTCGATGCTGCGGTCGGGAATGTCTGCAAAGTGCAGCCTTACTAGCGCGGAAGTTGACAATGTTCTCTACGCCCCCGTGGAAGACATTGGCCATGACTCCAATGGAAGTTTCCTAATGGTTCTGCCCACTATCGCCAAAGCAAAGGGTGGCAAACCCGCCCAGGCAGTCCGCGAATCAGTCACCCTTGGGCTTACAAACGGAACTTTTACAGAACTGAAGTCTGGGGCAACCGAAGGTCAAGTGCTTGAAAGGCCCAAATTTACAGGTCCTTCCATGCAGGGCATGATGCAGTTTGGCGGAGGCAATTAGTGTTTCTGGGCAGTTTCCGTACCGCCCTCATGATGCTTTCTCAGCACAAACTGCGGGCATTCCTGACGATGCTAGGCGTGATCATTGGCGTTATGAGCGTGACGCTCATTGTCATGGTTTCTAATGGATTTCAGGCCTACCTAACTTATCAATTTCAAAAGCTTGGATCAGACCAAATTTTTCTGTTTTATGACCCGGGCCGCAAAATGCAGGGGCAAACCCTAGGAAGCATCGATGGACTTCACACTTCGGACCTTGAGTACCTCAAGAAGAGGGTCAGAAGCATCGAGATGGTTACTGGAGTGGTCAACCCAACCGCCCAAAAGGTGGTTTACGGCGCCCAAGAAGTTGATAGTCCTAGAATTTCTGCGGTCGATCAAAACTTCATTGCCCTTAATCACTTCGACCTTCTTGAAGGAAGGGAAATCACAAAAAATGATGTTGATACTTACGCCAACGTTTGCATGATCGGTGAAGGAATAGCCTCTCGATTGTTTGGCACCGCAGATCCCATGGGCCACTTTGTGACGATGAATGGCATCGCTTTGCAAATTGTCGGAGTTGTCAAATCGCAAACTTTCTTGGGAGATTCCACCTCAAAAATCCTGCTGCTGCCAATTTCCACGGCTCAGAAAAAGTGGCAGGGCGGAGATAAATTAAGCTTTATCATGCTGCGCGCCAAACCAGGAATACCGACCAAACAGGCGATGCAAGACGTCTGGGAAGCCCTGATGGCTAAATCCGGCAATCGAAAGGTTTATCGCATTGACTCCAGTGAATCCATATTAGGGGTCTTCAACAGTGTGATTGGAGTTGGCGGCGCCATTCTTGCCGCCATTGCCGCTTTATCGCTGTTGGTTGGTGGCATTGGAATCATGAACATTATGCTTGTCAGCGTGACTGAGAGGACCCGTGAGATCGGGCTTAGAAAGGCAGTGGGAGCCAGAAGAGGAAGTATTTTGATCCAGTTCCTTATCGAGAGTGCAACACTCAGCCTGGTTGGCGGGCTTATTGGAATGGGAATTGCCTACTTTCTTGGCCAGATTGTCACCCTTTTTACAATGGTCAAGCAATGGCCGGTTGCGGGTGGACTCACGGCACCGTTCCCAATAACTGCCGCAATCATGGCCGCCGCCTTCAGTGCCGCGATTGGCATGATTTTTGGGTTTTATCCGGCAATGTCGGCAAGCAAGCTTGACCCAATTGTTGCCCTGCGCACCGAATAGCCTTCCATGGATTGAAGAGGGCAGAAGTTTGGTGGCGATGATCAGACTTGAACTGATGACCTAACGGGTATGAACCGTTCGCTCTAACCAACTGAGCTACATCGCCACCGAAGAATGTACCAGAATAGAGGTGTGTTCTACCCAACACCCGCCGTCCACAAGGCCACTTCAGTCAGACAATCCCAACTTTTAGAGCTGGTACAAAAACGTGATGTTGCTTCTCTAAACCAATATTTAGACCCCTCATCTGCTAAGCAACAGCCTTTTGAATGTATTAAAACCGGTGGCTGTTATGGGGCTGGACTCCAATTCCCCTGGCATGTTGATTCTTTGCTTTCGCCCGACGACAGCAATAAGAAGTACCTAGTTTTTTGGTCTGAACTCACCGCCGAAGATATCGGGGCTTTATGGTTTGAAGTCAAAGGAAACAAGCTTCACTATATTCCAGAGGACCAAAATTTAGGAGCCAGAATTGCCTTCAACAAAATGGCAGTATCCTTTCGTTTGCCAACTCACGAGGCAGACTTTCATTCTCTAACCACAATAGATCGCCGCAGCGAGGGGCTTACCTCTCTAAGGATTGGAACAGATTATAAGATCCTATCCATCAAACAAGGCTCCAAATTCGTTCCTTTTACGCAAGCAGGGGGAATTGCCTTATTTAACCTTCCCGCTGGAACATCGAAACTTGCCCTCCACTACAAAGGAGTTGTTCATTGGCCGTATTATGCGGGCGATGTTGATAACGGCGGTGTTTTATTGTCGGACGATTACTGGTATCCGATGATTGCCCGCAACCCCGCCGCCTACTCCATCGCCGCAACAATACCTTCCGGTTGGAAGGCCATTGGACAGGGCAACCTTGTGTCGGTAAAGCTAGATGGAGAGGATCGAGTTTGGACGTATTCAATGCCGCTTCCAGTTTCAATTTGCTCTTTCTCGGCAGGCCCCTTTAAAGAAGTTTCTCAAGTTGTCCATGGAATCACTTACCATGTTTGGAGTCTGGTGGATTCTACGGCAATGATGAAAAAGGAGCTTCAGTTTTATCCTCCTGTCATCGAATACTATTCTTCAGTTTTTGCCAAGTTTCCTTTTTCTTCTTACGGACCTGTGATTCAACCGATCATTGGAGGATCTGCCTTAGAGGCATACTCTTTTGCCACGTACCCTTCCATGCCCGGAGAAGATCCTCACGAACCAAGCCACACATGGTGGGGTGGATTGATCTCCAATACGTATTTACATTCGCTTTGGAACGAAAGCTTTGCCGATTTCTCGGTTAATAACTTCATGCAGCACGGTGGGATCGGCAATCAGTCTGAGCGAGAAACCGCATTTATTGATCACCCAAGTGTTTCGTTTGGTCACGGGAAATACGCAGACGGCACCGATGTCCCCATTGCCACCGGAGGCGCGTTTAAGGGGCCCATAGCCAGCTACCTTGGCTACAGCAAGGGGGCCTTTGTTTTGATGCAGCTAGAGCAAGAAGTTGGCTACAAAAAGATGATGGCGTGCTGCCAGAGGTGGATTAAAAATCATGACTCTAGTCACCCTGGCGAATGGTCTGGCTTTGAAAATGCAGTCGAAGAAGTTGAAGGCATTCACTTCAAGTGGTTTTTTAACCAGTGGATTGATCAACCAGGGGTTCCCGATTTTTCCATCTCCGATGTCAAAGAAGTTGATGATAAACTTCTCTTTCATATTCAATTTCACGGCAAGCCATACCGCATGAAAGCCAATTTTATGCTGTGGAACTCCAATCAAACCCAACTGAAATCCTTTGAAATTACGGGAAAAGGAAAGTCAGAAAATTACTCACTAACCATTCCTCAAGGATTCCACCATGTGACTTTCGATCCCTACGATCAGTTAATCCACAAGCTTTCCAGTGCAGACCCTCGGATGACCATTCAAAAGGCTTTGAGAAGCTTTACAAAATTGGGGCTTGGAAATTTCGCCAAGGCTTTTGGCAGTTTGCAAGCCATAGATTCGGTTCCTAAAGACCTAGCCGGCAAGGCTCTTATTATTGGTTCTAACATGTCGGACCAAAAAAATATCCAAAGGCTTTTCCAGAGCGTAGGCATTAAAATCGAAAACAACACCGCTTCATGGCAAGGCACAACCATTGATCTTAATCAAGGTTGCGCGATGGCAATTGTTGGATCTGGCGCCGAAAGGGGACTTATTGTGATTGGCAACGTCTCATTTCTTCCTGAAACCGGCGATGCTAAACTAGCCCTTACCGATGATCTGGGCCGGTTTTTGAGAGGAAAAACCAACTTTATCAGATCAGGGGATTGGGCGTTTAAGATCTAAAGCTGTCTGACACCCTGAACCGAAAACCTCACTTGGGTTGCAGGTATCCTGAAATTTTGAATGTCGTTCAAAAAAGTAATCTGCGCTCTTGACACTTCCAACCTTAATTCTGCTTTAGATGCGGTCTATCAAACAAGGGATTTAGTCGGTGCCTATAAAATAGGTCACGCTCTGACGCTTGCCCACGGGCTTGATGTTATTCCCCGCCTTCAGGATGCAGGAGCGACTCGGATTTTTCTTGACTTGAAGTTTCACGATATTCCAAATTCCGTTGCAATTGCCGTCAAAGAGGCAGCGCGGCGGGAAGTTTGGATGATGACGGTTCACATATCAGGGGGCTTGCATATGCTCCAAGCAGCCATGGAAGAAGCGGCTAAGATCAATCCTAGCCCAGCTATAGTTGGGGTCGCAGTACTAACCTCACTGGATGACGCGATGCTGCAAAACTACCTTGGAATCCCTCGGACCGTTGAAGAGCAGTTCGAAGTTTTAGGTCAGCTTGCGGTTGAGGCTAACCTTGATGGCATGATTTGCTCGCCCATGGAAGTTAAGTCCTTAAGAAAGCTCTTGGGTCCAAACAAATTGATTGTAACCCCTGGAATCCGGGCCGTCGGTGCCAATTTGCATGACCAAAAGAGAACAAGTGACGCAAAAACAGTCCTTGAAGACGGAGCCGACTATTTGGTCATCGGCAGAGCTATTTCTGAACATCCGAATCCTAGAGAGGCGCTAGAAAGCCTTGGGATTTCGTGACAACCGGCAACCCTGAATCCCTATCTGAGGTAGATCAACAGCGGCTATTAGAGTGGTTTGACGGGTCGTCTCGAAATTTACCTTGGAGGGCAAATCCAACCCCGTATCGAGTTTGGATCAGCGAGGTTATGCTACAACAAACCACGGTAGCAGCTTGTATTCCTTATTTCGAAAAATGGATGGAGGCCTTCCCTACTGTAGAATCACTAGCCCTTGCCGACATGAAAAGGGTTTTAGTTGCCTGGCAAGGACTTGGATATTATCGCAGGGCAAGAAACCTTCACAAGGCAGCTCAGATCATAAATACCCAAGGTTGGCCTCCTTCATTAGAAGGCTGGAAGGCAATGCCGGGTATCGGGAACTACACGGCAGGGGCAATAGCCAGCATTGCCTTAAAACTGCCAACTCCAACAGTAGACGGAAACATTAAGCGGGTTTATGCTCGGCTTACAGCAGATCAATCCTCATTTTCTCAATTAGATAAAAGGGCTTGGAAGTGGGCAGCCAAGAACCTTGTTTCCAGTCGCGCGGGAGATTGGAATCAGGCCCTCATGGAGTTAGGGGCAACTCTATGCCGACCATTAGCCCCCAAATGCGAGGCTTGCCCACTTAAATCTTGCTGCCTTGCTCATCGCTTGGGAATTGTCGAACAAGTCCCAGAAAAGCCAGTTCGAAAGCGAGCCGTAGAACTGCATCTTGCTGCCATCGTTTACTGGAGGGTGCATCATGAGGAACTTGAAATTGGATTGATCCAGGCTGAACAAAGTAATTGGTGGGAAGGAATGACTATCTTCCCAACCCAACAGTTGGACCAATCCTTAGATCAAACTGAGAAACCGAACGCGATTGGACGGGTTACTCACACCGTCACTCACCACAAAATCACCTTTGCTGTCTGCTTGGAACAAGTTCATGGAAAAATGTCAGGCGTCAACTTTGTGAGGGCCAGTGCCCTTAGCGAATTGCCAATGCCTTCTGCTCACCAAAAAATCTGGAAACTTGCCTCCAAAAAGCTACTCGATCTCTAGGGATCCAAACCTGCGCTCGGTTTCATCAACAGCATCGGAAAGCAAGCGGTATGCATCGACAACCAATCTGCGAATCCGCTCGGCTGTAAACCGCTCTTCGCTTCCTGCTGGAAAATTCTCGGGGTCGCTCCGCTTCATCAAGCTTTCATATCTGCGATGGATCGCCCCAAAATCATCGGTTTCTGCAACCCCCAGTACGATCCTTGCCCGACCCTTTGGGTCAGCCGCCGGCAAGGACGTAGGTCCTTTTGCAGGCGTTTGCTTTTGAATCGTCCAAGGCTTAGCGATGGCTTCTTCAAGTTCACTGGCAGCCGATCCATCAAAGGAGTTTTGACGAGATGCGAAGGCTTCTTTTTCTTGATTCACAAACGCGCGAAGCAAATCGTAGGCGCGGCGTGAAGTGCTCATGGATAGCAAAAATTATATCTTAATGTTCAAACTCAGGCTCGCATCAAACAAATTTCCGTTCTTAAACCGCACAAAGGGCCCTAAAGATAAGTTCTTAGCAAGCCCGATTTCTGCCGAGACGGCATAGAAGTCCGCATTTTGATTTGAATCATGAGCAATAGAAAAAGTGACGCTTTTTCTAGGCATCGGATAGTACGTTACACCCAAAGATGAAACGAAGTCATCCAGGGCCGTTGTCGAATTTCCATTCTTTAGGGCTGCCGCCTCTGCCCAATAGTGATAATGGCCGGTGTTGACTTGGTACCATGCGTCATAAACTCTCCGATAGCCATTTCCGCTTCCGGGAGACTGGCTTGGCAATCGAACCGCAAGAAGACTTGTTGTTGAAATGCCAAAATTATCTCCGACCGCAATCGAAAGCCCGTAATTGCCTCCAAAATTCACCACGATCCCCTGAGGCAGGTTTTTGCCTCCGTCACAGGCTATAACCGAAACTGGCAGTCCTAAGCTGGCAATGACTTGGTCCGACCGAACCGCCAGCACATTGTCTTTAAGGATATGAGAAGCACCAAAATGAACAAACTGCTTGCCAACTCTCCACACGTCGGGATTCTCTATGTAATAGCTTTGCAAACTGTCATGGTCGGGGTCGTTAGGCACCCGCTCTAAAGGTTGAGCCACGAAGATATGAAAGTCTTGAATTGTTAGGGCATTGAGTTCAAAAACACTGAATCGACCGAAAGGATCGTAAGTATGAAACCCGCTTGCATCACTTCCCAGTTCCTGAAATGAAATGTGAAGATCCATAGTGGCTTTCAGACTTGCAATTTGAGCCAGACCCACCGAGGCGAGAGCCATCGATCCTAGTCCGGTGAGACAACGCAGAAAGAAGCCGAGTTTCATTGGCTCTTCAAAGCTTGCGCAAGGTTTTCAATGGGGACTTCAACTTGCTTTCCGGTTGAAAACTCTTTGACCGTCACTTCCCCTTTTGCAACTTCATCTTCCCCCACAAAAACCGCAAACTGTGCTCCTTCTTTGTCTGCCATTCTTAGCTGAGATTTAAAGCTTTTGCAGCTAAGATCCAACATCGTAGAAATCCCTGCTTCGCGTAGTTTTAATGCGATGGTTTGGGCGGTTGGCATAATTCCCTCTCCAATACTCACCACAAAGACCTTAAGCTCATTGCCGGCCACATTAATTCCGGCCGCTTCTTGAACCATTAGGGCCCTTTCAACCCCCATCCCAACCCCCACTGCCGGAGTTGGAGGGCCACCAAGTTCCTCAATGAGCCCGTCGTACCGTCCGCCGCCGCAAAGGGCACCCTGGGCGCCAAGGAGGTCAGATTGCACTTCAAATACCGTTTCCGTATAGTAGTCAAGCCCGCGGACTATTTCTGGCCGAACTTCAAATTGAATTTGAGCAGCGGTCAGATACTCTTGCAGCCGACCAAACCTCAGTTGAGATTCCGACTCTAAAAAGCTCAAAATGGAAGGAGCCGACTTCATTAGCTCGATAACATCAGGGTCTTTGCTGTCCAGCATCCTTAATGGGTTTTTCTCGATTTTGGCTCGGGCTTCGAGGTCCAAGGTTGTTAAGTAAGAATCAGCAAACTCTAAAAGTGCGGTTCGGTAGCTAGCTCTGGCCTGTTCCCTGCCTAAAGAATTGATCAACACGGTTAAGTCTTTTAAGCCAATTGAGCGGTAGAACTGAGTCGTAGCTTGGATAATCTCTGCGTCCGCCAATTCCGAAGCAACACCTAAAAGTTCCAACCCAAATTGGTGGGCCTCTCGAAAGCGTCCTTTTTGAGGTCGCTCATACCGGAAAATGGGAGACAAATAGTAGAGTCGAAGCTGGGAGCCAGTTGGACACAGGTTGTTCTGAATCACGGCTCGCAGGGCAGAAGCAGTTACTTCTGGCTTGAGAGTGAGGTTGCGGCCGCCTTTGTCTTCAAACGAATACATCTGCTTGGAGACAATGTCGCTTGTCTCCCCTGAAGTTCTTTGGAAAAGCTCGGTATCTTCAAAGGTAGGGGTCCGAATTTCTTTGTAGCCGTACAGGCCGGCTGTTTTTCGGAAGGAATTTTCAAGCGCTTGCCATTTCGCAGAGTCAATCGGCAATACATCGGCCGTCCCCCTTGGGTTTTGGAACTTCATTCCTATCTATTTTACGGTTACCGATGAGTTTTCGATAACAAGAGACGAGGGCACCCAAAAAGCCAGACCAAAACCCCACGTAATTCGTCGAACTTTTTTGCTTCACGATTGATTGTTGAGAGCATTTGATAAGCAAAATCGTCAATAGTATAGAAATGGTATTTGCTCCACTCCTCGCCCTTGCCGTGATGCCAAAGTTTGGCACCGCTCAAGGTTCTTCGCAAAAAATCCCCTTGTCGCTAATTCCAAACAAGTTCAGCAGCATTATCGGCGGCTACTTACCCACCCTTTTGCCTTTATCAACCCAGCGCCCTCAGGGATTGGGTCCCTTGCCTGCTCAGGCCGTCAACCCTCAATTTGCCACGATCAACTACGAAAACAAGCATTACACGTTTGTCTTAAGTCGAAACCCAAGCGGAAAAGCACAAATTTGGTTTGATTCGAATGGGGACGGCCAATTTGGCAATGATCCTGGCTTGGTTTGGATGCCAAATGTTTACCACACAGTAGTTGGAAACGGTGCCGACGCAAAGACAATTGACTTAACCATGTACACGGGCCGGGCCAAAATGATGATTTCTTTTAAAGGAAAGCGAGAGGCAGTTTCGATTGGCTTCTATTCCTTTGATCCCAAGGATCCTCAGAGAAAATCGATCGCCAACGACTTGATCATTTACAACGACTTTGGATTCAAATCAAAAATTAAATTTGGAGCGACTGCTTATCCGGTGTATCTTGGTGATTCAAGCCTTACCGCCTTTACCGACAAGAAAAAAGGTCTAGCCGAAGCCATGATCGGAATCGACAGGCGTGGAAACGGCTCGATTAGCGGCCAAGCCGAAGAGTACTTTGGCGCGAAGCCAATCAACATCAACGGGACAACACTTCAATTTGCAGGAGCAGATGTCAACGCGGGAGTCGCTACATTTGTGCCCTCCACGCAGAAGGTTGATGAAATTCCTCTACCTCCCGATTTTAGCGTCGGCAGCAAGGTGGTGCCTTTCACAGAAAAGCTCTTGAGTGGCAAGGTCGTTCATTTTCCTCAAGACTATGCCGGAAAAATCGTGATGCTAGATTTTTGGGCTACGTGGTGTGAACCTTGCAAAGGTGAAATTCCCTACAGTACAGCCGCATACGAGAAATACCACTCGAATGGGTTTGACATTCTTGGCGTTTCCCTTGATCAAGCCAACAAGGCCGATCTTGTCAAGTCCTTTACGGCAAGCCACAAAATGACTTGGCCCCAAATTTACGAAGGCAAGTTTTGGGATGTCTCTTTGGTGAAAACGTACGGCGTGGAAGGAATTCCTTTCGTGCTTTTGGTTGATGGGTCAACTGGCAAAATTTTGGCTACCGAGAATCAGCTCCGAGGGACAGCCCTCATGCCCACCATTAAAAATGCGCTGACCGCAAAACACCTCTTGTCCTTGAAAAAGTGAGACAGTTGGGATATATCCCAACTGTCTCACTCAGACTCAGAGCCGCCGTATGGTGAACTGTAATTCGGCGGTTCTTTTGTAATGCTGATATCGTGAGGATGGCTTTCTCGTAGAGCCGCATTTGTAATTTTAATAAATTCGGCTCTCTCTCTAAGCGCCTCCAAAGATTCTGCTCCTGCATATCCCATTCCGCTTCTTAGGCCCCCTAACAATTGGGCCATCGTTTCGCTAAGTGGTCCCTTGAACGGAACACGTCCTTCGACCCCCTCGGGAACAATAACCGCACCGGCTTCCTTGATTTGCATGTACCTATCGCTGCTTCCCTGCTTCATGGCTCCAACCGAACCCATGCCTCGATAGACTTTGTAGGCCCGATTCCTGAAAATTTCAATTTCTCCGGGACTTTCTTCACAACCCGCAAACATGTTTCCCATCATGACGGTTGTGGCTCCTGCCCCTAGGCACTTCACGATATCTCCGCTCGATCGGATGCCACCATCAGCAATGGTCGAAATGCCTAGCTTAAGTGCCTCCTCAGCACACTCTTGGACGGCAGTAAATTGAGGGATCCCAACCCCAGCCACGATCCGTGTGGTGCAAATGGAGCCAGCTCCAATCCCTACCCGTAATCCATCTGCACCGAGGTCATAGAGTGCCTTGACCCCTTGCTTGGTGGCTACGTTACCGGCAATCACCATGAGATCCGGCAGTTTGGACTTAAGCATCTTCAGGCAGTTCACAACTCCCTTGGAATGGCCATGAGCCGCGTCAATAACAACAAAGTCGGCGCCAGCTTCCATGAGGGCTTTTGCACGCTCATAAGGTTCTCGCAAAGCACCAATTGCGGCACCTACCGCAAGCCTGCCCTTTTTATCTTTTGTGGCAAGGGGATGCTGCTTCACTTTGAGAATGTCTTTAATCGTAATGAGGCCCTTTAGTTTGCCATCAGCATCAACAATCGGAAGTTTCTCTATCCTGTGTTCAGCAAGAGTCTTCTCTGCCTGTTCCAAAGTTGTGCCTACCGGAGCCGTGACAAGTTTTTCACTGGTCATGCGCTCTTTAATCTGCTTTTGATAATTTGTCTCAAACCGAATGTCTCGGTTCGTGAGGATTCCCACCAAACGGCCGTCCTCATCAATGATCGGCACTCCAGAGATGTGATACCGCTCCATCAGGGAAACAGCTTCTTGAATGCTTTCACTTCCTTGCAGGCTGAACGGCTTGGTAATCACCCCGCTTTCAGATCGTTTAACCCGATCGACTGCGCTAGCTTGGGCGTCTATCGGCATGTTGCGGTGAATCACGCCGATTCCGCCTTCTCTGGCCATGGCGATGGCAAGACGGGCGTCTGTCACCGTATCCATCGGTGCGGAAACAATGGGGACTTTGAGGGTTATGCCCGGCAAAAGCAGGGCTGATGTGTCAACTTCGTTTGGTAGGACTTCGGTTTCTTTAGGAATGAGAAGGACATCGTCGAAACTTAGTCCCTCGCGAAATGAGGTCATGAAAACTCCTTGGTTTTCAATAAAGTATGGCATCTCTTGCCGCATCTTAGTTCTAAAACCGGCCAAAAATTCCATTTCTTACCATTTTGGATCACGGCTAGTGGCACATTCTGCAACTTGATTCGTCTAAACAATTGAAAAGATGTTTATTGCACTGGCCCTTGCAGTTGGCCTTTCACCTATTCAATTTAAGGGCGGATCACCTACTGACCTTATCAGCGCGATCGCAAACGCAACCAAAACAAATGCGATGATCGTGTACTCAAAGCACTACCATCTCAAGCCAATGACGATTGACGTCCAAAAGACTTCTGATGCGTATTCAGAAATCTCAGAAAAGACCCCGTTTGGGTTTATTGGCGGTGGAAAGTATCTTCTGCACGATAAGGTGTATCCAGAAGAGTGGTTTTTGAGACTGACAAACGCTTATGTTCCCTCACCAAGGGCAACGGCAACTGGTCTTGATAAGATGGACAAAGACGGTTTAATTACCTGGAATAGCCAAAAGCATGGTGCGATTAAGGTTGGAGACTTGACAAAAGTGAAATGGAAACATCCCCTGACCATATTTTGGCTCTTCCGCCCCATGGCACTGGCCGCGGTTGTTACGAACGAGCCTGAAAAGAAGTTCTTAAACCACCTTGCCGAGGTCTTGGGTGGTGATTTTATAGACGATGGTGAATCCTATTCCATTCAGCCAGATTGGACGCCAGTGTACAGCCGAGTTGATAGAACCGCAACGGCAATGATCGCGAGAGATACCAAGATACCAAAGAGGTGGACGCTAAACCGTGAACTTTGGTTGGGAATCTACCACGACATTGGCGAAAACTACGTTTCTGAGTTTTTGCAGAGTCCAAACGATCAGAAGACTCTCATGGTTGGCGCAGGTTCGCCATTTGCTTCAACCGTCTACGATTTTTTGGTCCAGGTTAAGCAAATAAGCGGCAATAGATATTCTGTTCTTAACCGCTACAACCCCAAATATCCGGTCAAGGTTTTGATCAGCCAGGATGGGACAATTCAGGTTCAGGTACCGGTTTACATGCCACGATCAAGAAGCATTCAGTACCGACCAATCTGATTTTTTAAGTTCCGATTGGCAACCAACCCCAGTTTTAGGAGGGTAGGTTGGCAATTTTTTGTGATTTCGGCTATAGTCCCAAGATATGAGTTCAGACATTCATGCTTGGGTCACTACTGGAAATGGTTTCGATGGATACAAGGTTGTTCGAGGATTGGGGATTGTAAGAGGTATCACGGTCCGCTCAACGTCTGCAGTTGGCAGTTTTGCAGGTTCTATTCAGCAGATTTTTGGAGGCAATATTTCGGTTTACACCAATCTTGCCGAACAATCAAGGATGGAAGCTTATGAGCTCATGATCCAGCATGCGGCTCAAGTCGGAGCCAACGCGGTTATTGGAATGAGATACGATGCCACTGAATTCCAACAAGGTGTCACTGAAGTCATGGCCTATGGGACCGCCGTAGTCCTTGCCGCCGATCCTAATGCTCAGCAACTAAAATGATTTACCGAAGTTTAGGCAGAACCGGCATGCAAGTTTCGGTTGCATGTCTTGGCACAATGACGTTTGGCTGGGAACCTCAAGATTGGGGTTCTGATGAAGAAACTGCGCAAGATATTGTTTCGGCAGCAATTGACCTCGGTATTAACTTTTTTGATACCGCCGATGTTTACGCAAGGGGCACTTCGGAAAAAATTCTTGGCAAAGCCCTAAAAAGCAGTCGAGAAAAAGTCGTGCTCGCCACAAAGTGCCACGGCAAGATGCATGATACAGACCCCAACATGTTTGGCAATTCTCGAAAGCACATTATTGAGGCGTGCGACGCGTCGCTAAAGAGACTCAAGACGGATTGGATTGACCTCTATCAGATCCACCGTCCTCAGCCTTCCATACCAATTGATGAAACCTTGAGAGCCCTCGATGACCTTATCCACCAAGGAAAAATCCGGTATGCAGGTTGCTCTACTTTTGCCGGTTGGCAGGCATGCGAGGCGTACTATGTGGCTAAATCACTTGGAATCAACAGTTTTGTCACGGAGCAGCCTCCCTACAATTTGTTGGACCGAAGAATCGAAAGGGATTTGCTTCCGTTTTGCAGAACCTATAACTGGGGTGTCATACCGTGGTCACCGCTTGCCGGCGGAATTCTTTCCGGAAAGTATTTAGATGGCTCTGGCACGGGGGCAAGATACAGTTCCAGCGACCCTGCAGACCGGCTCAAACAGGTGCCAAAGCCAAAGTTAATGAGGCTTAAGGCCCTTGCTGACCGTAATGAAAAATCAATGGCTGCTATTTCCCTTGCATGGGTTGCCAATCAGCCCGGTGTCACTAGCCCGATCATCGGCGCCAGATCCATCGAACAGCTTAAAGAGTCGGCAGAAGCCTGCCAGCTGAAATTATCCGAAAAAATCTTAAGGCAGATTGATGATATTTTTGAGCCAGGAAGCCACAGTATTGAGTACTACAAGGCAGACTTTGGGCCGAACGTACGTCCAATATAAACGTAGGTCAGCGCAATTTGTTGGCCGAAATTGGCTCAATCTATGATTAGGTACAGACCGGCAGCATCTTTAACTTGGCTCACCGATTCGGCAGAAGCGGGCCTGAAAAAGGCAGAGCGGCTGTCTAAACAAGCAGTGCGAACCAAATCGCAGTTCGGAGGTAGCTCGCCCAAAGAGCGCCTTTATTCAGCGGGCAAAGCCCTTTTTGAGGTTGCCAAAAGCGCCTATACAGAAGTGGCCAAATCAAAAATGGATGCCCATGAATACGTCCTTAACGAAAGTTCGATTATTGTTGTTTCTGGATCTAAGTCCGAAGAAATCAAGTACGCCGATATCTCTGGGTTGGAAATAGAAGGGCTGAAGGCAAAGTTCAAACACAAGCTGGGATTGCTAACCATCCAACCCTATGCTTTTGTTGTGGCAGGAGTTGCTAAAGCGCCAATTGGGTGGAATCGAGACGGACATGAAGTACCCTATGAACTCTTAATTGAAGAAATTGCGGCCCGTTCGGGGCTAGAAATGAACTAAATGAGTCTTCACCAAATAAATCCGTGGTTAGGGGAACCTCCGATTGGCTGGATGTCCCATGTTGAAACTTCTCTGCAAGAAGATATTGGCCCAGGAGATGCCACCAATAGACTTTTGAGGAACGATCTGACTTGCGAGTGGCGAATGGAGGTTCAGCAAAGCGGCGTTTTATGCGGGCTGGGGATTTTGCAGTACCTATTTGATCCAGAACCCGAAAATGAAGAAGATTTTCTGAATCTGAACGCCCAAGATGGCACCCATGTCCGACAAGGCGATATTGTGGCTTATGGCAAGCTAAACGCGAAAACCTTACTCACCCGCGAGCGGACTTGTCTGAACTATCTAATGAGACTCAGCGGAGTATCGACCCTCACCAGCAAATTTGTTCATCAGGTTGGGGCCCATGGCTGCAAAATCATAGACACCAGAAAGACAACACCGGGGCTTCGACTCTTAGAAAAATATGCGGTGAGGTGCGGTGGGGGAAGCAACCATCGTATCGGACTTTTTGATGGAATTTTAATCAAAGATAATCATATCGCTGCGGTCGGATCCATTACAAGTGCCGTACAATCCGCCCGGCTCAGCGGCAACTATTTGCTAAAACTTGAAGTTGAATGCGAAACGGAAGAGCAGGTAGAAGAAGCCATTCAAGCCGGAGCCGACATCGTGCTCCTTGACAACATGAGCCCCAACACAACCGCCAAGATTGTCGAAAAACATAAAGGAAAGACCCTGTTTGAAGCCAGTGGAAGTATGAATCTCACAACCGTAGAGGAGTATGCCAAGACCGGAGTTGATTTTATTTCGGTGGGATCAATCACCCACTCGGCTCCTTCTCTTGCCATCCACATGGAAGTTGAACTTATCCCATGAAAAATCCCTTGGGTTATGGGTTAGAACGGGTAGAAGAAACGCCTTCAACTCAAGACCTCGCCCAAGAAGCTTTAAGAACATATCGAAAACTGGGCGCGATTTTAGCAAGAATGCAAACGGCAGGAAGGGGCAGATTTCAGCGCACTTGGATTTCTTCTTTGGACGATTCCCTGACTTGCTCTATCCTATTTTGGGATGAAATCAACCATCCCAAACCCCACTTGCTTGGAATGGCAACTGCCATCGCCGCAGCTGGTGCCATTCACTGCCAGTTGAAATGGCCCAACGACCTTGTCATCGCAAAGAAGAAAGTTGGCGGAATCTTAACCGAAGTGATGTCCACTCCCCAAGGCGATAAGATCACGGTTGTTGGGGTTGGAATCAATCTCAACCAGCGAACATTTCCTGAAGAAATCCAGGATCGCGCCATCAGTTTGTACCAAGCTCACGGCCAAGTTTTTGACCCGTTAAGCGTGCTAGAGCTCATCGGAACTCGGCTAGAACTGTTGCCAAATCCAGAATCGTGGCAACAGCTAGCAGACGCTTGGGCAGTCTTTGATGACACACCTGGAACCATTTATCAGCCTCCAACTGGCCATCCGGTGCGTGCGATTGGCATTGGCAGCGATGGACAACTGATTGCGGAAAACAACAACGAAACGGTGGCTATCTACGCAGCAGACTCTATTCTAGGCGCTTAGTCACGATCCGGTTTTAGGCTTTGCCTGCCCGAGACTGCTTTCAAAGGCTGCCAACTCAGCTTCTGTAGATGGAACCTTAATTTTGCCACTAATAATATCCTGCTTAACTTGACTTAGCCCCGCAAGAACCTTAGGATCGATTTTGGACTTTGTGTACTTCATATCGGAAAGCCCTACACCGTTGGATTTTAAGTCATAAACCTTAATCCCGGGGGTAAATTTGCCTTGAATGGTATCTTCAATGGTTTGATAGACCGCCTGATCAACCCGCTTGATCATGCTTGTCAACACATAACCTGGATCAATATCATCTTGGTCACTATCCACTCCAATTGCGTATTTCCCTTGTTCCTTGGCAGCCGTCAGGACGCCAAGTCCGGCCCGGCCCGCAGCGTGATAAACGATGTCTGCGCCGCTCCCAAACAGCTGGAGGGCTTCGGCGTGGGCAATTCCCACATTATCCCAATCACCAACATACTTTGCAGGTAAAACGGTCACCGTTGGATTTGCATAGTAGGCACCAGCCGTATAACCCACTAGGAATTTCTTGATGAGGTCAAGTTCTTCTCCACCAACAAACCCAAGCTTTTTGGTTTTAGTGACATTTGCCGCTAGATAGCCCGCCAAAAAGCTTCCCTGCTCTTCGTCAAAATTAAGGCTCCTCACGTTGGGAGCGTCTACATCTCCATCCACAATCGCAAATTTGACGTTTGGAAACTGAGGCGCTACTTCTTTCAGGGCATCGGCTTGATTTAAGCCAACTGCAAAAACCAAGTTGCATCCTGCCTGAGCCATCGCGGTTATGTTTTGCTTATAATCTTTGGCGCTTGCACTTTGCACATATTTGGCTTTGATGCCAAAATCTTTCTCTGCCTTCTTTAACCCTTCATTAGCGCTGTCATTAAAGGACTTATCTCCAAGCCCACCAGAATCAAAAACAACCCCAACCGTCAGGCTCTTTTTAGAGCCTCCAGACCCCGAGGCACTGCCTTGCGGAGAGTGACAGCCGCAGGCTAATGCAACTAGCAGAACACAATTACTTAATACAAGCCAAGACCAAGGATTCCGAGGAAAGTTGAATCGAAAGGGACGGAAAAGGTACACTCTACAATTCTAGCAAGAATTTCTCTCCATGTTAACGGTTCAACTCACTAAACTTGAAAGCACAATAGACCAAGTTAAAAAAACCTATCCAAAGCTCAAAGCCACAGATGTCAGTCTCATTTCCACTGCTCTGTCCGTCGCAGGGCGCCATGCGCTGGCTAGCTTTGATGACAACCATTACGAATGGCCCAAAGATACCGAAAAACTAGCTGACGCCATGCTGTCTAGGATTCTCTCCATTGAGGGTGCCATGGAACCTATGAAAAAGGTGACCAAGAATTCCCCCGAAGAAGAACCGATTACCGTCATTATTGGCCTTGCTTCTAACCATGCGGCAGGCGAAGAATTTCTTGGGTCCCGCGATGACTTGAAAGTCCTTTATTCCGATATTTTGGAAAAAGGAGTTGAGTTCACCTATCAGCCCCATGACTTGGGTTGGCAATGGGCGCTCGATCGAGTCAATTGGAAAACAGTCAGCAAAGATCAAATTAAGCGCAAGGTTAAGATCCACACCGAGTTCACAGAAGGAGCAACCGGCAGCGAAATCGGAGCAACCGTAAAGAAGCGAGGCCGTGGTAAATCAAGCGCGAAAGACGAACCTGCGGCAGTTGAATAATCTTCTTCAACTGCCACGGATTGTGATCGGCCTCCTTTTTATGGACGCTCTAGGTTTGTCACAAGGTAGTTAAGAATCCTTCCCATCACATAGGGTCGGCTGGAATCTCGGCTGATCGAGTGATCATCCTTCGGAAAGACCATAAGGTCAACAAATTTGTTGGCTCTGATGAATCGCTCCATCATGATGGCAGTGTTTTCGAACAGCACATTGTTATCAACGATTCCATGGCAAATGAGCAGGTTGCCCTGAAGACCCTTCGCGTAGGTAATGGGTGACGTTTTTTTATAGATTTTGGGATGGTTCTTGGCAAGCCCCAGTCGACGCCTTGTGTACCATTCGTTGTAAGTTGTCCAATCGGTAACGGGGGCTACCGCTACTCCCGTATCGTAAGAACCAGGCTTCGTTAACATTGTCATCAAGGTTAGATATCCTCCATAGCTCCAGCCCCAAATTCCGAGCCGCTTCTTATTGACGTAGGGCAAACTCGACAGGTACTTGGCAGCATCCGCGGTTTCATCGGCATCAATCAAACCCATTTTTCGGTAATATCCGGTGTCGAAGGCTCCTCCGTAACCCCAGCTTGCGCGAAAATCTACTGCCAGCACTACCATATGGTGGTTCATGGCAAGCTGATTTTCCATAAATCCGCCCCAATGATCTTTGGCAGAGTCCGCATAGATATCGCTAACAACGGCGGGGTGAAGTTTGGCTTGATCCAAATTGGGTGGCACAAACAGCAGCCCATGCATCGTTGCCCCTTCTGGGCCAGGAAAAGTCACTTCTGAGACCTTAGCCCACGGAATGGTCTTAAACGCGGGAGTGGGGCTAAAGGTAAGCCTTTTGACCTGTGGCGCCAATGAGTAAAGTTCAGACGGCATGGTTCGATTGCCAACCATCGACACAATGACCTTGCCATTATTGCTGACAAGAGGCGGAGCCGCCGAATCAAATTCAGACGCGGTCGCGTAGCCGCTCTGCAGAGGCGTGATGACCTTGTCGTGATCGCCGTCCAAAATTCGAACTTCAGTTGAAAGAGGACTCCTGCCTGCCGTCACCAATACTAGGTGGTTGGAATCCTTGGGTCGAAGAACAGCCCCCACATCATAACCCTTCACAAAGAGAGGGCTTAAATGATGAGACTCGGTGTTGACTTCAAAGATAGATCGAAAGATAAACTTGCCATGGCTAATGTCGGTACCAAAAATGACATTTTTGGAGTCTTTTGACCATAAGACAGGGCGCCAGTCCGATTCATAGTTTTCGGGCGCCTTCTCGTGATAAATCACTTCGGATTTCAGTGTTGGCCAAGCGGCAGTCGTAATTGAAAACTCTTGGAAATTGGCAGAGAACCACCCAATTGCAATGGAATCAGAATTGGGCGCCCATGCCGCGTTGCTAGGCCAACATGAAGTTGGAATGCCCTTAATGAATTGGATCAACCCTCCTTGCACGGGGACAACTCCAAATTTGACATCCTCGCTCAGATCACCGTTCCAATCTCGCTGAATAGTCACTGCAGTTCCTCTCCCCTTTGTGAAGTCAATCATAGTTGCGGTGCCGACTTTGGAAGAGTCAGACCAGCCGATCAAAAGATTCTTAGAATCGGGAGCCCAGGTAAATTGATTGACTCTAGTCTTGGGTTTAGATACAAATGTCAGCTGCTTGATCTCTCCCGTCTTGCGGTTGTATCGAAAGACGTTACTATTCATTTCGAAGGCAATCCATTTGCCATCCGGCGAATAAACTGGGCGAAAAATGCCTAAATTAGAATCAATCATTGAATGCAAGTTCGACCCGTCAGAATCCATCAGCCAGATTCTGCCCTTATACGGGAAGGCAATTTGATTCCCATGCGGTGACCAAGAAAACTGTGATATCCCCATGTCTCGCTTGTGCCTTTCCAAAAGCATTTTCTTCTCCGACTTTGGAGGCGTATCCTGTTGGGGCAGCCAATGAATGGTTGAAGATTCTAGGATTTTGTGAATGTTGCCGGATGGAAGATCGCAGATGTAAACATTCAGAATTTTGCCCCCTGTATGGTTCCATCCAAACACAACTTTGGACCCATCTGGGCTGATCTGGGCGCCCGCTGGCGACCTGCCTTGAATCAAAGGAAATTCATTTAATCTCTCGATTGAAAACGGAACCTTGCTGTCGGCCCTGGCCCACTGAGAAGAAAGCAGGCTTAAGACTCCTAAAAGAAAAGCAGGTATCACCGACCTTGCAGATGCTTTTTGCATGATAACAATGGTACACGGATGAGTCAGCGCAATTAGTTCCCTACGCCCCAACAGCAGAAAGATGGCCAATTCCGGGTACCTTCAAAGACAAGAACAGCCAGCCATCGTTTGAACCGGTGGATTCTGGATAAGCGTCTTGCATCTTATATGCTCAACTTCTTGGCCTGTCTCTTAACTGTGGCTGCAAGGCCCGTTCCAAGCACAGTTTCGTGGCAAATTAACAACCAAGGTGGACTGGTCAGAGACGGAGCCTTGTTCAATCCTATCGGACTCTCGGTAGGCAGCAAATTAGCCAAAATTGACCAAGCCGAAGCTCTGGGGGTTAAGAACTTTTGCGTTCATCTTTCCCTGCAGGGCGAGGATTGGAACTCGGTGGTTACCAAACTGCAAAAGTCTCGCGCCAAATTTTTGATCAAAATTCAATCTGCGGCCGCGCCTGCGTTTGGGTATGACATTGACCCGTCTGGATATAGAATTGCGGGAATCAGAACCCCCACGACTCTCGATTTTAATATGCCAGGTGCAAAATCGGCGCTCGTCATCTTTGCAACATTAAGAGACGGCGATCTAAAATTTCACAGAGTTGTTGAGACTCCTAATGGGCTGCTTCATATCGCCTTGAATCCTCGCAATGATTTAAACCATGTTTTGCTGATTTACCCGTTGGAGCAAACCATGCAGCTGCCGGATCTTTGGCGGGGCATGGATGAAACGAGAGATCACCTCCTCAGCCAGATCTTTTCACTCAAGAACGCGAGCGGGCTCGCTGGCATTATCGACCCGCTTGGAGAGATGCCGGCGGGAATTAGTCCCGACAGCCACTTTGTACCTACAGGAAAGCTATTCCAGGCACAGTTTGCCCAATACCTTCGAGACTTCTACAAAGATCCCAAGTTTGTAGCAAGCGCATGGGGGATGTTGATGTCGGACCAAACAAAGTTTGAGCAATATGCCAGATTAGTACCCCTATGGCAAGGATCAAGTGGACCCAAAGACCTTTATGATCCCAAATCAGGAATCCTTATTCCTGTTCAAGCAGAAAACTCCCTGTTTTGGAGAGATTTACACTCTGCGATAAACCAAATTGCTCAACAACGGTTTCACAACATCACCAGCGTGATTCATAAAGTACTCAACGTGCCTGTTCTCCAAACTTGGAACGGTTGGGGTGTTCCCTATGAAGGAGGGAACACCGAAGTTGACGGCCTTGCCACAAGCATTGATGGCACTGGCCACCTCAGTGTCATTGAATCGGCCTCTAAGGCTCAATCCAGCATTTCTAGATGGTCAAAACCAGGTTGGCTGGTGGTGGATAACCTCAAGATGAAGTCGGTTGATCCTTCTCATTTTCAGAGTGCAGTTCAAGATCTTCAATCGCTCAATGTTCAATCTTTGTATCTGAAACCGCAAAACGATGCTCAGTTTCAGACGTTTTGCAAATGGTGCAGCCAGTCCAATATGGGTCAGCCGGCCCAGATCAACGCCATTTACTACCCAGATTCAGTTGAGAACCCTGCTTTTCCGCAAATGGTTGGTGGAGGCAGGTGGTGGCTTCCTGCTCCGATTACCGGTTCTCGTCTAACTTTGGGATCCAACTTAAATGGCTACAGGATGATTGATAATAATGGGCCAGCGGAAGTCATTTGGGCCAACCAACCGGAAGCTAACGAAGTGCTTTTGTTTGCGAATCCTAAAAAGGTCACCATTCAATCTCTGGCCAGTGACTTCTCGACTGCGAAGTATGTCAAAGGAGGGATTAAGCTCAATATTGGAAGCCTTCCCATTGTGATCCGAGGCACATCCCAAACCCCCGCCCCCGAGAGTGCAGTTGCAGAAATCGCAAAGCGGTTCGAAGCGTTTAGGAAACTACCCGCTTACTCTCACGCCGATATTGAATCACCCGATTTTGCTTACAGAGAAGCCTTGCGAAGCCTAAACCGAACTCCCGGGCCTGCATTTGATAAAATGCAGCGGGCGATGAATCAGCTTCAGTCCCGCTTAGGATCCTACTACTTTATGGGGGCTGCTTCTCCTTCTAAACAAAATTATGGGCGCTCTCAGCCCGATCAATCTTCAATTTCCGGTGAGGTCTGGCAAGTCAAATCTTTACTGCAGCAGCCAGTTGGCCCCTTTCAACTGAAGTACGACCTTCCCTATATGCTGTCCAATCCAGTTCATATTTGGATAGCCATTTCTGGCACCCAAGATTCGGTCTCCAAGGTGACCTTAGTCTATAACGGAGCCGTTCTTAAACCCAAATTGCCAGGGGTCATTCCTTATGGCTATGGCTATCGTTGGTATGACTTTGGCGTCACCCAGATGCAGTACGGGCACCCCAGAATTACGGTCAACATAGGCAACAAAAATCCCGTGCACCTCAAGTTCGATTCAATCCTGATTGCTCCCCAAGGAGATATTCCGATCGGGCCCAGCTTTGAAATTAGGAACCAGTCGGTTTCGGCTGCTCCATAAAGGGGTTGGTGCGATCCTTAAACATTTCTAGCCACTGACGCTCATTTTCTGCATAAAGCTCCGGTTCCAACCGAACCAACCCATAAATGCAGCTAGGCTTATCCAATCGCACCGCCCACCCAGCATCGCCATAGCTGTAATGCCAATATTCGTCCCGACAATTTGAAAAGCCTTGGGTAAGCATTGCCTCAACAAGGATCATCCGATTGCGATGAGCTTGCTCTGTCAGCCCCAGAGTGTATGTTCTTGCCCCCTGAAACCGCACGTAGGGCGAGGTAACGTCGTACGGCTCATTGTTCTCATCCAACAGGCTTACATCGACTGCAGCTCCCGTACAGTGGCCAGGCGGCGCCTTTTGGTCAGTCGGGGCTGCCCAGCGACAAGCTACCCGCCGGAGCTGAGCCTTTGAGTATTGGGGAAAGGCTTCGGCAGCAGAATCGTGCCAAAAACTATAAATCCTTTCTTGCCGTTCGATCGGTCGCCAGGCTTCAATGAGCCCTAAATAATAGCCTTTGGGAAGACTTCTTGCCGCTAACTCAATCATCTCAGCCACCGATTTCCGACAGTACATAATGGCTTGCGGCCGAAAATAGCGCACAGTGGGAGCAGCCTCTTGCATCGACACCAAGGGCTCGCCGCTCTCGAATTCTGGAATTTTGTTCAAGGCAGCGATAGGCTCCGGTCGGCCCTTGCTTTTATCCCATTGGATTGCCCTGCTCATATAATGAATCTTAAAAGAAACGGGTCTAAATGGTGCCGCCAGGCGGATTTGAACCGCCGACCCAAGCATTTTCAGTGCTTTGCTCTACCCCTGAGCTACAGCGGCACTCGGTGGCGCGGATGACGGGACTTGAACCCGCGGCCTCCGGCGTGACAGGCCGGCGCTCTAACCACTGAGCTACACCCGCGTACAGTCCAAAAGTATGGCACATTGGGGCTGAACTTGCAACTACTTCCCCTTAAGCTACTTAATCTTTTCTTGCTGTCAAAATAAAAACTGTGTCAACTGAATCTCACGACAAGCATTCCAAACCTTCTGAATCCGTCGGACTTACCGGCATGATGCCTCGGCCCATCAATGTTGTTATGATGGGGGCAGGCAGCTTTTTTACGAATTCTGTGCTGAAAGACATCACCCTAATTCCAGGCTCGGCTAGTGGCGAACTGAGGTTGGTAGACCTTGATCCAACGCGGCTAGAGCTAAGCCGAAAACTGATGCAGAAAATTGTTGATAATCTGCCAACCGAGGGAAAATGGAAGGTCTTGGCGTCAACAAACCGGCGAGAATTACTGCCGGGGGCTGATTACATTGTCAACGCCATTGAAGTTAGCGGCACAGAATGTGTGAGGATTGACAATGACTTGCCTCTTGAGTACGGAATTAGTCAAAATATCGGTGACACAATCGGCCCTGGTGGATTGTTCAAAGGGCTAAGAACTATCCCCATTTGGCTTCAGATTTTAAAGGATGCAGAAGAGCTGTGCCCTCATGTGGTGGCTCTCAACTACACAAATCCAATGAATATGATGTGCCTAGCCGCCGGTCGAACCACCAGAATTCAGCATGTTGGACTGTGCCACTCGGTGCAAGGGTCCTCAAGAATGCTAGCCGACTACGCTTCACTGCCCTATGATTCCATGAAGTGGGAGTGCGCGGGAATCAATCACTTGGCCTGGTTCACCAAATTGGAAGATAGCTCTGGGCAAAGCGTTTACCCTAACCTCATGGCCCAAGCCTCGGACCGATCAAGCAAATTCGCGGTCAACGAACCGGTCAGAACGGATATGATGCTGCACTTTGGTGCCTTTATCACCGAATCTAGCGGCCATCTAAGCGAATACCTTCCCTACTACCGCAAGCGCAAAGAACTGCTTGCCAAATACACCGACACAGGTTATAGAGGCGAAGAAAGCTTTTATGCCAACAATTGGCCCACTTGGCGCAAGGGCCAAGATGAAAATCGCCAAGCCCTGCTTGATGGCACCAAAGGTCTTACTTTTGACCGCACATTTGAATATGGATCTTGGATTGTAGAAGCAATCGAAAAAAATTCGCCCTATGTGATCCATGGAAATGTCATGAATAGCGGACTCATCCAAAATCTTCCTTTGGACGGCTGCGTTGAAGTGGCATGCCTTGTGGACCGCAATGGAATTCAGCCAACCGTTTATGGGCGGTTACCAAAGCAAATGGCGGCTATATGCGATTCTAACATGAGGATGTTTGACTTAGCCGCCGATGCGGCCATCCATCGAAGCAAAGAGGCAGCAATCCATGCCTTGATGCTTGATCCACTCACTTCGGCTGTGTGCAGCCCTGCTGAGATTAAGGAACTATGCCTTAAGATGTTTGATGCCGAGTCGGCTTTCTTGCCAGGATTTGCCTGAACAAGAAAGGCTCCTGATTGATAAATCCGGGTGACCAGCCTCGAAACTGTCAAGAATGGCTGGCGGATTAGGTCTGCATGTCTCGTGTGTTTTTACTCGGGGCTTGAGATGAGTCCAATCATCTACTCATTGGTCAGTTCGAAATCAAGGTGGCGTCCAAGGCTCTACTCACGATTGGCTAGAGAACCACTTCTGAGGTAGCAAGTTGACACCTGCAAATAATTAAAAGTAAGGAGTCTAACTGGTCTCCACTTTCGACCACCTAAGTTTAGTGCTGTGGGCCCATTTCAGAGCGTTAGAAGCAGTGCCAAACTATCCCGAGTTCCGAGAAAGCACCTGGGTTAGTGCCGAGCCCTGAAACTCTCCATCAAGTAGAAAGGAGTCGTGACCAAAGGGCAAGTCAATGCAAAGATGGCGAGATGCGCACCGTGCTTGCTGGGCCATTTGATGAAGTTCTTCTGACTGCGAACTGGGATAGATCCAGTCACTGCTGTAACTCACAAAAAGAAACTCACAACTGGCTCCCAACAGGTCTTGCCTATCAAAGTAGTCAATCGCCTTTGTGATATAGAGCATGGAATTGGCATCAAACCTAGTGGAAAATTTGTCTCCTTGGTAGTTTAAATAGCTTTCTACCTGAAAGTCAGTCTCAAATTGAAAGGATAAAGTGGCGCGGTCTTGCAGTCTTCTTCCAAATTTCAGGGCAAAGCTTTCTTCGCTTAGAAAGGTTAGGTGACCTATCATCCTCGAAACCGCCAATCCATTGATCGGGCCCTCTCCTTGATAATTGCCAGCTTGCCAATCGGGATCTCGCATGATCGCTTGGCGAGCGGTCTCGTTAAAGCCAATTTGCATCGCATTATGGCGGGCGCAGGCGGCGGTTGCAAAGCAAACCTGAACTCGGCTCGGAAATCGGACCGACCATTCAATCGCCTGCATTCCGCCCATGCTGCCTCCTGCCACGCAAAGTAGCCTCTCAATTCCTAGATGGTCCAGAAGCCTCGCTTGGACGTTCACCATGTCTCCAACCGTTATGTGAGGGAATCTTGTGCCATATTTCTTACCATCTTGTGCTAGGCTGGCAGGTCCGGTTGATCCTTGGCAGCCACCCAACGAATTGCTGCAAATGACGAAATATCGATCTGTGTCGATGGGGCGTCCAGGTCCAACCATATTCGCCCACCAGCCCGTACAATGAGAGTCCCCAGTTAAGGCATGGCACACCAAAATAGCGTTTGATTTGTGTTGGTTGAGCTCGCCCCAAGTCTCGTAGGCAACTTCAACTTCCTCGAGGGATTGGCCGCATTCCAAATCTTGCCTACCAAGCCTAGCCGTCAATCTAGATTCCGGTTTTGGCTTGGCATTTTCGTTTTCTTGGAAAAGTTTCCCGAAGTCCAACTCAGACTGACTCACAATGAAAGCTTACTCACGCCGAAAGCTTGGACGGTTTGGCTGCCCTTTCACTCCCGGTTGGCTTTGAATTGGAGGCTTGGTCTGAGCATCGGTGTTGACCTCTGGGGGCAAAGGGGGAGCGGTAGGAGGAGTAGAAGGTTTTTCTAGCTGGGTGGTTCCGTTGAGGCTTTCTCTAAGCTTGATAACAGAAACGCCGGTTGCTAGCTCCACCAGCCGGTCAAATTCATTTGGATCTTTTGCTTTGCTCCGCGCAGCTTCGTATGTCACCAGGTCTTTTTCGACTAGTTTCGACAAATACTGATCCAACGTATTCATCTTGCTTTTGGCTCCCGTTTGCAAAATCGAGCTAATTTGGTAGGTCTTATTTTCACGGATGTGGTTACGCACCGCGCTGTTTGCTACGAGAACCTCAAACGCAGGGATTCTGCCTCTGCCGTCTTTGCGGACGACAAGGGCTTGACTGAGTACGCCGATGAGATTGACCGAAAGCTGCATCCGGATTTGCTGCTGCTGGTAAACCGGAAAAACGTCAACAATTCTATCGACGGTTTGTACAGAATCCACAGTGTGGAGGGTTGCAAACACAAGATGGCCGGTTTCGGCGGCTGTAATTGCCAAATGAATCGTCTCCAAGTCTCTCATTTCTCCCACCAAAATGACATCCGGATCTTGCCGAAGCACATATTTCAATGCGTTGGCAAAACTGAGGGTATCAACATCAAGCTCTCTTTGATTCACAATCGCAACCGCATCATCGTGAACAAATTCCACGGGGTCTTCGACCGTCATGATATGCAGAGGTTCATTAAGATTGATCTTGTTGATCATCGAAGCCAACGAGGTCGATTTGCCAGAACCCGCAGGACCAGTTACTAAAACTAGCCCTCTTGGACGCTGAACCCAGTCATAGCAAGCAACAGGAAGTCCAATCTCTTCCATGGACTGAATCCTGTAAGGGATGACCCTGAATGCAGCTTGCATGTGGCCGCGCTGCTGATAGGCATTGCCGCGAAACCTTGAGACGCCTTCGATCTCAAGAGCAAAATCAAGTTCTAAATCTTTATCAAATTTCTTGAGCTGATCGGGACGCAGGATTTCGGATATCTCTTTTCGAAAATTCTCGTCCGTAAATCGATCCTCATCTTCCAGTTGGATTAGTTCTCCATTGACCCGAACGTAAACTGCACCCGTATCGGTTTTAAAGTGAAGATCCGAACCGCCCATGCTTACGCACCGCTTTAATAGCGCGCTGACCCTATGCACCGGCACTCACCTCGATAACCCCAAGCGTCTCGGCTCGCCGCCGAAAATCTAATGGATTAGAGCATTTGGCAATCGCGTGTTCCCAATCCACTTTGTTTTGCTGGAGAAGCTTAAGAAGCGACCCATCCAGAGTCTGCATTCCTTTTTCGTGTCCGGTTTGAATGTCGTGATACAGGGCATGGGTCTTGCCGTCTCGAATCATGGACCGAATCGCATGGGTTGCGGTCATAACTTCAAAGGCCGCGATCCTACCTTTTCCATCCTTGGTTGGAAGCAAGGTTTGACTAATAACCCCTTGAAGTGTCACCGAAAGTTGGGTTCTGATCTGAGACTGTTGTTCAGGGTTAAAGACGTCTACAATCCGATCAATCGTTTGGGCTGCATCAACCGTATGAAGGGTCGAGAAAACCAAGTGGCCAGTTTCGGCAGCGGTAATCGCAAGCTGAATGGTCTCCAAATCCCTCATTTCGCCAACTAAAATGACGTCTGGATTCTGCCTCATGACGTGCTTTAAGGCATCGGAAAAAGAGTGGGTATCTGTGGCAAGTTCACGCTGGTTGATGATGCTGACCTTATCCGTATGAACGTACTCAATCGGGTCTTCAACCGTCATGACGTGCTGCTTTTTGTTGATGTTGATGTGGTCAATCATCGCCGCCAATGACGTTGATTTACCTGAGCCTGTCGGCCCTGTGACAAGGATCAGGCCCCTTGGCAGCAGGCTCAATTCTTTGCAAACCGGGGGTAGCCCTAACTCATCAATGGTCTTAATCTCATAAGGAATCACCCTCATGACCGCGCCGATATTTCCCCGCTGCCAAAATAAATTAACTCGGAAACGCGATAGGCTAGGCACGTTGTAGCTTAGGTCAACTTCTTTAAAAGTATCCAGCTTTTTTCTTCGGTCCGCATTGAGCATTTCATACAAAATCTCTTCATGTTCTTCCCTTGTAAATGGAACAACATTCATCCGCACCAAATCGCCTCGTATACGCATAATTGGAGGCTGACCAGCCTTCAAATGAAGGTCGCTAGCCCCTTTTCGCACAAGTTCGCGTAAGAGTTCGTCTATTTTTGCCGGCATCGTGTAACTGATTCCAACGGATAAAAATCTTAACGAGACATCAACGTCTCAGCATTTGCTTGAGTTCAGAGGCAAGCCCAGAATAGTTGAGGGCAGTCGTATCGGTTATGATCCCTGCTTTCACATACTTCAGCAAGCTCTGGTTCATTGTTTGCATGCCCCAGAAAGAACCTTCATTCATCAACTGGTAAAGATCGCTAAAGTGGCCATCTTCTATTTTTTGGCTTACGGTGGGTGTGCAAATTAAGATTTCAAGAGCCGCAACTCGACCATTGCCATCGGCCCTAGGCACCAGCTTTTGGGCAATAATTGCCCTTAGAGAGCCAGCCAATCTTTTGCAAAGGTGGTTCTTTTCGTGGGGCGGAAACATATTGATGATTCTGTCCATCGTTTCGTAGGCGCTGGCGGTGTGAACTGTCGAGAAAACAAGGTGACCGGTTTCACCGGCCTGCATCGCAACGTGCATTGTAGCAGGGTCACGCATTTCACCAATAAGGATGACGTCGGGAGCTTCTCGAACAACTGCACGCAATGCAGGTTGGAAGTCCAAGGTATCGATATGCACTTCTCGTTGGCTGACGTATGCCAATTTATCGGTGTGAACAATTTCAAGCGGGTCTTCAATCGTCACCATGTGGCACTTTCGATTTCGATTGATGATGTCGAGCATGGCACCCAAGGTCGTTGTTTTTCCAGAACCGGTTGGCCCCGTCACCAAAATCAGCCCTAACCGATGCTTGGTTAATTCTGCAAGAACCGGTGGCAGACCCAAATCTTCTAAGGAAAGAATCTCGAGTGGAATGATACGCATGACCGAAGCCCAAGTTCCCCGCTGATGGTACATATTGGTTCTGACCCTGCACTTGCCTTCCAGAGTAAAACCGAGGTCCATTTCTAGCGTCTCTTCAAAAACGTGCTTTTGTTTTTCCGTCATTAACGGGCTCAGCAGTCTCTCGATGTCGGCCTGGGTTAGAACCGGAAAATCTCCAGGAAGCGGCTCAATCACGCTGTGGAGGCGACAGGTTGGGACGGCACCAACTTTCAAAAAGACGTCGGAAGCTCTGATATCAAATCCAATATTGACGAGATCGTTGATTGTAACGGAAGGTGCTAAGGCCATAAAACTATTTATTGACGGCACGAGCACTGTTTTTTGCTCGCGATCCCCCTCTTAGTAAGAAATTATAGACTAAGATGCCTCCTCCAATTGCGGCAGCCGTCAAGACGATGACCTCAAAAACCAAACTTCCATTGTTATTTGTGGGCTTGGCGCTTTGCATCAATTGTTGATCTTCAACCGAATCGGGAATTTTAATGGCGTTGGGATCTTGGCTCTGTAGGTCAATGCGGAACTCAACTCCAGCCGGATTTTGATAAGATTGGGCAGAGATTTCAACCGCCGGATTCTTTGGGTTAGGACCGGTGTAACTTTGAATATAGTGCTGGTTCGCAGTGAATCCAGCAAGAGAGACATCGAGGGCCTTGACCTGACCTGCCCCCGCTGGCATACCCGCAAACGCCTGAACCAGAGGCTGCAGCTTCACAAACTTGGGGCTTGCAAAACCATCCACTGCAAAACTAGCCCTTAAAAAGGTCTCTGTTTCTCCCGAATCAGTCTGAATTGGTGTCTCTTGCAGAACAACGCCTCGAGGACTTGATCCCAGCAAAGTTCCAAACTCGGAGATTGCGGATTGAAGGGCTTTTGCAGAATAATTTGGATCTAAAGCGCTGATCAGGAACATGTCAGGGCCCAAAGGGTGTTGAGTAACAACAACAAGAATGTCTGGACGACTTTGTAGAAATGCCTTTGGCGTATTGTTTTTGGGAACGCTTGGCGGCTTATTTTGGGCAAATACCGCCGAAGAAGCCAGCAAAAACGTGGCTACAACTGCCCAACCGGTTGACGGACGAAGTGGCAATCGGCATGAAAACCTTGATTGGCAGTACACAGCATTTCCTCGTTTGGCTTTCCTAGGCTTATTCATCCCTAAGGTTCTGAGAATCTTTTGCCATAATTTGCACTCAACAGTTGAACGAAATTTGATCATTAGGCGTACCTATATTGTGCGCCACAACCAGCGCTTCTGCCATAATCGTTAGCCGCTTCACGATACCAAAACACTATTGCGAGAAAATCAAACCATGAGCGAACCCAATGTAATCCACGAAAGTAATGGGCCAATCCCGTTGACACAAAAGGGGAAAGAAAAATTACAGGCAGAACTAGACTTCCTAATGCTGGAAAAACGACCCGAGATTGCAGAAAGAATCCGGGAGAGTCAGCAACACGGTGAGTTCAGTGAAGACAACAACGAACTTGATGAAGTGAAGTTTGAACAGGCCATCGTCGAATCAAGAATTGGTGAGCTGAGGGCAGTCTTTAGCGATTACTTTGTGATTGATGATGAATCTGTGCCCACTGACTATGTTGGAATCGGCTCCTTGGTGACCGTATCGGACCAAGAATTTGATGACACCTTCAGCATGAGGATCGTTAGTTCAATTGAAGCCGATCCAGAAAATTACATGGTCAGCACGGAAAGCCCTGTCGGACGCGCACTTCTAGACCAAAAGAAAGGCGATGATGTTACTTTTGAGACCCCGAGCGGCAGAAAGAAGTACAAAATCTTAGACATCGCTAAGTAACTTGATTTTTTTCGCAGAGGGCCTTGACTTCTAGAAGCCACTGGCCCCTTGCTTCTGCCAATCGGATAATTTCGGAATAGGCAAGGGGCTTAAAGGGATCGTCTTTTCTGCCTAGCCAAAAAGTTTCGTCAACATCACCTTTTAACTGGGTGATGAGCTTATTGTTTGCCTTGATCCACATTTCCACGGTGGATAACCTTTGCTGCAACTCTAGCATCGAAAGATAATAGGCCCTTGATCGCATCGGATCGGTAAGCAAGGCAATTTCACCAAACGGCATCGGAGACGTCACCCACAGTTTGACTTGCTCTAATCCAAGATCGGTCGCGTGAACAATATGCGTCTTTCTTCCCTGCTGATATCCTTGGTTTGTGGTGACAAGTTCCAGAGCTTCTAGTTTTCGAAAAATCCTGTAAACCGCACCACTTTGAGTACTCCAACGGCCACCCCTGGCCCGCTTCATCTCTTTGATAAGGCTATAACCCGTGTTGAAACCGAAGCAGATCATGGCAAGAACCATGTTCTCTAGCTCCGAGAAATTGCGATCTAATTTATCAAATTTTCTGGGTTCAGATCGCATTTATATTAGGTATACTCATTTTTTGTTCAGAGGGCCAATTGTGATTCAGTTTCGGCCCGAAATGATCCCATGGAAAAGCCAACTCAGCAAGCGAAAGTTGCAATACCAAGTTCAAAAAGAGGCGTAAAAGGGTTTTTTGCCGAAACAGGCAGAGAGCTTAGGAAGGTCAATTGGCCAACCACTCACGAAGCAACTCGGCTCACCGGAGTTGTACTCATTGTCTGCGCCTTTGTAACTGCCACGCTTCTTATACTAAGCTCCTTTTTTAGCGTCTTCGTTAACATTATTACAACGGGGAGGCCGGGTTAATGCCACGTTCTTGGTACGCCGTCCACACCCTTTCTGGGCACGAAAAGAAGGTTAAAGTCAGCCTAGAAAAAAGGGCAAGAGACAGCCGGTTTTGGGAAAGAGACATCTACGAAGTCCTGATCCCTACCGAGATGGAACTGAAAACTAGGAACGGCAAACGGGTTGAAGTTGAAAAGAAAGTTTTTCCCGGATACGTTCTGGTTTTGATGTCGCTCACCGATGACACCTATAAACTTGTCAAAGGAACCACCGGCGTCACAGGATTTGTGTCTTCTGGCAACAAGCCGCTTCCTCTGGAAGATCGCGAAGTTCGAAGAATCCTCAATAATATCGAAACAAGCAAGGAAGCTCCAAAAGTCGCTTGGACAAAAGGAGACTCCATTCGCGTTGTCGAGGGTCCGTTCTCGGAGTTTGAAGGAAAAATCGAAGAAGTCAATACAGATCGAGAGCGCCTCAAGGTGCTCATCAATATCTTTGGCCGCGATACGCCAGTTGAACTAGAATTTACTCAAGTTGAAAAGAACTGAGTGACTTCAAGTGGCAGCCTCTAAAATATCATCCCCCATCAAAATTGAGGTTGCCGCTGCGCCCCAAGCTGATGTTGATCATCTCAAGTCCCAGCTCGGAATTGGTCCCTATCTCGCTAAGTGCCTCATTCGAAGGGGCTTGTCTGATCCAGATCTGGCAGATAAGTTCCTCAACCCCAAGCTATCTCATTTCCACGATTCTGCACTCCTGCCCGATTTTAGCACCGCAAAACAGATTATCTTTGGGGCAATTGAAGGCAAGCAGCCGATCTTCTTAAACGGAGACTACGACGCAGATGGCATTACCAGCACCTCGATTTTCGCCCGTTGCCTTAGCAAAATGGGGGCGGTAATTGAACCCTACATTCCCCAACGAGCCACCGGATTCGGAATTTCAAAGGATGCAGTCATTGATGCCTACAAAAGAGGGGCCCGTGTCCTGCTTTCTTGTGACTGTGGCAGCAGCAGCGTCGAGAGCGTGTCGATTGCTAAAGAAATGGGTATGAAAACCGTCGTCACGGACCACCATTTGCCGGGCCCCGTTTTACCCCCCTCCGACGCAATCATCAACCCTCATCTTGATTCGGCTACTTATCCATTCCGCGAGCTTTCGGGCGCTGGCGTTGTTTTCAAATTTCTCTATGGATTGATGGCAGAAAAGGGCCTGCAAGAAAGATTTGCAGACCACTATCTTGATCTCGCCGCGATCGGAACCATCGCCGATGTTGTGCCCTTGGTGGACGAAAATCGAATCATCTCCGCATTAGGCATTCCTAAAATCCTAACTTCTAACAAGCTGGGGATCAAAGCCCTTCTTCAGCAAGCAGACCCCAAAGGAACCATCACCCCTCACCGAAGAACAGGTTGGGACTCTCTGGTTTCCTTCCGGATTGCGCCACGAATTAACTCGGGAGGACGCATTGCAGATGCTTACAAACCTCTCAAGTTGTTTTTATCTGCCGACTGGGAAGAATCCTCTGCCATCTCTTTGGAATTAGAGAAGCTCAACGCGCAAAGAAAAGGGCTGGTTGATGCCATTGTCACCGAACTAGATGAAAGGGTTCAGAAGCCAGGATTATTTATTGTGGAAGGCAGTAAAAGCTGGAATCCTGGTGTTGTAGGGATTGCCGCGAGTCGCATTGCAGAAAAGCACAATCGGCCAGCAATGATTTTCGGCTGGGATGAAACTTCCCAGCATTACAAGGGCTCTATGAGAACGTTGGGACTTATTCACGCCCAAAAGGTAATCGAAAATGCAAAAACCCTCATTAGTGGCGGGGGGCACGCCGCTGCCGCCGGTGGCACCCTAATGCATGGTAGCTTAGAAGAGCTTCGAGAAAACTTTGTTGCCTTCGCCGCCCAGTCCCTGCAGCCCGATCAATTAATTCGAACCTACACGGCAGACTTTGAAGTGGACCCTGGCAGCTTTACAATAAAGGATGCAGAAGAACTGCAGTTGTTAGAGCCGACCGGCGCCCATAATCCCTCGGTTCTAGCCCTGATCAAGCAAGCCACGGTGACCGCCGTCATTCCCCTAGGTAAAAATCAAGAGCATGCCAAATTCATGGTCCAGACTCCAAGCGGTAAAACGGCGACTGTCCTTGCCTGGGGGGTTGCCAACCGCGTGGTGCCGCGCACCGGAGATAAAGTCAATATCTTGGCAAGACCCTCAATCAACGAGTTCAATGGCGACCGAAGCGTCCAGTGGGTTGCGGAAATTTTTGAGCCGGTTGCTTTGTAGCGGAACCATCAATTAAAACGGCATGAAGGGTCAGCACTTCGCCTTGCCTATTCACGGTAATGCCTACCGGCTGTCCGATCGGCTGATCAATCAGTGCCCGCAAGTAGTCAACCGGATTTCGGACTGGATGATGCCCAAACTCAGTGATAACATCTCCAACTTCCAACCCAGCTTTATCAGCCGGTGATCCAGTGTAGACATTAACCACCAGGGCACCTCGATCATTGGGGACCGCTCGACACTCAAGCCCCAACATAGGGTGAGGAACATGGTGGTTTGGCGATACCAATCCTTGCACGATCCTAGAAAAGTAAGTAGAGGTTGGGCTGTAGGCTATGATGAGCCTCTGAGGGCCATAAACCTGAACTTTTGCTTGCTGCATTGAAACCGCGCTGAAGTTAGAGATTTGCCCCGTAATGGTCTCTTGAATAGGAAGACTGGCTTTCAGCAGCCCTTCTAACCTTCCCTGAGTGTCAAAGAGAAATCCACTTTGCAAATTCTGGATTGAGGTCATCAACTGAACCTGGTCTAAAGGAATCGCCGATTTGTTCGAAAGGTTGTAAGCCATTTCGTTATCCCCGCTAATCGTCGCTCTTACCGCTTCATTGGGCAAAACCAAAAGAGCTTGTTCACCTCGATGAAAGTCTTGAGGCGCCAATGTAACCGGTAAGACCCCTTTGGCATTGTTGCCGATAACGGAGAGCACAGTGAGACCGGACACGTGGTCAGTAGAAAGTCTTTTAAACTCTAGTTTGGCTCCTAATTGGGTTAGCCCCACCACTCGCTTCCGATTGGCAATGGATTGAGGGGCTATAAACAGTTTGTTTTTTGTAACACAAATGGCCATCCCCGAGGGCTTAGAGCCTTTTTCTAGAATGATGACGCAAGACGCCCTTGCCGTTTCTTCGGCGCGGATCAGGGTTGGAGAAAGCGGCGACTGAAGAGCAGAAGCAAGGGTTAACGCACTAGCCGCCAAGAGGAACATCATTGGATTTTGGTTCCTCCTTTGCTTCAATCAGCCCAGTTTTGCGATCTCTAACCGGCTGGAAGGTGATTAAGTTTCCTGACGTTGACTCCGTTTGATCAGATTGCCCTGTTGTCGACAGCTTAGAAGATTGCTGCAAAGCTTCCATCGTCATCGGAGGCGTGATCTGCCTGTTATTGGGAGTGGCTAACTCAGAAGCAGGATTGGAAGGTCCGCCAAACCCATGCCGGAAGCTTTCTGAACTCATCCTAGAAGTCCTAGTGCTGGGAAAGAAAACACTCATCGCTCTTTCTTCATTCAAAGCAACGAGGTTTGGATTCAGTTCAGAACTATAGGATGGGCTTGCTTTTCGGTGCTGAACTGCCAACCGAGAGCTCTCTATGCTCACAGACGGTGACGCAGGCTTTTCTGCAAGGTTTGGTGCATCAAGAGGCTTAAGTATGGACTTGGGAGGGTTAACTGCCAAGGGTCTAGAGGTGGATTGAACGTCTGCATTTTGGGTTTGATAGCCAATGCTTTGTTGGCTGCGTCCCTGCTGAACCCAGACTAAACCTAAAACAAGGCAAGAGACGGCAGCAGTTGCCGTTGCTACATAAATGGACCAGTCTCTTTTCGATCGAGGATTGAGCGACTCCGACAATAATCGAGTTCGCAAATGCTCTGCTGTTAGCTGGCACTCAGGGACGTCCTTCAACAGGTTCAAACCGGCGCGTAATTCCCTGTACTTTTGAACTTCAGCTTCAAATTCAGGATTCGACTTTAGCATGCCCTCTGCGGATTCTTCTTGCTTGCCGTTCAGGTCATCAAAGGATTTCCCAATTGCCAATTTTTGAAACTTATTAAGCATGCAGGCTCTCCTTACTTTCCTTCGAGAATTTGCTGACTACAGTTTGCAAGGCTCGTCTTGCCCTAAGAACACGCAATTTTGCCCCGCCAACCGAGCACTTCATGATCTCAGCAATTTCTCCATACTCTTTTTCTTCCACGTCTCTCAAGATAATTGCGGTTCGATGCCTAGGGCTTAACTGGCTAAGCGCCAGCCTTAATAATTCGTTCCTCACCGCGTTTTCTACGTCAGACTCCGGAGAAATCTGATTCCCGATCGTCATCCAAGCAAGGCCACTTTTCGATTGCTGCAGTTCTAAACTTGATCGCCGTGTGTGCATCCTCGCCTGATCAGCCGCTAAATTTGTGACAATTCTCAGAAGCCAAGTGGTGAATTTTGCTTGATCTCGGTATTTGCCAATGTTAACGTAGGCTCTAACAAAGGATTCTTGGACTAAATCTTCCGCGTCGTCCCTTCTGCCAACCAATTGGTAAGAGTAGCGATAGACCATGGTTCGATGTCTCATAAAGAGGGTTTCAAAAGCGTTGTAATCACCAGATTGAGCTCTTGAGATGAGGTCTTCATCTGTCAACTGGGTGACTGATTCGAGATTCTTTTGACCTAACGCTGCTGCATTGATTGCCATATTCGCGGTCTCCGCTTCAGATTCAATACTTATACGACGCCTACCCTCTGTTCAAGTTTCACCTTTTCGTATCAATTATCAAGTTGACAGGGCCAATGGCAACCGATTCAATTTCCATGTCCGCGCCAAACTCCCCCTCACTGACTGTAATACCTTGACTTCTCAATTGGTTCCCAACCAACAAATACAGCTTTTGTCCAAGTTCAAAGGACGCCGAGTCTTGGTAGCTGGGGCGCCTGCCATTCCACGGATTTCCATAGACTGTAAAGTTAGAAATAAGCAAAATCTTTGCCTTTTCTGAGGGCTCAACCTCATTGAGAGACCAATTAAGCTTCCCTGCGTGGTCTGGCAGAATTCTTAGCTTAGAAATGCGATCAACCATCATCTGGCAGGCAAGCTCGTCGTCATCTTTATGTATCGCTAAATAGATGAGAAATCCGGTGCCGCACTCCCCGCAAAGTGCGCCGTTTATGGTGACTTTTGCCGACCTGACAACCTGAATAATAGCTCTCATGCCACCGTCGAAATACTGCTAAAGACCCGATAAGCGCTAATCACGGATGCAAAACCAGAAAGCTTGGCAATAATGTCATTAGCATGAGTTGCGTCCTTAACATCCACAGTTAGGGTGATGTCCACCACTGCGTCGCCTCCTGCACGAAGCTTGACATTAGAAATATTTGTTTTCTTTGCTGCGATTGCAGTAGTAATGTCGGCAAGTAGACCAGACCGATTGATGCACCGAATCCGCAGAGAGACACCGTAAACAGCGTCGCTTGGCTGCCAAGTTGTTGCAAAGAAACGCTCTGGCTCGGCTGCCAGCAGAGCCTGGGCAGATGGACAAATCCGTCGGTGAACTCGAATCCCATTGCCTCTTGTGATGTAGCCAACAACCTCATCTCCCGGAATCGGCAAACAACATTTTGCCCGCTTAAACTCAATGGATTTGTTTTCCTTGCCCCCAATTTCCATGGTGCCGTCGAACCCAACGGAAACAGGAATCGGAGTTGGTTCTTTACTGACCGAATAAAGAGCTCGGATTCTTTGCACAACGGATTGAATAGAAATCAGCCCCTCTGCAACCCGTGCGTACAGGTCATCAGCGGTTTTAACGCCGTCGTATGACTTTATGATTGGGTCTAACTTACTGGGTGACAGATTAACCTGGGGGTCTAAATGAAAACTTTCTAGCTCTCTAACAATGGATGCTCTTCCGATTTTTGCCCAAACTTCTCGCTCTTTCTTCCGCAGATAGGTTCGGATGCGGCTTAAGGCGTGGCTGGACTTGGCATATTTGACCCACTCGTGAGTTGGCTCTGCATCAGAGCGTGTGATCAGTTCAACTCGCTGGGCGTTTTGGAGAACTGTATTGAATGGAACCAGTTTTCCATCGACTTTAACTCCGCTTAACTTCAGAGCTAGTTCAGTGTGGACTTTGAAAGCAAAGTCAATAACCGTGCTGCCTGCGGGAAGCTCGATAATGTCATGACGAGGAGTAAATACAAAAACCTGATCGGTGAACAGGTCGGTCAAAACCGCCCTCATAAAGTCACCAATTTCCGTGTTTTCCGCCGAAGCCGCTGCAAGCTGATTTCCTAAGGACCTCATCGACTTAGCTTCTTTCGATCCCTCCGAACCTTCCTTATAGGTCCAGTGAGCGGCATTGCCAAATTCGGCATTTTGATGCATCTCCTGAGTTCGAATCTGCACTTCTAAGGTCCGATTATGAGGGCCGGTTACCTTGGTATGAATGCTTTGATAGCCATTGGGTTTTGGCTTGGCAATGTAGTCGAAGAAAAAGCCCTGGATCGGGGCATACAAGCCGTGGACTATGCCAAAGGCATGATAGCAGGCTGCATTCGTATCAACGATGATGCGAATAGCAATCAAGTCATAGATTTCTTCAAATTTCAAATGCTGAGAGGCCATCTTGTTGAAGATGGAAAACTTATGTTTTGGCCTGCCCGTAACTTGAAAGTATTTGACTCCTGCCGATTCTAAGGCTTCTTTCGTTTCTAAAATAATCGCACTAAGCTCTTTTTTGCGCTCTGCTTCGGTTTGATTGATCAGGCTTTCAATTCGCTTAGACTCTTCGGGGTGCAAAACTTCAAAGGATAAGTCTTCCAATTCGGATTTAATTTGCCAAATCCCAAGCCGAGCCGCAAGTGGAGCAAAGACCAGCAAAGTTTCATTAGCAATAACCCTCTGCCGGTTTTTATCCTTCTTGCCGCTGATCGTGCGCATATTGTGCAGCCGATCTGCCAATTTGACGAGCAAGACCCTGATGTCACCCGCCACCGCAAGCAAAAGCTTATGAAGGGCCTTGATGTTGCGAATGGTGTCCACCATCAAGATATGCTCGCCGGCTTCGTCTTCGGGGCCCATCGTGGTGATTTTAGTGACCCCCTCCACGATTTCGGCCACGTCGGCACCGAACTCCTTGGCTAAATCTTCTTTTGTTAGCCCCTTGATGTCTTCCAAAGTGTCGTGGAGAAGACCGGCAATAATGCTATTGTCATCAACTCCAAGCTCGGTTAGCTTCTTTGCAACCTCGGTAAGGTGCTTGAGGTATGGAGTCCCATCTTCTCTCCGACGTCCGGCAAAAGCGTGCGCCACATAATGGTAGGCGTCTCTAATCCTAGAGACACTGCAGGCAGGATTCTTGATAAGGGCAAGTTCAATGATTTCAGAAAGATCCGGAGGATCCCTGTCTTGAAGGTGCAAATCGGATGGTTCCATATAATTTCTACGAACGGCTAGACTACTTTATCCCTTTAGGAGCTTGGCAGATTTGCTGCCCCCAGCCATTAGCCCTTTCTATCCGCCAATGAGCCTTCTTAGCTCTTCTAACTGTTCTGGCGTATCAACCGCAGTAGGCCCCGCGATGCCTTTCTCCATTCGAATTTGGACTCCATTTTCTAAAAATCGAAGCTGCTCTAGCCCTTCAATTTTTTCCAACGTACCCTGCTGCCAGGAAACATAATGGCCCAGCACCTCTTTTGAGTACCCATAAATGCCAAGGTGCCGCTTGAGAGGCTCGGTAGTTGGAACTCGTTTATAAGGAATCGCAGCCCTACTAAAGTAGAGAGCGTTCATGTCTTGACTGATGACCACTTTCACCACCGATGGATCTAGCTCTTCTGCCAAGCTGCAGTCAGTAAACACAGACGCCGCTAATTGCTCTTTTTGGTTGACAAGGGCCCTAAAACAAGCTTGAATGGTTTCAATAGGGATGAATGGCTCGTCCCCTTGAACGTTCAGGTAAAGTTCTTCCCTGCGAGATCGGCTAACCTCAGCGATTCGATCCGTTCCCGAAGGATGATCTGGTGACGTAAAGAAGCACTCGGCATGGAATGAGGCGCAAGCGTCTGCAATTTCCTGATCCGGAGTTGCAATCAAGATGGAACCGGTGACCTCGCTTCGCAAGCATGCTTCGTAGACCCACTGAAGCATCGGCTTGCCTCCTAGCGGCGCTAAGGGCTTGCCGGGAAATCGGGTAGACGCCATCCGCGCGGGAATGACTATTGCGATGTTGTCCATTGTAAAAAAAGGAGGCTGCACTAAAGCAGCCTCCTTACCTGTTGCGCTTGTCCACTCGCCAGAGTTCGGTTCATCACAAACCATACAAAGCGCAAAGTCAGTTTGTTAAAACCTGACACCTCTCTGGCGTTGGGTTTCTGAATTCATCCTATTGCACCACCTCCTGTTATCAAGGATATTTTTTAGGACGCAAAATTGGTTGAAAAAGATTCCAACTTTAACCAACATTTAAAGCGACCTCGTATTTTTACGGGCCAGTCTTGGGAGGATTTGTACCCCCGCCCACGGCTCCAGATTGGCCCTGAGTCGTTAGCTGTCCTGATCCAACCGGCGCCTGGGTTTGGCTTTCCTGATTTGGCTTGGAATTTGAATTGGGATTGAGAACTGTGGTTGAAGAACTTGAACCAAGCTTTGAAGCAGGTTTTGAGACCGCCGTACCGGAAGACTGCGTTTTAGGGTTTGAATTTGGCTCTAAAGGGGCAGATGGTGGCGCCGGTGATCCGGAGACCCTCACCGATGGCGGTTTCACTTTAATACCTGGTCGAGTGGAATTGGGATAAAGGCTGGCAAGGTCATTTTGAGCCTGCTGAGCGCTTGCCCTGATTGCATTCATAAGGTCAATTTGGCCCAAGGTCAAGGTTACATTGTAGGCGTCTTCGCCCTTCTTCTGAACGTACAGCATCATCCGAATGCTGTTGTTTTCCCAAAATGTGTAGTGGGAACCATTGGCAGCTACAACTTGGCTAGACAGTTGCTGATTGTAACGATCGTACTCTGCACTGATTTTAGCTGCCTCAGAATGGCTTACCTTGGATTCCCAAATCATGGCTAGAACTAATTTGTTGCCATCTCGGATGGCACCAAAACCCTTGTTGGGGGTTTCCCAGCCAATTGGCAAAAGGCCGTCTCCACTAAGAGGTTTCGGCAGCTCTCGAATTGCAAATGCCGACTTGTTAGGGCGTGGAAACATTTCTTCCCACCGAAAATAAGGATCGCCGATCGAAACCTTATCGGTACCGTGAACAATTGCCAAAGAAGACTGCCCGGCTTCAACCGAAAAAGAAGGGATATTGGTGGAATTTGAAGTTGATGGTTTCGAGAAGCTGCTTTCGGGCTTACCTAGGCTACAGCCGGCAATTGCTAACCCCAACAGCCCTAAAACAATCCATCCAAACCTCGTTTGCTTCATAAAACAACCGAGATGATTTTAAACTTACTCACACCACCAGGAGCTTTGACTTCTATGGTGTCCCCTATTTCTTTACCGACCACGGCTTCTCCCATTGGCGAACCCACGGAGATTTTATTTGTCCCTGGCTCTGATTCAAACGCACCAACAAGTTCAATCGTCAGTTCGTCTCCATAGTCAAGGTCTTCCAACGTGACAGTGGCCCCTAGCCCGATACCAGCGACGGAATCTGCCCTTTCCACAACCTTTGCTCGCTCCAGAGAAGCCTGCAGGTTTGCAATCCTGCTTTCCAATCGAGATTGGTTCAATTTAGCTTCATGATACGCCGCATTCTCCTTAAGGTCTCCATGAGCTTTGGCTTCTCGAATCGCTTCCGCAATTCTCATGCGCTCCGGCCCCTTCAGTTCTTCTAATTCTTCGCGGAGTTTTGCTAAACCTTGCGGCGTTAAAATGATTTCGTTTGCCATATTCGTAAGTTCAATTTATACAAAAGCAATCCGACGGTTGAGTCTTGAAAGAATCAAAGTACAACCTCGCTTGATTGCAATCCTTTATACATTTCTAAAATCTTTGCGGTTGGGCCATCTGCCTCAATAAGCCCGTTCTTTAAGTATATGCACCGATCCGCAACTCGCGAAATCGAAGCAAAATGGTGACTTACAAAAAGGATTGTGCCTCCATTAGCCCGAAACTCATCAATTTTACGGTAGCACTTTTGTTCAAATTCGTAGTCTCCCACCGCTAAAACTTCATCAACCAGCAATACATCCGCATCGATGTTGACGGCAATAGAAAATCCCAGCCGCGCCTTCATACCGCTTGAGTACGTTCTGACCGGAGCATCAATGTGGCTGTCTAGCTCGCTAAACGCGACAATTTCTTCAATTTTGCTTTGAATTTCCTTGCGCTTGAGGCCCAAAATCACGCCGTTAAAAAAGATATTTTCCAAGCCGGTTAAATCTGGATGAAATCCGGCGCCAAGTTCTAGCAGAGGGGCAACCCTTCCAACCACTTTGACGGTGCCAGAAGTTGGTTTGTAGACCCTTGCAATCAAGGAGAGGAGGGTACTTTTTCCGGCACCATTTCTGCCTACAACCGCAACGCATTCACCGCGGGACACCTGAAAACTAACGCCCTTTAAGACGTCCAGCTTCTCGATTTTCCGCTTCTTCCACCATGCCAGCATTGTCTTTAGCGAATTAATGCCGCTATGAGAAAGCATGAACTCCTTGCAAATAGCATCAACTTCAATCGCTGCCGATCCCTTTGTGTTACTCATGGCCGCTCCACAAATTTCCACTTGACCCGATTGAAAAACGCATATCCACCAATCAAAATGACAAAACTAACAACCGTCGTGATCCCCAATAGTCCCCACTGAAATGGCAAGGGTGGATATGTTTGACCGTGACTAATCACCTGAGTTGGAGCCAGTAATACCTGACGATAAGCCGTGGACAGCGTTGCCACGGGATTGAGGTGATACAGAAAGAAAATGATAGGATGTCTTTTGACAGCTGGCGCATTATATACCGTTTCGCTGAAGTACATGATTGGTGACAAGAAAAATAGCAAGTACAAAAGCACGCTAACGATATATTTCACATCCTCATAAAAGGTGTTTAGTGCAGAAACAAATAAAGATAGCCCCGTCACCAAGGCAAGATTGATCAAGATAAGAACCGGCAAAAATACGGTCGTTGCCTGAAACGGAACAATGATTGGATGCAGCAAATAGATAACCAGCAAGAATCCAAAAAAGACGAGAAGGGCCAGCAAAAAGTGAATCAAATTGCTAATCACCATGGTGAGCGGCAGAATTTCTCTTGGAAAGTAGATTTTCTTTGCCAAATCAAGACCGTTGAGTACAGACTGGGCGGAATCCAGCAAGCATAACTGGAAAAACATATAGGGCAAATACGCCGCCAAAATGTAAGCACTCAGATTGGGAGTCTGGTTTTGCTGGATGTATTCAAACACAATTGTCATCACAACAACCGTGATTAAGGGGTTAAGCAAAGACCACAAAAAGCCTAATACAGAGTTTTTGTATCGTATTTTAAGCTCTCTTTGAACCATCGTGGCAAGCATTTCACGATACGCCCACAACTCCCTGAGTTCGCTCAACATTTCAAAGAACCTTTCCTTGTTACAGTGAGTCGGACTCGGCTTGAGAATTTCCCAGCGGCTTATGGCTCTGAATCAACTGCTCAAACTGCCCTGTCACCATAAAATGAACCCGCTCGGCAATGTTAACGGTATGATCGGCAATTCTTTCTAGATGGTGGATTGCCAAGAGGAGCCAAGAATCGGTAACCACATTCGACGGATCTTGCTTCATGCTTGCGAACAACTGCTCTCTTAAAGATCGGTAGTATTGATCCACTTCATCGTCTTGAGTGCAAATCAGCATAACAAGTTCTAAATCCTTTTTGACGTAGGCTTCTAGTGCTTCTCGAAGCATCAGCATCGCAACCTTTGCCATTGCAGGAACATCAATGATATCGGAGCGGCCTAGCTCCTTATCAATTTTCATTGAAATCTTTGCAATTTCGACCGCAAGATCCCCAATTCTTTCGATGTCGGTGATCATTTTCATCGCCGTGCTGACAACCCGCAAGTCACCCGCAATGGGATGTTCTAAGGCAAGCAGTCGCAGGCACCGGTCTTCAATGGCCAAATCAAGCTGATCAATTTCATCGTCTCTCTGGCAGACGTCTAAAGCAATTTTGACATCAAGCTTGGCAAGGGCTTCCACCGAGAGTGAGACCATGGCTTCGGTTTTGCTGCCCATCTCAAGCAAATCGTGCTCAAGCTGCTCCAGTTCAACCATAAAGGATTGGCGGGCATATCCGGGTGAGCTCAATTGCCTGCCCTCCTTTCGTCTGTAAATCCTTTGAGAGGGAAAAAGCAAGCTGATTGGCGATAAGCTTCACCCTTTAAAACCGGAACTTCCATGCTACACATTTCCTGAGCAAACTTACACCTTGGATGAAATTTGCATCCAGTTACTGGGTTCCTCGGATCGGGAACCTCACCAGGGAGCGGATCGGGGAGATGTTGCAATTGTTCTAAGGTGGGAGCGGACTCCAATAAGGCTTTTGTATAAGGGTGACTTGGAGACGAAAAAACCTCCTCGGTTTTGCCTTCTTCAACGATAATACCTAGATACATGACGGCTACATAATCCGCAATGTATTGCACCGTGCTGAGATCGTGGCTGATATAGAAAAAAGAGGTCTGAAATTCTGCCTGAATGTCTTTTAACAGGTTCAAAATCTGGGCTCTGATGCTGAGGTCCAAAGCCGCAGTGGGCTCATCACAAATCACGAGGCTCGGTTTCAGAGCAATAGCCCTTCCAATGGCTGCCCTTTGCCTCTGACCACCACTAAGTTCGTGAGGGTATCTATCAGCCACCGAAGGGTCAAGGCCAACGTGAAGCAAAAGCTCCTCCGTCGAAGGGCTTACACCGGCTAACCGAAACGGCTCTTCTATGCTTTTTTTGACGGTCCAACGCGGATTCAAACTTGCAAACGGATCTTGCCAAATCATCCCCAGTTCGTTGACAATCTTCGAGCCATAACTTTTCATGGACTTGCCCTTGACCAAAATCTCACCTCCAGTTAATTCTTGAAGCCCCAAAATGGACCTTGCCAAGGTGGTTTTCCCGCAGCCGGATTCTCCAACTAACGCCACCGTCATTCCCGATTCCACTGACAATGAGACCTTATCGACCGCCCTTACGTCTCCCAAACTTGTTTTAAAAACAACTTCGGCTTGATTGATGGAAAGCAAGGAATCTATGACTTGTCTCCTAACAAATGCTGGCTCCAAAAGAGTCGATTGGCAAGTTTGTAAAGGAAGTCGTTTTCTCGCACATGAAGAAGTCTGGTCACATGCTCGCTGCGGCTGATCACCAAACGGTCTCCTTCCAGCACGTGCAAGTGAGTTTGATTATCGGCAGAAAGCATCGCATCTGTGGGGCCTTCCAAAACTATTTCAATCTTGCAGTTTGGATTCAGCACTAGGGGCCTTGCCGAGAGTGTGTGGGGAGCAATTGCAGACAGCACAAAGGCTTCTACCGCGGGATCCATAATTGGTCCTCCCGCTGACAGATTGTAGCCTGTGGAACCGGTGGGAGTCGAGACCAACACCCCGTCTGCAGGATATGTGGTGAGGTTTGCCCCATCGATAGAAACCCTTAAGGTTAACATCCGCACCGTGACCGCTCGTTGCACCGCAACTTCATTGAGAGCATGGAGGCTTGCCACAACTTGGCCCTGCCTCACCAACTCCGTCTTTAGCATGATGCGATCTTCCATGATCGCGGTGCCTTGGATCAGTTGGCTCACGGCTCCTTTGATGTCATCCTTAGAGGCCTGAGTCACAAAGCCAAAGCGGCCAAAATAGACACCTAAAATGGGAGTGCCTTTGTGGCAGCAGAGATGAGCTGCCTTGATCAAAGTGCCATCTCCACCAAAGGCCAGACACAAGTGGCAATTGGCAAATTCCGATTTTTCAACCGCTCGAATCCCCAAGTGCGTTGCTGCGTCAAAGTCGCCGGCAACTGTGTGGCCCTGGGCGGTGAGCATTTTCACCGTTTCTAGAGCCGCATCAATTGCGTCTTTCCGATAGGTATTAACCAGGAAATGGAATGTGCCGTTCAATTGTGGTTGTGCAAAAGCCTATTCAAATTGTCACTAACCACCTGATTAGAAGGGCTCATTTTATGGGCCAACTCAAGTGTCTTTATGGCTTGGGGGACTTCGTTTAACTTTTCTTGTGTCAATGCCAAGTTATTATACGCCAGCACAAAGTTATGCCGAAGGTGAATTGCCCTTACAAAGTGAGCCTTCGCGGTAGCGAGGTTATCCACGTGCAAGTCATAAATCCCTAATCCGTTTTCTGCATCGGCATTGTTTGGATCTTGCTTGATGATCATCTTGTACTGCTTTCTTGCCAGATCATATTGCTTGCTATTGCACAGTAAATTGGCTAATTCGACCCTTGATTGCAAATCCTGGGGATTGGCATGGAGCCAAGTCGTGAGAGTCGATTCTGCCATCTTAAAATCGCCAGCATGAAGAGCGGCGGCCGCTAAATTTAGCATTGCGTGATCGTATGATGAATCTAGCCCAACCAAGGTATCAAATGTTTTTTCCGCAGAAACATAATCGTGGGACTGGTACTGCAAGAATCCAAGATTCGTGAGGGTGTCAAGGTCGGTTGAGTTGATTGATAAGCTCTTTTGGTAAGCGGTGATGGCTCCCTGAGTGTCTCCTTGCTTAGTCTTCAGCACCCCAAGGTTAAACCAATAAGTGGAACTGTTCCCCATTTTGGGCTCAAGCAGGCCATAGGTTGAAACCGCATTAGCATAGTCCTTGTTATGGATCTGGCAGTCGGCCAATGCCATCTGAACATCTGTAATGTTGGGGTCGGTTGCAGGAACTAAAGTCAGATACTTCTGCGCGCCAGCATAATCGGACTGCTTATAGAGTGCAAATCCAGCATTTTCTGCAAATTCGGTAACTGTTGGCTTGAGCCTGTAGGCCTTGACGAACGCATTGGCTGCATTGGCCTGATCACCCTCACCTTGATAAGCGACTCCCAAATTATTAAAGGCATAGGGATCGTCTGGGCTGAGTTTGACCGCACTCTTGAAGGCGGAAACTGCGTCTGGAAACCTCTGCAGTTTGAGATCAGCAGTTCCCAAATTGTAAGGGTACTGAGCTTTTTTGGGATTCAATTCCTGCAATTGAGAGTAAATCTTTGCCGCATGCATGTAATGCCCGAGGTTGAGATAGGCATTGCCCAGATTGTTATTGACAATTTCATTGTTCGGTTCCTGAGCCGCAACTGACTTCAGCAAAGGCAGCGCCCTATCCGCCTGATTGTTTTGCAAATAAAGGAAACCTAACCACGAAGTAGCCGTATTGTTGCTCGGCCGTTGAGAATGAAGCGCCTCGAAGGTTGTGATTGCGTCTTGAAGCTTATGATCATTAAATTGCTTCTCTCCATCATGAATGCGTTTGGCAAAGTCAACATCCGCCTGAGTGGGAGCAGTTGAACTGCTTTGCGCCATAACCACGGAGCAAGCAAAGCACATTGCGAAAAGGGCAAGTCCCCGATGCAAAAATGTATTTTGTTTCATGTAATTCAAGATTCCTCTAATTTTCTAAGACAGCATTTGGTCAAAATCCAAGCAGCTATCAAATGTTTGGCTAAGGCGACTGATATCCCAGCGCCAAGTGTTCTTATTCCAATCTATAACAAGTTCTGTGCCAAAAAAACTTCCCCATTCCTGAAACGGCAGGCCTTGATCGTCGCATAAGCGTTTGATGTCGTCAACCTGACTAGCCTCATAAGACACAAAAACGACTCCTGGCAATTCCCCAAACAAGGCTTCTGCTTCTGATTTTGCCTTCCAGAATTCAGATGAAACGGAAAGGTGAAGCCCGCAATTGGCTTTGATTGCAATTTCCGCGCATGCAGTTGCCATGCCCCCTTCCGATAAGTCATGGGCACTGAGAATCCGCTTCTCAAGGGCAAGTTGATTCAACAAACCATGCAATCTGGCTTCTCCGTTCAGATCAGCTCGGATCGGAGTTCCAAGCTCTTGCCCTAGTTCAAAACTAACCGCAAATGAACCGCCGAGCCAGCTTAAATCTGTCTCCAATGGAACCTGTATGCATCCAAGTTTCAACCCATCGGGCTTCTTTGGACTCGATGGCAGTGCGGCAGTCCCATCCTCAAGAACTCCAACCATACCAATAATTGGCGTGGGGATAATTTCGCCAAAGTCACTTCGGTTGTAAAAGCTAACATTCCCACTGACAACTGGCGTGTTTAGACGTTCGCAGGCAAAGGCTATCCCTTCAACCGCCTCTTTGAATTGGTGATAAACGTGAGGATTCTCTGGGTTTCCAAAATTCAGACCATCCGTGCAGGCAACCGGCTTGGCTCCCGTGCAGGCAACATTTCGAGCCGCTTCCGCCACTGTGTTGACTCCGCCTGTAAACGGATCAAGCCAAACTTGGCGGCCATTTCCATCAACCGCTACCGCAACCCCACTTGAAATTCCTCGAGGCATTAAAACGGCAGCATCCCCCGCACCAGGCCCAAGGAGTGTTTGGGTTTGAACCTGGGAATCAAACTGCCGATAAACCCATTTTCTTGAACCCAACTCGGCACTGCCCAAAAGCTGAATCAACAACTTGTGGCAATCCACATGGTCTAGCCCTCCATTCCAACTGCGAGCCTCACCCACTTCGGCAGATTCGGCGGTGACTGTTTCGTAAAAAGGACACATATCCGCAAGGAGGGCAGGATCAAGATCAACCTCAACAACTCCTTTGCGACTAATGACCAAACGTGGTTCTTCCGTGACATAACCAACAACCGCAGCCGATATTCCCCACTTTTTACAGACATCTAAAACCTCGTCTTCGCGACCCAATTTGGCAACGCACAGCATCCGCTCTTGGCTTTCGCTTAAAAGAAGTTCGTGGGCTTCCATATCTGGTTCGCGCATAGGAACAAGGTCTAAATTGACCTTCATTCCTACTTTGCCCTTGGCAGCCATTTCCACCGTGCTACAAGTGATCCCCGCCGCTCCCATATCCTGAATGGCGACAATAGCACCAGTTTTAAGGGCTTCCAAAGTGGCCTCAATCAAAGACTTTTCCGCAAATGGATCACCAATTTGAACATTGGGCCGCTTAGATTCACTCTCCTCATCCAGATCAACACTGGCAAAGGTTGCGCCATGGATGCCATCAAGCCCCGTTGCAGAGCCAAGATAGATCACCGGGTTTCCAGGACCAGTAGCAGCCGCTGTTGTGACCTCAGAAATCTTAACTAACCCAACGCTCATTGCATTGACCAGGGGATTTCCGCTGTAAGAAGGGTGAAAACTGACTTCTCCACCCACCGTAGGCACTCCTACGCAATTGCCATAACCGGCGATTCCTGCCACAACATGTTCTAACAAGTACCGATTTCTCGCCTTTATGGGTTCAGGCGTCGTGCTTCCAGAGATAGGTCCAAACCTCAGGCTGTTGAGGCTGGCGATTGGGCGCGCTCCCATCGTAAAAATGTCTCTTAGAATCCCTCCAACCCCCGTTGCCGCTCCTTGGTAAGGCTCAACCGCACTCGGATGATTGTGGCTCTCGATCTTAAAAGTAACCCCTAGCCCGCCTCCAATTGGTACGATGCCTGCATTTTCCAGGCCATCTCCTTCGGAGGCTTCCTTGTACTTTTTGAACGCGGTTAAGACTTTTCTGGAGTATTTATATCCACAATGCTCGCTCCACATCACCGCAAACATGCCAAGTTCAGAATAGGTTGGACTTCGGCCCAGAAGTTCACAAATCAGTTGGTATTCAGAGGTCCTGAGCCCCATGCCTTGGTAGACTTCCGGAGCAAATGAGGTCATACCTAAAGTATATCTTTCCGACGGTGGCCAGAACTACGTTTTTACAACATGCTGAGGCTGCCAACCTTGAGTCCACGCTTTCTCGGGCCTTTCCAGCTTATGGTAACTTCACTCTGTGAAGATCAAATCTTCCTTGTGGGCTGTCCTTATCATTATTGGGCTTATGGGATGCAGTTCCGATCCTTCACCCAAATACGTGGGGCTTTGGATTGGCCACGTGAAAGTAGAACGACAGCCTGGCGATACCGATGCCGTGCTGAACACCTTAGGACTTATCCAGTTAACTATTCACCGAACCGGGAAATTTGATCTGTTGGAATCTGGAGTTCCTCGTTCCGGTGACTATGAGCAATACCCTGATTTTGGAAAACTAGTCACCAAAGATATTATGGGGAAAAGCCTCGCCACTCAACCCGCCGATGTTCGGGCGCAGAATGGCGACATTAAGGTGATCTTGCAGCCAAGCGGCACCCTCCTGTTTGAAGTCAGCGGAAGTTCAAACGCGGCTGGAATTGAACTCCACCGGCGCAAAGCGGGCGAGCCTTACATTCATTAATTAAGGTCTTGGTCTGCCAAAAGTTAAGCCTTTTAGCTTAGGCTGCCTTTCTTTCTTCAACGGACACTGGCATTGAAAGAACCTGGACCTCTTCTTTAGGCTGATCTACCAAAAAGGAGTCAGGCTCAACTTTCCATCGCGCAAGTTTGTCTTCATCATCCTCCATGACCGGAGCGCGACGAAACATTTCACCATAGAAGTCGGACGATAGGGTCACATAACCAGCAAGCAAAGGCCACATATCATTCATAAGATTCGGAAAAAGCTAAAAAATCCTTATCCGGACAAACTACCAGATTTTTAGATTATTGGAGAATCTGGCGGAATCAAGAGGTAGTCACTAAATCTAGCTTCTTTCTCGCCATGCGTGTTCTATTGATGGCTTCTTCCGTCACTTCGTGTTCAAAGGCTCGAAATCCGGCAAGCTCAAAGCCATGCTTGCTGGCAAGGGCTCTTGTTTCTTCAACTTGTTGAACAGAGACTTCTTTGCCCAATGTGTAGCTTTCCGCCCTGTTCTCTAAGGCAAGCATCATCGTTTCACTCATACAGGCAAAGGCTGTTCCCGGTGGAAATCCAAAGTCGAAATTAAATTCTGGGTGACCAGGAACTTTGACCACTCCACCCTCGATGACAAGCACGTCTGGGCGGCTTGCTGCCACTTTGACCGAAACATTTCTTGGGCGAGAGACATCGCATACAATAGCACCCTGCTTAAGAAAGGCTGGGTCAATAATGGGAGTCTCCGAGGAAGTTACTGTGATCACCACGTCTGCATCCTTAATTTTGGAAACATCGGTTGAGGAGATTGAGGCATGAACTTCCTCTCCGATAAGCTGCGTACGGGCCTCGTCTCTGCCAACCACAATGGTTTTCTGAAACGACTTCGAAAGAATCCGAGCGCAGGTTTTGCCAATGGATCCGGTTGCGCCAACAACGGCAACTGTGGAGTCTTGCTCTTGGATACCCACTAATTGACAAGCCTTCTCAACACCCTCAATCGCAGTGGCAACCGTATAAGAATTTCCCGTCGTCACTGCAATGGGGCTCGCCTTAGCCACCGAAATGCCACCGTCACCAACAACCGCCGAAAAAGCACCCAGCCCTATGATCTCCGCTCCTTCCTGATGGGCTAGCTCACAACACTGCAAAATGCGCTCATTGACCTTTTCGATCGGCACCGTGTGGAGCATCTGGTTAGGAGTCAAGGGCAACCCCACAAAAAATCCTGATGTCTGTGCCCCCGTTTTAGACTCAATTCCCGTGATGTCGCTAACCCAAACCGGTTTTTTCCTGAGAAGAAACGATTCGATAGCCCGGTCCGGAAAATACTTAGCTACCGCGTACTTCTTGGCAACATCCTTGGCTTCAAACGGGTGAATAACAAACGCAAAGCGCATGAGGTCTCTTTACAATTCTACGCAGAAACCGCTGCACCCGTGGAAAGTTCGATTTTTTCTGGTTTCCAGTTAAGTTTTTCTAAGACCCCAAAATAATCCGATTCTTTCATTTCTTCTGGCCGCTTTCCAAGCAAGGCAATGATAACCCCTTCCATGACGTTAGTTGCAAAAGTTTCCCCACCCATGATCGGCGTTGTGGTGATGACCCGCGCAACTTCTGCTTCTTTTAGCATCTCTAAATCTGCCTTTCTTACCGTTTGGGTAATGATAGTCTTTCTCGGCATTTTGTGAGGCATGTAACGATGAATATAATGCCAATCTCCCGCAATGATGTCTGCCTTTAAGAACTCTTTTTCGAACTTTGGCTTTCGCTCTTCTTGCTTTGTGCCGGTTGGATAAACCCATTTGAACGGCACTTTGGTAATGATTGGAAGCATTACTTTGCCAAGGGCAAGAACCGTTTTGTAGTTCCTGACCGGAATTGGCAACCCAAGTCCAAACAAAAAGTCACCATAAGTCACCGCGCCTCCTGCTTCTACTAACGCTTCTGCCATCCCAAACCGATCAACCGCAGATACCAAAAGTGTGCTTGAGTTTTTGAAATCCACTTCCCCGTCTTTATTTAAGCGGCGGATGGTCTCCCTTTCCAAAGTATGTTTCAGGCCACTGCCATCAACGACTGGCGTAGATTTGACATTGGCCTGAATGATGTTCATGATCTGCCGGAAGACATATCTTTTGCCACCTAACGATAAATATAAATCGGCACCGCCGACTCCAATCGCATCAACTTGACCATCGAACTTCCTGAACGTGTCGGCATAGAGTTTAAGATCGCCATCACAGCCTATGCGCTCAATCTTAAATTGTTCGCCGAGAATCTCGGTTTCCTGGGCCTTGTCCCGCTTGCTGGTTCCTAAGCTAACTGATACAACGTGCTTCAAGATGGGTACACCGCAATCCCTTCAATTTCAACATCGACTCCGCGCGGAAGTCCTGCCACCGCAACCGTTGATCTCGCGGGAGGATCGCCAGAAAACATGGCTCCGTAAACCTCATTCACTTCCGCAAAGTGGTTCATTGATGACAAGAAAATTGTCGTCTTGACAAGATTATCCGGCGTTAAACCTTCCTCGGCAAGCACTGCCTTCATGTTCTCAACAACTTGCTGGGTTTGTTCTTTAATAGAGCCCGTGACTACGCTGCCTTCTGGAGTGAGTGGAATTTGCCCACTCATAAAAAGAAAGTTTCTACCAACGCTGACCGCTTGACTATAAGGGCCGATCGCGGCCGGAGCGTTTGTCGTTGAAACAACTCTTCGCTGCATCGCGATAGTCTACTTGATGCAGATAATGATGGCAACAAGCTTCCATTCTGAGGAAAGGCAGCACGGCCATATGCAGAAAGTGCCCGCGCCATTACTGGCAGCGGGCACTTTTTGATGAGCTTCAGTTACCTTACTGCTTCATTGCGATCAAAGTCTGCAGCATCTGATCGACTGTACTCACGATTTTTGTATTCGCTTGGAAACCAGTTTGAGTCACGATGAGATTAGAAAACTCTGTTCCCATATCAACATTGCTTTGTTCTAAGAATCCTGCACTGACGATGCCGGCTCCGTTCTGGCTTGGTGTCGAGACTCGGGCAATGCCAGAGTTGGCGGTCTCTTGCCATTGGTTGCCACCGGTACTTGAAAGCCCTTCTGGATTGGCAAAGGTTGCAATCGCAACCTGTCCTAGTGACCGAGTTAGACCATTCGTAAAGGTTCCCGTAATGGTTCCATCCTGACCAATTGTGAAGCTTGACAATGATCCGGGAGGAAACCCATTTTGGCTCTTTTCGGAAACCGAACTGTTGCTGCTGACCTGGCTGATTGAACTAAAGTCCAAAGAAACCGCGGCAGGATTGGCACCAGTTCCTCCTGGAACGGAAACCGTATTGGTGATCCCAGATCCTGGCGGAATAATGTTTCCATTGGCATCAAAAAACAAGGGGCTACTTCCGGAACTAGCCGAAGTCGCTAAAGGAGATCCTGTGGCAGAACTGCCGGCATAAACCGCCCAGTCCCAACTGGATTGCGCTCCTGTCGGAGGTGCAGGGCTGGCTGGTGGTGGACTTGTATGGTTCAAGAACTGAACCGTAACCGTTTGAGCACCACCCAAACTGTCGTATACAGTTGCCTGAGACGTCCAAGTGTCGGTTGAAGCTGCCGTGCTGCTCAAGTTACCGCTGAGAGCCAACGAAGTTGTCGGCTGCACGGAGCTGAGAGATCCCACTGGAATGTTGAGGGCATCGCTTGTGCTGATGCCATTCGTGGTAGAAATAACTCCCAAATTGCTGGCACTCCATCCCAAAAGCTTGTAGCCAGTGGAATCCTGAACCAAATCTCCATTCGCGTCCAGGCTAAACGCTCCATCTCGAGAGTAGCTCACGCCACTTCCGGTTGAAACCATAAAGAACCCATTGCCCTGAATGGCCATGTCGGTTGGTTTCCCGGTAGCGTTAAGCGAACCTTGAGCCTGGTCAATGGTCGTGCTGCCAACCACCGCGCCGAGACCAACCTGGATTGGATTGGTTCCACCGGCCCCGTTTTGTGGAGGCGATGCTCCTTGGAGGGTCTGAGAAAGCATGTCTTTAAAAAGAACATCCGAGCTCTTAAATCCATCTGTATTGACATTGGAAAGGTCGTTTCCGATGACGGTTAACCGCGACTGTTGAGACTGAATGCTCGACACCCCGGCAAGTAACGCTTGTAACATAATTTTTGATTGAATTGTTTTTGAAAGTCGGCCACTTGAATTCAATTCATGTTTTCAAGACGCTCCCGATTTCTCGGTCCTGCAATGGCCTACGATTTGACGATCTGCCTACACAATCACCGCACTATCAATGTTTGTGAAAACATTATCTTTGATGTTTTGCTGATCAACGGCAGTAATGACGGTTCGGTTTTTGACGCTCACCACTAAAGCGACGTTATCAACCATAACCAGCGACTCCTTAGCACCTTTGGCAGCGGCTTTATCAACTCCGCCGATTACCCTTTCCCACTCACTTGGCCCAAGGTTAATCCCTCGACTTTCGATTCTCGTCGCCGCATGGCCGCTCACCTTGAGCTTGTCTTGCAAGACATTCTCAAAACTGCTTGGACCTGTAGTCGGCGTTTGGGGAGCAATACTTGCCGGGGCCGAGGTTCCCCTCGTCTGGATTAAGTTTGCTATGGCTGGGTTTTCGATTCGGTTGCTCATTTTGGTTCCTACGATACAGAGGTTATTGCACTTGTTTGCACCTGCACTGTACCGAAGTTAGATGTATTGACGTTAAGCAAGGTTGATCCGCCGCTAACGCTGATGCTAGTGACAGTTCCATTCACTGCTTGAGGCTGAGTGCTTCCAGGAACCGTGGCCGTACCGCTGATGGTTTTGCCGATCAGGCTGGCAGCTGTGGTTGGATCGAGGTTGGGCTGAACACTCTTGACATCAGTCAGATTAATGGATTTTGTAGTTCCATCCGAAGTTAAAACCGAAAGCGTATAATTGCCGTTGGTGGTTGATGCCCCTACGACTAATCCATCGGTTTCGGTCACGGTTCCGGTTGTGGAATCGGTTGCGCTTGACGTGATAGTTTTTCCGACCAGAGATTGAGCTTCTTGCATCTGAGCATTGCTGTTCAACTGGCTAATTCCCTGCATTTGACCTAACTGAGACATCTGATTGAACATGTCACTGCTAGACATCGGCTGGGTTGGATCTTGGTTTTGAAGTTCGGAGACTAACAGGCTGATAAACGTATTCACGTTCAAACCTGCGCTGGGTGCAGGCGGTGTCTGGCCAAAGTAAGTACTTCCGACGGTTGGTGTTATGGTATTGCTCATTTTTTACGCTCGCATATCAATTGATGTTTTTGAAAAAGATGAGTTGTTGGAGTGTGAATCCAGTTCTGGCACAAGGTTGGCAGAAGCCCCGTTGGCAAAATTGGCATGTCCGCTTTGGGAAGCAGTTTGGGGTTGCCCTTGACCCTGCTTATTGCCCTGCTGAGGCTGTGATCCAAAACTCAAATTCTGATTAGGCAGTTGCTCTTTGTTGCCATGGTTCGACGTTTGGGAACTCACGCTGACGGAAGCGGCAGAATATCCCTTTTGAACAAGGCTAGATTCAATTTCCTGCCGGTTTGCATTCAAAGCATGGCGAACGCTAGAGTTCTCGGTTGAAATCAAAGTTGAAATTGTCTTTCCAACTGCATTAACCGTCATTGTGATGGCGCCGAAGTCCTTGGGATTGATTTGCAGGGTTACCTGCTCTCCATTTCTTCCCGCTGCCAGCAGCTGAATTCTCTCCGAGACCTGTTTTGCAATCATTGTGGACTGTCGCAGGTCAATTGGATCAGTGGGTTGGACGGGTGCCGACGTGCCGCTTTGCATCCCTTTTCCAACTTGAATAGATCCAAAACCTGCCACCGAAGACGATTCTTGGCTGCTAGTCTTTGCAACCGTCGCTGCTTTTTCCGTAAGTGGGCTAGAATTCGGGCTAGCCGGTTCCTTTACGGATTTCGAAGTGATAGGAATCTCTTGATTCGATCTCTTCAATCCCGTTGAATTGCCACCATCAGAGCCTTGATTGGAGGAACTTGCCGTTCGACTACCCGTGACCTCGGATTGCTGTCCCTTGACAGCAGACTGGGTTGAAAGGCTTTCGCCTCCTTTCTTTCCGCTCACTTCGGAGGGTCTTGCGCCCATACCAGACGCGCTCAAGCCAGTAGGGTTAAAGGCAGCTTGCGGATCATTGATGCTTATACTTTGGCGGCTTGGATTGCTCTGAGAGGCGATTTGACTGTTTGCCTCCTGTGTGCTTGAATTTTGAACCTGGATTCGGCTGTCCTGCCCTGGCTCTGTAATCGTGCTGTCTGATTTATTGGCTGATGAGATAGGCTTGACCGGCACTGAATCCTGCGAATTGAAATTGCTTTCTTTATTGACGCTGGAGAACTTGGCCGAAAGCTTTTGGTCTGGCCCTTCTTGCAATTTGACAGGGATCGAACTGAGGCCTTCTTGATTCTGAGATAGGTTTGCATCCAAAATCGCCAATTCCTGAGATCCAGATGCCGATTTTTGCTCGGAGCCATTTTGGCTAGAAGCAAGAATCTGAGCCTGATCCTGGGCGGATATTGCCCCTTTTTGATCCTTACCCGCGATGATAGCCGAGGAACCTAGCTTGCCAGTGAACGGCTCGCTTGTTCCCGCGCCGATGAGCCGATCAGAGGGACTGATGCCATTCCAATCAGCCGCCGAGGCTATAGCATGCTCAGCAATGTTGGCTTTGCCAAGATTGGAGTTTGACGGTAAAGAAAAAGCGACTGCAACCGCTGATGCCAAGTTGAATTTTGAAACTGGCTTTGAACTTTGGTCCTGCGATTGAGATGGTGCTGTCGGTTTTCCATCTTGTGCCTCCTTGTTCAACTTGCCCTTGTTTAATTTGCCCGGGCTTGATTTGGGTGGTGGCGGATCAGCAACTTGTCCGCCAATTTTGGGGGGTGGTGACGATCTTCCTAATCCCCCAGGATCGGCAAGTGCATTGGAGCCTTGAATCAATGGGGCAAGAACTTTATCGAAGCCAGCGGAAGACTGGTCAGATCCACGACCAGAGCCTGCGCCAGAAACAGCGGCAGCACTTGGAACCAGATGAACGCTAATTGAGGCAGTTGCCATCATTTCAAATTGTCGGATTAGCTTCCCTGCATTTTTAGCAGGTTTCATCGAATTTTCGATCAAAGTTCAAAAAATGCCAAATTTGGTTTATTTGTTCCGCATCTGTCATAATCTCAAGAGTGAACTCGCCAGCAACTTCAATGAGGTGTTCCTCGTTTGCTTGGCACCTTCAAAGCTTTCCAAATAGAATTGGTGAAAGCTCATTTCCAGCCATGCCTCTTAAGCAACTTGGCAGACTGAAAACACTTACATTCACATCCGACTTAACTCCGTCATGCCTAGAAAGAAACCTATTGAAAAACTGTCTCCCGCCGAACCAGATATTGAAATTAGCCACCCCGATGCGATTGTCTTAGGGGTCAAACCATCCAAGCGCAAGTCTGCTTCTGCTTCCAGCAAATCATCAAAGCCCCCCAAACCGGCTAAGGCTGTTCTCGCTGAATCTGAACCCGAAGCTACCGAAGAAATCCAGGATCCAAATGAATCCTTGCAGGTGTCGTTTCGAAAGAATGGAAGAAAAGCCGCCGCCGGTGAGCGGATCGAGCAGGAATCACCAAAACCAACTCCTGCCTCAAAAGCCAAAAAGCAAGCCTCAAAACCAAGTCACGCCAGTTCCGAACCTGTCGACAGTACCTTCACAATCATTGAATGGCGATCGACTGGCAAGAAAAATGTGGATGCCTCCAGCATCGCTTCAAAACAGGCAGAAATCAGTAGGGCCAAACCTAGAACCTTGGCAGGAAAGCCAAAACCAGAAGATGAGACCGATGCTTCCGATCAAGGTTTTGATCTGGATGCTGCATTAACCGAGTTTTCAGTCGCTTTTCGAACCAGGTCTGGCGCTACAAACAACAAAGGGCTAAAGCGACCAATTGCTGAACCAGAAGAAATCTTTACCGAGAGTTTATATTCCCTCGATCCCCAGTTGGAACCGGAACTCCAAGAGCCGTTAATCGAGGAACCGTTGGTGGAAGAAGCGCCGATGATGGTTCCACCTGACGCTCCTCAGGTCATTACGAGAAATGGAATCCCTACCCTTGTTAAGGGTCAAGTAGCAATTCCACCCCTTTTCTTTTCTGTGTTTGACTTTGAAATGAGATCTTGGTCAACAATTGCGGAGCAGATCAAGCATGCTTCCGAGGCAGGAATCAACCTGGTGCAGCTCGGGATCAACTTTTCAATCGGAGATTCAGTAGATTCCCTCTTAGCCGATGCAAGGGTCATTTTAGAGCGAGTGGTTGGGATCAATCCCAGCGCTAATATCTCCTTTTTGCTTCACTTTAAACCGCCGTACGATTGGAAGCAGCAATTTCCAAATTCCATCAATGGTCGAAACTCAAATCACCCTTCAACCTTTGATCAAGCTTATTGGGACAAAGTGGAGGCACACCTTTATGACTTCACCAGCCAGCTTCGATCGGGAGAATTTGGGTCTCATGTCATCGGATTTCATCTAGGGAAAACCCCATGGAAACGAGAAGTGGAAGAAGGGTACGACCTTTCTCCCGCTGCCGAAATTGGGTTCCGAAAGTGGTGCCGTAGCCGGTATCAGAACGATATTGTGACCCTGCGAGCGGCTTGGTTTGATGGCCAAGCTGAGTTTGACTCGATCACAATCCCAGATTTTGCCCCCGAAGGCGCCGACGGCGAGCGATTTGTAAGGTCGTCTCGCAAACAGCGTCGAGTTGTGGACTACCATCTCTTTTTAAGCGATGCCACCATGCAGCGCATTCGGTCCCTTGCTGCAACTGTGAAAAGAGCCAGTGATGGCTGGTTTTTGGTTGGGGTTAGCTATGGCTTTACCTTCGAGTGGTCCCACCCCTACAGCGGCCATCTGGCACTTGGAAAACTCTTGAGGGCCCCGGAAATTGACTTTATCTCTGGTCCGCCAAGCTATCGAGAACGGACCCCGGGCGGCACAGCGACGATACCGCTGCCGGTTGACAGTTGCGCTCTGAACGGAAAGTTGTTCATCTCAGATGAAGACTTCAAGACGTCATTAAGCACCTACTCCGAAGATGACAGCCAGAATCCAGTTCTCAATAACCCTCAGGCATTAGAAGCGGCTCATTGGCGCGGTGCCGGTGCCGCGGTTGCCCACGCAAGCGGCTTAAACTGGTGCGATTCTTATGGGAGGGGCTGGCTGAACTTCCCTGGCATTTGGCAAAGGGCGTCTTCAATCAAGAATTTGCTAATTGAAAGAATGTCGGCTGATCTCCAAGAACCAGAGGTGGTCATCTTTATTGATGAGAGATCGCTTGCCTATTTAGTTGATCCTAATGCGTTCTTGCTTTTGGTCCAGAACGTTTGCGATGCTGCCCATCGCGCTGGATTGCGGATTGGCTACTACTTGCTGAGTGATCTTGCTCATCGCGAAAGATTCCCAGATGCAAAGCTCTACATTTTCTTAAACGCCTGGGATATGCGGTCACCATTGCGCAGCGCGGTCCAGTCTCGCCTCCACTGCAAGGGCAAGGTTTTGCTTTGGCTGTATGCAGCTGCCTTGTTTGATGGGGGAAGAGATGCTATGGATCGGGTTCGTGAAGTGGTTGGCATTGCCCTGAAGCCGCAGCCATTCTTCTCCAAGTCCGGCACCGTCCTTGTGGATCGGCGTCATGCCCTTTCCGGCTACTTCCCTGACCAAGGCAGAATCGGAGGCTCCAAACTAGAGCCAAGCTATTTTGCAGTTTACGATGAAAACCTCGAAGTCTTAGGTGAATATCTCCAAAGCGGTTTGCCAAGTTTTGCTCTCAAAACTTTTGGCCACTCCGATGATCCTGAAAGTTTCTGGACTTCAATTTTCCTAGGTGAGCCTCTGATCTCTCCGGGGCTCATTAGGGGACTTGGACACCTCGCCGGAGCCCATCAATTTGATATCCAAGAAGACACCGTTAACGTGAGCCTTCCTTTTGTAAGCATCCATGTGAGAGCAGGTGGCAGCCGGACAGTTCCCCTCCCAGCCGGTTGGATTGCTTACGACGTTCTCACCGGAACCTATCCCAAATTAGAAGGCAACATCTTAAAATTTGTGGCCTCGGAAAACTCAACCTACACCTTCTTGATTGGAGGCGGAGAAGAAATTGAGCGGATCATTCGGGCCGATGCCGCTAAGGTCTTGGAAGTTGGCGAACTGCCAGAACGAGATCTTAATATCCGCCTAGAGAAAGAGTCGGACATTGATATTCCCATCCTGAAGTTTGCGGACTACGTAGAAGATGCCTTGCCCGATGAAGTCAAAGAAGAGTGGCTTTTGCAGCCCATCATAACCTTTGAAACCGAGGAGTTTGCGTCAGAATCGGATGAGGACAATGGGTCTTACTCCCGAAATCGGCGCCAGAATCGCAGGAAGAAGCGTGGACGTCAAGGGCAAGCTGGCCAGGGGAGCTATGAACCAGAAACTGGCATTAGTGCCTTCTTCCGAAAACGGGTATGAAGTACAAAAGTGGCAAGATCGCCATTGTTGGAAGGCCAAATGTGGGGAAAAGCACCATCCTCAACGCGATTGTAGGTCAAAAAATCTCCATCGTCAGTGAAAAACCTCAGACGACTCGAACCTCCCTTGTTGGTATAGCCCATCGACAGAACGCCGAGCTGGTCTTTGTGGACACGCCCGGAATTCACACCCCTCACACAAGGTTAGATCGAGAGATGCTGGCGGCATCAAAAGGCGCCCTTGACCATGTGGACGTCATTCTTGCCGTGGTTGATGGCGCCCATCACCCAGGAGAACTAGATCGAGAAGTTGCTAAAGCGGTAGATCAGCAAGGCGCAGGAGTCCCGATCCTTGTTTGCCTCAACAAAATGGACCGACTCAAGGCAGAAAATGTTGAGCCTTTCATAGCCGCCTATTGCCAGCTCTTCAAAACCGAAGAGTATATGCTTACCCAGGCTAACCGAGCTATTAACATTGACAAATTAGAAGAGATGATTATCGCCTATCTGCCACCAGGTGAGCCTCAATTCGAAGAAGATGATCTGACTGATCGCTCTTCCAAGTTCTTGTCGGCCGAACTGGTTCGAGAGCAAATCCTAAACCGAACGAGACAAGAAATCCCCTATTCTTGCGCCGTAATTGTGGATGTTTGGGAAGATGAAGAGTCGGAAACCAGAATTGAAGCCACCATTTTGGTAGAAAAACCAAGCCAACGAGGCATTCTCATCGGAAAGAACGGTCAGACTCTCAAAGAGATAGGTCAAGGCGCCCGCGCCGAAATCGAGGCGCTAATTGGCCGCCACGTGTACCTTGGGCTTCATGTAAAAGTTGAGGAGGGTTGGCGTATGAATCCCAGAATCCTCCACGAATTAGAGTACGGCAAGTAGTTCTTTGTGGATTTTTGAATCCGCACGGTTCTAGGTGGGTTTTGAGGAACTCAAAACCCACCTAGCCCGGCAGCAGCCGGGACGCGCTGTGAAGGTGCCTTGAACCTGAACATCGTAGGTAACCGTCTGAATCCCGCGCACATCAGACGGTTATTTTGAACAATTGCCATGAATCGGCAATTGATAAAAACCTTCCTTGCACTGCCTTCAACCCAACTGGAGAGTTTTGAAGATAATTTGAGCTCTCAAGCAGCCCTAAATATCTTCATCATCAAATTCAGTGTTCTTTTGCCTAGCCTGGCTAGCTCTTCTTACTTGGCCGTAACTTCTTCCACTGTTTGTTGCAGTAGGAGTTTGATTCACGGTCGGAGCAACTGGAGCGGTAGGAGCTTCGGCTTTAGGCTTGCTCTTTGGTTTCGTCGGAGTTGGAACCGTGGCCTCTGGCGTGTAATGATAGGCTGCCGCAGCCGCCTGATTCCGCACGGAAACCATCAAAGTAGCGTCGGGACCAAATTTATTCAAGACCATCGTCTCCCACCAGTTCAGTAGCGGTGCCGCAGTGTAAATGCTAGAGTACGTACCCCAGGCGATACCAGAAAGCATGATGATCAAGAAGAACTTCAGGTCTATCGTAGTTGTGCCAAAGATCACAAGAATCAGAAGAGTAACCACAACCGCTGCCGCCGTATTGATGGATCGAGCAAAAGACTGAGTGACCGATCGATTAACCAAGTGCTCAAACGTTTCGCCTGGCAGTGGACGCCTTAAGTTTTCGCGGATTCTATCGAAAATAACGATCTTATCGTGTACCGAAAAACCGACAACCGTCAGCATCGCAGGAATGAATAAAGAGCTCAACTCCCAGTTCAATAACTTCCCTAGCACGGCCGCAACTCCAAGAATCACAACGATATCTTTGACTCCTGTCGCAATTGCCGTAAGGCCAAATCGAAGTCCATTCTTGACGCTTCCCAACATGTAACCAAACCGGATCGCCAAATAAATAACGATGAGGCTAAAGCTTCCTAAGATTCCCCAGACTGCGTCTGCAATAATCTCTGCCTGAATTGTTGGGCTAACAAAGGAGCTGCTAAGGGGCTTGGTGCCCACGGGAAGGCCAGCGTCTTTCACCACAAGAGCACTTTGCTGATCGGGATCTAAGTGGCTGAGTTGATTAGCTTCATTGGGGATCGTAATATCAACCAAGGGTCCCCGCTTGGGATCAGACGAAAACTGAACATTGGATCCCCTCATCCCCGCTTTCGTTAGGTTTGAATTGATCTGAGCTTGGTCCGGGAAGTTTGCACTTCGAGCAAAGGTTGCCTCAAGCCCACCCGTAAATTCAACATTAAATTTCAGGCCCTTCAGTCCAATAAATACAAGGCCAATGGCAACTATCGCCGCGGTGATAGAAAACCACTTCTTGGCATTATTAACAATTTGCAGGGGCTCGGCGTTGGCAGATCCTTCCAGATGCTCTCCAAACCAATTTCGCTTGAGAGCATAGAATTTGAGGTCGTTCCCAATTCCAGAATCGGTCAGGAAGAGCAAGAGGCTTCTTGTAACCGTCACAGCTGTAAACAAAGAAATAAGCACACCAATGATTAAAGTGGTTGCAAATCCTTTCACAGGCCCGGTACCCAACTCGGCAAGCATAAAGGCGGTAAGCACCGAACAAGCGTTGGAGTCTAGAATTGCCGGGAAAGCTCGCTTGAAGCCAAGATTGAGAGCATCATGCAGACCTCTTCCCCGTTTTATTTCTTCTTTGAAACGTTCAAAGACTAAAATGTTGGCATCAACTGCCATGCCCACCGATAAAACAAAGCCCGCAATTGCCGCCAAGCTGAACGTCGCCCCAATCAATTTGAGAGCAGTTAGAGTGAACAGACAGTACAGAGACAGAGCGAGGGCGGCCACGATGCCCGGAAAGGCGTAGTAGACGATGAGGTAGGCACAAATCACGCCAAAGGCGATAAGACCGGCCAAGACCATCCTCTGCAAGGCAAACTTACCAATTGTTGGGTCTACGGTTTGACTGCTTAAAAGTTTGAGGTCAACTGGCAACGCACCGGCATTGAGCAGATCGGTCAATCCCCGAACATAAGATCCGGTGAATTCGCCCTGAACTTCAATCGTCTGCCCAAGGGTTTGTCCATTGGCGACAGGTGCTATCTGGAGGACTTTGCCGTCGAGAACAAAAGCCACCATTTCACCCTGATCAAGGTGAGCCTGGCTCCAAGATTGAAGAGCTTGACCGCCTGCCGATGTAAATGTCATCGTAGGCCGATACTTGCCGTTTCCAAGCGGTTCTGGGGTCGCAGATTGCAGTTCGTCGCCAGTGACCAAAAGCTTCCAACCCTTGATCATTTGGGCGTATTCAGGATTGTCTGGCGTGATTGTTTGATGGGTAAAGGTGTCGGTAAAGGTAACAACGGGATTCTTCGAAGATGTATCGTTGTTGGCAATCGCGTACCGTCTGTATTGTTGGGCCTGAGTTTGAACATTTTGAGCCCAATATGTCCTCAAACTTGCGCTTGAGCCAATCAGCTTTGCTGCCTGAGCGGGGTCTTTGACTCCCGGAAGTTCAACGATCAGTTGGTCGGCGCCTTTGACCTGAACCGTCCCTTCCGTAGCTCCTGCCAAACCAGAGACTCGATTTTGAAGGATTCTGACGGTTTTGTCGAGAATTGCTCCCATCGACTGATTTGCAAGGTGGGTTTGCGCTTCTTGGTTTAGCTCAACTTGGTAAGTAAATCGAACACCACCCTGAACGTCTAAACCAAGATGATATGGTCGAAATTTATAAAGTAGGCCGGCAATGATGCCCAGCACTATTGTAAAGATGAGATAACTGAAGCCTCGTTTTTGCAAACTAATCCGCCCCCTGTGGCGACTAGGAAGTATACCAATTCACCTTAACCAAAGTTCAATTCTAGTTCCTCCAGCCTGCCTTGGATTAAAAATCTTCCGTTCCCTTCTAAATTCAGCCAGGATGAGGGCCACCGATGGCATCCTCAAAACGAAGTTCCTACTCGGCGGTAACCTTACTTGATGCAAGAGAACGCCATCCAAAAACTCCACGCTTGGTTAGAATCTCACGAAGCTGATCTCATTGCCGACGATCGCGCCATGCTCCAAATCCCCTCGGTTGAAAGTCCAGCCATGCCTATGGCTCCGTTTGGCGAAGGTAACCGAAAAGCCCTCGATCTGGCTCTTGACCTTGCTAATGAGTACGGATTTGCCACAACAGATTTAGATGGCTACCTGGGTTTTGCCGATTTTGGACATGGAAAAGACCTGATCTTGTCTTTGGGTCACCTTGACGTGGTGCCAACGGGACCGGGTTGGAAGTACCCCGAGTTTGGAGCCGAAATTCATGATGGCTATATTTATGCCCGAGGGGCAGTGGATGACAAAAGCCCAACCATGGCTAGCTTTTACGCTTTAAGAGCCATCAAGGAATGCTGTCCAGAACTCAATGTAAGGTTTCGTCAAGCGTTTGGATGCAACGAAGAATCAGGCTTTAAGTGTGTGGAGCGGTACGTCCAAACCGAAGAAGCCCCAACTTTTGGGGTAGCCCCCGATTCCGGCTGGCCCTGCTGCTACGCCGAAAAAGGCATTGCTGATCTCATCGTTTCAGTTCCTAGAATGAAAGAGCCTTTAGAAGTCGCTTCGATCACCGGTGGTCAGAGGCCCAATATTGTGATTGATCATGCCAAAGCCGTCATTATCTTTCATCCCGAAATTGCAACTTTTGCAATGGACAAGTCTGAATCTTACTGGGACAAAAATATTGAATTCCACTGGTCTGGAAGCCAGCTTCATCTGGTATCTCACGGCAAGGCGGCCCATGGATCAACTCCCTTTCTCGGTGACTCTGCCCTCACGAGAATTTTCCGAGCCATGGTTGGCATTTGCCCCCCAAAAGAGGCTGAGTATTTTGAGAAACTCCTTGGCTTTTGCCATCCCAGCGGCGTTGGCTTAGGAATTCATGGCCGCGAAGATGCGACCGGAGATTTGACTTCAAATGTGGGAATTATTGACACGGTTGGAGACAACCTTGTCTTCACCGTCAATGTTCGATGCCCGACGGCTTGGAGTGAATCTGATTTGCTTGATCGGGCTAATTCCAAATTAAGTGGATTGCAGATTGGAGCGTCGGTTCAATTGCCTCACCTCAGCAAAGGGCTTTACTTTGCCAAGGATTCCCGACTGATTTCAACAATTGTTGACGCCTATCGAGCAGAAACTGATGACATGACTGAGCCCTTTACAATGGGAGGAGGCACCTATGCGCGCGCTGTTCCTAATACGGTCAGCATTGGTACGGGCTGGCTAGGTGATGGAGGGGCCCATCAAACCGACGAAAGAATAAAAGTGGACCACCTTCTGAAAATGGCCAAAATCTACGCTCGCATCTTTTATGATCTCGCCCTCAAGTGCTCGGCGTAGGGCTGAATTGGTTGTTTCCCAAAAGGAAAATCAAAATGTCTTAAAAATCAGGAGCCATTTCATGAAGACACCAAACTATTTGGAAATCTTAAGAGATCATCATTCGTAGTGAATATCATGAAAGGCGTCCTTATGTCCTTGTCGTTTATTGCGGTTGGCAGCGTCATTGCCATTGCTACGGCTTCTCATCAGGGTCCAAACCCCACGCCGGCACCTTTGCCAAAATCTCTTTATGACTTCAAAGTGCCAAACATTGATGGGCACCCAACCAAGCTATCTAAATACAAAGGCAAGGTTCTTTTGATCGTCAATGTGGCCAGCTTGTGCGGAAACACACCTCAGTACGCTCGGCTCGAAAAAATCTATGCGAAGTATCACAAGCAAGGTTTTGAGGTTTTGGGATTTCCCGAAAACGACTTCATGAACCAAGAGCCCGGTGACAACCAGCAGATCAAAGCCTTCTGCACCAGCACCTATCATGTGACCTTCCCCATGTTTGCCAAATTGGATGTGAAAGGGCCCGACGAGGCCCCTCTGTATCAATGGCTAATTGCTCACAGTGACACTCCACAGCGACCGATTCAGTGGAATTTCGAAAAGTTCTTGATTGATCGAAATGGCAACGTTGTGATGAGAATTGACCCAGGCCATCTGCCAGATTCAAAAGACGTTATCAGCATGATCAAAAAGACTCTTGCCGAAAAAGCGACTCCCTAGTTTTCTTTTTCACACGGCAAGATTGCCCTCTGATGGCTTTCACTAGTCATTGAAAGTCAAGTGGTTAGATTGAAATCTGCGCTGGCGGCGTCTTATATCGTAACATGACACTACAGATGCAGTCTGCGTTTGACCTGAACTCATGAATACGGAAGACGTCCAAACAGGTGATGGCTTGTCGCGATTAAGCCATGAAATTGCACCAGTTGAGGCGGCAATAGAGCTACGAGACTCACTGGACGCGTGGTTGCTGTCTGTGCCAGAATCCGCCGCACTTGATCTGGGACCCCGAATCAAATTCCGATGGCCACCTCCCTCCGAAGCGGCACTATTTCATGTTTCGGATACAGATTGGAAAGGAACCCATGAAGTTGAAATTCATAACGAGACATACCTTGTTGAAACTGCAGAGAATCAATTTGGTTTTTTTGCCCGTTGCCCTGGCCTGTGGATTGATGTTAAGGGAACAAATCACGCCACTTGCATCCAGCTTCTGCAAGAAAAATCTGAGCCGTTCTTTCAAAGAATGTTCTCTATTTCGGAGGTACTCGGTCTTTCCTCTCGATTTCGGGGCCACGTCCATGACCTCGCACCCGAAAATTTGCTCAAAGTCCTTTTTTGCAAGGATCGGGATGTTGCCAATGAAGCCCGCATTGAAATTGAACAACAAGCCTCCAGCCGCCTGTATGGCCTTGCCCTCATTGAGATCTTAAAGTCAAATCGCCATCCCAACCGTCGAGGGGCTCAATGGTGTGTGTTAGACATGTTCGAAGACTTGCCTGAATACTGTCATTCAAGCGAAGAAGTTCGACTAGCAATTGAGGCAATGAAAAATCTGATTTGGACCGCTGAAGACGATATCGCGAGGGTTGCCTACAAAGCGGGTGTTGTCTTGGGGGGCCACCTGCCTGATTATCAAGGCGGATCCACACTCATTGAGTGCCTTAAGAGTCCAAGCAAAATTGGAAGACGCAGTGCCATCCATGGCCTCTTTCATGTTGTTGAGTGGGTTCCATCTTTAACCTCTGAAGTCATCGATGCGATTCGGGACATGGCTAAACAAGAGCCCGATCCGCTGTTAAGGGCTTATGCCATCCAAATGGCCCATGATATCGAGTTGTGTGAATCTGATCATGTTGATGAGCCTGTCTTTCCGGAAGAGCAAGCATCTTAGAGTTCATCGACTCTGTTTTTAAGAGGGTTATTGCACACTTACCTAAGCTCGAGTTTCCTCACTAGTCGGGCTGGTGACCCGAGCAACAACCTGATAACCTTATCTGTATGTTTTTGCCAAATCCTATTCTGGCTCATCAAACCATGGCAGATAGGGTCAACACATTGCGGCACGATCTTACCGCGATCTATCACCTGAGGCCGTGGAGCGGAGCCGAATTAGGATGTGTGTTTGAAGACAGCGATGGCAACATTCTTTTTTCCAAACACGCCCGCACAAGGCTGGTCCCTGCCAGTAACAATAAACTTTTTGCCGCTACCTATGCGTTGGCAGTCTTGGGCCCAAATTACAGGCCCAAAACATTGATTTGGAAATCCGGAAAGGAAGTCGTCATCGAATCCACTGGTGACCCGCTTCTGAGTCCCCAGCAGCTTGATCTCGCCGCAAAACAACTGCACCTCAACCACAAAGAGCCGGTCAAGATTTGGGAAGCGTATCGAGGAGGCTGGAATGGAGATTGGGAGCTTGGTGATCTTCCCTACTATTACACGGCTCAAGTTGACGCCTTGACCTTAGATCGAGGGGCCATCGAACTCGATGCCGTTCATGGCAAGCCAAGACTCATGCCTCACTCTTATGGCAACCGAATTGTCTGGACCGAGCGCCATAACCCCACCTTTGTCGACACTTATGATCCTTGGAAGCATACGGTTGAGCTGACCGGCCAGCTTCCGAACCCAAATGGCAGGCTCGACAGATACGCCCTGCCCGATCCCGACCAAGTTGCCGCGAGTCGGCTTGGAATCTTTAGCGGATATGCCACGACTCCTCCCCAGGGTCAACCAAGTTACGTCATCACTGGTCAACGGCTAGAAAAAACAATGAGGACTTGCCTGCAGATCAGCGACAACAACATCGCCGAAAACCTGCTGATGTTAGCCGCATCTCAAGGTCAAAGGTTGACTGATCCCTATGATCAAGCCCTGCAAAAGGAAAGAGCTTGGTATAAATCGAACCTAGGCTTTGATGGGTACGACGTCATCCTTGATGATGGAAGCGGCCTGAGCCGGGAGAACAGTGTTCAGCCAATGACCATTGCAAACCTCCTGCTTTGGCACCTTCAACAGCCTAATGCCGAACTTTGGAGATCCTTATTAGATCATCCAGGAGGCGGCACCATGACCCATCGGCTTCTTAAGTACAAAATTCAGTGCAAAACTGGGTCTATGACAAGGGTCAGTGCGATCTCCGGCTATCTCACCCTTCGCAATGGACAGACGATTATTTTTAGCCTCATTGAAAACAATTACAACTGTTCAGGCCAAACAACAAAGCAGCTTGAAGATAAAATTTTAGAAACCGTCGAAAGAGATTTGTCGGTTGGCACGTAGTTTGCATTAGGAATCAATATGGAGCGAATTCGCCAAGCATTTCCCACGAGAGCACTGATGCTGTTCTTGGCGATTGGAATTATCGACCTAATTTCGACCGCCGTTCTCTACTCGAAAGGGATGATCACCGAGGTCAATCCGTTGATGCGGTTTTTTATTGACCGCAGTGATTGGCTGTTTGTTTTGGTAAAAGCCCTAACCTTAGCCGCGGGGTGGTATGCCCTGCAGCGCTACGCAAGGCAAAACTTGGATTTTGTGCGCAAAGCTTGCACCTACGCAAGCCTAGCCTATGTTGCGATTTGGGTTGTTCTGTTTGTGGGACACAGCTAAAGTCAGCGACCTTCTTGGGGCTTATACAAGCCCTTCTAGCTTGCCTTCTGCCTTCAAGACTTCTTTAAGTGAGGTAAGCGCAACTTCAATTTGATCCACTTTGGGCTCTTGAGTTGTCAGCAGTTGCATCCATAACCCGGGCCTAAAGAAGATCATGATGAGGGTTTGCGAGCGGAACGTCCCAGCAAATTTGAGAAGTTCATAACTTAATCCCGCAATCAGGGGCAAAAATAAGATCTCCACCGCAACTCGGATGGTGACTTCTGCAAAAAGCGAGAGTCCTGGCACTGGGTATCTGGGCACAAAAGTCATGATGACAAGGCTTAAAAGGAGCACAATCACTGCAAAACTTGTTCCGCACCGAGGATGGAGCCGAGTTGATTTTTCACATTCTTCCAGATGAAGTTTTCTGCCCGCTTCTAGCGTGTTGATCGCTTTATGCTCTGCCCCGTGGTACTGAAATACTCGGTGAACATCTGGCATTTTCCCAATTGCATAGATATAGGCAAGAAAAAAGACAATTTTAATGAGGCCGGCTGCCAAATTTTGCTGGGTAGGAGTGTGGACGCTCAAAAATCCCAAGTGCTGGGCAACAAGGTTAGGAAAGTAAACAAACACAAGAAGCCCAATCGCCAAGGAAAACGTGACCGTTGCCGCGACTGCACCGGATTGAAGGGACTTATCGGATGCGACAATCGTCGGTGGAGACGTCTGATCTGCCTCTTTTTCAGATGGCTTTGCTTGGGGGCCAGATTCAGAATATGAGGAATCACCACCTGCCTGCTTGCTTTGCCTTTCTGAGGTCAAACTTTGATTGCCTTTCTCATCCGCGTATTGAGGATCAATTTGCACAGATGCGGCAAACTTCATGGCTCTGGATCCGAGAGCAATTGCATCGAGAAGGGCGAGGCTGCCCCGCAGAACAGGAATTTTAAGCAGCTTCTTGCGGATATTGTCTGATTTGGCGATTGGCTCGCACCGCACCACAATAGAGTTGTTAGGCGCTCTGCAGGCAATTGCAAAATAGTTGGGTGAACGCATCATCACCCCTTCAATAACGGCCTGACCCCCATATTGCAGGTATTCCCGCAAAAATTCGGAGTCCGGCATGAAGCCAAGTATACCGATGAAGTTTCTTTTGGCTCTTAGCCGGTGCTTTGCCAGATAATTGAAAAAATAGGCCAAAGGTCATAGCCCTTTCCCTGAGGATTGGTATTCCAATGCCAATAAATACTGTGGGGGATGAGTAAAGACATTTTGTTTGGAACAACTCAGTGCGAAATGTCGTCCATTAATACGGAGCCGGAAACGGCACGGAGGACCAATATGCCAGTAGGAGCAATCCAAGAGGCGTTAAGGTTGACGGAAGACGAAGCGTTTGCCATTTTGAGTTTGTGTTTAACAAGCCCTCAAAGACTGGACAGCACTTCTGAACGAGCGTTGAAAAAACTTGCTGATTATTGTTCTAGCCACGGATTGGCGGCAAATAGCAATCATATTAATACAGAGCAAGTCGAACGACGTGTCGGCTGAGACGAAAAAAGAAGCGGGGTTTACCCCGCTTTCCTTTTTATAGCCCGCCCTTGAAGATAAACTGATTTCACAATCGTGAAACTGGCTGACCTTGTTCGGGTACTTGATGACATTGCCCCTCCTCATTTTGCTTTTGGGTTTGATCATATTGGATTGCAATGCGGCAGCCTAGAATCGGACATTAAGACGGCAGCTGTTACTCTTGACCATTCCCTATTTGCGGTTCAATTTTGTCAAAATCAGGGTTGCGATCTGCTGGTGGTTCACCATCCGTTGATCTGGGATCCCATCACTGAACTCACTCCCGAAAATCCCACCGTCCTTCCCGCCTACGAACTTGCCAAATCCGGAATTGCATGTTTTGCAACTCATACCAATTGGGATTGCGCTCAGGGTGGGGTTAATGATGCCTTATGTAGTCAGCTGGGACTTATCAACTGCATTCCGTTTGGGCCCTCCCAGCCAGAGCTGTTGACTCTGCTGCAGACCTATGTTCCGAACGGCCACGAAGAAACTCTCATAAACAAGTTGAAATCTCAGGGCTTTAGCACTCATTGCGGCTACCAAGATTGCGTCTACCAATCTGCAGGACTCGGTAGGTACCTGCCCACAAGTGAAGCGAAGCCTTTTTTAGGCGAGGTGGGCCAATATGCATCAACCCCAGAGGTGAAGTTAGAATGGCTTATGCCCAACCGGTTAGTCTCTCGTGCCAAAGCAATGCTTCAAGAAGCTCACCCGTATGAGGTGCCTCTTTTCATTGAAGCTCAGGCTGGAAGCCGTCCAGCTGCCCACATCGGTCGTGTTGGTCATTTAACTGCGCCGATGACCCTCAAGGATTTTAAGACCCACGTTGATAACAAATTAGACACAAGTGCTTTGGTGTGGGGTGATCCTGCTCGGCTCATTTCCAAAGTCGCCTTGATTGGAGGCAGTTCTGGCTCGGATTGGAGGAGTGCCATCGAAGAAGGAGTCGACATCTTCGTAACTGGCGAAATCCCTCAAAATGAAGCAGTGGATGCCGTCAGTGCAGGATTTTCGGTTATGGCCGCTGGTCACTACGCTACTGAACAACCGGGGATGGCAGCTATGAAGAATCTGCTTGACCATCGAGTACCGGAAATCAGCTGGAAATTGATTGAACCCCCTCCTGGTTTTGGCGGCCGACCACTTTAATCTGCTCTGCACTGTACTCCCCAGGAAACATTCTGAGTTGAAGTCAATTTGGTTGGGAGTTTGGTAGCCCGGACGGGACTCGAACCCGCGATCTCCGCCGTGAAAGGGCGGCGTCCTAGACCGCTAGACGACCGGGCCAAATGAACTAAAAATAATACCTTGAATCCACCTGTTCCTTGCTGGGTGGTGGCCAAAATCGAACCAAAAAACCACTATTTAAAGACTGCCTAGAAAACAATTGGCGGAAATGCAAAAAATGCACTTCCGCCAACTTGGCCGAACCATTCAATCAAAAAATTACTTTTTGTGCTTCGGTTTAGGATGATGGCTCTTAACTGCAGGATGGTGCAAAATCCTGCGCGCTTCTGCATAGTGATCTCGATAATAAGAATCACTTAGCGAACTCACAATAACATGACCACGGCCGCTGCTTGCCTGGATGAATTTGCCGTTACCTATGTAGATTCCAACATGGTTGATACGGCGACTGCCCAAAGTGCGGAAGAAAACTAAATCTCCCTTCTTAAGGTCATCCCTCGATACCCTCTTGCCAACCCTTGATTGCTCTCGGCTAGTTCGAGGAATCTGAATCCCGTCCTTGCGGAAAACAGTAGAAGTAAAACCACTGCAGTCGAATCCACCAGAGCGGCTGGTTCCTCCCCAAACATACGGTGTGCCTCTCATGGAATACGCGGTGCGCAAGAGCTTGCTTGACGCCAATCCTGACGGAACATGAAGGGCATAGTTGTAGGAACCATGAATGTACCCATGCCGAGAACGATGGTATGCGTAGTGATAGCGAGAATGATGATAGGCATACTCGTCACTTGGTGCTTCATGAGACGCCACTAAGAAGTCATCTCTGACCCAAGCTTTCGTACCTTTTGGAAATTGCAAGTGGTACCAGCGGCCATGTTCACCCAAGACTCTTGCCAAGGTGCCAGCATTAACTTCCGTGATTTCATCCGATGAGGTACTTGGACCACGCCTAAGAATCACATGATCTGCCGCGATGGTGACGTTGCGAGCGGATCCTCTTGAGTAGTTTAGCGTCACGCGACTGCTTGGCCGATTGATTTTTTCTCCTGGCTGCAGGCGAGACCAATCCACATGAGGATTCATGTCTAGCAAGGCTTGGTGAGTAATCCCTAATTTCTTGGCGATCAACCAATCGTTGTCTCCTTCCTTTACGCGATAGACGCTGTCTCCTGCAGAAGTTTGATGAAAGCTAGCTTCATGGAAGTGGCTAGTTGATTCATGAGAAACTTCACGCTGGGAACTGCCGACATTGAGATGAATACCAGGGCGCAAAGCGCTCCAGTCCACTCCGGGATTTAATCGATGCAGTTGGGGAACGGTAAGCCCAAATTTATGGGCGATAATCCAGTCGTTTTGGCCTTCCCGAACCGTGTATCCACCGGACTCCTCAACGTGGCTCGTTTGCTCGGAGCGGTGGCCGGGAATGATAAGGCTCATCCCAAGCCTTAATACTGATTGACCATTGAGCCCATTGGCAACCGCCAACTGGTGTACTGGTATGTGGAATTTGTGTGCAATTGAATCGAGAGTGTCACCGCTATGAACGTGGTAACTTGAACTCAGGGCTAGGCATCCCGCACTTGCGAATAGCGCCCCGATTCCTGCTTTAAGTACAGTCAAGAATCCTTTTCCTCCTTTTTGATTTGGGGGACGCCTGAATAGCAACAAAGCCGGCATCTAAACGTCGGCCCTGTGGTATCTCCCCAAACTCAGTAGATATTACCAGCTTCTATCCTAAAATTGCTCCCGCAGAAGCCGTTTTATGGCTTAAAAAGTCTGCAACTTGGCTTAAGTGGCAAACTTTAAGGGTTGGCAGATCAAATAACCTTGTCGGTTGTCATAGTAAATTGGAACACAAAAGACCTTCTGATTCAGTGTCTGAGGTCCCTTGAGCAGTTTCGACCAAACTTCCCAATGGAAGTCCTTGTGGTTGATAACCATTCTCAAGACGGAAGCGCGGAAGCAGTTTCTTCCCTCTGCCCAGAAGTCATACTCCTTGCCGAATCCCAAAACCATGGGTACGCCAAAGGCAACAACTTAGGCATTAGCCAAGCCAAAGGTGAGTTCATCTTGACCTTAAATCCAGACACAGAAATGTTGCCAAACACCCTGGAATCTGCACTTGCTTTTATGAATAGCCATCCCGATTGCGGAGCCATCGGCGCCAAGCAGATAGGCATGGATGGAAATGTTCAAAAGTCAATCCGAGGCTTCCCAACTGTCTCTGGCGTTTTTTACGATGCTATTGGTCTTGCAAAGAGATTTCCAAACAGTTTGTTCGATTCCTACCGATGCTTCGGTTTTAACTACAATAGAGAGCAGCTTGCGCCCCAACCAATGGGGACATTCTTGATGTTTAGGAAATCGGCGCTTGCTGAAGTCAATACAACCAATGGCCCCTTTGATGAAAGCTTTCCAATTTTTTTTAATGAGGTTGATTTGCTTTTTCGAATCCAACAGAGGGGGTGGCAATGCTGGTATTTACCTTCGGTAGAAATCAGACACTACGGAGGGGAAAGCACAAAGCTGGTTCGCAAATCCATAATTTGGGAGTCACACAAAAGCCTTCTGCGTTACTGGAAGAAGCACGCGCATGGAGTTTTCGACTTTCTTGCGCTTGGTTGCGCAACGATTCCGGTCTATGGGCTTGCGTTTGTGAGGGCAAAGGGCTATGACAAAGGATTTCAACCTGACGGTTACAATCTGCAGTTGGAACACACTCAGCCAAACCCGCCATTGCCTTAGCTGCCTCAACACAGAGCGTCTCAACGCGGCCTTTGAAGTGATTGTTATGGATAATGGCTCATCAGACGGTTCCGCGGAAATGATCAAAACTGAATTCCCGTGGGTCAATCTCATAGAATCCAAAGTGAATTTAGGTTTTGCGGGAGGCCACAACGAATGCATCCGGAAGAGAAATGGAAAAGACGTGCTTTTGCTAAATTCAGACGCCTACGTTCATGAGCACGCGATATCTAGGATGCAGGATTACCGAGCCCACCATCCAGAAGTTGGAATTTTTGGCCCAAAACTTTTGAATACTGATGGAACGCTGCAGTACTCGTGTCGGTCATTCCCCAATCCGTTGGCGGCTCTGTTCAGAAACTCACTCCTCGGAAAGCTTTTTCCCAATGCCCCCTTACTGAAGGAGTATCTGATGTTGGATTGGAATCATGACTCGGAGCGTTTTGTTGATTGGGTTTCTGGGGCTGCTTTTTATGTCACCGAGGAAGTCATCGATAAAGTCGGCCTGTTCGATGAAGCCTATTTCATGTACTGCGAAGATGTGGATTGGTGCTGGAGGGCAAGAAAGATGGGCTTTGAAGTAGCCTACTTTCCGTCTGCAGTTGTCACTCATGAAATTGGGACCAGTTCAAGCAAAGCAGTTGCCAAAATGATAGTTCGATTTCATAGGTCTATGTTTCGGTTCTATTCCAAAAATGGTCTGCAAGGCCAATCACCACTCAAAAGGCTGCCCTTGCTTGCCTTTGCAATGGCAGCTTTATCGGCTCGCGCCGGTCTTTTGCTTCTGCGGACTGCTGGCACAAGCCTCTTTAAGTCTCTCTTGAGAACGAGGCAACACAATTGACACTCGGGCGCCAGTCTAAGGCAAACAACAAGTCAGATCTCTTTCTGATTCTGGTAGCCGCGTCTGCCTTTTTGATCCCCTTTTTAGGCGGTCAAATCTACACCAGCATTACTTCCATTTCATCTGGATTCACGCCGTCCGTCATCGCTCTATTTGGGGGGCCAGATTTACCAACTCTCTCTCACTTGATTCTGTTCTTGCCGCTTGCCATCGCCCTGATTCTAAGGCTGTCAAAAGCCCAGGTGCTTTCTTTTCCAAGATACGGGCTCTCGATGCTAATACCGGTTTTCGTTGCTCTTATCCTACTAAGCGTTGCTGAGAGCCGCTTCTTAAACCAGTCGCTAAGCCAGCTTTTTTGCTTTCTGGCCTACATTTCGGCCTTTGTTGCGGGGCTTATTTGCCTGGGCAGAACAAAGGGACCAAAAGTTGTTTATTTTGCTTTTGCAATTGGCTGCGGAATCGAAGCATTGCTTGGAATCCGCGAGTGGGAAGCAACCCGAGCCATTGACCCGACTTGGAGGATTTTTGCCAATTGGAGCAACCCTAATGCCCTTGCCGGCATTTTAATCTTGGGATCATTTGCAGCCCTTGCTATGATTTTTGAGCGCAACATTCGATTGCGCACGGCTGGGGTCTTCTTCTTTGCCCTCGATGCCTTTGCCCTGTTTCTAACCCAATCCCGGGGAGGATTACTAGCCTATATCATCGGTCTTTGCACAGCTCTGCTCATCCTTTTAACCAAGGCGCGCCGTTTTACAAAAAAGTCTGACTATTTGCCTGTCCTCGCTGCCTTTGCCTTAGCCATTCTGCTCATTTTTGGAGCCGTGCACTCAACCCAGCAAAAAGGAGACAAAGCAGTTGGGACCCGTCTTACCAGCACAAGCGCGGGCGGCAAGCAATCGGTACAGTTCCGGATCAACCTCTGGAAGAGCTGCATCATTTTGATGAAGATGCATCCCTCAGGAGTCGGAATTGGTGCCTTTGGCAACTATTCTTCGCAGCCAGGGTTGGTAAGCGAGACAGTTCTTGCTCATGACAATTTTCTTGAGCTAGGCACCGAAGCTTCGATCTTTGCTCCTCTTTGCCTTGTTGCGATTGTGGGCGCCTGGATTCTTGCGTGCCTGCGTGGCAAGTGGGAAGTTGCCGAGAGGTCCATCCCTCTCACGTTTATCATTGGCTCGATTATTGCTCTGTGCGTAGACGGAGTCTTTGAATCTAATCTGTACTTTTTTGGCATTGGTTTAGCAGCGTTTCTGCTGCTTGGAATAGGATTGCAGCTTGCCCCCGATGGCAGTTCACCAGAATTGACTCCTGCTCTCTTTAGAATTGGCGCAATAAGTTCAACGGTGGTAGCCGTTTGCGGTTTGGCCTGGATTGGAACCTCCGAATGGTACTTGGCTAGACTGCACTATGCGATGAACCATCAGGATCTCGATGGAGCCATCTCTGCCAGTAAATCGGCTTCGAGCGTGAATTTTTTATGCGGCGAAGCCCACTACTTGCGGAGTTTTCTGTACCAAAATCCAACCGATTCTATCGCCCAGATTCGTTTAGCATGCCGACTTGACCCAAGCATCAAGTACCTTCGATTGCTTGCAAACAAGCTGGCCTCGGTCGGCGAATTTAGTGCCGCTCAAAGTGCCTTTGCCGAAGCCCTTGCCCTTGCCCCCAATGATCTGATTACTTTAAGAGACCAACTGCACTTTGAAGTATCTTCTGGAAACATTGGTGAGGCAAAGGCGGTTGCAGATCAGATGATAGCGGTTGAATCGATGCCGATCACCAAGGTTCGCGCTCTCTATGAGTTGGTTCCCCTTGAATCCATAGACGCAAGGATGTTTTTGATGAAACAGGCGAATTCCAACGTCACCAAAGCCGATCTCTTGTTCGGAGCCGTGCAGTTAGAGGCAGACTATGCTCGCCTTACCGTCCCCACTCTTTTGGAGTTCTATAAAAAGTACGGAACCCTCAATTGGGGTCCCGAAAACGGTCCTAAAGCTATCAAGAAGATGCAAGCCGCTATTGCAAATGCTCAGCATCTGCTCCAGTTAGATCAAGAAATTGGCTCAACTTACAAGCAAAATGCAATTCAGGCCGACATCGAACTGTTCCAGTCTTCACTCAAGCAGCTTCAAGCCGATTCTTCAACCCAGCTTCGTATGTAATCCTTCCCTGCGCTTTTCCTTTCCTAACGTTTCAACTCCACCATGGTTAGGTTCCAGACCGGAGGTGGCTAGACTCCGTGAAGTGGCGAAGTTGCAGGTGCTTTAGCCTTGGTCACCTTTTTGCCATTTCCCTTTGTCTGAACTTTTGCGCTCGGCGTTGGGTTTGTTGCTGAAGATTGAGGTTCTAGGTAAGCCTTGACAACATCCCTCGCGATCGGGGCAGCCGTGTCTCCACCGCCTCCACCCGACTCCACGATGACCGCGATCGCAATCTTGGGATTCTCAACCGGGCCAAATCCCACAAACCAAGAGTCGGTTGGTTTTCCCGGACCATGCTGGGCTGACCCGGTCTTACCTGCCCAAGTGATTCCCGGAATTTGGGCTTTGGTTGCAGTGCCATGGGAAATAACCCCTTCCATCGCTTCCCATAAGGTTGACCAGAAAGAATCGGGCATGTTTATCTGCTTAAAAATCTTGGGCTGAATCACTTGCTCTGGCCCCGCAATCGGTTTGATTGAGTGGACTAAATGGGGCACATAAGAGACTCCACGATTGGCAACCAACGCCGTCACATCTGCCATTTGCAGTGGGGAGACGAGCACATAGCCCTGGCCAATAGACTCATTTGCCGTGTCTCCCGTAAACCACTGGCCAGATTTTCGCACTTCATAAGCGTTGTCCCGGTCAGGCACAAAACCTGAATTGAGCTCAGACCGCAGGTCGATTCCCGATTTTTGAGCCAATCCCGCTTCGACCCCCATTTTGTGAATTTCTTCTGAGCCAGAGCGAACTCCCATTGTGCAGAAATAAGTGTTGCAAGAAACCGCAAAGGCTCTTAAATAAGAAATGTCTCCATGATGCCCTTCGCACCGAACAATGGCCTTACCGATGTGGTATCCACCGTCACAAAAAACGGTTGTACTCGTATCGAAATGGCCGCTCTTCTCCATCGCCATCGAAGTGATCAGCTTGAAAACCGAGCCAGGAGGATAAAATCCATTGACCGCCCTGTTCTCAAACGGCTTGGATGGATCTTTAGCAAGGGCTTCGTAATTGGCTGTGCTGATTCCACCTTCAAACTGGGCAAGATCATAGGTGGGCGCGCTGACCATGCACAAAACTTCTCCAGTGGAAGGAACTAAAGCCACAACGGCACCCCGCCTTCCTTTTAAATCCTGATTAGCAACTTCCTGCAGCTTAGAGCTAATGCTCAATGTCAGCTGATCTCCGGGCACAGGGTTGCTGATTGAATCGATCCGAGAAGGAATTCCTTTTTTGCCAAGGTCCATCACTTCAGAGCCGGGCTGACCCATTAATTCTTGCTCGTACTTCCACTCCACTCCAAACTTGCCAACGTACTCGCTGGGGGTAATTCCTTTCCTTTTCAGCCGCTTGATGTCTGACTTATCAGGCACCCAGACGTACCCTAAGATGTGGGTGAAGTCGGTGGTATTTGGGTAGTAGCGCATCGGCTGGCTTGCCACTTGGATCCCGGGCAGCTCGTTTCTTGATTCCGCGATCCTTGTTGCCATATGAAGGTCAGCCCCCACATCAATGGGAACGGGCAAGTTCTGAGGGGCTACTGAACTCTTGATCTTGGCTTGCAATCTAGAGACGGGCACATTAAGAATTGATGCCAATTTGGTCAAAACCTCGGGGTTCGCCTTCACAACCTCAGGAATGGCAGAGATAACAACCTCGGCTTTGATTCCTGCCAACAGGTGCCCATCTCGATCGAAAATTAACCCTCGAGGAGCCAACAAATTGACAGTGGCTTGATTGATGTGCTGGGCTTGATCTGCTAAATCCGGGCCTCGAACAACCTGAAAAAACCAAAGCCGCAAAAAGGCAGTGAGGAGCAGTCCAAATCCAACGATGGCAAAGGCAATGGCGCTGCCATCTGGCACCGGACGCTTCGGTGTGGAAAGGATAGACATTGGCTAGGGATGATGAAGAGTGCAATATTTGGTTGGCTGATGCCCTTTGAGGAACCTTCTTTTAACCACGTCGGGGCAATAGGGCGTTGCCAAAAGCCCACTGTCTTCACAAATCTCAACCGTCACGTATTGGGGCTTAGCATTGGCTTTTTTGCCCTTTGTCTTGCCGACCGGATCTACTGGGTTAAGGCCCAATGGCGAAGAACCGGCTGAATTTGGATTGGAGTTGGCAGGCTGCCCATTTTGAGGATTGGTTCCATTGCCAGGCTGTTGACTGGGCTGATTGGGGTCCGATCCATCGGATGGCGCTGCCGAAATTGGAGCTTGGCTCTCAGGATCAACCTGAATGGGTGGCTCGGTTGGCTTGGTAGGAGGGACCTCTGCTTTTTTCGGAATTGTCGTCAGCGGGGCCGATCCTGGAGTCTGGCTGAACTTAGCAAGTTTATTTCTCTCCGCTTGCGCTGCCAAAATCATCGTCTTCCAAACCTGAATAGTGACGGTGCCTCCAAACACCGAGCTTGCCATTGGAGCCGCAATGTACTTTTTTAGGTGCTTGTCGTACCGTTGATTTCCAACCCAGCCCACCGCTAAGAAGTTGTTAGTAAATCCGTCAAACCAAGCATCTTTGTTGGTGCTAGTAGTGCCCGTCTTTCCCATCGCATTGGGAACGTCATGGGCGGTGAACCCGGTCCCTTCCGTAACGACGGCCCGCAAAAGGTCTCGTATTTGATCGGCAACGCTAGAATCCAAGACATTGCTAGTGATTTTGGGGCCAAACGAAGCCACAATATCACCCGAAGAATCTTCAATGTGATCAATGGAATAAGGGCTGAACCGGCTTCCATGAAGCATAAATACGCTGTAAGCCCTAGCCATCTCGAGGGGTGAAACATCGCACGAACCAAGGGCAATGCTGGGGTAGTGGGGCAAATTAGACTTGATGTCAAAAACATTGTGGGCAAAGTTGATCACATTCCCTACCCCCGCCATCTGAATCACTCTTACCGCTGCTGTATTTACAGATTGGGCAATCGCAGTGCGCACTGGAATCATTCCCGCGTAAAAGTTGGCGTCGTTATGGACAACCCAGGTCTTATGGGTTGAAGGATCGTAAATGGAAAGGTGATCGCTTGAAACCTCGGAGGTTTCATCAATCTTCCCTTCTGAAATGGCGGTTGCATACACAATGGGCTTAAAAGAAGACCCAGGCTGCAAAGAGCCATTGGTGATGACGTTGAACTGGGACTTGCGATAATCGGGCCCTCCTACTTCGGTCAATATTCTGCCATCCTTATCCATCATCACAAAGGCACCGGTCCGCACTCCTCTTCCCGAATTCTGGGCGATCACGCTTGATAACTTAGCTTCCGCCAAATCCTCTAGGTGACTGTCTAAGGTGGTGACGATTTTGTAGCCACCATCAGTGAGGTAGTGGTACATGCCCTGGGCTTTCAGTTGGCCAATCACATCTTCAACAAAGTAAGGAGCCGCGAAAATTCTAGCCGAGTAAGCAAAATGAGGCTTTGCCAGCCGAACCTTTTGATGAATAGCCTTATTGTAAGCCGCTGAATCAATCATTCCCTGCTGCTTCATGATCATCAGAACAACGTTTCGGTTGGCAATGGCTTTGCTTAGGTTGGCAAATGGGTTTTCGTAGCTTGGGCGCCTCACGCATCGTGCCAGCATAGCCGCTTCAGGAAGAGTGATCTTGCTTAGAGGAATTCCAAAATAAACTTGACAAGCAGCTTTGACACCGTAGGCTCCTGAACCAAAATACATAAGATTCAAATAAGCCTGAAGAATCCTTTTTTTGCTCCATGTGTTTTCGAGTTCAAAGGCAAGCGCTGCATCATCTAGCTTTCGATGAAATGTCCTAGCCCCATTCGAGGCCAACTTTTTGGCAAGCTGCATGGCTATAGTACTGGCACCCTGCGTAAAATGACCATTCTTTAACCCAAGGGCAGCTGCCCTTGCGATTGCCTTCCAATCAACTCCTGAGTGCTCATAAAACCTCTTGTCCTCTGCCGCAATCATTGCATTTTGCATGACCATCGGAATTTCCGATAAGTTAACTGGCTCTCGAAATTGGCTGCTTTCCTCATAAAGCACTTCCCCATCTGCCGACACGATTTTACTGGGGGTGATTCCTAAATTGGCAATGTCTGTATCAACCGTTGGCAGTACTGATTCCGCATGTTCTAGGGCCTGAGCCCATAAAACTCCAAGCGCAATAAGACCGCACAAAAAGAGGAGGGTGCCATAAGCTGCCGATAGCTTAACCGCTTTTCTCCATCGAGGGCGTTTCGTGGCACGCGCGGCCCCTGAACGCCTATTCGCAACTCCCTCTGCTTTTTCTGGCACTTATCTAAAGACGCCAGACAAGTTGTTAAGATTCCAATTTCAGTTAAACTGGGCGATTACCGGCGGAATCGTACCGTTTCGTTACTCGATGTCGGCAATGACAAATGTGTGATCACTGGGTCGTTCCCGAAGCCGAGGTTCTTTGTCTATATAGCAATCTATGAGCCTCTTGGCAATAGAATCCGTCCCGTAAATGTGGTCAATGCGCCAGCCAATATTCTTGTCAAGCGAACTTCTGATGAAGAACTCCCAGTAAGTAAACTGGTCCTCCGAACTGTTTTTGATTCTAAACAGATCCGTCAATCCCCACTCTAAAATTGCGTCTAATCGCTCAAACTCTTTGGGATTATGCCCCACCCCTCCCAATACTTTTTTGCTGTCATAAACATCCTCTGGGTGCCTTGCGATGTTGATGTCTCCCATCCAAATTACGTTGCCAGCAGGGGTGTATCTCTGCCGTACAAACTGGTTAAACCGTTCCAGCCAACGAAGCTTGTAATCAAACTTTTCTGAGCCGACCGAAGTTCCGTTGGGGACGTAGGTATTGATGATTTGTATGTCTCCAAACCTTGCCGCGATCAAACGGGCATCTTCAGGGAAGACGGGGTCCTGAAAGCCTTTTGTGACTTCCGTTGGAGCCTCCAGAGACAAAAAGCAAACCCCGTTGTATGATTTTTGTCCGTTAAAAGTGCAGTGATATCCGATCGCTTCAAACTCTTCGGCAGGAAATTTATCGTCTTCAACTTTCGTTTCTTGAATACCCAAAACATCTGGCTGAGTTGACTCGAGCCAGTCCAGCAAAATGGACAGTCTTGCCCTTAAAGAAGCCGCATTAAAAGTCGCGATTCGCACTCATTCATTTTGACCAAAAAAATCTTGCCAGTCCGTTTGGTCATGTGATGAAGAAGATTGAACTGGCAGTTTGAGTTTAAATTGAAATTCCGCAGACTCTCTTTTCTTAGGCTGAAAAACTTGAAACCTAATTTTATTCACGTTAATAGGCAAGCCGTTTACGGGGATTTGAATGACCCACCCAGCCCCGAAGTAGTCACCAAGGGGTAATGATTGTTCTCCTGAACTTGGCTCCGCATCTGGAGAAAACAATGGACTCAGCATGGTGTTTTGGTAAAACTTGCGATTCCAAAACTTGTTCCAAGAGTAACCTTGCAGTTTCCAAGCCATCTTTGGCAAAAAGCGGCCAGAACCAAACGTGCCTCCCAGCCGATAAGACCAAACTGAGCTATTTCGACTTGCCCAGTCAGACGCGTTGGGAGAGCTTGCGGAGACCTCGCAGTAGGGCCGTAAAGCTTTGTAAGGATTCGCGGCCTGAACTGTCCCAAACCCTAGGGGATCTAACCTAGGAAAAGCACAGAGATCAAGAACAAAAGTCAACCGACCGTTAAGCTGGCTGCGTATGTTTTGCCATCGCATCTTTACCAAAGAATTGGACCATTCTTCTTCCTCGGCAAGCCAACCGAGCCATCGGCTTGTAAAATCAGCGTTGACCCAAAGAACCCGATCTACCGGACGCTTGATTCTTCCATCAAACCAAAATCCAAGCGGTTGACACCACTGCCCTTCCGTTGAATCAATCGGCCAACCCTTTTTGGCGAGTTCTCTCCCTTCTTTGAATGCAGAGGCAATCGGCCTTTCTGGGAAGCTTAGTTGAAGGCTTTGTAAGAAAAGAATGGGCAGTAGCAACGGCACATTGACATTATCGGTGCTTTTTGCAAGAACCCTGAAAGGTGTTGCAAGATACAATTTAGCGATTGTGGTTGACATTATTATCAGGAAGGGGCTTCTTGCACTTCCCACCGGATTGGTGAGAGGAGACATTGCAATCGAAGGTGAGCAGATCGCGGAAATATCACCCTCGATTAACGGTAGGGCCAAAACGGAGATCAACGCCTCAGGCCAACTTGTCATGCCAGGAGCCATTGATACCCAGGTTCATTTTAGAGAGCCTGGTCTGACTCACAAAGAAGACCTTGCCACTGGATCAAAGGCGGCAGTAGCTGGAGGTGTCACTACCGTTTTTGAGATGCCCAACACGAATCCGCCAACCACAACCGAGGACCGGTTAGCATCAAAACTCATGGCGGCAGAAGGCAGAATGCATTGTGACCACGGCTTTTTTATTGGGGCGTCACCAGAAAACATCCAGAGCCTCAGAATCCTTGAAGAGCTGCCAGGAACCCCAGGCATCAAGATTTTCATGGGCAGTTCAACCGGATCACTCCTTATTGATCGAATTGACCTCCTGCAAGAAGTTCTAATCTGCATCAGTAGGAGATGCTCGGTCCATTCCGAGTTGGAATCCCGATTGGTTGAGCGACAAAGCCTGTTTCAACCGAGTCTGGGCCCACTCCAGCACCCTTACCTGCGAGACCCCGAAGCGGCGGTGCTCAGTACCAAAATGCTCATCGAACAGGCCCGTGAACTCAGTAAAGCGGTCCACATTCTCCACATTTCCACCGCCGAAGAGATTCTCCTGATAGCGGAAGCTAAAAAACACCAAGACCTCAGTTGTGAGGTCACCCCTCAACACATCTTTTTTGCGGCTCCCGAGTGTTACAGGATGCGCTCTACACTGGTCCAAATGAATCCACCTATTCGAGACGAAATGCATCAGACTGCAATTCAAAGCGGCCTTAAAGCGGGATTGTTTGATATTTTTGGAAGCGACCACGCTCCTCATCTCCTCTCCGAAAAGCAAAGACCCTATGCAATTGGCCATGAAGGTTCACCAAGCGGGATGCCAGGCGTGCAAACCTTGCTGCCAATGGCGCTAAAATTTGCCAATAAGGGCATGATTTCGCTAGAATCGTCCATTGCAATGCTGACCTCTCGTCCCGCTGAACTGTTTGGCATTAAGAACAAGGGCTACCTTAAAGTTGGCTATGACGCCGATATCGTGGTGATCAATCACAAGAAAATGACAATGTTTCATCAAGCAGATGCCCACTACAAGTGCGGCTGGAGTCCTTTTGACGGCATCGCAATGGCACAAATGCCAAGTCATGTGTTGCTTAGAGGCAAGGAGATTGCCAAGAATGGCAAGGTAACCCGCAAGGCTTCCGGAAAGCCATGCTTATACCACTGGAAGTGAGGCTTGAAGTTGCTCCATGATGAGGCTTTCAGAGTCAAAATACCCTCAATCATGCCATAGTTAATATGTCGTGCCAAAGTTAATCCTCGTTCGCCATGGGCAATCTTTATGGAATGCTGAAAACCGTTTTACGGGATGGGTAGACGTTCCCCTCACCTCAGCTGGCATTGAAGAAGCAAGGGCTGCCGGCAAAAAGCTTGGAAGGATAAAAATAGATGTGGCCTACACAAGCGGTCTCACAAGAGCCCAAAAAACGCTTGCCGTCATTATGGAATCGGGTGGGTTTGAAGTTCCCATCATATCCGATATCGCGCTTAATGAACGTCATTATGGAGATTTGCAGGGGCTAGATAAAGCAGCAACAGCTGCCAAATTTGGCGACGATCAGGTTAAGATTTGGCGCCGAAGCTACGACATTGCCCCTCCTCATGGTGAATCTCTCAAAGACACGGCGGCCAGAACCCTACCGTTTTTTGAAAGATGCATTCTTGGTGACATCAAACTCAACAAAAATGTGCTTGTGGTTGCTCATGGTAACTCAAACCGATCGATCGTCATGCAATTGGATTCCTTGTCTAAAGAAGAAGTCTTAGAACTCAATTTAGATACGGGAACCCCGATCGTTTATGAATTGACGGTTGACGGAAAAGTGGAATCTAAAACAATCTTGTAGGCATCAGTCCCAATCAACCTTTAAGCTGTTCGAGGAGTCCAGTAGCCCCATGCTGACCGCTGAGACATGCCATGGGCATTCCTGCCCCTGGCTGAACGCTCGCCCCAACATAGAAGAGGTTCTTGATCCATTGATCTCGGTTTCCTGGGAGCATTCCCATCACCCGTTCTGATTCATGAACGCCAAAAAGGGAGCCAAACTCATTGCCGTCTCTTTCTGCAAAAACAAGGGGAGACTGTTTGATTTCCACTTCGATACGATCGAGGTCTAAAGGAATGTGAAATCGGTGCAGCCTAGACTCCACCGTCTCAAGCAAGGTCTCCTCAGCTTTTTTCTGGTCGAAAGAAGGCATCTGGGCCGGACAAGGAGAAACAAAGAAGTACTGGCCCGTCCCTTCGGGGCTGCATTCCGGATTGTCTAAATGAGGCGCATTCAGGTACATAACCGCCCAATTTGCTTCTGTTTGCAGTTCGTAGAGATTTCTAAAACCATCCTTATAGTCAGAAGAGATAAAGAGGTTATGAGTAGCAAAGTCAAACGAAGGGTTTCTGATTCCAAGATGCAAGGTCAGATAGCTCATGCTGGGCTTAGAGCTTTTGTTGCGTTTCAGCAGTTTAGCAAAGCTGCCTCGATCTTGATTGCAAATGACTCCTTCAACTTTCACCATTCCACTTTGGGCAGTTTGAAGGCTTACAATATTGCTGCCACTAGAGGCAACACCCACCACTTCGTTCTGAAACTCAAAGCGCACTCCAAGCTCTTGAGCGACCTGAAACAGCGCATTGGGAATTGAAGCGACTCCGCCTTGGCTTACGTAGACTCCCTGCTGCAACATAAAGTAAGGAATAAACCAGGGTGAAGGGCTTTTTGTGCGGTAAGAAAGCCCGCTATAAGATGGAAATCCGTAAAATAACGCCCTGAACACATCGGACTGAAACATGCCATCTACGATCTGCTTAAACTCTTTGCCTAGCTGAAGCTCTCTGCCAAACTGCAATAGCTTCCAATCTAAAAGGGCAAGTGGAGACTCCACCGGCTGCAGCAAAAACTTACTTTTGATATAGGGGGCCCATTTGTTTAGCTTTGCCATGAGCTCCTCCAAATGGGTCGCATCGCGTGGATTGATGTCTCTAGCCAAATCCAACAGCTTGCTGTGGTCAGCGGGAAGGTCAAAAACTTCTGGTTCTCTTTCCTTCGATGCGCTTTGATTAAAAATCCTTGTGATGGTTTCGAGCCTTATGAAATCCAAATAAGTTTCAGGCTTAAAACCGGCTCTTTGGATGAGATCGGTGTAGATTTCCGGCAAAATGACAATGCTTGGCCCAGGATCCAGCGTGTAACCTTGATGAACTATCGGACAAGCTTTGCCACCGGCTGCCTCTCGCGCTTCGAAGACGGTCACTTCTAGGCCGTTCAAGGCGCATTCGATAGCCGCGCTGAGTCCGCCAATTCCTGCTCCAACAACCCCAATCATCAGTTCCTTTTCCTTACTTCCATGATGGTGCCGAATGCCACATTTCCGCTCCGCCATCGCGCACTTTTGTCACGGCGCTTTTGCCAAAGCATAGTCTGCGGTTTAGCCGTAAAAAAAGTCCAGCCTCGTTTCCGGGGCTGGACTCTGTAAGTTCAGGTTTTAAAAACCCGAACTTACATATCGTAGTCGCCCATGCCAGGAGCGGCAGGAGCTGCTTTCTTGGGCTCTGGCTTTTCTACGACCAGGGTCTCGGTTGTAAGTACCAAGCCTGCAATCGAAGCCGCATTTTGGATTGTGCTTCTGGTGACCTTGGCAGGATCAACAATGCCAGCCTTGACCAAGTCCACAATTTCCCCGGTTATTGCATTCAAGCCATGGCCCTTCTTGGCAGAGCGGACCTTCTCGGCAATGACGCTACCTTCTAAACCAGCGTTCTTGGAGATTTGTCGCAATGGCTCTTCTAAAGCCCTTCTGACAATGGTCAAACCCGTGAGTTCGTCACCGGTAATTCCCTTGTCGCTCAGTGCCTCGGCTGCGTTCAACAACGTGCACCCACCGCCGGCAACGATTCCTTCTTCGACTGCGGCTCTGGTTGCGCTAAGAGCATCCTCATAGCGATGCTTCTTCTCTTTAAGCTCAGTTTCGGTGGAAGCGCCAACCTTGATGACGGCAACGCCTCCGCTGAGTTTGGCAAGCCTCTCCTGAAGCTTTTCTCTATCGTAGTTGCTGTCGGTGGTTTCGATTTGAGCCTTGATTTGGGCAATTCGACCCATAACCGCTTCTTTCGATCCTGCACCCTCGATAATTGTGGTCTCTTCTTTTGTGATCACAATTTTCTTAGCGGTACCCAGCATGTCGATGGAGACGTTCTCAAGTTTGGTGCCAAGGTCTTCGCTGACAAACTTACCGTTGGTAAGCACTGCAATATCCTCGAGCATTGCCTTCCTTCGATCGCCAAATCCAGGAGCTTTCACGGCTGCAATTTGCAGGACGCCTCGGATTTTGTTGAGAACGACGGTTGCCAATGCATCGCCTTCTAAGTCTTCACTGATCACAAGAATTGGGCGCCGAGTTTGGGCTGCTTTCTCTAAAAATCCAAGAAGATCCTGGGCATTGCCAATCTTCTTCTCGAAGATCAGAACCAGCGGATTCTCTAAAACCGCTTCCATTCTTTCTGGATCGGTGACAAAGTAGGGGCTGATGTATCCGCGATCAAACTGCATGCCTTCAACCACTTCCAAGGTGGTTTCACGGCCCTTGCTTTCTTCAACGGTGATGACTCCATCCTTACCAACTTTGTCCATCGCTTCCGCGACATGCTTGCCGATTTCATTGTCGTTTCCGGCAATGGTGGCTACAAATTCCACTTGCTCTTTATCTTTAATGGGCTGAGCTGCAGACTTGATATATCCGATTACCTGCTCAACCGCCTTATCGATTCCTCGCTTGACGGCAATTGGATTTCCGCCGGCCGCAACGTAGCGAAGGCCTTCGTTGACAATCGCCTGAGCGAGAACCGTGGCCGTGGTGGTTCCATCGCCAGCCACGTCATTGGTCTTGGAGGCAACTTCTTTGCAAAGCTGAGCACCCATGTTCTCATAGGCGTCTTCAAGCTCAATTTCCTTTGCCACTGTTACGCCGTCTTTGGTAATGGTGGGTGAGCCCCACTTCTTATCCAAGACTACGTTTCGACCCTTGGGGCCAAGAGTCACCTTGACCGCGTCTGCCACTTTGTTCACGCCACGCTCTAGTGCGCGACGTGCATTTTCATCATAGAGTAAATTTTTTGCTGCCATTTTTGTATTCCTTGTTAGTTAAGAATCGCGTAAATTTGGTCTTCGTCTAGGATCGTAAAGTCCTTTCCGTCCACCGTGACTTCGTTGCCGCCGTACTTGCTGAACAAAACTCGATCACCCACCTTGACGGTCAGCGCGTTTCGCTCACCGTTGTCAAGGATGCGACCGGTTCCAACCGCAATAACTTCGCCTTCCGTCGGCTTCTTTTTAGCCGAATCAGGCAAATATAGGCCGGAAGCAGTTTTTTCTTCGGCTTCAACCAATTTGACGATAACTTTGTCTCCTAAAGGTTTAAGTGTTGCCATTTTGAATCTATTTTCGCAGTTGAATTTAGCACTCACTCTCTGCGACTGCTAAATTCTACCTAAATATAACGGCAATTGTAAACATAAATTGGCACTCTCTAAAAGAAAGTGCCAACCTTTTCCCCGATTGGAGCCAAAATTATCTCTCGTTGACAAGCAATGTTTTCAGAGATCGGGATATTTTTCGCTAGAGCTAAAAATCACTCGATTTTCAAAACGCGATAGAAAAACCGGCAAAAAAAGCAGGTTTTTCAAATAACTATTGTACAATACCATTTGTGATGAAAGCAACCTTACTCCTTACCCTAGCATTCTGCAATGCAGTATTGTTGCCGTTGCAGATTGCGTCGCTATCTTCCCCCCCCCCCGACTCAGCGAACCCAAGGTCTCCGCTGAGTAACTTGCTCCGCCAATTGAACCCGCCTGCGAAATGCGGATGTGCCCTGCACAAACCACAATCTCCCACCACAATCGGGGAAATCAATTTCCCAGCAACCTCCCCACCCCCCTGCCCAACCGGCTGCACTATGGAAAATGGAGTCGTGTACGCATGTGTTGAAGCGGGACCAAGTTCGGGGACCTTGTGGCAACACACTGAGCACTTGTTTTACTGCCCAGGGCAGACCTGGTACCAATGTTATGGGAGGTGGACAAACCTCAACACGCAGTGCAAGCCTTAGGCACCGAGCCTTCCGTCAGGCTGCCCGAATAGCAACCCAGGATGGAAAGAATGCGTGGGAACGTAGGAACAGATTCGAAAGGTGCAAACTTTTACTTGGGTGCCCTTACCTTTGCGGCGATCGGTGGTTGGCTAGCAGGCACCATTGACCTTTGGCTGTACAGAACAGCTGAAACGGCAGTTTTTCGACTCACAGCCGGCCTTCCTCAGCTACCGATGAGCAACAACCAAGGCTGGCTGCTGCTGAGCGCGGCAGAGGATTTTAGCAGGCGGTGGGTCGTTCTGATCTTGAGCGTTTGCACAACCTTAGCAATAAGTCGCTTCAAAGCCGCGCCAAGGGGGTGCGTTTTTCTTGGAATTTTCGGTTTATCAGTCTGCGTTTTGGTTTATCCAGATGGGTACCTCCTACCTTTAAACAAGGACCTGCTGGTTGGTCAGACCTCCATGCTGCTTAGGCTTTTCCTATCGTCGGCTACTTACACAATTCTTACCTTCGCAGGGGCATTGCTAGGTGCAAGGTTCGGCAGTGCACTTCAAGGAATCTAAAATGCTTATAAAAAGAGAATCGATCCGACGGCGAAGGAACGATGGACTAACAATGGTTGAAATTTTGATAGTTATTGCTATCATTGCCCTCCTTGCTGCTTTGCTGTTCCCTGCGCTAAATCGGGCTAAAAAGTACTCAAGAATCGTCCCTTGTATTGCTAACCTTAGACAACTATCCGTGGCCTGGCACGAGTACCTAAATGACAATGATGGGCAAATGCCGGCTGATATCGCAAACATGGTTGCAGTAAACCCAACCGTTAAGAAGGTTCTCGTTTGCCCCGAGGACACAACCAAGTATGGTAACGAGCCGGAGTTCCACTCCTTAGGCTTCAAGGAAAGCTATTACTATATTCCAAACTATCCGGGATTCCGCACCGCGATGGGAGCCGTGGACCCAGACTACGGAATCTTTGTTTGCTATGTTCATGGGAAACGCGTAAACCACGGGAGCCCAGACCCAGAGCCAAGCCTAGACTGGATTGGATTAGTTTTACGGTTAAGGCGTGATGGCTCAGTACAGCATGCCCATGTCGGGATGTACTGCTCGCAAGAGCCAGGCGGCACGACGAATGTGGCTGGACGCCAGGAATGGGCTAGTTTCACTGATGCCGCCCCTTGCCAAGGCGAAATGTGCCTTGGATTCCCCTACTCGTGCAATCTATATGCGCCCTAGTCCTCTGACCCAGGTCTTGATGGTGTCGACCAGAAGTTGTGCCAGCTAAAGCTCATGGACCAAATACCTAACAGCTCTTGAATGCCTTAGCGGATGAAATGAACCTGAGGATTGTCAAGACGATCCAACAGGATGATTGCTACTACCGGCAAGGGCCGGTTTTTAGCGATTTCCCGAGCTTCATCAAACGTAACCAGACGGCAAAGCATGTTGCTCAAATCATTAGAATCGGCAAATTCCAAGGCACTCCCTTCGTTGCTAAAACAAGCAAGCCCATGGATTCCGTCATGGCAATAACATCCAAATCTCTGAGATTCATCCTGCTGAAGCACAATAAGATTCTCTGGAAACTTTGTGTCCAGTCCTAAAATTGGCTGTTCAAGTAGTTGGTTCATAAGATGGCTCTCTTCATAATATTGGCAATTTTGCCGGTGTTGCTTACTGTTCTACGAAGCGAGAATGATGAAATGCTCATGCCATGAATCTGCAACAGAACAACATGACTGTGATAGGATTGCCCCTGTTCTGCCATACTTTCTTAAATGCGAAATTCTACTCAAAAGTTTGGGGCGAATTTCGATTCCTTCAACCGCTCGTAGCTCAGTGGATAGAGCATTGGTCTTCGGAACCAAGGGTCGGGGGTTCGAATCCCTCCGAGCGGGCCAATTCCAGGTTGTTCATACCGAAGACATCGGTGACATGCCGTACCCGAGACATCAGTAAAACGACTGCAATCCCAATCGACTTTGCAGCGTGCCTAGGCATCTTTTCAACTAAAATTTACAGTTATGAATAGCGAAGAGATTGATGCTCTTTGGTCCATTGACGAACCCGCTGCCGGACTTGACGCTCTGACGATGGCCATTGAACAACATCCCGAATCGGCCCAAGAAATTCGCACCCAAATTGCAAGATCGCTTGGTCTTGTCGGCAAATTTGATGAGGCTTGGCAAGCACTTAAGCTAGCTTCTAAAAGTCAAAGTGCAATTGTCAGACTTAGAATCCAGCTAGAAAGCGGTCGGCTCTGCAATTCTGCGGGAGATCCCGAATCGGCACTTCCCTACTTTCTTTCTGCCATAGCGTTGGCCACACTCTCTAAACTTGATTTTTATGCCATCGATGCAGCCCACATGTTGGGAATTGTGACCTCCCAAGAGAAGTCCATCGGATGGAACCTCAAAGCTCTGCAAATGGCCCAAGCTTCCACCGAAGAAAGAGCCAAAAAGTGGGAAGGAACCCTGCTTAACAACCTGGGGTGGGCCTATCATAACTCCGGCAGCTTTGAACGAGCCCTAGAAGTTTTTAAGGAAGCTTCAGCCTGGCAGATGCAGCATGGAACAGACCTTAGAAAGCGGATTGCTCAGTGGACGATTGCGCGGTGCCTAAGGTCCCTCAAACGCCATCGGGAAGCTATCGAAGTCTTGCTGCCGTTAACTGCCTTTCCAGAGGCCGGATTTGTTTCCGAAGAGATGGCAGAAAACCTTCTGGAGCTTGGAAGACGGAATGACGCCATCCCATACTTTCAAAGGGCGTACGAGCTGTTTTCCGAGGATCCCGATTTTCAGATCCAGCAGCCAACTCGATTTCAGAGAATTGCTGACCTTGCCGACGAATCAAGCGAAGTCGAACCCTAGGGGTTAAAACGTAATCTCTGCTTCGAACCGGCTGACGAGATTTGGCACCGTATCACAGCCATCAAGAATAACATCCGCCATAAACTTCGTGGGCTCAATGTACATTTCATGGCCAGGTCGAGCGGATTTTAAGTAATACTCAGCGATCAAATGGGGACTGCTTCCAAACTTTCCTCTTGCCAAGTCTCTTTCTAGCCTTCGGATGAACCGAATGTCGGGCGGCGCGTCCACAAAGACGCAGTAGTCAAGCAATGGCCATAAATTGGGGCACGCAAATAGCAAGTGGCCCTCGATCACAACAAGTTCACGGCTCTCCATCATAGTAAGAATCGCCGCGAGGCATCCGGATTGGTCAATCGAATTTGGTTGGTTAAAATCCAGCAATGTGCTTCCATCGGACATTGTGACTGCCAAATCTGGAGTGACCTCAGTCTTAAAAAACTGATCTAAGTTGATAAGCCCACAAGTGAAGTCGGTCTGATGGATTTGCTCAACGAACGCTTTGCAAAGGGTTGATTTTCCGCTGCATGTTCCACCGGCTACCCCAACAACCCTGTATTTTGGCCCTTTACAATTCATTTGGGTTCAGTATTTCTAGGGTTGGCGGTGGTCATTTTGCCACCGAAAAAGCCGATCCCAAGAACTTCAACCCGCGGGGATGCAACTCAATTCCCTCTAGGAACTGGTGGCGCAGGTTCGCCATAAAAAAAGCAGCCAGACGTTGGCCGGATAGGTGCCTGGCTAAAATCAAGGTCTGGATAGCTTAGGTTTGCGTCTCGAGAAATATTGGCTTCAATATCCTGAAGAATGGCCTGATCGTAGCCGGGCCACTCGCGGCTAATCGTTCCCCCGGGAAGGATCAAAGCACTGTAAGTAGATTCTTGAGCGTGGAAAGCTTTCATGACGTCCAGCGATGAATCTGAAACAACAGGAAAGGGCACCTGGAAATGGTGAACCCACTTTTTTGCCTGCGCTGGAGTTCCATTTGTAATCCCAATAAACGTCACTTTGCCATCAAACCCACTGTATAGGGACTGAAAAAATGGCTCAGCCTCGATCGAGCAGGGGCATCCATGCAAAATGAAAATAATAAAAACGGGCCCTATATTCCAAAGCTGATTCAATGAAACAGCGGGGCCATTAACAGGATGCAAAGCAAAGTTGGGCGCCGCTATACCCTGAAATTTTTTGGAGGCAAGCACCATTTGATCGGTGATCTTGTGGCGGGGAATTTCGTCGGCGATACCTTCAAAATGAGGTTGCGCCTGGGCACGCAGCCAAAAGCCGCCTGCCATCAAAATGGCTCCAAGCGGTATCGTTAACTTCCAAACCCTCATAGCCAAAAGTTTACATCAAGTTCAGCTTGGATATGCAAAAAAACAGCCTGCAGGAAGTGCCTGCAGGCTTACAAGGTTCTTCTGAATTGCTAGTTAGCTGCGTAAAGCCTGATCTAGGTCGGTAAGAAGGTCAGCACTGCTTTCCAACCCAATGCTAAGCCGGATGAAGTCTGGAGTGACTCCAGCTGCCAGTTGCTCTTCTGGATTCAACTGTTGGTGGGTTGTGCTGGAAGGGTGGATCACAAGAGACTTGGCATCTCCAATGTTGGCAAGAAGGCTGAAAATAGAGAGTTTGTCAATAAACTTCAGCGCCGCATCATAGCCACCTTTGATTCCAAACCCAATGATGGCTCCGTATTGACCTCGGTAATGGTACTTCTTGGCTTCGGCATGGTCCTTATGAGAACCCAGTCCGGGATAATTCACCCAACTGACGTTGGGGTGACTTGCCAGAAACTCAGCCACTTTCTGAGCATTTTCTGCATGCCTTTCCATGCGGACATGGAGCGTCTCGGCTCCTTGCAGAATATGAAAGGCATTGGTTGGGCTAATGCATGCTCCGGTATCTCTTAGACCTTGAACTCTGGCTTTGAGTCCAAACGCAACGTTACCAAGGCCCGGGAAGTTACCGAAGACTTCCCAAAACTTCAGGCCATGATAGCTAGGATCTGGCTCCGTGAAATTTGGAAATCGGCCAGATGCTCCCCAATCGAAGTTGCCGCCATCAATGACAATGCCTCCTATGCTGGTGCCATGCCCCCCAATAAATTTTGTGAGGGAGTGGACAACCACGTTGGCGCCATGCTCAAATGGCTTTAGCAGGTAAGGAGTCGGCATTGTATTGTCGATCACCAATGGCAATCCGGCTTCCTTGGCAATCTTGGAGACCGCTTCAAAAGGAAAAGTATCAAGCTTGGGATTTCCAACCGACTCACCATAGATCAGCTTTGTTTTTGGGGTGATGGCTCTCCTAAATCCTTCTGGATCGCTGGGATCAACAAAAACGCATTTGATTCCTAGCTTAGGAAGGGTGTAGTGGAACAGATTGTAGGTGCCACCATACAAGGAGGTGCTACTAATGATTTCATCACCAGCTTCTGCAATGTTGGTGATAGCCAGAGTCTCGGCTGCCTGTCCGCTTGCAGTTGCCACCGCATGAGTACCGCCCTCTAAAGCCGCGATTCGCTGCTCCAGAACATCAGTGGTCGGATTCATCAATCGGGTGTAGATGTTTCCAAATTCTTGAAGGGCAAAAAGTCTGGCCGCATGGCTGGTGTCATCAAACACGTAGCTGGTGGTTTGATAAATGGGTACGGCTCGGCTTTTGGTGGTCGGGTCGGGTTTTTGGCCGGCATGGAGTGCCAAAGACTCAAAAGAGAGGGGTTTCGGATCGCTAACTGTACTGCTCACGCTAACTATTCCACCACATAAGTCAGCCGTGTGAAAGTAGAAATTGTTCGTCACTTAAAATAATTAGGCAAAATCAAGATTTCACATTCGATTCCTTGCTTGGCGTTGCTAATGATTTGTACAAACTTTTGCAGGACATCAATTTTGGGTCTAAGTTTAACCTCCCGATAACTAGTTGCCAATTCATCGAAAGGAATCCAGCTCTGGCTTGACCGGATTATAGGGACTACCAAGCCCGCCCAACAAGAGATACTGTAAATGAGCGGTCTCAGTCGTCTCCTGGACAGCCTCATAGAATCGGCAGGCCGGCATATCCAGCGGAAACTTATTGTTTCAACTGCTTCTTTTCTTCTGCTTGATACTTGGCAAGTCCCTTCTGAAGGAACTCCAGAAATGCTTGAGGGCAGTGAGGGCTCTTGGAACCTGCATCGACCGACTGCTGTTGCAGAAGAATCGCTTCTTTCAAATTGCCAAGGCTAGAATCCATCGCAGCTCCCATGGCTAGAAACAGGTAATCCCTTCCCTGAGGGTTTTTCAGCGCCTCTTCATCTAGTTTTAGCCCGTACTCGAATTCGCTTTTGGGCAAACCAGTTTCGCTGGCGAAGATAGAGCAGAGCATCTGGTACATGCCGATGTTTCCTTTGCTCTCATCGAGAATCTTCTTCGCATCTTTTTTGAACTCACGAAAATCGACATGAGTGAGAGCCGTCAGGCGCAGAATATCTAGCGATCGCGCAGAATCTGGCTTCTTCTTGATTTCCGCATTGATTGATGCCAAAGCCTGCTTATATTCCTTGAGCTTCAGCTGATCTTGAATCAGGAAAATGGGACCCTTAGACCGCTCTCGAAGCTCCTTTGCGGCCTGCACATTGAACGTGCCCGCTAACACCTGCTTAAGGACAGGTTCAAGATCCTGAGGTCCCCCAATCCAGTCGACGATTCCCTTACCGTCAATGACGAAAGCGGTGGGGATACCGCCTTCACCGGCAGCCTTCATCCAAGCGTTGGCGACCTGATTATGGGGACCATCAGCGGCAACAACGTAGCCCATTTTTGAGCCTTCCGATTTGACAAACGCCTTAACCTTTGGTAGGGTGACGATCGTGGGGTCATCGGACTCCCATATATCCACTCCCACAAAAGTCACCTTGCCCTTGAATTTCTTGGCAAGTTCCGTCAAATGAGGAATGTTCTCCTTACAAGGTTCACACCAAGTGGCCCAAAACTCCACAACATAAAAGTGTCCGCGCAAAAATGATTTGACAGGTGTGCCTTTTAGCCAAGCGGATGGCCGAAGAGCAGGAGCGAGACTGCCAATGGTAAGCGTGGGCTGTTTGGCGAGAGCAGTGGCAGATATAGAGGCCACCGCAATCACGAATGAAAGCAGTGCGAAAAAGCGCTTAAACATAGACCTACTGTCCAGCATGAGCTTTACCAGCCGCAGAAGTCGCAGAGAAATTGGATGTGCTCTTGAGTTGGACTCCATTGGGAGCGGTAATAATCTTCGTGGCTGACGAGGACTTGGCGGCCGACGAGGACGGCGGCGTGGGTGTAGCCGACTTGCTGCATCCGACGAGAACGGTAATGAGGGCGGCTCCTGCCGCATAGAGAACTGTGGTTTTCATGAGTTGAGTGGTTTCGGTGGTCAATGAAGTCGTGCAGACGTATTGAGTCCGAAAGACTTCGGACTCAATACGTCTGTGTATCAATTCAGGTTACTGGATGTCCCAGAGGTACTGGGTCAGGTCGGTCATCTGAATAGCGGAGAAGTTCGTCGTCGGAGTCCAGTTGGTGCCTCTTGCCAAATAGCCAGGATCGTTCCTAGACGCATGGCCATCAACCCATGCAACGGTTGCTTTGTTGGCGACTCTAAATGAAACGCCTCCGGTATCGGCTCCGGCTTGAATGTTTGTAACGCCCTCTACTCCCTGAATGATGGGATCGCCAACACCCCACTGAGATGTGCAGAATCCAGCACCCAAGTTAGGATTCTGCTGGAAGTAAGAACAATCTGGCACTTCAACTTCCGCGCTTGGTAGGGGAAAGTTAGGTCCATAGAAAAAGAAAGAGCCGGAGGGGTAGCTACTTTCAGAATAGCCCCACTTAGAGGTGAGCATGACAGTCTCGGCCGGCTGTCCAACTGAGGTGGAACTGATCGGCTCCTCTGCGAGTCCATTGGCGGTGCCCACTCCAGGAGAGAGAAAGACATCGTTGTAGCCATACTCAGGAATCACCGTGTCCGAAGCGAGTTGATCATTGGTTCCGCTTGCTTGACCTAGCCAGTCTGGAGTATTAGGTCCGCTGGGGTCTTGGAAGATAGGACCATTTTTTATGTAGGGCAGATCCAGCCAGGCCCAGGTGGATACGGTTCCGACTCCACCAAGGTTCAGCGGATCATTGCCATTGTTCCAAGATGCCTCGGGGACGAAATGGTCGTCATTGTCGTTTGCATACATCAGGATGCCAAGCGACTGCTGCTTGATATTGCTTAGGCTGGCGGTTGCTTTTGCCGCTGCCTTTGCCTGTGCGAAAACAGGAAAAAGGATCGCAGCGAGAATAGCTATGATTGCGATGACAACGAGAAGTTCGATGAGTGTAAATGCGCTTCTTTTCAAGTGATCTTGTCTCCAATTTAGTTAAACTCCTCTTTGAGATTTACTAGCGCTCATTTTACACTTTTTTAAATCGAACAATGGTTTAAGGATGCTTCTGAATATCAAGTTCTGATTTGAATCAAAGGAATTGAATTTGGCTTATAAAGCAGACTGTACCAAAACTGGGTTCATTCTATGACTTGCGCTTGCCAAGCGCGGGACAATTACAAATGTGAAGTGAACAGGAGGTAGTTCTAAGTGGATCTAAATCAGATAAGGGAGCAACAATCAGCAATCAATAGGTTTGTCGGTTTCATTACAATATTTATGTCTACAAGTATTCTCTTTACTTCCT
>DAIDHV010000005.1:57709-194153 GCA_027451905.1 Armatimonadota bacterium | reverse complement strand
CTATAACCCAACAAAGAATACACTAAAGGAGGTTAGTGTCTGACATTACAAGTGGGTCAACTCTTGGGGACAGGTCACTTTGGGGCCTCTTGGATGCTACTCTGGCCGGGACCATTGCCTACGGAGTCTTATTAACTCTCTACATAGCTAAAGCACCTTGGCGTCGCGAGGCTACGGTGCTTGTTTGCGGAAGCGCAGCTTTATGGCAATTCTCCCAATTGCTTACGAACATTCTACTTGCCTTCCTTGCGAGTTGATACTGGGCCTTAACATGGCGGCAATCTCAGCCTACGTCGTCCATCCGCAAATGCAGCAGGTGGATAAGGCCGGCCTCGGTGGTGCCCGGCGGCCAATCAGTGCAGTAATATCAGTCTGTTTTGTTGCCTTCGCTTGCCTTGGAATCGCGGTCAATGGCAAGCGGGCTCACCGGGAAGCAGCCGGACTAAGCGGTCCAGGCAGGTCCTCGGACCGGCTATTGGGTAGCAGCATTTCCAGCCTCGGCATTCCGCCGCCGCACGGAAACTCTATCTACCTGTTTGGGCTCCCGTCGTGCGACGCTTGCAACGAGGCAATAGCTGAGTTGCCGACCGTTTCTCCCTTGCCCGTACACGTCATTGAGCTCTCGCGGCCCGGGGACCCAAGGATACCTCGAGGGCTCAGATCAATTCCCTACCAGTCGGCTAGCTTTCCCATTACTCCAACAATTCTCGCGGTCAATCCGACCGACATCGTGGTTGGTGAGTATGGCGGCTGGTCGGGAAATACTAATTGGCAAAAGGCTTTTATGAGCCAGGTTTCGTCCGACCAAGGTAATGCGGCGAAAAAAGGAAGTCAAAATGAAAACAAACCTTAAAGTGAATAAGTCCAAGGCAACTGTCTTGGCCCTTGCAATCTCAATGGCAACGATTGCAACTGTTGCCTCGGCAATGAACCCGCCATGCTCTGGGGGCACCTATATGGGAACAACTATAGTGCGGTTCTGCAATAGCGTAACACCCATCTGTTCGTTCTTTTACAACGCTGAGTCCGACGAGGCAGCCTGCGGAATCTGGTGCTGCCCCAACGCAAGCGGAGGGCAAACGCAGACGCTCGGGCTATGCGGGCCCGGAGGCACACCTGATACAGGCGGAAAGGTCGGGTGCTGTAGCTTCGCCGACTCCGGCACGTGGTAGATCGTTGGGACTCCTCGGCCCTGCCCCGTGCTCGGAGGACCCTAAAAGGAGCCATTGCAATGAGAGCGGCTTCTAATCAATGAGGATTGCTGGATAACCGACACCTAAATCTCCTTACTACTGCTTGGGCAATACCGATTCGGCTTAGCGTAGGTTTAGTGAGCGGAATGGTTGGCTACCTTGCCATTGTCGAGTCCCAGCGGATTTTTGGAGTCTTAGACGGCTTGGGTGGAATTGCCTTTTTTGAGTTTGATGTTGCTCAGTCCCTGATATGGGCGGCACCAATCTGCCTCATCCTGTGCTGTTTCCGAGGCCAGGCCACTGCCTTGGCTAAAACCTGCGTGACCATGATTGCGCTCACTCTCATGGCTAGTTTCCTTTACATAGGCGTTAGGATAAACAGGGGGGCAACTGTTGACTACAAAGTCGAATTGACTTCGATGCTCATCGCTCCGGCCACGGTTGCAACCTACTTTTTTGCCCTCAAAAAGCTTGATGAGCACTTTCAAAGAAAAGGAGCGGGGCAATGAGAACCTTTCGCGCTTTCTCATTAATTGAGCTTTTAGTGGTTGCTGCAATCATTGCCGTTCTTGCCGCGATCCTTTTCCCGGCGATATCGAAGGCAAAAAAGTTTGCGTCCCGGCCAGCTGATGCGTCAAATATGCACCAACTGTACTTGGCCCTGATGCTGTATGAGTCAGACGATAACGAGGCAGACCCCAAAACCCTTGTGCCAATCGAGGCCTATGCTCATAGCAAAGGCGTTTTTTCTTCCGAATGGGACGTTTACCGAAAGCCAGCACCCAATAATAAGTGGTGGGCCTCCCCCCTTCAACCCTGCAGCGGCGATGGATTCGCGCCTTTCAAGATCAGCTATGCCTACTTAAAGACCTGGCTCAGTGACGACGAGAGCAATCGTTGGAACCGGTACCGCCAAAATTCCAGCGTTGGCATTTTTGCTAGTCCTTGGTCATCGGACCCAGATTCAACCTCGAACTTTTTGTTGAACAGCCCTGTGTGCGGCGTGCCTCTCATTGAATCCACCGGCCCTCCGATGAACGGTCCCATTTTGAGGGTAAATATGGATGGTTCGCTTTACGTGCTTCCTCAGAACAGGTTTACAGGCTGGATGGGAAACATTAACGATCTCTTCTTTATAAGGTGAATAGTTCTGCCTACCCTTGGGGCAAGGCTTGGTAACCGAGTATTGTATTTAATTGATATTGAGCCCGGAAATCTAAAATCCAATGATATTTTTTGCTAATTTACGTTTGCTGGCCCCATAGTGAATTTTTCTTCGCTTGTCCACGAGGCAGATTTTGCCCCTTGGTTTACAGAGGTTTCGGTAGCCCTTTCATTTTGGCAAGCGAGCGGCATTCACTTTTTTTAATCTGCACTTAGGAAGTTTCTCACCCCCCCCCCACCTGTCAAGATTCGCATCGCAAACAAGCCACGCTGACCTGGTGCGATTACGATGTCCGATCAAGGAGAGAACTTATTTCTTGGATCAAGACTGGAATCCTGGCCCCGATCGCTACCTTCATGCGCTTTGGATCAACCGCATCATAGCCGTGGGCAATAACATTACGTAACCCAATAATCGCGTGAGCATCAGTAATCAATGCGAGCAATCCAGGTTCGCTTTCCCGGATGCGAACTAAGGCCTCACCAACAATTTTAAATAGCCTCTCTACCGCGAGGGCATGAATTCTTGAGTTTTGAAAGGCATCGCTCCCAATTTCGCGAATCTCAAGAGCCGCAGACTTTGCATCCGAGAGGCTAGCTAAAGTTTCAGGCCGCATAGATTTCCCGAGCATTGGCTTGGATTCGCTCAAGGAACAACGGCTTTGAAACTGCCGACCGATCAATGAGGTCAACTTTGACGCCGAAAAGCTTTTCTAGCTCGACCTGCAAGACAAATTGTTGAGCAAAGAGGTCAACCCCTGCAGGAGGCGGACCAAAATCAGCTACAAAGTCAAAATCGCTCTCCTCTGGATCCCAATCTGGGGTCAAAGCAGAGCCAATTAATTCGAGCTTTTTAACGCCAAACTGATTACAAAGGGAGCTTAGCTCGGACCGTGCCTTTGCGATCATTTCGAGCGCCCTAGGATTCATCGTTCCTTCTTGACCACCAATCCAACCTTACCACTTTGGTGCTTTATAATGAAACCCCTTCGTCTCTAAGTGCTTGCCGATTGCTGCCAACCAGTGACCAGTGTTCTCCGGCCTCTTGTGTGTCCAATCTTCCTAAGAAGTTTATAGCCAGTAACAGATCGCATCGCATGCAAAACTAATTTTGGTCATGCTGCCACTTAATTTACTGGTCCTGTGTATTTATAAACCTTCCCATTTTTTTCTTCCTCTTGCTGCCGCGCACGCGCCATGCTCAAGGAGTTTAGTAGTTCACTGATGTACTCATCTTTCGCAAATTTTTTGGTAACCCCGTTGGGGAAGTGGCGATGAAAGGCGAGGAGGGCTTTTGTCGGATCGCTATACCCATCCGTCCAAAGCAGTGATACGAATAGGTTGTCGTTTCCTGGCACGAGTTTGTAATAAAGTCTCTTTAGAGCAAATTCGCTCTCAGCTTGGTTGAAATTGTCCCCTATGTGAGCCATTAAGTGATTCAGATTTACTAGGGAGAGAACTTCGTCACTCCAAGCGCAATCGCCCCTGTCAAAAGGCCTCGCCCAACTCTTGTCCGGGTATTTCCATCCTAATCGCTTTCGTAAGTCCTCATACTCACCGGGATACGTAATGCCTACTGCGGCTGCAGCTGCCTCACCAAGCGGCTTAAGCATGAAATCAGCCTTAGTCTTAGGCTTGCCCTCTGCAATCCAAATTTCCTTCATGTCCCCCTTATTCATAAGGTCGATCATCAGCGTTGTGTTCATCCACCATGCATATTTAGTGAATGCATATGGTGGAGATCCAACTTTCCCAAGGTGCAAATTGAGGAGCACCGAATCGAGATCTTTAATCTTGCCTTCATTTTGAAGCCTCTTCGCTTTAAGATAGTCTGGTAATAAGATATGATCGAGCTTTGCTTCTAGTTTCCTTCCCATTTCTCTACTCGAGTTACTTACCTGTTTGATGTTTCCCGGCAACTTGCCGTGGGCAAAGACGCTGGCATCTTTTGGATCAAATTTGATTGTGCTAGGATTAGCCGGCACAAACTTTGCCTGAGCGTGGCTGATGCTAGGAAGGAAGACAATGGCCAATATCAAGTGGATGTTTATAGCTTTCGATTCGCTCATTTCAATTGTTTCCGGAGAATATAAATTGCCATGCTGGCAGTTCGCATGGGATGGTAAGTTGGGTACTTAGCGCAGAGCCGAAATCGAAGGAGTTTCCGCTTATTGGTAGCCAACCTACCGATGTTAAGTTGGCATCACCTTTAGCTGTCCAGGTTATCACCCTTATCGTCCGCTGTCAAGCCCATTTTATTGAAATTTTCCTAAAGATCGTCACTCAAATCAAAAAAGGAGCCTAAATTGAAAGCCACTAGGCATTTAAGAAAGCACTGATGAATATACTTTGCGCCTAATCAGGTCTCTACTTTTCTGGCCCTTTGTACTTGCTTGTGTAGTGGAAGGCAGTGCCGGTTATCTTTTCGAGCACTTGGAGAAGAGAGCGAGGTCCAACGCCGCTACCATCAAGCCACTTTGGCACACCATTTGGAAAGTGGCGATGAAAGGCCTTGAGTGCTTCGGTAGGATTACTGCCATAGGTGCCCCAAAGCAGAGCAAGAAATACCTCATCATTCCCCGGCATGAGGTGATAGTAAAGCCTTCTTAAGGCAAAATTCACCAAATGGTTATCGTACTTGTCGCCATGATGTGCATAAAACTTGCACACCTCCATAAGCGCCAGTACCTCATCCCCTCGGGGGTTATCTCCAAAGTCAAACGGTTTGTCCCACTTATCGTCTGGGCTACCAATTTTTAGGTCATTTTTGAGTTTTTGGTACTCACCGGGATAGGTAATCCCGAGCGCGGCGGCAGCGGCTTCTCCGATTGGATTACCAGCCAAAGCTTCGTTGGTGCGAGGCTTACCCTCTGCAATCCAGAGCTCTTTCATATTTTGCTCTTCGGTTAAGTTCGTCATTAGGGTTTGGTTCATCCACCTGCCGTATCTAGAGACCTTGTAATCACTTTTCTTTAGGACGGTTAGTCGCATCTTCATCAAGAAAGCATCTAACTCATTTGTTTTGCCTTCCCTCTGCAAATCCTTGGCTTTGTGGTAGTCGGGTAGAAGTTCGCGATCAATTGCAGCTTCTTCGGCCCTGTCATTAGCATTTATTGCCTTCACCCACGCTGCGCCTGCCCTGCTCCCCGTTGTCATTAGCTCCTGTCTTGAGTTATGGGCGGAGGTTTGTTTTTGGCTCTGGCTCACACCGCCTGACTGACTTGCGGGTGACGATTGAGCCATGATGCAACAAGAAATTGCCAACGCGACAAGGGCGACCGCGGCATGGAGGGTTCGAATTTTTAACTTAAAGCACATTGTTTATATGAGGAGGACCAGACAAGGCTTACGCTTGAAAGCGTGATGGCAGTGACGAGACACAAGGTAAGAAATAGGAAGCCGGAGCTAGGCACATGAAATATGAGACGTTTGAGGCAGGATTTGTTACACGTTGATAACCAAAGACGTAGGTTGTTTACCCATGCTAGACGCTCGGAACAATCAAATGCAAGCTGAAAATGCCAGCTGAGCCAGCTTCACAGTTCATTTCTGCCAGCAATCCCAGTTTAATGCTGCTGCCAGACTTTATGACTTTCGTTTCAAACCCTCCATATTCACCACCGTGCGATTGGAAAGCTGGTGACTTTTGCTTCTCTCGACATGAAATCCAATGATTAGTCCCATTTGAAGGCATCGTTAGACATTTTTTTGGAAAATTTCACCGTTCCGTAGTAATCCCTTATGAACGGCTCTGATCAAGGAGCGTTCAAGGAGTTTCTCACATATGAATAAAAAGGTTCTCGCAATGTCCCTCAGTGGCGTTGCCGCCCTCGTTGTTGCTGGGTCAGTATTTGCCCAAATGGGTCACATGAAAATGATGGATATGAGGACAAGAGCCGTCAAACATGCGGTTGTTGTGATTCACAAAGCCGAAAAGATGGCAGCCAAGAAAGGCAATTACAGTTGTTGCTTAAAGCACCCTTGCGATTATTGTATGACCCACATGGGCGCATGCCATTGCGGTATGACAATTATGAAAGGCATGGTTTGTAGTGAATGCAAAGGAGGCTGGGATGCTGGCGACGGTGCCATACCTGGCATCAATCCTAAGCATGTCAAAGCCATGCCAAGAGGCATGAGCGGCATGAAGATGTAATCTCGTCAACCACTGTCTCCAATGAGGTCGGGCGTCTGCGTTTGCAGGCGCCCGAATCTCTTTAGAGTCAATATATGCCCTGATTGGGCTACATTAGATTGACCTAACGAAACAGGGACTCTTTCTTTTTCAAGCCGGCTCTTCTAATCCACTCCGAATAAACTGGCAAATTCGGTTCACGCGGTTGGTAAGGGTGGATTTTTTGATGTTCAAGATCAAAGTTGCCTCACGCAAAGTGCGCTCTTCTAAAACGCAAACTCTAAAGATTTCTAAGTCTTGGGGTGAGAGCTTTGCAAGTCTCTCCTGCACCGCAATGACATATTCAGACCGATCCTCGGAATGCTGAGAAGGGGCCGCAAATGATTCGAGAATGACATCACCATCACACTGCCGGAATTTTTGTTTCCAAACTGCCCTTCTCATCGTTCGCATCATGTTTTCGCAAACCTTCATGAGCCACGGTAAAAAGGGGCGACTCACATCGAATCGGTGAGAAGCTGCGTAGGCTTTGACAATACAATCCTGAACTGCATCCTCTTGATCCTCAGGATTTAAACCTAAACGGGCAGCTAGTTTAAGGATCCCTTCGCGATGGGTCTCAACAAGCTGCTCAAATTGGGGAGCCGAAAGTTGAAGCTCTCTTGTTTTAACGTTCATTGATCAACACATTTATTAACTTAACTTGTGGATCTTTAGTTGCAAGCCTTTCCTTACTTTATGGCAAGCAAGGCGGATACATAGCAAGAGACGCCGCTCCATATAGTCCCGCGTTGCCTCCCAATGGCGATCGGCTGAGCCCCAATCTTAAAGCTGTATCTTGCATCCAATCACTTGCTCCAACTCCTCCCGAAACAACAATCACGTCTGGAAAAAACAAATCTTCCACCAACTGTTGCGCTTCTTTTAGGGCGATCTCAGCCCTCTGCATTTGGGATGGAGTTGGCGAATATGTGAGATGGAGGCCCGCCAGCAGACTTTCGAAGCTCTCACCTTGATGGGTAGCTTGATCATTAAGCCGAGGATACTCGCCACGTTTTCCACTCCATATTCGATCCTCAACAACGAACCCAAATCCAACACCGGTGCCAAGCGCAATCGAGGCAATCCTCTTCCCTACCAGATGCGGCAGACAAGCATGGGCCCACGCCGCCGCATGGCCATCTCCCCACGCCACACACGGAACCCCCAATGTCTCTTTATTGAATTGAATGCCCACATGATCGGGCATCAGATACTCTTTTGCTTTCCAGACTTCTCCAGTTGCAGGGTCAACAATGCCGCCGGTGCTGACCCCCACCTTTTTACATCCACTCTTAACAACCTGGTCCCTGATCCAAGCTAGGCACTGAACCTTGTTTTTTGGATTGGGGGTTTTGACTTCTTCCAACATTTGGAGGTCAGAAGTGAATGTGGCAAATCTCAGCCAAGTGCCTCCAATATCAACTGCCCCAATTCTTGGGTTTGGATCTGCTAGGTCAAGGGTTGGTGGTGGCATTAGCCACCTTGTTTGCCTTGCCGCATCGTTGATGGCAGTGCCAACAACAACCGCCGCAGCACCCGCTTTGATCGCCATTTGAATTTGACTCTTATGGAAATATCCGCCCTCGGCAAAGATTGGCTTTCCCAGTTGGGCAAGCTTCCAAACTAGGTCAATGTTCGGCATCGACGCGGTTGCAGAGGCTTCAGTTGATCCGCACAGGGTTGTCGCCAAAAGATCGGCACCTGCTTGAACCGCATATTGGCCGGAATCCAAGGTATCGCAATCGGCAAGAATAAGCTTTTTGCAGGCATGGACTCTTGCAATCAGGTCCTTGAGATCACTGCCATCCGGTCGGGCCCGTTTTGTGGCATCCATGGCAATGATTGGGCAGGGGCTGGCGCACAGCAGGTCCATCTCCGCCATAGTGGGGGTAATGTAGACCTCGCTGTTTGGATACTGCTTTTTGATGAGCCCGATAATAACGGCCTCGGTGTGGAGGGCATTGATGGATTCCAGCCCTTCTAAACGCAGGATCGCAACTCCCTGCTCTAAGCTAGCCATGGCAAGGTTAGAAACTAAGGCGTCTTGGCTCAGTCCACCCTGATATGTTGGCTGAACACTAACAACCAACTGGCACTTTTTTAGATCAAGAAGCAGCTCAGATAGAGTCAATGATCATCCTTCATCGAATCTTCAAAAAGCTTTCGAAGCCGCTCTTTTTCTTCTCTTTCTTTTTTGCGTGAGCGGACCTTGTCTTCAATCACCTTTGCCTTCACTGAATCAATTTTGCGGCTCTTTTGCCTCGAATAAAGCGCACCAGAGTACGGAAAGAAGGGGATGCGATTATTGGCCACCGACGCAGCTAGTGCCAATGGCAAAAGGGCAAATACTCCCACAACGGGGCTGCCACTTCCCAGCGCAAACAGAACCACTAAGGCGGTAATCAATGCCAGCCATTTGCCTTGCAGTGGAATCACTAGCATAAACAGAATTTGAGACGTAGGGTTTGCAATTCCCCATGCAATTGTAATGCTGGCGATGGGAATAAGTGACCCGGCAAGTGGAGCACTGGCCCTTTGAATAATACTGGCAAGAACCATGCTTAGAGCACCCACCAAAGTGCAGGCAAAAAACAGGATGAGGTATCGGTTGGTTCCCATATCTCTTTCTACTGAACCTCCCATAGACCAAAGCCACCATAGAAGAACCAAAAGCCAAATAAAGGCATCGCCGCTGCCCAGGCTTGCAAAGGGATAAGTCAAAGCCGTCCACAGTTTAGGGCTGTGGGGTAAGAAGGCAAGAAGGTCAAACAGAACCGGTGACTTGGATAGCCAAGCTGCCACGTAGGCCACGCCTAAGGCGATGACAAGGGATACGGTAGCAGGGGCAGAAGCCCTGCGAATGGCTCGTAATATATCGTCAGAAAAAGACATGGTGTTGGGTTAGATGGAAAGCGTAAGTGAATAGCTTGGGAGCATGGCTAGCTGGGTTGATGAGCATGTTATGTTGTTGTTGGAATCAGGTTTTGAAGGTCTTGCTGGCTGCCTATCAAAAACTCTTTGTCTCGGGAAAGAAGCTCGGTTAACAGGGGCTGTCCAGACCGCAATCGAGCGGACAGTTCTTCTGGCCAGTAGCAGTGGATATTGTTGGGATCAAGCCGGTTTCCGCATTTTTGGGAAAGGTCTTTTGTCAGCTGCTGAAAGTTGGTTCTGCCGATCGCGATCAGGTGGTCGGCGTCTGTTTGACTCATGATGAGAACCCCAACCAAAAGTTTATCTTGATATGGCTCTAAAACTTTCTGAAGCGTTTCACCTTGGTCTATCGTCCTTTCGAATAGGCTTTTCAGATCCTGGTAAATCGGACAGGTTCGATTGGCGCGAAAGTAGACTCTGCCACCGTCGGCGGCTCGTTCTAAGATGCCTACATCGGACAGCCGAACAAGGTCTCTTTGCAGGGTTGATGGGGTGACCTTCAACTCGGCGGCAAGTTGAGTAAGGTACCAGTGCTTTTCTGGCTGCAAAAGAAGTTTTGCAAGGAGGCGTTGCCTGATTTTCGGAATCAGCGTATCAAGAATGTCTTCTTTTGCGTTTTTGCGTATTTGGTTACGCATTTTGCGTTAGTATACCACACAGGTTCAATTGCTGGCAGATGTGCTAGGCTGATTAGGTAAGAATCTAGCTCGATGGCCTATTACGTTGAAACTGAGGATGGGAACCGATACGGTCCGGCTGAGCCAAGCCAACTGAGCCAATGGGCGGCAGAAGGGCGGCTTAAACCAGAATGGATCGCGGTTGATGCTGCCACGGGGGCAAGGGCGCCCCTCCACACGATTATCGTGTTTACAGGGTCTGCAAACCCTACCAATCCTGCCAGTGGAAGTACCGGTCCCGACAGTACCGTGATCGGATCATCGCCGGCGGCAGCAACTGGTGGCCAGGCCGATCCCTTTAGCGGGCAAGGGGTTGGACAGACAACCAACATTTCAGCGGGCGGACAAGCCCCTTCCTGGCAAGGAGGTGCCTACCCAAACAGTGCCCAGCCTAACGTCAGCCAGCAGTTTATGGTGATCCATCCCAATGGCAAATTGTACGGGCCAATCTCGGCGGCAGACCTGTATGTTTGGCTACAGCAAGGAAGAGTCCTGCCCAACTGGCTTGTGTCGGATGCAGCAACCAAACAGCAAATGACGGTGACCCAGGCCCTGTCGGCAAGCCAACAAGGGTATGTGCAGTACCCAAGGTCTCCCTACGCATCTTCCTATCGTTCCCCAAACCCATGGGCAAGGCCGAGCCAAGTTTGCGGAATTGTGGCCATTGTTTTTACCCTCACCATTTGCCTCTTTGAGATCGGTTTTATAGCAGGAATTGTTTCGATCACGTTTGGAATTTTAGCCAACAAACTTGAGCCAAAATCCGGACGAACCGGCATTTCCTTAGGAATTGCCTCGATCATAATTGGTGTGTTGCTCTATGCTTTATCCATTTACGTTAAAAACATCATGGGCTAACAGCGCCCTTGTGTGACCGCTTTTTTCCATTCAGCCAAAGTTAATCCGGCTGCAAAACTATTTCAATTTGGCAACCGGGGTTAACGGACCTTTGACCGGCTGACCTTCTTTCACCAAAACTTCTAGACCTGGCTGATCGCAAATCAAAATGTCTACCTGGCTTCCTCGGGCGATAAAACTGAGCTTAGTCCCTGCCAAAACATTGTCTTGAGCAGCCACGTAGGTTGTGATTTTATCCACAAATTTATCGGCAATTAAGATCAGGGCGATCTTTGCGCGACTGCCCTGAATCCAGAAGGTTTGCCTCTCATTTTCCAAAACATACGTTTTGCACCACAACTGAACAAATCTGCGCAGCCAGGTAATTTGGATGTACTCCCACAGGTCAAACATGGGCAGATTCTTGCCAGTTTGGTAATGAAATATGGAGTTGAGCTTGCCGGGGAACGGGCTGTACTGATAATGAACGTCAAGAGCGGTCATCGCAATGCCGATCAGCCAGCCGTTTCCAGAAGGCTCATCGGAGGGCCAATCGGTTTTTGTGATTTCTTTAATCAGGATCTCCTCTCCCAGCTTTTCCGACGCAACTTTGCCGCCCTCAATTTTTTTGACATAAGCCACAATGCCATAAACGGGGCTCAGCAACAAGGTGTCGTCTTGGCTAATTTGCCCATGATCGGGGTCTCTAAAAAACCAAACCTTGCGCGTATACCAAACATAAAGGGCTCCCGCCGCTAGGGCAAGAGCAATAATCCCTAGCCACAAGATCATGAATTGGGCCCCAAAACTGCCTGAAGTTGATTAAAAGGGTTTTTCTTTGTTGTCATTTGAATCCATTTTTGCCATACCATTCCATATACCCCTTGTAGGCAATCAAGGGAAGCCGGGGAACATAATAGCCAGCCAAACCTGCTGCCATTTTGAACGAAGAATAAGGTTTGGGCTCGGCAACGATCCCGGTTGGCTTGCGCCACAATTCATCCAAAAAAGAGTAAGCGGCATCAATCCCACTTTGGGTTGCCATCATTGATAATTGATCGGAAAGCGGCTGCCCCCCAAACAAAGCCGGATTGAGGTCTAACTGTTTTGCCGCTTCCTGCATCTGTTGAAACCACTCATCATATTCTCCGAAAACCCACTTCTTTCGGCTTGCATTGTAGACTTCGATGTCTAAGCCGGATTCGCCCTCCCACTCGGCAATTTTTTTCACGGACGATAAAATGACCAACAATCGCTCTACTTCTGGGATTGGATCAAAAATCCGCATCTCAATTGTGCCCAACCGTTTGCTGATGATCACATCCTGAAAACGGTACTGAGGATCTTGGTTTAGACTTCCCAAAAGCCCCTCTTGTGCCATCCGATAACTAAGCCCAAACGGTTTTCCGCCCGCAAAGGGGCTGTTCGCCGCATAAACCGCAAGCAAGGGTGCAAAATAGCAAAGGTTGCGGTACACCCGCTCTCGATGCTCGGCACGAACTCCTACATGGATGTGGCTGCAAGCTGTATTTGTAGGACTGCTAAGATGAAACAGAGCCCCTGTTGGCACTATCAGGCAATGGACGGCACTTTTTGCAAAGCATGTTCGCCGCCAAATGAGGTCTTTCACCAAGTCATCTGGCTCTTCATGTTTGCCGGTGGATAGCTCGATGCTTCCCATAAAGCACTCTTTGCGATCGTCGGCTTTTGCAAAATTGCTAGCAGAATGAGGAAGATTGGCTTTCACGTTAGACCAAACAAACCGCCTTAAATAGTCCATCGATTGCAGCGTTGGGCAATTTCGCCCCGCTTCTAAGGCAAAAAACTCCTCTTCGAGCCCCAAGGTAGCAGCATAGGACATCCTTAAGCCCAGACCTGCAATAAGAAGGATTGGTCAAACTTCAATTTCAAAACCGATTTTATTATGCCAGCAACTTGAGACCAAGGATCATGGGCTTACCGGCGCTCTTCCTCAATCGGCTTAGCTAGGTGGGTGTTGAGTTCCTCAACACCCACCTAGCTCGGCAGGAGCCAGGACGCAATGTGAAGGTGCTTTGAACCTGAACATCGCCGGTAGCCGTCTGATTTCAGCCCAAATCAGACGGCTACCTTGAACCGTTGCCATGGATCGGCAATTGTTCAACTCCCTCCTAGTTCCAAGCATCACCAACATCTTTGGGAAAATCAAAGGAGTTGACTCTCCAAAGATAATTGCGGCATTTTTTGCCGGTTGGATCCACCAGTCGGACGCTCGCGGTCGAGTCTCTGCCGGTCCCAGAAATCATAAAGGATGTCACTTTCCACCCCCTGTACTTTTTGATAAAAACAGTGATGGCCGTATAAGCAGGTTTTGGGTCTAAGTTTTGATGGACCATACCAAAGCGATGTTCGGCGTTGTTGGCGTCGGGACCATCGTTTTTCCAGTCATACCAAATGCTGATCGGGATTCTCCATTGCTTGTGCTCCGACATCCCTTCATTGGTCAGCATCATCCTTTCCAAAAAGGCAGCTTGAGCCTGTTCAGAAATCCCGTGGGTGAACGTAGAGTAACCCCACTCACTGGAAACCATGGGGACGTGTTTGCCAGCCGGCTCATACTTTTTGATAAGGCTGTGCAGTTTCATCCAGTCGTTCACAACAGTTTCTGGCGGATCACCCCGATACGGATGCACGCTAATTGCATCGAACTCTTTTAACAAGCCCGCCTTAAAGCAACTCTCCAAAAACGGGAAGTCAAAAGTAGAGCATCCGGGGCCAACAAACCACTCCTTAGAGGCGATTTTTCGGATAGTTTGCCCCACTTGCAATGCTAACTTGATGTATTGCTGAACATTGGGGGTTGGCTGCCAAAAACCGATATTGGGTTCGTTCCACATTTCCCAAACAATGCCCCTTCCCTTAAAATGCAGCACCGATATTTTGACGAAACGACAAAAGGCGGCCCTTGCCTCGGGAGTTGTGGGTGCTCCATGCTGATACAAGTCATTCCCGTAATCTAAAATGAAAATGGGTCGGATTTTATACTTATCAAGATGAGCCATCAGCCCATCATAGGCCGAGAAATTGTAGTCACCCTTTTTCTTCTCGATTGAGGGCCAAAAGAAATCCATGCGGACCCAACTCATCCCCGCTTCATGGATTCTTCTTATCTCCTCCGGAGCTGGGTTTGTAAAGTGAATATTGCAGCCTAAGCCTTCGCCAATGATATTCCCAGCGGGCAGCGGGTATTCGCGGCGATAAGAGGCATTCGATTTGAAGTTGAGAACCCTTGACCGCCCCCGGATTGCGACCAAAAGGGCTAATTGCAAGACCATGCTGTAGTATAACTTTGATCGCCCAGACTTGCCTACCAATCGGCAGGTCGGCTAGTTCAAGTGGGTGACTGGAGGCAAAAGCTAAGAGGCATTGTTAAGGCTGGGTGCAAATTCGATTGGCATAGGCAACCACCACCAAAAACGATTCATCAATGCTGTAGAGTCCAAAGGAGCTAAGAACGGGGAGTTTTAAGCCGGTAATGAACTGCGCATTAGCAAGCCGATCTGCCTCGCCGCCTGTGCGATGTAGCAGCGCAGAGGCAGAAGAATATCCCATCAAAACCGATTCCGCCCCCTTGAACCGCCTTTCTATCGGACGCACAGCTTCAAGAAGGGCAGAATCGCGCTCCAAGCCAGTAGCCAGCATCAGTCGGTAACTTTCTGGCTCGACCCCTAACAAGTGGGCGGATCCTAGCAGGCCCATTCTTCTGCCATGAGTTGTCTTGGCAAGTGCGGTGGTCCTCAGCACCAAATCTATATCGGATTGGTCACCAACCATGCCCAACGAATAGGTTAGGGATGGAAGCGGCCAGGTTTCTTTTCTAGTTGGATCATCGTGGGCGGTTGAGAGGATTCGCCGTATCTCAGGAGCTGCGCTTTTCAGCTTAAGTTCGCTAATGGCTTCCGCGGCCGCTGTTGCAACACTGGCCCGATCATCATGGAGAGCGGCAATGATGGTCGGAGCCGCCCGGTTGTCACCCAAAATCCGAAGAGCCTGCAGTGCGGCTCTGCGCAAGTCTGGATCACCCGATTGCACGGTTTGGGTCAGAGGCCCAACTGCCTCGGTCCCTCCCACTCGGCCCATTGCCTGAGCCGCCGCCCGTTTAATCGGCCCCCTTGGAGAGCTAAGAAGTTCGGTTAGGCATTGGACAGCCCCTGGGATGCTGCCGAGCTCGTCAAGGCTGGTCAGGGCTTCCAAGGTTTCCTCTTCCACCATGTCAGGGTGCTGCTGGATGAGAAGAATAATGGCATGAGCTGCCTCGCTTTGGGCCAAAGGCGACGCCAATTTGGATATCGCCCTTGCTGCCTGCCTTCTCACTCTGGGCAAAGGATCGGCAAGAGCCCTCACAAGGCCAACGGCGGCCATGTCGCTTGGCTGTTTTGTTAGCCTCGCTAAGGTTGCTTCGCGCTGGTCCGGAGTTAAAGGGTCCGATAGCTTTCTTGCAGCCCGCATGCTGCGAGGAGACGAGCTTGTGATCTGAGACATTGCTTCTTTAAAGCCAACCGCACCTTTTTCTCTAACTGGAATCAAAAACAGCAAAGTCACAAGCCGCATCAGCCCAGAAAGGGCAAACATCATGCGGTACGCAGAGCCTGCCGTCATGGTGTGACGCAATGCAACCATAAGAAACGATCCCACCAACGGTGAAACGCCGGCAACAATCGAAATCACCGCATTGCCAGCCCCTAAATAGTTAGCACGATCCTCATTTGGGGCTGTGTTGAGCATCAGATTCCCTTGCCCAGGACCGATAATTGCCCATGCGATGCCAAAAAACAGATGGCAAATCAGCAAATAAACCGTGTCATAAAACAGCTGACCATCTTTGGCAAGCATCCACAAAACCGGGTTGATCGCCACCGAAAGGCCACCAATCACCAGAATTGGCTTGTTGCCAAATTTATCGGTAAAAAACCCAACCAGTGGCGAAAACAAAATGATAGAAAGTGACTGCATTGCCCCGCAAATTGTGATGACCAAGAAGGGCAGCTTTAAGGTTTCGAGAGCGTACGCAGCAAAAAACGGCTGAGGAAAAGTCCGGCTAAAGACACCAATTGCTAGGTAGACGAGAACCGGTCGGTACCGCTTATTTTTAAACGGGGTGGCAATCGCTTTGACTCCTTGCCATACCGGCTCGCGGATCGGCCGCTCTCGTGGTTGATCCGCCATTTGCCAAAAGTAGTAAAAACTGATCATTCCGCACGACACACCCAACCCAAAGATGAGGGCTAAACCCAACTGAAGGTTGTGCCGGTGCCGGAAGGTATCGATGATGGCACCGCCCACGATGGCAATTCCACTGCCAACTCCGGTGGCAATCGCATTTCTTTTTGTAAAGTAAGCCCCTCGGGAATTGGCAGGCACGATTTCTGCTAGCCAATCGGTGTATATAGGGTTGACCAATTGAACCGATGCCGCGCCAATGATAATGAGAGTGGCAGCGATCAGGAGCTTGGCATTACCCTGAATGGCAAGGATCGGTAACACTGCAATGGGAATGTAAAGCAGTCTCCAAGCCAAGCCACCCGGCCATACAAACCTCTTGTAGCTAGAGAATCCTCTTCCCCAAATTGCCCCTGGGATCTGGAGGATGCCAAATAGGCTGCCGATGGCAGAAAGAAATCCTAGCCAGACATCGCCCCCGTTGCATGCCCGAACAAACCCAACAAGAAACGCCCCCCCAAACAGCGTGCCGAATGCTGTGGAAAAGGCAACGTCTAGCAGACTGACGCGAAGGGTTTTATACGTTTCGAGTCGGCTAGGAACCATGGGTCATTGGAAAATCATCGGACCGCGAGATGCGCTTCGATGGATATGAAAGTTTTACTTGAAATGTCCAATTAGAAACACATGCACTCTCAAGCAGACAAGTCTGCCCCGAAGGCAAAACCTTGCTACAGCTGGCAAAACCAAGGCGCCTCGCAAACAATGTGCTGATCTCTGTGTTCTGTTATCCCCTCTACAGTCCCACTGTTTGGCACTGCCGCTTCCAAAAAAGCAAAAGTTTCGGGGCTGCAGGTGTGCAAGCTAACAAAAACGTTTCAATAAAAAAAGAGGCCAACACCGGGAAGGGTCGACCTCTTTTTGCTTGATAGCCTTAATTAGGGGGCCGATATCACCAAGGTCCTTCCCCCTGATGAAAAGTAGCTCCATGCTTCCACCGGATTCGGGATTTCCATGCCCTGAAGCCGAGAAGTATCTAATTTTGCGGCTTGCGCCAAAGCGGTTTCCGCTTCGTTATTGTGGCTATTGAGGCTCAGAGCCATTGCCAGCGCATACTGACCGGCGGCATAGTCTGGCTGAGCCTTCACTGCATCTTGAGCGTACTGAAGCGCGTCCCCATACTTTTTGTCTAAGGCGCTAGCAATGGATAGGCCGGTTAGGGCCTGGAAGCTGTCACCCTTGGCTCTTAACGCCTCTCCAAAATACATCAGCGCAGTCTTGTATTCCATTTTGGAAATCTTATCCGACTCCTTTGTATTCAGAGCCTGAGAAAGAATTTGATTGCCTGCCTCTACATACAAGGTATCCCACGAGGCATCGGCCAGCAATCCTTGCTCTAGCTCTTTGCGGGCAAGGCTAAAGTTTCCAAGCTGGTTGGCAACCGCGCTCACCAGATAATTCACCTCTGGCAATTGGCCCGAATCTGCGCTCAGAGACTGGAGCAGGTTTGAGAGGGCGCTCGTGTTCTTTTCCTCAAGGGCAATCGAAGCCTGGGCAGTTTGAACACCAAGGTTCGTCATGTCATCCAAAATCGCATCGCTCAATACCTTGTCCGCGGTTGAATTCTCATTGAGATGAGCCGCCAAAAGGGCTTGGAGGGCTTTTGTATAGGCATCAAAATTGTGTCCGCCGGCTTTTCTCAACAAATCTAAAGTGGTCAAGGCGTCTGCAAACCGTCCTTCCAAAAATTGGCTATAGGCTAGGTAGTTGGCGGCCTTGGTATCCCCCTCATTTTTCTGGAAAATAGGATTGATGGTTTGGATGGCAATGCTGTATTGATGAGCCTTATTGGCAAGGTCTGCATAGGCCCATGGACCAATCGTGGATTCATTTGCCGCATTGAGTTGAGCTTTCAGGTACTTGTTTCGGTTATCAATGGCATAGTCCAACGCTTGCTTAATCAGTTGCAAACCTTGGTCACTTTGCCCTGATTGGGCAATAACCCCAAACGCCTCTCGAACGCCGATCGCGGATGCAAGATCAAGGGCTGGCAAATTAGTAGGAGCGTCTCCTAAAATCTCATCACAGTAATTTTGGGCCTGATCATACTGCTTTAAGTTGTAATAGCACTGGGCCAAAAGCAATCTTGCCCCCACATTGTGGTCGTCTATGCGCAGGGCAACTCTTGCCTCTTCAATGGCTCCTTTGACGTTGCCTTGGCTCAGAAGAGTCTTTCCCTTGGCAACATGAGATGCGGGGGTGGCACTCAACCCGTTGTTGATGTTGAGGGTGAGGTTCTTTTTGACGTGGCTACCTGAATCGGTGTAGGCAATAAACTCAACTTTGTAAGGACCGTCTTTGAGCAAGGTGGTATCTAAAGAAAACTTGTATGGGGTGCTGGTTTGATAAGAAACCAGATTTCCATCCTGGTAATACTCTACTTTTGTGATGATGTCTTCGGTGTGAACGATGACTCTGAACTTTACAATGCCGCTGACTGTGTCGCCACTTTTAACATTAACCGTAATGTAGGTATTTGCGTGAGAAGGTGCAGACGAATTAGCAAAGTTGATTTGCTTTAGGCTGCCAAGCGACGGCAGGGCTGGGTTGAGCCCTAGGGTTATTAACACGATGGGTGCGATCATCTTTCTTATTCCAATATCCCAAGTATGACGGATAAGGAGACTGAACTATTTTATCTTTTCGTTCGCATCCTTATCTGATTCCGTACTTTTCAGCTAATTTTTTGACGGAAATCAAGTCATAACCCTAAAATTTTGATCAAGCTGCGGAAAAGTATAGCCTGTCAACGCTGACCTTTCCACTGAGAACCAACTCTAACCAGACGAGGAATCAAGTCTATAAAGCCGCCTCACCAGATTCCCCGGTGCGGATTCGCCTTGCTTCTAAAACTCGGGTGACAAAAATCTTTCCATCGCCGGGTTCTCCAGTCGCCGCGTGCTCGCAAATGGATTCAATGACCGTCTCCTTCATTTCATCTTCAACAACAACTTCAATTCTTGTTCTTACTGGAAACGAGGAGATCTGCGCGCCAGAAGCAGACCAGCGGGGAGCTTCACTGGCGTTGCCTCTGCCCCGAGAATCAGAAACCGACATGCCGCTGGCACCCAAAGATGTCAAAGCAGACCGAACGGCTTCTAGCCGATGAGGACGTATAAAAGCGACGACCGATACCATGGTTATTTGGGAAGGACAAAGATATTGTGGCGTTTCCAATGCCGTCGGCACCGGATTGAAAACCCAACAAAATTAAACATGTCTCGCAGAAAATCAATGCCCGCATGCAGCTCTTCACCCCGACGGCGGCGGCTCATGATTGAGGCAAGATCATATGAAAAATAAAGATTGGCAAAAATGGCCACAAAAAGCGCTTCGATGCCAATTTTAGAACCCAATTTAAAAAACACAACAATCAAAGAGTTAAAAAAGATCGTCGCCCCAGTTGCCAGCACAAACTGCCCGATAAAGCTAAAGTCTCTACCACAGAGATAAGTGTAAAGGCCAAAAAACAAGCAAGATGAAGCCAGTGCCCATATCGGAAAGCCCATTCTGCCAAGCCCTCCAAGGGTCAGCCCTAGTGCCAAAATCACAAAAGGCGTCAGCACTAATGAGGGGCCTCGCTCCCATTGGCTGTCCCTTGCAAATGTCCTTACCAAATTTAGGAAAAGGCATCCTCCCGCTGCAAGCACAACCGTGTTGGGGAACAAGTTCTGATCGTAAGGAACCGCCAGAGCGCAAAGCGCAACCAGGGCTGCTAGTATCAAAAACCACATTGTAGCGAGCCTTAAAAAAGCCAGCTTATCGCGCCAAGATTTTTCGGCCACGCTTCCTGGGATTTCGATTATTGAAGGAACGTAATTAGGAACGTACATCCGCGTTGATGACCTGTAAGATCCGTTCCTACAGACTACCTTGAGCCGAAATCCGGGTTCCAGCCGCAAAACCAACCTCCTTCAGAATAGACTTACAGACATGACTCAATCGAAGGTTGGCGTTGGCATTGTTGGAGTTGGCAACATTAGTGGAATCTATCTAGAAAATATCCAGAAATCGGATTTGTGCAAAGTCACTTATTGTGCTGATCTGGACGCTGATCGGGCAAAAGCGGTTGCCGACAAGCACTCAGTTCCCAATTCTGGCTTGCCAGAGGCCCTGTTTGCATCCTCTGATGTTGATGTTGTCCTCAACCTCACCGTGCCCAATGCCCATTATGCGATTGCTAAAGCCGCCTTGGATTCTGGCAAGCACGTTTACAACGAAAAGCCGCTCTCGGTATCCCTGCCAGAAGCCAAACTTTTGTTAGAGACCGCCAACTCCAAGAACCTCCGCGTTGGCTGTGCACCGGATACCTTTTTTGGGGCTGCTCATCAAACCTGCAGAGAATTTATTGACAAGGGCAACCTTGGCGTCATTGCCGGCGCTATGGCATTTATGATGGGAGGCGGTCACGAGCACTGGCATCCAAACCCCGAGTTCTTTTACAAGCCAGGAGGCGGACCCATGCTAGATATGGGACCTTACTACATGACGGCGCTTGTCCAGCTTCTTGGCCCTATCAAAAGGGCAACCGGGTTCACCCGCATCACAAATCCAACACGAACCGTCACCAGCGAGCCGTTCAAGGGTCATGTCATCCATGTGGAAACTCCAACTCACATTGCAGGATCCTATGAGTTTGCCTCGGGACCTATTGCCCAAGTTACGATGTCTTTTGATGTTCCCGTCCACTTTTTGCCCCACATTCTGATTTTTGGATCTGAAGGGACCTTGCAAGTTTCGGACCCCAACAATTTTGGTGGAGAGCCAACGTTTAGAAAAAGAGGCAGCCAAGACTGGGAAATGCTAGAGGTGAACCGACCCTACAGTGAAAATTCTCGAGGAGTCGGGCTCATTGACATGGTTGATGCCATCCAATCGGGGAGACCGCATCGGGCATCGGGGGCTCTTGCCCTCCATGTGCTCGAGGCGATGCTTGCACCGGAGAAAGCATCGCAATCTGGTGAAACCGTGGAATTTACAACGACGGTCGAGCGTTCGGCGCCCTTGTAAAACCCCGCTACGAGTTTTGCTTGACAAAGTAACCTGGAGACTTTCCGTTGGGATCAAGCACAAGCCGCTTGCCGTCCGATGACAGGGTGCCGACGATGTCATGGGGCTTTTGATTTTGATCAGTGGATGTCGGAACGATTCCCAAGAGCCGAGTGGGGTGCAGCGTCACTTCATGACCGTTTACGGTGTACGTCCCCGTTATCGGTAAAAAGATGGTGAGGGTAAAGGTTTTGTCTTTCCTAAAGTCCACATTGACGTTGTTTAGGGCCATTGCTCCAAAAACCCCCGCTTTCTTGATTTGAGCCATCTTTGGCTGAGACGTGTCGACTGCCCAGTGTCCAATGATCTCCTGAGAGGGATTGCTGCAGCCACATAGGATTCCAGATACACCAAAAAGGACTATTGCGCCTAGGCTAGACTGGATATTGATAACCTTCTGCACCATTTCCTTTACTTTACATGAACTTTAAGGAACTTGGTAGGTTTTCCGTTGGCACTTATCGTTAAAGATTGACCATTTGGTCCTAAGGTGCCTTGGATCGTCACCAGCTTTGAAACAACCGGTGAAATAGCTTCGAGTTTGGCAACCGGCTGTCCATCAATGGTTTGGGTGGTAAGAGTCACGGTGCGATCATTGACAGTATAGGTCCCCTTTGCTATCTCCTGAAAGTTTAAAGTAAAGGTTTTATCTTTACTGAAATGGAGATTGCCACTTTTAATGATGCTGCCCAATTTGTTTCCGAGGTTAGCTGTCTTAAATTGAGACGCGTCCAGCTTCCAATCTCCCAACACTTGGTCAGCAGGATTCACTTGGCAGCCACAAAAAAGGGCGCCTGCTGCAATGCAAGGAACTAACCAAACCAGTCTCATTCTCCTATGATCATAGCTTAATTGGCCCATGGCTTGTCTTTAGGCTGCCGCCGATTCCATTAGGTACGCTCCAATTTTGTGTCTTTAGCAGAAAAAACCATCCTCGCCACTTGGAAAGAGCCAGGCAAAGTAGCAATTGAAGCGGCCATGAAGTCGGCGTCTGAAAACGCTTCCCTGACTCAAAACCTGGTTGCCGGGCTTTCCGCCGCAGAACTTGATCCATCTTTGGTCGCGATTGGATTAGGTTCCCTGCCCAACGCGGATGGTGTTGTTGAGCTTGATGCTTCGATTATGGATGGTGCCGACCTATCGGCGGGAGCCGTTTGCGCGGTTCAAGACCTTTGCCCTGTCATTCAAATTGCAGACCTCGTGCGAACTAAAACCCACCATGTCATGCTGGCTGGTTCTCAGGCGAGGCGGTTTGGAATCGAGCACGGATTTCAGCCTCGGGACTTGCGAGGCGAGCTCGCAATGAAAAAGTACGAAGAGTGGAAACAGGAAAAACATCAATTTAGCAAATCTGACTACGTCCATGCCGCTAAAGAGCTTAGTTCAGACTCAGAAATTGGAAACCAGCACATCGGGGATACGGTCACCATGCTCGGTCTAGAAGATGAGAGCCACGTGGCAGCCGCCAGTTCCACCAGCGGCCTCGCCTGGAAATTGCCAGGCAGAGTTGGAGACAGCCCCATAATCGGAGCCGGAATCTACGCCGATGATGAAGTGGGCTGTGCAGGGGCAACCGGATACGGCGAAGAGTTATGGAAAGGAATGGCTTCTTTTCGGGCAGTAGAGTTTATGCGTCAGGGCCTTTCTCCTCAAGAAGCTTGTGAGGCGGTCATCAAACAAATTCACCGCAGGCAACCGCTGTCTAGCACGATGCAATGTGTAGTTTTAGCCCTTGATCTTAGAGGTAATTTCGGTGCTGCCACAAATTCGGGTATATTTACTCTTTGGGTTTGTCAGAACGGATCGGTAAGGTCGATTGATTTTGTGGGCCTTAAGGAATGACCCATGCTCACAACCAAGCAACGAGCCCTGCTCGATCGAATTAAAGTTGCCCTCATTGAAAGCGGCAAACCTGCCATCGCAGAAGATTTAGGCGATGTTCTTCAAGTTCCAGCCCAGGCCATTACTGCCATTGCCGCCCTTGGTATTGAGCAGAAAGAACTCATCCAAAGTGATAAGTTTTTATTTACCAGCAGCCAAGCCGAAGCTTGGAAAGAGCGTGCCGTAGCCGAAAGCGAGGGTTACGTCTCAAGGCGCACTTTTCGAGAAGTCAATCACCTGAACCGCACTTACAGTGACGCCATCTACTCTGCCATCTTTGATACTTCCCAAGAAGAGGAAGGCAAAGAAGAGCGAGCGAAACGGCACGAAGGCAATCGGTCTCAGCGGGAATCAGGCAGAAGTGGATTTGGCAGAAGTTATGGCGCGAGGCCGTATTCTGACCGAGCTCCGAGGAGTTATGACTCACGCGGCGGATCCGGAAGATTTGGAAGCCGCGACGGCGGCTCGCAGCCTGGCGGTCGAGAAGGATATTCACCGCGAAGAACAGGCTCAGAAGGAAGTTCGTTCTCAGAAAGAAGCCAACCAAGCAACCGTGGTGAAAATTCGGATTCAAGGCCCCCCAGAAGTGGTGATCGGCCGCCGTTTCGGTCCGGCTCTTCAAGCCGAGGCTTCGGGGATCGTCCCAATCGCTCTCGCTTTGGTGGAGGCAACCGCGAAGGCAGCCCTTATCGCTCACGTGAGGCGGGTGACAGGGGTGCGCGTCCTGATTTTAGTCAACCAAGAGATACAGAAAGAGGCCCATTTGTTCGCCGAGAAGATCGGCCATACCGATCCGACTCCGGCCCATCAAGGGACCGCAAGCCTTTCAATCGTGATGGTGGAGACCGCAAGCCCTATGACCGCGATCGCAGCAGTTTTGGCGAACGCAAACCGTTCAACCGCGAAGGCGGGGATCGAAAGCCGTTTAATCGCGACCGGGGAAGCAGTTTTGGTGACCGCAAACCATTCAACCGTGAAGGTGGGGATCGAAAGCCGTTTAATCGCGACCGGGGAAGCAGTTTTGGTGAACGCAAACCATTCAACCGCGAAGGCGGCGACCGCAAGCCATTTAATCGAGAGGGTGGCAACTTTGGCGACCGCAAGCCATTCAACCGTGAAGGCGGAGATCGCAGACCTTTCAATCGAGACCGAGGCAGTTTTGGCGACCGCAGACCGTTTAATCGCGAAGGCGGGGATCGAAGGCCGTATGATCGTGACCGAGGCAGTTTTGGCGACCGGAAGCCGTTTAACCGCGAAGGCGGTAGCCGCCCTCCATATCCGTCACGAGACCATTCTCCTAGAACCGGCGGAACCGATGACAATCGAGGGCAGTCCAGCCGACCACGCACCGACAGACCAGGATCCGGCGGATATAGATCCTCTGAAGGCAGTTCATCGGGCCGACCGAGCCGATTTGGTAGCGATCGAAGCGGCGGACGGGCAAGTTCTAGGCCTTATGGTGGCTCGGGAGATCGAGGTTCCGATCGCCCATTCCGCCCCGGTGGAAGTTCTTCTCGGTTCTCTTCTCGAGGGCCTGGCGGAAATCGAGGCAGGAGCGGAGGCAATTCGGGTGGTTCAAGGCGTTATTCCTCACGGCCTACAAGCCAAGATTGAGCCAAAAGCTATGCTAGAAAAATCTGAGCCGTCTCACGGTTCAGATTCAGTTTCCGGATTCAAACCATCATTTGCGTTAACCTTGCCAATCGGGCGCCTCGAAAGCAGGTTTGTCAGGGCTTCTTCAAAGGTGGGGCGGCGTTTCGTCAAAAATCGAATATCCCCGTAACCCTCAGCCAACAGCTTTGCCGTCAACTCTTGGCCCGGCTTCGCGCGAAATCGAAGGAGATGGTCACCAACTGAATCGACTTCGATTTCAAATCGCTTCACCATTTCTAATACTGCCGGCCAATTGGTACTTTCCACCTCAAATTCATCTCCCTTGCTTTGAGTAATAAGGTCTTGGGGGCTGCCAAGGAACGTACAATTGGTCCCTGCAAATCCGATAATCAAATTGGCTTTGGAAGCAACTTCTGCCGAATGAGTGAGGGCAACTAGCGCTTTACCCCAGCACTGATAGGCATGAAAAACCTCGAAGAGCTGGCGGAGGGTGTAGGGATCAATGCGATCAAACTCATATTGATACAAAACCACATCGGCTTTAGAAAAGAGGGCCCTTAAGATTGTCAGCTCCGGTTCAAAACTAGCCGATATCGAGTGCAATGGGGATTTTCTAACGTCCCACAATCCAAGGGCAACCAGAACCTCGGTGATCGCTTCTCCAGAAATAAGGGGTTGGGACTTTATTTGATTGGAGACCAGGTTTTGAATGGTTGCCCTTTTCGAACCGACTCCATTTTGCCCAACAAGTTCCGTCCTCACCGATCGGCCTACGATGGCAGGCGGCTTTTTGGATGCCAATGCAAGAAGTGTGGCTAAACCCGAAGAGCCGTTTCTTCCGACAATTGCGGTAAGCCCACCGGTAAAGATGGGGCACTCCACTGGAAACGAAGACACATGTTTAAGCTGTAATTTGGCAATTGCGGTTGCCTCCATAGGTTTACGGCAAGACCAACAGTTCTTTGGGAGAATGGGTTAAAACTTCCACCCCGGATTCTGTGACAAGCACATCATCTTCAATCCGAACTCCACCAAAACCTTCGATGTAGACTCCGGGTTCTACCGTCCAGATTTGCCCTGGCTCAAAAATATCTTGGCTTGATTGGGCCATCCTTCCAAGATCATGAACCACTCCACCTAATCCATGGCCAAGCCCATGGCCAAAGTACTGGGCAAGGTCTCCAAGTTCTTCTCTGGCAAGAGAATCCACATCCTTTGCAAGGGCTCCCGGCTTAATCGCCTTGATCGCCGCAATCTGAGCTTTCAGCACTCGGTTATAAACCTCAATATGACGCTCGGAAGCATGGCTCACTACAATCGTGCGGGTAATGTCGCTGCAGAATCCTTCCACTTTGGCACCAAAATCCATCGTCACAAAATCCCCCTCTTGAAGGCGATTTTCGCTTGGGTGACCGTGGGGCCGTGCACTTCGTAACCCGCTGACCACAATCGGCGCAAATGCAAGTTCCGCACCTTGCCTTCTAAAAAAGAACTCGATTTCCAGGCCCAAATCGTATTCGATGCTGCCCGGCTGAATCAGCCTTCGAACATGGTCAAAGCAGGCATCGGCGAGCGCGCAAGCGCGCTTTGCCCGCTCAATCTCGTCTGGCGACTTCACCATCCTCATTTTTTGGGTGAGGCTTTCCGCCGGAACGAGCTGGACATTCGCGAGGCTAGTTTCCATCCGCTTGAGCTTTGCCACCGAGGTTTCATTAGAATCAAATCCTAGTAATTTTATGCCAAGTTCCTGAACCTGGGCCGCCAGAAAATCGTAAAAGTTTTGGGGGCTGGCAAAGGTTTTAGTAGGCATCGTTTTGACCTCTTCAGCGGCTTGCACCGTATACCGACTATCGGAAATAAAGAGCCCCTGGCTTTCGGTGACAAGAACGGCTCCAAAACTACCGGAAAATCCAGTTAACCAGTTGACATCTTGGATGTCGGAAAGAAGGAGCGCTTCAAGCCCTTTTTCTTTTATTACACTTCTCAGTTGTTTCAATTTGTCCATCAGACAACCTCCTCTTGCAGCTTTTTCAAGGCCTGAAGCGCCAAGGTGTATCCATGGCTGCCCAGCCCAACAATTTGACCCAAAGTAATTGGGGCAATCACAGAATGGCGTCTAAACTCCTCGCGAGCGTGAACATTAGAAAGGTGAACTTCAATCACCGGCAGTCTTACCGCAGTCAAGGCATCTCGAAGGGCAATGGAGTAGTGAGTCAGCCCCCCTGGATTGACAATAATTGCCTCCGCCCATCTTCTATGCTCATGAATTGCGTCAATCAAGATTCCTTCGCTATTGGATTGAAGAATGCGCACTTCTAAATTAAGCCGCTTCGCTTCTTCTTTGATCTCTTCATCAATATTTTCTAGCAGCTTACGACCATAAAACTCAGGTTCTCGAAATCCAACCAAGTTTAAGTTGGGCCCATGCAATACCAAGACTTTATAACTAGTTTCCGCCATTGCTTGCCCCCTTTTGTTCAGATTTCACGGCGGATTCTGGCAGTAAGTTTGGAACTCCATCCACAATCGGAAACTTAGCTCCGCAACTTGTGCACACCAGCCAGCCATCTTGCTGCAATAACGGGGGGCGATCCTCTTCTAGCGGGCACCCGAGAATTTGCAAAAGCTCTTCTTTGATCAATTCCCCACCTCCTGATAGACGCTTAACGTTTGCTTTGCGGTTTGAGCCCACGAAAACTCGTCGGCTCTTGCCCTTCCCATTGCACGCATCTCGTTTAGGTTACCGGATGATTCTAGCAGAGACCGGATTTGGCTGCTCCAATCCTGCGGTTCATAGCTCTTTGGAATGCAGGCAGCTACCCCTGCCACCTCGGGAAGAGCGCCATTTCCGCCACAAATGACAGGGCACTGGCATCGAAATGCCTCTAAAACAGGTAGCCCAAATCCTTCATGAAGACTAGGAAAAATCATCAGATCCGCTGCCCCGTAGAGGTACGCCAACTCGTCACCTTGAACAAAGCCTAGCTGATTCACCCGCTTTGATATCGGCAGATCTCCAGGCTTGCCAGCAAGAGCCAGCTGGTGAGGCACCGATTCTGGCAACAGGTCGGCGGCTTGGACGGCAAGAATTTGATTTTTGCGGGACCATTGGTTTCCGACCGTCAAGAGAAAGGGCTTGGAGAGTCCCCACTTTTTCCGAGTAAAGTCCCGAGCTTCCTCCCGTTCCACTGGTTGAATCCAGGGCGGTGCGGCAAGCATGGTCACCTCAATTTTGCCGACAGCCTGGGGGATATATTGCTCAATTTCACTTCGACTCGTTTGAGAAACCGTGATGACCTTCGCGCTCCTTTTTGCGGAAGCAGGTACAAATCTGCTCAGAAGAAACCGATCTTTTTTGCTGAACCATTCAGGACCAATAAAAAAGGAAACATCATGGATGGTGGTGATGCCAATCCTTCCCGCAAGGGGGCTTAAATTGTACTGGGTATGAATGGCCCTTGCCCCGAGCCGCTTTGCGATTCTTGGAAAAGAGAACCAACTCCATATACGGTTTGAACTTGCCTGAACCACTTCCCAACGCCAAGAATTAGACCATGGAATGTTTTTGGGACGAGAAGCGTTACTCACAAACAGCAGCGGCAAATCATTTGCTACTTCCTTAAAACCATAAATAAGTGCCGTCCAATAGGTGCTATCTCCGCCATAGTTCCCCGAAACGAGGCGGGCATCAATAGCGGCTACCCAGTTTGGTGAAGAAGGTTTTGGCCCGTTTTGTGCTGTCATAATTCAAATAAGGCGAGTTGAGTCACATAGAACATGTCAATGTGGTTCTGATCTCTAAGGTAATTCATTATGGTCAAATCGAAATTCCCTATCTTTCCCGTCACCGCGCTGGTCATTTTTGCGGGAGTTGTTCTTTACTTCAACTACCGCAGCCACGAAACCCCTCAAGAGCTAATGAAGCAGGCTAAAGAAGACCAAGGCAACCAGGCCCGAAGCCCAGATTCCAAAAATCAGATTGCAGGAGCTTTGAAAGCAACAATGACGGCAGCAGGCAAACCTACAATCGCTAGGATTGGTGGCAAGGGGAATGTGACCCTTGAGAACACAGGACTCGTTGAACCAGTGAACCCAATGTCAGCATACCGGCCGCTCCCTTCCGACAATATGACCCAGTCAAATTGGTACTCACCCAACGCCCTTCAAAACTACAAAAAAGCAGCCCAAAAGCCACCCGCCAAGAAGTAACTCACGCCGGCTTTGCCCTGTGATTACTTAGGGACTAAGACAAGGGTGCCGTTCAAAACCTCAATCGCCTCGATTTCCCTTCCGTAGCATCGGGAAATCTGAGGCGATTTTAGGATTTGCCTCGTCTCTCCTGACGCCATGATTCCCGCCTCGCCTAGCAAATAGCACCGACTTCTGATTCTTGCTGCCCAATTCAGATCGTGAACTGCGGCAATAATCGCAGTACCAAGATCGGCAAGTTTTTCTAGTGTTTCTAAAAGTCCATAGGAGTGGGCAATATCCAAGTGGCTTGAAGGCTCATCCAAGGCAAGCACTTTGGGTTCTTGAGCCAGCGCCCTTGCCAAAAGAACCCTTTGCTGCTCTCCTCCACTCAGTTCGGTGACTGGCCGGTCAGCAAGGGCTTGGCATTCCGAAAGTTCCATAGCCTTTTCAGCAGCCATAAAATCAGCATCAGATTCAAACATCCCCTTTGCATAAGGCAACCTTCCCATCAAAACAAACTCCTGAACCGTAAAAGGATAATAGGCCGGCTCTTGCTGAGGCACGTAGGCAATAGTCCGAGCCAACTGTTGAGGTTCCCACTTTTCAATTCCAGTACCTTCTAAACTCACCGAACCAGAAAGGGCAGAAAGGGCGCCGATAAGGGTCTTCATGAGGGTTGATTTGCCAACTCCGTTGGGGCCCAATAAAAGAATGGTTTCCCCTCGATGAAGGCAAAGGTCAATCCCGGCAAGAACGGCGTGACCATGGTAGCCGCAGCTCAGGCTGGTCGCTTTGAGGATCGGTTCTTCATTAGGTTGGGGCATCGATGACTCCGCCGCTGAAAAGTCTAAATAACGCAGCGTAATCGCCATTGGCCTTGATCAAGCTTGCATGAGTCCCGATTTCAATGACCCTTCCACCTTTTAGATACAAAATTCGGTCGGCTCTTGCCGCCGTGGTCAATCGGTGAGCAATGAGGAGGGTTGTGCGCTGCCTCATCACCTCCTCTAAAGCTTCCGTGACCACCGATTCACTCTTGGCATCAAGGGCAGAGGTGGCTTCATCAAGTAACAGCACGGTTGGCTTTCTTACCAGCGCCCGCGCTATTGCAACCCGCTGCATCTGTCCACCACTCAACTTGACACCTCGCTCACCAAGTTCTGAACTTTTTCTTTCATTTAGCTCTTGGGAAAAGATGTCAGCATGGGCTGATTCTAGTGCCGACCTCACTTCTGCCGCTGTTGCGTCTGGCTTAGCTAACCGCACGTTGGATTCAATAGAACCGGCAAACAAGAACGTGTGCTGGGGCACGACCCCAATTTGGGATCGGAGCCACTTGGCGTCCAGCTTTGCAATATCAATGCCATCAAGCAAAATCCTCCCTGCAGTTGGCTCATAAAACCTCAGCATGAGGTCTGCAATCGTGGATTTTCCTGCTCCGCTGGGCCCCACCAAAGCCAGAGATTGCCCAGCTTCTATAGAAAAAGAGACGCCATGAAGAGCTTCCGTTCCATCTGGATAGGAAAAGCTAACGTTTTCAAACTCGATTTTTCCTTCAAAGTGAGCAGGTTGCAAAGTCCCTTGGTGGACGTTGGATTCCTCGGGAACTTCGAGGATTTGAGAATAGATCCGATCTGATGCAGCCGTAACCTGGGCAAGCGTGCTGCTGAGGCTGGCAACGCTTTTAAAGCCTTGGTTGATCATATCCATGGCCAGGGCCATTGCCGCGATATCTCCAACTCCCAAATGGCCCTCGGCGGCAACTTTGCCAGCTATAAACAGCACCGCGGCAAGACCAGCCGCCCCTATTAAGTCAACCAAGGGCTTCAGGTTAGCCAATACCCGTGCAGCCGTCATTTGATGGCCCAAAGTTTGGTCGATCAAAGACCGATAACCATCCATAACCATGTCTTCCGCCCCAAAAGCACGGATGATCCTGATTCCTTGCAGCCGCTCATCGGTTTCTGCGTTGAGATCTGCCAAGGACGCCTGGACCTTAGCCTGGGCAATCTTCATCTTCTTGGCGTTGTGCTGGATGTAAGCCACCATAATGCCAACCAACACAATGGCAAACGGCATTAAATAAGGCTGAACATACAAGATCATTGCAAAAGCAGACACGGCTCGGATCGGGCCGTTGATGGAATCTTGGATGATATTGATCGCAAATTGGTAAACGTTGACGTCATTGGTCAGCGAGCTTTGAATCGCACCCATTCGAGCTTCATTGAAATAGCCAATTGGCAGACGCAGCAGCTTTTGAAAGAGCTTTTGCCGCAGCTCTGCGGCTAGCTGATTAGAAGCTCTTGCTAAATTGATCATCTGAATCCGGGTCAGAAAGTATCGGATCAAGAAAATGATAACAACCGCTCCGCAAGCCTTTGTCAACAAAAGCATTCCCGCATGAAGTTCAACCGCCGACTTTGTTTGAGGCGAAACCGCATTCACGATCATCTTGACTGCGTCGGTCGCATCCTTTGTCAACCCAATGGTGGATGAATACAAAATAGAGGCAATAATGGCGCAGGTGAGGCCGATGCTTATCGGCTTTTGCTGAGTTTTCAAGTCAGCGGCAATGCGAGGATCAATCTGAGGAATCAGCTTTTTAAGGTTCAAAAATCGGCGCTCCCTGGGACTCGGAAATAAGGAATAACATCTCTAATGTTTTTCATTCCTGTTACGTACATCAGAAGCCTTTCAAACCCCAGACCAAACCCACTGTGAGGCGCACTGCCAAACCTTCTTAAATCTAAGTACCACCAGTATGGATCTAAAGAAAGCCCCGCTGACTTGATTCTTTCCTCTAAAACTTCAAGCCGTTCCTCTCGCTGAGAGCCACCGATGATCTCTCCAATTCGAGGCGCCAACACGTCCATGGCTCTTACCGTCTTGCCGTCCTGATTCATCCTCATATAGAACGCCTTGATTTCGGCTGGGTAGTCGGTTAAGATGACCGGCCTGCCAATCTTGACTTCGGTCAACCACCGTTCGTGCTCGCTTTGAAGATCAACCCCCCAAGACACGGGATACTCAAAGCTCACTTGGCTTGATTCAAGAAGTTTGATGGCTTCTGTGTAGGTCAGCCTTTCAAACGGACTCTCAACAACGTGCTCTAATGTTTTTAAAAGTTCTGGCTCGATTCTTTGGTTGAAGAATCCAAGATCAGCAGCTCCAAACTCGAGGATATCGCCAATAACCGCCTTGAGGAACTCTTCGGCTAGGTTCATGTCGCCTTCTAGATCACAAAACGCCATTTCCGGCTCGATCATCCAAAACTCAGCAAGATGCCGACTGGTGCTAGAGTTCTCTGCTCGAAAAGTGGGACCAAAAGTGTAAACGTTGGTAAGGCCCAAAGCAAAGGTTTCGGCTTCCAACTGGCCGGAAACGGTTAAGTAGGCGGGTTTGCCAAAGAAATCCTCTTTTGGGCTCACCGACTTTAGCCGATAGGCCTGCATCCGGGTCCCTTGATGCTCTCCTTCTAAAGGTTCATTCACCTCTAGGTTTGTGGTGACGCTGAACATTTCTCCGGCTCCTTCACAGTCGCTGGCAGTGATGATAGGAGTTTGTATATAGTGGAAACCTCGCGATTGAAAAAAGGTATGAACCGCATGGGCGGCAAGGCTGCGGATGCGCATGACGGCTCCAAACGTGTTGCCGCGGGCCCGCAAGTGGGCAATTTCTCTAAGAAATTCAAAAGACGCCCCTTTCTTTTGCAAAGGATATTGATTGGGATCGGCTTCTCCAAAAACGGTTAGAGCCTTTGCCTTGAGTTCCACCGCTTGCCCAGCCGCCGGTGACTCTACAATTTCACCCTCGAAGCAAACACAGGCCCCGGTTGTAGCCTTTTTAAGCAGCTCTTCGGGCACGACATTGGCTTCGATGACAACCTGCAAATCTTGGAAACAAGAGCCATCACTCAGTTGGACAAAGGAAACTCCCTTACTGTCTCTTCTTGTTTTGACCCATCCGTACGCACTGGCCTGGGTGCCGGCCTTAGAAGCAAACAAATCGCGAATGTATTGGCGACGGTAATCCACTTCGTGAGTTTACCGAGCGAAGTCTAGGAATCCAGTCTATACAGCCACCTTGTCATCATTCATTTGGCTGAATCTTAGTGAAGCCTGGGACATTGGGCTACCTGGGTCAGTAGTTTCGGGGTCTGGTTCTTTCGCCGAATTGTAGCGCAGGTAAACCTGCGCTACAATTCACATTAGGCATCAAATGTGTTCACCATGTCTCCCAACACCTGTTCACCATCTATCTGGTCTAAACAGCGGGAAAAGGGGTGGGGAAAATCTGATAGTCGCTTTATCTCGCTAGGAATGGAATGGGTCAGGGCAGAAAGTCTTTCCCCTTCCGGTCCCGTTAAAACGAGACCACCTTCCCCATCGGAGATGGGGCAGGATAGGCACAAATGTTGTAAATTGATCCCCCTCCTTTCCACCTTGTTGGAGAATAGGTGTGTACTGAATTCGCCGCAGTTCAGGCTCTCCATCCCCGACCCTTCCTCTCAACGCTACGCGATGAAAGGAAGGGAGGTCAATTGCTATTCGAGTAGAAAGCGGTCCGACCGAGCAGAAGGTCTTCCTCTTCCAGCTCCGTTAAAACGAGACCACCTTCCCCATCGGCGATGGGGAAGGACGGGTAACAGGAAACCAACCCTACAACTGCCGCCCAGAGGCAATTGATTCAAGCCGAATTCCTTTGTTGAGATTTATTCAAACTGGTGCCAGGCTCGATCTCCATAGATCGTTTGGATATAGTCAATCTGGGCGCCGTGGCACACCATATGTTCAGACAAAATCTCGCAGATCACCCTAGCCGGCATGTCCATCCCCAACAGCTTGACTAAAGCCTGGAAATCAGACTCTTTCGTCTGATCTAGCCAAGCAAAGTAGGTCTCTGACCTCTCGTTAAGCCATTTCTCGGCATCCTCTGCTGCACCCACCTCTTTTTCTTGGGCTCGGACCGCCGGTTCGACCTGCTTATAATCGGTAAATGGCAGGGGCTGCCCCTTAAGAAGGCCCGTAAAAGCCTCAACCGTTAATGCGCAATGCAAAACGATCTCTCGAGGGGACCGAGCCGATGGAGATGGTGAGTAATCTCTCTTTTCTATCGGCGTGGAATGATAAGATTTTAGCAATCTTGCCATCGCAGCCTGATACTCGGTTTTCATTTGGTCGGCAACAGAACTCATATGACGCCTCCTTGCAATTCTGACTTTTCCAAGAACTTATCAAGGCTTTCTAAACAGCCAGTCCAGCCGGCTTCCGTACCTTGCTTAGCCTGCTCACTGGTTAGATTCTCGTGGACCAAAGTCATCTGAGTTCCTCCCGAAACCGGCAAGAAAGTCACGGTGATTTTTGACTCTTCGGGACCATCTGGACTTTCTTCCCAAATCCATGTAAACACCACTTTTTCCGGCTCACTAACCTCCAGATAGCGGCCTCTGGTGCGGTAGACGTCTCCATCTTGATGTGTCATCACGATCAACTGCTGACCGCCGGGTACTGGATCCGATTCTACTTCCACCTTGAGCCAACGCTCGTTGGGTCGAAACCACTGGGACATTAGCGAGGCATCAGTCCACACCTTAAACAACCGCTGGGGAGTTGTGTTGTAAGTGCGCTTAAAGACGAGGGTACTTTCGTTGCAAAGTTCTTCTTGTTTCATTGTTATTGTTCCGAATTGATTAGCTGCTCAAGGGCATCAAGACGCTCGGTCCAGAACTTGCTGTACCGATCAATCCAGGCTGCCGCCGCGCTCAAAGTTTCTGTGTTCACCTCACATACCCGCTGCCTTCCTTGAGCCTTGCGAGTGATGAGGCCAGAACTTTCAAGCACGTTGAGATGCTTGGTGATGGCTGGTAATGAGCTTGAAAAGGGCTTGGCCAGTTCTGACACAGTTGCCGGACTTTGGCTGAGACGGGCCAAAATAGCCCTCCGCGTGGAATCAGACAACGCTCCAAAAATGGAATCAAGCCGGTTTTGACTTAAATTAACCATACGGTTAACTATAGCAAAAGCCTTTTGGCTTTGTCAATGGTATTTAACTATTTGGTTAACTTTTATTTGTTTGGACGCCCTTTTGACGCATTCAGCAGCTCCTCGGAAATAGCGTCAAGCCACTGAATGCGGGCCAGCGTTTCGTAAACTACCCCTTGGGTTGCAAGAACACTAAATGTGTCGCCCAGGGATTGATAGTTCTCAATCATCTTCTTACAGTTTTCTAAATGCTCATGAAGGGACTCTAGTGCCGTCTCAAGGAACTGTTTGCGATCATCAGGTGATAAAGTGCCAAGGTAAAAAACCCGGAGACGAATCAGATCGACCGTGTGAGATGAATCCTGAATCTTGATCGGTTGTAGTAGCCACTGTTCTACTGCCTCAATTCCAGATTCTGTAATAGCAACCGACCGTTCTTGCCGAGTTCCGGCTGCAGACCGATGTTCAATGAGACCCTGACTAAGCAGCCGATCCGCGACTGGATAAACCGTACTCGCTCGCTCTTTGTAAAAGGCGGAAGTGGAATCGGATAGCTCTTTAGTAACCGCGTAGATGGTGCAAGGGCCCCGCTTCCAAACAATTCCCAGCACAGTACGTTCGATCGTTGATAGTTTTCTCAAGTCTGCTTCCCCTCATATTTTATTCAAATCCAGCAAAGTTGCTAGATTTTCTTTTATTTCGTTTCATATTATTACGTTTCGTAGTATAATGCAATTGAGCTCGGTACTGGAGCGAGCGACTTCAAACCATGAAACACATTTTTAAGCCAATTCTCATACTTGCGCTTCCCGCCTTGCCGCTGGCAGCCCATGCCGGATACAACTTCATATTGCTAAACCCAACCGGATACACCGAAAGCGAAGCCCATAGTGTTTACGGACCTAACCAAGTTGGCTGGGGAATTGGGTCCAGCGGGCAAGATCATGCGCTGATCTGGTCTGGCACCGCCGGATCGTACACGGACGTAAACCCAACCGGGGACACGTCAAGCGAAATCAATGCCATTTTTGGTCAGTTCCAGATTGGATATGGGCAAAAGGGCGGTGCTGATCACGCCACTCTGTGGAAAGGCACTGCAAATTCGGCTCTCGACCTCAACCCGGCCGGGTTTTCTAGCAGCGTCGGGCAGTCCATTTCTGGAACCAACCAAGCTGGATACGGCACCTCTAGCAACGGCCAGACTCATGCCCTGCTTTGGACAGGAACCGCCGCTTCCGCAAAAGATTTGAACCCAACTGGATTCCGCTCCAGTGCCGTGTTCTCTACAGATGGGGCCAACCAAGTTGGATATGGAACCAATAACGCGGGCCAAGATCATGCCCTCTATTGGAGCGGGACTGCGGCTGGGGCCGTTGACCTCAATTCGACGGGACTCACCGCATCTTATGGGGCAAGCGTTTTCGGCAACACCGAAGTCGGCACTGGATACGGGTCCCTGACCGGTTTCAAGAATCATGCCCTGCTTTGGCATGGATCGGCTGGATCGGTTGTTGATCTTCAGCCAAGCGGTTTCTCCTTCAGTCAGGCGTGGATGACATCAAGCAATGACACGGTCGGGTGGGCTTGGAACAGTGCAAACGCAACCGACATGCACGCTTATTTGTGGACAGGACAAAACGCAGCTAGTGCTATAGATTTACAAAATTACTTGCCGAGCATCTATACAACATCCATGGCGTTTGGGGTTGACCCAACATCGGGAGACATTGTTGGACTGGCCTTTAATAGCCAAACAAATCAAACTCAGGCGGTTATGTGGACGCCGCAATCGGTTCCCAGCCCCTCCGGACTGCTTGGCATTTCAACCGCGTTGCCCTTGCTACTAAGAAAGCGACAGATCAAGACATTGATTTGCCGTTAGCGGCTTTGCCTTAACTTCGGGCAAATAGAATCCAAGCCTCCAAAAATTTGGAGGCTTGGATTCTATTTAGCATTTGGCGGTTTAGAAACCACAGCTTTTGCCATTATTTGCACTTAGCCCTTACCCGCTATCATATCGTGCCCAGATTTGTTGTTAACTAAAGTCGCACCAAATCCACTGATTAGATACAAACCGATGCAAAGGGCTGGCGATTAAGCCTGATGAAGGACCCGCTCTGCCAAAACATAGGCGGCAAAATCATCGTATTCCACCGGCGGCACTTGGAGGCTCGAGGGCAAGAAGCGGCGCCAACCTCGTCTTGGATTGTGCTCCCAATACCTTTCCCTGGCCTGCATCGTTGTATCCTTCTCATCAACAAGAAGCACCCCTAGGCTAGGATAAGCCTCTCTTATGCTATGAACAATAGGCCGTGATCCTGTTCCGCTGCCAACTACCACCAAAGAAAATGGCGACTTCGTAAGCGCGTCCTTGATGGCCTGGCAAAGCGAGCCGGGAGCAATCACGGTATGAAAAATTAAAGACAAGCTGCCATCTTCTTTCCTGTGGACTAATGCAACACCACATTTCGAAGTTCCGGGATCAATAGATAAAACGGTTTTCTCCAAACCAACACCAAAGTTTTATTACGCAGCGACTTCCTTAAAAGGTTACAAGTTTAATGACAATTTTAATACATGTTAAAGCGATTTCCTTATCTTAGCTCAAACCGCACTTTCAGCCGATCCGCCGCCCTCGTGTCCTCGACCACTATGACTCTTAGGTTTGAACGCAACTGCATTTTTGAAATCTCATCAATTACGGGGAAGAGATCGGCAGGACCTATGTTAAGCAGGCTGTCTTGCCTTCCCGCAACCGGGATCATGCCATTGGCAATTGCCCTTCGGTAAACGTCCTTCTGGATGAAGGTTTGTAGCTGATCAAAAATCGCATCAATGGGCAGCCCCGGATCAAAGTTTGTGTTGGCTATGACCTTCCCTTTTCGGTAGATCAGAGGATCTTTTTTCACCTTGGCAATGAGGGCAACAGGAGTTCCCTCCACCGCATTTACTGCGCTTAACGCAATGATTGCCATAGGCTCGCGATTCCCCGTGATTTCGGCAACAAGCAATGCCCGTTGTTCGGTACTGCTTCCCCCGCTAGGTGCGGCGAGGTCGGCAGTGAACACACTGTCTTTGAATCGAGCCGCGCCTCTTGCCAAGGCTTCTGCACTGGCGCTGCTGATCAAATTATCAACCTCTCCAATCGCTTCGCTTCTTGTGAGGTGAGCAGGCACCTCAAGGCGAGCCACTTCGGTATTGACTCCATAAATAATTGGATTCACCAGAGTCAGATTGGTCACCGCCGCATATTTCACTTCAAGCTGCTTTAAACTGGCAATCGTTTCCGAGAGTTTGGCGGCCTGGGCATTGGCCGCATCCAGATTCTGCTGAGTGATTGCAAGTTTGTTCTGCTCCGAGGTTAGCCTTGTGTCTGTATTCAAGATTTGGGTTTGAAGCGAATCAACATCCCCTTTCAATTTGTCTTTTTCTTTGCCTAAGGTCTTGGCCTCCGAAGTCAAACGGTCATTCTGATGAAGGAGTTGCAGGTTCTTGGTGCTCACATCGTTGCTCTGAGAACTTATCAAAGCAATGTTGTAGTTGATCCTTTTTAGCTTTGCATTGGCAGAGCGAAGCTGACCCTGCATCTTCGCGAGCCTCGCTTCGGAGACAATAACCTTTTCGCTGGCTAACCGATACCGGGCCTCCGCGATCGCCTTTCGCTTGAGGGCAGCCGCTAGCAAGGTATTCGCCTTTGCCGCCTCGACTTTTGCCGCCTCATATTGGACTCTCACTTTCTTTAAATTAGCAAGAGAGGTAGCAAGCTTGGAATCAAGCTGGGCGACCTCAGTTTTACGGGCCGAAACCGACTTTTGCAGTTGCTCGTTCAAGCTTTGCAACCGCTCATACCGGTTAACAATTTGAGTGCCCTGTACGATCCATTTTCTGACCGGCGCGCTAACCAAAAAGACGACGATGATCGTGAGGGTTGACGTAAAAATCCCCGCCAGAAAAGTGCCCAGTCTGGCTGTGTGCTTGGGCCGCAACCTGCCGATTGCGATCCTTCTTTTTCCCATTTTCCGACCAAGGTTGTCGGCAAGGACGCCGATCCCGCCGCTGGCCAGAACAATGACAATTAAAAAAAACAGAACCTGGGGGTCCATCGTCTAACGATTCCTTCTCACTATAATAACAACCGCGGCCACCAATCCAATTGCAGGAGGCAACAAACTGGCAATCCAAGCTGGAAGCACGCCTCCCTGAGCATAGACGCTTAACCAGTTGGCAAGAAAGACATATCCAAAAATAATAAAGATCGCAACTGTAAAGCCAGCTGCGGTGGACTGCCGAGAGTTACGGACTCCCAAGGATGCCCCCAACAAGCCATAGATCACAGCCGCTAACGGCAAAGCGATTTTATTCCAATAACCAAACTCCAAATTGGCAATCTTGGCGGGATCGCTGTTGGGCTGACTCTTCAATTTGACGATCTCAGCTCGAATTTGCTTCATGCTTAAAAGATCAAGATCTGTCATTTGGCTTGCAAGAATGTCTTGAGGAGTCACCGAGAGCTTGGGAATTTGGTTGGGCCATGCTCCATTGTCAATCGTTAAGCAGACCGATCCATCTACAGAAAGCAAACTCGCTTTTCCATCAATAGCCCAACCTCCTTGCCCGGCTGCAAACTTCACCGGATCAAAAGTCAGTTGCTTTGCCGCGAGGATCCACTCTTGAGATTGGGAGGAGCCGTAAACAACAACCACCGCGTCCCTTAACACTCCTTGCTGAGCATCAAAGTATCTGGCACTGACGACTCCAATCGCTTTTCCGTTTTCAATGATCGGCTGAGCAGCAGACTGAAGGCTGCTCTTATCGAGGTTGTGCATCAACTGAGTATTCAGAGATGAACTTGTTTTGGCAGCCCAAGGAACAATAGTTTCATCGGTGACAAAGGCAATGGCAGCTACCGCAATCGAAAAAACGAAAACGGGAAGAATGATCCTTTGCAAAGAGGCACCGGCTGCCTTCATTGCCGTGATTTCAGAATCGTTGCTAAGACGTCCGAACCCAAGCAAACCCGCCAACAAGGTTGCCATGGCAAAGGTTTTTACTAAAATGGCAGGGGTGAACAGCAAGGCAAGCCTCAAGACAAGAAGCGGGGAAACCCCGTGGACTAAGAACCCTATCAACCTTCCCAAATAGGTTGTGGCAACAATCAGAACCGTGAAGAGGCAGACCCCAAAAGCATAGGGGCCCGTGATTTCTTTTAAGACAACCCGAAATAGCCGATTCACTCAGTTCAATCAAGCGCCGACTGGTCTAAGGTCTGACCTAAATAGCGCTTTTTGACTCCTTCATGAGCTGCAATTTGGGCTGCATTGCCCTCTACTTCAATATGACCATCTATCAAGATGTAGTTCCGATCGGTAATGCGTAAGGTCGCAACAATGTTATGGTCAGTAATAAGAATGCCGATGCCTTGATCCCGAAGTTTCTTGATGATGCCCTGAATTTCTTCGATGGTTACCGGATCAATGCCCGTAAATGGCTCATCCAGCAAGATAAATTTGGGCTCGGTGGCCAACGCCCTTGCAATCTCGACCCGTCTCCTTTCACCACCGCTCAACCTCAGGCCCAGCGATCCAAGAAGTTTGGAGATATGGAGATCAGCAGCCAAAGATTCAATTCTCTTGGCTTGTTCTGCCTTGCCGATGCCTCGCAGCTCCATCACCAGGCGCAAGTTATCTTCGACGGTTAGTTTTCTAAAGATGCTCGGTTCTTGTGGCAAGTAGCCGATCCCGGCTAAAGCTCGCTTAAACATTGGCCAGCGGGTGACATCCTCATCATCAAGAAAAACTTTGCCTCCATTTGGCTTAACCAACCCCGTTGCCATGTAAAACGTAGTTGTTTTCCCGGCTCCATTGGGGCCAAGGAGCCCAACAACTTCACCCTGATCCATTTGAAAGCTCACCCCGTTGACAACTTTCTTGCCCCGATAAATCTTGACCAACTCCTCGCAGCGAATTTTCATGGGGAGCCTTCTTGACCAGCCCTGCCATAGTTTTCGACAAGGACAGCCAGCCTAGAATTTGAGCCACTCAGAGATTGGGGCACAAAAAATCCCGATGCTTGATCGTCTAACCCTTCGTAGCCAAGTACCTCAAACTGAGGATTTAAAGTGACGGCAAGGCCAGAAAGATCAGATAGTGTTGTTGTGCCGCTTGGCTCTTCAGACTTCAAGTTGACATGGCCAAGAAGCTTGACCACGTAGGTAATTGCCTGAGTTTTAGGATCAACCACTCGATCAATGGTTGCCCGATCTGAGGATGCGGTTAAATGCCGAAGATCACCCTGAATTTTCACACCGGTGACTTGGCTGTTAAAGCTCATGGTCACAGCTCCGACAAACCGAGCCGAATCCAAAGACTGGCTTTGGCCAGCCGCCTCTTCCTTCAGATAAACAGTTCCCGTTTTGGCGTGCATCTGATAAGATGTTAGCTTGGTTTGAGAACTGCCTTTGACCAAAAGTGGATTGGGAAAGCTCAACTGAGTTGATTGAGGCGAACTGGACCCTTTTGACCAGTTCAGGTTTTTATAGTGCGCGGTAGAAGACTCCAACTCAATCCGCTGAGCCTCAGCCCCATGATGACCTTTGGGTGATATAACTGAGACAACCTGAATGTTTCCGGATAGAACCGCGCTTGCCAAGCGCCCCGAGCCAGGCACAACCTTGCCTTCCAGTTTTCCACCGGTAACCGTCAAGTGCTCGCGGCTCAATGTTGCGGTAAGCATGGGGTCACCAACAACCTGAAAAGGAGCCAATCCGTTGGCATCGGGTTTGCCTGGAGAATAGATAAATCCGCTAGGCGAGATCCCCGTCACCACAAGGTCTTTCGTCCGGAATGTCGCAGATGATGTGATCTGATTAGCAACCAGCCCCGTTGCAATCATGGAGAATCCCACGGCAATCAGCCAGCGATTCATGCTTAATCTTTGATGCCGTTTTGGTAACGGGCGGCTGTGATGCGGTTTGCGCCCTGCAGGATTCATTTTTGAAGTCTGAATAAGATTATGATTCAATGTCTTGCCACCATTTGCGGGCTCCCTATCTCGGAGAAGTCTGGAAGCGCATAAAGTGATGGTAAGCCGGTTAACTGCATAGTGGGGGATTGCAATACAACGTTGCCAATCGCTTTGATAATCTGGTCAGAATCGGAGTAAGTTACCTTTTCGCATGTGAGCACCGCCCCTCCATGGTTGCTATACGTTATCTGAGAAATTTTAATCTTTCCCAGCAGTTTTAAGACGCCATTCTTTCGATCTACGGTTGCTTTGTCGGCAATAAAACGGCTTACCGGCACGCCCGCCTTCATAATGAGGCCAGAAACAACGTTTGCAGTTGCAAAAAAAGAACCAGGGCTTTTTGCAACTATATTTGCCGACTGCCAATTGACCTTGTAAAGGGGCTGGCGGTGGGTGCCCTTACTATAAGCAGTCACGCTGCCTTGTTTGGTGCCCACACCCTGGGGAATGACTTCAGATTGATCGCCCCGAGGGCTAACTGTCCTTTTGGGGCTCGACTTCATGCACCCACTGCCAAAAAAGAACAGGCTGCCGACTATCACGAACAAAGCCCAACGCAGAGGAAGGTTCATGCCAGTTGAGGCAGAGTTTTCTGCCTTGAGGTCTGCTTAAATTGTCCTGCCAGTTGGCCGCAGGCGGCGGCAATATCATGACCTCGCTCCATCCGTTCCGTGACGTTGACCCCTGCCTGCTCTAGCTTGGCCCTAAATTGGTTCACCGACTTTCGATCTGGCCTTGCAAAGCCCTGCTCTGTATCTACCCAGTTAAAGGGAATTAAGTTCACAAAGCAAGGGAAGCCTCTGGTTAAAGTGGCAATGCGCTCCGCCTGATCCAAAGTGTCGGTCACACCCTTAATAAGCAGATACTCAAACGTCACTTTTCTTCCGGTAGCTTTGCTGTAATCCTTCATTGCACCCACCGTTTCCGCAACATTCCATTTTGCATTGACTGGCATCAGCCTTTGCCTTACGTCATCATAGGGGCTATGGAGGCTTAAGGCAAGATGAATCGGCAATTTCAAGTCCGCTAGTTGGTAGATTGCGGGCACGATCCCTACCGTACTTACCGTAAGATGCCGATAACTGAGCCCAACTTCATCATGAAGAATCTTGAGGCTAGCCACAACACTTTTAACGTTTAGCAGCGGCTCACCCATACCCATAAAAACAACATGGCTGATCCGACGAGGAGTTAGAGACTGCAATTTAAGATACTGGCCAACAATTTCACTGACTTCGAGGTTGCGGTCGAAGCCTCCTAGCCCCGTAGCGCAAAATCGGCAGCCCATCGGGCAGCCAACTTGGCTGCTAATGCAGCAGCTCACTCGATCTGGATAGGGGATCAGCACGCACTCGTAGGCATTGCCGTCTCCGTTGTGAACCAGCAGCTTTTGGACCGAATCCGAGCTTCTCACGTGGCGGCTGACTTCGAGGGGTGAAACCAGAAACCTTTGCTCCAACTCTTGCCGAAGCTGAGCCGGCAAATCTGCCATCTGACTGAATTCGGATTGGGCCCTTTTATAGATTTGAGAGGCCATTTGCTTGGATCGCAAACTGGCATCGTCTCTCCAATCCAAAAGAGCCTCGATTTCTTTTTTTGTACAGCCGACAAGGCTCTGGTTTTTCATAAAGCCGATCTGCCTACTTGGGAGTTTACCGAGGAACCTGCCTTAGATTCGAAACTTGAACATGCATAAAAGCGTTAAGGGAACCAGGTCCCATGAAAAAGTCAGCCTATGTTTGGATCGCGGTCGCCGTTTTTGCAGGAGTCTTTGGTGCTCAAATCGCATCGAAAATATTTAGCCACTATGAAAATCGGAATCAACTTGCCAATGACTTTTCTAGGCTTCCCGAGGCTCAGTTTGCTTCTGACCCAATCCAGTCCGGACCAAGGGACTTCACTCAGGCAGCGGCAAAGGTTTTGCCGTCCGTTGTGAGTGTTGACAATTTTCGGGCAGAGACCAACTTTTGGAGTGATCAAACTTCTATCCAGAGGGCAGATACCGGAAGCGGAGTCATCCTCACTTCAAATGGAATCATTGTCACCAACAACCATGTTGTGGCAGGAGCCGACCAGGTTCGAGTTCGACTACAAAACAAACATGTTTATGTAGCAAAAGTGCTGGGGGTAGATACCCAAGCCGATCTCGCCGTCCTGAAAATTGATGCCAACCACCTTCGGCCAATCTCTATTGGCAACAGTGACCGTTTAAAAGTGGGCCAATGGGTGATGGCAGTCGGAAATCCTTTAGATTTTAATGCCACCGTCAGCGTTGGTGTGGTTAGCAATCTAGGAAGAACCTTGCCGACCGAAAATGGCGGCGTCCTCGTTCACGCCATCCAAACCGATGCGGCTATCAATCCGGGCAACTCTGGTGGTGCCTTAACTGATGAATATGGCAATTTGGTTGGGATCAACTCGGCAATCATTAGCCCAACTGGATCTTCAATTGGGATTGGGTTTGCAATTCCCGCCAACCGAGTTCGCCAAGTTGTTCACGACATCATCAAATATGGCCACTCGATGCAAGGCGTGTTAGGCCTTGAGCCAAAGCCAAGATGGGACGGACTCCTCAGTGATCCTCAAGCCCGAAGTGAGCTTGCCCAGGTCACCGGTGCCAACAATGTTCCCGACCACGGAATTGTCATCCCCTATCCAGACCCCAACGCGGGCACAGGCCTGATTGCAGGATTGCCAGCCGCAACTGCAGGCCTTCAACCACTTGACATTATTTTGGACATTGACGGAAAGCCAATGACCGATCACTATGCCCTGCTAGCTGCCCTTGCCGACAAAAGAGCCGGTGACATCGTTTCCATCCGGTACTGGACCAAGGGTGAGACCAAAACCATCAAAGTCAGATTGGCTCAAGAGCCGCAAGGGACGTAAAGGCATTTCCAAAAGTGTGCTGGCCACCCCCTCCCAAGATAAATCTTCAGCACTTTGAGTTTGATCTTAAAAAAAGGCAAGGCTCAAACCGCTTCCTGTCAGGAAACCGGTTTGAGCCTTCTCAGTTTGCGCGCTCTGAATTTGAGCCTAAGCCAAAACTTGCTTGATGAGGTCTTGCAAGGTCTTTCCTTCAACCGAAGAAACACCGTCTTTTTTGAGGACTTTAACCACCGGCGGGGTTTTATCAAACCCTCCAGTTGCACTATCGAGTTCAGCCGCGATATCAAGCATTTCTAGACCGTTTTGAAGCACCGACTCAAAACTCCTCGATTCAAAGGGCCCCTGAGTTCTCGTCAGATACTCAAACACACCCCGAATTCTTTCTGACCCGGAGCCCGCACACGCATAGCTTCCATTCTGAAATCTTGCACCTGCCCCATCAAAGAAGTAAGTTTCAAAGGTTTCACTTTCTGCATTATAGGCAGCCACTATCGGCAAAAAAACGCCGATGCCATTCATCGCCATAGGAGCGTTTCCGGCCAATGCCCGTGAAATTTCCATCAGCTTGCCTTCCAAGGAAAGAGGCTGCAATGTAACCCTGCGATAAAACTTAAACGAGTGCTTGAGCATCCTGCAGACCTCAATGCTTCTGGCAAAGGCACCGCTAATTGCAATGAGCACCTGGTCATCGAGGGCAAGGACCTTTTCTGCATGATCGTACATGATCAAATTGCCAGCTGTCGCCCTGCGGTCGCTCAAGGCAATGACTCCTTCTTTAAAGCGGAGCATCAACACAGTGGTGCCATGGACCTCAAAATCAGATGAAAGAGCTCCCTGGATGCTAGAACTGGATTCAGCCTGACCATACCCCACCAACTTCTGAAAATCGGTTGGAGTTGTATTAAATGTGGTTGATGCCATTACTGACCCGATCTCTGCCGGTACTTCTTGGCCTGGTCAGGATCAATTTTTTTCATGCGCTTGAAAAGCTCATTTCCTGAATCCGGACGATTGATATGAGGGCGGGTTGGGCCCGCATCTTCTGACTTTCGCCCTGGCTCTGGTTCCAGCGGCCGAGTCAGTCGATCGCCTTCCGGTTCTAAGTTGAGGTTAAACATGAGATAAAGTTTCCTACGTTTGATATTAACGCAAGTTGCGGCTCATAAATCCGGTCAGGCTCTAACGGAACTTCTATTTTTTGTTGACCTTGGCCCTTAAAAGTTAAATGACCCCATGACGCCCCTGCCAGTTCGTCTCTAAACTTCTGAACTGCTAGGCCGCGGACCCACCCTCGGGTGCCGACTTGGATGTTTGCAAGAGCATCTAATCTCTCTTCTAGCTTTGGATAGGCCTCCGCCTCGCCCATATCGGCAAGGGCAAAGTAGAGTCCCTCCGATGGGTCAATGTTGTGGTACTCAAGATCATAGGATTGAAGACCATGGTGGCCCCAATCCCAGTTGTTTTCTGCCTGGGCTATTTCAAGCAATTTCCTTTTGCAAAGCCAGTCAATGTGATGGGCAGCCTCGGCGTCATTAGATTCTATCTGCTGAAGCAAAGTCCTGCATTCTTGGATCAATACTGAGTAGTCAGCCCGTGGTTTGCTCTCTTCTAACCCATCACCGGTATCCAAATCGAGCTGCTCGAAGGCAGCAAAGTACGATTCTAAAATCTCGGTGGCAGTGGTCCAATTTTTTCGAGACAGAGAAATCACAAAGGGTGGGTTGATGGTTCTGGACAGTTGCTTGATCGCTGCCACCGGATCTTCGATTGTCCACTGAGGAGCGAACCCCGCCTTGGCAAGGGTCACCGCAAGCTGAACTAATCCAATTTTTCTGGTGACCGCGCTTGGAATCATATTGGCATCGCCAGCAATCACATGCAGCCTTTGCCACTGAGACGGATCGGCATGAGGCTCATCTCTGGTGTTAAAAACCGGGCGCCGGAAAAGGGTTTCGACATTCGCGGATTCCATAAAGAAATCAGCGCGGCTAGAGATTTGATAGGGGCACTTAGAGCCCGATTCGCTGCCCGCTTTGCCGGCACCGCATAACACAATCCGCGCTACTAGTATCGGCACAACCGCTTTGTAAAGGTCTTCGAAAGAAATCTCTCTTGGCACCAGATAGCTTTCATGGCTGCCGTAACTTGCTCCATGGAAGTCTGTATTATTCTTATAGACTCGGACTTCTTTGCCAAGTTCGGCGGCAAGGGAGTTTGCTGCGTTCAGCAGAACAATCTCGCCCGCCTTATCTTGCAGCATGAGATTGGTGGCGTGAAAACACTCGGGAGTTGCAAATTCGGGGTGGCCGTGGTCATTATAAAAACGCGCCCCATTCAGCAAAACTCGATCGGCTCGAATGTCTTCAGAATTTCCATGGCTTCTGCCTCTGTCAAATTGAGCATCGGTGGGATCAAAGGCAAGTTGCTTGACAGAAAATCCCCTCAAATCGCTGCGAGGGTGTTCATGGCGGTAATCCCACCCGATATAGCAATCTTCTTTGATTTGCTTGACAAACTGGGTAGCAAGGTCTACCAAATCTTCCGGCCCGCTACCTTCCACCGTAAACCCATATTCCGTTTCGGTTCCGCACAGAATGGCTTGGCGAACTGAACGGAGGGAACTCACTCTTTGAAGCTACCCAATTTTGACACTGAGAATGGTTATGACAATAAAAATGTCCCGCTTAGGTTGCATCCGAGCGGGACATTGTTGATTTGACAGTAAGTTAGCCTTAACTATTCGCGGAAATCAAAGAACCGTCCGGTGGCAGTAAACCCGGTCGGCAAACTGCCGGTGAAGGTGTAGGTACCAAAGTAGGTTTGCGAAGGGGTTGAAGTTGTCGAACCGGCATTATTGAGCAAACCAGAAAGGGTTCCGTTGATTTGTCCGTTGGTGGTTCCGTTGGTAAGATCTGCGATGGGATACAAAGTGATTGTCTTTGCATTCAAATCAGCCGAGCCGTAGTACAGATTTGTGACGTTGGATGTTTGCCCTGCGGGTTTGACAAAAGCAACTGCGGTCTGAACGTTGCCATCTGTGCTTTGCGGCATGAGCATAACTTCAAAGGTCCCCAAGCTACTGGTGACAGAGCTGATGTCGCGCAAAAGTCCGGTTCCGGCGGGAATACGGGCAATACCGGTGAAGTCTCTTGGGTCTGGCACCGTCAGGTTATAGGTTGTCACATTGATTGGTGGCTGGCTTCCTGTACTAGCATTAACAGAACCTACGATTCCATCGGCGTATCCTGAGTTGGGCTCTAGAATCTGAAAATCAGAACCCTGAGTTGTCCCATTGCTCAGCGCAATTTGGTCACCACTGAAGTAGACATCGGTCACCTTTGCACCTGCGTATGAGCTTGCCGCATTGAAGATTGGCGGAGTTGTTACTGCAGAGATGTTAAAGTGAACAAAGTCCGAGAAAACTGCCATCAAGGAAGTTTGACCCGGGTTCGGCATATTTGAAGATTCAAAAGCTCCGTTGGCGTCAAAAATTGTATAAGGATTGGAATTTGCATCGAATCCTTCGGTGAACATGGAGTCATCAAGGAACACGGGAAGCTTTTCAAAGCGGCCCGGGAACGCGCCTGCCTGAACAGGATACATCTGATCTACCGCAAAATTTCCGTTTTGGCCCCCGACCGCGCTCCATGTTCCTCCCCCAGATTGGGTATCCCACGAGTTAACCGTGAGTTCAAACTGGGCAAACTCTTGGCTGGGTTGACCAGCAGACAGAGTCAGCGGCAAACTGATGTCGTTAACCGAATACTGATTCAGACCCACATAAACGTTGTCAGCCAAACTTGAAGGGTAGCTGACCCCGCTGGAATCTACAAAATTGATTCGATTGATATCTGCCCTCGTATCCCCTGCAGCGCGTCCTTGTCCCGTGAGGAACTCAACGACCATGCTCGCGGATGAAGTTGGCAAACTGACGGTTGCAGTTGAAAGCGCAGACCCTCCTGCACCTGATCCTGCACTCGACCCCCCAGTCGTAGTCACAGTACTGCCGCTGCCTCCGCAGCCAATGATGAAAAAGACAGTGACTCCTGCCGCTGCCCACAAACCTTTGCTCAAATGTTTTCTAACGTTCACTTTCCACCCACGGCTCTTACCGCCCAATGCTGAAGTAAGTTTTTGCCTTTCGTACTCGCCTAGTATAGCAACTTGCCGTAACTTTCGTCATGCAGACTCCAGTAGCGGTTCATCTCACACTAATGACCCTTTCATTTATACCGGGATCAATCAACCATTGTGACGCAAAAAGTTGCTACAAGGTTCGGCTTAACAAGTATAGATTAAATCTTCTTCTGAAGAAATTGGCCTCGGCTGGTAATCTCTTCCAACATGAAGCGGGAGGACCTCCTTGACCTTAACGAGGCTGTTCAGCATCCCGGGGTCACCGTCAGCTTCGATATCAGCACCGATATCCCCCGAGATGGCGAGCTTGATTTAAGCGAATCGGTGGAAGGTTTTCTGGAAGCAGTCAGTACCGGAAATCTCTTGTTTGTTACCGGAGAGTTTCAAACAAAAGCCCTTGTAGAGTGCGCGCGATGCTCTGGCCCCCTCAAAATTGACGTTAAAGTTGTGATAGAAGAGCAGTTTCCGGTCGTAGGGATTCCAAGCGCCTACAGCCCCACCGAATCGGCAAAGGTGGCAGAGGAAGAGGATTACCCCTTGTTTGAAGGAAATTCTTTGATGGTTGACGATTTACTAAGGCAATCCATTTTGCTGGCGCTTCCCATGCAGCCTCTGTGCCAATTTGGGTGGGACCAGCCTTGCCCAGTGGCAACCAAGCTTGGAGTCAATCTTCAACAAGCGGGTGATGAAAAGCCACTCGGACAGCTTGGTGCCATCGTCCACCTTCGCCAGTCTAACAAAGGAAAACCCTCCAAAAAATGAGATTTGCCCTAGACGCCATGGGAGGTGATCATGCCCCCGAACAAATTGTTCTTGGCGCGATCGAAGCCTCTTCACAAATATCAGACACCATCTTGCTGGTTGGCCAGCCAGAAGCCATTGGCAAATTTCTGCCCTCTCCAACTCCCCGCAACATCGAGATCATCGCCGCTAGTGATGTCGTGGACATGGATGAAAAACCAACCGATGCTTACAGAAAGAAAAAAGACTCTTCCATGATGGTCTGTGCGAAAATGGTTCAAGAAGGCAGGGCCGATGCGTTCATTTCGGCAGGAAATACAGGAGCCGCTTCCACCTTTTCTTTGATGACATGGCGACAAATGAACGGCATCCATCGCCCCGCAATTGCCAGCCAAATTCCATCAGTCACCGGTGATTTCGTACTGCTGGATGCAGGGGCAAGCCCCGACGTTGATCCGGTCCATCTTGTTGAATTTGCAATTATGGGCCGAGCCTATGCCGAGACTGCCCTTGGCAGAAAGAATCCCTGCGTCCACTTGTTGAACATAGGCGAAGAAGAGGGCAAAGGAAACGCGTTTGCAAAAGACGCCTATGATCGGCTGAAACCGTTTCCTTGGTTCAAGGGAAATATCGAGGGAAAAGCCGTTTTTCAAGGCGAGTGCGATGTTGTGGTTTGCGATGCATTTGTTGGCAATGTGTTCCTCAAAACCAGCGAAGGAGTAGCTGAACTCATCGTGAAACTTATTCGAGATGCCATCCCCAAAAATCCGGTGGAGCAAGTGCTTTATATGCCGTTGCGCAAGATCATGCAGCCACTAAGAGAAAAACTGGACTACGCCTCGTATGGGGGATCCCCCCTCTTGGGCCTCAATGGAATTTGCATCATTTGCCATGGAAGAAGCAACGCCAAAGCCATCAAAAATGCGCTGCTTCAGGCAAAAAGAATTGCGGAAGGCAACCTCATTGAAGTGATTAAAACTGAAATCGAGGCTTGGCCACACTGACTTTGCGGGCAGCGGAATCCGTGTTAAATAATAAAAGCATATGTTGAAATGTAGGATCAGAAGGGCTTGGTGCCAATGATCAAAGCTGTGGTGAAGGGAGTTGCTCATGCAGTTCCTAACAAAATCCTAACAAACGCTGACCTTGAAAAACTTGTAGACACGTCGGACGAGTGGATCATGCAGCGAACGGGAATGAGGGAGCGCAGGATTTGCGAACCTCATGAAACCACGGCAACCTTGGCAACCGAAGCTGCCAAGAAAGTTCTCGCCAAAACGGAAACGAGTCCTACCGAGATTGATTTGATCGTTGTTGGCTCTGTCACCGGAGACTACATGTTCCCCAGCGTTAGCTGCATTGTCCAAAATGCAATTGGAGCCAAAAAGGCGGGAGCGATGGACGTTGGCGCAGCCTGCGCAGGATTTATTTATTCGGTGGCTACAGCCGCCGCCTTTATTGAATCGGGCAGCTTAAAAAAAGTTCTTGTGATTGGTGCCGACGCCCTTACCAAATATGTGGACTGGACAGATCGATCTACCTGCATTTTATTTGGTGATGGCGCAGGGGCTATGCTGCTAGAAGCCGCCCCCGGATCAGATCATGGGGTCATCAAAACCGTAATGCTTGCCGATGGAGCCGGCGCCCCCCTGATTGATGTCGAAGTGGGTGGAAACCGGTACCCAGTAGGCAGCCCTCAAGCGGAAGGAAGACGCACCAAGATTTTTATGGCGGGAAGCGAAGTTTATCGGTTCGCGGTCAAATCCATCGGAGACGCCTGCTGCCGAGTCTTGGACTTAGCAGGGATTTCTAGCGATGATGTTGATCTCTTTGTTCCTCATCAAGCCAATTTGCGGATTATCGAATCCGCCGCCGAGAGATTACATTTGCCGTCAGAAAAAGTTTTTGTCAACGTCGAAAAATTTGGCAACACAAGCGCGGCTTCCATCCCGATTGCCCTCAGCGATGCAGAATCGACGGGAAAGCTAACCAAGGGAATGACGGTCCTGACTGTGGGATTTGGAGCTGGTCTGGTGTGGGGCGCTAATTTGATCCGCTGGTAATGAGTCACCGCTGGTTGGGATTGAATCCATCGAGGTTTCGCTAGACCCCTCAAGGCGTCGGTAAACTTCTTGCATGGCAACACTTCGCCCGTTTCGGGGCCTTCGTTACACTCCGGAAGCAGGGAACCTCAAAAATCTGGTAGCCCCTCCTTACGATGTCATTAGCCCTCAATACCGAGAAGACCTTGCCAGCAGAAGTCCTTACAATTACGTTCATTTGACACTCCCTGAAGGGCAGCCAGACGATCGAAGCCAATTTGTGAAGTACACAAGAAGTGCGGCTTTACTTGCCGAATGGAGGCGTAGCCACATTCTTGTTCCAGAAGGTCAACCCGCTTTTTACAAGTACGTTCAAACCTTTCCATTGCCAGGGATTGCAACACCTTTTGTCCGCACCGCTTTGCTGACCCTTTTGAAGGTTGAGCCTTACGAAAAAGGCATTGTGCTCCCTCATGAGCGTACGTTCCCTAAGCACAAAGCCGACCGCCTGCATCTTTTAGAAGCAACCCGCACCCACTTAGAATCTATTTTTGGCCTTTATGAAGATCCCGGCCACAAAATTCATAACCTGGTTAGCCAATCCACGGCTGGCGCAGGAGTGGAGGTTTTGGGCGACGACGGCGTTCATAACCGCCTTGAACCCATTGTGGAACCCGAAGCGGTGCAGGCGATTGAGTCTGCATTTTTGCCCCAGAAAGTTTGGATTGCCGACGGTCACCATCGGTATGAAACCGCACTTGGATTTCGACAAAGCCTTGGTGAGCATGCCGACTTGATCCCAGAAGACTTTTTGGTTATTGCCCTCACTTCTATTGAAGATCCCGGACTAGTCCTGCTTCCCACCCACCGGATGGCTCCTAAACTGCCAATGACCCAGGCAGAGGCCAAGGCTAAGTTGGAGACTGTCTTTACCTTGGATTCTATTGATCCGGAAATGGCGATGGCACTCATGGAGCAAGAAAAAGCGGCAGGAAACCCAACCTTAGCGGTTGTTTTTTCGGGAGGAGAGTCCTATCTGTTGAAGATCAAAAACCACTCGCTTGCCCTTTCCCTCATGGGTGACGAGGGAAGCAAGGAACTGCGAGGCCTTGACGTGAGCTTGCTGCACCGCGTGGTACTTGGTAGTCTGCTGGACTTGCCAAGCCCAGACCAAGTGCAATACACCCGATCTGAAGAAGAAGCCATAAACCTTGCAAAGTCGGGTTCCATGAGCGCTTCATTTTTGATGCAGCCTCCAACTGTGGATGACATGAGGACTTTAGCCCTACAAGGCGAGAAAATGCCTCAAAAAAGCACATACTATTATCCAAAGATACTGAGTGGGTTGACGGCTTGGTCTCTTTCTGACGGACTCAAATAGGGTTCTCAATTAAGAGAAGTGGCTGGACCGATCCAGCACAAAACGAAGCAAACTATGGAACTGCAAATCCTTGGGAGTGGCGCTGCCGACGGGATTCCCGGTCTGTTTTCAAATGACCGCGTGAGCTCCTATGCTCGGCTTGCAGGAGGTAAGGATGTCCGCACAAGATGCAGCGCATTGCTGGATGGAATTCTTAAAATTGATTTTGGTCCTGATACATACCATCAAGTGATCGCAAACCGTTTGGATCCTTCCAAATGGCTTGCGATTCTTTTCACTCACAGCCATGAGGACCACATTTGTGTCGCTGAAATCCAGTATGCGCTCTATCCATTTGTGGAAACCCAAGAAGCGCCCTTTGCCATTTACGGCAACCAAAAAGTGCTCGATCAGATCAAAAATCGGTATCCAGAATGGCCCCTAGAACTTCATCTAACTCAAAGCTTTGTCTCTTTTGAGATTGGAGCCTATCACATCACACCGGTTGCCGCAAATCACGACGATGATGAGGACTGTCAGAACTTTCTTTTTGCCAATCAAGGCACTAAAATCCTTTATGCAACCGATACGGGGCTTTGGAAAGACCGCACTTGGGAGTTCCTAACCACGGTGCAGCTAGATGGCTTGGTTATTGAATGCACCGATGGGCTGAATCCATCGGGATACTCTGGGCATCTTTCGGTTGAATCTTGCGTTTGGACGGTGGAGGAGTTAAGAAAGCGGAATATCCTTAAACGGGGTGCATCGGTTGTTACGACTCATCATTCTCATAATGGCAACGCGACCCATAACGAGCTAGTGGCCGCCCTTGCCCCTCATCGAATTGAGCCCAGCTATGATGGACTGCTTTTTCACTGCGATTGCAACGCACAAAGTCCATACTCTGCTTCCAACCTTTCTCAGTCCTTATAAAAGGCCTTCTTTGTAAGCGGAAAGGTCTTGACAAAAGGGCATTCTTATTAGCCGGAAAGGTGCGTTTTTTCTTTGTTGATCCGACCCGTAAAGGTTTTCTTGGTCAATCTGCTGCCTATATGTTAAGGATTGATGAATCGAATCCCTTAACATATCCGTCCGTAATGCCAAGCTATCGGAGGGCGGCTAAGGCTAGGATGGCCAAACTTCTTGTCATTTTGGCCACAGTTGGCTGCGAGATCACCCAATTTATCTTGCCTAAGCATTCGATTGTCAATAGATTCTGGGTTAATTAACCGAGTTTTGCGGATAAACTTATCAAGTGCCCAGACGTTTCTAGCTGTCAAGGCGCATCCTGTTTTGTTACTCCTGCTAATCTTTCTAATACCGATTGGATTACTTCTGGGCTTTTTTGTTTTCATCACATTCTTGCCCCACCTTTCCATTCGCAAACTTACCAAGCAAATTAAGAAGCTTGGTTATCCCCTTGCCTTTGAAGAGATCAGCCCAAATTTTGTAGAAGATGAGTATTCCGCTCAGTCTTCCGCCATTTATCGCTCCGCATTTACCGATCCCAACTTTAGTGAAGACGCTAAAGATGCTTTGCTCCAACTGTGCACCGCAACCCAAAAGCTAAGCTACTCCGATAAAAAGACCGCCATTGCTGTAGGAGAATCCCTAAAAAGCCTTCAACCTCTGGTCCATCTGCCAGCGCCTGGGTTTGGAGACCTTGGAACCTACGTCAAGCCGCCAAAATATCGTGGTCAAATGAAAGCCCTGTGCGAAATTGCTCAGTTGCACTGTACCTACAGCTTAAAGGTCCGCGATGCAGAACAGTGCATCAAACAAATTGGGCTGTTTTCAACGATCATTAGCCATCTTAGCCAAATGCCGCTTTATGGCACCTATGGATTTAGCCTTGGGTACTCGCGCGCGCTAATTTCCCAAATCAAGGCTATCAACAAAATGGCTTCAGAGGGGGTGATTTCCGTTCAGGCTGGGCTAACTGCCTGCGAGTCCATCGCACCGCTTCACTCTCCGTTTAAAATCTTTCCTGTGCTTTACACCCACCAACTTGATGTGGTGCGGAATATGCCAAGGGTTTTCCCGATTTTGAGGCTCATCATTCCAGAACCGGGGCCTCTGTGGCAGGCCTCTCACGTCAAAAAGCCAGACTATTCTAAAGTGCTGGCCCTTAGAGGGATCTTGCGTGAGTACCACCACATTATCAAAGCGAGCGGAACCGAAGACAAGATGGGTTCTGAATTGCTTTTTGCGTGCACCCAAGCCGAAAACCTCAATATCCGCTACGGTGAAAAGGCAAAGATTTTTACAGAAATCGAGGCGGTGAATCCCGTCGTACTCATGCAATCCTACCTGCAATTCGAAGCCATGCGGAGGATGAATATTGTTGCCTACCGCGTGGCTGCCGCCCTAGTCGATGGCACCGATTGGATGCTTGCCGTGCAGATTGATGGCAGCGACATTGACCCCTTTTCAGGGGAAAAATTCCTCATTCGCACCACCAGTCGCTCGGTAAGGGTTTATGGAGACTGCCCCGACTTTCTGGGTATCAATGCCCAAAGAGACCTGCGCCTTGCAGTTCGGTTGGATATTCATGAAGCCCTCTCTAAGTAATGAGGATGTCCTGAAAGAACTGCCACTGTTTGTGCTCCACCCGCCGAGAGCGATTTGCTTTCCCTTCCTGGCTTATCGATTGCGGCCCGCCAATGAGGATGACTAACCCATGATTGATGCCATCGAGACAGCGATTCTTAACAATTCAAGCCGCCGCCTTTTGTTTTTGTTGCCCACCCGTCTTTCTGCCCTTGCCGCAAGACGTGATGTTGGAATGAGGCTAGGCGGAATCTCCAACGCAAGAATCGAATCCTTTGAGTGGCTGATTAACCTTGCCGATTCCAGTTCCAGCGCCTTACCAAACTCGCTGCAAACCGCAATGGCAACAAGAAGCTTTCTTGCCCAAAGCAACAATCCTGATCTTTCCATCCTGAAGGATCAAGCCGATACGATTGAGCTTTTATCCTTTGCCGTCTCCGAGTTGATGCTAGCTCGCACACCCCAAGAAAACATCCGTCGTCTTGAGCAGCCGGTCCTTGCCGAAGTTCTTCACTTTATTGAAGAAAGCTTTGACTTTCCCATGAAAGACAATCCTTATGAGATCACATCGGAACTCAAATCTGTGTTGGATGAATTTGATCTGGTCTTTTGCCTCGTTCCTCCTCGATCTCTCAACCGCTGCCAAACCAACATCCTCGCATTCATTAAGTCTCAACACAAACTGCCTCAAGTTGATCTATCCTTAGATGCTCCTTCCTTAAGTTCTGCCTTAAAAGGCAGCAGCCTTACCATCACTCCCGATTCCATAACCGAGGTACAGTGCGCCATTTCCAAGGCCATTGATTGCCTGAACTTGGGTGTGGCTCCTAATCAAATTGCCCTGCTTTATCCTGTGTCCTATCCCTACGCAAACTTGGTTAAAAGTTCATTGGAGGCATCGGGCTTGCCCTATTACGGCGAGTCCCTGTTCCGAGCTTCAACCCTGCCAGGATATCTTGCTTGCCAAGACTTGATCGGACTAGCTTCTGACCACGCCGCCGATGACACGATTGATAAGCTGTTATCTCTTGCCGTTTCTTCCGCCCAATGCAGACCCGAGCTCCTTGGTCAATTCCGCAAATCTAGGTTGACCGGCTCTGTGCAGCAAATTCGAGAATCTCTCCAAGTTGACCTCTATCAAAGCAACACCCCGCTTCGCAACTGGCTCAACGAGGTGCAGCATCTTGCAGAAAACCTAGCCAAGGCAAAGAGTTGGAAGTCGTTTGGAGCCTGCCTCGATGAAGCGGCGGCGTTCTTTGCTGGCAAGAATGAAGGTCTTTCTTTGGTCTTCCTACTCTTGACTTCCCTTGAATCCACAATTCTGGCACCGACTTCGCAAGACCTGCTTTTTGCCCTTAAATTGATTGGATCCAATAAGTTACGGCCGGTGCAAAAGCTGCAGCAGGGCATTTTTTATGGCACTTACGAAAGCGCAGTCGGCATCCAGTTCGAGGAGCTCTTTGGCCTCGGCTGGCAAGAGCAATTTATCCCCGGAAAGCGGCTGGAAAATCCTTTTCTTACCCAGCCGATGCGAGAACAATTAGGATTGCCAACTCTGGCCAATGGAACCAAAATTGATGAGGGGCAACTGGCATCAACCATTGATTCTGCTCAAAATTCCCACCTCTTTTTTGCCCTGTCGGAGCCCGATGGAAGCCGAGAAGCCTTTCCAAGTCGGTACTTTTTAGAACAATTAAACACAAGAAGGCCGGCGAATACAAAGTTAGTGGCGGCTTCTCATCTTAAAACAAGAAACGCCCTCCTCGGTTTTCAAGATTGCCTCCAAATCAACTCTAGCGTTCATGCAATCCAAACCCTTACCCCGTTTAGCAAATCGGCTGCGCTTGCTAGGGACAAGATGAGCAGATGGATTGATGTGTACCAAGACCCCTATATTGGCATTGGTTTTGATGAACGGCTAGGACAGGCTCCCGTCCAAGTCCATGAGAACCAAGTCTTTGGCCCTACTGACCTAAAGGCCATATTGGAGTGCCCACTTAGGTTCTTTTTTGCAGTCACCCTCAAGCACTCCTACTTGGCGCCCAAATCCCCCCAATGGTCATTAAGCCCGTTAGAAAAAGGAAACTTAGTGCATGAAGTCTTGCGGAACTGGGCCATTTTGTTTACCAAACAAGCCTTGGGTAACAATCTGAACCGATGGACGGGCTTAGGCGATCTAGCAGGCTTTGCGAAAATCAGTCCCGCTTGGTCGGCAAGAATAGACAAATGGCTAAGTGCCATGCCACCAGAACTTCAGAATGCAGAATCCTTGGATGATGCTTTTGATTCCATCATAAATTTCGAGTTCTTAAAAGTAGAAGAGAACCACTGGGTGGTCAAGGGGCCCTCTTGGGAAGGTCAAAAGCGTATTCTACGGCGCCAGTTATGGCAATATATTCAATCCGAAACTGCCCTACTTTGTGAGGCAGGAGCCCTACCAATCCTGCTAGAAGAACCCTTTCAGATGCCACTATTAGTCCAAGAAAAGTCCATTGGCCTCAAGGGCAGGCTAGATCGATTGGATTTGCGGCAAGATGGCAGTCTTGCCATTAAGGATTACAAAACTGGGAAGCTGCCCAAGCCCGAAAAGGAACCCGATTTTCAGCTTCCCATCTACTCGCAGGCTGCTCGCCAACTGGATCCGCGTTGGGAATCGGCAAGCATCGATGCCAGTTACGTCCAGCCATTAAGAGGCGAGGCAGCAGTTGCTCCCGAGGAAACCTTGTCTTTTGAGCAACTCCAGTTAAGGCTTCGGCTAGTTGTTGAGACCATAGAATCGGGAATGGCAGTGCCTCGTCCCAGTGAGGATCGAGGCTACTGCAGCTACTGTGCTTTCCGCATTGCTTGCCCTGAGTCTCGGCACGAAATCTGGGAGTCTGTTCAAGCCGATCCAAGATGGATTCGGCTTGCCCCTCTGTTTCAGTTACAAATTCGGCCAGAAGTTGAGCCAAGCCCTTCAGACGAAGGTTTTGATCAAGATACGGAAGCTGAGCCAAGGAAACAAGACGCGGGTGAGGCTTCGAACTGGCAACCTTCATTGAGTCGAAATCCGTGGGAATCTGCCGTTCAGTCAACCGCTATGCTAGATTCCGAAGCCCGAGAATCTGCGGTTAATAACACAGACCATCACACCTTTATCGAGGCGGGGGCTGGAAGTGGCAAAACCACTCTCTTGGTGGACCGAATTTGCGAAGCGTTATTAAACCCAGAGAACTCGGTTCATCCCCAAAACTTGGTCGCGATCACCTTTACAGAAAAAGCGGCTGGGGAACTTCGATCAAGACTAAGGGACAAGCTGAATGAAATTATTAATGACGCCCATCCTTCAAGGCAAGAGGCAGCAAAATGGGCATTAGCCAATTTAGACCAAGCCCGAATCGGGACCATTCACTCGTTTTGCCTTGATCTGCTTCGAAACTATGGGTGGAAGCTAAACCTTCCTGCCTACTCTGTTCAACCACTTGACGCACTGGGGTTTGAAGTTGAGCAGCAAAAGTTTATCGTCCAGTTGCGTAAAAACCCCACCGAAACCTCAAAAGCTCGCTGGCAAACCTATTTTGAATTGGAGCAAGACGAAAAGGACGCAATTAACTTTGCCAAAGCCATCTTTAATCTTTCCTTTTTCTTCTTATATGATGGCCTAACCTTGGAATCTAGCCACGAAGACCCTCAACAAGCCAAAAGGAATCTGATCGCCGCCTTAAATGCGATTCAAGATTTTGATGAGCAACGATTGGATCCTAGGAGCAAATTGCGAAAATTTGTTCAGAAGTTACAAGCCTTAAGGTCCAAAGACATTGAAACCCAAATTGTTGAGGCGATTCGGATTCAAGAAGACATCCCCAACAAACCAGGGAATGCTACCGGCGCCAAGTTAGAATCGTACCAAGCCGCCTTTCAACTGTATGTTGAATTTTCTGAAGCAGCCAACAGCTTCTTGCGGGCTAATCTAGAACCGTTGCTGCAAGAGTTTGTAGACGCCGCAAAATTGTCGGCCCAAACCATGGTCTTGAACGGTCAGCTTCCTTTTGACTCCCAAATCTTATGCGTCAAGAAACTAGCCTCTGATGTAGTTACCGCCAAAGAAATGAGCCAAGACATCCATGCCTTGTTTGTGGACGAATTTCAAGATACCGATCCTCACCAGGCCCAGATTTTTCAAAATCTGATGGAGAGCAATCCCAGCATGGTGAGCTTTTTTGTTGGCGACCCTAAGCAATCGATCTATGGGTTTCGAGGGGCAGACATTGATTCTTACCTAGAAATGAAGAGTCTCTTCCAGCATTCCTCATTAAATTCTCTGAGCAAGAAGTACCAAGTTTTAGAGCTAAACTCCAATTTTCGGTCTCGGGCCGCGGTTTTGGAATGGGTTAACTTCTCATTTCAGTCCAGAATTGAAGGCTACACTTCTCTTCAGCCGTGTGCGCTAGATTCTGGCAAAGAAGCGTCACCCACCGTGAGAATCCTGCCGATCCGCAAAGAAGGTTCGGCAAGTCAAATCCGAGAGGAAGAATTTAACGATATTGCCAATTCCATCTTGGACCTTTGTGGGTCGGAAAAGCAGTTTCAGTTTCAAGATGCTGCCATTCTCATTTCTTCTCGATCGGTCCTGCCCTCCCTCTTGGATAAGCTGAGCCGCCATGAAATTCCTATCCGCTTAATGGTCGATTCGGAAATCCTAGAAACCGAAGACGCTGCGTCGCTGCGCTCGCTGATCCGTTATCTTGCTAACCCCTTGGATTCACCTGCCTTTGTCGGTTCCATTCTTTCCCCGCTTCTTGGTGGCAGGCTCAAAGATTTGCAAATCTCGGATGCAGGCGATGATTTGGAGGACCTTGACTTCCTCAAAATACTCAGCCGATTTGCTGAGCGGTGCCATGGCCGATCTATGACCGAAATCGTTGAGGAAATTATTGAGCAATTTGAAATCTACAGTAGCGGCATCCAATTGCCGGAGTACCGAGACAAAGTCAGCCGTTGGAAGCGGTTCAAACTGCTGGCAGCCGAGTTTGATGATTCGCTAGGAGGCTCTGTTGCCGATTTTGCCACATATCTTGAAAACTTAGCCGAAGCAAATGCAATGCATAAAATCACCACAACCTTGGAGCAAGACAATGACGCGGTCTCCATTTACACGGTACAAGCCGCAAAAGGGCTTGAGTTTCCAATTGTTATTTGCAGCTGCCTAAGCCATCTCCACTCCAACAAGGATTACCCCAAGCTGCACACAACACCCAGGAATCAACTTGCCTGGAGCCTCAATAAGAATCTCCACTCTGCTTCGTCCGCTGAGGCACAGGAAAATGCCGAGCTGAAAGAATCAAAAGAACGCTGGCGGCTTGGATACGTAGCCGCGACAAGGGCAAAAGAGGTGTTAATCATCAGCCTTAATGCCAATTCGAGGGCCAAAGGATCTGTCGCGGGGCAACTGCAAGAAGACCACAAAGAGTTTCAGTGCTATACCCCGCCTTTTGGCTATCAAGGCGAGACAAGTTTGATTACCGCCGATCCTCTAAGTTGGGAAGTGGACTGGCAGAAATTGGCAAAGACCAAAGGAATTTGCACCATTTCTCCATCCAAATTGGTTGCCCTATCTGCCGAACTAGAGGCCTTGAGTGAAGATTGGAAAGACGAAAGCGCAAGTACCCCGTTTGATCTGAGACCCTCTGGAGACGAAGGGATCCGCTTTGGCAGAGCCTTTCATAGCCTGATGCAAACCCACTCTTTACTAACCCCTGCAACCGATCACGAACTCAGCTCAAGGCTTGCCAAGGAGGGCCTAGACCACCGACTGGCGGATTTAAGGCAAGCCGAAGCCGCCGCATTGAGAATTATTAAGCCCCTTTGCAGCAAAGGACGGGTTATCCGAGAAACATTCCTTTCTGCAAAATTTGGAGAAGGCCTGCTAGAAGGATACATTGACCTCCTTATTGAAGGTCCCGACGGCTGCACGGTCGTGGACTACAAAACCGACAAGGTTCAATCTGCAGAAGACATCGAGACAAGGTTTCAGCATTACCGCTTGCAAGCCGGTGCTTACGCAGCCATGCTTGCGGAGTCTGGCAAAAAAGTCGAATCGGTTCAGTTTATTTTTGTGATGGCAGGCGCCTCTAGTGAAGAAATCCCATACGTTAAGGTTGTCAATGGTGAAGACCTAAGGAAGTTGGAGGCAGCTGCTAAAGAATCTGCCGTACAGGCACTTTCCAGCCTAATTTAGCTACCAAATAAACCTAGGAGGGTGTTGGACCATGGCCAATCCATAGCAATTCTTCAAGGTAACCGTCTGATTTGCGCGGAAATCAGACGGTTACCGACGATGACCAGGTTCAAAGCACCTGCACATCGCGCCCCGGCTCCTGCCGGGCTAGGTGGGTTTTGAGTTCCTCAACACCCACCTAGTTAGGCCCTGGCCCATCGCTTAAGTACACAAGGTACCGATAACGATATATGGCGTTCTGAAGAGCTTTTATTGCCAACTGAGAGGCTGAATCCAGAGTTTGACCAGACTGCAGATCGGCTTGGGTTACTTGGAACAGGGGTTGACCGGCTCCGTCAATGATGTGATCGGATCCTGCGGTCACCGCGGTTAGGTCCGGCATCGTATCTAAAAAGTCATCAATGAATTTACTCGCTGTTTCTGCCCTATTGACGGCGTTGTCTCCCCGAAACTCAAACAGAACGTTGCCTTGGAAGCTAACATCCACGGAACTTGTTTCCCCTGGCTTGACAACCGTCCGAAACGTTGTTGACGAGATGCTACGCCGCACGGGTATTCCGGCCGCCTTCATTTCACTGATGAGGGCCTGCGCTCGTTGAGGGCTGGGTGGGTGGGTTCGGAAAATGCCCAGCTTCAGGGTCGGCCCCAGTCGCTCGTCACGTCCCAGATGCTCCATGAGGGTCAGGATTCCGTCCGGTGGATATTTGCTGTGCTCCAGAATTTGAAGTCCACCAAAATCAGCAGCAGTTTCCGCTTTTTGGCTCCAACCGCTGCCAAAGGCTTGGTTAAGAAGGCTACCGGTCATAAAGGCTCCGCCACCACCGGCTCCGGTTAAAATACCGATGAGGATAAGGGGGAGGGTTAAGACATTCAGCCGATTTTGCTCTTGGTCCAAGGTTGCAAGGTGCCTAAACGCAATATGGCTGATTTCATGAGCCAGCGTGCCTGCAATTTCATCGTTGGTCTCGGCGTATTTCAAAAGTCCTTCAAAAACGTAAACATGGCCCCCAAAAATAGAGAAGGCATTCACGTCCGATCCCTTCAGCACTGTAAAGGTATAGGGGAATTTACTGAATCTTTTGTCTCCCCAAAGGGCAATCCTATGGGTGGTATTGGCAATTCCGGCTAAATACATTCCCATTTTCTGCACCTTTTCTTGATCCGCCTTGTTGGTGCTTGGCTTGTACTCTTTCATGACTTCCTTGGCATATTCATCGCCAAGTTTGATGTCCGACAAGATTTCCTTCCAATGGGCAGGGGTAATGTACAAGGGACTGTTGGGATCTCGGTTTGAAACTGAATCGCTCCAGTGCTCTTCTTTCATTTCGGCTGGAGTCAAGCCATCACTTGGCAACTCAATGGCAGCTTCTAATGCGGCCGCTTTGTCTGGAGTTAGACCGGTGGTTTGAGCAGATCCCGCGATTGGAGCCTGAGATTGGGACACAGGGCCAGATGTGTTCTTGACCTGCAAGCTGGCCACCGTAAATAGCAATGCTCCAATCATCAACTAGATTAAACGATCAAAATGACCGCTCGCGCTCCAAACTTGCAAAAACTGACTCAATTCTAAGCCAAATTGATCTCACCTTAGCTAAGCGCCTGATCAAGGTCCTCCAATAAATCCTCAATATCTTCGATTCCTACGCTCATTCGCAGTAAATTGTCGGTCACTCCTTTCTTTAACCGTTCTTCTTGGCTCATTAATTTATGGGACATCTGGGTTGGATAGCCAACCAGAGATTCAACGCCGCCCAAAGAAGGAGCAAGGGTAAAAACCCTAAGCCTGTTTGCAACATTTAAAGCCTCTTCGGCGGTGCCCTTGACTGCAAAGCTCAGCATGCCTCCAAACCATTTCATCTGACTCTTTGCAAGTTCATGGTCAGGATGGCTTGGCAAGCCCGGATAGTTCACGAGCTCTACTTTGGGGTGCTGATGCAAATACTGGGCAATGGTTATAGCGTTTGCACAATGCTGAGACATGCGCAAAGCAAGAGTCTTAAGGCCCCTCAGAGCAAGCCAACTTTCAAACGGAGGAGCTTGGGCGCCAACACTACTAATAAACTGATGTGCTCTTTCTGATAAGGAGGAATGATTGGTAAGAATGGCTCCTCCTAAAAGGTCAGAATGTCCACCAATGTACTTTGTTGAGCTATGAACTACGCAATCTACTCCCAAATCCAGGGGGTTTTGAAGCATAGGTGACGCAAAAGTGTTATCAAAGACGGTTATAATATTCCGCTTTTTGAATTCCTCTGCCACTTTGGCAATATCGCAGACTTTCAACGTTGGATTGCTGGGAGATTCAAAAATCGTCATCTTACAGTTTGAAGGAGGATTCAGGTTTTGCAGGTTGCGACTATCGAAGTTACTAACTCCGATACCTTGCCTTGTCAGTTCTCTATAGGCGTAAGAAAATGTGCCTCCATAGATATCTTCTGCCACAAGCAAGTGATCTCCCGATTGGAGGGTTGATAAAGCCCCGGCAATGGCAGCCATTCCGCTGGCGCAAACGATGCCGAACTTGGCATGTTCAAGGCTGGCAATGGCAGAGGCAAGGGCGGTGGAGTTGGGATGCCCGCTCCGCGCATACTGATACTCAGGATTTGCCTCCAAACCTTTCCAAACATAAGTTGAAGTTTGGAAAATTGGCATCGCGACCGACCCATATTCAGAATCTGGCTGTTGCCCAACGTGAATTGCTTGGGTTGCAAATCTCATCTTATTATTATCCCGCTTGCTCCATTTTCCTATGATGTCACCTGCACACCAAAAAAACGAATGGCATTGTCGGTGGTGATTTTGGAGCAGACTTCCGCCGAAACTCCCATTGCGGAGGCAACCCCTTGGTTGACGTAGGGCAGGTATTGAGGACGATTGAGTTTTCCTCGGAAAGGCACCGGCGCCAAAAATGGACTGTCGGTTTCGATGAGTATCCGGTCTTGTTTGAGGCTTGCCAAGATCGCCCTTGTTTCTTCTGCTTTCTTATAGGTCACAGGGCCATCAAATCCAAAGCAGCTGCCCCACTCCTGAACCTCGTGGGCAACCTCTTTCGAACCAGCAAAGCAATGAAAATCTAACAAGACCCCCTCATGTTTGGGCCTCAGAAACTGAACCGCTTCCGGATAGGCATCCCGCACGTGGAGCACAACCGGCTTCTGGAGATTCTTGGCAATTTCCAACTGAACCTCAAAAGACAACAGCTGATCGGTTAAGGGGGCATCATCCCAATGCAAGTCTAGGCCGATTTCGCCGATCGCGACCACCTTGGGCTCGCTTTTGACAAGTGGCGCAATCCAATCAAAAGAAGACGCCCTGCATCCGTGGCTTTGATTGGGATGGACGCCGATGACCGCGTAAATCTCGGGACGCTGGTTTGCCATCTCAACTGCCGTCCTCGAAGTTTCTTCATCTATCCCAACCACGATCATGGAAGCAACACCGGCTTGAACGGCAAAATCAACTTCACTTTGCCAATCCGGAAAATACTCCTTAAGATTGAAATGGCAATGAGTATCAATCAGCACGAGGAGGTGTGACGCTCCATCGAACAGCCATCACCTGCCGCCAACGCAATGGCAGAGGGCAAAAGGGGCATGATGGCTTCTAAGCTTTCTGCCGCACCCTGAGGAGATCCCGGCAAGTTGATGATGAGGCAACTGCCCTTGATGCCAGCAATAGCGCGGCTGAGATACACCCCGATTGTCTTGGCGGCTAGCGCCGACCTCATCAGCTCGCACAAGCCGTCTGCCCTCTTCTCAACAATGGCAGCGGTTGCTTCTGGCGTGACGTCTCGGGGAGCAAAACCGGTGCCTCCGGTTGTTAGAATGAGTCGATTGTCTTGGCTATGGGTTCTTAATGCCGCTTCAATCAGAGCCTGATCATCCACCACAACTTGCCGAAAGATTTTATCGGCTCCGTTGGCCAGCAGAATCGCTTCCACTGCCTTGCCGGATTCATCGTTGGCTACATTCCGAGTATCGCTGACGGTGATAATTGTGGCGGTCACGCCGCTAAGGGGTCTACTTCGTGCGGTCAAAGTCTGTCTTGCCTCCCAACTTCTTCAAGAGTTTGATTTCGGTTAAAATCAAGTCAGGATCGACTCCTTTGAGCATATCAATGAGGGTGAGGCCGGCAACCGCAACTGCGCAGTAACCTTCCATCTCGACTCCGGTGACATCCTCTGCAACGGCTTCTGCAGTTATGATAATTGAGTTTGAAGTCAACTGGAACTCAATGGATACGTTTTTAAGAGCCACCTGATGGCAAAGCGGAATTAGCTCCCAACACTTTTTAGCCGCTTGGATTCCGGCAAGCCTAGAAGCAGCCAGCACGTCTCCTTTCGGGTTCAATTCTAAGGCACTCAAATGGCAAGCCTTTAACAGCAGTTGGGCAGACGCTATTGCTTTTCGGACCGTTTTCTCTTTTGAGGAGACGTCCACCATGTTCATTTTGCCTTCTCTATCCAAATGGTTCATTGCCCTAATTGTCCCTCTTTGTTGGCAAGCCAAATGGCCTTCTCAGCTTCGCTTTGACTGACCGTGTAGCCCAAACGCTTTTCCGCCTCGTTTTGCAATCGGTGCATCTCTGCCTGAACCAGCAGTCGGATTGATTCCAGTTCTTCTTCATTGGCTTCTGGTGGAATGTAAATTGGCTTTCCTCCTAAAATCAACGCCTTGGAAAAAGGATACGGAAGCATGTGCTGATCCCATGCCCGAAACAACTTTCGTGGCGAAGCCGAGATTCCCACCGGAATGAGAGGCACTCTTGCCTTTCTTGCCATCACCATAACCCCATGTTGAACAATCCCACTGGGACCTCTTGGCCCATCAGGAGTAATTGCCATCACCCCCCCCGATTTCAAACAGCGGATGGACTCGATAAGGGCTCTTTCTCCGCCTCGGGCAGTGCTGCCACGGATCACTTGGTACCCAAGTCGACTCAGGACCTTGTTCTGGATTTCCCCATCCTGCGAGTGGCTGATCATGACCCACAAATGCTTTTTGCCAAAAGTGTAGCCGGGCACAATAGTTCTGCCATGCCAAAGTAGATAGATCTTTCCACCGGGGATGGCCATAGTTTCCTCAATTCCTTCGATTTTTAAGCGAAGGCTTCTGCCAAGTGCAACCGCAATCGGAGCCACAATCTTGCCTAAGATTGCTGGACGGTGTTCAACCCACCACGCCTTCACGAAATCCATCCCCTTGCCCGCGCTTGGGTATGCAACGGATGATCTTGGCAATCTCGGTGAAGGATCGCCATCGCTTGTTGAGCTTTATCGGGATTTGTTTTGTAATAACAGTTGGCCATCTCAAACAGAGCCTCGGGCTGCAAGGGCCCTTGTTTTACGGATCCTAAAGACTCCAAAAGCTGATCTGCTAACTCAGGTTCGGTTGCCCGAAGCTGCTTGCCCATTTCCAGCCGCTTGCTTGCCCCGATTTGCCCAAGACGGTTGAGCCGATGAAGCCTTTGCAAACTGGTGACGGAATCTTGCAAGCTCTCGAGTTCAATCAGTTTGAGAAGGGCAGATGCCTCGTCATCGGTCGCCCCCGTCAAGGATGCTGCTTCTGCCATTTGATGCAAGGCGGTTCTATCATTTGGCTTGCTCTTTAGCATTAGTTTTGCAGCCGCTAGCATCACCTGGGGCCCTTGCTTTCTTGCTTCATCCAAAACTGCTTCATCCAACTTATCTTGGCCCAAGTCTGGAGCCCTAAACGTGGGGCATAAGATCGCGCCCATGGCAAGCCCTCCGACATGAGACCAGTACGAAATAGGGGTATGAGAATCTCCAAGGTGAACAAATGCCCCAAGGATTTGCAGAACCGCCCAAATCCCAACTACGTTTAAAATAGAAAGGCTGATTTTGGGAGCCACCGGAATTTTAAGATTGTAATAACGGATCGCATAGTAACTGGCGCATCCTGCAATGGCCGCGCTTGCCCCTACCAAAGCGGGCGCACTGGCATCGTTACGAAAGGCAATCCAGTGGACCCCCTCCCCAGCCAAAGCCGAGAGCCCGTATACAATCACAAATCTTAACGATCCGGTAGCAAGTTCTAAACTGCCTCCAACCGCGGCAAGAAAAATCAGATTTCCAAGCAAGTGAATTAAGTTAACGTGCAAGAATGGGCCCACCACCACGCCAGAAAGGGTTGGGTGAGAAGCATAAAATCCATCTTTGTGGATGAGTTGGGGGTCTATAACCAGCAAAACCGCACCAACAAGTATTGCCGACACCAAAAGTAGGGTCACAATTGGGAGGCGGTATTTTGCCGTCACTGCCAGAGTTTACGCCTCTTGAAGAAGTTCTTCGGCAATGTCTACATTAACGTAGGCTTCCTGCACATCTTCAAGTTCCTCTAGAGCGTCCAAAAGTTTAAGAAGCTTAAGCGCATCGGCGTCGGAAAGCTCAGTTTTGTTTGAAGGCAGGTAGGTGAGGTTGACCTCTTCTGCCTTTATCCCAGCTTCCTCTAATCCTTGGTTGACCTTGTGTAGCTCGTCCATTGCCGTGATTGCGATGAAAGAATCTTCATCAACCACAACATCTTCTGCCCCTGCATCCAAGGCCAAAAGCATAAAATCATCTTCATTTAAATTGCCTTTGGGAACTACAATTTGCCCCACATGCTTGAATTGCCAGCTCACCGAACCGTTCTCGGCAAGGTTTCCGCCATGCTTGGTAAACGCGTGACGAACTTCACTGACCGTACGATTTCGATTTTCGGAATAACATTCCAGAATGATGGCACTGCCACCCGGCCCGTACCCCTCATACACAATCTCTTCGTAGTCGGCGCCTTCAATTTCACCAGTTCCCCTTGCAATGGAGCGCTTGATGTTGTCTACAGGAACGGACGCCTCTCTGGCTTTTTCAACCGCAACCCTCAGTCTGGCGTTCATAGTGGGATCTCCCCCGCCCGTTTTAGCCGCCACGATGATTTCTCGGCTTAACTTGGTGAAAAGCTTGCCTCGAATAGCGTCTTGCTTCCCTTTTCGGATGCGGATGTTCTTCCACTTTGAATGCCCTGCCATATTCTTATTTTGACAGACTCCCGCCGCCAGATTCCACCATCACCTTTTTCGGTTTCAGATTGCAACCAATTTCGGCACCTTCTTTTCAAAAACTGCCTAGGCGATGCGGCAAAAAGCTAGTGGTGCGATCTTTTGATCGCACCACTGAGGATTTGCCTTCGTGCTAACCTGATAAGTTACTTACCAGGAACTTTAGGCATTGCGGTTGGAGGTGCTCCAGAAGGACCTCCGGTCGGGCCGCCAGTTGGGGCACCTGGGGCTTTAACTCCGGTAGGAGCCTTGATCGGGCCAGAACCGCTCGCGCTACTGTCAGAACCACCGCTACAACCAGCAATGGCAAAGCATACGGCGAGAATCGCCACAAGTCCAACGGCTTTGATCAATTTAAGCCGCCCATCCAGTACTTATCAAACACGGTGGTACCGTTGCTAAGAGTTGTGGAGTGGAACAAACCGCCCCAGTAGTCTTCAGATTTGGCATGGCCGTCCAGAGCAACGTAAAGCACTTGACCGCCTGGGTAGTAGCAACCAGCGTTGATGCCTGAAGCATTGTCCGGATTTGGCTTGGAGGCAATAGGACCTGCGTAGACCCAATCGTTTCCGTAGGGGCTCCAGCCGGTACCCCAAGAGGCGCAGAATCCAAGAGGGCTGCTTCCGTAGACACCTGCCCAATAATCCCATTGCCCCGAAGGGGTGACGAGAGCTGTGTCGGCAGGGTGATCGGCAGAAGTGGTGGAAATGGAAGGCGTGCCTGGCACGTTTCCGTACATTTGGGCGCCTTGACCCATGATTCCATCAAACTCAGTTACTGTATTGTTGTTAAAAGGATTTGTGAACGTATAATAGCCCAAGGTTGAACTATTTGTGCCACCAGCCGCTCTTGGCATAGAACCAACATAAAGCAGCTGCTGCCAGTAGTTCTGAGGCCCGGATGGGTACGGGTACAACACGCTTTCCACAATGCCCCAGTTCTTGATGTAGGGCTGCTCTCGATACTGCCAAGTCCAGTTACCGGTTCCTGTAATATCATCGCCGTCCGTACAGAGAGGGAGGTAGTCATCGTTATCAGTTGCGTACATTAAACTGGCGAGACCCAATTCTTTCTGGTTAGAAAGAAGCACGGTCACCTTTGCCGCCATTTTTGCCTGGGCAAAAACTGGGAAAAGGATTGCTGCTAAGATAGCAATAATAGCGATAACAACGAGAAGTTCGATTAAAGTAAATGCATTTCTCTTCATAATCACAAATGCGCTGCAACCATTGCAGTGCATTCTTCATACTACAACACAAAGCAGACCATCTATGACATGATGCAAACTGTTTTCTGCCCTATAGCGAAACTGTAATAAATCTACATTAGATTAAACGTACAATTGGCCCACGCTTTGTATTTTCTTAGGTTAAAATAAGGATTTCATTTACTGCTTTTCAGCGTAAGAAGAGACAATTCCGGAGGGCATAAAAATCGGCTAGGAGGGCCGGTTGTACCAATCCCACGGCTTACGTAAAGCGGGGTTTTCGCATCTGGATAAAACCCGCGTACGTACTTTTTGCCATGCTTTGTATGCATCGGAGTAAAGCCGCCGGGGAAGGTAAATTGGCCCCCGTGAGAATGGCCAGAGATCATCAAACTTGCACCCTCAGGGAGTTGGTCAACCATGTCTGGTTCGTGCCACATCACCACGATTGGGTTTCCAGCCGCCTTCGCTTCATCCATCGCAATAGCCGCGTTATCGGTTCCGTACTTCTGAGAGTCAATCCCAACCCACGTGATTCCCGCCTGTCTATGGACCTGGTTCCTTAGGGTTCGAATCTCGCAGTTGTCCAAAACCTCCGCCACTGGCTTTAAAACATCGGGCCTAAGATCGTGGTTTCCAAGTGAGGCTATCACCTTCCCCCTCATTAACAAAAGGGGAGCAAGGGCCGATTCCAGGAGAGTCACCGTAAACTCAGAGGAACTCACCAGAAAATCACCGGGAAGCAAAATCATATCCGGATTAGCGGCAATCGCTAAGTCAATCGCCTGGCACGCCAATCGATAACTCCATTCATCACGAACGTGTAAATCGGCTAGGACCGCAATCTTATAGCCATCCAAATCTTCTGGCCAAGTTGGCAAATGCAGATCACAACTCTCTGTGACCAAGTTGTTTGATTCAACCAGACATCCATAAATCAGCATGCCAGCGCCAATCAGCCCCAGCGCGGTCAAGACTCTTTTTGCTTTCAGTTTTCCAAACCCCTTAAAGTGATTATGGTTGCCTCTGGCCTGCAAAAGAGTCTAAAAGGCAGTTCGGTGACCCCTAACCCCCTCGAAACATACAACGGCGCGTTGGCCCTTGGATAATAACCGCTCACGTACTTTCTTGCCAAAGGAGGGGTATGCAAGGCGATGCCACCTGGCAGACAAATCTGCCCACCATGGCTATGGCCCGCAACCGCCAGCGAAACTAGGCCAGGATCTATTTGCAAGACCGCGTCTGGCTCATGAACAAGCAAGATCACATTGGAATTCCTTGCAAAATCAGAAACAATCTCTGGCCGACCCAAGTGAAAGCTCATGCAATCTAGCCCCACTATGTTGGCGCCTTTGACCTCCAAAACTGAGTTCTTTAAGACCCTAAACCCAGCCCTGGACGCTTCCTCAAAAACTCGAAAAGAATTGTGAATTGCGTAATCGTGGTTTCCTAAAACCGCACATTTGGGCCCATGAAAGTGGCGCAATCCCTTGAAGGCATCGGCGATGTTATTGACTGAATTGGGTACGGTTGCCTCCACAAAGTCTCCGCCAAAAAAAATCGCATCTGGGTTTTCATCAACAAGGAATCGGCAAGCGCGCTGAGTCCGCTTCACCGCATCCTCGCTATACAAGTGGGCATCGCTTATGTAGCCAATCTTGAGTGATTTCCCCTGCCACGCTGGCAAGTGAAAAGTGCGATGGCTAAGTTCTAAATCCTCGGTGTCCCACCGAGAATAGGCAATGCCGGAGGCGCCCAAAACACCGACCGCTCCCGCCGCCTTTAACAACTTCCGTCGAGTCAGGGTTCTCATGATTTCATTCCATTGAGAACGCTTTTTGCAATAGCTGCATTCCCAAATGGAGGCATAAGATAGATGCCTTGCGCACTGCTATGGATGGATTTAGCCATTTTTACAGCTTCATCAATTCCAATTGCAAGCGCATCGTCGTCACTTTTTGCGGCGGCTAGGCTAGTGCGAAGTTCATCCGGTATCGAGATACCAGGAACCTCGTTGTGCATGAATTCAGCGTGTCTCTGGCTTTTAAGTGGAAGAACCCCCACCAGCACCGGCAAACTCACTTTGGCGGCGTCCTCCACACACCGTTCCAGCATTTGATAGCTAAAAACCGGCTGAGTGTAGATGATGTCGGCCCCCGCATCTCGCTTTCTCTTGAGTCGATCCAATTCCGCACAAGGGTCAATGGGGGCTGGATTGTAAGCGACAATTTTGGTAAAACCACACTTTCTGCCGATCCCGTTTCCTGCCAAATCCACCCCTTGGTTAAAACGATCAAGGATGCGGATAAGGCCGATGGAATCCACGTCGAAAACACTGGTTGCGCTTGGATAATCTCCAACCTGGGTGGGATCTCCGGTGACGGCAAGCACGTTTCGAACATCCAAGGCGTGGCAGCCCAGCAAGTCGGCTTGAATCGCTAGCAAGTTCCTGTCTCGGCAGCTAAAGTGCATGACTGCCTCCATGTTGACTTGGGTCTGAATGAGATGGGCAACAACACTCGGGCTCATCCTCAGCCGCGCCCTCGCCCCATCGGAGATATTCACCACATCGACCCCAAACTCCTTGAGGGTTTTCGCGCCGGACAACAACTTATCAATCTTAAGGCCGCGAGGCACATCCAATTCCACCGCCGCAACAAAATTGTGATTCTTGATTTTGGTTAGAAACTCTGTGGGATCGGTCGTCGGCAACTCTTCTTTTGTGCTCGCAGCGCCCTGAGCCTTGGCCTGACTTTTGCTTTTTCTCTGTACCTTACCTGCACTTTTAGCCAACTCTTGAATATGGGCTGGCATGGTGCCGCAGCACCCTCCAACAATGGAAGCCCCTTCTTCTAGCAGTCGAGCCGCAGCCCTCCCAAAGTAAGTGGGATCTGAGCTGTAAACCACCTCATTTTTCACCCTTTGAGGAATGCCTGGGGTTGGCATTGCAATCAGTGGCAAATGAGTGGCTTCTGCCATCGCCCTGATCAAATCCAACATTCTTTGGGGGCCAACGATGCAATTGGCTCCAATTGCAGCCGCTCCCATGGCCTCCATTCTTTTGGCGGCCCGGAAAGGCAGACCCTCTGCAATCGCTTCACCGTCTTCAATAAACGCCTTGCAAACTAAAATCGGAAGGTCAGAAACCTCTTGAATCGCGGCCACCGCATAAGCCATTTCATCAAGATCAATGTAGGTTTCTAAGATGAAACCGTCTACCCCTCCCTTTTCTAAAGCCAGGGCTTGGCTGCGAACGCTCTCTTTGACCAAGCTCAAAGGGATAGTGCCGATTGGTTCCACTGGCTTTCCACAAGGACCAATCGCTCCAAGAACAAAGCGACCTTCAAACAAAAGCGCCTGTTCCTTTGCTATTTTTGCAGCGGTTTCATTAAGCCTCGTCAGTTCGTCTTTCTCGAAATCAACTCGAAATAAGTTGGATTGAAATGTGTTGGTTTCGATAAGTTGCGAGCCGGCTTGAAGGTACTGAAAATGAGTTTTCCTAACCAGTTCCGGCGCTTCTAAGGTGGCAAGATCGTAGATGTGGTGGCTGAATCCTAGATGATTCAGGCAAGTGCCATTTGCCCCATCAGCAATGAGGACGCCTGCCTTCAAAGCCTCTTGGAGGGTCACGCCAGTAGTTTACCGTTTGGGCCATTGGCAATCGCCGGTTTTTGCCGATCAGCCAGACCTAGTGCTTTGCTATGAGCCCCGACCCTGCAAAGATTTTTAATCTCGCGTAATCTTTTAGAATTGGTAAGGACATTGCCTTACTCAACAGGAAAGAAAATGGAAAAAGTGCGTGTAGGCATCGTCGGCTGCGGCGGATTCACTCGATATCGGCTCGGTAATTTGGCAAAGGTCAAGGAAGCAGAAGTGGTAGGGCTTGCTGATCCTGCCTCGGATCAAATCAAGACCACAAAGGAAGTTCACCCCCATCTTAAGGACGTCCCCGAATTTGCAGACTATCAAAAAATGATTGATGACCTGAAGCCCGATGCCATCATGATTGCAACCCCTCATACCCAGCATGTTGATCAAATTCTAGCCGGTTTTGAGGCCGGATGCCATGTTTGCACGGAAAAACCAATGGTCACAACGGTTGCGGATGCTCTCAAGGTTATCGCGGCAAGAGACAAAGCAAAAAAGGTTGGTGTTGTTTCTTACCAGCGCCATTTTCAGGCTGAGTTCCGCTATATTCACGACCGCATTGCATCAGGCGAGGCGGGGAAAGTTCAGTATGTCAGCGCCTTCTTAGCCCAAAATTGGTACCATGGCACAAAGGGCACCTGGCGGCAACAAATGTCCCTTTCTGGAGGCGGTCAGCTCAATGACTCCGGCAGTCACCTTGTTGACATTTTGCTCTGGACCTCTGGTTTAGCAGCCGAATCGGTCAGTGCTTTCACCAATAACTTTGAGAGTGAAGTGGATATTGATAGTGCGGTCAACCTAAGATTCAAGGGCGGGGCAATCGGTACCATTTCTGTGGTCGGTAATAGCCCGCAATGGCACGAAGATATTACCTTTGAGTGTGAAAAGGAATCTTTTTACCTACGGCAAGGCAAGAACCTGTCCATTCGCGATAGGAAGGGGCAGATTTTCACTGCCGAGAATCTTGCTGGCGGCACCACTGCCGATGCTAATTTTATTGCCTCTTGCCTAGGTAAGGCTCAGTCCGAGTCACCATTTGAGTGCGGCCTTGAAGTTATCAGGCTTACCGAAGCAGCTTGGGAATCGGCCGCTAGTGGTGGTAGTGCGGTGAAGGTCAAGTAACCTTCGGTTTTCTGACGGGTAGCCCTTCCTATACTGAATCTGGGCAACATAAAAAGAGGCTTCTTCTGTAGTCAAAGAAGAAGCCTCTTTGGGGTGGGTAAGGAATTGGCTTACCTGCGGCGGCGGCGAGAAATCAAGCCGATTGCAAGGGGAGCCAAGGCAAGGAGCGAAGCCGGTTCTGGCGCGGCATAAACCTGGAAATCAAGTGGCGTATTGACTCCGGTGAGGGCGTTACTTCCCAAAAATGCAAGATTTTGACCAGGTTGAGAATTCCACTGCTCCAAATAAGTTGTCCCATCTCCCTCTTCTAATACGTACAAATTTCCTTGGTGCCCAAATGCCGCATAGGAATAAAGGGTGCTGGAGAAGGCGACATCGACACCTGAAATTGTGCTCGTAGAAAAGCCTGTGCTCGGTACAATCGACAATATTGAAGAATAATAGTTTTGAAAAACTCCTCCGGAATAAGCACTATCGTCGGTAATGACAACCGAATTTAAGGGGTTGGCATTGCCGTCCATCGCCAAAGAGGAGCCATAGGCGTAAGAACCATTTGTACCATCATACGAGTCTTGACCGTAGTTAGCTTCATTCATAAAATATGCTGAAGGCTGAGATTGGTTAATGGAATAGTAGACGGCAGCATTTAGCAATTGTGACGCACCGTTTCCAGCTGCAGCAACGACAGAAATGCCCAGCGTACTTGTAATAGGGTCAAATCGCATTGAAGAAACCTGGTATCTCGAGCTAATAAGTGAGAACGCACTGGTGCTGGAGATATCCGTATCATATAAATTCGAGTACCCATTTGTATCTGTCCCTTCTACAATATAGGCACCATTGCCGCTTTGACCTGGCATCCAGGTAGCGTGGGCATTAGCACCAAATGTAGTTTCTGATCCCACGACCGTGCTTTTCAGAAACTGACCGGTGCTGAAATTGTATTGCTTGTCAACAATATTGCCAAAGGCGTCCACCCCAAATTCATGGGTTGTATTGCCAACCTGCTGAATGCTAGATGGGGCAAATCCACCGCTGGACTGAGCATAGCTTCCTAGAAATTGACCAGAAGATGGATCATAGCGATTGATGGAGTAACCGCCGTTAGTTGAATTATAGTTCAGGACAAGGCCCACTTCTGGAGAATCCCATGCATGAGCTAATGGTGCGAAGGCGGCAAGTACTGCCGCAATGGATAGTATTCGTATTGATTTCATTCAATTTCCCTCTTTGTTTTAGTTAGAATTTTTTGATTGCTGATGTTTGCGTTTGATAAGAAGGGCAAGCCCTCCTAATGTTAAAAGTGAAATGGGTTCTGGCACTGCCAAGACAGCTACTCCGTAGGGTCCATTGGTAACACCCAAACCAAATGAGTTTTCATAGGTCCCGGTAAAGGCGTTAAACCTGCGGATGTACCCGCTTGAGTAGTCATCGACCAAAACCGAACCTGAAGCGGCATCGTAGGCGTTGCCGGCACCAAAAGAGATGATAGAGGAGCCAAATATCCCCTCATATTGGCCGCTAAAAGCATTAAACCGAGTGACAAACTGCTGGTTATTACCGGTTACATACAAGTTGCCGCTGGAGTCTGCGGTCAGCCCATAAGAACCTACAAAACCGGATCCAAAACTGCCCTCATATTGACCAGTCAAAGCATTGAATCGGTAGATCGAACCATTGCCAAGCGCGTAAAGATTGCCTCCGTAAGTTGTGATTGCCGAGTATGAGTTCCCACCCGCAAAACCTGCCCCTAGCTGACCTTCATATTGGCCAGTGAGCTGGTTAAACCGATAGATCGCATCGGACGCTGAACTGGTAGCGTAAATGTTTCCAAGGTAATCGGCGGTAATGCCTAGCACTCCCGATACAAAGCCGGAACCAAGGCTTCCCTCGTAAAGCCCGGTTAGTGGGTTGAACCTCTCAATACCGTTAGTTCCAAAATCTCCAGCGTAAAGTTGGCCATCGGACCCAATAACAAGGGCACCGGGACCGCCAGAAAAGAATCCATTCCCCAAAGAACCAAGGTACTGGCCGGTTGTGGCATCAAACCTCTCAATTTGATTTGTCCCCTGGTCGGCAACAAATACCAGAGAATCGCTTGATGCTAAACAAGATTCTAGACCGGCGGCGACAATCACTCCGCAGAAAAGTAACTTACAATATTTCATCCATCTTCCCCTTCTCATGGAACTTTATTGTAAGACAAAAAATGTTAAATTTACTAGTTTTAGACAAGTAAAAATACTAGTTTTTTGCAAATTATTGCGTAAATGAGTGCGCCCTTGGCCCCAAAGACACGCCTGCACAACCAGCATTAAAGCTCAAGCAAGGCAGAGATAAAGGTCAGCCCTTGCCTTGTTGGGCAGTCGCCAAATGGATACTGAAACCTTATTGGGGGATTGGGAGCGGCAACCCTAAGCGGCGGCTAAAACCTGCAGAGGGTCATCTTCGCGGTGAAACACGCGGCAAAAAGCGGCAACCACTTCTGGATCGAACTGAGTGCCAGAGTTGGCTTCAATTTCTTTGAGGGCTGCTTCTACGCTCCATGCCTTCTTGTAATGACGTTGGGAAGTTAAAGAATCATAGACGTCGGCAACTGCGCAAATTCGTCCTACTAAAGGAATATCTTCTCCGGCTAAGCCGTCAGGATATCCCTTGCCATCCCATCGTTCATGGTGGGTGCGGGCAACAACCTCGGCCAATTGGACTAGCTTGCTCTTTGATCCAGAGAGAATCGAGGAACCGACCAAAGTGTGCTCTTTCATCAGTGAGTACTCCTCATCGGAAAGGCTGCTTGGCTTTTCTAGTACCGAATCGGGCACCGCAATTTTGCCAATGTCATGAAGCCTTGCCGCAACGTTAAATTCCTCCGCCTCAGAAAGAGTAAAGCCAAGCTCAATGGCGATGACCTTGCAGTAGTGCCCCACACGAATGACATGGCTGCCAGTAATGTCGTCTCTAAAGTTGGTAGCAACAGCAAGTCGATTCACGATGTCTAATCGAGCTTCTTCTAGATCTTGAGTTCGCTTTTTAACCTTCTCTTCAAGGTATTCATTGGCGTGCTTCAGGCTGTAATGAAGGAACCGTGCTTCCAACAGAGTCCGCAGCCGGAGGGCAAATTCTGAACTGGGGGATTCGAGGTTGAAGAAATCTCTTGCCCCCAATTCACCGAGTAGTTCTTTGTCAATGGAGTTCTGACTACATTGCACAACCACCATCGGCAAAAACAACTGGCTATAGGCATAGGGTTGGAGATTGCTCAACTGTTCGAACAGATCATCCGGATTTTTACCGTCCGTCAGCATAATAAGTGCTGGTTCGAAGTCGGATAACTGGGTCAATAAATCGGCATTGTGCAAAAACACCTTGGCGTCATCCAGTCCAATATCTTGGAGCTTTATACGAACAGCGCTAGCAAGCTTCTTGCTCTCAGAAATAATAGCAATCTTAGAATTAATCATAGGTCAGCAGACGTGACTCAAAACAATGAACCCATCTTAATAATCGGCATCTAAAAGATTCATATATAGACCTGCCTGGAAAATGAAAAGAGGTACGCCAAAAAAAAGTCAGCCCCACGAGAGCTCGTGGGGCTGACTTCGCATGAAGTTAAGGCGAAATGCCTTAGAACTTGATGCTGAGCTGAGTGGTGATCAAACCACCCTTGGCGGAAGTGGCGCCATTGAATGGGGTTCCCCATCCGGCAACACCTTCGCTGCTGTAGTTGCTGATCTGCCAGAGGATGCTGAGGTTGGTATTTTGGCTGAGGTTGTAACCAAAGCCAATGTTGTACCACTGATAGAGTGGCTTACCACCAACGAAGGCACCTGCGGATTTCAGATTGTACTGATCGTACTCATAACCCAATGAGAAGTGAGCGACCGGGCTGAACTTGTAACCAAGTCCAACTTCGTAGGTCGTGATCTTGTCGCTGGTTGAAAGACCGGACAGCGCGCTGCCAACACCCTCGAAGAACTGACCCTTACCGTAAAGTCGAACTGCGTTGGACACATTGAAGTGTGCCATTGCGGTTACGCCCTTAACGTCGGTTGGGTTCCACCAGGTACCAATTCGACCCCATGATCCAGGAGCAGCATAAAGCGGCTCGATGAATTGGTAGCCAACTCCGACGCCCCACTTTGGAGTGTGGTATCCGAGGTGTGCCCAGTAGGCAAAGTCATCGGTATCAGAAACTTTGGTGTTGTTGTACATCAAAGGTGTGCGAGCGTAACCGCCGCCAACCATAACCTTTCCGAAATGAAGATTAAGGGTTCCACCGTAATCGCTCACGCGGTCAATTTGATTGACACCAGCAAAGGCTGCATTCTGGGTATCGAGGTAGAGGTAAGCAAGATCCAACTTTCCGAGGGTTCCCAAAGGAATCGCAAGGTTAGCGCCTTCCACGTTGCTGACGTTGATTGCATTGCTCATAATGCCAACAGGAGCGGCTCCGCCCTTGGTGTAAGGAGCAGCAGTTGCGCCAGCCATCAGAGGCTGAAGAACCGTGCCAGAGCTATCGGTTTGAGTACCAGCTGTTCCAACAAGAACAGTCAAGGAACCCTTGCCAACACCAAGAGATACGGCACCGCCATCAATCATCCACTGACCATTGGCCAAGTATGAGTTGTGGAAGTAAGGATCAACGTTCGGGCGTTGGAAGATCCATGGGCTAACTTTGTAGCCGATGCGTCCAACGCGAGCATCAAATCCCAGGCCGCCGAGCTTGGCCTTGAAGTCAATTTCTGCCTGTTGAAGCCAGAATGAGCTGTTTCCTACATTGTAAGGAGTGCCCACATTAACTTGGCTCTCGTTTCCGAGGCCTGCTCCACCGAGGATGTTACCGGTCGAACCAACGAGGTGGTAAGTGGTTGAACCCTTGGTGTTGCTGTTGATGGCGATGTCCACGTTGTGGAACACGGTAAGGTCTCGAAGAACTCCGACTGGAGTCTGGTTGAACGCATTTCCGTGACCAACGCCGGTTGGGCGGCCAGTCTCATCAATTCCAAAGGTGCTAGAAGTTGAGTAGCCAGCAAGGACGCCTGCATCAAATTCGCCGCGAACGTTGAAAGGCAGTTTTGCCTTTTCAAGAGCGGAGACTCTGTCAGACAAGCTGTTCAGTTCATCCTTCATGCTCTTGACGTCCACACCCATGGAGGTGAGTTCGGTCTCGAAGCTGCTGGTGAGTTTCTTGAGGTCATCAATGTCGCTACCGTAGGACTTCATGCCATCGACTTGGCTCTGAAGATCCTTCAACTGGCTTCGGAGGTCGTCCAGATCGCTGGAGTTTCCAGTTCCGTTGTTGAGCTTGTCGTTGATGGCGGCGATTTGCTTGTCAAGACCGTCAGAAATCTGCTTGAGGTTTTGATAAGCGGCATTGATTGCAACTGCCATTTCATAGCGGGTTGCGGGTCGTGCGCCGTGGAACATTCCGTCGGGGTAGCCAACAAGAACGCCATCCTTCTTTAGATTCGCAATTGCCTGATATGCCCAATGATTTGCCGGAACGTCCGGGAAATTATCTTGAGCAAGAACTGGCAAAACGAGTCCGATGCCGAGAACTGCGCTAAGCGCATACTTGATTGTTCGGTTCATGGTTTTTTCCATTACTCCTTTAAGCTTGGCGCGGAAGGAGCGGACTTTCTCCGAACGGCGGACCTCATAACTCCTTGAGTTCCCATGAGACCATACACCGTAATGTGAAGGCTCGCTTGCTTCCTTGCCTGTACAGCATTTCTGCTATACGCTCAAAGTCTATCCAATTAATTTTTGGATGTCAAGGAGTTAATCGGTTATTTAAGTAATTTTTTCAGGGTTAAGCTTGGGCGGGTAGATTAATTGGCAATGATTGATCGCGATTTGATCCGCCGAGATCCGGATTATGTGAGGAAGGCAATTGCCCGAAAAAAGCTCGATGCGCCAGTAACAGAATTCTTAGAAGCCGATGAAGCGTGGAGAAAAACCCGCAACCAGCTAGAAGGTTTGCTGGCCGAATCAAATCAAATTTCAAAGTCAATAGGCCAGCTGATGGCCCAAGGCAAAAAAGAAGAAGCCGAAGGAGCCAAGGCGAAAGCGGCTCAGATCAAATCGTCACTGCCAACCTTAGAGGCAGAGGCCGCCAAGTTAGAAGCGGCCCTGAACGACCTTGAACTCAGCTTCCCTAATCTTCCCCATGAATCGGTTCCAGACGGAAAGGACGAATCCGAAAATGTGGTTGTTCGCACTTGGGGAGTCAAACCCTCCTCAGACGGATTTTTGCCCCACTGGGATATCGCAGAAAAATTCAAACTCATAGACCTGCCACGAGGCGCCAAAATAACCGGAAGCGGCTTTGTGGTCTATAGAGGTTTTGGAGCACGTCTTCAACGCGCCCTCGGCGCCTTTATGGTGGATTTTCAGGTTCAACACCACGGCTACGAAGAGATTTACCCGCCCTTTCTTGTCAATCGCGCCAGCCTAGTAGGAACCGGAAACTTACCAAAATTTGAAGACGACTTGTACAAAACCCTTGATGATCATTTTTTGATCCCTACCGCTGAAGTTCCGATAACAAACCTTTACCGAGACGAAATTTTAGAAGATGGACTCTTACCCATTCGGCACGCAGGATTGTCCGGCTGCTTTCGACGAGAAGCGGGATCGGCGGGAAAAGACACGCGGGGGCTACTAAGAATCCACCAGTTTGACAAGGTCGAATTGGTTTGGTTTTGCCGTCCAGAAGAAAGTTACGCCAATTTAGAAACCTTAACCGGCCACGCAGAAGCGATTCTGCAAGCCCTTGGTCTACACTACCGCGTGATCGAGCTTTGCGCCGGTGATCTTGGTGCAAAAGGAGCCAAATGTTACGACGTGGAAGTTTGGTCGCCAGGAGTAGGCCGCTACCTGGAAATTTCCAGCTGCACAAATTTTGAAGCCTATCAGGCAAGAAGAGCGAATATCCGGTTTCGACGCGAAGCCGGTTCCCGCCCTGAATTTGTCCACATTTTGAATGGGAGTGGGCTTGCGGTGCCAAGGCTTTTTGCCGCTTTGCTGGAATCGAACCTGCAGCCCGACGGCTCCATTTCAATTCCAGCTCCCCTGTGGCCCTATGTTGGCTGTGAAAAGATTCAACCTTCCTAAGGAAGGCCTCATCCTAGGAACAAGGGAACTCCATTGTTCTGTAAGCTGTCCAGTAATTTGTTAACCCAACGCTTAACACAAAAGCGCAACTTGCAGCTTTCTTAATCGGAAGCTTGCTCCCTAAGGCTTCATTGTTCATGATGTGAGCCGAAATTCATGATTTGTGACCGCATTCCCGAAAATCTAAGGGAACCGAGCCACGCCACCGCGATGACACCCTTGCAGAAACTTCCCACAAAAAAGCTGATCCGCAAGGGTATCTGGGCTTCGGAAGCCTTCGCTATTTACCTTGATTACTCTCATTGGGAGGGCAAACCCTTTGCCCACTTCGCAAAAAACAATCTGCAAGAAATCTTAGAGGAAACCTCTTATCGGCACAACGCAAGAATTGCCTTGATCAACGAGTCTCAGGCCGCTGTTCTGATCTTTCCAGAAGCGGTCATTGCCTTTGTTGAGGACTTTTGGGAAGCGTGGAACAAGAAGCCTCTAAACAAGTCCCAAACAAAAGTCCAACCCAGCCATCAAGGTCCCGTGCTTTACGTTGATAAGAACGACCTTACGATAAGGACCTTCCTCAAGCTCCTTACCGAAATCCAAGAACACCAGCCCAGCCCAACCGATGGCATCGTGCTCTTTACAAAGTCTGCAAATCAACACTTAGAAAGAGAGTCTTTAACTCCAACTTCCGAGCTGCTGGCCCCCAAATTGCGCGAGATTCTTCCTTCTGCGTTGATGCCCAATCAAAACCAGCAATCCGTACGGCGGGTTCAATTTACGGTTGCTGAATCTAACCGAGAATATCGGATTTCTCAAGAAGAAGCAAAAGGGTTCATTGGCCGAGAGCTAGAATTGGCCTCTTTAAGCCAATACCTCCAGCCAGGACGATTAGTAGTCGTCACCGGATCAGGTGGGTCTGGCAAGACAAGGCTTGTTTTGGAGGCGACCCAAGCCGCGAAGCACCGATTTGATCAGGGACTGGTGGTTGTGGACCTTGCCATGGTTGCCGATCGTGAATCCATTGCCGACGCCATTTTAGCGGCACTTGGAGTCTCCGCCAAGGTCTCAATGTCTTCTTTAGAGAGCGTTATTGTAGGATTGCACCAGTCAGAGCTGTTGCTGGTGCTGGACAACTGCGAGAACGTGTCTATCGGTGCCGCTGCCGTTCTCCAGCGTCTTTTCACGACCTGCCCAAGGGTTTGCTTGGTTGCCACCTCACGGGTGCCCCTGAACATCCCCCGGGAAGACGAGATCAAACTGGGACCGCTGCCTATTCCCGAAGTCGGGGCAAAGTATGATTCCACCTTTGTCGAGCGGTATCCGGGGCTTCAGATGGTATGGGAACGCATCCGCCAATTTCGGCCAGATTTTGAGGTCCATAGCCGTAACTGGAAGGATTTTCTTGCCCTTTGCCATCAAACGCTGGGCAACCCGCTTGCAATAGAACTTGCGGCTGCCAAGCTGCGTCGAGGAACCCTCAAATCTCTGCTAGCCTCCTATGAAGCGGATGCCGAGTCCGAGCCAACCGAGGAAAGCCGCCAACAAGCAGAAAACAGAAGCGATTCCAGCGCCCTTGTCAGCGATGCGGTCCAGCGCAGCCTTGCCAATGTCGGTGAGACCGAGTTAAGGGCTCTTGCCGAACTTGCCTCTTTAGGAGGCGTGTTCAACCAAGAAATTGGCAGATTGGTATTTGAGATCCACGGATTGCCTTCCACCCAGACAGACCGCATTCTCACGAAGTGGAAAGACCAATCTTTGCTCAATGAAATTGAAATCTGCGAACAAAAATTTTATAGATTTCCAGAGCCCGTAAGAGAGGCGATTGTCACCCCCGTGGCAATGGGCATCTCATCAGAACTCCTTTCCAAACCACTCACCAAAGCCCTTTCTGAGTTTGTTCTGAGCTGGTCCTTAAATTGGGAAGATGGCATCAGTGCCGATAAGACTTACCTTGCCTGGGATCCTGTTCTGCACATTTTAGACAAGTGTGCCAGAGAGCTGATTAAGGCCGAAAGCACGCAAACAAACCGGTTTGTAGCAAGGATTATGGGGTTCTACATGCGCCGAGGACGGTACCACGAGGGACTGGCGATCACCAAACTCATGGTCGCCATGCACAACCACCGAAGACGGCCAGGATTACGGGCCTACCCAACCGTTATCACGATGCTTCTGCTGAGCCTTCTTGGCAAGACAGAAGAGATGGAAGTGTTTCTGAATCGGGCGTTGAGCCTTGGCCCCCAGCTGCAAGATTATCGCGAGTTTGGATTTGTTCATTACAATTGCCTCGAGGTTCTTGTTCGATATGGCTGGATGGATCGTGCCCGCATAACGGCCGACTACTATCTTGAAGAGGCAAAAAGAAGAAAGTCACCCCATCAGGCGGGGATTAGCACCAAAGTTGGCTATATGCACCTAGAGCTTGGAAACTGGGTGGAAGCTCAGACCTTTTTTGATTTGGCGATGGAAGAATCTCGCGCTAAGAACTATATCTATAACCTTGCCGACATCGAAGCAGGGCTTGCCAACCTCAAAATTGCATTGGGCCAATATGAAGCTGCCATCAAGCACAGCGCTCAGGGCATTTCTCATGCCATGACGGTGGACGATCAAGAGCTGAAATACATCAACCTGCTTTCTCTATCCATTGCATGCCAAAAACTTGATCGGTCCGAAGATGCGGCGATGGCTCTTTGCCGCCTGGATGAGATCTTAGCGAGGACTCGAGGCGTTGTGTATCCGGTGTACAAAGATAGATACAACCAGCTTCGGGTAGACATTCTTACCGCCATTGGCCCCCTTCGATTTGCCGAAATCTGCTCTTCGACTCCCCCTCCATTTGAGCTGTTTATTTCTCAATTTCAGGTGGAATAACCGCGTTTGAATCAGTAGAGATGGCCGGACTAGGTGGGTGTTGAGGAACTCAAAACCCACCTAGTCCGGCAGGAGCCGGGACACGATGTGAAGGTGCTTTGAACCTGAACACCGTCGGCAACCGTCTCATTTCAGACCAAATTAGACGGTTGACTTGAGCAATTGCCATGGATCGGCAGTTGTTCAACAACCTCCTATGGATTTCTGGCCGAATCCACGTGCTTTTTAGATGGGTGTCTTGGGTTTATGAACGTTGAGTAAGTTCAGCAACTCTCTGGCTTTGGCATCATAGTCCTCAGGATCCTGCCAAGTCTCTCTTGGGTTGAGCACTTCCGAGGGAACCCCTTCACAGGTTTTAGGCATTTCAAACCCAAATATGGGATGAGTTTGAGTTTCCACTTGTCCAAGGCTGCCATTAAGGGCTGCGGTCAGCATCGCCCGCGTAAATTTGAGTTTGATGCGCTCTCCAACCCCATAGGGGCCACCGGTCCAACCGGTATTCACAAGCCAAACCTGGGCACCGTGCCGTTGGATTTTTTCTTTGAGCAGATGGGCGTAACGCTGGGGATGCAACGGCAAAAATGGCTGTCCAAAACAGGCGCTGAACGATGGCACTGGCTCTTTGACCCCAACCTCGGTACCAGCAACCTTAGCCGTATAGCCAACTAGGAACTGGTCCATGGCTTGCTCTGGAGTGAGCTTGGAAATGGGAGGCAAGATACCAAGAGCGTCGCAGGTCAAAAAGAAAATGTTTTTGGGGTGGCCTCCAACACTAGGGGTGACGCGATTTGGAATGTGTTCGATTGGATAAGCACATCGCGTGTTTTCGGTCAGGGAACTGTCATCATAATCGGGGGTTCCATCGGGAGCTAAGACAACGTTTTCTAGGACCGCACCGTGGGTAATCGCGTCCCAAATCTCTGGTTCGCCAGTTTGGCTGAGTTTGATGCACTTGGCATAGCATCCCCCTTCGATATTGAAAACCCCTTTATCGGACCAACCATGCTCATCATCACCAATGAGAAGTCGATCTGGATCAGCCGAGAGGGTGGTTTTTCCGGTCCCGCTTAAGCCAAAGAAAAGAGCCACGTCTCCGGACTTGCCAACATTCGCGCTGCAATGCATGCTGAGGACCCCCATCAGAGGCAGCCGGTAGTTCATCACCGTAAAGATCGATTTTTTGATTTCGCCGGCGTATTCGGTGCCAAAAATAAGGGCCTCTTGTTGATCAAAGCTTAGGGCAATGGTTGCGTCTCCCTTGACATGATCGATTTCTGGATCGGTTTGGGTTCGGCAAAGATCCACCACTGTCCAATCTGGATGAAAAGTCTGAAGCTGCTGGCTTGTGGGCCGGATCAAAAGCTGCTTGATAAACAGAGCATGATAGGGCCTTTCTAGCAAGAACCTCACCCCAATCTGATAATCCGGATCGGCTCCTGCATAGGTATCAATTTGGTAAATCCTTCGGTTAGCAAGCAATCCTTGCGCCTTGGACCTGAGGGCAGAAAACACCTCCGGACTCATCTCATTGTTGTTTTCCCACCAAATATTGGCTTCGACCGCTGACGTGCGGACCGTATGCTTATCCTTAGGAGTTCTCCCTGTGTACTTGCCGGAATAGGCAACGATAGCGCCATTGGAGGCCAAGCGATCTCCATCGAGGTGGACGCAATCTTCGATAAGGCTTTCTACAGTGGGATTGACAATGAGGTGGCTTTGAGAAAGATCAAAAGGTCGGGGATTTGTTGACGGCTCTGTCGACATAAAAAAGTTGGCCTTTCCATGGAGTATACCGACCTAAGGAGCCGCTCACAAAAATATGCCTACAAAATTAACCGATTCCGAACTGAAAAATGCCTTAGAGGAAAGGGAGGGCTGGGCCATTGAAGATGGCATGCTGAACCGTCATTTTGCCTTTACCAGTTATTTAGATGGGCTTCATTTTGCGATGCAAGTGGGCCAGATTGCCGAATCCATGGATCATCACCCAGACCTATGGATTGGTTACCAAAAAGTGAGGGTGGCAACATCAACCCACAGCGCTGGTGGGCTGACGCGGCTGGATTTTGATCTGGCGGCAAAGATCGATTTGCTGTAGGAAGCAGTTGAGCAACTTCACAGGTTAGGGGACTCCCTTGCCTAATGAGCGGATTCCCCTCAGTGGAGGGGTGGCGACGAAGTCGACGGGGTGGTTTCCATCTGCCAAAGACAATTCGGTCGTGGGCACTTTAGCACTCACCTAGGAAGCAGTTGAGCAACTCAGTAGCTGCCTATTTCGGCAGGAGCCGGAGGAAGCCGCCTGATTTCCGTGCAAATATGGAGGTTACTCTGGTCTTTTGTGAGCGGATTCCCCTCAGTGGAGGGGTGGCGACGAAGTCGACGGGGTGGTTTCCATCTGCCAAAGACAATTCGGTCGTGGGCACTTTAGCACTCACCTAGGAAGGTGTTGAGCAACTCCACAGCTTCCTATTTCGGCACGTTGCCATGGCTCGGCAATTGTTCAACATCCACCTAGGCACGTCAACATTCTAAGCATAATCATAACCAATCTCTTGAACCACCAAAGTTGAATTGGGTATAATCTTCACTTCAAAGCTACTCTCTGTACGCGGTGCAAGCCGTGAACTGAAGTCCGTAGGGAGAAATTATGGCTGCCCAATCGAAAGCATACGAAGTTCTGTACATCATCAAGCCCGACCTTAATGACGGCGAAGTCAGCAAGATTGCTGATCGTTTTAAGCAAGTTGTTATCCAACACGGCGGCACCGTGGAAAGCGCCGATAAGTGGGACAAAAGACGCCTTGCCTACGAAATCAAGGGCCAGAAAGAGGGCATCTACCTGTTGATGAAATTCACTTGCCCCGCTGAAGTTCCTGCTGAGCTGAACCGTTTGATGCGTATTTCTGACGATGTGGTGCGCCACATGATCACATCTGCATAAAACTTCGCTAAAATAAAAGCGATGATCAACCGAGTGATATTAGCTGGCCGCCTGACGAGGGATCCAGAATTGCGTAAAACTTCCACTGGCAAAAACGTGGTCTCTTTTTCCATTGCGGTTGATCGCCGCTTTAAGGGTCAGGATGGAGCGGATGCCGATTTCTTCCGCATATCGGCTTGGGGTCAAACCGCTGAGTACGTAAGCAATTATGTGACCAAGGGGCGCCTTGTTGCGGTGGAAGGAAGACTGCAGCAAAGGAAATATACCGATAACGCCGGAGAATCCAAGGAAATTGTTGAAGTGGTTGCAGACAACGTGAGCGCCCTTGATCGACCTCGGGATCGAACCGGTAGTGATGGAGAATCGGCACCGGCTGCCTCTCATGCTGCCGTTTCTGAAACGATCTCTCCTGAATACGACCCGTTTGAAGACGAGTAACTTTTTACCTTAAGGAATTGGGATCGACATTTCGTGCCAGGCTCGACAATTCTTGGTCGGCTTGTGGGTTGGTCATTAATTCCGGCTAGCTGTTGGCCGGGCCACTGGGTTTGGCTTAGCGGCTATTGCTTTTAGGCTGTTGCTTCGGCGCAGGGGCGAATTTTGGTTGCGTTAGCCGATGCCAGGAGAGCGGGCAGGGCCAGTTTTCTGCAGTTCAAAATGTCCGGTCAGCGGGCCAATGCTCATAAGCAGCCCGTGAAGCTTGGTGTGGGACTTATTGACGTCAAAGATAATATTTTGCTCAAAACCTGCCTTTAACGCTCGATCTTCTAGATAAGGGTGGTTCATCGCCTTCATGAGGTCTTTGGTTGGCTGTTCAATTTTGACGGAGGCAAAATGAAGCAGAATTTGTTGCTTATTGAGCTCCCAATTTCCAGTTAATTTCACCTTTTGCACAGGGTTTGCCACCTCCATTTTGAACTTTTGATCGTAGTTGTAGATTTGCAAATAGCCCCGCAGGTTCATTTGCTTATCGGTAAATCCTGATTTATTTTGGGTGATGACGAAGTTGCCGGTCCAGTTTCCAAGATAGGTAATGGAAGGGTTCTGGCATCCGATCAGGAGTGCGGTGGCGGCAACTGCTACCACAACCCCCAAATTGACTCTTGGAAAACCCACTCTAAGATCATGGCAGGAATCGGCGGTTCCTAGTTTGGGAGTCGGCGTTTGGTTAGCTTCCCTGCCCTGCTTGGGGCCTCTGATTGGAGGGCTTTGATGGTGGGCTTTGCTACAGCCACTGGCTTGCTATTCTTGGATGTCGGCAGGAGGCGGAGGCACTGGGACTGCCTCAAAAGAGGCAACCTCTTTTGAGGCAGTCCCGGGACCAATTCTCTTCTTTTGTTAGCTTCCCGGGCCAAAGGGTTTGGGGTGAACCTGCAGAGTCGACAATCGCCTAAGATTTAAATGTTCTTGCCGGCCCCGCTTCTCGATGCAACGCCATTTTAACAGGGCGATGGTTTTGATTCCCACGTTTTTTCATGACCATTTCGCCGGCGGCTACGCTGAGAATCCGTTGCAAGCGGCATCTCCAAAGGGAAAATTGGATTTGGGTTGGAAAGGGCTTGGATTTCATGCCATAATATAGGTCCTCAATCCCATGGCGGGCATAGCTCAGGGGTTAGAGCGCCTGACTGTGGCTCAGGAGGTCGTGGGTTCAATTCCCATTGTCCGCCCCAATTTCTCACTTTGTCCTTTCTGGACACATGGGTTTCACCAATTGCAAGTCTAGGAAACCAAATCGGCCAATCTGCCTTGGTACATGGGGAGGGTCAGATTTTGGACCGGTGAAAACCGGGTGCCATCTCAATTGAGATGGATGGTTTGGTCGTTCCAGCAGGTTTGGAGGTAGTCAATCTGGTAGGCGTGGCCGGTGAGGTGGACAGCGGGAATGGTAAGGAAAAACCGAAATGGAGTCTTTCCCTGAGGAGTTATGATCAAAGAACCGATTTGCTCCTCTCGGACCAAATCCATCGCTTGGAGCGTTGCCTCTGTGTTGGCTTTCAACATTCTTTGGGCATCGGTAGCCGTTTGGATGGCGGCTATATCAGCAAGAATGGGTGCTAGGAACTCATCAACAGATCCCGGAAAAGCACCCGCCGCAATGAGCCGTAATCTGCATTGCACTTTTTGAAGTTGGAGTTGGGCTCCAAGACAGCCGATCCTCAGGAACATGGCTAAGGGACCTTAAAAAATACTCTAAAGACTCGGCCGCGCGGGCTTTGCATAGCTCGATGACTGGGTTGCCCATAGGCAACACATTCTACCGCCTCTACCGTGGGGATGCTAGTTCAGCAAAATCCACAACCGCTAAACAACCTGGCAAGACAAATCCGGATGGGCTATTGGTGTGGTCACCAATACCCCAAAATCGAACCGTGGGTGCCGACTCCAAAATCCGCCTAAAGTAGCTAACCCCCCTCCTTATTTGGCCGATCAAAGCTCTCTACACAAAAATCCAAGTGGAGGCCATTTATGGCGCTCGTGGGAATCAAATTCCACCGTGCCAATCCGCTTTTGCGCCGCCAAAAAATCTCAAAGACCAAGGTGGGCCACAATAGTGACCTATGGAAGTTTTTGTATGAAAATTGGCCTGATGTGGCACGGCTCGGCCGAGGATCGAGCCAAGCAGACTCTAGAAGGGCATCGCTTAGAGCCAACCGCGGATGCCTTTAGGCAACAAGGCTTTGACGTCTTCCCATGCGTTTATCATGATGGCTGCGCGGCCGAGGTCGAAAAGCAACTGCTGGGGTTCGATGCGGTCCAGGTGTGGGTCAACCCCATCACCGAGGATGGTCATGACCGAACCAAGCTGGATACCCTGCTGCGCGGCGTTGCCGAAGACGGCGTTTTTGTTAGCTCTCACCCTAACACCATCTTAAAAATGGGGACCAAAACCGTGGTTTTTGACACCAAGGGACTCAGCTGGGGCTCCGACGTACACCTAATTCACTCCCTCCAAGACATGGCAGACCAGCTTAAGGCTAGGCTTCCATTAGGCCCACGGGTCCTCAAGCAGCATCGGGGTCACAGTGGCCAAGGCATTTGGAAGATCACATCTGGAGAAACTCCAAGCATCATCAAAGTAAAGCCGGCTACCCGATCCACCCCCGAGGTCGAAATGACCTTAGAGGATTGGGTTCAATCGTGTGGCCCGTATCTTGCTCAGGGACCCATGCTGGATCAGGCCTACAATCCTCTGATTGAGCAGGGCATGGTGCGGGCGTATCTTGTAGGCGGCTGTGTTGAGGGATTTGGGTTTCAAGAGGTCAATGCGCTTGTAATGGGTAAAGAACCTACCCAAAGAACCTATTCCGGCCCCGACGATGACCGGTTTCAGGACCTGAAAATCCAGCTAGAGGGTAAGTGGATTCCAGAACTCATGAGAACTTTGGACTTGAGCCATGATGACTTGCCAATGCTTTGGGACACCGATTTTATGTTTCGGGAAGGCGGAGGACACATGCTCTGCGAGATCAATGTCAGCTGCGTCTACCCGTACCCAGAGTCCGCTATGATTCCGCTTGCAAGGGCCTTTCGTCAGCGTCTCACCCGGTAGCTACCTAGCTTTTTCTCCTCTCCTGCCCCTTTCTGATATCCTTTCTCCTTCCCCATCTCTGAAATCCTTTCTACTGCCCCATCTCCAATGGGGAAGGTCGGTCCCCGTTCAAACTGGGAGTTTGAACGGGATAGAAATTAATTTTCTAGGCGGAAAAGGCTTTCCCCACCCCTTTTTCCCCTCCCCAGCAAAGCAAACGAAAGCGGATGCAAAAGAGGAGGCTGGATCATTTGAGCCAGCCCCTTGAGGACAAAACGAAGACTTTAAAGCAGAATTACTTTTTGTGAGTCTTCTTAACGTGGACCAGATACTTCGCCGGCATGTGGCAACCCTTGCAGCAATAAAGCACAGGACCGCCCTTGGTCAATCTAACCGCAACGGGAGTCATTTTCGTCCAATGGGTAGAAAGGGTCATGTGGCACACAGGGCACTTGGGAACCTTGTACAGAGCCGATTTTGGCATCTTGCATTTATTGCAACAGTAGTAAACGGGGCCATTTTTCTTAAGCTGGACCGCAACCGGGGTTGCCTTGGTCCAGTGAGTAGAAAGCGTCATGTGACAAACAGGGCACTTTGCAGGCATAACTTTTTTGTGGCCATGGCCAGAAAACGCCAAAGATGCCCCAACGATAGCGGCGACCAAAATGAGAATAAGACCGAGCTTCTTGAGATGAATGTTCATTGCTGATAACCTTGAGAGCCTCTTAAACCAAAAAAGGAATCGGGCTTTCATTAAGTCAGAACGCAGTCCATACCCGTAAAGTTGCGTGCCTCCTTAAAAAAGTGCCAAATTTGTAAGCTCTCCTCGCCTTGCCGATTCTCACGCCAACAACTAAATATGGGAAAGCACCACCAAGCCATCCATGGAAAAGTCGAGTAGAAAACTGGCGAAAGCCCCCCGTTTTATCTCATGCACAACATTCTTGGCTTCATCTGCTTCATAATCTTTGGTTGGAAGGGTCGCATAGTGGTCTAGTGCGCCGCACTCGAAATGCGGTGAGTCGCAAGGCTCCGTGGGTTCGAATCCCACCTCTTCCGCCACTTTCTTTGTGTGCATTCCTAAAACATGGGTGTCACTTATGGGTCGGGGAAATTCCATTCAGCAGGGGTTTGGCTGGCTCCCTATAGACTTCGTCAAGTAGCTGACAGTTCAACAAGGTCGCTACAGGCATTGATCGTGTAATGGGGACCTGAAACAAGCGCGGGGACTTGGTCCATCGCGTTGATCAGACCCTTAGCCGCTAGGCGGCAAAATTATCGCGCAAAGGCGCAAAGAATCGCTAAGAATGCCTCCGATCAATGTACTAGTTGGTCAGACCGTTGGCGGCTTGGCGTTCTTGGCGTGAAAAATCCTCACGCAGATGCGCAACAAATCGCTAAGAATTGGCAGGTCTCTAGCTAGAGGTCAACACGAGCCTTGACCGCTTGCCATATAACGGGGACCAACCAATCTCATGCCATTGCTGCTAATTTATGAACTTCCAACATTCATTCACAAGTTCTTGAGAGATTTCTCAGCCAGCTCATCCAGCCGTTGCATGTACCCAGTAGGGTCAGATTCAAAGCATCGGGCATGTCTTGCCCCCGGAACTACCCATTCTGGAACCTTGGCGGCTTGGCTCAATTCTTTGGCTTGGACCCCAGAAATCAGCCGATCATCCTCGGCTTGGATAACCAACCCGGGTCCCTTCCACATAGCTGCTTCTTTGACCGGATTTATTTTGCTTACCCTCAAACCAGAAAGAAGCTCCGCGATCCAAACCGAAGGGCGCAATAAAATCGAGCCGTATGGCACCTTGCGGTCTAAGGCGGCAGAAACCGCCAGATTCAGATGGGCAAAAGCTCCCTCCGTGACCACCGCATCAATATGCTTTGAATCCTCGGGTGATGCCATCCAGCACGCAGCACCCCCCAAAGACACCCCCAGCAAGATGATATGAGCAGTGGGATTTTGGATCCGCACATATTCCACGCATCTATGGATGGCTTTTGCCTCTTCTGGCCCAAAACTCACCGCGCCCGCGGGAGAAGCATCTTGGCCAGGCATTGCCGGGATCAAAACTCCATACCCTTCCTTCATCAACTCGGCGGCAACTCCATCAAACGTATTGCGATTCCCTAAATACCCATGAGCGCAGACGAACACCAGCTTAGCCTCATGAAAGTTATCAGAAACGTCAAGCGGGGTGGGACCTCCTGGTCCGTTATACATAAACTCCTGAGTTCCTGCAATAGGGCTGGCAACTTTACGAGGAGGGTGTAAAAAGCTGTAGGCAACCGCCGCGTTCAAGCCAATGTACACGCCTAAAATGATCAGAAAAATCGTGAGCAGTTTACGCCTTCTTTTCTGCTGCATCCACTGTATTTTCCAAAAGGGTCACCACCGTCATGGGGCCAACACCGCCTGGAACCGGTGTGATCCAAGACGCAACCTGCGACGCTGATTCAAATTCAACGTCGCCAACATCAAATTTTCTGCCTTCAACTTTGTTGTAGCCAGCATCAATAACTACCGCTCCTGGTTTGATCCAATCTCCTTTAACCAACTCTGGTCTTCCCACAGCCGCCACAAGGATGTCGGCAGTGCGGCACAGTTCGGCAAGGTTTTCCGTTTTTGAGTGGGCAATGGTCACAGTGGCATTCTTTTGCAGCAAAAGCAGCGCCATCGGCTTACCCACAATCACGCTTCTGCCAATAACCACCGCCCTTTTCCCGGTTGGATCTATCCCGTAGTGCTCCAGCATGTGGATAATGCCAAGGGGGGTTGCACACCGAAATCCAGGCATGTTGGCGACCAGCCTTCCCAAAGATTGAGGGGTAATGCCGTCTACATCCTTTTCTGCCCCAAGATGAAGCAGGGCATCAAGCTCATCAAGTTGAGGAGGCAGAGGATGCTGAAGCAAAATACCATGAATGTTTGTGTTTGCGTTCAACCTAAAAACCAGCTCTAAAAGCTCGTTGTGGCTGGTTTCTGGACCAACTTCGTAGCTTTCTCCCTTCATTCCAGCTGCTTCTGCCCATCTCCTTTTCATCGAGGCATAGGCAATGCTGGCGGGATCTTGGGAGGCAACAATGACGTCTAGCCGAGGGGTGGTGCCTTTGGCAAGCAGTTTCGAAACTCTCTCTGCCAAGGCAACTCGCCTCAACTGAGAAAGGGCCTTACCGTCTAAGATTTGTGCGCTCATCGTTGATTTAACTTAATTGTCCACTTGCCTACTTTATTAAATTCATCAGCGGCTTCCGTATTGGGTTCTACAATCTCTTCAACAACTGGTTCGATGGAATCTGCTTCATAAATCTCTTCTTCTTCTTCAAATTCACTGGGGGCAGTGGCAGGATCCCAGTTGGCTTTTGAAGACTGGGCTAAAACGTAAGAAAGAACTCCATTAACAAATTGGCCGCTTTCTGCAGTTGAATACTTCTTGGCAAGGCTAACCGCCTCGTTAATGCTAACCGCAGGCGGGGTTGCCGGCTGATACATGAGCTCGTAAGCAGCCACCCGAAGTAGGTTCCGATCAATGACGGCAAGGCGATCTAGAGAGTAGTTTGTAAGCCCTTTCGAAATGAGGGCATCGAGTTCGGCAAGGTTGCCTCTCACTCCGTAAACAAGCTTTTCTGCATACTCCTTCATCATCGGAGTCAGTTCGTTTTCTTCCAGAGAGTCGGAAAAGGCTTCCGAACTGGGGTTGTTGGAAATTTCGATTCCGTAAAGGGTTTTTAGAGCCACTTCTCGAGACTTTCGTCGGGAAGCAACCATTATGAGGCTTGGTCTCCGTCGGAAAGAAACCTACCTACTAGCGAAGTTTCCAACTCACCCTGAACATACTCTTTGCTTGCGCAGAATCGGCGCAAGAATGGCAAGTTGGTGGCTATGCCCTCGATGCAAAAATCGTGCAGGGCTGCTTGCAGCCTAGCTACAGCATCGGCACGATTATCCCCTTTTACAACCAGCTTAGCCAACAAAGGATCATAAAACGGACTGATAGAAAACCCTGCAAAGCAGTGAGTTTCCATCCTGACCCCGCGTCCGGTGGGTGGTCGCCATTGGGTTATGCAGCCAGTAGAAGGCGCAAAATCCCGGTCTGGATCCTGGGCGGTTATTCTTGCTTCGATCGCGTGGCCCTTTAGGGCAACGTCGGACTGTTTAAAGGGCAGTTTGGCACCATTGGCGATTGCAATTTGCAAATGGACCAAATCCAAACCCGTTATTTCTTCCGTCACAGGATGCTCCACCTGCAGCCTTGTGTTCATTTCCAAAAAGTAGAACTTGCCCTCTGGATCCACAAGAAACTCTACCGTGCCTGCATTGGTATAACCCACGCTAAGGGCAGTCCTGACGGCTGCTTCTCCCATTTCCTTTCGGAGTGCATCAGGAAGCTTGGCATCAGGGGCTTCTTCCACTATTTTTTGGTGGCGCAAATTCTGAACGCTACATTCTCGCTCCCCCAAATACACCATGTTTCCATGTTCATCCCCCAGAACCTGGATTTCCACGTGTCGAGGCTTGATCACGGCTTTTTCTACTAACATCGCCCCACTTCCAAAGCTGGCTTGGGCTTCGGCAGCAGCCATGGGAAAGGCTCTTACAAGTTCCTCCTGAGATTCAACTTTACGGATGCCTCTTCCTCCGCCGCCTGCCACCGCTTTGAGCAATACGGGATAGCCGATGTCCATAGCAATTTTGTGGGCTTCCACTTCATTGGCCACGGGGCCCTCTGATCCGGGCACAACCGGACAATGAGCAGCAATCGCTGCCGACTTCGCCCTTGCTTTATCTCCCATCGCCTCAATTGCCTCGGTGGGAGGGCCTATAAACTTCACGTTGAGGTTAGAAAGGGCATCCACAAAGTGCGATCGCTCGCTAAAGTAACCATAACCAGGGTGAACGGCTTCGGCGCCCGATATCTGCACTGCCATCAACACATTGGCAAGGTTCAAATAGCTATCGCCATTGGCGCCAGCTCCAACGCAAATCGCTTTATCGGCAAGAGAAACATGGTTACTGTCACGATCGGCTTCGCTGTAAACCGCAACGCTTTGGATGCCAAGCTCACGGCAGGCACGGATAACGCGGCAGGCGATTTCTCCTCGATTGGCAACTAAAATCGTTTTGAACACAGGCAGCTAAAAATTCTCGTGGCCGGGGTGGTTGCAATGAACCGTTCCCGTCGTAGGATCGTAAATGTACTGTCCGCCAAGAGGGCATTTCAGCATACTTGCCGGAAGATGCAAGTCTTGTAATGATGAAGGGAATTTTCCGTCCGGGTCCATCGCCTGTTGAGTCTGGATAGCAAGCCTGATTTGCTGCAAATTGTTGCGGCAAACCGTGTCCTCGGCATCAGCCTTTACCGCACCTGGCACAGTCTTACCAAGATTATCTTTGCGGGCTGGGCCAGCCGGTTTGCTAAACCCGGGAATGCCTCCCTTCAGAAAGATAACGGTTAGAAGCAGAACAATGGCGGCTGCCACAAGGAGCCCGATCAACGAGGCATTTCCAGATCGGGTGGATCGAGCCTTTCTTTTCACCTTTTGGATTTGATCAACGGCAAGATTGTTAAGCCCGCCTTCTTGAAATCGATTCATAATGTTGTCTCCATTTGCAAAATCAAAAGCGGCTGACCATATTCCACCGCTTGTCCATCTTCAACTAAAATCTCCTTGATCATGGCAGAAGCACCTGCCTCGATTTCGTTACTAATGCCAAAGACCGAAATCACCGCGATCACATCTTCTTCCTGCACTTTGCTGCCGACCTTAATGCCAGAATTGGGAGCCTGGAAATACCCAACAAGATGAGATTTCACCACCAATTCTTCGGGTCCAATTTCTTCTTGACTGCTGTCTTGCAAAGGCTTGGATCCGGGCTTTTTCTTGGGAACGGTTAAGGTGGCGCTAAAGCTTAAGTCGTCTGTTTCTAAGCTTATTTCTGCATAGCCGCGCTCTTTGGCTATTTGAAGCGCCTCTTCCAGCAAATTCCCACCTCCATCCATCGCTCTTCAGTTTACACCTGCCAAGGGCCGATCTCTCTAAAAATCTGCGCTTATTTGCGGCTAGTGAGTAAAACCAAGCCCCTTTAACCAAAGCCCACAAGCAGACGCCCACCGACTGAGGACGGGATTCCCGAGCCCGAGACCAAAGCCATGAGGACCATGAGCGTAAAGGTGAAATTCCACCGGCACGTGGTGTTTCCAGCAAGCCATCACATATTCCAAGCTGTTCTGAATCGGGACAACATTATCATCATAAGTTGCCACCACAAAGCTGGGTGGAGTTTCTGCCGTCACCCTCTGCTCTAACGACATTTTGTTGACCATGGCCCGGCTTGGATGATTCCCCAAAAGTGCAATCCGAGAACCCATATGAGTGAAAGACTTGTGCATGGTTATCACAGGATAAAGGAGCATAGCCGCATCCGGTTTTGAACTCACCTTATCGATCGGATCGGCGGCATTTGGGTTGCCAGAATCAAAGCACGTTGCGGCCATGGCCGCAAGATGGCCACCGGCAGAAAAACCCATAATCCCGATCTTATTGGGGTCAATTCCCCACTGTGGCGCATAGTACCGAACCAATCTCATCGCCCTCATCACGTCCTCCCGCTGAACAGGATAGTGGTACCGAGGCGCAATTCTGTATTTGAGAACAAAAGCAGTGATGCCCAGTTTAGAAAGCATGGCAGCTGGTGGCCCTCCTTCGTGAGGGGCTCGAAACACATATCCCCCGCCCGGACACACAATAACGGCGGCATGAGACGACACTCCTTTGGGCAGATACACGGTCAGGTCTGGATTATCTTCGCTGCCATTTCCTAAAGATCCCGGTGCTGGCCCATCCCATAACCGAATGACTTTTGGAATGGACGCTGTCTGGATATTGGGCTGGGTCAGGGCTAGGGTGATGACGGGAAAGATCATGACCCTTTAACTGTACATCCCTTTGACTTCGGCTGTGATTTGCTCCATCAAGGCTCGATCGCCTTTAGACTCTACGTTGAGCCGAATCACAGGTTCGGTATTGCTGCCGCGAAGGTTAAATCGCCACTTGTCGGATTCCACGCTTAGACCATCCAATTTGTCAATTTTGATTCCGGGCTGATTGGCATAGGCCGATTCCACCTTGGCGATTGCATCGGCAACATTCTCCACATGACTATTGACTTCCCCAGAGCAAGGGTAGTTCTGGATCATTTCATCCACCAAACTGCCCAAAGACCTTCCCGACTGAGACACCAAGCGCACCACAAGCAAAAAGGGGATCAATCCGCTATCGCAGTACCAATGGTCTTTAAAGTAATGGTGGGCACTCATTTCTCCACCATAAACTGCATCTTCCGCCCTCATTTTTTCTTTGATAAAGGCATGTCCGCTTTTGCAGATGACGGCTTTTCCCCCTAGCTTATTGACAATATCCAACGTGTTCCAAGTGAGCCGAGGATCATAAATGATGGTTTGGCTTGGGTTGGCAGTCAGAATGGCCTGAGAAAGCAGCCCCACAATGTAGTAGCCCTCAATAAAACGGCCAGATTCGTCAATAAAAAAGCACCGGTCGTAATCGCCATCCCAAGCAACGCAAAAATCGAAGCCACCTTTTTTCATGATCGCTTCCGCTCCTGCCCGTGACTCTTCTAAAATGGGATTAGGCACCCCATTTGGGAAAGTCCCATCTGGCTCGAATCGCCGCTTTTCCACATTCAGGCTCAGACGGGGCAATAGCTTTTCTAACGCGACCCCAACCGCGCCGTTACCTGCATCAAGTAGCACTCTAAGCGGTTTGATGTCCGCAGGATTCACGATGGACAGCAAATGATCTATAAAGCCTTGGTAAACGTCCAGCTCCGAATGAGAGCCTTTGCCAGTCCGCTCCCATTTTTGTTCAAACGCCCTTTTTTCAATCTCATTGAGGCCCGTGTCGGAACTAATTGGCCGGCTTTGATTCCGAACCATTTTCATCCCGTTGTACTGAGGGGGGTTATGGCTTGCTGTGATCATCACGCCACCGTCTAAGTTGTGATGGGCAGTCGCAAAGTAGACCATTTCGGTGCCTACCATGCCAAGATCAACCACATGAACTCCTGCATCCCGAAGCCCGTCCGACAGGGATTTGGAAAGCTCAGGGCCGCTTAGCCTGATGTCATAGCCGACGCATATTTTTTGAGCATCAGACAACTGATCGGCAAGGGCTCTGCCAATTCTGTAGGCTAGATCTGGGTTCAGTTCATCAGGAACAACTCCCCTGATGTCGTAAGCCTTAAATGCGGGCAAATAGGTTCCCATGGAATGCTTTGTTTCTACCCTAAACAAGGACAAAGGGTTCAATCCGGACCTCTTGCCACTGCCTTGCCTTGCTCTCCTTGCCACAGGACTGCGCTAAAGAAATGGCAATTCCATATTTTTTGCCCAGGCTTGGCACGCTATGTCAAACTGAAAAGAATGGCAACACATTTGTTTGGGGCTCATATGCCTTCTTCGGGTGGCCCAGGAGGCTGCGTTCGGGCTGGGAAAGAAATAGGCTGCAATGCCATTCAAATCTTTACAGCTAGCCCCAGAATGTGGAAGCGCACCCCGCTTGATCCTGCCAAAATTGCCGATTTAAAACTGGCTGAGGAAGAAACGGGAATCCGGCATGTCGCAAGCCACGACAGCTATCTGATTAACTTGGCGGACCCCAAGCCAGAAGGCAGAACCCGAAGCATAGAGGGCCTTGCCGGTGAGTTAGACCGGTGTCATACCCTCGGAGTCAAAAATGTGGTAAGCCATATTGGCGCCCATATGGGTGCGGGGCTTGAATCTGGTTTGGCATCAGCCGCCGATGGCATCCTTGAAGTTCTCTCCAAATCACCAACCGATGTGAACTTGCTGATGGAAACAACCGCGGGGCAAGGATCAAGCCTTAATTTTCAGATTGACCATTTGGCAACCCTCATAGAAAAAACCAACAACCCCAAAAACTTAGGAGTCTGCGTGGACACTTGCCATATCTTTGCAGCCGGTTATGACATCCGCACAGAAGCCGGATATCTTGAGTTTTGGAACGAGTTTGATTCAAAGATTGGCCTGCAGCGGCTTCATCTCATCCACTGCAATGACAGTAAAAAACCCTTAGCAAGCCGAGTTGATCGTCATGAAAACCTTGGCGAAGGTGAAATTGGTGAACTTTGCTTTCGACTTTTGGTGAATGACCCAAGATTTTTTGGAATTCCGATCGTTGTAGAAACCCCGATTGAGAACGATGGCCACAGAAAAAATGTTGCAAAACTATGGGAATGGTCTGAAACTTCCAGTACGTTAGGTTAATTGCTTTAGAAAATGAGAATTTCAAGATTAAGTAGGTTCGGAATCGCGGCCGTTTTGGCTGCTGTCATCGCGGGTTGCTCCTCAGGGCCCTCCATTGTTGGAACCTGGGTTGCCAAGGTTGGAAAAAACACATCAACGCTGGTTGCCAAACCCGATGGCTCGATTAGTGTCAAGAGCACCGACGGCAACTACGATGGCACTTGGCATACTGAAGGAAATGAAGTGATCATGTATCGTGATCTCCGCCAAGGGGGCGTTGATGGCTCATTTGGAGGGTCATGGAACGGAGCCTTTCGGTATCGCCTTAACAAGGCAGGCAACGAAATGGTTTCGATCCCACCCCCAAATGGCAGCAGCGCAACTTCGGTAACCCTTCACAAAGTGGGCTAACTAGAATATGATATCGGTAGATGAAACGACCCGAATCGCAGCCCGCGGACGCACTTGGTCCTCTTGGGCTGGTCTTTGTTGGGTCTCTTCATCACAAAGTTCAAGTTGAATGCTTGCTCACCGGCCTAGAACTCACTGCGAACTTGCAAATCAAGCCGAGCCTTGCTATCGCTCCCCAAGGCATGGTGAATCACAAGCCGGCGTGCAAGACGGCCCAAGATTGGGGGGTTGAGTGGCTTTCCAGCCCTTTTTTCGGATTCCTGAGGGATGAGACGGCTGGGATTTGGCCAGTTTCTGCCTATGCTGAAGAAGCTCAATCAGCCCAAAAACTGAACCGAGAACTTGGCCTGGATGAACCGATTGGTCTATTACTTCCCTTTGGAGAGTGTGCAAAGGAAGTACAAAACCAGCTCACTAACTTTCCCCAAATCGAGGTGCCACTTCTCTTGCCAACCGACGCCCACCCCTTGAGAGACCTTGATGCTAAAGGTTCGGCTCTGTTTGGGATTGAGCTTGAAACAGATAAGGGAGTGGCTCGAAGTGCGGTCGCGCTCGGACTTGAAATAGGATCCCCCCACTTTCTAGACTTCCTCAATTGGGTCTGCCTTAGGGCAGAATCAAAAAATGGACTTGACTTGTGTCCGCTTAGCACGGTCCTTTCTTACCGATTCCAATCCGAGCCTTCGGTTGGAAAGGGGGTTATTCTATGAGCTCAAATGAATCGATCCATCTCGCATCGGAGATGGTCACCATTCTGATTGGCCTTGGCTCTAACTTAGGTGACTCGATTCAGAACTTGCAATGGGCAACAGACTTACTCAGCGAGTCGGTGAAGGTCCAAGCTGCCAGCCGCCTCGTTCGGTCCGATCCGATGTACGTTACCGATCAGCCAGCGTTCATCAACGCGGCATTGCTAGCCCAAACCACGCTTGGCCCTCGAGAAGTGATCAAAGAGTTTAAGAGAATCGAGGGACTAGTTGGCAGAGTCGCAAGAAGCAAAAATGGGCCCAGAGAAATTGATATTGATTTGGTTGCCTACGGTTCTTTATCTTATCGATTTAGTGATGAAGTCTACGTCCCCCACCCCAAACTTGCTGAGCGGCGATTTGTTTTGTTGCCGTTAATGGACGTTGCGCCTGCGTTTACTATTCCAAGGATGGGAAAAGTTGAAGATTTGCTAAAAGAAACCAAAGATCAATCCAATTCCGTCCAATGGATAGCTAATGCCCAGATTTCAATACCAAGCTAATTTTGGAGAAGGTCACGTGATGAACGGGGCAGTTGAAGCTGGCTCCGAGCAAGAAGCGATGCAGATTCTTGCCTTGCGGGGCTTGGGTAACGCGAAAATAGTTGCCGCCGCCTCGCCCGCACCGGCCTCGCCTGCACCGGCAGCTCATTCCGCGGCTCGACGCCCCCAACAACACCCAACCGCTCCTGGGCAAGCCTCGGGCCAAGTGAGGACATCACCTTCGGGCCAATCGAATAGTAAGGTCATTTCTGGCGATCCGTTTTCTGCCCAGGTGCAAAGGCCAAACCCTAGCACGAGCCGGATCAGTACCGAGGCTCCTGTTCAGTCAGGAATGCAAATCAATACCCCCCAAAGCAGTGCCAAACCAGTTTATGAAACAAAGCGTGGCTCTAACAAGATCTTAAGATTTCTCTTTACTCAACTTGCCAACTACACAGAGGCGGGCGTTAATCCTGTTCAAGCCTTCAGCCAGCTTGCTGGGCAGACATCTCAACAGCAGTATCGAGAGCCACTCGCACGGGCGGCCCAGCTAGCCTCAGAAGGCATCCCGTTTAGCGCCGTGATGGAGATGTATCCTGATCTCTTTCCCCAGGGAACTGTGGGCATGGTTAGGGCAGGAGAGCAAGGTGGGTACTTGCCAGAAGCCTATCGAGAGGCATCCAGAATTGCGGACCTGGCAAGAAAAATGAATATCTGGGCAGGAGTGACCTACGTCAACTTCATCGCAACCGTTGTCTTTATTTGGCCGATTTGGATGGTAACAAGGTCCATTACCCACATGTGGTCATCAGAAAATGCGCACTATAATGCCAACGGGCTAGGCGTACTGGGTCATAGCGTTTTTAAGTTCTTCATATGGCCCTTTGGCCCCCTCATCATTTCTTCGGTATTGATTGGCATTTACGCGCCTAGATGGTGGCTGCGACGCAGTAATACTCAGACCAGACACGCCTGGGCCCTCAGGCTTTGGAGCCTTAAGCAAAGGGCAATAGCCGAATCTATGGAAGTTTTTAGTTGGAACCTATCCAGAACATCTGCAGCCGGACTTTCACCTCTCAAGTGCTTTGAACTCTCGGCAGGAGCGGTGCCTAATCAAATCATTGCCGAAAGCTTAAAAGAGGCGCGGAACCGAAACGCAGAAAACATAACCCTCACTTCTCTGCTAACCCAAGTTCCCTATGTCAGCGGTGAAATGGTGGCCATGGCCCAAACTGGCGAAATGACCGGACAAATGCAAGAAATGATGCTTCAGGCCTCGCAAATGGAAGCCCACAATTTCCAAATTCAAAAAGTGGCCTCTGCTACTAAACTTGGCTGCTGGATTCTGTTGGTCATGATAGTTGGCACCGGCATCGGCGCGATTATTATGGCCCTTGCCTACGCCGGTATTTTGAAGGGACTTATGAATTAGGGTCAGCCAGACGTGCCAAGAGAAGGGATCATTGGGTTTGCAACCAAAACGACTCTCACTACCGTCCGATAATATCAAAGAGATGCCAACATTCCAATATTCCGCACTAGACGATGGAGGCAGCCCTGTAACGGGCAGCGTCATTGGGCAGGATATCCAGCAAGCCATGGAAACCTTAAAAAAACGAGGCCTTCAGGTTGATCGCATCGAAGTGGCTAGGCTCATCAACGATTCTCTTTCCACGCCGCCGCAGCCTTATGCTGGGGCCACACCCCAGCCAGAAGTTCAGCCCAGCTATCCTATGCATCCCGCCACTGAAGGAACCTATGGGGCGGCGATGAGCGCCCAAATTGGGGCGGATGCCACCTTTGCACCAAGAGAAACTCCTGCGGAAGCGGCGGCCCGACACTTGGGCTTGCTCAATCCAACCACTCCCCAAGAAGGGTTCTACCAAGCCGACCGAAACATCATTGCCACCAAAATCCTAGGTCCGGTGCTTTTGAGAGCACCCCTTAGCCAACTTGGCTTTTTCTTCCGCCAATTATCAACCATGCTCAAGGCGGGTGTGCCTATTGTTCATGCCACCGCAACCCTCATGGGGCAAGCCAAGGATCCCCGCATGAAATCGGTATCAGAATCGGTTCATGCGTCGGTGAAGGCGGGTCGGCCCATTACAGAAGGGCTGCGCCGATACCCAGAAACAGTAGGGCCCGTTCTGCTTGCCATCGTTAGAATAGGCGAGCAGGGTGGATTTGTGGATGATGCCCTTGCCCAAGCTGCTGACTACGTTCAGCGAGAGGTGGAACTCCGAAATTTGTATCGAAGGGTTACCTTCTACCCCAAGCTGATTTTTGTTTCTAGTTTTATCATCATCGGGATGGCTAACACGATCATTTCTACGGTGGCACCAGGCTCACCTGGTATTCAAAATCCCTTGGCAATTGGCACATGGGTCGCCATTGCTTCGGCACTGATAGGAATCTGGCTCTTTCTTAGAATTGGGCTTCAGAATCGGGCGGTCAAAGCGGTTTATGATCAGATTGTGCTTAAGGTTCCTGTCATCGGAAAAACAATGCACGAAATGGCAATGGCCAGATTCGGAAGAGCCTTTGGCGCGATGTACAAGGCTGGGGTTCCGGTTGGAGAAGCGATGAGGCTTGGGGCTGCCGCCTGTGGAAACGAGGCACTCAGGGTTAGAATGACTCCTCATTTTGCGGCACTTGATCATGGGGCAGGCATGCTGCATACTTTCCAAATGACAGGCGCTTTTTCCCCAATTGTCTTAGACATGGTTGCAACTGGGGAAACCACGGGCAATGTTGATCAAATGCTCTCGAAAGTCGCCGAGTACTACGAAGACGAAGCGGCAACAAAACAGATGGCGGTGGCGACGGTAGTCGGTGTTGTTTGCTTCCTCATTGTTGCGATCTACATTGGCTACATTATTATCCACTTCTACACTTCCTACTTTGGTGGCATTATGAAGTACGCCAATTAAGCTAGCTCTGCGGCCAGGGAAACGAACAGGTTTATCCCCAATCCTGGGGAGAAGCCAGCCTTTTCATGCCGGACGGTAGATTTTCAACCATTGAATCACCATATTTTTTGGTGTGGACTCGGGGGTCTAGTAAACAGATCAAACCCCTGTCGGTTTCGGTTCTAATCAGCCGACCAGCACCTTGGCGGAGCAACATTTTAGCTTGGCTGAGTGAGTGGTGCTGAAAAGGATCCTTTCCCTGATGGGCCAACATAATCATTCTTGCAATCTGTGAAGGGATAATAGGAACCTCAAAAGGAATTCGGGTTAATACCACGCAAGAAAGCGTATCACCAGGAGCATCAAAGCCGGTCCAAAAAGAACGGACCGCAAATAGCGAACTTTGCACACTTTCTTTAAAGGCTTGCCCAATAATAGCCGCCGATCCCTTGGGCTGAATAAGAACAGGAAACTGGTCTGGTAGCCTCAGCCGTTTATGGACCTCTTCCATTTCTTTACGGCTGTGAAATAGCACCAATGTTCTGCCCTCCATGGCTCGGATAATGCCTTGAACTTCCTTGGCTATTGCAGAGTAATAGACGTCTTGACCATCGCCTCTACTTTGGGAAGGATCAGGAATAGTGCCAGGCGGCGGAAGATATAATCCGGCTTGGAATGAGTAGTCAAAAGGAGATGGCAGGATTTCTTCAAACTGGGCTTTGAATCCAGAAAGGCCCTCAAAGAAATCAAAGGCGCCGTCTATGGCAAGAGTGGCTGACAGGCATGTTACCGGCACCTTTTGCCAAAGGAGATGATCTAGCTGAGGGGCAAGGTCAATCGGATCACATCGCACGGCCGCCGAAAGTTGTCCGAACCCAACCGGTTCCTCTGCAACCCAACCTAAATTCCCTGGCCGCGGAAAAAGGGCGGCATGAACTCCGGCTCCGGTCTCTTTGATCGCAAGCAGATGGTTTCGAATCGTTGCTTCTAGCTTTTGGGCGGATTGCTCCGTGCAGGCTCCTGCTAGTTCCCACGCCCTGATTGCATTTTCAACTTCGGATGCGTACCTCTCGCAGGTCGATTGGATGGATTCGGCAAGTTTCACGGTTGCATCGGTGACGGACGGGGCAACCCGCTCTTGGAGGCTGGGATGTTGAATCCACTCTTCGGGATCGGATGCCAACACCATTCCGTGGCCAATGGAAGGAGCTAACAAATCTAATTCAATCTTTGCGCTTTGCACCATGACTTCGATAAACTTGGCACCCTCCGTTCTCTGGTGCTCTTTGGTAAAGCCGGCGGAAAATGCGGCAAGATGGACCTCGACTCTTTTTGCCATGGCCGCAACAAGGTCCAACCTTTTTGAGTCTAAGACAAACTCTAGGCCATTCATGGCGGCTTGCGGAAAGTCATGGGCCTCATCCAAGATGATGTAATCCGGCGTTCCCAGCATTCCGTTTTGCTCTTTTTCGGCTTCCGCCTCGGGGTCATGGTTCTTCATGAGTGCATCCTGAATGACCACCGAGTGATTGGTAATGACAAGGTTTGATCGAAGGGCTTCTTCCCTTGCCCGGTAGTAAAAGCAGGCATCGTAATCGGGGCACAACCGCGCGGGGCAAGCAGCGGGGGCTGCCGATGCACTCCACAGCTGATTGACCTTTTGCTGAGTTAGACCTCGGCGTGAAAACAGCTGCTTCACTTCTTTCTCTTGGCCAACTTTCGCTTCCGCGACGCACATTCTCGGCCCATCAAAAGGAACAGGGACCAAGGGCTTTCTGCCCTCGGTTGCCTCTCGTAATGAGGTCAGACACAGATATCGTTGCCTACCAATCAAGAAAGCAGGAGGTGGTGCCAGAACTTCATCAAACAGAGACAGAGCAAGCGGCAAATCTTTGCTGGAGTACTGCTCGGCAAGGATATTAGTGTAGGTTGCAATCACCACTTTCTTTCCGGTGAGGGCATGAGCGATGGCGGGAACAAGGCATGCCAACGATTTGCCTATACCGGTTGGAGCCTCGATAGCGCTTGGAGTTCCTTGCTCAATGAGGTCAAACAACAGCAAGGCAAGCTGGTACTGGTTGGCTCGGTCTGAGTAGCCGCGCCGGACGCGAAGCTTTTCGAACGCTTTTTCGACGAAGGCTCGAGCTTCCTCCATCTTTTTAGTTTATTCTGTGGGGTAGATTTCCGGGTTCAGGACCATTCATGGCATACTTATTCCATTGTCTTTGCACCTTATTCTGAAGTAAGCGCAAATTAACTCTATGAGATTTGTCATAATCACTCGAGACGAAGACCTGATTGCGGCGGCTAAGCAAGGATTGCACCCATCGGACGTCCTCGACATCTACGAAGATTGGTCCTATGCCTTAGATCAATGTGCTGGCGCAGACCTTATTTTTGTAGATCTCCTTGCTACCCTTATCAAGCCTCATGAAATCCAAGGTTACGAAGATTTTGCGGAGGCTAAAATGGCTCATCGAGAAGCATCATCGGTGCCGCTGGTTCTGATTGGTGCGGGAGACAATTACAAGTTGGATTTTATGGTTGGTTGGCCGAACTTCTTAGTTGGTCACTTGCAAAGACCTGTGGACTACCGCCAATTCCGTCGAGCCTCAACTTGGGTCTGAAGCCTTAAGCCACAAGAAGTACAGACTCTAGGCAGGGACACCTTGCACTCAAGATTCTGGCTAATTCTGATGCCTCTTAAGAGATTAGTGAGCGTCAACTCGGGCATGAACCGTACCTTTTCTTAGCAAGAAGAACATCGGAATTCCAATCAAAAATGCAAAGGCAATAATCTGAAAGCCTTCATTAAATGTAATAACCGATGCCTGCAAGGCAACTGCACCCTGAGTAGCTTTATAAGCCATAGACTGGGCAATTTGATAGGGATATCCCTTAGACATGAAATATTGCACTTGATACAAAAACCTTTGCTGAAAAGCAGGGTTGCCGCTGTTGACAAAAGTACTGAGATTGGCTCGAATAATGGTGCTTTGATGATCAACGAAGGTGGCTAGAAACGCGATTCCTAAGCTTCCGCCAAGCTGCCTTGATAGATTGTAGATGCCAGTACCACCAGGAATATCTTTAGGCTGCAACCCAGTTAGAGCAGAAAGGCTGAGCGGCAAAAACATCATACCAACCGAGATACCCCTTAACACTAAGGGAAAATAAATCTGATCGGTACTGCTGTTGGTTGTCAACCTGCCTAAGCCCCAAAAGGCAAAGAACCCAATGATGCTAGAGAATGGCACAAAGTATCGTGGCTGCACCTTTTTGAGCATCCGACCTATGATAGGCAGAATAAGGATTGTAGCAACACCTCCAGGAAACAGGGCCATACCAGCTTGAGTGGGCGTAAAGCCACGCACCTCTTGCAAAAAGATTGGCAATATAAAGACTCCTCCATAGAGACCAAATCCCAGCACGGCCGCCATTGTTGTTGCAGCGGTAAAGCCTCGATTGGAAAGGACTCGGAGGTTCACTGCCGGATTATCAGTGTAGAGTTCCCACACGACAAAGCTGTACAAAGCGATGGCCGCGCAGACTGAAAGCCCGATGATTAAGTTCGAGTGGAACCAGCCCTCTTCATTTCCTTTTTCCAAGACCGTCTGCATGCTTCCTAACCCAATCGCTAATAAACCAATGCCAATGAAATCAATTCCGCCTTTCGGTTTGGACTGAAATTTCGAATCCTTTAGGAAGGTCCAAACCAAGAATGCAGCCAAGATGCCAATTGGAATGTTCACAAAGAAGATCCACCGCCAAGACAGGTTATCGGTGATGTATCCGCCAAGGGTGGGTCCCACTGTGGGAGCAAACACAACTCCAACCGAAAAAATGGCCTGCACCATGGCAATTTGTTTGCGGGGAAACACTTCCATTAAAGTGGCTTGAGCACTGCTTAGGAGTGCTGCTCCACCCATCCCCTGAAAAATCCTAAACCCGATCAATTCTCCTAAGGAATGGGCATTGCCACAGAGGAACGAAGCAAGAGTAAAGAGGATAATGGATGCGGTTAAGTACAGCCTTCTGCCAAAGAAACTAGAAAGCCAACCGGTTAAAGGAAGCACGATCACATTGGCAACAATGTATCCCGTACTAACCCAACCGATTTCGTTAATCGTGGCGCCAAGATTTCCCATCATGTCTGGGATTGCAACATTGACAATGCTTGTATCAAGCACTTCAAGGAGGGTGCCTAGCATGACAGCAATCAAAACGATCCACCTTGTGATGGATGTATATTGCATGGCATCGCTATCAACGCTGTCTACTGCTGCAGTTGGGCGAGCGGGACCAGATGGCTGGTTCCTGTTTAGAGTTGCACTAGCTGACATACTTACCTCCTTGAATAATTTTCTGAATTAACTTCAACTGACTCTGTTAGTTCTTAACACTAGTGACGGCAGTGACAGACATACCATCGCGAAGCTGATCCAACAACTTTTGTCCTGGCACAAACACGATCTTAACCGGAATGCGCTGAACTACTTTGGTAAAGTTTCCGCTTGCGTTATCGGGTGGCAAGAGGGTGAAGCTAGAACCAGTACCGGCCTGGATGCTTTGGACGGTGGCTTGGAAGGTTGTACCTGGAAAGGCATCAACTGTCACTTCAACTTTGTCTCCTGGCACAATCCCATCCATCTGGGTTTCTTTGTAATTGGCCACCACATAGGCACCCTTTTGCTGGACCAAGGTCATAATCGGAGCGTTCGGACTCACCAATTGGCCGGGATCAATCTGCTTGTTGGTGACCATGCCGTCTATTGGCGCATAAATTTTTGTGTAGCTCAGGTTCAGTTGGGCCTGGGCCAAAGCGGCTCGGGCCTGCTCCACCTTGGCAAGGGCCTGAAGCTGCTGAGCCTTGGAAACGCTAATTTGAGTGTTGGACGTCATGGCTTGGGCTAACTGACCTTCCGCCTGCTTTTGCCGTTGCTGAGCTTCATTGACCGCTTGCTGTGCTGCGCTTCTTTCTGCAAGTGCCTGATTGTAACCAGCAGACGCCGCGTTGCTTTGGCTTTCCGCAACCTGAACCTGGGCCCGAGCCTGTTGAACAGCGTCGTTGGCGGACTTGACTCCCTGCTGAGCACTATCCAAATTGGCCTGCTGAGTTGCCAGATTCGCCTCGGCTGCCGCTAACTGTTGCTTAGCGGCAGCAAGTCCCGAACTTGCGATTTCGGCAGCGGTTGCCTTTTCATCGGCAACCTGCCTGCTGATGGCGCCTTGCTGGTAAAGGTTTTGGTACCGACGGGCGGTAACCTCGGCAAGATTATAAGTGGACTGAGCCGTACTGACGTTGGAGTTTGCAGAAGCAACCGCCGCTTGTGCGCTCCTCACAATGGCTTGCGCCGCCGTCAGCTGCGCCTCGGCCTTGCTAACCCCTGCTTGTGCGCTGGAATAAGCAGACCTTGCAAACAGAATGCTTGCTTTTGCTGAGACTCGACCTGCCGCTGCATTTTCAATTCCTGCATTCGCTTTAGCCACATTGGCGGCAGCACTCATAATACCGCTTTCGGCTTGCCCAACAACACCTTGGTTTTGTAAGATTTGGGCGTTACCGGTAGCGGCTGTCAGATCAACCCCAACCCCTGCGCTTTTGGCTTCTGCCAATGCCGCATCCAAGTTCGCTTGCGCTTCTTGCTCCTGGGCCAAGAACTGCCTAGGGTCAATCGTCGCCAGCAGCTGCCCAGCCTTAACCGCTTGGTTGTCATGAACATAAACCTGGGCGATGGTGCCCGTCACTTGAGGGATCAAACTAACCGTGTCGGTGGAGATTTCCGCATCGTCAGTGACGGCATGAGTCTGATTGAAGCTCCACATCCGATAACCCAAGATGCCGCCAATCACAATAAGCACCAGCGCGATGCTGATGGCGGTGATCGGTGGCTTCTTCTTTTCCTTCTCTGGCGCCTGCGCGATTGGCTCGGGCATTGAAGGCTGCGGAGACGTTTCTGTTTTTTGTGATTCTAAGGTTTCTGTGGGCATGGTTCTCTCTTCTATACAAAATCTATGGATTGTTTATTTATTTGTTAGCACTTTAGGGCTAGAATCTCCCTTCTTTGTGGGAGATTTGGGGTTGGAGTTGGTTTTGACTCCGAGGCTCTTCAGGAACATGTCGATCATGGCTGTCAAACGGTAATTCAAGGTGTCAAGGTCTCCCAACTCGGGGATGGTCAGGGAATAGGGCATAAAACAATGGGTTGCCAGCAGCATCGATTCAGCCGCCGTCATGGCGTTATCCACCTGGAATGTTCCCTCTAGTTTTCCTTCAATGAGCAGTTCGGCAAGAAGCCCAGTATCGGTTTTGAGAAACTCGGCACGCACCGCAAGCATGCGATGTCGGGCAAGAGAAAACAAGTCATCGAGGCTGGATTGAGTTGTTCGGCACCGCTCTAATTTCAGCTTAATTCGGGCCTCAAGGAACTTGGCAAACCGCTCGACAACACTGCCTCGGCTCTGGATGATCTCTCTCAGAACTTCTTGATCTTTTAAGGTCAGATCCCTTAAAACTGCAATCATTAGCTCTTCTTTATCGGGGAAATGGCTGTAGACGGTGGCCCTGCTTACGTTGGCGGCAGCGGCAACTTCTTCCATGTTGACTTTGCGATAGCCAAGATCACAAACCAACTCGTACATCTTAGAGATGATGAGGCTACGGGTTTGCGAACTTCGATCAGTGCATCCAAAAACCATACAATTCCTACTTTTTGTATACCTTCTAATTCTTGGAATCGTTGCAACTTTCTTTAGAAATGTTTTAAATGGCGGAATTCTTTTACCCCGAGCCCTAAGTTGAACAGACTCGGCGGTTATACTGAAGAAACGATGACCGCGACTGCAGAACTTGCCATCCGATGGGATTTGTCGGCCCTTTTTCAATCCCCCAATGACCCCGAGATCGACAAAACCTGGGATCGCCTTACCGCCCAGGCCAAACAGTTTGAAAACAACTTTAGAGGTAAAATTAACTCGTCTAGCCTCGATGCGACCACCCTTCTCGCCGCAATCCAAGAGGCAGAAAGACTCTCTGCAGAGGCCTCTAAGCCCATTGGCTACGCAAGCCTTGTCTACGCTGCCGACACCGGAAACCCCGCGATGGGAGCCTTTATTGCCAAGCAAATGGAAAAAGCCAGTGCCCTCAGCGTGGCAACTCTCTTTTTTGAACTTGAACTGCAAACCGCTCCCGATGAGGTCATCGAAAAATGTCTGCAAGATCCTCAACTTGGTCAATACCGGCATTTTGTCAACCATGCAAGACTTTACAAACATCACCGATTGTCTGAAAAAGAAGAGGCAGTCTTAGAAGAAACCGCTAACACTGGCTGCAGAGCTTGGGAAAGACTCTTTGAAGAAGTTACTGCCAACTATCTTTTTACCTTTCAGAACCCAGAGACGGGAGACTCCGAAAAACTAACCCTTGAGCCCCTGCTTTCTAATCTCAGAGAGTCAGACCGGCGCTTTCGGCTGGCGGCTGCATCCTCACTTGCCTCCGGACTTAAGGATTTGGAAAGAGTCCTTGTTTTCACCTACAACACCTTGCTTCAAGACAAGGCGGTTGATGACCGCTTAAGAAAATTTGACTCCCCGGAACAGGCAAGGCACCTCTCTAATGAACTGGGTCAAGAGGTTGTGGACCTGGTTATTGATCTTTGCAAAGAAAACTACGGCTTAGTTGAGCGCTTTTATAGGATCAAAAAAGAAATCTTAGACTTGCCAGAGCTGACCCACGTGGACCGCTACGCCCCGCTTTTTGAGGCTGAAGGCGAAGTCAGCTTTGCAGAGGCAAAAGAGATGACCTTAAAATCCTTTTCTGCATTTAGCCCCGAGCTGGGCCGTAGAGCCGAGGAATTCTTTGATAAATCTTGGATTGACGCAGAGCCGAGAGAAGGAAAACGATCGGGCGCTTTTTGCGCCTACAACACCCCCGATACCCATCCGGTGGTGTTTATGTCTTATCTCAACAAATCGGACGATGTCATGACCTTGGCTCATGAGTTGGGTCACGGGGTCCATGCTTCCTTAAGTCGAAAGCAAAGCTATCTTAATTTTCACGGAACCTTGCCGTTAGCGGAGTGCGCTAGCACTTTTGGAGAAATGCTTGTCTTTGAAAACTTAGTCAAAGAGGCGTCTCCAAAAGACAAACTTGCCCTCTATGCAGAAAAACTAGAAGGAATTTTTGCCACCATTTTCCGCCAAGCCGCCATGTACAGGTTCGAAAAACAAGTCCACCGCAAACGCAGAGAAGAAGGTGAGCTAACAGCTGAGGATTTTGGAAGTATCTGGCAGCAAGAACTTCAAGCGATGTTTGGCGACAGCGTAAAGCTGGGTGACGAGCACCGCCATTTCTGGAGCTACATCCCTCACTTTATTGGATCGCCCTTCTATGTGTATGCCTATAGTTTTGGTGAGCTTTTGGTGTTGTCTTTGTTTGGCAAAGCAAAATCGGGAGGGCCCGCCTTTGCCGATCAGTATCTTGATATGCTGGCAAGAGGCGGATCTGAAACTCCGTTTGAGTTGATGAACCATGTTGGAGTTGAATTGGGCGATCGAGAATTTTGGCTAAATGGGTTTGCGGCGATGGAAAAGCTATTGGTTGAATTTGAAGACCAATGGAAGGCTCTTAAGCCCACTTGGAAGCACTCATAGCCGCTTGCGACGGCCGCTGCATCAGCGTCTTTACAAAAAGGTTCAGGGCGTTTGCACCCTTTTCGGCGAACTTTCCTCTAGTTCACTGTAAATTGGCAGAGTAAAGTCCCATAATTTTACTAGGTTCAGCCGCGGCGTTCAGTTGTCGGCGCCGGACAAAATTATGAAGCGCCGCACCAAAATCGTATGCACACTAGGACCAGCCACCGCAACCAAAGACAAAATTCATGAGCTCATTGAAGCGGGGATGAATGTCGCTCGCATCAACTGCTCTCATGGAGATTGGGAAACTCGCAGTGCTTGGGTTGAAGCCGTGCGGGAGCTCAGCGCCGATATTGATCCAGTTGCGGTTTTGGTGGATTTGGCAGGTCCAAAGTTCCGCCTTGCTGAAATCAAAGGAGGGGAAGTTGAAGTGACAACCGGATCCACAATTCTGGTTGGATCTCCCAGCTCCTCTGAAGCCTTGCTGCCCATAGACCAGGAAGAAATCTTAAAAGTCCTTGAGCCAGGAGACCGCATTTTACTTGGCGATGGCGAGGTTGAGATTAGAATCACCGGTCAAAAAGCAGGAATGTTCGATGCTTACGTCGTCTGCGGGGGTGTAGTTAAAAGCCGCAAAGGCTTGACCGTTGTTGGAAAGAGTTTTGATGTTCCAAGCCTGACCGATAAAGACCTCATTGACATCCGCGAAGGCTGCAAAGTTGGAGCTGATTACATCGCCCTCAGTTACGTTCGAGATTCCGCCGATCTGCGCGCCTTACGCCGAGAAATCGATAAGTACGATCCCTCAATCCGAATTTGCGCAAAAATTGAAACAAGAGCCGCCCTAGAAAACATTGAGGAACTGCTGAAAATTGCGGATTTAATCATGGTTGCAAGGGGTGATTTGGGCCTCCAAATGGACATCGAGGACGTGCCTGTGGCCCAAAAGACTATCATCGAAAAATGTGGTGATGCAGGCAAGCCCGTGATCACTGCAACCCAGATGTTAGAAAGCATGATGCACACCGGACGCCCAACCCGAGCCGAGGCTACTGACGTTGTGAATGCGGCTCTTGATGGGTCCGACGCGGTCATGCTTTCCGGTGAAACCGCGGCGGGAGACTTCCCCATTGATTCGGTGAAAACAATTGCTAGGCTGGTTGCCAAGGCTGAATCAATTTATGATCGAACTCGCCAAGAAGCACGCTTTACGGAGAAGTGCGCGGTTGGCATTTCTCAAACCGAGGCGGTTGCCCACAGCGCATCGGAGCTGGCGGCAGAGCTAAACGCCCAGGCAATTATTACCACCACCACAAGCGGAGAAACCGCACGATTTGTCAGTAAGTTCCGGCCAAAGACTCCGATTTTATGTGTGGCTTGGAATCCAAAAGTGAGAGCTCAGATGGCAGTGGTTTGGGGAGTCGAATCGATTTGCTTACCCTTGCCTGGCACCACCGATGAATGCGTCAACACCGCGATAGATGCATTCTTGCGGAAGAAGAAACTCAAGGTAGGAGAAATGGTGGTCATAACCGCTGGAGTTCCTGCCGGAAGGGCTGGTCACACCAACATGATCATGAGCCAAGTTGTTAGCTAATCTTTGGAATCTCCTGATTTCTTAAGTTTTTTGATGTGACAACGGCTATACTTTAGCCATGAAGAGGCTAGCAGGAACCGTTTTTTTGATCATCTGCTGCATTGCCTTTGGCGCCTTTTTAGCCAGAGATGCCCTCCACAACAACACCAGCCAAAAGGTTAAAACGTCCCAAGACAGGCAAAAGATGGATAAAGTAGAGCTTGACCGCACAACTCTGCTCCGACAACAGGTCAACCTTGAAAGTAATGCGGGCCGAGAGGCCAAAGCCAGAAGCCTAGGTTACAAAAAGCCAGACGAAAACCAAATACCGCTTTATCCCACCGGAAATCAGTAGGGCCCTTGCCGAAGCCAAAATGCGCCATGTGGGTCGTGACTATAGGCAAGTCTGGCTAAGAATTGGACCTTGCTAATGGGCAAGTGCGGGTTCCAACGATTCTTTTGATGCCAGGCAGGGGTTGAGGGCACCTAGGATTTTTAGGCCGTCTTGGTACCCAAATATGGGATTGGTAGCACGTTCAGGATGGGGCATCAGTCCCAACACATTGCCAGCCTGATTTAAGACGCCAGCAATCGCTCCCATGGAGCCGTTGACGTTGGCCTCTTGATTGAGAAGCCCTTGCTGGTTTACGTATCGAAAGGCAATTTGTTGATTGGCTTCCAACTGCTGAATGGTTTCGGGGTCGGCAACAAACCTGCCTTCGCCATGAGCGATGGGAATGCGCAAGACACCCTCGGCGCTTCGGGTCCAAGGTGAGGTTCGGTTTTCTGCCTTCAAATACACATCTTGGCAAATAAACTTTTGTCCCGCGTTCAAGATCAGTGCGCCGGGCAATAATCCCAGCTCACACAGGATCTGAAAACCATTGCAGACTCCAAGAACCAGTTTTCCTTCTTCGGCAAATTGGCGCACAGACTCCATAATTGGGGATCGGGCTGCCATAGCCCCGCATCGCAAATAGTCGCCATAACTAAATCCGCCGGGCACAAAAACCGCATCAAAGCCGGTGAGATCGTGTTGATCGTGCCAAACGTATTCCGCATCAACTTTAAGGTCATTTCGCAAAGAAAAGAGGGCATCCTGGTCGCAATTTGAGCCAGGCAATTGAATAACGGCAACCTTCACTTTTGAACCTCGACTTTAAAGTCCTCGATCACGGGATTGGCAAGAATTTGGCTGCACATCTGCTTGACTCTTGCCTCATCATACGATTCTAATTGCAGTTCAATAACTTTGCCGATCCTAACCTTTTCAACTTCCTGATATCCAAGTTTCAGAAGACTATCAGAAACGGCCTTGCCGGCTGAATCCAAAAGAGAAGGCTTAAGAGTCACAAAGACGCGCACCAAAGGCATACCTTAGGGTACCGAAGAACTCCGACCAACTTCAATTCCTCAAGCTATTTCGGAAGGTTCTGGCATCGCACGCCTATGATTCCGGACGTCTGTCAGTAAACTTAGGATATGATTCTCAAACTTGGCATACCCAAAGGCAGCCTGCAAGAGCCAACTTTTGCTCTTTTTGAAAAGGCTGGCTACAGCTTTCGAGTGTCGTCTCGATCTTATCAGCCGGTTAGTGATGACCCCGAGATTGAGCCTATTTTATTGCGCCCTCAAGAGATTCCAAGCTATGTGGAGCAAGGGGTCATCGACGCGGGCCTCACCGGTCTGGATTGGATCAAAGACACCGGCGCAGTGGTCGAAGAAATTTGCGAGCTGCGATACAGCAAATTAACGAACAATCCAATTCGGGTTGTTCTTGCCGCTCACAACGATAGTCCCATCCAGTCGGTCAAGGATTTGGATGGAAAGCGGATTGCCACCGAATACGTAAGATTAACGGAAAGATACTTAACCCAATCCGGTGTATCGGCTCAAGTTGAGTTTTCTTGGGGAGCTTGTGAAGTCAAGGTACCGGCTCTAGTGGATGCCATTGTTGTGAATACAGAAACGGGAAATTCTTTACGAGCTCACAACCTGAGAATTGTTGAAACTTTGCTCACCAGCACAACCCGATTTATAGCCAATAAAGCCGCCCTTTCTGATGAAGCCAAGCGGATTAAGATCGAAAGCCTTCAAATCTTGTTAACGGGAGCCATGAACGCAGCAAAACTTGTGGGATTAAAAATGAACCTGCCTGTGGCAAAGCAGGCAGAAATTCTTGGCATTTTGCCAAGCCTTCAAAACCCGACTTTAAGCCCACTTGCCGATTCCGCCTGGATTGCGGCTGAGGTCATTCTTGACCATAATCAGGTCAGGGACCTCATTCCTGCACTCAAGCGAGCTGGTGCCACTGGTCTTGTTGAGTACCCCCTCAACAAAGTCATCTACTAAACCTGGCTTACGGCCACTTTGAATGAGATGAAAACTACCAAGAGCAGTCAAGTCTTTTTCAATTCTTGACCTCTCTTGGCTTTAATCTGACTGCCTTTTTTTGAAATCGTTATGGTTCTGAATACGTCGGCGTGCTTACTTGAGAAGTGCTTGCAAGTCTACTTCTCGAGGCCAACTTCCGGGCTAGTTATTCGACTTTGCAGGCTCTACTAAGGCTACAGCCAACTTGGCTACTTTCCGCCCATGGTCTTTAGACCTGCCCTCATTTGGGCTTGCTGAGCGGGTGAAGCTACGTTTTGGGTTTTGCTACCGGTTTTCACAAACTGATTAGCAGATTGAGTTGCGCCGGCTACTGAATTACCGCCTCCAGAACATCCAAATAGTGCTACGCCAATGATCACGGCAGCAAAGGTAAGGGTGACGAATGTAGAAGTTTTCTTAGTATTGATGAGATTTTTCATTTGATGCGATAACATAGAACTGAGATGTGATTATTTTGAAGGACCCGCTCCCATTCCGGTCAGAGTCTTCTTGAACTGAGCATAGCGATCGGCGGGGACCGCTCCTTTTGTTTTGCTGCTTTCTTGCACCAACGTATGAGCAATGTCGGTGGCACCGATAACGGTTGTCCGGACGTTGTTCATATGAAGTATTGTTTTGACGATAACAAAGATTGCAATAAGCAGGAAGATTCCTGCCACCGCAGGTAGCCCAAATTTCTTCAATGCCGATTGATTGTCTTGAACGGATTTTTCCATGTTCGATGCCTCTGTAAACTGGTTCGCCGCTTGAGAAAAAATCCCAAGCGGCGCGAGACTAGAATCTAATGATTCCGATCAGAACGTAGTTGACCAGTTGTAAATGGACTCGTTTGTGATTTCACCAGCCCATCCATCAAGAACGTTACAGCCGGCTGCGACTTGGGTAATGTCAAGCGCTTTCACGTGACCATCATTGTAGGAAATGACGACTGTATGGCCGCTGTTGTACCAGGGCCAAACTCCACCAAACACGTTCCAAGCAAGCGGAGTTGTTGGGTTCCAACCGCCGTACCAGTAGGTGATCTGACCATTTGAAACTCCGGGGCGAGTGTCATTACCATTTCCGTCCAAAATACAAGGTGCGTCAACTCCCGCGTTTCCGCCGCCAAAAGGATTTCCAGCCGCATCGCGATTCCAGACGGAACTGAGAGCCATGTAGGCATCACCTGGGCGCACGACTTGTGTGCTTGATATTGCAGTAGGAACCGCCGGGCCGACTGGATTCGATGGTTCGTAAAGCGTTGGGCCCATGTACTGGAAGTTCACACCCCAATCTGCGGTAGCACACCAGTTGAATAAGGATACTTCCTCTTGCAAGGTTCCAGTTAGGGTGCTGGGGTCGGTTAACCCTTGGCCAGGTCCAGGAAATTCTCTTTGCTGTACAGAGGCAGGATCCATCGGATCTTGCATGATGCCTCGGTTCTTGATGTAAGGATAGGCTTCATCAAGGTAGATGCTGTCCAGAGTGGGGAGTGCAGTATCGTAGGTGCTGTTCCACGTCGACAACATGAAATAGTCATCATTGTCGGTTTCATACTGAAGAGCACCAAGGTCCAACTGCTTATTGTTGGAAATTTCGACTGCCTTCTTCGCCGCTGCTTTTGCCTGAGCAAAAACTGGGAAGAGGATAGCCGCCAAAATCGCAATAATTGCGATGACGACGAGAAGTTCGATCAGCGTAAAGCGCGTCGTTTCATAACATAGTTCCCGCGTTTCAAAGAAACGCTAAAATTAAATGTAACACATCTTTTGCAAAAACGTGCAGTGCTGTGTGAACTTTCTAAACTTTTTTTTCGTTCAACACCTAATCAGACCATCTGATAATATTGCCTGGTCTGTCCACTCAGTTCTTTGCTAGAGTCCTCAACCAGTGCCAGTGACCTGCTTGATCAGCCTCGCCGCGATGCGAGAAGGGTCGTGCCGAACAAAATCTGACTCGCTTATGAAGTTTCCAGTGATCACCCGAAAACCCATTTTTTTAATTTGGTCATAATCTGGCTCAACAAAATGCTGACCACTCTGCTCATACCTGTCTAACATGGCTTGGCTTGGACGCGAAGTGTTGACAAGGACATAGTCAAAAACTCTTCTTGGCGCGTTCACCTGAATGGCGCTCACGTGCTCCGATGCATTGAAAGAATCACTCTCTCCAGGTTCAGTCATCACGTTGCAGATATAAACCTTGATTGCTTTTGATTGGCTAATCGCATCCGCAATGCCTGGCACCAGTAGGTTAGGAATGACGGAAGAATAAATGGAACCAGGCCCAATAACAATGAGATCTGCCTCGGCAATGGCTTTTAAGGCAGGAGCATGAGGAGCCACTCCCGGTGGGTCAAGCAGAATCCGACTAATAAGCCGCCCATGGCCAACAATGTTCGATTCACCGCAAACCTCTCTTCCATCCGAGAGCAACGCCTTTAGACCTACCCGCTCGGTTGTGCTGGGCATCACGCTGCCGGTGATGGTGAGAACCTTACTTGCCGCTTCGATGGCTTTGTCGAAATCCCCTCCCGCTTGATCAACAAGGGCCGCGATCAGCAAATTGCCTAGACTATGCCCACTTAATGAACCAGCTGCCCCTTTGAATCGGTACTGGAACAGATCGCCCATAGTCTTTTCTGAATCGGCAAGTGCCGCCAGACAGTTCCGAATATCACCAGGCGGAATAATGCCAAGATCCACACTTAACCTTCCTGAACTGCCACCATCATCGGTCACCGTCACAACCGCGGTAATGTTCGAAGTGTGGCTCTTCAATCCACGCAGAAGCGTGCTCAACCCAGTTCCTCCGCCAAGAGTCACGATTTTTGGACCCTGGGCAAGGCGCCGCCTGCGCAAATAAATCTCACCCAAATTGCCCTGAGCTAGGGTCGGGTCAATCGTCTGCATCAGGTGCAAAAAGGCGCGCCGGATCGCCATGATGATGACGACGATGGCAAGAACAAGTAGCGCTCCTCCTAAAAGATGGGCTGCATAGACTTCTTGGGTTGGAGGCAAAACGGGGGCAAGGATTTTGGAAGCGACATCACCAAGCCCTTCCAAAAATGGCTTGATAACCGGTTGAAAACTAAGCGCCGACCCCAGCAAAAACAGAGCAATGCCAAGAAGGAGCAACCAAGCGGTGCGGCCAATCTCCTTAGCCTGATTGAAAATCGAAGAAACGCGGCCCCTCTTCACCTCTTAACTATTGTGACTCTTTAGCTCACTCTCAGTGCGCTCAATCCCAGCATGAGACTAAAGAAGCTGCTCAGTTATTATCCGACTTTTTGTCGTCATCACCAAGGAATGTTCCCAGAATTCCATTGATAAACGCGATGAGAATGCTAGCCACAAAGGCGGCCAAAAATCCGTTAAACCCGCTGCCAGTGATGATAAAGCCAAGCTGAAGCTCAGCCGCAGCCCATAATATCAGCGCATTGACAACTAAAGTGGAAAGCCCCAAAGTTAAGCAGCTGATTGGCACCGTCAGGAATTTGATAATCCTGCCGACGGTTGCGTTTAAGAAGGCGAGGGCGGCAACTCCCACCAAGAGAGTCAAAAACTGCCCAGAATTGTGGCTTAGCGAGTGATCCAAGCTGAGGTTGAGCTTGAAACCTAGGCCCAGAGCCTGACTGATCATTGAAGCCGCCGCCACGGAAATGGCAAGCAAAATCCATCTTAAAAGTAGCTTTCTCATATCCTTTTCATCTAACCTAGGGCGTAGACCCTCGCTTTCTACTCTTCATTCTATACGCCCGAGGACGGCATCTGTGTTCACTCACCACCTTCAAGTCTCGTTTTGCCTTGAAGAAAGCCTTACTTTGACTTTGGCTGCAATTGCCTACAAAACGGTGGCCTGCGGCTAGCTGTAAGATAGCCTGAATGGTAACCTTTGGAAAGCCACCATGATTTTGGTTATCGATAATTACGATTCCTTCACCTACAACCTGGTCCAATACTTGGGCCAGTGTGGCGAGACGGTTGAAGTGCATCGTAATGATCAGATTGATCTGGAAGGGTGCTTAGACATCATGCCAAGCGGCATCTTGCTTTCTCCAGGACCATGCACGCCCAAGGAAAGTGGAGTCTGCCTTGATATCCTCAAATGGAGCCTGACAGCGCCAAAAAACTTGGTTCCGATCTTTGCGGTTTGCTTGGGCCATGAGGCGATTGGTGAAGTTACGGGATCCCCCATTGTCCTTGCCAAGCGGATTATGCACGGAAAAAGATCGCCAATAGCGCATGACGGCAAAGGCGTTTTTGAAGGAATGCCAGACCCTTTTCTTGCCGTTCGGTACCACTCCTTGGTGATCAAAAGAGACCAGCCTCCAATTGGATTTGTCGTTTCAGCCACTTCGGCTGACGATGATGAAATAATGGGAATTCGCCACGATACCCTTCCCATTGAAGGGGTTCAATTTCATCCCGAGTCTATCCTTACTGAATCAGGGATGCGGATGGTTGAAAATTTTGTGGCTCAAACCCATGGGCCACTTTCGACGGTTTCTTAAACCAGTAGCTGAAGTTTGACTTCACATGCACGTCGCGCTTGAGTTTGGCAAGCCAAAACCTTATCCGGGATGCTTAGTCACCAGAGTGCCTAGCCGAACAAAAAAGTAAATGGCAAGAGAAGAGAAAACAAGCGCAGCTATTAAACTTGCGATCGCCAACACTTTTGCAACCCTCTTCATACCCATTTTAAATAACGAAGAATCTTTCTAAAAAGGTCCCTTCACAAAGCTCAGAATCTTGCCGAAAGGCAATACACTATGGTCAGGATGGCCAAACAAGATGATTCACTAGCAACCGATCAATGGGGATTCTCAACTCGAGCCATTCATAGCCAAAATCATAGCTCCCATGAGCACGGTGCCTTGAACCCACCAATATATTACACATCAACCTATGGGTTTGAATCGGCTGAACAATGCGCAGCACGGTTCAGTGGCGATGAGCCAGGGATGATCTACAGCCGAATCACCAACCCCACCGTCCAGCTCTTAGAAAGCCGCCTTGCGAACTTGGAAAATGGCGAAGCCGCGGTTGCGTTTGGTTCTGGAATGGGGGCGATTAGCTCTTTGGTTTGGACCTTTCTGCGCCCGAATGATGAGGTTATAGTTGATGCCACCCTTTATGGCTGCACCCATTCTCTTGTCAACCACATCCTTCCTGAATTTGGAATTAAAGTCCATCCCCTAGATTTAACCGATCCCAACAATCTAAAAATATATTTAAATTCTAATACTAAACTTGTCTTTTTCGAGACACCTGCCAATCCCAACATGAGGCTGATTGATATTGCCAAGGTCGCCGAAACCGTGAAGGCAAACTGCTCGGCAATGGTGGTGGTAGATAGCACTTATTGCACGCCCTATCTGCAGCGCCCTCTTGATTTGGGAGCCGACATGGTGATCCACTCCCTGACCAAATATCTGAACGGCCATGGAGACGTCATTGCCGGTGCCGCGATCGGTACGAATGAAGCCATGACGCTGATGCGAAAGGTTGGCCTCAAAGAGCTAACCGGTGCTTGCTTATCCCCTATGGACGCTTACCTTGTGCTGCGAGGGATCAAAACGCTTCCGATCCGCATGGAAAAGCACTGTGCCTCCGCTACCAAAATTGCCGCTTTTTTAGAATCCCACCCCCAGGCAGCTTCCGTTGCTTATCCAGGGCTGACTTCACATCCTGCCCACAAACTTGCCAATCGGCAGATGAAATTGCCTGGAGCCATGATTGCTTTTGAAGCCAAAGGAGGCGTTGAGCACGGCCGGCAATTTATGAATCGGCTGACATTGTGGACCCGTGCGGTTAGCCTTGGAGATGCGGAAAGCCTTGCCGAACATCCTGCCAGCATGACCCACGCCAGCTACACCGCCGAAGAGAGGAAGGCCCACCTGATTAGTGAAGGTTTGGTGCGCCTCTCGGTGGGGCTTGAGGACGTAGACGACCTGATCAAAGATTTAGATCAGGCTTTGGGGTAGCCAAAGGAACAACCGTAGCTTCTGGTTATGTTGGCTGCCATCAACAGTTTGTCGATAAACTTACCGTGACACTAGAAACCAGATTCTGCACGTTAAATATAAATCCCAAAATGGAAAGGAACCATTTTTTGAGCCCTTCATCTTGTTTAGGGAACGGTGTTAGAATGGGATGATGCTGTTTCCAATTGCCCCGAAGGTGGCACTGTTCCGTTTTGCTGATCAAAACCCGATTAGGCTGATTATTAACCTTGATGACGCCCCAAGAGGGATTGTTCATGTTGAGGAATTCATACCCCTCAGCCCCGGAAATCACAACTTGGTCTACCCAAAATGGATTCCTGGCGCTCACTCTCCGGCGGGACCAATCGATTCAGTAGCTGACTTTTTCATCCATCCGATGGGCCCCCATCCAACGTCCATTATTCCCTGGCGCAGAGACCTTGTCCATCTCTACACACTTCATACTTCCGTTCCAGAAGGGGCAAGCGGGATTAGGCTGAACTTTGATGTGCTCCGTTTTGGGACGTCAACTCATGGAACCTTAGAGTGGACTTCGTTGGAATGGCTTCCCCAGGGATATAACCAACATCAGCTGATGTTAAGCCCTTCGATTATTCTTCCCAATGGCTGGAAGCAAGGCGGTTCCTTAGACGTGGATTCCATCAGCGGCAACACCGTTCAATACAAAACCGTGAGTCTGGTCAACCTGAACGAGCATCCGATTATTACCGGCAAATACCTGAGAGAAATGATTATTTGGCCCGCCAGCAGTAAATATGGCGAGCATGCGATTGACGTTGCCGCTGATAAGCCATCGGAATTGGATTGGCCCAAACGCAGGCTCCAGGAGCTTAGAAATATCGTGGTGCAAGAACGAGCCGTATTTGGTGGAGTTGGCCACTACCGTAAATACCATTGGCTGCTCTCGGTGTCTCAGTACGGCGGGTACATGGGGCTAGAGCATAACGAATGCTCGGACGATGGCGATGGTCCCAACTTTATGTTGAGTAATCGCCAATTCGACAACAGCGATCTGTTGACCCACGAATTCTTTCATAGTTGGAACGGGAAGACCTTCCGGCCTGCGGGGCTTGACACTGGCGACTTCCAAAAGCCGATGAAGGATAACCTGCTGTGGAGCTATGAAGGGATGACCCAGTTTTATGGCCAGTTCATCCCCGCTAGGGCAGGAATGATTGATGAAGCGCAAATGGCCCAGAAACTTGCCAATACAGTTGCCTACTTAGACACCCCTGGCCGAACCTGGCGCCCCCTTATTGATACCGCTATCGATGCGAGCCACACCTATGGGCTGCGAGGGACTTGGGGCGGGCAATCTCGTTCTGCTGACTACTATTTTGAAGATGTTCTGAACTGGTTGAATGTAGACGCCATTATCATGAAAGGCACCAACGGCAAGAAATCGCTGGATGATTATTGCCGCCTGTTCGAAGGAAGAGGCGGAAACGGAAGGGTTTTTGTTCAGCCCTATCACGAAAGCGATATCTATAGCTTTTTGAATAAGGTCTATCCTTATGACTGGAAATCCTTTTGGAGATCGCGGCTTGATAACCTGACTCCATTTCCTCCAACCGAGGGGCTGACTCTGTGCGGCTGGAAATTTGAATACACACACACTCCTCCCGCCGATGAGTCTGGCATTCAGCGGGGCGGGTTAAATTTAGACCACGGCGCTGGGTTTAATGTGGGAGCTGACGGCAATGTCATCAACGTTTGGATTGGAACCCCAGCCTGGCAAGCGGGCCTTGGCCCCAACATGCAAATTCTGAGCGTAAACGGGGTTTCCTTTTCAACCAAGGTCCTCAAAGAGGCAATCGTAACTGCAAGCCAAAATAAATTGCCAGTCCATCTGGAAGTGATGCAGCAAGGGGTCAAAAAGACGTTGGCCCTAGATTATGATGGCGGACTTTTGTACCCTCACCTGGTCAGAATCCCTGGCACCCCCGATTTACTGAAAGTTGTCATTGCGCCAAGGCAAGGTTGAAAAGTTGTTGATTCACGAGAGGTGAGAAGGATTGGCAGTGATAAACTTATAGGCTCAATGCCAGATGCGCCGAAAACAATCAAGGATGTGGCGGCCAAGGCGGGAGTTTCGATTGCCGCAGTATCCAAAGTTCTCCACGGATCCGGAACCACGGTAAGGGTCGGAACCCAAACCGCGGAACGCATTCAGAAGGCAGCCAAAGATCTAAACTATCGGCCAAATCGTCATGCGCGCTCCTTGCGCCTCAACCGCTCTTACACAGTTGGGTTGATATTCCACGGCATTGACAATCTCTCAAAGCAGCTTTTTAAGGTCCATGTGCTAGACGGAGTCCATGATGCAGTGATCCCCGCCGGATACGATGTCATTTTGCTTCATGACCTCAGCCGTGGCCCTGGATACAGCCAATTTGTAGACGGAGATCGGTTTGATGGCCTCATCTGGGCAAGGCTTTCTTCTTTTGAGCAGTTCAGCGGGATCGTGCAGCAGGTTAAGTCGCCGATGGTCGCCCTATCGACTCCCAGCCGCCCTGGTTTGCCGCTAGTCCCTAAGCTATGCTGCAATAACCGTCAGGGGATGGACTTGCTGATTGATCATCTATGGAAATTGGGCCATCGCCAGTATGCCTACCTTACCGAATCTTATTTAGCAGAAATGATGGAGCCCATGGATCGAGAAGAGGGCTTTTGCGAAGCAGTGGGCAGACGAGGCGGAGACTTTGAGATTGTAAGGTTCAACGATGCCGCATCTGAAGTGTATCGTTGGATGGAACAGGGGCGATATCCAGGGGCCGTGATAGGGTGGAACGAGGACACGGCGGGATATGTTTTGGAATCTGCTCTTAAACTTGGGATCCAGGTTCCCAACGAGATTTCGGTGGCGGGGTTTGATTCCACTTGGTACTGCGATACAACATCGCCACGGCTGACCTCAGTGCGTCAGCCCATTCTGCAGATGGCAACTGACGCGGCTGCCATCTTATTGGCCCTGATCGAGGGGGAAGCGGCTCCTGTTTTGGAACGGTCCTACCCTTGCACCCTTGACTGCCGAGAATCCACTGCCGAAGTCAACCCCCGCTTCATTTAGATTCCCCGCCATCTTGGTTGTTGAACCCTCGGGAACTATGGGGATCACGCTTTCTTAACAAACACCCCGTTAAACTAGGATTCAGGTAAAAACCCTAGCAAGCCATGATTACGTTCCTGATCTCTATGCTTGGCTCAAGCAAAGTCTCCAAACCTACTGAGCCCACCAAAACTCCGGCGATAGCAAAGTCCATCAACCCCTTGGCTCACCTCAGCCTAGCCCAACAACGAGAAGCAAGAAAATGGATGCTCCTAAGAAAGAAGATCAAGCACGTTTTTGTTCTTTATCAAGAGAACCGAAGTTTTGACATCTACTTTGGAACGTTCCCAGGTGCCGATGGAATCTATTCTCAACCCAAATCAAAAACTCTTGGGTTCAACCAAAAGTTTTTGGGGGTCAATGGAAATCTGCGCACCGTCCAGCCGTTCAGAATTGGGCCCAAACAGTATGCTGCCGATCTTGGCGATGTGGATCACTCTCATCCCGGCCTTATTGCCAAAATGGACATCGTCAATGGCAAGCCAAGAATGGATAAGTACGCGATCTCAGAAGAGAAGCGCCATTACAAAGGAGCCTTGCCGAACCTACGTGCTGTTCAATATGCAGAGCTGACCATGGCGTACATTGATGGAGATACGATCCCGATTTTGTGGCGATGGGCAAGCCGCTTTGTACTTTGTGACCACATCTTTCAAACCCTAGCGGGGCCCTCTACCCCTGGCAACCTTTCTGTCTTTGCCGCCCAAACTGGCATCACCCAGTGGATTTTGCACCCCGATGAAGCTTCTTACCAGAATGGAAAATACAAGGCTGGTGTTCCTGTTTACAATGACCTGAACCCATTTTGGGGATCAGCCGATGACCCCAATACAACCGGAAAGCTACCGTATAATCCCGGCGACAATCCTCACCACCACCAAATCAACTTAACCTTCCCTGCCATTGCACTCACCATGGAGGGTGGCAAAATGGGGGCGATTGCCAAAGATGATCGTGACCCCGATGGAGACCTTGGCGACATGAAGGATGACGTGAAATTCTTGGCCGCAAAGGATGCACCGACTATTCCGTGGGGATGGTATCAGGAGGGCTATGACAAAGAGCCAACTGACGTTAAATCAAACGATCCGGTGGATGCAGAGGGCAGTCACGCCAGCTATGTCACCCACCACAATGGCCCTCAGTACTTTGGATTTATCGCCAACAACCCCAAAATGGCTGATCACCTTCACGGTTTGAATGACCTTTATGTTGCGATTGATAAACATGAGTTGCCCTCAAAAGGGCTCTTCTACGTCAAAGGAGGATACGAAAATCTCATGGGGCTGCATCCTACTGATCCCGATAAGCGAGTTCAGGGAGACTTTGTGGGAGATGACGATCACCCAGGAGATTCCGACAGCCAAATCAGTGAGTGCATGCTTGCCAACATCGTAAACCACATTGCCCACAGCAAGTATTGGAAAGACAGCGCGATCATCATCTCTTGGGATGATTCAGATGGCGAATATGATCATGTTCCGCCACCACTCAGTTCAACCGGACCAGATGGCAAAATCATTTCTGATGGGCCTCGCGTTCCTTTGCTCTTATTGAGCCCCTATGCAAAAACCCATTTCATCTTTCATGGAGTCGGAGACCAAGCCTCGATCGTGAAGTTTGCCGATCGGTTGTTTCAGCGCACCCCGCTGGCTGAGCTTCCAGACGAGGTCAAAGCCAGAAAGATGGGTGCCAAGGAAGGCATCAAAGACGCAGGACCAAGGGATGGGCTGACCGCCAACGTCACTGATCTTAGTGGCGCGTTTGATCTGCTGAGGTTGGAAGGAAGGCGAAAGCCACTGGCAGCCAGTTACGTTGAAATTCCCCAAGAACTGGTTTGGCACCTGCCTCAATCCATTGGATACGGTTTAAAGCAGCTTGGAATTGTTCCTACCGACCTTCGCCGAGGCATCAAGACCCATATCCCCAAAGACTTTAGCCCAAGGCCAGGCTATACGCCAATCAGCCAAAAGTAAAAAATGGGCCCTAGATCCTAGGTTTCGGCCCAAAACCGAAACCTGGGCGGCCTGGCATCTGTCTAAAGCCGTAAATGAAAAAAATATTGACCTCTTCTCTTTTAGCGCTTTGCGGCGGAGCTGCATTAGCCTACGGAGGAAATTACAACCGAAACTTTCAGGCCGACGGAGATCAAATCAACGTCACTGTTCCCAACCGAGAGTCGGCAACCCACGGAAGCGTTGTCATTAACGTCAGGGACTCCTTTGGTCATTATCAAACCTTTCACACCGGTCGGAACGGCATTTTGAAGGAGGCTTGGGTTAGTGATTTAGGTCAGCCTGGCCAGCCGGTGATCATTTTGTGGGTCCAACAAAATAACCGTCAGCAAAAAGGGGACCTTCAACTGATTCAGTTTGATGGTAATCACTTTCATCGGATCGGCGTCCATGGCCTTGATCGCACAATTGGCAAGGGATACCGAGGCAGAGATGAATTTAGGCTGGTTGGTTCAACTCTTCAGCGCCAATTCCCCATTTATCAATCGTACAATCATCAGTTCCGACCCAGTGGCACTCAAGTCCTTGCCCTAGATTTTAATCGGAGACAATGGGAACCGGCTTCTACTCGAAGTTCAATCGGCAGCTTTATCAACGGGTTCACTGGCGGTCTGTTTGGCCATCGTGGAGGGCCCGCCAATTCTGGCCGCGTTCCTTTCGGGGGCAGTCAATCTAGGGATTCGGGCCTTAGCGGAATTTTTGGCCCCGCTGGCAATTTGAGAGACTACGACGCCCGCGCCCAAGAAATCCGCAAATCATCGGCTGGCTTACCCATGCGGGGCGGAAACTACAATAAAAACGGAATGAAGATGAGGTGGAGTGCCACCTACCGATATGGCTCTCCGGTAACCGCTTTCGAGAGCAAAACCTTACCAGATGGAAGCGTCATCACCGTGAATTTGGTCTATTCTGGTGGCAGCCCTTACATGCTGAATTACGACCTTATGGACCGGTCAAAAGTGCTGGCCAACAGTGGTGAAAGCGGCAACCTGAACAATCACATCGTTGTGGAAATTGGGTATCGGCTGGGGTGGTCAATTGGTCCGAGTTTGGAATACTTTAACAACCAAGAAGGCGGCGCCAGTTCTCATGACCTTAATCGGGCCATGCAAGACGCCCAAGAGTTGGATCGGTACGTCCACGGCGACGGTCCCCTGCAGATGCATAGCTGAAGTTGAAAAAAATCCTATCGCCTTGCCAAATGGCAAGGCGATAGGATTTGTCCACAACCAGACGAATCTACTTCATATGAGCCTTGAAAAAGGCAAGTTCTTTAGAATAGGCATCCTTGGCTGCCTCTGCGTCATATTTTGGGTTGCTAGGATTGGCAAAGGCATGAACCGCGTGATATTTAAAGACTTGTAAGCTCTTTCCCGCTTCCTTCATGGCCGCCTTGAACTTGCCGACAACTGAATCATTGATCCAAGGATCAAGCCCCGCCTGAAACATCATGACCGGCGCCTTTAACCTTTTGAGGCTAGCTTGCCGCATATCTGGGTAACCATAGTAAACCACACAAGCCTGAACATGGCTGGATCCTAGAATCGCGGCTCTTTCGCTCCAACCACCCCCGAAGCAGTAACCGACCGTGCCGATGTCTTTGGCTTTGGAAACACCAATTCCGTTTTCCAGCGCTCTCAGTGCACCGGAGATGATTGAAGCGCAACGCTGCTGATCAACCCCTGCCATGAACTTAGAGGCGGTTGAAGGATCATCCGTGACCTTGCCATCGTACAGGTCCACAACAAAAACCGCGTCTCCCGTGTCTTGATGCAGCTGCTGGGCAGCTTGCTTAATCTGCCCATTCAGACCCCAAAATTCATGGCACATTAAGACCGCGTCCTTGTTGCCTGCCGCCGGAGGAATGTAAAAGCCCTGACCCTGATGTTTGCCATCAAGAGTCCCATAAGGAGTGGCAAAAAAGATCATCTTGCCGTCGGCAGGGGCAGGAGGGGAACCGACCGGTGGCAAATGGGCAGCCTCAAACCGAGGGTCAGAAACAAACATTGCCATTGAACTGCAGCAATCGGCAGAAGTTGCCGAATAGCTTGCAATGACCTTTCGAACGTCTTTCCAAGGGTCGATTGCCTGCGCAGGGCGAATCGAAGTCAGTAAAAAAGCAGAGAGGATCAAGCTCATGATTTCAATTTACTTAAGGTTTGGCAGAAATGTTGCGATGTCACAATGATTAGCATGATTATTGTCATGGAAATTGGCGCCCCTCAGCCGGAAATCGAGGCCGTAGCAAATTACCTCAAGGAAGTTGGCGTTGATCCGTTGGTGATGCCAGGGCAAGACCGCGTGGCAATTGGCATTCCTGCCAGCCTCAGTGCCGATCAACGTGAAACGATCGAAGGAATCGTGAGGGCAATGGCGGGGGTCAGCAAGGTGACCCAGACCTCTCACCCCTATAAACTAGCCAGCCGAGAATGGCATCGAGAGGCTACAGTTGTTGAGGTTTGCGGGACCAAGATCGGGGCCGAGTTTGTTGTTATGGCAGGTCCATGCTCGGTGGAAAGCTACGAGCAAATGCACGAGTCGGCCGCCATCGTGAAGCAGTCTGGCGCAACTGTGCTTCGAGGAGGTGCGTTTAAGCCAAGAACGTCGCCTTATTCTTTCCAAGGTCTTGCCGAAGAAGGATTAAAGATTCTGCAGCAAGTGGGCAAAGAGTTTAGTTTGGCAACCATCTCGGAGGTCATGAGCCCAGATATGGTTCCGCTTGTTGCCCGCTATGTTGACATTTTACAGATCGGGGCAAGGTCTATGCAAAACTTCCCGTTGCTGATAGAAGCCGGCAAAAGCGGCAAGCCGGTTTTCTTAAAAAGAGGACCTTCTGCAACGATTGACGAATTTTTGCTGGCGGCCGAGTACGTTCTTAGCCAAAACAATCCCAACGTCATGCTTTGCGAAAGAGGAATTGTGCCTTTGGACCGAACCTACACCCGCAACACGCTTGATCTTTCGGCGGTTCCGGTTTTGAAGGAGCACACCCACTTGCCGGTCATTGTTGATCCCTCTCATGGGACGGGAGTGGCAAAGTACGTGCCTTCTATGGCATTAGCCTCTATGGTTGTTGGTGCCGATGGGATCATGATCGAAATGCACCCTCAGCCCAAAAAAGCCCTGAGTGATGGTTCTCAGGCGTTGACTCCGGACGGATTTCTCGCCCTCATGGGAAGCCTTCAACAGCTTTCTGGCTTTGTGAAAAAGTAGCCACCTGGAACGGCCACGTTCGCAAAGAACATGAGGGTCTTGCAGCTTAGGCAGTTGTTGATTGTTCCGCCTCGCCGATGAGGACCTAAAAAAATTCAGCCCCAATTCTTTGCAGAAAAGGGGCCGATTCACAGGTTATTCTATGATCAAAACTTAGTTAGGCTAGGAACTGCTCTTGAGGTGATCGAGATAGGCTTGCCAAACCGTAGAAAGCCTATGCCCCGTGCCATAGACCCAAACTTCCGGAGTGTACGTATCAAGGGTCATCGATTCATTCAAGATTTTGACAAGATTAAGGTTATATCGGTGGGCTGCCCAATACAGAAACGAAGCCGCATCTTGGTAGCCGTGGTGATAGTCAACTTTTGATGGGTTGGGATGGGGCCGCTTGGAAAGTGGCTCATAGTGGAACCAGCGCACCCAATCGGCAATACCTTCCGTCAGCCAGCCGGGACCGCTTCCCCGATAGGCCTGCACCACATGAGTGAGCTCATGAACCACAAGCCCAATATCTTTTGGAAACTTCCGAACATAGTCACCGTTCACTTCAATTCTTCGGTTGGCGGTACCCGCAATCCCTGATCCATGGGTGTCAATGACTAAGTAAACCGGCGCAGGATGAGGGTTTTCTGGCACACCAAGCAAGTCCTCGATCTTGGGATACCATTTCACCAAAAGGGCTTTTGCCTCGGCACCCCATGCCTTGAGCGCGGGATCTTGCACCTCAACATGGATGAATGAAGAATTAAGTTTTGGGTGAAGTTGATTGCTGGGCTGCATCAAAGAAGCTACGATTGGACCGAACATGTTCAATATTCTATCGCCGGTTTGCCAACAGAATGTTCCTGATCACAAATTTAAGCCTCAACTGTTATCTGAAGCATGGGATCAGGCCAGCCGTTTGCCCAAGACGCCATATTTTACGATCGCCGCCAGCTTTTGCCCCTTGGTGGTTCTTGCCCGACCAAGGTAAGGATTGCAATCTTGATTGGCAAGCTGGTCTAAAATTTGCCCATAGAGGATCCTCGCGATCGTCACCGCTTTTTGAGTTTTCTTAGGCAAAAGCGGAATCCCTGCTTCGCCGTCCGCATAGAGCTGCCGTGTTTTTGCCATTTCATACTCAACTAAGTACTTAAACCGATCACTAAATTGGCCCTGAAGAATCTCATCTTCTTCCACCTGGAACCGGTTCAAATCTTCTATAGGCAGGTAGATTCGCCCGCGATCGGCATCCTCGGGGATGTCTCGCAAGAAGTTTGTCATTTGCATCGCGTAGGCAAGGCTTTCGGCATGACTCGCCATGTCTTGAGTGGGTATGGTCCCCGAGACATAACACATCATAATTGCCACCGAAGCGGCGGAGCCTCTCATGTAAGCGCAAAGATTTTGATAGGTTTGGTATCGATGGAGGGTCAAGTCCATTTCCATGGCATCGAGAAAGCAAAGAGGTTCGTCCATGGGGATCGAAGTTTCAATAAGGACGTCTACAAAGGCGCGGAGGACCGGGGTTTTAGGGCATTCACCAAGTAAAGAAGCGCTTAGCTGATCGCGATAATCTTGAATTGCGGCTTGAATTTGACTGGCATCCATTCCGCCTGGATTATCAACCCACTCATCCACCTCTCTAACAAAGCCATAGACCGCGTCGGTGTAGGTGCGGATGGGCTCTTGGAAAGCCCGCGAGGCCAAAAAGTAGGTCGTGCCGTGTTTGCGGTGAAGCAATCGGCAAGCGCCATAATCATCATCAGAGGCAAAGGGCATCGGCAAGACTCCTTTGCAAAGTTAACCAGACTTTAGTTTGAGAATGGCCCTTGCCGACTGGCCAACAAAATTGTTTCAAATGAAGAAAACTCGCGAAAAACCACGTGCAATGCAGATTTTTCGCGAAAAAGCGGGAATTTAATCCACCAATAGCTTGTTTACACTGTTGACAGCTACAAAAGGTGTCATCTATAATTATATGACTCTCGATAAAGAAGTTGAGAGGCATGACTGGGCCGGTCTGCCCGTTAAGACGGAGTGGCCTAAACAAATGGAAAGCGACAGTACAACTAAAAACCAAAATCAAGCGTTTGAGAAAGCGATGAGCATTCTCGAACGATGGCGCTTGGCACTGATCGAGTAGACCCTAAAATTTGGGTCCGTCTCCTCCTCGAGGGGCGCTCGGTTCGTGCCGAGCGCCCCTCGACGTTTGTGTCGAACTAGGTCCTGATGGGCCGAGTTCGACAACTGCCCCTTGAAAAGGAGGAGATTGCCATGACCCAAATTGAACTGAAACAGCAAGAATTAGAAGCCACTAACGTTCCCACGCCAAGCGCGATGGGTCGAAAGGTTTCTGCTGGATCCCTCAAAAGAAGCTTGCTTGCCTTCCTCATCGTTATGGGGCCCGGGCTTATTGTGATGGAGGCCGATAACGACGCAGGAGCCGTATCAACCTACACTCAGGCCGGCGCCCAATATGGCACCCACTTGCTATGGCTGATTGTATTGCTATTGCCAATCACCTACTTTATGCAAGAGATGGTGGCAAGGATTGGCATTGCAACCGGTGAAGGATTTGCGGCCCTCATCTACAAGCGGTTTGGCACCGGTTGGGGAGTTTTTTCGTTAGCGGCTCTTCAAATAACAAACTTTTTGACCTTGGCAACCGAGTTTGCGGCGATTGATTTGGTGGCAACCAAGATTGGGCTTCCGCCGATTGTGGTTGTTCCCACTGCGGCGATTGGTTTGATCCTGTTGGTGCTCACCGGCAGCTACCTGAGATGGGAGCGGATTGTGGTGTTTTTATGCCTGCTAGACGCCCTTTGGTTTGTGCTGGCATCGTTGGTTCACCCCATTTGGGGGCAAGCCGCCGTGCGATCAATCGCGCCCACTGCCCCCGCTGGCGGGCTGACCCTGCCCTTCATTTTTCTTGTTGTGGCTACGATCGGAACAACAATTGCGCCTTGGCAACTCTTCTTTCAACAAAGCTGCGTGTGCGACAAGGGGCTTGGAGAAGGAGATTTAAGATTTGCCCGCTTAGACACGTTTATCGGGGCTGTTTTCACGGTCTTGGTAGCGGGAGCGATGATGCTGGTTGGGGATGCCCTTTACCGAGTCCATGGCCATTTTACTGATCCAGCTCAACTTGCATCGAGCCTTTTGCCTTTGCATGGAGCTTTTGTGAAGAACGCAATTTTGATTATGTTTGTCAACGCCGCCGTGCTTGGCACCACTGCTGTATCGCTTTCTAGTTCTTGGTCTTATGCCGAGGTTCGAGGGTGGTCTCACAGCCTAAAGCAGCCGTTTAAGAAGGCAAAGGCTTTCTACCTGCTTTATGTTGCGGGCGTGATGATGGCGGCATTGCTTGTGCTAATCCCCAATGCCCCCTTGCAATTCATCATTCTTGCCGTCCAGGTTCTTGCTGCTTTAATGCTGCCAAGTTCCATCATTTTCCTTCAGCTTTTGGCCAACGACCGATCGCTTCTGGGGGATCAATTTGTCAACCGCAATTGGAACAATGTCATCAACTGGATCGTGGTGTCTTTGCTCTTTTGCTTATCAATCTTACTAGCGGCCCAGGTCGCGCTTCCGGGTTTATTCCCAAGCCCATAACTGCTCAAAAAAAGGAGAAAAACAATGATTGCTTTAAAAAATCCAACCAACCGTTTCGAAGTTATAACCACCATTCCCGTTCAGTCAGAGCAGCCTGAACAGAAGTCCGCCCCATCCCCTAACCTTAAGGGCAAAGAGATTGGCAGAATGGAGTTAAACACGAGCCACAAAGCCATTTTGTTTTCGGTCAAGGTCTACCTTGCCTTGATGGTCGGCTTGTTTGGGTACCACTTCTGCACCCTCATTAAATAAGTCTGGAACTTGGTTTTGAAGGTTTCGGCTTGTGGGGCTGGCTCTTTTGAGCCAGCCTCGATTCCTTTTCTCTTGCGTGCCCAAGCCTCGGGTCTTCAACAAGGTGGAAAGGAGGGGCATTTTAGGTTCCCTTCCTTTCATCGCGGAGCGTTGAGAGGAAGGACCGGGGATGGAGAGCAGAAATCCATTCCCCTCCGCTGGAGGGGTGCGCCTCGCGAAAGCGAGGCGCGGGGTGGTTTAGGGAATTTGAATGGGAATTTAGGTTCAAATTATGCTCTCCTCCCCAAAGTCCTCCTCTCCAACAAGGTGGAAAGGAGGGGAATTTTAGGCTGGTCAGAATTCGCTCGCGAGCTTCGTACCCAGTAGAGAGTAAGCAGACGCAGGAGCGCCGCGCAGCAGAGGAGGACGGGGTAGGGAC
>DAIDHV010000005.1:0-57699 GCA_027451905.1 Armatimonadota bacterium | reverse complement strand
AAGGTGGAAAGGAGGGGAATTTTAGGCTCCCTTCCTTTCATCGCGAAGCGTTATGAGGAAGGCACGGGGATGGAGAGCAATGACCCCGTAGGAGCCAAAAACAAGGGGCGGTTGTTAATCCAACTACCGAGTTTTGCGCTTCCGAATCAAAAACAGACCCATTGGCACTGCCAAGGAAAGCATATCCATTGGCTCGGGCACGGCTGCCACGGTTGCCGCGACCCAAGCCGGCTCTCCTTGAGGATTACCAATGCTGGACGAGTTGATAAACTGAATCTTGGTGATAATATCGCCTTGGAAAGAAACTGGCAGAACGATGGTTTGCATATCCCATCGATCCGGCCCAAAGTTGGAGTTGCTTGAACTTTGCTTGTTGTTGAAGTAGGTTGAAATTACGCTTGCATCGCTTAGCGTATTTGTATAGCTACCGTTGTAATGATCTCGGATATTGAAGCCTTCCGTGTAGTTGTAAGTGTAGGTTTCTCCATTTTGCCCATAGACCTCAACCGATCCATCAAAATTGCCGGCGGTGCCCCAGGCGCTGTTGGCAAGGGTGTAAAGAGCGGTGGTTGTATTTCCTACCAGAATTGACGTGCTCACCGACATCACGTTATCGGGTGTTCCCGATGTGGCGACACCAGTCGTGTTTGCCTGCCCATTATAGAGGCCGATATTAAAATTAATCCCATTGACATTCAAAGTTGAATTGCCGTACTGGTAATTGGATCCGCCGGTCCAAGTTTGCATGTCACTGGAGAAAATTCCCGACAGGTCCACTTGACTCTGTTGAGCCAAACTCGAAGAAGCCAATACTAATGTTCCGATTGCAGAGATTGCAAGATGCTGGGTGTATTTCATATCAAAGATGTCCAATTTGGAGTGATGCCCTTAGGCATTGAATTAAAAAACTTGAATTGCTAAGTTTACTTCATTGTAATTCAAAGATTGTTAATTGAAAACCCCAAGAGGCTTAACATAACGAAAACTAGTATATTTGCGGGGTTAACCTATTTGTCAAACTTTTGAGGGCCGGTAAGTCTCATAGTCCTGATTGCTTTTACCTTCAACGAGAAGTCTCATAAATCCATCTATTGAGAGTCCGTCGACTCAAGCCGACTGCGGTTTGGATGAGGTCCCCAAAAGTTCTCGAGCATGAGCAAGGCTTGCCGTTGTTATTTCTTCGCCTGCCACCAGCCTCGCGATTTCCTCTTCGCGAGCCGAACCTACGACTTCTTTAACCACCGTCACGGTTCGACCACCCCTGACTACCTTCTCAATCTTAAAATGAGAACCCGCCTGAGCGCAAATTTGCGGCAGGTGGGAGATAACAAGCACTTGGTAATGGTTGCCAAGCTGGCGCAACAGCCTCGCCATTGCCGCCGCGGCTTGGCCGCTTAGTCCCGCATCAACCTCATCAAAAACTAGGGTTGGAACCCCTGCCCGACCTGCCAAAGCGGTCTTGAGGGCTAACATGACGCGGCTCATTTCACCGCCGCTCGCGATTTTTGCAAGAGGCTTGGCCGGCTCGCCCGCATTGGCACTAAAGTAGAACTCAATGCGGTCAATCCCATTGCGGCTGAGTTCACTTGGAACCTGGACAACCTCAAAGGCAGCATTTTCCATAACCAATTCTCGCAAACTTTTGAGAACCGCGTCTTCAAATCGAGACGCCGAACTTCGCCGCAAATCGGATAGTTTTCTGGCAGCCTCCAAGGCAATTTCTTCTTTGGCATCCACATCGGCAGAGAGTGATTCTTCATCTCCTGAAAACTCGGTGAGCTCTTGCAGTTCTTGCTGGCACCTTGCAAGATGAGTCAAGACCTCGTGCTCATCTTCGCCGTACTTTCGCCGCAGTTTGATCAAACCGTCTAACCTTGCCTGACACTCGTCTAGCAGCTGAGGGCTTGCATCAATCCCGTCCAAATAGGCCCGCAAATCATGAGCCGCATCTTGCATCAAGATCACGGAGTCGTTCAGCGTGTCTGCCAGTCCCGCCAACGATCCATCCATTTTGAGAGCCGAGCCAAGACTCTTTGCCGCCGATGCTGCCATATCCGTGGCGTTTTCCTCGTTGTCTGCCAATAGAGCCAAAGCGTCGGAAACGGCACGAGCCAAACCTTCTGCATTTTTGAGCTTGGAAATCTGAATTTCAAGCTGCTCGAATTCGCCAACCGCGGGACAAATCTCTTCTATTTCTTCAATTTGATAGCGGAGGCTATCGACCTGACGTTCCCATTCTCTGCGCCCTTTTCTTAATGAATCCAGCCTTCTAGCCTGAATCGTGTATTGATCCCATTTTTCACCCAAATCTAGTTTCAGGCTCAGCGCTGCCTCACCTAACCATGCATCGAGGGTTTCTCCGTGAGTTTCTTGATTGAGCAACTGCTGATGGTCATGCTGGCCATGAAGATCGACCAAAGATTTGCCGATTTCTCGCAGTGAAGCTACCGGCATAACCTTGCCATCAACCTTTGCCACCGATCTTCCCTCTCGGTAAATCTCCCTTTCGATTTGCTGAGGTGGGTTGCCACTTTCCTCGTCCGAAGAGTGGATCACCATTTGAATAACCGCGCGCTCATTGCCGGTTCTCACTTGGAGGGAATCTGCTCTACCCCCCAAGGCAAGTTGCATTGCATCGACAAGCAACGACTTTCCGGCTCCTGTTTCCCCCGAAAAAACCGTAAACCCTTCCCCCAATTCAATCTTGACTGATTCGATAATCGCAAGATTTTCAACAGAAAGTGTACGAATCATGTCTCTTTCATTTCAGCGCCGTCGCCCCTTGCCTTGCCTGCAGTTCCTCAAGATTCGATGCAACTTCCTGCCAAACCGCAAGGGCCCCTTCTATTTGTTCTGAAACCCTTCCATGTTCGATGGAAAGGGAAAGCACATCGTCGGTGGGCCCCGCGGACTCTAGCTTAGACTCAATCAGGGCAAGGTCCGATTCTAATTGGGTCACATTCTCTTCCGCTAAAACTAGCTCCCGCTCCATCCTTGCAATCTCCTTGCTGACTTCCCGTGGAGAAAGCGGTAATTCTTGGGTTTCAGAAGGTGAATTCTTTGGCCCCTTTCCAGCCTTCGAAGATGATCCAGCGGGTTCTTTGACATGGGTACCACGGTCTTTTGTTGGAATAGCCGCCATATGACGCTTCCGCCAATAGTCGGTGAATCCTCCCGGAAAAGTCACGATGCCTTGAGAGGTTATCTCCATAGTTCGATCACAAACTTGCTCTAATAGCCACCGATCATGACTTATAACCAGGAGGGTGCCATCATAGTCTCGTAAGATATCGGCAAGGGCATCTCGGCTGTCCATGTCAAGGTGGTTTGTAGGCTCATCTAGGATCAAAAGATTGGGGCTGATCACCGTAAGTTGAGCAAGGCTGAGCTTATTTCGCTCTCCTCCGCTTAGGGTTTTGATCGGCCGATAAACGTCATCCCCTGTAATAAGAAATCGTCCCAGCACATTTCTTGCCTCTGCTGGGCTGAGGTCATTTTCCCACACTAGGAGATCTAAGGGAGACTGATCCTCATCAAACTCAACCGCATCTTGGCTAAAGTACCCACACTGAACATTGGCTCCGATTCTGGCGGTGCCTTGCAAAGCCGGTTGCTTGCCAAGAATGGTCTTGATTAAGGTTGATTTACCGGAGCCATTTTCTCCGATGATTCCCCACCGTTCTCCGTTTTGCACAGTCCAAGTAAGGTTTTGACCCAAAATGAGGTTTGGGTAGCCGATAGTCAGCTTTTGAGTTTCAACAACAATCTGGCCAGAGCGATGAGACGCCTTGAGCCCTCCCTTAATGCCCCGCTCCATTGACGGGCCCTCTACCTTGGAAGCAATAAGCCGATTCATCATTTTGAGCCGTCCCCGAGCTTGGCTTGTCCGCTGGCTATTCATGAACCGACGCACGTATTCATCGAGTTTGGCAATTTCTTGCTCCTGCTTTTTCGCGAGGATGGCCTGCCGATCTCGGGCCTCTTGGCGCAACTGGAGAAACTTGGCAAAGGGGCCAGGATAGGCAGTGACGGTTAAATTTTCCAGGCTAATAACCCGCTCGGCAATGGCATCTAAGAACTTCCGATCATGACTTACCGTCAGCACCGATCCTTTAAAGGTCAGCAGCCACGATTCTAGAAACTCTAGGGCCGACAAATCTAGGTGGTTGGTGGGTTCATCCAAAATCAAAAGATCCGGCTCTTCCAAAAGCAGTCTTGCCAGGGCAAGACGTGTGCGTTCGCCTCCGCTTAACTGAGCAACCGGCCGCTGAAATTCAGATTCGGCAAAACCCATTCGCTTCAGGACAAACTCAATCTGCTGTTCGGCAAGGTACCCCTCTGCTTCCAGATAACGCTGGTGAAGAAGGGCAAGTTCTTCGGCCTCTTCGGAATCAAGCTGACTTCGGACCGCAGCCAGTTCTAGCCGGTCAATCCTCTGTTTCATCTCTAGGTGAGAGGCTCGTGCCCCCAGCACTTCCTCGATCACCGAGTGGGATTCATTGACGGGGGTCATTTGCCGCAGATATCCGATTTTTGCGCCAGCCGCAACCGAAACCGAGCCTTGGTCTGGACGCAACTCACCAAGAATCAACTTGAGAATTGTGGTTTTGCCGGTGCCATTCCTGCCAACTAAAGCAACCCTTTCTTTGCGTTCAATTTTAAAGCTGACCTTTTCCAGAATAGGTTCACCCTGAAAGGCAATCGAAACGTCGGAAAGGGAAACCAGCATCTTATTGAGCCGTTAGAGCTTTGGTAGTTCCATAACCGACGCATCGAATACGTTAGGGTTTGCTTTCACCTTATGGATCGCTTCTTTGGTAGGACACTTATCCACTGCAACCTGAGCGATGGCCGCTTTGGCCCCGCCGAGGATCACATTTTCCATTTCTTGAACGTTGATGCCTTCGTCCCGTAAAACCTCTAAGACGTGGGCAAGAACGCCAACGCGGTCTGCGTGGCGAATGATGATGAGGTGGGTGGCATGCTCTCCCTTTTGAACATTAACCGCATTGGGAACATTTCCGTAAAGCAGATACTCCTTGGCAATCCTCACCGTTTCTTCTGCAACCGCCTCTTGCGCCTGCTCTGTGCTGGCCCCAATGTGGTGGGTAACCGTAATCTGGGGGTGTCCCTTGAGGGCTCCATCGTAAGTGCCGGTGCCACCAGACGGTTCACCTTCAAACACATCTAACCCCGCATAGATCCCCTTATTTTCTAGCGCCCACAGCAGATCTTGCTGATTTACAACATCGCCACGTGAGGTGTTGATGAAGATGCTTCCATCTTTCATCGCGCTAAAAAACTGCTTATTGATCGATCCTTTTGTTTCTGGAGTCAGGCTAAAGTGAACGCTCACAAAATCTGAGCTTTCCGCTAACTCGGTAAGTGTAGTAGCTCGACCGATTCCAAGTGCAGCCGCAATTTCTGGCCTCATAAACCGGGAATAAGCGACCACATTCATGCCAAAAGCCTTGGCCCTTGGAACCATCTCCTGGCTGATTTTTCCAAGACCGGCTAGGCCCAGGGTGCGTCCATAAAGCCCCTTTGCTTTGGAGTATTTTGCCTTATTCCAAACCCCGTTCCTCAGATCAACTGTGTTGTCGGCGATTTTTCGGTCACACGCCAGCAAGAGTCCAAATGCCAGTTCTGCAACCGCCTGGGAGTTTTTGCCTGGGCAGTTGGCAACCCGGACGCCTCGCTCACTTGCGCGGGCAACATCTATCGTATCAAATCCGGCCCCAGCCCGGATAATCAACCCTAAGTGGGAAGTATCAATCATTGGGGCGGTCACCTTTGTAGAGCGGACAACAAGGATTTCGGCGTCGGAGCTCTTGAGATACTCAAGGAGGGTGTCTGCGGAAAGGTCTGGGTTGAAGTCAACTTCGAGGCCCAACCCTTTTAAGCCGTTCAACCCCGACGACTCGAATTTATCGGCAATGAGTACCTTCATATCGCATAAAGTTTACCGACCGAAGTAAACTGTTCAATCTACGCCGGGGTGGCGGAACGGTAGACGCGGTGGTCTCAAACACCATTAGGGAAACCTGTGTGGGTTCGAATCCCATCCCCGGTACCAGCTTACGACCTGATTGCAAACAGCCATTGATTTTGCGGGATAGTTCGAAAGGAGCGGGATGGTATGCCTCTTTTGGCTCTATCCGACCTACGTTGGAAAACTGAGCTGCTTCCACCTTTCGAAGTGGCGTGACGAAAATGCCGAAAAAGCGTCATATTGAATAGGTTCATGTTGCTTCGAGCCAGATCAATCTTGACCATCGCAGCTCTTCTTGGGCTTGCCTTGTGCGGTTGGTACTTCTCTAAACTTGCTCACTACAACCCTTTTACTGGTTTTAGCACCGGTCAACCAAACCCGCTTGGCTACCCCATTAGCCTAAACCAAGCCGAGCTGAGTGTTTGGCAAGGCAAAACCCTGACAACAAGAGCCCAGATTGCAGCCATCCGGATCCGAAGAGACCTTGCCGTTATGCAAGCTGAATTCATCACCCACGGAGTTATCCGCTATGGCAAAAACTCATTTGCCTATGATGCCCAGTCAGGGACCTACAATTTGGAACAAGGCGAAGTAGTTGCAACCGGTCTTTGTCGCCTAAAGAACGCGGATTTTGACTTGACCTCACGCGGGTTTGAGTACAACGAGGGCAACCAGTTCCTTTCCATTCCAAGCCAAGTGACGGGCAACCTGCAGGGTGGCAGCCTTACTGCCTCCATGGTCACCTACTCCTTGACTTCAAAAATCCTCAAAACCGGTCCCATCCATTGGGTTGGAATTCCTCAATCCAAGGCAGCCCAGGTAGCGCAGGAAACCGTAGATTCTTCCGACAAACCTCATCGGTGGGATATCACCGCTGCCCAAAGCCGCGGGCTCATCAAGAACAATCACCAGGTTAGAGCCTTTTTAGAAGCGCGGGCAACCGATGGCCGAATCATCGTCGAAGCCCCTTCAATTGAGCAAGATGTGCAAACCGATGTTTTAACCTGCCAGGGCCCCGTGAGATACTACAGCGCCAAGGTGGACCTAGTTTGTGATAAGGCGGTGATTTATCATCGAGAAGATCGAGCCGTTCTTACCGGACGCGTTGTCATGTACTTTAAACCAAAAGACGCCGAGGTTTTGAATGAGCAAGACCCTGTTCCCCATTTTCAGCCGCTAACCCCGGAACAGGTCGATAAAGATCATCCTCCCGTCCCCATGGTGATGACCCCAACCAACAAATCCCTTGCCGACGACCTGAGATCCGATAAAACGTTGCGAGAATATCCATCCACTGTTTTTGCCGATAAAATTGTTTATTACTATAAAAAGGGATTCAGAAAGGCGGTCATTACCGGTCACCCCCAGGCCCAACAAGAGCTGACCGGTGGGATGTGGCGCCGAATATGGAGCGTAACCGCGTTTTACAATGGAGAAACAAAAACCTTGCGCTTGGCGGGCCCAACTAATCTGCAAAATGTGCGGGTGAAAGACTCGCTTGGTGATGATTTTACAACCGACTGGCTGGAAACTAGCACGGTTGAAAATAGCGGTCTCTACGCAACCGGAGTCATGTCTGGCAAGTATTATATGGATGATAAAGACCTGAACAAAGCCTCTGATCAGGCTGGATCGGTGGATAAATCTTCCAAAATTCAGCAAAGTGATAAGGGCAAAACGGGCACAGGGGCAAGTGGTAGTGGTTCCAATGGATCTGGCAAATCCCCCGGTGCTGGCGGATGAGACTCCTTGTTAGTCCTTGCTTGAATAGATTGCACTTCAGAAAATGGTTTAAAATGGAATTTAGAGCGAATGGGTATTTGCAATGGCGGTATCGGCAAGGTTGGTTGCAAACCTCTTTTCGGTCATACCTACTTCCTTAGCGTCTTGGCGTCTTGGCGTGAAAAACCATCGCACAAAGAGCTGCAAGGAATATCTTCACTGTTTGTTTACAGCCCGTTTAATCCCGTCTTTGATCGGCAACTCGCCGAAATGGACCCATTCTCGGCCTTATCTGCTTCCTTAGCGACTTCGCGTCTTGGCGTCAAATACCATCGCACGTCTTGGCGTGAAAATCCATCACGCAAAGCCGCAGAGGCGCAAAGGTTCTACGCCGCTTGCTCTTTAGGAATGAACTCAGAAACTGAAAACACCACGGTTGCGATACCTGCGCAAACCGCAGCGACCCCCGCCAATACAGCAAGGCAAGTAACAATAGAAAAGTTGTGGTTGGTCACCAAATTGCTAAACGCGGCCAAGCTCAGATTTGTATTTTTATTGCCAAGGTGAATGCCCAACATATAAGTTAGAATCGAGAACAAATAGGCTGTACCCGGCAAGCTTGGCACCGTGATTTCCCAGCCAAATGCCACCAACAAATTGATGATCAGAGATCGATTACTCAGCACCGACATCAATAAAAAGAATCCACAATAGGCAAGTGATCCAAATATTGCCGCCAAGCAATCTAGCCACACAACGTGATGGTGAAACGCACCCGTGCCAAAAACACCCAAGCCGGTACTGATCACGGCAACAACGCTAACTATGGAAACAGCGGTAAAACATGCAAGATATCTCCCTAACAGAAGGGTCCAACGAGGAATCGGCCGAGTCAATAAATACACAATGGTCTTTTGCTCAACTTCGGCATTTAAAATATTTGTTGCTAATATTGCCGCCGCTAAAGTGCCTATCCGAAAAGTATAAAAAATAACAATAACTGTGAACTGATCAGAAGCATTTGTGGCTGCGCTTACACTTCTAAAGAAAACAGCAAGCAAAGCACCTAAGACGGCTAATATAATCCAAGGGCTGAATTTCATGAACCGTGTGAATTCTTTTAGAGATTGCCGGTATACCGCAAACAGCATTTTAAGCACCCACCAGGTATTCAAATACCGATTCCAAATTGTTGTCAGGCGAGCTGTATCCATGGATATCGAACTCACCTTCTAAGGTTAGTCTCCCAAGAAGATCATAGAATTGATCAGGCTCTTTGACTTCTAAATTGATCGTAGAAAGCACTTTATCAATGCTCACCGAAATGACATTAGACATGGATACGAGCTTTGCCGCGAGTTCTCTTGGCTTTCCCGCTACAATTCTTACGCGATGGGGATATTTGTCGATCAGGCCTCGAATCACCCTCAGGTCACCTTCTGCTAACAGTCGACCTCGGTGAAGAAGCACAATGGACTTAGTCATAGACTCCACTTCATACAAAATATGGCTGCTCACAACAATGGTTTTGCCACCCAAAGCAAGGTTATGCAGGAGATCAATGTACTCTCGGCGGCTGACGGGATCCAACCCATTGAGGGGCTCATCTAGCAAGATGACATCAGGATCCAAGATCATAGCTTGCGCTAGCTTCACGCGTTGCCTCATGCCTTTAGAATAACCAGCGATTTTTTTGTCTTCGTAGCCAATGATCCCGACGCTATGCAACACTTCAGTGGTTCTTTCTTTAGCCTTTTGCCGCCCCAATCCAGAGATTTCTGCTAAAAACTGGACGAACTCTCTCGCCGAGTTATTTTCGTAAAAATTGTCAATTTCTGGGCAATATCCAATTCTTTTCAGGACATTTTGATTGGCAAATGGAGCTTCTCCAAACATCAAAACTTGACCAGTTGTGGGGCGAAGCTGACCGGTTGCAAGCCGAAGTAAAGTACTTTTCCCCGCACCATTTTGTCCTAGGAGAGCCGTCAAACCTGGTTTTATCTTGCAACTTATGTCATTCAGACCAATGACTTGCCCATACCAACGAGAAGCGTTAATGAACTCGATCATGAACCTACAACCTCAATTGGCTTAATTCGAAACCAAGCGGTAATGATCCCGGCTAGGCATAGCCCAAAGTACAGAATTGAAATCCACCATAGATCAGGGCGAGGCACGCCTTGCTGACCCGAGAATCGGGGCTCAAAGAAAGGCGAACCTCCATCGGTTCCGATAATAATTTTTGCCAATCCAATTTGCGCACCATCGATGGACGTGTAAAAAAGATTGCGAAGAAGTTCGCTTCGCTGAGTTGGATCCGATTGATACAGCCCTTTGACAAGTTCCGTAAAGAACATGGAAAGAAAATAAACAACAGCGTAAGTTCCGCTTGCAAACCTGGGTTGCTTAAAGAGGCTAGAAATCCCCACGCACAAGCTAGCGTGCATTGCACCAGTAACGCAAGCAAGCAGCAGGAGTTTAAAAATGAGCAGATGATCCTGAGAAAAGAATCCGTACTTGGCAAACCCCATTCCCAAATACACGTAACAGATGAAAGCAGGAGCAAAGCAAATAGCAGCGATCGGCATGAAAATTCCCAGCCACTTGCCAATAAGATAGTCACTTTTTGTCAATGGTCGGCTTAAGTAAATCAAAAGGGCATTCGCCATGTTGTCGTTAGAAATGGTGGATGCGCCAATTGTCAGGGCAATAATCATCAGCAAAAGCTGAGCATACGAGAATCCATAAAGAAATTGATCATGCCACGGAGAACCTGCCAGCAACCTTTGCAATGGATCAAAGCCTCCTCCCGACGTTTGAGAAGTAGCGGTCGCAAAGTACAAAATGACCATGATGATCAGATAATAAAAGGCTCCAAGGACGCCCAAAATCCAGTACCACTTCTTTTTTAGGGAGAGAGCCATGGTCATCTTTGCGATCGGCCACCATCTGGTGACCGGTGCCATAAGCGGTCCATCGTAATTTCGATAGGTTAGGTCTGCAATGGGGGAAGCGGCTTGAGTGGGTGTTTCCATTGTTGTTAATTTTCAATGAGCACGGGCGGTGCCTGAATGGCAGTTGGCGGTTTTCCATCCGATACCGCTTCCAAAAAGATTTCTTCCAGAGACCTTTGGGCTTCTTCGATCCCTCGAATCTGAACTCCGGCTTCCTTGGCGCAGGCAGCAACCAGTTTGATACCTTCACCGATCGTTCCTTTGGTTTGAATCCTAAATTGAGGCGCTTTGACGGTCAGCACTTCTGCGCCAGCCCGCACAAGGGCAGGCAAAAAGGCATCGTTTGTCTCTTTGAGTTCGACGTCAATGGGCGTGTTGGCAATTTTTTTGAGGTCTTTGATGAGGCCCTGGGCCCGCAACTTCCCTTTCATCAGCACCATGACCTGATCACAAGTGCGCTCGATATCTGGCAATAGATGGGAGCTCAATATGACATTCAGCCCTTTCCCGTGGCTCACGGATCGAATTAAATCCAACATTTCATCTCGACCTCTTGGGTCTAAGCCATTGGTTGGTTCGTCCAAAAGAAGCAGTTGCGGGCCGTGGACAAGGGCCTGAGCAAATTTAACCCGTTGCTTCATGCCAGTTGAGTAGGTTTCGACGTTGCGGTATCGGGCTTCTCCAAGACCGCAGTATTCCAGCACTTCATGAGCACGGCGCAGAGCCTGAGCCTTAGGCATGCCTGCAAGTTCGCCAGCATATGCCACAAACATCACCGCCGACATTCCCGGAATGTGACAATCTTGCTCTGGCATCAAACCAATTTTTTGCCGGATGAGCTTGCCTTCAGCAACAATATCATGCCCTAGCACAGAACCCGATCCATTGACTGGACTCACAAATCCAAGAATTGTTTTCAGCAAAGTGGTTTTGCCGGCTCCATTGGGTCCAAGCAGTCCTGTACATCCTTCTGGAACCTCCACCGAAAGGCTATTGAGGGCAACAAACGACCCATACTGCACAACCAAGCTGTTAAATGAAGCAACTGACAATGAGATAAGCCACCCCTCCGGCTAAGATCATATTGAATCTAGACGCATGGATTCTCCAATACAATTCACGATGAATAGTTTTTGGGTAGATTTTCCTAGTGAGCCAAGACCTGAAGTGCGATATTCTGATTGTTGGAGGCGGCTGCGGTGGTGTCGCGGCAGCTTTGTCGGCATGCTCAATGGGTCTTTCGGTTGTCTTATCCGAGGAATATGATTGGATCGGTGGCCAGCTCACCAGCCAGCTCGTTCCTCCCGATGAGCACCGATGGATCGAACAGTTTGGTGCAACTAAGCGTTACCGTGACTTTCGCAACCGCATCCGCCGCCTATATCAATCTGAATTGCCTCTCACCGATGCCGCCAAATCAAACCCCACCCTAAATCCCGGTTCTGGCTGGGTCAGCCGCATCTGTTTTGAGCCAAGAATTGGCTGGATTGCCCTTTTGACAATGCTTCAGCCGTACATGTCATGCGGCCGATTGAAGATTCTCAAGCGCACCATTCCGATCGCGGCCGAAACCCACGGCGATTTTCTATGCAGCGTCACTTTTCGGCACAAGGAGACTCAAAACATTGTGTTGGTAGAGGCAAAATTTGTGCTTGACGCTACTGAACTTGGTGACATACTTGAACTAGCCCAAGTGGAATCCGTCACCGGTGCCGAAGCCCAATCGGAAACTGGCGAGGAACATGCTGAAGTTGGTGAAGCGCACCCCGCGCGAATGCAAGGAATCACCTGGTGCGCGATCCTCGCCCATGATGAAGGAAGCCATCGCACTATTGACCGCCCCGCTGACTACTCCCGATGGAAGGACCTGCAGCCTGCCAACTGGCCAACAAAATTATTTGACTTTGAGATCATCAATCCCATCACCGGCGCCAAACGCGTCTTGCCTCTTTTTGGAAAGACGGAAGATGACTGGGCTAATTTATTTAGCTACCGGCAAATCCGAGACCCTAAGATCTTTGATTCGTCTCCAGTGCCCCATCCCGCTACCGTGGTCAACTGGCCGCAAAATGACTACTACTTAAAACCCATCATCGGAGTAGCTGAATTCGAAAAAGCCCTTACCCTTGATGAAGCCAAATCTCAGACATTGAATTTACTTTACTGGCTGCAAACAGACGCTCCTCGTCACGACGGTGGAACTGGTTACCCGGGTCTCTATTTATGCCCCGAACTTGCTGGTACCGAAGATGGTCTTGCCCAAGCTCCTTACATCAGGGAGTCAAGGCGCATCCGCTCCTTGTTTACAATTACCGAGCCGATGGTTTCGGTGGAGGCGAATCCAAGCCAAGACCGCGCGCGCCCCATGCCAAAGCCGGTCGGAGTTGGACTTTATCGGATGGATCTTCATCCCTGCACAGATTTGGGCCCGACTATTGATCTGGGCGCGCTTCCTTACCAAATTCCGCTTGGTGCCTTATTACCGGTGCGTATGAAAAATCTCATTGCTGCCGCAAAAAATATCGGAACAACTCACATTACCAACGGCTGTTATCGCCTGCACCCTACTGAGTGGAATATCGGAGAATCGGCAGGGCTTTTGGCCGCCTTTTGTTGCCTTAAGAGCTGCCAACCTCATGAGGTTCTTCAATCTGATTCGGTCTTTGACGAATTCTGCGAGCTTCTTCACCAGCAGGGGGTGGAAACAGAATGGCCCGCTGATCTTTCTTCAACCGGCTAGTTGACGGCTGCTCCCGAAGAGGTAAACCGCATTTTAAGGAGCGATCGGACTTGGATAAGGGTGAAGCCCACTAAAATAGACCCCATGACCCACGCGGCTGCGGTAGCATAGCCGAATTCCAAGTACATGAAGGCGCTTTTCCAAATTTCCAGGCCAAGCGTGTTGGTGTGCCCCAGCGGACCGCCTCCTGTCATCACAAAGATGTTATCAAACGCCTTAAAACTGCCAATAAACACACCCAGCAAATTGATCAAAATGAGAGGCCTTAGGGCTGGCATCGTGATTTTGAAAATCTTTTGACGCCAGTTTGCCCCATCAATGTCGGCAGCTTCATATCTTTCTTGGGGAACATTTTTTAGGGCTGCCAAATACAAAATGGAGCCTGGACCCGCCGCCGCCCAAATTCCAGGAAGAACCACGCTAAAAAGTGCTAATCGCGGATCACCCAGCCAATCGTGGGTTTTTGCTACCGGTGCCACGTGGATCCATCCAAGCGGCACATTGATGATATGAATGATCGGGAGCAGAATTTGATTGAGCAAACCATGGGAGCTTTTATCGTAGATCTCGCGCCAAAGCAGCGCAATGACCATCGAAGACGTCATCGCCGGCAAATAGTAAAGAACTCGAAAAAACGTTCTTCCCACTGGGATCTCATCGAGGGCAAGGGCTAAGAGCATTGGCAAAAAGAAGCCAATCCCTATTGTCAGCAAAACATACAAAAGAGTGTTGCCAAGAGCCTGAGCAAAACTTGGGCGGGTAAAGACCTGGATAAAGTTGTCGAGGCCAACCCAATGGCTTCCTTTAACGATGTGATAGCTTTGAAAAGCAATCACAAGGCCCCGACCAAGGGGTAAGTAAGACCAAACAAAAATGAGCAGAGCGGCCGGAAAAACACAAGACCCCACAAACAAGCGCACCCACCTGCGGCTGACCCCTGCCGGAAGCCGTTCCACGGTTTCGGTTTGATGGCTCCTCGCCCACTTCCAACCAAAATAACTCGACCCTACCGCAAGAATCACCAAGAAAACGCAAATTCCAGCCGCACACTCTTGCTCTTTCTTTAACTGGGCCTCCGGTGTGTATCCCAAGAGCTTTTGGTTCATTTCGTTCTGAACCTGCTTCAAGATCGTCATTGCCGGTGTGTTTTCTAATCGGGCTCGATCAAGGGCATCACCCATAACTGAATACACCTGCTCGCAATTGCGACCATAGGGCTCGGGGTGACCATCCTTAAATAAGGTCTCATTCGCCTTGACATAACTGGGATCCACTTCGCCAAGCAAGTTGGAATATCCATACTTCTTGAGGTCAACCGGATTGACCAGATTGCCCATTCCCATTTCAACAAACTTTCTGGTTGTGATTTCGGTTGCCTTTTGCCCCGCAAAGAACTTGATAAACTTCCAGCAAGCCGCGATTTTGGCAGGGTCTTTGATGGTGGCATTGATTGCCCACATCCCCGCGTTGATTTCGTTTTGACGACCAGCAGGACCCGCTGGCATGGCGGCTATACCTAGTTTTGAAGGGTCAACCGAAGATTCGGAAAGGGATAGGTCGTTGGTATATTCAAACCACATCGCAAGCTTGTCATCTTGTTCAAGCTGGTTCACGTCACCGCTGATTGTAGCAACCGGACCATAGCGCTTGCCATCGGGCCCGATCCAAGTGTGCTTGACAAGCAAGCGATAGAAGTCAAGGGCTTTTACCCCCGCCGGAGTTGCAATATCTGCCTTCCAAACCCCGTTCTTGGCAGGGATGACTGCCTCGCCGCCTGCCTGCCACAAAAAATTGATCCACCAATAGGCGGCATCCCCAGGATCGTTGTAAAAGGCAAAGGCATACAGGCCAGGCTTAATCATGCTTAGGGCTTGGGCATCTTTGTAAAACTCTGCCCAGGTCTTTGGCGGCTTCCCCGGGTCTAAACCCGCTTCTCGAAAGAAGTCTTTACGGTAGTAAAGCGCTTGGGCAACCTGAAACCACGGCATCGCATAGACGTGGCCGTCATAGCTTTTGAGAACCTTGAGGATGATAGGGTTGACGTGATTGAGAATGTCCGGAGACTTGGCGATAAGGTCATCGAGCGGTCGACAAAATCCCTCGTCGATAAACTTGTAGTACTCGCGGAAGTTGACGTAAAAAACGTCGGGAGCCGTATCCCCTGCCATTGACATCAAGAACGCACTTTCTGCGTCGTTCCCTGCCAACTGCAGCCCACCCGCGTTAACAACCCGAATGTTTGGGTTTTCTCGGTGGAACTCTTCAAAGACAGCCCGGCGGGCAATGGATCGAGGCGTCGTTGCCTCTTTTGGAGGCAACCCGTACGCGCTTCCTCCCATCATGCGTATGGTGATGGTTTTTTGCTGACCTGAAGCTAGGCTAGAGATAAGGATGAAGGCAAGTGCCAAACAGGGCCGCCGCAAAACCGCCGCCCTCAGAAAATTCGAACCCCACTTGATCCTCGTCACCAGTACCATTCTAGTCCGATGCTAACTTTGGAGTGGTAAGTTGGTGGCATCGGGTCCACTTCGCTGTCTACAATCGGCTTAGCGGGTGCAGGGCTGACTGCCTCTTTGGCCAATGGATGTTAGGCCTCAGTTACCCAAATTCAATGGACTTGTTCCTTTTTAGAGGTTTTCAACTCATCGGCTGTAATCTGCATCCGAAACAGGCTCCATCCATTCCACCGCAATACCATTTTGCTGCTCTTGGATGGCAATGTGGCTCATTGCCACGCTATCCGACGCTCCATGCCAATGCTTTTCATTGGGCTGGAACCAAACAACGTCGCCAGGTTGGATCACTTCTTTGGGTCCACCTTCACATTGCACCCAGCCCAACCCAGACACGATGACAAGGGTCTGTCCAAGAGGATGAGTATGCCAATTGGTACGTGCTCCGGGTTCAAAGGTCACCAAACCGCCCACTGCTCTTGCCGGATCAGGAGCCGAAAACAGGGGGTCGATTCTCACCGTGCCGGTAAACCAATCTTGAGGCCCCCTATTGGAGGGCCTCGTTCCATTTTTGCTAATTTGCATAGGCTCGCCTTACCTGTTGATCGTCCTTTCTGCTTCCTCCGAATAGCGGTTACCTTTGGTTTCCACTTCGACTACCGCCTCGCTGATTTCGGCAAGCTCAATTGATGTCAGCTCAATGTTGGCAGCCGCGCAATTCTCTTCAAGTCGGTTTAGCTTCGTAGTGCCTGGAATCGGAACCATCCAAGGCTTTTGGGCAAGAATCCAGCTTAACGCAAGTTGAGCCGGTGTAATCTCCTTTGCAGCAGCAATCTTTTTAAGAACTTCCACAAGCGCCAAATTGCCTTTTCGATTCTCAGCCGAAAAACGAGGGACCGTGTTTCGAAAGTCGCTTGGCAGAAAGGTTGTATTTTCATCTACCTTGCCTGTCAAAAACCCTTTGCCGAGGGGGCTAAACGGAACAAACCCAATTCCTAACTCTTCAAGAACCGGAATGATGGCCTCTTCTGGCTCTCTCCACCAAAGGGAATACTCGCTTTGCAATGCCGCAACCGGAACCACCTTATTTGCCCTCCGAATCACATCAACCCCTGCCTCCGATAAGCCAAAGTGCTTCACTTTGCCCTCTTTCATTAAGTCCTGAACGGTGCCAGCGACTTCCTCAATAGGAACGCTCGGATCAACACGGTGCTGATAAAACAGATCAATCCGGTCGGTTTGAAGCCTTCGAAGGGACTCCTCTGCTACGTACCGAATCCGCTCTGGCTTACTATTCAATCCCCCCGTTCGATTGCCACTCGCATCAATATCCCATCCAAATTTTGTAGCGATTTCAACCTGATCCCGAACTGGCTTGAGGGCCGCTCCAACAACTTCCTCATTGACCCACGGGCCATAAATCTCGGCGGTATCAAAAAAGGTAACCCCGATATCAACAGCAGACCGAATCAATGAAACGCCGGCTTCCGTGTCAAGCGGAAGTCCGTAACTTTGGCTGATTCCCATGCAGCCAAAACCAATTGCAGAAACTTCTAACCCCGTATTTCCTAACTTTCTTCTTTTCATGTTTATCTCTCTTCTGAACTTCTATGGGATTCTAATTCTTAGCAAGAAGACAAGAGTCTGTTGCTAAGAAATGATGCTTTCTTAGCCAACCCTTTTCTATTTTGCTTTGAATAAAACTCCAACCAAATCCAGTTCGCTATCAGTAGTCTACGTTGATGACGGGGGTTGTCAATAAAACAAAACTCCACTATTCTTGGCAAATCCCACATTCTTTTGCCATTGAGCCAAAGACCCTTGCCAACCGCTTGCTAAATAAGCAAAGATAGGAACATGGCACTCGACGGTGATGGAAGAACTGAGCTCATTGCCCTTCTTTCCAAGCACACTGGCTTTGAAGGATCCCAAGAGGTTTTGCCAGGCCTGAGATTGGCACGTTCTACCACCCCGACTCCTCGTGTAACCTCAGTTTTCAAGCCCTCCCTTTGTGTGGTTGCCCAAGGAGAAAAAGAGATCACGATCGGAAAAGCGGTGTATCGATACGATCCTGACCACTATTTGGTTGCCAGCGTTGAAATGCCGATATCGGGTCAAGTGACAAGAGCCTCCACGGATCGGCCCTACCTGTCCATTCGATTAGATCTTGAGCCCTCGCTCATTTCCACCGTGTTCGCCGAAGCGGTAGCTTCGGTCCCGTCAAGCCAGTTCCAAGCAAAAGCCGCGTTTGTCAGCCGGTTAGAGCCGTTTCTGTTTGAAGTCATCCTCAGAATGATGAGGGTTTTGGACCATCAAAGCGACGCTCCTTTCCTACTCCACCTCATCAAGAAGGAAGTTGTCTATCGCCTTTTGACAAGTGAACAAGGGGCTAGATTGCGCCATCTGCCAACGATGAAAAATCAATGGACCCAAATTTCCAAAGCGGTAGAAAAGCTTAGAAACGACTATGAAAAGCCTATTAACATCGAAGGACTGGCTTTAGAACTTGGGATGAGCCCCTCTAGCTTTCATCACCATTTTAAGAGCGTCATGGATGTTAGCCCTTTGCAATTTCAGAAGCTGATTCGGTTGCAGCAGGCCCGTCAGCTGATGCTTGCCGAGAACCTAGATGCGGCTTCTGCGGGATACCGAGTTGGATACGATGACCCCTCCCACTTTAGCCGTGATTACAAAAAGCAATTTGGAGATTCACCTCTGCGGGATGTTTCTAAAGCGCGTAACCTGAAAGCTGCCGAACTGCTATGAGCGGTGGTCAAGTTCAAGGAACAGCAACTCTTTTATCCCGCCCAACCGTCTGAAGCTCAAGCCCAGCGACAGCCAAACGGCGGTTTGCTAAGGAGGCTAAAAGCTGCGATGGTATAGGTTCTTCTCGACTAGCTTTTCAATGACCACCTTCCCGGTTGCATCCACCGTTCGGCCTAATCCCATTCCGTCATCATAGCCCCACACACACCACGGAATCCCCGTTTCATCAAAAGCCTTCCTCATGCCCCGAAACCATCTTGCCCTGTCGGCAGGAAGAGCTTTAGGAGGGTTGGACCCAAATTCACCCAACACCATGGGAACATGATGAGCCTTTGCATACGTCATCGCCAATTCCATTCGGCTTAGCAAATACTGGTCGTTAAAATGTTGCTTGCCATACCACAGAATCGTGTTTTGATTTTGAGGTTCATTGATGCTTAAAATAGACTTTGCCGCCTTTTCTGAGCTTGGAAACGGCATATGCTGCAAGCCTGATGGAGGATTGCCAACCCACGTGGCACCTTGGTGGGTAAAGAAAAACGGATCGTAACAATGGACCGTGTAAATGAGATTTTTCTGAGGCAGAGGAGTGAAGTTTGGCAGTTGATCGATGCTGCTCCAGGAGGTGCATGTGACCATGATTGTCCGCTCGGGATCAATTTTGCGTATCGCCTTAACCGTTCTTTCTTGAAGCCGATACCAAGTTTGTGGGTTCTTGGAAAAAACTGGCTCGTTTTTTAGCTCAAAAACCAGTGCTTTTTCGTAGTCACCGCGGTAGTGTTCGGCAATTGCCTTCCAAAAGGAGACAAACCCTTGCCTTGCGATGGCACTTTTGCTAAGCCCCATTGTGCTATTGTCGTGCAGATCCCAAATAACGGCTTGTCCATTTCGGATAAGTTTGGCAACACCGGCATCAATGTAAGGCATGTTTTGGTGATCAAAATCTCCATTGCGGTAGATTTCGGTTGGGCCAACGCACAGCCGAATGAACCCAAGTCCCAGTTCCTTGAAGATGCGGAAATCTTGGGGCAGCATGTAGGTTTTAAAGTGGTCAATTGGGTTGGACTGACCCGTGTAGTTGAACCAACGCGTGATATTGGCGCCCCTCTTAAAATGGCTCCAAAGCTGACTGGGCACCCCTCCGACGGATTTTGCAAACGAGGCAGAAGGAGCCGCAAGAATGGATGCGGCGGCTAAGATCAAAGGAAACGTGTAGAGGCGGGTCCGATCCATACCTGATACTTTAGCATCATTTTCGTTGTAATGTTACGTTTTATCAGATACCCGTTTACGGTGTGATTTCAAAAACCGGACTGCTACTCTATTGTCCCGTGGTAGGGAGTGGAGTTCCGGTCGTGCCAGTTTGGGCACCGGTGTATGGCGGTGTTGCCCCTGACCCGATCTCTGGCTGCGGCAACACAGCTCGCGAAGATCGATTGATATGAATTCCCCACGCAATCACGGAACCGATGACAAGCAAGATAATAGCGGCACCGATGCACTGGAATAGATTTTCGATCCCCGTACCAGGGTTCTTGAGAAATTCCAAAAGGTCCCCAAAGTTGCCCCGGCTTGCCTTTGGTGGGTTAGAAACCACTTTTTCTAAGGCAGCCTCAATGCGGTTTAGCCGTGCCTCGATCTCCATCTTCTCCTTTTCTAAGGCAACCTGCTCTACGCTTTTACCCATCGCTTCGGCAATAGATCGGAGTTCAGACTCTTCTTTGGCCATTTCTTCAGAGGCCAGCCTCATGATCAGTTCTTTGGAATCTGGACTCAGCCCAGAGCCGCTGCCCTCACCCTCAGTCGAGTTCTTTTGTCCCAGCTTTGCCATATCTCTATTATAAACCCATCAGTCAAGCAGTGAATAAGTACTTTTGAGGTTTATCACTAAAATTTTGAGGTTTTTTAAGTAAGGTGTTCTTAAAGATTCATTTTAGATCAACCGATCAAAGTCGCGGATCTCCAAACCTTGTCTATAAATCTAAAGCTCTTGGGGCTTGCCTTACTTCGACTGGAGTTCCTTGACTGGTGAAGAGGCAGAGTTTGAGGCACAATTGCAGTGTGGAAATTGCAATTTGTGGGCCAGCCGAAAGGACACTAGAATTTGCGAACGCGGGCCTAGCTTGGATCGAATTGCCAGCCTCGGGTCTGCTCCATGAATCTCCAGTGCTTCCCCCTGGCTTGAGGTGCCAATCGACCAATTTGTTCTTTCCGGGAAGTGTTAACCTTGCCGCCGACTATGGAGCTGCGATTGCAATTGGCAAACAGGTTATCGATGCCGCAAACCAGATCGGAGTCAAAACCATGGTTGTTGGCAGCGGAAACCAAAGGCGGTCATCCCAAAATGATGAGCACCTAGTCGGGGAAAAGCGCTTTCTCAAAGCCGTGCTGGAACTTCAGAACTACGCCTTGCATTGGGGAATTAAGTTAGCTCCAGAGTCTTTGAGGGTGGAAGAAACGAACGTTTTTAATTATCTCGGCCCCCTGTTTGAGGGGTTATCTGGCACTCCTGCCGGCGTGACTGCCGACGTTTATCACATTGCCAGCGCCTTCAAAAGGGCCCAGCAAGGAGGAGACCATCCTTATCCGCCAGACGCAACAAAGTGCTTTGACCACTGGCTGGCCTACGAAGTCCCTTCTTGCCCCCACCATGTTCATTTTGCCGATGTTGCCCGGACAATGGCGGTTGATTCCTGCCCTTTTGCCTTAAGCTTTCTCACAAGGCTCCATCAGCTCGGCTACAAGGGACTTATTTCCTTAGAAGGCGCAATCCCCACCTTTGCAGATGTTCAGCAGGCACTTGGTTCCGCAAAACGTGCGATCGATTATGCCTTTGGATCATCCCTTTAAGGCGCAGGATGCCTCCTATAAAGGCCCCACCAGACCCCAAAAGACTACTTGAGTTCGCGGTAAAATTTTCGTTTTGTTAAGGTTTGATAAATAAAATTTGTATTGGCAGACACTCGGCGGGTATAATTTTTGTTTCCATGTCTCAGTCCATCCGCAATGTGGGCATCATTGCCCACGTCGACCACGGCAAAACTACGCTTGTCGATGCCATTTTTAAGCAGGCAGGGACCTTCCGTGAAAACCAGCACATGGCAGAAAGAGTCATGGATTCTAATGACTTAGAACGGGAAAAAGGAATTACAATCCTATCCAAAGTCGCCAGCGTTAGATACAAAAACACTAAAATCAACATCGTTGATACCCCTGGTCACGCCGATTTTGGCGGCGAAGTTGAGCGAGTGCTGAGCATGGTGGACGGCGTTTTGCTTATTGTCGACGCCCAAGAAGGGCCCATGCCCCAAACTCGGTTTGTGCTGAAAAAGGCTTTTGAAAACGGGCTAAGACCCATTGTTTGCATCAATAAAATTGACCGCGAACATGCCCGCCCGCTTCAGGCTTACGATAAAACGATTGACCTTTTCATTGATCTTGGCGCCAGCGAAGATGACCTGTTTTTCCCCCACCTCTTTACATCCGGCCACGGCGGATTTGCAAGGGTTTCTCCTGATGGAGGCGAAACCGACATGCGCGAGCTGTTCGAAATGATCGTTAACGCGGTTCCACCACCCCCGAGCGATGCAGCCAGTCCATTTTTGCTGCAAGTCAACAATCTTGATTACTCCGACTATCTGGGAAGAATGTTTGGTGGCAAGATCCTGCAAGGCACTATCAAAGTTGGAGACCGATTAACCCAAACTCGCGATGGCGATAAATTAAACAGCTCTTTTAATGTCACTAAATTGTGGGTTTACGAAGGAATCAAGATGACGGAGGTGGAATCGGCATCAGCAGGTGAGATTGTAATGATGTCGGGGCAAGACCACGTCTTGATATCCGATACCATCACCACTCCCGACACTGCCGTTCCTCTGCCTGCGATTAAGGTGGAACCCAGCACCCTCTCGATGAACCTTTATGCCAACAATTCACCACTAGCTGGCAAGGATGGAGGAAAGTTTTTGACAATCCATAAGATTAGAGAGCGGGTTGAAAAAGAGGAAGTTGTTAGCGTATCTATTAAGATTGATCCTGAGGCTTCTGCCGATACGGTGAAGGTCCAAGCAAGGGGTGAACTTCAATTAGCGGTCCTCATCGAAACGATGAGAAGAGAAGGCTATGAGCTTCAGATTTCTCGACCCCAGGTGATTTACAAGCGATCAGAAACCGGCGAAGTGCTTGAGCCATTCGAAAATGTGACCCTTGAGCTTCCTGAGGAAGCGGTTGGCACCGTGATGGAAGATCTGAGTCGCCGCAAAGGAGAGCTTGTGGAAATGGGCAAAACCGATGCGGGAATGACCCTGCTGGTTTACTCGATACCCACTCGAGGGCTCATTGGCTTTCGGTCAAATTACCTTACCATGACTCGAGGGTTAGGCTTAATGGCATCCCTCTTTGATGGATATTTGCCATACAAAGGCGAGATGACCTCACGTACTCAGGGTTCCTTAATTGTTAAAGATTCTGGCAAGCTCACTCGGTACGCGTATGAGGATATCCAAGAGCGGGGAACCTTATTTTACGAAGTTGGAACCGAGCTTTATGCGGGGATGATCGTTGGAGCTTGCAGTCGAGATGAAGATATGCTCGTTAATGCAACCAAGCAAAAAGCAGCCACCAATATCAGAAGTGCAACATCAGAAAGTACGGTGCCACTTGACTCCTACCGTGAGTTTTCGTTGGAGCAAGCCTTAAGCTGGCTTCGGGACGATGAACTGCTGGAAGTCACTCCAAAACAGCTTCGGTTCCGCAAGAAGATTTTAGACCACAGTGAGCGTCGCGTCGCTGAGCGCCGTAGCGAGGTGCTTGTTTAATCTGAGCTGTTGAGTTCGCCAGGTGCGGGTAGGGCAAATCATAAAAATAAGAATCCTAACCTAACTTTAAGATGGGGAAGCGCCACAAGTGCCTGGGGCGGGCGCGTTGGCTATTCCCTTGGCGACTTGGCGTTCTTGGCGTGAACTTTCATCACGCAAAGCCGCAAAGAATTTTGCTCGTCCTTGGCTGGAGGTCTTGACGAACATTGACAATTGATCATATTTCGGGGACTAGCCAGTTTCATCCTCTCCTGGAGGAAAGTAACGTCCGTATCCGCCTTGCCACCAGCCAGGTGGAAAGCCTCCGGGCTCCTTGGGGAAAACCTCGAACCATTGGCCAAGGACGCCAAGCCAGTAAAGTGGATTGTTGGTGCAGTAGTCGTACCAGTTTTGACCATCTTTGGCGGGGTCTCGGGTGAGGAAGCGGCCGGTGGAAGGGTCGTAGTACCGATGTCCAAGCAGTTGGAAACCCGAATCTTGGTCAGTTTGGTACCCGTACTGACCATTGAATCCAAGCGGACCTTGCGGCGATCCAGTTGAGGATATCAGATTCCCAAAAGCATCAAACTGGGATGTAGAACTCACATTCTCAGAAGAATCCGTTTGCATCACATTGGATCCCATTCTATCAGAACCATAAAATAAGGTGGACGCGCCGGCAGTTCTGGAAATCCCGAGGGTGTATTCGGCAGTGCCATCGTTCAAGAGAAGCTCCGGCACCCCAACCCCGGCTGGGTTAGTGATGCTAGTTCTCTCTTGCTTCTTCACTCTACTCAAGAAGCATCCAGCTATTGTCCAGCATCAGCATGGAAACATCAATGGAAAATGGCATTTTGATAACATTCACTAAATTACATATTTTGTAGTAATCATAAATGCCGACATTGGGAATGAGTATTCGCAAAAGTGGGAGTCGTGGAAGTCTGGCTTTGCCCTTTCTGCCCTGAGAAACGAGTGCCTCACTCATCTCGAAACGGAGCGTATAATCTGCTGCCGGCCACTTTCTTGCTGGGTACTTTTTTCTGAAGTCCAGAATAAGATTGACCGCCTCCTTATACCTTCCTTGCTTCACTAAGGCTGATATGTATGTTGAAAGATCAGCACTACTTCCAGGAAAGAGATCCAGGTTCGCTTTAGCCAAATGGACCCCTAGGTCAATATCGACCTCATAGGCAACGAGTTGGCTTGCAATTAACCTTCTTGCATCAACCATTGCATAGGGATTCCCCCAATACTTTTCCATGCCTGGGAAGGGTAGGTCTTTAGAACAGAATTTCTTGAAAAAGTGGATTGGCGTGCAGTCCCCGATCGCAGTACCTGAGTAATTGAAGGAAGGAAACCCAATAAACCGTCCCATCAAATTAAATCTCTCAATTGTAAGCCATGGCACTGAGTTCACTCTACGATTAAAGGCGTTCCAGTTGCACTTTTCTATTGCTATAACCAGAGCCATTAAAGTCGACGCCCTGCATAGGTTTTGATCATCCGTTTCCTTTATGAGTGCAAATACGCGTTCATATTCTCCCCTCCAAGCTAACTCAAGCAGGGAGATGCCTTCGTTAGAACCGTGAACGGATTCGCCATTTGGTTCATTTAGTGGCATTTCCGCGAGCTCGATCCCAAGCTCCATCAAGTTAGCATCAAACTTCTTACGGTCAATTTGCTGGGAGTTGCTCATAGAATAATTATGATGACGACGACTTCTATGACCTCCTCGCCACCGGCGGCTGCACCTGCCGCTTCTAGTCCGGTACCAGCAGTTACATCGGCTGCCGCATCCGCGGACTCAGCTATTGGAGCCTCCGCCTTTTCATTAAGATACTCTTGAGTCTCTTGGGCGTGCTCTTGAGATTCCTTTTCTTTGCCGTACCCGTCTCCCAGTTCTGGCCTTTCAGGAATTTCTGGAGCAGGCTTCGAGAGTCCAGGTGTTTGCTGGCCCAGCGGTATCGGAACATTTACTGAGCAGTAGTGACCAAACAGGTTTCCTGGTTGCATAAACATCATGACCTGCCAAGCTTGGAGTTCGCCAAAAGGGTCATCCCAGTAAGTTGGATTATTTGTGCAAAAGTCGTACCAGTTGTTCCCTGCTTTGATTGGGTCCCTTGTGAGAAAGCGGCCGGTGGAAGGATCATAGTACCGATGACCTAGTAGCTGGAATCCTGAATCTGAATCGGATTGGTAGCCGTATTGACCATTGAATCCCAACGGTCCTTGTGGTGATCAGATTGAGGAGACTAGGTTCCCAAAAGCATCAAACTGGGATGTAGAACTCACATTCTCAGATGAATCGGTTTGCATCACGTTTGATCCCATTCTATCAGAGCCATAAAATTCAGTCCCAGAGGAAGCAGTGCGAGAGATCCCAGGGGTGTATTCAGCAGTGGCATCATTCAGCAAAGGATCAGTGACTCCAACTCCATCCCGCCGATAAACATGGCTACCGAAACTATCTACCTTCTCAACTCTTTGCAACTTTGTAGCATGAATTGCTTCTTTGCAAACCTGTGAAAACTACTATAACACAACTTTTAGAAAATAAAACCGATTTGTTATTCAAAATAGAAAAATTCTCATAAATTTAACATTGAAGGAAGCAAACAAGCTGTTTGATAAGGAATATGCAAAAGTAGCTAGGCCTTTTTTGAACCTGAACTGTCCGCCAACAGTTGCCTCATCAAACCCGCCAAATTGGGATGTATCACCCCAGAAGGGTTTGAAAAATTCAAGACCCTCAAACCAATAGTTGACAATCAAAACCACTTGTGACATGCGGCATTCTGGATCCGCCTTTTGTTTTGCAGGGCTCTCTAGCGGAGACCAAGGCCCTTACCGGCCAAAACAAGGGGAAGAACGAGGCGCAGACAAAAATCACCCCTACTTGCGGTAAAAGTTGAAGAGGGTGGTGCCCCGAAGGAACTGTGCTCCCGGCTCTAACTCTTGATATGGAGCATGGCTAGACCGAATGGCTCCATCCAAAAACTCTACCGACTTCTCGGCAAGAAAGTCTAAATCTACAAGGATTGAAGTCACGATATGAGATGTGCGATCGGGCCAAATCAACCCGTCATAGCCAACTAAGCTCAGCTCGTCAGGCACCCGAATCCCCCGCGCTTCGCACAATTTAAGGACCTCATAAGCCACAAAGTCATGCCAACAAAAAATCACAGTAGGAGGTTGAGGCAAATTCATCAAGGCGTCAAACCCTTTTTCAATGCCTTTGCTTGAATCCAAAACTCCGTTTGGTAGCAAATCAAGTCCTCGCTCTTTTAGATACCTTTGAAGCAAACTCACCCTTCGCTCGGGATCGGTCCTGCGAGGTAAAGAAGACGTAAACGCACCGATTGCAGTATGTCCTGCCAAAACAATCGCGTCGGTTGCCATTTTCATCCCCGATTCCACATTGTCGGCAACCGATGAAAACATTTTTTGGGGGTCCCTAGCCCCAATCAAAACTACGGGCAGGCTGCTTTTACGTAGCAAAGGCAGCATAGGATCATTGGGATGAGGACAAAACAACAAAACACCATCGGCAAGTCCGCCGTTAAGAAACTGGTAGGTTTCCTGAGGGCTACGATCATAGTTGCAATGAACCAAAATATCGTATCCTGCCTTACCACCAAAAACCTCGATCGCAGAACCCAGCTTTTCGATATAAAGATCACTGGCTTCTCTTTCTCGAAACCCATTGTAAAAAGAGATGATATGAGTTCTGCCTTTGCGTAGAGAACGCACCAACAAATTGGGAGCATAGTTTAACTCTTGGGCAGCAGCTTGTACTTTGATATGAGTTTCTGCCGATATCCGCCGGTGTGCGGCCTTTCCGTTGAGAACCAGGGATGCGGTTGTTGCTGAGACTCCAGCCCGATCGGCAACCTGTTTTAAGGTCGCTCGGTTCTTCCTTCTTTGGGGATGATCGGACATCTGTCCAATAGAGTTTAGTGTTTTCCGAGATCCTTTGCTATCTGCGATCGGCTTAGGCGATCCCATGGAATCAAGACACTTGCCATTTTGGGTTCATGCCGCCCGCGATCAGAGCCGCCGAGGATGATATGGAATTGGGCCAGAGTTAGCTACCCTGGCCCGTGAGCGACTTTTCGTCAGTCGTTCATCGTCTTGGCTTTTTCAATGTCTAGGTTATTTGGAAGTCGAATCCAGAATGTTGAGCCAACCCCAACTTCTGATTCTGCCCAAATCTTGCCCATATGCACCCGCTCAACAAGGTTTTGCACCAGGTAAAGCCCAAGACCGGTTCCGTAAATCTTTCGGTTATCCTCGTTATTAACGCGGTGGAACTTCTCGAAGACTTTCGTGAGGTGGTCTTTAGGAATGCCTAATCCTTCATCCTGAACACCGATCAGTGTATCTTCGCCCTCATTTTTAGCATGGATCGTGATCTTTCCCCCACCTGGTGAGTACTTGATCGCATTGTTAAGGAGGTTGGTGAGCACCTGCTCGAGCTTGTCTTGATCACCAATAAAGTCTTCGGGCAGGTCATTTTCAATTTCAAGGCTCAGCTGATGCCTTCCATCGGTGGCTTGGTTTTGAATCATCAGGGCCTTTTCCAAGATCGGCTTTAGAGCAAAGCTTGTGTAGTTGGGCTTTAACGATTCTCCAGCTTCGATCCTTGCTGTATTCAGCAGGTCGTCGATCAGGCGCCTCAACCGGTCACATTCTTGATCAATGATGGAATGGAATTCATGGCGATCACTAGCCGTAAAGTAATCTTCGCCATCTAATAAGGTGCGCACAAAGCCCTTAATTGCGGTGAGCGGCGTCCTTAATTCATGAGAAGCCATTGCCACAAAGCTAGACTTCATTTTGTCGACATTGCGGATGTCGGTGACGTCGTTAACAATGGCAACCGCTCCCAGCTGCTTGCCTTCTTCGTTCCTCACCACAGTTCCTTGCACCTCTAAAATTCTTTGGGCGCCACCAATTTCGATGTTAAGCTCAAGTTTGGCGGTTTCGTGGCCAAGAAGGAGGTTGTCAAAGAACGCGATCAGCTGATCATTGCGCAAATGGTCCTTATAGTTCTTTCCAACTGGGTCAGATCGAAGATGCAAAAGCTGCCGAGCCGAGCTGTTGATTTGGCTGATTCTGCCCTCTGTAGAAACCAAGATCAGACCAAAAGTAATGGATTCAAAGGTTTGAAGAAGTTCTTCTCGCTCTTCAACCACCTCTCGGTACAGCTGGAGATTTGCGATGATCGAACTGACATTCTTGGCGAGCCTTTCCAAGAGGCGCATGTCTTCATCATCAAAGTTCTCACCATGGCGCTTGTTAAAGGCGTGGAGAACGCCGATTGTGTTGCGATCGACAACTCGGTTCTCTTCATCTCGCTTCTCTAGGATCAAAGGAACGGTAATTCCGTTGGTGACATTGAGCAAAGAAAACGGATCTTCTTGAGTGCGAGGGTCGGCAAGCACATCGTGGTAGACAGCAGGCACGCCCGATCCAAAAACCTCACCAGAAATGCCATGTGCGGCACGAACGCGGAAGTGAGTTAGCCTTTCTTCTTCGATTCCAAAGGCGGGCCGAATTCCAATAAGTTCGCCGCGCTCGCGATCGTAAAACATAATCGCCACTTTTTCGGCTTGCAGGATCATGGCGATGCGCTGAACCAACCGTCTAAGGGTTGCGTCGGCCTCAGTAATAAGCTGGCCTTCTGCCTGCATAGGCATGGAAGACGTAGCCTCTTGGGCATTAGGAGGAGTGGCAGGACCTGCCTTGGCTCGATGTTGCTCTTCAAGCAATTTTTTAACCTGGGCTTCTAACCGTTCAATCTTTTTTTGAAGGTCTTCAGGATCAGGTTCGTGGCTATCAAACTGATTCATAACGGCGATGATTAATGGATAAATGCAAGGAATCCGGGTAGAGATTCCCTCATTGAATCTACCCGTCCAGACCCCAATATTGCTTTCTAGGGAAGACTGATCGAACTCAGGAAATGTTCGATTGCCAAAAACTTAACCGATTCTTAACCACAGAGACAAGGTTGTTCCCAATTCTCCATTCCTATTAGAGCCTTATAAAGACTTGCGCACAACCCTATCTGGCGGACTATACTGAATCCAACTGAATGAGCCAGCATCTGGAGAAAATGCCAATCTTGCCATTAGACATGGTTGTCTTCCCGTTTTCTCACAACCGCATCCACATTTCTGATCCCATGCTTCGGCCGGTGATTGATGAGTGCGTTCGGTTTGAAAAGCCCATTGCAATCGTGCTGATCCGCACTCATAACGCAGATGGAAGTGATATTGAACCGTACTTGGTGGGCACTGCCGTCCAGATTGAATCGGTAGATCACTATGAAAACGGCAGGATGGACATTCAAATCTTAGGTGATCGGCGCATCAGAATTCGAGAAATGCTCCATTCCGAATCGACAATGATGGGAAGCGTCGAGCCAGTGGTTGAAGCGGCTGCCGAAGATCAAATGGCGGCCGATGCCCTTTTTGATACCGCCCGCACTGAATTTGAAGAGCTAATGAAACGTCTTTTTGCAAGGCAGGATTTTCAGATCCAGGTGGTATTCCCAACGGATCCCTTTGTTCTTAGCTTTACGATTGCCAATTTGCTGCCTCTTGATAATCTTGCCAAGCAATCTCTGCTTGAGATGACGAATACCTCGGAACGGTTTCGCTCGATGATCCCGTTCTTGCAAACCCAAAACATCAATCTCAATCGGCAAGGGCTGCAACGGATCGTCGCTCAAGAGTTTCAAGAGTGGATCAGCCTCAATTAATACGTTTGCCAGATCCATCTGTTGGCAGGCCATATTGACCCGAACTTTTTTACATATTTGATGAATTTGCCGCTCTTTCTTGGCAACTATCCACATTTTCAAGCTAAATTCATCAAAAAGCGTATGTTTTGGATCGGACAAATCAGCAAAAATGTATAGAAGTATGGTGGAACTGTTCTCAGAGCCAGAAACTTATGGCCATTCGCCAGAAGTCTATTCGGCTCATCACCCAGTTTCCCATGGCAGCACCAAGGCTTCTTCGCAATCCAGCACCGCTCAAAAAGACTCGAAAAAAGATTCAAACTATGCCCTCGTGGCCCCTCATCCCCTCCTCTTAAGAGAGGTTGGTCCCCGCCGAACCTCGGCCATGGATATCGACTTTTCACTGTTGCAGCCTGAATTGGCAGTGGTTGGAGTATCCCATGTGGACGCATCCCTGTCCGTGCGCGGGCAGATATCTTTGGACAAAGGGCAGATCCACTCGCTACAAACTCAACTGTCTGCCGAGGGGGTTGATGAATGCATCATCCTTTCCACCTGCAACCGCACCGAAATTTACACAAACACAACGTTTCTGAGTGAAGTCATTTCGGTTTGGGCACAGGAAATTGGCATGGATTCCGCCCTGTTGCAGGGGCACCTGTTTTTACTTACTGGTCAAGAGGCTGCCCGCCACTTGTTCCGAATTGCCACCGGGCTTGAATCGGCCCTGATCGGAGAAACCGAGATCATCGCTCAGATTCGAGATGCCCTGAAATCTTCACAGCGAATGAACCTTGCCGGATCCGATGTAGGGTTCACCTTTCAACGGGCATTAGAGACTTCTCGAAGGGTCCGCAGCAAATCTGGCCTTGCGGTGGGGGCAACCTCCATCATTACCTGCTCCATGAGAGTGCTGCAAGCCATGCCACTAGAATCTGCCGCCGCGCCGGTGCTGGTTTTGGGTTCTGGCCATTTAGCAGAAGGGATTCTCAAGGCACTCCGCCGACTCAGGTTCCAAAATGTAACCGTCTTTGGCAGAAACTTCGAAAGAGCTCAGCTTTTAGCAGAAAGACACGGTTACCAAGCCGATCACCTTGCCCAATTTCAGGCCAGGGCACAAGAAGCAAAAGTAGTCTTTGGGGCGGCGTCTAATCGGTTGCCAATCTTGCTGCCTGATGAGGCTAAGAATCTAGACCTCGTGATTGATCTTGGCCTACCCTCCAACTTTGATGCGACGGGCTATGCCGAGCAGCTGATTACGTTGGATGAACTCATCGAAAAGAACCGCGAAGAGATTAAAACCTCTCAGACCGTTTTTTCTCTTGCCGCTGACCTCATCGAAGAAGAAGTGGATCGGTTTAAAGAGGGCATTGCCAAAAGAAGAGCGGCAGCAGCGGTTGAAGCCCTCCTTGCCAAAAGCGATCAGATTAAAAACAAGAACTTAAGCTGGCTTTATAACAACTTGGGTGAAGTTGATGAAGCCACTGCCAAGGTACTGGATGAGTTTGCAAAGCGGTTTATGATTGGCATGATTGAAGCCCCACTCCGCCAACTTAAAACCCAGTTTCACACGCAAGAAGGCCAGCAGCTTGTGGCTAGGCTCTTTGAGCTGGACGGGCAGTCATAGCTGGTTACAAAATTCGGCTAGGCACCAGAGGCAGCCGCCTAGCTCTGCGGCAAGCACATTCTGTCTCCCAGCTTATTGAATCAATGCGTTCCGATATCCAAGTGGAAGTCGTCACCGTGAAAACCTCGGGAGATCAAGGAAATCGGGATCAATTGGGGGCCTTTGTTCATGAAATTCAGTTGGCACTATTGGATGGAAGAGTTGATATTGGGCTTCATTGCCTCAAGGATTTGCCAACATCCCCCGTTTCAGGGCTAGGAATTGCTGCCTACTTAAGCCGAGACAACCCACTCGATGCATTGATTTCCACGGGGCCCGATCTGTCTGGGCTCGATTCAGGAGCAAAGATTGGAACCGGCAGCCTGAGGCGATCGGCCCAGTTGCTTGCCCTGAAGCCATCGGCAAGACCCATGCCTCTGATTGGCAATATTGATACCCGCCTCAGAAAGCTCACCGAAGGTCACTACGATGCCATCATTCTTGCCCTTGCAGGGCTTGACCGGATGGGTGGCTTAAGTGAACTAACCGAAAACTCCAACCTGACTGTGCACCCCTTGGCGGCACGAGACATGGTGCCTTGCCCAGGGCAAGGCATTCTAGTCTTGGAATCCCGCTCTGACGCTCAGGATATTGCCGAGCTTTGTTTTGCCTTGACCGACCGCAACAGCGCGGCTGCTGCTTTTGCAGAAAGAACCTTTTTGGGAAGGTTTGGTGCGGGGTGCTCTTTACCGATCGGAGCTATTGCCACAGTTGACAATGGTCAAGTTCATCTCTTCACCCGAGTGACTTCTCCAAACGGTGACCGACGCATTGAAGTGACCTTGAAGGGCACCGTTCAGGAAGCGGCAGGGATCGGTTTTCAGGCTGCAGAAGAGGCTCTTTCTAGGGGCGCATTAGACCTTATTCGGGAGTCAGTTCCACTCTCATGATTTGCTTGATTTGTTTAAAAGACTCTTGTCAAGTTTTAGGTGGTGAATTGTGGTGATGGCAGATAGAGAAGTGAACATCTTAACGGGACTCCACATTTGGGTTAACCGGCCCTGTGGAGAAGAGGCAACGATCGCGGCGAAGCTGACAAGCCTAGGGGCAAAGGTTTCTGCCGTCATATCAACTGCAATAGAACCGGTTTCTGACTGTAGTCAGCTAGATGAGGTTCTCAGCCAAGTTCAAAAGTTTGATTGCGTTGTTTTCACAAGCATCCAAGGAGTGAGAGCGGTGGAATCAAGACTGATTACCCTCGGGAAAAGCCCGCAAGATTTTCACCCCCAGCGGACTCTTGCGGTCGGGCCCTCTACAGCAGAGGCTTGCCGAAAGGCGTTTGCCATCCCATGTGAAATTCCACCGGAAGCAGCAGGCGTTCATGTTGCCGATCTTGTTTCCTCTAGGCAAGGCTACAGAATTTTGCTTCTGAGAGGGAATCTAGCCCCCGAGGATTTACCCAATGCGCTTATCGAGAAAGGGGCGATTGTTACCAATTGTGTGTGTTACAACAATGTGGATATCCCTCGAGTCACGCTTCCTGAAGACGTCCCTGACGTGATTGCATTCACCAGTTCTCACTCGGCTGAGCTTCTTCTTCATCAATTGAAGATTCAAGGCAGGTGGGGGTGGTTAGATGATTGCAAAATCGTCTGCATCGGGCCCAAGACCGCGCAAACTGTGCGACAATACGGGTTACAGCCGGCCAGTATTGCGATACCCCACACCCTTGGTGGGATTGTCAACGCCATAACGGAGCTTAAAGAGAGGCAAGATGCCAGATAGATTGCGTCGCTTACGCAAAACGCCTGCCCTGCGCAGACTGTTCCAAGAAACACGGATAGATCCTTCGATGTTCGTGTACCCCCTGTTTGTGAGCGAGACGGCTTCGAATCCGGAACCAATCCCTTCGATGCCAGGGCAATTCCGCTGGCCCCTGGCAGAAATCAACCAGCCATTGGATCAGGCGCTCCATGCAGGGGTTGGGGGGCTTTTGTTGTTTGGAATCCCTCTTCATAAAGACAAAATCGGTTCTGGTGCTTACGATCCAAAAGGAATCGTTGCCAAGTCTTTACAGTCCCTTCGCCATCAAGCCAAGCATCTTGTTCTGGTTGCAGATGTGTGCCTTTGCGAGTACACAGACCATGGTCATTGTGGAGTGATCGGGGGGCAAGAAGTAGACAATGACCGCACTTTAGAACTTTTGACCAAGACCGGGGTGTGCTATGCCCAGGCAGGGGCCGATATTGTTGCCCCTAGTTCTATGATGGATTATCAAGTTGGCGCCATCCGTCGCGGGCTTGATGAATCTGGGCTAGTTGACACCGCTGTCATGGGCTACTCGGCTAAATTTGCGTCCGGATTTTATGGTCCATTTCGTGATGCGGCTGGCAGCGCTCCAAGTTTTGGAGATCGAAAAAGCTACCAGCATGATTTTGCCAATGGCCGCCACGCAATTTTAGAAGTTCAAGCCGACATCGAGGAAGGGGCCGATATTGTGATGGTTAAGCCAGGACTGCCGTATTTAGATATCGTGGCGCAGACAAGGGCGATTACTGATTTGCCAGTTGCGGTTTATAACGTTAGTGGGGAGTATGCAATGATCAAGTCCGCTGCCCAAAACGGCTGGCTAGACGAGAAAAGTGTGACCCTAGAAACCCTGTATGCATTTGCCAGATCGGGAGCCGATCTCATCATCACATATCATGCAATTGAGGCATCAAAATGGCTGAAAGAAACTTAATCCTCTATACAACCTATCAATTCAATCAAAACTTCTGGAATTCTTCGGTGAAAGACCAGCAAGAAATTAAATCTCTGATCGCCAGCGAAGCTTCTAAAGCGGCAGAGGCAACCCACTTTTACGATGTCTTCCCGACCCGCTCCGATTCTGACTTTATGATTTGGTCAGCTTGGGGTGCTGATGAACTGGACGCGGTTGACAAAAGTTTTAGCGCCTTTCAGAATGCCTCGGTTCATTGGCGCAGATTTGCAGTTCCAACCCAGACATTGTGGGGAATGACGCGGGTTTCAACCTATGCGCGGGGCAAGTCCGAACAAGATATCGATCCTTTCGAAGGCGGCCGCACTAAATATCTGGTGGTTTATCCATTCTCGAAAACCAAGGAGTGGTATCTGATGAGCATGGATGCCAGACAGGGCCAAATGAATGAACATATCAAGCTTGGGAAGCAATATCCAGAAATTAAGCAGCTTCTTTTGTACTCTTTTGGACTGCAAGATCAAGAATTTGTGGTGAGTTACGAAACCGAAGACCTTGCCAAGTTTTCTGAACTGGTAAACATGCTGCGGCAGACCGAGGCCCGCCGCCACACCTCTTTAGACACCCCGATCATAACCGGCATTTACCGCACGGCAAGTCAGTTTTCAGAATGAGCCATTTGCAAACTGAGGGGTCGCAGCGGCTTTATGAAGCGGCTAGCCAACTTATGCCGGGTGGGGTGAATAGCCCAGTTCGCGCCTTTCGTGCGGTTGGCGGCACGCCCTTGTTCATTTCTCGCGCCAAGGGATCTCATCTCTTTGACGTTGACGGCAATGAATACATTGATTACGTTTCATCTTGGGGTGCGGTGATTTTGGGCCACGCTGATGATGCCATCAATCTGGCGATTAGTGAGGCGGCACAAGGTGGCACTAGCTTTGGAGCCTCACATGAAGGGGAATTAAAATTGGCAACCGAGGTGGTTAAGAGGATGCCAGGGGTTGAAATGGTGAGGTTTGTCAATTCTGGTACGGAAGCCTCACTTGCCGCTCTTCGATTGGCAAGAGCCGCAACTGGCAGAACCAAAATTGTCAAGTTCGAAGGCTGCTATCACGGCGCGGTTGATGCATTGCTCAGCAAAAGTGGAAGCGGGGTCGCAACCTTGGATGTGCCCGACAGCGCAGGGGTCCCCACCGAATCCATCCAATCCACAATCACGGCTCCCTTTAACAACTCGGCAGCGATCGAGGAGATTTTTAACCACCATGGCAAAGATATTGCCGCCCTCATCGTCGAGCCAGTGGCAGGGAATATGGGTGTGGTACTTCCTGATCAGGGATTTTTGCCGTTCTTGCGCGAAATCACATCACAGTATGGAGCCATTTTGATCATGGACGAAGTGATGACTGGGTTCCGAGTATCCATTGGAGGCGCCTCACAGGTTCACAATATCATCGGTGATCTTGTCACGATGGGAAAAATCATCGGTGGTGGCTTGCCGGTGGGAGCCTATGGCGGCAAAAAGGAGCTCATGGAATTGGTGGCTCCGGTTGGACCGGTGTATCAGGCGGGAACTCTGTCTGGCAATCCGCTTGCCATGGCCGCTGGCTATGCGGCCCTATCTCACCTGACCCAAACCCAATATGTCCAACTAGAAAACCGGGGCGCGAGGCTGCAATCTGGCCTGCAAAATGCCCTTCTTAAGCACAATCGAAGGGCACAAGTGCAACGGTCCGGCTCCATGATTTCTGTCTTTTTTAACCCCAACCCAGTGACGGATTTTTCTTCTGCTCAGCAATCGGACAAGGCCCTTTTTGCATCTGTATTTCATAACTTGCTTGCCAAGGGCGTGTATCTGCCTCCCAGCGCGCTAGAAGCCTGGTTTCTTAACTGTTCCCATTCCGAAGACGATATTGAAAGGACGATTGTTGCCTTTGAAGAAAGCCTTGAAGAGGCTCAAAATTGAAGGACAGCCTCTTTCTTCGCGCCGTGCGGGGCTGCAAAACAGAACGGCCTCCGATATGGCTGATGAGGCAAGCTGGCCGATATCTGCCCGAGTATCGAAAGCTAAGGGAAGGCAGAACCATGCTTCAGGCGGTCACAAATCCCGAGATCGCGGTGGAAGCAACCTTGCAGCCCATTCGGCGGTTTGGATTTGACGCCGCCATTTTATTTTCGGACCTCACCTTGCCCTTCATCCCGATGGGCGCTCCTTTTGATATTGTCGAGGGCAAAGGCCCCGTTTTGGAGCGGCCAGTTCGATCAGAAGCACAAATTAAGGCTCTCAAAAGATTTCAAACCCAAGAAGAGATGCGGTTTGTGATTGAATCGATCAAAGAGCTAAAAAAGCAGCTTCTTGTACCCCTCATCGGTTTTACGGGGGCACCCTTTACATTGGCAAGCTACCTCATTGAAGGCGGACCCTCGCGAGACCTTGCCTATACAAAATCGCTGATGCTATCGGAACCAGACTTATGGGGCCAGTTAATGGAACTGCTTTCGGACGTCGTGATCGAATATCTGCGGGCTCAGATTGAGGCAGGGGTGGATGCGGTTCAGATTTTTGATTCCTGGGTTGGCAGCCTTTCGCCACAGCAGTATGAAGTTTACATCTTGCCTTCGATGCAAAAAATCTTTCACCAGCTAAAAGGCTTGCCTGCTCCCGTTATTCACTTTGGAACCGGTAATCCTCTGTTGCTGCCTTTGATTGCCCAAGCCGGCGGGGATGTGATTGGAATTGATTACCGAGTTAGCCTGACTGCCGCTGGCCAGATGATCCCTGGCAAAGTTTTGCAAGGAAATTTGGATCCTACCGCGCTCTATGGAAGTCCAAAGGCTATAAGAACGGAAGCGGTGCGAATTATAGAAGAAGGCAGGCATCTTCATGGCCATATCTTTAATTTGGGGCACGGGATTTTGCCAATGACGCCTCTTGAGAATGTTGAAGCCCTTGTGGATGTTGTCTGCAATGGAGGCAGCCATGCCCGCTAAAATTGCGATTGTCGGAGCCGGAATTACTGGGCTTAGCGCCGCCTATACCCTCGAAAAATTAGGGGAAGACGATATCACCATTTTTGAATCTTCGCGTAGGTTAGGCGGCAAAGTCTATACAAATCACATCAAAGAATTTTTGGTTGAAGAAGGGCCAGATTGCTTTTTTACCCGTAAAGAGGGTGCCTTGAGCCTCATTCATGAAATCGGCTTAGAATCAGAACTGGTGGCACCAAAAACAAAAGAGTTTGGACTCTTTACATCTGGCAAGCTTCACCGCGTTCCTGGTGGATTGGTGACCTTCACCCACCTCACTCCAAACGCGATCAACGATGCCACGTTCCTATCACCGGAGGGCAAAGCGAGAGCCTTAGCCGAGGCCGATCAAATGCCCGGGCAAGAGGATGACGAATCTATAGAATCCTTCTTTACCCGCCGGTTTGGACCCGAGTTTTACCGATTAGCCGCCGAACCCCTCCTGGCTGGCACCCACGGAGGAGACGGGGGCAGTTTAAGCATGAGGGCCCTCTACCCAGGATACTTTCGGCTCGAGCGCAGCTACGGTTCCTTAACCGCGGGAATGCAAGAGACGAAAGCAAGCCACCCTAAGGGAATTAGCGGGAGCGCGGTTGTGGTTGACCCCAGTCTTCCAGTGCAATCTCCGCCTCATTCAAGCTTTCTTACCTTTAGCGGAGGGATGGGAACTTTAGTGGAAGGCATAGCTGCCCAATTCAAGCACACCAAGGTTAGGCTCAATAGCCCGATTTCCGATGCAAATGCGCTTAGCGATTTAGAGCAAGAATATGACCGCGTTCTTGTTGCGGTGCCTGCCAATGCGGCCGTCTGGTTGTTACCAGAGTTTCGATATCTTTTGGAGCAAATCCGCCATAAATCTTCAGCAATTGTGACTTTTTCCGTGAACCGAAAACACATCCTCAGCGAGATGAATCTGACTGGCTTTTTGATTCCAAAACACGAGCAAGGCGCTCTATCGGGAGCCACTTGGAGCAGTGAAAAATGGAGCCATCGTGCCCCTGCGGGGCAGGTCTTGATGCGCGCCTTTTTGGCAATCGATGAAGAACAGATGAACCAAGCCGATGATGAGCATCTGGCGCGGCTGGCGTCCGACGCGATCCGTCAGATCATAACCGTCAGCGGGCCCATGAATCCTCTTTTGGTAACTCGTTGGAACCAAGCCCTGCCTCAGTATAAAGTTGGTCACCTTGACCTCCTCGATTCCCTACGAAATGATCTGCGCTCACGCCCTAAGATTTTCTTAGCCGGAACAAGTTATGGAGGGATTGGGGTTCCTGATTGCTTACGACAAGGCAAGGAAGCGGCGTATACAATGTTGGACTTAAAATGAGCCAGGATTCCTCAAAAATCGGCCTTCTTGTTATGCATTACGGCACTCCTGCTTCTTTAGAAGAGGTGCTGCCCTACTACACTCACATCCGCCGCGGTCGGCCACCAACCCCTGAATTGCTGGATGATCTTGTGTCACGATACAGGGCCATTGGAGGGCCATCGCCCTTGGCAAAAATTTCTCAAGACCAAGCTGACCTGATTTTAGAAGGATTAAAAAGGCGTGGCATTGAAGCAAAGCTTTATATCGGAGCCAAGCATGCTCACCCGTTTGTGGCAGAGGCGGTGGAAGAAATGGCAAACGATGGCATTGATCGGGCAGTTGGAATTGTGTTGGCGCCTCACTATTCCAGTTACAGCGTAGCTGCCTATTCTCAATATGCGTTTGAGGCTCGAGATAACTTTCGACCCACGATGGACCTAAAACTCGTGCAAAGGTGGGGCAACTTACCGGCCTATATTCATGCTCTGTCTCGGCGGCTGAAAACCCAGATCGAAGGTTTAGATCTCAGCAAAACCCTTGTTCTCTTTTCTGCCCATTCTTTACCGGTTCGAATCATGGCAGAAGGCGATCCTTACGTTGCCGAGCTCCACGAAACCAGCCAACTTGTTGCTGAAGAGCTTAAGATTCCCAACTGGAAATTTGCTTTTCAGAGCGCAAGCCAAACGGGTGAGCCGTGGCTTGGCCCCGACATCCTAGAAGTGATTGAGGAAAATAAGAACCAGTACACCACGATGGTCTCTTGCACGGTTGGATTTGTGAGCGATCACCTTGAAGTTCTGTATGATTTGGGAATAGAAACCAAAGATAAATGTAAGGAACTGGGTTTGGATTTCCGTTTGGCAAGTGTGATCAATGCTGATCCTTCCGTTATGGATGGCCTCGCAGACCTATGCGCTTCGGAACTTTTAGCAACCCAGACCCTTTCTTAAATAGGGCCGATATCAAACAAAACCATCAACATTTTGTTAAATCTTGTCTGCCTCTAGTGCAATCACCGTGAAAAAGTCGTCCATAGAAAAGAGAGAGCGTGCAGAGAAGCCGCTCCAGATTAAGCCTATGTCTTTGCCCCAGGACGGCGTCAACCTGTTTGCGATTGATGGTTTAGCAAGCAGTCCGTTTCAAGATCTCAAGCTTTTACTTGATGTTTTGCCAGCCGTGGTTCGAGAAAGGCTTCTCAACAGCAATGGCGTTGAAAAGCTGCTGGAAGTGGTTTTAGATTACGGCCGTCCAGCCGAGGCTCGGTTCTTGGATCATGTCGAAAGGATGCCAGACATTTTAATATCCGAGCATGATATTGAGTACGTCACCAAGAGCATCGGTGAGTTCGGAAGTGACAACCGGGCAGGAATCGAGCGAACCCTTCACCGCGTCTCTGCGATCCGCAATCGCCACGGAAAGGTCATTGGATTAACTTGCCGAGTTGGCCGGGCTTTAGAAGGCACAATCGACATGATTGATGCGATTGTTCGGTCTGGCCAATCCATTTTGCTTCTTGGCAAACCGGGGGTGGGAAAGACCACGAAGCTAAGAGAAATTGCGCGGGTTCTTGCCGATGAAGTTGGCAAGAGGGTTGTGATTGTTGACACCAGCAATGAAATCGCCGGCGATGGTGATGTTCCTCACCCTGGTATCGGTTCCGCAAGAAGAATGCAGGTGAGGGTGGCTTCCGAACAGCACCAAGTGATGATCGAAGCGGTTGAAAACCACATGCCAGAAGTTATTGTCATTGATGAGATCGGAACCGAGGCAGAAGCTGCCGCCAGCCGAACCATAGCCGAACGAGGAGTCCAGCTCATTGGAACCGCTCATGGCCAGACTCTAGAAAATCTTATGCTGAACCCGACCCTATGCGATTTGGTTGGTGGCATCCAAGCCGTAACCCTTTCTGACGCAGAGGCCGCCCGTCGAGGCACCCAAAAGACAGTTTTAGAGCGCAAAGCGCCTCCCACATTTGACGTTGTTATTGAACTGCTGGATTATGACCGCTTGGCTGTGCACAAAGATGTCCAGCGAACAGTAGATATGATTCTTCGCGGCGTGCCCCCAAGGCCCGAAGTGAGGGTCCGCACCGGAGATGGCATCGAAATCGTGCAATCTCAAGAGCCGTTCTCGTTTGATCTTCCCGGCGGCTACGATGGTTCTCACCCTGACCTTGATGAAATCGAGAAAAAGGATGAGTTGCGCAGCGCAAGACAACTTGCCTCGATCAAAAAAAAAGTCCTCCAAAATCCAATCTATCCAGCCCCAAAAGGGGAGTTCAAGCTAAAAAGCACTGAGCGGCAAGAGGCAGCGGAAAAGCCGATGCGCATTTTTCCGTATGGCATTAACCGCACTCGGTTGGATAAAGCGATTCGAGACCGGAGGCTCAATGCAGTGGTTGCCCTCGATTTAGCCCATTCCGATGCGGTGATCATTTTTAGAAGTACATTTCAGCAAAAGCCCAAAAAGGCTAAAGAGTTAATTGGCCGCGCGCTGCCGACCGCGGTTGTAAAGAGCAACACCTACAGCCAAATCTCGGACGCCCTTGATGAGCTGCTGCATAAGCAAGGCAATTCCACCAGCCTTGATTCAGCCGATCCTGCTCTGGAAGAAGTAGCTTCGGGGGTTAAGCAGGTCCTGCAAACCGGCAAGGCGCTTGAGCTATTGCCCCAGCCTGGTCCCATCAGAAAGCTTCAGCATAAGGCGGCAGAAGCCTTGAAAGTGGCAACGGAAGCGGTTGGGCAAGACCCCAATCGAAGGATTCGGATTTTGCCGATTCAGCTTCCCGCTGGTTAAGAAGGGACAAAAAATTCTTAATTAGCCATAATTGGACGAGCAAAAATACTGGTTTTTACAAAAACTGCCAGAAATTAGGGATCTCTGATGCTACAATTGAAGTGGAAAGCACAGGTGTTTGGGCTTGACTTGAGAGGAATTATGAATTTGAAATCACTTATAGCGGTTGCCCTTGTGGCTTCTCCGATTTTGGCCCTTGCCCAAATCAATCCAACCGGCCCCTTTACCGGTAACTACTCAGAAGGCTTTGAGGAGTTTCCCAATTATGGTAGCGGGGGCATTTATGATACTTTGTCTGTCTTTAACGGCGAAGGAACTTTCTCAAGCAATCCAACGGGATCAAATCAACTTTATATTGTCAGCCCTGCAAACGGAGCTAATTGGGGCTTCGCTAACAATGGTGGGTTGCAAAATGTTGCCGATGGCGTTAACGCACTTGGGTCCCAAAACTTTTCCAGCAATACTGCGTGGCGTCCGGCCGATATAACTTTAACATTCAATAACGCTGTCACAGCCTTTGGCGGTTATTTTGCAGAAGATTCCACCAACAGCCACTTTTACCTGAACTTTTTTGACGCAAACGGTAACTTGGAGAACCCGTTCGGGTCAACCGATATATATCAGGCAACAAATGTCATGACTTGGAGCGGTTGGACCTTTACCGATCCGGTTAAGTCCATTGTCTTTACCGATAACTTTGCTCCGGCTATGGATGGTCTTCAGATCAATGCAGTTCCCGAGCCAGCCAGCATCGGCGCTCTGGCCATTGGTATGATTGCCCTCATTCGAAGACGCAAACTCAGCTAAGCCAAGGATAGCAAAAAGCCCAAAATCCGGCTGCAATTCATTGCAGCCGGATTTTTTCTGAATGGGGACCTACCTGTTGTACTAAAGCAGTGATTGAATGAGCTTTTCAACTTGCGCCTCACCTTTGACTCCCCCGTAGTTAAGCTCTCCAACCCATCTTCCCCTCACAAATCCGTTCTTGTCTATCACGTACACTGTTGGCCAAAACTGCTGATGGTACCGGTTCCAATTCCGGCTGTTGTTGTCTTGCAGCACTGGAAAGTCAATGTGATCATGCCTGATTGCCTTAGCAAGATGAGACGCTGGGACCTCATAGGAGGTCTCCGGTGAATGGATACCCAACACTTGCACCTCATGCCCTCGAAAATAACGCTCGATTCCTTGAATCGCCGGCAAAGTGTGCTTGCAGTTGATGCATTCAAAAGTCCAAAAGAAAAGAACCACAACCTTTCCTTTTTCTTTGGCAAGCTGAATTGGCTTTGACGTATTGAACCAGTGGCCAGGAGAAAACTGGGGTGCCCTGTAGTACAGGTTTGTTTGAGCCGAAGCTGCCGCACAAAGGGCGGCCAAGGAGAATGCAGTGATTGCTTTCATAGCAAAGAGTAATGAGAAAAAATCAAAAAGCTTTCCAAGAAAATTTAAACTTTGAAAAGTGTGGATTATAAGACTCATTGGTTCTATAACCTAGGAGTTCTATTCGATGGACCAGCTCGGTTGAGTTTTCAATGCCCTTGCCGAGCCTACTTGTCGGGCAATTCTAGCGGCCTTGGCATCCGGTCCAAAACCTGTGAACCAGATGTCTCAGTTGCTAACGATGCCAGGTCCTGCAGCCTCCAAGCACCCCCGCGTACTAGAGCAGGCAAGGCTCATCTCAACCCCAACCCGATAGCAGCAGCGCCCAGAAATGTAGAGGCTGCCCACCTGCAAGAGTTGCAAGGCGGGCTTTCTACTTAAACCGGATGTGGTTGCTTACTCTCGAATTCGGTAACTTGTAATGAGTATGGTTCCAACCCCACCCCAACTTGATGGTTCTCGACCCCATTACTCTTTTGCCCCCAATCACCCTGCGACGATCTCTGTAAGCAAAAATGGGAGTTTTTTCATCAAGTACGCAGGGATTACCATATTCAAGGGTCGGGTTTTTAGTTCAAATCACCAACCTCTCACCCTTGTCAACCGAATCGCACACGGATCGAATCGCTGTCTCACCCAAACAATGACTTTTGAGGGAACTCACGATGAGCCAATATATTTGCTCGGCTCCGTATGTGCCTCAGGTGAATCCATTGCCATGCAAACTGAACGAATTCCAAACCGCTTTCAGTTCATACGAAATGAAGTGGGGCGGTCGTCTAATCTTCTCAACAATGGCGTTTATGACCGCTACCGTGACTGGTTGCTCAAGGGAGACCCAAGCCAAACAAAAATCACACCTTTAAAGGGCACAAATTGGCATTTTTCCACGTTTGGGTACGGCAAAGTCCAAATCGTGTTTATGCCCGCCGTCTACCGTAGACATAAAAACATTCGGTACTTTGCACCATGGGCGTACAAACCTTGGAGGAATAGTATCACCGGATGGTGCAGTTGGTGGGCCTACCGAGATTCAATAACGGAAAAAGATGTTCATAAGGTCAGCAAGATATTTTCTGAAAAGTTAAAGGATTATGGGTACCACATTATCCAAATCGATGATGGATACGAAAGCGGGCTAGGCGGAACTCTTCAGGACTGGCTCCATACAAACAGCAAGTTTCCAAGCGGACTTTCTGCACTTTCTCAATCGATCTCTGGCCTCGGTCTCACTCCTGGATTATGGGTGAACGTTCACTTTAATGATCCCAACACTCTTAAACTGCACCCAGATTGGTTCATCCAGGATTCACCGGGCCACCCTCACAAGGGGCCGTGGATTGATTACGCCCTGAACCCCTCGAACCGTGAAGCGGTTGCAAAGATCATTCAGCCTCACTACCAAGCCCTTCACAAACAGGGCTGGAAGTATGTAAAAATCGACACCCTTCGTCATTTTCTTTATGACTCTATGTACCCATCAAGGGACTACTTGCACCAAAATGGGCAAACCCCAGGGCATTTGCTTCGGCTTTACATGAAGATCGCCAGAGAAAACCTAGGTGAAAAAACCTATATCCTTTCTTGCTGGGGGGTTCTACCGGATGTGGTAGGGTACGCCAATGGCTGCCGCCTTGGTACCGATGGCTACGGGCCAGCAACTCTTCAGCAGTACACAAGTTGGAACAACGTTGTGTGGCGGAATGACCCCGATCATTGCGACTTAGAGCCGTACAATTCACAAACAAAAACGTACCAAAAAGGGCAAGAAAGGATTCGGGCAACACTTGCGTCGGTGGCTGGTGCCCAGCTGCTACTCAGTGACCATCCAAACGTCTATGAACAAGCACTAGCCTTGGATGCGGCACGCAGGGTCTCACCCATCCTCTTTACTCAGCCCGGGCAACTCTTTGACTTTGATCCATCAAAAACCAATAACTTGATTGCCAACAAATTCAACACGGATGGTGGATCCAACCCTGGCCCCCTTGATGCAGACCAGTTTGGAAAGGTCTGCCCGTGGTGGGCACTGGACATCAATGAGTCTTACGAGAGTTGGATGGTTTTAACTGAGATGAATTGGGAATCCCACCCCTTGCCCCCAACTTCTATTTCTTTCTCTGACCTTGGGCTTGACTCGCGATACAAATACCTTGTTTTTGAAGGCTGGAATCATCACTTTTTAGGAACCTTCAAGAACCGTTTTAAGGTGCCAATCCTAGAACCGAATCAAGTATCCTGCTATGCCATACGGCGACTGGTTGATCGTCCTCAACTGGTATCCACAAACCGACACATTTCTCAAGGCGCGGTTGACATCTCTGCGATGGCTTGGAAACAAGACACCTTGAGTGGAAAGACTAAACTTGTTAAGGACTTTCCCTATTCCATGTGGTTCCATGTTCCCGCTGGGTTTATACTTCATGAGGCTGAGATGAATGGAATGAAATTACAACCCAAAGAAGACCAAGGGCTTATCCGTCTTGATTACAAAGCCCCAAACAATGAGGTGGTATCTTGGGCGCTAAAGTTTTCCCGCTCCTGAGAACTCTTTGCCCAAATACCCATGAAAACCAAATCGCCTAGACCAAAAACAAGAAAGGTGTGCACCAAGGCAATTTGATCAATGGAACTTGGTGGGTGTTGAGGAACTCAAAACCCACCGACCCCGCAGGAGCCGGAACGGGATGTGAAGGTATTTGAACCTGAACATCGCCGATAACTGTCTGATTTCAGCGAAAATCAGACGGTTCACTTGAACAATTGTCATGGATCGGCAATTGTTCAACATCCCCGTAGTTTGGAGCCCAGGCCCGACTGCTTTGCGGTCAATTGCCAGATGTAGAGCCCAAGGCATTCAAAGCTGACGGTAGCCGATCAGGATAGCAAGGGTTGCAGTACTCTTGAGTCATGATCCAACGCGCAGCTCCTCATAACGAATGGGAAGCCTTCTATGATGCCCACGCCCCTTTCTACTTAGAAAGCGACTTTACAAAGGGCACCATTAAAGAAGTGGACTTTATGGTTGAAGCGATGGGATTAAAGCCAGGGGCCGCTATTTTAGATGTAGGATGCGGGTGCGGACGCCATTCCGTGGAACTGGCAAAGCGGGGATTTGTGGTTACTGGCCTTGACGTTTCCTCGGGAATGCTAAAGGAAGCCTACAAACTGGCCAAAAAGGAAGGGGTCGAAGTCAAATGGGTGCATGCGGACGCAACCCGATTCCGGCTTCAGAACCCGGTGGATGCCGCGTTTTGCGTTTGCGAGGGTGCATTTAACATCATTGGAAAACAAGAAGATCCCCTTACCCATGATATGGCAATTCTTGCCAACATCAGCGCAAGCCTTCTTCCCAATAGTCCCTTTTTGCTCACGGCTCTGAATGGCCTACGGATGATTCGCAACCTAACCTCCGAAACAATTGCGTCAAGGACCTTTGATCCTTTGACGATGGTTTCTCATGGAACCGACACTTGGCAATTGCCAGAGGGTCCAACCGAAATGACCTACAAGGAGCGACTTTACATTCCTTCTGAAATTGCGGCCATGCTTCACCACAATGGTTTTAAGGTTGAGCATTTGTACGGCGGCACCGCCGGAGAATGGGGTCAGAGACCGCTCAATCCCGATGAAATCGAAGCCCTGTTTCTGTGCAGGAAAAGAGCAGATTCCTAATACCGCAGCATTGTCACTTAGCGAATACCTTACGACCGCCAGCAACTTAGTTACTGTACGTTAAGGTGTTATCCAAGTTATTATAAACTGCCCCATTGCCAACCTCAAAACCTACTGAAATGGTGTCAATTCTTACCGGCATACTAGCATCGTCTTGAGGGGCAGCCGATAGATTATAATTGTTCAGTACCGCGTTTGTTACAATTGATGTTTGGCCATTGAGCGTAGCAAGGGCAATGTCCTTTAGCTTCGAATTTGGCAAATTGAGAATATATTTGGTCATCCATTTTCGTTTAAAAGCCTCTACGGAGTACAAAGATTGGCTTACTCGAAATTTGGGTACTTTTAGTGCTAGGTAGAGGCCGTTGAGCAGTTCGCTAGTGGTAAACCTACCCTTAATAAAAACCATAGTATTCTTCCTAGAATGGTCCCAAAGAACGTGGACTCCCTTTGATTTTTCAACAAATGATATCACCGCCTTGATGGAAGTATAGTATCCCTTGTCTCCGAAATATAAAGAGCCAAGATGATTGGCTCCTAGTGGCGCCATTTGGTTTTCAGTGCTTTTGGGGAGAGGAAGCCGAACCGACGGCAGGGAAACCCAGTTAGATACCGCCTCACCATTTTCACTGTAAGTTTCGTGAAATTCAAGGCAGGGAGCAACATAAACGTTATTGCCGCCTCGCAAGACGTCGGAGTAGCAACCGGTTTGGGCTGAACTGAGAAGCCCCATAAGTTCCTCTCGGTCTCCGCTTGAAAACTGGGAAAAGGAACAGAAACTTGCCCCGGATTTGCGGATTGTTTTCTCTGCCAATTCCTGGAATGGCTCCTCTTTGAATAGCGTGTTCGTCAGGTCATTTGCAGAGGGGTAAGTGCACATGGCAAATACCACTGCCGGGCTAAGAGTTTGTTTCTGCTTGCCCGACGTAACCCGCACCAAGGTCCTTCCGAGTGAGTTTGCCTCTCTATAAAGATCAGCCTCTGTCCCATGCTTTCTCACTGTAGAGGTAACCTTGCTTGCCCAACCTAAATCGGGAATTGATTCCTTCGTTCCGATCCGAAGGACTAGGCTAGAAGGAACGTCTTTGAACAGGCCCTTCAAAGTCGCTTCAACAGATTTTTGCTCCCTATTGAGCGGTGCTTCTACAAATAAATTCATTATTTGTGGAGCTACACGGTGGCGATAGGTTGCGCACAGGAAATACAATGCAATCACTTTTTGTTCCTACCCGTTTGTCGGTCTACGGAATTGACATGTTGAGGTGTTGGTACTGGTCTTCGTTATAAGGCACTTCCAAGGAAGGTGGGGTGGATTTCAGAATGACATTGTTAAGCCAATCGATCGAGTACGTGGAATTGCACAGGAAGAAAGAAATCGACTTGACGCCTGCGGGAAATGGGCCCACGGTGTAGGAGTGGCTTCTGCTATTGTCGTCGGTAACCATTTCGATTGGTGATACCAGCCATCCGCCCGATGTCGGCGCTTCTTCAAAGGTGAAACCCTGCCGATGATCTCCGTCTATGCCACCACTGGAATTGGGCTGTGAAACAGTGACCCACTGGGAAAAAGCTGGTGCTTGAGGTGCGGATTGTCCAAAAGAATAGGCAGGCGCCATACAACAAGAGAGTGCAAAAACTGTTAAAAAGTTCTTCATATGGCGAGACTACCCCCCCCCCCAGATATACTTTTGTCAAGTGCAAGGTCCCGCCATTTTCACTTTTGGGCTTGTTGGCACGTGCGTGGGAGCTATTGAGGAGCCGAAAACTTAAAGCCAGGATATTTGAGGGGCGGGAATTACGAAAAGCATAATTTGAAGAGACTGGAAAGCCGGTGCACTATTGGATTCGATGTCAAATTAGATGCGGCAGAGCTCTCTTAAGCAACCTAAAGGACTCTACTTGTTCTCGTAATCAGCATTAATTTAGCCCTATTGGCTTCAGATCTGAAATCAGCCCGAACTTCAACTTGACTTAAATATAAAAGTACAGAATACTTGGTCGCGGGAAAGGACTCGAACCTTCACGCCTTGTGAGCACTACCACATCAAGGGGAAACTACCAGATTTTGGCCCGTCGGCATACCGGTTGTTCCATCTATACGGAAGTTGCCAGTTCCTAAAGTGAAGCCGAGTTCGACTCCTTCCACTTCGACTGAGGTTGTTGGGGGGACGTCTGTCGAGGTCATGTACCCCTGGTTCTGCAGAAATCCGAGGGTTGTTTGAGCGGTCTGCCCCGAAAGGACGGCAAGGTACAAGTCCCTCAAAGTTCCGTTACCGCAACTTTTTGCCAATCTAACCAAAAGCTGGTGCAGTGATTGGCTCTGACCGCGATACGGCTCAACGATTGGGTAGCTTGCAATTGCCTCACTGAGGGCCTTAAGGAGATCGGCCTTCGTAAAGCAACCTTTGATAAAGATCATTCGTTGGGCGTCATCCGCCCCGTAGCAAAGGTCGTACCCACAGCATTCATTAACATCTGCAATCAGATCCTGAAGAGCTTCGTATCGCCCCTTGCTGCCAAAGTCGACAACCCCGTTGGGATCCTCAGAGAGGGAGTTGCCGGGTCCATCATTGAAATTTGCCTGAGGCAAACGCGAGCCCACCCCCACCCAATCTGTAACATTTTCGCCGTCTGATTGATAGCGTATCTTAAGCCCGATTGAAGGGGCGAGATACGTATGAGATCCCCCTGAATATAAATCGCCTGAGACACCCTTCAAGCATTCTGCGTAACTACTTGCCAGCAGTTCTCGCGTTAGATCAGAAAATTGACTTGCACAAAGATACCCCTTCCCGTTTCCAACGCTGCCAAAGGACAGGAGTGACTGCTCCCCAGAGAGGGCGGCGCGAGCCACCCCCGTTGAGGGCCTGCTCACAAGCGCGTAAGACCCAGGAAGCTTTAAGAGAGCCTTGCCAAAACTATCGGACAATTGCACCAAACCCAGTCTTGTCAAAGGCTTGTTTGTTTGAGGCCGCAAAAGTTTTAGGTTTCTTACTGTGAATGCGGGATATTGTCGGTAGGTGCAGTAGGACAAAACTAGGCCAGTGTTGACATTTAAGAAGGCGGCACGAAGCGCGGCTTGAACTCGCTACCCTCTTTTGCCAAGCGGCAAGTTGTAGGGGCGAGCTATGCGTTTGATCCTAATGGGTCCAACTGCATATGCGACGTGGGGACTGACAGCGAAGCCCAAGGCTGACGCCGCAGTAACCAATTTATTAATTCTATGTGCCATCTCCGATCCTAAACAATAGTATAAACAGTGGGCTGATCGTCGTAATACGGAACGCTCCCGTAACCTGGGTTTCACTTCAAAATGACTTTGTGTACCGATCTATAGCTTCAATCGAAGGGCACAATAACAACGCCGCCCAGGTTTCAAAATCAGTCTGGAATCAGTTTTGGTGCGCGGGAAAGGACTCGAACCTTCACGCCTTGTGAGCACTACCACCTCAAGGTAGCGTGTCTACCAATTTCACCACCCGCGCCTGAACACTCAATTATACCAAAGTGCCTGTACCTAAGACTGTAAATTTGACCCAGCCGGTTCCCGGCTCATGCTCAACTTTTTTGCAGCCTGAATTGAGGGCTCTCCCCCTGCTTGGCGCTGAGCTTGTGAAACTCATTGCAAGCCCGCCTGCAGCTAAGAACCGGGTGGCGGAAGTGGCCGCGTGGTCACCGAACCGTCCTGACATTTAGCGGCAACAATATCCCCCGAAATCGAGTAAAGCTTAAACTGAAAATCCCAATCTTTGGGCCAGCCTAACCCAACAAGGCTAACATCACCGTTGTTGTTCACCTGAAGAAGCATGGATTGTAAGGTCAGCATGATGTTTCCACCCTGGGTTTGATCAGGCAGCCAATCATAGTTTGGACCCCACATGGCAGGAAATCTGAAGTGAGGATTGCTGTTTCCAACCTTCTCAATCAACAGCTTTTTTGCCTCTTCTTCTAATCCGGCAAGGGCCGCGGTTTGGCCATCATATTGCCAGCCTTGATTGTCTTTAATCTCCCGCTCGTGAAAGGTTTTGGCAGCAATGGCACCAGTCCCGCAGGCAATGCCAAAGAGGCGAAATGGCCAAATGGCGTAAAATTCTGCATTTTCCACATTAAAGCGTTGGGGATCAAAAGTCTCAGCTGGCATAATCTGCCCATTTTTAATGGCAACTGGAGGCAATATCTTATACAAATCGGAAAATAGTTTTTTATCTGTCTTGGAAAGGTGGCGGAGGGCCAGTAGCCGAGGAAGTACGGCATGAAGCCCCGCAATGCAAGGCGTATCGTTGGTCACTCCGTTTCGGTAGGTCTCTACAACTTGATCTGGGGTCAGCTTGAGGTGCCCGCTAGCGTCTCTTGGGAAGTAAGAATCAAAGAACTCGATCACTTGCCTTGCCATTGGCAGAAGTTCCTTGGTCAAAAATTCTTGGTTTGGATCGGCATTGTACCGATCTAGCATCATCTGCACCAGCTCCAAACCTTGATTCCAAGCGTATTTCCACCATTCGGCGTCGAAGTCTCCGGGAGCCTGGCCCGGCTTGCGGTTCCAGCCATAATCGCTGTTGGCATAGGTTCCAAAAAAGCTCACTGTTTCCGGAAAGTAGGTGCCCTTGGCCTTATAGTAGAGCTTGGTTCGAGCGATGCTTAAAGGCAAAATGGACTCATAAAGATGAAAGAGCGGCTCCATTTCGTCGAAATCACCATTGGCAACCATCGCCCAATACGGCAGCCTTGTATTTTGCCACCAATAACCATCACCCCATCGGCGCCAATCGGGGTTGAAGTCTAAGCCAAACCAGTGGGGCGCCACTGTAAACAAGGATCCGTTGAATTTGAAGGGATAGGCACCCCTACCCGCGCAAGCCATCATAAACCTTTGCAAAATATAGCTTTGGGTCACGTGGAAGCAATGCGACTTCGTTTGGTCACTAGCCCCGTGGCGGGGAGTGACGAACACATAGCTGCGGTCCCAAAATCGATGCCACCAAGCCGCCGATTCTGCCTTAATCTTCTGGGGAGAGGCCGACCGGCGAACCTGCTGGTTCAGATGACCTAAGAACGCATTGGAGGTGTTGAAAATGCCACATTCGGATGCAATCTTGATGGCTATGGACTTGGTTGGCTTTTTCGATTCCAACTCTGCCCCTACTGCGTTTGTCAGTTGCCTCTTCGCCACAAGTCCAGCGCCTTCCACGGCGGCGCCGAAGGTTCGATGAAGGAGGGGGTCTCCTATCAGGTTCTTGTAAGGGGACAATCCCTGAAACCCAAGCGTGAAATCCACACACGATTCTTCATTGCGGTGATAAATGGTAGCTTGGGTTTTGCTGGTCACCGAATGGTCGGCGGATTCATAGAGCTTAACCGGGCCATTCATCATTGTCCACGCCGAGTTAGCTTCTTCGCCTTTGATCTCTCGGCGGGTTGTGCGCCAAGAGCGGAGGGTGACCTGAGCGGATACTGGGGTCTGACTTGATCCAAAGATCGTGAGCACAGGCTGGTTTGGATCAAGGGCAATAGTTAAGAGAGTTTGATTTCCCCCGATTTCGATCGTGCCATTGGTCAGCCGCAAGGATTGGTGAAAGTGGTTTTGAAACGGGTTTGGCGTGAGTTTGATCGTGACTTCTCCGATTTTAAGAAGGCGACTGATTTCGCTCCAAGAATCGGTTCTGGCAAGCAGAAGATGGAGGATCCCTGCTTCATCAACCCACACATTGGCGGCAAGCTGACCATTGCCAATCGGCATCGAGCCGGTGGAATCTTGGCTTGGAGAATCCCAATTGACGTCATACTGGTGAATACGAGAAAGTATTTCAGAAGCGGGCAGTGCCACTTTGCCTTGGCTTTGCATTGATGATGAACTTTGTGCCAGAGCGCAAGGACTGAGCATTGCCAACCCGGTGATGGCAATGCCAAGCGCCAAATGTTCCATGCTGATAGTTTAGTAGAAATCGGCGACCCTGGTTAAAGGATCGTCCACTAAGAACCCAGCCCATTGCCAAAATTGGCAATGGGCTGGGTTCTTTCACAAGAGTTCTCCTTGTCGATTAAGGAGTGATCTTCCAGATCGCTTGGTTTACATATTCATTCCAAGGAAATCCAAGCGTTGGTCCGGAAGCATAGTAAGAAATGCGAGCCTGAATGTTGTTGGTTCCTGATTGAATATATTGATCGGCGTTGGCTGCCGTCACTTTCACCAATTGGTCACTTGTTATCACGTTCACGGTGCTCACCAGATCATACTTTCCAGTTGAGTAGTTATACAATTCGATGGTTTGAACCGTGTGCACGTACCCATGGGCGGTGACATCAAACTCTAAGTTTGAGGCACTTGCCACCGGTGAAGTGGAATTCAGCACCAACTCAATTGGAGGGGTCTTGGAAGACAAGGTGGGGCCTGGTTGAAGCTGCATGTAGTTTGTATCAACGGTGGATAGCGAGGCGAGGTTGCCAGCAATCAGATGTCCTGTGCTTAGGGTGTAACCGCTTGCATCCACAATCTTGGTTGCAATGGCGTTGTACCAGCCATCAAAGTTAGGCGCACCCCATCCGGTGACGAAGTCCCACCCTACGGTTGGAACGTTGGTCTGCCCGTTGGGCAGGGTTCCGTCGGTCGGACCTTGGGTTACGTCGTACCAAACGTCTGATCGACCCTGTTGGCCATAGATCATGGGGTTGATATTCCCCAAGCGGCCTGACTGGCCATTGGCTATCAACCTCTGCTCCATGGTGGCAAGGGCTCCTGTAAACCACGGGGATGCGCAGCTTGTCCCAGCAAAACAGGTTAGCTGGTTATTGTACACGACATTAAAAGCACAGTTGCCAGTGTCGTAAGCTTGAAGGGCAACGTCGGGGAAAAGACGAAAACTTTGATTGGTAGGAATTCCAGTACCATGCTGCCAAGTTGGCAGCACGTTGATATTGGGGGATGCAAAAGAACTTGCATACCAGCCGCCACCACTGCCCTCGCCGTCAGGCTGCCCATTCACGATGTGCACGCCCCATCCCAGTTCTGACGTCCTTTGATTGTTGCTATCAACCGTCGCTTGGGTTCCTCCAACTACCGTTATATTAGGATCAACATCGGGCCATGGATACGACTGTATATCGTTGGTCTCATTGTCTCCGCTGGCGCACATGTAAGTTTGGCCCTGACCGTTCATGGTTAGGTGCTCATTGTGGACCGCTGTGTCGTAAGATGTTCCGAAGTCTTGCCATCCATAACTTTCAGAAAGCGTGTTGCAAATGTTGTCATTTGCCATTCTCGTGTACGTGTTAAGGGGTTGGTAATTGACATCATCATAGATGTAAACATTGGCTAATGGTGCCACTTCTAGCTCCATTTGCAAGTCCAAATCACCTTCGCCTGCACCGTTCGTGTTGTTATTGTTGTTGCCAGAAGTGATTTCAACTATGTTGATGTTCGATCCGGCCCCTGCCGCTGGGGTTGGAAGGCTAAAAATGCTAATAAACTTTAACGCGTTGGAGGTCTTATAACCATCCCAGTTGGCATATCCTACCGACATTCCCTGGCCCTTAAATCCAGAAGCATAGCTTGGAGCGGTGCCATAAAGCCCCCTCGCGTTGGCGGGGGTTAATGTTGTTTTTGTGATTGGCCTAAAGTAGTTGGTAAGACCTCCAACCACAAGGACCTGACCCGCAATAGCGCTTGGCATCATGATCGGCTTAGTGTTGGCATAGAACGTGATGGGCTTGCCTTGACCATCGACACCCGCATAGTTAACAATTGAGGTCCCAAAAGCCTTTTCCGCCTGAGCCACCGTGCAAAGGCCAGTCACAACAAGGTTATTCTTGGCAACAAGGGTGACCTGGATGCCGTTGGACTGCAAGAATTTGACGACCCCGAGCACTTCCTTGGGAGAGGCTCCAAATTTCTGCCCAACTTCTTCCGGCGTTAGCCAGTGCTTGTAGAGGGGCGAAGTTGGATCGCTCTGCTCATCAACGTAAGCCTGAAATGCCGCCTCACTGGTTGGCTTTAAGGCAACAGAGATTTCGATTTGCTGCGAAGTGTTGGTCGTGTTTAGAACAGCGGCCTTGGCAGCAGTTGGAACGACCATGCCTGCAACCGGAACCGGCGCCGAACTTGGTGAAGCCATTGCCATGGTGCAACCAACAACCATGAGGGCAACGGATAAGAGGGACTTGTCTATTTTCATAACGGGTGCTTCAACTTTTTTATTAAACTGGACACGAATAACCACCTGTTGGAGTGTGCCAATTAAGATAAATTGTACACGCACCTTTGCGCTTAGAAGCAGTTTTTAATAGAAACCTAGCAGATATACTAGGTTCAAATTTTATTCCGTGCCAAACAGTTGACGGTTGCCCTACAATAAGAAGTTCGAACCATGAAAGTAGCACTTATTGGCGGCGGAAATATGGGCTTTGCCTTTGCCCAATCCATTATCTCTAAAAAGGTCATTAATCCTGGCAGCTTGGTCATTGCCGAGCGCGAGGCGGAAAAGCGAGAGCTGATCCAAAGGGCCACTGGCTGCCTGGTGACGGAAGCACCAAACGAGCTGATCCGCAATTGCAGCATTATCGTGCTGGCGGTGAAACCGCAAGACTTTCATTCGGCGGCTCAGGCTCTTCATACCTGGATCCAGCACGATCAGGTCATCCTGTCGTTTATGGCTGGCGTCACCCTAGAGCGGCTATCGAATGAGCTTGGCAGCCCTCCTTACTTAGTGCGATCTATGCCTAATTTGCCTTTTCAGATTGGGATCGGGATGACGGTGTACATCACTTCGCCAGATTTACCCGATGATCGGAGAAGCGACGCAGAAATCCTATTGAATGCCTGCGGAGATTCTTTGCAAGTTTTTAATGAGGACTTACTGAATAGCGCCACCGCTGTTTCGGGATCGGGTCCCGGCTACGTGTTTTACTTGATCGAACAGTTCTTAAAATCGGCTGCTGCCCTTGGGTTTAGTAAAGAAGAGTCCAAGCTTTTGGTGGAAAAGACTCTGCGTGGTTCGATTGAGCTGTGGTCAAAAAGTGAACATTCCGCCAACGAGCTCAGGGCTATGGTCACGTCTCGAGGCGGCACCACCGCAGCAGCGGTTGAAGTTTTTGAGGCTGGCAGACTGGGTGAGGTTTTTCAACATGGCCTGACGCGGGCAAGAGACCGATCTCGAGAGCTTTCTGGGTAGTTTTCGCTTATATGGAATAGAGCAGGGCTTTGACTGGAGCAGAAGATTCCTTGATGTGGGCACAGGGTTGCCTTTCTCGGGACCACGCAACCAAATAAACCATGCGATTCCTCCAAGCGGGTACGAGCTGCCCTTAAAGCAATGCTCCGTGCTCAATTGTTAAATTTCTAACTTTTCTCGAAAAAGCGGTTGAAACCTAGCAAAAATGTCGTATATTGTCTTTAATCGAGGTCTTGCCATGAATATCCATTCGCCTCAACTCAACTCAACTCAACTCAACTCAGAGCTAGAGTTGCTCGTTTTTGCCTAGCCCTGATTACCTTTGCTGCCGGTGCATTGATGCCTCTCAAAGCAATCGCCCAAACCCAGCCCTCTATTAAATCTATGACCTTAAAATCGGATGCAGTGGTGGGAAACTCCGGGGACGAATGTCCTTTATTTCTGTGGGGGTCTCCTGTAACGAACGAAGTCATCGCAATCAGTAGCTCATCGCCAGAAATCATTGTCCCATCATCAGTAACGGTTCCCGCAGGGCAATCGGTGGCGCAATTCAAGATTGGCATAAATTCAACTGGTGCCAGCCAAGTTTTATTTGGGCAAATAAGGGCAGAAACCCCAGACGGCTATGCAACCGCTGACGATCTGACGGTAGTGCCCTCTGGATACAATTTCAACTTAGCTGCTCCCACCGTTTCAGCCGCATACGGGGGCAATATCATTAGGTGGGCGCAACTGCCGGAGGGGGTGCCTTCGCAAGCCATTACTCACTTGCTGATAAGGTCCCTTCCCGACGGCTCGAACCCTACAACAATTCTAGTGCCCGGCGACGTGTATGTTGATCCTGTAAGCCCCGGCTCTCAGTACATTTATAGCCAGGAACTCGTTGATGACACCATTACTCTCGCGACGAGCCCCGAATCAGCTAATGCAACTTCCCCAACCACAGGATCCTATTTGAGCTTTGGAACGATGCCATCTGGGTATCCTCAACTAAGCACGGAATGGGACATCCCCGCCTCGACGGGAACTCAGCTGGTACAAGAGCTTAATTTTGGGAACACGATGACCGGTCCCGCAACCGGCGAGAACGTGATTAGCAATGCAGCTGACGGCGCCTTCGGCGGCGATCCCAATAACCCCAGCGGGCAGACCGCTGGTACCTACGTTAGCTACGATCCCTCCGAGGTCTACCCCTATGGGTCATTACAACTGATCAATGATTCCGGGCCCGTCCCTCAAATCTCGCAGCCTATTAACGTTAGCGACGCGTACCTAATGCCAATTTACCAGAGCGATATTTTGGCAGATGGGACCACCGGCCGCTGGCCGACCTTTAAGATGTTTTATCCGACCGGAACCGATGAAGTCCAAATTGCCCTTTCCACTGATATTGGGCAAGGCACCCCTGCCAATATGCGCAATTTAACCTGGTATCGCCCCCAGGGCATCGATCCTGGCATTCCCAACATGATTACCTTTGCTTGGGATCTCAAGGATGGCAATGGAAATCCCATCAACAGCAACGGTACCTTTGAAGCCCAACCCGCCTATTTTGAGCCTAATGGAAGCGGGCAGTCGGAAAATAATGGGCCACCGCTCGATATTTCCTACGCCTACGCCAAACCAACAATCCTTGCCCTAGTTAACAACTTCGGAGGCTGGCAAGGTGCTGAGAACTCTTATATTGAGCAAATAGCCAATCTCTTCAGGCAGTGGCAGAATACTGACCGCGCTAATGGCAACCCCGCCGCTACTGACATGGTATTGGTCTGCGGTCAGGGCCACAATATGTCGCCAACGACGATCAGCTACATTGAGAACTACCTAACGACGAGCGTCA
>DAIDHV010000004.1 GCA_027451905.1 Armatimonadota bacterium | reverse complement strand
CTCCCTCGTTCACAGTAACCAGATATCATCAAAGGAGAACTCTATTTAAACTGACTTCAATAAAAGGGGCAGGTCACCTTCACAAAAGCTACTCAATTCGCGGACCGCAAACTGTTAGTAAAGCATCGCTACCTATTGTTGTTCAGCATCAGTTTAGCTTTGATTTCATTTACGATTGCCAACAAGTACCTCGAAGAAGGAGTTAAGTCATTAATACTACTTCTAACTTCTGGCTTGGGCGCCCGCACACTGAATCTGTTTGCTTTAGCTAATCCCTCCGCAGTCCAACGGGGTGATATTGTTCCTGAAGAACATTTGCAAGACGGATGGCAGCCTGAATGGGATGATGAAGAAGGAGATACTCCACCCAAGTAGAGTCCAAAAGATTTGGCTGAGCGAACAAAGTCAGCTGAGCCTAGTGGAGTATAGCTGAAACATAGCCAAAGAGATTGCCTTTCCAGATTTTGAGCTAAAAAAGTAGCCAAAGGCTCATTCAAAACAAAGGGACCAAAGTCTTTCAATCAAGCACGTGGTTTATCGTTCGGTCCGCAGTTTGTTGCTGCAAAAATTACACGTCGATTAAAATGCGCCTAAAGGCATATATCCCAAGAGGGCTTTGGACACCTGAATTTGATATTTCGCTAATTTTAGGTTCAAACCGATTTTTTCGAAAAAAATGTTGGAAATTTGGAGGGGTGTCGTATAATGTAACCGAATCAATCGATCTCCAATTCGCTTGGTCATCCATATTATTGGAAGGAACAAAAGTGTTTATGCCTAGAACTACTCTAGGTGTTCGCTCGAGCAAACGGGCGTTCACCTTGATCGAACTCCTCGTCGTCATCGCGATTATTGCGATCCTCGCCGCTATCCTATTCCCAGTCTTTGCACAGGCAAAAGAGTCGGCCAAAAAAGCGGTCGACCTATCAAACCAAAAGCAAACCCTCCTTGCTGCGGTCATGTATTCAACGGACAGCGATGATTACTTTGTCATGCTGCGAAACGGCTTCCCTCAATGGGGTTGCAATGGGGCCGCGGAAGTGACTTGCTATCAAGTCAATACGGCAGATGTCGCCCTTCAACCATACATGAAGAGTTGGCCAATTTGGTCGTCGCCTAATGACTCAATATTCAGAAATGACTGCCCCTCTTCAGGCACCAACAATCCTGGAGCAGCGATAAGCTATTCGTTCACGGGTCATGCCGATCCAGCATATATAGCAAATAATCCGTATTACACCTATACGCGGGGCGTTTCAGGGTGGATGTCTGGATCTTCGCCAGGCAATCAGGTTGGTAGTTCATTAAGTAGCACAGCGGTGGGTTCGCCCGGCGATACAATCGTGATGTACCCATACTATGCAACATTTAGCTATGAGCGTGGATTGATGGCATGGTCAGCTAATCCCAACCGAATCGCGTTACCAGACGCAGCGGCAGCAATACCTCTATGGCCCCAATATGCTTCAGGATATTTCTGGTGTACGCCAAATGATGAAATTGCAATTGGAGCTTATCTTGGAAAAACCAACTTTGGCTTTGCAGACGGGCACGTCAAAACAATGGACAGAACTCAAACCATGGATGATTTGTGGGCTACAAATGAAGCACTTGCATTCACATCTCATGCAAAGAATATGTTCGATTACGATTCTAGCTATCACCAAAACTAAGCGAAAATGGATGATTCAAAAAGAAACATCTTATTCGTTGCCCTTGGTGTAATTGCCGTGATCGCGATTGGCTTGTCATGTAAATCTTACATGGCAAGTCAGCCGCATGAGGCGTACCACATTCCGTCTAAACCAGGTCAGATTTCTCCCAAACAAGCCGAAGTCAATGCAATGAATGCGGCTAAAAATGCCCAAACTCAGGGCCAGGGCGGAAAGAAAGAAGGTGGAGTGCAAGCCGGTATGTAGTTTGAGTTATAAAAGGCGAGAGCCTATGGCTTTCGCCTTTTATTTTGAACAAAAAATAACCAGCCTGCTAGTTGAGAGGCAAAATTTAGGGATTTCCGCTAGAATTAGACTGAAATGAAACGAGGTTTCACGTTAATTGAACTGCTTGTCGTCATCGCAATCATTGCGATCCTCGCCGCTATCCTATTCCCTGTTTTTGCCCAAGCAAAAGCTGCCGCCAAAAAGGCCGTGTCTATTAGCAATGTCAAGCAGTTAAATCTTGGGCAAATGATGTACTCGGGCGACTACGACGACATTTTTGTACCGTACTTTAGCGGTTACGTCCCTGGTAGCAACCAGTTCACCAGTCCCCAGCAATATTGGCCATCATTGTTATCCCCCTATATCCAAAAAGCAGCCGGAGCTAACGCGATTGGACAGCCACTTGATGGAAACCTGTCTGGAATCTTTTTTGATCCCATCGAGCCATTCAAAAATCAAACTGGCGACCCGAATTGTTCATTTGGCTACGTTGCAAGTTGGGGCATTTCTGATGATATTGTGAATTGGTTTGGCCCGTTCGACGTTGCCCAATCCTACATGCCAGCCGCAAACTCCCAGGTTCAAAAGCCATCCGATACGCTAATATTTGCGGAAACTTGGGATTGGCTTTGCGGTGAGGACTACCCAGGCTCAACCCTTGCGTTAAGCTACTTCGACAACAACAATAATTACCACAACGGAGACGGCTACATTCCAAACGGGGCAACAGAAACGCTGCAAGCTCCGTACAATGCCAACTACGTGAAAACGGCATGGGGCACCGAACCGGACTCCAATGGAGTGCAAAATGTTGGCTTTATTGACGGACACGTTAAGTCCGAGCATGTGGGTTTACTGACTCATTCCGGACAGATGTGGAGCATTTCAGGAAACGATCAATGGCCCTGAGTGCTTTTAAAACGAGCACCAAGATAGCAGTATCGGTTGTCGACCTTGCTTGCAGTTTGCGTTTTCGGAGGATGTTCGAATAGTGGCGATAGTGGCTCCTTGAAGAACTCGCCCACTCACGTGCAACCAGCAAGCCACTTAAGCGCCCGGTGAAAGGGGCGGCTATGCCAGGTGGAGGACCACCACCGGCTACAACCAGGAAACCGTTTGGCAATTAGAATAAGCTCCCTCCAAGGCTGGAAAGTTAGGTTCTCAACTCTCCAGCCTATTTTTATTGATCAAATGTTAACATGCAATGAGTAACCTATTCGTTACATAGGATAAAGAAATGAATCTCAAACGATTGGTCCTTCCCTTCCTTACCAGTTTGCCATGCATCGCCTTTAGTTGGAATGCCACTGGGCATATGATCGTCGCCCAAATCGCTTGGGATCACCTTACCCCCAAGGCAAAAGCATTCTGCCACAAACTACTTTCCGACAATCCAAACCATCAAGACAACAACTTCTTAACCGCAGCGGATTGGGCCGACGACACAAAAAATCGCACAACCGGACCCTGGCACTACATTGACAATTACTGGAGCCAAGACGGCACTCCGGTGACCGATCAACCCAGAAGCCATAACGTTTTGTGGGCCATTCACCACTTTTCCCAAATCCTGTCCGACTCTAATGCAAGCTCTGCGGATCGAGCCGAAGCCCTGCGGTATGTCGAGCACTTTGTCGGCGATATCCACCAGCCGCTCCACTGCACCTCGATGGTGGACAAGCAGTTTCCCCATGGAGATGAGGGCGGCAACTTGTATAGATTTTATCCACAAAGCGCCGCGCATCCCAAGCATGGAGCCTGGGAACTGCATTACCTTTGGGATGATGGCGGAGGACTCTTCAAGTACATTCATCGCCCCTTGTCCGCATCTGGAAAGGCTGAAGTCAAGTCCCTTTCACATATGGCTATGGGCTCACTCAGCCGGACCAATTTGATGGATGCCAATACGGATGAAAATCCTAAGCAGTGGATGGAAGAAGGCGTGATGCTTTCCAAGACCTTTGTCTACACAACTCCTGAGTATCGGTATCCAAGCCCTAGCTACATCAGAAAGTGCCAATCCTACTCGTTAAAGCGGGTTGCAATGGCGGGATTGCGATTGGCTAAGTTGCTGAATCGGCTGATCGGTTCTTAGCCGCCGGATTATCCTTCATCATTTCGTAGCAGTAAATAAATTGGTGAGCGGCGCCTGCATCCAGCCCAAATCTGTGTCTCATATGTTCCCCTGCCTTTTGATATTGCTTTTGGGTTAGGGGCTCGTCAACGGCAACACCATAAAGCTTTTTATAGGCTCGCCACATATGAACGTCAAACGGCGCCGCTTCCGATTTTCCAAAAGAAAACAAAGCGATGCAGTCTGCCAGTTTAGGACCCACACCCTGAAGTGACAAAAGTTGAGGAAGAACGTCTTGATAGGTTGCCGATTTGACTTGATCGAGGTACCGAACTCCGCCCCGAGCCAAGAGCTCTTTTGCAACCACGGGGATATTGCGTGCCCGATAGCCAAATTTGAGTTGGCGCAGATGAATCTCAGAGACTTCGGCAAGGCGCTCTAGGCACGGAAATACTTGAACATGGGAATTTTCTATTGTTTTCTGGACGCCAAAGCTGAAAAGTGAGGTCACCATCTGCTCTATTCTTTTGATGTTGTTATTTGGAGTGCAAAGAAACGAAAACAAAGATTGAACGGTGCCTTCCAAACTCATCAATCGCAATCCTTGAAGGCTACACAGCATTGGCTCTAGTTCTGGCCCTAATTTGAGTAGCCTTTCATTTCTATCAAAATCGGAGAGACCAAATAGCTTGAATACCGCTGGATTCTCCACCAATTTCTTGGCGTCGCCCATTGTCATTTGATTGAGAATATAGAGACTTTCGCCATCAGCGCCAAGCCAATCATCCTTGTGTTTTTTCCAACCAAAGGTTTGACCAGCAGAAAGGCAGAGGCTTACGTCAAGTACAGGAAGAGTTCTGACCGGTTCAGTTTTCACGGTTCGATATCTTGAATCATCTGCAGAAATTCTTCTTCGTTCATGACCGGAATTCCAAGCTGAGTTGCTTTTTCGAGTTTGCTTCCTGCACCAGGACCGGCTACCACCAGAGAAGTGTTTTTGCTGACACTGCCAGCCGCCTTTCCGCCCTGTCTTACCACGAGTTCTTCTGCCGCTTCGCGAGTCAGGACTTCTAATTTGCCTGTAAAGACCACGGTTTGACCAGCAAATTGAGAACCAAGATTGCCAGATTCCTGCTTTGGATCAACACCGCTTGCAAGCAAATCATCAATAAGTTGGCGATTTTCGGGTTCTTCAAACCACTCTGCAATATCCGATGCCGTGATCGGGCCAATATTCGGAACGTTTACTAACTCTTCGTAAGTCGCATGGCGAAGCCTTTCTAAGCTCCCAAAGGCGCGAGCCAAGTCTTGGGCTGCCTTTTCACCCAACCCGGGGATTCCTAGTGCCGACAAAAACCGAGGCAATGGATTGCTTTTGCTGGCTTCAATGGCTTCTAGCAAATTAGTCACGCTCAGTTCTCCCAGTTTGTCTAGCTGCTTCAAATCTGCCTCACAGGAACTTAAGCGATAGATTGAGCTGAGGTCGCTAAGGTAGCCAAGATCAAAGAGCCGATCTATCAACTTCTCGCCTAGTCCCTCAATATCCATTTGTTTACGGCCCACAAAATGACGCAGACGCTCTGTGATTTGAGCCGGGCAGTGCCGATTTGGGCACCGGATGGCAACTTCCTCTTGCTTTTGCACCAAACCTGTGCCACAAACAGGACACAAAGTTGGAACTTCAACTTCCCTGGCTGATTCGGGTCGCTTATCTAGGATGGGGCCAACGATTTCAGGAATTACGTCTCCTGCCCTCTGCACAATAACAACGTCTCCAATTTTGACCCCTTTCCTTGCAAGGTCTTGATAGTTGTGCAATGTTGCCCGAGTGACGGTGACTCCTCCCACCAAGACCGGCTCTAAATCCGCCACCGGTGTAATGGTCCCAGTTCTTCCGACCTGCACAATGACATCCTTCAACGTTGTAAAGGCTTGTTCTGATGGAAACTTAACCGCAATTGCCCAGCGCGGGCCATGGCCAGTAGAACCAAGCTCTTGCTGAAGGGCAAAGTTGTTGACCTTGACCACCGCTCCATCAATTCCAAACGGCAAGGAGTTTCTCAATTCCTGAATTTTATTGACTATTGCAACCGCTTCTTCAACTCCCTTGGCCACGCCAGATTCGCCGCGGATCAGAAACCCAAGCCCACCTAGCCTTTCAAGGGCTAAGGACTGGGAGTCTGCAAACGGTTCTGAACTGAAGCCGATGGAATAGGCAAAAAACTTAAGCCTGCGCTCAAAGGTAAGTTTGCTATCCAGTTGGCGAAGCCCTCCCGAAGCTGCGTTTCTGGGATTAGCAAAAGGCTGCTCTCCCTTTTGAAGTTTGGTGCGATTAAGGTCCTCGAAAACTTCCTTTTCCATAATCACTTCCCCTCTGACCTCGATCTGACTTCCTACTTGTCCTTCCAATTTTAAGGGGATGCCCTGGATAACCTTTGCGTTCGAGGTCACTTCTTCTCCGGTAGTTCCGTCTCCCCTCGTTGTGGCTGCTGCCAGCCAGCCATCTGTATAGAGCAGGTTCAAAGACGCTCCATCAAACTTTAGCTCCACAAAATATTCAATGGGCTCATTGAATCCAAGCCCTTTTCTCACCCGCTCATCAAATGCCCTTAGTTCGCCTTCTCCGAACGCGTTATCAAGGCTAAGCATAGGTTGAAGATGGCGTCTTGAAGAAAATCCAGATGCGACTTCAAATCCAACCCTGTGGCTTGGAGAATCTGGAGTGTCTAATTCTGGAAACTCCGCCTCAAGTTCGACAAGGCGCCGGAAAAGGTGGTCGTACTCAGAATCACTAATCTCGGGGTTATCAAGCAAATGGTAGCGATGATTGTGATACTCAATCAATCGGCGCAATTTGGCAATTTCTTGCTGAGCTTCCCCAATCAACATCAATCTGGCATTTCTTCTAACAAATCAACCGCAACCAAAATGGGGGCATCAAATCTCACCGCAAGCGCGATAGCATCTGAGGGGCGTGAATCAATTTTTATGATCTCTTTGCCCTTTTCCAAAATAAGTTTTGCGTAGTAAATTCCGTTAAAGAGATCATCGATCTGCACGCTTTCAAGCTGGTAACCCAACCTATCAATTAAGGTCTTGATGAGATCGTGAGTCAGCGGGCGATCTGGCTGGGCATTCTCGAGGGGCAAGGAAATGGCCTGAGCCTCATAGGGCCCAATCCGAATAGACAGCCTGTAATTACCGTGGGTCAAAAAGACGAGCAACTCGCGAGAGTGCTCTTCAGTTTCTGCCGCAAAGACCCCCGCAACTTCCATTTTGAGGAAGTCTAACTCGTCTCGAGAGCCTTCCTCGTACGGAAAAAATGAAGGCGGAAGTTCTAAATCGTCGTTCTTATCAGAATCTTCTGGGTCTTCTGGCATATCCTCAAGATACCTTTCCCGCTGTTGTAACCATCACTGACGGGTATTGATCAAACCGTAGCTTTTGTCCTCGCAACAACGCTTTCGATAAAGGCAGCATTGTTAGCGGTTCGCTTGAGCAGTTTAATGAGAGAGTCGGTGGCTTCGAAGGTCTTTTCTTGGTTGGCAAGCAGTCTATGAAGCTGAACGATCCCTTCAAATTCATTGGAATTAAACAGCTTTTCTTCATGCCGAGTTGAACTGCGTTTCACATCAATTGCCGGCCAAATGCGCCGCTCTGCAACTTCTCGGTCAAGGACAATTTCCATGTTACCGGTGCCTTTGAACTCTTCAAAAATCGCTTCATCCATTCTCGACCCCGTTTCCACCAAAGCGCTAGCAATTATCGTCAAAGATCCGCCTTCTTCAATGTTCCTTGCTGCACCAAAGAACCGGCGCGGTCGATAAAGTGCGCTTGGATCAAGCCCTCCGCTTAAGGTCCTTCCACTTGGGTTGATGGTGAGGTTGCTTGCGCGGCTTAGCCTGGTTAGAGAGTCTAGAAGAATCACAACGTCCCTACCCGATTCGACAAGCCGTTTCGCCTGCTCTAGGCACAGATCAGTGACTCGCATATGGCTTTCGGCTGGTTCATCAAACGTGCTGGAAATCACCTGACCCTTTACCGATCGTTTCATATCCGTCACTTCTTCTGGCCTTTCATCAACCAGAAGAACCATCAGATAAACCTCGGGGTGGTTTGCAGTGATCGCATTGGCAATCGTCTTCAGCATCGTAGTCTTTCCTGCTTTAGGAGGAGAAACAATGAGGCCACGTGAGCCTTTGCCGATCGGGCAGATCAGGTCGATGATCCGAGCCGCGATATTGTCGGGCACGGTCTCCATCCGAATGCGTTCTTCCGGAAACAGAGGGGTCAATTCATCAAAGTTCTTGCGGGATTGGTTTTCAATCGAGTTTGTAGCAAAGTTGTTGATCGTCTCTACCCGAAGCATTCCCGGGTACTTTTCTCCTTCTTTGGGCAATCGGATAAGTCCAAAGACGGTATCGCCACTTCTTAGGCCAAACTTTTTAATCTGTGATTGACTAACGTAGGTATCGGATTGAGAAGGCAAGTAGTTTGCTTTTCTGAGAAAGCCATAACCATCACCCAAAACCTCTAAGATGCCACGAGCATACGTCTGATCTGGGTTGGCTTCCCTAAGCAGCTGCTCTAGAACCTCATGGCGAAGCAAGTTTGGAGAAATCTTGCTGGCTTTGACCTTCTTAAGGAGGGCAGCGGGAGCTAGCTGATCAAGTGAATTGTAATCAACTTCGGGAAGGGATTCGAGATCGGATTGGTTATCGACTTTTGGCAACCCGCCTGGCTTTTTCGTGTGCCTTCGGTTGCCGTCTTGCTTGCGTGGACGGAATGAGTGGGTCATGGAGTTTTAAGACCGAGATATTGGTAATTGGTCAGGAATTTCAATTTCAGAACAAAGAGACTTGAATCTGGAAACCGATGCGAGCCTATTCGGACGCAGAAGGTAAATTGCGAAGAATTGAGATGAAGGGCAAACTGCGATAGCGTTCGCCAAAATCTAATCCATATCCTACCACAAATTCATCTTCAATTTCAAACCCAACAAAGTCAACGTTGATGTCAACGTTTTTTGCCTGCCGTTTGCTAAGCAGAGTTGCGACTTTAATCGAATTTGGCCTTCGAGTTTGGAGCAGCTCTAGCAAGTGCAAAAGAGTTGTTCCTGTATCAACGACGTCCTCAACAATTAAAACGTCTCTGCCCTCTATGTTAATATCCAAATCTTTCCGTATTTGGACGACTCCAGTGCTTGATTTTCCTCCCCTGTAGCTTGAAACCTGAATAAAATCTATTTCGATGCTGGGTGGAAAATGCCGAGACAAATCCGCCAAGAAGTACAAACTTCCCTTCAGAATCCCCACTAGGATTAGGTCTTGCCCTTGGTAAGAAGCCAGGATCTGCTGAGCAAGTTCTGCCGTTCTTAGCTTGATCTCATTTTCTGAAATGAGGACGTCCAAAACATGATCCGCCATTGTCATCACCGCCTTTGTCAAGTCTTCTACTCTAACTCGATCGTGGCGGGAGGTTTGCCACTAATGTCATAAAAAACGCGATTGACTCCCCTCACCTGATTTGTGATCCTTTGAGAAATATCTATTAAATCAGAAATTGGCAACGCCACCGGAGTTGCGGTCATGCCATCCGTGCTTTCCACCGCCCTTAGGGCTACAGACTCAAGATATGTTCTTTCATCACCCTGAACTCCTACCGTCTTTGCATTCAGCAAGGCCGCATAGCTTTGCCAGATCATTTTTGAAAAGCCCCGTTCTTTGAGTTCAGACCGGTAGATGGCATCCACTTCTTGAAGGATCGCCACTCTTTCTTTAGTCACTTCTCCAAGGATTCTAATCGATAGACCAGGGCCAGGGAAAGGCTCGCGGTTGACAATGTTCTCTGGAAGTCCCAACACTCTGCCCACCGAGCGGACTTCGTCTTTGAACAAGTATCGAAAAGGCTCAATCAGCGGCAGTTTTAATGACTCTGGCAAGCCCCCAACATTGTGATGGCTCTTAATTTTGCTTGCAGAGGAAGAACCGGATTCAATGACGTCAGGATAGAGGGTCCCTTGCGCCAAAAATCGGCAATCGGACCAAGGCATAGATTCGGTTTGGAAGACTTTAACAAATTCTAGGCCGATGGCCTTTCTTTTTAGCTCTGGCTCGGTGACGCCTTTGAGCGCTTGGAAGTACTGGTTGGAAGCATTGACCGTGTTTAGCTTCACCTTGAGAATCTCTTGATACGTCCTTGCGACTTCTTGACTTTCATTCTTGCGCAGCAGACCAGAATCTACAAAAACAAAAATGGCATGGCTTCCGATGGCGCGATCAAACAAGGCTGCCATCACTGTCGAATCAACTCCTCCACTGACCGCGCACAACACTTTCTGATCACCAGCCTTTTCTTGAATCGCCTTGACTTGAGACTCCACAAATCCTTCTGAAGTCCAATTGACTTCCAGCCCAGCTTTGTTAAACAGAAACCGTTTCAAAATCTCTTTGCCTTCGATCGTATGAGCAACTTCGGGGTGCCATTGCAATCCGTACATTTTGGAATTTGAGTTTTCCATTGCCGCAATGGAACAATCTTCAGTTCTGGCGGTGACCACAAAGCCAGGGGGCGCTTTGACAACATGGTCTCCATGACTCATAAGAACTTGCTTGCTTTTGAGCCCGCTGACAAGGCTACTGCCAATTGGCTCAAATTCTGCAACTCCAAATTCACCAGCCGTGCCTGCTTCAACTTCCCCACCAAACTGCTGGGCAATGAGCTGCATTCCATAGCAAACCCCTAAAATGGGAAGCCCCTTCAGTAAATCAAAGTCGATCTGAGGTGGTTTTTCTTGGTTGACAGACTTGGGACCACCACTTAAAACGATGGCAGGAGGCGAATTTTTATGAATCCAAGCTGCAGCCTGTTCCCACTCCACTAATTCTGCATACACGCCCAGTTCCCTTATCTTTCGAACTATGAGCTGGCTGAATTGGCTGCCAAACTGAATAACGCCTACCGGCGATTGAGTCATACCGTATTTTACCTATCACCTCTTTCTTGGAATTGGATCGCACTCTTTACCATAGCGAATCTATGCGAGATTCAGCCCAAAAAGACTTTTCAGGCAGAAAAAACCTAAAAAATCACTCAACACAAGCGGATTTGGAGATTAAATTCGGTTCAAAATCGTTCACACTTATAGATGATGCAGGGGAAAAGACAGTATGGCGCGATCGTCACCGGTCTCGTCACAGTGGGTGCCTTATGTGCCATTGGATTTGTGTTTATTCAAACCGCAAGCCCATACGTCACAATTCCTCAGGCTAAAACTACCAAGGGCCATTCTCTTCATGTGGCTGGCTCTCTTGTGCAATCAACCATTCAAGAATCGTCACCAAGAGAAATCCTTTTTACGATGAAAGATGCCCAAGGCAATACTCTGCCGGTTGATTACAAGGGGCAAGCGGTTGCCAATATCAACGACGCCAAACAAGTGGTTGCAATTGGTGGCTGCGAAAACGGAGTTTTTATGGCCCACCAATTACTTGTGAAATGCCCCAGTAAATACGACGACAATCAAGGTGCCGCCTCACTTCTGAAAAAAGGCGGATCAACTTACTAAAATGGATTCTCCTCACCATTGGCCGCCAGTTCCAAGTTGGGCACTCTTTACAGGCGATGCGGGAAGAATATTTATCTGGGTTGCCCTTATCAGTTTTTTGGCATCCGCCCTATCTTGGATCTATGCCTCTAAGCATCCTTTGCTTTCCCAGATCGGAAAGGCTTCGTTTTTTATAGGAACATTTTCCTTTTTTGGTGCCATTTTTTGCCTTGGCTCTTTATTTGTCCACAACCAATTTGAATACAACTATGTGTTTCAGCACGGAGATGCCAGTACCAGTCTTCGATACAAGATCGCAGGAATCTGGTCTGGACAGCAAGGTAGCTTTTTGCTGTGGGCATGCACCTCTTCTCTTTTTGCAAGCCTAGCATCACTAGGCTCCGGTCAGTACAGACGCTATTTCACCATTTTTTGCAGTGTCTTTCTGGCATCCCTTGCCGGAATCCTTGCTTATGAGACTCCTTATGCGATCACCGCAATTAGCGGAAAATTTGTTGTGCCTCCAGTGGGGGCAGGACTTACTCCTTCGCTACAGAATTACTGGGTTGTCATTCATCCTCCCACGATCTTTTCTGGTTTTGGCTCTTTGATCGTCGCCGCTGCCTACGGATTCTCGGCTATGATGACCAAGGACTTATCAGACTTTGGTAGAAGGCTCAGACCATGGGCCATCCTTTCCGCTTCGATTTTAGGCTTGGGGCTTTGCTTTGGCGGATTTTGGGCCTACGAAACATTGGGATGGGGCGGATTTTGGGCTTGGGATCCCGTTGAAAACGTTAGCTTTGTACCCTGGATATTTGAACTTGCTCTTATCCATGGCCTCATTGTTCAATCTGCCAAAAAGCAATGGTTTGGCCCGAATCTGATCCTTGCAGGCCTACCCTTCTTTATCTTCTGCTATGGCACTTTCCTAACTCGGTCCGGATTTCTAGCCAATGCCAGCGTCCATTCCTTTGCTCAAATGACCCATGTCGCGCTTTGGATTTTAGCTGGATTTGTACTGGCTGGCACCATCACTTACTTCTCAATCTACTCTTTCCGGGGAAGAAAGCTGGCCCGAGAAATTGAGCCTAAGATTGAATTAAATCCCCTTGATAGGCAAAGAGTTTATGGGCTTGGCGTCATATTTCTTGGAGCCCTGGCATCAGCAACCGCTATTGGCATGAGCGTTCCTTTTATCTTGGACCTTATGCACCGCAACCCGAAGGTTGTAGGTCCTCACAACTACAACGAAGTCATCGTTTGGTTTTTCATTCCCATCCTCATTGCGATGGGAGTTGCCCCATTTGTAAGTTGGCGAACAATGTCGGCAAAGGCACTCCTCGCTAGGCTTGGCAATGTTCTCGCCTTATCTTTGGGCGCGGCCGGATTTATCGTGCTTGCCTGCCATCTTATTGTTTACAATCCTGCTTCACCGGGCACAATCAGCTTTCCCTTGCATCTTCAGGTCCCCGTGATTCCATGGGCCACATTCCTCTTAACCCTCTGCGCGTTTGTTGCGATTTCCAATATATGGCGCATGGCAGAATCGGTGCAAAGATCGCCCGTCTCTTTAGGCGGATTCATTGCTCACATTGGAATTGCAACTCTCATGGCAGGATTGATTATTTCGACCGCATTCCAAGAAAAGCAGTCCATTTTGTTAGAGGAAGGAGATACCGTCTCCGCGTTAGGATATAAGATTTCCTATGTAGGGATGTCTCACCCTGAGCAGTTTGGACTTCTGAATCGGGACAACAAGGTTCTCTTCCGACTGACCGGGGCCAGCAACTCGTTCACGGCTCGTCCGGGCCTTTATTACGTCCGAGACGATAATGGAAAGCCGACTCCTCAGCTTTGGCCCCACCTTCAGCACTTCCCCTTTTACGATATCTACTTCACCCTTTTTGCCCCTCAATTTGATGTTTGGCCCCAACCGGTCTCCTTCTTACCTGGACAGACAATAGACCCTGGTCAAAAGGATATCCAAGTCACTTATCACGGATTCCAAATGATTGGGCCGCCTGCTTCTGCCGGTACTCGATTTGTTGCCGATGCCACCGTACGGTACCTTGACGGCAACAAGGATTGGCATACCTACGAAGTTCACCCTTCTATTACAATTGGTCAAGATTCGCCCACATTTTCCTTGATTGGCAAAGATCTCTCCATCAGCCTCGAAGGCATCAATCCTCAAAATAATGCAGCTGACCTTCAGGTTCATTTTGCAGCCCCCATCTATCCTATTGACCTTTTCTACAAGCCTATGGTGATTTTGGTTTGGATCGGGGCGGTGCTGACCTTCTTGGGTGGACTCATTGCCGCGTTTTACCGTCGCATTCCGAAGCAGAAAAAACCAAAATTGAAACTTCCTGTTGAGGAAGACCTAGACCCTGGTGCAGATCAAGCCAAAATACTCGTAGGGACCGGTGTATGAGACTTCGTCAATTGCTTAAAGCCAAGCTCCATCATGCTAGGGTGACTTATGCCAACCCCGAGTATGTTGGCAGCATCGAAATTGGTCACGAATTGATGGATGCACTCGGGCTTTTTGATGGAGAACTGGTTCATGTGTGGGCGGTGGATTCCACGAGCCGAATCACGACCTATGCTTTTCGAGGACCGGCTGGCGCGATCGGTCTTAACGGCGGGGCTGCCCACTTTTTCAGCCCCGGCGATAGAGTTGTGATTGCAGCCTTTGATTTGGCAGATGAAGCCATTGAGCCCAAGGTCTTTTTGCTGAACGAGAAAAACCAGATTATTCGACAGATGGATCCATTTTGTGCAGCCGCGCAGGGACTACCCAAACTAGGTTCATGACCGTCTTCCTGCCGACTCCTCCCAATAAGGGCTTGATCTCTTGAGCTCAGTTGATTTGCAAAAGGTGCTGGAAGAATCCGGTGCGATTCTCAAGGGTCACTTTAAATTAACCAGTGGCAAGCACAGCGACACCTATTTTGAGAAGTTTCGAATTTTAGAGCAGCCCAAGGTTCTTTCTGCTCTTTGTTCAGAAATCGCCAACCATTTTCGCTCTTGGCAGATTGATTACGTTGCAGGCCCCACAACTGGCGGAATCATTATTGCTTTTGAGGTTGCGAGGCTTCTTGGAACCGAAAGCCGTTATATCGAAACCGAAAACGGGGTGAAGACGTTTCGAAGAAACGCAACAATCCAGCCTCAGGCAAAGGTTTTGGTTGTTGATGACGTCTTAACAACCGGTCTTTCCTTAAAGGAATCCGCCGACGCGGTGAGAAGCGCAGGCGGAAAGCCGACCGCCTACGCTGTTTTGATCAACCGCAGCGAAGCATTTGACGATCCATTGCCCCTGTTTTCTGCCTTCAAGGTGGATGCCAAAACCTATGAAGAACATAGTCTGCCTGATTGGCTTGCCGAGCTGCCAGTTACAAAGCCTGGCACAAGAAAGTCCTAAATTCTTGGCTTGCCGCCAAATAGACTGCCCATTTTTTCCATGAAATTAATTCTTGACCCATCGGTAAACTTGTTGCAATGAAAACGGCAGACTGGGCGATCGGTCTCGCCGAAAAGCTTGGCATTCAAGGGCCAGACCACTCCATTGTTTATGAATCCCTCGCTTCAGAGTGTAGGGCCCCGCTTGTTGCCTCTCTTTTTGGCAAGTCCTTTGATAAAGGTCTGATCGTCACTGGCACTTTTGAGCGAGCCTTGCATTGGCAAGCCAAACTCATTCTTTGTGGAATGAACCCAGATGGCATCTTTATGTTGCCAAGTGGCACCAGCAGCCTGTTCGAAGACGCAGTCCCTGAACATATTGCCCTTTCCGACCGACTAGGCGCCTTACGGGCCCTGGCAGAAGATATCCCCTGCTTTGTTATTACCAATCCTTCAGCTGCTTTAGAAAGGACAATACCAAAAGAGCTCCTTTTAGACTCTTACTTTGAAATTGCCCCTGGTGACATTCTCGACGAATCCGCCTTCATCAAAAGGTTGGTCAGGCTTGGGTACGAGCATCAGGAGCCGGTGAGGCTCCCGGGATCCTTTAGTCGACGGGGCGGAATCATAGATGTCTTTGCCGTCGGCAGAAACACCCCCGTCAGGATTGAGCTTTTTGGGGATCAGGTGGAGTCGATGAGGACTTTTGACCCGAACACTCAACGCTCCATCGGCACGGTTGCTGCCCTCCAACTCTCTCCGAGCCGGGAGACCTTGTTCCCAACCCAAAAAGATGAGATCACTAAGTGGATTCACGAATCCTTAGAGCAAGAGTCGGCTCTTCTTTCTGAGCAGTCTTCTGAGAATCTAAAGAGCCTCATCGAAGACGATTTGGCATCCTTTGAAGCTGGATCCTATTTTGATCGGCTCGATCTTTACCGCCCATTCATCCATCCTGACTCTAACTGTGCAGTTGAACTGCTGAACCAAAAGGATTGGCTGATCCTTGATGAACCCTTAGAGATCGATGTGATCGCAGGGCGGGCGGAACAGGATTTAGTAGAGGCGCTTGCCGCTAGGCAGCAAAGAGGAGAGATGCTTAAAACCCTTTCCACCGACTTCTTGGCGTCAGCCCACGCTTTTGCAGCTCATCCAAACGTTCTTTCGTTCACGGCCATGAATGACTTGCCAGAGTGGGCTCAAGGCTGGCCGAAAAAAGAAGTGGCAGTTTCGACCCTAGAAATGTATCGCAGTCAGCCAGAAGCTCTCTCCAAAACGATCCGAAACTACCTAGATCAAAACATCGAAATCATCGCTGCAACCGATCAGCCAAGCCGAGTTTCGACCCTTTTTGAACAGATCAACGTTTCCTTGTCTGAAACATCAAGACCAGGAGTCGTAGCCCTAAGCCATGGCAACCTAGGAGGTGGATTTGTTTGCCCAGAAGCGAAATTTGCCGTCTTGACCGATGCGGAACTTTTCGGAGTCGCTCGCCTCAAACTTCCTCAGCGCAGGTTCATGGAAGGGGCTCCTATTTCAACCGTGCTTGACCTCAAAGAGGGCGATTACATTGTTCACGTTCAATATGGCATTGGAATTTTTAGGGGCTTGGTTAATCGCGAAATTCAAGGAATTAAAAAGGAGTTTTTGTTCATTGAATATGCCCCTCCTGATCGCCTATTTGTGCCTGCCGATCAGTTGGACCGCGTTCAAAAGTATCTAAATCCTACCGATGAACATCCTAAACTGAATAGGCTCACAGGGGGTGAATGGCAAAAAACCCTGGGAAAAGCTAGAGACGAGGCCCGAGAGTTTGCAAGGGACCTCGTCAAACTTTACGCAACAAGGAAGTCAGTAACCAGGCCAGCCTTTCCACCTGATACTCCGTGGCAAGAGGAAATGGAGTCGACTTTCCCTTACGTCGAAACTCAGGCTCAGATGCTTGCCATCCAGGATGTTAAACGTGATCTTGAAGTTGGCTATCCGATGGATCGGCTTGTGTGTGGCGACGTTGGATTCGGTAAAACCGAAGTCGCGATCCGGGCCGCTTTCAAGGTCGCCCTAGACGGCAGGCAGGTTGCAGTGCTTTGTCCGACCACAATTTTGAGCGAACAACATTATCGAAACTTTGCCGAGAGAATGAGCCCTTTTGGCACCAGGATCGAAATCATCAATCGGTTCCGATCTTCCAGTGACAAGGCTGCCATTTATAACCGAATTGAAAGCGGACATGTTGATGTGCTTATTGGTACCCACGCCTTGCTTGGAAAAGGCATCAAGTTCAAGAACCTTGGCCTAGTCGTTGTTGATGAAGAGCAAAAGTTTGGGGTTAAGCAAAAGGAAATGCTTAAAAGATTACGGGCCGAAGTTGATGTTCTGACCCTTTCTGCCACACCAATCCCACGAACCCTTAGCATGGCCCTTATGGACATCCGCCAGATGTCTTTAATCAACGATCCTCCTCCGGGAAGGCTCCCCGTGCGGTCTTACTTAAGGGCTTATTCTGATGAAGTTGTTAGAGAAGCCATCTTAAGAGAACTGGCTAGGGGTGGTCAGGTTTTTTACGTTTACAACCGCGTTGATTCTATTGGGCACGTTGCCCAAAGAGTCAAGAACTTGGTTCCTCATGCCAAGGTTGGAGTCGGTCACGGTCAGATGAAGGAAGCCGAGCTAGAGCCAATCATGATCGGGTTTATCAAGGGCGAAATTGATGTTCTTCTCTCCACGACAATTGTCGAAAATGGAATTGACATTGCCAACGCCAACACCTTAATCGTCGAGAATGCAGATCGACTGGGTCTTTCCCAACTCTACCAGTTAAGAGGCCGAGTCGGACGTTCCGATCGGCAAGCCTACGCCTACTTCTTGTACGGCAAGAAGGAAGCCTTGACTGAAAATGCGCTGGCTAGGTTGCAGGCACTTAAGGAGTTTTCGACGCTTGGTTCTGGTTATTCTTTGGCGTTTCGTGATCTTCAAATCAGAGGAGCAGGAGAATTGCTTGGCGCAAAGCAGCACGGCGTCATGGCCACAGTTGGTTTTGAGCTTTATTCCCAGTTAATCAACGAAGCGGTTGCGATCCTAAAGAATTCAGTGGATGAATCCTCGGTAAGCCCAGTTGACGGCTCCGCCAAATCACTGTCCAGCCTTGAGCCACTTCCTGTATTCGACCTTGAACTTCCCGCGTTCATTCCTGAATGGTTTATTTCGGATCAGGCACAAAGGCTTTATTACTACCAACGCATGATGTCTTGCCGCACGGAACAGGATTTGGCGCATGTTCACGCGGAAGTTACAGACCGATACGGCAAATCTCCAAAAGAGGTTAACAATGCCTTTTTGGTTATGAATTTGAGAATTAGAGGCAGAACTCTTGGCATCGAAAAGCTACAGGCCGATGGCGGAAAGGTTGAAATTGAGTTTCTTGAATGGGCAGAAACTTCGATGCGTTTCTTCTCTTTGCTGGCCCACACAAACCGGAATTCTTACTTTGCGAGAGGCAAGCTAACGTGGCCCTACTCTGGCTCGTCACTCAATGCTTGCGAGGCTGTTATTGAAGCGATGGAGCAAACAAATGCCAAGCTAGATTCTGATCGAGCTGCCCTCGGCATCTGATTTTTTGCGGATCATGCCCATTCCATCTGCTCTATACTGAAACTTGCAACCGTGAAACCCGTCGAATCCTTTTCCAAAATGACAGTAGAGGTTGATGCATACCTCTCGAAATGGCTTGTCCAAGAGCCACAAGCGATGAGCGACGCAGTCAAGCACTCTTCAGAATCAGAATTGCCGCCAATACAGGTTGCCCCCACCCAGGGGAAGTTACTCACCATCTTTGCAAAACTGGTGCAAGCCAAGCAAATCCTAGAAATTGGCACTTTGGGAGGATACAGCGGATTATGGCTGGCGGAGGCCCTGCCAGAGGACGGTAAGTTATTGACTTTAGAATTTGCCCAGAAGCACGCCAATGTGGCACTAGAAAACTTCAAAAGGGCAAACCAAGCTCATAAAGTGGAAATAAGAGTCGGTGCCGCTCTGGACCTACTTCCGGCGGTGGAAAATGAATTTGGCAGAACATTTGACCTTGTTTTCATAGATGCGGATAAGCAAAGCATGCCGGAGTACTTTGAATGGGCCCTAAAACTCACAAGGTCAGGTGGGCTCATCATTTCGGACAATGTTGTTCGAGAGGGCAAAATCCTTGATAAAGAAAATACGGATCCTCAGCTTGAGGGTGTTCGTCAGTTCTTGCAGTCGGCGGGTAAAAAGCAAAGCACGATCTCTACTGCCATCCAAACGATTGGAAGCAAAGGGCACGACGGCTTCGCCGTTACCTACGTTCAATAGGTCTACCTTCCTTTCAAGCATTTGGCAGGTATTCTGGAGTGACCCAAGAGGTCATTCTCTAGAATGATCCACCATGCGGGAACTAGGAACGCTATGAATGTCAATATCATCAGCCAACCCCGCCCAGTTCGGGGTTAGTCTCACCCACGGGTTTTTGCCCGAAAATCCTCCTCTGTGCCACCTTTCCAAACCCTTTGCGGAATGGGATGACTTTGCAATCCAACTGCCCAAGTACCTTGCCGGCAATCGAATCAGAGAACTGATTCAAGCTCTTCCCCCTTTTCCCGTTGAAGATCTCGCAACGAATCAAGAATGGGAAAGAGCCATGGTCGTGTTGAGCTATCTCGGCCACAGCTATGTTTGGACTGATAAGGAACCAGCCCATTCGATCCCTCCCAATCTGGCTTTGCCGTGGCATCAGGTCGCTAAAAAGCTTGGCAGACCGCCGGTGCTAAGTTATGCCTCCTACTGTTTGCACAACTGGCGGCTACTAGAAAATCACCGCGCTATCGAGAACGGCAACATTGCTTTGCTCCAGAACTTTTACGGAGGGATTGATGAGGAATGGTTTATCCTTGTGCATGTAGACATCGAAAAGAAAGCAGCACCACTTGTGAATGCCATGATTCCCTGCCAAAGCGCGATCCTTTGTCAAGATACGGTCCAGGTCACAAAAGAGCTGAAGGTTATTTTTGACTCTCTGACCCAGATGAATACAGCTCTTGCAAGAATGGTGGAGTTTTGCGACCCCTACGTTTACTATCATCGGGTTCGGCCCTACATCCACGGATGGAAGGGTCATCCTGACTTGCCAAAAGGGCTTATTTACGAAGGAGTTGAGGAATACAAAGGCATTCCTCAACAATTTCGAGGCGAAACCGGCGCTCAGAGCAGCATTGTTCCTGCTTTAGATGGCCTCTTTGGAGTTCAACACCAACAAGACATCCTCAGAGACTATTTGATGGAAATGAGAGACTACATGCCGCCCAACTTTCGCGCCTTTATCAAGCACATCGAGGAAGGTCCAAGTCTGAGGGAGTTTGTCATCCACTCGGGACACCCCGAGCTGATAGAAATCTATGATGAGTGTCTTGAGCAAATGGAAACGTTTAGGACTAAGCATTATGAATTTGCGGCTTCTTATATCTTTAAGCAAGGGCAAACCGATGCCAAAAATCCTCACGCGGTGGGTACTGGCGGCACTCCCTTTATGCCTTACCTCAAGAAGCATCGCGATGAAACGCGGGCTCACATCATCCATTCTTAGCCGTTCACGGCTACTGAATAGTAATTCCATTCTGCACCGTCTCGATCTTCCCTGACGTCTTGAACTGGTAACGTATTCCAGACTTATGAGTGAAATTGTGGACGCTATCTTGCCTGCCGGTGGCAAACTTGATGCCGAGTTTGCTGCCGCAGCTGGCACCAACGTCAAGGCCCTGATCAAGGTCAACGGCAAAACGTTTCTTGACGTTGCCATTGAGGCGGTGCGTGGTTCCGGCAAGATTCGCAACCTGATTGTGATTGGAGGTGAAGAAGTCCAAGAACACTGCAAAACCTTGGGCGTGGATGCCATCGCCGAAGCCAATACCGGTCCCGAAAACATGTTTAATGGCCTCGATGCCCTTTGCCAAGCATCACCTCCGCCTGATCGAGTGATTCTCGTCATGACCGATTTGCCCCTGCTGCAGTCAGAGCACTTGGATTGGGTTCTTGAAAATGCCAATAGCGGAAAAGACATTTACCTAACCGCAGTCAGAGATTCCAACTTTCTATCTGCGTTTCCAGGCTGCCCATCCACGTTTGTGTCTTTAGTCGGCGAAAAGTTAACGCTTGGCGGAGTTACCGTCATTCGCCCCGAAGCCATGAGAAGATCTCGGCCTTATTTTCAGGCCGCTTTTGAGCTAAGGAAAAGCAAAATTGGTCTTGCTAAACTTTTGGGATATGGGTTCACATTAAAGTTTCTGCTAAAAAGAGTCACGGTCCAAGATGCGGAAGACAAGATCGTCAGTTTATTAAAATGCTCCGGAACTCCAATTCTTGGCTCACCCCCTCAACTTGCATTTGATGTTGACGACGTTTTTGACTTCAACTACACTCAAAAGATTGTATCCGAGAAGCAATAATGGAGCCATTTTCCGTCAGTCAAGATGAGGTCCAAGCACCGCTCTCACCGTACTTGGGCAAAAAGCTAACCGTCAAAGATCATCTTGCCATTTCTGGATTTTGGCTAGCAACTAACGCCCACTGGGGCGCTTTGCTGGTGGTTATGATCCCTGGTGAAATTGCAAAAATCGCCCCCTCGAACCGCGCGGCAGCCCTTGGGCTTTTTACGGCGGTCGGAGCTATTTTTGCCATATTTTGCCCCCTCATTGTCGGCCCTTTGAGCGACCGATGCGCCTCGAAACTTGGCAGAAGGCGGCCCTATATTGCGGTGGGAACGGGGGTCAACACTGTGGGCCTTCTGATCATGGCAATGGTAGTTACAGCTTTTGTCAGTCAAGCCGGTTCCTCTGGACACACTGGTGGTTCCTTGCTTGGAGGCTATTCTGTGTTTTACTACCTTTTGTTGGTTGGATTTCTGATTGTCCAATTTGGCAACAACGTGGCAACCGCAGCCTACATGGGAGTTCTGCCGGACCTTGTTCCTGACGATCAAAGAGGTGTAGCAAGTGGCTACTATGCGGTCATGTGCCAGGTAGGAACCTTGGTGGGGGCAGTCGGTGCCGGTTTGCTTCTTGCAAAACTTCCCGCTAGTGCCCAATACGGTTTTTTAATACTTCTCTTTTTGATTATTGGACCTTTAACCTTGCTTGGATTCAAAGAAAATGCACTGATCATCAAACCAAAGCCCCTTCAGTGGGTTCCCTACCTCAAAAGCCTTTGGATCAGTCCCAAAGACCAACCAGACTTTTTTTGGGTTTGGATTACAAGATTTCTGGTCATGCTTGGATTCTATGGCATCGAGCCCTTTATCAACTACTACCTAAGGGATGTGATCCACCTGCAGAATCCAGCCAGCGCCTCGGGAATCCTTATTGGAGTTATTTTAGTCGCCGCATCCATCAGTGGTTTTCTGGGAGGCTCCCTCTCTGATAAAATCGGTCGAAAAAAAGTTGTCTACTTTGCAACTGGAGTCATGGCCGTCTTTGTACTGGGATTCTCTTTTTGCCACAACTTTCTTCAAACTTTAGGGATCGGAACCATCTTTGGCCTTGGCTTTGGTGCCTACACAAGCGTGGATTGGGCTCTGGGAACTGACGTCTTGCCAGATCTTGATCATGCTGCCAAGCACATGGCAGTTTGGCATGTTTCGATGACCTTGCCTCAATCCATTGCTCCTCCCATTGCAGGTGCCATCATAGGAGCCTTTGTTTTGGAAGCGTCACCGGCCCACGCCGTCACTTACAGCCGAACCGGTTATGATCTTGTCTTCATCTTTTGTGCGATTTGCTTTATCTTGGGTGCCGTGTTCTTAAAGAACATCCGTTCCGTCACGTAACCTTCTTGAGAGGCTAATATCAACACTATCGGAAACGGAGGTTGATCCAGTAATCTGAACTTAGGCAATCCTAATATGGAATTATTTACCGTACTTTTTTACACCGGAATCCTTGGAATTCTTGCCTCTTTTGCCCTAGGATTTGCAAGGCTTGGTCATCACCGAGGGCAGCTTCATCAGCATGGTGGAGGAGCACCTTCCCTGAAAGGAATTTCAAAGCAGGGGGATCAAGGTGGGCTCAACCTTTCCGCCGTTCATCATTCTGCCCACGCCGATCAATTATCCCAATCCAATCCCGATAATCCCACTTCCTTTGGCATTGGACCCTTCCTTGCCAATCTCTTTGTCTTTGGCCTTTCCATCGTTTCTCCCCTCAATATCTTTGCGTTTTGCCTTGCCTTTGGGGCAGCCGGATTGCTTATAGGGCCTCATTTGCAGGCTTCCATCGCGCTTGTTGCCGCAATTGTGGTCGGATTGACCTTCACGTTTGCCCTGATTCGGCCCTTGATGGGCTTTCTTCTTAAATTTGAGTCAACTCCTGCTCTCGGATTAGAAGGGGCAAAGTCTCGGCAGGTTACTGCCGTCAGCGGCTTTGATGATTCAGGGCGTGGAATTGTGCTTGTGGAATTAGACGGGCAGCTCCGCCAAGTTCTAGCTCAACTTGATAAAGATGAATTAAAAAAGAATGTCAAGGTCCAAAAGTCTGACTCTTTAATGGTTATTGATGTTGATACAGCTGCCAACAAAGTTGTGGTCAGTAAAGACTTAGCTTAGCTCTCTTAGGAAGGCATGAAATTGGCAAGACTCCCTGATTGCTAGATGCTGATTAAGCCTTAGCCCTTTCTGGGGGGCCATTCCAGATTCCAATTTGATGAGATGATCAAAGAATAGGGTTCTTCTTGCTTGAAATCGACGTAATATAAAGAGATTCAAGCCAGTTCTTAGAATCTAAATGAACGTGATACAAATACGGTTGTCAATCCTCCAGAACTCGGCTAGAATACAGAGAACACTATGAATCCACTCTACATTGCCGGTGCAATTGTTGGCGCAGTGCTTGTTATTAGCATTCTTGTCACTTCTTTTTTAAGGACGGTAGGTGCTGGCACCATCCGTATTGTTAGCTGGTTTAGTGGCAAAACCAATGTTTACCGAGGTCCGGGTAAGTCTATGGAAATCCCCCTCTTTACAACCGGAACAACGATCCCTTCTAAGGCCATCAATATTGATCTAGACATTTCTGATCAAACCGCCGACGTTGATCGCAACGGCCAGCCCCGCCCTATCAAAGTCAGAGTATTAGCCAGTGCGATCGTTTCGGTGGGTGATACCAACGAGATGATTCGAACCGCTGCCAACCGATTTTTTGCTAAGCCACCGGACGAGCAAATTTCAACCCTGACGGACCTCCTCACTTCCACCGGTCGCCGTGCCATTAACCTCCTCCACCACGATGAACTGTTTAATGCCAAGGCAACCTATCCGATTGTTGATTCCCCGGCAGAAGTTGAGTTGGTTAAACCCATTGTCACCTCTTTGGCAAGCGCAGAAGATGATGATCGGCTCGCGATCATTATTAAGTCTGCCTGCTCTCGAGAACTACAAGATCTGGGGCTCTCCTTTAACTCTCTCAATATTAAGAGTGTGCAAAGCGAGGTTGCCGATGCTCGACGGAGACAATCCGCGGTCGAAGCTAAAGCCAATGCCGACATCGTGCAAGCTGATCAAGAAAGGAGGGCCAAAGAAGCCCAACTCACCGCGGAAACCGCTATTAATGACAAGCAACGCGAGCTTGATGAACGAAGGGCTCAGAACGCGGCGAAAATTGCTGACGCTGAAGCCAAAAAGCAAGAAGCGCTTCAAAATCTAAGAGAAGCCGAATTGAAGGCAACTCAGATTGCCCAAGCCGGAGCCGACGGTCAGCGAGTGAGGATCCAAGCCGAGGCGGCAGCCGATGCAGAAGCCATGCGATTAAGAAAAACGGCCAGTGCCCAAGCGGATGCCATTCGCGAGGTCACCAAAGCTATGGAAGAAGGCGGAGCCAGCTACATCGCATTGCGGCAGTTGGAAATCTTGCCAACCATTGCACCATCGATTGCTAACGCATTGGCCCAAGCCAAGTTGGTGAACATCTCCAGTGATCCCAACAAAGGGGCCGCGTCGGGAGCCGCTGACCAAATCAGCCAAGTCATTCAGACTGTAATCGCTGCCCAGCTGGTCAATACAAGCATGGGGGTGCACGGCGGTCCATCTAATCCAGGCACAGGTTCAAATTCGAGTGCAAGACCCTCCAATTCAAGCGGGGCAACCGATGGCAATGCCTCCACGACGTCTTCAGTCACGGCTTCTCAGCCGCCGATTTTTGAGACCAGACTGGGCCACACTTCATCAAGCAAGTCAGCCGTCATCAATGATGCAGGCTAGCTAAAACTAAGCCGCACGCATCTGAGCAACACCTGGCTCAAGCATCGTTTTGGCTTGAGCCAGTTTTTCTAGTTTCTGATTATAACTTGCAATTGATTGATTGACTACAACCGCTTCTTGTTCAAATTCTTGATCAATTTTCTTTAGCTTTTGCTCAAGTTCAGATTTAGCAGCTTTATGGACTTGAGAAATGGCAGCTTCGGCTGCCCCCTTTCTGAGCATTGTTCCAATTTGAACCAAAATAGCCATTGCAATCGGAACCACACCCGCAAACCCAATGAGCATGGCAAGAGGAGACTTGTAAGCTTCTTTATTGCCCATAAATGCAAAAACCGCCAACGTAATCACGTAAACGCCAAACATAATCAGACCGTACTCAAAGCTCCAAGCACAGCCCCGTTCTGCACGGACAACTTCTAACTCAGACCTTCTTTGCTCCATTCTCACCAAAGTCATCTTTCTCGACAAAATGGCATTGGCGTTGGCAACCGCTTCAGATTTCTTCTTTTCAAATTTATGAATCTCGGTCTGAAGAGCTGAGATAGACTCTTGGGCCGCATCACACAGGCGGTTAATGTTTTCACTTGCCTCTGCTTTCTTGATATCAAGCACTTTGGCAATCTTCAAAGAAAACCCAATCAGATCCAAAGAGCAGTGCCCAGACACTAAGGCCGAGGTCGCTTCCGCTTCTACTGCAAGCCCCGTGTCCAAAGTTAATTTGTGGCCAATTGTCTGCTCAACTTGCTTACAAAGCCCATCCCACTCCTTGAGCGCCCTCATTTCGTTGTGAATCCTCTGGGCGGCGGCAAGAGCCAATCCGTTCATCCTTGCCGCTATGGAAGCGGCTTCTGGTTCAAAGGCAGAATCAGCAACCATAAAGATAAAAGCAAGGGGAGAAGACTCTAAAGCCGATTCTATGGTCTGACGGGCACGATTCACATTTCCAGCTTCTAGCTGAAGCCTTGCCAAATCCAAAAGCGGAATAAACTCGCCCTTGCGTTTGGGAACCTTATCAAAATAAACAAGGGCATCGCTCTTTTCTTCCCGCTGTAAATAGGCCCTGCCAATGGCCCAGTTGGCAAGACTGGAAAGGCCGTCTCGGCCAGAAAGGCCGATCTGAGCCGCATGGGTCAAAAGTTGGGGAGCATCTCCACCTGTAAAACTGGAAATGGACTGTGAAACTCCATTCAAAAACTGGATGATCGCAGAACGGCTTCCGTTAGGATCGGCAAGCGCTTCTTGCATGCCTTGACGCGCATTTCTTAGACATTCTCCTCTTTCGATGCCAGAAACTTCAAACGCTTCCTCCAATTGCGCCACCGCATTGAGGTAGTTCTTTGAGACCGATTCTTCCAAGACACCGCTGATCTCCTCGCTCATCTCCGCGCACTTCTCCGCGTCTCGGATCACATTAAGCGCGGTTGGCTCTAGCAATTTTAAGACCGTATCTTGATTCCAAATGGCAAGTTGCGCCTCATCGTGAATCTGGCCCGAGCCAGTTGCAACGTGGATTTTTTGGATCGCATGCAAGTATTGACCGGCAGCTTGGGAACCCAACGCCTTTTGCCACGCCGAAGACTTGATCCTCTCCTGGGTTCGATTGCTAACTTCTCGGAGGTAATTCAGGAGCTCTGATTGAACCCGCTCTTTGGGCTTTTGAAAGAGGCTAAGAGCAAGCAGTAAAGAGCCGCCTCGAACCCGTTGGTCACCAGGTTCAAGATCGTTTAGCAGATTTTCGCTTAGCCCAACTGATTTTCCCATTCAAGAACTAATTCAATTATCGGAAGCCATAAACCCGAGACCTGACAAGAATTTCATCAATTTGAAGGGTTCAAATGCATTCGGTTCACATTTCACGTCTATACTTTGAAATTGAATTTGTCCAAACCGCCGTCCATAGCACTTATCGGGCTAATCTTTGGCAACATTGTTGCACTTTCGCTTAATTTAGCTCTCAATGGTCCTTTGATGGTGACTTTGCTTTGCGGGGTCATGGCGACTCTTGCCCTCTCGTATGGTATCCGCTTGAATCGTGAGCTTAGGGAATCCTCAGAGGGGGCTACCCACCTCCTTTCACGGGTTGAAAATCTTCAAGCAGAATTGACCGAACATCAAGCCGCGGTTGATTTATTAGCGGATGGTCTCAATGTAGCCATTTTTATCTGCGATATTGCTAACCACGTTATCTATGCCAACGTCCGCGCCAAAGAACTCTTTCGGTTTGATGCTCCCAGGGGCAGATCTTTGCTGGCGGTGACTCTGAGCCATGATCTTGACCGGTTAGCAAAGCTCGCGGTGGAAACGGAGGCTATCCAAAGCCAAGAAATTCTGATCAAAGAACGGGGCGACAAAATGATTCAGGCGGTGGCTTGGATGGCGGGCCAAAATTCCAGAATCTTCCTTTCTTTGTATGAAGTGACTGAACTGCGCAGGCTCGAGAGAATTCGACAAGATTTTGTTGCCAACGTATCTCACGAACTGCGAACTCCTCTCACCATTATTCGGGCAATGGCAGAGACGCTTGCCGAAGACCCAAAGCTGTACAAAGAAAAGGGCACGGACTACCTTGCAAGGATTATGAGTGAGGTTGATCGATTGTCTTTAATTTCAAACGACTTGCTCATCCTCAGCTCGGCGGAATCGAATCCTGTCCGCAAGCTCTCTTGCAACATCGTTGGTATATGGAAGCATGCCCTGACCAACCTCAGCGAAAAAGCTGACGCCAAGGGTATCCAACTGTCTTACGTAGGGCCAGACTCATTAACAATTGAAGCTAATGAGACCCAAATGACCCAAGTAGCCATGAATCTGGTTGAAAATGCAATCAATTACTCCACAGCGGGCACCGTTGTTGTGGAAATTGAGCACACTCCATCGGATGTCCAAATCTCGGTTAAAGACACCGGCATCGGCATAGCCAGCGAACATCTTGAAAGGATTTTTGAACGATTCTATCGGGTCGATAAGGCAAGAAGCCGAGGAACCGGCAGCACTGGATTAGGGCTTAGCATTGTGAAGCACATCGTAGAGTCCCACGGAGGGTCGGTAAAAGTCGTCAGCCAACTCAACGAAGGCTCGACCTTTACCGTCACCCTTCCCTCTGGAAACAGCCTGCTCGATTCTCAAGACTTCACTTCTGACTAACCATTTTAGGCAAAGAAATGGTGCCAAATCGGTCAATATCAATGATAGCGATGGCCGTCTTTCCGAGATCAATCGTAGGTTTGCCTGTAAATTTCCAAGCCGACCACCGCCCATTCGACTGCAGTCTGCAATAGCCATAGAGTTCGACTTTTAGAGAATGGGCTAACTTCACCTTTCCTCTAGCGCGATCAATGGAAATCATTGGCTTTGGCCTTGATCTATGATGAAGCCAAGGACTGTTGGGGATGAGAGCCTCCAATTTGTAGGGGCCATGAATCAGCTTTTGGTCAAACTGACCAGGATCACTTTGAAATACCTTGAAGCTAAAATGAATCTCTCCAGACGCGCCACGGTTATCAACAACTGGCTTCCATCCTTCTGGCTTTGCTAACGATCCTGTAAGCTGGTAGACACCGGGAGCGCTAGAGCGGGTTGTGAGTTCAATCTGATTCAAGATTTCATCAACTCCATAAGAACCTTGGCGGATTCTATCCGTGTACATTCCCGGCCACAAGTGCCGGTGCAAAGTATTTTCTTGACTCCACCAGCGCAGCAAGGTGGCAAAAGATTGAGCCTTTTGTTCAATTGGCCAGTAAAGTTGGGGTGAGATGTAGTCGATCCATCCCGATTGCAGCCACTTGAGTGGGTCAGCGTAAAGCTCCGCATACTGATCAACCCCGGCTTTAATTCCACTCGGCACGTTGGGACGGTAGATGCCAAAAGGAGAAATTCCAAAAAGGACCCATGGTTTTAGCTTTTTCAGTCCAATGCTGATTCTTTCAATCAGACTGTTGACATTCTGCCGCCTCCAGTCTGCTAGGTCTAGCTTTCCACCGTGGCTTAGGTACTTCTGATAAGTCTTTTCATCCGGAAAAGGAACATAATCTCCACTTTTATCTTTAACCGGATAGGGATAGAAGTAGTCATCCAAATGCACCCCGTCAATGTCGTACCGTTTGACAACATCCAAGATAACTGCGAGAGTTCTGTTCTGAACAAACCTTGAACCCGGATCCATCCAGAGATCCCCACCATATTTGTAGACCACCTGAGGGTGAGTGTTGGAAATGTGATTCTTAGCGTTGGGGCTTTGCTGAGTGGCGGAAGTTGCTCGGTAGGGATTAAACCAGGCCTGAACTTGGATTCCTTGACGGTGGGCAATTTTGATAAGGTAGGCAAGAGGATCCCAAAAAGGGGAAGGTGGTTCTCCTTGTTTTCCCGTCAAAAAGGCGCTCCATGGCTCAACTTTACTGTTGTAAAGAGCGTCTGCCGAGGGCCGAATTTGAAATATCAAGCAGTTGAGGTGTAGTTCGTGAGCCTTTTGGACTATCGCTAAAAGTTGAGATTTTGCCTCTGCGGTGGACTCTCCTCGCTTGGTTGGCCAATCAATGTTATTGACGGTTGCAACCCATGCCCCTCTCAATTGCCGAGGAATCGAGGGGAGGCTTGCGAATTTCACTCCGTTGTAATTCTTTGGCAAAGTAGGAAAAATCATTGTTTTTTAGGCTGAGCTGGATTTGCTATTGTTAGGGGATACAGAAATTTTAATCAGAAGGTTTCCATCAACAATATCTGCTTTTTCTATGCGTGAGGGATATGGAAAAGCACTCACATCAAATATAGGGTTAATGGAGCTGATAAAGGACTTTGCAAGGGTTGTTGCTCCGACTCCCAGCAGCCTAGCGTCAATCAGGTCTACATTTAAAGTTTTTGCTTCAATAATTTGCAATCGGCATTTTAGGTTTCCCTTGACTTTTGCAAACGCAACCATGAATTCCGCCTCAATTTCTATGGCTCCATCATTCAAATTGAGGTTCAGCAAGGTTCCTCGATCCTCAATTTCCTTGGCTACAATCTCAAACAGGGATTGCGCGGTGATGAAAATTTCCAGTTCCGCTTCCGTTTGAACAGTGGCAAAGAATGCGTCAGGGCTTGCGGTCAATTGTTTGAACTTGAGATTGCCTTGGGCAATAGCAAGGGATTTGCCGGCAGAAAGTGGCCAAACAATGTTGGAAAAACACAATGATCCGCTACCAACTGCAATCTCATCCATGACTACAAACTTTACCGATTTTCCCTGCGGAATTGGGAACAACTGACCTCTCTTACGGAGGTCGGCGAGGAAGCAATGAGAGTAGAACTGCCAGTATTTCAAGTTCAAACTGCACTTTAATGGTCATTGCAACGTATAATGAATTAAGAAACTATGTTTGGATTAGAGCCTGTTCATATCATCGTGGTCCTAATTGTCGTCCTCCTTTTCTTTGGCGGGACCAAAGTTCCTCAACTGATGCGTGGGCTGGGATTAGGCATGGGTGAATTTCAAAAAGGGCTTAACGAATCTAAGAAACTCATGCAGACGCACCTTGATGAAGTCAAAGCCGAAGCGGAAAGAACGCCTGCTCAAGAAGAGAGTGCGCCTTCCAAAGTGCCAGCCCCCAAAGAACTATAATCGCGGTTTTGCCTTTTCCATCGTCTAATTTGGTTTCTTGTAGTTGACCAATTTCTACAGATAAGGTAAATTCTAAGTCCCGTGCGGGCATAGCTCAGTGGTAGAGCGACTCCTTGCCAAGGAGTAGGTCGCGGGTTCGAATCTCGTTGCCCGCTCCAAAGATTTGCCATTTTCTTCTCTTCGGCGGCAATTTCACGCTTTTTTTGGCTTGACCAGCTAGGCACTCGGCTGGGTTCAAAACAGGTCTTTTTTCCTGGTATTCGATACATCTTTTGGAACTATTTCACCAAATTCTCCTCAAAAAATAGTGGATACGGCAAGACCTGTGTTATAATGAGAATACGTATTCACAAGCCATGAGGCAATACCAATGAAGGTTACTCAAAACGATATTGCAAAGTTCGCAAAGGTTTCACAAGCCACTGTGAGCCGTGTCCTCTCTGGGGACCCAAAAGTTGATCCAGACATCAGAGATCGTGTCCTCAAAATAATGGGAGACAAAAACTACCGCGCGGATTCTCGGGCAAGATCACTGCGAAGCAAAAAGTCGTTGCTTCTTGGTCTGGTTATCAATCGCCCTTCTGGTGCCCTTGGTGACGACCCATTTTTCTCGGGACTCATTTCAGAGATTATTGATTACCTCCGAGGTTCGCACTACCATCTGTGCCTTGACGCGGCTAATGGCGGAAACGGCGAAGCGGCAGTGTACGATGAGCTACTAAGGACAAGGCGAGTTGATGGTTTAATCTTGGTTGAATCGGAAGCAAGGGACCAAAGAATTGCTCGGCTTCAGCAAGACAAGTTTCCCTTTGTATTGATTGGAAACCCGTTGGGTTGCAACGAGATCCACTCGGTGGACAATGATAATGTTCAGGCCGGTGAAATCGCAACCGAACATCTGATCTCTCAAGGCTACAAACGGGTAGGAATTATTGGCGCCAGAAGCGGTGTCACCGTATCCGATGACCGCATTGCTGGCTACCAAAAGGCAATTCGAGGCAAGCAAAACGATCATTTGATTTGGCATGCCGATTTTGGATTGCAGGCAGCTCAGGCAACCGCCCGGGTCTTGCTTAGGCTGCCCAACCGCCCAGATGGCATCGTAGTTATTGACGACTACATGGCAATGGGAGTTGTGGCTGCCGCTAGAGAACTAGGTATTCGAATTCCTCAAGATTTAGGGCTCGTTAGCTTCAACGACAGCGCCCTCTGCGGGCTCATTGATGGCGGGCTGACTTCTGTTAGTATGAACATCCCTGGCCTTGTTCGAATCGCGTGCAGCACATTGATTCGGCTTGTAGAGCACGACGAAGTCCTTGTGAAAAGAGCCATAGAAGGCTGTGCCCTCAAGATTCGTGGATCTTCGATGCGAGAAGTGAACTTGGCATGAAGACGAAGTCTCGCTTTTCGAATTTCAAGAAAGTCAGAATTTTATCTGAAACTCATCATTTATTGGGACCCGCAATTCTCGGCACCCAAGGGGATTCCGGCACTTTTTTGCCCACCGGAGGGCACTCTAATACAATCACCATGAAAGATCAAAGAAGATCGGGCTTCACGCTCATCGAACTTCTCGTCGTTATAGCGATCATCGCCATTTTGGCAGCGATCCTCTTCCCTGTTTTCGCCCAAGCCAAGGCAGCTGCAAAGAAGGCCGTTTGCCTTTCTAATCTGCAGCAGTTGGGAACAGCCTCATATATTTATGCAGGTGACGCAGATGACTATCTCCCACCGTCAGAACCATACGGTCTGAAGGATCAAACCTATGTTTACGCGGCCAGGTTAATGCCTTATACCAAGAATCGCGGAATTTGGACTGACCCTGCAAATCCTTACACGATGGGTAGTGTTCAGCATGAACAAAACAATGGACTAAATGGCAATGGCGATTACATCATTCCCCCAAACGACCCCTGCGTAAACCTTGGGACCTCAACCGACACTAGCGGATTTTACTCCGATATTTACCCACCAACTGACTATATGTTTAACGGCATCCTGACTTGGTACCAAGCCAACGGATGCCCGTCGGGTGGGCAAACCAGCGGCTATTCTCACGGCAGTGGAAACACAACGTCCGGCGTCTCTGGTGGAGATGGCATCAATGGCATCGGTCCTGGATCAACATCCTACACTAGCGTTGCCAAAGTTCCGCTACTCATGGACTTTCCAAATTCAATTACGGACTGGCCCGGCGCAGCGGTTAACTTCTGGGGCGCCTTCGTAGGGATGCATACCCAGGGATCTAATGTGGAATTTTTAGATTCCCATGCCAAATACTTCCCCACTGCAGAACTGATTCCTGACCCATCTTACAATGATGCAACTGGCTCAGGTTGTCCACCTGCCAACGCAACTTGGTCATACGGCAACTACCAAGGCGAGTGCTTCTGGTACTGGGGCACCAATTGGGCTGCTCCTGACAAGCAGTAAGCAGAGGTTCCAATTAGTCACATTAATATGAAAATCAAAGGCTCATATTCGCTATTGGCTTTATTCATGCTGGTCATCTCAGGATGCAATGTAGGAATGGCACCAAAAGGCGCCACCGGAAAGCAACTTCAGGCGAATTTTAATAAGCTCACTCCAGAGCAGAAAATCACGCTGATTGAAAATGGTCCCGGTTCTGCTGCTCAAAAGAAGCAGCAAATTGATAAAATCAAGGCCGAAGAGGGCCAAACGAACTCGAAATAAGTTCGAAGAAATGAGCAAGGGGTGCAAGTGATTGCACCCCTTGCCTTCTTTTTTTTACAGTTGCAAAAATTCCAGTTAACATCTTATCAGACGCACCGCCAATCGAACCTATTGAAGAGGCTCAGCCAAGCTATCAACTCAAAAAGCTTGACCTGTAAAGTCATTTAAGCAACTCAAGATGTACCGTTTCTTAACATTGGAAGAGTACGCTCCTGCACAGCAAATATGCCGAGTTTGAAGAAATCTACTTACCTAAATTGTGCTGGCCAGGCCATCATCCTTGCATCTCTTCTTTATTTAACTGGCTGCAGCCACGCTGCTGCCCACACAAAAGCGGCTACCCTCAAAAAACTTCCACCCGATCAGCAGGCGGAAACTATTGCCCATTCCGGACTGCCTCCAGCGGCGGCGGCAAGAAAAATCAACGCGATTCCTGGATTGACTGGCGCCGAAAAACAAAAGTACGATCAAGAAGCCGGCGTTCCTCAAAGGCAGTAATCACGAAAAAAGCCTACTTAACCCAAGTCATCTAAACTTACGCTTGGACCACCGCATCTAGTTTGAAAGTCGAAGCAGGGTCTCTCGCTTTCCGTGGAATGACTTCGTAATCACACACTCATTGGTCGAAAATCGGCCAATGATTTTTTCTGGGCCATAGGACCGCGTTAAGATGAGATCGCTTCCCTTTACTACCAGGCTCATCGTTCCCTTCCGTAGGGCAGGCTCTTGGTTGCGCAGATGAATCAGCTCCTTGTAGAGAGAATGAATTTTCATGTTCCACTTGGATCGGTCCCAGATCATTGGCCGACGATCATCAGGGTCATGGCCGCCTTCCATGCCAATTTCATCTCCGTAGTAGATGGTGGGTACCCCTGGATATAAAAATTGGAAGACAAGACAACGAGATTCTTTGGCAAAGCTGCCTTGACACAAGGTCAGTATCCGAGGCGTGTCGTGGCTGCCAATCAAATTAAACTCATTAAGCAAACAGGCCTTGGGGTAATCATCGCGGATTTCCTTTAACTTGGCAACAAAGGCGTCAGAATTTGTCTTATTGTCTACAAAGTAGTTCAGCAGGGCTTCGCGCCACCGATAATCCATAACCGCGTCGTGCTCATCACCCTGAAGCCATTGGTGGGCATCTCCCCATTCCTCGCCAACGATGTAGGCTTCAGGATCGGCCTTCTTTACAACTTTTCGAAAGCGCTTCCAAAAATTTGATGACACTTCGTTAGCATCATCTAATCTCCACCCATCAATGTGGGCGTAATGGATCCAATACTCGGCAACGTGTAAAAAATAGGCGCTGGCGGCTGGATTATCCTGATTGACCTTTGCCATCGTAGGCACTCCCGCAAACGTCTCATAGGTTTGTTGACCTTCCTTGACTTTAACCGGAAATTTCTTGATGAAAAACCAATCTTTGTAAGGTGAATTCTCACCTCTTTTGATCACATCTTGAAAAGCAAAGAATTCAGGAGCAACATGATTAAAAACCCCATCTAAAATCACATGCATTCCTAATTTGTGAGCTCTCGCAACCAGTTTTTTCAGCAAATGATTGGTGCCAAACCTCGGATCGACTTGCAAGTAATCAACCGTATCATAGCCGTGATTGCTAAGAGACTTAAAAATGGGATTAAAGTACAGGCAGTTGATCCCTAACTTATGCAAATAGCTAAGGTGGTCCAAAACCCCTTGCAGGTCACCGCCTAGCCTAATTTGCCAAGTGGAAGGAGTTGGCAAAGTGCCCCATGGTTTGACGCCGGGGCCGTCATTGGAGGGGTCGCCATTTGCAAAACGATCGGGAAAAATCTGATAGATAATGGCATTTTTCACCCAAGAAGGTTCATTAGGTAAGGGGTACTTGCCAAGATTCTGCACAAAAGGTGTGGCTTGGCCCTCTGGATGGGCTCCATTGGCACCAAAGTCTACAACTGTTTTCCCATCGGTTAGTCGAAATAAGTATCGCGTTTCAGCGCGTGGGTTAAATCGAAAATCTGCCTTCCAATGAGCGTAGAGAGGATCTTCATCAGTCTGTACTGCCGGAAATGCCTTGCCAGATGGCTCAAGAATGACCTCAACATTTTGAATATCATGAGAGCGGGTTCTCAGGGTGACTCGTGCCTGATTTTCACTTCTTCTGCAAGTATCAACACGGTCTGCACGGTGCCTTAAAACACTCTCGGTGATGATGCCATCGCCAAGTTCTCCAGGTTTTTCATCGTACTCCTGAGGGGCTACCACCAACTCCGAGTTAAGATTGCCGTTGGCATCCGCCACAATCGGAGCACTAGGATCACGAATCCACTTGGAATTATCAACAACAAAGAGGTATTGATAGACGCCAATTGGGATCGAAAAGGAGGCAGTCCAGGCGTGGCTGCTTGGATTGAAATGCAAAGGGTTTTTTCCTCGATCCCAATTATTAAACTGCCCGACAACCGCAACCGTTTTGGCTGGTGAACTTGGAACAAAGCTAAATGTAACGACCCTCATGGAGCTTAATCCTACGAGTGCGGCCAGTGCAAGCATGTCATTTATCTACCTTGATTTAGTAACCAATTGCTTGGTAAGGCAGGTTCCTTGATAAAGTTCGGATCAATAGAAAAAAATGGGCGCATCGGTTAAAATGCGCCCTAAGCGTATCCCTCTCAGGTTGAAGATGTTTTGACTAGCCGCGAGGTGAACCCAATGCCGATTGATAAGCTTGCATTTGGTCACTGGTCAGAATCTTAGCCAGACCCGTTTTGTAGCTTTGGATTGCGTCTTGTTTGGCCTTATCCACGGATTTTTGGTTAGTTGGATTTTTGGCAATTGCCATCAACGCTTGGAAATGGGCTTTTGCCTTGAGTTTCCTAATTTCTTTGATTTCATCCTTGGTGACTTTTGCCGCGCGTAGAGCCCTATAATCCGCGTTGAAGTTTTTGAGTTTGCTAGCCTTAACCCAAGCTGTCCAGATGGCATATTGTGATTTGGTCAGCATTCCTTGAATTGCAGTGTCGCTTGCGGCTTGCAGCTTTTGGGCTAAGGCTTGAGTGCCCTGACGATCACCAGGGTTAGCCTTTCTGTAGGCGGCAATTTGCTTGCGGTTATTGAGCATCTGGCTGAAAAACTCTTTCCTTTGAGTTTTTGTCAGCTTCATGGTCTGGGTAAGAATCACAAGAGGACCAGCCTTTCCCCGCTTTGCCCCAAATCCTCGGTGCCGAGGGGTAATCTGGCCGCCGGTTGGTCCCGCCGATTGTGCCATGACCACGGCCGAGCCTATAGTCAGTAACAGCAGCACGAAGACGATTTTTGGGAGTCTTAGTTTCATTACAAGAGGTTGTAACGAAATCCCCATCAATTTGTTCAGTGCAAAGCCCTCTTTGTGTAGCCTGAGGACTCTCTTGGGAAACCCCAAAGTGCTCTGATATCTTGATCCGAATCAGAACCTAACAGAGCGAAGCATATTTTGAATTGCAGGCGTCTTGGAATTCAGGAATTCGGAAGGGCTTCCACAAAAAGTAAAGGTTCCATTTTCCAGAAACCAAATCCTGTCTGCGGTTCGGCAGCATGACGCCACATCATGACTCACAAGAACTGTGGTTGTCTTAGCCTCATTGTTGATCTTTGAAATCAGCCCATCTATGACTTCTGTTGAAATGGGGTCTAGCCCCGTCGTTGGCTCGTCATAAAGCATGATCTTGGGCTCAAGAACAATCGCTCTTGCCATGCCAACTCGTTTTTTCATTCCCCCGCTGAGTTCAGAAGGCATTTTGACTCCGTCTTCTTCGGGGTCTAAGCCTACTACGTTGAGGGCTTGATGAATCGTTTGGCTCAGCTGCTCTTTCTGCTGAGGGGTGCCCCGTCTCCGGATGGCAAACGCTACGTTTTGATAAACGGACAGCGAATCAAATAGAGCGCTTGTCTGGAACACCATCCCCATGGATGACCTGATTTCAGGGAGGTCCTGCGGCATTTGCCGGTCACATATCGTAATTGTTCCCGCCTGAGGGACGATGAGGCCCGAGAGGCACCGCAAGAGAGTGCTCTTGCCGCCTCCGCTAAGACCCATAATAGCAGAGATTTCTCCGGGGGCTACCGAGAAATTCAGTGAGTCCAAAATAGGGCCCTGACCAAAATCAACGGTAAGCCGTTCTACTGAAATCATATAATGCTGCCAACTCAGATTATGGCTTGGAATCTACCGGCCTCATCTTCCTCACCGATGCGGGGCTAACTTTAAACCTCGATGCAAACGCACGGCTAAAATGATTGATTCCTGTAAACCCGACTGCTTTTGAAATCTGAGAAACCCGCAAGTCGCCTTCCAACAGCAGTTGATACGCCCGTTCAAGGCGGATTGCAATGAGATACTTGTGAAATGGCTGGCCGGTTGCTTGCTTAAACAAAAACCTAAAGTGAGACGTCGACAGCCCCAGCTCTTTGGCTACAAATTCATCAGTAATGGGTTTGGCAAAGTTTCGTTCTAGGATTCCGAGGGCTCGATCCACAAGCTTGTCGGTCGGGGCTTCTTTATGCTGAATGAAAGGAAGGGCAACCGATTCTACAAGTTCGAGGGCCTCGCTCTTAATCGAACCCTTGTTATGAAGCTGGTCAAGGGCTCTTGCCGCATTCAAGCCAACTCGAATCATATCCCTTGAGCCTCCAAGCTCTAAGGTTGCTGCAGTCACGACCGACAAGAAGGTCAGGGCTTGGCCCTTGGCTTCGTCTAAATCGGCGGCTTTGTCAATAGAAGTCACCAGCTGATCTACGGCTTGGTTAAACCTGACTCGGTCCCCTACCCGAATAATTGAAGCCAATTCCCCAAGCGGGATTCCACCGCTATGCTCATGAAAAGGACAACCTACAAAGGCCTGCGCCTCTGCAAAAATGTCAAAGATAACAAAGCTGGCAGGGGTGCCTAAGTCCGTAAAAACTAACCGGTCAAAGGCCTGACGCTGAGAAACGTCGATGGTAAGCACGTCTACTCGCGCTGGCCGACCGTTGTATTCCACCTGCCCTATTGTTTGGATAGTGGTGCCATCCCCGTGGATACGTTCTACTTTTGGATATTCAAACGCATCAAAATAGTTGTGCCCGTTAACAAAGTTGAATCGGAACTTAACTTCTTTCCCTTGATAGGCCTTCAGGGTTGCCCCAACTGTGCCTTCCTTTTCCAGATTCCGCTCGCAGTGAAAGGCAAAAATGCCAACCACGCTGACCCTTTTTAAGGCACCATCCTTGAGATCGAGCGGTGCTTCAAAGCTAAACGGTGCTTTACGAAGGGGATTGCGCGCGCTAGAGCCGCCGTTCGATTGGAATCCGGGCAGATGGCTGGATCGAAGTCCATCGAATGCATGGTTCCAAATGAGTCCCTGACTTGGCCTTTCGATGAGAAGCGGAACGCAAATTCTCCTTGGTATTTTGGGCCTTATAATGGACACTGCTCCGATGAAGTTCAATTTTTGAGCCAAACGGTGGAGTGAGGAAGGTGCCCAAAAATAGAAGACCGAATTCCCTGCACGCGGGGGCTAATCAACTCGACGTCTTGTTGATAATAAATTGGCAGCCAAGCCGCTTGCTGCAAGCAAATATCCTCCGCTTTTGCATACAGGGCCAACCTCTTGGGATCATCGGTTGGCATAGGATCGGCCTGAGCGCACAAAGCATCGACTTCGGAGTTGCTAAATCCTTCGTGGTTCTCCTGACCGTGAGTCGTCAGTAAAAGACTCAGCCAATCTTGGGGGTCTAGGTAATCAGCTTCCCACCGCATATGATAGAACGGCAGCTGATTTTCATCATTTTTCTGAAGATAGGTCCCCCAATCTAATGGGGCAAGTTGCACATTGACGTGCAAGTTCTGCTTGAGATAGCTCTGAACCGCCTCGGCAACAATCCGAACGTCTTCTTGATCGGACCGGAAGTACAGCTTAAGCGGTGGTAGCTGAGATCCATCTTTATATCCGCCTTCCGCAAGTTCGGAGCGAGCCTGATTCGGGTGATATCCTAACAACGCAGTTTGGGTCCGGTAACCGACCACTCCAGGAGGCAATATGCCATTGGCTACTGGGTTGAGGCCCTGAAGCACCTTATCGCAAATTGATTTGCAATCGACTGCCATGGCAAAGGCGCGCCGAACATGAACGTTTGCAAACGGTTTATATGCCAATTGGTTGAACGCAATGTAATAAGTCGAGGGTCGCGGATAGAAGTGAAGCTCCTTTTTGTATTTGGGGTCCTTCTCTAACGCAATCACGTCTTGACGCATCAATTGAACAAGATCAATTTGATTTGATTTGAACATGTTCAGGCGTGTAATTGCTTCTTTGACGATGGGTCTTTCAATACCATCAATTTTTGGCTTCCCAAGATAATAAGTTGGGTTGGCTTTCATCGAAAAGACCTGATCGTGAATGTATTTGGTGGCAATAAAGGGTCCTGTGCCAATCATTTGACTAACGTCGGTAATGGGACTATTGGCAGAAACGGACTGGCTTGCCACGGCATAAGCCACCGGATATGTCAAATCACCCAGAAAATAGTAGGCAGGAATCTTTAGGTCAATCTCAAGGCGATACTTACTCAGCACTTTGACCCCAGAAACACCTTTGACCTTGCCATCCAGGCAGCGCTGGACACCAACAACATTGGCCAGATAGTCACTGGCAGTGGCAGACTTTATGGCAGGATTACAGGCCCGATCAATCGAGAATTTAAAATCATTTGCGGTCAAGGCCTGGCCATTAGAAAACGTAACACCCTTGCGAATATGAAAAATGTAGGTCTTGCCTTGGTCCTTGATATCCCAACTGGTGGCTAAAGCCGGCTTGATGCTGTTATCTTGTCCAAACCGGACCAATCCTTCAAAAATTTGCTGAATGACGTCTATTGTGTCTCCATCCTGAACGATGGCGGGGTCAAGCGTTGTTGGATCGGTGATTAACGGGTACCGAAATGTGTTCAGCTGGGACTTCGGAATGGAAGAACCAAAATGCCCCTTGGCGCACCCGCTCAAGATCAGGCAAACCAAGGTTGCCGCGCAGAAAAATTTGAAAAAATGCGTTCGAGAACCAAGACGATGCCAGTTCATAAATCTGGCTTAATGCTACATCTCTTTTGCCTAAAGCGCAAGTGGTAGAACTTTATGCCTTATCTCGGGCCTTTAGCAGTCAGAGGCTAGTTGTTGTTTAGCACCACGTGGTTCATGGGAGCATGACTGTAAATGGCCTCTCTCAGGCCAGAAACCCGTGGGTCAATCAGTTCAGGAGCGCGCACAAAGGAGATTGGTTTCCATGGAGCGTCTTGCAGGATCATATCCTCTGCCTTGTCATACAGAGCCAGCCTTTCTTTGGAATCTTCTGGCATGTAATCGGCCTTATTGCAAATTGCGTCCACTTGGCTGTTCACATATCCCATGTGGTTTTCTGCCCCATTCGAGGTGAAGGTAAGGCTAAGAAAGTCCTGAGGATCGGGATAGTCTGCATACCAGCCCAAAATATAGGCTGGCAGAGATTTCTCATCTTCTTTGGCATAGAGGGTCGAAGCATCAAGAGCCCCTAATTCAACCGGCATGTGAAGATTGGTAATCAGATTGTTCTGGATGACTTCTGCATAGCGCTGAGAACCCAATTCGCCACTTGCAATGTAAATCTTTAGTAATGGAAGTTCAGACCCATCCTTATAGCCAGCAAGCCGCAATTCTTTGAGAGCTTCTTTTGGATTGTAATGGACCTCATTAGTGGATGGTCGGAACCCAATCATGCCGGGGGGAAGAATCCCAGTGGCTACGGGGTTGATATTGCCACCAATTTCGCGAACCATCAGCTGACAATTGATCGCCATTGCCACCGCTCGCCGCACATGGACGTTGGAAAACGGAGCGTAAGCCGCCTGATTCATTGCAAAGTAAATCAGCCCCATTCTTGGGAAAAACTTGATATCCTTTTCTAAATCGGGCTCCTGTTCCGCTTCGCTGGCTTCGGGGGAAGATAATCCCACGATGTCCACCTGATGTGCCAAAAAGAGTTCTTCTCTGGTAGTTGGTTCTTTAGCAATAACATAACGGATTCCACCAATGCTTGCCTTATGCCCCCAATAATTAGGATTCGCTTGCATTTCTAAAGTCGAGCCTGGATCATACTTTGTGCAAATGAACGGGCCCGTGCCAATCATCGTCGACGGAGATGTAATTGGCTGATTGAAAGGCACGACCTTGGGATCAACAATCCAGCTAGTGTTATAGGCAAACTTGCCTAAAAAGTAGGCAATGGGCCGACTTATTGTGATCTGAACTTTGTATTTGCTTAGAACCTTAACTCCAGAAATGTGGCTGGTTGTACCGGCAATAACGCTACTGACCCCAACAATGTCACCCAGATACTCTTCGGCAACCGGTGATTTCAACCGAGGGTTGCAGGCTCGATCTAACGAATATTGAACGCAGCTAGCATCAAACGGATCGCCGTTAGAAAACTTAACTCCCTTCCGTAGCTTGAAAACGTAAACTTTCCCCCCATCCTCTATTTTCCAGCTCTCGGCAAGGCATGGCTGTAGGTTGAGATTTGGCCCCCATTTGGTTAGGCCCTGAAACACTTGCTGCATTTCATCCGTGGAATCAACATCTTGAATTAGAGCGGGATCCAAACTTTGGGGATCGCTTGCCTTTGTGATTCTTAGGATGTTGTAATCAGCTGGGCTAATATATTCACCAAAAGCTCCTCGTCTGCATCCAATCATGCAGAAAATCATAAGAGCACAAAATCCCAGCAATGCCAAGACACAAAGCCGCCTGCTTCGCATAGAGTGATTATTGGCATCCCCGAAGCAATACCTAAGCGAAATCTGAAATCTTTGCACTTGCAAATTGACCGATTAACCCAGGCGCTTCCTACTACAGAGTTTGATTGATGGCGTAGCTTAAACTCTTGATCTCTTTTTCACTGAACTCTCGAAGGCACAAATCAATCATGTGAATTGCGGAATTTCTCTCTTTCAAATGGGGGGGCGGACTGTCCTTTTTAGCAAGGGCTGCCAGCCCAATGAGGGCAAATCCGTTGCTTAAAATGCCCTGAGGGGCTAGATTCTGATGATCGGGGCAAAAGGCTCCGCCAGAATGAGGAGAAAACCAAATTTGAGTCGTATTGAGCAACTTTCCGCAAGTGTGACACGTGGCAAAAGATGGAGCTTGGCCGCACAGTTCAAAAAGCCGGAGGGCAATCCACATAAAACCAACCCATGGATCAGCCGAACTCTCCAAATGCCCTATCGCTTGTTCCAGAAATTCATAAAAGTCTTCATCGGGCATGTGGCTGGGGGTTAAAGAATCTATTGCCTCACAAAGGCTAATCCCAACAAGCAGCCGAACATAGTCGGCCCTGATTTTTGGATAAGAAGTGCTTATTTGGGTTTGGGATGCAAATCGCCTTGCCCTTCCTTTAGTGGCGCTAAGCCGCAGCAATGTTAATGGCTCCGAAGCCGCTACCAACCTGGACGAAGGCTTGCGTGCTCCTTTCATAGTGACGGTGACCTTACCTTCTTCTTTGGTGAAAAGAGTGACGGCTCGGTCACTTTCACCGGTGTCTCGACGCACCAATACCAAGCCGGTTAATTGGACGCTATCCACGGAGCCAATTCATTTCTAAGCGGTTACCGATGGAAAACGCCTTGTTTAAGGAACTCAATAAAGATAAAGTACATTCGGTCAATTACCAGAGTAAAGCGCATGGCAACGGTTGAACCAAAGATCGCACCAAATCCAACCATGAGCAACCACCTGCCCAAAGTATTCATTCCTCTTAGAACTTTGCTTTTCACGTCAAAACTAAACAGGAAGTAGGAAAGGACGCAGGTTAAGGTTAAGACAAACAAGAAGTTATTGATGGCCTGAGAAGCATAAACCGTGTTTTTCACTTCTGCAGCCTGTTTGGTGGCCATGTGGAGGGTATCAGGCACAAAAAAGGACTTAATCGTGGTCGGAAAAATCGGCCTCATGGAGTCCTTCATCTGAGGGCCATATTGGTTAAACCAAATCTGAATTTGCTGACCCGCGTTAAAGCCGATGATCATGCCAATCGGAATTCGACTAAGCCAGTTGTACTTCTTGTTAAAGACCGTGTAGCCAAGTAATCCAATCGGAAGAAGGAGCATCCAAGCCCAGTGAGCATTGGTAGCCGGCTGACCAGGAACGCCGTTGGCTCCAGGAACCGCGTGCGCGCCCAACATGCGATGCCACCACAGATCATGGAGGGTTTCTGTCCACAAAGCAACGATGCTGTAACCGACGGCAAGGCCGATATACATATGCTCAAAGAACCGATAGAATTTGTTTTCTCGGTACAAAACCGAATAAAAGCCAATGGTTGCCAAGACGCCAGCCCCCATTCGGTAAACCAAATAGTTCTGATAACTCACCAGCCCCTCCTTTGCATGTACATGCCAATGTTTCCGACCAGAACCGCCAAAATCAGTAACGCAAGGCTAACATGCAAGGTTGGAAAGTAGGCCAAACCAGTTCCATAATTCTTGTCGTTTGGAAACCCAGGAACAACCCCTGCGTGGTGCTGGCTAGGAACCATAACCACGCCATTAGGTCCCGGATTATTGATGCCGTACTGCATCAAGGTTTCCAAATCCAACGCACCCTTAAGCCCAATTGCCAGTCCAGAAACCTGTCCCGAAGAATAGTACGGCAAAGCTTCTGGGCCCATGACCCCGGTTACGGCAAATACAATTGGCACCTTCCCTCCCAATTTCTGGATATAGGTGGTTGTGGCGCTTGTTGATTCAACACCGATCAAGAGGGGAATCGATGAAATGGAATCATGACCCTTAAGTACCGGCGAATTAAAAACGTTCTCAACTGACCCATTCGGCGCCACTTCCTGCTTGCCTTCAAACGCCTTCACTAAGCTGACCGACATGGCGTTAGCGGTACCATCGCCATTTGGGAAAAATCCAAGAGAAACCCAATCACTCCAGCGTTGATATGGCTTTTTGCCCTCCTTTTGGCGCTCCATGTTCAGTTCTGTAATCTCTTCAATCGCCACCTTTGGAGCGGTGACATCGCTAATCGAGAATAGAGCCGCTTTGATGTGCCGCCTCATCAGGATTTTCAAGATTGCGTCGAACTGTCCTTTGTTTTCTCCACGCGTGCTGTATGTCCACCCAGTTGAAAGCAGAACAGTGCTGCCCTCTGGCAAAGACATTAACTTGGAATACATGTCTATGGTGCTGTCGTCTGGCTTATCAGGAACTTTGATCTGAAAAAACAACGGCACCGTAGAGACCACAATCAGGATGAGGTACAAAATCCTCCTGTTGAGAGACATCAGCAGTTTGCCGATCGGCTGCCTAGGCTGAATGCTCAATTTAAGCTCCCTGCCCCTGCTTTTCTAAGCTGAGCCACAATCGCAATGCCATGGCAAGCAGTCCAATACCTACTCCAAAATCTACACCCCTAATTGAAGAACTTTGAAAGGTGTTAGGAAGCCACTTTGCAATACTTTCTAGCTGCATGTTGGGGTGATCGCGCACGAAAGGAGCATCTGCCCACAATTGCGACACAACCGTCATTGTTCTTAAAACCAAGAGCAGGGCTGTTCCTAGCAGAACGGTGGCTTCAATGGATCTTATTCTAAACGCCCTGTAAGCAGCTGAGAGGATGAAAAAGGCAATTAAAGAGAACATTGCCGCTTCCATTTGCTGATATAGCCCATTGAACAGAAAATCTTCTGCAAAACTTGGAAAAGTCCAGTTGGCTGGATTGCCCAAAGACGGCCCTGCCGGAGTGTAGTTTTTTAGATAATAGTTCCAATATCCAAAAATCACCATCAGCAACATAGATCCAATCAAAACGAGGCTGAAAGGCCAATCTCGGTGGCGCCGAGCCAGTTTTTCACTGTGAATTTTGATGACGGAAAAGACGCCGAGGCCCAGCAAGAACGTGGCAACGATATTGGCAACATCGGCTGCAACTGGCACTGTATCGGAAACAAAGAACCCTACACTTTCACTAAAGTTTTGCGGGATTTCATTCGGCTGTCTGTGGATCGGCTTGGGCCAAATCAAGTACAAAACATAAACTAGGCCGGTTAAAAAGAAAGTTGCCCCAATGATGGCTCGCCTCACCCCCGGGCTAGCATCTTTAATCCCATAAAAGATAGCAAGAGGCACAATGAAGGCAAGGATAAGCTTGACGAAGAGCCAAATCGATCCGCTCTGATTCACCCAAAAGCTGGCTAAAATCATTGTCCACTCTCCGTAGTTAATGAAGGAAGAGTCTCTCTGTGAATGGTGTTTTGAAGGGCAGGGTCACTTTGCGGGTTGAAGAGATGGCTCATGAACGTATCCGAGTCTTTAACCCGCCGAGGAGCGGGCAGAATTTGCCATTGTGAATCTTTTTTGACAATTGAAGTTTTGTTCCGATGAAAGATTCCAAGGTCGAAACTGGTCCACAGGGCACCACATATCACCAGCAAGGCAACCATAATTTTGCTCCAATCTTGACCAACTAAGCTGCCGGTTAGCACTGGCTGACGCGTTAGGTAGGCACTTGCCGCATAAAACTCATCCCCAATCAAAACGTAGTCACACGAGGCAATAAAAAATGGGGTCTGTGTTGTTTGAGTGGAGCTGGCAATTTGAATTGCACCGACACTATTGGCAGTTTCCGCAAAAATTAAGGACTCGGCATAGAAATCGCCCATGAAAAATGCTGCCGCCACTTGATCCCTAAGGATCAGTCCCGAGACTCCTGCCGCAAATGCAAACTGACGGTCTGAAATAAATCGAACCGAGTCCTGATCAAATTTGTCACCAATGCCCTCGGTTTGATACACGTCGCGGATTGTTTCTTGGGCAACCGTGTACGTTGCCGCATCCGCACAGCATAGCAAAATGGGAGTTGCAAACTTGCCTGCAATCCTTGTGATGTAGCTAAAAATGTTAAGGGCTTGAACAACCACCGGCCCTAAGCTTGAAATGCCGGGGATCATTAAGATCGGACGCCCCATTTCGGTCGCTCTTCCAACCGCCTCATCAATCGCATTGAGGCCCTGGATTCTGCGAACATAGAGCTGGCCTCCTTTTGCGGTCCGCTGGTTAGACCTAAATATGTTAACCAAGATAAACGTGCACACGGTCAGGGTCACAAAAATTCCAAACCAACCTGTATCGGTGTACTGGTTTCCCCAATCAGCTGCAATGAGAATGTTCAACGGTTAGCCCAGCTCCTTTTGGACAGTTGTTTTGGGCTCCGGCGCGGCAATCAAATCTATCAATCGGTCAATGTTAGTTCTGTCTTGCATCAAACGCGTATAGTCTTTGACGTTGTCATAGCCCAAAAAGGGCACGAGAAAGGGAGAAAATGCAATTCCGGCTTGCGATCCTATAAAAGAAAGGGGACGATGGCTCTCTAAGAAAAGTACCGCGGGCGCTTCTAGTTTGCGCTTAATGATGATGTTGGCAAGTTTTTCTAAAAGGGCGTCTCTTTCTTCTTCCGCCATAGGCTCATACCATTCCTTGAACATAGTCACCCCCAAACGATCGAATAGCTTCAAGAATCTGATCACGATTTTCCTTGCCAAACTGCAAGAAAACGCCTCGAAATGGACCAAGGGTTGAATCCTTAGTCAGGGGTGAAATCAAGACCCCATTGGGTTTAACTTCGATGCGCTTCACCTTATCCCACGTCATTTCTGTCACGCTGACTCCGACCTGCCTTCTGGCACCTTTGGAGTCCACTTGGTATTTGGTTCCTAGCCAGTACTCGGCGCAACTGCCAAAGACTATTGCCGCCCCTGCGGCTCCCATTGCCAAGCCACCGAAGGCAAACGTCCCGAGGCAAAATGCACAAATCCCCACTAAACCTATAACCCAGCCTTTGGCTGGATTCAACTGGCTCGGTCTGAGATTCCACTGAATAGTCATGCCCGGTTGCTGATTGAATTAACGCCAATCTGAAAATAGCGAACTCACCGATTCATTCCGGTGGATTCTGCTGATGGCTTCCGCAATCAAAGGTGCAGAAGGCAAAATGGTTAGTTTTGGAATAATTTGAGATTCCTGAAGCGGAATGGTGTCTAAGCAGATGATTTCTTTAATAAAGCTTTCTTGCAGCCTTTGGGCCGCATTGTTGGAAAAAACAGGGTGGCTGCAAGTGGCAATGACCTCTTTGGCACCCCGATCAATCAAGGCCTGAGCACCGTTGATGATGGACCCACCAGTGTCAATCATGTCGTCAATCATAACGCAGGTCTTGTTCCTAAAATCACCAACAATTTCTAAAATTTCAACTTGGTTCGGCATCGGGCGCCGCTTCGCAATGACGATAAAAGGCACCCCCAACATTTCAGCCAGTTTGCTTGCCCTGCTGACACCAGCAACGTCTGGACTTACCACTACAACGTCATCTCGATTCCTAAACCCGCGTTCGACGAGGTGTCTGCCGATAATTGGAAACCCATAAAGATGGTCAACCGGAATATCAAAAAACCCTTGGATTTGCTCGGCGTGAAGATCGACCGCTACAACACGGTCGGCGCCAGACTTCTCTATAAATCCCGCGACCATTTTCGCCGTGATTGGCTCGCGGGGCTTTACTTTTTTGTCTTGCCGTGCATAACCGTAGTAAGGCATGACCACCGTAATCCTTCTTGCCGAAGCCCTTCGAAACGCATCTAGCATGATAAACAACTCCATGCAGTTGTCATTAACCGGTGCACAGGTTGATTGAAGTAAGTAGACTTCGTTTCCTCGTGCGCTTTCTTCGACCATGAGGCGGATTTCACCGTCGGCAAACTTGGTGCTGGTCATGGCGCCAACTTCAATCCCAAGATGGTCAGCCACTCGATAAGCAAGTTCGGGGTGAGCGTTTCCGCAAAATAGTTTCAATCCCATGACTTCCTCATAGGAGTTGTTTCGGTGGTTACTTCCTCCGATTGCCGCCGTGCTTCCTCTTTTCGCTCTCTCATCCGTTGTCGCCATTCTGTTGCCCAACCAGCTTTTATTTCCGTTCTCGCGCGCCCAAAGGCAGCCGCTTGCCCGGGAACGTCCACCGTCACGACGCTTCCCGCCGCTACCATTGCTCCTTCTCCGATGGTAATAGGTGCGACCAATGTACTGTTGGAACCTACAAAGACTTCCTTTCCCACCGAAACACGATTCTTACTGAATCCATTATAGTTACAAAAGATTGTGCCCGCACCTATATTGGTGTTTTCACCTATTTCAGCATCCCCAATGTAGGATAGATGAGACGCGGAAACGTGGCTGGATAGTTGGGCGTTTTTGATCTCGACAAAGTTACCAATCTTGCAGTCCGAACTAATATCCGAGTGAGGGCGCACATTAGCGAACGGCCCAACTGCAACCCGATCCGCGACTTTGCAGTTCACCAAGTGGCTCATCACGATCTTGCAATTTTCACCAATGTTTGAGTCTTGAACAAGGCTGTAGGGTCCAATTTTGCAGCCTGAACCCAATTTCGTCTTCCCTTTTAAACTTGTTCCCTCGAAAAGGGTTACATCTGGGCTGACCTCGCAGTCTGCATCAACGCTGATGGTCTGCCAATTGACTAAAGTGACTCCAGTTCCTGCCAACCTTTTCAGGATTCGCGTATTCATTTTTGACTGAGCTAATGCCAGCTGCCAGCGATCGTTGACTCCTTCAAACTCCTCGCTATTGGCAAAGTTATGGACGTGAACCATGCCCTTGCCAGCAAGGATCATAGACAAAACGTCAACCAAGTAATACTCACTTTGAGAATTATTGTTTTTGAGCTTTGGCAGATATTCTAATAAGGCAGTTGGCTCGAAGCAGTAAACGCTGACTCCAACTTCCGAAATGGCCCTGACTTCGGCCGAGGCATCTTTTTCTTCTATGATTTTCTGAAACTCACCGTTCGCGCCCCTGACGATTCTTCCGTAGCCAGTAGGATCAGAAAGGCTAACACAAGCCACCGTTGCCGTAGCTTTGGCATCCCTATGTGCCTGAACAAGAGTGCGCACCGATTCACTTTCGATTAAAGGGGCGTCTCCGGGCAATATCACAACCGGACCTTGGCAGGACTCTAAAAACTTCTTGGACTGCATCACAGCGTGGCCCGTGCCTAGCTGCTCTTTTTGCCAAACAATTTGTGCGGTTTCTTCCAACGAGGCTTGAAGCAGTTCTCCCCCGTGACCCAAAATGATCGCCATCGAACTGGCCCCTGCCCCTTTCAAAGCCCGCAAAGCATGAGCTGCCATTGAGACTCCAGAAACCTTATGCAAACACTTTGGCAAGCCAGAATTCATCCTTGTCCCTTTCCCTGCCGCAAGTACAAGTCCGCAAAAGTGGTTGGATGCCATGAAATGTCCCTTCTATTTTGGCAGTTTTCTTCTTAACAAACAAGGACGAACATCAATCCTACTAAAATAGAGGGAGAAATGGGCGTGATCTTGCTTGACCATCCTTTAGCCAGTCATGTGCTGGGAAACCTAAGAGACCGGTCTACTCCGCCAGAAACCTTCCGCCGTCACTGCAAAACCATCTCCTTGCTTCTTGCTATCCAAGCTACCCAAGATTTGCCCACCGTCCCAGTGCAAGTGCAAACTCCAATAAAACCTGCAACGTGCAAAATGTTAAGTGCTTCCCTTGCCGCGGTTCCGATTTTGAGGGCTGGCTTGGGGATGCTAGACGCCTTTTTAGAAGCTTTTCCAGATGTGGCTGTAGGCTATATCGGATTAGAGCGTGATGAACAAACCGCAATTGCTCACAGCTACTACTGCAAAGTCCCTTCTTTGCACAACAAGATTACGTTTCTCCTTGATCCAATGCTAGCAACCGGAGGATCCGCCTGTCATGCCTTAAGTCTTTTGAAGGAAAACAGGGCAACACGCATCAAGCTTCTGAGTATTGTGTCGGCTCCAGAAGGGGTTGAACTCATTTCAAAGCGGCATCCTGATGTTGACATTGTCACCGCCTCTATTGATGATGAACTCACAGTTCAAAAGTACATCTCACCAGGACTTGGAGATTTTGGAGATCGACTTTACGGAACTCAAATCTAAAGCCACAACGAAGAATTAGAAATCCTAGAAAGAATTAAGAACTCAGGCCATGGAATGACTTGGGCCAGCAATACAGTAATGTAGTATTGCGTCTACTTTATAAAAAAGATTTACTAGACTTTCGATATTTTTTTCACTTTTTTCTGCGGATTGGGTCTCAATCCCAGCATTTTTGCGAGGAGGCGACTATAATTGCTTTTCAAGCGCAATTTGCAAAGGAAAAGGTTAACAATCTTGAATTTGTAAATTGACAAGACGGAAACTTGTTTCACGATGAGCCTTGTTTCCGCTTGCGATGATATCCGCTTGAAAATAAATTTGGAAAAATATCATGGAAGAAGCAGTCCAAGAAAAACCTTTTGCACTATTATCGTCTATCGGTCGTTATCTTAAGCCGAAAAACCACGCTCATGGCGAGGACGGTGGCTACAACGTCTCATCCGGAAACGATCTAGGATTCACAGCCTCCTACACGGTTACGATTCGCAAAGGCATAACTGCCTTCGATGACGCTCTTGCCGCCGCTAATGGACTCAAAGTAGGACATCAACAAATTTTGAACCTCACAGGCGCCGACGATGCGACAAAAAGGAAAATTGTCGATTTTATCGCTGGCGTCAACTATGCCCAGGACGGAACCTGGGAAGAAATTGGCAAGGATATCTATTTGATCGTGCCAAAAGAGGGCTACGTAGAGGTAGCTCCTGCATCGCCAAGAATGGTCAGTCTTCGTAACTAGCTCCTCTCCTCTCGCGGCGGTACGTTGTGTTTCCGTGCCGCCGCTTTTTTTATTGATCCCATTCAACAAAATGGGGCCACTCTTCATATTTGCCATACTTGCGATATGGCAGATTCCCTGAGAACCGAGCTTTACAACCTAGTTCGGTCTGTTCCCGCCGGCTCCGTGACCACCTATGGCCGACTAGGACGCGCTCTGCCCAGCCGAGTCCCCGCCATTATGATTGGCAAATGGATGGCGCAAGCTCCGCCTGATGTTCCTTGGTGGAGGGTGATCGGGGCCAATGGAGACTTGCCCCTCTCCAAACGAGATCCCGCCTTGGCAGAAGCCCAAGCAAAGAGGCTGAAAGAAGAAGGCATCCCTATCGTGAATCAAGTTGTTGATCTGACTTGTTCTCTTTTCGAATTCATTTGAAGCACATTTTTTAAGTTCAGATTGCAAACTTTTTAGCACTCTCGGTGGTACACTGCTAATGAAAGCGGTTTCAAGAATCGCTAAAAGGAAAGGAAACACGACTATGGAACTCAAACCTCTTCACGATAGGATCGTGATTGAAGCTGCCGCTAAAGAAGAAAAAACTGCAAGCGGTATTTTGCTTCCCGACAATGCTCAAGAAAAGCCCCAGAAGGGCCATGTCCTTGCAGTTGGGCCAGGCAAGCGGCTTGATAGTGGCAAAATTGCAACTATTGACGTGAAGGTTGGCGACACAGTACTGTACGGCAAATACAGCGGCACTGAGGTGACCGTTAAGGGCAAAGATTACATTATTTTAAGAGCCGAAGACATTCTTGCGGTTCTGGAAGGTGCCAAAGAAATGGCGGGAGCACGTTAAGCTATGCCTGCAAAAGATATTAAATACACGGATGATGCCAGGAAACTCCTAGAAGTAGGAGTTGACAAACTTGCCAATGCGGTCAAGGTCACCCTTGGTCCTCGAGGCAGAAATGTCGTTCTCGAAAAGAAATTCGGTTCCCCAACCGTCATTAATGATGGCGTTACGATTGCCAAGGAAATCGAAGTAGAGAATCGCTTCGAAAACATGGGAGCTCAGCTCATCCGAGAAGTTTCTTCCAAGACCAATGACACGGCTGGTGATGGCACAACAACCGCAACCGTCCTTGCCCAAGCCATTTTCAAGGAAGGAATTCGCAATGTCGCAGCCGGCTCAAACTCGATTGCAATAAAAGCAGGGATTGATAAGGCAGTCAACAGCATTGTTGAGAACCTCGCCAAGGCTTCTAAGCCGATCAAAGGCAAAGAATCTACAATTCAGGTGGCAACAATTTCGGCCAACGACCCTGAGCTTGGTGAATTGGTTGGAGGCGTAATCCACCAAGTTGGCAAGGATGGCGTTGTGACGGTTGAAGAAAGCAAAGGCACCGAAACAACCTTCGAGAATGTTCAAGGGCTGCAGTTTGACAAAGGATTTTTGTCTCCTTATTTTGTGACTGATGCCCAGCGGATGGAGGTCATTTATGAAGAGCCATTGATCTTGTTCTATGAGAAGAAGATTGGCGTTGTTCAGGACCTCCTTCCCTTGCTAGAGAAGGTTGTCAAAACAGGCAGAGCCTTTATCATTGTCTCTGAAGACGTAGAGAGTGAGTGCCTTGCCATGCTGGCTCTCAACCGACTGCGCGGCGGATTGCCTCTTGCGGCCGTCAAAGCTCCGGGGTTTGGAGATCGAAGGAAGGCAATGCTCGAAGACATGGCCATCCTCACCGGCGGCCAGTTCATTAGTGAAGACCTTGGTCTGAAACTAGAAAATGTGGAGCTAGATCAACTGGGAACATGCGATCGAATTGTTATCACCAAAGAGACCACAACAATTGTTGGCGGCAAAGGTGACAAAGCTGCAATCGAAGGTCGCTTAACTCAGATCAAGCGCCAAATTGAAGGCACCGAAAGCAACTACGACAAAGAGAAGTTGCAAGAAAGGCAGGCCAAGCTAAGCGGAGGCGTTGCTGTTATCAAAGTCGGCGCTGCCACCGAGACTGCCCTCAAAGAGAAAAAGGCACGCATCGAAGATGCGCTGGCTTCCACAAGAGCGGCTCTCGAAGAAGGAGTCGTCCCTGGTGGAGGAACTGCATTGCTGAGCGCGGCCAAAGATTTGGATGCTCTCAAGTTGGAAGGCGATGAAAAAATCGGCGCCAATATCATCAAAAAGGCTATTGAAGCTCCTCTCAGAACCATTGCGGAAAACTCTGGCGTGGAAGGCTCGGTTGTCGTCGAAAAAGTCAAAACAACCGGCAAGGGATTCAATGCAAACACCTTGGAGTTCGAAGACCTCCTCAAGGCAGGCATCGTGGATCCAGCTAAGGTTGTTCGGCAGGCGCTCCAAAACGCAGCTTCGATCAGCGGACTTCTGCTGACCACCGAAGCAATTGTTGCGGAAATTCCTCAGGAAGAAGACGAAGGTCACAGCCACTAAGCCTCAGGCTGAAAATGAGATGGGGGCGATTTCGAGTACCGAAATCGCCCCTTTTTTGTTGCGTGGCAACAAAAAACAGCTTGCCTTAGTGACCGTTCATTGGCAATGGTTTTCGTAAAAAGACTGGACAAGCGGCTACACCGTTCTTTTCATCGTACTGCTGGTGATACTTTTCTGCCATCCAAAAAATGCCGATCGGCATTATGGTTGTTGTGATCGGAGAAGACAACTGCTTTTGCTCTGCGGTCCGAGACTTTATCGCTTGATCGTACTCCGATTTATCGAAGGTCCAAATTGCGGAGCGGTAGTTGTTCCCAAGGTCTGGTCCTTGGCCGTCAGTTTGGGTTGGATCATGGGAGTTCCAAAATACGAACAATAGCTGCTTGTAGCTAACAATTTTAGGATTAAACTCAACAAGGGTTGTTTCACAGTGGCCAGTTGTGTGGGTACACACTTCTTCGTAAGTTGGGTGAGGCACATTCCCCCCCGTAAATCCAACTGCGGTGGCAACGACTCCTTTGACGTGCCGAAATGTATTTTCCGAACCCCAAAAACAGCCTTCACTAAAGGCGGCAAGTTCGTCCCCTGGTTTTGGTTTCAGGTGAACAGGATCTGGGCTGAGGCCGATTCCGCCCGGATGAATCCCTACCCGCCCCGTGTTTGAAATGGGACTCGCCTGAGTATGATTTGCCAGCAAGATCAATGCCGCTAACCCTGCCGATGCGGTCGCTGCAAATGAGATTTTCATTGCGTTTTTCATGGTGAATTGTTAATTGATAATGCCTTGCGTCCCCAAATTGTTCCTTAGTTTCTTAAGTTAATCCTGTAAATGAAGTTTTTCACTTCTCAACCCTCAAAACGAGGGTGAGGTTTCCCGATATTTTCAATGTGAGATCCTCTCATTTCAAAAAGAAACACGATATCCCCAGTCCATCCATTGCAAGCCATATTGGTGGTGCTTTGGCAAACGAACATTCCCTGAAATCGGTTTGGGAAAGGTTAGTTTCTTTACTGAGAAAAATCCCAAATGGAGACGTCTACGGTCAAGAGGGGGTCTTTTTTACCACCATTGCCATCGCAAGCCTTCTCTTTTGGAAAGAAGCTGGTATCAAATTTTTGTTTGTCATCCCCATTTTTAGACTGACAAGAAGGGTTGGATTTGTGCCAGGCTCTATTGCCGCGGTGACTGCCGCAATCATCTGCTCCGGAGTCGATTACAAACTCATTGGTCCTCCCGCACTTTACACCGGATTGGCTTTTAACGCCCTTGCATTGCTGAGCGTAGCCCTTATGGCTCATAGCCTTAACGACAAACTTCACCAAGTTCAAAATCAAGCCGAGACCGATGCCTTAACCGGCGCCTTAAACCGATTTGGATTCAATAACGCAATCAAGAGCCTGATTGAAGAGCGTGGTCAAACCCATGAAGCTATCGTGTTAGGGGTCATTGACCTCAATGACTTCAAGATGCTGAACGACGTTTATGGCCATGGCTTTGGTGACAACATTTTGCGGGCCCTCAAACATTGCCTGGACCCTGCGGTTGCTGAAGGTGGATTTGTTGCCAGGTTAGGTGGTGATGAGTTTGTTATTGTCTTTGAAGGATTAGACCTTGAAGAAGCGAGAACCAGAATTCAACGAGCTCATATTCGATTCAAACGATCTTCGATTGTCATGGGCCAGCAAGCTACCTTTAGCTACGGTTTAGCAGCCGTGACAACTGATGATATTGACCTTGATAAGCTTTTGACCACCGCCGACACGGATATGTACAACAGCAAGGCGTCTGCAAAAGCGGTCACCGGTTTCTATTCCAACCCGTATTCAGAAAAAGGGGCATAAGAAATGCCCGCTCCAAAGGCGGAAGCGTTCCTAAACTTGCCAACATCTGTATAATTCCGGCAAGTGGCATTAAAATTAACTTGGGTCCCCTCACCTAGTATTCAATCGAGCATCGAACAGGTTGTCCACCGCCATTTAGATGCTAACTTGGGGCGGATTTCGGTTTGCATTTGTCTTCCAAACCAAGGCGGAGTCGTTGAATTTGGCGGGTTTCATGAATCTGAATTTTATTACCCCGCCAGCGTCGTCAAACTCTTTCACTTAATCTACACCCTTCACCTTGTTGATTTGGGAGAGCTTACGCTGGCCGACGAACTGTTAAGGGCAGTCCAAGACATGATTCGGGACAGTAGCAATGACGCCACTAGCCTTGTGGTTGACGCCTTTTCGTCTGCCTACAGTGGCCCAGAACTCAGCTCAGGTGAACTAGAAAAATGGTTTAACTCCAGAAAGCAAATTGACCGTTGGTTTGAATCCCTTGGATATCGAGGTTTGATCGTTTGCCAGAAAACATGGAATGAGGGTCCCTACGGCAGAGAAAAACAAGCAAGAGGGCTAGATAACCAATTTTGCAATAAAGTCACCCCTCGGATGGCATTGGAGCTATTGAGCTCCGTCATGCAAGAGGAATTTCCTCTCAGCCAGCAATCTTTGGGGATTGCAAAAGATTTGCTGCATAGGCAAATTCCTGCCGATTCAACAAATGCAGATTCCCAGTCTAAGGAATTTATCGGAGGCGCGCTGCCATCTGGAGCTAGGCTTTGGTCTAAAGCTGGTTGGACGGATGAAGTCCGCCACGACGTTGCCTGGGTAAAGCTTCCTGAAGGCAGAAACCTAGGTTTGGCAGTTTTTACAGCTGGATTTAGCGAGAATTTGCACCTGATTGCAGAAATGACAAGATCTCTGCTGAACCTGCTTTGAGAGTAAAAATTGACTTCTTCTTTGGGAATGCAAAAGAGTAAGGATAAAGTAGATAATGTTCAAGACCGATAATCAGGTCTGCAGGATCAATCTCTTGAATCGTTTTTCTCTTAAGTGGATGGCGCTTGCCGCCGTCGTTAGCTCAATTTTCGTCTACTCAGCTGCTCAGTCTGCAGTCCAGCAGGATACCTATCAACAAGGTGCTTCCTCTGGCTTGCAAAAAAAGAAAGAGCCTCAACAAAAGAAAGGTCCCAACAAAAAGACCCCAAGCAAAACTCCAGAAAAGGGCAAAGCCCCTCAAAAGCCAGTCACAAAGCCGGCTCCACCGACGCCGCCCGCTCCCCCATCAGATGATGAGGACATGGGTGGGCCAGAGCCATATGATAAGGTGATTACCAAAAAGGCGAAATCCCAGACAGGAGTTTTTGCCGTTCACCAAATTGGCCACAAAGTTCTTTGGGAAATTCCGGATGACATGCTGGGAAGAGAGTTTTTGTGGCATCTAATGCTGTCTCAGGTCGCTTCTGGCTCCAATGATTTCTCGGCCCCTGGCCTCAACTTAGATTCACAAGTCATCAAGTTTGAAAAGCACGGAAACTCTCTGTGGCTAAGGAAGATGGACTACTCTGTACGAAGTCAGCCTGAAAGTGGTGAAGCGGCTGGAGTTGCCCTGACCAACGTCATGCCGATCATTCATACGTTTCCGATCGAAGCCTACAACAAGAAGGCTCATACAATGGTGATCAATGTGTCACGGCTTTATCTTGCCGAACCAAGCGGAATGGCGTCTATGTTGCTCGGCAGCGGAATCAACCCAACCGCAAGCACAATTCTATCGGTTGATGACTTCCCCGAAAACATTGAGGCAAGCGTGCAGCTCACCTTTTCCAGCGGAGGAGGATCTCCATTTGGAGGCTCGGGACGTATTCCGCCGTCCTTGGCGGCTTTATTTGACACGGGGCCAAAAACTACAGTTGTTCATTATTCGTTGGACCTTCTTCCTAAAGTTCCGATGACACCGAGGCTGGCCGATCCACGAGTTGGCTTTTTTGACCAACCCTTTAGCCTTTATGGCTCAAATGACAATATGGTTGTTCACCAAGCCTACATAGACCGATTCAATTTGGTGAAAAAACATCCCGATGAAGCGGTGAGTGATCCAGTTAAGCCCATCGTTTTTTACTTGAGTCGAGAGATCCCCGCGGTTTGGAGGCCATACGTTCGCAAAGCGGTTTTAGCGTGGAACCCTGTTTTTGAAGCGGCAGGCTATAGCCATGCCCTAGAGGTAAAAGACGCTCCCACCAAAAAAGAAGACCCCAAATGGAGTCCAGAAGACGTTCGGTACTCGGTAATCCGCTGGGCTACCACTCCAACTGAAAATGCAGAGGGCCAGAGCATTCAAGATCCACGTTCGGGCCAAACCCTCAGCGGGAAAGTGGTTGTTTGGTACAACGTGCTTAAGCTGGCTCAGGATTGGTATTTTGCCCAAGCCGCCGCCTGCGATCCGAATGCAAGAAAGCTGCCGATGAGCCCCTCAACTCTGGGACCCATTCTCACCTATATCCTGACCCATGAAGTTGGTCATACTTTGGGTCTTGCCCATAACTTCAAGGCAAGCGCGCAGTATCCCACCGCCATGCTAAGAAGCGCCTCTTTTACTGCAAAGTACGGCGATGAAGCCTCGATCATGGACTACGGTCGATTCAACTACGTTGCGCAGCCAGGAGACGGTGCAAGGCTAATTCCGATCATCGGCCCGTACGACTATTTTGCAATTAAGTACGGCTATATGCCTCCATTAGCGGTCACCCCAGAGGCAGAAAGACCAGCCCTTGATCATTATCTTTCCCAAGACGTCACCAATAAGTACGATCGGTTTGGCAATTCTAACCCGATTGATCCTGAGATGGAGACGGAAGACCTTGGCAACGATCCCATCCTGTCTTCAACCTATGGATTGAAAAACATTGATCGGATATCAAACTATCTGCTTGATGGCACCATTCATTACGGCCACTCATTCCGATTGCTCAGCGAAGCTTACGGTGCTCTTACCGAGCAACGCATGCTAGAACTTCTGCACGTAATGAAGCTAGTTGGTGGCGTTCACGAGAATAACTTCTTCGGCGGGCATGTCAATGTGGTTTACCGACCGGTATCAAAGGCAAGGCAGCAAGCTGCGGTTGCCTTCTTGATGTCGAAGGGAATTCATTTCCCCAAGGCTCTCATGAACCCATTGGTGCTGGATAAAATTCAGCAAACCGGAAACATCAGCACCGCGGTTGCAAGCGCGGGAATCATTATCAATGGGTTATTGAATGAAGGGCGCGTACAGCGCATGTTTGATAACCAAGCCATGAATGGCTCCAATGCTTACACAGTTGCCTCTATGGTTTCACAGATGCAGTCTGCCATTTGGAACCAGCTTCATCAAAACCATCCTGTTATTTCCCTCTACCAGGCCAATGTGCAGGACATGTACCTAAAGGCAATGAATAGCCGATTAAACGGAGATTCGGCGACTCAAACTCAACTCAAGGGGATTGCGATGCTAAGCCTCATGCGGTTGCAAAATGCAATCGGTTCTAGCCTTAAGCATGTTCAAGACGACGCCACAAAAGCCCATCTGATTGCGGATCAGGCAGAAATCAAAAAGATTCTGAAAGGCGAGCCAATGGCATCGGTTGGTCCTGGTATTGACTTAGCTTCCCTGCTCGGCGGCATCTCTCCCGACATTTGTGGGTATGGCGATGTTCCAAACCTGATTAAAGGAGCCTTAGGCAAGTAACTCCGGCTGAAATAATCTTCTGGCTGCAGATTAAGGGGATCAAGCGATTGGCTTGATCCCCTTATCCATTGATGGCACGTTGGAGCTTAGTAATCAACCGGACGCAAGTAGTACTCTCCGATCGCACTGTAGCTCATCATGGCAGTGGTTGGCAATCTGCGCTTCCAGTGAGTACTGCTAACCCTCTTCCATACAAGGGCTACCTGTTCCGGAGAAAATCCCAAGGCAATAATCTTGTCTTTGGGATATCCAGACGTCATATAATGCAGGATTTGATCGGCATCCGCATAAGAGATTCCAAAATCACCCTCATCGGTTTGGCCCTCTACAAGGTCGGCAGTAGGAGCTTTGTTGACAATTTCTGAAGGAACCCCGAGCTCTCTGGCAATATCCCAAACTTGGGTTTTAAAGAGGTCTCCTAACGGATTGATCGGGGGAGAATCGTCGGCGTGCCAGGTGAAGTAGCCAAACAACCGCTCGCTCTTGTTTCCGGTCCCAATGGGAAGGCCATTGAGCTTGCTGGCTTGATCAAAAAGGACAATCATCCTGCACCTTGCACACACGTTTCCCAACCGTTGCCCCGAAATCTCTGGTTCAATTGAACTTAAATAGCCATCAACCATGGCCGTAATGGGAATGGTGGTCACCGAAAGTCCGAGGTCATGAGCAACTAAATCGGCGTGATCTAGGCTTTCTTGAGATGATTTTTTGTAAGGCATCCTGATGGCATGCACATTTTGAGGACCAAAGGCCCTCGCGCAAAGATAAGCCACCACCGCAGAATCAACCCCTCCAGAGAGCCCAAGAATCGCGTGATCGACTCCCCTCCGATTCTTGCACTCATCAACCAGAAACCGAACAAGCCACTGGACCGCTAACTTGGCGTTTATTTCTAAGGGATTACAAGATTCTTGGGATTGATTCTCTTGACGGAAAACCGGAAGTGCCATACCAATTACTCTACGATATTTCAATATTTCTTGGTTTAGGCCTAGGACTTCATAAAAAATTTGAATCAACATCTATCGCTTTGGCGTATCATTGATCAAAGGCGAAAGTCTTTAACGAGGTTAAGTTGAAATGGAAAATCCGGTTGTAGGGATTCTGACGATTTTAGTGGTTCTCTTTGTGGGTTTAATTGCCCTCAAGATTGCCTTCATCATGCTTTTTGGAATCTTCCACATACTCATGCCGCTCCTGATTTTGAGCGCACTGATTTATGTGGTGTATCGAGTCGCCAACAAGAGCCTTTCTGGTGGCAGGCGAACTCTGCCATAAATCTTTTTAAGAACCGCGTTAGCGATTCAGAAAGCCGTATTGACACCGAAGCAGGTATGCGTGTCAATACGGTTTTCTGATTTTTAGAGGTCACCGGCCAATGATGATTAGATCTCTATCGCTTTCAGCCTACATAGACTTTCTCTTGCAATAATCTTGAAACTTATTTATAATCACAGTTAAGAGGAAGACATGATTGCTTTGTCTAAAAATCAAATCCGCCCGATTCCTGCCCTTTTCAAACTGACCCTTGCATTGGGCTCTTTTACGCTTGCCTCCGTGAGTTTTTGTACCGTTTACAAGCTGAAACTGCACAAAGTGTACGACCCCAATGTCCACATGCTGGCCGGCTATTACCTGGTGCCCGCTGGCTGGAAAGTCAAAGACGAAATCCATTGGATGCCCTTAAACTATGGAACCCCGGTTATCGGCAAGTCCACGATAACTAGCCCCGACGGCACAGAAAGTCTAGAGCGAGTTTCTGCTCTTTCCGTAAACTATGGAAGCAGCACAATGGGCAGAAACGGAATACCGCCACCTCAGGATTTTGGAGCCTTTTTAGCTTCCTTATGGGCAAGGGAAAACCCGGGTGTCCGCTATAAAATTGTTGACAAGAGCCAAACTCCGATCAAGTCTAAATCCGGTCAATTTTATACCTATAGCTACGAGGGTTCGGTTAAAATCTCGTTCGAAAAAAATGGCAAGCCGATGATGGTCAAAGGGTTTGCCCGCGTTGATGGATACCAAACTCAGCCCCTGGGCGCAGCGATGGTATCTGAGGGGCAATGGACGATAAGCAACATAACCGCGATGACGGCGCCAGCTAACAAACTCCCTTCAGCCGTAAAGTTGTTTTCTATTCCTATTGCTTCCTACCAAATTGATCCTCATTACTTTAGCTTGATCCTTCGGGTTCAGCGTGGTGCCATCGCCAACGCTTACAATAGCTCTCAAAACGCCTTGGCTCTCAGTCGCCATCTTGCCCACAATCAGTCTGCCATTTCCAAGGACATCATGAGCGTCTACCAAAACCGGTCTCGGGTTATGGACAATATGAACGAAAAGTTTGATGACTACATTCGAGGACTGGATACTTATACAACCAAGAATGGAACAAAAATTAAGCTTCCAAACTGGCATGCTCACCTCTATACCGACGGTCAGGGCGATTATTACTATTCAGACAAACCAGGAGGAGTAAACAAAGGGTGGCAAGTCCTCAAATAATGGACCACCGTACTCCCTGAATTCGGCTGATGCCAGCAATGCCAACAAACTCATTCCAGTTGTAAAATGAGGTCATGTTGGCATTTCTTGTCGCCGCCACTTTAGCCACAAAGCCTTTTTCAATTAAGCGGAATTCATTTGGGGTTCCCCTCATCACTGCGCCGACTGTAGTCGAAGCATTTGAGGGTCAGGGTTATGCGGATGCTCAAGACCGACTGTGGCAAATGGAGCTAAGCCGACGCCTATCGGAGGGTCGGTTGGCAGCGATTTTGGGCCCGTCCGCGCTTGAATCTGATGAGTCGATTGATAAAACTGGATACACCAAGCCAGAGGTTCTTGCCGAAATTGCCCATCAACCTGCCTCAATTCAAGCCGATATTGCCGCCTATTGCCAAGGGGTCAACATGTATATCAAAGAGGCAGAGTCAGACTCCAGCTTGATGCCAGATGAATTCAAAAAGGTGGGAATTCGACCCTCCGATTGGACGCCCTACGATTCTGCCGCAATTGCCATCCACCTGTTCAAGCTTTTTGGAACCGGCGGGGCCGCAAATCTCAGGGATTGGGCCCTATTGCAGTATCTTCACCTTCAGCCGGCTCTTAAAGGCCACGTGCTGGATGTTTTTAATGACATTGGCTGGATCAACGATCCAAAATCACCCACTACCGTTTCCGATCAGGACGATCTTGCCAAATTGCCTCACCCTTACTTTGCGAATCCCACCGACGCCCAAACTCAAGCTCAGCTAAAGGAACTTCCTGCTGCCAACATTTTTCAGCTTCTTCCCGCAATCAATGTTTCTTTGCAAAAGCCGTCCAAAATGCTTGCAATGAAGCTGGGAGTTCCCTATCGAACCGGAAGTTACTGCATCGTGGTAGGCAAAAAAAGAAGCCAGAGCGGCAAACCCATTTTGCTCTCTGGACCTCAGATGGGACTCACATCCCCAAGCATTGATCATGAGGACGCTCTCCACGCTCCCGGTCTTTCCGTGGCCGGAATGGATATCCCCGGAGTTCCTGGAATCGCGATAGGAGCCACTCGCCACATTGCCTGGGGGATTACAAGTGGTGTTGCCGACCTTGTCGATACATTTGCTTATCACTCCAAGGCGCCAGGAACCTATGAGTACAACGGAGCCAAGCGCAGCCTGCAAAAGCAAACTTTTGTTATTCAGGTCAAGGGGCAATCGCCTGTCACTCTAGTTCAGTATCGAACAAACTTTGGGCCGGTAGTTCTCAATACAGGAGCCGGAATTTTTGCCCTTCGCAGCTCATATCGGGGACGGGAGTTGAATATGATGACCTCCCTGTTTGGGATTTATTCGGCAAACACAGTAGCAGAAGCAAGCCAAGCCGTCTCTACGGAACCCATGTCGTTCAATCTGTTTCTTGCTGATCGAACTGGAAACATTGGCTGGAGATTTTGCGGCCGAGTTCCCATTCGAGCTGAGGGCTTGGATCCTCGCTTACCAACACCTGCAACTCCTCAAAACAACTGGCGAGGCTTTATCTCCGCAGATCAAATGCCCCATTGCCTCAATCCAAAATCTGGGATTATTTACAACTGGAACACCAAGCCTGCAACATGGTGGAGCAATGGAGACACTCCGGTGTGGGGCCAAATCTTTAGAAGCAGCGTGATTGGCCTTGCCCTTCCCTCTGGCACTCTGACTCCGCAGGATGTTGAGTATGTGCCATGGGCCCTAGCCAGATGGAGCCCTAATTACCCCTATTTTGTGAAGTTTTTGCCAAAGATTGATTCTTCTGAAGTGGCAGCTTATAACGGTTGGAATGTGCAGGGGTCTTACGGGGCGGCCGCATGGGCCGACGCGTTCGAAGCGATCCGTCAGAAACTTTTTCTGAAAGACATCGGCAATTTTCTTGGTACGGGATTGTTTGATGAGGTTCTCCAGCCGACACTGATGTTGCATGCTTTGGAAGGAAAGACTCGATTTCATTATCTTGGAAATCAAAGTGGAAGCCAACTTGTTGATGCAGTATTAAAGTCGCTAAAACCTAGTGGAAGATTTGCTGCCGATTCGGTTACTTATCCTGGGCATGTCCCTGTTCTTTACTCGAATCGAGGCACTTACATCCAGCTTGCCGAGATCGATCCAACTGGCCGTTGGAGTTTAGAGACGGTTTTGCCACCTGGAGAATCAGAAACTGGCCTGCATGCCTATGATCAAATTCCGCTGGCTAGAACTTGGGAATTCAAGCCAACATGGAAACCTTGATCGGACTATGATTGACGTATGGCCCTTGATAAAACTGCGGAATTAGTTTTGGATTCTTGGAATCGGCAAGCCGCCATGGTTGCTGGCCTTGCCGAGTTTGTGACCGAGGATTTACGCCATCTGAAGCCCTCTGATGACGGCATGGCATTAGATGAACAACTTTGCCATATCAACTTTGTTCGAAAAGACTGGCTATCAACGACCGGCTCGAAGCGACTCGACGACCTTGGCGATGTCTTTCAAAAGGTGGGTGATCATTATGAACCGATTGGGGACCTCGATGAAATTCGCAGACAGCTTCGGCTAAGCGCTGCCGCAATTGGTGGAACCTTTACGGACTTCATGATGCCCAATAGTTCCAAAATTGCCCAGTACGAAAATCCGGTGCTGCTGATCCAGCACATGATCTGGCACGAAGGCTATCATGCCGCGTTAATTTTGCTTGCACTTCGCCTCGCCGGGTGCGAACCTTCTGAGGAGTGGGCAGAGGCTCATCTTTGGGAGCCTTGGCGTGGCGTGGAAATTTGGTAGACATTGAGTCTACTTTCTGGTACTATTTTTGTCGGTTGCTCCGGTCGTCTAGCGGTTTAGGACATTGCCCTCTCACGGCAAAGATCGCGGGTTCGAATCCCGTTCGGAGTACCAGTTCGCGGCTAATTGGCACGGAATTGAATCTCGCCCCCATCGCGACTAAGCATTGGTAGTGACATTGTCTTGCCTCTTTCGGCGGAAAAAACTGTCATTGGTTGCTTAAAAGGTGAAGGGACAAGCTTGCCTAATAGGCAACCTTTACCTTTAGTAAACAGGCATTAGTCTCTCACGGCAAAGATCGCGGGTTCGAATCCCGTTCGGAGTACCAACCCGCGATGCGTCTGAATCATGAGGCGGAGCCGAAATTTGATTAGACCAGATCGATCGTGAACAGGTGTTCGGGGACGTAGTGAGCACATTTATTGCCTAACTTAGATTGAATCCTCTCCACCTCCGACCCTTCCTCTCAACGCTGCGCGATGAAAGGAAGGGAGATCATTTCCCTACCGACGAAAATAAATCTCCCCCTTCCGACTATCCGCCTTCGAGAGGCTCCAGTCAATGCGACGGATTTGTCAAAGTTGCCTCAAAGACTAGCCAAAAGCTCCTCAAGTTGAGCAAGGACCTCGGGCATTGCCCCCGTTGAACCCGTGTCAACCAACTCCTTCGACGGATACAAGTCGTGAACTACCAGCACCGTTTTGGCGCCGACCTCTTCGAAGGTCACCGTCGTTATTGTTTGCCCCGCATCGCCCTCATCGTTTGTCCAAACCAGGCGCGAATGGGGTGTCACCTCCAAATATGTGCCAAAAAACTCCATCGTTGAGCCCTCGTGGCGAAATGCCAAACAGTACCGACCTCCCGCTCGAACATCCATTTCGCAGGATATTAGGTTAAGTCCATAAGACTTTGGCACCCACCACCTTCTAAAAAGATCTGCATTTGTCCATGCTTCATACACAAGCTTTGCAGGGGCATTGAATTTGTGCGTGACGGTAACTTCGCGGTCTGACTTGCGCTCCACAAATGTGTTGCTGTTCATGGGGTTTGCCCCAACTTCTTTGCTTTCTTCCATTTTATTTTTCCTTTTGTTTCAATTCTTCAAGGATTGCGTCTAGTTCATTAAAGCGAGTTGCCCAAAGCTGATGATGCCTCTCAATCCAAACCGCTTCTTCTTCAAGCCCGCGCAATCCAAGTTTGCAGGTTCTTACCCTGCCAACCTTCTCTGTGCAGACAAGCCCAGCCTGCTCCAAAACCCCGACATGCTTTTTCATGCCGGTGAGGGTCATTTGAAACATCTCTGCAAGCGTTGTGATGGATGCGTCGGCTTGTCCCAACTGCTCCAGAACGCCTCGACGAGTGGGGTCTGCGAGAGCGCCGAACGAGGCATCTAAATTGGAGATACTATACTGAACCATTCAGTTCAGTATAGTATGCCATTTAAAAAAAGTCAACTAGGGTCCTGCCACTTTTGTCCTTCTTGGAAAATTTTTCTTGCGTTGATATTAAAGCTGGTTGCTAGAAAATAACCAAGCAAAATTGCTGGCTTTTAATCACCAACCGCAATGCCGAAAGTAGCCGCGAATGCAGAAACACTGGAGAGGATGAACAAAAAATGGAAGGAGGTATTAGCTACGGAGGACAGCGATCGGTCGATTATCTATTGCCGCACAGCCGGCGAGCAATTTACAACCTCGCTTTGGGTGATTGCCAGGCATGTTGTCAATCATGGCACATACCATCGCGGTGAACTAAGGGGCCTTTGCCGCGCCAGAGGTGAAATTGACTTTCCGGAAACCGACTTCTCTCTCTTCGCTCAAGCCAAGTAGCCTCACCAAAAGGCAAAAACGCATTAGAATTATAAGACGTGACAACGGAAGATCAAATTGGTGCCTATATTGCCACCCAAGAGGTGGCCAAGCAAGCGGAATTGCAAGCCCTGCATAGCCAAATCCTGCACATGTTTCCCCAATGCAAGGTTTGGTTCAACGACGGTAAAGACAATCCTGGCAAAGTTGTTTCCAACCCAAGCATTGGCTATGGAGCCTATACCATAAGGTATGCAAACGGCACCAGCAAAGAGTTTTTTAGAGTTGGCATTAGCGGTAATAAATCCGGTCTCTCCGTGTACATCATGGGGTTAGCAGACAAAAAGCACCTAGAAAATGCAATGGGTAGCTCCATCGGAAAGGCTACCGTGAGTGGCTATTGCATCAAGTTCAAATCGGTGAAAGATATCAATTTAGACGTACTTTATTCAGAGATAAAGTATAGGATGAGCTTGCCCAATTAGAAGACGCTTCGAGCGCGTCAAGCATGGTTGGGCCGGCGGTTACTCATCTTTTAGCAGATGTCAATCTACGATTTTCGGTGACAGCTAGAAATTCCAAACAAGGCATAAATTGGGCAGAAACCCATCATTGCCGTCATTAACGGAATCAACCCAATAAGGCCAAGGAATCGAGCCTTGCCCGAAAGCACAAAATACAGCGAGAAAAAGACCACTGCCATCGCTAGCCTCATGATCTTGTCTATAGAACCAATATTGATTTTCATACTTATCCTTACTATTTGGCAACCGACTTTTCCAAAAAGATGTCACTTTCGTTAAGTAAATTCACCGCAAGATGGGCTCAAAATATGAAAGGTTTCAGGATTGAGACAGGTATTTCTACTAGTTTTTTTAAAAATCGCTAAAATCTGTCTTTCAAAGTAGGTTTTTGTCGTAAAATAGCACCAGGTTTTTGAAACAAACCAAGCTGAACATCATGAAAAAACTTCTTTTCTCACTCGTGGCCGGCGCTAGCATCATCAGTTTTGCCCACGCTTCAGGAACGCTTTATGTAGTGAGTGACACAAATAACCACGAACTTTACAGTGTTAATCCAACCACAATGCAAACAACGCTTATTGGCTCCCTGGGAATTGATGCGTCTAATATGACATTTGGAGACCTCACGTATGATAGCGCCAATAGCACAATGTACTACTCGGGTGGAAGGGGAGACAATAACCTTTATACAGTGAACCTAACCACTGGTGCCGCCACGTTAGTTGGGTCCGACGGTACAAATGACCTCTTTGCTCTTGGGTACGATAATGCTACGAACAGCCTCTTTGGTGGAACCACCAATGGCTCTTTCGGTTCTGTTGACGCAGCCACCGGCGCATTCACTTTACTTGGAAATAATGGAGCCTATGGTGAAGGATTAACCTTCAACACCACCACCAATCAACTCGTCCTTTCAGATGTCAACAACCTTTATAGCGTCAACACCACCAATGGCGCACTGACCTTGTTAGGTTCTCCTGGAAACCACAATGACCTAGGCGTCACCTACGATGCCAGCACCAACTCCTATTGGGAGTTTGACTACAACGGGAATCTAGACCAAATTAACGGATCCACTTACCAAACCATTTCCTCAAACAACCTTAATATCGGAGATGGTTCTAGCATCGCGATAGTTCCTCAATCGGTTCCAGAACCCGCTGAATTTGTGGGCCTTGGACTTGCCCTACTCGGTTTGGCTCGTCGACGTAAATAAGACGAAGTTCTTTTCACATCAAAGGGCCCTCTTGACCTCCGGTCCGGAAGGCTCCTTTTTGTACTTCAAGCAAAAGGCCCGTTCTTTTCCCGCTATTCTACTTCGCTTTTATCGTGTACGGTCAAGTCAAGTCGGTAACATGAGAAGTGCAGAAGCGCCATGATGTACCTTATTGCTGTTCATCATCCGATAGGATACGATCCAACTATTGAAGAGGGACCGGGCGTCCATGCCGAGATAGACAAAGTCAATGACGATATGATTAAAGCAGGTGTGCGTTTCTTTGCAGGTGGATTGCAACCTATTGCTACCGCCCACACCATTAGCAGGTCCGCTAGTGGAGATGACGTCATTTCAAATGAACCTTGCTTGAAATCTGACCCAATCTTAGCAGGCTTTTGGATCGTGGACGTGGCAAGTCACGAAGAGGCCATTGAGTGGGGCAAAAAAGCATTAAACGCTTGCCGAAACACAATTGAGGTCCGACCGTTTTATTAAGAATCTACCCCAGCATCGCATTGTGCACCCCCGCATCTTCTGCTTTTACTCCAGTTGCAATTTCAACTTCACAAAGAACCGGTCATAGCTGGTAATTTAGGGTCCTAAGCACCATAAAGTCTTCTGTCAATGTGTATCATTCAGACGGATATGACCCATTACTTGAAGAATGGCCACAAGTGTCAATCGGAATCCAGAAGATAAGTGAGGAAATGATCATAGCTGGAGTTCGGGTATTCGCTAGTGGGTTTAACCCTCAAGCAACGAGGATGTCCATACCGATGGCAAGATCTACGGCATTGTTCTCCATATCGCCTGCAGTAAGTGGATCAATGGGTCAGTTTGCTTTCGAGATGCACCGTTAAAGTGGCATCACCTCGATGAACAAATCGAGAAATTTGAACCCTCTTGGGATGCGGCACTTGACTATCTTGTAACCGGTCATCAAGTTGGCTGGAGTCGTGGAAAGACTGTCAAAACTTAGAGGAGTTGCGCCCAACCTATTGGAAGAACGACAGGTCCGCGCTAACCATTATTCAAATGATGAACCAACATGACGCCTATCATGCCAGACAGATTGCAATGATAAAGGATTGCCAAATGGAATCAGAAACACCGCCTGCGTCAGTTGCAGAAGACATCCGGGCAAACTGCAAAGACTTGCGTTTTTGGTAAATAGCAACTTCTTTGGTTTGGCGACACAAAAAAGTCCACCCTTTGTCAATTCACAAAATATGTCATCTTGCCAGGATCCCCGAGTCGAGTTCATCACCCCACCTATTTAGTTGTTGCAATCCCAATCTGTATAATTCAACTTGTGCTTAGCTCAACTGCCATTTTGGCTTGTTCTGATATATGCAAGACAGTTGACTTCTACAAACTGGTTCTTGGATTCGAAAACTCTTGGACGTACGGTGACCCACCAACATTTGGTTCAGTCAGCGGTCAAGGTGTAACCCTTATGTTTTGCCTCCAGCCTGAAATTGCCGATCATATTGAGGGGCACCAGCACTGGATTCAAACAAAGAATATCAACGAGTTATATCTTAGCCATAAGAGCAAGGGGGCTCGCATTGTTTCGGAACTTGATGATAAACCCTGGGGGATGAGGGAATATACGGTTCGCGATCTCAACGGATACCATCTGAGATTTGCGCAGATAATCTCCCCACCGACCGAGAAATCCAAAAAAACACCCCACGATCTCACTATCGAAGTTCGCAATCCCAGCCAGGAAGAGTATGCATCAATCGCAGGGAAATTGTTTAACCACAAAACTTTGTCGCCCCGTCTTGTGGCCGGCACGTGGAATGGGGTTGTCGCTTCCCTGCCGCATGTGGGGCCGATTGGAGTGCTGCGCATCATGGAAGATTCGCCGGGCTGGTTTAGCATTTGGGACGTCGCCGTCTTGCCAGAGTGGCAGTACCAAGGAATTGGGACCCTGATGATAGAAGCCGCTATCAAGCTCATTAAGACTCACTCTCCAAGCGCAATTGTTTACCTTTTCACCTTCAAGCACGGCTTTTATGAACGCCTTGGCTTCAAACAAGAATCTGTTTCTCTCTTGCGCTTTTAAAGTCTAGGGACTCTATTAAGAATAGGGCATCAAGTCAGTTTTGGTAAGCTCGCGAAGTATGCAAGACTTTGGAAGAATCGTGCCGTTGGAAGGCTACAGAAGTGATATTGGCCTACTTCTCGCCATTACGGAAGACAGCACTCGAGAATGGCAAGGAGAACTTGAGCAGCCTCCAATTGAGGCTATAACTTGGCAGCCAGAACCAGGATCCTACAGCATAGGCGGTATCTTGCTTCACAGCGCTTGGGCCGAATTGTTTTGGTGCAGTTCAATAGCGGAAACTAAAATTACGGAATCTCAAATAGAGACGTTCATGCGCAAGGAAACTAATGTTGATGGCGGCGTTTGGCCCACACCACCTAAAAAAGATATCGGCTGGTTTTTTGAGCAGCACAAAATTGTTCGGCATCAGGCGTTTGAGGTGCTTAAAGGCATTGATCCCGACAAAGTTATGACTCTCCGAGACCATGAGTTTAGCCTCATCTGGATATTGGGACACCTCATCCAACACGACTCTTATCATGGCGGACAAGCCGTTATCCTTCACGAACTGTGGAAGAAGCAAAATAGAGGACAACACGGTTAACAATTCTGAGCTCAGGGCAATTCTCCTTTCAACAATGCACTACGCCTATCAAGAAGACGAGTGGGTGCCAGAACTGCAAGAAACTCTTTCTTTGATCTCGGCAGACCAAGCCAAATGGAAGCCCAGTCCAGAAGCCAAATGTATTTGGGAGATTTGCCTTCATGTTGCCGTTTGGAATGACAACATAATCGAAAGAATCGAGACCGGCTCCAAAGCCCGCCCAATAGAGGGCAATTGGCCGCCACTTCCGTCTTCACTTTCCAAAGAAGCTTGGAATCGAGCTAGAGTAGAAGTGGTCGACTCTGCCAATCGTCTATATGAGTATCTTCAAGAAGTCCCGATTGAAAAAATTGAAGCGAGCCCGTGGGGTATTGCCGATCTAACTTGTCGCTTCCTTCACATCGCCTATCACACCGGTCAAATCGTCAAAATGATCGAAATGGCGGGTTGGTCATCAGGATGTCAATGAACTTGCTAGGCTGCTTACTATACTTACAAAGTGGAATCGAAACTTGTTTTCCTTGGATCAGGCACTCCACGGATTGATCCCAATCGTAAAGGTCCTTGCCAGGCAATAGTCCACAGCCAAAAAGCCTATCTTGTCGATTGCGGTCTCGGATCTGTCCACCAAACGGCCCTAGCTTATCAGCAAGGCATCACCGAACTCAAACCAACCAGTCTTCAGCATCTGTTTTTGACGCACTTGCATTCAGACCATTGCCTTGGCTTACCTGGGCTCATCTTGGCACCTTGGGTTGTTGGCAGAACCGATCCCATCCACATTTTTGGACCACCCGGAACACATCAACTGGTGAACAACCTCTTAGCCGCTTTTAAGGAAGACATTTTTGTGCGAACTTCGGGCTTAGAATCGGCATCGGATCAGCAGTTGAAGCCAATCGTTTCCGAAATCAAGCCAGGAATAGTCTTCAAGAACGCTGACCTGCGGGTTGAGGCATTCCTTGTTCATCATGGCAATTGGCCCCACGCCTTTGGATTCAGCTTCTTTCTTCAAAACAAGAAAATTGTCTTTTCCGGAGATACTAATCCGTGCGAAGGCATTGAATTGGCGGCGAAAGGCGCGGATGTCCTTGTTCACGAGGCTTACGCCTTATCCGCCGCCCAACCCGAACCTCGACCAGGAGGCGAGAATTGGCCCAAATACATGAAGGATTTTCATACTTCAACCCACGAAGTTGGCATGTTGGCGGCTCGAGCCGAAGCCAAACACCTTATTGTCAACCATTTGCTTTGCAAGTCAGAAACAGCCGAAGACGTCATTGCCGAAATCAAAAGCATCGGATTTAACGGTCAGATTACGGTTGCCAATGATCTGGACATTTTCTTACTGTAGTTGCAAGCTGCCTCATGAAGATGCTCCAGTAGAAGCCATAAAACTTCGTTGAGGAGCTTGCCGGCCTTTCAGATAATTGAGTCCGAGTTTTCGTCTGACATTCCCAGTGAAGGAATGCCTCCGGGCCCTAACGCATGGAGCCGTGAGTATTCGATGAGCTTTTCACGAGAATCTTGAATGTCTAGGTTTCTCATTGCCAGCTGACCTATCCGATCTTCGGGCCCAAACTCAGATTCCACTGATTCCATGCTGAGTTTTTCTGGGTGATAAGATAGAGCAGGGCCTTCCGTTTTTAGAATCGAATAGTCATCACCCCTGCGAAGCTCTATCGTCACCGTACCAGTAACCAGCCGGGCGATCCACCTTTGGATGCCATCTCTCAGCATCAAAGCCTGAGGATCGAACCACCGTCCCTCGTACAGGAGCCTTCCTAACCTTCTGCCATTGGTGCGATAGTTTTCAATGGTGCCTTCATTGTGGATGGCGTTCACCAATCTTTCGTAGGCGGCAAAGAGGAGGGCCATTCCAGGGGCCTCATAAATGCCTCTACTCTTGGCTTCTATGATCCGATTTTCAATTTGATCGCTGCAGCCCAGCCCGTGCCTCCCGCCGATTTCATTGGCTTTCATGACAAGGCTAACATCATCGTCAAACCGCTGATTATTGATTGAAACTGGCTTGCCTTCAGCAAATTCAATACTCACCAATTCTGGTGTGATCTGGCACGAACTCTCCCAAAAAGGAACGCACATTATGGGCTTGACAATTGAAATGCCCTGATCTAGCTGCTCTAAATCTTTGGCTTCGTGGGTCGCGCCCCAGATATTGGCATCGGTTGAGTACGACTTTTCTGCCGAAGCACGATAAGGGAGATTCCTCGCTTGCAAAAACTCGCTCATTTCCTTCCGCCCCCCCATTTCTTCGTTAAATTTTGCATCTAACCAAGGCTTGTAGATTCTTAATTTTGGGTTTGCAAGCAGACCATAGCGATAGAACCGCTCGATATCATTGCCCTTATAAGTGCTGCCATCTCCCCAGATGTCAACTCCATCTTCTGCCATCGCCCTCACAAGCAAAGTGCCGGTTACGGCACGACCAATGGGGGTTGTATTAAAGTAAGTCTTTCCGCCGGATGAGATGTGAAAGGCTCCGCACTGAAGCGCAGCCAGACCCTCACGAACAATTTCTGCTCTGCAATCCACCACGCGGGCTAACTCTGCGCCATAAAGTTTGGCCCTCTCGGCGACTGCTTCCACGTCATCTTCATCGTACTGCCCCAATCTGCCTGTGTAACAATAGGGGATCGCTCCTTTTTCCCTCATCCAAGCCACCGCGGCTGAAGTATCTAACCCACCGGAAAAGGCAATTCCGACTTTCTGATTAATGGGAAGGCTAGTTAAAATTCGGGACATCTGTGCAAGCAAAGGGTACCTTGCCAGTGGGAACGTGGCAATGTATCTTGAGGGTTGACCACTGGCTACAGCCTGTGGGCGTAACCTATTGGGCAGGTTACAGAGATTATCGCGGCTGTTTTAGAAACTAAGAATTTAGCCAAACTCCATTTTTTATGTTGAACTATAATTGAATTAGAAAGTAAGGAGCGGTGTACTCTGATATTCACTGACGGGTTCAATGTTTAACCTAAAGAAAAGGAAGAAATCAAAGCCAACTGGAACAACTTTTCAGTGCGCACCGTTAATATTGCAAAGTCCATTGCTGGCATTTGCTCTAGCCTTTCTTCCTGGACTTCTTGATTTGCAAAGAGTGTTTTTACATGGTTTTGGTCATGAGTTTGCAAGGTTCGCTTTTGGATTTTTAGGAGGGTTTGCGCCAGGTTCAATTAGCATGTTACTTGCATACTCGATAACACTTGAAAAGAATCAAATCATTTTCCGAAGGCCCTTCTTGCCAAAAAGAGTTTTTGAAACTCAAATGATAACCGAAATCGTTGTTCCGATAGAAAACGGCAAAAGGAAAACTGGACATATCCAATTCAACAATTTTGATCGAATCAAACTACCATGGTATATGCAAAAGAGCATGCAGTGCGCCGAGTCAATCTCAAGAACTGCTCCCAAGTCAGCCTACATTAGCTATTAACAAATAGGAGTAGGATATTAAGGATTGGCTACCGTCCTCTTTTCCTGTAGAGCAATCCTTATTACTGGCAGGGATTGCCGGAAATGCCCAAGGTATTCAATACCTAAGAAAAGCCCAAGATTATGATCTATGTTCTGCCCACTTTCCTATCCTCGGGGCACCAGTCGATGGTTCGATACATTGACAATGGCGTCATACGCCTCGGGGTAGACCTTGAAAAGGGAGGTGCAATTGTGTACCTATCCTCCGAGCATGGGAAGAATATCATTAACAGTGCCGATCTCGGGAGGCAAATTCAACTGTCTTTTTACAGTGGTCCGGTGCCTTATGCGCCCGACGGCAAGCAGCCAGCTCTAAGTTGGGCCGGACTCGGTTGGAATCCAATTCAGACCGGAGACTACTACCACCATCCATCAAAAGTCCTCGCCTTTCATCAAACAAAAACTTCTTTGACGGTTGAATGCGTGCCGATGCATTGGCCCTTGAATAATGAACCAGCTCATTGTAAGTTCTTGGTTCACATTCAGCTCAAGGGGCATCAAGCCATTGTCCACGCCGAAATCCAAAATAACCGTCGAGATCACACCCAGTATCCGGCAAGAGGTCAGGAACTTCCCGCTATTTATACCAATGGTCCGTGGTACCGATTGGTGAGTTACACTGGGTCGCAGCCGTTCACCATGGGCCCAGTCACAACAATAACCAACCCTCCCCCAAAAAGCACCTTCCCCTGGAGGCCGATCCAAGCTACTGAATGTTGGACCGCCTTGCTTGACCGTCAAAATCGTGGGATTGGAGTGATCGAGCCAGGCTGTCAACACATGTCTGGTGGATTCTTTGGATCTCCCGGGGCTGGGGGCCCTCATGATAGCCCGACTGGATACATTGCACCCAACTACGTTGAAATCTTAGACCACAACATTACCTATAGCTTTGACTGCCGATTGGTTGTGGGGAGCCTGAAGCGCATTCGTACAGATGCCTACCGTTTTGCAAACATCTCAAGCCCTGCAAAATGGACGTTCTCCCATAACCGTCAGCACTGGTACGAAGTGCATTGTTCAGACTCTGGCTGGCCAATCAATGGGCTACTGAATGTTAGGCTAACTCAAAATGATCCCCAGCTCATCGGCCCGGTAGGACTATGGAAAGCTAACCAGTTCCAAACCGTGCAAATTACCGCCGCGTTCCATACCGCCAATCCAAGTGCCGTCATTTATTGGCGAGAATTTGGCTTGGGAGGATTCTCGGATGCCAAGTCGGTCTCCTTCCAAGCAAATGAAGATGGACTGTTTCATGTCTATACAATTCCCCTGCCGATCAAAGTTGCCAATTCCAAGGCCATTCGGCAAATTCGGTTTGATCCTGAGCCAACCGGGCATTCTGGAAATTGGGTGAAAATTCGGTCTATCCAGCTAGAAAGTCACTCATAGATCTTTGCACCGGTTCTTAACCAACTGCCCCTGCGAATCGGCAAGCGAGGTAGGTAACTTGAGAAGATGAGTTCTCAGTTCAAGATAGGGATTGCCGGTTTAACCCACGGCCACGTTTGGGGGTTAATCGAAAAATTTAAACAGCACCCCGAAATTCAGTTAATATGCGCTGCTGAATCTGATGAGGTCTTGCAAAAGTTAGAAGACCCGAACTTGCACAAGTACTCTGACTGGCAAGAGATGCTGAAATCCGAAACTCTAGATGGGCTCATCGTAACCAGCGATAACAAAACTTCAAGCCAAATTGCAATCCAAGCCCTCAGCCAAGGCATTCCTTGCATCGTTGAAAAGGCAATGGCTAGGAATTCTGCCGATGCTGACGATATGCTTGCCGCCGCTTCAAAATCAGGCAAAACCCTGATGATCAATTGGCCGATTGCGTGGACGCCGTGGCTGACCGGCATTCACGATGAACTCCAATCCGGAAAGTTAGGCAAGATCTTCCATTTCAAGATGAGGCAGGGGCATAGCGGTCCCAAGGAAATTGGCTGCGGGCCCGAATTCTATGGCTGGCTGTACCAAGAAGAACTCAACGGTGGTGGCGCCATCGCTGATTTTTGTGGATATGGAGCCGTGGTTTCTCGATGGCTTTTAGGAATGCCAGAGTCGGTCTATGCTCTGAGAGGCAACTATACCAAGGATTACGAGGTTCCTGATGATCACGCGGTTTGTTTACTGAAGTACCCATTTGGCTCTGCTGTCTTAGAAGGGACTTGGGCTACAAAAGGATGGGATCCCTCCGGTAATCCGGTCATTCACGGTTCCAACGGAACCTTAAGTGTATTTGAGGGCAAATTGAAACTGAACATGGGTTCGGAAGCGTTTGAACTGCCTTCACCAGAAGTCTCACCTTCCAATCCAGCTGAATACTTTGTCGAATGCTTGAAAGGCATCCGCAAACCAGAAGGTATTTTAGACCCCAAAATTGCGGCAGATGCCTGCCGAATCATTGACGCAGCAAAGGCAAGTGCCATTTCCGGATGCGCAGTTAAACCATAAGGAGCTAGGCTCGAGTCAAAAGCCTGTGCTCCACCCTGAACCGCACGCCGTTGAGATGCCGGTGAGTTTAGTACACTTCTTTGGATGAGTAGAAGCCACCAAGAAAATCTAGCTTTATATGCCAAACTTGCCATCCATGGCGGAGTTGGCTTGGCAAAGGGGCAAGAACTGATTTTAAGATCAGATATCCAAAATCTGCCCCTCGTTCGGTACGTTGTTGAAGAGGCTTATCGCTCGGGAGCAAAAAACGTTCAAGTCATTTTTGTTGATGAAAAAGTTGGGCTTCTGAGGTATGAATTTGGCTCTGATGAGGCGATCGAGTACGCACCGGGTTGGCTCTATAACGCATTGACTGAAGCCTACAATCAGAACGCAGCATCCTTGGCGATCATTAGTGATGACCCCAATTTGCTGAAATCGGTTTCACCAGATAAGATCGCCAAGTCTTCGAAAGCTCAAGGGATTGCGGCCCTGCCTGTTTCAGAAGTCATCAGCGGTTTCAAAATAAATTGGAGCCTGATTGGGGCGCCAAGCCCTGGCTGGGCCAAATTGGTCTTTCCCGATTTGCCAGTTGACGAAGCAATGGATAAGCTTTGGCATTCCATTTTATACACCTCGCGGGTCCTTGAATCGGACCCCTTAGAAACTTGGAATAAACATTGCAATACATTAGAGGCCAAGAAAGATGAACTCAATAAACTTCAGATTACCGAGCTTCACTTCACCGGTCCTGGAACAGATTTAACAGTTGGTCTTGCCAACAACGCAGTTTGGCAAGGAGGATGGGGCTATGCAAAAAATGGCGTGAAATGCGGACCCAATATCCCGACGGAAGAAGTTTTTACGATGCCTCATAGGTCAAACGTCAACGGGGTTGTTTCAAGTACAAAGCCTCTGAGCGTGCGCGGTCAACTGATAGATAAGATCCAAATGGAGTTTGAAAGCGGGGCGGTTACAAAAGCTTCTGCCTCGGTAGGAGAAGAAACTTTGTTGAAGCTTATAGAAACTGATCCCGGGGCAAGGCGCTTGGGTGAGGTGGCATTGGTACCAGATAGCTGCCTAGTTTCTCAATCAAAGACTCTCTTTTTCAATACGCTCTATGATGAAAATGCGGCTTCGCATATCGCATTGGGCCGATGCTATTCCGAGAATATGGAAGGGTTCGAAAACTTATCTAAGGAGAAGCAACTTGAAGATGGTGCCAACGATAGCCTAATCCATGTGGATTGGATGATCGGGTCATCTCAAATTGACGTGGCCGCCAAAACCAAGTCTCAAGGAACAATAAGCCTCATGAAAAATGGGGAGTGGACCCTAGAAGGGCATTGAACAATTGCCGATCCATGGCAATTGTTCAAGTTAACAGTCTGATTTGCGCTAAAATCAGACGGTTACCGCCGATGTTCAGGTGTACAGCACTTTCCTGTATGGTCCCGGCTCTTGTTGGGCTAAGTGGGTTTTGAGTTCCTTAACACCCACCTAAACGGTTGATCTAGCCACCAGCCGAGTTCTAAGGTTGAATTCTAAGGCTTAAGTTGGTCGAGAGGGCCAAGGCCATTTCAGGGCTGACTTGTGAAGTCAGCCCTATCGGCACTTAGAGAGTGATCAGAAACCGCTATTTGGATAGAAACACTTTTTCCATTGCGTAATATGCGTCGGTGGGCCGGAAGTGAGCATCAAATGGCAGCGGACGTACGGGCAACCCATCTTTTCTTTTGCTAAATGGCATTGTTTCCAACCAAGAGAAGGCATCGGAAAGTCCCCAGTTTTGCACCACCTCCACCCCCGGAACACTCAACGCGGCGGTTAAATAGCTTGTGTAACAATCTGCTACCAGTTTGTCACGCTCGTGGATGTTTGCCGGCAGGGATTGATCATTCACGTCCAATTCAGAAAGAAAAATATGAAGCCCAAGGTCTTTCATTTTTTTGATCCAATCTGGCAATGTCTTGTAGGTCTGGCCGTGATAAATGTGGGACTGCAATCCAAAAGCAGAAACAGGAATGCCCCTCTTTTTCATTCCCGAAACTAATTCATAGATGTAATCCCTCTTTTGCTGAGACCCTTCCGAATCATCCTCTGTGCCCCAGTCATTGTAAGACAGCAGGGCCATAGGATCGGCCTTCGAGGCCGTTTCAAATGCCAAATCCAAATACTCTAAGCCAAGCAGGTCAGCCCACTTACATTTGGTTAGATGATGCTTTTCCTTGGAGTTTGTGTCGATGGCTTCATTGACAACATCCCAAGAGTGAAGTTCACCGGGATACAATCCCACCAGCTTTTTGATCCGCTCCGTAATCACAGATTCTGCATCTGCCTTCGAACTGATATCATTGACCCAAGGCGGTAGGGCTTGATGCCAAACCAAAGGATGGCCTCTCATGTGGTACTTCTCTTTGCGGACGAAGTTCCGTACAGTTTTGAAGTCATCGAGATACCAAGTTTCTCGAGTTGGCTGAGTCACCGACATATAGACCGTGTTGGTGACGATGTCAACCTGCGTCTCAAATAGCTTGGCGTGAAGGGGGTTTTTAAGATAATCTGGCCACAAAACGGAACCATACAACAATCCTCTCTTAGCGGCTGCGCGGCGGAGGGTCATCGTATGATGCCCTTTGGAAGGGTCTTCATCGGACTCTATTGGCAAGGCTGCTAAGGATTTCAAAAGGGTGGGGGCCCCGATGGCAGCGGCGGCGAGACTTGTTATGAACGATCTTCGGTTCATAACCGCATTGTAAATGATTTAATAACAGGGCATCACTTTGATTTACAAATCAGACTCAAGCCCCCTTATTGCCTTCCTCGAATCCTTAAAAATCACTTTCGATTTTTGCCCTCTCTTTGTTGTGGCTCTGAAGACAGAGCGGTAACCTTAGGATGGAAATCCACCATGGCAAACACCAATTGGGCAGGCAATATTGAGTACTTCCCTACTGACTTTCACCAGCCAAGTTCAACAGAAGAAGTTCAGGATCTTGTGAGCCGTGCCACATCAGTTAAGGTGATTGGAACTCGTCATTCGTTTAATCATATTGGATCACCAACCGAGGTTTTTATTAGCTCGAGAAACCTCTCTAGGGTTGTGTCTATTGACCGCATTGAGGGCTCAGTATGGGTTCAGGCAGGGATAACGTACGGGGAACTCTCTCTGGTTTTAGACTCAGAAGGCTTGGCCCTGAAGAACATGGCTTCGCTTCCTCATATTTCGGTTGGGGGGGCTATTGCAACGGCTACCCATGGATCGGGCTTCCAAAATCAGTGCCTGAGCAGCCAGGCGTTAGCCCTTAAATTTGTGCTTGCCGATGGTTCATTGTTAGAAGTAGACAAGCATGCCGATCCGGAGCTTTTTCAGGCGTGCGTGGTTCACCTCGGCGCGATTGGAGCCTTGGTTGAGGTGAAACTGGCCCTAGTGCCACGTTTTGAAATTGCTCAATCCGTGTTTCTGAATGTAAAGTTTGAATCTGCGGTTAACCAGTTGATGGAAATCCTGAGTCTTGGCTACAGTGTAAGCCTCTTTACCCAGTGGAAGGGGGACTGCCTTGATCAAATTTGGGTCAAGCGGTTGCCCTCGGAGCCCTCACCAGACAGGTTTTTGAACGGAATCGGCGCTTCGAAGGCTCAGCAAAAGGTCCATCCAATCCTTGATGTGGATCCCGTCAACTGCACTGACCAATTGGATATCCCCGGTCCCTCTTTTGACCGGCTTCCGCACTTTAAGTTTGACTTCACCCCAAGCCATGGCGAGGAACTTCAGTCCGAATATTTGATACCGCAACCCTATGCCCAAGATGCCCTGCGGGCTCTGCATGCGCATCAAAGTGCCTTTGACAAGCATCTTTTGATAAGTGAAATCAGAACTATAGCCGCCGATTCTGCTCTCATGAGCCCATTTTGTGCAGTTGATGCAATGGGAATCCACTTCACATGGAAAAAAGATTGGCATTCGGTCAAGGCAATTTTGCCTCTCGTGGAATCTGTTCTGAGCCAGTACCAACCCAAGCCCCATTGGGGAAAGCTATGGGCTATGAAACCCAAACAAGTAGCCCAATCCTATCCAGGATTATCAGAGTTCAAGAAAACGATCCAGAAGTATGATCCAAACAAGAAGTTCCAAAATCCATTTTTGAAAGAGCTTTTTGAGGACTAGATGGGTGTTGAGGAACTCAAAGCCCACCGACCCCGGCAGAAGCAGGGACGCAATGTGAAGAGTTTTTGAACCTGAACATGGTCTGTAACTGTCTGACTTCAGCACAATTCAGACGGTCGCCTTTAACAACTGCCATGGATCGGCAATTGTTCAATATCCCCCTCCTGAGGGTGAACATTTGGAGATCATTAGTTCAGCCGCTCCGTATCGGACAGATTCAGGCGGATTTAGGCCCGATAAGGTGACCGTCAACAGCCAATTTAGATCAAAAAAGGTAGCTTTAAGAAGTGCTGATCCTTCCCTTTCTTATTGCCTCTTTTACGATCAAAGTTGGAACGAAGCCCGGTGAATTGCCCCCTGCCATGGCTTCGTGGCCCCAAAGCCAAGTTGTACCGGTTGATCCTCAAGAAGTCCACATTACAAAACTTCGACAACTGACATTTGGAGGAGAAAATGCGGAAGCGTATTTTGACCCAACTTGCACGAGGTTAAGCTGGCAGGCCAAAATCCCTGGCTTTCCCGACGATCAGGCCTTTGCCATGCATACGGACGGCTCTCGAAAGCGGCTGATCAGCACGGGGACCGGCAGGTGCACCTGCACTTACTACCTCCCTGGCGACAAGCACATTGTGTTCAGTTCAACCTACGCAACCCAGCCTCAGGGTCAGCCCCCAATTGATATGAGCCAAGGCTACGTATGGATGTTGAATCCAAATTATGTGATGTACCAGGTCCGCCCCGATGGAACCCACCGCAAGAAGCTAGTGAGCTTTCCAGGGCATTATGTTGCCGAAACAACAGTTGATCCTCATGGAAGATTCATGACCTTTACTTCAGATAAAAACGGAAATGTAGACATCTACAGAACGGACTTAAAAGGAAGACATCTCAAAATGCTGGTTGGAACGCCTGGCTACAACGGGGGTCCATTTGTCTCTTGGGATGGGAAATATATTGTCTATCGAAGCTCCGTCTTTACAGATAAGAGCCAGCTCATCGAGTTTTATAAATTGCTGAAAAAGCACCTGATCCGCCCTGACGTTTTGGAGATTTGGATGATGGATTCCGACGGGAAGCACAAAAGGCAGCTAACTCACCTTGGAGCCGCCTCGTTTGCTCCGTTTATGGCACCAGACGATCAGCACGTTATTTTCAGCAGCAACTACGGTGATCCCACCCATCAGAAGTTCAATCTTTTTATGATCAATACCGATGGCACTCATCTGCAGCAGATCACTCATACCGGATACTTCAACTGCTTTCCCATGTTCAGCAAAGATGGCAAGAAGCTGGCGTTTGTTTCTGACCGCTTCGGAAAAGCCCCGATGGAAACCAACATCTTTATCGCCAATTGGAAAATGTAACTTCCCGCTTAATCTCCACTATATTCCTAACTCCGAAAGCAAGTATTGGCGATCAGGGATAGGGAGACGGTCAATACCTGAATAGCGGAATGGCTCACCTTAGACCCAAATATTGACTTAAAAAGCTTCCTGGAGACAGCGCTGTGGACTTGGCCGCGTTTGGAGCCTACTTAGCTGATTTAGGCAGATGAAGGCTCATCGAGATGTTATCCATGTGCGATGTTTCTGAACCCTACTTAGCCGATTTGGGCAGAGTGCAGTCCTCCACCCACGCTCTCAGGATTTCCGCCACGCTCCAAGCCTGAAAAGGACATCCGTTTGGACGCTGAGGAGCATCTCCATCGTAAACCTCGGCAACACCACCAATCCCATAGTCTCTCAACATGTTGTTGGCGCCTGTAAACGCCAGCTTCAACAACTCCCTTGCTTCTTTGCGAGCCTTCACGTCTGCCTCCGGACCAGAACTGCCTTTCACCTTAACTAAAGCAGAAATGTAAGGTCCAAATAGCCATGGCCAAACGGTGCCCTGATGATAACAGGCATCCATGTTTGGAAGCGGACCTTCATACCTTCCTTGGTAGGCAGAGTCTCGCCAGCTCAGGCTCCGGATGCCGAACGGAGTCAATAAGTCCCTTTCAACCGCAGCCAAGGCCTGCTTGGCATGGTCTCCTTTAGCGGGAGCAAAGGGTAGGGACATTGCAATCAGCTGATTGGGGCGTAAAGACGCATCATCGGGATCAACCGTGTCCAAGTAAAACTTTAAGCCCGGATGCCAAAACTTCTTGCTAAAACTTTGTTCGGCAAGCTTGGCGGACTTCTTAAAATCAACTGCCGACAAAGAAAGCTTCGTTGCCATCCACTCCATAATCCTCAGCGCGTTGATCCAAAGTCCATTGATTTCAACCGGCTTACCGTGGCGTGGAGTGACTACCCAGTCTCCGATTTTTGCATCCATCCAAGTTAGCTGCAAATTCCCTTCCCCCTGAGTCAGCAACCCATCTTCATCCACCTTGATGCCAAAAAACGTTCCCTTGATATGCCACTCGTAGATTGATTTAAGGACAGGAAAGATTTGCTCGGCAAATTCTTGGTTCCACTCTTTTTCTAAGGTGAGGTAGATCGAGTTCACGTACCAAAGGGTTGCGTCAACCGTGTTGTAGGCTGGCTCTTCTCCTTGTTCAACAAATCGATTCGGGATGAGCCCCTGGCTCATTTGGGTTGCATAGTCCAGCAAAATCTTTCTCGCCGCCTTCGTTCGATTTGTGTGTAGCAAAAGGCCAGGAAGAGAAATCATGGTGTCTCTTCCCCAATCTGTAAACCACGGATAGCCGGCAATGATCGTGGTGCGACCACCGCCTTCCACAACAAATTTCTCGGCTCCTGCCCTCAGCTGAGATTCAAAGTCTCTAAACTTCTTCTCTTCTTTGGCAGGGGCAGGCAACGGTGCTGTTTCAGCCTCGGTTGATGCCACCAAAACCGCTTCTTCCCCCGGCAGCAAAGTATAGGTTAATTCGCATGGGCAGTAGAGATCATCACGAGGGTCAAGCCCACGTTCTATTTCCCTTTGGTGCTCAAACCGAAAGTACCAACCGTTGATCGCCTCTCGCACGCCATTTTTGTGGTGAAGGTAGAGGCTCACCTCATCTTGGGTCACCACGGTGGAGTCATCGGTAAATTGAACGCTTTGGGGATATCCCGCAAACTCGGTGAAGTTGCTGTGATAAAACTTATGGCAAACCAGAGGATTTAGCTTTAACTGAAAGGTGGTTTTGCCGGTATTGATGTACCGAATGGTCACTGCATTCACTTGATCGTGCATCTGCACAATGCGTTCAATTTTGCTGTCTTGAACTAAATAAGTTGACTTCACAAAGTTGCCAACCGTAGTGCCAGTGAGATTCAGATACCCCTCTGGGTAAACCGTGCCAGGATATTGGTTGGAAGAGATCCCGACCGGGGTTCCATCCGTAGAAATTGAAGCATCAATTGCAGCAAGCAAGACCATCCTAGAGACGGGTGGCTGCACGGCGGCAACTAATAATCCATGATAGCGCCTCGTATTTATGCCGCTGATGGACGACATCGCAAACCCACCGATTCCGTTGGTAAGCAACCACTCGCGTCGACATGAAATCTCTAGGTTGCGACAATCAGCCTCAGAAAACTCAAAGCTCATCTTGTCTGGCTCCATTGGCAGGTTGCAGTCGTCACTTCAAGTTCATTATTCACAATTTGTAAGACGTCTTTTTGGCATGAGATTGAGCCTGACCTTTCATCACCCCACTAAGAATTGAGTTAAATCTTAGCTTAAGCCCAAACTTTAAGGTCGAGGGAAAAGTTCTAAAAACAAGATAGGGTTCATACAAGCCAGCAACCTGAGAAAACGTAATTTCTGTATCGTACCAGTCTCTCTTGGCAAAATCATACTTGGCAAGTACGGAAATTGCTCTTGAATGGAAGTGAGCGTCGAATCTTAACATGCCTCCTGAACTTGAATAAAGCTGATCCATGGGGAATTGAGGTTGGCCCGTTGTCAAGCTATCATAAACGCCTACCGACAGCCTGAACACAGGATCGGGACTCCATGCGGCGCCGCTGAGGGCCCGCAACCAGCCGTAATGGGATGACCCCACATATTCCGCCATATTGAATTGGTTCACTAGCTCTAAATTTCTAGCTAGGTTCATCGGCTTCAAATCTAGGGTTTGCAGTCCCACTGTTCGAACTGCTGCCTTTTGGCTAACTAAGGAGATGTCTTGCACCACAAAATCGGCAAGCAGGGATGCGTTTCCAAAACCTCTTCCCGCCTCATATTGAACTTGAATTGGCGCAAAGTAACTGCTAGTTGTAATCCTGTCGCTTGGCTCTTCGTTCCAAAAAGACCCAATGCCAAATCTATTCCTCGTTGCTCCGCTGTTCTGAAACTCATTAGCAGGAGTCTCAGACTCAATATCATCAAAATAACTATTGGAGAACCGGTTGTCAAAGACGGTTCGGGGTGCATATAGCGTCCTTCCGCTATCTCCTTCCATGGCGTGGTTAAACTCTAGAGTGTAATACGGCAATGCTCTCTGGGCAGAACCAAGTCCAAGATCGAAGTTTGTCTTTTCGGCAACTCTAAAGGCAGAGTTAAACGTTAAGCCAAAGCCATATTGGCTGCTGTAGCTGGGATACGGTGCGTGAAATCCGGTTAGTTGACTTTTGAGGCTCACCCTATGTTGATCGAAGCCAAAAATGAGATGGTGTCCGCTGTAGATTCCACCATGATGGGCCCAAATATAATCGTTGGGTTTGATTTCTAGGGTTTTAGCCCGCAATCCCAGAGCGGATAACGGTCCGGTTTGTTCAACTGATGCATTCTTAAAAGTTAAAATTCCAGAAGAATAGTCCCCTTCATCAGCATCGACTTTTAGGTCTGGAATCACGATTTTAGGCTGAAGTGACTTCCCAGACTTTGAATTCCAATTAAAAGTAAATTTGAAGCACCGTAGCAAAAACGAGCCATTTTTAACAACCACGTTCCCAGAGGCTTCCCCTCTGCCTCGAAAGGCTTTTGAAGGGTTGGCACCAAGTGGCTTTTCCGGCCAAAGTTCGATTTTTTCGGCACTAACTCTGGTTGTGCCGTAAAGGATAACGCCGTTAATCAGTTCGTACTTTGGCACCGGCAGCGCCGAAAAAACTGGTCTTCCTTTTAAAATTCTAATCGCATTTAACTCAGTTGGCTCAGAAGCAGTTTGGCCAGCCTTAGCAGGGTGAATGCTTTGTCCCCTTTTGTGAGAATCCTTCAGAAGACGATCCGACGGAGCACAGGCGATGGCAGACCGAATGATCCACCCAAAAAGCGCCATCGCCCAAGGATACCGCTTTGAAGCTTAGCAGCCCTTAAAACAGGCTCTAATTACGAATCGACACCGCCTATCATTTCCCTTTGCCAGCCATCATAAGGACTGATTTTCGGAATTAACCGTCATCTTTACCAGAAGCCTTTTTGCCTATGAACCTTTTGGGGGTTGCAAAGGTGTCATATACTATTAGCAGATGTCCGAATTTGTGAGCACCGCCGTTACCTCTGAAATCAGCGCGATTGAGCGTCAGCTGGTTGAGAGGGTGAAGCGTGGGGACGAATATGCAATTCGTGCCCTTATCGAACGGCACCGGCTACGATTAATCCGAACCGCAACCAACCTGCTGAGAGACCGATACGAAGCAGAAGATGTTAGCCAAGAAGCGTTCCTTAAGGCGTTCCGCACCATTCACAAGTTAAGAGACGATCGAGCCTTTCCCGGATTCCTCTACAGGATTTGCGTGCGGCTTTGTATGGATCGGCTGAGATCAAAGCGGCCCGAAGTGGCGGAGCTTGATCCTTCCGTTCCTCATCAAAGCAATTCGGTGGACACACGATTAGTGATTGACCGGTTGCTGGAGCTTTTGCCGTACGACCTTAGGACAACCCTTGTCTTAAGAGAAATGGATCAATTGAGCTACGAAGAAATCGCAGAAGTCATGGCTGTCCCAGTGGGCACGGTTCGATCTCGACTTCATTCTGCTCGACTTCGATTCCGAACGATATATTTAGGAGAAATGGGCCAGCTATGAAGCCAAGTGACTGCCGAAAATTCGAATCTATTACCGTGGACTGGGCGCCTGAAGAACTCTCAGAGTCTCAGTCTGATTTTGTTGCCAATCATGAAAAGTCTTGCCAGGCTTGCAGAATGGCTTACCGAGCCCAAGTCATCGGCCTTGATCTTCTTCGGGGATCTGCCTGCACGGTAGATGCCACTGAGATTTCTGCGAATTTCGAAGAAACCGTCGTGCGAAACCTGCGAGTCCAGAAAAAGCGAGACTCATGGGGTTACTGGTGGCCAGCTGGCCTTGGAGCTGCGATTGCGTCCTTAGCCGCCTTTGCCGCCATGCAGCTGGTTTCTGGTTCAGCAAGCTTCAAACCCATCTTTTACCGAGGCCAAGAAGCTCGAAATAATACCAGTGGAATCATGAGGTCGTTGTCTACCGTCAGAGAATACAATCGGTAAACAACAACCTACGCAAAATTACACTATGAAGGGCGCAATTCAATGGCGCCGCCTGTTAATCGGCAACTTTCACCTGTCCGGTGTTTCTCGCTGGGCCGTTTTTGGCCTCAGTTTTCTGTGCGCAGCCATTTTTGTTGACCTCTTGATGCCGTCTTCTCGTCCACTCTTTTTTGAAGCTTGGACAGAATCGGCTTGGGACCATCAAGTAGCCCACATCAAGATGGCATCAGAGGGGATTATTCGCCTCAAACAAAACAGTTTGGTGTCCAGAGCAACGGGTCTGAGAATTGCCGCTCGTGAAGCAATGCATGACAATCGAAGTGCCAAGCCATTTTCCAAAATCGGGCTTCAGATCGCAAAGATGGGCCAGCAAGAACAACCCGACAACGGTTTTTGGCCCCAAATGGCAGCCGGATTTGAAGTCGAACTTGGCAAAAACGAGGATGCCCTGCAGGACTGGCAATCTGGCGCCGATGCAAGCACATGGCAAGATTTTCAGGCAACTTACTTGCTGTCTCAGTTTCCCCAAAAAGACAACGTTCCTTCTTATGTCTATGCCGAGCTCTTGCAATTAAGGTCACCAGCCGCATTCCAATTTATCAACCAAAACGCGATCAAACTTTGGCAGAAGGTCTACCAAAAGCCAAATACCCAAACCGCGTTCCGGTTTAACACGTTGCTGAACGGTTACCAAATGCGAAAGCATGCCAAAAGCATTCGGGCAATGGAGACGGGGATCAATCTGTGCAGCCTCATTTTGCTGCCCCCCAATGCGGTGGTTCCCCCTGGTTACCATGCGATGCTGGTTGCTAGGCTGCAATTTGCAGACGCGATTCGGCATCAATTCCCACTCAATATCCTATCGGTGGACCGGATGTATCGAGAAAACGACGCGGAAGCGGCATTAACGTCTTCAACCGATATTGCTGCCGAGCAAGATCGCCTTAGTAAAACAGCTGCGGTTTCCTCATGCCTCCCAGGCGCAATGCTGGCCGCCATTCCAACTGTGGTTATCCTTGGGCTTCTAGCCCTCATCTTCAGCTTGCCCCATCGTCAGTCGGAGGTCAATCGAAAATTAAGGATTGGTGCTTTTCTTTTGATCTTGGCGGCGGTTGCCGCCATTCTAGTCCCGTTAAGTGCCGCGCTAACCCTGATGACAGCAGCGGTTTTTGCCGTCGAGAGCCCTCGAAATGATCGCAAACAAAAGCCTGCAGACCTTGGCCCCCTCTTTCGATACACAATGGTGACCTTTGGCATCATCTGGGCGTGCATCTCTTCAGCATTCTTCGTTTTAAACTCGAAGCCTGGCCTTGCATTGCTCCACATCAGTCCGATTGCTCCCGTGTATCTTGTTTCCGGAGCCTACGCTCTGATCCTAGCTGCCCTTTTGGTAAGCGCATGCCTGTGGGCTTTTGCGCAAAGGATTCCAACTTATTACGTCTTCACCAAAGGTGCTGCCCTTGTTGCGGCATCCTCCCTGTGGACTTTGCTGATTGCAACTGTCATTTTAACTCCGATTTGCGCCTACGAAAACAATCATGTTAGGACGAATCTGCATAATATGGTTGCAAACGAACCACTTTACTATCTGATCAAATGATAAGCCTCGTCGAAGAAGATATCCAGTCCCAGCTTGATGACATCATCGCAAGAAGAACTTCCTTGATGCAGTCAACTAGCTACGATCAATTTGGGCTTGATTGGTGCCATGAACACACCCAACTGGTTGATCATTTGATCCAGTTACTGTATGCAAAGCTGAGGCGGGCACTGCCTCAGACCCCCAAAATTGCAGTGATTGCGGTAGGTGGTTACGGCAGAAGCGAACTGGCACCTTATTCGGACATCGATTTAACGGTAGTGCCCCTCGAAGAAGACTCTCCCTACCTGGATGAAGCCTTGAGATCGCTTTTTCGGGCCCTACATCAGTCTTTAGGAGGACCCCTGCGGTACGAACTGGGATACGCCTACCGACTGATAGCGGATACCCCTGGCCTTGATCCAACAACAAGGACTGGCCTCCTTGATGCAAGATTAGTCGCTGGTTCTAATACGGTCTTTACCGCCCTTATGGACGCCTTTTGGCGGGATTTGCCAACCGGAGAATTTGTGCTTGCAAAAATTTCTGAGCGAAAGCTAGCAGAAACAAGGACAAACGATACACCTTTGGTTGTTGAGCCTCATCTTAAAGAAGGGGCTGGCGGTCTGAGATCGTTTCAGTGCGCCAACTGGGTTCGCTCCGCAATTGGGGAACGCCCCCTCAGAGGCGGGCACGCCTATGAAACCCTTATCAGGATTCGAAACCTCCTCCACATTGAGGCAGGAAGAAAAAACGATTTGTTGACCCGCCAGAGAGCCGGAGAAATTGCCGAGCGTTGGAATCTGGATCAAGACCTTTTGCAGCAAGAGTTGCTTGGCGCACTTCTCGAAGGAAATGAGCAATTTTCTTTAATCAACGAGAAGCTTTTAGAGTCTCGGTTTAGCTTAAGCACCTCAGTAGAAACGATTCGCGGCGAAGCCCGTATTCTGCCTGACTCTGACCCTGGCGACGCAGCGGTTGGAATTGCAATTGCAACCCAGTTAGGTATCGCCGTCACAAACTTCCCTGCCCGGTTTTCAAGTTCCGTGAATGGGCCGGCGGCGATGTTTGGGATCTCTCAAGGGGAGATGACAATCCGCAACTTTGACCGGTGCGGCATCTTAGACGGTCTCCTTCCCGAACTAACCGCGTGCCGGACCCTCTTGCCTGGCGACAGTTCCCATGTCTACAGCGTCTTTGAACACACTTTGAGGGTCGTGCGCCAATTGGATCAGGCCAGTTCTTTGCCATTTTTTGGAGAGCTGTACGAAGGCGTTGCAAGGCGGGCCGCACTCTATTTGGCTGCCCTTCTTCATGATGTTGGCAAGCTACAATCCATGAAAACAGGGGTCGGACACAGTGAAGAAGGCGCAAAAATCGCAGAAGCCGTCTGCAACCGACTTGGGCTTGATGAAAGCGCGTCTCATATTGTGGTGTGGCTTGTTCGAGAGCACTTAACGATGTCTCTGTTTTTGAGGCTAAGAGACATTGAAAACCCCTCAACTATTATTGAGTTTGCGGGCATCGTTCAGAACCAAGAAAAGCTCCATATGCTTGCGCTGCTCACGTGGGCTGATATTTGTGCAGTTGGTCCAGGCTCCTTTACACCCGGACAAGAGGCCTCTCTCAAGGAATTGGTCAGCAGAACCTATGAGGCTTTAGAAGGAGATTCGCCGGCTCTTCCCGATAACCCACTTGCCCGAAAAAGCCTGATCCAAAGGATTGCAAAATCCAACCGAGATCCCGATGAGATTGAATCCTTGCTGCAAATCTTGCCGGCCCAATACCTCACCGGGACAGCCTCCACCGATGTTCAAAAACATGTTGCCATGTTCCGCCAAGCGACGGAAGAATCGGCTAGTTTGGATTTTGTCCACATGCCCGAAATTAATTCAACCGAAGTTACGATTGCTTGCCAGGATCGGCCCGGACTCCTCAGCGAAATCTTGGGTGTTTTTTACGCGTTCGACCTCAATATTGATTCCATCAAGGCGTTTACAACCCAATCTACCCCGCCGATCGCGCTTGATATTTTTGCCATTTCCTTTGGCGCCAAGCCAGTACCAACTGGAACCCTGAGGCAGGTCTCGATTTGCCTGAAAAATGTCCTCGATCAAAAGGACAAAGTCGACGAAATCTTGATGAAGCGAGACAAAGACCCTCATCGAAGGCAAAATGTGCTTCGATTCAAATTTCTTCCCGGCCCTCCTGCCATCCTTGAATGCCATTGCCCAAGAGGCAAAGGAATGCCATTTAGGCTTTCTAGACTGCTATCAGATCGGGGTGTGAATATTGTGGGGGCTAGAGTTGGCCAATGGGCCGGCACTGCCGCCGCTGCCTTCTATTTAGAATCGAACCAGGAAAGCGCTAACATTGAATCCGCAATTACGGAACTGTTCTCCAAACCCAACGAAACCTAAGGCTTTAGCTCAACCGAAATCGTTTTTTCGTGGGTGTAAATCACTTGTCCCGGTTTGGCGCCTTTAGGGCGACGAACATACTTTTTGAGAGTGAAATCAACCGAAACTAGCCGCGAATGCTTGCTGGGGGAGTTCCTTGCGGAAAGCTCTGCTGCATAGATCAGGGTGGATCTATCAGTTTTCTCGGGCTGATTGTTGGTTTTGATAAGAACGTGAGCAGAGACCCCTCCCCGAACATGAAGCCACCAATCGTTGGGCTTTCCAAGTTGAGTGACCAAGAAATCATTGGCCTCTGCATTTTCTCCAACGTAGATTGTTTCTCCGTGAGGTCCAGAGTATTCCCGAACCTTGTGCTTGCCAGTTGCTGACCGAGCAGTTTCGCCACCGACTAAGCTTGGCACTTTAGTCAGGATCAGTTGAGACTTGATCCGATCCAAGTCCGCAACTGATGCGGCATCTTCAACCTGTTGCATCCACCTACTCATTTGGCGCTGCCGCTCTTCTAAAATTGCCAGCTGCGATGTGACAATGGGCATCCGTGCCAAAGCCCGCTTGGCACGATCAAAGTAAGCCTTGGCGTTTTCCAAAAGTGTTAGTTCTGGATTCAATGAAATCCATTCTTCTTGCCCCGATTCCGAAAAAATAGGAAGCGATTGGACGCCCGATTCCTGGACATTGGGTTGGGCCAAAATCAAGTTTCCCCATTCTTGCAGCTTTCTGGCCCTGCCTCCCAGCGCAACCGTTGCGCGCAGTTGATCACAAGAATGATCAAGAGAACCGATCCTTTTTCTTAAAATCGCTAGTAGCTCTTTCTGCAGAGACGAAAACACTGAGGCCAATTCCGCAACAGAACCGCTTTCTTCTAGGGCGCTACTGAACGATGGGTAAGTTACGGGGCTCATGCAAATAGTTGGAACCGCAAGAGGGTAGCAACCTAATCCTGGGTAAGCAACTGGGCGCCACTGCTTGCTGAGAACTGCCTTTGCAAACTCCGTGGACGCCTCCATTTGAACCTTGCAAAACGGACTCAGGTTCAACTGCCCTGGCGGCACGGACGGTGAAATGGGTACGTATTTGTGATGAGGAGAGACGGGCCGGGATCCCTGCAGGGGAGTCACAACTCGCGCACACGCTAAAACCCGTTGGCTAGAATCAACCACCACTAGGTTTGTCATTCTTCCCACCAGCTCGTAGTAGAGGCTAAGGGTTTCAACCGGGGATTGGATTTCTATTTTCACCACCCGATCGCCGTGGATTTGCTCGATTTGCCACAACCTTCCCCCTTTGGCTCTTGCCCTCAGCAGTTCGACGATGTTGTTGAGGCTCACGCCCTCGGTACGAACGGCCCTATCCGCTAAATGAAATCTCCCAAATTGGGAGTTCCAATTAACAACCAGCCACTTCGCGCCAAGGTTCGGCCCCCCATAAAGGTGGATCGCAATCGATTCAGCCGATACAGCAACAACTCTTTCTATTTTGGAACCAATCCAAGTTTGCAGTTCTTCAACAACGCAATTGATAGCTAGTGAATCAAACGGAAGTCTCTTCAATGGTTCCCTGCTGAGCCTAATGGGCTGCCGCTAGGCTAAAGACGGTTTCAATCCGCTTTTCAAATTGATCAACATCATCCACAATCGTCTGCAAGCTTTGCTGCCAAAACTTACCCTTTGTGATATCGAAGCCAAATTCGGACGCCAATTCAGCAGGGCTTGCCATTCCGCTCCTGCTAAGAAGGTCATCATACTTAGACACAAAATCTGGTCCCGACTCTTGATAGATGGCATAAAGGCCCAAAGAAAACAAGAGCCCAAACATGTAAGGAAAGTTGTAGAAATTGGACCCGTAGTAGTGAGGTTTTGCCGCCCACATATAGGGATGCAACTCGTCGGTTAGCCCGTCTCCATAGGTTTCAACTTGGGCTTCTTTCATCATCGCGCACAATTCTTGACTGCTCAATTCGCCTTTTTCCCTTCCCGCAAAAAGAGAGAATTCAAATAAGAATCGGCTTGTAATATCTAGCACAATTTGGGTTGCGCCCTGCAAGGAAGCTTCTAGAATTGCAAGCGACTCTTCAACATTGCCAGATTCAATAGCCGCCTTGCGACAAATCGTCTCGCAGAATGTGCTTGCCGTTTCTGCAAGGGTCATGGGAATTCCGGTCTGCAGGTCTGTTCGATTGCGCAAGCAATAGTTGTGATAGGCATGGCCTAATTCATGAGCCAAGGTTCCAACCGAGTTGTAGGTGGGTCGAAAGTTCATAAGAACCAAGGATTTGCCAGGAATTGTAGATGAGCAGAAGGCACCGTCTCGCTTCCCTGGCCTAGGGTCCACATCAATCCAGTTCTCCTGGTAGGATTGTTGCGCCAGATTTCCCATCGCCGGTGAAAAGTCATGGAACTGCTTTTGAACAAACTCGCAGGCTGCTGGGTATTCCCAGACTTTGGGGTCTTTAAGGGGCAATGGGGCAAAGAGGTCGTAGAATGCACATGCGGTAACTCCGATAGCCTTGGCCTTAGCATGCAGGTATCGCCGTAGTTGAGGGAACGCGTCTCTGGCGGCACCGAGCATTGCGTCTAGAGTGGCTTCGTCTATGCCAGAGCGAAACAAACTTTCTTGAAGAGGACTCTTCCAGCCTCGTTTGCCGCCAACTGTCAAGGCCCAGCCTTTGACTCCATTCAGTGCCGCACTGATGGCGGTGGAATGAGATTCCCAAGCCTCAAGTTCGGCATCATATGCGTTCTTCCTTACTGCTCGGTCCGAATCACTGGCTAAGGTTCGCACTTGGCTCATGGGGATTGGCTCCTCAAATCCTTGCACTTCCACTTTAATTTGGCTAGAATAGTTTCCGTAAAACCTTGCCCAAGCCGATTGGGCAGAAGGGGTAAGGTCGGCTGCCAATTCTTCTTCTGGCATGCTCATTTGATGGCTTGCCGAAAAATGAAGTCGTCGTAAATAGTAGGCATGAGCCTGCGATGTTTCGCTGCTTCCGATTACGTCTTCAACTTGATGCTCTCCAACCCACTTGGTCAATAAACTATTGGCTTTGGATAGGGACGCCCCCGCAATAAGAAGCCGACTCTGAAGCTTTTGGGCTGCAGTCTGTTTGGAATCGGCAGCCACGGCGCAGTACAAATAGGATCTTGCCTTTCGCATTCGATCTAGCAAGCCGTTGGTTTGGCTCAATATTGGCTCAAGAACCGCCAGATCATGTGCAATGACAGAATTCTGCACGAAGTGAAGGAGCTTTTCAGATTCCAGAATCAGGTGTTCAACTTCTTCTGCAATTTCCTTTCCGTCTGGGTTGGGAAAGTAAAGAGTGAGATCCCACTTTGGGTTAGAACTGGTTTGAGCCATAGAAATAGTTTACGGCATTGCCCCCCAGGTTAAGCAGCCTCTGGACGAGAGTTTTTAAGGCACCGACGTACACTCTATATCAATGAAACATTTGGATGAGGTTGATGTTCAGATTTTAAACTTGCTTCAGAAGGACGGAAGAATGACCAATACCGACCTTGCCAAGCACGTTGGGCTGACTGCGCCCTCTGCCCTTCAGCGGGTTCGATCCTTAGAAAAAGCAGGATTTGTCAAGGGATATAGTGCCCAACTGGATCCAGAAAAGCTAGGTTTGAGGTTGACTGCCTTTACTTTCATTGCTTTGGCACTGCACCAAGACCTTGCCATTGAAAGGTTTCGAAAAAGCATAGGTGATCTGCCAGAGGTCTTAGAGTGCTATCACATTTCCGGCGAATTTGACTTTATGCTTAAAGTCTTGGTCAAAGATATTCGCAGCTATGAAGCCTTTATCAGGGAAAAACTTAGCCGAGTCAAAGGAGTGGGCAAAATTCAAACCTCTTTTGTGATGGGCGTTCCCAAGCACACAACCAAACTGCCACTTTAACTGGCGGAAATCAACTGAATCTGCTGTAATGACGTATGGCTAAGGAACCTAGCGGATAAAATGCTTGCCTCTCATGCCGAAGATCTGCTTCCTACCACTTCCTTATAATTAGCCATTTCGCTTTCTTGCTAAATTAAGAGTGCAAAGAACTGTCATTTGATGAATAAGCTCTGAAAAGTTTGATGAACTCGTCATTTTTAGGTTCCACCAAGCGCCGAGAACTCTAAAATAAGGTCAAATAGGAACAGGTCGCCAGCCGAATTTAATGCAATGCAAAGCCTCCGCGTGCAGCTTCTTATAGGTCACCTTCTCTTGGTTTTGTTGGTTGCCTTGGTTATGGTTGATGCAACTGGCGACCTCCTCAGCATTTCCGACAGCTTTGATATCGTTCTTACCAAGCGGATTTCTTTAGTCGACAGCACGCAAAGAATGAGGGAAGCCCTCTCTCAGCAGCGATCTGGGCTAGGCTTGATCGGGGCAGGAAAGCTTAACCAAGGAAATCTTCTTTATGATTCTGGTGACGAAGCCTTTACCGAAGACTTAAGCGATGCGAATCGCAAATCGCTGGGGACAAGGGATCGGCTAGAACTTCGACAGGTTTCCTTACTTCATAAGACTTTAGATAAAGAAGTTGCGGAAATGATGTCGGCAGCACCTCAAAGCCCTCAATGGGTGCAATCCTACAATGACAGTGTTCATGTTTATTCTCAACTCACAGACACCATCCACCGACTAACTTTAAGAAACCAAAAGGCGATTTTTGGAGCCAGTGCAAGGGCCCAAAAGGTGGCAAGAAAAGCCTATGTCAAAAGCATAATTGTTACGTTTGCTGCAATTTTTGTAGCTTTACTGCTCAGCAATCGAATTGTCAACATTGTCTTAAAGCCGCTCCGAGAGATTGTCGGGGCCGTGGAATCTCTCGGCCAAGACCCAAAGCTAACGACCCCAAATAAAGCCGCACTAACCACAACTTTGCCTGAGTTTCAAAACCTCAAGGCTAGCCTAAGGCAGTTAGAGCACAGGCTTGACGAAATGAGGCTACTGGAAGCAGAAAGGTTAAATCAGGCTAAGCTCATGGCGGGAGAATCCATAAAATCCCTTTCCGAGCCGGTGATTACTTCGGACGCAAATGGAAAAGTAGTCATGATGAATGAAGCGGCCCAATCTTTATTTGGCCCATTGGCTGAGGGTCATTCAAAGTCTATTGATGAAGCGATTGGAAATTCCTTTGTTGCCGATTCACTTCATGATGCTTTAAGCCAACAAGCTTTGGAGCCTGCCGATGCTCTGCCGAGTACGCCGGTTAGGCTAAAGGTGAGAGATCAGGTTCGATACTATCGCATCAATGCCAACCCCATTCTGAAGGGAGACCAGATTTTAGGGGCAGTAGCGGTGCTGGAAGACGTCACATCTTGGCGTGAACTTGATGAGATGAAAAACAATTTCATCGAAGTTGCCTCTCACGAGCTTCGCACGCCGGTGACTTCCCTTCTGCTATCAACTGAACTGCTTAAAGAGGGTGCGGCAGGAGTCTTAACCGAAAAACAATCGCAGCTCATCGAAACTCAGCTGCAAGACCTGAGGAGGCTGCAAAAGATGATGAAGGACCTTCTGGATGCGGCAAGGCTTGGATACAAACAAAAGACGCCGGAATTCAAGCCAATTGCCGCTTCCGACATTATCAATAAGTCAATCGAGGCAGTGGCATCAATTGCCCAAGAACAAAACATTGCTCTTGTAACAAATGTTGAAGATTTCTCTTTTGAGGCGGATGGTGTTCAGCTCATTCAGGTTCTAACCAACTTATTAGAAAATGCTTTGCGCCATTCTCCACACGGAAAATCGGTGGTTGTGCATGCAAGGAAAGAAGCGAATGAAGTACGATTTTCTGTGGAAGACGAGGGCAAAGGCATTCCTCAGAAATATCTCAACAATATCTTTGAGCGGTTTGTTCAAGTCCCGGGGGCAACTTCTGGAGGGGCGGGGCTCGGCCTATCTATTGCCAAGAGCATCGTAGAAGCTCATGGGGGTTGGATTTCGGTGAAAAGTCAACAAGGTCAAGGAAGCGTGTTTACTTTTGCAATTCCGATCCGCCCAGCCATTTGAAGAATCGCAATGGCAAAAATTTTAGTAATTGATGATGAAAAGAATGTGCGAGACATGGTTCACCTTGCTCTTGCCAATGTCGGGCACGAAGTCCAAAGTGCGGCTGATGCACAATCCGGCCTAGAATTGTTTGGTGACGGCAGTCAATGGGACTTGATCGTCCTAGACCAGCGCCTGCCAAACGATCAGGAGGGCACTCAGGTCTTTGCAAAAATGCGAAATCTGCGCCCGCAGACTCGTGCACTGCTCATCACTGCCTATAGCAGCGTCAACGTGGCCATAGAATCCATTAAGGCAGGGGTTGTTTCGATCTTAAGAAAGCCATTTTCAACTGATCAACTGAGGCTTGCCGTCACCGATGCGCTCCTTAAAGTCCCCAAACCGGCAACCGCGGTTAACACGGATGACATCATGGATGCGATATCTCGCACAACCCCCACCGGCCTTGTTTTCAATGTGGTGGAATCCCATTTTGACGACAAGCGCAAGCAGTGGCAAATTGATATTGACGTCCAATTGCCAGATGGCAGTGCCAATTCCGTCAACGTATTTGTGCCTCGTTACACAATCGAGTTAGCCAAGGCCCTTGCCGACTGTGAAGCGATGCCTGGAAACGAGCGTTTTTGGACGGCGCTTGCCGAGGAAGCCCTTGCCCACTACTCTCATGTGGAGGGCAAATTACCACCCGATAATCATTTAGAAGTCCAAGATATTGATTTGCACCTTCAAAGATGGCTCGATTCCGTTATGTCCGTGCAGTAATTTTTTATGACGCAACACCAAAAAACCAGTTCAAGTCCTTCAGACAGCTCTAGTTCAGATCGCAAAAAAGGTCTCCACAAAATCTTCCTTGGCTATGCTCCTGGCACCGGCAAAACATTTGCCATGCTTGATGAAGCTCACCGTAGGCTTAAAAGAGGCCAATCGGTGATTTTGGCTTGCGCGGAAACTTACGGAAGAATTGGCACCGAGCAGTTATTGCCTGGCTTTGAGAGCATTAAGGCCTGTGAATCAAGCAACGCAGAAAACAAGGATATCGACGTTGAAGCCATCATTGCTCGAAACCCAGAACTGGTTGTGATTGATGACTTGGCACATAAAAATGCGCCCGGATCTCGACATGAATTTCGGTGGGAAGATGTTCAAGAACTGCTCCAGAACGGCATTAGCGTCCTCTCGACCCTCAATGTTTACAGCTTAGAGAGCCTTAACGACAAGGTTGCAATCTTAACCGGCGTTTTGGTTAAGGATACGGTGCCAGATACCGTGCTTCACTCGGCAGATGAAATCGAATTTGTTGATCTGACCCCTCAGGCGGCCATGAATAGGCTTGCAAGGGGCGAGATGTTCCCTGAGGGTTACGAACACCCCTACAAGGCTATCTTTACTGAAGAGCGACTAACCGCCCTAAGGGAACTTGCCTTGCGAGAAGCGGCAGGACGCATTGACGAAGATATCGAGGGCATGAGGAAGGCTCACGGCCCCAGCAAACCGTGGCAGGTGCAAGAGCGAATCATGATCTGTATCGGCTCAAGCGCGTCGAGCTTGCGCATCATCCGCCGTGGTTGGAAAATCGCGCAGAGAATGCAGTGCCCTGTTTATGCCGTCTATGTCAAAGAACGATCCCTGTCTCCCGAAGAGAAGCTGACGGTTGAGGACGACTTCAGATTGGCAAACCGCCTCGGAATTGAGATTATTCAACTGGAAGGGCAAGTTGCTGATCGGATTGTTGAATTTGCGCGAGAGAACGGGATCACGCAAATCGTTATCGGTCATTCAACCCGATCGTCCCTCCAACAGCGGTTTAAGCGCTCTTTGATTGCGGAACTTGCCGGAGAATTGAGAAACATAGACATTCTGGTTATGGCGACTGAAAAAGATCCCGGTTCTTCTCACTAACACAGCTTAGGTTGCCCTTTGAGGCCTTTCTGGCGGTCTCGCCGTCGGTGGTCAAGTCACCTTGCTTTTGGTAACCTAGATGGATGGCCCTTAAGCGGCGCTCACTTACCGATTTAACCATTTCTGGCCAAAAGGTCCTTGTCCGATGTGATTTCAATGTCCCCTTGGAAAATGGAGTCATTACCGACGATCGCAGAATCGTTGAATCCCTCCCGACCCTCCGTTATATCCTTGACAAAGGGGGCAGTGCGATCTTGATGAGCCATCTTGGCAGACCCAAGGGGGTTGACCCCAAATTTTCTCTAAGCCCAGTTGCGGAAAGGCTAAGCGCCCTGCTGAACTTACCGGTGACCCTGGCTCCAGACTGCGTTGAAAGCGAAGTTGAAAAGCTATGCGCAGGCCTTCAGCCAGGCCAAGTGATCCTGTTAGAGAACGTAAGATTTCATCCTGAGGAAGAAGCCAATGATCCTGTTTTTTCCGCCAAACTGGCAAGTTTGGGCGACCTGTACATCAACGATGCCTTTGGAACCGCTCATCGAGCCCACGCCTCTACGGCTGGAATTGCAGCCTACTTACCTTCTGCAGTTGGCTATCTCATCCAAAAAGAACTGAAATTCCTTGGGGACGCCGTTGACCAGCCCCGTCACCCGTTCATCGCAATCTTAGGAGGCGCCAAAGTCCACGACAAAATCCAGTTGATCGAGAACTTGCTTCCGAAAGTTGACCAATTGCTGGTAGGAGGGGCTATGGCGTTTACATTTGAAAAAGCGAGGGGCCATTCGGTTGGGAAGTCCCTTCTCGATACGGAAAGCTTGGACTACGCAAAAAAGCTCATGGAAAACCCCAAGTTGGTACTGCCGACTGACTACGTTTGCGCGAATGCCTTTTCTGCGGAAGCGACTCCTGTGACCTGCAGCAACAACGGCATTCCCGAAGATTTGATGGGGCTGGATATTGGTCCCCAATCGTCGCAGCACTACGCAAAGATCATCTTGGATGCTAAAACCGTGCTTTGGAACGGTCCGATGGGGGTCTTTGAAATGAAGCCTTTTGAGGCAGGTACCAAGGCAGTGGCTAAGGCGATGGCAGAGTCTTCTGGCACGACGATCGTAGGCGGGGGTGATTCTGCTGCTGCCGTGGAACAGTTTGGGTTTGCCGATCAATTAACCCATATCAGCACAGGGGGCGGTGCCTCGTTAGAATTCCTAGAGGGCAGGGTTCTGCCAGGGATTGTTGCGATTCCTTTGATAGAGGGCTAACGTGTACTTATGCGTCCGAGTTGATCTTGATTACGTTCCTTGGCAATCGTGCGGTCCGGGTGAATTGCCCCACAGTGAGCCGGCTATGTTTATCAGACTGCTTGATGTCGTTAGGAAATTAGGGCCAAGGCTTCACTTCTTTGCCACTGAGCAGGTCATCAGGGCGTTTCCCTCGCTCATAGTTGCGCTTCTTCAAGAAGGACACGACCTCGATTGGTTATGCTTGGATCCCAGCAAGGCAGAAGAAGGGTTTGAAGCGGCAAGAAAGCTATCTTTTGCAACGGACTACGAGCTTAGGGGCGTTGCTTATCGAGACCAATGGCCATCAGACGCATCACTGCCTGCGGAAGCAAAGTTTTTGTCAGCCAAGACCGATCCTGGCGCTCATCGCACTAAATTCTTCCCGCTTACGGTGGCAGTAGATTCGGACCTGGTGAAAGCGTCTGGCACGATTTCTGTGTTAGACGAGGATTTGCGCACCCTTTTAAGAGACCATGCAAGCCGACGCATGCCGGCAACATTTGCAATCCAGCTTCCTGCCATCGCTATGGTTGATCGGCAACTCATGTCCTTTCAGAGATTGATTAACTTTGCGGAAAGCATCGAAATGCCAATCCGCACCCTTCGCCAAGTAGAAGGTGAAGGGGCTGGATTTAGACGTATCTTGGAATCTCCCTAGAATTTAGCTTTATCCAAGAAATAAAGGAAACTTAGGCAAAAAAAAATCGTCATAACATATATCTAGATCGCTCGGAACTCTCCCCCAATTGGCTGAGCGTCTGGTCCTCATAAAGCCCCGGTAATTTCCGGGGCCCTTTTTTTTGCCGGCATTGCACGAGAAACCAAATTTGGACGTAAAATGTTATTAAAGATATATGTCTTACCAATCACGTTCCGGTCAGCGAGGTAGAAGAGGCAATCCTGCCTTGCGCAATAATCCATTCCAAGCCTCGGCAAGGGCATACACTGGCGTTGACCGCATGACGGTGGATGGCACGCTTGCCAAGAGTCTGCTTTTAGTTTTCTTTGCATTGATAACAGCTGGCATTGAAGTCACCCTTGTTCATACGTCACCGCAGATTGCGGTTCCAGTGATGATCGGAGCATTCATCGGTGGATTCATCACGTCGATGGTCACCATTTTTAAGCCCCAAGTGGCAACATTTACTGCACCACTTTACGCTGTGCTAGAGGGCTTTTTACTTGGAGGCATCTCTTACTTCTTTGAAAGAAGCTACCCGGGCATTGTGTTGCCTGCAATTGGGTTGACCCTATTTGCTGCCCTCTCCATGCTTGTGCTGTACCGCTCACAAGTCATACGCGTTACTCCAATGTTCACACGGATTGTTATCTTTTCAACAATGTCCGTCTTCTTTTTCTATATATTCGCCATCATTGGACAGTTTTTTGGAATCCACTTTGAATTCCTTACCCACCCCACGGTGCTAGGAATTGCCTTTTCCTTGTTTGTTGTTGGCCTCGCGTGCATGAACCTCATTTTGGACTTTGACTTCATTGCCCAAGGAACTGCAGAAGGCGCACCGAAGTATATGGAATGGTACGGTGCGTTTTCGATCATGGTGACCTTGGTATGGCTTTACCTTGAAATCCTCAGGCTGCTTGCTAAATTAAGAAGGTAGCCACCCCTTTTCAGCAAACAAAGGCGGAATTACTCACTGCAATTCCGCCTTTTCTCATTTCAGACTTAAGATGGGGAGAAGATGGGGTCAACGATAACTAGCAATTTGCCTTTTACATGGCCCTTTGCGAGGACCTCAAAACCTTCTCTTGTTCGATCCAAATGAGCTTGGTCCGATACAACTACGTTTAGCTTCACATCTTCAATCATGTCTCGAATGTGATCCAACTGCCTTCGGTTGGGTTTCATGCTCCAGAATATTGCCCTCTTCCCTTCATTCTCGAACGGGGCTGTGTCAAATGGTCCGTTGACCCCAATTAAGATCGCACCTTTCTTCATAACCTTGAGGTTCTTGACAGTCCCATCTCCACCAATTAGATCAAGCACGATATCAATATCTGAGACCGCATCTTCAAACTTAACAGAGCGGTAGTCAATAACTTCGTCTGCCCCCAACCGCTCCAAATAGTGGTGATTCTCGGGGCCTGCGGTGCCAATAACATAAGCTCCTGTTTCTTTGGCAATCTGAACTGCAAATGTCCCAACTCCGCCAGCAGCGGCATGGATCAACACCCGATCCCCCGCCTTGATTCCTGCCTGATCATGGAGATCTTGCCAAGCCGTCATGGCGGCTACCGGCACAACGCCTGCCGTCGGCAAATCCAGAGAAGCTGGCGCCTTAGCCGTGCTTTCAACTCCTGCACATACGTATTCAGCCAGTGTATTTTTGGCAAGACCAAAAACAGCATCTCCAACCGCAAAATCATTAACCCCTTCGCCCACTTCTTCAACCGTTCCGCTAAATTCCGATCCGGGAATAAATGGAAATTGCAACTGGGTTGAAAAAAAACCTTTAAGAATCTTGAGATCTACTGGGTTGAGTCCAACTCCGGCTACCTTGACCAAAACCTCATCTCTTGCGGGTTTTGGCTTTTGTACCTCGGCAAGATGAAGTTGATCAGGTTCTCCGTGCTGCTCGTAGACGATTGCTTTCATTAAGATAAATCTACTCGGAATTTGATAAATTGAGAAGCACCCTTTTCAAAGTAGTGCCCCTCTTACCGCGTCTAAATTCTTTGCATGATCTTGATACATCAATTCTAAGAGGCGCAAGTTAAGCTTTCTGCAAAAGGAGGGTCCGCCATAAATCCAGCCCGTGTACACCTGCACCAAATGGGCGCCAAGCCTTATTTTCTCGTAAACATCGTCGCCAGTTTCAATGCCACCCACTCCAATGAGCATCAAATTTCCCATGGTTCTTCGAGCAATGCGGGTTAAAGCCGCGTTTGCCATCTCTTTCAAGGGTCGGCCAGATAATCCGCCTTCCTGGTGAGGATCAGTTGCCAGCATGCCCCTTGCGGTTGAAGTGTTGGTTGCAATGATTCCGGTAAGAGCCAATTCTAAAGATAAATCGGAAAGCTCATCAAGATCTTCATCAGCCAAGTCCGGCGATAGTTTTAAAAATAGCTTGCGTTTTGGGCTTGATTGGCGAACACAATCCACAATTTTTTTGACCTCGGCAGGAGCCTGAAGCAGCCTGAGACCAGGTGTATTCGGTGACGAAACATTGATCACCAGATAGTCGCCTAGGTTCGCGAAGAGAGCGGCAGTATCTTCGTATTCAGCGGCAGCATCGGCTGGATCGGTAGTTTTGGACTTGCCGATGTTGATTCCAAGCGGAATCATGGAACTGGATGCCTTGACCCGCCTAGCAACCTCTAACCCGCCATCATTATTGAATCCCATGCGATTGATGAGCGCCTTCTCGTCAGGAAGTCTAAATAGCCTCGGGCGCGGATTACCTGGCTGAGCGATGTAAGTCACTGTCCCGATTTCGGCAAAGCCAAACCCAAGCTTATGCCAGTGATCTATAGCAACTCCATTTTTGTCAAACCCAGCAGCAAGGCCAATTGGGTTGGCAAAGTGAAGCCCCATAAGGGTCTGCGATAGCCGGATATCTGTCACCGGCTTGATTTGGAGGAGGCCAGAATTCACCGCCATCATAGCCAAGTGATGAGCAAATTCAGGATCAAGGCGAAAGGCTAGGGGTCGTACAATCGCCTTGTAAAGGTCCATCCGATACAATTATAACTTCTGCCGTCTTTGGTTAACAGGTGGTCTTAAGTCAACCACCCCATTCAATTATTGTTATTCTGGTCGTCGCCAAAAAAAGTTGGCTGCCTCCGATCAGAGTGCAGCCAACGCGGTAAGTTTCCAAAAGGCTTGGTTTATTACATGGACATGACGTGGTAGACCTGCAGATAAGCCTTTGTGGCGTCTGCATAGCAAATCCAAACGTCGTGAGTCTTTGGATCCACCGCCAAGGTATGGGCACCGACATTAACCGTGGTATTGCCGGCCGATACTAATCCTTTTTTGGTGATTTGAACGGCAGTGATGGATCCGTGGCCGTCCGAATAGACCACGTGCCATCTGGGATCTAGGGCAGATTGGTCAATGCCATCTGTGATCTCGGCTTTGCCAACCATCTTGCCAGTCTTGGGGTCAAAGGACTCGGCTATGCCATTTCTTCCTGCACAAACCAACACGTTTCGTTCTGCATCAAAAACTAATCCGCTGGGCGTATCCAATTTCCCTGTGCTGAAAGTCTTGACTACCTTCATGCTGACGGGATTGATCGCCTTGATCTCTCGGTGGTGCTTGATGTTTACATAAATGAGGTCAGTGCGGGGATCAAATACGAGGTACTCGGGCACCCCACCGATATCGATGGAACCCTTGTAACTGAGGTTCCTGGCACCAAAAACCCAAATGTTGTGGTGGTCATCGTGGCACTGGAACAGCAAATGATGCCTAGTGTCAACCGCAAGCGCGTCACCATGTCCTTCCAACTTGACCTTTTTGATGATCTTCAGATTGGATTCATTGATTTCACAAAGAACATCACCACCGCCTCCCGCGTAAATGCGATTCCATTGATGGACCACTTCTTGACCGTTCACGGTGCCAGTTGGAAGTTCAACCACTTTATGGGTGTGGATGTTATAAACGGTTAGGGTGTGAGCTTGGGTGTGAGACGCCAAGACGTATCCCTTGTAAGGGTCGAAGTTCATATAATCAAATCGGCCAGGAAGGGGCAGTTCGACCGTTTTGCCAGCGGTAAGCATCACTTGCGAAGGAGATTTCATTGGGGTGAGTGCAGTTGTTAGGCTAAGTGCCAGAAAAGTAAGCATTTTTCTTTTAATTAGGAAGGTTAAATTCCCTTTCCATTTTGGCTTCAACTCTGGTTAAGAAGAAGTTATGAAGGGACCAAAATCCTGTGATTTCTACTTAACTTAAAACAACCTAAGCATGAGCCTGAATCTCATTGGTGCTAGGCTACTCGACATATCATCCTTGGACCTTATGAGGGCAAACTAAGGATTGCATCCTGCTGTTTTGCAAAACTTCAGAATCGCCTCTCACTTTCCGGTAAAAATGCCAATACTTTCTATGAGTCTAGATTAAACCCATGGCTCTTTTTGAATTGCAATGAATCAGCCTCCAAGAATCCGTTGGTCTATATTTGGCGCCAAGAGAAGCGAAGTCCAGTCCTACATGGAAGGACTCACCAGAGATAAAGTTGTCCTAAAGAACAAACTGAACGCTACTCAACTGAAGTTAACGGATCACCAAACTGCAAACGAGAAACTTGCCGCGGAAATCAAAGAAACACAGCAGAAACTATCTGCCCTCCAAGAGCAAATCAACCAACTTGAAAAAGAAAAATCTGAACTGGCGGACCGCAACCAGTGGCTTCTCTTGCAAATTGAACGCCCTACCGAAGATATTCAGCGCTTGTCGGGCCAATTAGAGAGGCTTCAAGAGTCACAAACTCAACTCGAGGGTCTGAACCAAGAACTTCAATCTCAGAACCAAGCTTTACTCAACCAAATCTCTGGAGATCACCCCGATGCGTCCAATTATTTGAAACAAATTGCTGAACTCGAAGCCATTAAAACTGAGTACGAGCACCTCAACCAGGAACTAAATTCACAGAATCAAGCGCTGCAAGCCCAGATTCGGGGCTCAGCGGAAGGCAATGAACAGGCAGAGAACGTATCTGAATTGGAGCAGGCAAAGCACCAATTAGAAGCCATCAATGAATCGTTGCGGCAGCAGCTCGAGCAAGTTCAAAACAACACTGCGCAACAAGGTGGTGACGCGGCCGAACTTCAAGCGCGGATTTATGAATTAGAAACCCTCAATAGTGAGCTAGCTCGGCAAAATGAAGTCTTGCTTCAGAATGCGGCAGTTATGACCGCTGAGGTGCAGCGTCAGGGAGACCAAATCACCCAAATTGAGGTAGCGAGGCGGACGCTACAAATTGAACTGGATTCGGCTAGGTCCGAACTGCAGCAAACAAAGGATTCTGCTCCAAGCCCCGAGCACATTCAGTGGTTGGAATCCCTGGTTCATGAGATTGAGCATGAAAAGAATCGCCACAACGACGAAAAATCCCACCTTGAAAGGAGAATCCAAGAACTAGAAGCAGGATTGCACCACGCGGATTCAGAAAAAGAATCGGCATGGCAAGCGTCAGAAGCTGCTAACTCTCAGGTCGGCGCATTGCAAGAAGCGGTCTCTCGGCTGGAATCAGAAGTCGCCGCACTCACAAGCAGCAACGCCAACCTTGTGGCGGATCGAGCCGAAGTTGAATCCAAACTTTTACAAGCTGAGAGCAACTCAAATGATTACTCAGAAAAGCTAAGGGCTCTTTCGGATCTGGAATTACGATTTTCGGAAATTGCTAACGCCCATGAAGTTGAGAGGACGGCTTGGATAACAGAAAAGACGTCTTTAGAATCGAATTTAGACGTTTTGCGCTCAACAATCCAGAGGATTGAAGATGACAAGACCGACTTCCAGCATATCGAACTTGAACTCAAAGAGCAACTCTCAAAGCTTCAGGCGCAAGTCTTAGAAAAAGAAGCCGGATTTCACGCGATCGAAGCTGATATTTTGTCCCTTAAGTCCAGAAATGATGCCTTGTCAAACCGGTTATCCGAATCGGAAGCTCAACTGACAAGCTTAGAGCAAGAGAACCTTAGCTTAAAGTTAGCCAATGCTCAGGCAAGCCCAGAATTTGAAGCCCAGCTAGCCGACCTTCGCTCTGCCAACAAATCTTTGCTTCAAGATTCAGAAAGAGCGGCTAGGGATCGAGAGACCATGGAATCAGAAATCTCTCGGCTTCGCGCCAAACTGTTAGATTTAGAGCACGAAATGGAACGCGCTCGGCAATCATCTCAGCAAGATGAAATCTCTCAGCGAAGCTTAAGAGATGCTCAAAGGGCCATAGACGAACTGCGGTCCGCGGCGGTCCGAGAAAAAGAAATGATCATCAGCGCCGCAAATCGGCACGCCGATGAGATCATTGCAAGGGCGCAAAGAAGGATCAACGAAGAGAATTGGGAGCTGAAGCATGCACAGGTTGAAAGGCAAAGATTTGTTGACGGATTCAGACAGTTGCTAGAGCAGCATCTCGACCAAGTAGACAAGCTTGAGATTGCGGAAGGCTTGAAGTTAGAAGAGTCTGGCGTGCATTACCAAGCCGAACCATGGACAGAATCGACTTTGGAATCAGAGCCCGAGTCATCTGGTCCTTTTCCGCCTAGAAACCCCAACATCTTTGGTAAAGCTCGCGGCGCTTAAGCCGATCCCCTTGATTTGGCCGGTGGCAAGCCCCCGTTAAGGCAGATTGAAAGGTTCATTAAGGATGACCGCTGCTTGGCTGAGGGTTAGCGGACCCGTAAATTGCCCATTGCGCCAAACATAGTAGCCAAGCTTCTTCCCTTGCATTGAGGGCCAAACGGGACCAATAGCGGGAAAGACAGGAAATTGAGGAGCTTTTTCCATGAGCAGGTCGGCTTGATTGGCAGGATTCTGCCCCACGGCAACCGCAAACCTGCCATCTTGGGTGAGAGCCTGGGCAAGAAAAACGCCGCCACCTTGGATACCCAACTTTGAGGCAATTGGCGTAACTTGGTTGCTAAGATTGATGCTTAGAGTTCGCCAATTCCTAGCCCATTCTTGCAATTGTGTGGGCTGAGACTGGGAAAGAGCGATTCCGTATTCATGACACAGTCGGATGACAAGTGCGGAATCGCTTTCACTAGAATCATCGGAGAGTTGCGGACAGTTTCCGTCGACTAACCCGTAATCAAGGGGTGCCATTGCTGGGGCGGGAAGACCGGACAGTGTATTTTTTGGAAATGTTGCCATGGCATAATGCAGAACTTTAGCCCCTTCAACCAACGCGCTGACACTTCCCGTTGTCTCGAAATCGGCCAAGGCAGCTGCAGAAAATCCAAGGTAGTCCACTAAATAAGGGCTTGCTTGCGCGTCGCCTTCCCTGTGCAGAATGAGGTTGTGGGTACGTAAGCCCAAAAGTCTTTGAAAAAGGTCAGTTGCAACAAGGTTGTCCCTTTGGTCATTAAGAATTTGCGTGGCTTTAATCAAGCTTTCGATGCATATTCCATTGAGTCCTGAAGTCTCCAAGTCATCAAACTTTGATGGCGACGCTTGGCTTTGCATTTTGGACAGTGATTTTTGAAGTTGAGGAAGATCAGTATCAATGAGGCTGAGATTTGTGACTTCGGGAATCATGTCGGGATTGGTTTCCACCCGCAATCCTAAGTTATTCCAAACCCATTGCCGGTCTTGTAAGTTCGGAAAGACTTGGCGTAGCAATTCGGGGGTCATGGAATACCGCTTGCTTCGAAACGTTCGGAAAGAAGGCTGGGCGATCCTTGCTGATCTTAGTAACCCGTCTTGCCCTGGAAATTGTTTGAGCAGCACATGAATGGTTGCCATTGCCAAATATCGATCAATCGAGCTATGGTTCAAGACCGACAGCTCGGCCAAAAGCAGTGCCATTTCTGCGTTTGACGCGGCCGGTTCATCATAAACAGGAGTCGCCCACCTATCACCCGATGAGCCGTAAAAGAACCCTCCATCAATCCAGTCCACCGTTGGGCTAGTCAAAAGTGAATTGATCAAATTTTGTGCCTGAATTGAACCCGCCGCCAGGCAAGTAAATTGCCATGCCTCAGGAGCAATATATTCATAGCGGATATTGGTTTGAGGTGCTGTTTGGACTGCCCGCACACTTTGACTTGCTAAATCTAGCAAATGGTGGTTGGAAACGGGAGGCAAATTTGGATTCACAAGAGAATTAAAATCAACTTCTTGATCTAATCCCGGCGTGGTTTCCACAATTCTGCCCGCAAACTCAGCTACCTCGTCCTTCTGGTATTGATGTTCTTCTTGGATAAGTTCGCTAAGAAAATGGCTATAGTCTCCCATGGACCAAGCCGAGTTTTTTTCGACAGGTGCAAGCAGTTTTCCGTTGGGACTCAGGATGTACAGTTGACAGATTGGGTTAATGCTCTGTGAAGCGCGGCTAACAGGCAGATAGAGGCTGAAGAGATTGGGGTGATCATCGAGGTCGGCTCGAATGCAAACAAAGTTCCTTGTAAGGTACTTGGCCACAGAGTTGTCGTGAAAGATCTCTTTGTCAATTCTCTTTGCCGATGTGCTCCACGTCACCCCAAAGTAAAGCAAAATTAATTTATCTTGGCGCTTGGCTGTTGCCAGAGCGTCTTTAGACATGAGTTTCCAGTCGATCGGCTCCGTTGCTCCTTGCTGCAAAAACAAGTCACTTTGCCCACTTAAGCCGTTGATGGCTTCTGGCTGAAGGTATGGGTGAAGAATCACCTTGACCAGCCCAAAGACGGCGAGGGTCACAACAGTGAAGGTAAGTACCGGGTAATGACTGCGAGTGCGAGTAGGCAATCTGTTACTCATTATGCAAGGAAAATTACTGGCAACTCTTTACAATTTCCAATTTGGATTCGCGAAACCTAGTAATATTGCGGGCCGAAAAAAGTCCTATTTGGGAAAGTTCGTGCTAGACTATAAATCATGTCAATTTCCCTCGACGAAGTGAGGCACGTGGCAAAGCTTGCTCGCCTTGAACTCAATGATAACGATGTCTATGCTTTGCAAGGCGCATTGAATTCGCTAATTGGCCATTTTTCCGACATCCAAGGGATTGACATGAGTTCCATGACGCCTGCTACTCACGCAGTAGACAGCACAAACGTGTGGGACGAAGACCTGGTGTCGGTTGACTTCTCCAGAGAGCAGGCTCTTTCAAACGCAGCCCTTATGAAGGCTGGGCTGTTTGTTGTGCCGACTATCATTGAAGACTAATCTAATCCAAGATGTCTAGTCACCTTGAGTCGCTCGTTGATCTGAGCGCGGTTGACCTTGGACGCAAACTCCGTTCCAAGGAAGTTTCGTGTCAAGAAGTCACAACCGCTTTTTTGGATCGAATTAATGCCCATGATGCAAAAATCGGCAGTTTCTTGGCACTCAACCAAGAAGAATGCATGTCTGCTACCAAGGAGGCTCAGCAGCTTATTGATTCTGGTGAAGGCGGTGCGCTTTGCGGCGTCCCGATAGCAGTCAAAGATAACATTTCAACCAAGGGGCTGGAAACGACGTGCGCCAGCAAAATCCTTAAAGGATACATCCCGCCATTTGATGCCACCGTGATCAAGGCTGTCAGGCGCAGTGGCATGCCAATCCTTGGCAAAACAAACATGGATGAGTTTGCGATGGGCGCCTCTACCGAAACAAGTGCCTACAAAATTGCTCACAATCCTTGGGACTTAGAACGCTCTCCGGGAGGCAGTTCCGGAGGTTCAGCCGCATCGGTTGCGGCTAGGCTTGCGCCGATTTCGTTAGGGTCAGACACCGGTGGATCTATTCGACAGCCCGCATCACTTTGCGGCACGGTGGGATTCAAGCCAACTTATGGCCGTTGCTCCAGATATGGTCTTGTGGCTTTCGCTTCGAGCCTTGATCAAATCGGACCCTTCGGGCGAAGTGTAGAAGATGTCGCGGAGCTGGCGCAGGTTGTAACCGGCTACGATCCCATGGATTGCACTTCTAGAGAGCTTGGGCCAATAAGTACCAAAGACCTCAAAAACGGAAGTTTGAAAGGTACCAAAGTTGGGATTATCAAGGAGACCCTGGGCGAAGGGACTGACGGCTCAGTCAAAAGTGTTTTTGAGTCCGCTGTCTCGTTATTGAGCCAAGCCGGTGCCCAAATAGAGGAAGTCTCTATACCGTCCCTCAATTATGGGGTCACGACGTATTACATCATCGCACCAGCTGAAGCAAGTTCCAACCTTGCACGGTTTGACGGCATTCGATATGGCCCTCGCTCAGAAGGTTCTGGCCACGTCCACATGGTCGAAAAAACTCGGGCAGAAGGTTTTGGAAAGGAAGTAAAAACCAGAATCATGATCGGAACGTATGCCTTGAGCGCTGGCTATTACGATGCCTTTTATGTTCGGGCTCAGACCGTCAGGGCAAAAATGACCCAGGAGCTCAATCAAGCCTTTTCCGGCTTCGATGTGCTGATCAGCCCAACAAGCCCGATCCCGTCGTTTAAGCTTGGATCTCTGATGGATGACCCACTGGCACTCAAGGTTCTTGACTTTTGCACGATCCCCGCCAATATGGCGGGTATTCCTGGAATTAGTCTTAACTGTGGTTTTACAAGCGGTTTACCGGTTGGAATGCAAATCTTGGCCCCCCAATGCCAAGACGAAAAGCTTCTTCAGATGGCTTACTGCTTCGAGCAAACTCTACCCACAATTTTGGCTTGGCCCGACTTGGGGTAATACGAAATCGTGCATGATCTCGAAGAGATCGATAAGAAGCTCTACGAAAAAGAACTCAAGCGTCAGTGGCCGAGGTTTGTTCTCATCGCTGTCTTTGTGCTCTTAGCCGCAATCGGATGGCAAGAAGCTCCAATACCTTTTATCTTTGTTGGGCTAGCTGCTTATACTTCGTGGGTCGCAATTCACAAAGCTCGTAAATCTACCCAGTCCAAACTGTTTCACAATCCGTATTTTGAACTGAGATGGACGGAGTGCAAGGACCGAGTCGAACGGTTTACGGCAATGATGAAGACGGTGCCTCAAACCCGCTCTGGCACCCTTACTGAAATCCCAAAAACCATAGAAAGGGTTCGTGACGAGTTGTACCAGACCTTACGGATGGCTGATCTTATCGCCCATGAGTTGCACAAAAGCGAGGGTGTTCAATACACCGATCCCAATTCTTATTCGACTGCCATTCGAGCCCATGGATATGTGCCAGACCAGCAATCTAATGAGCTGTGGGTTGCTGCCGATAAAAACCGGGCGGAATATAAAAAACGGCTACAAGGCGTCCAAATGAGCATTGTAAGGAGCGATGCCCAAGTTGAAGTCTTCATTACCGCAATGGATGCTCTGAGACTCAATTTGATGGGATTGAAACTTACCAAGAAGAAGGATGATGGATCCAGTAATGCCCTCCTCACAAGCCTTGCTGAAGTTAAACTGCAAATGGCTTCCATTTCGGCAGCCCTTGACGAACTTGATTTTGGGATTTATCCGACTCTGGTCGCGGTGGATGGCACCAGGTCCGGCATTGATCCTATCCTTCCAAGCGACTCGGACGAGAATGAAAAATTAGATCAACCGGCTGGTGCTGATCAAGGCAATAAAGATCAGACAGCCTCAAGAAAACAACCCCCTCCTTTTCGACCGCAAAATGAAGATCTACCTTCGGGCCAGTGATCAGGAATAACATGGTTTATCGAACACTTTGCCCCGCTAAGGTCAACCTTAGCCTGATCGTACACCCGCCGGATCGAACTCATTTTCATCCAATTGAGACCGAATTTATTACCATTTCATTGTTTGATGAGCTATTGGTTACGGTTGGTCAATCAAAATTTGCAGTTGAGGGTATGCAACTTCCCGAAGTCAACACGGTGACAAGAGCTCTAAGGCTCATTGGAGAAGCAGCTAGTTTGCCGCCCCTTGGTATTCATCTCAAAAAAGGGATCCCTGATCAGGCTGGGTTGGGAGGCGGAAGCTCGGACGCAGCCGGTTTGCTGAGGATCATCCGCAAGATAGTGCCACCCAGCGTGCCAGATTTTGAGTTTGAGTCGGTTGCCAAAAGCGTGGGGGCAGATGTTCCCTTCTTCTTGAGAGGAGGCCACGCCTTAGGAACCGGATACGGAGAAAGGATAACTCAGCTTGAAGACAAGGAAATCCAGCTGGTTCTTGCGTTTCCAAACGCCAAGTGTAGCACTCCCGCCGCTTACAAGGCACTTGATGAGGCACGATTGGCGGAGAGCGAACACCAAAGATCGCAACCAGGATATGGCGTCAATTGGATTACCAATGACTTTCATTTGGTGATGCCAGATGAATGCAAATCCGCTATTCAAACCCTGATTGAACATGGCGCAGTATCGGGCGGGCTTTGTGGTTCTGGATCTTCGGTTTTTGGAATCTTTAGAAGCGAGGCAGAAGCAGAATCCGTAGCGGCTGACCTTTGTAAAAATGGACTTGCTTCCAAAGCGGTATGCAGCATCGGGCAACAACAATCAACTCAGATAGAGTTCATACATAAACCCGATAACTCGATCCTTTAAATTTTCTAAAGCGGGCATCGTTTGAAAGGTAACATTTTGGCAAGACTTCGCGTCCAATTTTATTGAGGCTAGATGAAAAAGAATTCCATCCCACAAACCGACCTGATTTTTATGATTGTCGCGTTCGTACTGATGCTGATCGTCACCGCAGGCTTTTGGTTTTTGCTCCGTCCCCAGATTGATGATCCTACCAGTCCGCCTAGCTTTACGGTAAGCACTCCTGCCCAACTTCCCACTGGCAGCGTCGTTATGGCGGCAAGCCTTCCAGGGAGCGGAAGCGGTCAGGCCGGCGGTGGCATGATGGGTCGAGGTGGCCCAATGGGTCGAGGCGGTCCAATGGGGCCTGGCGGACCAATGGGTGGTCCAATGGGCGGTGGTCCTAAAGGACCAATGGCTAGCGGCATGAAAGGCGGTTAGCCAACTTCAATACGTTTGGGTCTACCAAACAGGTAAGCGGTCTGCAATTGCTTACTGCAAAGAAACTAAGCTCGGTTGATCTTATTCAACCGAGCTTAGTTTCTTTATTGCCATCAAGCAGCCAAGCCGGTTCAGAATCTATAATAACATTTGGTGTTGATAAACAATCGCCTCGTGATCACGCACCGGAGTTTCTAATTTGTCCAATGCCCCCGCTCTCAATGTCGGATTTTATAACTATGTTATGACCGATAGAATCGTGGCCATGGTCTCAAGCGAATCAGCGCCAATGCGCAGACTTATCCAAACTATGCGCAAATCAGGTTCCCTCATCGATGCAACCCAAGGTAGAAGAACAAAGTGCGTTATTTTTACCGACAGCAACACAATCATTCTTTCTGCAATTTCCCAAGAAACTCTAGCTAAGCGGCTCACAACCGATGCCCTGGGAACCGAAGTTGGGCTTGATGAAGAAGGTGAAGACCTTGAATAACACCCTTCAATCGTTTTTTGACCGCATCTTTGCAGGCATGACCCGCGACATTGGGATTGACCTCGGAACTGCAAACACCCTTGTTTACTTGCGAGGGCAAGGCATTGTTCTGAATGAGCCGAGCGTGGTTGCCATGAACAAGGAAACCGGCGAAACTTTGGCAGTTGGTGAAGAAGCCAAAAGAATGCTAGGGCGCACGCCAGCCAACATTATTGCCCATCGACCAATGAAAGATGGGGTTATTGCCGATTTTGAGGTGACCTATAGAATGCTAGATCACTTCATCGGCAAAACAACAAGCAAATTTCTTTTAAGAAAGTCAGTTGTTGTCGGCATACCCAGCGGCGTGACGGAAGTCGAAAGGCTTGCAGTGCTAGAAGCCAGTAAAAAGGCAGGCGCAACCCACGCCTATGTCATCGAAGAACCTATGGCTGCTGCCATTGGTGCGGATCTGCCAGTCGAAGAACCCTGTGGCTCCATGATTGTTGACATTGGCGGGGGCACAACCGAAGTTGCGGTTATCTCCTTAGGCGGAATTGTGAATAGCCGCTCGATACGGGTTGCCGGAAATGAACTTGACGAGGCGATCAATAACTACGTCAGACGGGCTTACAACCTCTTGATCGGAGACCGAACCGGTGAATCGGCAAAGATTCAGATTGGCTCTGCCTTCCCTCTGGCTCAAGAAATGCAGATGAAGGTGGCAGGAATGGACATGCAGCAAGGTCTGCCCCGAGAAGCCACTATCACGAGCGAAGAAGTTCGGCTAGCCATTTCCGAACCCCTGAATAGCATCGTCGAAGCCGTTAAACTGACCCTAGAAGCCACCCCTCCTGAATTGGCTTCTGATGCCATTGAAAACGGCATCACGATGGCAGGGGGAGGAGCCTTGCTGAGGGGCATTGATAAACTGATCTCTCACGAAACCGGTATCCCAGTAAAGATCGCAAAAGACCCTCTGACGTGCGTGGTGAAAGGCACTGGACGCGTTGTAGAGGAGATGCATATGAATTCTAAATTTAGGGAAATGCTTAACAAGGCATCAAGAGGGTGAACGCGCGTCAGAAACCTCGTGATTTAGTCACTTTTATTTCCCTTCTTGTCGTTGCCGTCATCCTTGGCAAGGTGCAGTCTTCTTTTCGTGACCGTGGGAAAATGGACCCTCTCACAATGGCGGTTGGTAGGCTTACAGACCCAACCATCAGGCTGACATCCAATACGTTTAGCCTTGTCGGCGCCTTTTTTACAGGTATTGGCAGAGCACCAGCCTTGGAAAGGCAAATAAAGAACCTGCAAACGGAAGCTTCGGTTTATCAGCAGCAAAAGGACCAAATCTCGCAGCTTCAATCCACCATCAATCAGTTAAAGTCTCTAGCTGGCTTCCCCGTTGCTCTTCGGCGCAAAAAAGTTGCCGCCGATATTATCGCGTTGTACCCTTACGAGAATCGTTTGACTCTCGATGCTGGCGCAACCCAGGGGATCAAGCCCGATATGCCAGTGATCACTGGCCAGGGATTGCTCGGCACCGTTCAAACCGTTAGTGCACATGAAAGCCAAGTGGTTCTCATCACTTCACCGGCTATCCAAATCGGAGCCATGGCTCTAAGAAATCCTCCGGTCGTGGGACTTTTGCGTGGAGAAGACCCAACAACCCTTAATTTGGATTTTCTGAACCCAAAAGCCAATGTGCAAGTGGGAGATGACATTACAACTTCTGGCTATTCCAAAGTCATCCCGCGCGGAATTCCAATCGGCAGGGTAATCCGGGTGATTGATAACCCAGATTTTGGAACCAGAAGCGCCTTGGTCTTTCCTTGGGCTTCGGTTGGGGCAACTCGAGAGGTTTACGTCATCGAATGAAAGGCATAAACTTCCGATGGATCATCATCCTTTTATCGGTTTATATTGCCGCAGTGTTGGACGCGACCCTCGCGCAAAGAGTGGCGATCCTTGGAGCAGCACCAAGCTTCCTATTTCTTTTAATTGGCCAATTTACGATGACCATGACCCGAGGAAAAGCCATGATGTTTGGTTTTCTCATTGGTACCATTCAAGGGTCTTTAGCCGGCTCTGATATCCAGCACTTTATTGCAGGAGGGGTGATCGGGGGCCTTATTTGTGCCTCCGCCAGCACGGTCGGATTTGAATACTCGCTTCTCGCCGTCGTGTCTGTTACGACTGTTGCCAGTTTGATTGGCCTTTTGGTTCATGTTCTTGTCGCTCCACCGCCTCATGTATCAAGGGCATTATTAGATACACTGATAGGAGCGATGTACAACGGAGTTCTCGCAGTGCCGGCCTATGCTCTCCTTCATAAAGGAGTTGGATCGTCTCAAAAGCTGTCTAGCCTGTAAAGCTCCCAATAATTGAATCTATGAGTGAGCATATTGACGTATTTGAAATGGCACGCCAGCAGCTGGCGATCGCCGCTCGTTACCTTGACCTAGACGATGGGCTTCACCAAGTTTTAGCCTCCCCTCAAAAGACCCTCATTGTCAACTTTCCGGTCGTACTAGATGACGGGAGTGTCAAAGTTTTTGAGGGTTATCGAGTTCAGCACAACAGCTCACGCGGCCCCACCAAAGGTGGCGTTAGATTCCACCCAGATGTTGATGTGAGGGAAACAAGCGCCCTTGCCATGTGGATGACGTGGAAATGTGCGGTTGCCAACATCCCCTATGGAGGCGCCAAGGGTTCGGTTAAGGTTGATCGAAAGCAGCTGAGTCGGCGGGAATTAGAAAAACTGACCAGACGCTATGCAACCGAAATCAATATCATGCTTGGTGAGCGCAGCGACATTCCTGCACCCGACATTGGGACCGATGCCCAGGTTATGGCTTGGATCATGGACACCATTTCAATGCAGCAGGGACATACGGTACCAGGCATTGTAACTGGAAAGCCAATCGCGCTTGGAGGCTCTGAGGGACGCACCGAAGCCACCGGGCGGGGCGTTGTGACGGTTATGGAAGAGGCGGCTAAAATTAGGAATCTGAATCTGAGTGATGCACGGGTCGTGGTTCAAGGATTCGGGAATGTAGGATCTACAGCAGCCAAATTGGCGGAAGAAGCAGGCGCCAAAGTCGTGGGGATTTCAGACGCGCTTGGTGGAATTTATAATCCTAAAGGATTGCCAATTCAAGAACTCTTTAACCGCTATTCGGGCCGAGATGGAGGCATCCGTGAGTATAAAGATGCGGATCCGGTATCGAATACAGACCTTCTTGAATTACCATGCGATATCCTTGTGCCAGCGGCAATTGCCGCCCAAATCACGAAGGAAAACGCGGATAGAATCCAAGCCAAAATCATTGTTGAAGGCGCCAACGGACCCTGTACCCCCGACGCAGACCGAATCTTTGATGACAAAGGGGTTTTTGTGGTGCCCGACATCTTGGCAAACAGTGGAGGCGTGGTTGTCAGCTATTTTGAATGGGTTCAAGACCTGCAAAATTTCTTCTGGGAAGAAAATGAGGTCAACAACAAACTAACAAAAATCATGAGGAATTCATTTGCGTCTGTGGAGCAAACGATGAGGTCCCACAAAACCGATATGCGGACCGCTGCCCTGATTATTGGAGTTCGGCGGGTCGCCGACGCAACCGTGACCCGCGGCATCTTCCCGTAAAAGAAGTGGGTTGTAGCTCGGTCTCGGTCCGGCTACAACCTCAGTCTCACTGGCTAGCTAAATAGCTACGAAAACCAATTCAGGAAAGCCTTATTTGCCAGAGGGCCCAGGCTGAGGGGCTCCACCTGGGCTAGCTGCTTTATGGGAAGCTGCCCATTTCGCCTGACTAGCCGCAATTTCTTGCCCAACATTAACCCCTTTGGGTGGAGGGCCGCCTTTGAAGTTGGCTTTATCAGTTGAGGTAAGTGGCGGGGACGATGTACTACAGCCAACCAGAACAAGAGCCGCTGCTGCAATAACGATAAGAGATAGGGCTTGGTTTTTCATTTTGATATTTGGCCCGATTTGAAGTTCCAAACCGGGCCGATTTTGAGTTTAGCGATCAGCGTCCCACATGTTGTCTTGGGGGAGATTGATCGGATCAGGATCCGTGCTTGCCGGATTTAGCGTCTTGGAGTGCCCATCTGTAAACACAAAGTTGGAATGGTTGGCGGTTGTAATGCTAACCGATCCATTGGGCCCCTGAGGATAGATATTGTTGATGTTTTGAGTGCCATCTGGCACCTCAACCGGGTTGCCCCAGTCCCATGCACCGTAGCAGTCCAAGCATAGGAAATTAGCCCCGAAGAAGGCAGTCAGGTTGCCCCACCCGTTGGCTTTCACCGCATCAGTGTTGAACTTGTCGGAAATCATCACCGTACCAGCAGGCTGAGTGACAGCAGTGGTGGATTTAGCCCAAGAAGTAAACCAACTGGATCCATCGGAACAAGAGTTTGGCTGTGCCATTGGCGACATGACTCCGCCGAGAATGCATGGATTTCCGCAACCGCAGTTAGTCCCAGTTTTGGACGTAGCAGGATGGTAGTAGGCATTGGCGCCATAAGAGAACGTAATGCCCGTCCAGCCAGCCAGCCAGCCGTCGGCAGGATTAAAGCTCTGGTTGCTATCAAAAGGACTGCGGAAGATTCCCCAGTTTTTGACGTAGGGCTGGTCAATAACCGCCCATGTTTCATCCCAATCCGCTCTAAGGGCAAATGGGAAGTAATCGTCTGCATCTGTGGAATACATGATGTTGGCGAGACCAAGTTCTTTGGTATTAGAAAGATCAACTGCGTTCTTTGCAGCTGCCTTTGCCTGGGCAAAGACGGGGAAAAGAATTGCAGCGAGAATCGCAATAATAGCGATCACGACGAGAAGTTCGATGAGGGTAAATCCCTGTTTCTTCATTGATAAATAACCTGTGCAACGTTGGACGAAGTGCTTTCTCGAACATCGAGGCCGCACGGAATGACGAGCTCTCTTGCCAAGGATGAAGGATTATTGATCCGCTCTACGAGAAGGTCAATTGCCTTTTCTCCCATCAGGGAAAGAGGTTGAGAAATAGAAGTTAAAGACGGCCGGAGCTGCTCGCAGAAGGGAGTGGAATCGAACCCCACTACGGAAACGTCTTCGGGAATTCTGATTCCTAGCCTTGCTGCGGCTTGGTAAACATAAGGTGCTAATCCGTCATGCTGCAATAAAATGCCGGTTGCGCGACGATTTGACCTCAAATACTCTTCAATTGACCGATCATAATCGGCTAACTTCACCCATTCTGCTTTTTCAATTCCGAGAGTTTCCGATTCAGCTTGCACCGCATGGGCACGCTCTTGAAGCTCTAAGGCACTATCCGATGGAACGCTAATAAAGGCAATTTTTTCATGACCCAACTCAACAAGATGGTTGAGGCCGTTTCTGATGCCCTGCCGGTTGTCACAGATAATCGTAGGATGACGGTACTCGTATTGAGCCGCGTGGGCATGAATGATAACAAGCGGCATTTGGCACTCTAAAACCAAGCGATGGTTGACCGGGTTGGGGGTGGTGCTGTACCAAACCAATCCATCGAATCTGCCGTCATTGATGGCAACTTCAGGATTATCTTGCAAAAGCTTAGGACATAGGGTTACCGAAAGGTCATAGGCAAACGCCCCTTCGACGATTCCATCCATAAGAACGCTGAAATAGTGGCTTCCACTACTGAACAGTGGCCGTCCAAATCCGATGCCATGAAGAATGCCGATCGTCTTTGTTTCTTGATTGCGGAAGTTTTGGGCCCAAACGTTTACCCGATAGCCAAGTTCTTCGGCCGCGATCTTAACTCTTTCCGCGGTGCCAGCGCTAACCCGGACATTGCTCGCCTTACCATGCAAAACTTTGGATACGACGACGGAAGTGACGCCCGCTCTTGCTGCAACATCCTTCATCGTAATGTTGCTTCCCTTTTTCTTAATCAGGCCATTGGCTTGGTTCATCTGCGTTGACTTCCAGAGCCATGATTTACAGTCTCACCTTGATGTGATAAGACGATATATCATGCGACATTCATTATAATATGACGTCATATCAAAACCAAAGAATTTGCCCTCATTCTTCTATTTTTAATTAGAATTGATAGATAATCGTTAAATACAGCAGCTTATTGCTAAAAGACAGCCGATTACTGACACTTCCAGCACAGGCCGGACCACTCACTAAATCAGATCTCTCCGTTTAGGCAGTCTGGTTGCCATTCTGTCTTAGAAATTGGGCCCAAGCAAACCTCATTGGCGCAAGTTCACTACTTAGAAGAGAGTTAGCTTTTGTTGCGAATATGAAGAAGGTCGCCATCTTGAATGATGTACTCTTTGCCTTCCAGTTTCATCTTCCCCGCTGAGTAAGCGGCATCCAAGGAACCTGATTCTTGATAATCTTGGTAATGAACAACTTCGGCACGGATGAACCCCTTGGCGATGTCATTATGAATCGTCGCCGCTGCTTTGAGGGCTGTGGAGCCCGCCCTAAGCGGCCAGGCCCTTGTATCGTTCTCACCAGCGGTAAAGAAAGTGATCAGACCCAGCGCATCATAAACCGCCTTAATGAGCCGATTGCTAGCTGGTTCAGAAAGTCCAAAGGAAGCTAAGAACTCGGCTTGATCGGCACCATCCATTTCTGCGAGCTCAGATTCAATCGTTCCGCAAATCGAGATCGCAACCGCACCATTCCGGTTTAATTCTTCAACCTTAGCATCGGTGATGAACGCGCTCCCGCTTTCAGCGGTATTGAATACAGTGATGACCGGTTTAATGCTCAGAAGTTGATAATTGCGCAGGATTTGCGCTTCTTCTTCTTCAATCTCAAGCCGCCGCAGAGCCTTTCCCGATTCCAATTCTGGCTTGACCCTCTCAAATAGCACCTTTTCTAAATAGTCAGTAGAGCCCGGATTTTTAACGGTCAAAGACCGTTTGAGCCGTTCAAGCCGGTTCTCAATGATCTGCAAATCAGCCAAGACCATTTCGACTTCTATATTTTCGTGATCGCGAATTGGATTCACTTCAGCATAAAACGGAGCGATTGGGTTTTCAAACGCCCGAACAACATGGATCAACAAATCAACCTTTTTGGCATCATCGAGTAGCTTTTGGCTAAATGGTCGACCTGTCCCCGATATGGAGTCAAGATCGTCGTGGATAATGACGGTAGCTGGAGTTTGCTTTTTAGGCTGAACTTGGCTAACAATCGCATCAAACCTAGAATCTGGAACCGGCACTGCCGTAACGTCACCCTTAGCAAGCCCTCTTGAAGCGGCCCGGTAGATGGTCGTCTTTCCCGATTGAGAATATCCAATTAGCGCGGCTTTCATAGAATTTGGAACCTCATCATTATGAACGATCCAGAGGCGAGCCATCTCCTGAGATCAAGTCCCGCCCCATCGGCACGATCACTCAAACGCGGCATCAAGTGACGAACACCTTGTTTGGATCTCACTTAAGGATGTTTAATCCACTAACGGTGCGTGCCTTAAGCCCTCTGAGCGATCATCCAATTCAATATCATGCTTGTTCTTGGCGCGATGAAACCGCTGTTGGGTGACCCTGAACGACGCATAAAGAGTGGGAGCCGCGATTAAAGTCACCAAGGTCGAAAAAGTCAAGCCTCCAATGACGGTGATCGCCAGCGGCTGCTGCATTTCTGCACCGGCACCGAGCCCTAAAGCTAGAGGTACCAACCCTAGGATTGCAGTGAGTGTTGTCATCAGGATGGGGCGCAGCCTTTGCCTTGCTGCGTCCTTTACCGCTTCAATAGGACCAAGCCCGTCCCGTTCCGCTTCCTGAGCACGGTCTAAAAGCAGGATGCCATTTTTAACGACAATTCCCACCAACATAATGGCCCCCATGAAGCTAGATACGTTCAGGGCTACGCCAGTAATCCACAAGGCGAGCACTGCCCCAAATAGACCGAGTGGCATAACTAAGAGGATGACAGTCGGAGCTGTAAATGATCCGAATTGGAACAGCATCACCATGTACACCAATAAGATCGCGATGACCAATACCTGGATCAAATTGTTAAACGATTGCTGTTGGCTTTTGTAGGCGCCTCCTAGCTTTGTGGTGACGCCTGGCGGCAGCGGAGTTTTGGCTAGAACTTGCTGGATGTTCCTCACCGCGGTTCCGAGGTCAGTATTGTCTAATCGGCCCGTGATCCGCACCAGTCGCTGCTGGTTTTCACGAAAAGCCTCTGTGCTTCCTGGGATGTTGATCAGGGTTCCTAAAGTTCCAAATGGCACAATTTGACCATTGCTCAAGGTAATCGGCATGTTTGCAACCGCTGTTGGAGACTTCCAAAACTGCAGAGGATAGCGCACCCGTACCGGAACAACACGATCTCCTTGATAATAGTCGGTCGCCACTGACCCCAGCAAACCATTATTGGCTTGGTCGGCAATATCTGCTGCATTCAGGCCCAATCGCCCCGCAATTGTTGGGTTGACTTTAAGCACAAACTGGGGGCCCGCTTCCCGAATTCCATTCTTGAGATCTGCAATGCCTTTGATCTTGCCAATTTTTTTGGCAAGCATCTTGGCAGCCGATTCATCAACTTTCTTATCTTTGCCAAAGACTTTGACTTCAATAGGAGCCGGGCTTCCGGATAGGTCACCGATCAAGTCTTGCAGCACCTGAGAAAAGTCAATGTCTAAACTTGGGATATTTTGTTCAATCCGATGGCGCACATCCGAAATCACTGCATTGATGTCTCGATGGCGACGGCTATGAAGCATGACGGCGTAGTCTCCCGTGTTCGGCTCAGTAATAGAAAATCCAAGCTCGGTGCCGGTTCTTCTTGAAAAGCTCTTGACTTCCGGCGTCGTTTCTAAGATGTGGTCCACTTCATTGAGAACTCGATTGCTCTCCGAAAGCTTGGTGCCAGGCGGCATCTTATAGTCCAAAATAAAGGCACCCTCATCCATATCCGGCATAAATCCCGTCTTGAGATGGCCCGCTATAAAGACGGTGCCCAACAAAAGGACCACGGCTCCAATGGGTACCAAGATCCTTCTTTTCAGAACGAAGTCCAGCGCCTTTTCATATCCCCTAACTAAGGCACCGGTTTTGTGATGTTCAGTTTGGGGCTTAAGAAATGCAGCGCATAACGATGGACTAGCAAACAGGGCTAGGCCAAGGCTTACGAGCAAAGAAATCGCGAGTGTCAAAGCAAGGGCGGTAAAGAATGCACCCGCAATTCCCTGCAGCAGCGATAGTGGCAGGAAGACCACAACCGTTGTCAGAGTCGAGGAAATCATTGGCTTGGCAATTTCGCTAGACGCAGCCTTGACTGCCTCGCGCAAACTGACCCCTGGGCCAAGATGTTTGAATACATTCTCGACAACAACAATCGCATCATCAATGACCAGTCCGATCGCCACCGCAAGGGCTCCGAGGGTCATTAAATTGAGAGTCAGGCCCGATAGCCTCATCAGCAAGAATGTAATGAGAACGGTGGTTGGAATGATCAACGCGGTAAGAATCGTTGCCCGAACATTCCGCAAAAAGGCAATCAAAACAACAACTGCAAGAAGAGCACCGATGAGAACCGCATCGCTAACGCTCTTGATTGCGGATTGAACTAAGATGGACTGGTCATAAAACACGCCCAGCTTGGTGTTAGGCGGCAATACGTTCTTAAGGGCCGCCATCTCTTTTTTGACCCCCTGAGCCATGAGAACGCTATTGGCTTCTGGCTGACGGATGATGTTGAGAAGCACCGACTCTTTGCCATTGGCAGAAACAACCGTTGTGCGATCAGCCACATTGAGGGTCACCGAGGCAACATCTTTCAGCAAAACTGGCTGGCCAGATCGAGTTGCAACTGCAATGTTTTTAAGAGAATCAATGTTATTGGAAAGTCCATCAACCAAAACTTGGAATTGAAGGAAGCGGTAGTTCATTCTTCCAACCGCGGTCACCGTGTTGGACTTTGAAACCGCCGTCGTCACGTCGTTTATCGAGAGATGGAGAGCTGCCAATCTCTCGGGATTGCAGACAACCTCTACTTCTGGCTGCCGACCTCCTTGGACAACCACTCGTGCCACTCCGTAAACCCTCGATAATCGTGGTCGAAGTGTGAACTGCGCTAAATCGTAAAGCTGAGAGGGCGAAAGAGAAGTGGAATCTAGGGTGAGACCTATGACTGGAAATACGGTTGGATTCATCCGCTCGGTTTCGGTGGAAACGCCGGGAGGAAAACTCGTTCGTGCCTGCTCAACCTTAGCATTCACCATCTGCTCTGCCGTAAGGATGTCAGTTCCCCACTGGAAGTCAATCGAAATTTCGGTAGAACCTCTCTTGGTCCGAGCTGTAATTCGAGAAACGCCAGGAACCGTCGTGATCGCATTTTCGAGGGGCCGCTCAATGGAAGCCTCGATCATGCGGACCGGCATGTCTCCAGCCTGAGCAACCACAACAACTCGAGGAAAGGTGACGTCGGGCAAAATCGAAACCGGGAATGTGGTGTACGCGGCTACACCAAGGAGGCTAAGGATAAGGACAGCAAAAAGGATCGGCTTGACTTGCCGAGTTGCAATTTCGGAAAGCTTCACTTAATTTGCCCCAGCTTGAGTATTTGCCGATAGGGACCCATCAGAACCGCTTGAAATGACCTTGATCTTGGTACCATCATCAAGTTCAAATTGCCCCAGCTCAATCATCAACTCACCGGCTTGAACTCCACCTTTGATCTCTGTGTATTCTCCATCAACAGGGCCCAAATCAACAACAATTTGTTTGGCAACATTGCTGGCGTCGGCAAAAACAATGTATTTACCATCCCGTTGGATAATGCAGCTATTGGGAACCGCGACAACGCCAGAGTCCACCTTTAGGATAACTTTGGCATTGCCGGTTGCCCCGACCACCGCATCGGCGGAACAGGCAATTCTGATTCTGCACACGCCGGTCATCGGATCGGCGGTGGAGATGCTAAGAACCTGACCATCACTTGCCGTTCCCCCGTCTGGCGATACGACCGCCTTCATCCCTGCTTTGACTTCTCTTGCCTGAGAAGCGGTGAGGGTGCCAACGAAGTCGGTCTTGCTGCTTGAGACCAGCTGCAAGACGGTTGTTGAAGGGTCAGCCAAGTCACCAGAGTTCAACATTCTGCGCACAATGACCCCAGAAAATGGGGCGCGAATCTGATTCAAGTCGGCAGCAGCGATGGCGGCTCCGGCTTCGGCTTGCTTTTGCTTTAAGAAGGATTGGGCAGCCGCGGCTGCCGTGGCTTCTTGCTTAACGGTTAACTCACCTGCTTCAGCTTGGCTTAAAACTGCCTGTGCCTGCAAAATGCGCTCTCTTGCCATTTGCTTTGTTGCGGCAAGCTCTTTTTGAGCACCGACGACCTTGGCCTCTGCCGCGGCTCGATCTACTGACCTTGCCCCTGCTTTCACAAGGCTTTCTTGAGCAACTGCCGAATTGTAATTAGCCTTCGCGCTTTGCTCAGCCGCCTTGGCGTCATCTAGCTGTTGATGGCTTGCATACCCAACCTTGCTAAGTTCTTCCACTCTTGCAAGGTCTTTTTGCGATTTGACTTCTGCCGCCAATGCCGCCAAAACGGCCTCATGCGCCTGAGCCAATTCCTGGGGTCGAGCTCCTGCCTGGATTTTTGCATTGTCAGCTTGGGCAGACGTCAAGTTGATCTCTGCCGTCGTGATATCGGCCGCAGATTGAGCTTCTGCCGCCTTTAATGCCGCCTTAGCGCTCAGCAAGGCCGCATCTTGAGATTGCCTTGTTGCCATCGCCCGGATTTGGGCTTGCCGCGCCTCTGCGCTTGCGGCTTGAGCGGCAGCGTTTGCGCTTTGAGCCTGAGCCACCTGAACACCGGTATCCAATGTAGCCAAGAGCTGCCCTTTTACAACTTTTTGACCCTCGGTGACAAGGACTTTTGAAATCCTGCCGGTGGTTGGCGCGGTCAGGTTGGCAGAAGCACCTTGGGCTGCCACAAAAGAGCCTGGCATGGAAATCATGTCTCTAATTGACATTAATTTTGCCGGTGTGACTTCCACCGAAGAAGCGGCAGAAACGTCTTGAGAAACGCTCTGGTCGGCGCCAGCCTTGCCGCAGCCGCTTAGGCCCAGGGCCGACAACATCAGGGCTAGGGCACCCAGCATGAGGAATGGTTTATTTTTCATGAATTGGAAATCAGGTCTCCACCTGCTTGATAGTAAGAGGCAGCTGCTTGAGCCGCGGTAAGTTGGGCACTGACTTCGCTTTCTTGCACCAACTGATAAGCTTGCTCCGCGTCGAGCACATCCAAAAGAGTCGCTCCGCCCAGTTCAAAAGCCCTCTGGGTTTGAGCTAAAAGTGTCGAAGCAGTTGACTTTAATTTGTCGTACTGCTCAACCGCTGCATTGGCCCCTGAATACTGATCCATTGCCGCCTGCACTTCGGTCTGGGCCTTGGTCAACAAATCCTGATAATTGGATTGAGCAGATTGAATGGAAAGGTACGCACTTTTAGTCTTGTTATGAGCTGCTCCGTGATCCCAAAGATTCCATGTCATCTGAAACTGAATCCCATATTGCTCCGGCAAAGACCAGTAAGAACGACGCATTTGAATCTCGAAATCTGGCAGCGAAGATAGCTTGGCCGCCAAATGTAGCGCTTGGGCGGCTTGGATTGAAGACAGCGCGCTTTCTAAATCGGGTCGCTTCTCTAATCGAACAGATGGAGCTGGCAAATGAGGCATTGCCAGAAAGGTTTTGGCAGGCACTTGAACTCCCAAAGCTCCGCTGAGATTTGCAAGAGCAGATTCTGCCTGACTTTTTCTGAGGGCCAAGGTGGTCTTGGCTGTATCCAAACCCAGCTGAGCCCTTAGACCCTGGGAAGGCGGCAGCTCACCGGCATCAACCCTTTTCATAGTGCCATCGTAAAGCTGCCGGGCGATCGCTAGCTCCTTCTGACCCAAAGCAACAAGCAACTGGGCAGAGCAAGCCTGGGCATACGCATTAATGACTTCAGTTTGGACGGTGAGCTTTGCTAGGTGGAGCTTTGCGGCAGCAGAACTAACTTCAGCGCTCCCAATCCTGCGATTAGATCGAAATTTTCCAAAGAGATCAACCGGTTGAGTGACTAGTAAATCTTCACCTTGCTGCAAATCCGGCTGTGTGGCATCACCCAAAGAAAAAGTTGTTGCTGGGTAAGCACTCAACGCGCTTCGACTTGCCAAAGCCGATTGGTAGGCTTGCACGGCCGAGGTAATCAATTTTCGATGACTCGAGGCGATTTTTAAAGCGCTAGTAACAGATAATTGGTTAGATTCTTGCCCTCGTGCGGCAACGCTTGTGCCGGCAATCGCAATCAAAATTGCAAGGGTTGATGTTCGCAGTCCTTTTCTGATCATTCTTTTCTTGAGATATCCTAAGCTACCGTCAGCTTCGTCGGCATATAAGGAAAACTACTCTGAAAGAGGACTTTATAGTTCTTCTCTTAGACACTTCTAAGACGATAACAGTTAAAATCCAAAAAGAGTCGAAAATCGCAAATGTCGCAAATATTGATAATAGAAGACGAATCACGCCTTGCAAATGTACTGGTTAGAGCCCTGAGTGAGCTCGGTCATCAAGCCCAAGCCGTTGATCGAGCCGAAGAAGGACTTTTGTTGGTGGAGAGTGATCCGCCCAAGCTCATTATTCTGGACGCGATGCTTCCTGGCCTAGACGGCTTTGAGTTTCTTAAGCGGCTGAGATTGAAGCACGATCTGCCGGTTTTGATGCTAACCGCGCTAAGTACAACCAAGCACAAAGTCCACGGATTAGATTTAGGGGCCGATGACTATTTAGCCAAGCCATTTAAGTTAGAAGAATTTCTTGCCCGAGTGCGCGCCCTATTGAGAAGAGCCAATAAAGGCGCTTCCGAGGTTCGGTGCGGCGATTTGGTGATTGACTTAAGTCAGCGGCGCGCCAGCCGAGCAGGTCGAGCCCTCTTTTTATCTCAGACCGAGTTTGCAATCCTTGACCTCTTGGCAAGAAATGTTGGAATCCCTGTTTCTAAGGCAGCCTTGCTTGAGCGGATTTGGGACGATGGCGAAAGAGCCGAAAACTTGGTTGAGGTTTACATTCACTACCTCCGCCAAAAAACGGAGCAAGGCAAAAAGTCAAGACTCATTCATACCGCAAGAGGCAAAGGCTACCTGCTTGCCTCCGAAGAAGATGAAGTAGGTGGCTGATGGCAATTTAATGAAGTTTTTTCACCTCCGCCGGTTTCGACTTGCCCTAACCGCAAGTGCTGTTTTTGGAGCCATCCTTGCCGCTCTCTTTTTGTCTGGGTTGTGGATTATTCGCCGCCAGGAAATACTCTATCTGACTCATCATCTCCGACGAGCCACCCTGAGTGCTCTTGACGAACTTCATGATCATCCTCGTAAACCAGAGATCAACGAAGTCCTAGAAAGCTTTCCTAATGTTTCCATCACCTTTTACGATGAGAAAAATCGCATTTTATCGAGTGCCGGTATTATCCGCAATCTGCCTCCAGACTCGGTGGATGGTCTGCAATACATTGGCATTCAAAAGGCAGTTGTGTTCAATTCTGGAAGGCATGATGATGGCCGCGTGGTTGTGGCGGAATTGTGGCAAGAACGAGAAGAGTTTATCCATCGGATAGCATGGTTCTTTGCCGCAATTTTCTTTCCTCTTGTCGCAGCCGGAGGTGCCGCTACTTACCTATCTGCCAAACGGACATTTACTCCTCTTGATCGGCTGGCACGTCAAGCCGAAGAAATGTCTAGTGTGAATCGAAATCAGATTCTTGAAGTTCAAGGTCAAGATGAGTTCGCCGAATTTGCCGATCGGCTAAACCGGTTTATTGGGCGTATTCGAGCCTCGGTTGAAGCCCAGGAAAGGTTTGTAGCCGACGCTGCCCATGAGCTAAGAACTCCTCTGACCGTTATGAGAGGGGAAATCGAAACGACTTTATTGAGAGAACGAAAGGTTTCTGATTACCAAGCGGCTCTAAAAACGGTTCTTGACGAGTCAGAGCGGTTGTCTCGGCTTGTGGATCTCTTGCTGCTATCGGCTAGCAATGTCGAAGAAGGCGCTTTGCCGATTTCGTTGGAACAGGCTTGCCTCAACGCGGAAGCCAAATGGATTGATCGGTTTACCCACCGAGGGGTCAGGATCGAAATGGAAACGGAGCCTGTTTTTGCCTCCATTCTTCCCGAGGAGATTGACTCGATCCTAGACAACCTCTTTAGCAACTGCCTTCGCTACGCCCCGCCTAAAACATCGGTTTTTGTGAGGCTTAAGGTGCGGGGAAAGGAAGCAATTATTGACTGCATCGATGAAGGACCTGGAATCCCTGACGAACTTCGTGAAAAAATCTTTGACCGCTTTGCAAGAGCCGATCAGAGCCGCAATCGAGAACTAGGTGGCTTTGGTATCGGCCTTGCCGTATGCAGACGTCTTGTCGAGGCTCGCCATGGTTCAATCCGGGCATTGAAAACCAAAAAGGGAGCCCACTTTCAGGTTATTCTTCCTGCGGTGGATGAAGCCTAGCCATCCCCGTCTGCCAATGTTCCTCAGCTATTGAGGTGATGGGCAACATGGCGCTGATGATCGACTAAGTCTTGCAAGTGCTGGCGAATTGTCGTCTGCAAATGACGGTGAACTTTCACATCGTACTGATGCTCGGCAGCGTCGCGAATTTCTGCGGGATAACTTAGCGGAGGAAAAGTATTAAATGGTGCCATTTCTGTATCGAATCGGGGCACGATATGGGCATGCAAAAAGCGGTCTTGGTTGCCGTAGATTCCATAATTCACCCGATCGCAAGCCGTTGCACGCTGCACTGCCTCACCAATTAATGCCATATCATGCAGAAAAGCCATTCTTAGTTCCATTGGCAAATCTTTGAGGGTCTCAACCTGGGGAAAGGCTAGCAAGAGGCAGTAGCCCTTTAAAAATTGGGTATGGCTCATGACCGCAAATCCGCTTCTCAGCCTCATGACTAAGAGTTGATCTTTGCCATCCGCAAGCTGGGCGAGTCTTTCTGAGGGCGTCATAATTTTGATTCCTAATTGATATTCTTAACGTCTTTCCAAGTGGAATCGAACTCACTTCTCAAGAACATTGATGAAAATCATTGAAAGTAGTATAGATTTAACGAGAGAAAGATCGCCGATGATCTCAGACAAATCAGAATCATCCTCAAAATTAACATCAGCCCAGTTCTTTGCTTTCGGAGCCGCTTGGCTTGGTTGGACCTTTGATGGGCTTGATGGTTTTTTGTACTCGCTAGTCGCTCTACCGTTTGTTGGAGAACTTCTTGGCAAGGGGGCTACTCTTGCCACCACGATAAAGGTTTCCGCCCTCATTCAAGCCGCCTTTTTGGCAGGATGGGCACTTGGCGGTGCGATCTTTGGCCGAGTAGGAGATGTTTTAGGCCGGGCCAAAACCCTGAACTTGACGATTGGAATCTACGCCGTTTTTACCGGATTGTCGTTTTTCTCTCATGCTTGGTGGCACCTTCTTATTTTTCGATTTATAGCGGCCCTTGGAATCGGAGGAGAGTGGGCGGCGGGAAGCGCTTTAGTTGCCGAAACCTTGCCCCGAAAGTACAAGCACTTTGCTTCTGCAACCCTTCAAAACGGATACATCGTTGGTATTATTCTGGCCGCTCTCACCGTTGGTGCACTGGGAAAGCTTGATCCACGGTACGTTTTTTTGGTTGGTGTAGCCCCTGCTGTCCTCACCTTGTTTATTCGGCGCACGGTGCCTGAATCTGCGGAGTGGCAAGAAAAAAAGAAGCTAAAAAGTGAGCCCTCAGCAACCAGTTCCGCTCAGGGTGAAAACGCTTCCTTTTCATCTGTTCGAGCCCTCTTTCAAAAGCCGATTCTGTTCTCCACACTGATGGCGCTAGGGCTTGCGGGGCTTGCCTTAACCAGCGTTTGGGCACTCCTTTTCTTCAGTACTCAAGTTGTGCTGGGGCTAGCCGAAGTGAAACATCTTGCTCCTGCCGAAAAAGCATCGATCGTTCGGCACGTCACTATTGTTTACAGTTTATGGAACATAGCTGGCAACTATTTTGCGGGTTGGATTGCGTCTAAACTCAATTACCGGATTGCCTTTGCATTACTGTTTTTAGGTTCATTTCTCACTTATACCATTGGATTTCACTCTGCGGGGACCCTTCAATCAACCCAAAATTGGCTGAGCGCAACCATGTTTTTTGGTTCTGGCGTCTTTGCCCTTTTCCCTCTCTACATTCCCCCATTGTTCCCAACCCTGCTCCGCACAACCGGAAGCGGCCTCACCTACAATTTAGGAAGGCTTACCGCGGCGGTCGGAACCTTAATCGGAGGGGCTATTGCCGCCTCTGCGGGAGGACCCAATAAGGCAATTTTCTATATGGGATTTCTTTACATTCCAGCCCTGGCCCTAGCAATCTTTGCTCCCCTGCACAAGGACTCGGCTGCAGAATCAGCAACGCCGGTCTCTTAATGGTTTAGAAATCCAAGTGGATTCTCAGGCTTTCCGTTGATTCTGACTTCAAAGTGGCAGTGGGGCCCAGTTGCATATCCCGTCATCCCCGCCAAAGAGACAACTTGACCTTGCTGAACATGCTCTCCCACCGAAACAATAAGTTTAGAAGCATGAGCATAGACGGTTGATATACCGCCTCCGTGGTTGATAATAACCGTATTGCCATATCCCCTTAAGTACCTGGCAACGATGACAATTCCACTGGCGGCGGCGTGGATCGGCGTGCCCATAGGAACGCCAATATCAATCCCTGTGTGCATCCTGTAAACATGAAATATTGGGTGATACCTCATGCCAAAAGGGCTCGTGATTGGTCCGTGGCACGGCCAAATAAACTTTCCAGAAAATTTAACTGGGGCTTGGGGATTAGGGATTGACTCCGAATCTACAATTTCTTGTTGAATTGTCGCTTCGTCTTGATTCATTTGGGCTAGAACGCCCTGCAAAGACTGCTTCTTTTGATAGAGTGCGTCTAGTGAAGTTTGCTTCGCCTGCCTTGCTTGGTTCAGAGACTCCTTTTGGGCAATTTCATTTTGCTCCTCCCTAGAAATTGAAGCGACCAGTGCGTCCTGCTGGGCTTTTTGAGCTTGGTACTGGTTGTACTGCTTTCGGAAATCGCTTAACTTCCTGCTATCCGCAGTGGCGACCCTTTGGATCAAATAAACTCGGTCTGCAATATCCCCAGAAGAAGCTGAGCCAAAGATAACGGAAACCAAAGGCGTATTGCCTTCTTCATACATGGCTCGCAGCCTTTTCCGCATCGCAGACGCTTGCAAAGAAAGTGAATACTGAGTTTGCACAAGGCTCTTGGCAAGAACTTTTTGCTGCTTCTTATGGCTGTTTAACCTAGCTTGGGTGTTTTCAAGAGTGGCAACTGCATCGGACAGCTGAGAATCAACCTGAGACAAATCCACCGAAACACCTTCAGCTTGTCGGATTGTCTTTACCAGCTCGTGCCTAACTGCAATCCTCTGAGACCGCACATCATGGAGCTTTCCTCTGAGTTTGTGGACTAGTTTGAGATTTGGGTGGTGAGCGACATGCCCATGCTTTGGTCCAAACGCCATGAGACTCAGAACCGCGAATAGGCTTACAACAACGGCTAATGCCCAACTAACTTTTTTCAAATGGCTTTACCCTCCGTTTTGAGCGGGGCATGGATTGCCCAGCCTGAACAGATCAACCCAAACACAATCCCGATCGCCACTAAAATGCCTAAAATCGGCATAATTGGAAAAGTTGGCACCGATAAATTCATGCCATTGGTGAACCTCGAAAAAGCGGCGCTGATTCCCTCTAAGCTAAGGCTGGCAATGATGCCGCCTAAAGCACCCTGCACCATCCCCTCAAGCATAAAAGGCACCCGAATTGTGGCGTTCGTTGCTCCAACCAACTGCATGATTCTAATTTCAACCCTCCGCGCGTAAACGGTGAGCCGAATGGCATTGTAAACCACGATTCCGCTGATTGCAAACAGCAAAACCCCTAGGTATCCAATGTAACGCACCAGACCGATACCTTGCCTAATCGCCTTTAGAATTTCTCTTTGGTACAAAACCTTATCGACTCCTGGCAATTGTTTGATTTGGCCCGCGGCCGCATCCGCCGATCTCAAGTCTGTAAATCGAACATTAAATGCGTTTGGCAAAGGATTGGAAAGATCAAAGGGTATTTCGGGATATTGGGCCCTCATTTTTGCCCAAGCTTGATCCTTGGGGATTAAGGTGACCTTGCCAACCCCAGGAATAGCAGTTAGATCGGATTGTACTTTGGCTAAGCCGGGCCCTTCTACCGAATCCTTGAGGTAGACCCGCATTTCGAATTGATTAGGAAGCGTTTCTGCAAACTTAGTTGCACGATAATAAATGTAGCCAAATCCTCCTATCAAAATCAAGGACACGGCAACCGTAACCGTTGCCGCAATGACCATCAGCGGATTCCTCCGAAGAGAAGTGGCTGCTTCTGATAGAATAAACTCAATTCGATCAAACATCGGCGGCAACTCCTTCTCTTTCGATCACCGCAAAAGCAGGTGCCTCATCAGACAGCAATAGCCCGTTCTTAAGGCGTACAATTCTGCGACCCATCTTTTGCACAATGGGCATGTCGTGAGTCGCCACCAGCACTGTCATCCCTCTTTGATTAAAAGACTTCAGCAAATCCATAATTTCAATACCGCTCTCATAGTTGAGATTTGCGGTTGGTTCATCGGCAAGCAGCAAAGGCGGAGTATTGATTAGTGCTCTTGCAATCGCAACTCTTTGCTTTTCTCCTCCCGACAGCTCATTTGGAAAACATTTGACCTTGTTGCCTAACTGGCATTTGTCCAAGATCTCGGGCACCTTCTTAAGAACCGCATTTTTTGTGTGACCAGCTGCCCGCATCGCATAGGCAACATTCTCGAAAACGTTCTTATTTGGCAGGAGGGATGAGTCCTGAGGAACAATTCCCATGTCCCGACGCAAGTACGGAATGTCTCGATCCTTATAGGTATCAATATTTCGTCCGTGAAGCAGCACTTTGCCACCCGTATAGCGCACTTCCCTTGTCAGGCACTTGAGCAAGGTACTTTTCCCAGCTCCGGTCTCTCCGAGTAAAAAGACAAAATCTCCTTTGTAAATAGAAAGAGAAACACCCCGAAGCCCTTGCATTTCCTCGGTGTAGCGAACTTGTACATCGGCAAAAACAATATAAGGAGTGCGAACAGGCTGTTCCGCTTCCATGAGGCAGTCTTTTCAATGTACCTTTGATTCCATGCCTCGAGTGGAGTAATCTACCCATGCTTTTCACTTTTTTATGCGCCCCAATCCATTTCGGTCAACGCGTGAGGCTCATGGTCGAGAAACTGCAGAAGACTACGTCGAGCTGATCAGCAATCTGATCCAAGAATCTGGTGAAGCGAGAACCGTCGACTTGGCCAACGCGTTAGCCATCAGCTCGGTCACCGTCACCAAAACATTAAAACGGCTTCAGAAAGAAGGTCTGATCTCTTCCCAGCCATACCGAAGCATTTTTCTCACAGAAGCAGGACATGCCATGGCCAAAAGCTGTCAAGAACGGCACAAGTTAGTCCATGACTTTCTTCTTGCGATTGGGGTTGATGAAGCAACCGCAGAAACGGATGCGGAAGGAATTGAACATCATGTTAGCCAATCCACCCTCCAGTCCATGCAAAACTTTCTTGAAAGGCAAGCTAAGCCGTAAGGGATTTCTACTTCAACTGAAGCTGACGGGGACCGTCCGGAGTTTGAAAAGTGACTTCTAAGGTTTTAGTGCTGGCCTGAGCGTTTAAAATACTATCGAACGCCTTTTCGAAATTAAGAACCGCTTCCTTTGACTTTCCTGTAATCCAACTGGCAAGGTCAGAAATCCTCAAGGCACCGATATTAGAAATTGGACTGAGATAGGGCTGCTGCTTGGGGGCAACATTATCATCATCACCAGCATAGAGTTTTCCATCCTTGACGTGGCAACTCAGGATATCTTGCCCCTCCAGAAGGTAGCAAAGGAGGTCGATTCCTTCCATTTTGGGTTGGATAAAGTGATGTCGAGAAAAATCAATGGCAAATTCATTTCCTACGATGCAAGAGTCCGGAATCTTTAAATTGACGTGCTGATGGTATGGATCAATTGGAGATTCCTGGATAGCAATGCCAAAAGGTATTAATGTCTGTGCGCCAATCGACAGCCCTCCGACAACCGCAACCCCATCTCCACTTTCTGCCTTTTCTTGCGAAAGTCCCAACCAAACCGCCGACAAATCACTTTTCTTTAAATGGACGTAGTCTCCATTAACTTGCAGCTCGGCAAACAGGGTTTTGCCCCGATTAGAGCGGATGGGAATCGCATAAAGACCAGACTGGAGTTTGATTAGGTCAGTTTCAACCGAACCTTTGATTGAAAGACCAGATTCGTCCCTATATTGGCCCCATTGGCTTTCCGAAAAAAGGGTGAGACGATCCGCCCCAGAAAACAACAGGATTTTGCCGGCAAAGGCATTCTGACCAAGATACCCTTCGACGTCTTTTCCTCCTACCTTAAAGTATCCAATTGGCCCGAGTGCCGCCTTCACTGGCACCTCAAGTGAAAACCCGCCAATCGACAATTGAACAGGGTTAGAACTCATGATGTTCGACATATAGGGGTCAATCCTTGAGTCTTCCATCGAAAGGTCCAACTCCAGCGGCACCGTCTTTTGACCTACTTTAGCATCAACAAAAATGCGATGTTGAAATCGGATTAGCTTTAAGTTTATTGGCCCGCTAGCCTGGCAACTTGCGGCAGGCAATAGCAAACTTAAAAAGGAAAAAACCAGAGACTTTGTCATGATTTTGCAGTATAAAAGAGATTGAACTCCTCAAGGCCGTAGGGGGTCTGGACGCTCATTGGAAACCGGATGCCGTGGACTCCCACTTGATCAATATACTGGCCAGCAAATTGGCATAATTTGATTTGTCCGGCTTGATCGGTCCCGTTCCACCACTTCCAAAGATGGTCAACTGAATGTCCTCCCACAGCAACGATCGGGTTGCTATGCAACATTCTTTTTAAGGCGTCGGGAAGGCCGGAATCTCCAAGCGAGTCTAGGCTCGCAGTGAGTTGCATTTTGCCACTTGAATCGAGTTGAGGATCAACCTCAAATGGGGTTGCCAGCCCAATCCAATCTGCAAATTCTCTGGATTGGCTTGGAAACTGGAATGAAATCACATTTTGGCTCAGGTTGAATTCCACCGAATTGGCGTCAAGGTCGACAATCGGCGCATGGATAATTTGAGAAGTTCCAATGGAAAGCTTCATTGGCTTGGGCGCCAGTCGATAGGAACCCAATTGAAGGCTTCCCTGCGCTGCTAAAGTTGGAGTGACCTTAACCTTATTGGTGAGCTGCGTGGTACTGAGGACCGTCCCGTACCAACCGCGATCAATCCAACTCAGAACGATTGTAGTGGCTACGCTGCCTAACTGGCCCCCACCAACGGTGGCTTTGCCATCCTTGGACCAAGAAAGGTGCTCTGTAAACTGCTCCGAAACCTGAGCTGAAGATGACTGAATGGTGATCGGCAAATTAGAGATTTTCATCTCACCATTAACGAAATCTAGCTTTACAGTTTGGCCCTTCAAGACATCCCTGCCTAAGTAACCGATAACAACTGCGCCTTTGTCATCAATTGATCCTTTGACAATTCCGGTTTTAAGGGTCTTAAAAACCCCTAGGTTTTTGCCAGCCAGGTCAATGAAATCTCTAGCCGCCGAGGCACTGGTTAACAACGAGGGATCTATGACGCTATCGCAACGGTTGAGATCTAGGATAAATGCAGCATTGTACTTGTTATTTAACTTGGCTTCTACCGTAATAATCCCTGACTCTACGCTAAGATAGGCCACTTGGGCATGGCAAGAAGCGGCAATTCCCAAAAAGCCCAAGAAAAGCCCAGTAATTTTGAATAGAGACCACAGACTTTTATATGGCGGCAACGATAAATTAAACACTGACGATCGACGGTATGACCAATGGACGAATTTGCCCTCTTTTTTGGAGTGTCCGTTTTGCAATATCCACAACTTCTAATTGAACTCGATTCAAGTCACAAAGTTCTTCTTTGCTTAAAGAATACAAGCCATCCGTCACCATCGATTGGACGGTGTCTAAAAGGCTGGAGTTGGCATGCAATCCTTTGCCTTGCACCACGGGATCGCCAATAACTTCGCCCTCATCAACATCAATAACAACCGTGACAATAACCATTCCTTCGTTCGCTGCATTGTATCGGTCTCGTAAAACTTCATCGGTAACCCCCGGCAAGCCGCTATTGTCGATCAGCACCCTTCCGTGGGGAACTGGTTCATCAAGATAAGCCTTTTTGCCGTCAAAAACCAAGGGCCGGCCATCCTCCATTGTGAAGATTCGGTTATCTTGATATCCCATTCTTCGCACCAGTTTAGAATAGAGGTGCTGGTGTCTTGGCTCTCCATGGACAGGAGCTATGAAGTGGGGCTTAACTAAATTCACCATCATCATTAACTCCTGTTGATAACCGTGACCAGAAACGTGCACGGGTGTCGGCGCATCATAAATGACTTCGCACCCCTGCTTAAACAGCCGATTAATTGTTCTCCAGATGGCGCCCTCGTTGCCGGGGATAGTGCGGGCGGAATAAATGAGGGTGTCGCCTTCTTTGATTTGCATACGTCCGTAGGAGCCTCGAGACATCTGTACAAGTGCGCTCATCGGTTCTCCTTGGCTGCCAGTTGTTAAAATGGCAGCCTGATGATCTGGCATCTGCTTGACCTCATCCAGTGATACCCTTACCCCTTTGGGCAGCCTAATGTAGCCAAGGTTTTCACAAATATCCATGGACTGCTCCATGCGCCTCCCAACAACTCCAACCTTCCTGCCCTGTTCAGCGGCAACCTCAATGAACTGCTGCATTCGGTGAACGTTGCTGGCAAAGGTGGTCATGAGGATTCTTCCTTGGGCATGCTCGAAGGCAGAGCGGATTCCTGGCAGAACCGTTCTTTCGCTTGGTCCCCAACCTGGTCTATCCACATTTGTCGAATCGCTAAAGAGGCATAAGACCCCTTCTTTTCCGATTTGAGTGAGTTTGGCAAGATCAGTTAGGTTTCCGTCAACCGGAGTAAAGTCAAGCTTAAAATCACCGGTAAACAGCAGCGCGCCTGCACTTGTCATGACCGCAATCGCACAGCTATCTGGAATTGAGTGAGTCACGCGGATGGTCTCTACTTCGAAAGATCCAACCTTAATCCCTTCTCCGGGTTTAAAAGTCTTGAGTTGGAGGGATTTATTACCGACTTTTTCCTCCAATTTGTGCTTCATCATCGCGTGGGTAAACGCGGTTGCATAAATTGGCACATTAAGTTTTTGAAGCAAGTATGGCAACCCACCAATATGATCTTCGTGGGCATGGGTTATGATGACGCCAAGAACCTTGCGGCTGTTCTGAACCAGGTAAGTGAAATCGGGAACAACGATATCAACCCCTGGCATTTCCTCGTTCGGAAAGCTCAAGCCGCAGTCAATAATAAGGATTTCATTGCCATCCTCAACTAATGTGCAGTTCTTCCCAATTTCTCCAACTCCGCCAAGCGGAATAACCTTTACCATTTCTTTATCATTATGAATGTCCTTCTAGGAGTCCGATCGGACGCCGGGTCAGTTGCCCTATAAAAAAGGTAATCAGCCGAACCAAAAGTTCGACTGATTACCTATCTGCTTCAGACTAGGTTAGAATCCAACCTGCAAATTAATCATGTCTGTACTTGTGTTTTGATTGACCGGCTGAATCAATCTTCGACTCAGTTCAGATATGATCTCGACTTTAGCGTTACCGTTCGGATCAACGTAGTTTTGCCACGATGCTTGCGGGAACTGGTAAGTGTAAGTTGTGAATGCATTTGATCCGTGCAGTTGTATCAGATTATCAAACTTACCGGTGGTGTAATTCCAAGCATACAGCTGATAAGTCTCCAAGGTTGAGGACTGCGCATTAAATGTAATGTACAGTTCTTTGTATTGGCTTAGAGGCAGAGGCAACTGATAGGTTGTTTGGTAGCCACTGGCAGACCCAATCTTAAAGAAGGGTGCCCATTTCATTACATAGGAATTATTGTCGATCGTCTGAAGGCTCGAAACATTTCCAGATACAACCGTTCCAAATTCTGGGGTCACCGTAAGCGGCCCAAAATTCTGATTTGGCGGTGTTGTTTGGTATAGATTTGTTGCGGAACCAACTCCGGTCGTGAAGTCATACCCAGGACCAGCATTGAAGATTCCGGTATTTCCTACCGTAATGTCTCGATACAAGGAAACGTAAGTTCCTGCAACCGAATACTCCTGATAGAGGCGAGTCAGTTCTGCGTTGGTACTTGTGGAGAACTTTCCTCTTGCGTTAGCGATACCGGCCTCGGTTGGGCTAGCCCAACTTGTTCCACCAATGACTGCCCAACCGCCGAAGGCATAGATTCCAAAGACGGCGCATCCTTCGTAGGGGTCGGCAGGACCAGAAATATCGGGGCAACCACGGGAGGCACCAACGGTACCAGAAACCACGCTCTGATAGGTAGGTATCGGCTCGTAGAAACTGGGACCTCCGCCGCTTCCAATCCAAGCCGTTTCGCTGATAAATGAGTCATTGCTACCAAGCACCAAGGAAGTTCCGCCAACGCCCACTACGTTAGGAGAAACGGCTGGGTAGATGGTGCCGGAACCGCCATCACCCGAAGAAGCAAAATAGACGATATTGTTGCCAGTGAAAAGGCTATCGCTAGAGTTTTCTCCAGGGAATTCACCACCACCCCAACTCATCGAAACTTCCCGCACATTGGGTAGCCCTTGGGCTATTTGAACCGCACTGTAAAGGTTGTTGCTGTTGTCTTGAGCTTCGACTAAGTAAATCTTTGCTCTCGGCGCCATGGCGTGGGCCCACTCAATGTCAAGGCTGATTTCTCCAGCCCAACCTGGGTCAGCTGTCGGCTCGACCCCATTCTGATAAACAACCTGAAAAACGTTATTGGATGGTGAAGTTGGATTGGTTGAAGGCTCGGATGGCAATCCGAATTGCTGACTAAATGCGTTGAAGTCCGAAAGAGCGGTTGGATCATCAAAGGCATCAACAATGGCAATGGCATTAGATCCAAGATTTCCGGGAATATTATACGCGGCCCTAATGTCGGCCGGAGCATAACCAGGAACGCCGGATTGAGGTCCGGGACCAAAACCCATTGGCTGAATCTTGCCGTTTCTGACATAGAACATTCGTGGCGCCTGGTGTTCATGCAAAAATGTATAAAGCTGAGCTTTCCTAGTTTGACTGACGTTGATCAGGTAATTGGTGTGAAAGTGACCTTGTCCAGCAAAGTCAGACTTCGGCTGAATAATGTTTGGGTCTCCCTGAAAAAAAGTTTGCGATAAAGCACAGGCTGCCAGCATCGTAGCTGCAACCGTGATCAAGAATTTGCCTGGATAGTTCATTTGAGCACAAGAAGAGTTTTGCCTAGTCTTCTTACCTGAACCTATTATAGTTCAATTTTGTTTTGCTTGTACACTTTCAGAGGTATTTATGGGAAATTTCTTAAAATCGGTCATTTTTGATTTTGATGGACTGATTTTAGACACCGAATGGCCCGAAGTTCAAGCCTGGAGTGAGCTTTATCAAAACCTTCAAATTGATGTTGATCCTCAGTGGTGGACCTTTGGCATTGGGCGTGGACCGGATCAAGACCCAAAGCACCCTTTTGAGTTCATCCCCCCGGATATTAGACAAACCCTGGACAAAAATGAAGTCATTGCCGAGCGTTGGGATAGACGCCGCGAGTTGGTGGAAAAAGAAGCCCCGCTAGCCGGAGTCAGCGATCTGTTAGAAGCCCTGCGATCTTCACAAATTCGAATCGGACTTGCAAGCAGTTCTTCTCAAAATTGGGTTAAGGGCCATCTCAAAAGGCTCGATCTCATCCACTACTTTGCAGCAATAGCCTGCGCAGAAGATGTGAAACTCACAAAACCTTCACCCGATCTTTACCTAAAAGCCCTAGAAGACCTTGATTGTCAACCCGAGAACGGCTTAGCCCTCGAAGACTCACCTGCCGGGTGCCAATCGGCATTAGCAGCTGGATTAAGAGTCATTGCCGTGCCAAACAGGTTGACGTCCACAATGCAGTTCCCTCCTGTTCAAGAAATCTGGAGCAGCTTAAGCGGCAAGCAACCTGCCGATTTAGCGCGTATTTTACAGTAAACTTGAAATATGGGAGAGACTCAGGACAAATTTCGAGCCGTACTTGCCCACTGCAAAGCAGTTGGTGATTTGGTTGAATGCTATGTGGAAACTGATGTTTCTGATTTTCCCGTGTGCCAATGTGGCTTTGTTGAGTCGGTTAATGACCTTCAGTTGAGCCTTTGCCTACTTAACGGTTACGGCGAGCCGGATGGCATTATCAACGTAAGGCTCGATGAGATCGTAAGGCTTCAGGTCGGCGGAAAGTTATTAGACAACATCCGCATTCTTTATGAAAACCGCGGAAAGGTCTTTACAGAAGAGCTGCTTCCCTCTCAAGATCATGGCTTAGCCGATCCTCTGGACGCTATGAACTACGCAAGAGAAAACCGATTGCTTGTCTCTATTTTGGATGACTATAAAGGGCGAACGGCTGGCTTTGTGACGGAAGTAGGATCGGATTGGGTGCAAATAGAACAAATCCTGCCCGACGGTCAATCCAATGGTTTTGCCCTTGTTAGAACCGAGGATATTGCCAGATTGGACATCGGCGGCAAGCAGGAACAATCGACAAACTTTATTCACCAAGCCAAATTGGGAAGGTGAGCACCATTGCCTTCCCAATTCACCAAAGCGGCAATTAACTCTTAGCTGCCCACAAGAAGCCGCGCCTCATCAGTTCGTATGGCTCCGGCTTTTCTAAGACGTCGCGGTGATGACCCAAGGCATTGTAAAATACGCGGCCCTTGCCATACATCTTAGTCCACACCTGAGGCATCTTGCAAGGATTTTGCTCGTGGACGCCTTTTACGGCTGGATGGGGGAACTCAGTATAGGCCAACACTTTGTTGCCAGGATCGGTGTGCAAATAATACTGCTCACTTTCCACTTCAAAATCCTCAAGACCTTCGGTGATTTCATGGGGAGCGTCAGTGCAAATGCGAACCTTATAATGAACCCCGTCATTTCCAGGATGAGCCACCCACTGCCCGCCGGTCATAAATTGCCATTCTGTATCTTCGCGGAAGGCATCACACATCCCGCCGTGGCAGCCGGCTAGCCCCACTCCTCCAAAGGAAACCGCATTGGTGACCGGAGTTCTTTGCTCCGGCGTAATCTTGCTCATCGTCACAATGGGAACAATCAGATTGAGTTCCATCAACTTCGATTCGTCCAAAAACGCGTCCAGCGAATCAGAAACCTCTACTTGAAATCCTTCTTTGATTAAAATGTCAGTAAAAAGGTCGGCAACTTGCTTGGGTTCATGGCCGTCCCAACCACCCCAAACGATCAGGGCAGACTTTGTCTTGCTCATGAGAATAGAGAGTACCGGTCTTACAGGAATTCAGACTATGCCCCCATAAAGCAATAGTCCCGAGATGCAAGACTGCATTTCGGGACTTTTCAATAATTTCTAGGCGGTTTAGCTAAAGCTAAACAAGTATGGAAATAATTTCTGGTTTTCGACGCAACTGCTCAACCGCTCTAGAAACTCGCTTTCTGGCATTGGCTTCTGTTAAGTTAGACGCTTCTGCGATTTCGGTAAAAGAGAGACCCATCGAAAACCTCATTCTCAGCAGTTCTTGATCAATCAAACTAAGACTACTGACCGCCTCACCGATCGCGGCAGAAGTATCAATCATCTCGCTATCAATTGCGCTGAGATCCTGAGCGCTTTCACTGGAAATCTCAAATCGGCTTTGGATTGACTTTTTTCGGTAGTGGTTTCTAAGGTTGTTTCTGGCAATTCCTGCCGTCCAAGTTTCTATTGTGGCTCTTGACTCATCAAAGCGCTCAAGAGAACCCAAGACATCCATGACGCAGTTCTGGACCAAATCCTCTACATCTGTGGGGCTGATCCCCGCGCAGGCAAACCGAACTAGAAGTTGAGATCGAAGCTTTTCTGCAAGTGTGTTCCCTGCATCGGCATCTCCCAACTGAAACTTTTGCGCAAGCTGACTCATGCGCTGGTAAGTATGTTGACTCATTATCGACTCCTCTCAACGGCAAAGGGATTTTGCCGTAAAAACAAACGCAACTCTGCGTACTGACTCTTTAGTTTAAACAACAAAGGAATCCCTCAAATAACTTATTAACCCGGTTTACTAAAAATGTGACAAAAACTGGTAATTTTGCGGGTAAATAATTGTTACAAATTCAATTTGACCGAAACCTGCAATTGCAGTATTTCAATCACACCTTAAATGTCACAAATCTTCCCTCAGAAGTTAATGAGTTTTTAAAGAATCATGGCGCAAAATATCGATTCGAATGGCGCCCAGGCCGTCTGCTCAGAAGTTCAAGATCTTCTCTATCTGTTCGTAATTGGCGATCTAGAGGGAGATGATCTGTCTTTGGTTGTCAGTCACTTGGGAGCATGCGGGGAGTGCAGAGAGGCCCTTGTCCAGCACAGTTTGCTGAACAAGGCCCTGATCCAAGCCATGCCTACTGTAAAGCCAAACATAAAGCTGATGCACGCGTAATCAACCAAGGCTCGCTAAACTTGCGCCCAAGAGCAAAGTATTTAATCCGCAGCTTATTCAACAACAACCAACCGTCTGAGGCTGGGCAAATAAGACAAAACGAGAACAAGCACAAAAACCGTTCCTGCGATGAGCCCTTTCCGAGGAAAGACATAAGTTGGATCAATATGTGGAGCATCCAACAGTTCAAAACGCGACGGATCTCTTTGCTCGGCAATTTTGGCAAGCTCGTACTGCTCGCTTAGGCTGGTAACGTCTGCCTCTGATCTCTTATAGTCTGCCAATTTAGACTCAAATTGAACACTAGATGCTGGCGACTTCGCCAGTTCAGCGTAGAGAGCGTCGGTCGAGGCCTGATACTCTTTTAAGGTAGCGGCAAGGGCCAATTTCTGAGAATAGACGTCAATGATTTTCGGGTCATATTTGCCGGCAACCCCTGCCAACAGTCGACCATTGGTTTGGTTTGCCAAAGATTGAATGGTTTTGTAGTTCCTTTTGGCATTGGCAACTTGGCCGGTTCCTTTTTGGTACTTCTGCAAAGTGTCTTCTAAATCAACCTTGCGCTGGCCAAGTTCTGATGAAATAATGCCTAGCTCACCATTCATTGCCCCCAAGCTGGACGAGCCAGACATTAATTCGGGCCCACCTTCTGCATAGTAAGTTTCTAGACCTTTTGCAACCGCGTCTAATTTGGCAGAGAGGCCGTTGTACTCGCCTTGAACGGTTGTTAATTGAGTCCTTTGGGCAAGGTACGCCTTGAAGAGATCATTGGAACTGGTAGAAGTCCCTTGCGATGTTGCGGCTTCCAACTGCTTGGATGCTTCAGTCAGCTTCATTTCAGCATCCTTCAGCCGCTCTCCGATAAAGATGCGGTTGGAGCGACCAATGTTCATCGATAGGCTCCTAGATTTAGATTTGAGAATCTTCCCTACCAATTGGACAATCTGAGTTGCCAGTTGCTTATCAGAATCGAAGTAGCTGATGTTGAGAATGTTGCCGGAATCGTCAACATTTGCGGCAAGACACTTTCGCACCCTCAAAAAGGCCCGCTTCTTGGAAACGTTCCACTTTGAAGTTAGATCCAAGTCTTGGACGATGGAAGTAATCGACGAGTAGCTAGTTAAAATAGCGGTTGCGGTGGACGGCGCCGAACCTGGCAAGGGAGTTTCTAAAGTATTGCCAAGGAGCCCAACACTGCCAGGATCGCCTTGAGAAACCCCAATTTTTAGGGCCGAAAGTCCGCCGGCAGAAGGAGTTTTTAAGGGAAAGTAGTACGCCGACGTCGCTTCCCAAGTGGGCTTAATAAGAAAACAAATGATGAGGGCAAGAAGTGCCGCTCCTAAACTGATTGCTAACTTTACGAAAATCGGTTTGACTTTCATTCAGTTACTCCTCTCGTACCCAATTTCTCTGCCTAACTTACCTGAAGTGCATCAATGCACGTAACGAAGAGAGAGTACCAAATTCTGAACCACCGATTGCGAACCTTTGGAATAATGGCGGCAGTAAGATTCATGCCTGCGGAAATTTGATCGCGCTGGTACAGTTCCAATGGTGAGCGTCAAGCATTCCATCCAAGCCGCAGCCGATCTTTTAGACTCGTGGTGCCAGTCCGTCGAAGGCATGGACAGGCTAGACGACCTTGCTAGCCTGCTCGCTGCCACTTTCCAAAAAGGAGGAAAAGTTTATTGCATGGGAAATGGCGGAAGCCTTGCCGATGCCTCACACTTTGCCGAAGAACTCTCTGGAAAATTTTCGGTGGCGCGAGCCCCCTTGCCAGCCATTGCCTTTACAGATGCCTCTCACATAACTTGTGTAGGTAATGATTTTGGATTTGATGAAATCTTTGCAAGGTTGGTGACCGCCTTTTGCAGTGAGTCCGACATTGTCCTTTTGCTCACTACAAGTGGCAACAGCCGGAACTTGGTTAAGGCGGCAGAAGCGGCACGGTCAATGGGTGCCACAGCAATTGCCTTAACCGGTCGTGGCGGAGGTCAGCTTTCCAAAATGGTTGACATCTCCATTGACTTCCCAGGAGACACATCAGACCGAATTCAAGAGCTTCAAATGTTAGCCCTCCATGCGATCACTGCCGAAATAGAAAGGCTCATGGGATTTTGCTCGTGATAACCCTATCAAGCTTCCTATTGGTACCCTGAATCCAGTGAATTCAAAGGCAACAAGGCTCTGGACCTGGATCATTGTGATCCTTCCCTTTTTAGGATGGGGGCTTTCTGGTCTGATGGACTTAGATGAAGGCTTCTACGGTTCGATTGCGGCCGAGATGAATCGCCGTAATGAATGGCTGATTCCCCTTTACAACGGGCATCCTTGGTTCGAAAAACCAATTTTGATCTACTGGCTTGCCAAGCCTGCCATCTTGTTTTTTGGAACTGCATGGGGACCTAGGCTTCCTTCTGTTCTTGCTTCACTTGGAACATTAATTGTTATTTACGCCTTTCTGAAGAAGCGACAAGGAGAGATGGCAGCCCTGACCTGCATCCTTGTTTTGGCAACTTCCCTCTTCTTTGCCGCTGTCGGCAGATACCTGCTTTGTGATCCCCTGCTTGTTTTTTCTTTAACCGCTTGCTTTCTGGCGTTTTGGGAATCTCTCCATTCAGACAAACGGTGGCGCATCGCAGCTGCCTTTTTCCTTGGCTTATCGGTCCTTGCCAAAGGGCCCGTCGGATGCGCCCTGTTTGTGGCACTTGCTGGATACACATTTTGGCGGGAAAAGCAGTTGCGAGCAGCGTTCAAAGGGTATTGGCTAGCTTCAATCGCTGTTTTCTCGACGGTTGTTGCTTCTTGGTATGTACCCGCTTATCTTAAAGCGGGCCATGCCTTTGTTCAAGGGTTCTTGATTGACCAAAACATCAACCGCTTCAAAGGTGGAGACGCGGCCCATAAGGTTACCGGTCCTCTTGGCCTGATCTATTATCCGCTTGTAATTCTTGTGGGTGCGCTGCCTTGGTCAATTTCTGCCCTTAGGGCGTGGCCAACCCGAAAGTCAGCCGACATCGAAACTTCCGCACTCAAACGTTATGCATGCGCTTGGCTTCTTACTGTTGTGATCTTTTTTACAATTGCGGGAAGCAAGCTTCCCACTTACGCGTTGCCCGCATTTCCGCCGTTGGCCATTTTGGCGGGACTTGCGATCACCGAGAAAAAGGGGGAATTGAACTCATCACGATTGCTAGGCTACACGGTAGGCTGCGCCTTTGTAGGAATCTTCTTAACCCTTGGGTTTCGATGGTATTGGAAAGCGTCGGGCCAAGCCGAAGCACAGACAATGGCAAATTATATTGCCATCCATGCGGCACCATCCGATCTTTTTGTGGAGTACGACATGTCTGGCCCAAGGCCAAAATCAATCTCATTCAAGAAAGCGGTTGACGCTCCTGGCCCCATTCCTGTCAACCGCACCGCCTTGCCTTCATTGCTTTTGTATGCGGGCAGAAACTGCCTTTTCCTTGATCATGAATCCCAGCTTGAGGATTTACAACAGCCAGCTTGGATCATCGCACGAGCTGACAACAGGCTTGTGACGGACCCAAGCCCTGCCCTCAAAAACAGGATGAAGTTTATCAATGCGGGAACAAAATCTAAAAACTTTGATTTGATTTTATTAAATCCGGCTTCAAATTGACTTTATCAAGTCAAGTTTGGCAAATTACAAACTAGATTGGCCAAGGGCAAGAACAATCGCCCATTCCGATTCGGTGACTGGCATCACGCTAAGACGTTGTCCCCGTTTGGTGACCAGCATTTCTTCAAGGCCAGGAGTCTCACGAAGTTCATTGAGGGGAATGACTCGATTGAATTTTTGAACAAATACAACATTTCTTGCCAGCCACCGCGATCCGTCGGCGGGAGCCTTCGGATCAAAATACTCACTTGTCGCATCAAACTGAGTGGGGTCGGGAAAGGCCTCGCCAACAATCTTCATCACCCCTACAATTCCGGAAGGATCAGAATTTGAGTGGTAAAAAAATGCCAAATCGCCATCTGCCATTCGGTCTCTCATAAAGTTCCGAACTGTGTAGTTGCGGCAACCTTCCCACATGGCAGGGCCGGATGACCTTGCCAAATCGTCAATGGAATACACATCCGGCTCAGACTTCATCAGCCAATACATGACTGATTCAATTTACCAAAACTTGTCTGGTAAACACCTAGGCTTGAGCTTGCCTGACAGGGCTCAAGACTTCGATGTTGCCGCTTACGGTAGAAAGGTCGAGGGTTCCTCGTCCGTCCCCAATTTTGCCAGTGACTCTTTGTCCAGATCGAACCACGTCGGTAGCGTTGGCATCGAGGTTGAACTCACCGCTCACCGAGCTTAAAGCGACCATACAATCGCTTCCTTCGGTTAGAGTCAGCGATATGTCTCCACTTACGGATCGAAGATTGGCTGCCCCCACAATCGGCCCAAATTCAGAGGCGGAAATGTTTCCGCTGACCGCTTCCAAACTTGCCGTGTTTCCTTTGAAATTAGAAATAGTCAAGTCACCACTGGTTGATCTTGCGGCAAGGGTGTTAAAGACCTGTTCTAAGACAACGTTCCCCGACTTTGATTCCACCACCGCAGAGCCCTCTAGTCCGCTGCCGTAAATGTCTCCAGACACGGTTGAAAGTTCAGTCGCTCCCTTCATTTGGCATGCACTTAGATTTCCGGACCTAGATTCCAACTTGCTGGCTCCAAGTTCGGTTGCCTTAATATTAGAGCTATCCGTCTTGGCAATGCAATTGGGGCTTCCCGACGCATGAATCTGCAGATTCAATTGCAAATTGGGAACATAAGCCTGGCGGATGATGACTTCAGTCTCGGTTTCTTCGATGTGCAAAACATATTCCGCGATTTGTTCTTTTCTTCGAATCTCGGTGCCGCCCCGCACCTTGACCATTGCACAGACTTCGGCAATTTCTGCTCCGCCGCTAACTTCAATATTTCCGCAGTGATTTTCCACCACAAGGGACTTGCCTTCTAAAGATGGCAGCGGTAACTCAATATTGCGCGATTCGATAAGTCCAAAGGTAAATCCGTGCTCGGTCGCTTCCTTCAAAGCATCCATGGCCGCTTTGGCTCCTTCTTTGGCGGAGTCCTTGATTTTTGAGGAAAGGGTTTTGAAATCAATTGATTGGCTTGCTTCTTTTCCAAAACTCTCGATAACATCAATCAACGCCTTAAAAGGATCCTTCCCCGCGCTAGATTCTCGTTGCCCAGACTGGCTTGAGGTAGGACCTGAGTTGTTGGCATTCTCTTCAGCGTTACCGGCGGTTTGAGTTTTGGCGTGAGTTTCGCCTTCATCAGACTGGTGAAGGGCTTCAATAAGCTCAGTTGCATCCTCAGGACTTAAACGACCATCCTGAACCATCTTCATAATTCTGCTAACTTCTTCTTTCATTGTTAATTTCCTAACTCTCTTAATTTGGTTTTGGCTTCTTCTGCGCTAATTTCCCCTGCTTCCAAACGAGTAATCAGCCTTTCTCGCTCTTCACTAGCTTTGCCATTGGCAGAGTTCCGTCCCGCTTCTCGGATTGGAGAAAGGTCTAAAGCCGCTAAAAGCTGGTCCAGTCTCGTCCTCACTGTCGGGTAGCTTATGCCTAACTCCTTCTCTACTGAGCTTAAAATGCCCCTGCATCGAAGAAAGATTTCTAAGAAATAAGCCATGTCGTCGTCTAACCTGGCGTATCTTGGAAGCTCAAAGGCACCGCGAATGGAAATGGTCCCTGACTTATTGGAAAGTTCAGTGATATGGAGCGGCTCGAGAGAGATCGGATCAACTGACGGCAGCCCTCTGAGTTTGTCTGAGGCCATGATAGTTATATTACAGATTTTCTCTTGATTTCATCGCATTTTTTAAAAAAATGGATCAAAATCGCTAATAAATCATTGTTTTAGTAAGATTGGCCGCCCTTTAGCCGTCATCGAAATTTCCTATTATAAGCAGTTAATCCCTCAGTGGAATTTATTGACTGGCCCATGGCAAAGGTAACCTTTGGAAATGTCCGACTCAGTTTCAAAGTTGAAAAGCCAGTTATATGATGCCGATGCGATTGGTGCGGCCCTAGCCATCATGGCTTGGGACCAACAAACCTACATGCCGTCTGGTAGCGCGGGGGCTCGAGGCGAGCACATGGCCTTGCTTCACAAGATGTATCACGAGCTGATGACCTCTGATGAGCACGGCAAAGCCCTTGAAGAAGCCGCCAAAACCGCGGAAGGAGAAGACGCGGCCTTGGTTAGGGTTGCCAAGCGAGACTATGAAATCGCAACCAAGCTTCCCACAGAACTAGTTGGACGAAAAACCTTGCTAGCGGCCAAGGGTCACGAAGTTTGGGTTGAAGCAAGAAAAACTAACAATTTCTCGCTGTTTGAACCTATCCTCACCGAAATGTTTGACATTGCGCGTGAAGAAGCCGAACTTTTTGGATACAAAGACCACATCTACGATGCGCTTCTTGACAATTACGAGGAAGGCGCAACACATGCCGATGCCAAGGCTATGTTTGATGAGCTCAAGGGTCCCCAATCACGGCTAGTTAAACAAATCTCGGAGCTGCCAGAAACCGATGATAGCTTCCTCTATGGCACTTTTAGCGAGGCAAAGCAATCCGAATTGACTCATCGAATCATTTCTGACATTGGTTTTGATTTAAATCGAGGACGCCAAGATACCGCGCCTCATCCCTTTTGTACAGGCTGGTCTATCACCGATGTTCGCTTAACGACGCGGTACAAAGACTATCTCATGAGCTCGGTTATGGGCTCAATGCACGAGGCCGGTCATGGCATGTACGAACAGGGATCACCTCTGAAATGGGACCGCCTTCCCTTATCCGGTGGGGTTTCCTTGGGTATTCACGAAAGTCAAAGCCGCTTCTGGGAAAACGTGGTTGGCCGAAGCAAAGGGTTCTGGTCTGTTTATCTGCCGGAACTTAAATCTGCTTTCCCTCAGATTGGAAATGTGTCCATCGACCAATTCTACAAGGCCCTGAATAAAGTCAAGCCGTCCCTGATCCGGGTAGAAGCCGATGAGCTCACATACAATCTGCACGTAATGATTCGGTTTGAACTAGAATCTGACCTCCTTACAGGGGCCATCCGGGTGCGAGATTTGCCAGAGGCTTGGAATGCAAAATACAGCGAGTATCTTGGGATCACGCCTCCAGATGATTCAACCGGATGTTTGCAAGATGTTCATTGGTCAGGCGGAATGATCGGATACTTCCCAACCTACTCGATGGGAAATTTGCTGAGCTACCAGTTTTGGGCCGCGCTTAAGAAGGACATCCCCGAAGCCGAAGAATTGATCGGCAAAGGTCAGTTCAAGGAAATTCACGGCTGGCTAAAAGACAAAATCTACAGCAAAGGCAAAGAGTTCACTCCCAAAGAGCTGGTCATGAAAGTAACCGGCAAGTCGATTTCGGCCAAGGACTATTTAGAAGGGATCACCAAAAAATACGCTGAGTTGTACGAGCTTGAACCGGCATTGCGCTAAACAGCTAATGCCGAAAAACTGAGTTGGAATTGATCTGGTTTGCTTAATGATTGGGTTACGAAGGGGTAATCTAAAGTCTTGAGCAAGCCAGGCAAGCTAGGTGAGGGGGCCTTCATTCAGTGCGCAAAGTGCAAGAAGATTCACTTTGCAAATGAGTTTGAAGAGAACTTAAGGGTCTGCTCTTCGTGCGGATGGCACCATCGCATATCCGCTCAACGCAGGATTGAAATCACCTGCGACGCCAACTCTTTTGAGGAATTAGATCAAGATCTGAAGTCTGGCAATCCTTTGGACTTCCCAGACTATGATGAGAAAAGGGTTGGCGCAGAAGACAAAACGGGGCTCTTAGATTCCATTGTTACCGGCATAGGGCGCATTGACGGAAATCGGGTTAGCCTCGCGGTTGCAGATTTTTCTTTTATGGGTGGCTCCATGGGTTCGGTTGCCGGAGAAAAGGTCACAAGGACTTTAGAGCGCGGCTTGGAAAAGAAGTGCCCTGCCATCGTTTTTTGTGCAACTGGCGGCGCTAGAATGCAGGAAGGCTTACTTTCTTTAATGCAGATGGCAAAAACGACATCAGCCGCAGAAAGATGCAACCGAGCATCAATCCCTTATATTTGCGTTTTTACCGACCCAACAATGGCGGGAGTCTTAGCTAGCTATGCGAGCGTAGCCGACGTGATTCTTGCTGAACCTAAATCTATGGTCGGATTTGCGGGGTTGAGAGTCAGCAAGCAAGCTGGGGTCAGTAAGGTGCCGGATGACTTCCAAAGTGCAGAGTTTGCCTACAATCACGGCATGATTGACAAAATTGTAGAGCGAAAAGATCTAAAATCCACTCTATCTCAGCTTGTGCAGCTTTTGGGTGGTCACTTGCTTGAGCAGCAGGAAGGCGACAAATTGACAACCAGAGGGGCAAAAAAGTAAATGGCAAACGCAGTGCCAAGAACCTTGGATGAGTGGGAAAAGCCCCTTCGAGACTTAGAAGATGGCATCACGAAGTTAAAAGCGGTTGCCGTTAAAGAAAAGGACGATTCAAGAGCTGCGGACCTCAAGTACCGAATCCAAGAACTGCAGCGGCGGCATGACAACTATTTGGAAGTCATGTACAGCCAGCTTGGCCCTTGGGAGAAGGTTTTAGTTGCTCGCGCTCCTAATCGGCCCTACATGCTTGATTATGTCAATCAGGTTTTCGAAGGGTTTGTTGAACTCCAAGGAGATCGGCGGTATGGCCAAGATCATGCCATCATCGGAGGGCCAGCCAAGCTAAACGGATCTCCTGTTATGGTTGTTGGCCACCAAAAGGGTCGAACAATACAAGAGCGGCAACTTCGAAACTTTGGCTATGCAAGACCGGAAGGTTATCGAAAAGCGATCCGCCTTTTTGAACTTGCCCAACGTTTTTCGATGCCAGTGGTTACTCTTGTTGACACACCTGGCGCGGATGCCGGTTTAGAAGCTGAAAGCCGAGGTATTTCAGAAGCCATTGCCGCAAGCATGCTCAAAATGTTTTCCCTTACCGTTCCTATTATCTCCGTCATTATTGGTGAAGGAGGTAGCGGCGGTGCGATTGGAATTGCGATTGCCAACCGTGTTTTGATGTTCGAGCACAGCATCTACAGTGTCATTGCGCCAGAAGGGTGCGCGGCAATTCTCTGGCGCAAGCCAGAAATGGGTCCTCAAGCCGCCGAGGCTCTCAAAGTGACCGCCGAATCTGTACTCAGCTTTCAACTTATTGACCAAATTATCCCCGAGCCTACCGGCGGAGCGCACCGAGATCCCGCCTCGGCGGCTCAATCCCTGAAGGTGAGCCTGCTTTCCAATTTAGCCGAGCTAAGCTCCCTTTCGGGCCCAGAGTTGCTTAATGATCGCGCTAACCGATTCCGAAATCTTGGCGTCATGGCTATCCATTAAGCACCAAGCCCATTCAGCAAGTCCATCGGTCCTCCCGTCTCATCAGCGGATATCTGTCTCCTCCGGCTAGCCTTCGGTTAAGACATTGATACTAGGCAACTCCTATTTTTTGCAAAATCGTCAGTTCAAGTGGCAATATGCAATCAAATGGTTGCATAATAAAAGAGTGGAACCGGTCTTTAAAGCACTAGCTGATCCCGTAAGGAGGGCTATTCTTGATTCCCTGTTCTGCAAAGGAGGACAAAGATTAAATGATCTTATTGAAGGGCATGGCATGAGTCGCCAAGCGGTCTCAAACCATCTCCGAATTTTGGAGGAAGCTAACTTGGTTGCCGTTGTTTGGAAAGGTAGAGAAAAACTTCATTACCTAAATCCAGTCCCAATCCATGAAATCGCCACACGGTGGATTGCCAAGTTCCAAACTGGACAATTAGAAGCCCTTTCAAATTTCAAACAATCTTTAGAATCCCAGGAAAAACCAAATCATGAATAAAAGCACCTTCGTTTACGTTACCTACATCAAAACCACCAAAGAAAAGCTATGGGAAGCTCTCACAAGCCCAGCCTTTCAAAGCCAGTACTGGTATGGCTGCCATTTCGAATGCACTTGGGCGCAAGGGGCAGAGTGGAAACTCTACTTTGACGACGGCACCATTGCCGACACTGGAGTCGTTTCAGAAATTGATAAGCCAAACTTGTTAACTTTGTCCTGGCAAAATGAATTTAGGCCCGAGTTGAAAGAGGAGGGGTACGCCACTTGCAAAATCACACTAGAGGATGTTGATTCAACCGTTAAAATGACAGTCCTTCACGAAATGGAGCGGCCCAATTCGAAGCTAATCGGTGCTGTTTCTCAGGGCTGGCCTGCGATCCTTTCTGGACTCAAATCTTTGCTGGAAACCGGAGTCAAATTGCCGTTGGAGCACATGTAGTCAAAAAGAAAGGGAGGGCGTGCCTCTCTGGCACGCCCTCCCTTTCTGACTTTTTGGCAGCGGCCTGAGGAACTACCTAAAGATCAATGTCCAAATCAGCCAGCCGCCTGCTGACATCCGGATTTTTCAGCTTGGTTAAACCGGCCTGCTCAATTTGCCTAACCCGCTCTCTGGTGACATTGAGCTCAGTTGCAACATCAGAAAGGGTCCTAGGTGTGCCATCTAAAATCCCATAGCGCAGCTCAATAACTGCCCTTTCCTTGGGGTTCAAAAAGGCTAACACTTGCTCAACTTTGTTTCGGATCTCAGACCGTGCTGCCGCATGGGGAGGTGGCTCGATGCCAACATCCTCGATGAACTCTAGCAGCGAAGCCTCGCTTGTCTCGCTGACGTTGTTATCCAACGACAAGGGATCGGATGTAATCCTAAAACATTGCTCAATTTTGTCAGGAGTCGTTTTGAGAGCCTGAGCAATCTCATAGACTGTGGCTGATCTGCCAAGCATTTGCTCAAACTGAACCGCTTCCTTGGTAAGCCGATTGGCAGCATCCAGAGTGTGGACAGGGACTCTAATCGTCCTCGATTGATTGGAAACAGCCCTGATGATGCTTTGCCGAATCCAAAACGTCGCGTATGTTGTAAATCGAAATCCACGATCAACATCAAACTTTTCCACTGCATGGATCAGGCCAAGGTTTCCTTCTTGGATCAAGTCTTGCAGGGTCATCCCCTTTTTGACGTACCTTTTTGCAAGGCTAACCACTAACCTTAAATTGGCCTCTACAAGAAGCCACTTGCAATCTAGGCAGCCATGTTTGGCATGGACGGCGGCTCTGCGCTCCTGATCGGCATTCAGTAGCCGTATTCGGCCAATCTGCTTCATCCAGGCTCCCAAAGAATCTTCAGGATCTAAAGCATCCGAAGTTATGACAAGCGGCGAGTGTTCAGAATCTTCCCCTCTTCTGAAGGTTCTCGCAATGCAATCCTGAGAGGATTGAACATGAGAAGAGGGTAATCGTTTAGGTACTGCCAAGGGCGAAGTCGCATCAAGAAAAGAACTAAGTGAAGACACCAAGATAAATATAACAAACCTTTTTGCAATTCCGACAGAAATACCGGACTTTTTTTAGAAAATCTATGCTTCCTAGCTCTCTTCTGCCCTTTTAAGGATTTTTAGGCGTTCCATAGCCGCTTTCAAGGGGTCGGCGTTATCATCCGAGGGCACCATTGATCGCGCCTTGTGCAGCCTAGACAGCGTCTCAACGCAATCCATGACAAAGTCTTCGTTTGGCACACCAAATCGGTCCAACTTGGCCCATTCCATCCACTCAAATTCAGAGCCAAGATCAGCAAGCCAGTTTGCAGGAGGTCCGCTTGGTGCGGTGCCCGCAAAATGCCTTCTACTTTCCGAAAAAAATGCAACTGCTGGCAAGCTAATTAGTATTTTTGCATCGAGGTGAGCATGAAGCCACTGCCTCCAGTCCCCTTGCAAATAGGCAAAGATTAGCCCCTGTTCTGCCACATGCATAGTGGGAACGATGACTTCTGCCTCTTGTGCCACGGGTTCAGCCCGTTGGCTTGGCAGAGGCTTTCCTTGGTTTTTCCTCGATTTGCCGACTAACCCTCGCAGGGCCTTACGAGCGGCAGCAACGTCTTGCACTCCTGGGTACCTCGCAGCAATTCTATCAATCTCGCTCATGACCTCTAGGTCATTGCCCCAATCAGCTAGTTCCTGAACGCATTCCTTCCATAAGACAGAATCCTCGACAGAATGGGTTTCGAAAAGCTTATCCAAGGCAAAACTCAAGGGAGATTGCCCCTTCGATAGAATGTCTTGAACGCGTTCCTGCCCAGACTCTTGGAATATGGAAAAAGGATCTTGCCCTTCAGGCATGAGGGCAATTGAAACCCCAAGACCGACGTCAGCCAGAATCTTGGCCGCTTTTTTTGCGGCAGAAATCCCTGCTGAATCTCCATCATATCCAACCGTCACTTGGTCTGCCCAGCGTTTAATCAGTTTGGCTTGGTCTTCGGTTAAGGAAGTCCCTAAGCTGGCCATCGCCGTATCAACTTGGCAGGCATGGCAGGCTATCACATCGAGGTAGCCCTCTACCAATACCGCTCTTTTTCCCGTTTTCAGACTGCCAATGCTGTCAAAGAGGCCATACAAAGTCTTGCCCTTCGTGAAAAGGGGGGTTTCCGATGAATTAATGTACTTTGGGTTAACGTTGGCGATGGCGCGCCCTCCGAAGGCAATAATTTGGCCACGATCATTTCGAATAGGAAACATGAGCCGGTCTCGAAATCGGTCACGATACCCTATCGAATCATCTCCTTCCACCAATCCTAATTCACAAGCCATCTTTAGGGTGAACCCATTGCGCTGCAGGTATGCAGAAAGAGCCTCACCGTGGTCTGGCCCGTATCCGATTTGCCATTTGTCGATGAGGGCCTGGTCTAAGCCCCTTTGTTGACAGTAGGCGGCGGCAGGTTTTGACTTCTGCAATTCTCGTCGGAAAAAGGCGGTGGCAGACTCCATCATGTCCAGCCACTTACGCTGGGCTGACTTGCTCTCTTCTGAACTTGATGCGGTTCCCCTTAACTGAACTCCTGCCTTTTCCGCCAAGAGCTTAACCGCTTCTTTAAAGTCAAGATTTTGGGTGTGCATGACCCAATCAAAGATGGAACCTTTAGCCCCACAAGCAAAGCATCTGTAGGTCCCAAATTCGGGATTAATATGAAGGGAGGGAGTTTTGTCGGGGTGAAATGGACAAAGTCCGAGAAAAGACTTCCCGGACTTCTTGAGGCGAACCCCGCTGGCTTCCGCCAACTCCAAAATTGAGACCTTAGCTCTTATTTCGCCGAGTTCATCGGCCAAGATGAAGCCTCAGTATTTTCCGCCAGCGACGGCGATACCTGTGACAACTTCAGGACCATTCTTTTCTAGCTTTGAGAATCGGAAAGCCACGTGATTCTTGACAAGAAACTTAAGAACGATCGTGTTGCCGTTAATTTCGTAGGCCGGTGGATCGTAGTGTCCGTCTGGGTTCTTGGCGTACTTCTTGATGACTTCAGCCAAAGACGCACCAAACGTGACGCCGCGCTTTGTTCGAACTGAGCCATTGTGGAGGCCAATCGCCTCAATCTGAACGACTCGGTTGTATTTATCAAAGACAAAGGAGTACTCAGAGCCGTTTCGATTGTAAACCCACCTTGTAAAGTCAACCGCAGTACCCTGACCACCGGCTCCGCCGGCTGCACCTTTTCCGGGACCAGCAGGGCCGCCAACTGGACCAGCAGGACCACCGCCACCAGGGCCGCCCATCGGTCCACCCATTGGGCCACCTCCTGGTCTCATCTGTAGCAAACCATCTCCAAAGGACAATGGACCCGTATTTGATTGTGGCCCAGCTGCAGCACCACCGCCGCCGCCACCCATGGTTGGACGACCGCCGCCTTTTCCCTGAAAACCAGGACCGCCAGCGGGGCCTCCCGATGGTCCACCACCCCCATTCGCGGATGATGTTCCAATGTTGACCGGTTCAATAGAATCTGGAGAACCAAACTTCTCTACAACCGTTAAACCTGTACTGTAAAGCTTGACCCCAATGAGGCCGGTTTCGATATTGGCAACCTTGGCTGCCATGGCCTGACTGGAACAGGCAACAACCGTCAAGGCGGTTAATGCGATGGTTGAATTCTTTTTGCTGAGCATGATTCTTTGCGGAGCAGGCAAATCTGCTATTACCTCTAATAATGACGCATTTGCAAATGAAATGGTCACAAGAGTTTTTAATGCTTGTATTCAAGTTATCAGAAATTTAATGAGAGGAAAGGTATGCCCACGTGGTATAAAGAGTCAAAAGCGATTCAATCGCTAAACTTAAGGAAAAAATATGGCAGAAGGAATTCAAGTCACTGCTTCGGACTTTGATGATAAAGTCCTTAACTCGTCGGTGCCCGTCCTCGTGGATTTTTGGGCAAGCTGGTGCGGTCCGTGCCGCGCCATCGCTCCCTATATTGAAGAATTGGCTTCAGAATATAAGAGCAAGGCAAGCGTGTACAAAGTTGATGTTGATAAAGATCAGGAATTAGCAACCAAGTACGGCATTATGAGCATCCCCGCCTTGATTGTTTTCAAGGACGGTAAGGTGTTCGATCGGGTTGTTGGTGCCAAGCCAAAGGCCGAAATTGCAGCCTTGATTGACCGCGCTGTCTAAACCTATTACGACCCAGTATGCGAGCCTGGTCCTGTGCCGGATCAGGCTCTTCTCATTATAAATGCCCGAAACTAACCCTCCAACCCAAGATTCTGTTAACCCTGATGAGCATTTAGCGAAAGCATCATCAAGTGTACGAACGGCAGGAGGGATTATGATGGCTTCCATCATAGCCAGCAGAGTCCTTGCAATTCTCCGAGACACCGCCATGTCTTACAAGTTTGGATGGGGGCTTCACACCGATGCCTACCGGATATCGTTTACGATTCCTGATTTCATTTACTACGGAGTCGCTGGAGGTGCGTTTAGCTCTGCATTCATCCCCGTTTTTAGCGAGTTTATGGCGAAAGGAGAAGAAGATAAAGCTTGGGAACTCTTTAACGTCATCATCACCGCAGTCTTTCTGATTGTTTTTGTTTTTGTGGTGATCGCCTTTGGTTTCGCTCACCCGTTAGCCGCCTTTATGTCAGCCGGCAAAAAAGCCAATCTCCATCCAGAAATGGTGGGGTGGATTGTGACAATGAGCCGGATTCTGCTTCCCGCCCAGCTTGCCTTTTTTGTCGGAGGAATCATGTTTGGAGTCTTTTATGTCAAGGGCCACTATGTTATCCCTGGCTTGAGCTCTGTTCTTTACAATGTTGGATTCATTACAGGAGCCATCTTTATCTCGCATTGGGTTTCACCGGGAATCATTGGCATGACAATTGGCGCGACCATTGGCGCCTATGTTGGAAACATTATTGTTCCTGCCTTTGGACTGCGGTCCATTGGCATCAAATTCCGACCAAGCCTCAATTTGAGGGCTGATGGCGTCAGAAAGGTCTTTTTGCTTATCCTGCCGGTGGTTTTAGGACTGTCTTTGCCTGGAGTTTACGCAACAATTATGCAGAAATTTGCTTCGCTGGACTCAGCAAGCGTCAACACCGTCATTGAGTTGTCTAACCGCGTGATGCAGGCACCTCTTGGAATTTTTGGCACTTCTCTTGCCCTTGCTGCTTTTCCGGTCCTATCTCAGTTTGCCGCTCAGGGAAGGTTCGATTATTTCGCCAACCAACTTACGCGATCTATGAAAACCATCTTGTTTCTGAGTATCCCTGCCGCTATGATCATGTTTGCCTTGGCGCCTCAGATCATTCAGGTTTTTTATGGTTACGGAAAGGCGGCTCATGAAGATCCAGAAATTTTGGTCAATTGCATTCGACTTTTCTCAATTGGTGTGCCGGCTTGGTGCCTCCACCCGATCCTCATGAGAGCCTATTTCTCGAGGCAAATGCCTCTCAAACCCATCGCGCTGGGAACCGCAACAACTGTCCTTTTTGTGGGAATGATTATTGGGCTTCGCAGTCTTGGGCTGGGGTACAAATCCATGCCAATTTCCGGCTCTCTTGCCATCATCTTGTTGATCTTAATCCTCTCTATTTCTGTCAAGTTCGAGGTCAAAGAAATGAAGTTCACACCGATTGTCACAACTCTGATAAAAAGTCTTGCCGCCGCGAGCTTAATGGGCCTAGTGGCCTACGGGCTTGGCAAGATTCTGCCAAGTGGACTCCATAAAATTCCACTTTCACTAGCCTTTTTATTCATTTTGCTGCTATGCGCCGCAATCTATACATCGCTAGGAAGGCTATTGAAAATGGAGGAAGTTGAAACCGTAGACCGCGGGCTCGATCGATTCAAAGCAAAGTTCAAAAAGGCACCCTCTGTCAACTAAGCGTATTGCGTAAGGTCTTTGTTTTAGGTTCAAATCACGCCTGGCACCCAGCACAAGCAAGGTAATCTTTCCTGTTGACGACGGCGTCACATTTATGGAAAAGGTTTACATCGTTTCGGGAGCAAGAACCCCGATCGGCTCATTTCTCGGATCGCTGAGTTCACTCTCGGCCCCCCAACTTGGCTCGATTGCTATCAAAGAGGCGTTGTTAAGGGGTGCGGTTGATGCGAGTTTAGTTGAGGAAGTACTCATGGGCTGCGTGCTAACCGGTGGGGTTGGTCAAGCTCCTGCAAGGCAAGCTAGCCTAGGAGCCGGACTGAGCAACTCAATCCCCTGCACTACCGTGAACAAAGTCTGTGGTTCAGGGATGAAAACCATTATGATGGCGGCTCAGGCAATAAAGGCCAGTGACGCCAGCATCGTGGTTGCGGGAGGCATGGAATCAATGTCCAACGCCCCATACGGATTAGACAAAGCCAGAACCGGATATCGGATGGGCAATGGGACTTTACTAGATTTGATGATCCACGACGGACTCTGGGATCCCTACAATCAGTGTCACATGGGTAACTGCGGCGACAAAGCCGCTGAGCATTTTCATATCTCTCGAGAGCAATTGGATTCTTTTTCGGCAGAATCCGTAAGTAAAGCTCAGACCGCCCAAGCAAGCGGCCGATTCTCCAAAGAAATTATTGCCGTAGAAATCTGCGGGAAAAAGGGTGAAGTTACAATTGTTGATGCTGACGAGCAGCCTCAAAGAGCCAATCCAAGCAAACTTCCCTCCCTGCGGCCTGCATTTTCTAGCACCGGCGTGACCACGGCAGGAAACTCTAGTTCCATCAATGATGGTGCCGCGGCTTTGGTCATTGCGTCTGAATCGGCAGTCAAAAACCATAATCTCAAACCATTGGCGCGGATTGTAGACTACTCTCAACATGCCCAAGAACCGGAGTGGTTTACTTCTGCCCCGATCAAAGCTGTCCAAAAGCTGCTTCAAAAGCAGAACTTAAAGCCTCAAGACATCGATTTCTTTGAAGTGAATGAAGCATTTGCGGTAGTGGCTATGATTGCAGCCAGCGAGGTTGGAATTAGCACCGACAAGCTCAATGTCAACGGCGGCGCCGTCGCATTGGGCCACCCGATTGGCATGACAGGAGCAAGATTAGTCCTAAGCGCAAGCTATCAACTGGTGGAAACCGGAAAGAAATATGCGGTCTGCACGCCCTGTATTGGCGGTGGCGAAGCCACCGCGATCTTGATCGAGCGTTGTTAATCTCTACTTTTTTGCTTCAGCAGATCTCACTCCAACCAAGTCATAATAACAGGAGTTTGGTCCTATGTCTCATGGAACGATGAGACTAGAGAGCGAGTCAAGTTGGGGGTGGATTCAAGGATGAAGGTGCTCATGGCGTCGGCGGAAGTCGCGCCGTATGCAAAAGTTGGTGGATTGGCAGACGTTGTAGGGTCTTTGCCAAAAGCGCTGAACAAGTTAGGCGTAGACGCAAGGATCGTGTTGCCTGCTTACCGGATGGTAGAAGATCAGGCAGAAAACATCTCCCCGATTCTTTGCGAGTTTCCAGTTCGAATCAACGAAACTTGGTCTAAACAAGCCTACATTCGCTCGATTCAAAAGGATGGACTTACGACTTATCTCATCGGGACTGATGAATGGTTTCAGGATGCCGATCGTAGCGAAACGATTTACAGGCCAGGAATAGACCAATATCTCTTTTTCTCCTCAGCCGTCCTTCAGTTGGGCAAGCACGTTGGCTGGAACCCTCAGATTGTGCACTGCCATGACTGGCACACGGGGTTCATTCCCGTCATGATGAAGCACTCACCCTTCCACCAATGGAATGAAATGGCGTCTGTATTTACCATTCACAACCTAGCTTATCAAGGGGAGTTCGACCTTGATATTCTTGACCGACTTGGAATGGGCCATTGGCTGTTTAGTCCTGATTTTGTAGAAGCCTACGGAAGGGTCAATTTTCTAAAGGCAGGGGCCGCGTTTGCAGACCTTGTCACTACTGTCAGCCCAAATTATGCCCGAGAAATCCAGACTCCTGAGTATGGAGCGCGGCTTGAAGGTCTGATGCAATACCTAGCGAAAGTTGGTAGGTTGGAAGGCGTTCTCAATGGAATTGATCAATCTGTTTTTGATCCCGAGACTGACCCTAATATTCCGTGCCACTACAATAGCAGCCAACCGCAGGGAAAGGCGCTTTGCAAAGAAGAGCTTTGCCGCACTGCCGGATTTCTACCAGGACCCGAACCAATTTTAGGAATCGTAAGCCGCATGAGCACTCAAAAGGGTCTTGATCTTCTTATCGATGCTGCTGATCGCCTTCTTAAAAAGAATGCTAGGTTAGTGGTTCTTGGAGCTGGAGAACCTCCCATTTTGGAGGGACTTCATCATGTGGAAAGGCGCCATCCTCATCAAGTCAAATTTTTTGAAGGCTATCACGAAACCCTGGCAAGCCTTATTTACGCGGGTTGTGATGGATTCTTGATGCCGAGCAGCTTTGAGCCTTGTGGGCTTGGTCAGATGATTGCCATGCGATATGGCACGATCCCCATAGTCCGGCAAACCGGTGGGTTAAAGGACACCGTTGAAGATTGCAAAACCGGTTTTGTATTTAAAGAAAAGTCTGCTGTGGCCTTCTTGAAGGCAATTGACCGCTTTTTAAGTCTCTATGAAGATAAGGACCGACTCAACGAAATGCGGAAGTCGGTGATGAATGTTGATTGGAGCTGGGACAAAAGCGCGCTGACCACCGTCAAGCTCTACCAACAAGTGCTTGCAAAAAGACAATCAGAATCCATCCAAATCGCGTAAACGTGCTTTAATCTCAGCCCAATCATCGCGTATGAACCTTGCCCTAGAGTTGCCTAGCCGCAATCAAATGATCAGTGATTCAATTCCTGAATTGCCTCTAGAGTAGGTTTGAGGAATACCAAAGCCTTTGTGAGCTTAGAATCGCTCAATTACCTAGGTTGACCTTCTGAATTCAAAGTAAGGGGTTGTGTTTATTGCAAACACAACCCCTTCTTCTGACCTAGCTAGACCAATTCTACTGGAACATTGTTACTTGGCGGCCAGTCGTTTCCTCTTCAATGCAAGCAAAGGTATCGAAAAGGCAGAGAGGCACAGCCAAGACGAGGGCTCTGGAACCGATTGAAGGACAACTGAACCTCCAGATGCGTAGTAAGTGGCGGGGTTTCCGGGATCAATTGTGAACAGTGACTGAGTCGTATCAATTGTTGAACCGGATGTTGGTGTGACGGGGCTTGTGTAAACCAAAGCAATGTCATAGCTCACATTTTGGTAATCATACGAACCATCTATTGAACTTGTCGTGACGTGGGCCGGATAGGACCCTCCAAGGTAAAAGTTAATGCCATCGGCTTGCAAAGTGAGTCCTGCGACAGTATTTGTCGTCCAGTCCCACTGAAAGTTCCCGGTTGCGGGGATGCCACCAGCTCCGTTTGCAAAGCTGACATTGACAAAGTCATACGTCTGAATGTTATCAGCACAAGCAAATCCCGTGATGAAAACTGCGATAAAAGAAACTAACCACTTCATTGATAAAAGCTCCCCTAATATTGTAGCATATTAAATGACTTTTTACAACTAGGGTCTGTTGCTAGGATCTGCGTTAAGGTTGCGGCGGACGGCTTTGAGGTTGCGGAGGAAGCCTTGAAATCCAGTCCGACGCAAGGCTCGGCCCCGCACCCATGCTTCCCATTCAACTTCAGTTGGCTCTTGCCCAACCTGCAACCATTCGCCATTACCACGGTTCCTAAACGAATCAATTGAAGTCAACGCGGCACGCAGCGGCTGCCTTGGGGAGGGATTATTAAATGGACACACCTCTTGGCAAACATCGCATCCAAAGAGCCAGTCTTGGATGGAGTCTGCCTCTCTACTGCTGAATTCTCCTTTCTTCTCAATAGTAAGATAGCTGATGCATCGGTTTGAGTCCACTGCCCACCGGCCCTCATGACTAACAATCGCTCCGGTAGGGCAATGATTGATGCACTCTTGGCAGGTTCCGCATCCTCCGACCGCAGGAGCCGAAGATTCCAAATTGAGGTTGGTTACAAGAAGGCCAATAAAAAACCAACTTCCAGTTTTGGAGTCGATTAGGCAGGTGTTCTTTCCAAACCACCCCAAGCCAGCTTGCTGAGCAATTGTTCTCTCTAGAATTGGTGCCGAGTCCACACAAGGCCGAAAGTTCGCGTTTGGCACAAGTTCCCTGATTTCTGATGCAAGCTGCTTCAGCATCTTTCTCATGACCTTGTGGTAGTCCTTACCCAATGCGTACCTGGCAACCTTGGGCACCTTACTCTCTGAAACCGGTTGATTGTAGTTCAACCTCACCGCAATGACGGATTTTGCGTCAGGCAACAGCGATTCAAGGCTAGCCTTCAGGTTAAGATGGTCACGCAAATAGCCCATTTCTGCCCCATAGCCAGATTCAAGCCAACTTTTGTAATAGGAAAGGCTTGTTTCTAGCTGTGGCTGACAAAAACCGACTGCATCAAAGCCTACTGAGTGGGAAAACTCCTTGATTTTATCTTCGAGACCATGCATCTTGGTCCCTGTCAATGAAGGCTTTGGTACAACATCTGCCACTGCTCTAAAGTCAAAAAATGGGGACGTACAGACCTATCGCTGAGCTGGCCCGCAATGGCCGATTCAACCCTTTCTTTATCAAGCTGAAGCCCTGAACTTAAATTGTTTGCCAAGGTCTTTCTTGGCTGCTTAAACCCCGCTTGAACAAATAAGAAAAAGTCATCACTGATTGGTCCCCGCGAATTAGGAATGAATTGCACAACCTTGCTTTCAACATTGGGCGGCGGAATAAAGGAGTTGTTTGGCACATCAGCGACAATTGTCATCTCAAAATGGGACTGAAGGTAAACGGATAAAGAACCGCGAAACCTGTTTCCAGGAGCAGCAAGGATTCTCTCCGCAACTTCAGTTTGCATCATAAGGACAGCCCCGTCAATGCTTTTTGCCATTTGAGCCGTTTTTTGAAGCAGGGCCCCACTTAAGTAGTACGGCATGTTCGAAACAATCCATTTTGGCGAAGGGAGTTTCTGCAAGAGAAGTGCCCAATCCACAACCAAGGCGTCACCCCATTGGATTCTCGCGCTTGGAGCCGACTTTTGCAAACAAGCATCCATTCTTTCGTCAATTTCAATTGCCCAAACTTCCCTTGAATCGCGAGCCAAAAGGTGGGTAAGAATCCCAGGTCCTGGGCCAATTTCTAAGATGCCATGAGCACCATCGCAGGCAGCTACGATTTTTTGGACGATCTCGGTGCTGCACAAAAAATGTTGGCCCAATCCTTTATTAGGATTGAGCCCATTTTGAGTCAAAAAACTCTTGATTTCTGACTTTGAGTTGAGGGTCACCGACCTTTTAATTCGTACACCGTGATTTTCTTCATTCCGTAGCGATCGGCTTCGCTGTAGGTGTCAAAGCATAGGTCAATCCTATGACCTTTAATTGCTCCTCCAGTATCCTCAGCTTTGGCAAAGCCGTATCCTTCTACATAAAGTAAAGTCCCCAGCGGAATCACTCTAGGATCCACTGCAACCAATCCAAATTTGGCTTTCATACCGGTACAGGTTCTTCCCCAAGTTCGATGAAATCTTCCGGGAGGGGCTGCATAACCGGTTGCAACCATGTGGAGCACACGCCCCCTATCAAACTGATGCCTGCTGGTTAATCCCATCTGAGACTCCGCCATCAAATAAACGGTGTCGGTGGGTTTGATAATTTCCTCTCGCACCATCTTTCGAGAAATAACTTTTCCTCGGACGGATACGGCCTCAAACACCTTTTTAATGAAACCAGGCTTGCCTTCGTGAACAAGCTTAAGACGGCCACGATAGGCCCGTCTACTAAATTGATAAACCACATGGGCTGGCAGCTTTCGCTCCACCACATGATAGGTTATTATTTTTTTGCTCGTGGTTCCTGCCAGCGCTAAAACAGCGCTCAATGCAAAAATCACAGTAGCGAATGCTCTTGTTGAGCAGTTCCGCATTTGGTACCTCCTCTGCTTACTGCAAGTTTAAATTATGGCAGTGTTTTTGCCAAAAGTCAACAATAACTTGTCTTAGTCGCTGATTCAGAGGTGTCTTAACCCACCCCAATCAACCTCAAAGAGGGCCTATTTGAACTCGGAAAGACGTTGATTTTTGCGCAAGCTCGGAAAAGCAAAAAATGTCAAGGTTCCAAATAGCGAGCCAGAAAAAATGCCGGCGATGACATCGGTGGGCCAATGAACACCAAGATAAATCCTGCTCAAACCCGCCAATGCCGTGGCAATCCACGCCGCATAGGCTAACCAAAAACTCTTTTTTCCCCAAAGTGCCCAGGTCAGCAGCATTGCGATGGCGGCGGTAGACGTCGTGTGACCGCTTGGGAACGAGTTATAAAAGATGTGCTCGAGGGGATGAGAGATGGGAAGCTGAGAGGGGCGATCTCTTGGCACTAAATGTTTGATGACCTGAGCACCGATGAGGCCACCGGCTCCGAAGGAAACCGCAAGTGGCCAAAAGAGCTTTTTGCCGAGAGGATGCATCAACCCCAAAAGAATCAACGCACCTTGTAGCTCTCCTCTGCCGAGCCAAGTAAAGACGATAAAAAGGGGATTGAGCCACGGATGGCTCCAGCCCACATGAATGGATTTAAAAACCTCATAATCCCAATTGTAGAGGTGCTTAGCCCACATTTAGCCCAGTTCCCGAACCAAAGTTGATAGCCCGGGAGACACCATCCGCATCGGAAAGCCATCTTGCTCCATTGCGACTTTAAGCTCTTGAATCGTGTAGTGCCCCTCATGCAAAATGCCGGCGACAAGAACCGCATCGGCCAGACCATAGCGCACCGCATCGCACAGGTCCGAAGGGCGGCCTGCTCCTCCGCTTGCAATAACAGGAACATCCACCGCTTGGGAAATCGCCCTTGTTAAATCGAGGTCGTATCCGGTGCGGGTCCCGTCCCCATCCATACTCGTCAGCAATATTTCACCGGCACCCCGCTCGGTTGCTTCCCTTGCCCACTGCACGGCGTCAATTCCGGTGGCTCGACGGCCACCGTGGGTAAAGACATCCCAACCACCTTCTGCTCTTTTTCTGGCATCAATTGCAATGACAATGCACTGGCTGCCAAACCGTTCTGCGCAAAAAGAAATAAGCCCTGGCTGAGACAGCGCCGCCGTATTCAAACTAACTTTATCGGCCCCCGCGAGCAATGCCATTCTCACTGCTTCCGCCGAATTCATTCCCCCTCCGACCGTAAACGGAATAAAAACTTCTTTGGCAACTTTTTCTGCCAACTCAACAACCGGTGGCCTCACTTCCTGAGAAGCAGAAATATCTAAGAAAACAAGCTCATCAGCCCCTTCTTCTGAGTACTTTTTGCCCAGCTCAACCGGATCTCCTGAATCTTTTAGATTTAAGAACTGAGTCCCTTTGACCACCCTGCCATCCTTGATGTCGAGGCAAGGGATAATTCGAATTGTCTTTATTGTCCTTTCACCTGAAAAATTCTCATCTTAATTCTGCCGTCTAACAACTTTTTACCGCCCTTATCGGGAATCAATTTGTACATGGAGCCATATTCATTGAGTTCTATAACTTCTGGTAGACCTTTCTTCTTCCAAACTGCTTCAGCTGACTGCAAAAGCAGATGCCCAGCCAAGGTCCTAAAATCACTTTCGATCGGGCCAGTTGTCAGTTCCTTCATCCCGATTTTAGAAAGTCCCCATGTGTGCGCCTCGCAAAAGGGAAACTCCTGCCAGTGAATTCGGACATTAAAATCGCAACCTTCCGCTTCCGATGATTTTTCTAACCGTCTTTCGAACTCGGAAGTGCTAAAAAGTTGCCTTTGATCTACGTCCAAGATGCCAATGCCATCGGAATACTTGGCGATTGCGTAGGCTAGGTTTGGCAATAATCGCAAGTACCTTGTATCAGAATCGGGCTTGGCGTGGGTAAATTTTACGATGGCAAGTGAGTGGGCGGCGGCGCATTCTATCCAGATTGGATCGGCAGCAGGGACCGACTCTTCAAATTGTTCGGGATGAAAAAGTGCAGGGTTCTTAGAGCGCAACACGTGGATGATGTTCAATCGAACATCACTAAAAAGCATTGCCTCTTGGTTTGAAATTGCCTTTCTTGCAAATAGGTCCTGCATTAATTGAGATTGGTTGGGCAAGTCACCTGATTTTAAGTAGACCCAATATTCAGAACCCGCATCCGTTTTCTTCTTTTGCCTTCTGAATTGAACCAAAAGCAAGAAAAGCAAGCCAAGATCAGCTAGCAAAAACCAATACATTAAACTTGCTGCCCTGCTAACCATCGTGTGGCAAGAAGCAACTCTTCTTCAGTGAGATTGCTGTAACAAACATCGCACAGGCCTGCTTCGTTGACTTTGCTTGCGCAACAAACCAAACAACTGTCTTGCCGTCGAGCTTGTTTCACAAAGCGCCCTTCTTTGAGATGCCAAGCAAGTTCTTGTCGCAAAACCCCTTCTGAATTGACTCGATCCACTTTCCTGATTAAGTCTACTGGCATCGGGCCCAGATTGAACCAACTCAAACCAGAAATCTAGTGGATTTACTAAACTTCAGGCGGCGCGCACCTGACCAACAAACTGAACGTCGGCCTGAGAGGCTACTTCATTGTAGGCAAGCACGCTGAGGTTTGGAAACGGCTTTTCCAGCACTCTTCTCAACGGCAACCTCAAGGTTGTTCCCGAAAGGAGGACGGGATGCGATCCCCTTGCGGTGGCAGAATCCACCTCCGATTGAATGCTTTTGGTCAGTTCATTCAACTCAACCGGATCTAGAAGCAGCAGAGTGCCAGCGCTGGTAAGCTGAACTTTATCTGCCAATTTCTTTTCTAAAGCGGGGTCTAATGTAATGCAGTGAAGGTTGTTCGACTCATCTAAATACTGCCTTGTGATGGTGCGAGACATCGCCGATCTGACAATCTCGCCAAGCTGGTCTGGATCTTTAATTCGCCCTCCAAAATCAGACATCGTTTCTAAGATCGAAACCATGTCTCGAATTGGAATCCTTTCTCGTAGCAGGTGCTGCAGCACCTTTTGAATGTCACCAAGTTGAAGGATGTTGGGATACAACTCTTCCACCACCGCCCGATTGGTTTGCCGAGCATTTTCGATGAGGGCCATAACATCTTGACGGCTCAGAATCTCGTGAGAGTAGTTTTTGACAATTTCTGAAAGGTGGGTTGAGATCACCGCGGAAGCTTCGATGACCGTATAGCCCGATCTTTCCGCTGCGTCTTTCATACCAGGATCAATCCACAGGGCGTCAAGTCCAAAGACAGGATCCTTGGCAGGAGTGCCTGGAATAGAACCGGTTACAAGTCCGCTACTGACCGCTAAATATTGGCCTGGCATCACGGTAGCATGGGCGACTTCTTCGCCTCGAACTTTGATCGCATAATCGCTAGAATTCAAGGAAACGCTGTCTCGAATCCGAACGCTAGGCATAACGTAACCAAGCTCGAGGGCTATTTGCCGACGAGTCGCGGAAATCCGCTCCGTTAAATCTCCCCCTTGTCGGGGGTCTGCTAACTTTGTAAGGCCATATCCAACTTCAATTTCAAGCGGATCAACGGTAAGCAAAGGCAAGACCGCCTCGGGTCCGCTTGGCGCCGGCTTATCTAAAACCTTCTTCTTTGCTTCGATTGAAGTTTGGCCGCCCGCAAGCTGAGCTGCATTGGGAGTCTTGAGCAAAAAGCGGTAAATGCCGATGCATGCTCCACCCACTGCCATGAAAATCAAAGTTGGGAAACCAGGGACTAGACCCAGGCCGATAAGGGCAATGCCTCCAATTAAAATGGCCCTTGGTTGACCAAAAATTTGGGATGCAACTTCCCCACCCATGCTTCGGTCTTGACCGACTCTCGTGACCATCAAGCCACTTGCGGTGGAAATCATTAGGGCCGGAATTTGGCTGACAAGTCCCTCACCCACCGATAGGAGCGAATAGGTTTTCAGGATTGTCATCGGGTCGCCGTTGCCGCGCATAAAGCCGACCGCAAAGCCTCCGATGATATTGATGGCAATGATTAAGATCGCCGCAATTGCGTCTCCCTTTACAAATTTGGAGGCACCATCCATCGATCCGTAGAAGTCAGCTTCGCGCTTGATCTGCTTTCGCCTCGACCTAGCCTGATCTTCATCGATGAGTCCGGCTGCAAGGTCGGCATCAATTGCCATCTGCTTGCCTGGCATCGCATCCAACGTGAATCGAGCTACGACTTCAGCCACGCGTCCCGCACCATTTGTAATGACAATAAATTGGACAATTACCAAAATCAAGAAGGCAACAAATCCAACAACCGCATCGCCACCCATCACGAAGTTGCCAAAAGTCGCAATGACTTCTCCTGCCTGACCAGTGCCTAGAATGAGTTTGGTAGCAGAGATGCTTAGCGCCAGCCTAAACAGCGTTGTGATTAAAAGTAGGCTTGGAAAAACACTGAATTCAAGGGGATCCTTCACGTTCACCGCGCTCAGGAGGATAATAACTCCCGAGGCGATAGCGCAAACAAGTCCAGCATCCAAAATAAAGGATGGAAGAGGGATGATCAGCATCGCTACGATCAAAATCAATCCAATTCCAATAATCAGATCGGTTTGCTTGAGCAGCTTGTTTAAAATGGACATGTCTGAAAGCCCATAAAAAATACGGGCTTATTGGAAATCATTGGCCGATTTGGGCTTAATTCTTAGGTTTCTAGCTTAAAATAGGGTTGAGTGAAAACCGAATCGTTCCTAATTTCGTTAAGAATTTGACGAGGAGGAACACTTTTTTGCCGAATGGGCGTTACACCTTAGTATTGGAGGCCCAAAAAATGCACGAACTGTTTGAGCAACTTAAGTCTGAGGCCAAGTGGGAAGATATTATCTTTGAATCCGACAAGAGGATCCAGTTGTCTCCTCATGTCGGAAGGTTTCACTACTACCGAGGCTATGGAATGTATCAGCTTCATCGCTTTGATGAAGCCGAACCATCCTTGATGAGAGCCCATACACTCGATGAAACTCAAACAGAAGCAGCCGTGATGCGTGCCCAATGCCTAGAAAAACTAAGCCGCTATAAGGACGCCATGGACCTTGTGAAAGAGTTGCTGACCCATATGCCCAATGATCACCGACTGCTCGGACTGCATGAGTTCCTTAGCACAAAATGGACGGCAGTAGAACACGACGCTTGGGAAAAAAGCCGACTATCGGGAACCAAGATCGTCTGGTCTTCTAGCCACGACGATTAGCTTTCTGCTTGACAGCATTTCTTAAACCTAGTCCAACTTCAGACTTGAGCCAGAGCTAGATTCCAAATAAGGACGGCTTTAAGTACGGATTGACTTTAATTTTTTCGAACTTCATTTCGCCAGCGAGCCGATCTTCTGCGTTTCTAACAACCAACATTGTTGGCACCCAAATGTGATCATATTCCGATGGGTTCTTGTAGTAAAACGTTGCCCTTAACTGGCCACCTTGCCCGTACCACTCTTTACGATCCACCATTTGGCGGCTGGGATTGATCCAGATTCGGAATCGGCTTGTATCCTTGGCTTCCTTATTGGCATAAGTGAGATCAAAAACATCATCGTGCGTGGCGCGATCGACCCGAACGAATCTTGAATCAAAGAAAGTCTCAAACCCCTTAGAAACCAATCCGTAATCCAAGAAGGTCAGTCGCCGACCCGGCTGGTTGACGATGTTTTGCACCGTGTGGACTCCTGCCCTAGGAATCCGATACTCAACCCGATTTCCGTTTCCGATTTCAATAATGCTCTCGTTTTGCACAATCGAAGTGACTCGGACCTTGAAGGGTGTTTCCATGTCAATTTGAGCATGATCAAACCGATAAGCCTTCCCAAAATCCTCGCTAATTTTCCTGAGTTCGGCTTGGTTACCCATCAGAACCTTAGCCGTAAAACTGATAGAGGAGAGGCGATGAGGAACTAAATCTTGGAGTTCGGGAGGCGCAAGCCTTGGCGCCGCAGCCAATAGCGTTGGATACAGAAAGGCTGCGATCATATCGTCACCCAGAGTTGTGTTAGATTTGTGTGATTCACGTTAAACTATCTCTTATTGACGCATGACCCCGCCGAGAGATTCCAACAGAGGAATTTTCTTAACAAGAAGAAGTTAGCAATAGTAGACAAAATCAGAACCTCTGACGTGTCTGACTTTGCAGTTCAGTCTGCCCGGAGCTTCGGTCCTAGCTACTTTCGTCACACTGTAATTCCCGCCTTGCTTTTAGCCTTTTCGGTTGCTTTTCTTGATCATTTCGTTCTAGAGTCTTTCTTCCTTACCGCTCACCCCCATGACTTAACCGCTCAACTCAAAGAGTCATTGGTTAGGATTTTATTGGGTGGCCTGGTTGCATTGCCGCTCATGCTGTTTTCATTTGCCTGGATGATGTATATTTCGGTCCGGCTAACCTCTGGCTACATTCTTGGTGACATGCCAACTGATTCCCAACTAGAGAAGGGCTTTTCAACCCACATTTGGAAAGTCTTTCTTTCGTCGGTCCGTACCTCTGTGATTTCAGTTGCGCCCGCCTTCGTGGCTCTTGCCATACTTCTTGCTGCATTTCTGCAAAAGCAAGAATCAGGCTTCGTGCTTTCTGCGTTCGGATGGATTTTTTTGCTTGTGGAGTTCTTCTGGTTCTTCCTGTATGCTAGCTACCAAAGATTGGCCCCTACAATCGTGATTGTGGAGGGGATGTCAGTAACGGCTGCCGCCAAAAGAAGCCGAGCACTCTTATCTGGCCGCAAAGGGATGGGATCCATCCCCGTAAACACCCTCCTTCAGCAACAGTTTGTCATTTTATTCATAGGAGCAGCTGCATACGCAGGGCTAAGCCTTCCATTAAGTGCTATTAACATTACAGGTACCGTGACTTCGATGCTCGGAGCAGGTTGGGTTTCAAGCATCATCAATGCAGCGATTGAGTTTTTACCCTTCTTTGCCGCAGTTTGGATTTGCTACTTTTACCTAAACACGGCAACAACTTTTATCTATTTTCAAACTCGGTTTAAGTATGAGGGCTACGATATTCAGATATTGGCCAGTGATATTATTCATCCCAAAAAGGTGGCTGTCGAATTGCCGTGAAGAAGCTTTTTATTTGGATCGTCTTCACTGGCTTGGCTTGCCAAATCTTTGCCAATTCCACCTCGCTGACTAAGGCTCAGAGCACATTTATCCATTCTCGTGCCGTTCAAGGCGATCCAGTTTTAAAAGCAGAAAGCCAAAAACTTCAAAATCTAAGTTCATCAGAGATTGCTAAGCAGATTAAGTTGATGAAAAATCAGCTGAATGCCAAGCAGGTTTTTACAAATCAGTCCACGGTTTCCGCCGATTCCAAAGTGCTTCAATCCAAAGCCTCTGCAATTACCCAGTCTAAGCTTTACAAAGGCATAGGGCCAAAACAGTCTAAAAACTGGATCGCAAAAGCTCTGGAAAAGCTCTTCAAAAGGCAGCCTGTGCCCTCCTTTCATCCGATGGTGCCTCCAGCCGGGCTGAACTTTCTTACGATCCTGTTTTGGGGACTCATCGGCTTAGTTGTCCTTGCCTTGCTTGGAGCTGGAATTTACTTTGTGACTCGATTTCGAAGGAGGAAGAAAGCGCGGACCCTCCTTGTGGAAGATGAGGAAATGGCGACCACTTTTGATGAATGGATAGAAGCCGCTCGCAAATACGCAAATGCCGGCGACTGGAGGCGAGCGATTCGGTGCGCCTACATCAGCGGACTGCTTCAGTTTGACATGGCTTCTGTGGCTCGATTCGACCGTTCTCAGACCAACTGGCAACACCTCGCTAGAATCAATCGGTCTCCCAAACGGCCGCCTAACCTGTCTTATGACAACGAAACCAAGACATTTGATGAGGCTTGGTACGGTCACAAACCAGTTAGCGAATTCCAATACCTTGCCCTTCTCAACGGAGTCATGCAGATCAAGGCTCAACTTGAAAAGGATTCTAAGCCGGGCCGAGCTGTGACCATAGGAACCAAGACTGAAGAGGAGATAACGCCATGAGCATCAGTCTCAACTTCAAGAAGATGGTTTATCTGTTTGCCGTGTTGCTGGCAGTCGGAGCGTTCTTTGTTGGTATTTCTTCAAATTCTCCGTATGCTCATTTCCGCCCAACTTCTTATGATCCAGGAGGCACCGCCGCTTTTGTCACCCTCTTAAAAGAACTTGGGTATCAGGTTCAAACAGAAGGTATCGACCAAATGGCGGTTCCTCGAGGTGAACTCGAAATTTGTTTTTATCAGGAGGGATCATTGAACTCAGAAAATGAATTGACGAATTCCCTGTTGCCGGACATTAGCAAGTCAGGCGGGAATTTTTTACTGCTCCTCTATCCTAGGAAAGACGCACTTCCACCCGAGGCTTTAAGCCCAACAAGCATAAACTACTTAAACGCTTCTAAACCTCTGAATATCGTGTGCTTGAACCCCGTCATTAACACCTATGCCTTGGAAAACGCCTACACCATTGCTTACACCGCCGGCGAAATAGAATCACCAATAGCTCAGGTTAAAATCCTTAACAGTCGCACCAATAACTTAGTTGCACAAACTAATGCCGAATTAGCCTGCAATGCCTATCTAGACAAAGCCGATAATTCCTTCTTCCTTTTAGAAATGATTTCGCGCTTGTGTCCCTCAAAAAAGATCATTCTCAATACTGAGTTCACAAGAGAGAATCCGCCAACTATCTTTGAGGCCTTGGGCCCTTGGGCTATGCAGGGCTGGAATCAATGCCTCATTTTGATGCTAGTGGTGGCAATGACTTTGGGACTTCGGTTTGGGCTTCCTACAACGTATCGCCGCGTTCAAACCTCAAGCCGAACATTTGCCGATGCCATTTCCGGTTCACTTGAGCGGACCTTTGGCTTTGATCCCGCTGTAACAAGGGTTTATCAAAATTTAGAATCAAAAATAAGGAACCACTTTGAGATTTCCAAAATCGCTTCGCGCCAGGTCAGAGACGAAAAACTACCGGAAGACATCCGTGCTTCGCTGAGAAAGCTGGAGAGCCTGCTCAATCACCCTAAAGAAGATAAGGCAAAACTAGCTGCCTTGCAAGAATTTGAAGCCCACTTTTGGTCTGCAGTAGGGACATCCAAGCGGTTGGTTCGCCGCAAAAAGTCCTTCTAAAGTTATGTTATTGCAGAAGCTTGTATGCCTTTTTTAGCAAATTGTCGTAGAATAATGGTTCGGATGAAAGTTGTTGTCCATTTTTTTACCCTCTTGTCCTTCTCAATGCTGCTGCTGGGTTGCCGTCCCAATGCGGGGCCGGCGGCATCCCAGACTCCTGTGAGCTATCACTACGTTGACTCAGATGCAACCTCAACCAGCCATGGTGGGTTTGATCCCTCGATGACGGGTCCTCAAAATGATGGCAATCCTACAACCGCCCAACTAGAATCCGCTCAAAATAAAGCCATCAAAGCGCTAAAAGCTCATCCCAATGACCTCACTGCCAAGAAAGACTATGTGGTTGCATCCGATCGGTTAGCAATGGGACTGATGGTGGATCCCAAAATCGACCGCAAAATCAAGTACAAAAAGGCACTGGAAATTTATAAACAGGTCCTAAAGGTCGACCCCAAAAATCAGGAAGCGGCTTCGAACTCTGCTTTAATCATCAGAATCTATAAAGAGCTTGGAAAGCCGGTTCCAAATTAGTTTCAATGGCAAATATGGAACCCACCAGAAGCGACGAAGCGGAAGGATCGGTTGAATCGGACCTTAAGCCGTCAACATCTTCCCAACTTGCCCAGCACGAAAAGAAGTTCCTTCTTTGGTTCATTCTTGGTACGATGGCAGTTGCCGCATCCACTTTCTTACTTGGAAATTTGCTTGCCCCAGTCGGCCAAACCTACATAGGATTCCCATTCAATACCGATGACCATATGGTTTACGCGGCATGGATGTGGCAAGCTGCCCATGGTCACTTTCTCTTTGATAATCGATTCACCACTCAGCCTCAGCCTAAATTAACCATCCACCTTTACTTTTGGCTTCTGGGATTGGTCTCGAAGCTCTTTGGAACGTCCCTGACTTCCAACCTTGCCAGAGTCGGGCTTATTGGAGCCGTCATTCCTCTTCTCTACCGGCTCATTGCCCAAATTACGCCATCTGTCTACGCCCGGAAACTTTGTATAACAATCGCAACATTTGGGGGAGGAATCGGGTTTTTAGCCTGGCAAGATTTTGGAAGGGTCCTTAGTCAATCACAAACACTGTGGATGAAACCTTTAACCGGAGGTTGGCTTCCTACTGACATTTGGCAACCGGAGGGCTACCTCTTTCCTAGCTTTTTATCCAATGGTCTCTTTGTGGTTTCGTTTGTTTTGATCCTCGCCACCTTGCTTGCGGTCCTTGCCGTAAAGGATGACAATCAGTCCAAGTGGCTTGTCGTCGGCATTATTGGGTTTGGCGTGCTCATGAACGTTCACAGCTATGATTGCCTGCTATTGGCGTTGGTTTTAGTTGGGTTCTTAGTCACAACTTTTTCATCAAAGGCCTTCACTTGGAACTGGGCTAGCCGAACCATTTTTATTGGGGCAGGAGCCGTGCCCGCCGCTCTTTGGTTTATGCACGTGCTGAAGGCAGATCCCATCTTTGCCAGCCGCGCCGCAACCCCAACCTTTGCCGCTCCTTTTAAAGCGGAAATTATTGGATACTTGCCCCTTTTGGTGCTAGCGATTCCCTTTTTGGCGAGCGGAGTTGACAAAAAGAATATCGGCAAAGCAACTGGCCCTTTCTTACTTGCCCTACTCGTTTTGGGCCTCTATTTTGCTCCCGTGCACCAACAAGGTTATTTTCTGAATCAAGCTGCGTTTGCCGTCTGCTTCGTGCTCGCCCTTGTGTCTTTGTGGTTTCTATCAACAAAAAACCAGGCTACCAACCTCGTGATGGCTTGGGCCGTCATTGGGCTGATTGCCCCCTATTTTCCCGCTCTTTTTGAGAGAAAACTAGCAATGGGTCTCGCTATACCGTGGGGAATTCTTGCCGGCCTTGGCATGTACCAGCTCACGCAAACAAGGCTTCGAGCAAATCGAAACTTTGCCAGCGTATTGTTTCTGCTCATTCTCTCCGGCAGTTCCTTTCAATGGGTTCTTCGAGAAGTTAGGCTTATTCAAGGCAACGTCAGCAGCACAACCGTGCAACCGGTTTATCTAACCAGCAACGAAATGCAGATCGTGCGCTACCTTGATCAACGCTCTGCCAAGGGACCCATCAACGTTGCCGCGATCCCCGGGATTCCTGATCCTGAGGAAGATCCCTCTGGAAAAAACGTGCCAGGCGCATTTGGCACACCATTAGTGCCCGACCTCAATCCAATCCTTTCTGGGCTTGCCGGAGTCTACACCTTTGCCGGCCATTGGAGTGAAACTCCCGACTACATGGCACGAAGAAATGCAAGCATGAAAGACCTCTTCATGCGAAACCCCGATCCCATGGCGGCAAAGCTGTTTTTAACCCAAATGAACGCCAATTACATTGTGACCATCGCGCCAGGTGCCATCCCCCATTCTCCTTTTTCCGATCTTTCAAGCTTGGGGAAGGTGGTTGTGGCAGGAAATCAGTTTGATCTTATCAAAGTCAATTCCCAATAAATGAGCTTTAGGGGATAACCAAAGAAGCTACTGCTGCCGCGGCTGCATGATCAACCCGCAGCACCCTGGGCCCCAGCGTGACTTCTTTGCCCTTGAACCGCTCACGTTCGCGAGGAGACCACCCTCCCTCTGGACCAACTAAGAGGCTAATATCTTGGTTGCGAAACTGGCTCAGCGGCGCAGATATCCCTTCCGCTTCGCTGAGCACTATGAGGTGGGGTTGATCAAAAATAGCTTCCCAAGACGCACAAAACTCTACGGAAGGTAAATGAGTTCTAAACGCGACCTCGCAGGCTTCCGCCGCGATGGTCTCCAAACGCTTGATCCTTGCTTCCAACTTGGCTTGGTCCCACTTGACCACGCTGCGATCCGATGCAAAAAGCACAAATTTCTGAACACCAAGCTCAGCGCAGCTTCGGATGATATCATCGAGTTTGTCACCCTTGGGTAGGGCCTGAACAACCGTGATGCGGATGGGAAGCTCTGTTTCAGGTTGAAATACATCAATGGGTACAACTGTCTTCCCCTGATATCGACATCGAATCGCGGTACCATCGTTGGGCAAAACAAGGATTTCATCTCCTGATGCAAGCCGCAAAATCCGATGGAATTTTTCGTACTCATTGGTTGGGAGCCGAATCGGTTCATCTGCAGTAACACCGGGCACAAAGCACCTCGGTAAACCTCGATAAGACTTCATTTTAACTGAAAGATGGCCGCGGTCCAACCGTCTTGTTCACGATAGGTCTGCAAAACAAAGCCACATTGTTCGGCAGCGTGCGAAACTTCAGGAAAGTTATCGGGGATGACCCCGCTTGTGATCCAACAGCCTCCCGAAGCCAGAAGCGGGGGGATATGCCTTGAAAAGTTAATCAGGGTTGCACTAATAATGTTAGAAAAGATGATGTCGAACGGAGCTTGGCTTTGCAAACATGTTGGATGGTCTCCTTGGAAAAACTGGACCTTGACATCATTCTTGGCGGCGTTTTCATTGGCAACCACAACGCTTGCTTCCTCGATATCAAAACCCGTCACTTGATTGGCTCCCAATTTAAGCGCCGCGATCCCCAGGATGCCAGAGCCACAGCCAATATCTGCCACATTTTTGCCTTTGACGTCTAGCTGTTGCAGCAGTTCCAAGCACATTTGGGTGGTGGGGTGATCACCGGTTCCAAAGGCCTGGCCGGGATCTAGGTAAATCGGGATTCGAACATTCTCTACCTCGTCTTTGTCCCAACTAGGAACTATGACTAAGCGGTCTCCAATTTCCTTTCTTTTAAAATGGGCCCTAAAAACTTCAACCCAGTCTTGATCGGCTATGCGGGACGTTTCGATTCTTTCACAGCCCACAGGTTCCGACTTTAGCCTAAGCTCTTCGATAGAGTTTTGAACACCGGGTAAGTCCGGAAAGCAGCCAATCATCTGGGGTGGGTCATCAACAATCCTAGAATTGGGACAACCTAAATCGTGAAGGACAGAAATTAAATAAGACCAATCTTCAGGGACTTCCTTTAGAAATACTTTGACTTCAAGCCACTCCATGAAGCTACTTTTTCTTACCGAACAGGCCCGAGAACAGTCCACCGTGCTCATGGCGGTCCGATTCATTAAACAAAGCCGCCAAGTTGGTAATGGCTTCCTTTTGCTCTGAAGTGAGATGTGTTGGAATCTTAACCTGGATCGAAACGATTAAATCTCCTTTACGCCCTCCTCTAACCTGAGGCAATCCCAAACCGCGAATCCGGATTTCTTCTCCGGGCTGAGTACCAGCCGGAATCGTCAAGGAATGCTCTCCCTCGATCAGTTGCAGTGTGATTTGATCACCAAGCGCAGCCTGCGCAAAGGATAAGTGAACTTCCGTAACAAGGTTTAGACCTTCTCTGGTGAAGCGTGGATCTTCTTCCACCAAAATGTTAACGTAAAGATCACCGGGTCTTCCCCCATCAATTCCAGAATGGCCCTTCCCAACCAGGTGCAGGGTTTGTCCAGTTTCCACTCCGGCTGGAATTTCAACTTTCAGAACTTCCTCGGTTTGCACAACCTTGCGGCTATGACAAGTGGGGCACGGATGCGTAATTTTCTTACCCGTCCCGCCGCACTGAGAACACGGTGCCTGTGTTCGCATTTGGCCCAGCAAAGTCTGGTGAACCTGGATGACAACGCCATTTCCTTTGCAAATGGGGCAGGTGACAGGAGGGTGTCCTTTTTCGGCACCGCTTCCATTACAGTCTTCACAAACTTGATAACGCTTTAACTTGAGTTCTCTTTCGCATCCATGAAGGACGTCAACCATGCTTAGGCTGACTCTTGCATTGATATCGGCACCGTCTTGGCCCCGAGAGAACCCTCCCTGCGATCCCCCCATGCCGCCAAAAAACATGTCAAAAAGATCACCTATGCCACCGGCCTGAAAGAAATCCCCATTGGGCACGCCTTGGTCACTTACGGTGCCAAAACGGTCAAACTGACTTCGTTTATCGGGATCAGAAAGAATGGAATAGGCTTCTCCAATCTCCTTAAACTTCTCTTCTGCTTCAGGATTATTGGGGTTGACGTCGGGATGATATTGCCGAGCAAGTTTGCGAAAGGCAGACTTGACTTCATCAGGGGAAGCATCTTTGGGCACACCCAAGGTGGCATAAGGATCCTTAACCGGCATTGCTAAAACTTATTCTTCTTCAGCGTCGGGATCGGCGCCTTCTTCTTGCTCTTGGAGGTCAGCCAAGCTCAAGTCGGCATCGGAGGAAGCTTCGTCGGAACCATCCTCAGAAACGAGGTCAGCAATTGCAGTTTGGTCACTTCCAAACGCGTCCACTTCATGCTCTTCGTCATCCAAGTGATCGTCTAGCAATTCATCATCCGTATCCATGTCATCAAGTGATGGCAGCAAGAGACCTGTTTCGGTGGTAAGGGTTGGCAATTCAATTTCTGGAGCAGCCAAGCCAGGGCCCTCAGGCATCCTTGGGGTGATCTTTTTGGCGGCAATTTCTGCCAAAGCAATAGTTAGAGGATGCTTAGAATCAATATTGACAAGCGGCGTACCGCCTTTAATAAGCTGCTCTGCCCTTTTTGCGGCTAAATTTGCCAAAACAAATTTACCTTCTTCAAAGTCATTAAGCGTATCAGGAGATGGGAGCATACAGTTTCCGGGGAAATTACAGAATACCAGTTCCTACCCCTAATTAGCAAGGTAAATAACAAGAATTTTTTGATAGCGCTCGGGAACAAAAAAACTTCTCTAGCATGAAGCCATAAAATCCATTGGTTCGTCTGAACTGAAAGGACTTTTGAGTTTTTGCAACAGTTTCCAAGAAGCGAATCGCTTCACTTTTTGGCAGCAAACGCAAGCAAAAAACAGATTCTGCACTGATCAAAGAATCTTCACGGAACTGTTTTGCTAGGAGACTCAAAAAAGTGCTAAAACTAAGAAGTCTATGAAAAAAGGCACGGCTAGGAAGGCCACACAGTTACAGCATCTCGGCGAGGAAACCAAGCATGAAGGCGCGGTAGCGCCACCGATCTTTCAAAACTCCCTCTTTCTTTTTAACACCATTGAAGAAATGAGGCAAGTGGGTAAAAACGGACCGGGATCGAATCGTTTTTACAGTCGAGTTGGCAACCCTTCGTTAGAGGTCGTCGAAAAGAAGCTGGCAATGCTTGAAGGCACCGAAAAGTGCAGGCTTGTTGGTTCTGGAATGAGTGCAATCTCTTCCGTGATTCTTGCCAATGTTGAATCCGGCGCTAACGTCGTCACGATAGATTCAGTTTATGGCCCAGTCCGGGATGTTCTTACCAATTACTTGCCAAAGTTTGGGGTCACAAACACCTTTGTTGATGGAACATGCGCCGATGAAGTCATCGATTCCATCACTCCTCAGACCAAATTAGTTTATTTAGAATCACCCGCCTCGCTTACCTTCCGGCTGCAAGATCTGAAGCGAATTGCATCGGCCTGCCAAGAAAAAGGGGTCCGCACTGCCATAGACAATACCTATGCCACCCCCTATCTGCAGAACCCTGCCGAACTGGGAATTGATTATGTTGTCCACAGCTGCACCAAGTACGTTGGCGGGCATAGTGACGTTGTGGCAGGCGCGATTTGCTGCTCCGAGGCTCTCCTTAAGCCGATTATTCAGTACGAAATTGGCAATTTTGTATCTGCACTGGCTCCGTTTAACGGTTGGCTACTCAATCGAGGTCTGCGAACCTTAAAGTTGAGAATTGATCATCATGAAAAGGCGGCCAACAATGTGGCTGGCTGGCTTGAAGAACAGCCGTGGGTCGAGAGAGTTCACCACGTTTCCCTTGCTAGTTTCCCCCAAAGAAAGCTATTCCAAGCCCAAATGAAAGGAAGCGGCGGACTGTTCTCCTTCGAGCCGAAAATTCAGGATCCTTCGCGGCTAGAAAAGTTTATCAATGACCTCCAGTATTTTGGAATCGGCGTGAGTTGGGGCGGATTTGAAAGCCTGGCCCTGACCATGCCTGTCTCTTTGATGACTTGGAAAGAACCAAGACACTTGGTGAGAGTCTTTGTGGGCCTAGAAGACGAACAAGACCTCATTGAGGACCTTAAAGCTTCCGCCGAAAAGCACTTGGTTTAAGCCAAACCTAGGGTCCCTTTATCCTCTTGGCCCTTGCTTCGTTTGAGAGGAAAGAGAGGCAAATGGGATTTTAGGGGCCCTGACGGGCATGGCCCTTGTCAACCAATTTAAGGTTTAGGCTGGCTAATGAATGCCAAGGAAACCCGTTTGGATCCACTTTCCTACCCGCCGGGAGGGCAATATAGGCATGACTGGTGACGTACTTTAGGGGGAATCTATATTCCAGAGCTTCAATCAGGTGCAGTAAGGCATTTGTCTGCGCTTTTGGATAGGGATCCTTACCGTTATCTAAATTCACCAACTCGATACCAATCGAAAAGTTGTTGACGTTGCCTCTTCCTAAAAAGTCCCTGCTGACCCCCGCATGCCATGCCCTTCTGAACGTAGAAACGCACTGGTAAATAGACCCATCCTTGCCAATGATATAGTGAGCACTGACCTGGCTGGCAGGGGTAAAAAAGTGCAATGCAGCTCCTCTTGCCGTTGAACCGGCAGTGGCATGCACCACAACCGTATCCACAACCGTGCCCTTTGGCCTCACGCCGTAGTTGGGAGACTGAACCCACACAAAGTTTTGAAAACCAGGCCGAAACCATGGTTTTGGAAACGCATCTCCCTGAAAAACGTTGTGCCGCATCCGAACTCGGGACATCTGGATTGCTTGTCTATTTTCATGAATCAGCGGTGGCGCAATCATTGCTAGCGGAACAAATCCCAACATGATCGGATTATACGCCGACTTTATGGTCTAACAGTTCCGTAGCTACAAACGCTCAACATTTGGTAGGATGGGAAGGTGCTGCCCTCAACTTATCGGCTCCGGCTAAAGCCCTTTTTGGCAACCCTCTGTGCGCTGATCTCTCTTGTTGCTCATGCAAGTGTTGATTACAGCTTAAGAACCAACGTTTCTAAACAGCAATTCTTGATTTCTCTGAAGCTCAATTGTCCTAAAGGAGATTCTAGCTTCGCCATACCTGGATGGAGTCCCGGCTATTATCAACTTGCCAACTACCAATCCACGATTTCTAAGGCTCAAGCCCAAGAATTTGGAAAGCCGATTCCAGTTACGCACCCAAGCCCCTTGGTTTGGAAGATCACCACCGCTAAGCCAGGATTAGTCAAGTTTTTTATCAGGTTCACGCCGTAGACCCAGGGCTTGGCTTCTTTGGAAGTCATATTGACAATCAAACCGGATTCATCAACGGCGCTTCCGCGTTCATGTATGCGGTAGGGCGCAAAACAGAGCCAGACACGCTAGCAATTCACCCTCCGGCTGGATGGCAAATTGCCGATTCCTTGCATGAATCCAGTTACGGCCATTATGTGGCCCAATCAGGTTACGACGAATTTATTGACTGCCCCATCCAGCTCGGAACGTTTGTCAAAAAGAACTTTTCCGTTCGCGGCGTTCCCTTCCATGTGATATTCGTCAAAGGCTCGCAGCCGATCCTTTGCGACATGAACAAAATCAAGCAAATGCTGCAAACGGTAAGCGCCCCTGCCATCGACTTGTTTCGCGGGGCTCCATTTAAGCATTACACGTATTACATTCACCTCGTCGTAGGAAGTTTTGCGGGCGGCCTTGAACATCGCAATTGCACCGTCATTGCCCTTAACGACGATCCTAATCTGGATTTTCCTGCGATCGCAGCCCATGAAAATTTTCATGCCTGGAACGTCAAGAGGATACGGCCCTTTGAACTCGGCCCGTTTGATTACAACAAACCCGCCGATACAAGTCAGATTTGGTGGTCAGAGGGGGTCACCGACTACTATTCGGACATTCTTACCTACCGCAGTGGTCTCGAAAACCAAAATTGGCTCTTGTCCTCTATTCGAGATCGCGTTATTGGGCTTCAGCACGCAAGCGGCAGGCATCAAGTGACCCTAGCTCAGTGCGGGAGAGACACCTGGAGGGCAGACGGATTTTCCTCCGGTGGGCTCAATTACTACACCAAGGGCTACTTAGTTGGATGGCTGTTGGACTGCGCCATTCGCTCTTATACTCATGGAGCCAAGTCCTTAGATGACGTCATGCGGATGATGTACCAAAAGTATCACCTACCCTTGCCAGGATTCAAAAAAGGAGACATTCTGAAAACCATAAACCAAGTGGTTGGCTCTCAAGACGCTTTTGACAAAATCTATAGATTAATGGTCCATTCCACCGCCGAACTTCCCTACTCGATTGCAAGATCATTGGGAATGCAAGTGACCAGCGAGCAGTTTCCCGAGTTGGAAATGCCGTTCACGCTGTCAAACACAAATGCGATATCCATGTTAAGCCAATCCGCCATTCAGGCAGGGCTTAAACCGGGAGATGTCCTTCAATCTATCACTTTTCAGCCTTGGGATGGGGTTGGCTCCGAACCATCAAATAACTTTACGATCACGGTAGACCGGTATTCCGATAGTGGCGCAACCGAAATCAAAGTGAGCGTTCCCCCCATGCTCAATTCTCAAGTGGGTGATAACGTCATTTTGGATCCAACTGCTGGTTCAACCGAGAAGCAGCTTCTACAGGAGTGGTTGGCTAAGAAACAGTAAGAACTCTTGATGTCCGGCTCTTTAGAACTCCACGCCGGAGTTAGCTAATCCGAGGTTAAGGAGACTTTTTCTTGTGCTTTTTGGCGCTATACGGCCCAAACCGAATCAAAAAAGAGAGCAATAAAGAGCCCGTAACCGCAAATCATTGCTGCTGACCAAAAGACGGGGTTCAGCACCGCAATCGCAGCCAAGCTTATGCCGGCAAAGCCTAAGGCAAGAATGCGGTTATCTTTTTTGAGTGCCATTTTCATTTGACGAAATAAAAACCGGTCTCCGAAAAGAAGAGTTGCTCCAACCAACATGATAAGGAACAACAAGGCAGGTGAGGCGAGGGCAAAAAATGCCCCGCCAAGGTTAAGCCCCTTCGCGTCATCGAAGTTTTTGAAGCTGTTCACTGGTGCCCAAACGACTCCATAATGCCACGGATCTGCCTGAGAAGTTGGAAGAAAACATAAAACAATGAGCAAAGGCCATCGAAACCACCCTTCCCCGATCACGAGGGCGCAAATCGGCAACGCCAGTCCAATTGCACCCGCTGAATGAAGCCAAATGAAACCTCCTGCCGTTAAAACCAGTGTGGCTACAATGAGGCCCCTCGCCAGCCAAGAAGCCGCTGAATTTCGCGCAAAGGCAACAGTCCCGGTTAAAAACGCCATCAATAACCCCAAAGGGATTCCCGTTGCCGTCCAACGATTGATAGAAAATACGGGTGAGAAAATTGTCCAAGTTGGGTTGGTGACGAGCATGGCTGTGCAGCCGACCAAACAGGTCCAGAAAAGGGGATGAGCGCCAGAAAAGGCTTTTCTCGTTACCGCATAAAAAAGAAATCCAATTGTGGAAAGCCCCAATGACACCCCAAATAGGAAAAGCCACCAATTGTCCAATCCAAAGATACGAGATAAGTTGTCGGTGATCATAAAAGAGGTAGGCGCCATAGCGCAAGCGATTAACAGACCCGAAGCAATAGGAGCCCGTTCTTCGATAATGATGCAGTACGCGGCTGATCCAAGGATAAAAACCAAGAAGAAAGCCAACCCAGTCAACACACCAGAGCCAAATCCTTGAACGTGGTCAAACCAAGAATCATAAGAGTCCATCGCATCGGGTCGGACCGCCCAGCGAACGGCATTAGGAGCAACAAGAACTCTTCCGATATCTCTGGCATCTAACATTCCACTCATATGAGTCTGGGGGCTAACGGGAAAACCATCCGGCCAACCCTTGGGGCTAAGCCACAGCCGACCCCATCTTGTGGGAGAAGCATCTGGAATTTCGGCAATCATTGCCCTTCCCCTTTGGCCCTGGGCTTCGCGGCTCATCGCAATGGCGTCTGGCCAATTGTGAGCTTCGTAAACTAAAATCGCACCTTCTGGCCACGGTCCGCGATAAGGGACCGGCTTGATTGAAGCAGAAGACTGATCCAAGGCGAGCAAAAGCGATTCTCGATTCACGCTGCCAATGCCAATTTTGTCGCTGACGGGAAAAACTTTATGATTGCCAAGGAGTTGGCTTCTAGCCTTGAAGTAGCCTGTTTTTTCGAGATGATGGATATTGTTGGAAACCCAGCTGTCGGCACTGTTCTCCCGAAAAGAGAGGTCATATCCGCTTCCTTGCCAGTTAAAACCAGTAAAGATGGAAAGAAGCCGATTGGCTCCATAATCGCTAAGGCGGTAGGGCCAAAGAACCCACATTTGCTGGTTAGGAGGAGTGAAAGACACATGGCTTCCAAGGTTATCACCGTGGATCAAAATGAGGACGGAATTTCTTGATTTCCGGCCCAAAGGAGGCTTGAGCGGCGCTAAAGCAACCGTGCAGACCAACACCAAGATGGCGATTATGATCGGCTTGCAAACAACCTTTTTCATAACCACCAGTTCTCATGGTGTACCCAGTTCGGGTCTTGCTAAGGAACCGTAATCAGCAATGGATTGGTTGGCCGAAGATTTTTCGTTTGGTCCAGACGAAGGAGTTCTTCTAATCCAGAAAGAATTGAATCCAGAGGCAGGTCTTGCATCTTCCTAGTTGGACTTTGAACTGACCGGCAGTGAGGAAGCGGATGCCCCCACTTAAGACTAGAATTCGGACCGAACAAGGTCAGCGTTGGGGTGCCGAGGCTTGCCGACAGGTGGCTAATCCCCGTATCACTGGCAACCGTGACCGCGGTTCCAGAAAGAACTTGCGCCAACTGGTCTAAAGATGTTTTGCCAATAAGATTTTGAAACTCCAACCCGCACTTTGCCTCTAAAGTAAGCCCTGCGTTGCACTCCGACTGATCACCGACCATAACCATTTTGAAACCCCTAGCATGGATTTGGCTTGCGATTGCGCACAAGTGTGGAAGGATTATTTGCTTTTCCGGGTAGCGTGCCCCAGGTTGAATGACTGCATAAGGTTGATTCGAACTCACAAGGCTAGCTTCCTTTGGCAAGGGCAACGAGATATCCAAAGGCAGCAAGTCAGGCTCGATACCAAGGGCTGCTCCAAGGTCAAAGTAAGATTTTGCCTCGTAGTCCGTCTTTCGATAAGAAAATCGATCGGTGAGGAGCCAGCCTCTTCCCTCTGTTGCATGGCCAATCCTTACAGGAACTCTCGCCTTCCAAGCTGAGAAAGCGGACCGGAAGCTGCGATTTACTAGAACCACGGCATCAGGGTTACTCTCTTTATAAAACTGGGAATACCAATCTGCTGTTTTTTGAAAATCAGTTTTTTCCGAGAAAAGACGAACCCCTTCAAGGTGTCCAACAACAAACCTGGCAGGGCCAGCAACAAGAACATTGATCTCTCCAAATTCTTCACAGAGCCCTTTCAAAAGTGGCAGTGCCATCACTGCATCGCCAAGATACGATTTTAATACAATTCCAACCCGCAAATTACGCATAGGCAAGAACTCCTAATTGCTCTAGAACTGCCTTCTGCACTGCTTCCACACTGACCGAAGCCACGGGTTCACCAGCTTTGGTAATCACGGCTGACGCGGTCTCATAGGGCGGGTGCCACAATCGGTGAATGCCCTCACGATACAAAACCACCGATGGGCATGACGAAGCTGCCGACATATGCCCCACACCATTGTCGATCGTAATTGCTATTTTTGCCTGTGAAAGTGCCCAAACCGATTCCAATAGGTTGAGCCTTCCCCGAAGGTCTTCGGCTAAACCCAACCGAACAAGTTCATCTTCACCATCCCAGCCTTGCCAAGAGGCTCGGGCTGACTTGGCAGCACCGACAATTCCCGGTCTGATCCCCAGTTCATTAAGCCAAACTGCAATTTCAATCCACTTTGATGTCGGCCAAAGCTTGCAGCTTAAACTTGCTGAAGTGGAAATCAAAGCAGGAGGAACTGGCACGGTACCGGGAAGACTCGGAAGCTTGTAATGGGGGACAGGACCTTTTAAGCCGCACATCCGCACAAAAATCTCACCGATAAAGGAAGAGTTGAGGCAAGCGTACCGGTCCATTAAGCCAGGCGCGGTCCAATCGGTAAACCTTAAAAAGTCTCCAAGCTCTCCTATCGGTGGCTCGAAATCTTCATTGCCATCATCTTTGAAGAGATGACCAGCCACGAAGGTGTCCTTGCAGGCAAGAATTTGGGCCGCTCGTTTTGCAATCGGGCTGTTTTCTAAATTGATGACAACCTCAAAACTGCCTTTTAGTTTCTTGCACTCTGTTAAGGCAACTTCAGGCTGAATGCCAAACAAATGGATGCTTCTTTGAATTTCGGAGCTATGAGATTGGAAAAGCTCAGTCCTAGCGCCTCCAAAATAAGTGAGTTGCCTTGGTGACCAAACCTGGTGAATTTTTTGCAAAAGAGGAGTTGCAACAACAAAATTTCCAATTGCATCATTGGCAATGACCGCTACCGACTCAAAGGGACCTAGATGATTTGAAGTTAGTCTTTCCAAAACTTATGAGGTGAGGAATGCCATCAAGTTTCGACTTGTGCATAATTCGTGACGCCTGACATTGTTTTGAAGTTTCCTAGAGGTAAAGTAAAAATGAAATCTTGCAGTTCAAATTCTTATGACGGTATATGTTGGACTTGATTGTGGAGGCTCGTCCAGTCGGCTCATCGCCGTCAACGAAAAGTCAGAGGTCCTTTATCAAGGTCAGGCTGGTTCTGCCAATCTATCTTCTACGCCAGAGCGGATGATAGGCACCAACCTTCGCAAAGCAGCGGAGGGTTGCCCAACGGCTCAATATGTCTGCGGATGCTTTGCCGGATTGTTGACCGCGCAAGATCGAGACCGAGCCGTAGTTCACCTTCATCACATTTTTCCGCAAGCAGAGGTGCGGGCCGAGCCCGATTGCATGGCAGCCATTTTTGCAAGCTCGCCAATTCCCGACATTTGCGTGATTGCGGGAACCGGTTCTCTTGTCTGCAGTTTAAGGGGTAAAGACCTCGTGAAAAGCGGCGGCGGCGGATATATTCTTGGCGACGATGGCTCCGCTTGCATGTACGGCAGAGATGCCCTGCGCCAGTTTTTATACAACCGAGAAGAGTGCACTCAAACCCTCTTACGGGCGATCACCGACGCCTTTGGCTCGACTGAGTACTCCTCTGTGATTGCTCGAATCTACCACTCCAACTCACCTGCTGCCGTGATTTCGAAGCTCGCCAAGACGGTAGCCCAAGAAGCAAGATCTGGGGAAAGCTACGCAGTTGAGAGCCTTGAAAAGAACAGCTCTCACCTTGCCAAGCATGTTGTCAAGCATATTTATAAGAACTGCGAATCCTCCCGCCTTGCGGAGCTGATTCGCATCGCAACGTCTGGCGGTCTTTGGAAAACAGACGCCATCTTTCGCGAAAAATTTAGCCAATACCTAGAACTCTATGGCAGTGACCTGCAGCTAGAAGTGTCGCAAGTCCAATCTCCACCCGTTAGAGGTGCCTTAAAATTAGCGCTTGAAATGAAACATGGGAACTGAAAACCGAAACCCTCGATCATATGGGCTGGACAAAATGTCGGCTAAAGAAGTTGTAAGGTTAATGAACGAGGAAGAACACCTTGTTTTTCGCGCCTTGCAAAGTGCGGAAGAGAATTTAGCCCTTGCCGCAGAAAAGGTTGCAGAGTGCTTTACAAGAGGTGGCCGAACCATTTACCTTGGGAGCGGTACAAGCGGCCGCATCGCGTTGATGGATGCAGCGGAAATGCCACCTACCTTTGGCACAGAAGCAGACCGATTTATTGCGATTGTCTCTGGTGGATTTCAGGCCCGTGGCCGAGCTATCGAAGAAGCCGAAGACAACCAGGCGGCTAGCATTGAGGCTCTCAATGACCTCCATCTTGATACTAGAGACGTTGTGATTGGCCTCAGTGCAAGCGGGTCAACCCCCTTTGTTCTTAGCGGGTTGCGCCACTCTCGGCAAAAAGGAGTCTGGACCTGTGCGATAGCCAACAATGCAAATTCAGCCATTTTTGAAGTTGCCGATTTGAGCATTTTGCTAGACACGGGGCCAGAAATATTAACCGGTTCCACTAGGTTAAAGGCCGGCTCCGCCCAAAAGATGGCCCTAAACCGAATCAGTACAGCGGCCATGGTTCTATCCGGAAAGGTGATCGAGAATTTAATGGTTGATGTCAAAGCCAAAAACTCGAAGCTCAAAGACCGCTGTGTTCGGATATTAAAAGAGCTGACGGTTCTTGACGACCTCGAAGCAAGAAGAATCCTCGAAGTCAACGACTGGAACATCAGAAGGTCTCTAGAAACGGCGCGGAGTCTTACCGGCGCACGGCCTTAAACGCTGGTTTAAGGATTCGAGGCAGGTTTAATCGGCGCGTAGTTTCCGGGGCCACGTTCAATAACCCTTGGCTGCATCCGGTAGTAAGATTGACCAAGATATTGCTTGCTAATCTGCTTTCCATTCAGATAGACCACTCTCCAAGTCTTGATTTTCAGACCAGTTCTGCCCGGCATCAGCACGATCTGCTTGCCAGGTGGCAGTTTGGATGAAGTGACATATTCAGTGGTTCGGGGAATGACTTGGATCGGCGATCTTTCGATGTGGATTGTTTGTCCCGGAACAGCCTGCCCGAAAATGCGGAAGGTTAAAGAGCCAGAATGAACTTGGGCGCAAATTGCGATCGGAGCCGAACTGCTATTCCGAAACTTAAAATCAATCTCACCCCAATCAACCGTTGCATCGCGGCCTAATTTGATATATCCTACTGGCATGCTGTGGTTCTGCCTTTCTACAATCTGAAGTCCGCCCAGCAACACGGTGTTGTAAAGAGTGGTGCTGACTTGGCAAATTCCCCCTCCAATTCCAACCGAATCTTTGCCGTCCTTAAAAACCATCGCTTGCTTGTAACCCTTAGCGGTTGTTCTTTTGCCAACAACTTTATTGAAGCTAAACTCCTCACCAGGAAGCAAAACCGTGCCGTTAATGGTCTCAGCCGCGGTTGCAATATTCTGGTTGCGATCATACATCAGTTTGGGGTGATGAGTTGTATAGCTGCTGATAAAATCAGTGATTTTGGCTAAATCAGCATTGGTAACGAGCTTTTTATCGGCTTGAATTGGCAGGTCAACTGTCTGCGTTCCGTTGATCTCAGCCTGAGAAACCGCAGGAAGGATGCCAGCAGAATCGAGTTGAACGGCTGGTATTTCTGGAGTCTTTTGGAGACCTTTATTAGGAATATAAATGACTTTGGCTGCCCGAGGTTTTGGCAAACAGGAAAGGATTTGCCTGTAGGCAGAGCTTGGATCGATACCAGCGCGTTTGAACAGAACTTGGTAGTTGGCTGGGGCCGAAGGGGTCTGATGCACCCAATGCTCGGCAAGCATCATTGGAGATTGAATTGGCAGTTGATCAACGCTTGCGATATCGTCTATGGTGACGTCTAGTTGGCTGGGAGTCATTGAGGGAAAGGTCTCGGAATGTCCTAACCAAACCAATTTTAGTGGCTTAACCTTCTGAGACTGCCACCAAACTCTAATTTTGTAGGCGGCTTCCTTGCGCGTCAACCCACCTACTAATATCCCCTCTAAAGAAACATTGGGCTGGATTTTGGGCTCAATCTTCGCAAAGGCAGTCAAGGTGCCAAGTGAGGTGAGCACCAGAACCCCAACCGCGGCTGCACCAATCTTTACTCCAAACTTCTTCAATTAAATAGACTCCTTTCTACTAAATCAACACTTAATTATGAACAATTTATACCGATGTTCACAATAATCTGTTCTTGTGTTTGAAGATTGGCTTTCGGTCGCTCCGGTAAACTCACTGAAATGCCCAAACTTGTCTGGCTAAATGGAGAAACGATGGCCTTGGAATCAGCAACGGTTCCGGTTGCAGATCATGCCCATCTCTACGGGGACGGTCTATTTGAAGGGATTCGAATCTACGGCTCAAAGGTCTTTAAGTTGGACGAACATCTAACGCGTTTGTATCATGGCTGCCGGTATTTGGGATTCAACATGACGATCCCTCAGCCTGAGCTCAATGCAACCATCCTCAGAGTTTGCGCGGAAGCGGGTCTTGCCGATGGCTACATCCGCCTGAATGTCACACGGGGCAACGGATTAGGGCTTGACCCTAAATACATTGATAACAAGCCTAATGTGATGATAATGGTCAACACTTTGGCTCTTTTCCCACCAGAAATGTACACAACGGGGCTTTCTGCCGTTACTTCACCGGTCAGGGTTATTCCAAGTGACGCGTTGGATCCTCGCCTCAAGTGCATTGGAAGGTATGCAGGAAACATTCTAGCCAAGTACAAGGCCAACCAAGTTCAAGCCGATGAAGCGATGATGCTAAACCACCGTGGAGAACTCACGGAGTGCACTGGCGAAAACATCTTTCTTGTGTCTGGAAACGTCCTCAAGACTCCCCACCCCAGTTGTGGAATCTTGGAAGGGATCACTAGAAACACGATTATGGAAATCGCCAAGCAAAATGGATTTTCGGTTCAAGAAGACTTTTTGACCCCCTTTGACGTTTTCACCGCTTCAGAGTGCTTTTTAACCGGTACAGCGGCAGAACTTATCAGTTTGGTGTCATTGGATGGCAGGTTGATCGGAGACGGAAAACCCGGTCCCGCCTCAATTGCATTGAGGAATTTGTTCCTCAAAGAAGTTCAAAATGGAACTCCATTCTAGCCCAAGTAGGTGGAAAGTCCACTACGCAGGGCACACTTTTCAAACATCACTAGATTACGCGGGGCTGCCTCTCTCTGAATTTGGCTCTGCTTTCGCTGTGCAGAGAGGTTCAACCAACCCGCTTGATAAGTCTTGCCCGCTTTGCAAAACAACTTCTGCCGAGGTTGAACAAACCGGTCTGCTAGGCTGCCCAGCCTGTTATGATGTGTTTGCTTTCCTCCTGAACCCAGACGCCCATCCTTAATACAAATTGCGGTTTGATATTGAATCCTGTTGAACTTACCTGGCATATTAGGTCAAACTCAAGCTAAAATAGAAGGTCACGCACCGCTTTGGTGTGTGGAAACGTCCTTCCCTATGCCTGATGATGCGGATAAAGATTCTCTTGTTGAGAAGCGCTGGCTTGATGCCCTTGCTCAAGGTGATCCTGGAGCATTGGCGGGAATCTATGAACTCTACGGCGAAAGAATCTTTAGATTTTGTTACCGCACCCTTGGCAATCGTCAAGATGCGGAGGACGTGGCAGCAGAAACTTTTCTGCGGGTGCTCCGCAAATCCAATGAGCTACGTGCAGACGCTGCCTTTCGAACCTGGATTTTTAGGATCGCAAGGAACTTGTGCATCGATAAAATCCGGCAGCACCGTTTGCTTGAATTGCCTCCAGACCTACAATATGCAGGTGGGGACGAAAAAACCGCTTTGCGGCTTGCCGTTCAGCAAGCCCTATCAGAATTGCCATTTGAATATCAAGAACCGCTTGTGCTCTGTGATTTGGAAGATTATGCAGCCAAAGAAGCTGCCGAGTTTTTGCAGATCACAGTTCCTGCCCTTAAATCTAGGCTTTATCGGGGTAGGAAGGCACTCAAAGCCAAATTAAACGAAACGTGGAACCATCAAAGTCATGAATGAATCAGAACTTTACAAAAAACTCATTGATCTCTATGCAGAGAGATCATTGCCTCCAGAGCTGGAAAGCGAAATGGAAGTCGCTTCCCAAAATGATCCCAACCTCAAAGCAGAAATGGAAGACCTTCGTTGGACGGTGGACACCCTAAAAAGTATGCCCGCGCCAGAATTCACCGAGGAATCCTATCAGCGCATCCTCATGAAAGTCTATGCTTCGGGGGTTGAAATGCTTAAGCGCTCTCCAGACCCGTCTCACTTACAACTTAAACTGCCTCTACAAGGCTAATCTCAGAAAACACTATGCGATTCGATTGTCCCCGAAAAGAACTCTCTGATGCCGTTAACATGGCGAATATGGCGGTTGCAAACCGCTCTGCCCTTAAGATTTTTATGACCCTTAAAATTGAGGCGCAAAAGAACTCCATCCGTGTGGTTGGAAGCGATCAATCTATGTGGATCGAAAAGTCATTGGCATGCTTGGTTGAAGAGCCTGGATCTGCCTGCATATCGGCGAAGACTCTTGCCGACATCATCAACGCCATGCCCGACGGCGATATCCATTTGGAAGCCAATGGAAGTCAGTTTTCCAAGGTCACAATGGGTGCCTCTGAATATCAGCTGCAAATGATGGAGTCGGAAGACTTCATTGAATTGCCCTCATTGCCAAGCGAAACTTCGGTCAAGCTGCCTATGAAGCACCTAGTTGACGCGATCAATTCGGTCATTTTTGCAGTCTCTCCAGACAGCCACCGCCAGGTCTTAACCGGAGTCCTATTCACGTGCAAAGACAACAAACTACAGTTGGTTGCCACCGATACCCATCGGCTTGCCGTGAGATCCCTTGATCTGCCTACTCCTCACGAGGATATGTCGGTCATTGTGCCCGAAAAAGCACTCAAAGCCATCAAGAGTTTGCCCCTTGGTGATGATGACGAAGTCGAACTCAGATTTGGAAATGGTCAGATCGGTGTTGAGTGCAACGGAGCCAAAATTGTTTCTCAGCTTCTGCAGGGTGTCTTTCCCAATTGGGAAAGGATTATGCCGGGTGAACCGACAAGACTTTGGACGGTTGAAAGTGATCAGCTAGAAGAGAAAATCAAGCGCACGATGATCATCGCCAGAGATAGTGGAAATCGAATTAAACTTCAAGCCGATGGAGATGTCATCACGATCACGGCTAGATCTGAAGATAGGGGTGACGCTCATGAAGAAGTCCCCGTCATTGCAGAAAACGGGAACGTTGCCTTAGCCTTTAACGGAAAATACATTCAAGATTTTCTGTCCAGCACTGATTCTCCGGGAGTCAAGATAGAAATTACCGAAAACACCCGACCCGTTGTCTTTAAACCCGCCGAGGCAACAACTGACTCGGTTTATGTTGTCATGCCGATGCAGTTGTAATTTAGCATTCACAACAGACGTGGTTCAATTAGCTGCCGATTCCCCATCAATCTACTGGGTTGGTGGCGTTGATCAACAGGTTGCCGCCGATTCCGCCTCTCGATGGAGAATCGAAACACATTCGAGCCTCTTGCCCACTCTGTCTTGAGGCAATGAGCTAGGTTATTTATCAAGCAAACTTAGTCCGACAACCGTGATGCCAGCCGCAGAGCCCTCTGCTTTGACCTCGATCCAGGCAACATCTTCTGCCTTAGAGAAAGGAATGACAACAGCATAGATTCCGCTGCCATTTTCCGAGAGCGGTGCCACTTTTTTAGAATCTTTGGTTCGGACATCCCTACCGTATTCCAACTCTTTTGAAACCGTTTTCCCGCTTGTAAGATGCACAGTCACCTTGCCCGCAATTCCGTGCTGGGGCAAGCTATGAGCGCAATAACAGGCAACCGCTAGCTTATTGGCAGTGACTGGGCTTGTCAGCCGGAATTGCACTTCGGTTGGATAGTTTGAGTTCACGGGGTCTAAACCGGAGCCAAGTTCAGCCGGCGCGATCTGGTCAAATCGGTACCTCCCAACCGCAAACCGGCCGGTGGTTCCGTCAGAACAAAGGTCTCCAGCACTAGGTTTGACCGCCAGCGGCCCCTGAAAATAAAGGTGCCAAAAGACTTTTCGATAGTTGTAGCTCAACTGGTCTGGAGGGTCCTGACGACCAGTCCAGCTATATTCAGCGGCAAGAACGAAGGCGGCAAATTGATCAAAGGCATGGATCGGATCAGAAAAGGAGCTATTGACTCCACACCATGTGGTTTGCAAGGTTCCCGCTTTCACTTGGGCGGCGGCGGCATCAAAACCTGCCACATTCTTGCTTTGGTACCATGTTGAGGCGATTGGATTCAACCCTGCGTTTTGCCAATAATTTAAAGAAGTGGTGTAGGCGTTAAAATCTGGATTGTTGGCATAGTGCCAGTCGGCTATGTATGCACCCTTTGGAATCGCCGACAACCGCTTCTCGGCAGCTGCTTCGCTGGGAGCATTGCAGGCATCGGGGGCTTGCCCTTTGGCAAGCATTTCATCACCCCAAAGCATCATTTTTACATGACTTTCGGTAGCAATTTTGCTCAGGGTTTTCATTTGCAGGGGCCAGAGCTGGGTGAGAAGATCCTGGTTTTCTGGAAATCCAACCATATCCACTTCATCGCATCCAAAATGGATGGTCGAAGGGTGCAGAAGATCAATGGCTTCTTTCCAAATGTTTCCCAACAGTTGAGCGGTGCCTATCTTCCGAGGATCGAGGGCATAGGGCTGATTTGGATTCACCGCGAGGTTTAAATTGCCACCATTTTTGAACAGCCAGCTATCATGACCAAAGCTCTCGATTAAAGGAATTGGAGAAATCCCCCTTGAGCGGTACATGGCAAAAAGCTTTGCCAAGTCTTGCTTAGACATAATTCCTGCGCCGCGGACATTTGGCAAACAGTCCCAAGCCGTTCTATCGCACTGAATCACGGCATGATTAAAGCCAAGTGGTCCTAAGACTCGATCATAAAGTTTTGTTTGGAACGGCAAGGCGTCCGGCCCAGAAAACAGGTGAAATCCGCGCCAGGTTACGGTTGGCCAATCGGTCATCGTGCCTATTGGCAAGTAGACTTTGCCACCTTTGCTGTAGGCAAGCAGCGCTAATCTGCGCAGTCCAAAACGCAATCCATTATCGTCTTCCCCCAATACGCTGACCCCATGAGATGTGATTTTGATTGTAAAGGCCTCGGGAGGCAGGTGAAGATCCCCAAGCCCGCCATCAAACTCGACTTTTGGAGTCGAGGAGGTCGGCTTTTCTAATGTAAATCTGTTTTTGAGTAGATCAAAAAACTCATTGATATGAAGAAAGTAGCCGACCGGAAGCCTCCACGCACCGGTAATTTCAAGCCCCTTGTCTTGGCTTAAATGGATCTGCTTTGGAAATGGCAAAAGCGGAAGTTTGAAGTTAGGCAAATATGTTGCGGATGGAACGGGACTTGGAGTTAAGGCTACGTGCTGCTTAACCCCCGAACCAAGTGGAGAAGGTGACAGTTGGATTGAGTATTGAATTGTCACGGTCTTGCCTTTTGTGATGGGGCAGCCACCAATGCCAAACCATAGAAAATTCTTGCCTTGCGTCCAATCTTGGGGCCAATTCCTAGCATCAAATGCAATCCACTGATTTTGAGGCTGCATGACTTGGAATTTCATCTGGCCCCATCGACCGCTTAAGGTCACCGGTCTTGTTAGGTGGCTAAACGTCCTTGCATCTTCTGATTCGCTTGCAGAAGGGGCATTGCCAAACGTTAGGTTTTGGCTGCCTTTGGCTTGGTACGGGCTTGACATCACCGCATCACCCCAAACCTGAGCCGCAGTGCATTCAATTGAGCAAGGCTCCTGGCTGGCCCAGTTCAGGCTGGCACTTACGGTCAAGACGCCACCCACTAATTTGAAGGTTTCCGCTCCAGACGCTTTGCCATCCGGAGACGCAAATGTCAGCAAGTATTGGTTGCTTGCAATTTCCTTGACGTTTTGATAGGCATACTGAGTACTGTAGTAGCCTTTGGTCCAACCAGGAGCGTAGTACTGAATGCCGCTGCCCTGAATAACGGGTACCCCGTCAACAGACACAAACAGCCCTGTCCCGCTTTTGATTTGCACTTGCAAGCCTGGAGCCTGACCATTGGCATAGCTTGCCAACACAATTCCACCAATAAGCCCTGCCAATCTCATCTTGTTCAGTGTATTCCCCTTCTCCATCCTTAGTCTTGGCGCCACATCAAGAGTTTGTTTGGATTTGCCAATGAAACAACCGGCAAGATTAAATGTCACGTTTGAGAGACCTTTGATTGGCAAGCTGCATAAAACAGCCTTGAGCTGAAAAGGATTTGCCGACCTTTGGCTTGCGTCGAACATAGTCTCCAGAACTTGTTAAATCCCAAGCCTGCAAATTGTCTTGGAGACACGTCTCGATAATCGCTCTTAACCGATCCAACAAGGGCTTGTGCTCAACAGGTGCAAGAACTTCTATTCGGCGGTCTAGGTTTCGCCGCATTAAATCTGCACTTCCAATGTACGCCTTTGGTGCCCCTCCATTGGCGAAGTAATAAATACGGCTATGCTCCAAAAACCTGCCTACAATCGAAACAACCCGTATGTTCTCACTTAACCCCTTGACGCCGGGGCGCAGGCAACAAATGCCGCGGACAATTAAATCCACCTTAACCCCTTGCTTGCTTGCCTCGTATAGAGCTTCGATAGCTTCTGGATCTACAACAGAATTGAGCTTGATAAAGATATGACCGTTTCCAAATTTCTTATGGCTGGCTATTTCGGCTTGAATGAGTTCAAGAACGCCCTCCCTTAAATTAATGGGGGCAACTAGAAGCTTTCGGTACCGGTTTTGTTTACTGAATCCTGTTAAATAGTTAAACAGTTCAGAAATATCTTGAACAATTTCTGGTTGAACCGTGAAAAGGCCTAGGTCTGAGTATTGCCTTGCGGTTGTTGGATTATAGTTACCAGTACCGATATGGGCGTACTGGCGTATGGTACCGCCTTCCCTTCGAACAACCAAACAGACTTTGCAGTGGGTTTTGGTATCGGTAAATCCATAAGTGACGTGGGCACCAGCTCTTTCTAATCTTTTCGCCCAAACTAGGTTGTTGTTTTCGTCAAATCGAGCCTTCAATTCAACCATTGCTGCCACTTGCTTACCGGCTTCTGCCGCATCGATAAGACCCTCGACAATAGGAGATTCGCTGCCAACTCTGTATAAGGTTTGCTTGATTCCAATCACATTTGGATCGGATGCAGCCGAACGGCAAAATTCTTCCACTGATCGAAACGAGTCATAAGGGTGATGAAGCAAGAGGTCCTCTTTTTTCATTGATTCAAAAAGCGAATCAGTTGTCGCAATAGATTCGCTCAAAAAAGGCACAAATGGCTTGAATTTTAGGGCGCTTCGATCCACAGACGCCAATTCCTGAAAGACGTCAAGCCCAATAATTCCTGCCACCGGCATAATGAGGTTGCTTTCCAGATCCAGCAGCTTAGCAAGGCTCTTTTTTGCGCCCTCTGGCATCTCATTTTGGACTTCAAGGATCACAGGATCGCCAAAGCGGCGCTGTCGTAACGTTTCTTCAATAAAGGCAATTAAGTCGGCAGCTTCAAGTTCTTTGATTTCAGCTTCTGCATCGCGGACCACCCGGAAAAGTGACGAACTGACAATTTCAACTCCCTGAAACAACGAGGGCAAGCACTGCTGTATAAGATCTTCCAAGAGCACAAAGTGCCTCTTAAAGCCAGGAACTTTAACCAATCTGGGCAAAACGGTTGGAACTTTAACCCTCGCAAGTCGATCTTCTTCTCCATCTCCCTTCAGAACGACCAGCAAATTTAAGCTACGGTTCGAAATAAATGGCACGGTCGGAGCAGGGCTCAAAAGTAAGGGAGTGCATAAAGGAAAGACTTCATGATCAAAATAGGCTACCAAGCCCAACTTCTGCTTCTCGGTAAGTTTCTTGAAGGAAACTAGCTGAATACCGACCTCATTAAGCTGAGGCAAAAGCTCTTTTTTGATCAGCTTGCTAACCTGGGTCCTTTGCAGCTTGGCGGTTTTGTAAATAGAACGAATCTGTTCACTTGGACTCATGCCATCCGGTGATGGCTCAAGGAGACCGCTCAGTTTCTGGTCAAGGAGGCCAGAAACCCGAACCATAAAGAATTCGTCTAGATTTGATTCAAAAATACTAACAAACTTGAGCCTTTCTAAGAGCGGATTGTCGGGGTTAGAGGCTTCTTCAACCACTCGCTCATTAAACTTTAGCCAACTCAGTTCACGATTAAAAAGGTGGGATTCCGATGGCGAGGGCTTCACCTTTCCTTTTTGCGGGTTTGGGCTACTTTTTGCGGTCAAGAACTGCTACGGTTTTGAAAATAGGACATTTCCATTCGCCATTTCCAAAATTGCGCCCTCCCTCACACCAAATTCACTAATCGCCAATTTTTCTAACTGAAGTTTATCTAAAAGGGCTCGATACACCATAGCCCCGGGCAGCAAAGTGCCTGCCCGTTTCACCTTGACATTGAACCTTTCTACAATTCTAGACAAAGACAATTGAGAACAACTCCAGATCAGATAATCAAGCTCTTCTACTGCAATGCATTTCTCTCCATCGGGATGAAGTGCGCGCCAAATTCCACGGATCACACCGCCAGAACCAATTGCTAGTCCTGGAACCATCACAGTTTGAATCTTTTCTACCTCGGATCGAATATATTTTCGGGCAGAATCTAGCGATTTCTTAGAAGCCGGATAATCGAGCCCAGATTTGGCAATCACTGCGCCGGTGCCAAGCTTAAGAGACTGCTCTGTGCCTGATTCTCCTCCCGCAATTGTGAGAATTTGGGCGCTGCCGCCTCCCACTTCAATCATGACCGTGTTGCCAATTGCAGGAGTATCTAAGCCTGTTCCTTTCAGGCTATACAACGCCTCTGCGCTTGGCGGAATCACTTGCACGGTGACGCCGGAATCTTTCTTGATCCTCGTCAAAACCGCTTCATGGTTCGCGGCAGACCTCATGGCCTCGGTCGCAAAAACGTAAATCCCCTCCGCTTGCCGTTCCTGAGCCGTCTTTCGGAACTCTTTGATGACGGCAGATAGCTGGCCAATTCTTTCTTTCGGGATTTCGCCAAATAGAGCCACTTCTTCGCCAAGTGGAATCCACTCATTCATGTTGTCAATCCGCATGACCAACTTTCCATCAGTTGCGGCAACAAGAAGATGGGCAGTATTGCTGCCAATATCGGCAGCCGCGTAGATTCTAGCCATAAAACTTGCTCATTGCAGGGTACCGCTAATCGGTTCCTTTTAGATTCAATTCAGCTTCAATCGGTAGGCTAGCTCATTTCGGCACCCGCAATGTATAAGTCTTCTCGCTAAGAATAGAGTCAACAAAAAGCTTGCTACCGAAGGCATTAGGCTAGTTTGCGGTTCCTTAAGAAAAACAGAGCGGTACAATTTGTCGCAATCTTGGTTGACCTGCACTCTTGTTCATCACCTCAACGACCCGTGAATGGAGTTTTGTAGGCTAGGTTTTGAGAATGATTGGTCAACAGGTAGGTTCGCAATGGCAGAAAATCAAAAACAAAGCTCGGCAGAGGCAAGTGCTCATGTCCCTTCTCTCGTGTTAAACAAAAGCATCTACAAACTCATCCACGGAAGTGGCTGGATCGGTAAATTTAACACCATGGTAGCCCTAGCTATTACCAAAGGGGTGGGGTCTATGTGGTGTGCCTACATTTTTACGATTCTATCGCTTATTTCTCTTCCTGCTGCAATTAAAACCCATGATCCAGTGGTCATCATTGGCTGGATCGCTCAGACCTTTTTGCAATTGGTGCTACTTCCCATCATTATTGTTGGCCAGAACGTTTTAGCAGCCGCAAGTGATGCTCGGGCAGAGGGTGATCATCAAACCTTGATGGCTATTCACACCCTAACTACTGAGGTTTATGACATCTCTCAACAGCAAATCAAAATCCTAGAGCTCCTGGAAAAAAACACCAAGCCAGCGTCTTGACTTCTCTAGGTTGATTCCGCTTCAATGTCGGGGCCCAGGTTATGATTCCTCATAGATTTGCGAGATCAAATTGGACGAATCTTGGGTTTGATTAGTAGTAAAAGCCAGATCCTCTTGGAACCAAAAGTGTTCAAAGAAGATTAGTGCGGGCGCCTGCAATCGTTGCAGGCGCCTCAATCTGCCCCATCATAGAGCTTATGCTACAGTCAAGGTCAAAAATTAAATTCGGATTCACCCTCATAGAACTCTTGGTTGTGATTTCAATCATTGCCATTTTAGCCGCCATCTTGTTTCCCGTTTTTGCCCAGGCAAAAATGGCAGCAAAGAAGACTGCCGCCCTTTCCCAAATGAGGGAAGTTGGGGTGGCCCTAACGATGTATCTGGGGGACTGGGATGATAAGTATCCCCAAGAGCATCCAACTTCCAGTAACCCAGCCGTAGACGATGCAAGCGGGCAATTAGAAGGGGTTGATTATGGCTCACCGTTCGATAAACTGCTACCGTATGTTGGCTCTCGAACTACGATTGGCGCCGCGATTTACAACGATCCTGGAGATCCCGACCCTCATGGAAACCACTTGCTAGATGCCAACGGAAATTGTATCGGCTCTAGTCCGCTTGCTCCACCCCCCGGCACTCTCACCAGTGATTTACTAAACGCCTACTTTCTTTTTGGAGCCACCGAGTCGCAGATTCTAGAACCCTCTCAAACAATTTACATCGCGGAAAGACGGTCCAGTTTTTGTGATGTCCACTTTCATCCATGGCTCAATGAAGTTCAAGCCCCCCTAAGTCCCCAAGATAAAATGAACCCGATCGCCATTTCATTGCGATACAATGGCGGATCAAATGGAGTTTTTGCAGATGGTCATGCTAGTTGGCAGACCTTTGAGCAAGCGCGCGCACCCTTTAGCGATCACCCTGATTACGGCGAATACCAAGCCTTTTAACGCGGACAGTTTCACGTAAAAACCTTAATCGTGCGATAATTGTCCGAACAGTTGGGGCATCATTTGGGAAAAAAATTTCAGAAGTTTAGCAAGGTACAAATGGCCCTCAAGGTTGCGGTCCAGGCCCACCTCGGCCAATCACGGGATGGAAAAAATGGCCTGCCCTACGCGGTTCATCCGATCTCGGTGGCTAATCTTGTGACATCGGTCGGAAAAGTCCATGATCCAACCGTCTTGTGTGCGGCTTTGCTCCATGATGTTTTGGAAGAGTCGGCAGTTAGCCCCAAGCAAATCTCTAAGAAGTTTGGAAAGCCAACTGCCCAGTTGGTTTTGGAACTTACAAGAGAAGAGCCTGACGAACTGGTGGTTAAAAAGCTAACCGAGGGCCAACTTCGAGAACTTCGCTCAAAAATGTTGTTGATGGAGATTCGCAAAATGTCACCAAATGCAATGCTCATTAAACTTGCGGATCGCATTGACAACCTTCGCGAAGCTCGGATCGTGAGAACGGGAGAAGATCTGCGGCACTACATTGAACAAAGTCGGGACATCCTCAAAACAATCCCCAAAAAGGTAAATCCTCAGCTGTGGGATCTGCTGGAATCTGAAATCACAGGTGTCTCGCCTAAACCAACCAACTCTCGAAGCTTAAAAAGGTCTTCCTGACCAAGGATTTTGCATTCACCTGGCTTCATTCCCTTCACCCTCAAATGGGCAATTCGCACGCGTCTAAGCTTAAGGATGGGGTGCCCCACCGCTTCGACCATGAGGCGGATTTGCCTTTTTCTTCCTTCATGGATCACAAATCTCAGGGAGGTGGTTTGAGTGCTGGGCTCGGCATGGATCACGCTTACCTTAGCCGGTTTGGTTTTGCCTCCCTCAATATAAACGCCCCTTCGCAGCTTATCAAGGGTAGCTTCACTTGGGATACCCTCCACAATCGCCTCATACTCCTTTTCAATTTCAAAACTTGGATGAGCTAAGCGATGAGCAAGTTCTCCGTCACTAGTCAAAAGTAGCAAACCTTCTGTATCTTGGTCCAATCTGCCAACCGGCTTTAAAACAACTCCGATGTCGGGCAGTAAGTTCACAATAGTTCTGCGACCGTAAGGATCGCTCATCGTAGTGATGTATCCAATCGGCTTGTTCAGTAGAACCGTGCATAGCCTTTGAGATTTGATGGGACGGCCATCCACATAGACTCGATCAGAGTCGGACACCATAAATCCCATTTCCATAACCAATTCGCCATTGACGGTGACCCGACCCTCCTTGATGAGTTCTTCTGCCTTGCGTCGGCTTGTAAACCCCGAATGGGCAATGCGGACGTGCAGCCTTTCTGATGTCCCATCCAAGTTGGTAGGTTTTTCCTTTGATTTCATGATTATAGAGACTTAGATACGAAATGATCCCAAGCCGTTTCGCATCCTATTTTTTCTGCGATAGAGCACAACACCACCAACTATGAAAAGAGCCCCGATGGGATATCTCATGGAAAATCGGCCGGAGGCTGAACCCAATTGGGGCTGAGTGGCGGGTTCTGAATTGAGGGCTATTAAAGAAACTTCTCCAACCTTAATTCCTTGCTGGTTCCACGCATAGGCACGTCCGATAACTGCGCCCTTGTCCACCGTTTGGTTGATGGGAAGTTCCTGTTTGTAGGTGACGGTAAAAGTGGGGTTGGTACTGCCTTTTGGTGTGATTGCCTGCAGCGGTGCGTCAATTCCCGCCTGCAGTTGGAAACCCTTGATCGCGGGTATTGGTATCTCTGCGATTTTTGTGCCGGCAGGATCCACTTCCACATGTTTGTAGTTGGAAAATGCCCATGCCATCATGGCTTCATTATCAGCAACCCAGTTATTGCTGTGGAACTCCACCGTGATCACCCGAAACCCATCTCGGGTTGCGCTGCCAACAAAGCAGTGACCGGCGGGAACTGTCCACCCCGTTTTGATGCCATCGGCTGTGGGATCAAGACGCAGGGTTTTGTCTAAATTGGTCATCCACAAATCCCTTTGGTTGATGCTTCTTGTGATGCGGTAATGAACAGTGCTGACGACTTGGCGGAAAAAAGGGATTTCCATGGCTGCCCGCGCGATTTTTGCCATGTCCGCAGCTGTCGTCCAGTGGTCTGGGTCATCCAATCCATTAGGATTGTCAAAATGGGTATTGGTACACCCCAACTTTTGCGCTTCCTGATTCATCATATTGGCAAAAGCTTGCCTAGACCCTGCCAAATCATAGGCGATGGTTACTGCCGCGTCATTGGCGCTTCTCAATAGCATCGCGTAAAGAAGGTCGTGCACGGTTAGCTGCTCTCCAGACCTTAAATGCATGCTGCTTGGCGGCACTTTTTCGATTCCATTTGGCGCCGTCATGATGTCGGTTAGCTTTCGGTTTTGCAGCAAAAGCATGGCCGTCATAATCTTGGTTGTACTGGCAGGGAAAGACCTTAAGTCTGGATTTTTGGACCAAAGCACAGCCCCACTATTGGCATCTATAATGATGCCGCTCCGAGCCGAGATAGAAAGTGGTCCGGAAGCGTCACGTGCGATGCTGAAGGTTGCCGCCAAAATCATGGATCCGGCAGTCAGCCACTTCAAGCCCATACCTAATCAATATACCAAGAATGGCCCTCGTGTTAAGGTCTTAAATCCAAAAAAATTGGAAAAGCTTAAGCCTCGCCTTGCAGGAAATCAAGGCTTATTGGGCTTTGGATACCCACTTTCCAAATCCATGGAAGTGGTCACTATTCCCTTGCTACAAAGCGACAAATTAAGCAAAACTCCTTAGAGTTCGGCACCCACTTCTGAACCTAAAACTTCCTCTGAGCCGGCAAGGTCTAGCCCGAGCTTCGGCAGATCAGAAATCGCTTTGAGGTTGAAGTGATGCAGAAAAACAGCAGATGTGCCGTAAAGAATCGGACGGCCCGGCGTTTGCTTTCGTCCGACGTCCTCAATCAAGCCTCTGTCGATCAGGGCCTTTAAGGAATAGTCACTTTGAACGCCTCGGATTGCCTCAATTTCGCTTGAAGTCACTGGCTGCTTGTAGGCAACAATCGCCAGAGTCTCCATCATGCTGCGGCTTAGTTTTTGTGGTTCTGGCCGTAAAATCTGAGCGAGAATTGGAGCAAAATCAGGCTTGGTAGAAAGTTGAAATCCTTCTTGGATTTCCACAACTTGCAAGGGTCCTGCAAGCTCAAGCTGCCCTCTTAACTTTTCCAGGCCGCCCCGAACAGCCGCATGAGACAGTCCCAAAGTTTCTGCGATGGATTCAATTGCCACTGGTTTGGGGACCGCAAACAGAATCGCAAGCAGTGTATCAACGATGCTAAATCCAGGAAGTACAGCAATGGTTGCGGGCTGGACGTGGATTTGAGCTTCCACGAGGTTATGATCTTGCAAACACTGCTCCTGATTCTTTCATTTCTACTTTCACTTGTCCAATTTTGATGAGCTCTAAAATAGCAAGAAAACAGTAAACAGCATCTGTAATTGTATAGCTTGCGGGAAGCAAATAAGAGAGCCCCTGCCAGCCAGAATGCAATCTTAGAAGGATCTCCTTCATGACTTCAGCCAAGTTTCGGCGCTCCCTAAGCATGGGCGGCGTAGGATCAGGTGCGGCTTTCTCCAAGATATCCCGAAAAGCCTTGGCCAAGTCAACCACGGAAAGATCTTCTAGCTCCAACTCAGGAGGAAAAATTAGCTCTTGATTAATTTCGCTCCGAAAAAACAACTTGTCTCGATCTCCCTTATACACAAGAAGGGCACGGATGCAAGTATCAAAGTCTCCGATCGATGCAGTTAGATTAAAGTCCGAAGAGAATTCTTCGGTTTCAGGTTCTTCTTCTTCTGAGGGAAGCAGTCCCCACGCCTTTCTTTCCAACAAATAGGCAAGGGCAGCAAGTGCCGAAGCCGCCTCATTTAAGGAATGGTCGGGAGCACCAACAAGATATTCAAAATAAGCCTGGCAAATGGGAGCAAGCGGAATCTCGGCAAGATTGAGCCTTCCATCCTTGACCAAAAGAAATAGGGTTGCCAGCGTGCCCTGAAAGGCACTGCACTCCACAACTATGGGTGGGGGCTCAACCAAGCCCAAAGCCGACACGTGCGACCGCTTTTGAAGGGTATGGCTGGGCTTGCTTTCGATGGATGCCACGCTTTATCTTAACGGAACTCAAGCCCAGAAAGAACCATTTTTGAACGAATCAGGTTAAAATGGCTCAATTAAAGTCACAATGAATCTGTTCTAGTGAATTCTGCCTCGCGGTTATTGAGTACCTTTACTCATCTCGACAAGCACATTGCATGGCTGATTCATCAGTTTGGGCCATGGTCTTACATCATCATTTTTCTGTTGCTTTTTGCTGAGACTGGTTTTGTCATTACTCCCTTCTTGCCAGGTGACACATTGCTATTTGTTGCCGGTTTTTTTGCCTCTCCTGCCAAAGGCGCTCTTAACCCCTTTATCCTCGTCCCCGTTCTCATTTTGGGGCCGCTTGCGGGAGATATCACCAACTTTCACATTGGTAAGTGGCTAGGACCAAAGCTTTTTCACAATGAAAAGTCAAAGTTCTTTAATCGAGCCCACTTGCAAAGAACCCACGACTTTTTTGAGACCTACGGTTCTCGGACAATTATCTTGGCAAGATGGGTCCCGATCGTGCGAACCTTTGCCCCTTTTGTAGCCGGACTCGGACGCTTGACCTTTGATAAATTTATAATGTACAGCATCATTGGTGCTGTCATTTGGGTGCTTGTTTGCACTTCGTCTGGTTACTTTTTTGGGAACTTGCCGATTGTAAAAAATAACTTTGAGTGGGCAATGGTGGGAATGATTGCCGTGACTTTAACCCCAGTCCTTATTGAGGGCTTTAGGCACAGGCTGAAAGCTAAAAAATCGGCGAGGACCTGATTTATTGGAGGCGCCGGGCGGATTTGAACCGCCGAATAACGGTTTTGCAGACCGTCCCCTTAGGCCACTTGGGCACGACGCCTTTCCTCAGCAGATTACCTTACGTAATCTTGTGGGTTCTCGTTAACAAGAATTGAAGCTAGGCTTCCACAACTTCGGTTCCTAAAGCCTTCCGATAAACCTGCTCAATGAAAGTTGTCATCACTGGATTGCTAAATCTTTCTTCCACAATTTGCCTTGCACAAGCCCCCATTTCTTCTCTGATTCGATCCTCACCCAGCAGGTAGCTGATCGATTCTTCAAACTCGGCGCCAGAAGGGTCCATCAAAAGGCCAGATTGGCCGTGACGGACAACTTCCGGCAAAGCTCCCACTTTAGAAGCAATGACTGGCTTAGACCTTGCCATGCTTTCGACGGCGGCAAGACCAAAAGTCTCAAGCTCTGAGGGCATGACGGTAAACAGGCAAGAGTCCAAAAGTTGCGGCACATCCTTTCTTAAACCGGTAAAGGTCACCGCATCTTCTAGCCCCAAATCGGAAGTTAGCCTCCGAATTTGAGATTCGTATTCGCCTTCAAATTCGCCGATGGCTAGCACGTGGGTATCGGGAAATTGTCTTCGAACGTTGGAAAGGGCGCGAATGAGGTGCCGTTGGCCCTTCGCAAGGCTAACCCTGCCTAAAATTCCGATAATTCTCTTTTTCGGGTCAATCCCCAGCCCTTTTTTGACCAGACCGACGTCAGCAACCGGAAATTCTAAGAAATCGGTGCCATTGTAAACGATATCAATAAATCTGTCCGGTACCCCTCGACCGTGCAGCATTCCACCAACATAGCCTGAAACCGCAATCAGGCGGTTTCTGCCGTACGCCAATCGATTGTAAATAGCATCGTTATTAGCAATGTGAACGGAAGTCACAAGCGGAACTCTTGTGATGAGTCCCGACGCAAACCCAATGTAAGCGGCTCGGGTCAAGTGGGCGTGAATGATGTCGAAGTTCCCTTTCTTGACAGTGCGGTTGATGAGTTGGCACGTCTGCAGCCATCCACTACCCTTCATCGGGCTTATGTGAACTTTTATGCCACTTTTGGCCGCATCATAGGTAATCCAGCCTTCATGAGGGCAGACGATTTCTATATGATGGCCACGACGGCTCAAAGCAATGGAAAGATCAAGAACGTGCCTTTCTGCGCCGCTGGTAGCAGAGCTAGAAATGACTTGTAGGATTCTGAGGGGACGCATAAAGCAAAGTACAGTTCAATTTACCAAATCTCTTAAAAGGTTCGTTCATTAGGCATAAATTGTTACCCTATGCTCTGGCTTGGGACCTTCGGAGATAATTGTGCCTCACTTTCGGTAGAACTTTCCTATGACAGAAGAAGAGAGTTCGCCAAGTAAGAGCCGACCTCTCGCTTCCCTTAAAAACAAACTCTCTGCCTCCAAAATTATTCAGATTTTTGGGATTGCAGACTTTCGATACTATTGGATTGGAGCCTTTGTAAGCTTCAGCGGCAGCTGGATTCAGCGTATAGCGGAAGGTTATTTTGTTTTCCAACTCACCGGAGATGAGTCCAAACTTGCTTTTGTATCGTTCAGCAGTTCGATTCCCGTGTTCTTTTTTGGATTTGCAGCGGGATCGGTTGCCGACTCGGTTGATCGAAAAAAACTGCTTGTCATCGCACAGATTCTCTACTTTTTGGGGGCAACTTATTTAGCAATTGCAACTTGGCGACACTTTGTCACCTACGGTCAAATTTTGTTTGTCGCCTTTCTCTTAGGGATTGTTGCCACCGTAGAAATGCCGGCGAGGCAGTCTATCGTCAGCCAAGTTGTTCCACCTAAGGACCTTAGCACAGCCATTCCTATCACAGCAATGACTTTTAATGCGGCAAGAATTGTCGGCCCAGCGATGGGAACATGGGTGTTAAGCCTTTTTGGAGTTGCCATGTGTTACTTTTTGAATGGCATTAGCTTTTTAGCACTGGTTTGGGTGGTGCTCTTAATATCAGTATCGTTAAAGCCAGTTCCTCGCCCTAAAGAACCGGTAAAAGATGTTATTTTTGAAGGTGCAAGATACACATTTAAAGACGTCAGGCTACGCACTTTATTTATCTTAGAGACCATATCGGGCGTCACCGCAATTTTTTATCTTTCGATTCTTCCTGCCATCACCGGTGAAGGCTTGGGATTAGACAAAATAGGGCAAGGTGCCGCAAAAGCAGGGCTTGGCATTGCCACAACCTTCGTTGGGATTGGAGCCATTATTGGATTATTGCTGGCAACCCGATGGAGCCAGACTGAAAAAAGGCACCTAATTATTAAAGGATCCATCACCCTTATGGGGGTTTCCCTCATCTTGCTGAGCTTCATAAAGAGCCCTTTTGTGGCATATCCCATTTTTGCCTTTATGGGCGCAGGCAGCATTCTTCAATTTAACACAACCAATGCCTTGTTCCAAATTTTGGCTCCCGAAGAACGTCGGGGCAGAGTTCTTGCCATGCACATCTGGACTTTAAACGGACTTTCTCCAATCGGGGCTGTTCTCTTTGGCTACATTGCAAGAATCTCACACCGGTGGCCGATGACTCACTACCAAGATTTTGGACCGTTTCGTGTGCCAACCAATGTCCAAGGAACCTCAATTGCGCTTTTGATCGGCGGAATCCTTACCCTTTTCACAGCAGTAGGAGCCTGGCTGAGTTTAAGGGGCCTCTCCCAACTCTCCCCCGATCTGGCAACGGATTGGACAGGGCGACCTCGTCTTGTCACCTGATACTTTTGACTTAAATCAAGGATTGCCTTGCCCACTGCAAGTATCATGTATGAATGGGCGATCCAAAAGGCAAAGGGTTCTACTACACCTTCGTAGCTGATCCATCCGTTTTCGGAGAAGAAGTGATTTCAAGTCGTCCCAAGCTTGCCAGAGGTCGCCATTGGGAGCCCAGAGCAGACGTTGTGGAAGAGCCGGCCCGCATTTTGGTGACTTTTGAACTTTCAGGTGTCACGGGAGATGAGATTACTTTGGTTTTTATCCCGGAAAGGAACTCACTTGCCATCAAAGGCTCTCGTGAAGAGTGGGAGTATAGCAGCAAGCGCATAGCCCACCAGCTTGAAATCTCTTTTGGTACTTTTGAACGAGAAATTGACTTACCAAATTTGGACTTGGATGGTCAGCATATTTCCGCTCAATATAGAAATGGATTTCTCTTTGTTTCAATTCCAAAGCTTTCCCAGAAGTAATTCGTATCGTATGTCAGAAGTCAAATTGCCCGTAGAAGATAGTGAACAAATCGCTGAAATCCTCAGTGATGCTCAGTTTGAAGATGGACTCGGAGGAGATGGCCGCAAGCCGGATATCCCCTCCGAAATAAGTCTGTTGCCACTTCGAGAAAGTGTTATCTACCCAATGCTGATCGCACCTTTAAGCGTCAGCCGTGAATCGAGCATTCAACTCATCGATGAAAGCATTGCCGGCAATAATCGAGTGATTGGGGTTGTCTCGCAAAAGCGTCCTCAGGACGATGCACCGGGTGAAGATGATATTTACCAATATGGCTGCGCCGTCATCATCCGAACCTTAGTCAAAATGCCAGACGCGGTGAGACTTATTGTCCAAGGAATTTCTCGGTTCAAAATCACCAAAGTCATCGGAGAAACCCCGTACCTTAAGGCTCAGATTGAGGTTCTTGAAGAACCCCAGCCAGATCCAGAAAGTGCAGAAGAAATTGAAGCCTTAAGAAGATCGGTTGCGGGTTTGTTTGAGCAAGCCATCCGCCTGTCACCAACCCTGCCCGATGAACTGCGTTCTTTAACTCAAGCGGTCCAAGAAACCAATGTTATGGCCGATTTGGTTGCGGCTCATATGACCCTTTCGCTTGAGGATAAGCAAAAAATCTTAGAAATTTTAGAGCTGAAGCCAAGGTTGCACGCTTTGTTGGAAATGCTGAGCAAGGAGGTCCGCGTTCTTGAATTGACCAGCAAAGTGCAAAGTGAGGTCAATGTAGAACTCAACAAATCTCAGCGTGAATACTACCTGCGTGAGCAGCTAAAAGCCATTCAAAAAGAGCTTGGAGAGTACGAAGAGCGGGGTGAGGAACTTGATGAAATCAAAGAGAAGATTGATTCAAGCAATATGCCAGAAGAAGCCGCCAAAGAAGTCTCACGAGAATATGACCGGCTGCGGAGGATGAGCCCAGGCAGCCCCGAATACACGGTAGCGAGAACCTACGTGGACACGATGCTGGCAATGCCTTGGAACATTACAACCGAGGACAACTTGGACTTGCACCATGTTCAGGCGGTGTTGGACGAAGATCACTACGGTTTAGAAAAAATCAAAGACCGCATCATTGAGTTTTTGTCGGTGAGAAAGGTCAAAACCACTGGCACAATCCGTCAGCCCATTCTCTGCTTTGCTGGCCCTCCTGGCGTAGGGAAAACCTCGCTAGGAAAGTCCATTGCAACCGCCATGAATCGCAAATATGCCCGCCTATCCCTTGGTGGAATGAGGGATGAAGCCGAAATCCGTGGCCACCGTCGAACCTATGTTGGTGCCATGCCCGGCCAGATTGTTCAGGCTTTGCGCAGGGCAGAGTCCTCAAATCCGGTTATTATCCTTGACGAAATTGACAAGCTAGGAAACGATTTTCGCGGCGATCCTTCTTCCGCCCTTTTGGAAGTTCTTGACCCTGAGCAAAATAACACATTTCGAGACCACTACTTAGACGTGCCCCTTGATCTTGGAAAAGTTTTCTTTATCACCACTGCTAATCGGTTGGACACGATCCCCGCTGCCCTTCGAGACAGGATGGAAGTCATCGAAATTGGAGGCTATACCGAAGCGGAAAAGGTGGAGATTGGCAGAAGGCATCTTGTTCCCAAGCAAATTGAAGAACACGGGTTAAGCAAAAAGCAAACTTCATTCCAAGTAGAAGCCATCCGCCATTTGGTGCGCCATTACACCCGAGAGGCAGGCGTTAGGAACCTAGAGCGGGAGGTCGGTGCAGTCATAAGAAAGGCAACGAGGATGGTAGCTGAGGGGTATGAAGGCAAGATCACGATTAATAAAAAGTTCGTGGAATCGAGCTTGGGTGCACCTCGATTTTTGCAAGACGCAGTTGTCGAAAGGGACCTTCAGCCAGGAACCGCAGTGGGGCTTGCCTGGACTCCGGTTGGAGGAGATGTTTTGTTCATCGAAACCGCGCTAATGCCGGGCACAAAGGGCCTTATTGTGACCGGACAGCTTGGCGACGTCATGAAAGAAAGCGTGACGGCGGCACTCAGCTACATCCGAAGCCACGCCAAATCCTTGCATATTGATCCAACAATCTTTGAGAAATCAGAAATCCATGTTCACGTTCCCGCTGGCGCCGTTCCCAAAGATGGACCCAGCGCAGGGGTAACCATGCTTACGGCCATGACGTCTCTGTTGAAAAATGAGCGGGTTGCCAAACGGCTTGCCATGACTGGCGAAGTGACCCTGAGCGGACACGTCTTGCCGGTGGGGGGAATCAAGGAGAAGGTTCTTGCCGCACAGAGGGCAGGAGTCACTACCCTGCTACTGCCGGAGGAAAACGAAAAAGACTACATGGAAGACGTTCCTGATGACGTGAGAGCTAAACTGCAAACGTACTTTGTAAAGAGAGTTGACCAAGTTCTGAAGTACGCCTTCCTTAAAGAAGTTCCTACTCATAAGTGAGGCAAAGAGCCGTCCTATCATGAATCTTAGCCTTGTTGGAATCAGCCTATGAAACCAGCCTGCCATAGACTGCATTAAAGCGATGAATTCCTATAGCCATGTGGGTAAGATGCTCAACCCAACATCTGCCAGATTCCTCAAAGAGGGCAAACGGCTTTATGTAGGAGTTCCTTTGGTTTACATGACCTTTGCCAGGCTTGTAGCCATATGCGGCCTTGGCATGATTGTCATCGGGCTTCTTGGAGGTCTTGGGGTCGTCGTTGGGTCTTTTGGTGCTGCGTGGTGGGAATTCTTTGGCTTCCTCATTTTTGTTTCTGCGGCTGTTTCCATTTACAAATTTGATTTTGTAGATTTTAATCTAAAAGAAAAGACTTTCCGCCGCCGATGTGGATTGAGGAACAAAAGAAGAATCTACAATGGCAAATTATCTGAAGTGGACGCGATTGTTTTGACCAAGGAAAGCAACTACATGGGCGGATTTGGCCCAAGTGCTTTCTACTTGAGGCTACATTGGAAGGATGGCTCGGAACTTCCAACAACGATGATGGAGATCATGATTGACGGTATGGCATCGATTCAGGCCCACGAGATTGTGCAAGGTTACGCTCCTTTTGCCTACATCAAGGGGCTAGAATCGGGCCAAGCCTTTGCCTCTGCGCTCGAGACGAGGTTTTTTAATAGCACCGGATTGCCTTTGCCGCCATTGGCTCCTGGTTCTCAGTATCAGCCAGTGCATCACCAGCCTGGATATCCGCGGGGTGGTCAACCAGTGAATCCTCAGGGATCCCACCGTCCGGTTCCGCCACACCAAAACCCTGGATTCCCTCCCAAATGGCCCTAGACCAAACATCTTTTTTTGAGACTTGGAAAGAGTTAACCGGCACTCTTGAGCATGATCCGCTTATCGTAGTGGGCTTTTCTGGAGGCTGCGATTCTTGGGCCCTGCTTCATATTCTGCACTCCCTTAATGTTAAAGTCATTGCCGCCCACTTACACCACGGGATGAGAGAAGAAGCCACTAAAGAGGCGCAAGAGCTTGAAGAAGAGTGCACCAAAATGGGAGCTCCCTTTATTTTGGGGCGAGCCAATGTGCCAGAAATCGCCAAGAGCAGAAGAATTGGAATTGAAGAAGCAGGCAGAGACGCAAGATACAGCTTTTTAAGGCAAGTGGTTCAGAAATCCAACGCGACCGCGTTTGTAACAGCTCACACCAATGATGATCAAATTGAGACGTTTTTTCTCCATGCCATAAGGGGTTCTGGTCTCACCGGCATTGGAGGCATGAAATCTGTTCAAGGGCAGCATTTGCGTCCCTTTTTAGGAATTACAAGGCAAGAAACAGAATCGTATTGCAAAACACGCGCTTTGCCGGTTCTCAACGATCCTGGCAACGAGAACCTGGATTTTTCTAGAGTCCGCATTAGGAAGCAAGTGATTCCCCAGCTAGCGATCATTTCCAGTGGTTTTCAAAAGGCACTTTCTCGCTCCATGGAAATTTGGCGCGAGGAAGATGAGTTTCTGAATGCTCTTGCTGCCCATGCCGTATCTCATTGCGTCCAACCCCTCAACGGGAACTTGAACTTCCTTACGATTGCAGAAGAAATTGCCCTGATCCGGAGCGAGTACCTGAAGCAAAATGAAGTTTTAAGAAAAAGGATGGTCATTCTGATTGCTAGCTACTTTGATGCCCACTTTCATTCCGATCAGATTCAACAAATTGCAGGTAGCCAGGCCAACGGTTCAGGCTCTGTAACTTCTCTTTTCGGCAATTTGATCTGCAGTTGGAAAAATGACCTGATCCACTTCCAACCAAGCACCCAACCTGCTTGGGGACCCGTCAGCCTAGAGCCCGACACAACTCATTTGGCACTCAATCAGTCTTGGAAAATCTCTTGCCAGGAGAGCGTCTGCAACACCCAATCCAGAAGGACCGCCTTTTCCGTTGTGGTTGGCTTAAAGCACAAAGATTTAAGGCTCTGCCAGTTCGACCAACTCCAGGGCGCCACAATGACTCCGCTTGGGTTTGACCATCGGCGCAAAGTTTCAGATCTGTTGTCCGAAGCCAAGCTTACGCTGCTTGCGCGGTCGGTCCTGCCAATTCTATTTGATCAAGACGGGCCGCTTTGGATTCCGGGAGTGTGCCTTGACCAACGAGCCGCTTTGCCTCTTGGTGAGCAAGGATTGGAACTTATTTTTAAACCGAACGTCTCCAATTAAGGTTTAGCATCTCAAGCAAAATTCGTCATAATAGAATGTCGGGTGCAGAGTCTGCGTAAGTAATAAGTAAATCACGCGACTCCGACCTAAAGGCTCGTGCCGCTAGAACTGGAACCTAAGATAGTTTGAACAAACCTTACAAGACCCTTATCATTTTGCTGGCGGTTGTCGCCGCAGTCTTCATCGGCGCCCTTATGCTTTCTCCGGATGGCAAGATGCTTTTGGGTCCGGGACCAATTAAGCTTAAATCTTATGAACTTGCAACTGATATTAAGCAGAGATCAATTATCCAAGCGGATTGGCAGCAAGAAGAACTCTCCGGCACGTTAAAAGACGGCAAGAAATTTGTAGCTAACGTACCTTCCATAAAGACCGCAGCTGGTGCCGCGTTGGCCAAAGAATTGAACGATAACCAGATTGCCTGGAATCAGCGCAGTGCACCAGTCAGCGCCTACATTTTCAGCATTTTATCGGTCATTTTGGTGCCGGCGCTGGTTTTACTGGTTGTGTACTTCCTGGTTTTTCGGGCGGGACAAGCGGGCGGAAATCAAGCCCTCAGCTTTGGAAGAAGCAAAGCCAAGCGTGCGGGCGAAAATTCAGTCAAAGTAACATTTGCGGATGTCGCAGGCATTGATGAGGCCAAGGAAGAGTTAAGTGAGATCGTGGACTTCCTCAAGAACACAAAGAAATATGCAGCCTTGGGGGCAAAAATCCCCAAAGGCGTTCTTTTGACGGGCCCTCCCGGCTGCGGAAAGACTCACCTTGCCAGAGCCATTGCCGGTGAAGCGGGTGTTCCCTTCTTCCATATTTCTGGTTCGGACTTTGTTGAGATGTTTGTTGGCGTTGGTGCGGCAAGGGTAAGAGACCTGTTTGAAACCGCAAAAGCCCATCGGCCATCCCTCATTTTTATTGATGAAATTGACGCGGTGGGTCGGCAGCGAGGCGCCGGACTAGGAGGCGGACATGATGAGCGCGAGCAAACCCTCAACCAAATGTTAGTTGAGATGGATGGTTTTGAAAGCAACTTTGGCGTCATTATGGTTGCCGCAACCAACCGCCCCGACGTTCTTGATCCTGCGTTACTGCGTCCGGGCCGGTTTGACCGCCAAATCGTGGTAGACCCACCCGATGCCAAGGGCAGATTAGCGATTCTCCAAATTCACAGTAAGGGCAAACCCCTTGATGGAAGCGTGGACCTTGATGTTGTCGCAAGAAGAACACCCGGATTCACTGGTGCTGACCTCGCTAACACTCTTAATGAATCGGCCCTTTTGGCTGCTAGGAGAAACCTCACAAAAATCGGCAGAGCCGAGTTAGAAGAGGCTCTGGACCGGGTGATGGCAGGTCCTCAACGCAAAAGCCGCTTGATGGATGATGAGGAACGCAAAGTAACCGCCTATCATGAAGCTGGCCACGCTGTTCTTGGCGAGGTTCTTGAGAATTCTGATCCTGTTCACAAAGTCACGATTCTGCCACGAGGCAGGGCCCTTGGCTACACTCAGCAGATTCCGGAAAAAGACAAGTACACGGAAAGCGAGGATGAACTGGTAGATGAAATTGTTGTTCTGCTTGGAGGCAAGGTTGCAGAAGAATTGGTGTTTGGGAAAGCTTATTCTGGTGCCACCTCGGACTTACAGAGGGTGACAAGAATTGCGCGCGCCATGGTGACTCAGCTTGGTATGAGCGCGAGGGTAGGGCCCTTGGCTCTGGAGCATCATTCAGGAAATCCATTTTTAGGAAGGGATTATCATGACGGCCCCAGCTATTCCGAAGAATTGGCAAGGATCATTGATGAAGAAATTCGGTCTATTGTGGATCGTTGCCACGTTCGCGCCAAGGATTTGCTGACTCAGCATCGAGACAAGTTGGATCAGCTAGTGGTTGCGTTGATGGAAAGAGAAACCTTGAATCGAGAAGAATTCTTGCAAGTTATGGCGGGCGAGCCTTTAGAACCATTGGCAATCCCACCTAAGCTGGGCGGATCAAATACCGACGAACCACAGTCTAACGAGCCATCGGTCAAGAGCCCTTCGACGCCTCCAAGACTTGAACCGGGACCTGCCTAAAAGTTAATTAGACGATAGGTCCCCACAAAAAGTTCAATCTGCGCTATATAATTAAAGATGAACTGTATGAGCGTGGACGTCGAAGCAACCTTCCAGCGAGGTTTTGAATACAGGTGCGGGGGTCAATATGACCTTGCCAAAGCCGAATTTAACAAAGTTCTAGCAGTCGAGCCCAATCACTCGAAAACAGTCCACCAAATGGGGCTGATTCAGGGGTTCGAAGGAGACTTTGACGGATCACTGGCAACACTTCAGTCTCTTTGTGAAAAATACCCTAGCAATCTAGAAATTCGATACGATCTAGCGATGACTCAAATGATGCTAGGGATGAGCGATGAGGCCTGTGCAAACTTGCGCCTCATTCTTGCTGCCGATCCAACTCATGAAAAGGCAAAACAGCAGATTGTTTATTGCCCTTAACCCCAGATGAAGAATCGCTTTGGGTTCAAACTGCCTTTTGGCCCATTGCTAATTTTTCTTGGCAGCTTCCTTACCTTTTTCGTTCCCTTGATCCAAGGAAAAACCTTAGGACCATGGAGCCAAATTCGCCATTTGGCACCCTGGAACGGACCAGCCCCTTCTCGACCATGGGACGTGCTGCAGATGGATTCTGTGCTTCAGTTTTTTGGCTGGCGCCAACAGGTGTTTCACTCTTGGCACCAAGGAATTGCTCCCTGGTGGAATCCTTACATTCTTAACGGAACTCCCCTTCTTGCCAATTCTCAGTCTGGCGGATTGTATCCGCTTCACATCTTGATTGGGGTCTTAGGGCTTCCCACCGGGCTCGGAATTATGGTTCTGGCCATACTTCATATGGCTTGGGCGGGATTGGGCTGCTATGCTCTGGTGAGAGTGCTTGGTGGGTCGCAGTTAGGATCTACTTTCAGCGGGGCTGCCTTTTCTACTTCGGCATTCCTCATGAGTTGGGCTCCTCTTTCCAGCGTAGTTGAGACAGTTTCTTGGATTCCGTGGTGCCTTCTTTGCGCTCATCTTTTGGTCACGGTTCCTAGCAAGAGACTAGAGTCTGGCTTTTGGCTTGGAATCTGTGCAAGCATGATGATTCTTGCCGGTCATCTCCAGTTTGCTTTTTACGGATTCATAGCAACTTTACTGTGGCTCATTACGGCTTTTTTGGCCAATCTCACCGCCAAATCCGATCAACCTTCATCCAAAGAGAAGTCTTCGCTCCTTTTAGCAGGTCTTGCTATTGCCATCGTTGTGATGGCAGCGGGAAGTTCACTGCAACTGCTGCCTGTGCTTCGCCTTGGGCAGCAATCTCATCGGCAAGCTAAACCTACCTCCGATGGATATTCTGCTTACATCTCGGGCGCTGACAAATGGACCGAACTGCCCTCTTTAGCGTCATCTAGCCTTCTTGGAACCCCAAATCAAGGCGTCGGTTCAGATGGCAACACCCAACTGCAGGCCTATTGGCCGGCTTATGTCTATCGAGGGGCCGACTTTGCCGAGACTGCTTTCTCATTTGGTCCTCTTGTTTTTTTTGCCCTATTTCTGGGTTATGGCTCTTATAAAAACCGTCAATTATCCCCCGTCATTGCCATCGGAGGCTTGGGTGCCTTGCTTGCCTTTGGAACGCCTCTGAATGCCTTGTTCTACTACTTGATTCCGGGCTGGGCCGCAACTGGCTCGCCCGGTCGAGCCGGATGTCTGCTAGTGCTGGCTGGCTGCCTAGCCTCTGGACTTGCCCTGACGGCTGTAGAAGACCGTGTGACAAAGAAGAATGTTCAAATTGGGCTAGCCGCGTTGGCGATTTCTTTGCTGGTAGGAATTGCCATTTTGAATCTACAGGGCAGCGAGGTTTGGAATCCAGTGTTTGCAAAATTAGGGATTCTGGGGCTAATTGGTCCTAAGGTATTAGTTGGCGCTATTGCAAGCTTTGCTTTTGCCGGTGGCTTTGCTTTGATCCTTTTGGTACCAATCGAGAAAAAACTGAGGTGCGTTGGCACGGTTGGACTCTGCTTTTTGCAGCCTTTGGTTTTATATCCGGTCCTATTTTTTGGGCATCCCAGCCTGCCGATCCAACAAAAGCCAACAGGCCGCGTTGCAGTTGTCATGGGGGATTGGAGTTTGCTGACGTCTCCTTCTGCCCTTGCTCCTCCCAATACTTTGGCATTAAGCGGCATTGACACCGTCGGCGGTTATGACTCTTTGATCAGAAAAGAAGCCCAAGCAAGGTTGGATGCCATCGATCAAGGGTCGTCAAGCCCCCCTGAAAATGGGAACATGATGATCGTGACTCCCCAATTTGATCCCCAGGCGCTTGCCGATGCTGGCGTCACCGAAGTCTGGTCCACCAAACTCTTGACTCAGATCCACTCAACTCCCCAGCAAACATCATTTGGGTACATCTATCCCTTAGCTGGACCGGGCCGAGCTTCAACTCCAAATGGGCCCGCTAAAGTCATTGGTCAAAATGCGGTGAGTGTAACGGTCCAAGCCACTGGCCCAGGCCCATTAACTTTAAGAGATGACTTGCAGCATGATTGGATCGCCGAAGCTAGCGGGCATCAATTGCCTATCAACTGGACGCCATGGCCGACCGTAACATTGCCTTCAGCTGGAATCCAAACTGTAACATTTGTCTCAACTGATGGTCAAAAAGCGGCAAAAGGTGCCTTTCTAAATCCTGCTTTATTTGCGCTCGTTGCCTGCATTGTTTACGCGGGCAAGCGAGTTCAGCAAAACCGTTCTCGACAAAATGTGTCGTAAACTAATGTTAAGAATGTCAGGTACGACAATTCAAGAGCGTCCGCTCCTTCAAAACAATGATTCTCAAAAAGAGGATCGCTGGTATGTAACCGCGTTTAACAATGACGTCAATACGTACCTTGAAGTCATCGTCATTCTGATGCTGGCAACCGACTGCACAGAACAAGAAGCCTATGATGCCACATGGGAAATTGACCATTACGGCAAAGCCGTGGTTTTTGTGAACGGAGAACAACAGTGCAGACACGTCGCCAAGATCATCTCCTCAATTGGAATTCGCGTTGAAGTTTCACCGGAACCTTAGTTGAACCTGGAAGAGGCCAAACCTTTTTTCGAGTTAGCTGTAAGCCAATTCATCATAGCGGACAGAAATACAAACCCATTGATACCTTGCCTCTCAATTGAGTTAATATCAGTAGTTCTTCAGGCATCTTTGCCAAAGTCTCTTGAACTTAACATGGCCCTTCGAACGTAAATATAGGATAGTTATGCGATCTAAGCTTTTAGGCGCCGCTCGTTTTTTGGCGGCCAGTGGACTTTTATTGGCCTTGGTTGGAGCTTCTTATGGTCAAGCAACCGCCCCGCTCACTTCTAAGGTCAAGGATCAGGTCCTTGCATCGATACGCAAGATTCTAGAAGATAAAGCCTTTGTGCCAAACGTGGATTTTTCGAAGTGGGAATCCTACGTATCCAAAGACAAGTCGGAAATCGCCAAAGCAAAGACTGATGATCAATTTGCAGCCGCTGTGCAGTCTGCGGTATCCAAATTTGGAGTCAGCCACATTTATCTGATGACTCCAAATGAATCGAGGAGCAGAATTGACCACTCCATTGTTGGCATCGGAATTTCCTTTTTTCAAGAGCCAGATGGCATCCTCATTACAAGGATTTTTAAGGGTTCGGCGGCTTATGCAGCCCACCTAAGCCCTGGCGATCTCATAGAATCGGTGAATGGCGATAAAACCGACATCTTGGAGCACCTTCGAGGTAAGAAAAACTCTAAGGTTAATGTAGAAGTTAAACACGACGACGGCAAGGTTCAAAAATATGTCTTAACCCGAGAACCGTTTGATATTACAATTCCTGCCACGCTGCAGGAAGTCAATAAGACGACAGACATTTTGACGGTCCCAACTTTTGACATCACCTACGATGCTCAAAAAATCCAAGATTTACTAGACCAAGCCCATGACGTTCCAAACCTCATCGTTGACCTGCGGTCAAATCCTGGTGGTGCCCTGCTGAACATGCTTCAGTTTTTATCCTTGACCTTGAAGCCAGACACCGCGATCGGTGAAATCATTACTCCCCGTGAGATCAAGGCCTATCAAAAGGATCACCCTGGCAAGGTGGATGTGGTCAAAGTGGCTCAAGGCATTCCCGCAGCTGGCCGGTTAATTGTTGCTGGCATCCCTGGCCACCCCAACTACCAAGGCCATATTGCGGTTTTGATCAATCAAGGCTCGGGAAGCGCTGCAGAAATTGCAGCAGAGGCACTCAAAGAAACCCGAAATGCGGTTATCATTGGCCAAAAGTCCGCAGGTGCGGTTTTGGTTTCCGAAATCTATCAAATTGCAGATGGTTTTATGTTAGAGTGCCCTAAGTATGACTATGTGTCGGTTGATGGACGGCGCCTTGAAGGCAAGGGAGTCAAGCCTGACATCTTGGCGACGACTCCAATTGTGCCTTCATTGACAAAAGACCCTGGCATCAAGGCGGCTCTTCAGGCTCTTGCTAAGAGAGATCAAAACGCAAACGACGGGAAGTCCGTTCGAGTTTAATATTTGGGGCTAAGGAGCTTAAAGCGGATGTCTTGCTTTGAGAGCGGTTTGCCCTCTGAATCGTAGGTTGTGCTTTCTAATTCATCAATAAAGCCAGTCGCATCATCAACGGATAGCATGACTTGAACTGCCGGCCCTCGAAGTTGAACAAGGTCTACCTTTCTTCCATCTAGTTGCAATTGTCCCACCAATTGGCCTTCATAGCCCGCCAAAAAGCTTCTCTCCGCAAAGTTGTGTCCGCTTACTAAAGTTAGAATAAGCCTAGTGACTGGCAGGTTGCGCTTAAGGAGTTCTTCTGGTAATTGCTCTAAGGCAAGTGGCTGTTTTGTTGCCTTGGTGCCGACTTTGCATCCAAAATAACCATGACCAAATGTCCAGGAATACCCTTGACCTTGAACCTGAATATTGCCATTAGTCATTGTGACGGTGAAGTTATTTGAGGCAGTTATCGATTGGATCTCAATGTTGTGATGGTGGTCATAAAACTGGACCGATCTCTTTGCCAGTTCCGATGCTTTGCCGATTCCATAGTTTGGATAGGCAGCCGCAACCGAAAAAAGGCCAGTAGAAATAAAGTTTGATGGGGCAACAAGATCAGCGGGGTTGACCCATTTATGATAATGAAACTGCCATTGGGCAACATCAAACTTTCCGGATTTAAGCTGCAGCCGCTCGGTGAACTCGTGCAAAAGTTTGGTTTTCCGGTCAAAGCTTAAAGTCACGTTTCCTACTTTGCTGGTTCCTGTCCAAACAAGGTTTGTGCTGGTAACAACAGACTTCCAACCGCTATTCAGTTTTAGCACCTGATCAAAAAGAGTCAGCGCGCTTCCAGGGCTGACTATAATCCGTGCAGGGGGCGGAAGGTCAGTTATAAACTGATTGTATAAGGTTTTTTGCGCCTTTAATGATGGGCTCAAAGAGCGCCAATACCACTGCCTTACGGGGTCAACTGCCAATAATCCATACTTGCTCAGGTGGAATTTCCAGGTGTCGGGCCTGTTTTTTGAAGATTCTGGATACGAGCAAATTGCATAGACCTGAGCCGGAAATTTGATCCAAATTTCGGCTCGTGCCACTGTATTGTTTGCCACGAGATCGGCAGTAACGTAGGTTTTCTTTGACTTCGTGAGGAGGGCAATTGAAGTTGAAATCGATGTCACCAACTTAGCGGGTGGCGCGGGCAGAGGTTTGGGATGCTGCAAAATCATGGCTTTCCGAGTCCGTACGGTGGAGTAGTTTTTTTGATGGCTCCAGCAAGAGCAACGATGGCCAGCAAATAAGGTGCCGACTGCCAAATCTGGACGGGGATGGATATCCCCGCAATATGGGTGCCTTGCAACGAGATTTGCAAGGCTTCAAAGGCACCAAATGCCAAGCATGCCAAAAAGGCGGGTACGGGCATCCAGCCGCCCATAATCAGCGCTGCCAAAGCAATGTAGCCCATCCCCGCCGTCATATTATCAGTAAACCTGCCCGCGCTGTCGGCAATCATGGCGCCAGACAAGCCTGTAAACAAACCGGTTGCTAGCTGGCTGAAAAGTCGAACATAGACGGGTTTGATTCCCGCCAGCCTCGCTTTTTCGGGATCGTTTCCCACTGCACATAGCCGCAATCCAGCCCGCGTGTTTTTCATCCAGTAGTGCAGCGCAAAGGGTAGCAAGTAGGCGATTAACAAATAGATGCTGATGTAAGTTTTTTGGCCACCAAAGGCAACTTCGAGCCTTGCCAACTTGGGCATTGAGCCGTTCGACATGACTCCCGTGGCCTTTTGGTTGAGAAAATTGGTAGCTCCCAGCGCGAAGAGATTAATCGCCATGCCGCTCACAACGTGATCTAGGCGATAAATCTGAGTGAGTAGCCAATGGCAAGATGAAGTCATGACCGACGAGCAGACTCCTGCCGTAACGCCAAGAATAGCACTCTTCGTGGAGAAGGCGACTATTGCTGTGACCGCCGCCGAAATCAACATATTGCCTTCCAAGGCAATGTTGATGACTCCGCTCCGTTCGCTGGTAAACCCTCCGCAGGCGGAAAGTACAAGCGGCCCCGCCAGTTGAATGGTGCTGATCAAAAAGACGGCAAGCAACACTCCAAAACTAGCCAAGAGCTTTCAGCCTCCTAAACCTAATCGCCGCGCCCACAATGATCATGATGGCAAGCAAAATATCCACAATCCCCTTGGGAAGGCCATCAATCTGAAGAAGCGGACTTGCCTGATAAAGCATCCCAAAAGCAAATGCGGCTGGTATCAAAACCCAGCTATAAGAGCCCGCCAATAAAGCGACCCCCAGCGCATCAAAGCCAGTGCCAGAGGAAATATCAGGATAAAACCGATGAGAGTAAGCTACCACTTGCAAAGCACCGGCTAAACCTGCAATCGCGCCAGAAACAACCATCGTGCGCACGATCACCCTCTTGGTATTGATCCCCGCTTGGCGGGCAGCGTGGATGTTGGCACCGGTTGCATCCGTCTCAAATCCTTTTACTGATCTTGAGAACCAGAATCCAGCTAACAATGGAAGAAAAAAAGCAATGAGAGTTGCCCAACTGATGCTTAGCCCACCCATGGGTATAGATGGCATCGTGGCTAATATCTTTGCGGTTTGGGGGCTTTCCTGACCTGCTTGCTTGATGGGGCCACTTGCCAAGCCGACTGCAATGTAGCCGGCAACGCTGTTCAGCATAATCGTTGTGATAACTTCATGACCGCCTTTGTAAGCTTTGATCCAACCGGCTGGGAATGACCAAAGGGCTCCCATTGCCGCTCCTCCAAAAATGGCAACCGTCATCCCCAACCCTCCGCTTAGTTTGGTCCCAATGAATCCGGTTGCAAGCGCGCCTATGACAAATTGGCCCTCAACCCCAATATTAAACAATCCCGCCCTTAGAGCTACAAAGACCGCAACTGCCGCAACTAAGAGAGGAGTGGCATGCTGAAAAGTTTGGCTTATCTGGCTTGAGCCACCTAGGCTTCCATGGATGAGATCGCTCATCGCTGAAGCGACTGAAAGTTGAGTAAAAGCCAAGAATCCGTAGAGAAGCAACAGGCAAACAACTGCCAACAAAACAATGGCAGGAATTCTCTTCATTTCAACCCCGATACCATGAGCTTCCCAAGTGCAGACCGATTGAGTTCGTCTTCTTTTGGTGGCAAAATTAGCTGACGATCGAAAGCCACAACCACTCTGTCGCAATTTTCTAATAGCTCATCAAGATCATAGCTAATCACAAGAACAGAAGCCTTGCTCTGTTTTGCAAGTGTGCGGAATTGTTCATAGACTTGGGCAGTAGCCTTGAAGTCCAACCCTCTCGCCGGCTGAAAGGCTAAAACGAGCTTTGGATTCAAGGCAAAAGCGCGACCGTTGACAAATCTCTGCTGATTGCCACCGCTTAGAGAACCCAATGTTTGATTCAAATTTGCATACTGGGTAGAAAATTTATGCGCCGCACTTTCTGCTTCATGCTTGGCTACTTTCCGGTTGATCCATCCCCGCGAATTGAGGTCTGGCATCTGAGAAAAACCAAGCAAGAAGTTCTGCTCTAAATTCCATTGCTCTATGATGGCTTCTTTAAGGCGGTCTTCGGCTATGATCCGCAGGCCATTCTGAAGCCGATCCGCAGTTGGGTAGTTCATCCCAGATCGGCCAAAAATCTCTAAGCTTCCTGCCTCGATGGGCCTTAGCCCTGCAATCGCTTCCAATAATTCCTTCTGTCCGTTGCCGTCAACCCCCGCGATGCCAACAACTTCCCCACTCCTTACCGTAAAATCAACCCCATCAAGGGCAAAATCGCCTCGATCTCGACGCACTTTGATGCCATTCAGTTGAAGCAGGACCTCTGACTTATCATCCTGACAATCTTTGGTGGGCTTTTCCGATAGGCTTTCTCCAACGATCCACTGAATCAAGCTAGATTGGGTTAGACCAGCGGTTTCACCGGCATGAATTTTTTGCCCACCCCTTAGCACCGTCACGTGCTGGCAGTGGTCCAACACCTCCGATATCTTATGGGTTACTAAAATGATGGTTGCTCCTTCATTAGCCAAATCTTTAAGGCTCGTAAAGAGGGCGTCACCGTCTGCGGGGCTAAGAAGGGCGGTAGGCTCATCTAAAATCATAACTTTGGAATTCTTCCAAAGCAATTTAAGAATCTCTAGCTTTTGAGCCATAGCAGGGCTCAGTTTCTCGGCATTGTCTTGCCATTGAAACTGAAACCCCATTTTGCTAGAAAGGTCTTCGGCTCGATCTTGTAGTTGATCGGATTGAAGCCAAAAACCAGGCTCGGAGCCCAAAATAAGGTTCTGAAGGCACGTTAATCCAGGGATAATGCCATAGTGTTGACTGACCATGCCAATCCCATTGGCCACCGCTGCCGATGAAGAATGAAAATGGACAGGTTTGTCGTCGATGAGCACGCTGCCCTGATCCGGGCTGATGACCCCGTACAGGATATTCATCAAGGTTGTTTTTCCGGCCCCGTTCTCGCCAACTATAGCTTGAATTTCTCCGCGCCAGGCTTCAAAATCAACCTCATTAAGGGCCCGGATGGAACCGAAGGATTTAGAAATCCCCCTCATCGCTACTGTTGGCTTTGTGCTCATCGCGAAGACTACTTTTCGTAAAGTTCAAAAAGTGCAGCCGTAGTTTGTTCCCCACGCCCTTCGTTTGCTAGTTCCAGAAGCATTTTCTGAACGACTTCTACAACCGGTAGCCTTGCTCCTACTTCGGTAGCCGCGGTGGCACAGTATCCAAAGTCCTTGAGTTGATTTGTAATCGAAAACCCGGGCTTCCAATCTCGGGCCAGAACCTTGGGGCCATAGAACTCGAAAGCCCAGCTTCCGCCGGCTCCTGCCCCTATCATTTCTTTGGCCTGAGTCAAATCTAAACCCGCTTTTTCGGCAAATGCCAAACACTCGCAGAGCCCGCCAAGAGCGGCTCCCACCGCTATTTGGTTTGCAAGTTTCATCCACTGGCCCTTGCCGGGCCCTCCGACCCGCTCCGCTCTTTTCGAATACGGCTTGACCGCTTCTATGGCTTCAGCAACGTCAGGTTCTGCGCCCCCTAAAAATATGGTCAAGGTGCCCGCTTGGGCACCCATGCTGCCTCCCGTGATAGGGGCATCCACAAATCGAATGCCTTTCTCGGCAAGAATCTGATGAATTTCCAACGCTCCCGCTGGCTCGATTGTGGAATGGTCAATCACGAGCGTTCCCTCCTTTGCATGATCGGCAACGGACTTTGCAACTGTGAGCGCATCGGAAGTCTTACTGACGCACATTGCAATAAGGTCACAAAAGGCTGCTAGAGCCGGAAGCGATTCTGCTTCCGAAGCTCCTAGTTTGATTAAGTCAGCGGCCTTACCCGGTGTGCGGTTCCAAACCTGAAGTTCGCCACGATGTTGAAGCAGGTGTCGGCTCATCGGCTCGCCCATAACTCCTAACCCAATAAATCCCATTTTTTTCATGCGTCTATTATTCTCCTTGTTGCCGTACCAAAGCGCCATATCCATGGCCTTGAAACCCCTCTAACTGTGCCATTCCCGCCGCGATCGGTGCAATTTTCTTTGCAAGTTCGGGTCCAGTATAAGACAATGAACTCACCTTAAGAAACGTGAGGATACTGACGGGGCTTGCAAACTTAGCGGCTCCTGCGGTGGGCAGAGTATGGCTAGGACCGGTAGCATAGTCACCAAAGCTTTGGGCACCAAAACTGCCTAGTGAAATGCATCCCGCGTTTTGTACCCAATGCAGCCAGCGGTCTGGAGAAACGGTCTGTATCGAAAGGTGCTCTGGCGCAAAGCTATTCAAGGCTCTGGCAACATTTTCCACCGGTTCCTGGCCTGCAAAGGTGATAAGTGCAGAGTTCTTTAATGACTTGACAACAATCTCTTTCCGGCTCAAAGACTCTAGCTGCGTCTGCACCGACTGCTTAAACAAATCAGAAACTGACGCACCGAGGCAATAGACTCTTCCCACGTTATCGGGGGCATGCTCAATCTGGGTGAAGAGATCAGCGGCTGCCCAATCCAAGCTTCCGGATCCGTCAACCACAATTGCCACTTCACTGGGTCCCGCCAGCATGTCCACTCCAACCGAGCCCCAAACCAGCCTCTTTGCCTGGTTAACATAGCTGTTGCCGGGACCTGCAATCAGATGCACTGGAAAAAGCAAACCATCAATCCCATAGGCAAGAGAGGCAATTGCCGCCGCACCGCCCACCTTGAGAATTTGCCGTACACCTAGAAGGTTTGCGGTCCATTCAATTTCAGGCAGAAGTTCACCGTTCTCAAGGGCAGGAGTGGCAATGACAATTTCTTTGACTCCGGCAGCAAGGGCAGGAATCACGTTCATAATGACTGAACTTGGATACGATGCCCTTCCCCCAGGGATATAGATCCCGACCCGCTCTATAGGTCGAACCAGTTGCCCTTCATAGCTTTGGCGATCCTCTGGGTCGCTGATTTGCCACTGCCAGCCACCGTGGGCTTCGGTAAGAGAGCCAAGCAAAGCCTTCTTTTGAGCATCGTGAAAGGCACGGACTCTTTCTGCAGATGCCAAAATGATTTCTTCTGCTTCCTTAGAAATTGAGACCGGCTTAGGTGCAACCACCAAATTAGACTCTATTATCTTGAGTGAATCGAACTTTTGAGCCTGAAGGACCACTTTCTGAGGCAAACAAGAGCCGCCGTCGCCCCGAATCTCTTCAAAAATCTTCGTTACCGTGCTTAATGCTTCAGCAGAAAGGGACTGCTTCTGATCGCTTTCAAATTGGATAAGCTTTTCTAGATCAGATTCAGACTTGATTTGAAATTCATAGCCAAAGTTCAAAAACAAAGGCTCCTTGCCAATTCAAGCCGCTTAGCAACCTTCTCGTTGCCAAGAACCTCCATCAGCTCCCACAGTCCTGGCCCAAAAGTGCGGCCAGTAAGAGCAACCCGTACGGGGTGAACAATTGGGCCAAGCTTTTCAAAACCGTTTGAGGTCTGCCAGTTTCTTAGCACCGCTTCAAACTCTTCTGGCTTTGAGCAAGACCTTGAGGCAACTTCTTGAGATAGTTCATGAAGCATGTTCTTAACGTGGGGCTGACCAAACCACTTCTTGACTGCGTCTGGGTGCATGGTGGGAGTGTCTTCAAAAAAGAACGAACAAGCTTCTCCAAAATCTGCCAGCCGCTGAACCCGTTCTTGCTCTAGTCCAATTGCAGCGTCGCAGTAGTCATGCCGTGATTTTGCCGCTTCCGCAAGTAAATTGAGGGTTTCTAAGGTTCGATCTCCGTCAACGGCTGGATCGCCGCTTTCAGGATCATACTCATAAGTTTGCCAATATCCCTGAGTTACAGGGCTTTCCACGTACTCAAGAAGAACTTTCCTTAAATCAGTCGCGCTCATCTGACGAATTGCAGAACCATTGAGCCAGTTGAGCTTATCAATGTCAAACTTCCCTGGTGAAGCCTGCAAACCTTTGATGTCAAAAGAATCAATAAGCTCTTGAGGGCTTAATTCTTCTCGATTATCACCAGGAGACCAACCAATGAGGGCGATGAAGTTTTTTAGTGGGTTCGCTAGATACCCCTTTGCCATATAGTCTAAAACCCTTGTGGCGCCATCTCGTTTGCTTAGCTTTTTACCAGTCTTGCCAACAATTACCGGACAGTGCACAAACATTGGCCTTTCCCATCCTAGCTGATCAATCAGTTCCACATGCTTAGGCGCGGAGGAAACCCATTCTTCGCCTCGAAACACATGGCTGATTTGCATCAAATGGTCATCAACGATGGCGGCAAAATGGTAAGTTGGCATGCCATCGGCTTTTATGAGAACGGGGTCATCAACAAGGTTACTATCCCACTCAATCCTGCCCCGGATTGCATCATCAATGACAATCCTTTTGCCCCGCTGTACTTTCAGCCTCACCACATAGGGCCGCCCTTCCGATTCAGCTTCGGCGACCTTTTCTGGAGAGGCATCCCGCCATTCTCCGCCAAAATACCCAGTTGGCTGCTTGTTGATTTGCTGAGTCAGTCGCATTTCATCCAGCTCTTCTGGAGTGTCAAAAGCCTTGTAACCAATCCCCTCTTCTAGAACCCTCTTGAGGATTGGTGCATATATGCCAAATTCTTTTCGTTCGCTTTGCCGATATGGGGCAAAAGGCCCACCCAAATGAGGACCCTCATCAAAATCAATGCCGACCCATTTTAAGCTTTCAATAAATTCTTGTTCGCTCTCTGCGTTGTAGCGCGCCCGGTCTGTATCTTCAATCCGCAGAATGTTTTTGCCATTGTTTTTTCTAGCAAAAAGCTCATCAAATAAGGCTGTCCTTAGTGCCCCAACATGGAGGTAGCCAGTAGGGCTTGGAGCAAAGCGAACACGCACGGACATAGGTTAAAGAGTACCGCCTTGACTTGGGTGAGACGGGAGGCGATTTTTGAGCTGTGCCGTGATCTTGGCATCATTTTGTGCCAACTTATTCGTTAGAAGAAGAGTGAGTGACTGGTATTACCAAGGTCAATACGGGCAAGTGGGGCCAATTACAACCGATCAAGTCAAGGAGCTAGCTGATCTTGGCGGTATTACCGGCACAACTTATATGTGGCGAGATGGCCTTGCTGATTGGATTCGGGCTGTCCAAATTCCAGAAGTTAAGTCGATGCTGCCAGTGTTGCCTCCCGCCCCACCATCTTTTGATCCTGCTCCGCCTCCTTCCTTTTCGGCGTTTTCGTCACCGCAGCCTCACTTCCCCCAAGATCAGCTGGCTTCCCCTTTCCGATCCCGCAAGAGTCGTTTTCTAGCTGCCATTTTAAACCTGATGATTCCCGGTGTGGGCAGACTCTATTTAGGATATTTGGAAGTTGGCCTGCTTCAATTTTGCCTAGCCTTTGTTGGTGTTGGTATATTTTGGTCTTGGTTTGATGGAATCACAATGTTGTTTGGTGCGGTTAAGTTTGATGGCGAAGGCAAAGTGTTATATTAGCGCCAGAAAAACGTTGTACTGTTTGATGATTGAATGTTTTTAAGTTATCTTATCCTGGCTACCGCCACATTCGGCCGTCTATCGCAAGGCTCGCTAAAGCCAATGAGCATGCAAATCAACTTTGGTTCTGGCAGCGTGGTTACGATAGAACTGCACACCAATTCTGCCCCTTTAGCGTGCAAGCACATTGAGAAACTCATTCAGAATGGGTTTTACAATAACCAGCGTGTTTTTAGAGCCATCTTTAGCCCGAAGCCCTTTATTGTGCAGATGGGAGACCCATTTACGAAAGTCTCAGTAACCGATCCTAGAGTTGGCACGGGAGGAAGTGGAAAAACTGTTCCCTACGAAGCCAATAAGTACAATATGACGGTAGGTGCGGTGGCGCTGGCAACCCTCCCCGGAAAGCCCAATTCCGGAGACAGTCAGTTTTTTATCGTTCTTGGAGACTATAGCGACCTCCTTAAAGGAACCGCTACCATTTTTGGCAAAGTTACGTCGGGGATGAAGGTGGTGAACTCACTGAAGATAGGGGACCAAATCAAGTCCGTGGAATTGATTCCAACTCCTGCCATCAAACAGGCCAATATAACTCTTAGCCAATAAGGGAATGGCTTCCGATCAATTTGCGCTAATTTTTTCCTAAAAAATTGCGGTTTGTACCGACTGACCTAAGGTTCCGACTTCCCCTCCAACCGCATTTCCTGCCATAATTCAAACGTGCCATTGGCCAAGCAAATCTTTCAACGGATACTCAGTGGCGCTTTTAGTCTCCTCTTTATATCCTTTGTGACCTTTATGATTCAGTCACTGGCAAGCGGAGATGTTGCCACCCTCCTTGCTGGTGAAAAGGCCTCGTCTCACCAAATTGAACTCATTCGCCAAGAATACGGTCTCAATCGGCCTTTGTTGGTGCAATACGGCCACTATCTTTGGAACGCACTGCAAGGAAATCTGGGCCATAGCTATTTTGGCGCCCAAACAAGCGTTGTTGACATCTTAAAAACAACTCTGCCAATGACGATGACTTTGGCCTTTTCCGCCATCATATTGTCGGCACTGGTTGCAATTCCGCTTGGAACAATTGCCGCGATCAAAGAAAACAAAGCCACCGATTACGCGGTTCTCACTGTTTCGATCTTGGCGGTGACAATTCCAACCTTTGTCCTTGCCCCGCTTCTGGTCTATATTTTTGCTCTCCGCCTAGATTACTTGCCTCAAACTTGGGACAATCCTCTTCGCGGCCCCTTTATTTATTACTTGATCCTTCCTGTTTCTATCCTTGCCGCCAGACCGACTGCAACTCTAGTTCGCCTGACGCGCAGCAGCGTGTTAGAAACGATGCGCCAAGAATTTGTGAGGCTTGCCATTGCGAAGGGAGTTTCACCCCTCAATCTCTATGTGAAGCATGTGCTAAGGAACGCCCTCCTGCCAGTTGTGACGGCACTCGGTACAAACTTTGGTTACCTGTTGGGTGGATCGTTTATCATCGAGACCTTTTTTAGACTGCCTGGGGTTGGAAGCCGAACCATTGAAGCCATGCTCTCAAGAGATACGCCAGTTATTCAAGGCTGCATTATTGCTACCGGTGCCTTGTTTGTCCTTGTCAACTTGCTTGTAGACATTGCCGTTCCGATTCTTGATCCAAGAGTCCGTGGGGGTGCTCTATGACCAAAACCTCGAACCCACCAGGGATAGGTTGGACAAAGCGGAGATACGGTTTTTCTGAAATCTTCATTTGGATTCCAAGGGCATATCTTGTTCTTTTGGTGTTGATTGCCATTTTTGGAACCTCGGTTGGCGGAGGGTGGAACGGCAACATTGGCAAGCCTTATGTCTCAAGCAGTTCAAGTCATTGGCTTGGAACCGACGCTTTGGGTCGAGATGAGTTCGCAAGGCTAGCCTATGGGGCACGAATCTCACTTGGAATCGGTCTGAGCTCTCTTGCCATTTGCGTTATCATCGGGGTTGGACTTGGCTTGGCAGCTGCCTTTGGAGGTAAATGGGTGCGAGGCATTATTATGCGGTTCACAGACGTTATGTTTTCCTTCCCCGACGTCTTGCTTGCCATTTTGCTAGCCGGCATTCTCATGGCCCACAGTTCTTCTGACACCGGATTGCTCGGCCAGCTTATGGATAGTGGCATCTTGCCCGTGGTTGTTGCCATCTCTGTCACGTCTTGGCCATCTTATTGCCGTCTCACCTACACACAATCTCTCGCGATCAAAGAGCTTGATTTTGTAGAGGCCTCCCGTGCCATGGGAGCCAAACGGAGCTATCTGGCCTTTAGGCATGTGTTGCCTCAAATCGCACCGATGATCGTTGCGGTTGGCATGGTTGATCTGGGTGGATTTATCTTGGCAGAAAGCGCCTTTAGCTTCTTGGGGATTGGAATCATGCCGCCTGTGCCAAGCTGGGGCAGCATGATCAATACAGCGAGGGATGCAATGAGCTCCTATCCCTTGTGGTTGCTTTGGCCCTGCCTCTTTTTAAGCGTCACCATCATTGCTCTTAACTTTGTGGGCGATGATATTAGAAACCGATTAGATAAACGAAGCTCCCAGAAGTAACTGGTTCAAACTCATCCTGGCAGTAACGACTGTGAATCCTTCAAAGGCTCAGTTTTTCTTGCCAGCAAGAAATTCTAGGGCTCTCTTCAGTTGGGGATCGGTCTTCGGGTCATAGGGCAACGGCTGAGCATTGATTGGCATCTTCACGAGGATGTCTGGCTTAAGTCCGCCGCTCACATAATTGCCGTCTTCATCTTCCTTTCGGCTGATGTCGGGTGTGAACGGCAAGGAGTATTTGGCAATGGTGACCTTCAATCCGGCTCCATCAATGAGCTGAAAGAGATTCTGAACAGACGCTTTTCCATAGCTATGATCTCCAATAAGGGTCGCCTTTCCATAATCGTGCATGGCTCCCGAGAAAATCTCTGCCGCGCTTGCCGTATCTTGATTGATTAGGATGACAATCGGCACATGCAGGCCAATTGTGTCTCCAG
>DAIDHV010000003.1 GCA_027451905.1 Armatimonadota bacterium | reverse complement strand
CCTCCCTCGTTCACAGTAACCAGATATCATCAAAGGAGAACTCTATTTAAACTGACTTCAATAAAAGGGGCAGGTCACGGTGATGGTCTGCCCAATGCTAGCCAAAGCTGGAGTTATGATGCGGCTGGGAATCGAAGTGATTCAGTGTGCGATAATTTAAATCGTCCGATAACAATTAATGGGGTGAGTTGTACGTCTGATATATTAGGGAACCGCTTAACGACGGGGTCGACGTCGATGACTTGGGTCCCGATTCGCTACGCTCATTACCCTTCGGCGGGATCTCCGCTAGTGCTACGAACTGCTTGAACAGGATGACAACCTTGACGAATGGATCTGGAACGTGGGATTATTTGTACCGTGCCGACGGGATGAGAGTCTCCAAATCTAACACTGCCTCAACCACGCTATACAGATACGACGGACAAATGGCCATGGAGGATGTGGATTTGGGGACGAATCCGGCGGTGACCGATTATGCGATCGGAGCAAGGGGTATTGATGCGATCTCCAAAACCGTGGGGTCAAACACGGTTGTGGTCTATCCAATCTACGATTCCCACGGGAACATGATGGCGGATGTTTCAAGGAACGGATCTGGTGGGTTCAATGTGAACGACAAACGTTCTTATGACGCCTGGGGGAATATAAGAAGCGGTGCGTCGACCGGTGATCCGAAAGGACGCTATTGTGCCGACCTTGGTCACGTTCAAGACGATGAATCCGGCCTCATTTATATGCGGGCTAGATACTACGAGCCTACCGCTGGGAGGTTCATTAGCGAGGACGGAGACCGCTCGGGTCTGAACCAGTTCGCTTATTGTGAAAACTCTCCAGTAGGATCCGCAGATGAGTCAGGGAATGATCCGCAACTAGCTATTGCATTCTTCCTAGGAATCATCGGTTGCTTGATAAGTTTATTTGACTGCTATATGGAAGAGTCTGGCTCCAATGATAGCGCACAGACTCGGCACATAAAGGAGGTGTCTGCGGCAATTACCGGCTTTATGAGCGGATTCGCATCCGCATTTGGTGTCTGGATCGGAGCGGGTGCGGTTGCAATCCAAGCCGGAATCACAGACCTTGTCTCACAGGTGCTTAGCAGAGGTTTGGCTGGCGTCCATTGGGGGGAAGTTGCGGCGGACTTTGGGATTGGCGGGGCACTTGGAATCGCATTTGGTGCCCTCGGCGCAATTGCAGGTGAAAACGCCCAGATCAGTCAAGAACTAATTGATGACGGGATCGATCCTGGCGGTATTGCAGGTGGCTGGGCGGCGTCTGCATGGGGTGACGCCGCGAACAATGCGCTATTTAACTAACGATCTATGGTTCGTGTGCGGATTACGATTGAGCCGAGAATTGCTAGCTTGGCAAGAAAGATAACTAGACTCCTTGTGCTGTTTCTAGTTGCCTACACCGTCCCAGTCGCCTTCTATTGGATCGCGCACCCAGCCAGCGGTTCGTTAATATTTTGGCTATCGTTGATGCCAACATACCTAGTCGGATACGAGTTTGAGAGGGTTCAATGGCAGTTGTCAAGAAACGGGCGAGTCCTTCAAGTAAAAAGGCTAAGAACAGCTCATCAAAGACGATGCTGTCTCCTCCTAAGCAAACTTCCTGGCGGATATTGCTATGGATTCTTTGGGAACATGCGGGTTGACCCGAGGTTTAGCGAAGTGCTTGGCAACGATGAGTTGTAGCCAAAAGAGGTATGGTGTGTTTTTCAGTGTGGCTTGGGATTGTAGTCAGAGGTTTCCTGGTGGGACTTTTATCCGGCTACCACTTTTACGCTCTTTGTACGGCTTTATTACAATGGAGTTTATTCTATAATTGGCGAATGATGGCGAAAATATGATGGCGGATGTTTCAAGGAACGGATCTGGTGGGTTTTCGGTGAATGACAAACGCTCATATGACGCCTTGTCCCGATTCGGCTTCGCCTCATTGCCCTCGCTTCGCTCGGCGGGATTCAGTCGGCTATCGCCTCCTTCAGTGCACATTAGAAGCGGCGGGTCAAGCGGTGATCCCAAGGGGAGATACTGCGCGAATCTTGGCCATAAAATGGATGATGAATCCGGCCTCATCACTATGCGCGCCAGATACTACGACCCCACCTCGGGCCGCTTCATCAGCGAAGATCCGGATATGCAGGGCAACAACTGGTTTGAATATGCGATGGACCAGCCAATTTGGTTTGCGGATTCATCAGGAAAGGATCCGACTCCCGCACAATTATTTTGGGCAATTCTGGGAGGTACTTGCGCGGTGGTTGCTACTGGGCTTGGATTGTGCGGACCGATCGAAACTGGCGCCGTATTGTTGGTACTGGGGATTCAAGTATTGAACCAAATGGGAAGCGTCGGGAGGAATATTGCGGCTACATTGGACGCTGACATAACCGAAAGTATGTTTGCGGGAATCGGGACGGTAGCGGTTTTAGCAATCGCCGCTGAGGCTGCTGTTTGTGGTGTGCTTTGCCTTTGGGATGACGCGGGGGACATTAATGACCTCTTCTAAGGCTGGTGCTTAGTTGCTAATTCCTGGAATAGTGGATTTCGTTCAAATCGTGGCCGGGATCACGATACTTTTGGCGGCGAAAAAGATGCCAATCTGGGCACGGGCATTGGCGGCAGGAGTGATGTTTTTAAGTGTGGTCATTTCCATTGGAATAATTGTATTCAAAGGAACTACACATTAAATGGCTAGTCCCCCAAAAATGATCAATGGTCAATGTCCGTATAGACCACTTGTCGCCAGTTGATTGGCGAAGTTTGCCCCGTTGCTGACGGGGCAAACTCCCCTGAACGCTTGCCCCTTCCGAACTTTAGGCTTTCAGTTCATAACAGGCTTCGCTTCGGGAGGGGAAAGGGCAGGGATAGGGGAGAGCGGTATGCAACTGTTGAAATGTCGTGGATTTTACGGCAAGGTTTTGAATTCGTGTTTCCTTCGACGTTGATCGTGCCACCGATCCCCTGGATCCATTGATTAAAGGCAAGGTCTAGGATTTCGGTTTCCTTGAAACCATTGCCGAGTTTCACTTGCCAACTAAGTAGGAGTTAAAAAACTTCCAACAAATCCAGAAGTTGGCTTATAATAGGACTGTGTTCAAGGTCGATAACACGGGTTGCAAGATAGCGATGAGTTTCTTTGGTCTGGACGATACTTTGCAGGCAACGTTCCAAAACCCTCAGCTGAACCCAAATGCGGATTTAAAGAATTGCCTCATCCGACCCTACGGGCCACCTTCTCCAGCAGAGCTAGAGAAGGATTGCTCTGGTGATCCTAAAGGTCCCTACTGCACCAATTTGGGTCACAAGATGGATGATGAATCCGGCCTTATCTACATGCGGGCAAGATACTACGAATCTACTTCAGGCAGGTTTATCAGCGAGGATCCCGAAAAAGAAGGGAGTAATTGGGTCGTATACTGCGGGAACAACCCAGTATGCACCTGTGACGGAACCGGGCGGGTCGTCCTATCTGACAGCGACCTGGAATCGCTTCTCGTGCGGCTAGACACTGACCTTTTATTTTCACCGGTGGCCAAGGAAATTGCCGTTACCGCCCTAATGATGATGGAGGCGTGGCTAGCCTATAACTTGCCCCGAGCTGGAATTCAAGACTTTGCGTCTCCCAGGAAATTTTCCTGAATCTCAACCTTTTTGGGCGATGCTCTTACAGTTCAGTCAGTAGGTATGGGTTCAATAAAAGACGAGATCGTTGCGACTTACGATGCTTACGCGATAATGCTAATGTTAGCTCTGTGGACAATTGACGATACGGGCTTCACGTATCAAAACTAAAGAATGAGCCTTGAAAAAGATGAGCTGCTCCTTGGAGCCTATAAGAACCTTCTTAGTGCAGTACACAACCTCGTAGAGTTGGAAAAGCTAATACTGCGAGAGCATTCGCCTACAAGTAAATCGCTTCAGGTGTCCGATCCCATTGCCTTTTGGGCAAACCTTCCGCTACCAGATGCCGGGGACGATGACACCACAATAGCTGCCAAGAGAAGGGATCTCATCAATTCAATACGGAATGAATCTAGGATACTGGACGTAGACTACTTTCTAAAGGAGACTGCAGCACCAGAGCTTCAAAAACTCTGGAAGCTGACCAGGGAGATACATGAGGAGTACCTCCGACTTCAGGCCAAGTATGGCCGATAAGGGTTGTATAGGAGGCGTTGGTCATGCGGCGGGAACATCTTGCTTCCAAATGATTTAGTACCTGCTAGAATACGTCTGTTGTCTCGGATATCCATTAGCCGCATAGCTCCTCTCTATGTGGCTGTGGTTGCATCCCAGGAAGTTGGCCGATGTTAAATATCTATTTTTGGTAGCTCGTCACCATTATCATTAATTGTCAATGTTCGGTCCGGTCACCACTTGCTTTGGAGTGAATACTTGGAATGACCACCCCGTCGGATGCGTCGGCACCGCTACGGGAGGGGAATTTAGGCTCAAATTGAACTCTCCGCCCCTAGCCCTTCTATTCCATCAAGTAAGAAAGTAGGCGGAATTGGACGCAGGTCTTACGACCACCTGCCCGCTGGGCGACACCAATCTATTTCAGCCGGCGGACGGCATCAACGATGCTGTGCTCCGATGGAATGCATTCAAGCTCCAAAACCCTAGCATAAGGCATGGGAACATTCAGTCCGCCAACCCTAACCACCGGTGAATCAAGGTCATCAAAGCAATCCTCGCCAATCCGAGCCGCAATTTCGGCTCCATAGCCACCGTTTCGCCAGTCTTCGTACACCACAACTGCGCGGTGGGTTTTTGCAACCGAGCGATAGATCGTTTCGGTATCAAGGGGCAGTAAAGATCGAACATCAACCACCTCTGCATCAATACCATCTTCGGCAAGCAGCTTTGCAGCTTCTAAGTTGGTTTGAGTCATCCTTGAATATCCGATTAAACTCACATCCTTCCCTTCTTTTAGGATTTGAGCCTTACCAAACGGCACCCGGAATGTACTATCATCAGGGACTTCGCCCTTCACCGTGTACAAGCCAGGATTCTCTGTAAAGACCACAGGATTATCGTCTTCAATTGCGGTTTTCAACATGCCGTAAGCATCGGCAGGGGTGGCAGGGGCCACAACCTTTAAACCCGGAACATGGGCATACCAACCCTCAAGCGAGTGGCTGTGCTGGGCAGAGAGTTGCTTAGCGGCTCCTCCGGGCCCCCGAAAAACAATAGGGCACGTCACTTTGCCGTTGGTCATGTAATGAACCTTGGCCGCATGGTTAATGATTTGGTCAAGGGCAAGAATCGAAAAGCTCATTGTCATAAACTCAACAATTGGCCTTAGCCCTGCCATTGCCGCTCCAATTGCAATCCCCGAGAATCCCGCCTCTGTGATTGGCGAATCTACAACTCGGCGATTGCCATATTTGGGAAAGAAGCCTTTTGTAACCTTAAAAGTGCCTTCGTATCGGCCTATATCCTCACCAATCAAAAAGACATCTTTGTTTCGGTCCATCTCTTCATAAAGAGATTTCTGCAAGGCGTCACGATAGGTCATCAACGAGGTCGACATTAGTGGCCTCGCTCCGGAGACATATCGCTGTAGATGTTGTCGTAGACTTCGTTGGTTTCTGGGAAGGGGCTTGCATCCGCCTCTTCATAAATCTTCTCTACCGTGCTAATGGTTTCTTCTTCAATCGCTTCCATCTTTTCTCGATTCATGATGTTGCGCTCGATCAAGACCGCTTCTAATCGCTTGATAGGGTCTCGCTGCCAAGCTTTTTCTTCTTCTTCCTTCGTCCTATAAAGCTGACGGTCGTTGTCAGCCGCGCCGTGGCCAGCGTATCGATAGGTCATGATCTCCACCAAGTAAGGGCGTCCAGATTCTCGGACGGCGGAAATAACTTCTTCGGCGCAGGCCTTCATTGCCAAAACATCCATCCCGTCAACCCGTTTCGAGGGAATGTCAAAGGGCACGCCTCGCTTCCAAAGTTCGGGGTCCGCGGCATGATATTCCAACCTTGTTCCCATTGCAAATTCGTTGTTTTCAATCAGGAAGATGCAAGGCAGATCATAAAGCCCCGCCATGTTCAGGGTTTCGAAAACAACTCCCTGGTTGGCAGCACCATCACCCAAAAAGTTCAAAGTCACCCTATCTTCCTCTTTAAATTTAGAGGCAAAGGCAAGGCCAGCGCCTAGTGGAACATGTCCTCCCACAATTCCCCATCCTCCAAAAAATCGGCGGTCTGGATCATAAATGTGCATCGAGCCACCCTTTCCGCCCGCGGTGCCTGCTTTCCGACCCATGATTTCTGCCATGACCGCTACAGGATCGGTGCCAAGCAAGATGGCGTGGGCATGATCTCGGTAAGCGGTAATGACGTTGTCATATCCTTTTCGGATAGAAGATAGCCAGCCAACGGCAAGCGCTTCCATCCCAATGTAAACGTGCATATATCCTCCTGCTTTTCCTTGCCGGTAGGCAAAGTTACACTTTTCTTCAAAGTGGCGGATGAACAGCATTTCGCGATAGTACTGCTCTAGTTCTGCAGGAGATTCTAGTTGCTGGGTGACAGCTTGTTTTGCCAAATAAAACCTCTAAGTTAAGCGATCTTATCAAACCCAAGAGCAACACTGATCTGGGACCGATCCAATAAATATGTATACCTTGACCGTGAGAAATCGTCTCAACATTCATCTATTATTGGAAGGCCAAGGTTCAGAACTATTAAATTCTTCTTACGGTTTGCAATAGGTCTTGAAGCCTTTTCACAGGATATCTGCCAACTAAAAAGATGGTTTCTTGCCCCATGATCCTTTTGGCAGAATGCACTCCACCCTCATCTGGCCCGTTACCAGTTCCACTGAGGACCGTATTGACCTCAAAGTAAGAGATTCTTCCCTGAGGCCCATTGTAAATCTCCATTAAAACCGGCTGACCCTTTAAGACTATTTTCCGACAGTTTAGAAGCTGAATTCCCTTTTGATCTGGAATTCTAAATGGAGCCAACTTAAGCCGCTTGGCAAGGTTGATAATTCGGTTATTGGGATTAAAAACCTTGGCTCCTTTAGGCAATTCAAAGGCATTAGGAGCAATATGAGGATGATAATTGATTGATAAAAACTGGAATGATGCCAAGGCCATACCATTAGGAGCAAATCCTGCTCTTCCAAGCAAGGCGCCATTTCGGGGATCAATCCACAACTCTTGCCTCAGCCGGTGCTGACGGTCATAAAGATCAACTCGGTCAACTGGAATTCCTGCCACTCTTCCCCCGTTCTGAACTTGAACTTGGTTAGCCAGCAGAGCCTTGGGATGGCGCAGCAAGCCAGTCAAGATATCATCTTTAAACCCTGGCATGATGCGAATGACTCCATTCTTAGGAAAATAATGAAGACGCTTGCCATCGACATTAAGCAGAATCTGGCCGGCAAATGGAGAATCAGAAGGAAAATCTATTCGAGTTTTGCTTCCCTGACGGGTGACATCTTCTATGTGAGTGGTGAAAACCGCTCTTACTTTGACCTTTACTTCCCTCTCTCCCACGTAATCCAATCGGTTGGAGTTCTGGATGAGCTTCTGCAGAACAATCGGCAGTTTTTGCAACCTTTGCGGCTGGACTCTGCCAAAGCGGCTCATCGGTCTTTTTTTCCATTGCTGAAGCGGGCTGGCATAGCTTAATGCTGCCAATGCACAACATGCAAAAAAGATGGCAGAAGATCGGGTTAGTTTAATCACAAATCGCCAACATCCTCTTGATCTAACGAACTTGAACCAGCTGCCGATTCACTTCGCAGGTCAGACGCGCTGAGCCCAGTTCCAGTGACGTCCCGTACTGTTGAAGACTCTTCATGAACCTGCACCATTGCGGCCTCGAAGGATTGAGAAGCGGCTGGCGACAACACCTTGAGGGGGGTTGTGGATTGATGGCCAACTCTCAACAAGACAAAAACCGACAAGCATGCGGCCAAGGCTAGCCCCGCACCGGCTCTCATGAAGTTCAACTTGGCTCTTCGCTTTCGCGTTTTGGCAGCCTCCACCATGATAGTTGCACTGAGTTGGCTTCTCCAAGCCATGCTTGGCACTTCTTCTGGCAGTTCCTTAACAACTTTAGCAACCCATTGGGACTCAGCTGACTGAAGACCCTCCTCAAATTCTTGATGGAGAATTTTGGCATCCAATGGAATTTCTTCCTGACCACTGGCTTCACTTTCTGCCAGGTGCCGAGCTTCTTTGCCAAACAGACCCAATATTTTCATGATGCGCTTCCTTCTTCGTACCCGATAAACGGTGCCAGTTTTAACTTGAGATGGTTTCTTGCAAGGAACAGCCTGCTTTTGACGGTTCCCTCAGGTATGCCAAGCATCGTCGCAATTTCATCATAAGCTAAATCCTCGCGATCATGGAGCAGTAAAACCGCACGCAGCTTTTCGCTCATCGAACTAATCGCCTCTTCAACGTACTCAAATAGCTGGCTTTGAATCAGCAACTTTTCTGGCTCCCAGCTTTCATCGGAAATTTCAATCTCATCCGAGTCCTCACCATTAAAGGTGGGCCCAACCTTTTGAACTGACCTTTTCGACTTTCTTGCGTGATCAATGCACAGGTTATGGGCAATTCTAAAAATCCAAGTTTTGATGCTGCACTTAGAATCAAACCGATTCATATTTTGAAAAGCACGAATAAAGACTTCCTGAGAAATGTCCTCTGCCTCTTCGGCTGAGGTGACCATTCTTTTAACAAAGCCAAATACCCGTGCCTGATACAGGTCAATGAACTGTCCGAAAGCCCTTTCATCGCCTTTTTTGCAGCGCTCAATAATGCTGAGTTCACTAAGGTTGAACTCAGCCGCATGGGCTACTTGGCTATCTCTCCCTAACAAAAGTGCTCCAACATTACTTTGCATCAATAAGCCTTACGATTGACATCAAAGGCAGTTCAGTGATTTAAGACGATTATCGGCTAATTTCTGCACTTTCTAGTAACACTGACAGGGCCAATTTTGCGGTTTTTACGAGGTCTTCTCGGCTAATCCTTTCCTCATGAGTGTGAATTTTCTCCATGCCAGTTGCCATCACAAGGGTCTCGACGCCTTTGGCATTGTAAATATTGGCGTCACTTCCGCCCAGCGTGTATCTTAAGGCAAAATCCAACCCAACCTTTTCGCTAGCCCGTCGTGCGATTTTTGCCACTCGAGACTCGTCACTGATCTGATAAGATCGGTAATGGCGGTCGTGTTCAATGGTTACGGTCGTTCCAAACTTTCTTGCTGCACTTTCAAAGCATTTCACCATTTCAGCAACTTGTTTATCTAACTTGTCTACTGATAGCGATCGCGCCTCTGCACGGACATTGACAAAGGGGCAAACGACATTGACAGCGGTGCCACCAGAGACCACCCCCAAATTGGCGGTTGTCTCATGATCAATTCTGCCAAGAGGCATATGGCAAACCGCCTCAGCTAGCACCTGGATCGCGTTGATTCCGTTTTCAGGATCTTTGCCTGCGTGGGCAGGCTTGCCATGAATTAGAATTTCTAATTTATCGTGGGTTGCAGTTTGGTTGACAAAAGATCCCACCGGAGGGCCGGTGTCTAAGACAAAACCGTAGTCAAGCTCAAGTGATTGAATATCAAGAGCGTCAGCACCTTTTAGGCCAATCTCCTCGGCAACGCTCAACAAAAGGTACACATCACCGTGGGATACGTTCATCTCTTTAAGGCTCAAAACCGCCTCGATTGCAGGGGCCATGCCGCCTTTGTCATCTGCGCCAAGAATTGTGTCGGTGGCTGCCGTCCAGACCCCATTGGATTCTTGAATCACAAGCTCCGGAGTCGGCTCGACTGTATCAAAATGGGCTGATAAGAAAACCTTGGGAAGCCCCTGTTTAGAAGCTGGCAGGTGAGCGATGATGTTGTTTGCATTGCCCCCGATCTTGCTGCCGGCCTCGTCCTCCCTAACTTCTAATCCAAAATCAAGCAAATAGCGCTTAGTCCAATTTGTGATGTCAGATTCCTGCAAAGATGGAGAATTGATCTGGCAGAGGCTTAAAAAAAGTTGCTCTAGCCTATGCTCGTTCACCTTCAATTGATTCACGATTGGAGTGTAACCGATTCAAAATGAACTGATTTGCCAAGCCATGGCTAAGCCCTCGTACTTTTAGTGCGGTAAGCGGTATTCTTTGAGCCTCATGGGTGCCTACCTTGCCGAGTCTTTGATAAGAGACATTCCAGATTTTCCACAACCAGGGATTATTTTTAAGGACATCACTCCGGTACTGCAGCATCCAGCTGCTTTCCGAGAAGCGGTGGAAGCCATGATGGTCAATGTCCGCAAAAGTGGTGCCGACGTTCTCGTCGGAATCGAAAGCAGAGGCTTCATTTTTGGAACGCCCATTGCTTACGAATTAGGTCTTCCCTTTGTGGTGACCAGAAAACAGGGCAAATTACCTTATGACCGGATCAGCATCAACTACGATCTTGAATATGGGTCAAACACGGTAGAAATGCACCGTGACGCAATTCTGCCAGGGCAAAAAGCCTATATTGTTGACGATTTACTTGCCACCGGCGGCACAGCCTCTGCTTCCATTCAATTAGTTGAGGGCCTCGGCGGACATGTGGTTGGGTTTGGATGCCTCATCGAGCTTTCCTTTTTAGGAGGTCGCAACAACCTCAAAGGCATTTCGATTGACTCTCTCATCGCCTTCTGATCTAGACTATAAGCGACCTTTTCTCATTGCGGTTATGGGAACGACTGCCTCCGGGAAAACCGATTTGGCAGAGGCGGTGGCCGATCAATGGCAAGCCCAGTTGATCAATGCAGATTCCTTCCAAGTGTATCGAGGCATGGATATCGGCACGGCAAAGTCACCTCGAAAAAGCGAATATGCGATTATGGACATCAAGGATCCGGACGAGCAGTTCGGCCTTGGTGAGTTTCTAGGCATTGCCGTCAAGCTTTTGCAATCGTTGTTTCAACAGGGCCGCCACGCGGTTGTCACGGGAGGATCAGGCATCAATATAAGGGCCCTTTTTGAAGGATACCATGAAATTCATAGCGCTCCAGAACCAGAATTACGCGAATTTCTTACAAAGATTTATAATGAAATGGGTCTTGAGAAACTCTTAGAAATTCTAAAGGATCGAGACGAGGCATCCTTTGTGAGAGTTGACCAAAAAAACCCAAGGAGGATTATAAGAGCCATTGAGAAAACATATTCAAATGCGTCCATTGTTTATCCTTCCATGCCACCCTTTCGAAAGCATAAATTTTGGATCAATCCTGATAAGGACATCACATCCCGTCGAATTGTTGACAGAATTGACGACATGCTTGCAAATGGCTGGATTGATGAAGTGAAAATTCTTCTTCAGAACGGGTACACATCTTCGTTACCCGGATTCCAAGCACACGGTTATCGCTGGATCGAACAATACTTAAATGGTGTCATTGATCTAGATGAAGTTCGTACCCGTACCTCGAGGGAGATCGTGAAGTACGCTAAGCGGCAGAGAACGTGGCTAAGAAAGGAACCTAATTTAATTGAGTTGCTTCCGGGTAATAATCTAAACTTGGTGCAGCAGGTGAATACTATTTTGTTTGCAAATGAGGATCAAAATTAATGGCTAGAGCAATCAATCTTCAAGACATGTTCTTGAATCAAGTCCGAAAAGAGGGCATCGGAGTAACTATATACCTAACGAACAGCGTGCAGCTTAAGGGAAGCGTGCGCGGTTTTGATGCGTTTACAATTTTGCTGGATCATCCAGGTAAGCCGACGCAGCTCGTCTACAAGCATGCGGTCGCTAGCATTGTTCCTGCTAAGCCGATCGGAACCTACAAGCCAGACGGCGAAAGCGACGGGTCCAGCGAGTCATAACCCGTAACTTAAGTGGTCAACTTGTACGCAAGGTGACAGCAAGGCGAAAGATTTCGTAAGACTAGGCAGCGCACATGATTCCTTTTACCAAAATGCACGGAATTGGCAACGACTTCGTGATGATCGATCTGATTCAGACACCCTTGAATGAAGACTGGAGCCAGCTTGCAAAGCAAACTTGCAGCCGAAAGTTTGGGGTTGGCGCAGATGGGTTAATCTTGCTAGACAAGGATGGGGTTGATCGGTTTAAAATGACGATGTTCAACCCCGATGGAAGCGAGTCGGAAATGTGCGGCAATGGCATTCGATGCCTTGCTGTGCTAGCTGCCGATCATGGCTATCTAGGCGACAAGGGTTCGTTGGATGTTTCCACCGGAGCGGGGCTATTGCACCTCGAAATCAAGAAGAACAATGAAGTCAAAGTCGACATGGGCCAAGCGCGGCTTCATCCTTCCGAAATTGGCATGGACAAAGTTGGCGGCGAGCGTTTTATTAATCAACCCATTGGCTTCGAAGGTCTTCTTGGAACTGCCGTCTCGATGGGTAATCCTCATTTGGTCATTTTTGTGGACGATGCGTCCCAAGTCCCCCTTGAAAAATGGGGACCCAAGATTGAGAACTCACCGCTATTTCGTAATCGGACCAACGTTCATTTTGTTCAAGTAATTTCCTCAAAAGAGTGCATCCAAAGAACCTGGGAAAGAGGGGCAGGTATCACGTTGGCATGCGGTACCGGTGCTTGTTCAGTTGCAGTTGCCGGCTCCCTTAATCACAAACTAGGACAAGAGGTTTTAATTCATCTTCCTGGCGGAGACTTAAACCTGGAAGTCACCTCCGATCTGAACGTATTTATGACCGGCCCCGCTGTATCCGTATTTGAGGGCAAGTGGCTTGGCGAGCAAACCCACCTTTCAAGAGATTTAGCCGCTTCTTTGGCCTAAGCTCAATTACTTGAAGAAGTCAAAAGATTGCAACCTATCCCGCAAAGAGGCAAGAAACTTGCCTGCTAAAAGACCATCTATGATGCGGTGATCATAAGTAAGTACCAAGTGCATGATGGATCGAATGGCGATCATATCATCAACGATCACCGGAGTTTTGGCAATGCTATAGGTTCCTAAAATGCCCGCCTGAGGAGCGTTAATCATCGGCGTGCCAAACAAGGCTCCATATGTTCCTGGATTTGTGAGCGTAAAGGTTCCGCCCTGAACATCGGCCGGCTTGAGGCTATTGCTCCGCGCTGCCTTTGCAATCGAATCAAGGTCCCTCGCTAGGTCAACTAAAGATTTACTCTGGCAGTCTCTGATGACAGGAACAATCAGCCCGTCTTCTCCCTTGGCACCAAGAGCAACCGCAACTCCAATATGAATTCCTTTGTTCTTGACAATTTGACTTTCCGCGTTGAGGGATGCGTTCATCAAAGGGAACTCCGCGAGACTCTCGGCAAGGGCTTTGATGAAGAATGGAGTAAAAGTCAGCTTGACCCCAAACTGCTGCTGGAAAGATTCTTTATTGGTCTCCCTAAATTTCACCATGGCCGTCACGTCGCATTGGGTAACAGTGGTGACGGTAGGAACCTGTGAACTCCTCACCATTGCTTCTGCAATCATCTTCCTCATTCCGGCAAGGGGCACAATCTCTTGGCCCTCTGATGGGGCAGGTTGCGCTTTTGGCTTCTCTGCAAGAGCAGCGGATAGGGCAGGCTTGCCTTCCTTCGATTTTGATGCAAGGTAAGCCTCAATATCCGCTTTTGTCACTCGATTGCCGGTTCCGGTTCCTGCCACATTTAGGAGTTCAGCATCGGATAAGCCAGATTTTTGGGCAATGGACCGCACAAGCGGCGAAAACCACTTGCGTCCATCCGAACCGTTTTCTTGAACACTGGGCGTAGTTGGGGCTTGTTCCTTTGTGCTAATGGGCTCTTGGATAGTCTCCGGCTGCTTAGATTCAACCGGTTCAGGAGTCTTTACTGCCGCAGCGCCGTTGGCGGCATCAATGAGCCCCATTGCCTTAAACACCTCAACCTGACCACCTTCTGGGATCAAGATCTCAGTTAAGATCCCTGAAGCGGGAGATCCCAATTCCGTGTTGACTTTATCGGTCATGATCTCAACAACAGGTTCGTCTTCTTTTACAAAATCGCCAACCTTTTTGAGCCAACGGCTCACTGTTCCTTCATGAACGGATTCGCCTAACTCGGGCATTAAAATCTCAACGGGCATGGTTCAATTCTACCGATTTCAAGAGCATTTCATGAAGGGCTAAGAAAGCTCATCAGGTCTTGCTCATTAATCTGAGGCTCTCCCGGAGCCACATTATTGAGCCTTCCCTGCTTCATCCACGTTTCCAATTGGTCGACCATCGTAAACAAATGGTCAAACGACTCCACCACAAAAAGGAGGGGCTGAAAGTGATCAATCTCAAAACTTTGGTTGATGAGCCACTCGAGTTGAGCCGGAAACCGTTGCACATCCTTGGATTGAATACTGTGCTCAATTTCACCAAAGGAACTTAAAAGCCCGCTACCGTACACCTTTAGGCCGTCCGGGGACTCCATTAACCCAAACTCAATCGTAAACCAGAAAAACCTAGCCATGGCTTGAATAATGCTCTCAAGAACTTTGAGCTGCTCTTTGTGGCTGCCAATTGACTTCACGAGTTCTGCGGCAGTATGAGCGCAGTCTCCAAACTTCACCAAAGTATTGGCAAAAGCAGGATCGGTATGCATGGGAACGTGACCCGCAATGTCATGAAAAATGTCTGGTTCTGGCAAGTAATCCAGCTTGTCGCTTTTGCGGATTGTGATCGTAGTTGGGAATTGCCTATTTCTCAGACAGTCAAAGAAAATAAAGGCAGGCACGTAACCACTCACCGCTTTCGCCTCAAAGCCAGTTAACGGCTCTAGAAACCTGTTGACATCGGCAAGGCTGGGCACAGCGTTGGGGTCAAGGCATAGATTGGCAATTCCCTTGAGGAAATGAGGATTAGCAAACTCATCCCACCTTGGCTTCATCCTTGCGTATAAAGATTTCCAAGCCAAATGGTTTTCAACCGAATAAAGGTCATACGGCTGATTGATAAAGAGTTGATGCTGCTTTTGGGCGAGCTCTATAAAGGGAGCCTCGGTTGTGGTTAATCCTTCACTCGTCATCGTCGTCGAGATCTTTCGTTCCGTATTTGTAGTCTATCGAAAGATCATCCACTTCTGCCGCAAGTCTCTTGGTTTCAAAGTGGTCCACCACCCAGTAAATTCCAATCAGCACGATCGGAAAGACCAGCGAAAAGACCAAAATAAACCGAGCTCTTGCATTCCAGTAGTTTCCATCAGACCAAACATCAGGGTCCAACATCTCTTTGTTTTGAAGGTAAGAGACCAAACTGGCACTCACGGAAATGAGATACCCAAAGACTTGGGTGATTCGAAACTTCTTTCTTTGCCTTCTGGCCGCGAACGCCAAAAACCAGATGATAATTCCAAAGAAGCAAACGAGTGCAGGAAACAGCCCAATATCCGTACCGGTGGGCATTGCCGGTAAATCTGCAAGCATTAACAAGTAATAACTCCTATGTGGAGAATTACCAAACTAGAGGTCGTATCGCTTCGGTCCGCTATCATCCCCACTAGAGTTTTCGGTGATTCTCTTAACAAAGCTTACCAATTCCATCGGGTTAAAGGGTTTAGTCAGATACATATCAGCACCGTAGTGATAGCCTTCAAACACGTCTTTATCTTGAGCCTTTGCAGTTAACATGATCACCGGCAGGCTCTCTGTTGAAGGTTCTCGACGGATATTTTTGAGAACTTCAAATCCATCCATGTAGGGCATCATCACGTCTAAAACAACCAAATTTGGCTTTTCAGACTTGATCTTTTCCAATCCTTCCTTGCCATCATAGGCGGTTACGACTTGGTACCCCTGTTTCTCCAGATTGACCTGGATAAGTCGCACAATATGGCGTTCGTCGTCACATACTAAAACTTTTGTGGGCATCAATTTCTCCGCAAGTTCAGAGATGCTACCAGAAACTTGCTTGTCTGTCAAATGATGATACCCGCCACTTCAAGATAAAGTTGCGGCGCTGGTACGCTTTTTCATAGTGAAATTAGTAAGATTCCAACAATTGGATGTTGGACACGGGTCGAAAGCCGGATTTATCCATTCGGGCAGAATCTATGAAACCGACGGCGAAAATCCAATTGCCATTCACGAACCAGACCAAGTGAAGCTTCTGCCGCCCGTTCAGCCGCCAACCGTAAGATTATTTGACGTTTCTACCCATATGACTGGCAGCCAAGTCATTGAAGATCCTGATTCGGTGCCTTTTTCGTATTCCAATCCATATGCTCTTCACGGGCCCAACGCAATCATCAAACTGCCAGACTACGCAACTCAGATTGGCTATCGTGTATCGTTAGCCGCAATCTGCAATCAAGGGAGCCACATTGAAGTGGATGAAGCCGATGCGGTCATAATTGGCTACTCCTTGCTGCTGACGGTTATTGCCAAAAACGTAGAAAGAAGAAGCTACTCGGCTCGCGCTTTTGACTTTGGTTGCACTTTCGGACCCGCAATTACCACTCCCGACGAGCTTGAAGACTATATCGTCAATGATGAGAATGGGTTTCGATACTCCATTCCCTTTATCACAAAAATCAACGGGGTGGAAACAGCGCGAGGCACCACTGCCACCTTGCCAATTTCCATGGCCCAGGCGATCTCTGTGGCATCAGAATCCAGCTCGATTCAGTCGGGAGACATGATTGCAATTGGCCCATTGCACCCCGAGGAAGCCGCTTTGCTAGGACCGGGAGACATGATCGCAGTGAATGCGGATCAGCTTGGTTCCCTCATCGTGAAGCTCCAATCAGAAGAAGCCGAATAACCATGCAAACTTTTCAGAAATCAGTCCTTGCCAACGGAGTGCGGGTCCTCACCGAATCTAGCGATGCCTTTCAGTCGGCTGCAATCGGCTTGTGGTGCGCAACAGGCAGCATTGACGAGCTAGACCACGAAGCAGGAATCAGCCACTTTATTGAGCACATGATGTTCAAAGGAACCTCCAACCGATCCAGCCGAGAAATCGCGGAAGCTATCGAAGGCAGAGGAGGAGACCTGAATGCATTTACCGATAAGGAATTAACTTGCTACTACTGCCGATTGCTCTCTGATGATGTCCCCCATGGAATTGAGGTGCTGTCGGACATGCTAACAAATTCCCGATACGATCCAGCCGATATTGATTTAGAACGAGGCGTTATTTTAGAGGAGATCATCCGGTCAATAGATGAGCCCTCTTCTTATGTCCATGAATTGCATCTGGAAAAAAGGTGGCACGGGCATCCCCTAGGCAAGCCGGTTATTGGAACCTCGGATTCCGTCAGCCAAATCAATCGAGATGACTTTCTAGGCTACATTGGCAGGAGATACCGCGGAAATCGGCTGATCTTGGCGGTGGCAGGAGCCTGTCAGCACCAGCAAGTTGTGGAACTTGCTCAGAAGTATCTTGGGGGATTACCTGCAGGCGAAGCGGATACGGCCTTAAGCGCGCCAAACGCCACCATTGAACGCGTTCATCTCGAGCGAGAGACGGAAGCCATCCACTTTTGCATCGGTACAAGCGGTATCAGAGCCAGTGACGATCGCAGATATGTTTTAGCCCTCTTGGACCTTGGTCTTGGCGGAAATATGAGTTCCCGTCTTTTCCAGGAAGTCCGCGAAAAACGCGGCTTGGTTTATTCAATCGGATCATACGGCCTTTCTTATGAATCAGGAGGCACTTTTACCGTGTACGGCGGCACAAGCCCTACCAACTGGCCCCAGGTGCTCGATCTTGTTCAACTGGAACTTGGCAAAATTGCCAAAGACGGATTCCAAGAAGAGGAATTGGCACGACTCAAAAAGAACCTTTCCGGAAGTATTACCATCCGATTAGAAGGACTCAGCCCTAGGATGAATCGGATGGTCAAAAATGAACTGACGTTCCATCGCCAAGTTGAAATCACCGAGATCCTTCAATCCATAGAAAAAGTAGCCCTCAATGATATTCACAGCCTTGCCCAAGAGATGTTCTCAGGTTCTGATCTCTCCATCACTACAATAGGGCCGCCAGATTCCAAGTCAAAGCCCTCCGTATGAGCCTTCCAAAAGTTGACCCTGCAAACATCGCTCGTAACTTTCTTGAGTGGATGAAATCTTGCTCAAGTGAAGATGAGTTACTATCCGAACTCGTTGTTCAGGTTGCCGACGCAACGGGGGCCTCGGCGTGTGATATTTTCTTTCGAGACCCCTTTGATGCCCTTATTTTACGGGCCAGCAATGCAACTCCCGAAATGAACTATCGGTTTCGTTTAGGCAAGGGAAAAGGGATTTCAAGCCATGTCCTTCAGACTGGGCACCCATTCTTCAAGGGAGTGGACGCAGAAAAGCATCCCATGTATGCTCGGTTTCCAGGCGTTCAAGAAGGCATCTTCCAAGCGGTGGCAATTCTTCCTTTGCGAGAGGCAAATGAAGCAAGCTTAGGGGTTATTGCCCTCAAATGGGCAGAATCCAGAGCCTTTCCTGCCTCTGCAAAATTGAAATTAGAAGGACTTGCCTCCGTTCTCACGACTGGAATCAGGGCCTTTTCTCATGCCTATTCCGCCGGTGCCCAAATCAATCGGCTTGGAGCTCTCAGTGAAGTGGCAAGGACTCTCTCTTCAAGCCCCTATCTAGAAGAAATCTTACAGCTGCTGGTTAATCTCACTGCCCAGCAGTTTCACTACACGGTTTGTACGGTCCGCCTTCTTGATGAATCAAGAGGCGAATTGGTTTTGAGGGCCACTCAGTCTCCCGCAAAGGCCTACCAAAAAAAGAGAGCGATCAAATTGGGAGAGTCTTTTGCAGGCAAAGCTATCGACGAAAATCGAACGATCATTGTTAAAGATGTCCAGACCGAAGATGAATATATAGGCCATGATCTGGCTGCCGAACAAGGCCTGAGGTCCATGATCTGTGTGCCACTCATGATTCAGGATAGAGCAGTTGGCGTTTTAAGTTGCTACACAAGTGAAATCCGCGAGTTTACCGATGAGGAAATTACCGCACTTGAGACGCTTGCTAACCAAGCTGCCCTTGCGATAGAACATGCTAAGCTCCAAGTTCGAGACACTTTGATGCAAGAAATGCATCACCGTGTTAAAAATAATCTTCAGCAAGTGGCGAGCCTGATGCGCCTTCAACTTCGCCACGGTGAATACAAGTCCCTTGAAGAGGCACTTAATGACACCCTTGCGAGAATTCTTGCCATTGCTTCCGTCCATGATCTGCTTAGCAGAGAAGATCTTGATCATGTTGGGATTCGGTCGATCGCCGAAACCCTTGTTCAGCACCAAGTTGCCTCTTTGATTGATCCTGATAAGAAGATTCGGTTTGACGTTCGTGGTGATGATGTCACCTTAAATATGACCCAGGCCACTCAAGTTGCATTGGTGGTTAATGAACTTGTTCTCAATGCAGTTGAGCATGGCTTTGAAGTTTGTAAAGAGGGTGACATCCACATTAATGTTGAAGAACGAGAAGGCGATGTTTCCCTGTGGGTCTCAAATAACGGCGATGAACTTCCCCCTAAATTCGATATCGCCACTGCCGCGCATTTGGGGCTACAAATTGTCGAGAACTTGGCCCGCGCACTGGGCGGAAAGTTTCAGCTCACCAATGTTTTAGGTTGGACGGTGGCAGAAGTCAAGTTTTCTAGGTCAAGCGGGGAATGACCACAAAAATGACAACCAGGCTGCCCTCCCTAAGCCCAACGAAGATCGTAACCTACCTAGCCTGTGATCATAAATACAAATGGACCTATGTGGATTCTCGTGGGAAATGGTTTATCAGATCCAAAAGTTACTTTTCGTTTGGAACTTCCCTTCACTCCGTTTTACAAAAACTTCATGACCAAAATGATGTCTCGGTGGTTAATGCAGAAGACGCGGTGAACGCCTTAGAGTCGAACTGGGTCACTGAAGGCTATGCATCTGCCGATGAGATGGCAGAAGCTCAGGCAAGAGGCAAAGAAATCCTCTTGGAATATGTGGATCGCGAGGTCACAAGGCAAAAAGAATCGAGGACTCTTTTTGTAGAGAAAACTCTCGTCTGGAAGTATCCAAATTTTGTTCTCCGCGGCAGAATTGATCGGATTGAGGAATACCCAGACGGTTCCTTAGAAATTATTGACTACAAAAGTGGAAGGGAAACGGTTTTAGAAGAAGAGGTCCATAACGATCTTGCCATGGCAATCTATCAGCTCTTGCTCCAAAAAGCGTATCCCGATCGCGACGTTAGGTGCACCATTATCGCCTTGAAGTCTGGGCACAATGCCACTTCAAAACTTACTGACGACGAAATGGCAGACTTCGCGTTCCAAATTGAGTTGCTTGGAAATGAAATTATTGGGACAGACTTCGATTTGCGCCGACCGAGCCCAAAGCCCCTTTGTGAGCGCTGTGATTTTTTGTCACTCTGCAAAAAGGAGCCTGACTTTGCGGAGAACTTCCGGCATTACCAGGATCAACAGACCGGCATAGAAGAAGACTGAAGCCAATTCAAAATTTTGGAATTTTTTACCAACCGACCTGAATGGGTCAAGCCACGTTACTTTTTTGGATCAAGTGAAGAGAAGTTGTGAAGTAATTGTAGCAAATTAGCTTTAGCCGCTGCAGTCGAAATGGATTGAATCTGCCTGTCAAGATCACCCCAGTCAGGATCGTTACCGCACAGCGAACGCCAAAGATTATCCAAAAATAGGGGATCAAGTCCAGATTTTGAAAGCGCATGGAGGGGATTCATCCCGAATCCTCTTAGCAGAACCGATTGAGAAAACGCCTTTGCCCTTGCTAAATCTTGCTCGGTTAAGTGGCTTGCCAACTGCTCGAGGTCGGCAATCGCCTCTGTTCTTACCGTCACTTCTCCAGTTTGATTGGTGAACAAGAACAAAGATGGGGCCAAGCCCAACGATGTTGAAATAAAATCGGCTTCTTGGTAGTAGCTCCATCGTTGATGCAAGCGCCAAGATTGCCAAATCAAAGAACCCTTTCCTCCGCCAAGAATCATGAGAGACAAATAGTTGGTGGCAAACTCTTTTGAGTTTGGCAAAGATGATGGACCTTGCCATGAAATTGGCAGCTCGGAATCGTTCCACTTCTTCTTTTCAAATGGCAAGGGATCCGGTTTCCAGTCGACCGGTTCGCTTGAGGTCGGTCTTTCTAAGGCACTTCGAACATCACTCGCCAAATAAGCATATGGGCCCGAGCATGCCAAAGTAACAAAAAGGTTTTTAGGTTGCGCCAACCTTGCTAGTCCCTGTTTTAGATCGTATAGCCTGATATCGGTGTAAGGCAACTTCCAAGGCCAAACTGCCTTTTGGAGTGAAGTCCACCGGCGACTCTTGAATTCCCCAACTACAGCCTTGAGACTTGAGTCATCGAGAACGGGATGATAGACCAGGTTTCTACAGATGGGTGCGACGTTGCTTGCATCAGCGTCGAGTATTTTAAACCAAAAGTGGATGCCAGCAGGGGTTGATTCTTCCTCGATCCTTTGTCCGCCTCGATCGGTCAATTCTCTCAAAGTGGCATAGCCATAATCTCTTGTGTCCTGGAAGGCCAACTTGCCAATGCATTCTTGGATTGCGTAGTCGAAAGGCCCTCCACCGCGAAACCTCACAAACAAATCGACGGTAATCGCAGATTGATCCTTGCTAGGAACTGCCTCAACTGACGGCTGATTTTGGGCATTCAGCCTCATTAAAACGGATAGGGCAACTAAACCCAGAATCATGAACCGACAATCTCCCAGCCATTTTCCAGCGAGAACATTCTCAAACTTGTGGCAAAGTCATCCAAACTCATCCTTTTGGCTCTATCAAGAAGGAACGGCAGTGACGTCTCTTGCCCCTGAGACATGAGCATTGTTCTGATTTGCTGGCCCGCCTGTCCGCTCCACTCTAAGCGAAGGTACTGCTGAAGCAAGTGTCGGCCTACAATAAACAGTCTTGCCGTATCGTTTTTGTCGAGGCTATCAATTTCCTTTTCAACTTCACCAGTCGATTCGCTTCCAACCACGATGACACCCTGTCGTACGCTGGGTTCAATATCAACATAGGCGCCTTTGCATTCTCCGGCAATGGCAAGGGCGGCGGCTAGGGTTGTGTACCAACTGGAACTATCCATGCCTGCAATGACGCAAGCCCGAGCGCTACCACCTCCTCGATAAGAAAGGCTTTTCTTGGTGATTTGAATTTTCCGAGGATTGGGCTCTCCATCCACTGGCGACACAGGCAGTCTAGAAAGAAAACCTCTTTCTAGATCCATCATTTCAGCTTGCGGTGCAGAGGATACAATCGAGAGCGCGGCTCGGTCAGCCGTCAATTGGGTTGAAGCAAGATTTGATAGGTTAGTCAACGTGACTCTCCCAAGATCCTGCAAATTCCCTACTGGATCGGCACCTTGATCGCCAAAGGTCCCTTGCCATGCGGCAATTGAAGCCTTGCGCTGATCGGAAAGAAGCCCTTTTTCTAGGGCTATTGTTTGTTTTTCTCCTTCAATGTTTTGTGGCGACCACTCCGCTTGGCTCGTTACAAGTTCGTTAAGGAACCCAAAGCCATCCTTCCATCTTGAGTTGGGAAGGTCAATTTGAATATCAAGATCATCGCGATAGGTCCGCAGAAGCAAAAATCCGCCTTCAGACTCTAACCTGAACTCAAGTTTTCCGTGTTCTCCATAGGCTAGCAAATGCTCTAACAAATGCCGACAGCCGGACTTTGACTGCTTTGATAGCCCAAACGCATTGAAGTCCAAATGAAATGTTGTAAACGCCGCCTCTGGATTGGATTTTGCCATGGCCCAGCTTTTGTTTGACTCTTGCTCAACCGCATATTGAGGAACCACCTTAGATTCCTGAATCCTTTCTGAAAAACAAGCAGAGATCGCAGCAAGAAGCGGAATAGAGGCAATCATAGCAAAGATTTAATGAAAGTAACTGGCGCCGTTGATGTCAATCACAACCCCGCTGAGGTACTCGGCACCTTGAGAAAGCAAAAAGGCTCCTGCCTCTGCGCAGTCCTGGGGGCTTGCCATTCTCCGCAATGGAATGTCGGCAAGGATGGAGTCCAAACGGGTTTCCATCCCCTCTCTTGCCATCGCCGTTTCCACCCATCCTGGAGCGATTCCAAAGACTTTGATGTTTTTGGGCGCCAGTTCCACCGCCAGGCTCCGGGTCAAATTAATCAAAGCTGCCTTTGATGCGGAATACAGACATGCACCCGATTCACCCTTAAAACCAACTCGGCTGGCAACATTAAGGATTTTCCCACCACCCCTCTTCGCAAAATCCCTTGCCGCGAGCCGGGCAAGTCTTAATGGAGATTCAAAATTAACCGCAAACGTCTCCATTAGGTTGTTTTCAAACACCTCATCCGTTGCCTCCATCAATTGGATCGGCTGGTAGATGCCGGCGTTGTTGACAAGGGCATCCAACGGTCTTTCGGCATTTGACATGCTCCATAACTGAGACGTCTGAGATGGGTCGGATAAATCTGCCTGATAAATGCCGAGCGCGGCGCTGCCTAATTGAGCAGCCAACTCTTTGACCGCTTCCTTATCACGATTGTAATGGAGGGCAATTTTCCACCCTTCTTCTGCGAGTTTTGTGACGATCGCTTTTCCGATGCCGCGACCGGCTCCGGTTACGAGCACATGCCCTTGATGTCCTGTTTCTGAACCCACTTAGATCAAGTGTACGCAATTAAGAGGGCAAATTTTGCCCCGCAGTTGGTCAGCCTATAAACCGGTTCCGGTGTACCGCTTGAGGCCCATTTTCCAAACAAGCTTGCCCAACGGATAGAAGAGACAGATCCAAAGCAATTGAATAAGTATCGCGTGGAAAAGTGCATGCCCTTGAATCCGACCTGCAAACGCGTCACTGGGAACCCCCGTCGTGTAATAAAATGGCAAGACCTTGGCTACATCTTGAGCCCAATTTGGCAAGGCGCTGACCGGAAAAAGCTGCCCCGACAGAAACATCATCGGTGCGTAATAAAGTTCAAAAATAGAAAGAGCTTCCTGGGTAAACAAGGCAATGGGGGCCATTGCCATAACCATGGTGAAGCTAACCAAATGACCAAGAACGATGCTGACTGCCAGTTCCCAAGAAAAGTATGCATGGGCATGGATTAATATGCCCCGAAACACAAACAACAAAAACAGAAGGAAGGGCAAGAAAATGACGGGCCTAAAAATCCGCCAAGCGAGGCCCCGCAAAAATGTGAACCGATAATAAGAATAGGGTCGCGTTAAGGAGACCGAAAAGAGTCCATCTCGGATTTCATTGCCAATTTCCCACATCATGTGGCTGGTAATAAATGTTGTGAAAACAATCGAGCCCAAGTAGTACAAAACCATCTGAGCAATGGGAAAGCCTGCCACGACTCCTCCGGTTGACTTAGCCGCCGCGATCCAGATAAACGGCATCGTGACCGCCATCAGAAAATCGGTCAACACCCAAATCACTCCGCTAGCCGCGTAGGCAAGGGAGTCTTCAAACCATATTTTGAATACGGCAAAATCCGCTCTCCAAGTTTGAATCAAGGTTCCAAAATTATAACTGAATTAGGGTATTGAACCCTTTCAATGGAGGTGTTCCAACCCATTTTGGAGCAGAGGATTGGCTCCCTCTTTCCATTTCTTGCTGAGCGCTTCTGTACACCTTTAAGAATTAACTTTGTAAAAAAGAAAATTCCGCTATTCAATCTTATTAATAAACGGTTAAAAATCAGTCTGCACTTGTCTCATTTTGAACCTAATTGAACAATAAAGTAGAGTGAAAACTCGCGTCACAATTTTATCACTCGCACTCATTGCCACTTCCATGCCTCTGCTGGCGATGGCCGATGATCTTGGCACTGCCGGACAGTTCAATGGATACATTATTGGCAACGCCTCACCACAGTATACGGACGTTCAAGGAACTTATGCAGTTGGAGGCAATGCCACCATTTCTGCAACCATAAATGAAAGTTTGGTCAACGAGCCTTATGCGCTTGTGGTAGGAGGTTCATTATCCTTGACCAGTGACAATGTTTATGGCAACATTTTTACGGGCAGCAACGCAAATTTGTCAAACCCTAGCGTCACCGGAAACATTGATTCCAATGGTCAGGTGTCACTTTCTAACTACGGAACGGTGGGGGGAAGCATCGTTTACGGAACAAGTTACTCAAACCCTAATACCACGGTTTCTGGAACCATTAATCAGGGAACAACCACGGCTCCTTTTTCCTTCTCCGCGGTTGATGCAGCCGTCCAGTCGAAATCAACCAGTTGGGCTTCAATCGCCGCCAACGGAACCTCGAACCTGAGCTACTCAACTTTAACCCTAACCGGAACCAATAACAGCTTTGATGTCTTTAACGTCTCTGCAAGCCAGCTTGCCAAGGAGAGCAGTTTTATCATCAACGCGCCAAGCGCGGCCACCGTACTCATCAACGTTGCCGGCACTTCCGACAACTTTGCGGGAGGATTCAATGTCGGCGGGCTGCAGAACGGCCATATTCTGTTTAATTTCTACCAAGCCACCTCTTTGAGCATCCAAGGCGTAGGAGTCTATGGTTCCGTCTTAGCTCCTTTTGCAAATGTCAACTTTTCATCTGGTCAGCTTAACGGAACTTTGGTGGCGGGCTCCCTTGTCGGCGGGGGAGAGCTCCATAATGACCTTTTTAATGGAAATATCCAATCGGTGCCAGAGCCATCTGAACTGGGATTCTTAGGAGTTGCCATTCTTCCCTTCTTGGCCCGTAGGCGCCGCCCAGTTGGTTTCAAAGGCTAAGCCACTCACTGAACCCCAAAACCTAGTGCTGAAGGCGCGAAAGTTCACGAGGACTTCGCGCCTTCTTACTTCCATATGGGGGACGACTATACTAAAATGGCAGAACCTTGGTTTTAGCCCTTGAACTGGATTATGAGTGTAGCCGGACTTCTTTCAATTTTGTTACTGATGCCCAATCATGCCACCCCACGAAGTGTGGTTGATTTTAACAGAAACTGGTCAAAGGCTAGGCTAACTGCCAAGGAACTTCAACGAGCCGAAGCCTGGCATTCCCGAGATCAAAACTTCAGCCTTGATCAGGCAGCTCCGGTTCTATCCAGCGAGATTAATTCTGGCAAATTGCAGTTCAAAAGCGTGACCTTGCCCAATACTTCCCGCGTGGAGCGGCTGCATGTCGACCGCCCTTGGCAAGGCATCTGCTTTTACCACAAGGACTTTGTGGCACCAGCCCAATGGCGACACAAAGAAGTGACCCTCACCTTAGATGGGGCAATGCAAATCTCAACCGTAGTTTTGAATGGACACGTCATCGGAGGCAGGTCCGGCGGATATTTGCCAGTGGTGGCAGACCTAACTCCTTACCTTCATTTTGGGAGCAAAAATGTTATTCTGGTTCGGTTAGATAATCGAGACAACCTTCTTGTGCCTCCCGGAAAACCAACCAAAGACCTAGACTTTTTGTACTACGGCGGACTCTATCGAGACGCTTATCTGACCGTAACCAACAAGATTCACATCACAAACCCATTCTTAAGCCACACCCCAAGAGGAGCTGGCGTTGTTTTTTCGTGCCTCAAAGCATCCAAAAATGAGGCGCTTGTCAGAATGAGCGCCGAAGTCCAAAATCAGACATCCCAACCAGAGCAGGTCAGAGTGAAGTTTCAGTTAGGCGGGCATGATAAACTCACCGTTTTCAAGCTATTATTGCCCAATACAAAAGAGACCTTCATCCAATCCATGTGGGTAAGCCATCCCCGACTGTGGTCTCCCAGTCATCCCGATCTCTACCCTTTCACCACCGAAGTTCTTGCCCCTCGGGTGATGGATCAAAAGTCCATTTTGGTTGGCATTCGCCGGCTAAAGTTCACCAGGAATTTTGGGCTACTGGTTAATGGAAAGCCTGAGCGGCTAATCGGAACAAACCGTCACCAAGAATATCCCTACATCGGGAACGCCCTTTCCGACAACGCCTCGCTGAGGGATATGGAGGAGATCAAGGATGCCGGATTTAACTGCGTGAGGCTTTGCCACTATCCCCAAGAACCAGCGGTTATGGAGGCTTGTGATCGGCTTGGTCTTTTTGCGATTGTTTGCGCTCCGGGATGGCAGTTTTACAATCCCAATCCCATTTTTGAACACCGCGTAGAAAGTGACATCAAAGATATGATTCGGTGGCACCGAAACCACCCTTGTGTCCTTGCTTGGGAATCGGCCCTTAATGAAACCTACCCCAGAATAGATGTTGCCGAAAAATGGTACAAAGCCGCTCATTCTGAATTTACGGAATCGGACATGACCGCGGTGAGTGACTACACCGATGGCTTTTCTTGGGATTGGCCCTACAACCAATGGAACGACCAAACCAAGCAAAGGCCTCAAGATGCCCCCAACAAGCCAGGCTACATCAGAGAGTACGGAGACTGGGAATTTGGCGGCGCCAACAGCACCTCGCGGCAGCCGATGAGCAGCGGAGAAACCGGTCAACTGCAAGAGGCATGGAACTTTGCCTGGAGCCACAACCGCAACCGCGGTCAATGGCCATGGACGATGGGAGATGGCACCTGGGTGATGTACGACTACCATCGAGGCTACGACCCCACAACCGAACACAGTGGAATGGCAGACGTTTTTAGAATTCCCCGATACATCTATAAGTTCTTTCAATCTCAATATGTGGCAAAGCCGATGGTATTCATTGCCAACCAATGGACACCTCGCCAATCACCCTGCAAAGTGGTTGTGTTTTCTAACGGAGATCGGGTCAAGCTCTACCTTAATGGCAAGTTTATTGCCAATCAGCGGCCCGACAGTGGTCCGGATACGCCCTATGGCAACTATGATCAAGGCGGCAATCCGTGGGATGGTGGCAACGCTAAGCACTTGGTCCACCCTCCTTTTACATTCAAGAAGGTTCCATACCACCCCGGCTCTTTAGAAGCGGTTGCCTACCGTAACGGGAAGATCATTGCCAAGGAGCTTATCCGAACCCCTAAGGCGCCAACTGCCTTGCACATTAAGACTAATCTGCGGGGAGTGGCTCTTAAGGCAGACGGAGCCGATGCAGTTTTTGTGTATGTTCAGCTTAAGGATAGGGCCGGAACAGACTGTTTTGAAAACGGAGTTCCTGTTCATTTAAGTGTCCGTGGTCCTGCTCATTTGATTGGCCCTTCCGTCATGAAAACTCAAAACGGAATTGCAAGCTTTATGATCCAATCGAACCTAAAGCACGGTCAGATTAGCCTCGTAGCCACCAGTCCAGGTAAGAAGCCCGGCGCTGCTACCCTCCATGACTAATTCCGCTTGCAAAGAGTCTTGACTCCTCTGGATGGCACCCAGCTCTAACAGTGGCAAAGAGTTCCAATCCGAGTAGAACGACTTTCAAAATCACTACAATACGCGTAGGCCGCACCGAAGTATACAGGGCTAGCCCCTCTAAACTTTGCCACGCAGTTCACGACAATAGGAAGTCAATACAGACATTGAATACCGATCATATTATGGGTACCAGGCACTTGGGCCCGAGCCATCACACAACAGGTCAAAAAGTCCATTCTAAAAAAGGATCAAGCCCGGAGCGGTTGGCTGCGGGCTTAAGCTTATTTTGCTTTAAGACGAGGAGATTTTTACCTTTCTCGGAGTGGCAGGCCCATCTCTTTTAAGAAGACCCTTGCCTCATCATCCGTCTTTGCACTGGTGCAAATGATGATGTCCATTCCACGAATCCGATCAAATGTATCATAAGGGATTTCGGGGAACACAAGTTGCTCTTTAAGGCCCAAGGCGTAGTTGCCACGACCATCAAAGCTCTTGGCAGAAAGACCCTGGAAGTCTCGAATTCGGGGCAAAACAACGGTTGCCAATTTATCAAAAAAGTGATACATCCGCTCTCCGCGAAGGGTCACCTTGCATCCAACCGTCATGTTCTCTCGAACCTTAAAGTTAGAAATAGCCTTGCGCGCCCTTGTGATCACTGGTTTTTGACCCGAAATCAGGGCCATATCACGAACCGAGTTTTCAAGATGCTTGTCCCCCGATTTGTCGGTGGAACCAGTGCCCATATTGATCACGATTTTTTCTAACTTAGGAACCTGCATAGAGGACTTGTAGTTAAACTGAGTCTGAAGCTTAGGTACAACCTCTTTGGCATACTTTGCCTTAAGCCTTGGGGTTACTTTAGGCGTTGCGCCGCCTTCTTTAGTTTCTTTTTTTGCCATTTCTTTCTTCTTGCCTGATTTCCGACCAGGCCACGTGGGTTGGAGTTACTTCTTTTCCTTGGTATCTAAATCGGGACCATCCACAAAGGTTTCTCCCGATTTCTTGGAATATCGCACCAATTTGCCATCTTCAACCCGCTTCCCTATTCGGGTTGGATTTCCTTTGGCATCAATAACCTTGACATTGCTGATGTCGATAGGAGCGGGAATTGTGACTCGGCTCCCTTTCTCATTTTGCATTCGCGGCTTGCGGTGCCTAATGACTGCGTTCAGGGCAACAGGCTGATCTGGGTTCGAATCATCAACCACCATCACCTTGTGCTCTTTAGGGCTAACCGCAATCACCACACCTTGATTGCCCTTATCTTTTCCGGCAATAATCAAAACTCGATCGCCTTTGCGAATCTTGTTTTTTGTGGGATGAGCTAGTTTTTTCAGTTCTGATTTTGTAGGCATTACAAGACCTCCGGAGCAAGCGAAACAATCTTCATAAAGTTTTTGTCTCGCAATTCACGTGCCACCGGACCAAAAATTCTGGTCCCTCGTGGCTCCAAATTCTGAGGATTGATGATCACACAGGCATTGTCGTCAAATCGCAATGTGCTGCCATCCTTTCTGCGCACAAAATGCTTTGTGCGAACAATGACAGCCTTAACCACCTCACCCTTCTTAATTGTCATGTGGGGAGTTGCAACCTTGACCGATGCCACAATCACGTCTCCGATGCCGCCGTATCTTGGCTGCGAACCTTTGAGAACTCGAATGCACATGACTTCACGTGCTCCCGAATTGTCCGCTACTTTTAACCTTGTAAATTGCTGAACCATCTTAATTTCTCCAAATATGCATCCCTGCTAGTTTTGCCGTTTGAAAGGCTTTACTTCACCTTTTCAAGGATTCGAGTTACCCTCCAGCATTTATCTTTGCTGATGGGTCTTGTTTCCATGATTTCTACGCGATCTCCTTCATCGCATGACATAATATCGTGGGCTTTGTACCGCTTCGATCTGATAACAACCTTTCCGTATAGAGGGTGCTGTGTGCGTCGCTCTACCTTCACAACCACGGTTTGCTCCATCTTGGCCGACACAACAACTCCTTCTCGAACCTTTCGGCGTCCGCGATCAATTGCGGGAGCGGCTTCAACTGTCTTAGCCATTGGTGTGTTGCTTCTCCTTGATCAAAGTCAGTAATCGGGCTACGTTCTTCTTGCGAGCCTTAAGACCAGCGGTATCAGAACTCTGCCGAAATACCATGGCTTTTCGCATTTGGTACATAGCGACTCTTTCTTCGGCAACCATTGCCGATAAGTCCTCAACGGTTTTTGTTCTTAATTCTTGGGCTTTCAATCCTTTCATTTATTCAGTTGCTCCTGCTACGACTTCGCTGCTTGATTCAACTTCTTCTTGGTGAGAAGGCACAACCAGCTCTTCATTGCGGTGTTTGAGTTGAATCGGAGCCGCATCCAACGCTCGGCCACCCTTGGGGAACTTGGCAGGAAGATCTTCCTTGGTCACAAATTTGCAATGGATCGGAAGTTTGTGGCTAGCAAGCCTCATCGCTTCCTTTGCAACATCTAAGGCAACTCCATCCATCTCGAACATAACCCTACCCGGCTTCACAACCGCTACCCAGCCTTCCACGGGGGCTTTACCTTTACCCATACGGGTTTCAAGCGGCTTCTTTGTGATGGACTTATCGGGGAAAATCCGAATCCATACCATTCCGCCTCTTTTGATGTGTCGAGTCATGGCAATACGAGCCGCTTCAATCTGGCGGCTGCTGATCCATGCCGGTTCCAACGCCACTAACCCAAAGTCACCAAAGGCAACTGTATTGCCACGCGTAGCGACTCCCTTCATACGTCCACGATGCATCTTTCGATTATCGTTTTTAACTTTCTTTGGCATTAACATTAGACTGCTGATCCTCCATCGGTTGCGGCGGCTTTGGTTGCGCCAAAAGCATCCGCTTCTGGCTGGGGATCGCGACGAACCCGTCGGCGACCTTCGTTGTCATCAACTGCCATGCGCCTTTCTGGCAAAACTTCACCTTTATAAATCCAGACTTTGCAGCCGATTGATCCATAGAGGGTCTTGGCGGTCGCAATGCCGTAGTCGATGTCTGCTCGAAGAGTATGAAGCGGAATCTTGCCAACTTTGTCGCCTTCGGTTCTTGCAATTTCAGCTCCATTCAATCGGCCCGAAACCTGAACCTTGATTCCTCTGCCGTTAAGCCGTACCGCTCGGGTCATTGCTTGCCTCATGGCGCGGCGATGCCCAATTCTTCTTTCCAATTGCTGAGCGATGTTTTCTGCCACCAGCTGAGCATCAAGCTCTGGCTGACGCACCTCGTGAACGCTCACCTGGACGGTGGTTTTGCCCTTATCGTTGGCGGCTTTTTTCTCGTACTTGTTAACCAGATCAATGAGATCGGTTGTCAACTGCTCGATGCCTTTTCCACCTTTTCCGATAATGGCACCTGGACGGGCCGTAAAAATCGAAACCTTGATTCGATTCGCGGCGCGCTCGATCTCAACTCGAGACACATTTCCGAGGCCGGACTTGCTTTTAATCCGCTCTCTGATCTTATGATCAATGAGTAGCGCCTGACCGTACCCTTTCTTTCCAAAATACCAGTGGCTGTCAAAGCCTCGAATGACCCCAACACGGAAGCCAACTGGATGTATTTTTTGACCCATTTAGTTTGATTCTTCTCCTTTGTCTTCCTTGGTTTCTTCGGCTTGCTCTTCGGTTGCCTCAGATTCTGCACTTGCTTCTTCAGCAGCAGCGGTTGTCTGTTCGGCGGCTACCTCTTGGGTTGCCTCCACTACTGGCTCTGCGGCAGCGGTCTCCACCGTCTCAACCGAGGCGATCGCTTCCGTTGTGGTTTCCACTTCCTGCTCTTTGCTGCCAGCGGCCTTGCTCGATGCCTTAGCTTTGCCCTTCTTTGGCGCCGCAAAGGTTGGGCGAGGTTTCGCCTTGGTTCCATGAGCCTTAATAACAGTGCCCTTGGTAAGGTCTTCCTCAACAATAACCGTGATGTGGCTGGTCTTCTTAATGATCCTGTTTCCTCGCCCCTGAGCTCTTGCCCGCAGACGCTTCATTCGAGGACCTTCATCCACCATGATCTTGGCAATTTTAAGAGACTCTGGATTCATGCTGTGATTCTCTAAGGCGTTAGCCATTGCCGAAATCAACACTTTGCGAAGCTCTCTTGCCCCTTTGCTGGTGTGGTACCGAAGGAGCGCGGCCGAGTGCACTGCATCTTTACCGCGAATTTCGTCGGCAACAATGCGCACCTTTCTCGGCTGCACTTTAATAAATTTTCCGATTGCTTTAACTTCCATACTTTACTTCAGCTTCGCTCCTCGATCAGGCAGTGAACCGCCATGACCGCGATAGGTTCTGGTAGGAGAGAACTCGCCTAACTTGTGGCCAATCATATTCTCGGTAACAAAAACAGGGATGTGCTTTCGTCCATCGTGAACAGCAATTGTATGGCCAACCATGTCTGGGATAATGGTTGATCTTCGACTCCAAGTCTTGATCAGCTTCTTATCTCCGCTGTCGTTTAGTGCATTGACTTTCTTAAGCAGATGATCGTCTACAAAAAACCCTTTCTTTAAACTTCTCGCCATTTTTTAGCTGTTCCTCCTTCTCACAATATATTTGTTAGTTCTCTTGTTGTGCCTTGTCTTTTGACCAAGCGCCTTGTTGCCCCATCGGTCAACCGGACCCTTCTTCCTTCCTACTGGCGATTTCGCCTCACCACCTCCATGTGGGTGATCACGAGGACTCTTGACAACACCACGAACGTGAGGTTTGCGTCCAAGCTGTCGATTCTTACCAGCTTTCCCAAGGGATTCATTCTCATGGTCCGAATTTCCAACTTCGCCAATCGTGGCTCGGCAGGTGTTGTGAACCATCCTCATTTCTCCGCTAGGCAATCTCAGGGTCACATAGTTACCTTCTTTCGCCATAAGCTGAGCCGAGGCTCCAGCGGAGCGGACCATTTGGCCGCCGCGGCCAGGCTGAATTTCAATGTTATGAACCAGAGTTCCAAGCGGAACCAACCGAAGTGGCAAGCAGTTGCCCGGCAAAATGTCGGCGCCCTCACCAGACTGGATCACGGTTCCAACTGCCAAGTTCTTAGGAGCCAGAATATACCTTTTCTCACCGTCTCGATAGTGCAATAATGCGATCCGGCAAGTTCGGTTGGGATCGTACTCGATGGCCGCCACTTTGGCATCAATATTAAATTTGTCACGTCGAAAATCAATGACGCGGTAGCGAAGCTTGTGTCCACCGCCTCGGTTAGCAATTGTTAAACGACCACTGCTGTTTCTTCCGCCGCTTTTACTTTTGGCTCGAACAAGGGTCTTTTCTGGCTTACCTTTCGTGACTTCCTCGTAGGTCGAGCTAATCATGAACCTACGGCCAGGAGATGTTGGTTTATACTGTTTTGTTGCCATTCTTAAACTCCAAAGTCCTCCAGGATTTGTCCTTTGGCCAAGGTTACAATTGCCTTTTTGCGGTTGGGCTCGTATCCAACTGACTTACCGCGTCTTCTTTTCTTGCCATTGACTCTTAAAGTCCGCACCGATTGAATTGAGATTCCGTCAGCTGGCTTCTTGCCGGCGTTATAAATTGTTTCCAACGCCCACTTGATTTCAAGTTTATTGGCGGTTGGATCCACCAGAAATGTGTACTTTCTTTCCAGTTCAGACTCTTCTTTGATACGAGGATTGCCGTAACTTAGCTTTACTGAACGCTCTGTGATATAAGGTGAGATGATAATCAAATGTGGGTCTTTCACTTTGCCCAAACCTCCTCAATTGCGGTTAGCGCGTCTTTGGCAATCACCAGCTTACGGGCAATAAGTACGTCCCTCGCTGAAAATCCCTGAGACTTCGAATCTTGATTTCGGCTCGGAGCGGTTCGCACTTCCACATTGGGTAAGTTGCGTAGGCTCTTGTAAGCCACTTCGTCATATTCCGAAACAATCACAAGAACCCGTGGGCTCTCAAAAACACCGTAAGCCTTCAAGAGGTCGGCAGCTGCCTTTGTCTTTGGCTCTGCAAACGAAATCTTGTCGGCGATGACCACGTTTCCAGAAGCAATTTGGCTTGCCAAAGCGGTAAGAATTGCTGCCCTTCGCTCTTTCTTGTTAATCTGCTTTTCGTAATCACGAGGCTTGACCGCAAGCGCCATGGAACCATGGGCATAGTGAGGGGACCGCGTAGAACCTTGCCTTGCGTTACCGGTTTTCTTTTGCTTGTACGGCTTTCTGCCTCCACCACGAACTTCGCTTCGCGTCTTGGCACTTTGAGTACCTTGCCTGCTGTTGGCTTCTTCTGCGACAACCGCTCGATGGATAGAGGTATGGCTTGCAGTTGCTTCCGCCAACTTGGCGTGCAGCTCGTGCTTGCCGGTTGACTTGCCTTTTGCGTCTTTAACTTCAATTGATGCCATATTACTTCTTCACCTTATTGATGACAACCAGAGCGCCGTTTGGACCAGCAACTGTTCCGCTGACGAGCAGCAAATTCCGCTCTGCATCAACCTTAACAACTTTGAGGCCCTTTTGGGTAACCGTCTCTGTGCCCATGTGACCGGGTCTTCTTGAACCCTTGAAAACTCTCTGAGGACCGGTTGCACCGTTCGAGAGCGGCCTTCTATGAGTCATGTAACCATGAGTCATGTGCTGACCTTTAAAGTGATATCTCTTGACGCCACCCGCGAATCCCCGTCCCTTGCTCTTACCGGTGACGGTGATTTTTTCGCCTTCGGCAAAAATATCAACTCCGATCTGTTGGCCAAGTTCTAATCCATCGGTGCTGTCCACTCGAAACTCCTTCAGTGTCTTGAGGTTCTTATTGACTCCCGCCTTCTTCAGGTGGCCATATTTCGGAAACGTGAGATGCTTATCTCCAATTTCCTCAAATCCAACTTGTACGGCACTATAGCCGTCTTTCTCTGCGTTTTTTATTTGGGTAACAAACACGGGCCCTGCCTCAACTACGGTTACGGGAATCATCTTCCCTTCACCGTCGAACAGGTGGGTCATGCCGACCTTCTTTCCTAATATTCCTGGCAACATAATGTTTCCTTGCTTCTTGCCTTAAGGAGATTGAAAAACGTTGCCCGCATTGCCATTTGGGACGCGCTCCTTTCTGCTATGAAGCTCTAATTTGGGTTCTTTAAGATCCCTTGATTTCGATATCGACTCCGCTGGGAAGATCGAGGCGCATCAAGGCATCGATTGTCTTGTTCGAGGGCTCATAGATATCAATGAGCCGATTATGAGTCCGTAGTTCGAAGTGCTCCATAGACTCTTTGTCAATATGGGCAGCCCTGATCACACAAAACTTCCGGATATTTGTCGGCAAAGGAACGGGGCCCTTAATTCTTGCTCCGGTCCGGTTTGCGGTTTCCGTGATTTTTTGTGCCGAAGCATCGATTAATCGGTGATCGTATGCTCGTAGTCTGATTCGAACTTTAAATCCTGCCATAACTCTTCATTTATGTTCAGAAGAAAGCCCCCGGAGTTTACTAACCCGGGGGCTTTTCTTCTTATTTATCAATCTTAATGACTGTGCCCGCTCCAACGGTTCTTCCACCTTCGCGGATGGCAAATTTTGAACCAACTTCCATAGCAATTGGGGAAATCAGTTCAATTGTCATTGTGATGTTGTCACCTGGCATACAAACTTCAACACCAGCTGGGAGGTGAAGTGTACCTGTCACGTCCGTCGTTCGGAAGTAGAACTGAGGGCGATACCCGGTTACAAAAGGAGTATGCCTTCCGCCTTCTTCTTTAGACAGAACGTAAACCTCGGCATCAAACCTGGTATGAGGCTTGATAGAGCCTGGCTTACAAGTGACCATTCCGCGTTCGATCGAACTTCGCTCAACACCTCGCAGAAGCAATCCAACGTTGTCGCCAGCTTCGCAGTAATCAAGCAGTTTGCGGAACATTTCAATTCCTGTACAAACTGTCTTTCTGCTCTCCGGTGCAAGTCCAACGATTTCAACTTCTTCCATCGTTTTGAGCTGACCGCGCTCAACTCGACCGGTGGCAACTGTACCGCGGCCACTAATCGTGAACACGTCTTCAACTGCCATCAAGAATGGCTTGTCCTTGTCTCGAACTGGGGTTGGGATGTAATTGTCAACGCTGTCCATCAAGTCCAGCACAGCCTTGACGTACTCGTCGTCAAAATTAACCGCACCCTTTTCTAGCTGCTCAAGAACCTTCACTGCCGAGCCCTTGATAATCGGGACATCGTCGCCAGGAAAATCGTACCGGCTAAGCAGGTCGCGAACTTCCATTTCTACAAGTTCGATCAATTCAGGATCGTCAACAAGGTCAACCTTGTTAATGAACACAACAATGTAAGGAACTCCAACTTGGCGAGCCAAAAGGATATGCTCTCGGGTTTGAGGCATAGGGCCATCAGTTGCGGAAACAACCAAAATTGCTCCGTCCATCTGGGCGGCGCCCGTGATCATATTCTTGATAAAGTCAGCATGTCCAGGGCAGTCAACGTGAGCGTAGTGTCGCTTTTCGGTCTCATACTCCTGGTGAGAAATGTTAATGGTGATGCCTCTAGCCTTCTCTTCGGGGGCTGAGTCAATTTCTGCATAGCTCACCTTCTTGGACAGTCCCTTTTGGGCAAGGACGCCGGTGATCGCCGCGGTCAAAGAAGTCTTGCCGTGGTCGACGTGACCAATCGTCCCAATGTTGACGTGGGGTTTATTGCGCTCAAATTTCGCTCTTGCCATTTTCCTTTTTTATTTGCTCCTAATTGCTTATGGATTCCTGATTAAAACTTATCTTCCGCCCTGAGACTTTGCAATGATTTCATTGGCAATGTTGTCGGGGACAGCTTCATAGTGACTGGGGGTAACGTTTGGCTGCGCGCGGCCTTGTGTCAGCGAGCGCAACGTAGTAACGTACCCGAACATTTCCGATAGCGGCACGTGGGCATTAATGATCGTCACTCCGCCCAGTGCCGGCTCCATTCCTTCCATGCGACCTCTTCGGCCGTTGATGTCACCAATCACATCACCCACGTTGTTCTCTGGGCTTGTGACTTCAACATGCATGATTGGCTCTTTCAGGACTGGGTTTGCCTTTTTCATTGCTTCTCTAAAAGCAAGAAGGCCTGCCTGCTTGAAAGCGTTTTCATTAGAGTCCACTTCGTGGTAACTGCCATCCAAGAGTTGAACTTTAACGTCCACAACTGGATATCCTGCCAAAACACCTGTGAGCAAGCCCTCGCGAACTCCCTTTTCTACCGCGGGAATGTACTCCTTGGGAATAGCTCCGCCGGTGACCTTGTTCTCAAACTGAAAACCAGACCCAACCGGCAAGGGTTCCATGCTGATTGTACAGACTCCGTACTGACCGGAACCACCCGATTGCTTGATAAATCGCCCTTCTGCCTTTGACTGGGTTCGGACCGTCTCTCGGTAGGCTACCTGCGGCTTGCCTTGGTTGGCTTGGACGCCAAACTCACGGTTCAGACGGTCAACAATAATCTCAAGGTGAAGTTCACCCATTCCACTAATAATCGTCTGCCCGCTCTCCGCATCGGTTTGGACCCTAAACGTAGGGTCTTCCTGAGCTAGCCGCTGCAAAGATGCGCCTAACTTTTCCTGATCCGCTTTTGACTTGGGTTCAATCGCAATTTGAATAACCGGCTCAGGGAACTTGATGCTCTCTAAAGCAATTGGCTTATCAGGATTGCAAACCGTATGGCCCGTATTAACGTCGTTGAGTCCGATGACGCCAACAATTTCACCTGCATAGGCATCGTCAATATCGTTACGTGAATTTGCATGCATTTCCATAATGCGGCCAATTCTCTCGTTACGAACTCGAAACTCATTGGTTTGGGGATCTCGGTAAGTCACCGCAACTGCGCTTCCCTTCTTAAGTACGCCCGAGTAAACGCGCAAGTAGGTTAACCTACCCACGTACTTGTCCGACATAATCTTGAAGGCAAGAGCGCTGAACGGAGCCGTATCGCTGGGCTCGCGCTCCATAGGAGCCTCTGTATCCGGATCAACTCCCCTAACCGCTCCCACGTCTAGCGGACTCGGCAGGTACTCGCAAACCGCGTCAATCATAGCTTGAACGCCCTTATTCTTGAAGGAAGAACCAGAGAGAACAGGAACAAGCCGGTTTGCAATGGTTGCGGCTCGAATTGACTTGTGCAATTCAGCTTCGGTCAGGTCCTCCCCCTCCAAAAATCGCTCCATGATAGAATCGTCAAATTCTGAGATCGCTTCAATCATTTTCTCGCGAAATTCAGCGGCTTGAGCCTTTAATTCCTCGGGAATATCAACCACGTCGTACGTTTTGCCGTCGTCTGACGTGTAGATCGTAGCCTTCATCGCAATCAAATCGACGTAGCCTTTGTAACCGCTTTCGGCACCAATCGGAATCTGAATAGGGGCTACATTAGCACCCAAGCGCTCCTTAACCCGATTGACAACCGAGAAGAAGTCGGCGCCAAGCCTGTCCATCTTGTTGACGTAGATGATTCGAGGCACTTCATACTTGTTCCCCTGTCTCCACACGGTTTCCGACTGAGGCTGAACACCGCCGACCGCGCAGAAAACAGCAACAAATCCATCAAGAACCCTCAGGGAGCGTTCCACTTCAACCGTGAAGTCAACGTGGCCAGGAGTGTCAATGATGTTGATCTTGTGCTCTGGCTTATCTTCATTGGAACCACGCCAGAAGCAGCTTGTTGCGGCAGACGTAATCGTGATGCCTCGCTCTTGCTCTTGCTCCATCCAGTCCATCGTGGCTGCTCCATCGTGAACTTCTCCAATTTTGTGAGACTTGCCTGTATAGTACAGAATTCTTTCGGTTGTAGTGGTCTTACCCGCGTCAATGTGAGCGGCAATTCCGATATTCCTTACATATTGGAGTGGGTGGCTTCGTGGCATATTGAAATCCTTTCTTGCTTAGCTTCCTACGTATAAAATCCTAAAATCGATAGTGGGCAAATGCCTTGTTTGCGTCTGCCATCCGATGAGTGTCTTCTCGCTTCTTAACGGTTGAGCCCGTGTTGTTATAGGCATCAAGAAGTTCACTAGCAAGCTTTTCGGTCATCGACTTGCCTGCGCGGCGACGAGCGTACGTCACCAGCCATCTCAGAGCCAATGTTCGCTTGCGATCCTCGCGAACTTCCATTGGAACCTGGTATGTTTGACCTCCGACACGCCTTGGACGAACTTCCATGCGCGGCATTGCATTTTCAAGCGCCTTATTGAAAGCCTCTAGCGCGGGCACGCCTGCTTTTTCTTCGACGATTTTGAGGGCTCCGTAAAAAATCCTTTCCGAAGTTACCTTCTTTCCGTCCAGCATCATGCGGTTAATGAATCTCTGAATCAGTTCTGATCCATACACTGGATCAGGCAAAATCTCTCTCTTTGGGGCTTGTCCTTTTCTTGGCATTATCTATAAATCCTTACTTTGCGGCTGCCTTTGGCCTCTTCGCGCCATATTTGCTTCGACCTTGCTTCCGATTGGCAGCTCCTGATGTCTGCTGGGTGCCCCGAACGACGTGATACCGAACGCCTGGTAAATCTTTAACACGACCTCCTCTCACCAAGACCTGCGAGTGCTCCTGAAGGTTGTGCCCAATTCCAGGAATGTAGGCAGTAACTTCAACACCATTCGATAACCGAACCCTTGCAACTTTCCTCAAAGCAGAGTTAGGCTTCTTTGGAGTCATCGTCCTAACAATCAGACAAACTCCCTTCCGGAAAGGGTTGCTTCCTAAGGCAGGGGCCTTTGATTTTCTCGTCGGGACCTCTCGTCCCTTCCTCACAAGTTGATTAACTGTCGGCATTATCGTTTGCTTTTTGGCTCTTGGTGCAAGGACCTTTCAGAGACTAAAAAAACCCGAGCGCACGTGGCGCAAGGGTTCCTGGATTTCGTAAATCGTCTTTGTGTTTAGACTATTCGATCTCCGGATACTCCTCCTGGCGATGCCCACCCTTGAGACACTCTCAAAGGCAAGTAGAATTATGAACGACTCTGGTTGCAGTTGTCAAGCGTCTTCCAACGATTCTTAGAAATCACTTGGCTTGTCCGAAAAAGGCCCAATCCAGCCTTCCTTTGATTTTCATGACCTCGGCCTATCCAACTGCCCTTGACCTGGACTTTCCTCTGCCGATTGCCAATCGATTCTTTGCCGTCTTTTTTAGCTAATGTTAGATTCATCTGGTACCTTTTAAGTTCAAACTATGTCGGAACCTACTCTTAAAGAGGCGCGCCTGCAGAAGCTTCAACAACTCAAAAGCATCGGGATGGACCCATTTGCGGTCGAAAGATTCGATCTTTCTGCCACCGTCAGCGAAGCCAAGAAGCAATTTAATAGCGGCGGAACAGTTTCTACCGCGGGACGCATTGTTTCGCTAAGGATGATGGGTAAAGCGTCATTTTTGGATATAAGCGACGGAGACCAAAGAATCCAAATCTATTTTCGGAAAGATGACCTAACCGAAAACGAGTGGGCTGCCCTAGGTTGCCTTGATCTTGGAGACCACATCGGGGTGAGCGGAGAGTACTTTGTTACAAAAACCGGAGAGGAATCCATCCATGCTCGATCTCTAACCCCTCTGTCCAAGGCTCTCGAACCCCCTCCAATCGCCAAGGAAAAAGATGGCGAGACCTTTTCTGCTCTCAAAGACACCGAAGTTCGGTATCGTCATCGGCACCTTGATTTGATGTCTAGTCATGAGGCGCGCAAAAAACTGCTTGATCGGTCTCGAATTGTAAGGGCGGTTCGTCACTATTTTGACTCTCTCGGTTATTTGGAAGTGGAAACCCCGTTGCTGCAAACCGTGGCAGGCGGCGCAGCGGCAAGGCCGTTTTTAACCCATTACAACGCGTACGAAATGGACGTCAAGCTCAGAATCTCCCTCGAGCTTTACCTAAAGAAACTCATCTGCGGCGACGTGCCACGGGTTTATGAAATTGGCAGGGTTTTTAGAAACGAAGGCGTCAGCAACCGACACAATCCTGAGTTCACGATGATCGAGTGGTACGAAGCCTATGCAAACTTGGAGGACATGATGCAAAGAGTGGAAGGTCTCTTCACAAGTGTATGCCTTGAAGTTTATGGGACCACCGTAGTTGGCGAGCCAGGCCGGGAAATTGACTTTGGCAAACCGTGGAAGCGAGTTGATCTCATTGAAGAGCTCAAAACAGTTGCCAACATTGATCCCTCCGAATTGAACACTCTGGAATCAGCAAAAGAGGCCATGAAAAGACACGGATTGCCAACCGAAAAGGAACGAACCATCGGCGGAATTGTCGAAAAACTGCTCGAGAAATTTGTTGAGCCCAATCTCATTGAACCCACTTTTGTTGTGGGTTACCCCATAGACACCTCTCCGCTTGCAAAGAAGGATCCCCAAAAACCAGGAATGACAAGGCGGTTCGAGGGCTACGTTATGGGTCGAGAAATTTGCAATGCCTTTAGCGAGCTAAATGACCCGATTGATCAGCGAGAAAGGTTCGAGGCCCAAATGGCAGAGCGATCTCATGGTGATGATGAAGCTCATCCCATGGATGAAGACTATCTGTTTGCCCTAGAAACGGGAATGCCACCTACTGGCGGCGTTGGAATCGGCATCGATCGAATGGTCATGCTGCTTACTGGAGCCGATCACTTACGAGAAATCCTTCTGTTTCCGATGATGAAGCCCGAAAATTAAGAAGAATTGCCTGGCACGATTACGCTCTGGGTCTATTAAACTATAACATTATGGCCAGCCACACAATAGAAGAAGTAGCCGCTTCCCTGGGAATCTCGGAAAATGCTCTTAGGCTGTATTTAGCCGCAAGCAGTAAAAAGGATCCGCAGTCAGTGACGATTACAGATTCACAAATAGCAGATCTGGAGCACGAGATATCCGAGCGCCAAAAAGGCATGAAACTGGATGACCTCGCTAAAACTGCCCTCAGTATCGATTGGCTTTCCAAGGCTGCAAGTTCAAATTCGCATGATGTCAGGCTAGCAGCGGAGAAAATTCTTGACCTGGAAGACAACTATAAAAGGGTTTCCGAAAAAGTTGCCAGCCAATCTGAGTTGATCAATGTTGTAGCTAGGCTTGATCAGTTTGATAAAGCCATCGAAGACGCCAATGTCCAAATTGCGAAAATGGCCCAGGGAGAAGGAGCCAAAGCAATGTCAATGGTCGCCCAAGTTCAAGACATGGTGGAGCGGCAAGGACGAGATGCCGATAAACTGAGGTCGGAAATCACTTCCCTTAAAGCCGCCATTGAGTCTTTAAAAACTGATTTGGATAGTCTTGCCAAAAGCCAAGCCAGTTTCATCCAATCCCTTCGGGCCGCTCTTATTGGAGATCCAGTGCCGGCTGTTCCTTCTCAAGGGAAAAGCCTGACCCAAGAACCTGAACTTCAGCAACCAACCGAAACAAAAGGAAAGCAAGAGCCAACGCCGACATCCGATAAACCTTCGATCGCATCAAAAGACTCTGAAAGTAAAGAATCGGCTCCAAAGCCAGCCACGAAGCGATTTGAGAATTCGGCACCAGACAAGCCATCAAAGTTCGGGGTGAAACGAGAAATTGAATATAACTTTTTGTACGAGAGAATGGGCTACCAGAGACCGGATCAATATCCTCACGGCTTCACTGGAGAAATTAAAGGCCCGTCCGATGATGAAATCCGCCAGTTTTTAGCTCAATTTGAGCTAGGCTGCACATCCGAAGAGGTTGATATGCTGATTGTTCACCGAGGCGAATACCAGATGGTTCAGTACCAACGCATCGAATCAGGTGGTGGTTTTAAGAACTGGATTCCTTCAAAAAGGCGGTAATCCTAGGGTCCGTTTTGCCATTTCACGTGCCCGTCACCATAAATGACGGCCGATCCTCCCGGTCCGCCGACCGCCCCAATGACGGTTGTAGAAGGACTACTCCACTGAGCAAAATTTAATTGGCTCGGAGGCTCATAGTGAAAGCCATCTAAGGCGCTGGCATCTTGCAGATAAGGATCAACGCTATTGAGGTTCTGTGAGCCTGGCAAATTGTCGCCATTATCGCCTCCAAACATAATCAGGGCCAAGCCAACTTCTTTAGCTTTAGTCAGGGCTTTTCCGATTGCGATTGCCACTAACTTCTTTCGAAGCACGTCATCCACTGGCACAAAATCTCTAACATAAAGTTCGCCATGTAATTGAATGGCAACTCCCCGATTCTTAGGTGCTGGCACCATAAACCCAACTCTAACCGAACTTGCTAAAATCAAATCTTTTTCTTGCACCTTCTGCTGACAGTGCATCCAATAGTTGAATGAAGTGCTTTTCAATAGACCCTTTTGAGGGTGAACGGCCTGAACAACATAGATAAAGTCCGGTGAACTCTTTGGTGCAACGTAAAGAGCTTGCGGAGTGTTGATTGCAACCTTATGGGAAGCACTAACTGACCAAAAATGGGTCAGCAGCTTTCTCTTGCCCGGGACCATTTTTGCATGGAAGGTTTCTCCAACGAAGTCATGGGGTGATGTCCATTTGACGGCCCATTCGCCGTCCGCCAATTTTGCAAGAATCGCACCGTGAGAGTCCAATAAGTAATGGCTAGATTGAATCATCCAAGGAATTGCTTTGGGATTATAATTCCGTGACTTCTTATCGGCGGAGGGGTTCGTTACAACAGTTTGGACGTCAATGACGGCCAGCGATTTATCAGGACTGACGTCCAAAGAATCACTTTGGAGTTTTCCGCCTGGCAATTGAAGTGGAGAAAGAGAACCAGCCTTGGCCGAAAAAATCCAAACTTGACTGCCCTCGCCTCGATTGGCGCCACTGACCTCAATCTGGTTAGTCACAAGGATCGCAGTGTTGCCACCTTTGAGCCACTTGAAGCCAAGAATTTGGAAGTCCTGATGATTTCCAAAGTTATAAATTGGGCTGGTTTGGTTTGTAGACCTATCCCAGGAGGCCAGCAGCATTTGCCTTTTGGGTGGGATTATCTTCCCGAGCAATGCCATTTTTAGCTCCTTGGCACTGTCCGTTCCAATAACCCTTAACGGCTTATACAGAAAATACAAGCGGGATCCGGTTGGAGACCATTTGACAAACGAAACACGACCGGTAGCAAGGGGGATTTTCGGCAAAACAATAAAAGCATTCTTAGGACCATCAATCCAATCAAGGTCAAAGCCTTGGCTAGGAATGATGGGTGCTACGCTTTGGCCCATGGAGCGAGCCGACAATACAATTCCGAAACAAAACCAAATACTCCGCCGAATGTCAAGGACTTTCTTCATACCCCTGCTTGAGCAGACGAAACTTCCAAAAGGAATGGTTCAGCCCAAGTTACTGACCGATCGAACTTGGAATACCGCTCTTGTTGAGTTCTGGTGTAAAAGATTCACCACCGATCAGGCGAGGGATTTTGATGATCGCTCCTGCCTTGATCCCGTCTAATGCGCCATCGCCCTTGTACGTTTCAATAACAAATTGGCAAGGCCCTTTACTTGGCAGACTGGTTTCGTCTAGCGGCTTCCCTTCCGCAACATTAAGAACCTTTCCATTTGCCGCCACAAAAGCGATATCCAAGGGAATGTAAGTGTTTTCCATCCAAAAGCTTTGTGGCTGAGGCTTGGTAAAAACAAAGATCATGGCATGACCTTTGGGAATGTCCTTTCTGGTGAGATACATCATTCCTTCAGCTTGTTTAGGAACCGTGTCCATTACCCAAGCAGGGAACTTCTTATTTCCAACCTGCAATGTAACAACCTGTAGCAAATCTAAGGGGAAAAGCCGGTTGGATTCCATATTGCTTGGCGGACTTTTTAGGATTGCGCTTTTATCAATCTCCGAAGAAGCCGAGTTTTTGCCTCCGTTCAAAGTTGAGGTGCCAGAAGGAATGTTGGTTGCTGATTGATCATCCTTCCTAATCACAGAATCAATGTTGGGCGGCTGATCGGTGGAAGCCGAAGAGCTTGGGGGATTCGTTGCAACTGGCTGATCTGATTTAGGCGCAGTTTCAGAATGAGAACAGCCTAAAATGGCGAAAGCAACAAAGACTCCAACCCCGAGAATCGCCCCCATCGGAGAAGAAAGTCTCTTCAATCCACTAATTCTCAACTTGCGCATAACTCCTCATCTGAGATTCATAATTGGCAATTTCCTCTTGAAGTTCCAGGGTCACTCCGATGAGATCAAGACCCTTAACTAGAGTTTCCTTATTCGCCTCATTGATTTCGAAGGAGAGCGTGGTTTGGCCAGATTCCAACTTTTGGTTGGGAAGATCAATCCGCAAGTTTGCGCCAGTGCCAAGGTTTGCAACTTTTAAATGGTCATGCTCTGGCAGCTCGATGAGAAGCAGTCCGCAGTTCATGCTGTTTTGCCGAAAAATGTCACTAAAACCTGGGCTTGCTTCAAGTTTTTTTGAGATGACTGCGCGATACCCAGCCTGCTGAAGACCCCAAACCGCATGCTCGCGGCTTGAACCGCAACCAAAATTTGTGCCGACAACAAGGATGTTGGCTCCGGACGCCTTTGGTTCATCAAGTTCAAACCCATTACCCCGAACATCATGAAACAACAGGTCACCATAACCGCTGCGTTCGATTCGAGTAAGGTATCTAGCCGGCATAATCCGGTCCGTATCCACATTGTCTTGGTTCAATACGGCAATTTTTCCATCAAAAACGGTGAAAGGCTGCACTTCTTATTATGTCTTGCTCTTGACATTTCCTTGTCATCATTAATAACAGCCAAGATCGTTCACAATACTTTAATGCCATCCACGCCAGACCAATCCTATCCTCGGCTCTTAGAACGCCAAATTCTTGCCGATATTGAAACTCCTCTGGCCGCTTATTGGAAATTGGCTCACGACGAGCCGTATTCGTTTTTACTGGAATCGGTCACTGGCGGTGAGCAGGTCAGCCGATATTCTTTCTTGGGAGTCCGGCCCAAACTTGTCATCAAATCGAAGGGTCAAAAGGTGTTTCTTGATCGGCCCGGAAGTGAGGAGCACTCCCAACTTCAACCGGATCAAGATCCATTGGATTTGCTGAAGTCTCACATTCAGCTTGCCGCCCATCTCAACACATCTGAATTGCCGCCGTTTATTGGGGGAGCGGTCGGACTTCTTGGCTATGATCTTGTTAGATTTTTTGAGCAACTACCAGATGATTGCACAGACGATTTAAAAGTGGACGACATGGCCATGATGTTGACCTCTGTGGTTGTTGCCTTTGACCACGCCAAAAACCTTATCCGCGTGATGGGGATAGCGTTTGCAGAAGATGAAGTGGAATCGGTTTCTGACCAAATCGACGCAACCGTTGAAAAATTAAAGGGTCCAATGCCGCCTTTGCCAACCGGAAGCTTTGGATCTCACAAAGTGAATTCCAATCTCACTCAAGAACAATTTGAGTCCGCAGTTAAGAAAGCGGTTCAATACGTAACCCAGGGTGATGGCGTTCAATTTGTGCCTTCGCAAAGATTTCAAACCAAAGTTCAGGCTCATCCGGTCACCATCTACCGCGCACTTCGATTGATCAATCCATCCCCCTATATGTTCCTTCTTAGGCTGCGGGGATACGACATTATCGGCGCATCACCGGAGTTGCTGGTCTCTCTTCACGGAAACTCTGCCCACTTGCGGCCCATTGCCGGAACCAGATCGCGGGGAAAATCGGAAGCCGAAGATAAGGCCCTCGCTGAAGAGCTACTTTCCGATGAAAAGGAGCGCGCTGAACACGTTATGCTGGTTGATCTCGCCAGAAACGATCTTGGAAGGGTTTGCAAATACGGAACAGTGCGGGTCAACGACCTGATGATTGTCGAGAGGTACTCGCACGTCATGCATATCGTGAGTGATGTCACCGGAGAATTACAGCCTAATAAAGATGCTTTTGATCTTTTTAGGGCCTGCTTTCCGGCCGGGACCGTATCAGGCGCGCCAAAGGTTAGAGCAATGGAAATCATTGATGAACTTGAGCAGACGCGTCGAGGCGTGTATGCGGGCTCTATTGGATTCTTTTCCGCCAATGGTGAAATGGATACTTGCATTGCGATCCGCACCCTCTTGCTAAAAGACGGAATTGCGTATGTCCAAGCCGGGGTCGGAGCTGTGTATGATTCCAACCCCACTGCAGAATTTCAGGAAAGCTGCAACAAAGCGATGGCGTGTTTACGGGCTGTAGAATTGGCTCAGCAGGACTTAGCCCTAAAAGGCTGAGTGCGAACAACCTCGTAGCTTGTTCGCACTTCTTGATCTTATGGCGAGATTGTCTGGATTACTTAACGATGTCCATCGTGGTTGTAATTTTGCTGAACGTCATGCCTTGAGGACCCTGGACATGAGTCATTGTTGACTTCACGTGCTGCAAGACGTGGGTCACCTGATCAACCGATTCAGTTCCCACAACATGCATAGGAGTTCCTGAATTGCCTTTGAGCTGAATTTTTAGGTCCTCACTGATGTTGATCAAACCATCTTTGACCCCATCGCAAGTGACGGTTCCATAAACATGAGTTTTGGACTTGGGATCGGTGTTATCAATTTTTACGGATTGGCCAACGGAAATCCCTTGTCCGAGACCTTCGTTAATCATGGCTCCGATATTCCCTGCCATATTTATTTTTGCAGCCGCTCCGCTGGTTGCACCGTACTTGCTCACGTGCACGGTCATCTCTGGCGGTGCAGGTGGAGACATCGTCTGCCCATTCATCGTCATGGTCATGCCAATAAGATTGATTGACATATCGGCACTGCCGTCTGGATAGACTTTTGTCGTCTTTTCGTCAATATTAAAGGCCATTTGCATTGCCATTTGACCATCCATTGTCATTGCCGTTTTGTACTTGAGCTCCTGTCCGACTTTGTAAATCGGAGTTAGGCTGTAGACTGTCCCTGTCTGCATCGGTGATGCAAAACCCGGCATGGCAAGGCATAACGCTCCTGCCCCATAAAGCAACATTTTAATTTTCATAGATTTCTTTTTACCCGCTCTTTGTTGAATGAATTCAAGATTGGTTTCCAAATTATAAGACGTTTGTCGTCCAATTTCTTGTCTGCGATATAAGAAATTTGTCCTAAAAATTGTCCGCCAAACCTATTTCAGCGTCATCGCTGAACCATCTTCAAGAGCGGGCCGAATTCAAGAACGAGGGCTCACGACAATATGGACCGAATTGAACTTTCCACTATTGGAAGGGTCAATATTGGTGAGTTCTGCTGTTTCACTCTTTAAGACGTGAGTTTTTGCATCGATAACTTCGTTGCCTACAATCGTTGTCGGTTTTTGCACTCCCGGGCTCATTTCAAAGGTCAGATTTTCTTTGACCTTTAGGGTCCCGTTATCTGCCGGATCAAATTCATAAGTTCCGTAGATGTGCCCTGGCTTGTTTGGAAACTGAATGTCCACTTTCACCGGTTCTCCCAGCGGGACTTTGGCCTGAGCCAAACTGACAACCATGGCCAGCACATTTCCCGCAACATTGATCTTGGCTTCCGGATCGGGAAGCTTCCCAAACTCGTCAACCTGATATGTTTTTGATTTTGGATCCGGTGGATTCATTGTCTGCCCTTCTGTGTGGACCGTCATATTGTTACGGCGGTACTCAATGGTTGCTGAACCATCCCCGTCAACTGATTTGACCTTCAGAGTTAGATCCAGGCTGACCTTGGCAGGTTTTTCTCCCTCGAGATCAATTTTTTCTGAATAACGATATAGGTCTCCAACCTGAAACACAGGTTTCACGTCAACTTTTTGGGGACCATCTGGCACTTGGGAAACAGCTAAGCCAACACAAAGAAATCCAAAGACGCCAGCAAGACAGTAGGTTAAGGTTTTCATAACAATCTTCCATCGCGACATTCATCGCTTAGTCAACAGTTACGTATAAAACTCAGAAAACTGACAATTTCACTTAAGTTTTTTTGATATGAGCCAAAGTTAGCCCAAAAATATCAACAGAAACCGAATCTGGCGGAACAGGAGTCGTTAGGATGTATTCCTCTTGCGGCGCCGTCATCTCTTCTTGGACTTTTGTGAGGCTGCCGCTACCTTGAGCACTTAAATTGAATCGCAATTGAAAGGGCAAAGGCGTGCCCGACTGCTCCACGACAACCCTTGTTTGGTATTCCGAACCGACCTTGTTGGTCTTTTTGGAAATAACTTGAAGGGTCGGAAACACTCCATTGTCAATCCACTGATCCCAAAACCAGCCCAGTTGCTTCCCAGAGGCCATTTCAAAATACTGTCTCAGGTCATCCCATCTGGTGTCTTTACCCACCCGCATCTGCACAATGTACTTCATGCCTTTAATGAGGTCAGCCTTTCCGATCACAGATTCCAGCATTTGCATCACGTAGGCTCCCCGCATATAGGCTTCATTATCATGGGCCCAGCAAATTCGAATTTTGCTTAATGGGGTTGGATCGTTTATAGAACTGAAGGCGCTTTCTAAGGTGTGATCGGCGTCATGATTCAATAAAACTGAATCAAGAAACTCGGTCAAGCCCTCGTTCCAAGCGTCATGGACATAGGTGCAAGGCGCATACCCTCCGAAGTAGGAATGGCCCATTTCATGGGTCACAAAATGAGTGTCTGACTTATCAAGAAGCGTGTGGCTGTAGCTTTCGATCCCATAGTAATTCTTGGAATCATATAAAGAGTAGCCGGGAAAAGGCAACGGCCCCAAAATGGATTGATAGTAATCAGCCGCCCTCACCATATTTTGAAGATCGTGGAGAGCAAGTGACTTATCAGTAGGGTCAACTTGCCAAACATGAAATGTCTCCCCATTTTGCCTTTCAGACGCCATCAAGGTGTACTGCCCAGCCACAATCTTGGGAAACGAAATGGGCAAAGGGCAATTGTAAGAAGCCGTTTGCTTGTCTCCGTTATGAAGATCGGAAACCAGGTTCCCTTCGCAGCGGATGTGCCAACTCGAGGGGCCCGTAACTTTGGCTTGTACGGGGCAAGGCAAGCGGCCTAAGGATGGAATCCACCAAGCCGTCACATAAGCATGATGGCTTGTAATGGAATCTTCTACCCCTGCTGGAGGCGTATCCACATACTTAAAAATGTATTCCTTTTTCGGATGATCAGTCCAAGGGATCAACAGACCGCCTGCCCTAACCAGATCCCCTGCATGTGGCTCGATCAGCTCATTTGGCTGGGCTATCAATACGGGCTGAGCTGCCGAAGACTCTAACTGAATGCCTTGATTGAGCCGAAATGGAAGTGCAATAGAGGCAGTTCCGCTCAGCAAGAGGTCAGCGGTCACAGACACCGACTTTTGAGAAGGGTGCAAGACGGCGCTGTAGCTGATGTTCTTTATTTTCCATCCGCGCAAGTTGTCTTCCCAAACTTCCTTGCCGATCTTAAATTTGCCGCCGACTTCATAGACCCGGTAGACCGCGTCAGCAGTTAATTCAATATCCTGCCAAGAAGAAAAAATCAGCCAATACTTGCCGTTTTGGTATCCGGGTGGGCGAGGTATCAATTCTGCAGTAAGGTTGGGGCGAAACACCTTCATGTCAAAGAGATATTTATAATCTCTTCTCCTTAAAAAGTGGCTCTTGATATCTGTGTAATCGCCAGAGTTCAGGTCCGTATTGATTGTCTGCAAAAAGGATTTTGCCTTTAGGTTAGAATCCCCTAGCTGGCCGAGAAGGAAGGCGAGAATCATGTGGGTTGGCTATCGGTAAGAGGCAACACAAGCTGAGGAGCCGTCTTGGCAAGGGCCGATTCAGGAGATTCGACAACCGCGGTGCCTACTGCAAAGTATTCAATGATGTGAGTATCCCACCCAAAATTGTTTTCCTCTACCCTAGCCCCTACAATTCCATTGGCCATCTGCCGCTCTGCCTCTGCCTGCATCCTCGACATGGCAAGTTCCCTGGCGTCATAAAGAGCCTGGGTGAAATTCTCCATTTCTGTATTCTTGCCAAAGCGTCCAAGGGCAGCTTTAAAACCTTGGTGGGCAACATGGTAAACGCAGGTTCCCATAACCAACTCAACTGGCCTATAACCGGCTTGCAGAAGCGTCCAGAAATCTTGACCGCTAAGATCAGAAGTAAACGGACGTCCATCTTTAGCGCGATAGTTTCCGCCCGCGTCGTGTTTAATCGCGGTGCCGATTGCCATGAATTCAACTAATCCCGGCCCCCAAGCCTGAGTGTTGACGTTCAGCCGAACCCCAACAATGCCATCGGCTCCCAGAATGTCGGCTTCTTCTTCCATACGGGTCATCGCAAGTTCTCGGGCTTGATAAAGAGCTTGCGTAGCCACATCCATTTCCTGATTTTGAAACACGTTTGCCATCTGGAACCCTAGGTGATAAATGGAACTACCCATCACAAGGCCAAGCGGTGTGAAGCCGGCTTGCCTCACCAGCAAAAATTCGTTGGAAGAAAGATCACTTGTAAACAAATGGGGCTTGGGGCCCTGGCCACGCATCTCACGCAGACGTTGAACGGCGGCTTCAGGAAGCCCAGATTGCGATCCTTGTTGATAATTGCTCATTGTATTCTTCTTGGTTTCAGTTGTTTAGTGGTAAAACGAGTTTTTCACCTTGGGCAAGAAATGCTGTAGCCTCGGGCAGGTTGTATTGGGATACGCAGGTGCCTAGGCATAGAGCAAAAACTGCAAAGAAGCCTTGGCCCTGGTTTCCTGATTCCCAGGGGTGCATATGAAGCCCAATGCGAAAGTCCACAATCCCGCTTGACCCATGGGATCGAGCCCATTGCTCCGCCTGAGACTGGCACGATTCTCGGCAACGGTAGAGGGTCGCGGTGAGGTTAGGCTCCTCAAAAGGCTGAAATCCGTACCCTGTGGAGTATGCCATGGAAAGATAAACGGTTGATCCGGTGGCAAGCCCAGTAGGAATGTAGCCAGTTCGTAACAGTCCGCAAAATCCATCCGCGTTCAATTCGGTCATAAACGGAGCGCTTCGAGCATTTTTTAGTTGGGCATCTCCGTTGTAGCGGATGGCAGTCCCGAAAAATGTCACTTCAATCATGCCCTGGCTTCCAAATACACCCGAAGAATCCTCACCAAAGCCTGAAATGTGAGACCGAATGTTAATCACTCCATCGGCGCCTAAGATTTGCGCCTCTTGCTCTAACCGCATGATGGCATTGCCGACTGCATCTTGGTAAGCCATGGAATAAGTGGGGACTTCCCCTACTTGATAATAGCCAAGCTGATTCATTCCAACTTGCATTACACAAGCGCCAAAAACAAGACCAATGGGTTGAAATCCGGCCTGCTTTATCAACAAAAGGTCTCGTGCCGTAAAATCGCCGCTAAACAGAAACTTGCGCCCATCGGCACTGCTTGCCCCTTGTTTAGCCTGATTGAGCCTTGCAATAGCACTCTGAGGAAGATTGTTTGGCTCCATGAAACTTAATTTAATCCTAGCAGATTCCTCAAGCCTTCCCTTGCGGAGGCGTCCTGGTTGGCGCGATCCTCTAATGCGGTGGTCAACAACTCAATCCACTCCGGCAAGGTCACGCTCTCGGTTTTAAGGGCAATTCCCCGGCTCACTTTTGTGTACCAACCGGTCAGATTCCCCATGCTAAAGTCTAATCCCAACCTTTCCTCAGGAAAGAAGACTTCAATGCCACAAAGAGATTTCTTAAACAATCCCACTGTCTTCCTTTTGACGGACTGAGGCATAAGCTGCTCCAAAAAGCAAGTCACTTGTTCTAAATACCCTGGCAAGTCTCCCTCACGACTCTTAGAAAGGGCAGCGGCAACCCCCATCCTTACCCAGTCACTATTTTCATCAAAAGCCATTCCCATCTTTATTCTGGCTTATATCCGTATCAATCGGACAGGGGCTTCATGCGTAGAATATAGAAGAGATGACAAGGCTTGATCTTCGAAAAGAAACCATCTTAAGAGCTATTGTTATTGAATACGTTTGCAACGCCGAACCGGTGGGAAGCGAGGTGCTCTCACAAAAGTACGAAATGGGGGTCCGCAGCGCAACAATCCGCAATGAAATGGCGGAACTGTTCGATCTGGGTCTTCTTGAGCAGCCCCATACATCGGCAGGCAGAATTCCTAGTGACCTAGGCTATCGTTACTTTGTTGACCAGTTGATTGTTACCGAAGACATTGCCGATCGCCACAAAAAATCAGTTCAGTTGGCTCTCTCCGATGGTGACGCTCTGAACGAGATGCTCCACGAAACCGCAAGGTCATTAAGCAGACTGACTCAGCTTTTGTCGGTGGCAGCCACAACCAAAGAACAAAAAACTACCGTTCGCACTGCAATCCTAAGCGCCTTAGACCAATCTAGGGCCCTGTTTGTACTTGTTCTTAGTAATGGCCATGTCGAAAATAAAATGATCGAGTTGCCACTTGGCGTGGGGCTTGATGACATCGGCGCGGTTAATGACTTACTTTCTCAGCTGGCAGTTGGGCAAAGCCTCAAATCTTTGGTGAAGTCAAAGCTTCCTACCGCCAACCGGTCTGTAGCCAGGGATAAATTGTGCGCTTTGGTATGGGCGGTCCTCAAAACTTATGCAAAAACACTAACCCGTGGCAAGGTTATTGCTGAGGGCCAAGAGTTCATGCTTGCCCAGCCTGAGTTTAGCCGAGACTCCGCCGCTCTTAATGAATTGCTCAATAACTTGGCTCAATCTGATTTGTTGTATGAAGCGGTGAGTGGCGACTCGGTTCAACAGGTGACCATTGGCTCAGAAAACAAGCCCGATGCGTTCAAGAAACTCTCAATTATCCGCCAAAACTTTTTTGTGGGCGAAAGTGAAGCGGGAATTATCGCCATTGTTGGCCCAACTCGCATTAACTACGAGGGTGGAATTCCCCTTGTAAACTTCACTGCCCAAGCTTTAAGCGCCTCCTTGTCTCGATTTTTTGGCTAGCCCCCAATCGGTTTTCCTTCCCTATCGGAATCAAATGGGCCAGATGCGGGTATATCAATGAGGTTCATGCTGACAATTGATCACATTGATGTCTATTACGGAGCCATCCAAGCACTAAGAGGCGTTTCGCTCAATGTCAATCAGGGTGAAATCGTTGCCATTATCGGCTCAAACGGAGCTGGGAAGTCAACTCTGCTTCGAACAATCAGTGGCCTACTTAAGCCGCGCACCGGAACAATTCAGTTCCAAGATAAAACCATTTCTGGTGTTCCTGCCGATCAGATCGTCAAATTAGGCATTAGCCATTCACCAGAAGGCAGGCGCATCTTTACAAACATGACCGTGTCTGAAAACCTTTTGCTAGGCGCTTACATCAGAAAGGATGCTGAAATCGAAAAGGACCTTGAAAAGGTTCTTTTGCGCTTTCCCCGTCTTCGAGAGCGCATTAAACAAAGTTCCGGCACCCTCAGTGGAGGAGAGCAGCAAATGCTGGCGATAGGGCGCGCCTTGATGTCGAGGCCATCTTTGCTTTTGCTCGATGAACCGTCCTTGGGTCTTGCACCCAATTTGGTAACCGAAATCTTTTCCATTGTCAACGATGTCAACAAAGATGGCACTACGGTTTTGATTGTGGAGCAGAATGCCCACCGAGCCTTAGAAGTTGCCCACCGAGCCTACGTCATCGAAACGGGGTCCATTGTTATAGAAGGTTCTGGCAAAGAGCTCTTAGAAGATTCTCGCGTGAAAGAAGCCTATTTAGGAGGCTAATTTGGCTAGCCTCAAGTTTGCAAGTCTAGAAGAAAACCATATAGAGCGGGTTCGAGAAATCGAAACCCTCAGCAATCCTTCTCCTTGGACTTACGAAAGCTTTGTTCACGAAGTCAAAAACCCTAACGGATTGTTCTTAGTTGCGAATGCGGGCGATACGATCGTTGGCTATGGAGCGGTTTGGTTTGTTATCGATGAAGCCCATATCACAACCCTTGCCGTTGCCGAATCTGAACGGAAGCAAGGCTACGGTAGGCAAATTGTTAATGCGCTGTTGGAAGAAGCCCAAGAACGAGGCATGACGTGCGCCACCTTAGAGGTCCGAGCCAGTAATAGCCCCGCAATTCATCTGTACGAGTCGCTTGGGTTTACGGTGGTTGGCACCCGCAAAAAGTATTATCCCAATAACAAAGAAGATGCCCTCGTCATGTGGTTGTACAACTTAGGCTCCCTGGATCGAGGACAAAGCTAAAACTTGGCTCTGATTCTTGCTATTGAATCGAGTTGCGATGAAACCGCGGCCGCTGTTTTAGAGGGCTCGAATATCAAATGCAATGTCATTTCCTCTCAGATAGATCTCCACAAAAAGTGGGGTGGAGTTGTGCCAGAAGCGGCGGCTCGGGCGCATGTCGAAGCCATCTCTCCCATTGTTATTGAAGCCTTAGATGCGGCCAATGTCCAATTCAGCCAACTAGATGCCATTGCTGCAACCAATCGGCCTGGTCTTGTTGGCTCGTTGTCGGTTGGAGTTGCCTTTGCCAAGGGTCTTTCCATCTCTCTCAACATTCCGTGGATCGGAATTCACCACTTGGAGGGACATATCTGGAGTGTGTTAGCTTCCGACCTCCATTTTTCCGGCAATGCTATGTGCCTTATTGCTTCCGGTGGTCATACCGAGTTGGTTAGGGTCAATAGCCTTGGCGACTACGAATTGATCGGCTCGACTCGCGACGATGCAGCCGGCGAGGCGTTTGACAAATGTGGGAGGCTTTTAGGTTTGCCGTCACCAGGCGGCGTCTCGATTCAAAATGAGGCTTCTGGATACTCTGGCAGCCTCTACCCGCTTCCGATTGCAAAAGTTGGCCCCACCGAATTCAGCTTTAGCGGCCTCAAGACCGCGGTCCTTCAACTTGTCAGCAAAGAAGGCACTCAGCTTGATGTCAAGAAAGCGGCGGCATCGGTACAAAATGCAATTGTAGAACCCCTTGTTACCAAAACCATTCAGGCTGCTTTGCATTGTTGCCTAGACTGTGTGACGGTTGGAGGAGGGGTCAGCGCCAACTTGGAGCTAAGAAGCAGGCTGGAAGCTGAGTGCAATCGCCATGGGCTGCGCTTTCTTTGTGCCCCGATCGAACTTTGCACCGATAACGCGGCGATGATTGGCTTGGCCGCATCTTTAAGGTTCTCCCAAGGCAAAGTCAGTTCTTTGTCCGAAGATGTAGCGGCAAACTCACCTTTGCCCAGGTAGCTAATTGGAAATTCTAAGCTCTAGGATGCCGTTTTAAGTACTCGGCTTTCACTCTTGCCGTCTCCAACTGAGTGTAGATTTGGGTGGTCTCTAGTGACTCGTGTCCCAGCAGCTCTTGAACTACGCGTAAGTCTGCCCCTCCTTCAAGTAGGTGAATGGCATAGCTGTGGCGCAAAGTATGAGGTGAAACCGGCGTTCGGATCCCCGCCCGCTCCGCTGCATTCTGAACAACTTTGTATACATTTTGACGCTGCAATTGACGACCGTGATCGTTCAAAAACATCCAAACCGCTTTACCCTGGCCACTAGCTGACGCAAGTTTAGGGCGTGCCGCTTCAAGGTATCGCAAGAGCCAAACTTCGGTTTCCTTTGGGATCGGAATAAGCCTTGTTTTGCTTCTTTTGCCAAGCACCCTTAGGACGTGGGAGGAAGAAATGTACCAGTCCAGCTCCATTTCCGTCGCTTCGCTAACGCGGAGCCCGCAGCCATAAATAAGCTCAAGAAGGGCCCTATCCCTCAGACCTTTGGCATCAAGCTCTGCAACCGATTCTAACAGGGCGTTAAGATCTTGCCTAGGTAGCCACTTTGGCAAAAGATGAGCACTCCTTTTTAGGTTCGATTTTGGCAAGGCGCAGCTGGGCCCAAGATTGTGCCGTTTAAGGTACTTCAGAAAGGATCGAAGCGCAGCCAGACGTCGCCGATGGGTTGCTGGAGACTCCTTCTCTGCTCCATGAGTTTCCAACTGCATCAAGTGCAAGGCAGACAGCTGTTGCCAACTTTCCAAACCACTTTCTCGCAGCACTTCCAACATCCGATCAAGGTCAAGCCTATAGGCAGCAATTGTATGGGGACTAGCACCTTTTTCTGCCCGTAACGCATCTAAAAAATCAAGAATCGGCTCGGTTAAGGAAGTTAGGTTCGCTTCCATATATACACAGTTGTCATCGCGTAGCGCATATCTTCAACAAGGTTTGTGTCGTATCCAAATACCTTGATGAGGTGGTATTTTTGCTTGAGGAGGGTCATGAAATCCTCATAGTTGCCCACCTCTAGGCTCTGGGACGGATTGCCTTCTTCTACCAATCTTTGGTCATCAAGGGATTCAAAATCGGAGTAGGTAATGTACTGAGGCTTTAATTCCGTGATCAATCTTGTATCCCATTGAATTCGATCATTAGGGTTTGGAGGGATGTACTGCAGCACTTGAGGATCGGTAGCTTGCGCTCTAAACTTATCTCTCACTTCAAATGGAATCATCCTTACAAGACCGGTATTGGGGAACAAAGGCGGGCTCCAAAACCATGGATCGCTGACAAAGCCTACTGTGGTTGTTGGGCTCGAGACCGATTTAAGGTACTCAGCCGCCAAGTCTCTTGGGTCGGGAGATACCATTGCCGAGGTAAATGTTACGGTTCCCCTGAGACCGCCTCCATCAAGACCAACAATTGCGATCGCGGCAAACGCAGCCATTAATTTACCCTTCCAAGTTTGCCGATCCGATTCTCCTAGGGCAACTCCTAAGGCAACCGAAGCCGGCAAAGCGAGGGGAATCGAGTACCGATAAAACTTCACCTGAGCTTTGCCAATCAGTAAATAGGTTGGTAAAACAAAAGCAAGAATGGCAATCGCCCAATACTGTTTGCGAAACGCCCTATAGATTAAAAATCCGTAACCAAAAAGCACGGTTAGTGTGCCAACTCCTAAGCACAAATTGCTAATCTGATACAAGAACCCACTTGAAGTGCCGGTAAAGACTAATCCATGGCCAGTTGATGTATGGCGCATCTCAAATAAGACATCTGACAAGAACCGGTGGGTGTCTAAAAGACATCCTGGAGTTGCGATCACAAAGAACACAATGGAGGAAAGGATCACCGCCAAAGTGCCCTTGACTGCCAACTTTTTATGAAGCAGAAACAGCAAAACTATCGGAGCCAGTACTGCCAAGATTCCCGTGTATTTTGTACCCGCGCTTAATCCTGCAAAAGCCCCGCTCCAAAGACAGACTTTCAGGAGGTCTTTATCCGTCCAATCCCGTTCTTCAAGTAGCTGCAAGGCAACAACAAGGCTAACCCCGATCAAAAAGGCAGCAAACATGTCCACGGTTGCAAATCGGGAGTGCACAACCAGACCGGGCGACACCGCAACCGAAAGACCGGCCACAATCCCCCCCAAGAGGTTTGAAATTCGATACGCAATCGCAAAAGCGCAAACCACCAATCCTGCACCAAAGATGGCCGACAGTACCCGTCCAGCCAATTCGCAGCGGGAGATGTATTGCCAGTCTTCCGCGGATTTTGGTGCCCCGCCGTAGGCGGCGGTAGCATCGCTGGCTACGTTGAGTAATGTGAAGTATAAGGTCCCATATCCGTAGAATCCAGGGGTCAGTTTTAGGTGAGCAATATTAATTTCTTGGGAATATCTCCAATTCACCTCTTCATCGGGATGGTAAGTTTGGTTGTGCAGGTTATTGGCAAGCCCCCATTGGATTCCAACCAGCCGGATCAATAACGCCAAAACGAATAAGGAGATCGCCCACTTGGTGGATGATCGATTAAGTGCTTTTAAGTCAAACACGGGATGCTTCTCGAGATGAGTGTTGAAGAGCATCGAGGAGATCCCTACCAATTTGAGGGTCCCGTAATTCTGATAGACGCAGGTTCAAGACTTCTCTTGCCTTTTTTGTACCTTCCCACCGCTCTGTCCAGATGTACTCATGGGTGAGATCTAGTATCTCTCGAGATTCCAGTGTTACCAAGGGCAGTTTGTTGGCATCCATGCTGATAACGTCACCAAGATGCTGCAGAGCCGGAATCAGCCTCACCATGCCCGCGCTTAGTTCTGGATGTTTTTTATAAGCCCTAATCTGCGAAGCCGTCCATTTGTTGGGATTGTCCATATTCAGCATTTCGTAAGGCAGACCGCATAAACCGATCCCTCTTAGGTGAGCCGCTAACTCTAACTCGATTAAAGCGACGGTAGGAAGTCCCCGATGGCTGCCTATCGCGCGGCTAATCCGGGAAACTCGTTTGGCAATACCCTTGTGCAAGGGTGATCTTTTCTCAATGGCGGCGCTAAAGGTTGCCATCGACTGTCGGCATTTCTCTTCAAATTCCCTTGGTAAGACGATGCGGGAATAGTACACCAGCCACGCGGTAGCCAGCATTGCAAAAATAATAACCGAGACGTTGAGACTAGGCAAAGGCATCCTCCATTTGCAAAGAAGTCCTGTCTTCAAGTTCGGGCCGCGTTTCTTTATAAGCCTTACAAAACGCTTCCACCACAATGGTGTCGAACTGAGTTCCTGCACAGCGTTTTAACTCACGGAGCGCTTCCTCAGAAGACATGGGTTTCCGGTACGGTCGCACTCCATTGGGATCATCGCTTCCCGTCATTGCATCAAAAGCATCCACCACGGCAATGATTTTGCTTTCAAGCGGAATTTCAACCGAAGTTAATCCCGCTGGATATCCCCTGCCATCTGGCCTTTCATGGTGATATCTCACCCATTCGGAAATTTCGTTGAGTTCGCGCACAGGCTCTAATATCTGAGCCCCGATTTCGGCATGCTGCTGAACATGCTTGTATTCGTCGTCCGTTAGTTTTGATGGCTTGTCAAGAATCTTTTCATCAACCGCAATTTTTCCGATGTCGTGAAGGACGGCAGCTGTTCTCACAAGCTTTGCCTGTTTCCGAGAAAGACCCAAGACCCTTGCCACTCTTTCTGCGGTATCCGCAACCCTATCCACATGATCATGAGTAAACGGGTGAGCACGCTGCAGCATCAGGGCTAGTGCGGTGATCGTATCATCGTAGGTTTGCACCATTTTGACCCGATAACTAATCCCTGCCCTTAAGGCCAAAGCAGGAATTGCGGTGATTGGCAGCAGCCAAAAACTGCCTTCATAGACCAAACTTGCCGCAAAAACTCCGATCAAAATATAAAATCCAATCAGGGAGGCCGCGAGCCAAGTCGAATCCCCGACCGTAATCGCAAGGGTCGAGAGAGCGGGCAATCCTTGGACAAAAGCCATGCCGAGCAGGTCTACCGTTACGTAGGCAAGCATAAAAACCACGACTTCTGCGGGTGCTAGTAAGGTCTCTCCAAAGTGAAGCTTTAACCAATGATAGGCCAGTAAACCTGCTAAAAATGATGTGAATCCAAGCGCCCGATTCCACACTAAAGTCCAAAGCCGAAAAGATCCCTGAAACCAAAAGGCACACAGAGTGCCAATGGTAACCATAAGAACCTCAATAAACAGACCCTGCCTTGCCCCAATTGCCACCGTAATCGCGGCAATGTAAGGCAGAGAAAATGTGAACCGAACTCCCGCCTTTGCCGATTCTAGGGAGATCAGTTCCATGGCAATCGCAATTGAGCCAAGAACAGAAAGAAGAAGCCACTGATCAGGGTGAGATTTTGTGACTTCTACACACCCATAGATTGAAAGAACAGAGATGACTAGCCCAAAAAGTGTGGTTTTCAGAGCCCGGTCCACTTTTGAAAAAGTCATCTTCTATTCACCCTCGATATCTTTTGGCAATCGTGAGGCTAGGACTTGCTAACTAACTTAAGATCGCAATGCCCTTTGAGCTTGATCTGAAGCAAAGGCTGATCATAGTCGGTTGTGTTAAAAGACACCCCGCCAGTTGAATCAACGATGCCATAAATTGTTTGCTTCGTTTTAGGATCCAAGTAAAAATGCAAAGTTTCGTCTAGCTTGATGGGAAGAGACTTCAGGTGAGTCTCTTCGGCACTGGCATGGTATTGATCCTCAAAGTATTTTTGAAGGTCAGAATCCAAATGGATTGAACCTTGAATCTCAAGGAAGCTCTTGCCTTTGTATTTGACGGGCCCCATATAGGTGTACTTCACATCCAACCGTTTCACCGCCGTCTTTGTACTTCCGTTTCCAATCTCTTGGGGCTCGTAACCAACGGTTTTTTCCCAAGTTGATCCCACCGAAACTGGCAGCAAGCTCAATTCAGGTTTGAGGTCAATTCCAGATCCTGGTCCGCCAATAAAAGCAGCAATTTGTTGAAGCTGTGAAAACAGCCCCCCTAATAGACCAATCGACGCACCAGCTTGGTGTAACAGGGGAAGCGTGGCATTGTTCGGAGTTGGCACCGTCACCCCTTTCGGTTTTTTAATCGAGGCAATCTCCTTCATGTCCAACATTTCGTTGATTGGGCTCATTGTCAGATCAACAATGACGTTTAGAGGAATCTTGGTGGTGACCGGACCCGAATCCGATCCGTCATCGTCAGTTTCAAAAACTGATGGCCGATAGTATCGGATTGTGGCATCGCCAGCCTCAACTTTTAGGACCTTGGTGTAGAAATCGTAATAGATCAGAGCCTCAGTTGGCAAGTACGTTAGAAGCCCTTGGGCGGGTTCTCGCACTTCATTTTCGATTGACGCGTTAACTTTGTAGTGAGACTTAACACCAACCACGTAAGTGCGCTCAAAATTGACCGGCTTTGCTGCCACTTCGGTGGCTTGCCCGCTCTGGATTGAGTTTATTGAGTTTATTGGGAATAAAGTAGAAATGAAAAGGGCAGGGAGCATAATTCTTAGGACGAACGAAGAACCGTTAAGGTGCCAGTTCTTGCACCAAAATTGTAACCTACGATGAAGGTTACATGCTTAACTTGACTTGGAATGAGCTAGCCTTATGCGGCAAGGCGGCAAGGTTCATTACCGCGAGTCCCATCAATCACCATATAAATTGCTGAAGGAGTCATCTGAATGCCAAGGGATTTTAAGCATTTCAGCTTAAGAGAAGCTTCGTCCCACAAGCTAGATTCATACACCGATACATGGGCATAAACTGCACCACAACGCTCCCAAACCGAGGCATCGGTGACATCTTCTTGACTTAGCAAGAACGATTCGATGGTCTTTAATGTGCTGCGACCAAGAGGCTTTTGCCTTGGCACATTAACAATTGCCAAGGCGCTTGAACTGTCTTGCAGCCATTTCTCCGTTGAAACGGCCAAATTATCCATATCCGTATTTTTGGCAGGTACGGCAAAATATTTAGGCTCTGCCCGCTAGGAATGTTGAAGGCTGCTGGCAACAAACTACCAATCCAAAAGAAACTTAAGCATCGCCTTTTGAGCATGCAGCCTATTTTCTGCCTGCGGATACACCCGGCTATGGTGAGAATCGATAACATCATCCGTCACTTCGTAGCCTCGGTGAGCCGGCAGGCAGTGCATGAAGATGGCATTGGAATCTGCCATTGCCATAACTCTACTGTTGACCTGATAAGGCTCAAAAACCTTAAGGCGATGCTCTTGTTCGTGCTCATCACCCATAGAAATCCAAACATCAGTGTAGACCACCTTGGCCCCCGCTAAACCCTCCTCCAAAGACGATGTTTGGCTAAGGCCAGCCATCTCCTCAAGTCGGAAGTTCTCCGGCCCACAAATCGTAACCGGATAGCCTAAGCGGGTTGCGGCTTTGGCGAGCGATCGAGACACATTGTTTCCATCTCCAACATAGGTGATCTTAACTTTTTCTTGTCCAAATTCTTCTTGGATCGTCAATAAATCTGCCATCGCTTGGCAAGGATGCTCCAACTCCGTTAATGCGTTGACTACGGGCACGGTTGCATTGTCGGCAAGTTCCAAAAGGTGCTTGTGCCAATAGAGCCGTGCCACAATGGCAGAGACCCAGCCGCTCAGATTGCCAGCCACATCCTTGACTGATTCTCGACTACCCATGCCGATGTCTGCTCTGCTTAGATAAACCGGGTGGCCACCGAGTTCTTGGATTGCCGCCTCAAATGAGACTCGAGTCCTTAAAGATGGCTTCTCGAATACCAAAGCCACCGAACGGTTTTCGACTTGAGGAATAAAAGCGGGAGCTTCCTTTCTTTGGATTTTGAGTTCCGCTGCTAAATTCAGGGTCTTCTGCAATTCATCATCAGAATAATCGTCAATGGCAAGGATGTCAGTAAGCCTTCTTGGCGGCTTGGTAGCAATAAGCGGGACTGGCTTCCTCTCAACTTCCAGAAGCTCTGCCAAAATGCTCAATGCCGCGTTGGCTTGGGCCTCGGTTAATATCAGCGGGGGTACGAGCCGCAAAGTAAATTCGTCAGTGGCGTTGACCAATAGCCGTTTTTCAAGCGCCCGTGAAACGATCTCTCTGGCAACTGGTTCCTTTAATTTGATGCCGATCATCAATCCGATTCCGGCGACTTCTTCAACTTTTTGAGACCACCCTTTGACCTCATTTTGGATAAAGCTCCCCACCTTCGCTGCGTTTTGGGCAAGCTTTTGGTGCTGGATTGTGTCTAGTACTGCAACCGCTGCCGCACAAGACAAAGGATTTCCGCCAAAAGTACATCCATGGTCTCCAGCCTCTAGCACTTCTGCAGCGGGCCCCTTGGCAAGAACAGCCCCAATCGGAACGCCGCCGCCTAGCCCCTTAGCCAGAATCAAAACGTCTGGAGTGACTTGACTGTGCTGAAAGGCGAACCAATGACCGGTTCTGCCCAATCCACACTGAACTTCATCAAACATCAATAGCGCGCCAACTTCTTGGCAGAGCCTTTTGGCCTCTTCTAAGTAGGCCCTTTCTAACACCAAAATCCCCCCCTCGCCCATCACAGGTTCCAATAAAATTGCCGCCGTTTTGTGAGAAACCTTCTCTCGTAGTTCCGTGGCGTCATTCGGAGTCACATGGACAAACCCAGGCACCAAAGGCTCAAATGGGCGCTGATACTTTCTTTGCCCAGTTGCAGAAAGAGCACCCATTGTTCTGCCGTGGAATCCTCGATGGAGGCAAATTATTTCATAATCCCCATCGGGGCGTTTCTTGAGCCCGTTCTTTTTGGCAATTTTGAGGGCGGTTTCGTTGGCGGTGGCACCACAGTTACCAAACCACGCTTTGTCCATTCCGCTGATTTTGCAAAGCCTTTCCGCCAATTTGGCTTGCGGCGCAGTTAAGTAAAGGTTGCTGGTATGGATGAGCTGTTGAGCTTGTCTGGTGATCGCACTGACCACCGCCGGATGGCAATGTCCAAGAAGGTTGACCGCAATTCCGGCAACAAGGTCTAGATACTCATTGCCGCGGTTATCCCATAACGTGCAGCCCGCTCCCTGCACAAAAAGAACCGGATTTCGTTTGTACGTTCCCATCACGAACGTGTCGTCGAGGTATTTTATATCGTCAAATTTCAGCATTGTTTGTCAATGATTGGCTCAAAAAGGTCTTAAGAATCTTAAGAAATTAAGAAATTGAGGAGGACGGAAGCCACAAGATGTGGAGAATAGCTTCTCTAAGCCGTCCCCCTAAATACGCTGGGAACGGATTTTCTGAACGCGAATAACGGATGAATGTGCGCTCGATTCCACTGAAGTTACAATTTACCAGAATCGACATCAAAATGGTCAATCCAATACTAGAAACCCTCAAGTGATTGAAACGAGGAAGGCTCCAAACTCAAGTTTCGTCATTTATCTGCTTCAAACTGGGAACTTTCAACGTCAGTAAATCAGGGCCGGTTGTAAGCAACAGAATTATGCTTTATAATATGGTCACGGGTAAAATCCCGTCTGGTTCGGTGTTTTTGATAATTGCTTGCAATTGTCAATCTCAGGGGGGCCGGAAAATCAAGAGGAACAAATGACAAAGAAAATCATCGCCCTTTCGCTAATCGCAGCTTTTGCTGCTTCTATCATTGCTGGATGCAGCGGTGGTTCAGGCTCTGATACGAGCTCAACTGCCGGCACAACCGCACCTGCCGCTTCTGGAACCGCTGGAACAGCTACCACAGGATCGACTGCTCCTGCCGCATCTTCAACAACAGGCAACTAATCTTCGGAGAAAAGAAAAAGGGACCAGCGCCAAGTGGACGCTGGTCCCTTTTTTGATTTGCTTTTTACTGGAACTTTCGAAGCAGTTTCAGTCTTCTGACACTTCAACCAGGGGGTTGCCCCACACAATTTCGTTATAGAGATCCTTGTAAAGCGCACACGATCCGCCAATCAGGCAACCGTTGATTTCGATATCGCCACGAATGTTAGCCCCTGGCAAGACCACCGAATTTTCAATCGTTCTGCATTCCACGATTGCATTTTCTCCAATCACCGCAAATTCACCCAAAGCGGCTAGGACTCTTGCAGTCGGATCCACCAAAGATTTGCCGCCGCATAAATGCCGCGAGGTATCCAAAAAGGAGTGCAGCGTACCGGTATCGAACCAGTCTCCTGAATAGACGCCGGCCCGCACTTCCATTTGCCTGTCAACCATCATCTGGATTGCGTCTGTAATTTCATACTCACCTCTTGCACTTGGCTGAAGGTCTGGCAAAACCTGCCAGATTTCTGGGCCAAAAAAGTAAAATCCTGCCATTGCAAAGTTGGAAGGAGGATTAGCCGACTTCTCAACTAACTGAGAAATGTGAAAATTTGCATCAAAGACGGCAACTCCAAACCGACTCGCTTCTGGAACTGCCTTGACGATGCTTAGATTCGCGCACGGAGAATTTGCAAAGTCGTCGGCATACTTCTGAAATCCCTCCGTGTAGATGGCGTCACCTAAATAAAGCACAAAGGGCTGATTATTGACAAAATCCTTAGCAAATCCGAGGGCATGAGCAATTCCTTGAGGCGAAGACTGAACAACATAGGTAATTTGAATTCCAAACTTGGAGCCGTCGCCAAGCGTTTCCTTCATTTGCTGTTCGTTTTGTTCTCCAACCACCAAACAAACGTCGGTTATGCCAATTTCAGTGAGCCTATCAAAGGCATACAATAAAGTGACTCGATTCGCAATCGGTAAGAGTGGCTTTGCAATACGATGGGTTACCGGATAGAGCCGGCTTCCCTTTCCTGCCGCAAGGACAACAGCTTTGTTCATCAGGTCATAATCTACCCTCTCGGGGTAGTTTTAATGAGCCTGCTTTGAAATCCCTGAGTTTTTTGAGCCTAAGCTGTTCTAGACGCACCCTCCTCCTTGCACTGGGGGTGGTTTTCATGACCTCGTCAGGGTGTGGCCAAAAATCGCCGCCTGTATTTCCAACCTATAGTTCTCCCCCTGCAACCGTCACTCAAAATCCTGGTCCCGCTAGCCAGATCATTCAAATCGGAAAGCAAATCAGCGATTCGGTTGGAAGTTCTCTAGTTCAAGTTCAATTTACGCCAAGGCAGTCAAAAACTTTGGAAGCCACTATTTCTCCATTCATTTTGCAGGTCCAGACCGCACTGCAAAGCCCATGCCAACTCCAGTTTTCCGTATCAAATCCATTTGCGCCTTCTCAATCCAACTTGGGCCTTGCCCTACTGGGCCGCGTACTCTCGTGGCGCATTCTGGATGACCTGACAACCCAAAATGGAGATGACGCAATTCAAATGTTCCTCCTTGGAACCAAGCTCGGTTTCTTGCTGGATGGAGGCGACGCTCAGGACGCCATTATTGGAGACCAAATTGCGGATGCGGTCAGAAAAGCCCTCATGACTAACTTGCTAAGCCTTGGAGCCTCCCAATTAGAGAGCTTGGCAAGCGGAGTCCAAAGCGTTCTTGCCGAGAGACCGCCTCGATCGGTGACCGTTCAAAATGAGGCGGCAACTCTGATGAACATCGTTGAGACGATTCAAGACTCCACACTGCAAGGCAAGCAAGAGGACATGGCAAGGATTTTAGGTCCATCAGCTAGACTGTCTTTAAGCGCTCTGGTTCACCTTCAGTCCGAAAATTCTGCCTCCCAAATCAATTTCTTTACCCATCTTGCTAATCAAGCCAAACAGCAATCCAGTTGGCTGGAAGCTAATGCAAATTTCCCAACATCAAAGCGAGCGGCTCCGTTGAAGTACAAGGTCACAGCCGCAGCTCCCTGGAAAGAGCTGGCGGCTTACCTGATGACAACCGGCAATTCTTGGCTTCAGGTTGATGATGCAACGTTGGCAAGAACTCGATTGCTCATCCTTTATTGCCTATTAGAAGTGCAAATAAAAACAGGACACGCTCCACCACCAACATTGAGCGTGGCCGACACAGCGACGAGAACCGATCCATTTACCGGCAAGCCGTTCTTTTATGTTCCCAGCCAACACGGGTTTCTCCTTTACAGCGCGGGAGAAAACGGGCTTGATGACGGAGGTTCCACCGATCCTACCTTCACTTATCCCGACCTGTTCTTAGAAAATACGCGCTAAACCGCTAGTTTTAAGGATCAACTTTGAGGCGTAACGTTAATGAAAACTTTTCTGACGAGATGGCGATAAGTTGTTTTATGACTCGATAGGTTCACAACCTTGTATTGAGCCTTATCTGACATTTGAACGTTGATAATTGCGCCCCAACTTGGTGAGAACACGGCAAGACCCTTTCCATGGTCGGTCATTGCAACTTTGCTAACCGCGTCCTTTCGGTTGGTGGTCAACATTTCGGCTGCATCTTCCAAGCCAATTCTTTCAAAGGAATAGGTGAAATTGATTGCGGTTCCCATTGGTGCCGAGTCGCCAATTGTCAGTCTAAATCGTGCAACCCCTCCGTTGACTTTCTCTGAGTACACGCCAGTAGAGCCCTTCGGTCCCAAGCCAACTGGTAGCTGAAGGGGTAAAAAGCTTATTCTTGGCACATTAACCAAGCTAAGCCCTGGCAACTGCACAGGAACCTTTTTCGGAGGGCTAGAGAGAGCCCTATAAGTTCCGCCCGAGTCAAACTCAAAGCTAGTTTTGGGAAAGTATTTGACGGCGTCTTGGACTGATATTGGCAAAACCGTTTGATTAAACTCAACATGAAATTGAGTCAGCTCTTCACTAAACTTCAATTTCTTACCTGTATCCGCTAGCTTGTGAACGTGGAATTCTAGGCTTGCAGTCGCATCTCCTTTTTGCCCTCCTAAAATAGGGATGTCTCCGCTAAAAGTCATTAGGGTTGAAATTTGAAGAGTTTTAGCGTTATGAAAACTGTAGGCTATTGCAGTTGATCCAACCGCTTGAGGAGTGAGAAGGGCTAGTGCGACAAAAACCATAACCTGTTACTATGAAGAATACATTTTCTATTGTGAAGGAGCGTCATTAATAACAGCCTGATGGTGAAACCAGTTCCTCTGCCCGCTGGGACTCTGATCCAAGACCGCTTCCAGATTATCGAAGTTCTTGGTCAGGGTGGATTTGGAATTGTCTACCGAGCCATAGATCAGCTCCGCAAGGATGATGTGGTTATTAAAGAGTTGGCGCCTTTGGGGGTCCGCAGGGATGAACACGGAGTCATTCACCTTGAAGAACTGGGAAGCTCGGCTGCCCATCGCCTGCGACAGCGTTTTTTAGAAGAAGCCAAGTCTCTGAGCCATTTAAATCTGCCCTGCATTCCCAAAATTCGGGCCGTCAGCAGCGATCATGGAACAGCGGCCTTCATTACTGAGTACTATCCAACCGCCCGCTCTCTGGAGGCTTGGGTAAAAACATTTGGTCCCTTAGATGAGCCCACTTTGATCAGAACACTGCTTGACATTGCAGAGACCCTTGAGGCTGTTCACCAAAAAGGAATTTTGCACCGAGACATCAAGCCTAGCAATATCTTGATTCGACCTAAGCAAGCTCCCGTGATTATCGATTTTGGAGCCGCACGAGAGTGGCACGCCGATAAAACAGATTCTCAAACCTCGATCTTTACTCCCAGCTACGCGCCTCTTGAAATGTTTAGCGAGCTCGGAGTCAGGGGCCCTGCCACCGATATCTACAGCCTCTCGGCAACCGCCTATTTTGCCTTAGTTGGCAACGCTCCTCCTTCGGTTGGAGACAGAATGAACGGGGTTCGCTTGCCTCCTCTCAAGGAAGTTCGGCCTTCGGTTAGAGAATCTCTGGCTCAAGCGATTGAGGCTGGCCTGAACTTGCGCTTCGAAGATCGTCCCGCCACCATGGCCGAGTTTGCCTCGATACTACGAAGAGGTGCCACCCCTGCTTCGGCCCTCACCATCGAAGACTTTGATCATCGAACCGCACATCTCAAGAAGTTAAAGCCCTACAAAAAACAGTGTCCCTGCTGCGGGGAAGTCTTATCCGATCCAAAGCCCCTCAAAAAAGATGCTTGTCCCGTCTGCAGAAAAGGCACTATCAAAAAGCGGGCCCTGCATCCCTTGGCTTGCCCCGTTTGCCGTACCGGCGTCTTAAAGATTTTGGACAACGTTCAGCACGAGTCCATTTGCCCTATTTGCTCGGTTCACGCCCTAAAGCTAAGAAGCAGAGGCTTCATCCATAAGTCAGTAGAAGCTTGCTGCAAAGGCTGCGGTTCGGTTCTGAGTTGTGCAGGTGAAATTTGGACCCTTGCCGATGATCCAAAAGACTCAGACCGGATCGGAGAAACCCACAGCTGGCAAGAGTGGCAAGAAATCTCGGGCAGGACTAAGCAAGTCGTTCTGTGCGACTCTTGTGAGGCGATTTTTGACATCCTTGTAGATGGCAGATGGGGCCGTGTGTTCCCTCCTATTGAGCTTCATGAGCACAAAACGCTTTTTCCTGAAGAGTGGTCAAGAGTCGCCGCCAATCTGGATCCCGGCGTTGGCACTCACTACTGCACGGCTTGCGAGGCAGACTACTACATTGACGACGATTCCTTCACCCTCCTTGGCGCCTATGAAGACCCTTACGGATTTGTCGATCGGTTTCAAGGTCGCCACCTGACTCTGGAACAAAGTCGATGGGTAGGAGCAGGTAAAATAAGTCCTCACCCGGGCCCGACCTGCACCGCCTGTGGGACCGAGTTTGATCTTGAAGGCAATTTATGGCGTCTCGTTCGAACCTCGTCCATCGCCCTTCGTTCCCACACCGATGAAATCAACACCCCTGAAGATTGGCACCGATTGGCCCACAATTTGCCAACCGTGGCTGAAGAGCCCTCATTTTATGATCGATTTGATGCGGCTCTGCTTCGTGAATACCGCAGTGGAAACCTTGGCATAGACGAAAAAGGAACCATTTGGAGGGGTACCGCGACGTTAGTTCAAGAGAAAGAAGAGTCGTCGGTCTTGGTTGTCACTCATACCGAGATTTCCTTTGGATCGTTACTCAAAAAGCTCAAAATTCCAATTGAAGAGGTGCTCGAAGTTAATGTCCAAGAAAGCCAGCTTTTGCTTAAGACCGAAGAAAAGTCTTACTTTCTTGTTGTTGATCCCATCGAGCTAGAAGCTTCCCTTTCTTCCGGGCCAAGAACCATCATATTAGGTGCCAAGGACCTTGGCATCAGAATTAAATCTTTGATTGAACAGGCTAAAAGCCAACCTGTGGCAACCCAAATCTAAAAGAGCAAACTGCACCAAGCCCAAGTTCTGGTGATCGTGCTTAGGCGTTAGACTGCCGGTGGCGCAACGGAATTTGAGGCAATGCTAAAGACTCTTGGGAAGATGTTGAGAACCTCAACACTCGATCAATTATAATCTTCACCGAGCCAGCAAGGGGAAAGGCAACAATCATCCCGACTATGCCAAAGAGAGCGGCTCCGCTGACGATGACAAACAAGCTGACAATTCCGCTTAAACCTACCGCACTGCCAACAAGAGTTGGGTACAGCATTTGATCGAAGCTTAGCCCCATAACCATGTAAATTCCGGTGACAATAATTGCATAGATCCAGGGCGAATGGACGTGAAAAAGCAAGTTTCCGGTGGTTCCGGTCAATCCAACAACTAGTAAAAGTGTTGAATAGGCAGTTAGGTTGCCTAGGATTGGCACCAAATAGAGCGCCCCAAAAAGGATGCCCAAGAGCAGCGAATAAGGAACGCCGAGCAAAGATAAAATGACGGAGGCAGAAACGATATATAAGACAAGCACCGTGGCGATGCCCCGCAAATACTTTGTAAAAACTTGCCCTATATCGGATAGCAGCGCCATGGTGTTGGCCCTTATTGTTGGTGGGATCCATCGAGGATACTGCTGCTTAAAATTCTCGAGGTCTATCAGCAGCATCGGCACGCCCACAACCACGATGAGCAAGGAAAACCCCTTCTGAGCAACCGATCCTAAGATTCCAAAAAAGGAAAGAGCCCCGTTTTTGATCGCATGATTAATTTGAGTCTTATTAGGCTCAACGTACTCTTGCATGATCTCTTGCCGCGTTGAGGGCAAGCCCACCTTTTCAAGAGGTCCCCGTACAGATTTTAAGAACTTGTCGATGCTGGCATCAATGCCAGTACTTTGCTGAGCTTCAACGACTGGATTCCATTTGATAAAGAAATTGGTGTTATCGGTTGATTCCGATAGGGTTGATGCAATCGAGTTGATGCCAGAAGAGAGTCCAGAAATGTCGTTAGCGATACGTGGCCCAACAAAGGCAATGACTCCCGCCAAAACCAGATAAAAGGGGGCAAGAATCGAAAGAACCGCGACCCCTCGGGAAAACCCTCGGTACCGTAGTTTACGTATAAGCGGCTCAAGGACGCTTGCAATAATGAAGACAACGAGGAACGGAAGGAGAATTGCTCTGACTAAAAACAAGAAGACGAGGGCGCCAATGACTAGCGCCGCCCATAGAGCGATTCTCCAACCAACCACGCTTGATTATCGGCCCTTAAGCGCCAACTTCCTCGGGAGAAGCTAGAGCCGAAGTGCTCTTGTTGCGCTGCTCATTAAGCCAAGTTTGGGTTTTCCCTTTTAATTCCTTGACTCGGTCTGAAACGTCATCTCGCAGCTCGCTTCCTGGCTTAGGCGCAAACATCAAACCGGCAGCGGCGCCAATAATTGCACCGAGCCCAAAACCGGCCAGTAAAAATACCAAATTGTTTCCATCACTTTCGTTATTCATTTCTTTATCCTTTAGAAAAGCAAATTGATCTTGCTTTTCATTCCGCATTCTTGTTTTCGGTAATAGTAGTCTAGCACCTTACCTGATAATTAGGACAAAATTCGTGGTTGTTAAATCCCAACTTTCTGATTATTTTGCCCCATGATGATTCCACCTGCAACAACTTCCTCGCCTCGGTAAGCCACCGCAATCTGCCCAGGGGTCACTGCTCGAACTGGGCTCTTGAAGACCAAATGGGGGCTGGCGCCACCGTAGAATTCTGCAGTCTGCGGCTCCATGTTGTACCTAATCTTCGCAACAACCTCTAGCCCCTCGCTGGGTACCGCGTCGGCTGGGTAGAGGACCTCATCCAGCCAAACCTCGGAAGCTTGTAATGAATGAGATTCTCCCACAACTACCGTGTTCGTTTCTGGCAAAATCTGCAAAACGTAGAGTGGTTGCTTCGAAGCAATCCTAATTCCCCGACGCTGGCCAATTGTAAAATCGGCAAGAGATTCATGTTCGCCAACTTTCTGACCTTCCGCAGTCACGATCTCACCAGGCTGCAATAATTCTGGCCTTGCCTTCCTAAGAAACTCTTTATAGCCTCCTGACTCACTCACAAAACAGATATCTTGGCTTTCTGGCTTATCCGCCACGCAGAGATTTAAGCTTCGTGCAAGTTCCCTGGCTTCTGCTTTGCTCCGGAATTCACCCATTGGAAAAATTGTCTTCGAGAGCTGCTCTTGCCCAAGCATATACAGCACATAAGACTGATCCTTATCTTTGGCAAGAGGGCGAAGGAGGCGAAATCTCAGGAAGTCTTGATCTTGGTGGACCCTGGCATAATGGCCGGTAGCTAGCTTGTTGCAGCCAAAAGCCTCCATTTTTTCTAACAACAGTTCGAACTTAACATGCCGATTGCATTCCACGCACGGATTTGGGGTCCTTCCCTTGGAATACTCGTCTACAAACTTGTTGATCACAGAAGCCTTAAATTCTTCTTTTAGGTTCACCACGTAGTGAGGAATGTCAAGAGTGGCTGCCACTCGTCTTGCATCTTCAACCGCTCCAAGCGAGCAGCAGCCTGCATGACGCGGGTCTCTCTGGCTTTCCTGCCAAATCTGCATCGTCAGGCCGATAACTTCGTAGCCCTGCTGCTTAAGGACGGCAGCAGCGACACTGCTGTCAAGGCCCCCCGACATTGCCACTAAGACTTTCTGGTTCTTTGTCACTGCTTAGCTGGTGAACCCCAATACTTGTGGATGGCAGGCTCCGCTAGAATCTTAAGAATCGAATCGTTTTGAGCCATTTCTTCTGGCTGGCCCGGTGCAAAAACATAGTAGGTCGGAGTGGCATCAACCCCCAATTTGGCGGCAAGGGCAAGGTCCTTCTTCACGGCAAGAAACGCAGGATCCGTGTTGTTGGGGTTCTGAGCCATGGCAACAAGCCTCGCTTGAAGCTTTGTAGGATCGTAGCCCAAACTCGAACATATATTAAAAATCTGGTCCAGGGTCACCATTTTTGTCTTTTTATCGGGCGGAGTCGTGTAAACCGCATTGACAAAATTAAAGAACTGTCCCTTCTCATTTAAGATCTCGCTCAAGAAGGCGGCTGGCAATGCATCTTTGTGCTCAGGATTAGTGTAAAGCGGAAAGTTGTGGAAGATAAACCGAATTTGGCCATGAGACTGGTTCACGATGTTTTCCACCTGTGGATAAAGCTCATGGCAAAATGGACACACCAAATCTCCAAACTCAACAACCGTAACTTTGCCACCAGGATTAATGACGTGACCGCTGGGATCTTCCATCTGAGTGATCAGTTGCTGAGGGGTATCAACAACAATGGCTCCTTGACCCTGCATAGAGATCGCTTCGTAACCTAGCCCTCCAAAAGTAACCACCGCAAGGATGGGCACAATGTAGCTCGGCTTAACCTTAGGGCTAGGTTCAGACGGTCGCGGCTGGCCCTCTACTTCGATTGGCTTCTTCATGACAATTTTAGCGAGCATCAAAGTGAACACGAGGGTCAGGGTCATATCCACTGCCGAAGTGAAACACCAAGGGCAGAAAGCTTTGATACGGAAGAAGGCAAGGTACTGAAGGCCAATGCTGACTAGGAACCCAATTCCAGAAAACGCGATGGCAGCCTTAGTCAGGTTTGGATCGTCGAAACCAACGTATTCTCTTGCGCAAGCGATTAAAGTGAGCAGCGCGTATCCTAAAAGTCCGATAAAGGCGTTGGGCACCCCTAACAGGAGATGCGAAGTCGGATCTTGAGCAACGACCTCGCAGCCATGAAGAGGACCGCACGGAACGTTGCCGCCAAAAAACGCGGCGATTGTTAAGACTCCGCTGTCAAATATCCCAAGGAATCCCAGAAAAATGAGGATTCGGTTGTAAAGGACTGATTTCACCCTATCATTATACGGCTGTTGAGTCTTCTCATTAAGGGTGTTGGTTAACATTGCGGGTATTTTAAGGTTCTATTGAGTTCCAATACAGTAACTGCAACCCCCCTAAAATCAGTTCCAAAAGATTCTCTTCTTTCTTTTGTCCCATCGGCTTACCGGCCAGACGGTTACTTTATTCAAACCTGGGGTTGCCAAATGAACGAAGAAGATTCCGAGCAGCTCCAAATCCAGCTCGAGAAAATGGGGTTCAAAAAAGTTGCTCGGCCCCAATTGGCAAGGATCATCCTCTTGAACACCTGCTCTGTTCGTAAAAAGCCAGAAGATAAAGCCTTTTCGATGCTAGGAGAGTTGCAAGCCTTAAAATTGCATCATCCCGAAACCATCATTGGCGTGTGTGGTTGCATGGCCCAAGCTAGGTACGACGAGATTCTTAAACGAGCCCCTCATGTCAATTTTGTTTTGGGAACTGGAGATTTGGGAAACCTCACTGGGCTTGTTCAACAGGCTCTTCATGGACAGCGCAGGTTGAAATCGATCTCATTGCCAGAGCGCAAAGGTGCCACCGTGGCCGACATTCCAACCCGCTTGGTGCCAACTGTCAAAAAAATCAAGGCTTATGTCCCGATCCAATATGGCTGCGATAAGTTCTGTACCTTTTGCATCGTGCCGACAACCCGGGGCAGAGAACGGTCAAGGCCAGTTGACGATGTCGTTTCCGAAGTGCAAGTTCTCGCTGGAAATGGCACCAAAGAGGTGACTCTGCTGGGCCAAACCGTGAATTCTTATGGTAAGAATCTTCCAGGCGGCAAGTTTAGGTTTAGCGAGCTTCTTAGCAAGCTGCAAAACGTAGAAGGACTAGAGCGGATTCGGTACATGTCCCCTTATCCGCGAGATTTTTCTGATGAACTTATCGAAGTTATTGCCACCCATTCCAAAGTGATGGAGCAATGTCATATGCCCTTACAGGCCGGTCATGATGACCTTCTCAAGCGGATGCACCGCGTTTATACAGTGGAAGGCTTTACCAAGATTGTTGGAAAACTAAGAAAAAGGATGCCAGGAATTGGCATCACGACCGACATCATAGTTGGATTTCCTGGCGAAACGAATGCCGAGTTCGAAGCCACGCTATCCTTGGTTAAGGAGCTTAAGTTCAATGGGTCCTATTGCTTTGCCTATTCTCCCCGGCCAGGTACCCCTGCCGCCTCGATGGAACAAGTGCCCAGTGAACTCAAAATGGAGCGACTTCAGCAGTTGCTCAAAGTGCAAGATGAAGTCACCAAGCAGATTCATGAGGGTCTAATTGGCAAGAATTTTGAGGTTTTAGTTGAAGGGCCATCTCAAAGAGATCCTGGATTTCTTTCTGGCTACACTCGTGAAGGCATTCACTTTTGTTTTGAAGCCAACGGGGAACGAGCAGGTAGGATCGCTGAAGTCTCCGCGACTGGCGCCCATCATTGGGGGCTAACCGGAACCACCGTCGGGCTTCCCAATTAAGCGCCAAATGAGTTCCGGTTGATTCTTGACAAATCGGGAAGCGTTGGCGCGGGAACTCCAAAACTTTCGCTAGGAAGTAACCTAATCTTGTGTCCTTGCTGAATGCCAAAATTGGGGCTAATGCTCCTGAATCTTTTAACGTCGTCATCGAAATCCCAAGAGGAAGTACCAACAAATATGAGGTTGACAAAGAAACTGGCTTGATTCGGCTTGACCGCGTGCTTTATTCTCCACTTTTTTATCCTTTTGACTACGGCTATATTCCCGAAACCCACTATTTGGACGGAGACCCGGTTGATGCCCTTGTTTTGATCACGCACCCAACATTTCCCGGCTGCATTATTGAGGCATCGGCGATTGGAGTCCTTGAAATGACGGACGAAAATGGCCCTGATGAAAAAATCATGTGCGTCGCGGTCAAAGATCCTCGCTACGGATATCGAAAAAGCCTAGACCAGCTCAACGAGCACACCACCAAGGAGATCACTCACTTTTTTGAAGTCTATAAGCAATTAGAAAACAAGTCGGTTGATATTAGGGGCTGGAAAGATCGAGAAGAAGCTCTTCGAATTATTAGGGATTTCCGCATCTGAGTTCGGTACAAAATATGCCTTCGCACAGCTAGCAAGCCGCGGTCAGATCTCGCTAATTGGAAGTTGTGGGAAGCATCCAGCTTGGGGCTTGATACCGCTCTATCGAGGCCGTTGCAAAGGCAGCAATCCCCTCTTTGCGTCCAATAGCTCCCAACCCCTCGTTTGTTGTTGCCTTAATCGAAACTTGATTGACGCCGATCCCCAGCGGGGTTGCTATTTTATGCCTCATCTCGGTTGCATGAGGCATAATCTTTGGTGCCTCTGCAATCACCGCGATATCTAAGTTGACAATTTTCCAGCCGTTCATCTCAACCAAATTTCCGGCAGCCTGCACAAATTGCAAAGAAGAGCAATCCTTCCAAATTTCGTCAGTGGGTGGAAAGTGCTGCCCAATATCACCAAGAGCCGCTGCCCCTAACAGTGCATCAACAACCGCATGGAGAATGACGTCTGCGTCGCTATGCCCCTCTAAGCCTATTTCTCCGGGGTATAGCCGACCACCTAGGTACAAGGGTCTGCTGAGTTGAGAAGAAAATCGATGAACGTCATATCCTAAGCCTGTTCGCATTTCGTGGCGCAGCAGCCCGTTGGCAATCGCAGCATCTTCTTTTGCTGTAATTTTAAAATTTAATTTTGATCCGATTACAGGGACCCAATTCATCCCCGCTGCCTCGACTAGAGCCATGTCGTCCGTAAATGTTTGGTCGGGATTGGCATCTAAAAAAGCAAACGCTTTAGCAAAGTTATCCCTGGTGGCAGCCTGGGGAGTTTGCATGGCTTCAAGGCTGGATCGATCCACAAGGGTTGCGGTTCCATCTACCCTTTGCCGAATTGTGTCGGGAACTGGAGTCACTAAAGCTGCTGCCCCATGCTGATGAGCTGCATCAATGACTTTGGTAACCAAGTCTTCGTCAATAAAAGGACGCGCCGCATCATGAACCAGGATAACGTCGCAGTTCTTCATCAGGGCTTCCACCCCTATTCGAGAACTCAATTGTCGGCTTTGCCCACCTGAGACAACGCGAAGGATCGTCTTAGAGGCAATCTGTGAGCGATTCTCACCTGCTACTATGACGATTTCACAGACGTCTTGGATGCCACGAAAAGTCCTGACGCTCCAGTCCCAAACCGGTCTTCCCCCTAACTCAAGTAGGACTTTGTCGGCTCCAAACCGACTGCTGCTTCCCGCCGCAAGAATCGCAACTCCAACCTTCAACGCTTTTTAGAACCTCGGGCTTCGCTTCCCGATTCTTCAATTTCGGCAAAGATCATTTTGCCTCTTTCGGTTTGAATGACCTGGGTAACCGTGACATCTCTTGTTTCCCCGATATGTTCCCTTCCGTTTTCTACCACCACCATGGTGCCGTCATCCAGATACCCAACTCCTTGGCCATACTGGTTTCCTTCACGCAGGATGCTAAGATTCATTGGTTCGCCAGGAAGGACGTTGGGGCGCAAAGTTAGGGCAAGTTCATTGAGGCTAAGAATCCTCACGTCTTGGAGCCGAGCAACATTATTTAAGTTCCAATCGTTGGTAACAATGTCGGCTCCGATCGCCTTGGCAATTCGTACAAGACGGCTGTCCACCGGCTCATGGGGATCGGGCGCATAGCGGTCGTAGGCACCGGTTGTTAGTTCAAGCTCGGCTTGCAATCGGCGCAAAACATCAAGCCCTCGCCTTCCTCGGTTGCGCTTCAATGCGTCGTGGTTATCGGCAATAAACTGGAGCTCTTCTAAGACAAACTTGGGAACATAAAGTTCGCCATCCAAAAACCCCGCTTTTGCAACATCATAAATTCGACCATCAATGATGACGTTAGTATCGAGAATTTTTATGCCAGACCGCTTGGTAACTCCCGATTGCTTATACCAAGGAAGCAAATCTCGAATAGATTGCAAAAAGTACACCGCCAGTGAGACAAACCCGAGGACCACGCCGACCGATAAGAGTGGCAGAGCTTTGCCGGAAATCTTTGCCGAGATTAGCAAACTCAAGACCGGCAGACTAATCACCAAGCCAGCAAAGAATCCGAAAAACAAGGTGACTTTATCTCCGCGATCAGTTCTCTCCCACCGAACCGCAAGCTTGGCACTGCCGTAGTATCCTCTTCGACCCAATGAGCTTCCGATAATCAACCCGAGAAGCAAAAAGGGAAGCCAAGACCATGAATTGCTATAGTGCTCGGTTGAGTTTTGGCTAATGGCTTTATAGAGGAGTTCCAATAAGAACGGCCCAACAAAGGCAAACAGGCTTCCAATTAAGACCGAAGATATAACAACCGCAATATACAAGCCCCGATTGCGCCTAGATAACTGGCCGGTCGATTCGTCAGCGCTTTCTCTTGGTGGAGTTTGAGGTTCCTGTGCGGATTTTTGTTTGCTCATAAATGGGGTTTTGTTCTATTTGTAGGATACGACAGTCATCGTGGGATTTTGTAAAAAGATTGTTTGAAAAGCCTTAGCTAGTGAACCATAAGCAAGGGCAATGTGTGAAGCACACATCTGACGGTCGGGACATGTTGAATCAAGCCCAACCCAGTTCTTGCCATTGTAGTAAAGAACCCATGCGTGGTAGTAATAATCTCCGTCCCAATCAACCAGCCCAGTTACGAGCTTTGCAGGAATGCCAGAGGCTCGGCAAATTGTGGCGCAGAGAATGGCGTAATCTCGGCACACGCCGCGCTTAGAAGCCAAAACGTCGTTGGCATTCCTCAGCACCCCAATCGAGGCATCAGGCGTCATGATGCTGAATACCCACTTCTGAATCTTCCTTGCCGCTTCCGCAACATCGGTTGTTGGGCCAACAATAGATTGAGCAAGCTTCTTAAATCTGACCTCATTTGATGGTACGTCTAAATCGGGCTGAATCCACTGCGGTTTTAATTTGCCTGCTTCCGCGATGGTGACCCCAGCCGGACTTTCAAACGGAATCGGATCAATCGAAACCACAGTCTTATCACCTTCAATCCGAGCCGTTTGGCCCGGCAAAGTCGGGATTTTCGGCGCGCCAGCTGCGGTTGAAATCTCAACCTTCAAGTGGCTTAAAAACTCCCAATTGGGCTTGGCACCATCAGGAACCTTTGGCACAATTCTCGATCCAAAAGCTAAATCAACCTTAGAATCTCCAAATCCCTTGGTGGCAACGTCTTTAGGTTCTGGAATCATCGTCATCCCCATCGGCCCCAAAATTTCAAGGACTTTGTTGCCTTTTAGATAAACATATTCCGTGGCTCTAGGATCCACAAATTGCACCAAATAAGCAGACTCTTTTTTGCCGTTTATCGTCAGACTTGTCTCTCCCTTGAATTGCACTTTAGTTTTAATAAAGCTTGCGGTTGTGGGATCAAGCACATACACCACGCGGTCGCTGTTCTTTTTAACACCGCTTAAAACCACTCCCGAAAGAGGATCATCGGTGACGGGTCCCGGAGGCATGGGAAGCGTGAGATGGCTCACAGTACCCGAATTGTTGATAGCCAGAAAAACCTTCTTCCCTTTGAACTCAGCCGTAATATCTTGATCGCGGCCATTGCTGCTGGTCACATAGTCAATTTCCACAGGTCCCGTCGCCGAATAAAAGGACTTTCCATCAACCTTGACGTTTAGCGAAGTCCCCATCATATTGGCCTTGATCAGGGTGTAAGACATCGTCTCCTTAACCGGAGTGTTGTGAAGAATGGTATGAGTCTCTTGATAAGAAGAGTAACCTAACTTGCTTCCTAGTGCATAGATTCCAAGGTAGCCGCTAGTTTGGGCTCTCGCCAAAACAGACAAACCAAAAAGGGCAAGCCCAAGGGTCATTTTTCTCAAGAATGGAACTGTTTTCCATTGTTGGATGCCAATACTATTCATAGTCTCAATTGCTCTCAATATCTCAACGTCATGCAAATACTCAAAGTATCCGGTACATTCCATTGGCGACGTTGTGTTTGGCAGTTTTTGCTGAACCCATGTTCATCCAGCGAAAAAAGCAATGGATTCTCCCAGAATTGGGAACCGGATTGCAAACCGCTGTATTAAAGACGTCATACATAGACATTAAGTACTGTTTGGTTACTCAGAATGGCATCAAAACTTGTAATTGTTGAATCACCGGCGAAAGCCAAGACCATTGGAGGCTATCTAGGTTCCGATTATGAAGTGGAAGCCAGCATCGGCCATATTCGCGACTTGCCAGAAAATGGCAGCAAACTTCCTCCGGAGCTTAAAAAACAGTGGTGGTCCCAATTTGCAGTTGATATAGATAACGATTTCACCCCCCTTTACGAGGTCACCCCGGAAAAACTAAAACAGGTCAGCAAGCTAAGAGGCGCTTTAAAGGGAAAAACGGAGCTTGTGTTAGCTACTGACGAAGACCGAGAAGGAGAATCTATTTCCTGGCACCTTCTTGAAGTGCTCAAGCCATCAAAGTCAGTGAAAATCAAAAGAATTGCCTTTCACGAGATCACAAAAGACGCCATAAAATACGCCCTGGACCATCCTCGGCAAATTGATCAAGACTTAGTTGAGGCTCAGGAAGCCAGACGTGTCCTTGATCGGCTCTTTGGCTACACCTTATCCCCCATTTTATGGACCAAAATTCGGCCCAACCTTAGTGCCGGTCGGGTTCAAACCCCCGCGGTCAAACTCATTGTTGACCGCGAAAAGGAGCGGATGCAGTTTAGAGAGGCAGCCTACTGGGATTTAACCGCGACCCTAGAAACTGCGGGAAAATCCTTTCCTGCAGTTCTCAAGCAGATCAATTCAGTTGCCATTGCCGGATCTCAAGACTTCGAACCAACGACTGGCCAGCTAAAACCAGGCAAAAAAGTTGTTCGGCACTTGCTGGAATCTGAAGCTAAGAGTCTTGCCGAGCTCTCTGCCAAGGCCTCTCCTTGGACGGTTGAGAGCCTTGAGCAAAAGGAAGTTTCCGATTCTCCCAAACCGCCGTTTATGACCACGACTTTGCAGCAAGAAGCCAATCGAAAATTTGGTTGGTCAGGGGAACAGACCATGCGCATTGCTCAAGGACTCTACGAAGGGGTTACTGTCAACGGCCAACTCCAAGGTCTCATCACTTACATGAGAACCGATAGTTTGAACTTGGCTTCCACCGCGGTAGATGGATTGCGCTCGTACATCCGATCTCAATATCCTGACTGCTTGCCAGACAAATCTCGAACCTATTCCAGTAAGGTTAGGAACGCTCAGGAAGCCCACGAAGCGATCAGACCAACCGATCCTCAGCTTAAGCCAGACGCCCTCAGCAAATCTTTGACCGCTGAACAGTTCAAGCTTTATGATCTGATCTGGAAACGCACAGTTGCTTGCCAAATGAAGCCAGCTTTAACCCTGCAAACCACCGCCCAAATCAAGGTTTCGGTGGGTCAAGAGGCGCTTACCTTCCAGGCAAACGGTCAGCAGGTCTTGTTTGATGGGTATCGGCGTGTCTATCAGGAAGGAATTGATGAATCTGACTCTGATCTAGATGATGAGAATCGGATCTTGCCTCCAATGGCCAAGGGAAACATCTTAAATTGTCAAAAGGTCAACGCGGTTGGTCATTCAACCAAGCCGCCTTCTCGCTATACAGAGGCAACTTTAATCAAGGCATTAGAGCAGCACGGCGTTGGCAGGCCCAGCACTTACGCCTCGATCCTAGGAGTTATCGGTCCCGGGCGGAATTATGTGAGAAAAGTGAAAAACTACTTGGTGCCAACCTTTAAGGCCTTTTTGGTTATGGACCTTTTAGAAAATCACTTTCAAGAATTTGCATCTCTCGATTTCACCCGCCAAATGGACGAGTCTCTTGATGAAATTGCAGAAGGAAAATCGAAGCGGAGCGACTATCTGAAGGATTTTTTCTTGGGCAACAATGGCCTGAAAACAGCTGTCGACACCAGAAAGGCGGAAATCCCCTTCCCTGCTTTTCACCTTGGCAAGCACCCAGAAACAGGAGAAGACATTGTGATTAGAATCAGTCGAGAGGGAGACGCCTTCCTTCAGCAGGGCCCTCGCGAATCCAAAAAATTCGCTTCAATCCCGGAAGACACAATCCCTGCTGACTTGACTATAGCGAGGGCGGTGGAACTCTTAGATGGAAAGAAAGGCAAGGAAGAGCCATTCGGCATCGATCCTGTGACCGGCAGAAACCTCCTGCTGAAAAATCGAGGGGGGTACTACCTGCAGGTCGAGCAAACGGAGGAAGAAATCGAATCGAAAACCAAACCAAGATTCATTTCCTTGCCCAATGTTTCGCCGTTCGATTTGTCTCAAGACGATATCCATCAGCTTTGCCTTCTTCCGAGAACGGTCGGCAAGAACCCTCAAACCGGAGAAGATATTTTGTACAAAATGGGTAAGTTCGGTGGCTACTTAGAGTCGGGAACCGAGCGTAGGACGCTTCCCAATTGGAGGGATGGTTTTATGATCTCGGTTGGAGAAGCAGTTGCCATCCTTGCTGCGCCCAAAGGCAAGACGGCTTCAGCTGGCCCCGCGATACTCAAAGACTTTGGCACCGTAGATGGAGCCCAGATCAAGGTTATTTCTGGCCGATTTGGCGCCTACGTGTCTGACGGAACCACGAATGCAACCCTTCCAAAAGGAACCGATCCCATTTCCTTAGAACTGGTCCAAGCCCAGGAACTGCTCCAGAAAAAGCGAGAAGCGGGCCCAAGTCAAAAGCCGTCGTGGAAAAAGACGGCTAAAAAGTCGGCAGCACCAAAGTCAGTGAAACGAAAGACCAAAAAATAAAAAGCTCTTCACCTAAAAATTGAAAAGGTGAAGAGCTTTAGTTGGCCGGCTTTTGACCAGCCAGTGGGCTCAAACGACTTACAGTCCGGCTCGTGCTGATTCTACAACCTTGGCAAAGGTTGCGGGATCATGAATGGCAAGCTCGCTGAGCATCTTTCGGTTGACTTCGATTCCCTGGGTTGTTAGACCGTGGATCAGTTCCGAGTACTTGATGCTGTTTTCTGAGCATCCTGCCGAAATACGGGCAATCCAAAGCCTTCGAAAATCTCTCTTCTTAGCTCGACGATCCCGGAATGCATATTGACCAGACTTCATGACCTGCTCGTGAGCACGGCTGAAGACGTTTTTCTTTCTGCCCCAATAACCCGAGGCTTTTGCTATTACTTTTTTGTGGCGCTTGTGGCGCATTAGACCGCGTTTGACGCGTGCCATAGTTGAATCTCCTTTTGTTTAATAGACCGGGTCCCAGCCAAAATCGGCGGTAGCGGTAGGTTGATGAATTTACAGAACTAACAATCGACGGACGCGCTTGCGCTCGCCTCTGAAGAGTTCTGGCTCTTGTTCTAAGCGTCTCTTTCGGCTCGCTTTCTTATGCAAGAACTGGTGGTTATTATGCGACTTCCGTCGCAGAATCTTCCCTGTCCCCGAGATTTTGAACCGCTTGACTGCTGTCTTGTTTGTCTTGATCTTTGGCATGTTTTTTACCACCCGAACCGGCTTTGACGGGAATCACGATCATACTCATCTGATTCCCTTCCAAAATGGGGGCTCGTTCTACCGTGCCATGCTCTTTCACACGCTCGGCAAATAAATCAAGTTTTATTCTACCTTGTTCGGGGTGAACAAGTTCTCGCTTCATAAATCGGCAAACAACTTTAACCTTGTTGCCTTCCTCTAGAAACTTAATTGCGTTACGCACCAAGAAGGAGATGTCGTGTTCCGCAATTCTTGGGCTAATTTTAATGCCTTTGACTTCTTGCTGCTTCGGCTTCTTATCCTTGCCTAACTTCCCTTCTTCGTACTTGTGCTTGCCGTAATCTATGATACGGCAGACTGGAGGCGAACTTGTACCAGATACTAAAACTAAATCCAGCCCTTCGGCTCGCGCCATGTCCAGAGCCTCTCGGCTAGTTACAACACCAACCTGATGCCCATCCGACCCAATTAGCCGGACCTCTTTATGCTTAAGTAGGCGCCCATTGATTTCTGGCCCGTGATCAGGGCGGGGTGGGCGGTTAAATCGTCGAATCTTGGATCACCTCAAGTTTTTGCATCGTTGTCAAACTAAATACTAGTATATATGTCGGCACATTCAAAAGAAGCAAGATAGGTAAAAAAGGTTCCATTTTTTTTCTTGAGCGTTAAGAAGATTAATGAATTTGAGAATTGACGCCAAAACAACCACTTCATCCGTCTTTGAATGAAGGGATCCTTTCCTTAATTCATGAATAGAGCACCACTCGAAAAAGTTCTTGTTGTCGGAGCCGGTACGATGGGCTCGGGAATTGCAGCCCACTTGGTGAATCTTGGCTTAAAAGTCACGTTGGCCGATCTCACCGCAGAGACTGCTGTCAATGGCATGGAAAAGTGCAAATCGGCAAGCCCGCCCCACTTCATGGTTCACGAAGCCGCCGCCCATGTCTCCACTATCGGCCTCGATTCTTTAGAAGAGGCCGCTTCTGATGCAGACTGGGTTTGTGAAGCTGTCATCGAAAAACTTCAACCAAAGCGAGAGCTCTTTGCACGGCTATCGGATGTTATAAAACCTGATGCGCTGATATCCACAAACACCAGCGGGCTCCAAATCGAATCCATTTCAGAAGGATTGCCTCAAGACATGAGAGAAAGACTGGTGGGTGCTCATTTCTTTAATCCTCCTCGGTACCTCAAATTAGTTGAGCTGATCACCACCAGTTCAACCAAGCCAGAGGTCACCAAGTGCTTTATCGAAACTTTGGAATACCAAGTTGGCAAGCGGGTTGTCCTTGCCAAAGACACTCCCGGGTTCATTGCAAATCGCTTTGGAATGTGGTGTCTATTTCAAGCCATTCATACTGCCAATGCGCTTGATCTCACTGTAGAGGAGACCGACGCCATTACCGGCGCCTTTATTGGCAGACCACGAAGCGGCACGTTTCGGCTTGCCGACATCATTGGGCTTGATGTCATGAACGATATAGCCTCGAACCTGCTTGCCCGGTGCCAAGATGACCCTTACATTTATGCCCTCAAGACCCCTAGTTCAGTAGAGTCTTTGCTGAATCTGAATTGGATTGGAGCCAAATCTGGTCAGGGCTATTACCGGAAGGAGGGCAAAAGCCTTCTCAGCCTAGACCTCAAGAGGCTGTCCTACCGGCCCTATCAAGAAGCCAAGTTCTCTTTTATTGAATCAACCCAAAAGGTCCCCACAGCAGAAAGGATTGTATCGAGCCTTCAGTTGGGTGATCAGGTTGGCGAGTTTTTGCGTCTTCATCTCATTCCTGCCCTGGCATACGCCCACGCAATTCGGTCTGAGATTAGCTTTAGCCCTCTCGATTTTGACCGCGTCATGAAGTGGGGTTTTGGGTGGAAATTAGGTCCTTTTGAACTTATTGACATCATTGGTGCTGAAAAATGTGGCATTCAAAGCAAGCCCTTCTATCAAGGCAAAACTTTCCTCGAAAACAATGGCCAATCCTATGCTCCGTTCCCCAATGAGCCCAGGTATATCACCCTTGAAAGCCTTCCAAAGTTGGAATCCAAATCAACGGTAGACATTTATGATGGAGGAGACGGCATCCACGTTCTTGCTATTACCTCAAAAATGGGAGCAATCACCCCTCAGGTCTGCAAAGACCTCGAGGCCAGCATCAATGAATCTGCCGCAACTGGGTTTGTCTTAACTTCCAACCAAAGTTCGTTTTCTGTTGGATATGACCTTAAAGTCTTTAACCATGCTATTGAATCGGGTGATTTTGAGGCAATCGAAGCCGATCTTGTCTTGCTGCAAAAGCTGGGAGAACTGTTAGAATCTAAAGATACAGTTGCTGCCCTTCATGGATATGCGCTTGGCGGCGGGTTAGAACTTGCGATGTCTTGCAGTCGAATTGTGGCCCACTCGGAAGCAAAAATTGGACTGCCAGAAAGTCGGGTCGGGTTGTTGCCAGGCGGGCGAGGCACTACGATTTTAAGAACCAGGTTTCAGCAAAGTGCAAAAGAAGCTGCCAATGCGGCTATAACGCTCACTTTGGGGCATATCCAAGACAACGCCCTGATCGCGCTGCAAGCTGGCTATTTGAAAGAATCTGATGCCATCGAGTTCAACCAGGATCACGTTCTTGCCGCCGCGATTGATCTTGCTAAGACCACGCCAACCCAAGAAAAGCTCCAATGGAGGCCCATTGAGGGCCCCTTGGCAGGGATGGTAGATCAGAACCTTGCTCAGAGAAAACTCAAGGGAGATATATCGGCCCATGATGTGCTGATCGGTGAATCTATTAAGCAAGTCTTTGCAAAATCAACAAGCTACGAAGATTCTTTGGATAAGGAACGCAAACTCTTTTTGGACCTTTGCAAGAATGCACTTACCCTTGCTCGAATCAAAGCCATGCTAGAAAATGGGAAGCCCCTTAGAAATTAAAGCGCCTACAATAGCCCCCGAATTGACAAAGTCACCCTCGACTTGGAGTTGCCATCTCGAACGGTAAACTTTTGAACTGTTCCCAACGAAGTGATGATAAATATTTTAGTGCCAATTAAGCGTGTGCCAGACCCCTACATCAAGGTTAAACCCCTTCCCGATGGTTCAGGGTTGGACGTCGCCAACGTCAAGCACGAAATCAATCCGTTTGATGAAATTGCTCTTGAAGCCGCAATACGGCTCCGCGAGCAAGGCGTCGAACTTGCCATTACGGTCGTCTCGATTGGCCCTGATGAGGCTGAAGAGCAGTTAAGAAAAGGATTGGCAATGGGGGCTGATTCTGCGATTTTAGTCCAAAAGCAAGGGGGGATGGATTCATTGGGAGTTGCTAAAGAGATAGCCGAAATTGCAAAATCGACTGGTGCCAAACTTGTCATCATGGGCAAACAAGCCACCGATGATGATTGCAACCAAGCCTCCCAAATGCTGGCCGCTCTGCTAGGCTGGGGTTATTGCTCGTGCGCTTCTCAGATTTCACTTTCTGGTTCACATATTGAGGTTCGGCGGGAAACAGACTCAGGAGAGCAGAGAGTGTCGCTTGAATTACCAGCAATTGTGACCGCTGATCTAAGGCTAGCCGAGCCCCGTTATATCGCCCTTCCTGGCATCATAAAGGCAAGGTCCAAACCGCTTGAAAAAAGAGTTCCGGTTCATAACGATCAAGTTCAATACCGCGTTCTTTCGGTGGAATCTGTTCCCTCTAGAAAGGCAGGCAAAATGGTTCAATCCGTACCAGAACTGGTTGCAGAGCTAAAATCCTTGGGGGCGGTATCGTAAGGTGGCGGGCTGTTTAGGAATCTGTTTTAGTCCACTTGATGCAGCTGCTAACGTTGCCTTTGCCAAGGCCCTTGGACAAGACTTGAGCTTGTTAGCAATCGGAGCATCCCTGCCTAACTTCGGCGCAAAGCAAATCTTTGAACTTGAATTCAGTCCCAACGATCCTTCGGAAGCTATTGTTAATTCCATTTGGACCTACATCCAGGAGTTTTCTGCCATAGTTGCCCCTAGCTCCATCGCGAGTAAAGATTTGATTGGGCTCTTGGCGGGAAAACTTGGCAGACCGGCTGTGACCGACGTTATCCGTGTTGTGGGCGGCAATCGGTTTCAACGCCCGATACTCGCAGGTTCGGTCCTTGCAACCGTCGAAGTGGAGGGCAGCCCACTTCTGGCAACTTTTCGCCCATCTTCTTTTCAGCCATCATCGGTACCCACATTAGATGGAAGCAACCCCGCTGCCGAAGTGATAAGGATTCCAGCCACTCCATCAGCAAGAACAAGGGTTCTTGAGAACCTACAAGGCGCTCAAAAGCGGCCCGATTTAGCCCAAGCCAAAGTTGTAGTGAGCGGCGGAAAACCGCTTAAAGACGCCAACACATTTGAGCTAGTTATTGGTAGTCTTGCCGATGCCCTTGGCGGAGCGGTTGGAGCCACAAGAGCCGCGGTTGATTCTGGTATTGCCCCCAATGACCTTCAAGTTGGTCAAACCGGAAAAGTCGTCGCTCCAGATTTGTACATTGCTGCCGGCATCAGCGGGTCCACCCAGCATGTTGCGGGCATAAAGGATTCCAAGATCATCGTTGCAATCAATAAAGATAAAGATGCACCCATCTTTGAAGTTTCTGACCTTGGCCTGGTTGCCGACCTTTTTGAAGCAGTGCCAGAACTTACCGCCATAGTCAAACGTTAAACACCTATCCGCAAATGACAACCTCAATCAAATTCAAGCCGATCTCTTCAACCCGATTCCTCGCTGCCGCCATCTTTTTGGCAGCCTCGTTTTCTGCCTTTGCTCAAGCCACTACCTCGGACGCCATTGCAGAAGTGAACGGTCATGCGATTAGCACAAGCGAATACTATCACCGAATGGAATTCCTTGGAGATATGGGGACTCTGGTTGGCAAGCAATACGTTGAAGTTTCACCCGGGCTGATGACCTTGGACCGATTGATCACCGAGCAATTGGTACTGCAGCTTGCGGAAAAGTATAAAGTTAGCCCCACGGCGGCTCAAGTTGATCAGTTGGAAAGAGATGCCCTCTCAGCCAATCCCTTGCTCGAAAAGAATTGGACGGAAAGTGGTCGCCCCCTATCCGAGCTTCGTCTTAAATACAAGTTAGAAGCGGCTAGGTTCAATATTCTCACCCGCGGCATTATTGTTACCGATCAAGAAGTTAAAGACCAATACAACACGCATTTAGATCAGTACACCTTGCCCAAGCGGGTTCATTTAAGAGTCATTATTTTATCCTCTTCCGAAGAAGAAGCCAAAGTTGACAGCGCACTGCAAGCGGGAACACCTTTTGATAAGGTCGCCCAAGAGTACAGTGACGACATTACCAAAGAGCGCGGTGGCGATTTTGGATTTATCCCCGAATCCAATTTACCTAGCTATTTCAAGACGGCCTTAGAGGGCGTCAAGATTGGAGAAACAACTGGCTGGGGTGTAGGATCTAGCCAAAGCGGCAGAACTTTCTACTTTAAGCTATTATTTGTCAACGCAGCTCCTCAGAAGGTTCTTCCTCTTGATTCCGCGTTAACCGATTCCATAAGGAGGGCCCTGATGGTGGATCGCGGCACGAAACTTCATGACATTGCTAAGGAATTAAATGACTTGCGGGGCCAGTCTAAGATTGTCATCAATAATCCCACCTTTGCCGAGCAGTACGCCCAGGTCAGTAAGTCCTTAAAATCGTCGGGCAAATAAATCTTGGTTGTCATCAAGCATCTTCCGGCTCCTCCATTTCAAGAACAACTTATTGAAGAGTTGAGAGGAGCCGGAACTTGCTACCACCCAGACATCAGCTCAAACGGTTGTTTGGTTCTTCAAGAAAGCGGGGTTACCATTCTTCCGATGCAGGAAGGTGAGGTCACAGATGGCACCTTATTGATTCCAGAAGCTTCTGGCAACCTAGAGCACCTCAATCAGATTGCGATCCGCCTCCTCGGCCCGGGAGGTTGCCCTTGGGATCAAGCTCAGACCCATGAATCTCTTAAGCGGTACCTCTTAGAAGAGTCCTATGAACTGTTTCAGGCCATTGATGACAAAAACAAATCGGCCATGATCGAGGAATTGGGAGACGTTTTGCTACAGCCTTTAATGCATGCGGAAATGGCGGCCTTGGCCGGAGAATTCACCCTTGCCGACGTTTGTGATTCTATAGTTAGCAAGCTAATTCGCCGCCATCCGCATGTTTTTGGAGACGTAGAGGCAACAACCGAAGCAGAAGTTCTTAGAAACTGGGACTCCATTAAAAGCCAAGAAAAAAGCAGCAAGCAAGAATCAAGTTCCATTCTTGCCGGCATCCCAAACTCGCTTCCTGCCCTTTTGCGAGCTTACGAGATCAGTAAAAGAGCGGCAAGAAGTGGATTTGAGTGGGAAAACGAATCTGAAGTTTGGATGAAATTTGATGAAGAACTCCAAGAATTTATGGAAGCGGTTGAATCGGGAGACACGAAGCAAATTCAAGCTGAAATGGGAGACCTCCTCTTTACCCTTGTCAACATAGCTAGGCATCACAAAATTGAGCCCGAGGAATCACTCCAGATCACCAATCAAAAATTCTCTAAACGATTCGAGTTCATGGAAACTCACGCTTCCAAACCGCTGAGGGATTTATCTCTTGCCGAGTGGGACGACCTTTGGAATCAAGCGAAAGTCAGCCAAAGGCTTGGATAAAGCCCCTACCGGCCTTCAAGCTTGTTGATTTCCACGTTAACTGCGGATTAAAACCTAGTATTTTCACTAGTTTCTTGATTTGAGGTGTCATTTTGAACCTAGCGTGGTGTACAATGAGAAGGTAATACGGTTTTGTGAATACGTATTCTTAAGGTAAAACTACCAATGTGGGTGGGATTCAATAAAGCAAAAGGAAGCATTAGAAAAGCTGAGGTCAACAGCCTTAGTTGTATGTGGAGTCATTTTTAATGCTCATCTTCCCTCTACTCCTTGCAAATCCTGCTCGTCTGAGCCCTCTGCGCTTTGGATTTAAGGAAAGGAAGCTTGCCAAGAAGTCGACTTTAAATCAACCCGAAACCTTCTCAAAAACTTTTACCTTCAGCGCCCCAGAAAACTCCAAGACCGTGTCTTTGGCAGGGACTTTCAACAACTGGAATGCCACTGCCATGCCCATGAACCACGTTTCAGGCACAACAATTTGGCGGCTGACCCTACAACTTCCCGCCGGCGAGTATCAGTACAAATTTGTTGTCAACGGTAGCCAGTGGATGACGGACCCGAAAGCCATCAACCAAAGTGATGGAAGCGGGAATGTGAACTCGATAACTTGGGTGTTCCCTCCTGATTATAAAACCCCTGCTGAAATCGGGGACGGAAAAATCACCTACAGTGCAATCGAGCACAAGCCAGAACTTCCCTATTTGAATTGGGATCGCAGCTACGAAGGCGGTCTATTGCAAGTGGAATTACGGTTAAGACCAAACGATGTGCAGTCGGTTTGGTTTATTAAGAACGGTCAAGTTGGCAAGTCCATGAGCGTTCTTTCCACCGATCCGGTTTACCAATATGACGTGATCCGGTTGCCTTGGCACGGGGATAAACCATTTCGCTATGGCTTCAAAATTCAGGATGGAGCTACCGTCAGGTACTTTGGGCCCGAGGGTTTTACAAGGCAGCTTGGCAAGAATCAATTTGATCTATCCAAAGATACGGTGCCTTCGTTGAACCCTCCTCACTGGGTTCAGCACACCATATTTTATCAAATCTTTCCGGACCGGTTTTCCAACAACAATCCCGCCGAAGAAGATTCCCCTGACTCAAAGTGGAACCAGACAAAAGCCTTATTTGGGTACGCGGGGGGAAATATTGCAGGCATGGAATCTCACCTTGACTACTTAAAGTCTTTGGGGATTTCAGGCATCTATTTCAATCCGATTTTTAAGTCCACCGTTTACCATGGATATGAGACTTCTGATTACTTACAGATTGATCCTCACTATGGCAGCAATGAAGAGTTTGCCGATCTAACACTAAGGCTAAAGTCGGCAGGAATTCGCACCGTACTTGACGGGGTTTTTAATCACACTTCCACCAAGTTTTTTGCTTTCCAAGACGTGGTCAAACACGGCGAAGCTAGCCCATATCTGCACTGGTACACCTTTTACGGTTTTCCGGTTCAAATTAAAAATAATCCCAATTACAAGGCTTGGGACAATTATCCAAGCATGCCGAAGCTGAATCACCACAATCCTGGCGTGATTCACTATTTGCTTAATGTGCCAAGTTTCTGGAATCAACACGCCTCAATTGCCGGTTGGAGACTCGACGCTGCTCAAGAAGTTTCAAACCAGTTTTGGCGCAAATTCCATCACCAAGTCAAGAGCATCAACCCCAATGACTGGATTGTAGGTGAAGACTGGGGTGACTCCAGTTCTTATTTGAATAACAATCTGTGGGATTCTGTGATGAACTACCCCTTCTTATTTGCAGTCTGGAATTTTGTAGGACAGAAAGGTTCAGCAAGTCCTTCGGTCCTTGCAAATACCCTCATGCAGGTTTATGGGTGGTACACACCTCAATCCGACCGGAACATGATGAACTTAATTGATTCTCATGACACCATTCGCATTCTTACAGAATGTGGTGGCGATTCAGCTCTACGCAACATCGCGGCTACATTAGAGTTTGCTTGGGTGGGAGCACCTACCATCTACTATGGAGATGAATTGGGAATGGCGGGTGGAAAAGATCCAGATAACCGAAATCCGATGGAATGGTATTTGGACCATAAAGGAAATCCGACCCTTGCCTTTTATAAATCCCTGATCAAAGCCAGAAATGCCTCACCTGAATTGCAGATGGGCCGCCCTGAGTTCTTGCTGACAAACGATAAAGCTCAAACTTTGGCCTTTGCACGAATCTATCAAAAGAAAGCAGCCCTGTGTATTGTCAACCGTTCAAACCAAGAGCAGCTTCTTCAGTTTAAACTACCGGAAAATATTCAAAACATTGTCTTAGAAGACGCCATTTCAGGAAAGTCTTTCCAAGAAATACCGGGAGGAACTTGGAGGAGCATAATTGCGCCAAAAACTGCCATGTTGTTGGTTCCAGAAAAGGAATTGGAACCAAGGCTTCTCATTTTAAGTCCGCGGGTAAACACCAACCGCAAATCGCCGTCTTTGCCGTCTGGCACACTTCGTATTCAGGATGGAGGTCATTAATTCAGCCAAGTTGTCTTCTTGGCCCCAATCTTGAATCATAACTTAACTAACCAGGTCGTCATCAGTAGGCTTGTGGCCGACTTTTTTTGCAAACCCTTTACTCTACGAGGAGTCAACTCAATTGAATCGAATCAATAAACTAACCATTGTGGGCCTAGCCATGGCAGCCGCCTTTGCAGCCCACGCTAATATCATTGTTGATGGAACACGAGACAGCGGCTATGGCAGTGCTTACTCACTGCAAACCATCGTTACTGGCTTTGGCGGAGGACAAAACGAATTGGACGGCGCATACGCAACCATCCAGAGCGGAACCTTGTACCTCATGTTCACTGGCAACCTTCAAGGCAACTTTAACCACTTGGATGTGTTCATTGGCACAAACGCAACCGGCCAAAATGCTCTTTCTGGCACAAACGATGGATTGGATAATCTGACCCTTCCAACTGGCCTCAATGCCAGTCAAATTCTGGATATCAACGGCGACGGCACTAACCTGTACGTCAACCAAGATTCCTATAGTGGCGGAAAATGGTCAAATAACTATCTGGGAGACGGAACTTGGGGCACCGGAACTGGTGCGCTGACCGGAGGAACTAATCCCAATGGAGTACTTGCTGCCATTAACGACAGCAACGCTCCTGGCCAATCAGGAGCAAGCGGAACTGCATTAACATCAGGTTATGCAGCCGGCGTTACCACTGGAATGGAGTTTGGGATTTCGTTGGCAGCTCTTGGCAACCCAACCGGACCCATTAACATCTTAGCCGCAATCAATGGAGGAGGCAATGGTTACATGTCCAACCAATTCCTAGGAGGCGCTAGTGTTCACACCCAAAATCTTGGTACCCTCGGGGCCAACAATCCGATTAACTTGAATAGCTACGGAGTGAGCTACTTCACAGTCAGCCAGTCCGTTCCCGAGCCAGCCAGCATCCTTGCCTTGGCCACAGGTGCTATCGGCCTCTTTGTTCGACGCCGCAAGGCCTAACTAACGTAGTGGGTTGGATGCAAAGCATCCAACCCAAACTTTTCCTTCCTTATGCTCCGATCGCTCATCCGCCAACTCCTATTGGGGGTAATGCTGTTAGGCATTGCTGCCATATCATGCGCCCAGCAGCTTTCTTTTCTTGGCAACACAACTCTCACCAATACGGGAGTCGGCACTATGCCAACCCTAGGCGGATTTATTGAGCCCAATCAAACAATATCAGTCACCACTCAGACGTACCCGGTCAGTCCTGGCCAAAGCGTATTTCTAACCTACACTACTGATGACTGGAACACCAGCCACACTGTTCAGCTCAGCTTTGACTACAACACGGGAAACAACAGCCAATGGTACACCGTCTTGGGTCCCTTGCCTCCCAATACTGACGTTCTTTTTTACCTAGAAGCAAAAACGACCAATGGCATTGATATTTTTGATAACAACAGCAGCCAAAACTACGGATTTATCAGCCGATTTGAACCTAAACCAAAGCGAAGAGCCATTCTTCAATGGTTTGCAACTAACTATCAGACGATGATGAAATGGCTACCCGAAGTGGTAGCTGATGGTTACGGTGCCCTCTATTTACCTCCGCCAGAGAAAGCAGGTGGTGGAGGATTCAGCGTTGGATACAACCCGTTCGATCGTTTTGATCTCGGCAATCGATACCAGCAGGGTACTGTTCCAACCCAGTATGGAACCAGTGAGCAACTTCAACAGTTGATTCAGATGGCTCACCGGTTTGGAATCCAAGTTTATTGTGATACGGTTCTCAATCACAACGATAATCGTGCTTCAACCCCAATTGACACTTATCCCAATGTGATTCCTGAAGACTTTCATATTTTTTCTTCTGCCAATACCAATAACAATCAAATTGACTTCAATAACAACACTCCCTTCACCCTCAATATCCTCAATGGTGATCTTAGTGGCCTTGCCGACATTGCCCACGAAGATGGCAATCTCACTGAAACAGGTCCCTTCAATTTGCCCGCTTGGGCCACATTTAACGCTTACGGCAAGCCATCTTTTATTCGTCAACCTCTCGATCCGCAGTACTATCCGGGGGGTGTTCCTACCGATGAAGACGTCCGTCAGTACCTAGAGCGCTGGTGCAGCTGGCTAATTAATGCGATCGGTTTTGATGGATTAAGGCTAGATGCGGTGCGTGAAATACCTCCTGCTTTTTTTAATAGATTGAACTCACAGGCCGGTTTTTGGGTTAACGGTGGTAGCTTGCTTCCTCAACTTTACGCAGATAATCCAAACCTGTTTGTCTTTGGAGAAGATGACAATCAAAACAATTATGAGTTTCGAGAATACGAAAAGACGGGGATGGATTTATTGGACTTTCCTCTCTTCAATACAATTGGAAACCTCTTTAATTCAAATGGATTTGGAAGTTTAGGTTCAAGTTTAGGAAACGCATATGGCATTGACTCTGCAACCAGCCTGACCTTTGCCAATGGCGGCCTTGCCCCTGATGAAGGAGTTTCCTTTGTTCAAAGCCACGATTACGGGCCACCGACCTCTAGTAATTTAGCGTACGCATTCACCCTAACCGATCCTGAACCCACGATCGTCTATTTTGATGGCAATAATCTGGACCCATTCAATTACAGCCAATTTCCAAAGCCTGGCCGATATGATGCGCTTGGCTATCAAGACAACCTGATTCCGACCCTTGTGGATGCAAGGGCAAGATTTGGCAGAGGAAATCTGGTTGACCGATACACATCAACAAACCTTTTTGTGTACGAAAGGCAAGTCAGTGGCATTGGAGTCATGCTGGTTGGACTCAATAATCGAGGCGATAGCACGGCGCTGAGCGCGACGGTTCAAACCGCATTTGCACCTGGAACGGTTCTTGACGATTTAACCAAGCAAGAACCTCCTCTAACCGTATCCGCCAACGGAACCGTCAGTATAACCGTTCCCTCCAATGGAAGTGCATCCTCTCCAAATAATGGCACCGGATACGTGGTCTACACCCCTCAGGCACCTGCCTTAACAAGCCCAATTGTAGTCACAAGTTCATCGGGAACGGTCCAGCCAGGAACCGTCCAAACCCCAGCTGGAACTTATGGCGGCCCCGGAAGCTATCAACTGTACACCATCAACAGTAATTATCTGTCTTTGCAAATTCCAACCGATATTGGAAGTTCAGCCCTGATTAAAGTTGATAATGGCGTCCAGCTTCCTGGCACTCAGCTTCTTTCCGGAACCGCTGAAGGATTAAGCGATGGCTACTTTAAACTGTCTGGCAGTGGTCCCACTTTCTCGGCGCTCAACCTCAATCTGACCGCCCTTCCAGACGGACTCCATTGCCTAAGGATCCGGGTTTTTGAGAACACAAATGGTGGTCCCGGTGTGTTTCAAGATTTCCCCATTTTTGTTGATCTCGAACGAGATCCAGCGGACTCCGTGAATGGAAACTTATCTGGCCTTGGCAATCCGATAGCAACTCAAACCGTAACACCCACAAGCCAATCAAATCGCCTCGATGAGATGCTTGTGAACTGCGACGACCGCTACATCTATCTTGGTTTAGCGGGACAGGTCGACACTAGCAACGCTTATAACAATGGGGTGGTGACATTTATTGATACAAATCTTGGCGGCTCAAGTGGATTTACTAACTTCAACGCGATAGGTGATGATTATGGAGAAGCGGGAAGGCTCATGTCGAATTCGGCAGTGACGGCGCCACTTGGCTTTTCTGCGAACTTTGGACTGGTGACCTTTCATCAATTCACTCTCGACAGCTCATTTGGTATTGTTGGAACCGGAGGGCCCGCCATGCCTGCGCTTGATGGGGCCATGTCTGGTTTGTTTAACCTCAACCCCAACAAACCGGGGATTGAGGTTGGCGAGCCGGTTAAAATTGCATGGCTGCCTCGTGCAAACCCATTTGGATCAGTGACAGGGCTAGAGGCGGCAATCCCCATTGGCTCGCTCTTCCCGAGTGGCGTGCAACCTGGCACACAGATAGGCCTACTCAGCTATATCACATCTACCGGTGAAACAGGAACGACTCTACTTGCCCACGATCCGCTAAGGGCAACTCTTGGTGGCAGGCCTCAGCCTCACGGCTATGTCCTTAATCAAATCTTGCCTCCTCAGCCCGGTATCACTTCTGACCCAGGCACGAATCCTATTCAACTGACAAAGTACGTTGAATACACCTTGCCCTTTGCCTCAGATAACCAAAATATCGAGATTTTAGCTAAGCCAGTTAAGAAAGTCACGATCAAAAATACGTACCAAACTTCGGTCATGCTAATTAACAAAGGCACATCAACAATTGCAGGCCCCATCTTTCTGGTGATTCACTTCAAAACAGCTGGATTCAATGTCTATCAGGCTACCGGGCTTGATTACACAAGCCCCAATTCTTTTGTTGTGAAATTTCCGGTTGCTAGCTTGGCCCCGAGCCAAGGATTATCAACCAAACTCACCATTTATTCGCTGGCAGGATATCCCTATGTCTCTTATAGCGTGAAAAATGGTAACGGAATTCCATAGGGCTAAGCCAGCTTTCTGATTTTACGCAACCAATAAAGCTAAGATAAGGCATCTTGAAGCATTTAAAACGTGGACCACTTACTGGTGGTAATCGCATTTTTTTCAATAAATTCGGATTGGTTTTAATAGCTTGCCACTTCTTGGGAATTGCCTCAGCTCGCGCCCACGTGGTGGCGCCCAAGCTAAGCCCCGCCTTGCCTGGCAGCATAACTTTTTCTGGTCGACTCCAAAATAAGCTGAGTCTTTGCCTTCAAAACCGCATATTGGCACAGGATGTTGAAGCAGTCATCGCACCCTACGAACTGAAAACGGAAATCGGGTCTGGTGACTGGCGGTGCGAGTACTGGGGCAAGTGGTTCACTTCCCTTGCCCTTGCCGATTCCTATCATTCAACAAATCAGACCCGTTCCAAGATGAAGCTTGCCACCGACGAGCTTCTGGCAACCGTGGCTCCCGATGGCTACTTGGGAACCCGTCAACCACAATATCGGCTTCAAGGCTGGGACGTATGGGGCTGCAAATATGCACTCCTGGGCTTACTTGCCGATATTGACCGCACAAAAAATCCTGCAGTTCTCCAGGCATGCGAAAAAGAGGTCGACGTCTTAATTAAAGAATTCGGCCCCGGAAAAGTGGACATTGCCAACGTCGGTGATTGGAATGGCTTACCCGCATCATCGGTTTTGGGACCCGTCGTGATGGTCTACGAGCGGACTGGAAACCTCAAATATCTCGATTTTGCTAAGTACATTGTTTCTTGCTGGAGCAAGCCCTCTAAGCGGCTGCCCCACGGGATGAGGCTAATCCAAGACGCACTCCTTGACACCGCCCCGAGCCAGATGTGCGCGCCCAAGGCCTACGAAATGATGTCTTGCTTCGAAGGTCTTTGTGAGCTCTACAAGGTCACTGGAAGTCCAAATGACCTGCAAGCAGCCATCAACTTAGCTCATCAAATAGAAGCCCATGAAGAAACCATTGTTGGAGTTGGCACAAGGAATGAGGTTTGGTTTGATGGCAAGGACAAACAAACTGGGGTGGTTGATAAGCCAATGGAGACCTGTGTGACCGAGACATGGATGAGGCTCTGTTACAAACTGCTCCAGCTCACAGGCGATCCTCATTACGCCGATGAACTCGAGAAGAACCTTGACAATGGGCTGCTCGGGGCGATGATGCCTCAGGGTAACTGGTGGGCTTACTTTAGTGGCCTTATGGGCGTGCGCGTTCCAAGCTATGTTCAGCATGCAGATGTTGGACTAAGCTGCTGCGTGACAAATGGTCCCAGAGGCTTGATGTTGACCCCAAAGTGGGCATTTATGAATAGCTCAAGCGGGCCGGTAGTTAATCTGTATAGCCCTGCGATTGCCCATCTAGCGAAGGCAGACCTCATGGTAGCGGGAGATTATCCTGTTGGTGATATCGTGACCATCACCGTAAACCCCAAAGCTAAGAAACGATTTACCCTTACGCTGCGGATTCCATCTTGGAGCCATCAAACCAAAATCCAACTTGCTGGCAAAACGTATTTCCCAAACCCAGGCTACTTCAAAATCAATCGGAGATGGCACCAAGGGAATAAGGTTGAGATCCACTTTGATATGAAGGTCAGGGTTAGGCAGATGAACCATTTTGTAGCCTACCAGCGGGGCCCAATCGTGCTGAGTTTGGATAGTAGGCTCAACCCGTTAACTGCAAAAACCATCATCCTGCCCAAACATCTTCAATTTGTGGTAGATCGTTCTGCCGCAAAAAGGATCGGAGCTTGGATGGCATTTCGAGCCCACGGGCTGACATTTTGTGACTATGCTTCTGCCGGAAATGGGTTTAGTGAATCCAATACTTTTCGCACTTGGATTCCCAAAACCGTCAACTTAATGACTGTTTTCCAAACTGGGCAAACTTGGCAAACTCTTACCCATGCCTCAGAGTGGACCAATCTTCCCCCTCCAAGACCAAGAATTTTAGACCCAAGGAAAGACCTAGCCCTTGCCGTGAATGGCGCAACTGCAATATCGGATAGCGAATATGCCCTAGAACCAGGCTGCACCGCCCTTGTTAACGATGGCGTCATTGCCGTTCCTAGTGATTTTTCTAACCGATGGCATTCCTCACTTCTAACGCCTCATCCTCATTGGGTTGAAATTCATCTTGCTAAACCTGCGATGATCGGAAGAGTCATTCTCCATTTTGCAGATCCAGCCGGCTATCCGGTTGATTTTCAATGCAGTGTTCGCCTTGAAAACAAGACAACGGTTCTGTTTTCAGTAAAAAATAATGCGCTTACTCAGCTTTTCACAAAAACTTTTCCGCCGATCATGGCCGATTCCTTCCGGCTAACGATCTCATCCTCTGCCAATCCAAAATATCCCAATGCGGCTCAAGTCAGCGAAATCGAACTCTATTCTCGATAAAACGAGGCAAAAAGAAAGGTGGCCAACTAACAAGTTCAGACGCGGAATTCACAGCGTCTTCACAGAATCTTAAGAGCAGTTCATAATGGAAACTAATGTTGACTGCGCTCATCGTTTTAAGTTCCTTGACTGGAAGGCAGTTATCCAGCCAACTCCCCCCTCGTTCTGTTTACAATCTCGATCTCAATTGGAAATTTGCCCTTGGCAATGCCGACATTCGGTCAAAAGATTTTGGATACGGAACTCTTGGACAAGATTCTAAGCCAGGTTATCCAGACGGACCCCCTAGCCCTGATTTTTCCGACAGCTCGTGGAGAACCGTCAATGTGCCTCACGACTGGGTTGTCGAGCTTCCTTTTGTTCCCGATGGCAAGGCAGACGTGGGGCACGGATCAAAACCGGTTGGCAGAGACTTCCCCGCCACAAGCATAGGATGGTACCGCAAGACTTTTTCCACCCCGAAGATGAACCCCGGTGACAAACTAAAGGTTCGTTTTGATGGAGTTTTTCAAGACGCAACATTTTGGGTTAATGGAATCCGCATTGAACATCATCTCAGCGGCTATTTGCCAACTTCATTTGATATTACAGACTTTGTCCATCAAACAAGACCCAACACCTTGGTTGTGCGCGTGAATGCAACAAGAGGCAGCGGTTGGTTCTACGAGGGTGCCGGAATTTACCGTCACGTCTGGCTGTTCCGCAAAAACGCGATTCACATTGCCGAATTTAACCCCGCGGTCGACTCAAAGGTCATTGGCAATAAAGCCGAAGTGACGGTGGACACCCTAGTCCGAAATCAAAGCGACAAGAACCAAGAAGTCGTCGCATCCACCGTTGTCATAGCGCCCAGCGGTTCTCAGGCTCTGGGCCACACTGCCGATGCATCGGCAGAAGTCTTAGTTCCAGCTGGTTCTAGTCGGCATATTATCACTAAAATGCTTGTCAGCAAGCCAGAATTGTGGTCTATTAACCACCCAAATCTCTATTCCGTAAACACGGTTCTTGGTTCTAATGGGCACATATTAGATTCAAAAATCTCCCAATTTGGCATTCGAACCATTAAATTTACTGCCAATGATGGCTTCTTCCTCAATGGCAAGAGAGTTGAACTAAAAGGCGCCTGCGACCACCAAGACGCGGCAGGAGTTGGCATTGGGGTTTCCGATGACTTGGACATCTATAGAATCAAGCAACTCAAAATGTATGGCTTTAACGCCCTAAGGACCTCTCATAATGCGCCGGACCCTGCCTTGCTCGCTGCATGTGACAAGCTCGGGTTTTTGGTCATGGATGAAAACCGCACCTTTGATTCTGGTGCAACCGATAAAAAAGACCTTGCCACGATGGTGAAGCGAGACCGAAATCATCCCAGCGTGATTATGTGGTCTATTGGAAATGAGGAGCCCCTTAACCCAACTCTGATTGGAAAGGCAATGGCGCTTACCTTGATGCATGTCATTCACAAACACGATGTAACCCGTCCAATTTCCATGGCAAGTAACCAAGGAAACGCTTGGGATGGAGCCAACAGTGTACTGAACCTGCGTGGCTGGAACTACATCAGCAACGGCGATACAGACCTTTATCATAAGCTGCATCCCAATCAGCCGATGTACGGGAGCGAAGAGGCAAGTACAGTCACAGATCGTGGAGAGTACGTTACCGATCCTAAGAAGGGCTACATGAGCGGTTATGATGCCAATCAGCCCGGCTGGGGCTCTTTGGCAGAAGGTTGGTGGAACTACTACGAGCCAAGAAAGTACCTGGCAGGGGCTTTTGTTTGGACCGGTTTTGACTATCGGGGAGAACCGACTCCCTATGGTTGGCCCTGCATCAGCAGCCACTTTGGCGTTTTAGATACATGTGGATTCCCCAAAGATGTGGCTTATTATTACAAGGCTTGGTGGACTAAGCAGCCAATGGTCCATCTTGCCCCAACTTGGAATTGGCCCGGGGACAAAGGGAAAGACAAACTCGTCTGGATAGAATCGAATTGCCAACAGGTCGATCTCAAACTTAATGGTAAAGACCTCGGAACCAAACAGGTCATTAAGCTTCACCATTTAGAATGGCAAGTGCCTTACGAGCCTGGAACCTTAGAAGCTTTCGGGATCAACCACGGTAAGGTGGTTTGCGAAGATAAGCAAGTCACTTGCGGACCTGTTTACAAACTCAGCGCAACCCCTAGTGCCACTCAAGTTGTTGCCGACGGTGAACACAACATTATTGTGAATGTGGCGGCGCTTGATGCCAACGACAACCCCGCCACTAACGCAAGTGAGGAAGTCCACTTTTCCCTTTCTTCCGACAACGCCTCCATCATCGGTGTTGGAAATGGCGATCCCAGCTGTCATGAGCCCGACGTCTATGTGCAAAAGCCAGTTCGGTTACCTATCGGAGATTGGCAAATGGCATCAGTTGATAATGCCACTCAGCCGATGGGCGTTCTTCCGGACGGAATTAAGCTCAGTTGGAGCCCAGTTGAAGTCCTCAGTGATGCGCAACAGATTTCCCAGCCCAACACAGCCGCCGTTTTCAAGGCTGATTTCAACCTGTCTGATAAGCAAACCGGCATGAAGTTGCTCTCCATTGGGCAGATTGATGATGTTGGAGATGTCTTTATCAACGGACACTTTTTGGGCCATACCGACCATTGGGATGAGAGCTACAACTTCCCCGTTAGTGAGTACCTCAAGCCCGGCAAGAACGAAATCCTGGTTTGGGTTCACAACATTGGCGGAGGCGGTGGACTTGGCAAAGGGGTCAGTTTGTCTTCCCCTGGCAATCCTCCTCAATGGAAGCGCTCATTCTTCCACGGTTTGTGCCAGGTTATTATTAGGGCTGGAACTTCCCCAGGACCGGTAGTCCTCCACATCGTGGATGCAAACGGAGTCGCCACCGATGTTCCTTTAAATATGGTTCTTGGCGCTTCTTTGCCAAGGCTGTAAATCGATTCCCAGTTGCCTTTGGTCTCATCAATCATTAGATTAAAGGCAACTGGATTAAGCCTGAAACTATGCGCACGCTACGGAGCAAAGGCAAAGTTAGGAATCTGCATAAGAGCCACTCTGCAAAAAGATCTGAAATAGAACTTGCCTTTTTGCTGCATGACTGGAGCGATCCTTATAATGTTGGAGGGCTTTTTCGGGTTGCAGATGCTTGCGGCGCGGTAGAGGTGGTCTTGTGTGGAAAGACTCCAAGCCCACCCCACCCTCAAATTAGCGTCACTTCATTGGGCCACCATCGACGGGTTCAATTTCAGCAGTTCATAAAGCCCCAAGATGCAGTCAGCTATTTGAAGCAGAAAGGCTACGCCTTAGTTGCGGTTGAAATTGCAGATTCCGCCGAGTGCTACACAGACTTTGCCTTCCCCGCCAAGACATGCTTGGTGTTAGGGAACGAGCAAGTTGGAATAAACGAAACAATGCTTCGCGCTTGTGATCATTCCGTTTTCATCCCCATGGCAGGCAAAGGTCGCAGTCTAAACGTCCATGTCGCAGCTTCTATCATTGCTTTTGAAGCTCTCTACGGCAGATCATCGGCTACATAGCTTCTGGTGGATGCTGATGGTGCCAATTGGTCACTTTCTGGAAGTCTTTTGCTACCTTTAAGCACGTGGCTTCTCCATAGGCGGGAGCCATGATCTCTCCACCCAATGGCAGGTGCCCCTCAAAGCCAATCGGAAAAGCAATAGCTGGCCAACCCAATAAATTGGCAGGACCATCATCGCCGCCCATGTTCACAAAGCTCTTATCAAAAGTTTCTGTTGCAGAAACGGCGCCGTGGTAAAAGACAGGCATAAAGATGCAGTCACAATGGTCCCAAACTTCGTTGGCCTTTAATGCATCGCTTCGAAATCTCATTGCCCACAAGTAGTCCGTTGCAGGAGTCTCCAAAGAGGCGGCAAGCCCCGCAACCTGATACTTGTCTGGCAATAGCTGGAGACGGTCGGACCGGATAAAAAGCTCGTGAGCGCTGGCTCCTTCTGCGGCGACGATAATGTTGACCGCGTCTCCGTAAGGCAACTCTGGCCAAGCAACATCAACAAATTCATATCCAAGCTTCTTGAGTTCAGATATCGCCAATTCGTAGGCTTTCTCGCAGGCTTCGGCCTTATTCTTCTTGAAGTTATGCTTAAGGAGCCCGATTTTGGGAAGTTTGCCTTTATGGTTTAGGTTCAACTTTTGCTTGATAGTGCTTCTGTCAAGTCCATCGGGGCCCGAAATTGCTTGAAGCACGATACCGCAATCATCCGCCGATCGGCAAATCGGACCTAGCTTATCGTGGGTCCAAGCAAGTGCCATCGCTCCGTGCCGACTGACCCTGCCATACGTGGGTCGAAACCCTGTATCGCCATTGAACGCGCTTGGGCAAACAATGCTTCCTGCCGTCTCGCTTCCAAGCGTATAGGCGGCAGCCCCTAAAGCAGCTGCCGCACCAGACCCGCTGCTTGAACCCCCTGCCCATCTTGTTTTATCCCAGGCGCAAAGGCAAGCACCGCTTCGAGAAGCCCAAGGGGTGTTGTAGTTGCCGCCCCCTGCCAACTCGATCATTTCCAGCTTGGCAAGCAGAACGCCACCAAGATCAAATAGCTTTTGAACTGCGGTGGCGTTGTAATCAAATTCTTGATGTTCATGACCAGGAGAGCCCCACCGTGTTGGATAACCCTTGACTGCATAGAGGTCCTTGACTCCAAAGGGGATTCCGTGAAGGATGCTCCTTGCTTCAGAATTATCGGCGGCTTTGGCCTGTTTCAAGGCAAGGGCTTCTGTTAATTGAGCCACCGCATGATGCTCTTCACCCAAAGTTTCCAGTCGCTTCAAATACATTTTGGTGAGTTCCACCGACGAGACCTTCTTCTGGCGCAACGCCTTCGAGAGATCTCTGATTGATGAGAACGGGCTTACCATGACCTCACATCCCTTTTGAGGGCAATAAAAACCATGCTCGGCTCCGAGTTTTCAACCAATTTATGCTTCCAGCGTTGAGTGGAAGTCTGCTGGACGTTGACGATGGCATCTGGCAGATTCTTTGCCGCCTCGCCTTGCAACGGAGTTGCTAAAAGCTTTTCAATCCGCTCTGTGTTGACAGGCGGTGCTTTTTCCTTTCCTTGTGGCAATTTCAAAACCGCTCCAGCCGCGAGCGCAGTTCCTCCTGCCAGGACTTCACGCCGGCTAACATTCTTGCTCATTACCTTTTATTGTAGAGCAAAACTCTATTCAGTGGGAGCCGAAGAAGCTAGCAAGGGCTTATCCCCTTCTGATTCAAAAGTGCCGTAGTAATAGGGGGTTTGAGATTCAAACTCGCCGGCGCAAGTATCCACCATTTTGAAGACCGGAAGTACCTTTTGTTCTTCGATGTGCTGCTCAACGAGGGCCGCGTATTCGGCAGATGAAGTGCTTGTCACCATCAGGGACCGGATCGTAGGTGACGGAAATCCAACTAAAAAGGCCCTTTTGATGACATCCGCAATATCGGTAGTCTCAGCATCATTATCCTGTTGACAGACGTTAATCATGCTTTGCTCAACATTAACAAGCACCTGAAGCTTCCTCAAGAACCAACGGTCTACCTTGCAAAGCTTGTTCACCTTAGCGTCTGACCAGCCTCGCCTCAGCCCATCTACAATCGCCCAAAGACGATCGTCTGTTGGTTGGATAATGGCGGCTTCTAAATCTTCGTCCGTCATTGCCTGGAATTTCGGATGGCGCAGGTCCTTTTGCCGGACTTCAAGCCCCCGAATTGCCTTCATAAAGGCAGCTTCAAAGGATCGATCAATCGCCATCACTTCACCAGTTGCTTTCATCTGGGTAAAGAGGGTCCGATCGCCGGTCACAAATTTATCAAACGGCCACCGTGGAATCTTGACCACGCAGTAATCCAAGGCTGGTTCGAAGCAGGCCTTTGTTGTACCGGTGACTTGATTTTCAATCTCATCCAAAGTTTTGCCAATCGCAATTTTCGCCGCAACCCTTGCAATCGGATATCCGGTTGCTTTACTGGCAAGGGCCGAAGAGCGTGATACCCTGGGATTCACCTCGATAATGTAGTAATCAAAGCTTTCTGGATTAAACGCGAGCTGCACGTTGCAGCCGCCTTCAATTCCAAGAGACTGAATAATCTTCAGAGATGCCGTTCTCAGCATGTGATATTCAAGATCACTTAAGGTTTGGCTCGGGGCAATGACAATCGAATCTCCGGTGTGAACTCCCATTGGGTCGAAGTTCTCCATATTGCAAACTGTGATGCAGGTGCCTTTGGAGTCTCGCATAACTTCATATTCAATTTCCTTCCAGCCGAGGAGGCTTCTTTCCACCATGATCTGGCTCCGCATCGAAAGCCGCAACCCTTTTCTTCCAATTTCCCAAAGATCAGATTTTGTTTTCGCTACCCCACCTCCGGTCCCTCCCAACGTGTAGGCAGGTCTGACAATGCAAGGATATGGCACCACATCCAATACATCCTCCAAATCCTTTTCGGACCGGATAATCCAGCTTTCCGGAACTGGTTCTTTGATCTGCTTCATCAACTCGCGAAAGCTCTCTCGATCTTCTGCTTTCTTGATTGCGCTAAGCGGCGTTCCTAAAACCCGAACTTGGTACTTTTCTAAAATTCCCTGATCAGAAAGCTCGGTGGCAAGGTTCAGCCCAGTCTGCCCGCCAAGGGTCGGAAGCAAAGCGTCTGGCCGCTCTTTTGCAATGATCCGCTCCAGAAAGTCTACGTTCAAAGGTTCTATATACAACCGATCCGAGACATTGGGGTCGGTCATAATCGTGGCTGGGTTGCTGTTGACCAAAATGACCTCGCAGCCTTCTTCACGCAGGCTTTTGCATGCCTGCGTTCCCGCGTAATCAAATTCAGCAGCCTGACCTATGACAATAGGACCAGAACCAACCACTAAGACCCTCACCGCTTAAATAACCTCATTTGATCTGTAAATTCTTGAAAGTAGGGGCGAGAATCCCACGGTCCTGGAGCCGCTTCTGGATGGTACTGAATGGACTTGGCATAACAACCGATCAATTCAATCCCCTCAACCGTGCCATCATTCACGTTGATTTGAGTGACCCTTGCCAGATCAGGAGGAAGACTTTCGGGATCTACCGCATATCCATGGTTTTGGCTAGTTATGGTGACCTTTCCAGTTGATAAGTCCTTAACCGGATGGTTACCGCCCCTATGCCCAAACTTCAGCTTAAACGTCTTGCCGCCAACCGCTTGGCACAGCATCTGGTTTCCAAGGCAGATTCCAAAAATCGGCTTTTTGCCAACGATCCCTTGCACAGTTTTGGTGACATGATCTAACCTCTGAGGATCACCAGGGCCCGGGCTCAAGAGAACTCCATCTGGATTCCAAGAAAGGATCTCCTCGGCAGTTGCAGTGGAAGGAAACACGATGGGTCTGCAGCCAGATCTCCAAAAACGTCGGAGGATATTAAATTTCAGACCGCAATCCAAAACCGCTAGCTTTAGCCTCTGAGGATCGTCTGGCTCACTCATTGGCTCTTTTCCTGCTGGACCCCATTTGTAGCTGCTTTGGGTTGTTACAACCTCAACAAAATCAATGTCATCGTATTTAGCCGAGGCAGAGAGCCTAGATTGACCCTCTTCAATATCATCACATATAACCCCCATCGTGACGCCAGCAGAGCGTATTGACTTGGTTAGAGCCCGTGTATCGATCCCCTGAATTGCAATGATTCCATTTTCGTCCAGATATTGATGAATGGATTTGGTGGCTCGCCAGTTGCTTGGGATTTCGCAAGCCTCTTTGACGATCAAGCCCGCAACTTGAATCCGATCGGACTCTTCATCGTCTTCATTGATTCCGTAATTACCAATGAGAGGATAGGTCAGCATCACAAGCTGACCAGAATAACTGGGGTCGGTGAGAATTTCTTGGTAACCAGTCATGCCCGTGTTGAAGACAACTTCTCCAACCGATGCACCTTTTGCGCCAAGACTTTCTCCTGTGAGGATGGTTCCGTCACTCAGAAGAAGATAGCGCTTCAATCTGGGCTATAGGTTACCCTGAATTTTCAGCCACCAAGGCAAGATTTGCGGCCGGCAAGCAGATATTTTGAAAAAATTTTAGCTGGCGATTGGTTTAGAGACTCCGAACCTAATCTCTTCCACCGAGTGGTGCGGACTCATGCCTGCCGCAAACTCGCAGCCATTCCTTAACAAACGACGGTCAGATCGGGTTCAGCAAAGGACAAACTGGCCAACGATGCCACTAATTCTTGATTGTGATGGCTCGATCTCTTCTTGCCACCTGGTATCCGTGCTGATCCATGACAACCAAGGTTAAAATGTGGCGTCCGTTTGAGTATTTCTTGGTATCCAGAGAAAGAGGATACGATCCCGGTAACACGTCTCGAGACAATTCTTTACCGTCCAAGAGCCAAACAACGGTCGGCAAATTGTTGTAAGTTTTCACCCACGCTTCAAAAGTCACGTCTCCCGAAACAACTGTCTCACTATGGAGCTTATCGGCTTCAATCGGGGCCATTGCCAACGGCTCATATTGCTTGAGAAAGTATGGATTTCCGATGAGTCCTTGGTAAGCCAAGGTCACTTCTGGATCATCCAGAAGCGAATAATCGTTAAGCTGGCGACCAGGAATGGCATGCTTGATTGCGTTCATGCTCAACCAATGAAACGCCTTAACCCGTGGGTAAATGAGCCTTAAGGCAGTTAACATCTGGGTTGCCTTCACAATCGCGTAATCCGGCCTTGAAACATTATCTAAACTGGATCGATTTGCAGCGCCAAACTCGCCAATATAAATCGGCTTATCGGCCGCAAAGTGGCTGTAAATGAATTTGAGTTGGTCGGCTGGGTTGCGCCATTCGGCAATGCGATGAGAGTCATTGTCGTTGTAAATGACGGAATAGATGTTGACCCCAACCCAATCGACCGCTTTGTTACCTGGATAGTATCGCAGGATTTTTCGCTCCGGAATTTCAAAGGGGCAAAAGACCATGGCAACATTGGGAGCCTTTTTGTGCATCACACTTGCCACCAGTCGAAACATGGCAATGTACTTTTGAGGGGACCTATGATAAGGAACCCATTCTCCATTCATTTCGCTGGCGAATCGAAGAAAAATAGGGATTCCACTTGCTTTGGCATCGGCCGCAAAAGTCTCCAGATAACTGTCATCTTTGACTTCATGGTAAGAGTTAGGTTCAAAGGCTATTTGAAGCCCAGCCCCCTGTGACTTCAAGTAAGCCGCCCATCGCTTAGGAAAGGGCTGGCCATATCCCATGTAGATAAAGAAAAAAGCGTGGTGGGCACCGGTCCGTTGGTTGAATTCAGCCACCGATCGCCTTGTGTTGTGGCCCTCTTGCATAACTGGGCTCAGCGACGTTTCATCGTCTATAAAGGCACCGTTATAGCATCCGTATATAGGCTCAAATTTCGCCCCACTGTAGTACTTTGAGATCAGTTTGAACCGATTTGAGGGACGATCAATAAAGAGTTGAACTTTAGTCTCTCTAGCCTGAGCCTCTCGAATAGACCAGAACGCCATGTTAAGGTCATGCTGATGTTCGTAGATTTTTGCAACTTTGTACCAGCAATCCGATGAGAACTGCCATCCATGATAGTGCTCCGCAGCGGCAGCCGCGTTCTCCCAAGCTAATACTGAGTTGACTCTCCGCGCGATTGCGGTTAGCCGCTTCACATTTTGGGTTTCCCAGTTTGGTTTAACACCAATCGGCCCCTTGTCCATTTTTGCTTCAAAAGAAGCTATAACACCATCCAAGAGCTGAGATGCAGATTGCTTGGGCGCAGACTTTGTTGTGGGTTGACTGCAGCCAACCAGAACGAGCCAACTTAAAATGGCAACCTGCCCAAGATGCTTTGCAGGTTTTGCCCCTAAGAACCTCATCCGAACTGAATCAACAAGAATACCCTTGCTTTAGGTTCCTAGCCCTACCGATAAGACATCAAGGAACTTCAATCAGTTGAGAAGACATCTGCTTCCAAGATTGTTCAGGCAGACTGGAATCTTGCCTCATCTCATCAAAGGCAATGCTGGCGCCTTTGCCCTTCTTGCCAATGGAAAAACTAAGGCCGCCCTTCCCTTCTTTAAAAATGACTCCTTTTGCTTGACAGTCGTTTGAGAAGTATTTCCTTGAAACTTGTTCTAATTCTTGCAGGCAGCGTTCTTTTTCATTGGCAAACTCCAGATAAGTCACGCTAGGAATAGTTGGATCCAGCTTCTTTGCCTTAAAAACCTCAAAAAGTGATGGCGAATACTCAACCTGATCTCTCAGCAACTTGACTGAACCTGCAAACCGGATGCTGTTTGTTTGTGCTGCCATCAGGTGACCGCGCTGAAACATCCCTGACTTCAGAGTTGGCTTTGTTCCGGGACCCCAGGGCCATGCAAAACCAAATGGAGCCAATCCCTCCTCTAACCGGACCTTATTCATTGGAAGTTCCTGAAGCAGGTTACAGGCACTATCAATGTAAGCCCTAAGCCTCGGTTCAAAATCACCTTCAGGAAGCAAACTCTTGTAGGACTTTCCGTCAACATCTTCGGGGGAATAGGTCAAAATATCACCTCGAAACCTGCCGATCAGGCTGTGATTTTCTCCTAGAAAAGGTAGGAACTCTAACTTGGCCGTATTGAGGGTTGGCAGCTTCTCAAGCAGCAGACTTTCTTCTTGGGTCGAGATTGGCCCGAGGGGACAAGGCTTTCCATCCTTTTCCCCAAGAAGTGAAAGCCAAAAGCACGTTGCCGGATCATCAAAATGATAGTTAGCGGCACTTGCAATCAATACCCCCGCAAAAAGGTCCTCATCAACCTCAGAGCCCATTACTTCAAAAAGCTCTCCAAGTTGGAACTTCGCCTGGCAAACCCGGATTGGCATCCTATCGGCAATGGAAAGCAACAAATCAGGGCAGGCTTCCTCAAATTCTTGGGGAGTAACCAGCGACCATGGTCCAGCAAAGACCAAGAAATTTTGAGCCAACGCCGTCAACTAAACAAGGTCATTTGACCTTGCTGTACGGTTACCAATTCATCCGCGCTTGAAACATCTTCAAAGGCGTCTTTATTTAGGTTTTCGGGTACCGGTATCGGGTAATCGCCGGAAAAGCAGGCGAGGCAAAAATGGCTTTTGGGCTGCCCTACGGCAGTCGTGGCACCCTCGATCGTAAGGAATCCTAGCGTGGTGCTGCCAATGTATTTGTTGAGTTCTTGAACACTCATTCGGGCAGCCGCTAGTTCACTCTTTGTTGCCATATCGATGCCGTAAAAGCATGGAAATTGAATTGGAGGCGCCGTAATGCGAACGTGCACTTCCTTAGCGCCAGAGTCAAATAGCAATTTCACGATCTGCCTGGTTGTGGTTCCTCGAACAATCGAGTCATCAACAAGCACAATCCTCTTCCCTTCAATATGCTCCTTCAGCGGGGTCAGTTTGAGGCGAACTCCTAACTCACGCATATTTTGATCCGGCGCAATAAAGGTGCGATGAATGTATCGAGACTTCATCATTCCTTCCCGAAATGGAATTTTGCTGACTCGACTGTAGCCTAAAGCGGCGGGAATGCCACTATCGGGCACCGGCACGACAATGTCTGCATCAATGGGATGTTCTTTTGCCAAGTTTTCACCCATTCTTTCCCGAGCCGCGTACAACGTTGTGTCGTACATTGCAGAATCGGGACGGGCAAAGTATATAAATTCAAATAGGCACATCGCGGGCCGGTTCGAAACTGAGCCCTTGGCAAACCTTAGCCCGTTTTTATCGACAATTGCCATTTCTCCAGGCTCAAGTTCTCTCAAAACTTGCCCCGCGACCGGACCAAATGCACAAGACTCGCTTGCCATCAAATAGCCATCTTCTCCGAGAGTCCCCACCACTAAGGGGCGCACCCCAAACGGGTCTCGAAAGCCAATAAGCATTCTAGGGGTCAGCACAGTGACCGAATAGGCTCCTTTGGCAACCTTGAGGACTTCATTGACGGCCGCTTCTGGACCCTTGCTTAGGTGACGAATGAGGATTCTTGCAATGACTTCGGTATCGGAAGTGGAATCGAATTTCTCACCTTCATTTTCCATGGAGCGGCGCAGTTCCACCGCGTTTATCAAATTGCCGTTGTGGGCAACTGCCAACTCTCCAACCACAGACTGGCAAAAAATGGGTTGAGCGTTTCGAAGGGCGCTAGCGCCGGTTGTACTGTAACGATTGTGACCAATCGCAAGCTCACCCGGAAGTCCACTTAAAACTTCCTCATCAAACACCTGGCTAACCAGCCCCATGTTCTTGTGCCATCGAACCTTTTCACCATCGCTTACAGCAATGCCTGCTGATTCTTGGCCTCGGTGTTGAAGTGCAAAAAGGGCAAAAAAAGTGAGTCTAGCCGCCTCCCGGTTTGGAGAGTAGAGCCCGACAACTCCACATTCCTCCTTGGGATGGTCAGCGTCACCCTGAGTCATACCAATAGTTTACCGGCAGAGAGGGGGCACAAAAAAGAGTTGTTTAGAAAAAGATGCGTTGATCTTTTAGATATTGTAGGTAAATTTCTTGGTCCAAGACTTCGGCATGGGCTTAAGGCCGCATAGAACCGCGCAGAACTCTGGGCTCTTCATTGCCCGCGTTGAAATCTTGATTGTGACCTTACCATGCGGGGTTTTGACATGAACCACTTGCAAATTGGCATCTTGTACACGATTCTTATGAGGAGCTTTGTACTTCCAACCCTGAGAGTGTTGGTTTCTAATATGCTTGGCATTATTGCCCCTTTTTCCACTAACCTGACAGACTTTAGCCATAACTTTTTTCTCGCGAACCTCAAAGTATACCTTGAGATTCCACAATGTGCAAGCCCCTAACTGATCTTATCTTGCGGCACGGGCTGATCATTTCAAAAATGATCTCCAAGTAAGGCGTCAAATCACATAGTTCGAGTGATTTTCTTTGAGATTCTCAATTTCTTTATCCCGGAGGTCTCCCAAGGTGATGTCAACGAGGACTTTCTCCATGGCATGACTAGCCGAGGTAAATGAGCAACGGATCGGGCAGACCGAGGGCTGTAGGCAGCCGCAGCGTTCTTCGCTTTCCGCATGATCACACTTTAAATGATCCCAATTAGAATCCAAAGTGCTTGCAAGTTCTAACAGGTTAACCGACTCTGGCAATCGAGCGAGGACAAACCCGCCGCCAGGACCTTTTCGGCTCTTCACATAATTGGATGCCTTGAGAGTTGCTAGAATTTGCTGAAGATACTTTTCTGGAATTGATCGAGCCTCAGCAATCTCATGAATCAACAATGGTTTTCCGGGAGGGGCCAAACTCAACTCTAACAAAGCGAGCAAACCATAGCGCACGCGGCTATTCAGCATGAGGTCAGTCTAGCCGAAAAACAGCTTTCTTTTTCTTTAAATTTACTAAAGTCAATACCTCGTTTTCCATTCAAAAGCTTTGTAAATCTTGCAATCTTAATAATTTTCGATGCTATACCCTAGAAACCTATAGATTTACTATTTTTTTAAGCACCCTTTGCTTGTATGATATTTGGTATAAATGTCGCAAACTATTTGGAACGTGGAAAAGGAAATAAGGCCTGTGAAACGGTGGAACATCGAAGAAGAAGCCATCTATATCCTTCGAGAAGTTGCCGGCCAGTTCAGGAAGCCAGTTCTCCTGTTTTCTGGCGGGAAAGACTCCTTAATTCTTGCTCACCTCGCGGTAAAAGCCTTTCTTCCAGGCAAGGTTCCCTTCCCCTTGCTTCACATTGATACCGGCCATAACTTCCCTGAAACCATTGCCTTTCGAGATGAGTTCGCTAATCGGCTGGGGTTTGAGTTGATTGTTCGCAAAGTTCAAGATTCGATTGATTCCGGCAGAGTTCAAGAAGAGTCAGGGCCCTTCCCAAGCCGAAATCGCCTTCAAAGCGTGACGCTTCTTGATGCAATTGCAGAACTCAAATTCGACGCCGCCATTGGCGGAGCAAGACGAGATGAAGAAAAGGCTCGAGCCAAAGAAAGGGTTTTTAGCCACCGAAATGCAGCCGGACAGTGGGATCCCAAAGCCCAAAGACCAGAACTTTGGCATCTCTACAATGGGCTCTTGAATCAAGACGAGACCTGCCGAATTTTTCCCTTGAGCAACTGGACGGAAGCCGATGTTTGGCAATACATTGTTGAAAATCAGCTTGAAATTCCGAGCCTCTACTTTAGCCATCAAAGGCAGATTGTTCATCGTGACGGTCAGCTTATTGCCATAACCCCATTTACCCCTCCTCAACCAGGAGAGAGGGTTGAGACGCTCAATGTTCGGTTCCGAACCGTGGGGGATGCAACGTGCACGGGAGCTGTTGCTTCCGAGGCATCAAACGTGAAAGAGGTCCTGCGAGAAGTCTTAGAATCGAACCTTACGGAAAGAAGTGGCCGAAATGACGATCATCGCACGGAAGCGGCAATGGAAGATCGAAAGCGGGAGGGCTACTTCTAGTGGTAGTCTTAAGAATTGCAACCGCTGGAAGTGTGGACGACGGCAAAAGCTCTTTGATTGGAAGGCTCTTGTACGATACAAAAGCGGTTTATGACGATCAGCTGGCGTCCATTGAATCTGCTAGCCGACAACGGGGGCTGAGTGAAGTTCAGCTCTCCTACCTAACCGATGGTCTAAAAGCCGAGCGGGATCTCAACATCACAATTGATGTTGCGTACCGTTACTTCGCCACTCCAAAGCGCAAATTCATCATTGCTGATACACCGGGTCACTTTGAATACACCCGAAACATGGTCACCGGTACGTCAACTGCCGACGTTTCCGTGATCCTCATTGACGCCTCAAGAGGGCTTTTTGAGCAGTCCAGACGCCATATTGCGATTTCGTCGCTGCTTGGTATCAAACACCTAGTTTTTGCAATCAACAAAATGGATTTAGTCAATTTTAGTGAGGGCATCTATCGGCAATTTGCAAACCAGCTCACAGAGGTTGCAAGCAAGCTTGGCAGGTTTGACTGTGCCTTCATCCCTATCTCCGCACTCCATGGAGACAACGTTGTTGAAGCTAGTCAACACACACCTTGGTACCACGGTCCTTCCCTTTTGGACTACCTAGAACAGGCCGATATAGAAACTCAAGCCTATGAGGTCGGATTGCGGATTCCGGTCCAAACCACCGTAGAAGCCTCTGGCAAAAATGGCGAAACTGAACTTTATGCGCTGGGATTGATTGAATCCGGTGAAGTTGCAGTGGATGACATGGTCACTGTACTGCCCCAAGGCACAAAGCACACAATCTCCGATCTTCGGAATGTCTCAGGTGCAGTTCCTTCTGCAATTCAAGGTGAATCAGTTTCTTTTAAACTAGAACCGCCTTCGCCCATTAAGCGTGGCAGCTTCATTGTTGGGGCAAAGGATTGGCCAAAACCAACAGAACGGTTTAGCGCCTTCCTTTGTTGGCTGTCCGATGAGCCTTTGAAACTTCATGCGGAATACAAGCTTCTTCATACAACCCAAGTTGTATCGGCAAAAGTAACCCACGTCGTCAACCGAATCCATGTTGAAAGTTTCGAGACCGAGCCGGCTTCGTCGGTGGGAACCAATGATATTGTTGAGGTGCACTTGACCTTAGATCAACCGATCTTTGCTGATACATTTGAGGAATGTCGACCAACCGGTAGCTTTGTTTTGGCCGATGCAACAACCAAAGCAACCTGCGCGGCAGGGCTCATCAGGAGGCTTCAAGAGACAAGTGAACCGGTTGAGGAGGTCTCAGTTGGCATTTCCTAACCTTCAGTGGGAAGGTCTTAGTGTCCAGGACCAGCCTTTAGAAGTCCTTAAGTACGCCAAGGAAACTTATGGTGGAAACCTTAAGTTAGCTTGCAGCTTTAGCACCGAAGACATCGTTTTGCTTGAACTCATCAGCAAGATTAGCCCCGATTCCACTGCCTTTGTCCTTGACACGGGACGGCTGCACGAGGAAACTTACCAAGCGATCCAACAATGCCGTCAGAGGTATCCGAACATTCGCTTTGAAACCTACTTTCCCTCGACGACTCAAGTCGAGAAGTTGGTTGAGGTCAAGGGTCCGTTCTCATTTTTTGAAAGCATAGAAAACCGAAAAGAGTGTTGCAATATCAGAAAGGTAGAGCCGTTATCAAGAGCCCTTGCTAACGCAAGCGCTTGGGTCACAGGCTTAAGGAAATCGCAATCTATTACAAGGAGCGGATTGGCATTTGCGGAATTAGATCCTGCCCACGGTGGCATCCCGAAATTTAATCCCCTAAGCAATTGGACAGATGACATGGTTTGGGATTTTGTCCGCCAGCACAGCTTGCCCTACAACAAGCTTTACGACCAAGGCTACGCCAGCATTGGCTGCTCTCCATGCACAAGGCCCATTAATAACAACGAAGACGTAAGGGCGGGCAGGTGGTGGTGGGAATCTCCTGCCCACAAAGAGTGCGGCCTCCACCCCCTCAAACAATCAGGAACTACCAATTTATGAACCAAAGCGAAAGAATTAAATTAGAAAAAGATGGCCTTGATGTCTTTGAAGACATCCTAAATTACGCCAACGCCGGATTTGAAGCCATTTCCGAAGACGACTTCACAAGAATGCGATGGTATGGGATCTATCAGCAAAAACCAAACGTCGGCCACTTTATGCTTCGGGTCAAGGTGCCCGGGGGTGCGTTAAGCGCTAGCCAAGCCAAGGCCATTGCCGACATTTCTCACCTGTATGGTCGAGACATCGTAGACGTCACAACCCGGCAAAACTTTCAATTTCACTGGATTGAAATCCAGAATTTCCCCGATATCTTTGACCGCTTAAATCGAGTTGGTTTAACCACTCAGGGCGCATGTGGAGACATCTTTAGGAATGTAACGGGTTGCCCTTTGGCAGGAATTGACCCCGCCGAAGTTTTAGATTGCTCTCCGTTTATTCAACAGATTCAACACTATTTTTTAGATAACAAAGAGTTCTCAAATCTTCCCCGAAAGTATAAAACTTCAATTGCAGGCTGCCCATCGCACTGCTCACAACCTGAGATCAATGACATCGGGGCTACTGCTGTCAAGCGGATCCGGCCGAGCGGCCTCGAGGAGATTGGGTTTCAGGTGCGGGTTGGAGGCGGGCTCAGCGCAAGGCCGTTTCTTGCAAAGCGCCTCAACATGTTTATTAGTCAAGAACAACTGCTGGACGTTTTTATTGCCATCACCACCATCTTTCGAGACTTCGGCAATAGAGAGAATCGCAAAAAAGCAAGGCTTAAGTTCTTAGTCGATGAGTGGGGTGTTGAGCGATTTGAAGAAGAGTTGAAGTCGCGGTTGCCATTTCGCCCAGATCAAGCTGAGGAATGGCCAGAGCCAACCAAAAGCTTTAGAGATCATATTGGAATTCATCCCCAAAAGCAAGAGGGACTCAACTGGATCGGCTCGGCTGTACTGGGGGGCAGATTGAACAGTGCGCAGCTTTACAAGGTTGTTGCACTGATGGAAGAGAACAATCTTGGACTTTTAAGAACCACCAATCAGCAGAATTTGCTTGTGACCGATATACCCACAGCAAAAGTGGACTCGATTGCAAAGCAGCTTCAGACAAACCAGCTTATCAATGCGGCTTCGTTTGTTAGGCGGGGCTCGGTGGCTTGCACGGGAACCGAATTTTGCAACCTTGCGATTACAGAAACCAAAAAACTGCTTACCGAAATTGTTGAGCACATCGAGGGCTCAGTTCAGCTTGATGAGCCAGTTCGAATTAACCTTAACGGCTGCCCCAACTCTTGCGGGCAACACCATGTTGGAGACATTGGTTTGCAAGGCTGCTTGGTTAAGAATCCAGATGGAACCAGTTCTGAGGCCTATGACATTTCCCTAGGTGGCAGGCTGGGTGCCAATGCAAGATTTGTTAAGCCTATTTGGCGACGGGTTAAAGCCGAAGACCTGAAATTTGCGATCGAAGCGCTTCTCACTGAATTTATTGGCCGCCGAGACTCCGAAGAAGACTTCTCGGACTTTGTGGATCGCCACTCCGATGAAGACCTCGCTGGCTTTATGAAGAATGCCTTCGAAGTGGCTTTGTAGGTTTTTCTTTCATGAGCACGCCCACTTACTTTCCGTTCTTCTTCAACCTCTCCGGTAAGCCGATTCTGATTGTTGGAGGAGGCAGAATTGCCACTGAGAAGTTGGAAAGCCTGTTGCCAACCGGCGCGAGTTTAACAATTTGCTCGCCTAGAATTGACGGCAACATCAAAGAACTTGTTGAAGCGGGCCGAATCCAGTGGATTAAACGGGAATACGATCCCGAGGTTCTTGCTTCCTTTTTTATGGTGATTGCGGCAACCAACGATCCTTTTGTCAATAGAAATGTCTTTCTTGATTGCGAGAACCTGCAAAAGCCGGTCAATTCGGTTGATGATCCTGATCATTGCCGATTCATTTTTTCAGCCAATGCGTCGGAGGGCCCGATAACGGTAGCAATTTCTTCTTCTGGAGAAAGCCCTGCTCTCGCTCAGAAAATTCGAAAGCAGATTCTAAAGACCATACTGACACCCAGCATTGGCAAGATGGCTAGGTTTCTTGGAAAGAATAGAGGCCTTTTGAAGCGCTCATCACTTACCTACGCTCAAAAGAAAAGGTTCTGGGAATTGGTCATAGAATCTGAAATCGCGAGCCAATTGGAACTTGATTCTGAGGTCCACGCACAGGAAAGCTTTAACAACGCCTTGTCATGGTCGGTTGAGCATGCCAGTTGCTTGGAATGCACCAACCATTGCCAATTGGCACAGTGCTGCACCGAAGGTAAAGATAGACCCAGAAAGGCGGAATCGGCATGGTCTCACTAGTTGGTGCGGGACCCGGCGATCCGGAACTGATTACAGTCAAGGGGCTGAATCGGCTGAGGCAGGCCGAAGTCGTTTTGTTTGATCGCTTGGTCCACCACGATCTGGTTGAATCTGCCCATGCTGCTCAGAAGGTCTTAGTTGGAAAGTCAAACAATCCCAAGGATTCATGGAGCCAAGAGGAGATCAATAACCTTCTTGTTAAACTCGGCAAGCAACGAAAACGGGTGGTGAGGTTAAAAGGAGGCGATCCCTTTGTCTTTGGAAGAGGAGGCGAAGAAGCCTTGGCGTTGGCATTCGCTGGGCTTGACTTTGAAGTCATCCCAGGCATCTCTTCTTCGATTGCGGCCCCCTCTTCTGCCCTCATTCCTGTCACTCACCGTGGATTAGCTCAGTCCTTTGCCGTCTTTACTGCCAGTAACCATGGAAACGGCAGTGTCCCAGAGATAGACTGGCAATTTGCAGTCAAGGCACCGACTGCGATTTTCTTAATGGGGGTCAAAAACCTGAGTGGAATTGCTGGGTCTTTGATAGCTCACGGAAAGTCGCCATTGACTCCAACCGCGGTAATTTCCAAAGCAACGTTGCCAGATGAAAAAACGGTTTTTGGCTCGCTTCAAGAAATCGGAGAACTAGCTAAGGGGCTTGAGGCTCCTGCAACTTTCATTGTTGGAGAGGTTGCAAACATTCCTGCAGAAATCCAAATGGCTTCCGCCGCGTTTGGCAAACAAAGGAATGCATCACTGCCTCGGTAAACTTGAAAAGTGGACCAACGCCTAGCTTTTGCACTCAATACGGCTTACCAAGCAGGCAGATCAACGTTAGCCCACTTCAATAACCTTGAATCGGTTGAAATCAAGAGCGATGATTCTCCAGTTACCATTGCCGACAAGCAAGCCGAAAGTTTGATCCGGGCTGCAATTTCCAAAACCTACCCAAAAGACTCGATTCTAGGAGAAGAAGAGGGTGCTTCTGGCTCGAGTTTAACTAGGTGGGTCATTGATCCTATTGACGGAACCAAATCCTTTGTAGCCGGAGTGCCTCTTTTTGCAACCCTCCTTAGCTTCGAAATTGAGGGCGTTCCCGAGATCGGCATCGCCTACATACCTGCTCTTGATGAGATGTATTATGCAAAAAGAGGTGAAGGCGCCTACTGCAACGGACGCCCCATTAGCGTCTCGAACGCTTCAACCTTAAAAGGAGGAACCTTGCTATGCGGGGGCCATAAAACTCTCATGGAAAGAGGACGTCTGGAGGGATTTTTGGAGCTTGTGCCTGGAACAAGAGCAACACGAACATGGGGAGATGCCTTTGGACACATTATGGTGGCAAGCGGACGTGCAGAAGCTATGATTGACCCCCGGGTTAATCGTTGGGATATTTCCTCGGTTTCCCTCATCGTGCAAGAGGCAGGCGGAACTTGGACGACTTTTGACGGCAAGCAAGACCTAACCGACGAAGCCATTAGCTCTAATGGAAAGGTCCATAATGAGGTCCTAGCGGCCTTTCATCCTCTTGATAATTCTGGCAGTTGATTTTGGTTTGAAGCGAATCGGATTAGCTTACGGGCAATCTGATATAAACTTACCTACGGCTTTGCCTACAATCTTGGCTTCGGGAGCCTTAAAGAAGGACGCAAACGCGATTGCAGCAATCGCACAGAAAGTAGAGGCAGAACTCATTGTGATTGGCGATCCTCAATTCTTGAATCCAGGCGACCATGGCAAAATGCAAAAAGCCTGTCGGGCCCTTGCCTCAATCTTAATGGAAGCCGGACTGAATACTAAGTTGGAAAACGAAGCCTTCACCAGCCTGGAAGCCGAGGCTTGGCTCAAGGAAGCCGGACAAAGCGGCAGCCAAGTCTCTGCTAAAAAGGATGGGGTTGCCGCCTGCCTGATATTTAGTCGTTACGTGGAGAAACTTTCTTCATGAGAAAGGTTTCTCCCAAAAGACTGCGGACCCTTTTTGCAACTGGGGCGGTTTTAGTTTGCACTGGCATTGGCCTGCAGTGGACAAGAGACCTCCGCCCTGTTCGCGCGTCCGGAAACGACAGCTACTATCGGTTAAATTCCCAAGTTAAGCTAAGCCAGGTTCTGGAAACCCTTGAAGAAAAGGACTTTTTACGGTCTGCCAAAGCAACAATGATTTTGGCAAGGCTTATGCATTCAAGATCCGTTGTTTCCGTTGGCACATATCAATTTGGGCCCGAAATGACAGCCGCACAAATCTTAAAGGCGTTAAAGGCTCCTATTAGGCGGATGTTTCGGATTCCTGAAACCAACTGGGCGGCAAGAACGGCAAGGCTACTCCAAAAAAATGAAGCGTGCAGCGCGCGATCTTATCTCGATTTGGTTCACAACCCCCAACTTGCCCAAAGTCTTACGTCGGTTCCATTGCCCCAAACCTCATTAGAAGGGTATTTGTATCCTGACACTTATGACATTCCACCCATTTTGGGGGCGAGGCGGATTGTGCAAATGCAACTGGACGATTTCGATAACCGAGTGTACAAAGTTATCGGCCCCATTCCTAATCTCCAGCAGGTATTGACAATTGCCTCCCTGATTCAATTGGAAGCCGGCAATAAATCGGATGAACCCTTAATTTCAGCGGTGATTGCAAACCGCATAAAAAAAGGCATGCCCCTTCAGATTGATGCCTCACTGCTGTACGGACTTGGTGTATGGAGGCGTCTAACTTTTAAGGATTACAGGTCTATTTCTGGCCCCTACAATTTGTACACCCACAAAGGCCTTCCTCCAACTCCAATTTGTTCGCCAACAATTGATGCCATTGAAGCGGCACTTCACCCTGCTCAAGTCAACTATTTGTACTATGTTGCTTTGCCAAACGGTCATACTCTTTTTGCCAGTAGTTACAAGCAGCACTTAAAAAATATTGCCATTCGAAAACAAGTGCTGGCTCAGACGCCTACTGGCAACCCAAATCAATGACACGGTTACCCTCTGGCCCCATAGACCGCCTTAAAGTTAGTCAACTTCATCGGCCCTTTTGCCCGATCATGAAGGCCAATAGTTTGCAGGAAATAGACTTGGAAAGCCTAATTGCAAGTGGCAAAAAACTAATCCTCCTTGATGTTGATAACACTCTGACTAAATGGCAAAGCCACGAAATAGCCGATGTCGTCTTAGACTGGGTTCAGCAAGCCAAGAATTTAGGTCTGAACGTGGCTCTACTGAGCAACACTCACCGAAAATCGCGGCTGGCTAGCCTTGCCGAAACCCTAGATGTTTCGATTGTAGAAGGCAGAATGAAGCCCAGCAGATCTATGTATCTTGCTTCGTTGCAAAAATTTCAGGTTCAGGCAAGTGAAGCCATCATGATAGGCGATCAGATTCTTACCGACGTCTTTGGTGCCAACCGAAGCGGAATTGAAGCGATTTGGATAGAACCCTTAAGTGACACCGAGTTTATTGGTACGAAAATAAATCGATGGATAGAGTCAAGGGTCGTTCTTGGCATCCTTCAGGCGCTGGAGACTCCGCCGACCGCTGCTTTGGATGCAGGGGAAGCCGCTAGGCCTTTTGTGAAGCGCACGTTATTTAGGCAAATTCTAAGGTTCTGTATAGTTGGAGGAGTTTCCTTTGCAATTGATGCGGGGATCTCGATTCTTCTTGAATCTGTGGTGAAGATTCACGGCGTTCTCCTCAGCTTGATTGCAGGAAGATGGCTTAAAGCGACTTTCCCATTTGTGTTTGGTGCCCAAACCAAACCCGATCATGCGGCGGCCGCCGTTTTCTTCTGGATTGCGGCCCTGGTTGCAATGGCAAACAGCTTCTATCTCAATCGTCTATGGACATTTGAACTCAAAGGATCCCAAGAAACAGCAAGGCAACTGAAGAGGTTTTTTGTCATCACTCTGATTGGTACTGCGATCAACTCTTTAATATCCGCCCACTTCTATACCGTCATCCCGGGAAGTAAAGCTGAATCTACAGCAGGAGCTAAAGCGATCGCTGCGATTGTGGTGGCCGCGTGGAACTTTATCGGGCAAAGGTTTTATGCATTTCGGCCAGGAAGGACCACTCCAATTGAGTCTCATCAGGAGGCTTCCTTATAGCCGCCTGTCCTTGGCAAAAAGCTCCGGATGCGGATTTTTGCGTGTTGGGTGACCCAGTATCCCATTCGCTTTCACCAAAAATGCAGCAATTTGCCCTCGATCAGTTAGGGATTCCCAAGTCCTACGTAGCCCTTAACACTCCGCCTCATGAGCTAAAAGATGCTTTGACTCACCTTTCCAACCTAGGCTATCAAGGTGCTAACTGCACTTTGCCCCTTAAAGAAGTTGCTTTGCAATGCACTCACCCTGATGACGATGGTCGGCGGATTGGAGCGGTCAATACCGTGCAGTTTCCAAGCCTAAAATCGATCAACACCGATGCTCTGGGCATGATGAGCTGCCTCAAGGAAATCGGGGTGAGACCAGAAGACCGCGTACTGGTGCTTGGAGCGGGAGGCTCGGCCCGAGCAGTTCACTATGCCCTTCTGGTGGAGGAATATCGAAGTGTCTTTGCAACTAATCGGACAACCGAAAAGCTCAAATCACTTCGAGCAGAATTATTGTTCAGTTTTGAGATCGTAAATCTTACCGATCCCCTAGATTTCGATTTTATCATTGATGCAACTTCTGCCAATGCGCTTGGTGAAAAACTCTCCTTAAACTGGTCTGGTTTTGAAAATCCTCCTAACGTTTTTTCTTTGATGTATGGCAATACTGGTCCATCAATGGCATCAACTCCATTCTTGATTGAAGCGGCCGCCCATGGCTGTAAAGTTTTTGATGGGAGGCTGTTATTGGCATCGCAGGGAATTCTCTCGCTTGCCTTTTGGTTGGGCAATCTAACACCGGGCCAGATTGATCTTGGATACCGGGCAATGAAATCTGCTCTTGGGATAAGCGAATTTTAGGGCCGCACTTTGAACAACCTTCCCACTTTAGTTTTAGAGGCTGCCGAAGCCATCCTGAATGGAGAGATCGTCGTGATGCCAACAGAAACCGTTTATGGTTTGGCGGCTGATGCCTCAAATCCCGAGGCAATCGGCAAAGTCTTTGCTGCAAAAGGCAGACCCTTGGAGAATCCCTTGATTGCTCATGTTGCCTCCATTGAAATGGCAAAGAGCCTGACTACGGTTTGGGATCAAAGAGCTCAGGCTCTTGCCGAAGCCTTTTGGCCGGGGCCACTTAGCATGGTTTTGCCTCGTAAAAGAGGCATGATTTGTGATTTAGCGGCTGCCAATCTGGATTCGGTCGCAATCCGCATGCCCGATCACCCAGTAGCCATGTCTTTGCTTGAATCGTGCGGGAGAGCCCTGTGCGCACCCAGTGCAAACCGGTTTGCCCATTTGAGCGCCACCCAGGTGCGAGATTTAGACCAAGAAATGATCGCCGCTACCTCAGTGGTCTTAGATGGTGGTCCCTGCAAAATCGGGATCGAATCAACGGTCGTTTCTCTGCTTTCCAATTCATCGCAAATCTTGAGGAAAGGAATCATTTCAGAAGATCAGATCCAAAGTGTTCTTGGTGGAACAGCAGAATCCTCACCAGGGCCTCAAGAAATCTTAGCCGCCACGAGTCCTAATCTTCACTTGTCTCCCGGTCAATACGCCAAGCACTACGCTCCAGATGCAGTGACAAAATTAGTAGACTTTGCCACGTGTGATACTGCCCTCTTATTTGGCAGACAGCCCACCTACGCAAACCAAATTTCAATGCCAACCGACCCCGCTGGCTATGCTTCAACTCTTTATGCAGCTCTTCATCAGCTAGAGCGAACCCAAACTTCACTCATAGAAATAGAAAAACCACCTCAAGACACCGAGTGGAGCGCAGTTTGGGACCGGCTTCAAAGAAGCGCCGGTTGAGTGCCATTTACTTCAATGAGGCCTGCAAGCTTCCAAAGGATGCTAAGCGGTTACAAAAAAGAATTGGGTGCAAGCCTTGCGAACTTCGCTAGGACCAACTCCAAGTTTGGTTGATAAAACTCGATTGAAGTTAGAAGGAGTAACAAAGCCGCAGTCAATCGCAATCTGCTGGATTGCGACTTCTGTGTTCGTTAGCCTGTCAACAGCTTCTTTACACTTGCATAAATCAACAAAGTCCTGAAAACTCCCTTCAAAATGAGACTTCATGACCCGCGAAAGGTGGTACTGGGAGTAGTCTGATTCTTTAGTAGCTCTGATAATATTCCAATTCATACCCTTGTCGGCTACGACCCTTCGAAGGACTTGCCTGATTGGATACGGCACTTGGGAAGGAATCTCCATAAAAATGGTCTGGGCGGCAGGATTGGTGGCAATGTTGACCAGTTCAAAAAGAAGCGCAGCAAAGTGAAGCGGGCTTCGCTCATCCTCACCGCCTGCTTCCGAAACTAGAGGAAGCACCTTTGACTCTAGTTCTACTCCCATTTTTGCAGCCGCAAACGATCTGGATGGCGTGGATCGGGGGCCCAGTGCAATTTCTAATGCTTCCGCCAAAAACGGAAACTCAGGTTCAATCCACTCTAGGATTGCTCCTTTATGAGTTCCAGCTGCAGAAATGATTGGGGATCGAATTCCGCCCCGGAAAACTGCCACCGTGCCTGGAATCGCTACGACTGCATCTTCCACGCCGGGTGTCCCAAGGAGCAGAGTTCCCTCTAAAATGATAAGTGCGGCTGCACAAGAAATATCGGCTTTTAAGTAGCAAAGCTGACGCCTTTGCCCCGAAAGCTCAAACCCAAAGGTACTAATGGGATTCCGCAAGTTCCCAATAGGAATTTTAATTTGATGTAAATTGAGTCCGTCAAGATGATCTACACCGCCTTGCCAAGTTTGAACAGGTTCAATTTGCATTCTTAGCTAATATTGTGCAAGAAGTTGAACGATCCCACTTTTCTTGGTCGGAATTAGATCGCATTGCCGGTTCCACCTATCAATGGTCAAATTCACCTTGATGCCATCCCAAGTGCTTGGTTCGAGAAAAGACGCCAGCCGCGCAAAGTGAGCCCCATATAGGTTACCGGAAAGCAATGTGCCTAGAAACCTCCCGAAAATTCTTGTTGAACTAGATCATTCCACAAGGTAGTCTTATTTGACAAGTTGAAGTTGTTTGATCTGAGTTCGCTCGGAAGCTTCACAAGCCAGAACCCCCCATGGAAACACGAAAGCTATCTCTCTCTCTCTTCATTGCCGTCTCACTTGGGCTGATTGCGGCCGGATGTGGAGGCGGAGGCTCTGGCGGGGTCCTATCTGTGTCTTTTCCCGCACCGACCGGCGTTTCCTTGACAGGTGCAAACAATCGGGGTCAGATTTTTTTATCTGATGCTTCCGGCAACTTCAGCCTTGTTAGCGGATTGTCTTCTACTGGCCCATTTACGGTGAATCAATTATATAAATTCACCGGTACATCAGCCGCTGAACTTCTAGACTTTCCAACCCCCGAACTTTTGGCATTCAATGGACCCAATGGAACCTATGGGCAAGCAAGTTCTACCGGTGTTGTTCCCAACCCAAGCGGCGCCTTTACATTTTTGCTGGTTGGAACTCCGAGCAACATTCGCGTTCGGACCGATGGCGTTTTTTACCTAAGCAGCGGCAATATCTGGGAGTACAACTACGGTCTAAAGCAAAACATTGAAGTCCGCAGCCTCGGAGATTGCAAGGCTTTTGATGTTGACAATCTCACCAACGGCAATACCCATGTTTTTGCGGAAGTGGTTAATGACCCAACGCCAGGATCTTTTGACTTTGATGCCCAGACCTACACGGTCAGCGGAGCGACCTATACGGCAGGCGCCTATAAGGTACTCCTTGGCCCCGCGGTTGCCAGCGCTTACACCATCAATGGATGCACAGTAAGCCAAGACGGCTCAACTGCTCTGCTTGGATATCAGCAACTCGTTGGACCAAGTTTAGAAGGAAATTTAACTCAGTGGACGAACATCACAACGAATCCTACAAACTCCGTGATCTACAGCAACAGCTCTAGCCCAAGCATGATCCAACCCTTGGCTTATTCCCCCGATTCCATGTCTGTGGTTTGCGCAGAGAATGTGGGTGGGACCGTGGGCACCTATGTTTTGATACCGTCTTCGGTCACCAACGAGTCTATCCTTCCTTCCACGGCTCCAACCAGTGTGCAATGGGCTAACTCAACCGGAACCGATTTCTGAGCTGATAAAAAAATAAGGACTCACTGGCACTCATTGCCAACTCAATTCATCCGTAAGGCGATGACCTACTGATAGTAAGAATCAAATTGAGTTGGCAGTGCTATCCCTATGATTGGCCAAAGGCGATCAGGATTTATGCTTCGGCCACCAAAAGGCTCGACGATCTGCGTCTGCATAAAGAATCGCTTCTAAATCTCCAATTGCTCGGGACCGCAAGGCGTTAAGGGCCTGGCGCAAGGCATCGACTCGCTCCACGCCGTCAAGTTCCAACTGGGTGAAATTGGCAGCCGCATTGGCATCAACCGCACATTCATTGAGCTTGGCAATCAAGAGGTCCAGATTCTTTCTTTCCGATTTTGGAAGGAAGATTTTCATCTCTTGAGAAAGCCTTACTGCCCGTCCAGTTGCTTCCATCAATCCTTCATAACTCCTAAAGAGATCTTCTTTGGTTGTGGTTGCTTTGTGAAATTTTTTAGTTTCCCAAATGTCGTTGGGTGCCGCATCCAGCCAATCTAGGCGCAAACCTTCGCACCTTTCTAAAATTGAATTGAGTCTGAGCTGCCTTGCATTTGCAGAAACCAAGGTAAAGAAAACAATGAACCCAAATACCGCCATCAAAAGCAGCACGAACCAATGTATGAGTTCCATATTTTTCTGAAGGTTACCAAAACCAAGTCGCCAATAGAATCAACCCCTCTACTGAAAAGATTCCGCTCCCATGAAACTGCAGCAACATAGCAATTATTCTTCAATAAGTAGGCATAAAGACATATTAAGGAAACCCTGCCTGATGAAGTTATGAAAATCTCTTTAAATACTGTCTCTGTGGCATTAGGCATCGTTTGCTTGTCTGTTCTAGCGGGCTGTGGCGGAGGCGGTACGTCCTTAGGCTCTTCGGCACCTCTTCCACCCAACGGAGTCTCACTTTTAGGTTCAAAAGACTCTATCTTCGTATCCAGATCGCCAGGCGTTTTAACCGTAGTCAATGGCCCTAATTCTCCTGAGCCTTTCCGCAACACAAAAATCGGCACTTTTACGAGAGCTTTTGCAACCGAGCTTGCCCAGTCTCCGAAGGTTGAGTATTTGACTTTCAAGGGTGTCAACGAGTCTTACGGGCCGATCACAAGTTCTAATACGCTCCCCTCATCTGCAAACTCCTACACATTCAGTCTTCTTGGAACTCCAAGCAATATCCGCGTTCGAACAGATGGAATTTTCTACCTCAACGGAGGAAACATCTATGAATATGACTTCACCCTCCAACAAAACAGCTTGGTAAAAAACAGTGGTGGCGATTGCGATGCATTTGATGTGGACAGTGAGCCAGGTACAACATCCCAATACATTTCTGAAATTGTCAATTCCGGATTGGGATTAGTCACATTCGAGGTTCAGAAATATACGCTGGCTGGCAGCACTTTCACTTCAACTTCACCCATTGCCCTTGATGGACCTTATTCCCTAAGCGGCTTTCCAAACGAGTCCTGTGTCATCAGTCAAGATGGCAGTCAAGCGGCTCTATATTTTCAGAGCCTTGGATAGGTCACGATTTCAGATTGGATAAGTGCCCAAAGCGCTCCATCCGTCACTTCATTCAGGCTTTCTGCCGCCACCACCGCGGTTACGGTCCTGACATTTGACCCCAGTGGCCCCTATATTCTTTGTGGTGAAAATGTTTCTGGAATAACAGGCACGTACGCCTATAACGTAACAACAAACGCAAGCACGACTGTTTTGGCTTCTAGCACACCAGTCAATGCCCAGTGGGTTAATTTAGCCGGAAACGACTTCTAAAAAGAACAACGAGTTCAATCAAGAGGCCCTTTGAATGGGCCTCTTCTTCGTGTCAAGAGCGACCCAAATTGTGATCACTGAGGACGTAGCCCAAATGAGGGCGATTTTGCAGGCACCCGCCTAACCCATTTGCTGTAAGAGAATAGATGCAGCCTGCAGCTTCAATGCGATCTGCTAGCTAAATTCGTCCCAAATTTAGAATAGAAAATAGCTTCTAGGTTCTAAAACAGGTGATCTTTTGAACTTATATGCTTCACAATAGAGGTATGAACTCAGAAAAGGCAAAAGGCTCACGCAGGGCAGCCATTGTCGGAGCCACCGGCGCAGTTGGCCAAGAATTGATCAAGCTGATTGAGGAAAAACCGGAATACAGCGATAATTTGCGGCTCTTTGCAAGCTCCAAATCCGCAGGAAAGTCTATTCCTTTTAGAGGCCAAGAGGTCATCGTCCAGTCCTTGGATGAAGCCGATTTCAGCGGTGTTGATCTCGCTTTTTTTAGTGCAGGGGCTTCTCGGAGTAAAGAATTTGCCCCAATCGCAATCAAGCAGGGTGCCTTTGTGGTTGATAACTCCAGCGCATTCAGGATGAACCCAGATGTGCCACTGATTGTGCCTGAAGTCAATGGAAACAGCCTGAAGGCAGACGGTCGCCTTGCCGCGGTACCCAACTGCAGTGCCATTATCCTCCTTATGGCGATCGAACCGCTGAGAAAACTTGGCCGGATCAGCCGACTGATCGTCAGCACTTACCAAAGCGCAAGCGGAGGCGGCGCCGCAATGATGCAAAGGCTGATCGAGGAAACAGGCTATTACCTACAAGGGCAAAATCATCCCGTTCCCAACAGTAAATATCCGCCTTATGCCTTTAACCTCTTTAGTCACAACACCCCTATAGAAGAGGACGGAGCTAATGAAGAGGAATTAAAAGTTGTCCAGGAATCCAAAAAGATCCTCAATGACCCAGGTTTGCTGATTAACGTGACATGCGTCAGGGTGCCAGTCCTGCGAGCCCACACTGAATCGATAACGGTTGAATTTACCGACTCTCGTCCGACTATTGAGGCCATTCGCAGTTCTATCGAAAGATTCCCTGGCGTTAAACTGGTGGATAATCGAGTGGAAAATGAGTTTCCAACTCCTCGATTGGCAAGCGGTCAGGGTGATGTGTTGGTGGGACGGCTGCGAGAGGACCCATCCCATGACAAGGCAGTATGTCTGCTAGCATCCGGAGATCAACTCTTGAAAGGTGCTGCACTGACCGCCGTCCAAATTGCAGATCTTGCCATGGACCCAGCCCTTGCCGCCATTTAGGCTAGGTAGGGCTTTCAACCTCGAAGCAAATCAGTGGAAGAAAAATCAGGGATTAAAACTCAAAGAGCCTTGCTGCGGTTTCCATGTCTTTGTCTCCCCTGCCGCTTAGGTTGACAAGCACAGTTTGTCCCTTGAACTTGGCCGGATTCGAAAAGAGAGGCGCAAAGGCATGAGCCGATTCAAAAGCGCAGATAATACCTTCGAGCCTTGCCAGCTTCTGAAGCGCATCCAATGCCTGTTGATCGTCGGCAGCGGTGTACTCCACACGGCCAGCGTCCTTAAGTTGTGAATGTTCTGGACCGACCCCTGGGTAATCAAGCCCTGCCGAAACCGAGTGAGTCTCTAAAACCTGGCCATCCCCGTCTTGCATCAAGTAGCTAAAACTTCCATGAAGAACTCCTGGCGATCCTGCCGTTAACGGAGCTGCATGCTTCCCGCTGGATAATCCTAGGCCGCCGGCCTCAACACCCATAAGCTTCATGCCTTTATCGTTCAGGAACGACGCAAAGAATCCAATTGCATTGCTTCCCCCGCCAACACACGCGATTCCCCAATCTGGCAGTTGCCCCTTTAACTCTATGAACTGAGAGCGAGCTTCTTTTGAAATCACACTTTGAAGCTCTCGCACCAAATAGGGATAAGGGTGAGGTCCGGCAGCTGAACCGATGATGTAGTGGGTTGATTCAACGTTTGTGACCCAATCCCTCATTGCCTCATTCATGGCGTCTTTTAAGGTTTTGGTACCGGTGGAAACGGAACGGACCTCTGCACCCAACAGCTTCATTCTCACAACGTTGAGCCGCTGTCGAACCGTGTCTTCTTCACCCATGTACACCACGCACTGCAGCCCAAACTTTGCGCAAACGGTGGCAGTCGCAACTCCGTGCTGTCCGGCACCGGTTTCGGCAATGATCCTCTTTTTGCCCATTCTTAAGGCTAAAAGGCACTGCCCGAGGGCGTTGTTGATTTTATGCGCTCCGGTATGACAAAGGTCTTCCCTCTTGGCATAGACCTGGCATCCTACCTCTTGGCTAATTCTCGAGAGAAACGTAATCGGGGTTGGTCTGCCAACATACTCGGCTAGGTAATGATCAAAACTCTGGCGAAAGGATGGATCTGCCCAAGCCGCATCAAATTCCGATGCCAGCTCGGCAAGAGCTGGCATTAAAGTTTCGGGTACGTATTGACCGCCAAACTCCCCGAAACGGCCCCGAGAGTCTGGCCTCACCCCAAATGGCGCTGGCTGTTCAGCATTCACAGACATTCCTACGTCTAGAATACGATCAATTGGGTTGGAAAGTTAGGCAGGGCTCTGGTCCGGACCACCAATTTTTGCATCTGCCCACTTCTTAAGAGCAAAAACGGAAAGCAGTCCGATGCCAAAAAACAGAGCGATCCCTGGCCAGGAACTTTTCTTTTCTGGGTTCTCTTTATGCTGGACCTCATTGAGAACCTGCTTTGCCTGCGCCTGCGCTGCTGGCGAATCGAGGTTCTTTGCTTCTGCGGAGAGTACATTCTGAGCCCTAGCACTGCCACTGCCATCGTTGTACATTTGCTGCCGAGTGTCCACGGGAACCGTTCCTACCTGACCCTTGACTTCTTGTAGGCTCTGCTCTTGGGAAAGCTTCTGCTCAGTATCATTGGCCATTGTTGGAGGCTTGATGCCAGTTGTATAACCATTGATCGGTGCAGGAGATGGCAAGGCAAGGGCAAATAAGAGCCCAGCCAAACCAAGTTTGATAGCGAATGACTTTTGATTTAGAGATCTCATGATTAGTTGCTTGAGTAGTAGAATCCTCGGTCTTGCCATGCTACCGACAGGATCGCCGGACTTCTAGGCAGGTTGATGTCGATTAACGGACTTTGTCCAGGAGACTGCTCCTTGATTCGCCCATCGTAGTTCAAGATCATTGGAAGGCTCCAAGTGACCATCGCTTCGTCCTTGCTAATAATGGATCCATTAATCGTGACCCCCGTTCCGCCAACGCCAAGGTCTCCTCCGCCAACAAAGTTGGTGTACATAACCGCATCAATCTGGTCTACCGGCGCTGCAAGTTTATGGATCAAGCTATTACCTAAAACACTTTGATAGAGCATATACCCAGTTGAGTCCGTTGCCGTTGCGTTGTAGGCTGGGATCAAGTTGCCATTGGCATCATACCGAGGCTTAGTGAATGGCGGCGTCATGTATTCCAAAGGATATGGGTTGCTAAATTGGCTGACGTCACCCATGATGATGGAACCGCGAGCCGCTAAACCAAGCATATCGGCTTTAGCGTTGGCGTTATTGATGGTGGTAGAGTTAGTGCCCTGAAAGTTAGGAGGGTTGCTGTAGATGATCGAACCCACAACATTCACGTTTCTACCGGTGTAAATCGTCCCTTGGCCACTCACGTACCCTTTGATAACGCAGTCCTGAGAGAAGGTGACGGGGCCGTGGATAATGATTGGATGGGACTGGCTCCCTACAATCGCTGCCGAACCATTGACTTCGCCGTTTGTCGTAATGGTTTGATAGGCTCCAGCTCCGCCGTTCAGTGAGCTGTTCCAAACTTGCAGATAAGCTCCCTTTCCGTAGTTGGGATTGGTCGTACCATCTGGCCAAGTTGCCTTTTCATCAACGTATGATGAACTGAGGTTTTGATAAACCGAAAGGTTGCTGAGGTCTGGCATTGCCACTTGCTGGGAGGGCGTTGAATCAAGCAGGTTTGTGGTTCCTGAAGTTGCGGTGCTGGTTCTCTGCCAACTTTGAGTACCCACTGCCGACCCTAAAACCGCTCCGTAGGTTTGGTTGTTTTGGATCGAACCGGTTGACTCGAAGATGTTGTTACTCCATTGCTTCCAGGTAGAAGATCCAACCGCGCCCATTGTGCTGCTGTTGTATCCTTGCCTCATTCTTGGATTTCCAGCCTCAGCTGCTAAGTACTGAGAATCGGAATCCTTAACCGGCGCTTGGTTGATCAAACCTTGAGAAGCAGGAATTAGGAGGTTATTATAAGCCGCGTAAACAGACCCGTTCACGGTTGGGGATCCATTTGTGAAGCTAAAGTTACCGTTGGCACGCATGTCTCCATTGATGTAGGCATCCGAAGGCGTAAAACCGTCCCACCAGCCAAAATTGTTGACAAAGTAGGTGTAGTCAAATACCTGGCTTCGCTCCAAAGTAAAGTCCACAGTGATGTCAATAATCTTCTGGGGGTCTTGGGGGGTCAGGACTCCGGTACCTTGTTGGTCAATCCAGCCAACGCACCTGATCGTGACAAGTCGGTCGTAGTTGGGGTTTGATGGATCAGGCTCGTACCCGATCACACCTGCTGAGTAGTTGCCAACTCCGGCAATGGACCCGCTGATTGTATTGGTAGGGTTTGAAACACTGGAGCCAGTAGAAGTGGAATCTAGGTTCGTAAAGTTTTGATTGTTTTGAAACGGAATCCACAAGTTGTACAACAACTGCTGTCCGGCAGCCTCGCAAAGTGGGGTGGTTTCAATTTCTTTAGTTTCGCGATTGTTGACATTGTAAGCGGCAAGAGAATGGCCAATGTAAGTTGTGGCTGCCACGCTCATCACCAATAGAATTCCTATCGCAATGAGCAAGGCGGATCCTCTTTGAGTTCGCGGGACTCTTTTCAAGTTTTTGTTCATAGTGACTCCAAATTAATTCAGCAATCCAGGAACGTTGCGAAGGTATAGAGTTTCGCGACGCCTTCCATAAATCGGGCTGGCTTCGTTGTATGCGCTGCCAGTCTCGACAATCATGATGGACAGGGACCTTGTGATGGTTCCTGGACCCGGTGCGAAGATTCTAATCGGGGTTGTGCCTCCAGGAGAAAGTGGATCAAACAAAGAGACATTGTTGGCAAGAACTTCAACGGGCCCACCATCCCATGTGTAGATCAATTGATTGCCTTGCAATTCAATGCGCCTTGAAACTCCATCCCAGGTCATCGGGGTGATAATATTGCCGCTGCCATCTTCGGAAGGCAGGTTAAAAGTCAGCCCGTCTCCGTTGGAATCCACATTGACATAGATAGACTCTCTGAGGAGGGAGACTACGTTTTGCATCCCTACCTGAGCACCTTCCTGAGTTTGAATATTTGCCTCGCCTTGGAACCAACTTTGCATCCCCATCAGGTAAACCGTCGCTCCGACGGTTAAGACAAAAAGCATGATAAACGAGGCAAATACCATCTCGATGAGGGTAAAGCCAACTTGTTTCTTTGGTAAAGGCTTCATAGATTCGCCAAAATTGTCCCTGTCTGAACGGATTTATTGACTCCGTCCGACATATAGTTCACGGTGACCACAATCTGAACTGTCCCCAGTGATAAATTTGTTAGTTGAACGCTGCCGGTTCCCTGAGGCAAGACCTTGGCGGGGTTGTCAAACAGGCCGGTATCAACATTGGTAAATGAGTACGTGTTGGTGGCTACTGGCGTTGAGCTGTCGATCAATCCAAGCGAAGCAAGCTGTGTTGGTGTTGCGTTAGAAAACCCCTCTCCACGGATAGATTCCATCTCCTTCTCTGCAATATCGGATGCCCGCGTTAGCAGATCGGCTTTTGTGCGGCTCATTGCTGCAACCGGCATGGTGCTGGCAACAATCATTGCGCACATGGCAATAACAAAGACAGAAAAGACAACTTCTACCAAGGTGAAGGCGGCTTGATTGCGGCGACTTGGTTTCATGGCAATAGTGTTATTTTCGGCAGATTCAATTCAGGTGCTTATAGTGAATTGGGGATGGGCGATCCGCCCATCCCCTCAAAGGTCCTGCAGTTACGCTAACCTAGTCAAAGACCACATGCTGCGGCTGTCGGATCGGCATCACAATTCGCTTTCCACTGATCGGTGGTCAGGTTGTTGTAAGTGGATTCCGTGCCAGCGGCAGCAGGAGCATAAACATATCCGTTGATTGGGCCAGCGGGCCACTGTGGCAAGTAAGTTGGCACAAGGTCCGTTTGGGCTGGCACGGCACCAGCAGCTTGGCCAGTTTCCATAGCCCACTGCTGAGTAGCAGAGTCAATTTGCTGGAGATTAGCGAGAATGGTCTTGTATCGGCTAGCAGCTCTAGCGTTGATAAAGTTTGGTACGGCAATGGCAAGCAAGATGCCAATGATCAAGACGACGATCATGATTTCGATAAGGGTAAAACCTTGTCGTTTGTTGCGCTTCATGTGACTTCCTATCCTTCCGAACAATTAATTGGCGGTCGGTCACAAAGTCTTTCCATTCCAGGGGCTCAAAAAAAGCAGTGACTATTGCTGGGTTTTGGGGTTGTCAACAATTTTTCCTCGATATTCTCTAAAATCAGTTCATATGTTCTCAATACTCATCTTTGCCGAATTGCGCATCGCCGCAAACCAAGAAGCTGCTCAACGCAAGCTGATCAGGAAGGCGTTAGCACCCCTACGCTCGGATGGATCCATCTTAGGAATGAGTATTTGGAAGAGCCTAGAAAATAATGGCCACTATCTTGCCTTGACCGAGCTTAGCAAGGAATCTAATGTTTCCGAGTTCATATCCGCAATTTCCAAGGTCATTTTCGATACGGGAATGAAAGGGCTCACCCAGCCGCCGGATATGAAGCCAATCCGCGTTGCCAAATCAAGTGGACTCATGCCCCATGAGGCAGCCAGTGGCTCCATTGCATCCTACAGCGTTAGGATTGCTGATCCCGGTGCCGCCGAACTGCTCATGTCGGACTATGAAATTGTTTTTGAGGAACTGGCTCCGATCCCAGGATTGAGGGGCTGGCTGTATGGTCAAACCCTCAACCTGGATGAAGAGGTCATTGGAATGGCGTTCTGGGATACGGAAGAAGCCCTGGAAAGCTCAATTCCTGCCACCGCAACCTACTCGATTGCATCCTTCAGAAAACTAGCTTCTGATTAAATCTAGATGCGCTTGGCTCGGAGGGTGATTGGATCTCCACTTATCAGTGCCCATTCAATTTCAGCTGGTTTTCGACCCTGTTGATAAACCGAAGTGCCCTTAGATACTTCCCTTCGCTGGTGTCTCGGTAGGCAAAGTTAAGCAATTGAAGTATAGATTGTTTTGCATGGTTGCTTACTAGTCCATCTGCCTTCTGCTGATCAAAAAGGATTCTTGCCGGAATCTTTAAAACCGATTCTTTCTTCATTGATTTCCAAAGCTCGGGCCGAAGTTTCTTAGCCAGAATTGTCAAAAACTTGTAGCCTTCTTCAACGGACGGTTCAATTTGGGTGCCTTCACCCCAGTCATTCCAAGTTGCGATTTGGGCAAAATTGGCTCCGGAATGCAGGGCAAGGTCTAGGGTTTTCTGAAAAGTTTTGCCGCCATCCCCATGGATTCTTCCGTAGCTGCTCCCAACTCCGGCCTGCTGATAATAGTCATGAAAGCGTGGATAGATCACTGGAATCCACTTTGTGTTGCCTGCAGCCCGATTATAAAAGTCAGACACCTTCTGCCAGCTGCCTTGGTCTCCCACCTGAGGGGCCGGCCAATCAAAGGCTCCGATTGCTGATCCCTTTTTTGAGAGCAAGGTTATCAAAGCGGTGTCTTTGCCAAAATACTTCCGAGTCTGTTGATCAGAAAAGTACTGGGGCCCAAAAATCAGTAAAACCGGTTTGCCGCTCTCTTCTAAATATCCTCTTCGATTAAAGAAGTGGGACTTCAGATAAAGCATGGAATCAGTTGCAAACGTCTGAGGTGTGCAAACTTTGTGGCTTTTTAGCGCGGAGGCTATTTGATCTTCCAGAACAATGGCATACCGCAAGTGAATGCGGTCACATGCGTCCATCATCAGCTTCGTGTTTCTATTGATCTTCTGATAATCGTACAGGTTCTGGGTTCCATACCAGTCAATAAAAACTCCGCTGAGTCCCGCTAGTTTCATCTGCAAGGCTTGGCACGCCAGCACCTGAGGACTCGCAGAATCATAGGGCCCGATCAAAGGATGGTAATGGGCTGCAATCATGGGCTGCCCAGTGGCATCTGTTTTGCTGGGATTCATCTTCCCCATCGTCCAATGCCAGCCCCATTTGCCCCCATATGGTTTGGATTGGAACCAAGCCATGTCATGAGCAAAAACAAGTGGGCGGGAGAACGAAGGCTCCTGCCCTACAAACATCACGATCGAACCTATCAATTGATAAACCCTCTTCCATTTGCAGCAGAGGGTAAGAATCCCATCGCTTACCCCTTGCTACTTCCGATTCTAGTCTTGCTAAGACCCTTTGTTCCTTGCCGCTTGCATCGCTGCCGCATCTTTAGCTCTTTGCGCGTTCATCTGACTGCCCGCGTTTTGTACCGCGCTCTGATAATTGGCCTCTGCCTGTGATTGCGGCTTACCGCTTGGGTTGAGGGCAACTCCGCTTCCTGGCTTGACCAATCCCTGCTGAGAAGATGCAGAACTGCCACAGCCTGCCATAGACAAAAGCAATCCAAGACTCAAGACAGCAGCTAGTTCTGAGAATAGCCGGCGCACGCCGCTCCTGGCTGGAAAGCCCAGCTATCATCATAGGCAGTCGAGCTATAGGGGTCGACAATTCCGCCTTGAACGTACATATACATGCACCAGCTAAGGGCGCCCTTGTGAACGCTTTTGGCATGCCCATCTGACCACACGACATTTGTTGAAGGTCCTGCCCATCTAAATCTAGGCAGCGATGAGTAGGGGCCGAGGCCATTAAGGTCTCCACTATAAGAATCATGGACTCCAGAATCCGCATCCCAATTTGGAGGGATCGTGGCCCCGCTAATGACGGCACCGCCACCTTGCCACCAATAGACACCGCTTTGAAGCACAATATTGCCGTCCCCGTAATTGGTATCAACTCCTTGGTTCACAATCATTAATGTCGAAGCCACTCGCGGCAACTGACTCTGAGAGACAGACGGAACTGGCGCAACTCCGGTTGGATTCCCTACCGAATCTTGGTCCTTATAGGCCGGATTACCGCTGTAATTAAACTGATTCCACGTGGCGCCGGACGGAAACACAAATTCATTGGCGCCGTAATCGTAGTGGTCATTATCAGGAACATCCGGCGACTGCCAGATTCCTGCATCCGCTAAGGGAAGTGCAACGCTTCCACTGGTGGAAAGCCAAGTATAACTATCAATCCCATTTTTCTCATAGGGGGCAAGGGCCTCTCGATAAGAAAATGGCGCCCAAGTTTGTCGACCCGGAATCAAGTAATCGTTGCGGGGAAAGTAGTCTTGATTATCGGTGGAATACATCAAGGCACTCAATCCGATTTGTTTTAAGTTAGAAAGATCAGCAGTTTTCTTAGCAGCCAGTTTAGCCTGGGCAAAAACTGGGAACAAAATCGCGGCCAAAATGGCAATGATCGCGATAACGACGAGAAGTTCAATGAGCGTGAAGGCTCTAGTTTTTATGATTTGAGATGGCATGATCTAATCTCCTTTCGTTGGAGTCAAGCAAAAGGAACATCGTGGTTCCAAATTGCAGAAATTGGCGAGGATTAGCGGTTTTCCGCTTGAATGAAATCGGTGAATGCCCGAGGCAAGCGGGTAGGAGAATCATATCGTTGCTTCTCCTTCCTGAAGTGACTTTTTGACGTTGATGGCAAGGGTTCGGGCCTGGCTTAGCTTAGGAAGAAACCGCACGATCCTCTCGTCCCCGGATTCGTGGTTCAAAGATCTAACGAGGGCGGGAATTACAAATCTTGCTAACTTGTCAATTTCTATTTCCTGATACACATCAGCCTCGCCAAACATGAGGTTAAAGGGTGAAGAAGTAATTCCAGAAGCAGAAAATCCGCCAGGCTTGTTGGTTAGCTTTCGTCCAACTTCAGCTAACCCAACTTCAAGGGCTTGCCATGCTTTGTTGCCAGCACCAATCACAAACCCCGTCGGACGTGATTTGGGGCTAAGATGCAGCCACTCTCTAATTTTGCAAATATTAGGTTCAAATTCGTCTCCAAACTCCGCAAAGAACAATGGTGACTCTTCGGCTTCCACAGGGTGCCGTGATCTTGAATTTAGAAACCCACTTTTCAAGCATTGGACAAAACCATCATCAGATTCAAATCCTAAGTAGGCAATTCTTTGGTGACCTAAAGCCACCAGCCTCTGGTAACACTGAGCCATCATGGATTCGTGGTCAAAATCGACTTGATACCAATGTGGGTGAACTACTTCATGCCTCCCTTTGACAACAAAGGGGATATTCAGGGCCTCTAGAAGCTTGGCCTGCGGCTCAGTATCTTCTTCTCTTCCCCAGAGCACGATCGCATCACATCCCCGCGAGGAGGCGAGCTTTTGCAAATGGGCCATGACTTCTTCTTGGGTAGCAAAGTTCGCAACCGTCAAATCATATCCCGCTCCTTGAAGTTCAGAGGACAGAGCGTCCATAAGTCCGCTATAGGCTAATCTGTAAGCCGCCTCCGGTAATCGCTTGTACACAAACACAATGAGGTCGGTCTTTCCTCTGCTTAGGGCTTGCGCAGCCGCGCTTGGGTAGTAGTTAAGTTCTTGTGCGACTTCAAGAATCCGCGCGCAAGTTTCTTCGGATGCCCAAATATGGGGCCGATTGTTAAGAACCCCCGAAACCAATGCTGGAGAGAGGTTTAACTTGGCGGCAACGTCTTTGAGCCTTGTTCTCGAACTCTTCATATAAACCGGTTCATATGAACCGATTTATATAGTAACATGAATCGGTTCATATCAGAACAAACCTGAGAGTTTTTTTATAAATAAATTCTTCGGTTATCCTTCTTAGGTTCACAAAGAATGCATGTGGCAATCAACCGCCATCGACGTCCTTCCAAAATTGGATTTCTTGGTGGTCCTTAGATTTTCGATTAAACTAAATGAGGTTCATGAAGCTGTTTCGTCCGATTTTTTTGGTGCTCCTTTTTTGCATTGTCCCTGTGACAAGGGCTGATGTTTTTAAGCCAAGCGTCAAAGAACAGATCAAATTAGGAGAAGAAGCGGCAGCCAAGATCAGAAAAGAGTTTCCGGTTCTTCCCGATACGGACCCACGAGTGATCTTGCTTCAGCAAGTTGCCGCTAAAATAGTGGCAACTTTTCCGAAAGGCGAGCCCTGGCACTTTTCTTTTACCGTGCTTCAAAGCAAAGATGTCAACGCATTTGCGCTGCCTGGCGGCCCCATGTTCTTCTTTACCGGCCTCCTCGACAAACTGCAAACCCAGGATGAACTGGCAGGAGTTATTGGTCATGAGCTAACCCACGTTCGGCGTCAACACTGGGCAAAAATGGAATCTGACGTTCTGAAAAGAAAGATCTTTATTACATTGGGGTTGATCCTTCTGCACGTCAATTATTTCGGGACCGAACTGGCAGATTTGGCCAATGAAATGTATACGCTCCAGTACTCTAGAGGCGACGAAGGACAAGCCGACGAAGGAGGCTTTAAAGCCATGACAAAAGCTGGTTTTAATCCCCAAGGAATGATTGACCTCTTTAAAATGTTCGAGAAAATGGGTTCATCGGGCCCCGAATTTGCTAGCGACCACCCGAGCGACAACCACCGAATTCAACATATAGAAGACCTTATCAAAGATTCCGGCAAAACTTATCCAGCCCAAATACCTCTCAACTGGCCCCCTGCTCTTCTTGCTGCCGACAAAGCCGCATGGGCAAAGGTCAAAAAATAGAATTCTTGCCGATACTTAACTGAGGGCGTCAATGCCGATACGTCTCTAAGCATCCCCATCTCATGAAAATGGAAGAAAATCAGAGTTACGCCAATCGCTACCAGGGCCTCCTTGCAAAGTACTCCCGACGGTTAAGCTTGAGCGCAACAGGTCCTTTTGTCTCCTTGTGCGAAGGAAACACCCCCCTCATTCCCCTACCAACTCTCTCAAGGCAATGGGGTCTTGGTGAACTTTATGCCAAATACGAAGGACTGAACCCCACCGGCTCCTTCAAAGATCGCGGGATGACGGCAGCCATCACCGCCGCAAAAGCAACTGGCGCCCATTCGGTGATCTGTGCAAGCACCGGAAATACGGCTGCCTCCGCAGCCGCTTATGCGGCGAGAGCAGGGATGAAATGCTACGTCATTGTTCCCGCCGGTAAGGTTGCCCTTGGCAAACTTGCAGGTGCCATCTCCTATGGCGCCGTGATCGTCTCCATCAAAGGTAGCTTCGATCAAGCCTTAGAAATGGTAAAGAGCATTGCTGCCCAAACCGATCTTGCGATGGTCAACTCACTGAATCAAGATCGAATTGAGGGCCAGAAGACAGCCGCTTGGGAAGTAACCGAGCAACTTGGCACCCCTCCCGAAATCCTCGCTTTGCCGGTCGGCAACGCGGGCAATATCACCGCTTACTGGGCGGGGTTTTGCGATCAACACGATCTTGGCTGGTGCCAAAAACCGACACTGGTGGGCGCCCAGGCCGAAGGTGCCGCTCCCTTGGTTCTTGGCAGACCGGTGGATAATCCCGAAACGATTGCTACCGCAATCCGAATTGGAAAGCCGGCCCGTGGCTCCCAGGCTTTGGATGCGATCCGTGAATCGAATGGGCATCTGCTGGCCGTCTCGGATGCAGAAATTTTAGATGCCTATCAAGCCCTTGCCAAGTTGGAAGGCGTTTTTTGTGAACCTTCCTCAGCGGCAGGACTTGCCGGCCTTAGAAAATTAGTTGGGCACAAGACGCTAGATTGCACCGGCAAACGGTGTGTAGCCGTCTTGACAGGTCATGGGCTCAAAGACCCAGAAACGGCGATGAACTCTCCCTTTGTATCTCATGAAATTGAAGCCAGCCCAAGTGCCTTCTTAGAGGTCTGCCAAAGATCATGATCAGAATCAGAATCCCTGCCACAACCGCCAATCTTGGTCCTGGATTTGATTGCATGGGGCTTGCCTTGGACCTATGGAACACCTTTGAACTTCACATTCATGGTGCTGAAATTGGAGGCGGGCCGGTTGTCGAAACCTATGGTGAGGGACAAGATCAATTGCCAAAGAATCAAGACCATCTGGTGGCAACGGTCATGATCGAGCAACTTGGTAAGATTTGCCCCCATGATTTTAAGATCATTTGCCACAATAACATTCCTTGTGCAAGCGGCCTTGGCTCAAGTTCAACTGCAATTCTTGCCGGATTGATTTTTTCGGAGGCAGTTAAGCGTCATGACCAAGGGCTAGACCCTTCTGAAATTAACTTAGAATCCATTTTAGAGGCAGCAGTTGCCTACGAGGGCCACGGAGATAACGTAGCCCCTGCCCTTTTGGGTGGATTTGTTATTGTGGTTCCTGACCAAAAAGGGGTTATAACAAAAAGGATTCCCCATGTGCCGATGCGGGCGGTTGTTTGCGTGCCTCAGTTTAACTACCTTACCAAAGACGCTCGTGCCGCATTACCAGCCCAATATTCTAAAGAAGACGCAATTTTCAACATCGGAAGAGCCATGTTGGTTTCCGAAGCGCTAAGGTTAGGAGAAGATGGATTGCTAGCCCAAGCCATGAATGACCGCATCCACGAACCCTACCGAATGTCGGCAATTCCAGGCGCCATTCAAGCCAAAGAGGCGGCACTTAGCAGTGGTGCCCTTTGCGTAGCCTTAAGCGGAGCTGGTCCCGGAATCATTGCTTTTACCAAGCAGAAATTTGATCGAATTGGGCGAGCCATGAAAGACGCCTTTGCCAGAAGCCAGATTGAGTCTCGATATTGGATCCTTGACGCAACCTCGGAAGGAACAAAAATCACTCGGCTACCCTTGTGATTACACTTCAAAACTTGATCTCAAAGGGCCAAGGGTAGGACCGCTGGGAGCCCATACTGCGTCGAGCGTTTACAGTTCGCCTTCTGGTGCCTCGCACGGTCCTTTGACCGATTCAAGGCGTTTGACTACGCAATGAGAATGCTGAAAGACATTTTCCGTCATTGCGTTCCAATAATGGTAAAGCTCGGGAAGCTCTTCTATCAAAACCGCTTTTCTTCCTTTGCTTTCTTCGGGTATGCCGATGTCCGTAAATTTGCAGATCCGAGCCGCAAAGCAGTCGCCCCATCTCACTTCCCCTCGGTCTTCAATTCGGTAACAGCCAATATATTGGAGGTCGGCAAGTTCAATGCCAGCTTCCTCTTTTGCTTCCCTTCGAACCGCGGTGAGGCTGTCTTCTCCTGGCTCAACTCGACCGCTTGGCACACACCAGCCTCGTCCCTGAATGTCACAAATCACGACTTTGCCATCAATCCAAGCGAACAGCAAAACTATGAACGCCCTAATCGGAGACTTAAACGGCGCGGGGTAAAAAGTGAGTTTTTGCCTTCCGTAATCGCCACAAAAACAGTTCTTCATGGGTAAACAATCACTTTTCCAATCACATTAGTTAGAGGCACTGGACCAAAATAGCGGCTATCTTCAGATTTTTGTCGATTGTCTCCCAAAACATAGATATCTCCGGCAGGAACCGTGAACTCCCCTTGGCTTAGACGCCAGCGGCGAGGTGAATTGACATAATCAACTTTCTCGCCCGCCATTTTGTAAACTCTCTTAATAATATAGTCGCTCTTGCCTTTTTCTCGAAATACAACAATGTCTTTATCGTGAATCGGCCCAAAAAGCCAGTAGGCGTGGCTGACGGTCAACCTTTGACCAGTATGAAAAGTGGGCAGCATGGAGGGGCCCTGAACAACAACCACATTGAAATTGAGGCCAATAAATAGCGCAAAGGCAAGGAATAGCAGGAGTGCCAACCAGCTTCCTTTCCGGTACTTGGTCGCCTGAACGGCAGCCTTTGGCTCCGTCTCCGATATACTCACATTATCAAGCGATTCCGTTTTCATAATGAGTTGGCTACCGCAAGGAATTTCTCACAATAACGATTCACTCCTTACATTATTGCTGGGATTTAATCTTATCTTTATTATTTTGCTGGTAGTGATCGCAAGAAGACTCTATTATTTGCAAACCAAATGGAAGAAACTCTTTGCTGAAGCAGAAGGTCAACGCATCGAAACTCTGCTCTATGAACATCTACGTGATCAGATGAAAATAGAATCCGATATCAGCGAAATTAAATCAAGGCTTGCCTCAGTCGAAGGGATTTCAGCAGACAGCAAGCGTCACCTGGGGGTTGTGAAATATGATGCGTTCCCAGATATCGGAGGAAATCAAAGTTTCGCCTTTGCCTTGCTCGATGATGATGGAAGCGGATATATCCTCTCGAGTCTTGCGGGACGAAACGACTGTCGCGTGTACTGCAAGCAAGTCGTTGCAAGTAAAAGTGAAATTGGTCTTTCTGATGAAGAAAAACAGGCTTTGGAAATTGCTTCGGAAAGGCGCAAGAAGTTTAGGGGTCAAAGCGGTTAGGGAGATTTCATGAGCTCAAGTTCCCTTGATGACGCAACCCTCATTGACCGTGTCCAGCACGGGGACCGAGACGCGTTTAATGCCCTGATTGATCGCCACTCTCAAAAGGCGTTTCAGTTTGCCTACAAGTTAACAAGGGAGCCAGAAATGGCGGCCGACGTGGTTTCGGACGCTTTTATCCGCATCTATAACGCGATGCCCAATTTTAAGGGGCAAAGTTCATTTAGCACCTGGATGTACCGAATTCTCACCAATTGCTTTTTGGACCAAAAGAAAAAAGAGAAAAACAAGCAAACCGTAAGCTTAGATTCTAGCTCCAAGACTGAAGAGTCCAATTTGGCGTGGCAAGTAGAATCGAACGATCCCAGACCCGATGAGGATTTAGAAAGAACCGAGCGGGAAGAAGCTATTCAAATTGCTCTCAGTAAACTACCTGAATATCAGCGGGTAATGATGGTGATGTTTCACACCGAGATGCTCAGTTACGAGGAAATCGCGGATGCGTTGAATACTCCAATCGGCACCGTAAAAAGCCGATTAAACCGTGCGCGGCTGCAACTGCGAGAACTTTTGCAAGAACATCAGGAACTTTTTTTCCCAAAGTAAGTCAATCTATGTGGAGCGATTGAAGATATGAATCTGGAAAGGGCAAGAGAACTTTATTCTGACTACCTAGAAGGGAGCCTAGATGGTGCCCTGAAGGCTAGTTTAGAAGCAGAAATTGCCAGAGATCAGATGATCCGAAAGGATTTTGAAAGCTTCAAGTCTTTTTATTCTCAACTTGGGACCATTCTCAATGTCAAAGCTCCTGTTGAGCTAGACATAGAAGAGAAAGTCAAACAACGGCTAGACCTCGCGTCTTGGGAAGCTAAGCGTTCCTCTCCCAATCGGTGGTTCAGCCAACTTCGGTTTGGCCTCGTTGGTGCTCTTTCCTTAGCCGTGATTGCGGTTGCCTACATTTCACTCAATAAGAACTCTGCGGGGCCAGTGGGAAGCGGGGCCTTTGGACTAGGTGGAAATCAATATCAGTTTCAAATCAAAAATGGTCAGTACGACTTCGAGGAAGCTCCGCCCGCTAGCCAAGCCACCACGATTGTCATTACGGACTTGCAGGATAACCACATCATATCCTCATCAACTTCAGCTAAAGGTACGGGTTATATAGAAATTCCAATCCAGAATAATGGCGTCCAGGCTAAGGCAGTGCAGGTTGCAATTCCTAACCAAAATAAAACTTACGTTTTAGTCATGCCGGGATCCAAAATTGTTCCCCAGCAACATGGCCACGGCAACGTAGTGGATATGGCGAAAGCGCTAGCCAACACTTACAAAGTCCCAGTTCTGCTTCTTGATGTAAATTTCAGCAAGGATGTGGCTTGGAATTTTGCGGGTACCGATGCCAGAGACAATGCAATGAGCGCAGTTCAGCCGCTTGGATGGTCGGTTGATAGACAACAGCAATTCATCCGCATCCAAACCCACTAAAATAACCAATTCCGCAACCCACAAGCAAACGCAAGGGAGTTAGCGGATCTTTAACCCTTTGGCTAAGGATTCTACAGATTGGAATAAGTTAGGGCAGACTCCAAAGCCACCGGAAGAGGCATCTGACCCACTTGGCCAGTTGTCAGACTCATGGCTTTGATGCGAGGATCAATAAACTCTCCGACTCTAAAGTCCAATTGGTATTGAGATTGTTGAGAGTAGCTATCATCATTGTCCATGTCTTGGGTGATTGTGTCTCCAGTGGAGTCCATCGAAACCGAGCCACCATTGGTACTTTGCGGCTCGCCCTCTTTTTCCATAATGATCTTCTGATTCTGCTCGTAAGTCACTGCGTTTGACTTTAACTTTTTGAAAAGCGAGCTAAGCAATCGGCTGCGGGTGGTCATTTCCGCCGCCATCTTGTAAAGCAGTTGCTTGGTTGACTCATTGCAGTGACGCATGACAACTTTGAATTGAGCAAGAATCCCTTGCTCCATGCGATCAGAGCCCACAATCGTCGAGGTATCGGAATACTTGAAGGCCTCAATGGCAGCAACCAGGTTGGGCATATCTTTTTGCCAGTGAGCCAAATCTCCGTTCTTTAATTCGTTCGTCACTAGGTGATATCCAGAGTCGGTTGTCCGTACCCATGCAGTGAGGATTTCGAGTCTAGGGCCTGACTCCGACTCTTCCTCTTGAAATGCAGGAGGCAAGGATTTTAGCTTCCCTTTTTTAAATTCAGATCCCCACTTTCTAAGAACAATTCGCACTTGATGAACAGGGGCACAATCAAAACTTATGGATTTCTCGGTGACGGCAACCACCGATTTGTAGTTGCGAACAATGGCGTCTTCTGCCTTTGTATATTGATAGAGCGTATGCTCCGACGGATGCCAGCGGTGGGTACTCAGCCCAACCCCTAATACCAATACAAATGGACTTGCCGCAAAAAATTGCTTGGCTAAGCTCGTTAAAACTCCCTTCATCTGCGTCCCTGCTGTGGGGGCCAGTTTTCCCGGCAATGCTTCCAGCGTTTTCCCCATACATTAGAGGTTCGGGATTCAAGGGGACAATCTTAATAGAGTTTTTGTGCCAATTGCACCTGTAAAGTTATCTGTTTTTAGGGCCCAAGTTAAAACCTAGGCAATTTGCTGGCAAACATTTTTTGCGTGCCAGCCAAGTTTGCTCCTGATGAAACGGACCGCGATTTAGTGGATCAAGAACTTCGAGGTCAAGTCGTGCACTTTTGCTTGAACTTGATTGAGAGCTTCTGCATCGGCAACATGGCCTAGCGCTTCATCAATCAATTCGGCAATGGAGTCCATTTGCGGTTCAGTCATGCCCCGTGATGTTACAGCCGGCGTTCCAATTCTGATTCCACTTGTGATTAAGGGGGACTGGTCATCGAAAGGAACTGCGTTTTTATTGCACGTTATTCCTGCCAAATCAAGGGCAGATTGAGCGGCTTTTCCGGTAAGTCCTTTGTTTCGAAGGTCGATCAGCATCAGGTGGTTGTCAGTGCCGCCGCTTAAAATGTGGTAGCCCCTGTTAGCCAGCTGTTGAGCAAGGGCAGCCGCATTTCTTTGCACCTGCTGGGCGTAGGCTTGGAAATCTGGCGTTAGATTCTCTCCGAATCCTACCGCCTTCGCCGCGATCACGTGCATAAGCGGCCCTCCCTGAATTCCGGGGATAACCATGCTATCTAGCAGCTCCGACATCATCTTAGTTCGGCCAGACTTGGCTGCTTTCTCTCCAAATGGATTTTCAAAATCCTTGCCCATTAAGATCACTCCACCGCGAGGTCCTCGCAGGGTCTTGTGAGTTGTAGAAGTCACAACATGGGCATAAGGAATCGGGCTGCAAAGTAAGCCTTTAGCAACCAATCCGGCAGGATGGGCAATATCGGCAAAAAGGAACGCTCCAACGGAATCAGCGATTTCTCTGAATGCCTTAAAATCAATCTCGCGAGAGTATGCGCTCGCTCCTACGGTTATCATCTTCGGTCTGACTTTTGCAACTGCATCCGCAACCTGCGAGTAATTGAGCCGCTCTGTACTAGGATCAATTCCGTAGGCAGTAAATTGGTAAAGCTTGCCAGAAAAATTGACCGGTGAACCATGGGTTAAATGACCACCATGAGAAAGATCCATTCCCATTACCACGTCTCCAGGCTTTAAGAACGAGAAATAGACCGCCATATTGGCTTGGCTGCCGCTGTGGGGCTGCACATTGGCATACTCAGCACCAAAAAGTTCTTTGACGCGGTTTTGGGCAAGGATTTCAACCTCGTCTACAACTTCGCAGCCGCCATAGTATCTCTTGCCTGGATATCCCTCAGCATATTTGTCGGTCAGCACACTCATCATCGCTTCTCGCACCGCCATGCTGGCAATGTTTTCGCTTGCGATAAGTTCCAGATTTGAGTTCTGCCTCTTGGCCTCTTTTGCAACGAACTCTGCAATGAGAGGGTCGGCATTATTCAGGGCAACTCGGCTGGATTTGAGATTTTCGGACACGGTAGTTACATTATGAAAGACTAGGCTGAGAATGGACTCTTTGGTAACAAAGACGCCTCAAAGACTCATTGGCTAATGGTGGTAACAAGCCGAACAATCAGTGGTGGATTTTGGCACCATCGGCAATAGCGTAGGCAGGAATCTTGCTCATTGGGGTGGTGCAAGGACCCGCGTCGGTTGCAACGGTGATCGGATGGGGTAGCCCTGCTAAAAGCTGAGAAACCATGACCACACGATACCCTTTGGCTTTGATTTCGGAAAGCAGCTCGGGAAGGGCTTCGGCGGTGCCGGGCGCATCATGAAGCAAGATAATTCCCCCTGGCTTGAGACGATCCATCACCGAGGCGGCAATTTTGATTGGATTTGGCTTAGCAAAGTTGCCTTTGACAATAAAATCATGAGCCGCGGTTGTGTAATCAACCGTGATGAAACCCAAGGCTTTGATTTCCTTGAGGATTTTAGGATCCTCCCGAAACCCAGGTGGGCGGAACAGATTCATTTGCTTGCCGGTAATGGCATGAAATGTCTGCTGGCACTGCATAATTTCAGATTTAATCTGAGCGGGAGTTAAATGAATCAGCCGAGGATGAGTCATTGTGTGGTCTCCGATTTCATTGCCGTCGGCAAGAACCTGTCGCACTAAATTTGGACTTTTAGCCATCATTTCTCCAACTTCAAAAAAGGTGGCATGGACATGATTGGCAGCTAAAATCGAAAGAATTGTAGGCAGATACTTCGGGTGAGGGCCATCATCCATTGTGAGGGCGACCACTTTTTGGCGGGGGTTTCCCCGCTTAAATAGAGCTTCGGAAGGGTTATAAAGATTGGTGCCCTCTAATCTGGCAAGGATGCTAGAGGGCCGAAGACTAATATGTTCTCGACGCGTGTAGAGAAATCCAGCAGCGCCTAGGCACAAAATTGCGCCCGCCGCAATCATGGAAACTTTATTGAGAACGCCTTCCGGCAACTTTCTTATTTCTTAGAGCGACCTGCTTCGAGCTGTGAACCATACCTGCGCATAAACTTCTCTACGCGCCCGGCTGTATCCACCAATTTCTTTTGCCCAGTGTAAAAAGGGTGGCTGAATGCGGAAATATCAACTGGAATCACAAAGTGCTCCACACCGTCAATGGTCTTAGTCTGTGCTGACTTGTGGGTGCTTAAACCCGTCCATTCATGATCCCCATCCACAAAAACAACTGGGTACGACTTTGGATGAATGCCTTCTTTCATTTGAACTCCTTATTATGATTGATTTATCCTGCCAAATTCAAGGCTTAACCCAGCCCAAATATAGCACGCTTCCAAGTTCAGCCGAATTCTCTTTTTAACCCCGCTTGAACTGTTCAACATGTTTCAGGCAACAGGCTCGAATTCTGCCTCGAATGCGATTGATAAACTCAGCTCTCTGAGCCACTCCAACCGCTCCTCTTGCATCCAACAGATTAAAAATGTGTGAGCAATTGAGGGCAAGATCAAAAGCGGGATAGACCATCCATGGTGGACCTGCCTCGGCAGGAGGCTCTCCCTCTTCCGTTGGGTTCAAAGTGTAGATGCCCTGAGTACTATCCCACTTCAGCTTTGTTTCAATTGTTTTTTTGGATTCGGCCTCGTATAAATCAAACAAACTAAATAGCAAATCAACCGATGCCGATTCAAAATTGTAGACATTGTTTTGAACCTCAAGATCATGGTTCACTTCTTTGTAACTAAGATTATCAGACCAATCCAGATCGGTCCAAAACCCTTTGCCGTTGTTGAGCATGAGGCACAATCGCTCGGGGCCGTAGGTGATTTCCGCGCAGACCGGATTGCACTCAATCCCCCCCATTTGCTGAAAAAAAGTGAACTGAGTAATTTCGGCACCGTTCACCCAAACTTCCCAGCCAACTCCGCTGGCACCAGCCGCTTGGGACTCCCAATCATCTTCAACAAGCCGAACATCATTTTTGGAAGTATCAAATCCCACTGCATCCAAAGAACCCATGTAAAGGTCCACGATATTTTCTGGAGAGGGCTTCATGATGACTTGGTACTGGTAGTACCGTTGACTCCGTTGAGGGTTCCTAGCGTATCTGCCATCTGCTGGCCGCCTCGATGGTTGCACATAGGCAACATTCCAAGCCTCTGGCCCTAGCACTTTGAGGGTTGTAGCAGGATGCATGGTTCCCGCTCCTACTGCCGAATCATACGGCTGCAAGATGGCACACCCTTGGTCGCACCAGTACTTGTTCAAGCGATCAACCATCTCTTGAAAATTCATCTGAAACAGGTTACCTTTCGGCTCTTCACCCTTGGCAAATCCTAAGTGCATCTCTCTTGGCCCATCGTACGTCTTATGTAATCAGAAATGGAAGTTCCTCCCGTCTACGGGGCACCAATGCCCAAAAAGCCAAAAAATACGGTCCTAATTGTGATCTTGACTCTAGTGGGCGTATGCGTTCTTTGTTGCGGAGGAGGTGTGCTGATGATGTTTTATGCCTTGAAGAAGGCCGGCAACTTTGTTGGGTGTTCAGTCAACTATGCGGTGACCTTGCAAGGGATTAAGCAATATGCCATGGACCATAACAATAAGCTGCCTCCCGCTAAGAATTGGCAAGATGACATTATCCCTTACATGTCAAAGCGAGGCCAATCCGTAGCCAAGATGTTTGGTGGAACCGACCCCCATGGGAACTTAGGTTGCCCTGGCACAACAAATTCTCCTGCCACCGGAGTTGCCTATAACAAGTCCATCGCTGGCAAGGACTTGAGCTCGGTTCTCGGCTCTGATATCATCCTTTTCGAGGTGAAATCAACGGCTCGCAACCAGTGTCTGCCCTATAAACCACAGCCTGGATTTTCGCCCCAGAAAATCGGCAATGACCCTAGGCCATGGCTTTGGATCAACTTAAATGGCACAACCTCGATGACTTTTGGCAGCAACTTTCAGTCGGGGAATGATAGTGCGTTGCCTAACCAACCAAGCCCTGCCGATAATGGCGGAGCAGATCAATCTGGCAAGTCCTCGAATGGCGATCACAAATCGGGCTCGAACGGCGCGCCTAGCAAGTCCGACAAAAGCGGTCAAACCAAAGCCTAAGACACCCTCTCAACAGCCCCACTTGATAAAACCTATTTCTTGGGGTTGCTGGGCTTCTTTATGGTCATGTCATAAGCTCCGGAACCCACGTCATCGGCAACCGCATTAAGAGATAAAAGGTGGAGCTTAAGATTGGTCTTCGTCTGAAGGCAAACGCTCTCCACTGTGCCGGTTGTCAGATTAAGCTCTTCGGTTAATTTCCATTCGACTCTGCCATCCACTGACATATTTAAAGAAGGCGAAGCAATCCCTTGGCTTGCCATTTCTTGCTCCATTTGATCGGCGGAGTACTTCAGTGGAACTAGTCCGGTGCCTGTAATTTCCGCAATTTGGTCGCTGCCATCTTGCCGAACGTTTGCAAGCTTGAATGTCGCCACCGAACCTGGTGAATCTAGCCCCAAACCGCGAAACATAACATTACTCGCTTGCCATGCCTCGCCAATTGCCACTTTATAAGCCGGCAATGGTGCCAAAATTGGCACAATCGTTAAGGGGGCAGCAATCAAGGCGGGATTGACCTTTTGGTATCCACTCTTCTTATCGTAGCTAAGCTTTCCATCAAAATCCAGAGTTGCATTCTTAGATTGATCGGGAATTGGACTGTTGTTGGTTGGGGTGGACAATGGAGAAACGAGATTCGATTTATCGGTATGGATCAAAATGACAATCGAAGACTCTTGGGGACCGGTTAATTTTGCGACCGCAATCCTAAGGCTACCTTTGACTTCGGATGACATTGGGATTTTTTGCCCACCGGAAGGCAAGGTGATCACTTGTTGTGACGATCCTTCCTCTATGTATTTCAGCACCTGATTTGCTGCCAGCTTCAATTTAAGATTGAATTTTGTTGGTTGCTGCGAAGCGGTTAGGATGAGGATTCCAGCGAGTAAAGGCATCGTTAAAAGTTTGGCGTTGGCCTCAAGGCCAATGAGAGATTACCGTTACCCCGCTAAAGTCATGACGCTCACTTCATCAGCACCATTCCTCTGACGCCTTCCACAAACAGATGGTTTGCTCTAAAATGGCTAGATGATTGCGCTTCTACCCCTCCTGATGCCGCCAACCTTACAAAATCAAGGTCGAATCCAAGATTTCACGCTGAGCTTTGGCGGAGATCTCATGTTTGAGGGGATCACCCCCCGCAAGCAGCCACTAGAGCCACTTATGCCTATCTTTCGGTCCTCTGAAATCGCTTGTGCCAATCTTGAATCTCCACTCACCATCGTAAAAGCGACGACAAAAAGAAAGTCTGCCCTAGAGCTTCGGCGTCACCAACAGTACATTCTTGGTGGAAATCCCAAATTTGCGTCTGAGATCAGCAAGGCGGGAATTGAATTTGTAACCCTAGCCAACAACCATACAATGGATCATCAAACGGCAGGGCTGCGGCAAGATACCGCCGTACTTGCTGGCGCGGGAATACATTTTGCTGGGGCCGGCGCTAACCGAAGCCAGGCGATGGGGATGACGGTGATCAACTCAAACGGAACAAGAATAGGATTCCTATCCGCACTTGCCTTTATGACCCCTGGCGCTCTCTACAAGTGCACCCCTGCTACCTCGACATCAGCAGGAATCATGACCCTCAATCTCAATGGTCAGGTTCACCAAAAGTGGCTTAAGCAGTGGATTGTTAGATGCAAGTCCCAAGTCGATTTTTTGGTGGTTGGTGTTCACTGGGGAATCGAATTAAGGGCAAAACCAACTCCTTACCAAGTAGCTCTTGGACATGCCCTCATTGATGACGGTGCCGACCTTGTGTACGGATGTCATCCCCACGTCCTAGAGGGTGCCGTGCTTTACAAAGGCAAACCGATCCTCTATTCGATGGGAAATCTTGTGTCACCAACTTTTGCCACCGGCGGCATTGTTAAGCTTAATTTTCAAGCTCGCCAATTGAGGTCTTGTCACTTTCTTCCCATCATGATTAAATTCGGCCGAGCCTATCCTCTTTTCCGAGACCCAAGGGCAGTTGCCAAGATGAACCAGCTCGATCGAGAGGCTTGTTTGAAAGGGGTCGACGTGCCTATCAAGTTCTAATTTCGCGTGGATTGGAACTCGATTCATTCTCAGCCCTAGTTCACCCTCTCATCAGAATATTGCCTTCCGTGCCGACTATACTAGTTTTATGACTGGATCTTTAACTCCGGATGAGCACTATCAGGCGGTAATCGAGAGATACAACAAGTTCATCAACCCTTATTTGGCGCGGTTAATGAGCTTCGCCGGTTTTGGAGTTGAGGAGCGAGCCGAGGGTTGCTACGTCTTCGACCACGAGGGCAGAAAATACTTGGACTGCTTGGGAGGCTACGGAGTTTTTAGCCTCGGTCATCGCCACCCTGTCGTCGTGGAAGCAGTGAAAAGGCAGCTTGATGAGATGGCTTTGACCGCTAAAGCCTTCTTTTCTGACAACGCTTCACTTCTTGCAGAAAAACTGGCTTCGATCACTCCGGAACCACTCCAATACAGCTTCTTTTGCAACAGTGGCACCGAAGCGGTTGAAGCTGCATTAAAGTTTGCCAAGGCTTCAACAGGCCGTAAGAAAATCGTCTCCACGGAGAGAAGCTACCACGGAAAAACAATTGGAGCCCTTTCCACAACTGGCAGAGAGAAATATCGCAAGCCGTTTGAACCTCTGATGGAGGGTGTGACCTTTGTGCCATTCGGCAACCCCCAAGCCGCTGCCAAAGAAATCGATGCCAATACGGCTTGCATGATTATCGAGCCGATTCAGGGTGAAGGTGGAATTCAAATTCCACCCGATGGGTACTTGGTTGAAATCAGAAGGGCATGCGATCAAGTTGGCGCACTCCTCATTATTGATGAGGTTCAAACCGGTCTGGGAAGAACCGGCAAACTCTTTGCCATGGAGCACGATGGGGTTCACCCAGACTTGCTAACGTTGGCAAAGTCGTTGGGAGGTGGAATCATGCCTATTGGTTGCGTGATGGGCACCGCGGCAATTTGGGAAAAGGTTTTTGAAATCAACCCCATGGCTCACACTTCAACTTTTGGAGGAAGCCCTCTAGCATGCGCAGCTGCGCTGGCCGCCATCCAAGTTCTGGAGCAGGAGCATCTGGTGCAACGGTCTCAATCTCTGGGCTCCGAACTGCTGAAAGGATTAAAAGCGGTGCAAGCCAAACACTCAGACTTGATTGCAGAAGTTCGAGGCAGGGGGCTTATGGTCGGATTGGAGTTTGCTCAAGACGAAGTTGGTGAACTTGTCGTGGTCCAGCTCATGAAACGAGGGGTCTGCGTTGCCTATGCTCTGAACAATCCAAGGGTGCTAAGGTTTGAACCTCCCTTGATTATTTCCAGCGAAGAAATTGAATTTGCTGTCTCCGCAGTTGAGCAATCCGTATCAGAAACTGCGGAATTGTTGGCTGCCTTGATTTGATCCTCTCTTGTCGCCCCCCCATAACACTGAAACGAACCTGATATCAATAAAGTTGTAACCATGCCAAATCCTATTCCCTTTGTAGACTTAAGAAGCGATACCGTCACTAAACCAACCCCCGAAATGCGAGAAGCCATGTTTTCGGCTCCCTTAGGGGACGATGTTTTAGGGGATGATCCCACCGTCATCAAACTCGAGGAAACCGCAGCAGCGAGGGTTGGAAAAGAAGCGGGGTTGTACGTTCCAAGCGGAACTATGGGCAACCAAATTGCGATTGCCTGCCATGCCGATCGCGGCGACAGCATTTTGGCGGAAGAGAACGCCCACATTTTGTACTATGAAGTGGGAGGACCCGCCATCCTCGCCGGCGTCGTCACAAGAACGGTTCCCTCAGTAAACGGGGTCATGAGCCCAGAAGCGATTGAAAGCAGGATTATGAAAAGATCGCTTCACACTCCCGGCACATCGCTCATTGCCATTGAAAACACTCATAACCGGGCAGGAGGCACAATCACTCCCCTTTCAACTATGAAGGAGATCAAGGCAATCGGAGATTCTCACCGCATTCCTATCCATTTAGATGGGGCTCGTGTTTTCAATGCCTCAGTAGCCTTGGGAGTGGACGTTAAGGAAGTCACTCAGCATGTTGATAGCGTTTCCTTTTGCCTTAGCAAAGGCTTGCGCGCCCCGATTGGCTCGGTCCTTTGCGGTTCATCCGACCTTATCGAGAAAGCACGAGTATGGCGGAAGCGTTTGGGAGGGGGTATGAGGCAATCTGGCCTCATTGCAGCCGCTGGCCTCTATGCCCTAGATCATTATGTAGACCGTCTAGCTGAAGACCATCAACGAGCACGCGATCTTGCGACCAGGCTCAACTGCCTTAAAGGGCTTTCTGTTGACATGGCAACTGTTCAGACCAATATCGTGATGGTTCGAACTGAATCAGCCGCCCAAGAATGGGCAAATCACTTGGAAGCAAAAGGAGTCAAATGTTTTGCGTTTGCCGCTAATCAATTGAGGCTAGTTTTTCATGCCGACGTTGATGATGAAGGTGTCAAGATAGTTGCCCAAGCCTTTCAGGACATCTCATCTTCAACTCAGTAACCTTTTCCGACTCAATCACTTGACAGGTACCAGTCGCTCGGCTGGAAGCCTTAAGCTTGGCGGCTTTTTGGCTTTGACCTTACCAATTCATCTTCATAGAGACGATCCACCGCAAATCGGGCAAGCCACTGCAAATTCACAACATCTTCTCGGTTATAGGCGGTTAGCAATTCCAAAGCCCTTGCATCACCAAACGCGGACCACCGGTTCCATAGCTTAACTGCATCATAGCCGCTTAGACCCAAGGTTGCTTCTTCCCTCTCTAAGCCTAATTGAATTTCAATTTTCTTTAAGCCGCCTTTGTATCCAAGGCCATGGAGCGTTGGACAAAGATCAAGATGCAATTTGTTGAATGCGGAAGGCAAAAATCTCTTTTTGAGCATGGGGATGTCAAACCCAGACCCAAAAAAGGTCACATACATGGCTGCACTCTCAACCACCGACTCAAATTCATCTAAGTCTTTCCCTTGGATCAGAGCGCGGAATTCTTCGCCATCAAAAAGTCCAATCATGGTGATATCATCACCTCGGTTGCCTCCATTCGTTTCAATATCTAAATAAAGGCACTTCGATTCCATTTCTCGAAACGCCCGCCAAGCTAGGGAGACCCCCAAATAAGACTGAATTTTGCCCCAGTCTCCGTCTTCGTAGGCCCGCAGGTGATAGTAGAGGGCTTCTCCAATTTTTTTGGAATCGGCACTTCCAATTGGCGCCGAATCTACCCGATCAAAAAGTTTTTGCCAGTCGTCATATCCCTCTTGCCAGAGCCTAGATTCCGTTTCCGGGCCAATCCCAGGCAAGTGGCGAAATGTCTTTCTTAGCAAAGGTCAGATCCCAAATTTATTTGTGAGTGCTATCAAATTGGGACCTTGATTCAGGCTTGGCGTTTTGGCTATATCCGCCTGTATTGTAGTTCGGTACATAGATGGTCATAACCGAGTTGGCAGACCACTCGTTGACTTGGGTTGGATCGGTTGTCCAGTAAGTTCCAGTGTGCAAATTCTGGTCAAAGTCTCCATAGAGCCGTACCTGGGCTCGACCATTAAACACACCGGACATGTTCGATCCAAACCATTCAATCGACCGAAGCGGCCCCGTTACGGTGACCGAGCCGGTACCGTGATAACCAACTTTATCAAATTCTTTATTGGAATACTCTTCGATCACGTTGCCCTTGATAATAGGAGGTGTTTTTGCACCAGAAATCAGCAATGAACCCGTAAAGGTCATGGTGAGGGTTCCCGTTACTGGTTCTTTGCCAACTGCAATGATCTTAAAGCTGCCAAGCTTTGTCTGAAAATGAATGGTGCCGTTTCCAGTTGGACGGCCCAGATTTCCAGATTGGGCATGGGCGCGATGCATGGCTGCAAAAACTCCTAGCCCCAATACGGTGGCAATCACCGCAACGTAGTATCCTCGTTTCAACATATCTAATTGTTGTAAGTTTATCTTAAGCAAATCGGTTCCCGTTTGCTCACCTTATTTTCTTGCAAGTTTCACGCCAAAGCGGCCCCTACTGCCTAAGTTTTTGAGCGGAAGGAGCAACTTAGCCCCCTGAATCGTCAGAATCTTAATATGGTTGCAGGATTGGGGCCAGAGCACGGTGGCACAAAGGCTCTCGCCGCTATTGTCTTTACGGATGTTGTTGGATTTTCTCAAAAATCTCAGCAAAACGAGGCGGTCACGCTTGCCAGCCTTCAGCGCGATCTTGGCCTAATGGGTTCAATTTGCAACCGATTCAACGGATCGGTTCTGAAAACGTTAGGTGATGGCATTTTGATGCGGTTTACAAGTGCCCAAAACGCAGTTGATGCCGCATTAGAAATTCAAAGAACTCTCTTCCGGCAAAGCCGAGTTCTGAACACCAACGAAATTCTTGAGCACAGAATAGGCATCCATTTGGGAGACGTGATTGTCACAAAAGATGACGTGATGGGAGACGGGGTCAACATTGCGGCTCGGCTTCAGGCCCTTGCTCATCCTGGTGCCATCTGCCTTTCCCGGACTGTTTATGACGTTGCCAAAGGCAAAATATTAATTCCTGCCAAGTACCTTGGACCCCGAACACTCAAAGGGATCAAAGACCCGATCATGGTTTGGGAAATCCCTCCTATCAAAGACCTAGAAAAAGAGAAGCAGGAAAGCGCACTAGAAGCGTTTGTCGTGCCGCAATTGGCAAACAACGAGGGTGCAACCGGAGTCAAAGCTGCGATCATGCTTGCCCTCCTTGCCCTTGTGATCGCAGGCGGTGCCGTAGTCTTTGTCATTGTGTTTAAGGATGCACAGGCGGTACAAAAGCTCAACACAGCCAAAGAGAAACAAGTCCCCCATGGGCCGACACTGCTAGACCGACTTCGGGCTAAAGAAAATAGCACAAATCCACCACAGCCTGATGCTTCTCACAGCGGCTCAGCTGCCAATACAAGTGGAACCGGATCTGGAACTCCTTCCCAAAATCAAACTGGCGCAAACGGGTCCACTTTTTCCGGTCAAACCCCAGATCCAGCCTTGCTTGCGACTTTGAAGCCGTTATACGATGCCTGTCAATTTGCTGCCATTGCTCAGACAGTGGGAAGTTCTACCTTTGGGCAAACTCCAAGCGGTATGAAGATGAAGGCAGATAATTTAAACATCGCCGATGCCTATTCCTGGCTCAAATCTGCGCTAAGCCGTACGTCTGAAACATCACCTTTACTGGTCAGCGGATTCCCAAACACGTCTTCTCCGGTGCAGGTTTACCAGCAGGCGGACGGCAAAGTCGTGGTGAACCTAGGCGCATCCCCACTCATCTCTGAATTACACAGTTTGCCAAAATCCGCCCTTTCTGCGATATCAATTTCCGCGGCCGATGATCCAGAAACACAGCAAGGGGTTCCAAATTCACTGCTTGCAACCCTAAAATCCATGGTTGAAGAAGGCAAGCTTTTTGGTGAAAATTAACCTAAATTGAGCCTCAAAATAACCTGAGTTCTGGTATCTTGAATCCAGTTACCATTCAGGATCATTTCAATGTCGCAAGATTCATTTCCCATTCGAAAAGTCGATCATATCCGTCATTATGTTGGCAATGCTAGGCAATCTGCCTACTATTACCAGCACGTCTTTGGGTTTTCTATCACAGGCTTTAATGGCTTAGAAACCGGTTTAAAGCACGAGGTGGACTACCTGCTGGAGCAAGGCGATGTCAAACTGCTGTTTAGTGCTCCAATTCGTCCAGATCATCCGATGAGCCCTGCCATTGCTAGGCACGGTGATTTTGTTCAGGATATTGCTTTTGAAGTTGATGATGTGGATTGGAGCTTCCACGAATCAGTGAAGCGGGGCGCAACTCCTGCCAAAGAGCCCTATTCCATCGAAGACAAAAATGGATCGGTTAGAGTGGCAAGCATCCATACCTATGGCGACACATTGCACACATTTATCAATCGGGACAACTTTAAGGGTCACTTTCTGCCGCATTTTCAAGAAGTCAACATGCCAGGTGATCCCATCGGACTTGTTCAAATTGACCACTGCGTTGGAAATGTAGAGCTTGGAGCCATGAACCAATGGGTGCACTGGTACGAAGATGTCTTGGGATTTAAGCAGTTGATCTCTTTTGATGATAAAGATATTTCTACCGAGTACACCGCCTTGATGAGCAAAGTTATGGCTGGTGGCGAAGGACGGGTCAAATTCCCGATTAACGAACCTGCTGAAGGCAAAAAGAAGTCTCAAATTGATGAGTTCTTAGAATTTTTTGGAGGAGCAGGCGTGCAGCACGTTGCCTTGCTGACCAATGACATCATTCACACCGTCAGCCGGCTGCAAGCAAGAGGCCTTGAATTCTTAAAAGTTCCTAAAGCATACTATGACGCCTTGCCAGATAGAGTTGGCACAATAGATGAGGACATCAAAGAACTCGAAGCCCTTGGCATCCTTGTGGACCGAGACGATGAAGGCTATCTTCTGCAAATCTTTAGTAAGCCAGTCACCGATAGGCCAACCATTTTCTATGAGATCATCAACCGAAAAGGTGCAACTAGCTTTGGTAAGGGCAATTTCAAGGCTCTTTTTGAAGCCATTGAGCGAGAACAAGAGGTTAGAGGCACGCTCTAAATCAATAAATATCCGGCAGCCTCTGTGGGGCTGCCGGATGGCTTTTCATTCAATCTTTGGCCCAGAACATCTCGCCGGCCGATTCAGAAATGACGGCGGCTTTTAGGCATTCGACTGCCTTTCTGAGACCTTCCATGGGAGACATCAACCCATCTTCGTGCTCGATGGAAAGAACATAATCGTAGCCAACCATTCGTAGGTTCGAAACAAAATCTTTCCACCAGGCTTCTGAGTGGCCGTATCCAACCGACCGGAAAACCCACGATCGGTCTAAGATTTTGCCATAAGACTTGGTATCTAGGTTTCCGTTCCTTGCCGAATTGTAGGGGTCTATGCGGGTGTCTTTGGCATGAACGTGGAAGAGGGCTCCCTCTTTGCCAAGTTCCCTTACCGCTGCAATGGGATCAATTCCCTGCCACCAAAGATGAGACGGATCAAAGTTTGCTCCGATTCTCTTACCTACCGCATGACGCAGACGCAACAAGTTGTCGTTTGCGTAACATACAAAACCGGGGTGCATTTCGATGCAGAAGTTAACGTTGTGCTTTTCTAAGTGGGCGTGTTGCTCTTTCCAATAGGGCACAACAACTTCATCCCATTGCCACTTTAGAATATCTCGGTACTCATCGGGCCATGCGCAGGTCACCCAGTTTGGATTGACCGCATCAGGGCCATCTCCCGGACATCCGCTAAAGCCATTAACGCATCTCACGTCCAAGGCGTCGGCAAGTTCTACTGCCTTGCGAAAAGCGTCGTGGTGAGCTTTGGCAACTTCCTTGATTGGATGAATGGGGTTCCCGTGACAAGAAATTGCCGAGATCATGAGACCTCTTGAATGAACTTCCTTCAGCAGTTCATCGCGGGCAGCCTTGCTCTCAAGCAGCTTATCGGCATGGATATGCGCATTCCCAGGATAAGCTCCAGCCCCAAATTCAACCGCCTCAATCCCTTCAGCTTTGACAATATCTAGGGTCTCATGGAGATTCTTGTCTCCAAAAAGAGCGGTAAAAATTCCGATCTTCATTGAAGTTCACCCAGGCAAGCTTTAATCGCTTCAAAGTTGGGCAAGTCACCGGGCGAAGCGGTTTGCTCGGCATAGACAACTTTGCCATGTGAGTCCACAACAATCGCGGCTCTTGCTGCCGATGGGCCCAATCCCGCTAAATCAGGAAATTCAACGTCATAGGCTTTCACAACTTTGTGAGCGTAATCGCTAAGCAAAGGCACCGTGATTTTATTTTGCTTGGCCCACGCTTCTTGGGCAAATGGATTATCTGTTGAGATTCCATAAACATCCGCGTTCAGGGCCTGATAAGCACCAAATCCGCTAGAAAGATCACACATCTCTTCGGTGCAGACGCCGGTGAATGCGGCTGGGAAAAAGATAAGAACAACTGCCTTTCCGGCAGACTCTTGAAGAGGCTGAACGTCTATCAGCTCAGAATCGGTTTTGGATTTTAATGTAAATTGTGGTGCAGCTGATCCTACTGAAATCGGCATAACTTGGCTCCCAAATTGCCTTGTGGCAATCCATTTCAGGTTACCCGCTTGCGGTGAACCCATCCATCCAGTGGAAAGGTCAGGCTTTCAAGGTCTTGCCGACTCCAACTTTAGCTTGCCCCATTTTCTGCCACCCAGGTTTGCCCTTGTGGATTCAGTGACTTTACTCTTGAACAGTCTTGCTTTTAGGACTCCGATTTGCAAACCAATTAGATCCTCAACCCTCTTTGGCGACAGTGAGTCATGGGCTACTGGTTGAGGGACCTTCATTCTGACGAGCATGCTCCATAATGAAACGTGATGGCAAACAGCCCTTATTGGGGAATTGACTTAGGGGGAACTAAAATTGAGGTTGCCGTTATTGATCCCGGTTCATTAAAGCCAATCACCAGGCTGCGCCAACCTACCGAAGCCCATTTAGGCTACCAACACGTCCTTGACCAGATCAAAAAGACACTGGAACTGGCAGAGCGAGAATCGGGGCTTAGTCGTGGCCAACAGATTGGCATCTGCACCCCTGGGGCTCTTGATATTGAAACAAAATTATTAAGAAACTCTAATACAACTTGCCTCATTGGAAAGCCACTTAAAACCGATCTTGATCAGCTTTTAGGGGTCCAGACGACCCTTGCCAATGATGCCAACTGCTTTGCCCTAGCCGAAGCTATGTTAGGAGCCGGAAAAGCGAGCAGCGTTGTTTTTGGCGTCATTATGGGTACCGGAGTTGGCGGGGGCATTGTTGTTCATCGCTCTGTTCTGGATGGGCTCAATGGAATTGCAGGCGAGTGGGGGCATAATGTGTTAGATCCAAAAGGAACACCTTGCTACTGTGGCAAAACAGGATGCGTGGAAACTGTGCTTTCGGGACCAGGGATTTCTAAGCGACACCAATTGCAGACCGGCGAACAGCTAAGCCTAGAAGTGCTGAACTCTAAAGCGATGCAAGGAGATGAATCCTGCCGAGAAACCTTGCAGCAAACCTACCAGTGGTTTGGCAAAGCTCTCAGTGTGGTTGTCAACATCTTGGATCCCGAGATGATTGTGCTTGGAGGTGGGGTTAGCTCTCTCCCCGGATTTTACACAGAGGGTGTCTTGGCTCTTCACCAATTCACCTTTCACGACAGCCCAAAAACTAAGGTTGTCAAGGCAAGCCTAGGAGACAGTGCCGGCGTATTTGGGGCCGCTCTTCTTTGCCAGCGAAGCTAAACTTCCGCCCGTCTAGCTAATCCGTCTCACCAAGAAGGTAGATCATGAGTCCATTCAAGGCAATGTTGAATGCGGTAGCAAACATCGATATCACAACCAGAAGACTTCCGCCAAGCATCGCCGCCAATCCTGCCCCTAGAACGTAACCTACCAAGGAGAGCAAATCTACGGCTATGCTTAAGAAGCATAAGACATTGGTTATACCGCGGATAAACTCGATTTTTGCAAGAAGTCCGATCCCCCAAACGACTCCAATAGCACCTATGACCACTAAAAAGTAATTGGGGCCACCAGAATCAAAAATGTTCTTAGGCTGGTGATGCATCATCCCCGTGATGATGTTAAACAGGCCCCGGAATACAAACCAAGCGCTAATTCCGTAATAGGCGGGCCAAATCCATGATGCGGTTCTTGCACTTCCCCGCCTATAGTTTGGAGTATCGCCCCCTATTGGCCTTGCTACCGACTTCAAATCCGATCCGCAAAATTGACAGTTCTGAGTCCAATCTGGCAATGACTTCTTACATTTTGGGCAAATGATCATGGTAAAGACTCATTCCTAGACGTTGAATTGCTCTAGTTTGCTGCCAACAATTCTGATTCAAATCTCCTTCACTGAATCTAAATCCTAGTAACTATTGTGCTCGGTCTCGTAAATCAAATACATCAGGAAAAGAAAGACGAAGATGTTTCCCGCAGAAAGAAATAAAATGATGGGACTTATTGGCTTGACTGGCTGGAATGGGGTCAATAAAGAACCCTGGGTAGACGACGATTTCTTTAATTCTTGTTCAAAGGCTTTGCGTTTGTCTGGGGGTAGTGACTGCTCAAGGTCTTTATTGATCTGATCTTGAAACTGCTGAAGTTGGGCCTGCTGATCCGCGGTGAGCTGCTGGCCTGGCATCCCTTGAATCTGAATCATTCCATTTTGTTGATTGGCTGCAGTTGACGCAGTTCCACCTTTATTTCCAGCGCTGGGAGCAGGCGGGGCAATCGCATTAGTGATATTTGCCATCTGGCGGTTAAAGGCAGGTACCGAGGCATTAAAGGTCACAATATGAGCGGTTTGAATCACGGAAATAACCGCCGCGATTGCCGCAAAATACATTCCAATCCCACGGATAAAGTCGTTTTGAACGAGGAGCCCCAGCCCCACAATCAAAATGAGTGCGTCTATAGTCAGGCCGATCTTGGACATGATATCTAACGGTCCTGCCAACAAGGTTAGAGCGGCTAAGACAACGGCAATAAAGACAATGTATCCGGATATCGCATAGTAGCAGGGCCAAACCCATTTTGCCATTTGCCCATAATAGCTGACCTCCTTTTTTACAGTAACGGGCCGGGCAACTGCTTTAAGGTCACTGTGGCAAAACTGGCAAGACTGAGCCCAATCGGGCAGTGTATTTTTGCATTTTGGACATGTAATCATGGCTTCACTGACAAAACTGGAGCAATTATACACCTTTCACTTTAGTTTGTTGGGAATATCCACGCGCGCAAGAATCTATGGTCTAAAATATCCGTTTAGGTTCACTTTACTAGATGCGTATCCGGGTGCCAGCTCATAGATTTAGGCAAATCTCTTGAGGGATAAGAAGTCTACTGAATGTTGGCTTTTGCCTTCAAAAGCTAGGCTGACTAAAATTTCTCCAATGACGGGTGCAAATTTGAATCCATGGCCGCTAAAACCTCCTGCCAAAACGACGGGGGGATCGCTTGGAAGAACGTCGATGAGAAAGTGACCATCTGGGCTATTGGAATACTTGCAAGCCAAAAAGTGGCTCAAAGACAGGTTGGCACCTGGGAATGCCAAAGCGGCTAGATTCTTGAGCTCCTCCTCCTCTTGAGTGCTAACCGGCATCACTGGAGAATGAGGATCGATGACCGGACCTGGGTTGTGGCACGCTACTTTCACGCCAGATAAATCCTCTGAATCACCACTTGGGATTCCATAAACAAACAAGCCATCTCTTTCCATGGCATAAACAGGAAACGCGCTGCGGTGAAAGTGCGCCAGATCCTTCCCGTTGAACCATCCAACCGTTTGGCGTGTTATCTTCACTTTTACGCCAAGTTCCTCAAAAATCGAAGCCATCCATGGTCCTTGAGTTAAGATCACCCTTTCTGCCTTGACGGTTCGATGAGAGGTGACAATGAGCTTAGGACTAGCCAACAAATCTAAATGAAGAACTTTCTCTCGAAGTAATGTTGCGCCTAAGGCCGACGCAAGGCTATTCATCGCCACTAGTGAGTTTTCAGCAAAGATCATCCCCGCATCTTTTTCGATTAACCCAATTTCATCACTACGAACACATAGAAATGGATACCGTTCTTGAAGCTCGGATTGTGATAAGCGCTCGCAATCTAAACCGTGGATGGCAGCCGCTTCCAATGTCCCCTCGATGAGATCGCAATGCGCTGGCCCAACATAAAGCCCTCCACACAGATCAATAATAGGTTCCTTTGTAGAGGATTGAAGGTCATGCCACAGTTCATAGGCTCGGTTCAGTAGCGAGACAAACTTGGGATTTTCGAAGTAAGCCTTACGAATGATTCGAGTTTTCCCGTGCGAACTGCCAAGGTTGTGCAAGGGGGCAAATTGATCGAAACCAATAGTGCTATATCCCCTATAAGCAAGCTGCCAAGCAGCGGCAGACCCCATTGATCCCAGCCCGACTACGGCACAATCAAATTTCTCCACTTAAGTCCATTATTACCGACCGAGCCTACCTGTTTTGCTACGGCACTTCACAGACTCCTTGAGGCGTCAGCTCTGTAAATCCACAGTTCTTCAAATTGACGATCACGCCAATCGACACGGCTTGGAAAGCAGATTAAGCTCAATCCCTTTAAAGCTGCTTTAGACTGGATTTGGATATCTCAATTACCGGGTGGCCGGCTGGCCATTGAGTAAAAGCATTGTAAACTGGAATCTAACTTTTCGATAAGTTGCAGGTCAAAGGGCCAAGTCGTTCACTAGTCATCATAACACTCGCGCATAAAACTTAGAATCAGTTCCATCAGATTCAGGGCAATAGGTTCAAGAGGTTGATCCGCTTGCTTTAAGAACAATCAAAATAGGTTCCTCTAGCCAAAAATATTGTTACAATGGTTTTGTTATGAAACGAGGTTTCACTTTAATTGAATTACTCGTCGTCATTGCAATCATTGCAATTTTGGCGGCAATTCTTTTCCCAGTTTTCGCTCAAGCCAAGGAGGCCGCCAAAAAGGTGACCTGTCTTAGCAATATTCGGCAGATCGGTCTTGGCATCTTTATGTATGCCAATGACAATGACGATTATGCCCCCGCCATCCTTCAAAGCCAAAACACCATTAATTTTGGTGATCCTGGCGGAGCCAACATCCCTTATGATCAGCAGATTGGGCCTTACATCAAAAACTGGCAGCTCTTTGGATGCCCAGATGATCCCGCATCTCCACCCGTCCCAAGCTATGTGCCGTTTTGGAACGGTGCGGATAGGGCCAATCCCATAAAGCGATCTTATGCCATTGTTGGCCCGATTGATACGGTTGAGGCCGGCCAAGAGGACACAAACACGGGGTTAAGTACTACCCCTTATGACTCGGTTTACGCTCAGTACGCCGACCCCAGATCGCTCACTCAATTTGATCAGCCATCAAACACCATTTCATTGGTGGAGGACTGGCTGAATTCCAACGGCGAATACGACTCTTGGATCGGTGGGCCATACGGTTCTGCCTTTATCAACTGCGACATCTCCGAGCTTGGAGGGCGACAGTTCCCGCCAAAGGGACCTGGGGACATCCTTCCTCACACTGCTGACTGCCAAGGTCGATTACCAGATGCCCCCGCTGCAGGTCACACCGGTGGAACAAACTACGCGTACGTGGATGGTCATGCCAAGCTTCAGACGTGGTATCAAGTCCGCCAGAATGACTTTTATCAGTTTAAGGTTCAAAAGCCAACTCAGGTTTTTAATCCTTAGAAGTATCTAAACGATTGAAATGAGTAGAGGGTGAACCGTTGGGTCACCCTCTACTCATTGTATTTATCTGCCTACAAAAAAGTCTATATTTGTTGTCCACTCACAAAAAAGGTTGAAAGTCACCTTTCGGCGGCTTCCAACCTTAACTCTTTTACGGCAGTTAGATTATTTGCGTCTCTTTCGAGCAAATAGTCCAATAGCTCCGAGCGCAAATGGGGCTAGTTCTGCAGGCTCTGGAACTGACTGATTCACGGTTCCGCTAATCGCCCAGATTCCAACTGTATCGTAGCCATTTCCATTCGTATCGTTATTAGTGAAAGTCACGCTCTTCAAGGATTTCATTGAATCCGCCTGAGACAAAGTTACTCCGTATTGGAACAAATAAGGTGGCCCACCGTCATATTCCTCAGAGTTTGTTATCGCATTTGCACGACCAAAGGCATAGTAGGCGATTGGCCCTGAATTATCAAAGTTGTCGTTTGCGGTCAAACTGCCTGTTGTTTGGCTCCCGTCCGCGAAGTTTAAAGTGTAGTTAAATGAGTGACCACCGTTAAAACCATCGGCTAAGAACTGAAGATTGGTGTACGCATCGGGAGTTGTCAAACTCAAAGTGCCTGAATCTGTGCCTTGGCCGCTCTCGAATAGTAGTAAGACGTTGTTGGAAGAATAGTTTGCAAACTGGAAATTAGTGGTTCCATCGTAAGAACTCAGGAACGATCCACTATCTGGCAATCCAGTTCCATCCCCATAATAGCTTTGGGTGTAAAAGTCATAGTAACTATCCAGGGTTACGGTTGTGGTCTGGGCAACGGTCCCTGTGCCGTTTGCTATGCAGTCTTGGTTATATCCAGAAAGGGAGATCGGGTTGGCTTGACCAAAGGCGACTGCCCCCAACAAACCAAATGCTGTAGCGATAGCTAATTTTTTCATTTTCCTCTCGAAGTGCGTAGCGGATTTCTCCGCCCTCGGGTTCATTATACAAAATATTTTCTGCCGCTACTGCAACTTTGTATCACTAACTCAGGATGAAACCTACCAAATTATTGATTTGGACAAGTATTTTTGCCAGTTTATAGCTAGTAGATGATAAAATTGCAGATCAATTAAAAAGTCTTAACACTTTTAATCTGTTTTTGAGAACAGTTGTTGGGCATGTGAAATATGTCTTTCCTCCTGGACATGCAATCACAAAAACCTAATGGCCACTTAGACTCCGCGCGCGACATCGCTCTTCACAATTTTAAAGACATACATCGCTTTAGCTCAATAGCTCTGTCTTGGCTATTCCCTCAAACCATGGCTTCCGAAACTTGGAACCAAGAATCAAATTCAATGCCTGACATAAATCGACACTATTGAAGTATTCTCTTCGTTCTTAAGAAGGGTTAGTTCAAAGCCCCTATAAGCCGAGTTGCAATCATCGCAAAATAGCATGAAACGACGTACACCAAGCTTTCGCTCAAGATCAAAATGATGTTGTGCGATACGGAAAACATCGGGTTAACGACGAAGTACCAAATTCCATAAATAACAAAATTGATTGCTCCCTCGGCAAGAAGGTAAACCGACATCTTCATAGAAGACTTTCGGTAAATAAAAAATGCGGCTAGTGCCAAAGTCGGAGCTAGGGAAATCCAAACAACGATCTCCAGCCACATGGCAAGAGTCAGCCCGGTGCCAGCCAGGTTATTGACTTCAATACTTCCCAAAGTTCCAAGAACGCAGCAAAAAGCCACCGTCATCAAAAAGGCATGATCCTTTTCTTTTTTGTCGGCTAACGACTCAGTACCAAATCCAAAGACGTTCAAGGCCACTGTCCATTTCCTGATATGCTCCAAAGTTTTCCACTGCCGATAATCTCAGAGACGTGGGTGGGCTTGGCATGCCCATCGCAGTAAACAGTGATATTGAACCCATGCAGATTGGCAGGATAGGCAGATCCGTTTCGCAATACGACTGGCCCATTGCCGCCATAAGGTGCATCAATATCGGTGTTTACGATTGTTCCTGGCGGCTCAATCGTCAAATCCACCAGCGGCGAAATTGCCTCTGCGTAGCCAGAGTATTTCTCTACTAGGGAGTCAATGGTCTCTGTAAGCATCAAGGTCGATGCTGGTTTTACAACACTAGAAGAGTTGTAAGGGGGTCCAAAAGGCTGCCCAAACGGATCCCATGTGGGTGAAGCTTGATTAGAAAGGTCATCACTAAGGCCCCAGCCGGAAATTCCGGCCCTTGCCAATTTTCCTGATTTTGGCTGAGAAATGTAAGGCTTACCTGGATCAAAGAAAACTTTTGGCAAATCGTCATCGAGTACGGTTCCATGTGGCCCAGTTGGAGTTATCTTGGAGATGTAGTTCCCAACGGTTTGAGTCCAATACCTCTCTATTCCAGAATGCAGGGTTACTTTTTCTATGGGAAACCGGTCGCCATTGTCATTTAAATACAGGCTCATTCCTACATACAACTGGCGGACATTTGAAATAGCCACCGCCTCGAAGGATGACTTCTTTGATCTTGCAAAAACTGGGAATAAAATGCCGGCAAGGATGGCAAGGATTCCAATCACCACCATTAGCTCCATGAGGGTGAAGGCTCCTTTTGAATTGGATTGCAGGAATTTTCTATTCATTAGGTTTCCCGTGCCTTTTCAGCACTTGCACAATTGCAAAGGTAAGAATTGAAGCCACCGAAAGCCCCAAAAGAGCCATGATCACGACTAAGGTATTTGATAACCAGCCAGTTTGGTTTTTATTTTCAGCAAGAGTTGCTAGTACGGTGGAATTATGATCAGCTATAGCGGTGACATCGGTGGGATCAAAATTCTTTGAGACCGAGGTGAGTGCTATCTTAGGCCAACCTTTCTGAAGAATGCGCTCATCTTCTACCAAATCACATCGTACGGATAACGTCTTTGGCACGATAACCGAGTCGCGTGCATCAATTAGTGTCCAAGAAAGGGCTATTTTGGTGATTTGAACACCTTGAAAAGCAATCATGGATGGGACTTCTCCTTTGCCGACCTTCACCCAATTGCTATAGATGTAGTCACCAAGGGCCCAGCTATCTGGCAAATGGGGAAAACAGCCATAGAGAATTTGAGTTGGCTGGTTTATAGGTCCCTCAATTCGAACTCGCTGGAAGGTTTTATCGAATGGGAATCTCGCATAGTACTTCGTGCCAGTTTTTCGCAGGGTGGCAAAAGGCATCCAAAGGCCAGGCAAGTAAGGCACTCGGAGGCACTCGGTTAAAGAGTTCAAGCCATCTATGTAGGCATATTCGCACAAAGTCTTAGACTGGCGTTGAAAGGTGTCGCCGTGGACGGCATACCTTGAGTTCAGGTAGAAAAATTCTCCGTCTGCTCCTGATATCGATTCACTGCCACTTTGGCTATTGCTGGGCCGCTCGCCAAGCAGCTGAAAATAAATACTTCTCCCAGGATCCTCGACAATCTTGAGTTGTCCCAATGGCTTGGAAGTCGGGCTCGTCTGGCTGATTGAGTAGGTCAGTTCGACTCCATTGGCCAAGGCCGTTCCTGGAATGAGGAAAAAAAGACCTATGGAAAGCTGCAGGCGAGCCCGTTTAACCATGATTAGTTTCCGCCTCCTGGGGGTGGAGGTGCATAGGCCTGAGCCTGGTTGATGTTATCCTTTCCACCGGGGATGCAAATGACAATTTGCCCTTGCCACACTGTGTCGCATTGGTGACCAGCAACGCTTGGCCAGTAAGTTTGCTCAAGCGGCACCGAAATAAGCTGACATATGCCATCCCAATAGTCTGGCCCACACTCTCCGTCGTTCCACGAATCGTTTTGGCAGACGTTAGCTAAAAGCCCATGGTAACAACGGGGGTTGGGAACCGGATTTTCAGTGACTGGATGCACCTTGTCGTTGGTAAATACTTGCGCTGTCACCAATGATACGGATGCCGCGACAAAGGCGAGTGCGGAAATGACGATTCGTTTATTTAGTTGCTTTTTCATTTTAGCATTAGAATAACGCGAATTGCGTTTTTGTTAGTGTAGATCCTTTCGGAGCCACGATGGAGGACGATAAGGCCCGGGATTTTCCTTACCCCTAGGCTTGATAGGTAGTCTTGCTGCATCTGGAAATTCCTGACAGCCTCTTGCAAGTCTTGATTGGTACAATCAGCACCTAGCGACCTTAGCATCACCTTTGCCATATCTGGGGCGCTCATATCGCCGAACCTATCGAGGAGGGCGAGGCGCGCTGAGCCAATCTGGGATACGAGGGGCTTAAAGTCCCTCCCAAAAAGGCCCTGGATCTGAAGTTCATTAGCGGCAATCGCCACGGCGGCCGCCAAAAAGGTGACATGTCGTAGCAATATCTGGCAGAACGGTCATGTCGAAGGCTTTTTTGGCAAGCTTCGCTTTGAAGTCTTGAATCGAGAGCTCTTTCCCAAGCTTAAAGACCTAGAGTGCAGGCTCTGTGAAGCCATTGACTCTTACAACAATCTTCGCCCCCATTCGGCTTTAGGCAACCTTCCACCTTCCAAATTCGCCGCAGGCTATAGGCAATTCGGTCGGACTTCGTCCTCCCGTCCTCCGTCTAGCCCAACAAAGACTACACTAAAGGAAGTTAGTGTCTGACATTAGAAGTGGGTCAACTCTTGGGGACAGGTCAGTCAGTCCTGGCTTTCCCTTGCATAATTTAACATTTTCGAAGCGACGAAAACGGTCATGAAGATGCTTTTCAAACTGGTGCATCATATACACCGGCGAACCAAGATAGGTCCAAAATTCGATGGTTGACAGGAATCGGTTGAATATGGGAAGGAGAGCAAATGAAATGAGGCCGGCAACTAAGCCAAAGTAGTACCAATTATCGACAACCCCACGTTTCGCCATCTTACTTGTCTTAATGTGATGGTAACTAGCAAATACTGGTCAGCCGCCATTTGCGATGGCAAGTTAAGACGAGACCACTTGAGTTTTGAATACTAAAGTACTTGCTGAAAAATTCATTTGCCTTGCTTTTGTAGTCTCGTCGCGATTGCTTCAGTTACTTCGTGCGGAAAATCCTTCCAACTTGCATAAATATGGGTTGAATGGCTACGAGTGACGAACTCTGAAGTATAGGGATGCTTTTTACTGTCTGGAAAAGAAATTGTTATTGTTACAGTTCGTTCGGGCTCAAGCCTTAGGTCGCTTATGACTTCATTTTTAAAATATGGTAGTTGTGCAGCAAATTGGTTCGGGTCACTTGTTTCATTAAAAGTAAAACCTCCTTGAGTGTCGTGGTATGAGATCATTTGTTCGGTCTTGCTACTCACTCTTAAAATTGCCTTCGGTATCAAATTGGCAAATGCAACTGTAGGCTCACCTTGATTAAGGTTGCTGTATCCAGGTAGGAAATGGTAAAGAAGTATTCGCTTAAATATTCTCATTTGCTGAGGACGTAGTTCTGCTAGATTCAACCCATGCTCACTGTTAGTTTGGGCAAACTGACCAGCATCTAACGACCCAACCAGATCAAAGATTAGCCAATCCAACCCGCTAACCGCAAGTGGATTTGTTCCGTAAGTAAGGGCGGAAAGATAGTTGGCGGTCGTTCCCATTCCTTCGATACCGCTAGACCCGACACTATGCACAAATTTCATTGCACTCATAAAATCAACTAGGCCGTCCGAAGTGACACTATGAATCAGGTTCTGGAATTCAAATCTAGAAACCGCTTGTTCACTTGAGTTTGAGGGGATACTTGGCCTTATGACGATCCACCGATTGGACCTGTTAATGTCTGCAGTTGCCGCCAAATTGCCATCCGTTAATATTTTTCTAGGGATAACTCCCTTGTCTTCATCTGTAATGATGTCAGGAACCCAAAGTCCAATGAAGTCATTTCGGACAATGATGTCCTTTGCAGGGACTGTTGCATTTATGATAGGTCCCAAAATGACTTCCAGCGGATCAACCTTGCTCGGATGCCTCAACACCTTCTTAAAATTAGCAGTCGGCGGTTCAGGATGAAACAATTCGAGGCTTCGATAGTTTCGAACTACATTTTTCCCAAGTTTTACGAATTGATCCTTACTCTTCGATTGATTTTTGCTTGGCAATGCGTTGGCTCCATAAAAAGCTTCTGCGGAAGTTGCAATGAGATTTCCATTAGAATCGAACTCGCGGACCTTTGCATCGAATCCAATGCCGCTCGTTGACCGAATCGAAATCAAAACTGTTTCCACTGGACCAAGCTCTCCCACCTGCTTGACAGCCAAGGTAGCACCCAAGGTATTGCTAAGGGGAATGCCAAGCGCATGAGCCGCTCTTTGAAACTTTCTTGTGTTGGCAATGAGCCGACTCAGTTGCTTTTCAGCTGAAGAAGGAAAAGGGTATTCCAAAGATGTTGGCCGGTTAGAAAATACCACCCGCACATCAGGGGGAATCTGCGCAAACACTTCAACAGGAAAAGCTTCAACAACTTTCCGTAGGAATCTCCCCAAAGGCATTTGCTCGCAAAACTCAAGTAGTGCATTCAAGACCCCGTTTTGATATTTTGCTGCAACACTTACGGTGTCAGTATCCTTACGTGCAAGTTCTTGTGCTCTGTATTTGATTTTTTTGACCAGATTATCGGCATTAAATGGAGTTGCATCAGCGGCGGAATCTCTTTTGAACTGGACATCTAACCTTTTTGCAACTTCTTGTATATTCTTTTGGATCTCGGCAGTTACCTGGTTACAGTCCCTCTCTAATATCAAGGTGCTTCCATCTTTGTACCATTCACCGTATTCTGCCCATGCTAGCTTTTTCATGAAGACCGGCCAGGGCACATTGTGAACCTTAACAATCAAATGGTCATCGACGCAGGACCCATGAGGCTCAACTTTCTGACCAATTTGAGTTGAGATTGCCGCGCAAATCATTTTGATGGACCAGCCCGGCGCATCTAATGTAATGAGGCTTGGGGTTTGCCTCGGCAATGTAATTTGAGGAAAACTCACTAGAAATATGCAAGTCAGGACATTTCGTCTTATAATGCTTCCCTTCATGTAGTCACCACGGGCCTTTCTCCATTGTATCAAATTATGCTCTTGTGCCTGGTGTAGTTTGGAAAGTCAAAGAGTACTCACCAAGCAAAAAGTCCCTCAAATCTTCAAATTCAGATCATTTGTGCTTCATTGAGATTCAGGCAGATGTGCGGCGTCAGCCGAGGCGCGGCGACAGCCGAGGCGCTGCGATAGCCGATGGGAGGCGACAGCCGAAGTGTAGCAATGAAATAAAAAAGCTCATTCCAAAAAGGAATGAACTCTTAGAAGGTTATCGAACCTAAGTTAACAATTCCCTTGCACATTATTCATGTGCCCTACTAGTATCACTTGCACATTGCCATTTTGAGATTCTCCCGAGGAAGCAAAGGATCTTGAAATAGCCTGGCTGGTACAAAATAATCCCGACTGGGTTTGTCTATCTCCAACTGCGCAATCTTCGATCGTCAATAGACTTAGTGGACCGTTAACCAAACAAGACCTCTTACCGGCTCAAGAAGCGCCCGCATAAAGAAGACGTTTCCGAACTCCTTTTAAGAGCACCTTGTCGAAATCTGAAGCTAATAGCTTCATTGCTGGCTGGGGTATTCCCTCGTTGGTACAATAGCCTGTGAACATTCGTGCTCCTTATTTCGACCACTCACCAGCCCGCTACCGACCTCGGATATCTGCTTCACAAGAATCCTAACCGCATGCACACGTCGAATGTTTCGTTTGGTAAGGTCACTGTGGCATTTACAGAAGCAGATGTTGAAAGGGCAACTGCCATCCTTGATGTTGACATTGATCCGATAGGGCTATCCCGCAAAAGCCCCGATTCAAACAAGTCCGTTGAGCCGTACCTAAATGATCGCCCTTACACAGCCAATAGCTATGTTTCGGTAGCCATTGCCGAAGCCTTTGGAACCGCAATGTCGGCAAGAAGTAAAGAGCGGCCCGACCTTGCCAAGGCGTCCATCCCTCTTGAAATAAGAATTCCCGTCCTGCCAGTTCGTTATGGAATTGGCTTTCTTAGTGCCCTGTTTGAGCCCTTGGGATATAAGGTTGAAGCAGCTCAGTTAGATCTTGATGAAAAGTTTCCAGAATGGGGCAAAGCACCTTACTTCGACGTCAGTCTAACCGGAACCCAACTTCTTAGTGACGCTTTGCGCCATTTATACATTCTGTTGCCTGTCTTAGATGCCAAAAAGCACTATTTCATGAGTTCAGATGAGGTAAGCAAAATCTTGCAAAAAGGGGAAGGATGGTTGGCAAACCACCCCAACAAAGACTCCATTTTGCAGAGCTACCTAGGCAGAAGGCCCTCCTTGATACAAGAAGCCATTTCTCAACTTGCAAGTGTTGAAAGCCAAATTGATGAGGCCAGCTCAGAGGGCGAGGTTGAGTTAGTACCTGCCGCAAATCCTGCTCCTTCTCTTCACAGCATTAGGCACAGCAGAGTCGCAGAAGTCGTCCGCCAAATGCACCCAAGCTCAGTGGTGGATTTAGGATGTGGGGAAGGAAAACTTATTCGACTCCTCATCCCGATTCAAGGTATTCAAAAGATCCTAGGTCTTGAAGTTTCGTACTCAACCCTAGAGCGGACGATTCGAAAATTTAAGCTTGATGAAGATGGCACTCGGTATGGAAACCGCCTTGAGTTCATCCATGGCAGCCTTATGTATCGTGATGCGCGGATAAGCGGCTTTGATGTTGCCACCGTAGTGGAAGTTATCGAACATCTTGATGGACCGCGGCTTGGTGCCTTTGAACGAGTCCTCTTTGAGTTTGCGAGGCCAAAGTGCGCCATTATCACAACTCCGAATCGAGAATATAACGTTCTTTACGGTGGCATTGAACTTCGCCACGAGGACCACCGCTTTGAGTGGACCCGCGCAGAATTCAAGAATTGGGCAGATAACATTTGTAGTCGGTTTCACTACCGAGTCCAAATAGAAAGCATCGGAGAAGTTGATGACAACTATGGCGCACCAAGCCAGATGGCGGTGTTCACACAATGAAGATCCAAATCCCAGAGTTTTCAGTTGTTGTTGTCATTGGAACTTCAGGCTCTGGGAAGTCAACTTTTTGCAAGAAGCACTTTCTGCCAACCGAGATCCTTAGCAGCGACGCATTTCGAGGGCTTGTTTCCGATGATGAAAATCGGCAAGACATATCAGGTCAGGCATTTGAAGCCCTCCATTTTGTGCTTGAAAAGCGATTAGAACTGGGGCGGCTTACGGTGATCGATGCCACAAATGTTCAGAAGGAATCACGTGCCCAGCTCCTTAGAATTGCATCCAAGTGGCATGCCCTTAAGGTTGCCATTGTTATTGATACGCCCGAGGAAGTGTGCTTAGAACGGAACAAAACTCGTCCAGACCGCCAGTTTGGGCCCCATGTCATCCGAAATCAATACCGCGAGATGCGTCGCTCTTTCGGAGCTTTCCGCCAAGAACGCTGGCATAAAACTTATACGATCACTCCCGAAAACATGGAACAGGTTGTGGTTGAGCGAGAAAGAAGCTGGACCAAGAATCCGGACGAGCACGGACCCTTTGACATTATAGGAGACGTGCACGGCTGCATCGATGAGCTAAGGGACCTTCTGAACCAACTAGGCTGGCAGATTGAACCAGAACTCAGCCACCCCAAACAACGCAAATTGATTTTTGTAGGTGATCTGGTTGACCGGGGCCCAGATTCGGTGGGGGTGCTTAGACTTGTCATGGATGCGGTGGAACGGGGCATTGCCTATTGCGTTCCCGGTAATCACGATATCAAGTTGGTCAAAGCCCTTAGGGGGCAAAAAGTTCAACTAAATCATGGTCTGGATGCAACCATGGCCCAACTTTCCCTAGAGCACGTAGATTTTCGCAAGCGAGTTCAGGAGTTTTTATACGGCCTTGTCAGTCACCAGGTTCTAGATGACGGCAAGCTTTGTGTTGCCCACGCAGGGCTTAAAGAAAACATGCAAGGTCGGGGTTCAGCCGCTGTTCGTGAGTTTTGCATGTATGGAGAGACTACCGGTGAAATTGATGAGTTTGGGCTGCCAGTCCGACAAAACTGGGCTAAGGACTACGATGGGCATGCCCTAGTTGTTTTCGGCCATACGCCGGTGCCTCAAGCTGAGTTTTTCAATAACACGATTGATATTGATACCGGCTGCTGCTTTGGCGGCAAACTCTCTGCCCTAAAGTATCCCGAGCGTGAGGTCGTATGTGTCTCCGCCAATCGCACCTACGTAGTGCCAGCAAGGCCCCTCGATTCGCCGGCAACACCGTTTGCCCTTGCAATTGACGACGGGATTCTGGACATAGAAGAGGTTCTTGGTAGAAGAAGCATCGAAACCGAATTGCACCATCGAATAACAATAAGAGAGGAAAACGCCATCGCCGCTCTTGAGGTCATGTCTCGCTTTGCGGTTGACCCTCGCTGGCTCATTTATTTGCCACCTACGATGTCTCCCTGTCAGACTTCGCTGAAAGACGGGTACCTGGAGCATCCCGACGAAGCTCTAGATTACTACCGCAAGGCGGGAGTAACCCATGTTGTGTGTCAAGAAAAACACATGGGTTCCAGAGCGATCGCGATTGTCACTCAGCAGAGTGGAGATGCCGAGAAAAGATTTGGCGTCCCTAGCGAAGAATTAGGCATTATCACAACCCGGACCGGTCGCCGATTTTTTAATGACGCGGAAATAGTGAAGCAAATCTTGGTTCGGTTGCGGGCGGCAGCTGAAAAAGCCAACCTCTTTACAGAGTTCAATACGAGTTGGCTGCTGCTCGACCTTGAGCTAATGCCGTGGTCTGCCAAAGCCATGGGACTTTTGCAAACCCAATATGCCCCTGTTTCAGCGGCCGCAAATCACTCGGCGAACGCGCGGATGGAAATTGCCCGGAAGCTCCAAGAAAGAGGCATTGATGGAGCCACGGAATACTATGAGCTGGCGCAAGCTAAACAAGAGTCCGTGGAAAAGTATCGAGACGCTTACCGACGCTACTGCTGGAACGTCACCTCGGTTGAAGACTACAAATTAGCACCGTTTCATTTGCTTGCCTCGGAAGGCGCAGTGCATTCGAACAAAAGTCACCTGTGGCACATGGAGAAACTGAAAAGTCTTTGCGCTCAGGACCCCGCGATCCTGCGAGAAACCCCATTTAAAATTGTCGAACTAGACAACAAAGATTCCTGGCAAGATGCGGTTGATTGGTGGATGCAACTTACCAACAAGGGCGGTGAAGGTATGGTGGTAAAGCCACTTAACTTCCTAGAATTTGAAGCCAATCAAGTCTTGCAACCCGCGATTAAGTGCCGTGGCCCTGAGTACCTGCGGATTATTTACGGACCCGAATATCTTTTACCCGCCAATCTTGATCGGCTTCGCAGGCGTGGCATCAGCCGCAAGAGAGCCCTAGCAAGCAGAGAATTTGCTTTAGGGCTAGAAGGACTGCAGAGGTTTGTAGGTCGAGAGTCCATCAGGCGAGTGCACGAATGCGTCTTCGGCGTACTTGCCTTAGAGAGCGAACCTGTCGACCCACGGCTCTAAATAGACTCGACCATGGTTGCGCTAAAGCCTTTTCCTTCGAGGCAAAAGCAACGACTCACTGCTTCAAAGTAAGTCAAGTTTGAGTACTGTACAAACTGCACTATTTTAAATCTCATCGCGACCCGATAGATACCAGCTTTTTTCTGGATCTCAACTTTACGCATTAAAAAAGCCCCTTGAATTTTTCAAGAGGCTTTTGAAAAGGTTATCTATCCGGGCAACGTGCTTATCTGGCGGGGCCCTGCGACCCAACTACTTCCGCCGCTGAGGAGCTTAACTGCCGTGTTCGGGATGGGAACGGGTGTAACATCCTCGCTATGGTCACCCGAATAGAAATCGGGAGCGCTCAAGCGCTTTGATAGCCGTACATGAAGATCATTGCATAACCGAACACTCGTTAAAGCGTACGGTTTTGAAGCCCTCGACCATTTAGTATCGCTCACCTTAACACATTGCTGCGCTTACAGACGCGACCTATCATCCGGTAGTCTTCCGGGGGTCTTACTAATATGGGAAATCTCATCTTGAGGTGTGCTTGGCGCTTAGATGCTTTCAGCGCTTATCACTGCCCGACGTGGCTACCCAGCGTATGCTCCTGGCGGAACAACTGGTACACCAGAGGTCGGTTCACTCCGGTCCTCTCGTACTAAGAGCGACTCCTCTCAAATTTCCTACGTGCATAGTGGATAGGGACCGAACTGGCTCACGCCGTTCTGAACCCAGCTCGCGTGCCACTTTAATCCGTGAACTCCGGAACCCTTGGGAACCTGTTCGCCCCCAGGATGTGACGAGCCGACATCGAGGTGCCAAACCATGCCGTCGCTGTGAGCGCTCGGGCAAGATCAGCCTGTTATCCCCGGGGTAGCTTATATCCGATGAACCCTGACGTGCCCACGCACAATCAGAGGGTCACTTAGCTCGACTTTCGTCCCTGCTCGACCTGTGTGTCTCGCAGTCAATCGCACTCTATACCTATATGCTCAACGGCTGATTTCCAACCAGCCTGAGTGCAACTTTAGACGCCTCCGTTACTCTTTCGGAGGCGACCGCCCCAGTCAAACTACCCGCCAGTGAGTGTCTCCATCCCGGATCACGGGATGGGTTAGTAAACCAGATGCAGAGGGGTGGTGTTCCATTGGTGCCGAAGCTCCCACCTACGCTCTTCATCCACACCCAATTTACAGTCACAGGGTGTAGTAAAGCTCCACGGGGTCTTTCCGTCCTACTACGCATAGCCCGCATCTTCACGGGCGCTACATTTTCACCGAGCTTCTCGTTGAGACAGTTCCCAAGTCGTTACGCCTTTCATGCGGGTCGGTATTTAGCCGACAAGGAATTTCGCTACCTTAGGACCGTTAGAGTTACGGCCGCCATTCACCAGGGCTTCACTTCGATGCTTCGCTTGCGCTAACAACTCCGATTAACCTACTGGCATTGGGCAGGCGTCAGCCCCTATACATCGACTTTCGTCTTTGCAGAGACCTGTGTTTTTGGTAAACAGTCGCCTGGGATGCTTCGCTGCGGCCCCTTGCGGGGCGCCCCTTATTCCGAAGTTACGGGGCTCATTTGCCTAGTTCCTTAACGAGAGTTCTCTCGAACGCCTTAGTCTCCTCGACTCACCTACCTGTGTCGGTTTGCAGTACGATCGGCCGTGCCATTGCTGTGGGGATTTTCTAGGCCCCCCTCAGTTCCAGTTCGTTTGGGCCGAAGCCCGCTCTTCCCCGCCTCCCGCCTTTACGCCACTCTTTCAAGTGGCCCAGCGTCGGGCTAGCCCGCAACTACCAACAGTGCGGGATGGAACATCAAGAAGCGTCTTCCCATGGCTGACACGCCCGGGTCCGGAATTTCGACCGGATATCCATCGGCTACGCCTTCTGGCCTTGCCTTAGGGATCGCCTAACCTCCGTATGACGAACATAGCCGGAGAAACCTTAGGTTTTCAGCGAACAGGATTCTCACCTGTTTTAGCGCTACTCATGCCTGCATTCTCACTCGCGAACGCTCCACCTGTACTTACGCTCAGGCTTCACAGCGGACGCGACGCTCCCCTACCGATCATGATAAATCATGATCCCGTAGCTTCGGGAGTGGACTTTAGCCCCCTTACATTATCCGCGCAAGATCACATTCGGCCAGTAAGCTATTACGCACTTTTTAAAGGATGGCTGCTTCCAAGCCAACCTCCTGGCTGTTTATGCGATCTCACATCGTTTCACACTTAGTCCACGTTTAGGGCCCTTAGCTGACGATCTGGGTTGTTTCCCTTTTGACGACGGATCTTATTACTCGCCGTCTCACTGCCTTGCTGATACTTAGGTATTCGGAGTTTGGTTGGATTCAGTAAGCGGGTAAGCCCCCTAGTCCATTCAGTGCTCTACCCCCTAAGTACACCGCAAAACGCTGCACCCAAATGCATTTCGGGGAGAACCAGCTATCTCTGCGTTCGATTGGCATTTCACCGGACTAACCACAGTTCATCCCGAGACTTTTCAACGTCAATGAGTTCGGACCTCCATGATGTGTTACCATCACTTCATCCTGACCATGGCTAGATCACGCAGTTTCGGGTCTACTGATGCTGACTTGGCGCATTATTCATACTCGGTTTCCCTCCGCCTCCGTGGCTAAACCACTTAAGCTTGCCAACACCAATAACTCGCAGGCTCATTCTGCAAAAGGTACGCCATCACACTTGATTGGATTGCTCCAAACATGGTGCTCTGACTGTTTGTGGGTGATGCGATTTCAGGTTCTATTTCACTCCCCTCACCGGGGTTCTTTTCACCTTTCCCTCACGGTACTGGATGCACTATCGGTGACAAGTTGTGTTTAGCCTTACCGAGTGGTCTCGGCGGGTTCATACGGAGTTCCACGTGCTCCGCACTACTCAGGTACCACCTGAAGTCGAAATAGTTTCATAATACGGGGCTGTCACCCTCTGTGGCGGTCCTTTCCAGAACCTTCTTTTAACCATTTCAAAATCCCCTTTTCCACTATCCCCGATCTCAAGCCTCATTCCTAAAAATAAAGCCTCAAATCGAGGAAGGAAGTGGTGGTGGCCCTACAACCCCGGTTGGCATGCCAACCGGTTTGGGCTCTTCCGCTTTCGCTCGCCGCTACTTACGGAATCTCATTCGATTTCTTCTCCTCCGCTTACTTAGATGTTTCAGTTCAGCGGGTTCCCTCCAATAGCCTATGTATTCAGCTAATGGTTGCCAGACATAACTCTGACAGGGTTTCCCCATTCGGAAATCCTAGGATCATCACTTTTGTGCAGCTCCCCTAGGCGTATCGCCGCTTACGCGTCCTTCTTCGGCAACTTGTCCCTAGGCATTCATCACACACCCTCTTAAGCTTCAAAACTCGCAGCTTTAACGAGTGCTCGATTATGCATAGATCTTCTCTATACGGCTTTCAAAGTGCTTTTCGCATGCCGCTTCTGGAATTTGCATTCAAGTGGCGGCAAAGAGAAATAATACCAAGGCTTATTTGAAATGTCAAGGCGGTAATCCCCTTTTTGAGATCTTTTTTTGAAATATTGTTGGCACTTCATAAATTGAGTCTATAAAAACCGCCTAAACTTGCTGTTTCGACCGCAAAATAATTTTTTGGATTTTTTGCGTGAGATCTCACAATCGCTCGCACTCGTCCTGCGCCTTACTGCTTACAGCAAAAAGAACCCACCATCCTAAACCAGCCCCATCCACACAAAAAAGCATCCGGCCAACACAAGCTGGACGGATGCTCTCTAGGCAAATCAAAAAGGTTTAGGCTTTAGGTCGGCTCTTGAGAATTGCAAAGGCCAACAAAAGACCAGGCAACACAAACCACGTTGGTGCAGGAACAGTCTCAAATTTGTATTGGGTGTTCTGACCGTTGAATCCAATCGTGATGTTATCTGCCCAACCATTAAACGCCCCGTTCCAGCCTGAACCAACTCCCATGCTAATCCCCATGACGGTCGTGCCGGAATTGATTGCCGAATCAAAGCCAGTGCCGCCCATCCATTGAGAAAGCGAATTATCATGCTCCGATCCATTGCCCCCGTCGTGAGTGAGCCACAACTGTGAATTGGCGGTCACGGAATCATGGACCCAAGTGCCCGAAACGGAACTGCCTCCATTGTTAGTGTAATCCTCATAAACAAGATAATGGAATCCGCCAGAGCTGTCTCTTAGGATCAACCGAAGCGATGGAGCCGTCGCTGAGCTGGTGGTCGATGCAGGGTCCTTGTACCAATCGTAACTAAACGAAGTTAGATTCCCAAGCGTCCCCAAGCCTGCCGAAGTTAAAAATGAGCCGGGGTCTGCAACGTTCCAACCGTAATACTCAACGTCCGCCTTGCCAGTTGGGTTTGTACCGGTGTCTGGCATCTGAAAATGGACCGAGCCGTTGCTGTTAGTCATCAAGGTATCGTTGCGAGAATTGTCAATCCCTACCGTTGATCCATTGCGGACATTGGCATAGTACCAACCCGAATTGCCGATGGCCTGAAACCCATCGGGGTTATTCCCCGACCAAGTAAACGCGTCTCCCCCCGGATTATTGCTATAGACATTGACAGTTTGGGCAAAGGAAGCAGAAAGGCAAGCCAATAAGGCGCCGACAACGAATGTGCGAATGGGTTTCATAGTTCTCCTCAAAATCAGGGAATCGTTCCCGCGTGAAAGCGGTAGTTTCAAAGCTAGGTCCAAGATCACGAAAAGGTTGCCAGCTTAAAAAAGATGATTCTTACTAATTCACCATCTTATTGTAAAATGGGCTAGGAAGCGTGACATTTGTTAAAGAGTCAAGTTGTATCCACCTTAATTTCCTTGCATCAACATGTCCTCTTCTCTTGCCTTGGCAGAACCTAATTCACCTATCAACAACCAGTCAAAGCCATGCCTGCCGTGCCGCGCAAACCTAAGTGAATTCTCATGCTAGAAACAATTGCGGCTATGATCACACCCCGAGGCAAAGGAGCGGTTGCCGCCCTAAGATTAAGCGGCGACGGAGCGATCGAGATTGCTGCTCAGCTTTTTGAGAAGTTGCCGACCCGACCCCAGTCTCATCACGCCTATGTTGGGCCCTTTTGCCATGGAGACCATGGCATTGCGATCTGCTTTCTAGCTCCCAATTCTTACACTGGTGAGGACGTTGTTGAGCTTTTTACCCATGGCTCACCCTATTCCATAGATTCCCTTTTAGAATCTGCGCTCCAAAAAGGTGCTCGGCTGGCTGCCCGTGGCGAATTTACTCTAAGAGCCTTTCTCAACGGCAAGTTAGACCTAACCCAAGCTGAAGCCATCCCACAAATCATTGACGCAGAATCCGATCCCGTTTTTGAATCGGCTGCAAGGCAGCTTTACGGAAGCCTTAAGGCAGTGGTCGATTCCATTGTCAATGAGCTTGAACTGGTTCTTGCTTCGATTGAGGCTTGGGTTGATTTTAGTGAAGAAATTGGAGATTTAGACCCCAGCCATCTCCTTTTGAAGTTGAATCAAGCCCATCAATCTCTATGTAATAACTTGGACCTTGCGGCACTTGCTCCCAAACAGCGTTCCGGCATTAAAGTTGTCTTTGTAGGACCTCCAAACTCGGGCAAGTCATCGCTGTACAACGCGCTCTTAAACGAGGATCGCGCCATTGTCACCCCCATCCCTGGCACCACCAGGGATACACTTCATGCCAATTTGAGCCTAAAGGGTGTCCATTTAGAGCTGGTGGACACGGCTGGCATCCGTACCACTGATGATGTTATAGAGCTTGAGGGAATTCGAAGGGGATTATCAGAAGTGGCCTCTGCCGACGTGGTTATCGCGTTGGTTGATCTTTCCGATGAAGGTCAAGAAATGGACGGGGCGATGAGCGCCGCAATTCTTGCCCATCCTCATGTACTGTTAGTTGGAGCCAAGGCAGACCTTGAGCCCGGCCCCCATTCTTCGAGAGCGCGAATTGTTGCCGCTCCCCTCCTTACAAAAACGTCCTCAAAAACCGGTGAAGGGCTTGCAGAATTGGCAAGACTGATTGGCGATGCCCTTCCTAAAGCCGAGCCTCTTCCCTTTCTTGCCAATGATCGCCATTTTCAATTGATGACCAAGGCAGAATCCAGTCTGCGTCAGGCAATTTCTGCGTTGCAGAATGAATTTCCCCTTGACCTCATGTCCGCTTGCTTAAGGGATTCAATTGCCTCTCTCAACGATGTTGTTGGCAAGGGTGCCTCCGCCGACATCTTGGAGACCATTTTCTCTCAGTTCTGCATCGGCAAGTAGGCTAGGCCCCTATTGTGACAACCTGCATTATTGAAATTCTAGGCATTTTACGAGAAGCTTAAGCCAAATCGGCGGCTAATCCAGAACCTCCGCCCTAGGCTTCAATGATTGCGTTTGGCTAGGATTAAGGCCCCTAACCCGACCAGAAGTCCAGTCCAACAAGCCGGTTCTGGAACAGCTTGGCCGTAGAGAACCGCTGCAAATTGACAATTAGTGGATCCACTTGGATCGTACTGATAGTTGCTGTTGTGCATTTGGAAGGTTGTTGTATCCGTTAGCGAGTTAAACACAAAGTTTTGATCCACAGTCCATCCCGTACCTGGGCTCATGATAAGTTGGTGCATGTGGGTACCTACCCCGGTCTGAGACCAGTCTCCATTGATTGTGGCCGTGTAATTCCAAACCCCTCCATTGTCAACATAGCCGTAGGCGTCTTGATAGATTTCAAAGTAGGAATAGCCATTGTAAACCCCCGTGTACCCATTGGCGGCAAATTGAGTGGGATCAAGGTGGAACTTAAAGTATACATCGCCAGGATTGGTGGTTAAGGCAGTGAGGTCCAAGTGATACTTTACAGTTGAAGGATTGAGCTGAGTCTGAGAAAAGTTTGAACCTTGAAAGTTGACCCCGTCCGCTTGGAACTCATCAAGAATTGGGTTGTAACCTTCGGTATAGCTTTCGTAATTGGTATCGCCTACATTGTCAGCCCGAAGTTTGGTATCGACCTGATTGCTGATAGATGGATTAGAAAGGTCCAAATAATTTGCCGAGTAGGTATCAACCTGGTTAGTTTGATAAAAGTGGATGCTGGCAAAGGACGCGCAGGGCATCCCAAGGGCAAGAGCGGCAATGGACCCGATAAAGTAAGTGCGTTTCATGATGGCTTTGGGCGAACTGAGTGTTCTATTCTTTATTGACCTGACGCGGCAAAAACGTGACAAAAGTCCCACAGTTATCTTAGAAACAGGAATTGTGAACTCAAAGATTCCGCGAAGGCCTACAATAGTTTGAGATCGTTCGAAGAGCGGGAACTCCATCATCATACAATCTGTTTCTATTGATAACAATTCACCTGAGTGTGATAGACTCAATCCATGAGATTTGATAAATTAACCCTAAAGGCCCAATCCATATTGCAAGAAGCTACCGAGCTGGCTCAGAACCAAAATCATGGCAGCGTAGACGTAGACCATCTTGCTCTTGCTTTGCTAGAACAAGAAGATGGACTTGCTAGACCCTTACTAGAAAAGCTCGAAGTGCGGGTTCCTAACCTTGTTGCAGACCTTAAAAAGCGCTTGGATAACCTACCCAAAATTCAGGGCGGAAGCCCCGTTAACTCGATGTCCACTTCCCTTCAGCAGCTACTCCAAAATGCGTTTAAGCAGGCGGAAAAACTTGGAGACGAATATGTTTCAACTGAGCACTTGCTGCTTGGGTTGGTGGATGACAAGGGTCCGGTTGGCAACATGATCCGTGCGGCGGGAGGTTCGGAAAAGCAGGTGCGGGCAGCGGTCCTAGAACTTCGTCAGGGCCGAAAATCGGATAGCGCCTCCAGCGAGGATCGGTATCAAGCCTTGGAAAAGTACGCGGTTGACCTTACCGCAAGGGCTCGGCAAGGAGAGCTTGATCCCGTTATCGGTAGGGATGAAGAAATTAGAAGGTGCATCCAGGTTTTAAGCCGACGGACCAAGAATAACCCTGTCTTGATCGGAGAGCCGGGGGTCGGTAAGACCGCGATCGCAGAGGGCCTTGCGGCAAGGATCATTGCCGGTGACGTACCCGAGGGTTTAAGAAGCAAAACCATCATGGTTTTAGATATTGGCAGCCTGTTGGCAGGAGCAAAGTACAGGGGTGAATTTGAAGAAAGGCTAAAGGCAGTGCTTGATGAAATTAAGCAAAGCAACGGCGAGATCATTGTGTTTATTGATGAACTTCACACGTTGGTTGGGGCTGGCAAGGCAGAAGGAGCCTTGGACGCGGCCAACATGCTAAAACCGATGCTGGCAAGGGGCGAGCTGAGATGTATCGGGGCAACAACCTTGGATGAGTACCGGCAATATATCGAAAAAGATAAGGCTCTTGAGCGCAGATTTCAGATGGTTTATGTTGGAGAGCCCTCGGTGGGAGAAACCGTCAGCATCTTAAGAGGACTCAAAGAGCGGTATGAAATCCACCACGGGGTGAGGATTACGGATAGCGCCCTGGTGGCAGCCGCAACCCTGAGCAACCGTTATATTTCGGATCGATTCTTACCGGATAAGGCGATCGACCTGATGGATGAAGCTGCTTCCAGGTTAAAAATTGAAATCGAATCGGTTCCTGCAGAAATCGATGATGTAGAAAGACAGGCAAGGCAGTGCGAAATAGACCGAGAGGCCCTAAAAAAAGAAGACGACCCTGCCAGTAAAGAAAGACTGAGGGTTACAGAAAAGCGCTTGAGTGAGCTCAACGAGCAAATATCTCAGCTGAGAGCGGCTTGGCAGCAAGAAAAAGAAAAGATCGAGGCGGTGCGCAACACCAAGGCGAAGATGGAAGAGCAGCGCAATATTTTGGCCACTGCAGAGCGCGAGCTTGATTGGGCAAAAGCTGCCGAAATCCAGCATGGAATTCTTCCTAAATTGTCAAAAGAGCTTGAAAACCAATCGGCTGAATTGGCTGCAATTCAAATTCAGGGCAAAATGCTGAAGGAGGAAGTGGATAGCGAAGACATTGCCGAAGTTGTCTCGAAGTGGACGGGAATCCCCGTAAGCAAGTTGTTGACCGGAGAAATGCAGAAGCTAATTCAGATGGAGGACTTGCTTAAGCTTCGAGTTGTTGGCCAAGATGAAGCCTTGCAAGCGGTCTCCGATGCGGTGAGACGGTCTCGAAGCGGATTATCCGATCCTAACCGTCCGATCGGCAGCTTTTTGTTCCTCGGCCCAACCGGTGTCGGAAAAACGGAAACGGCGCGGGCCCTCGCCGAGTTTTTATTTGACGACGAAAAGAACATGATTCGAATTGACATGAGCGAGTTTTCCGAGCGTCACTCGGTGGCAAGGCTCATCGGAGCCCCTCCCGGATATGTGGGTTACGAAAGCGGCGGTCAGCTGACTGAAGCGGTTCGTCGTAGACCCTATGCGGTAGTCCTGCTTGACGAAGTTGAAAAGGCTCACCCCGAGGTTTTCAATGTGCTGCTGCAGGTGTTAGATGATGGGCGTTTAACGGACGGTCACGGACGCACGGTTGATTTCAAAAATGCAGTCTTGATAATGACCAGCAACTTAGGTTCTCAATTTTACAACGATCCTGTTTCCGGCAAAACATCTTTCGAAGAAATCAAGCTTGAAGTTCTTGAGGAAGTTAGGCGGTTTTTCCGCCCCGAGTTCCTGAATCGGCTCGATGACATTATTGTCTTCCATCAACTTGGTGTAGCGGAGATCAAAGAGATTGTCAAAATGCAGATTGCAGGTCTGGCTAAGCGGCTAACCGAACGAAGAATTGAATTGGTTGTGTCTGATGAAGCCTTGTCTCAGATTGCTTCCGCTGGGTTTGACCCAGTGTACGGGGCAAGACCCCTCAAACGCGCGATTCAAGCCGAGATCATCAATCCGCTTGCTGCTGCTTTGCTGAAAGGTGAAGTAAAAGACGGCCAAAAAGTTGAAGTCAGCTTCCAGAATGGCGGGTTCGAATTTCGATCCGAATCCATGCCTTCCCCCTCGTCGGTTTGATCCTTCGAAATTAAGGATATCTATCGCCTCGGATGGGCAAGGCTCCAAAGGCAGTGCCCTCCTAAGCTCAATTACGCTTGGGAGGGCACTGCCTTCAATAGCGACAAACCATGAACTACTTTGATGGCAAAACTTGTGAAGCGAGTTGTTCGGGTGAAACTAACTGAATACCCCCTCTACGGCAGAACTGGCTAAGATTCACTAAATCTGCAGCAGTCGTACCCCAGTTCATCAGAAATATCTGAAATCTTGGGGGCAATGTGTGGGAAGCCAGCAAACTAGTGATTTCCGATTCAACGCCTTTCACGTCACTGGCATTAAAAAAGTCATGAAAAATCGAAACTCGCCCCTCTCTTTCATAGCCTTGCTGAGGCGAATCAACTGACCTACCATAGCCGCCGAGGATGGCCCGAATACCCTTAATGCCAGCGTAATCTTTAATTTCCCACCCACCCGGCTTGCCATACCGCATGATCCAGAGCCATTTTTCATCTGCCAAGCTACAGGCTTGTTGGGTTTCTTGCAAAAACCCGTGGATGACGGCAGAGCGATGAGGATAATCTTTTCCCCACTCTTGCATCGACATATAACCAATGCCTGAAACCCCCGATCCAAACGAGCCCCCATGAGGGATGTGGTCTATTGCGTAATCAAACATGGGGGGCGCCAGCTCTCTTAATGTTGGACCCATCGTCCATGCGACCGGAAAATTGCCGGTCACTGATTTCCTTAATCCCGTCCACAACGTAGGAAACCAGCCTTGAAATGTGCACAAATTGTCTCCGTCAGAAACGACTACCGAAGCCAAATGCTGAGTTGAGCCGCGGATTATTGCAAACTGAGGCTTTGGCAGTTTTCGATGGCTAGGAGCAAACGTAGACCAAAAGCTGAGATTATCGAAAGTATCGGTGGCAACCAGCCACTTGGCATGATGGCTTAAAAAAGTGACTCCATCGCCCTCGCCTGGTCCGTACCCATCACCATTCCACGGATACCCAAAACAAGGAATGTTGGCAGGAAATTCCTTCAGTAAAGCGTTTCCTACAACTTTGCGCTCCTGGGTTGAATTGGCACCTGGCAGATTTTGTTCGGCTGAGCCAGAAAGCCAAAAGGTAAAGATTCGGTTCGCAACCAGGTAGTCAAGGAGATTTGAGTGAATCTTGGGGGTGTAAGGCGCAGAAATGGCGACCGATTGACGGCACAAGTGCCTGAGTTCATTTTTGAACAGCCACTTGTAAGCCTGCACGTTTGATTGAAATTTGCCCACAAGATTCACCCCTACTTTGAGATGAAATTGAGGAACAAGATTGGGGTCTGTCACAAGCAATTCATGTTTGCAGCCTGCCAAAGTTGCGGCCACGTCCGTGATATGGAAGGGAGAATCGGTGCAAACGACAGCCTCGTTTGTTGGAGCCATCTTCATCAACCCCTTCATTCCCGATATCGTTTTGTAGCTTGAAATGTAGTGATTTGCCTTAAGCCAGGGTAGCCACATCACATCTTGGTCTGACCACAGCAAGTAGATTTTCTTGCCAGAGTTACCTTGGTTATAGAGCCCTTCTACGGAAGCCGCCAGGTTGCGCAACCCCACATCGGTTACCGTTCTCATGTCCGCCACAAGTACCGACCTTGGTGCGGCTCCTACGGAAGGAATCCAGTGCCGTTGGTGAGGATTTAAAGGTCGAACATGAGGCTGAGCAAGGAACATTGCCTCAATTTACCTTGTTGGTTCCTTTGGTTCAAGGTCGCGCTGCCCGCAATTCCATCAAGACAAAGTTGCTTGAGCCATTTTGGATCTTCGTTCTTGAACTTTTTCTCGTGCCATAGCCCAATCTGGAGCTAGCAAATCGGGATCATTCTCAACGATTGCTTTGGCTTCATTTCTTGCCAAAGATAGCAAGATCCCGTCTTTAACAAGGTCGCCAAAGGTGTAATCCAGCCTTCCGCTTTGCATGGTGCCGGCTACATCACCGGGCCCTCTTAGCTCCATATCCTTTTCTGCAATGACAAACCCATCGGTGGTTAAAGTCATGGTTTCTAGTCTTGCGGCTGCATCCTCATTGTTGGCATCGGCAAGCAAGATGCAATAGCTTTGGGTTGAACCCCTTCCAACTCGTCCTCTTAACTGATGAAGCTGAGCTAAGCCAAACCGATTTGCATCTTCGATCACCATCACCGAGGCATTTGGGACGTCTACTCCAACTTCAATCACAGTAGTGCTTACCAACAGCCTTAACTTTCCGCTTCTAAACTCTTCCATGACCGCTTCCTTTTCTTTAACCGGCATCTTGCCATGAAGCAAACCCATCGGAATATCTTGCAGAACTTTTGTCGATAGCACCCTATACAACTCTTCTGCTGCCTGAGCCAGCATCATTTCACTTTCACTGACCATCGGGCAAACCACGTAAACCTGCCGACCTTGCGCCAGAAGCTCCTTCACCGTGTCATAAACCTTTTTTCTTTGGCTTCGATTTCTCCAATGAGTTTTGATGGGTTTGCGCCCAGGAGGAAGTTCATCAATGATGCTGATATCCAGATCTCCAAACTGGGTTTGGGCAAGCGTCCTTGGTATTGGGGTTGCTGTCATGTACAAAACATCGGGGCTGGTATGGCTTTTGTCCTTGAGGGCTGCCCTCTGCATAACTCCAAACCGATGCTGTTCATCCACTACCACAAGGCCAAGCCGATGAAATTCAACCGCTTCTGCAATCAACGCTTGGGTGCCAAGAAACACATGTCCATCTCCAGACTCGGCCATGTCTCTTGCTGCTTTTTTTGCCTTGGCGGTTAGTTTTCCAGCTAAAAGAACCACTTCTATTTTCGCCGGCGCAAATAAGTTCTTAAGGTTAAAATAGTGCTGCTCGGCTAAGATCTCAGTGGGCGCCATGAGGGCAGCTTGTTGGTGAGACCGCACCGCGGCAAGCATCGCGCACGCTGCCACTGCCGTCTTTCCAGCTCCAACGTCTCCAAGCACAAGCCGGTTCATCGGGTGGGGGCGCTTCATGTCTTCTAGAATTTCTTGAACCACCCTTTTTTGAGCGTTTGTTAGTTCGTACGGAAAGATTTCGGCAACCTGCTCTAGAAATGGCTGGGAACCTAATGACTCTTGAATTTCGGAGATAAAGAGATTTGAGCTTGATGGCGCCTTGCCGTCAGGTGAAGGGCTAGTCCCTCCCACCGCATGTTCAAAGATTGGCCTGCCAGCCAGCAGATCATCAATGGGAAAAGCGATCCCAAGTTCTAAGGAGCTTTCGTGTCTTCTCTGGGCAAGCGCAATTTGGGCATATAAGAATTCCTCAAAGACCAGCCGGTCTCTTGCCTTTTTGAGCGATTCTAGAGATTCCGGACGGTGAAGTTGCTGTAAAGACCACCGCAGGCTCGGTAACATCTGTTTCCTTCTAAATTGTTCAGGCAAAGGATCAGTCATGGTTGGCAAGCTTAGGTCCAGCACGGCTGCCATCACCTTTCTATAGGATTGTTGCTGAAGCCCCTCTGTAAGACCGTACACCGGCACGATTTGGGCAAAGTTAGCTACCGATTCTTCATCTTCTAGAAATTCAAATTCTGGGCCGGTGATTTCTTTTTGGCTGGGAGACCCCTTAACAGTTCCAAACGCCACGATGTCTCCGGTGCCTTCTTGAAGCTTTTTAGCCAGCCAGGGCTGGTTAAACCAGGTTAAAGCCATCACCCCCGTGCCATCTTCAACATAAGCCTTTATCAGCACTTTGCCATGCCTCAACGTTTTCACCTCCACGCCCCGAAGATTGCCCCGAATGGTTGCGGTGTCTCCTACTTTAACCTGAGAGATTGGGGGCAGTTTTCTTCGATCCTCATATCTTCTGGGAGATATAACAAGCAGCTGGCCAACTGTGTTGATGCCCAGTTTTCCAAAAAGTTGAGCCAGCCTTGGCCCAACTCCTTTCACAAATCTGAGTTCTTGCTTGAGAACGCTTTCCGACATTTTTATGTGTATTTCTAGGCTTGAAGTGGTACCGTTTAGATATGACGGATGGAGAGGAGCGCAAGAATCCTGATCTTCCTAATGACTCCGCTTTTCTTGAAATTGAAGAAAAGGCAAACGAACTCCGGCACAAGCTAAAAACCGAAGCACATATAGGTACAAAAGCACCCTCAAGGCCCGCGAGGCCAGTAGGGCAAGCCAAAAATGGTGGGAGTCAGTTTCGAACTCAAGATGATCCCAATGACTATAAAGCGCTTGGGGTCGGGATCAGCATATCTTATTACCTAGTGGGTTCCATGGCTTTTGGTCTGATCTGCGGCGCCCTACTTGATAAACTCACTCATTCCTCACTCTACTTGGGGATTTGCGGCATGTTCGGAGCCCTTTTTGGAATCTACGTAACCTTTGTTTTGATCAACAAATCCAACCTCAACAAATAAGAAAAGCCCCATGAGCCGACCGATTTGGATCAAAAACAACCCTCAGCTGGGGTGGATTATCGGAGCGATCATCACGGTCATTTGCGCTCTTATTGGCGCCATTTGCTACGGCATCCTTAATGGTCTTGCTGTATTCATCGGATCTGGTGCGATGGCATTCAGCCTCTTTGCCCTCAAAAAAAGTGTCAATCTGGCCTTAGGCAAGCCAAACCCCAGTCAATCGGCATCCACTTCCGTCATTCTTGCCAGTCTTTTTAAGCTTCCCATGACTCTTGGATTGCTTGCCCTAAGCGTTTGGATGGCACACCGCCATTTTGGCCCCTTGTTGACAGCGATTGTGCTGGTATACTTCGCCATCGTGATCGGCGTGTTTTGCCAAACAAGCGCCGATCGCGTTCATAATTGATGAACCCGCTACTGCACTCTATAGCTTTGACGTTCCCTCGCCTCGCCGATGAATCCGGAGGAGAGGCTTACATTGGCTATTACATCTTTGTTTACAGTGCCCTGGTTATGGCAACCATTCTTATTTTTGGGGCTATCGCCAAAAAAGGAATCCGAACAAATGGAGCCTGGACGACGGTTCCTGCGAGGCTTGCCGAACACTCCATATTATTTGCCAACGGCCTTGCAACAGGAATGATGGGACCGAGGGGCAAAAAATATGGCCCCTTCTTGTTTGGACTTTGGTCCTTCATTTTTATTGGAAACCTTTACGGCCTCATTTTAAATCAAACCCCCACTGCAGATTGGAGCCTTAACCTTGGCATGGCCCTAGTGACTATGGGATACGTGCAGTTTGAAGGGATTAAGGAAAACGGAATCGGGGGGCACATCCTTCACTTTTCGGGACCAAAAATGACGGGAGGTTTTGTGATTATCAGCGGCCTTTTAATGATCATTGAGATCATTTCTGAGTGCTTTAAGCTGCTTTCCCTTTCGATTAGGCTTTTTGCAAATATCCATGGTGGTCACCAGTTGGTAACTGGATTAAGTTCAGTGCCGACCATTATGATGCATAACCCCGCCCACCCTACTGTCCTTCAATTTATTATCGAGGGACTGCCCATTGGAGGGCTACTTTTGCCCCTCAAAGTTTTAGCGTGCGTCATTCAGGCGTTCGTTTGGGTCATTTTGACCGCAACCTATATTAGTCTCGTCACTTCTCACGAAGACCATAGTGAAGAGGATTCTCACGATGGAATCGCAGAAGCGGTGATGGCTGGCTAAAGAAATCAACTCACAGGAAATCACTTAAAAAGAAGATGGATACACATACAGCAGCAATTGGAATTGGACTCGCGCTCGGCCTCTGCGGAATGGGCGTTGGTATCGGACAGGGCATCGCCACGAATGGTGGAACTAACGGAATGGCCAGACAGCCAGAAGCAGGCGGAAGAATTCAGACCTTGCTTTTGATTGGCCTTGCGTTTATGGAACTCGTGTTCCTTCTCACCTGGCTTCTTGCTCTTATCGGCAAAATCAGCTAAGGTCCGCATCGGCAAATTCAATTAGGGAACGGCAAGACGCCTTCCCTTCAACCACATGACGCACTCAGACGAAAAGACAGCAAAGAAACCCAATACAGTGGCAAGCCTCATTGTAGGCTTGGTCCTCATTGGGGTTGGCATTGCCATGAGCTCTCAGCCGTGGATTAAGCCTCAGATGTTCACTGCCCTTGATCTTGACCTTTCTAAGGTTGTGATTAACGTTGGAGTTTTCATCGCTTGGCTTGGCATCAACTACGCCTTCTTTTATCAACCTCTTGACGAGGCGATAAGCCAAAGAACGGCGGCGTTGGAATCTACCTTTGAAGAAGCAGACCACCTTAAGCAGAGAATGACGGAAATGCAAGCCAATTACGAGCAAAGGCTTTCCCAAACCGAAGCCGAGGCACGAGCTCAGATCCAGGCTCAGCTCAAGGAAGCTCAAGATCTGCGACAGCGGTTGATGGCAGAAGCCTCAGAAAAGTACGATGCCATGATTGCTCAAGCCGAAACCGATATCGAAGCGGAAAGATCACGCATGATTGGCGAACTTCGAGGGCAAGTTGTGAACCTCACCCTAAAAGCTACCGAAAAATTGCTTGATGAAAATGTTGATTCGGCAAAGAATCGGTCCTTGGTCGAAGAGTTCATCAATCAAGCGGGGGCAACCTCCTAAGAATGCAAGATCATCGAGTTGCCAAAAGATACTCGGCTGCTCTCTTTTCCGTTGCGAAGAGAGCCCAAAGCGTCGACAATGTCGGCTCGGATCTTGCTACCTTTGTGCAGTTGCTGCAAGACAACCCTAAGTTTCGAAGCTTTTTATTGAGCCCAGAAGTTGAGAAAACCCAAAAAGCAAGCCTCATTGATAATGTGTTTGGAGATCGCCTCTCCTCGACCACACTTCATCTGCTTAAATTGATTTTGGAAAAGAAAAGAGAAGCGGAAATCTTTTCCATTCAATTTGAATACGAAGAGCTGAGGCGCGAAGCCAACCGAGCCGTTGCCGTTACAATTGAAACCGCTTTTGAAACCACCGACTCCGAACAGGCCCAACTGCTGAAGAAAGCGGAAGTGCTTTCTGGAAAGCGCGTGGAAGCCACCTTTGCCGTCAACCCCCAGCTTATTGGAGGCGTTCGCCTTCTCTTTGAAAACGTCATTTACGACGCTACCCTTCAAGGTCAACTTCAAAAGTTGCAAGGGCGCCTCACTTACGATTTATCTCACCAAACAAATTAACCTCTATGGCTATCAAACCCGAAGAAATCACGTCAATTCTTGAAAAAGAGCTCCTAAAATTTGAGCGGACAGTCGAAGCCGAGACTGTTGGAACCGTCCTTCAAGACGGCGACGGCATTGCCCGAGTTTACGGCCTCAAAGAGTGCCAAATGGGAGAACTTTTGGAATTTCCCGGCGGCGTATCCGGTCTTGCCTTAAACCTTGAGGAAGACTCCATCGGCGCTGTTCTTATTGGCGATGACACCAAAGTCCGCGAAGGCGACCAGGTTCGCCGCTCCGGCCGAATCATCGAAATTCCGGTCGGCAAGAGCCTACTTGGCCGAGTTGTGAACGCCCTTGGTCAGCCCCTCGATAATGGCGGAGCCATCAAAGGAGACAAGATGGCAAGGCTAGAAGTGATTGCACCCGGTGTTGTGGATCGACAGCCCGTAAAAGAGCCCCTTCAAACCGGAATCAAAGCGGTTGACGCCATGATCCCAATCGGTCGAGGTCAGCGAGAACTGGTTATTGGTGACCGAGGTACCGGAAAAACCCAAATCTGTATCGATACAATCCTCAACCAGAAATCCACCTTTTCTGGTGATTCGCCGGTCTACTGCATCTATGTGGCATGCGGACAAAAACAAGCCAACGTTGCCCGCGTTGTACAAACTTTGACCGACCATGGTGCCATGGAATACACAACTGTTGTTGTGGCCTCTGCCTCCGACTCGAATGCCATGCAATACCTGGCGCCGTTTGCAGGATGCGCAATTGGAGAGTACTTCCGAGACAACGGAATGCACGCCTTGGTTGTTTACGATGACCTTAGCAAGCACGCTCAGGCCTATCGAGCCCTATCCTTGTTGCTTCGACGCCCGCCAGGACGAGAAGCCTATCCTGGAGACGTTTTCTACCTTCACTCGAGATTGCTGGAACGAGCGGCTAAGCTCTCTGATGCCAAAGGCGCTGGCTCGCTGACTGCCCTCCCGATTATCGAAACCCAGTCTGGAGACGTGTCGGCTTACATCCCTACCAACGTTATCTCGATTACAGATGGCCAAATCTATCTTGAACCCGACCTATTCTTTGCCGGTATCCGCCCTGCCATTAACGTTGGCATCTCAGTAAGCCGTGTTGGTGGAAACGCCCAGATCAAAGCCATGAAGTCGGTTGCGGGACGATTGAAATTGGAAATGGCCCAATACCGAGATGTGCAGGCCTTTAGCCAGTTCGCATCTGACCTCGACAAAGCAACCCAAATGCAGCTGACAAGAGGCCAGAGACTAACCGAACTCCTTAAGCAAGATTTGGCAAGCCCCGTTGACGTTGTTGATCAGATCATTGCCATCTTTGCAGGTGGGCTTGGAGACTTGGATGACATCCGCAATGATCAGGTCTCTTCCTACGAAACCGGGCTCCTTAAGCTGGTTCACGAAAAGTACCCCGACATCGTGGAATCGATCGCGACCAATAAGGCAATCAAGCCAGAAATTGAGGACGCTCTGAAGAAGGCTTGTGCCGAATTCAAAGCAAGCTTTAGGTAAGGCAACCAAAGTAACAAAAAATGGCAACTCTTAAGCAAATTAGGGCGAGGATTCGAACCGCCAAAAATATCCAGCAGATTACAAAAGCTATGAAGCTGGTGGCAGCGGCTAGATTTAAGCGCGCAACCGATCGCGTGCAAGAAGCTCGACCTTACGCGGATAAGCTTCGAGAAGTCATGCTTTCCATTGCCCAATCCGGAGAGCTGCCCCAGAACCCCCTGATGGAAAAGCGCCCCATTCATAGGGCTTGCGTCATCTTGCTGACCTCAGATCGGGGACTTGCTGGGTCTTACAACACCAACTTAATTCGCAAAACAAGTGACTTTCTAAAGGCTCAAACCGTACCCACCTCTCTGATCACGGTTGGTAAGAAAGGAACTCAGTTCTTTTCCAGACGGGGATATGAAGTTCTGCGCGCTATCAGCGTGCCCAGCGCGGGTGCAACCCTGCAAATGGCGGAAGAAGTTGCCAACTTGGCCCGAGAAAAGTTTGAATCTGGCGAATTTGATGCCATTTACATCTGCTACGCCAAGTTCTTTTCCGCAATCAGAACCGTGCCCCAAATGGTGCAGTTGCTTCCTATCGAGCCGCCTACTTCCACTAATTTGGTTAGCCCGTCATCGGGAGGGGCATTCGACTTCGAGCCAGATGCCCATTCCGTTCTCAATGTCCTGCTTCCCCGATACTTCCTCACCCTTGTGTGGCAAGCTATGCTAGAGAGCACGGCAAGTGAGTTTGGATCCCGAATGACGGCGATGACTTCTGCCACCGATAACGCCGGCAAGATGATTCAAAAGCTGACGCTGACTGCTAACCGAGAGCGCCAAGCCGCCATTACCAAGGAAATCCTTGAAGTTGTGGGCGGAGCCGAAGCCTTAAAAGGCTGATCTTAAGCGACCAGCCGAGAAGCCCCGGTCTACACCGAAACTAGAAGATTGCCGCAATGGGCTTTCAATCCACCAAGTAAGGCAAGACTTCAGTAGATTGAAGCGCCAATTCAATTTCGGCGTCTGTCATCGCATCGAGCTTGGCGGCGATGGCATGATTCCCCTCTGAAACGCTTGCCCGCAGCTCTCTTCTTAGCCTGCCTTTCAAAAAGTCAATCTTCTCTTCTCTTGTTTCACAGACCAGTTTTGGCACGGGGCAAGGCTTGCCATCCTTCATCGAAACCATAGTCACCCTCGCCGTGTTTGTGTGCCTTCGAACCCCAGAAACAACGTTTTCTGAAAAAACCTCGATTGTCACCTCAACGCTTGTTCGCCCCGCATAGCTGACCCTACCCACAAACGCAACAAACTCTCCAACCTCTATCGGATCATGAAAATCCACCCGATCGAAGCTTGCCGTCACGCAGATATTGCCGGCGAACTTGCTGGCAGTCAGATAACCGCACAAGTCTAAGAGGCTTAAAATGGACCCTCCGAACACCTTGCCGAGGAAGTTGGCGTGAGAAGGAGTCATCACCTCCGACATCTCGACGCGGGTCGAACTAACCGTTTTTGCTTCCAAGATGGCTACAAAGCACCCGCGGTTGCCACGATATCCGCAAACTCAATTGGGTCCAAACTTGCGCCGCCAACCAAGCCGCCATCAATAGAATCCTGGCTAAAAAGCTCTTGGGCATTAGACGCCTTGACGCTTCCTCCGTATAAAATGCGCATTGCATCCGCCGATTCTTCACCCAAAAGAGATTCCACCACCTTGCGGATGACACCACACACGCGGTTGGCTTCTTTTGCATCACACACTTTACCGGTGCCGATCGCCCAAACCGGCTCGTAGGCAATTGTCACCAAGGCAGCGGACTCTTGATCAATGGTTGCCAATGCCCCTTGGATTTGGGCGGCAATGGTGGAATCGGTATGGCCATCTTCCCTTTCAGCCAGGGTTTCTCCAACGCACAAAATAGCACTGATGCCATGGCATGTTAGGGCCTTGATTTTGAGGTTCGCAGTTTCATCCGATTCAGCAAAATAGGCGATCGTGCTTTCTGGGGTTTCTAGTTTTCCAAATCTGCCTCTGCGCTCGCTATGCCCCACCAAACAAAACTCGGCTCCTGCGTCGGCAAGCATTGGCACCGAGACGCATCCCGTAAAGGCCCCTTTTTCTGCCCACAGGCAATCTTGCCCACCGGTCCAAATCGAGTTCTCGCCCAGAGCTGTTTTCACTGTTTCCACCGAGAGGTAAGAGGGCGCAAACCCTACTCTTACATTCTCGTTAAATTCCCACCGGCTCAAGAACTCTTGAATCACTGCCTTCGATTCGGAAGATGTCAGATTCATCTTCCAGTTTCCCAGCACCATTTTCCTTCGCATCACAGTGATGTGTACCAGACCCGCCTCTTTGCTCCCCACCCCCTCAGCTTCCCAACCTCCGTCCTCCACTTGCCAAAAACATTTTTTTTGCCTTGGATATAATCCAGATCATGGGTAGGGAGTTGATTTTAAGCATGTCGGTAACGGTCGATGGGTTTGTGGGTGGCCCAAACGGAGAGATTGACTGGATTTTTCGCAGCACAAGCGATGATTCCACCAAGTGGATTGTGGAGCAAATCGGGCAGGTGAGCCTTCATGCAATGGGCCACCGGACCTATCAAGACATGGTTGCCTTTTGGCCGACATCAACCCATCCTATCGCTAAGCCCATGAATGAAATTCCTAAGGCAGTTTTTTCTAGAAGCGGTAAGATTTCTCCCCCCAATTTGGGCAAAACCACCACTGCTCTTAAAAACGCAACAAGTGCAGAAACGCATGGGGCCATGGTTGCCGATCCTGCCGTCGTGGAAAGCTGGCTCAATCCGATTGTAGGCGGCAAAGACCTTGCTGGTGATATTCTGCAGTTGAAGCAAGCCGAGGGCAAGCCCATTTACGCCCACGGAGGTGCCTCTTTTGCCTCCAGCCTGATCGCGGCTCATGTGGTGGATGTTATTCGGTTGAGGGTGCACCCGGTCGTCCTTGGTCGCGGACTCTCCATTTTTGCGGACCTGAAGCACCCTCTCAGTTTAAAGCTAGAAGACTTGAAGGAGTTTGCATCAGGCGTCGTCGTCAAAACCTACCTCCCTTGGTATGGGGACTAGCCATTTCGCGCCAGTTAAATCCAACGTTTGAATGAATAGACTAGTTCGCCGGGAAAGAAAAGCCGGTCCTTAGCTCTAGCCTATAAGTCCTGAAGCACCTTTATGATTTGTTCTTCGGAGTATTGGTTTGTTAAATCCAGTTGCTCCTCGATATCGGATTCTAAACAAAGGCACATCGGGCTAGTCATTTAACAGGGACCCAGCCACATCGACCTCGACGAAAATAAGCTGCAACACCTCGAAAACACTTTCTGATTGCAAAAGGTGTAACCAATGTCTTCGGAACGAAATGTCACCCATGTTTCCGGTATGAACGATTGAATAATTGGCGCGCTCGAGAGGACTTCCCGATTCAGCTTCGCTTCATTTCCCTCACTCCGTTCGGCGGGATAAACTTCTCGTCCTCTCGAGAGACTCACTCCCGAATAATGTGATTGTTGAAATTGAAAAATTGGCGCGCTCGAGAGGACTCGAACCTCCGACCCCCAGCTCCGCAAGCTGATGCTCTATCCACTGAGCTACGAGCGCAGGAACCTAAAGTTATACCAGTTTCAACGGCGACGTCAATCCTCCAGCGGTCACCTAAAGACCAACCCTTAAGGAAATCCCTCTCCGCATGAACGGCAAACCCCTCTTCTACCCGTATGGGACAATCAGCGGCCGCGACTTCTCTTTCTATCCAAGCCGATCCATCAGCAGTTGCCAAACCTATGCACTCCCTAACCTCTCCCAACATAAACCCCGGACCACTTGCCCCCATCACCCCCTCCAGCCAGTAACCGACCGACCAAATTTCCCCCATCCGAGGCACAAGCCCCCGCCGCAAAACCCAGGTCAGCGACCAACCCTCAAGGCAAAAGCAAAAAAATTAGATACCGCCTAACCAAACCGCATCGGTATTCTGAAAGGCATATCATGAACAAAAAAATCCCCCCGTCGCTCATCGAGCAGCTGGCGGAATCTAGAAAGGCTCAATGCTTTCCGCCTCAAACGAGGCGTCTAGCAAGAAGCATTGCTCACCTTTCACTTGGGCTGCTGTTCCCTCACTTTGCCGACCGCTTGGATTGCGACAATCTCACGATCGAAGAAGAAGTCGAAAGGCTACAGACCCGGATTCATGAGTATCAAGAAAGCATTGCCCAACATATTAATGGAGCGCCTCAGCCTGATCCTATCCACTACTTGGGCCAGCTACCCAAGGTCCATTCTGCCTTGCTCCTTGATGCAGGCGCTATCCTCGATGGTGACCCCGCCGCGCGATCTCTTGATGAGGTCATCCTGACCTATCCTGGCTTTCTGGCAGTTGCGGTGTACAGAATTGCCCATGTGCTATATGAGCTCAATGCCCCCCTGCTGCCAAGAATGCTCACCGAGTGGGCCCATGAGGCAACCGGAATTGATATTCACCCCGGCGCGGTAATAGGTCCCCGATTTTGTATCGATCATGGCACTGGCATCGTGGTTGGAGAAACTTGCCACATCGGTGAGCACGTCAAGCTGTACCAAGGGGTCACGCTGGGTGCCCTCTCGGTTGAAAAGGCAATGGCTGGCTCGAAGCGCCACCCCACCATTCAAGATGGCGTCGTGATCTATGCCAATGCCACCATCCTTGGCGGAAATACCGTCATCGGGGCAAGATCCATTATTGGTGGCAACGCGTGGGTCACAAAATCCATCCCTCCCGATTCTCTAGTGAGCCGCTCGGCAGAGGTCATTCCTCTTGCGGAAATGAACTCGCTGGAGTATTTCATCTAGTCTTGGCAAGGCAAAACTCCATAACATTAGTGGTTTAGTAGTTTATTTTCATCAAAGACTCAGCAAGATCATTGTAAATCATAAATCAGATTCTGCTTGACCTGCGTAGACTGAGTTATGATCTTAGAATCAGTTTTAGAAGGAATCGGTAAAACACCCCACTTAAAAATCAATCGGCTATTTGGTGACCATGCCAACGTGTACCTCAAGCTAGAACGCCAGAATCCGGGCGGATCCATTAAAGACCGCATTGCCCTTGCCATGATCACAGAGGCAGAAAAATCTGGCAAGCTCAAACCGGGAGGCACCATTATCGAACCCACGTCTGGCAACACCGGCATCGGATTGGCAATGGTGGCAGCGGTGAAGGGGTATCGGATTATCCTCGTAATGCCAGAATCCATGTCGATTGAAAGAAGAAAAATCATGACCGCCTACGGCGCAGAGCTTGACCTCACCCAACGTGAAAAAGGGATGAAGGGTGCCGTGGATCGAGCCGAAGAGCTTGCCACAGAGATTTCTGGATCTTGGGTTCCTCAGCAGTTTGAAAATAGTGCCAACGCTCAAATTCACCGCGAAACCACCGCCAAGGAGATTATCGAAGACTTCCCTAGCGGGCTGGATTACTTGATCACGGGGGTTGGCACCGGCGGCCACATTACCGGTGTTTCCGAAGTGCTCAAAGCCAAGTGGCCCCAGCTCAAGGTATTCGCGGTCGAGCCGGCTGCATCGCCGTTGCTGAGCGGTGGCCAAGCTGGCCCCCATAAAATCCAAGGGCTTGGTGCCAACTTTATCCCTTCAATTCTTAATCAAAAGATTCTGGATGGGGTCATCACGGTTGAGGATGCCTCCGCCATGGAATTTGCCCGCCGCGCGGTGAAAGAAGAAGGCGTGTTGGTAGGAATCTCCACAGGAGCTTCCCTTTCTGCTGTTAACCAAAAGCTACCGGAAATTCCCAAAGGGGCAACCGTCCTTGCCTTCAACTACGATACCGGCGAGCGTTATCTATCGATTGAAGGCCTCTTCTAACTAGGTGGGGGTTGAGGAGCTCAACTCCCACCTAGCCTGGCGGGAGTCAGGACGCACTGTGAAGGCGCTTTGAACCTGAACATCGTCGGTAACCGTCTGATTTCAGCGCAAATCAGACGGTTACTTTGAACAATTGCCATGGATCGGCAATTATGCAGCACTCTCTTAGCTTTGACAACTGCCAAAAGATGGCAGGAAGGGTATCACCATCCTCCTAGCCATCTTTTTTTGACTTCGGTTAAGAACAGGATTCGGCCCATTTTTAAGCTAAGCTAACCAGCTTCTCGGGGTCGATGAGCTTAAAAAGATATACTTTCAGGAAGTTTCTATGGCCTATACAATAGCAGTTTTGGGTGGCGACGGCATTGGACCCGAAGTTACCGCAGAGGCGGTCAAGGCGCTTTCTGCAGTCAAGCCAACCCTTCAGTTTTCGGATGCACTGGTGGGAGGCGCCGCCTACGATGAAACCGGCAACCCCTTGCCCGATGACACATTGGCGCTTTGCAAAAAGTCAGACGCCATTATATTTGGCGCGGTAGGGGGACCTCGGTACGATCATATCCAGCCGCCATCATTGCGGCCCGAAACCGGAGCCTTGCTGAGGCTGCGTCAAGAGCTAAACCTCTTTGCCAATGTCCGCCCCGCCATCACCTGGAAACCGCTGCTTCACGCTAGCCCGCTCAAAGGAGATCGAGGCAGGGTTGATCTAGTTGTGGTGAGGGAACTCACCGGAGGAATTTACTTTGGAAAACCAAGTGAGCGTCGAGACAATGGCACCACCGCGGTCGACACTTGTATCTACAGCAAAGCTGAAATTGAACGGATTGCCAAAGTTGCCCTGAAGGTTGCCCGCACCAGAAAGCACGAAATTGTAAGCGTTGATAAGGCCAATGTTTTAGAAACAAGCCGCCTATGGCGAGAGACAATTGATGAAATAGCGGCTGCCAATCAAGACGTTAAGTTTTCTCACTTGCTGATTGACAATTGTGCGATGCAGCTGGTGCGCGATCCTGCCCAATTTGATGTCATCCTCACCGAGAACATGTTTGGCGACATTTTGTCGGATGAAGCATCTATGATCACCGGCTCTCTTGGGCTGCTTCCGTCTGCATCCCTGGGAGGAGACAGTGACGAGCCTGAATTTGGCCTCTACGAACCGGTTCACGGCAGCGCCCCTGATATTGCCGGCCAAGGCAGGGCAAACCCCATAGCTGCCATCCTCAGCGCGGCAATGTTGCTTCGGTACTCCTTAAAAGACGACAAAGCGGCTGAGCGCATTGAACTTGCAGTTGAGCATGTATTGGAAGCTGGGCTACGCACTGCCGACATCTTCGAGAAGAATTCGAAGCTGGTGACAACAAAAGAACTTGGAGACGCGGTTGCCTTCAAGTTAATGTCTCCTTAAAGGTCCTCAATTTGATTTCTATTATTGGCGGAGGGCTGGCAGGGGTCGAGGCGGCTTGGGCAGCGGCAGAATCTGGCTGTGAAGTGACTCTTTATGAGATGCGCCCACTTGAGATGACTGGTGCCCACAAAACCGAGTTTCTTGCCGAATTAGTCTGTTCCAATTCTTTTAAGTCCAAGTCTCCCACTTCGCCTGCTGGTCAACTGAAGTGGGAAATGGCTAAGTTAGGGTCTTTGGTGCTCGATTGTGCCTTTCATCATGAAGTTCCGGGAGGCGAGGCGTTGGCAATTGATCGGAACGAATTTGCGGCAGAGGTCACAAAAAAGATCGAGTCTCATCCCAAAATCAAGCTAGAGCGCAGGGTTGTAAATCCCGAAGAGCTGGAAGAGATGCTATCGAAGGGGCCGGTTATTCTTTCCACAGGTCCCCTTACCACCAAGAACTTGGCGGCTTGGCTTGCCAATGTTACCGGTGCCGAAAATCTCTACTTTTACGATGCGGTCAGCCCAACCGTTGATGGTTCAACTATTGATCAATCCGTTGCCTTTGCCCAAAGCCGGTACGACAAAGGCGGTGATGACTACCTAAATTGCCCCTTTGACAAAGAATCCTATGAGCTTTTTGTATCGGAACTGGTCAATGCAGAGCGCGCCCTCCCTCACGGAGTTCAAGCCGAAGAAGAGACCTTAGAAAAAATCAAATACTTTGCAGGATGCACCCCAATAGAAGCCATCGCCGAAAAAGGGGCTCGGAGCCTTGCTTTTGGTAATTTTAAGCCAGTCGGTCTGACTGATCCTCGAACCGGAAGAAGGCCGTACGCCGCTCTTCAGCTCAGGCCAGAGAATAAAGACAAAACCCTTTACTCTCTTGTTGCCTGCCAAAACCGGCTCAAATGGAATGAGCAAAAAAGAGTCTTTAGGCTTGTTCCGGGGTTAGAAAGCGCAGAATTTGTGCGGTTTGGGGTTATCCACCGAAATACATACTTGCAGTCTCCAACCGCACTGACAAGCCAGTTGGAGTTTCAAAAGAAGCCAAATCTGTATGCAGCGGGTCAAATTACCGGCGTGGAAGGGTACGTAGAATCGGCGGCAATGGGCATCTTAGCTGGTTATTTTGCAGTGGCTAAAGTCCGCCAAAAGCCCTTGCCAGATTTGCCTCGAGAATCCGCATTGGGCAGCCTGATTTCTCATTTGCAGGATGACACGCCAAGAGAGTTCGCACCGATGAACATCAACTGGGGGCTTTTCCCACGCAACGGGATCAAAGATAAAGGTGCAAGCCGCTCTCAAATGCTGAGCGACGCGAAAGAAGCACTTACCAATTGGATAACTCAGTCAGGCATCCCATCAAAGCCCGAAAACTAGCTTTCGGTTCTCATGGCGAGGGAAAGCCACGATATGAGGGCAGCAGGGAATAAGCCTGTGGGGCCAGCTACGAGCCCTAAGCCCATGCAGTGCCGCTGGAAGCAATCCACCGGGGATAAGGCAGTGGGGGCAAGCAACGACTAAGCTGAGATGACAGCCTTATGCAGCTTCTTCATCTTGTTCAAGATGAACATTGTGGGCCGGTTCAAAGCTCAAGATATCCCAATTATCGCAATCAAGGCGTCGGCAATAAACCATTCTCTGCACTTCACCTGCTTCGTTTTCTACCATCGCCCTCTCGGCAAAGCGGCACTCTAGGCACAACTCCGGCTCTAACAGCCTCACGATTTTCATTTGCTTACGCCCCATCCCTGCTCCCAAAGCCCCTCGGCCTTTTCAAGGCAATCCTTTGCCTCGTATCCTCAATTATCGGATAACAAAATGCAATACCAGTTGATATTCTTACTGGGATTTGGGGCTAGTCATAAAGAATTTGGGAGGGCGGGAGGCTCCAATCGGTGCATTGATCTCCATTCTGCCTAAGCAGACGCATATATTGATCCGAAGTCACTTCATAGGCGCCTAGAGACTTTAGGTGAGGATTCATGATCTGAGCATCAAATGTCTGAAACCCTAACTCCCTGCACCGATTGACCATTGCCCAAAGCGCAATTTTGCTAGCGTTGGTTTCAGAATGGAACATGGATTCTGCCGAAAAGACAAGCCCGATTCCAATGCCATAAACCCCGCCGACAAGCCGATCCCCATTCCAAACCTCGCAAGAATGGACCAGTCCCTTTTGAAACCCATCCAAAAATCCGGCGATAATTTCCTCAGAAATCCAAGTCTCTGGCCTCATACAACCTCTCATAACACCTTCTAGATCTTGATCAAAAGTCACCAAGAACCTGTGGTTCTTCATAAATTTGGCAAGGCTTTTGGAAACATGAATGCCTTCAATCGGCAAGAGTGCACGCTGTTTTACCGAGTACCAGTTGTGCTCGCCATCCTCGCACATGACAAAGGCTCCGCTTGAGTATCCCAGCAAAATCAATTCTGCGGAGAGAAAAAACGGGGGGTTACGTGGGTTTTTTGGCACAAGAAACCTTTTTACATCAATTAGGGAAGAGGCGCCGCCAGCAAGGCGACCGTACTGATGCTTCCTCAGTTTATGTTTTTTTTCTTATTTTCCCTTGGAGGACACTTCCACGTTAGAAAGGAAACCGGTTAAAGCGGCCATAAACTCTTTGGGTTGATCCAGCATGATAAAGTGGAGGGAATCTTGAAAGTCCTTAAAGGTCAGCTTTTTAACTCCTTTGACCTGCTCCAAGTAACTTGCTTCCATGGCAGAACTGTTGCCTTTGTATTCTTTGCCAGACATCATTAAGAAGGCAGGGCATTGAATCCTGGAGACCCGTGGCCTTAAATCTGTCATCATCATCTCCGTCATGCACTCCGCGGTTGTGGTTTGATCAGGAGGTCCGCTGCAGGCCTCAACAAAGGAAATATCCCTTTTGTGGGTAATCATGGCTCCTAAACTTTCTTCTTCAGAACTGACAAACTTTTGATTGTTTGGCTTTGCGAGGCTGTTATAAATCTGCTGCTTGTAAGGCATCATCATCTTCACGGTCATGGTTGGCAAGGAAATGGCAGGCAAGTACGGAACCCCGTCCACCGCAACAATTCCTCCAAGGTTTTTGCTGTCCTTTTCTGCGATCCACCACGCCAAAAATCCACCAAGGCTATGTCCGATAATAATTGGCTTTTCTAGGTGATGAAATTCGATATAGGAAATAACTTCATTGCGAAGCGACCTCAGCAAGGGCCGATTGTCAATGGGTTTAACTCCTCCAAACCCTGGCAAGGTCAAGACGTAGCAGTGGTATCGACCCTTGAGAGCCTCAACCGTAGGATCCCACACCCCACCACCGCAAGCCAATCCGGGAATAAAAATCAAGGGAGGTCCTGCCCCGTACTCTTTCACCGAAAAGTCAAACTGAGGTACTTTGGGATGGCTCACTTGAGGCGGCGCGCTTGCCAAGCCAAAAAGAACTAGGAGGTTGATAACCATTACGATATATTGACGCAAATGCAGATTTGTCTATTGCAAATCCTTTGAATTCTGAGCTTACGTTGACTTTCATTAGCAGCAAGAATGAAAAAACTTTCGTATAATGGAATTGAGATCACCCGCAGGGGGAGCCCATGGCTGAGAGTTTTGGAGAAATCCAAATGACCCCTTAAACCTGATTCGGTTAGTACCGACGGAGGGATTGCGGACGCGCTTATCCAAAAGATAGCCGCCCAAAATGAACCGTTGGGTGGCTCAAGGATAAATGCAAAGTGAAAAACCACTCAACCAAACTCGGTTTCACCCTTATCGAGCTCCTCGTAGTTATTGCCATCATCGCGATTTTAGCGGCGATACTGTTCCCTGTTTTTGCTTCTGCCAAAGATGCCGCAAAGCGAACGGTTGACCTAAGCAATGCCAGTCAGATCGGACTTTCGGTGACGATGTACGACACCGATAACGACGACACAATGCCCATTTTTTACGCCTATAATAGCGATCCAACAATCTATAATCCGCCCGTTCACCATGGCACCGAAGTGTTGCTGTTTCCCTACACCAAGAGCCATAAAATTTTTAAGAGCCCTCTTGATGACGGAAGTCCTTACCTATCCATTGACCCAGGAGTCATCAAAAATGGAGGCGCTTCCACCTATTGGCAAGCCTATGGCAGTTCCTATCGGTTTGATCATTGCATGTTTACAACCGTTGCCAATGAGTCTTCTCAAGACAACTCTTTTCAGATTTACAACCCGTTTTTACAACAATTTGACGTGACTCAATCCGTTAACGTGAGTAGTATTGAGTTTCCCTCCGACTCTAGGGTTATCCGTTTAGAAATGATGCCCTTTTTTGCCAAGCAGTTTGATCCAGGCTGCGCTAAGTATGGCTATGATTGCCCGGCGCCGTATGACTACTATCAGCAATGGAGTTCTATAGGCGGCACCGTCATCTTTTCTGATAGCCATGCCAAGTCAGTGACCTCGAGCGGTCAGTTTGATGCAACCGTTGTCTCTCCCGATGGCCACAAAAGTGGTGATCCTTCCTCTGACCCCAATGGCTCTAGTTGGTACTACCTTTGCGACTGAACGCAACGACGACCGAATCCTTCTTATTCTCCACCTCATCTGCGCTGTTGAGGATGGCGGTCTGCCAGAATTTCACTGTTGAGAGACATAGCCAGCGGAAGGCTAATGTCTCCTGACATTACGCTTGACATGACTTTTGGAGAAATAGAATTTGGCTTGCGCGCACCGAAAGTAAAGTTGGATTTACCTATAAGTTGATCGATGCTAGATGCTTGCGAAGCAAGCAACGAACACACAATATTCACAAAATGCAGTATAATTACCAAGGAGATTGAAGTGAATCAAATCAAATCAAATCAAATCAAATCAAATCAAATCAAATCCTTGTTTGAAATGTAGCCTAATTCTTAGAGGACTCGCAATATTGACTCTCGGCGGAGTTGCTTCGCTGTCCTTTGGCCAATATAACGGCTACACTCCTTACAGTAACTATCCACCGATGAGCCATACGCTTAAATTCGGACCTGCCGAGCCCAATACAACTGTTGTCGGCAACACGATCATTGGCACCAGGCAGTTTCAGTTCTCTGAAGTCGGATCGGTCACAGATATGGACACCTATACCGAGAATATTTCACCGAAAACCCTGGTTCAACTAGTTGACCCAACGGAAATGGCAGTACTCACTACTCTAAACTCTGGCACACCGGTTGGTCCAACATCCGTGACCGGCATCAACGGTCAAACAGGGACACTGACTGCAACCCAAACAATATTGAGCAACCTTAACTCCATTGTAGTCACCGACCCAAACCTGGTTAATAAGTATACGAAAGTATACGTTGACACGTGGACATTTTTGGATCAAGGGCAGTCGATTGTAACTTTAGTTGACCCGCCTCAAACTGCCACGCTTAACGTGGAGGTGAGACCGACGTTGACCCCACCACCTCCTCCTCCCACCGGGAAATAGGAACCCGCAACGCGTCATCTGACGATTTTGCCATAGAGAAAGAAAGTATCATGTTCACCGCCCTAGTAGCCGCAGTATTCACAATTTGTCCTCGCCCTCCTGAGATCACATTCCCAGGAGGTAGCGTTTCAGATTTTGTGGCCACAGTTTCGCGTTTTGCGAAAGAGCCGGTTGTTTTTTTAACTTCACGAACGGCGGGCGGTGATCCTGAACCCGTTAATGCATTTAAATTTTCCGCAAGTACCAGAGCTAACCTCAGGGTCGAATTGGGTAATCAACTTGGCCTTGGGCAAAATCGGAAAAACTACTTTGCTTTTTCATTTGGTCGATGGAGCCCAGAAGTTCTCGATCAAAATACTGGTTTTGCATTCTTTTACCACGGCAAGCGCAAAACTTTGGAAAGAGCAAATTCGGTCTTCCTCCTTCCAACTAAACAACGACCCAATTTTGTGCCTCCAAAAAGACTGATGGTCAAAAATGGCTTTGTGCGACTAACTGGGCGCCCCGTGGTAACATTCCGGCCCGTACAGCTTCTCGAATTAAAATTTGCCAAAAAATTGTCGATTTCGCCATTTCTACTCATGCTGAACGTAGTGGCTTCTTGTCCGAAAACACGTGACTATCTTTTTCTTAAGATTCTTGCCCGGGCCATCGGCGCTCAATTCACCGAGACTCCGACAGAATACAAGCTTAAACTCGACCCAAGCGTATTTCGTAAAAGGGCGGTTTCGACTTGCGTATACATGTCCGAGCACCTCAGTGCTTCAAGTTCAGTACACGCGCAAACTCAGATAAGTCATCTCTTCAGTTGGAATTTGGGTGCCGAAGTTTACAAAAACCTACCCGATCTCCAGGTGACGAAGATTTTTGATGCGAAAGGTATGAATGACAGCATTGAGTATGCCTCGCACTTTCCTGGAGCAAACGAAACAATCGTAGAGTTTCTAAATAGCTATGGAAGAGCCTGTTTGCGGTCCGACGGAGGGCGTATTGGGCCTCAAACAAATCAGTATCGAGATGCCTTGTCTCAGCTGGATGTGACTCACCCAATTATTCAGATTGACAACTTTGCCCTGCCACTTCTGGGATTCATTGATCATGGAACTCAAATGGAAGTCTTCGGAGAATTTAACTAGAAATTGGTAGCCCTTTGAACTCATGCTAGCATCATCCTTCTTTCTACTTGCTCTTTTGCACCCGCAAGTCTCGAAGGCAAGTCCTGTTCAATTTTCCGGTGGTTCGTTGTCAAATTTTGTTAAATTTGTGCGGAGCATTACACGAGATCCAATTGTGGTTATTCCAAATTTAGTCTCTCTTGGAGAGTCGCAAAAAGTACCTTCCTTTTCAGTTTCACTTAGTAGAGGTTCGGCAAGTGTCACTTTGGCACGCTTGGCGGGGTTCACAAATCCCACCAAGGGATATTTTGCGTTTAGTAATGCTCGCTGGCCTGTCGGCATTTTAAGCCCACCTCAGAATCAGCAAAATACTGAAATAAATAAGGCGAGGACCGCCTCAAGTTCTCTGAAAAACACAAGACAACTTTATGCAAAGGATGGATTGGTTTGGACTCTTGGAATCTCACCGGTGCCGACGAGTTTGGTCACTTTTGCCCGTGACCTACTTAGGCAACCCCTCCACTTCTCACCCTTTTTTGGATCAATTCCACTCTTGATCGATGTTCGACCGGCAAGAGAATGCATTTTTGTTCACGCCATCGCACAGGCTATCGGGGCAGATGTGACCGAGAACAAATCCGGCTACCACCTAGTTTTTAATTCTGCGGATTTTCGAAAAAGAGCCATGAAAACCTGCGACTTTTTAATCGCTCATTTTGAAGATCAAGACCAACGTGCCGTCCGAGAAATGTTTAACCAAAATCCCGAACAAATTGAATTTGCTAAGCAGGCCTACATGGTTGCAACGAATGACCTGCTTGCGCAAGTTTACAGTAAGTCAGAATCCGGAGATATTAGTATCAATGCGAAGTTGATTCCCACCGCGTCAAGCCTCGTCAAAACGTGTCTTGATCTAGATTATCAAGCGACGGTCAATCTTGATAAAGGAACTCGATCTAAACATTATAAGGCATTAAGTAAGACACTGAGTGTTCTTGACACTAATCATCCGACGATTGTCTTCTCTCGCTTTCATTTACCTTGGCTAACCTTTCCATATAGCGACGACGAATCTAAACTATATCCTGGGCACTTCTAGAAAGCACTTCAAGGCGAAGAAAGCGACTTCAAGTTAATGGCGCCGGCAAGCGCCCCTTCGTGCGCCTTTACCGAAGCGGCTGATGAAGGACAATCCACCGGGTGCTAAGGAAAGAATTGAAAGAAGTACCGACCGCTCGGAATGAGTGAAACGAGTCCCCTGCCTAAGTGGACGTTGCACAACACTTCCCAGTTGAGACTAATACTAACCAGGCTTAGCATTCTTTTCTGGCTGGGCGGTTTTGGCTTTAGATTCAAGCTTTGCAACGTACTTGCTGACATCTTTATGCATCGCAGCCAAGCAGTCAGAGCAACACACGTAATAACGGGTCCCTTTGAAGTCAACAAATCCTCCCGCATCAGCAATGTTGGCAATGTCTTGATCGTAAACGGGGCAATGAAGAAGTTCCTTCTTAGGGGCTTGGGTGTACTTTGTTGGACTGCTTTTGAACAAAGCTTCATCATGAGTTGACTGGAATAGGTACCGAATTCCCTGGTAATCAAAATGAGATTTGGACTCTTTCTCGGTGATTCTCTTGCCAGAAACCATATCAAAGAGGGATTCTCCAAACAATTTACCAAGTTTCTTGTCGGCGGCAATCATCGCATCGGGATGGCGGTCAAACTGGGGTGCACACCCGGCGCAACATGTGCCGTAACGGATCCCTTTGTAATCAATCGTATCGAATGGTTTATCATAGGCATCATGGGTCGAGACGCAATGGAAGATTCCGCCAGTTAACCCGGTGCTTGGGCTACTCACAAGAATTGTGGCTATCAATGGTGCAATCATCTTAAATTGTTTTCCTTAAGGGGCTAAAAAATCAAACGAGGCTTGGGGTAGCAAAGTTCCTAGTCATCGACCACGGCACCAAACTTTCTGATTCTGCCCTGGTACTGACAAATGCCTTCAAGGAGCTGGTCCGTACCAAATTCTGGCCATGACTTTTCCGTAACGTACAACTCGCTGTAGCTAGATTGCCACACCAAAAAGTTACTCCAGCGCATCTCGCCTGCCGTGCGAACCATGAGATCGGGGTCGGGGATGTCGGGGTTATAAAGATTTGCTGAAATCAGTTCTTCCGATACTTGCTCCGCATCAATCCCTTGCTTGATGAGGGTTTTTACTGCGTCCACAATTTCTGCCCTTCCCCCATAATTGATGGCAAGGGTAAAAGTGATTCCCGAATTAGAGCGAGTTGTTTCAATTCCATGGTGCAAGGCGTTTTGCAAACCCTGTGGAACCTCGGAAACCCTTCCTGCCACTCGAACCCGCACATTGTTCTGGTGCATCAAGCGCAATTCATCTCTTGCGGCGGCTTCGATGAGGGCCATCAGCCCCGATACTTCCTCTTGCGGCCTCCGCCAATTTTCTGAGGAAAATGCGTAAACGGTTAGGTATTGGATGCCAAGTTCAGAGCAATCCAGAAGGACCCTCCTGAGCGTTTTGTACCCTTCTCGATGCCCTAGCAATCTGACAAGCCCCCTCTTTTTTGCCCATCGTCCATTGCCGTCCATGATCACAGCAATATGAGATGGCAATGCGTCTAGGTCAATGCCCAACGATTTTGCCTGCAGTTGAATGGCGTTCATCCGGTTTTCTGGGTTTACCATGAGTGAATGGCAACGCCTAAACGCTGAGCAGTTCTTGCTCTTTCTTTTTAGACAGGTCGTCTATTTGAGAGATAAATCCATCCGTTACCTTCTGAGAACGGGTTTCGGCGTGTTTCACGTCGTCGGTCGTGATCTCTTTCTTCTTTTCAAGTCCTTTGATGTGTTCGTTGGCATCCCGGCGTACGTTTCGCACCGCAATGCGGCACTGTTCAGCGCGAGCATGAACCTGCTTCACCATCTCCTTGCGGCGCTCTTCCGTCATTGCCGGAAAGTTCAACCGGATTCCAGTGCCATCATTGACGGGGCTTAATCCAAGATCACTTTTAAGGATTGCCCTTTCGATAGCTGGTACCAAGGATCGGTCATAGGGCTGAATAAAAATCTGCCGTGGTTCAGGAATGCTGATATTGGCAACCTGATTGATTGGTGTTTCTGCCCCGTAAGCTTCCACATGGACACGATCTAAAACACCCGCGTTTGCACGGCCCGTGCGATACGTCCCAAAATCATGAACCATATGTTCGATTGCGCCTTTCATTTTTCTTTCTGCGTCGTGCAGTATTTCATCAACAGACATTATTCGCCTCCAACCAAGGTTCCCACTTGCTGACCCGTCACCGCCTTCAGCAAGCTCCCTGGACTATTAAAGTCAAGAACAATCACCGGCATGTGATGTTCCTGACACATCGTGAACGCGGTTTGATCCATAACCGCGAGCTTTTTTGAAATTGCATCCGAGTAATTGATAAACTCATACCGCGTGGCAGTATGATCTTTCTTCGGATCCTTTGTATACACTCCGTCGACTTTGGTCGCTTTGATCAGAACCTCAGCTTCGATTTCTAGAGCACGAAGAACGGCAGCCGTATCGGTGGTGAAATAGGGGTTGCCAGTTCCACTTGCAAACACAACGACTCGATTCTTTTCTAGGTGCCGAATCGCCCTTCTTCTAATAAAACTTTCTGCAACCTGAGAGATTGCAATTGCGCTTTGCACTCGAACATAGGATCCAGCTTTTTCGATTGCAGATTGCAAAGCAAGCGCATTCATAAGGGTTCCTAGCATGCCCATATGGTCGGCAACCGCTCGGTCAAGGCCACCTTTCTCGGCAAAGGTCTCTCCTCGAATGAAATTGCCACCCCCTACAACAAGGGCAACTTCCCTGCCACTTTCTTGAACCTCGACAACCTCGTGGGCAATGTAGTTGGCAACCTCGGGATCAATGCCAAATCCAAGATCTCCCGCTAATGCCTCGCCGCTTAACTTGATTAAAACTCGATGATAAGGCTTTCTTTGCATTGCTTGATCATTGGTTGCCTAAAAAATCGGCCCCTTGCTACAGCAAGGAGCCGGTTTTATGCTTAGTTTCCACCAACCTGGAAATATCTGAAGTCGGTGATTTTGGACTCTTTTGAGTTCTCTTGCAAGTATTGTCCTACCGATTTGGCAAGATCGGCATAGTAAGGCTGTTCTAAGAGTGCTGCCCTCTTTACAAATTCCTTGTTGACGCGACCAGTTGCAATGTTCTTGGCAATCTTTTCATCTTTGCCTTCTAAAATGGCCCGCTGAGTTTCGGTCTCAATTTCACGGTTCAATGCCTCTTGGCTCAAGTCTTCTTTGCTAACCACTTCTGGGGGATTAGTCACCACCTGAATGGCAATAGACCTAGTTACAGAGCCGCTTGGGCCCCCAACCAAAACAAGGGCACCCTTGGTGCGGTCATGATGAACGTAAAACTCAACCGAACCATCCGTTTTGAGGTGTAGGGCTTTAGAAACCTTGATATTCTCTCGAATTTTTGCCACTGCCTCTTCAACCAAAGTGCCAACCGACTTTCCATTTTTGGTGACGGCAAGTGGATCAGTCCCAGGATCCTCATTTTGATAAATGCCTGCAATTTCTTCGGCAAGAGCTACAAACTGCTCGTTTTTGGCAACAAAATCAGTCTCGGATTCTAAGACAACCGCGCCGACTCTCTTTTTATCGGGGCTAACGGAGATGGCAACGACCCCCGCGCTAGTAGACCGATCGGCCCTTTTTGCGGCAGCTGCCTTGCCTTTTTCTCTCAGAAGCTGTTTGGCTTTTTCAAAGTCTCCATCCGCCTCCTCTAAGGCATGCTTGCACTCAAGCATGGGGGCGTCCGTATCTTCTCGAAGCCTCTTAACGTCGGCTGCAGTATAGTTCGCCATTATTCGTCTTCACCTTCTTGCTCTTCGGGAGTGTTCATTTCATCAGCAGAAACATTAAACGCCTCAAGGAATTCCTTGTCGACTGGCATAGGGGCGGATTCATCCTCCACATACTCGGACGGCTTGAAGATATCTCCTGTGAGGGCCTCATCAATCGGCCTTGCCTCAAGAATCGTCTCGCACATTTTTTGAGTGACCAATCGGATTGCGCGGATGGCATCATCATTGCCAGGAATCACAACATCAGCCATGTCTGGATCGCAGTTGGTATCCACGACTGCAACAATGGGAATGCCGAGCTTTCTGGCTTCTTTGACGGCAATAGACTCCTTGTTGAGGTCAACAACAAACATCACCTTGGGAAGGCTGGACATATTTCGAATGCCTTCTAAATATCTCTGGAGCCCATCTCTTTCTTTGCGTCGAAGCAAGGCCTCTTTCTTCGGGAGCCTTTCAAATTGACCCTCGGCTTCCCAACGGTCAAGGTCCTTTAGACGATTAATGCGAAGTTGAATGGTGGACCAGTTTGTTAGAGTCCCACCAAGCCATCGCTCAGAAACCCAATATTGACCAGACCTTTGAGCCGCTTCTTGAACCGCGACTTGAGCCTGCTTTTTGGTGCCGACAAAAATAACCGAACCGCCATCTTCTACAACGCGCTTGACGTAGTTCAATGCGTCTTCGAAGAGCTTGATCGTTTGGTGAAGGTCGATGATATAGATTCCGTTGCGAGCGCCATAAATGTAGCGCTTCATTTTCGGATTCCAGCGCCGGGTCTGGTGGCCAAAATGCACACCCGACTCCAGCAGTTCTTTCATGCTTAGTTGAGCCATATTCAATTCCTCCGGTCAGCCGATGATCGGGGTTCCACTTCGATCGTTCTCAAAGGGAATAATGTCCCGGCGTCTGCCGTGTGAGATGCCATCATGATACCTGATTGGAGGAGCTGGAAGCCAGCCGCTGTAGCGCAAGGAAGCCTTGCTCATTGGCTCCTTGCAACTCTTGCAAAGCACGATTCACCAGAGGCCCAGCCCCCATCTTCAAAATAGTCCATACCTTTCACAAAATGTGTAGTATAATTATTCTACAAGGTGGCAAAGGGGTAAAGGTTGATGATCTCTCGCATTGATGGCTATCTCTTTCTTCTTGCTTAAGGAACTAAAATGAAGATAGACATTGGTGCTTTCAAACCACTCTATCATCTAACGTTTGGATTGTTGACCTTTGCAGTTGTTCTAACTGCTTCTCGGGCGGGTTTGCCGACGACAGAATGTTCTAAACCCGCTTGCCTGACGGCTTGTAATGAAGGAGGCGGTGGCAACTTCCAGGCCGACTGCCAGGACTGTTGCGACCAGATGCAGGACCCCAACGGTCAACAAGCTTGCTATCTGCAGTGTAGCAAGGACCAGGTCTCGGCTATGCCTTGTGTCTGCCCTCCGAAATAAGCAAGAGGAGAACAGTTATGAAGAGGCTCCTCTGCTTTGCCATCAGTGCTTTAGGGCTATTTTTGTTCGGTTGTAATCGGCAAAACCCAGCTGCCGAAGACATTCAAGTCGCGAAAGTGCATTCTGAGTTAAACCACCTCAAGTCTGTCGACTCAATGGACGCTTCTGAGGTCAAATATCTACAGACCTGTGAAAAAAGCTCCTCTTTTCGGGTGGAAGCACGGGTAACTCCAATTCTTTATGAGGCGGTTGACAAGCACATCCTCACTCCTGAACAGGCAATTACCGAGTACCAAAAGATGATCAAACTTCATCCCAAGGACAAGGCGTATTGGAGCGCATGCATTGACCACATTAGGAGGGTCCATGAGTGACAATTTAAGTTGCGTAGATGCACCCGTTGAGCAGCTATTGTCACCACTTAGACCTGCACACCACGGTAGTGTGCTCTTTGCAAATCTTGTATTTTTTGTTCGGAGCGTTGGTTGTTTAATGTCCGTTTTTGGCATTGCCTCACTACTTCTGGGTAAGGGCACCGTGGTAATCGGAAGCCTTGTGCTCCCCTTTTTTGACCGGCCCGCTTACAGCAGGCTAGGGGCCCTTGGCGTGGCATTATCACTGGGAACAGGTACCTTACCATTTGTGGCAACACTTTTGAAACAAAAAAATTTGTTGTCTCGGATTGCGAGTCCCCTCAACGTAGCCACATCTGGCGCGACGTACTTAGCTGCATCTAGACTCGCGGAGGACAGATCGCTCCTCTTGCTTGGCTGTCTTGTGGCCGCACTAGTCAATTTCTGGTTGGTCTCAGGCTTTTGCCCGGAGCATATCGGCGTATCGCCAAGGAAATTTGTCGCTACAGGCACAGTGGCATTATTGATGGCTGTCCTATCAACAATTGCTGGCACAGCAGGATACTTGCCCGGCAGCCCGAATTCTGGATACATACGAAACCTAGATGCCGTTATGCAACTTGGATCGATTAACGCAGCAAGATTTGGCGATGCTAGGTCTCCAACCAAGATTTTCGCATTCTCTGACCCAGTTTGCCCTGCTTGTCGCTCTGTGATGCCAGCAATCTTGAAATCTCTAAGAGCAAGCCAGGGCTTCCAGCTATTTTGGCTGCAGTACCCTCTTGCCTACCACCCCCATTCATCAGAATACTCTCGGCTTGAAATCTGGGCAGAACACCACAAACGGTTCTTGAGGGTCTCGCAGATGGTAATTAGACTTGGGTAACACTACCGGGCATTTATGGACGCCTCCAAAGAACTTGGACTCAGCCGGTCGCACTTGGCGGCAATTATGGCGGGCAGCTCGGTGGACGGAAGTTTAATTAACAAAGAGCTTGCTGGCGATGAATCAGTCGCCAATAACCTTGGAATAACGGGTACACCATTTTTCGTTATCGAGGAAGCCGGCAGAAGACCATTTTATATTGCAGGAGGAGCTATCCTTGATTTCATCAAAACCTAGCGTATCCGCTGGGAGAGCCGATTCAAAGCTGGATCGTGCCTTTACACTTGTCGAACTGATGGTTGTGATTGGAATCATAGCGATCTTGGCTGCAATCCTCTTTCCCGTTTTCTCTTCGGCAAAGGCCAGCGCCCTAAAATCAGTCTGCGCCGCAAACCTTGGGCAACTTGGTATCGCTGTTTCAATGTATATCCAGGACTCAAGTGGCGCTTATCCTAGCGGAACAGATGGTATAACCGAACCTTTCGGTAATGTAAAAAACATCAAACTCACCAATCAACTGGCGCCGTATATTAAGTCTCCAGCCGTTTGGCATTGCCCCGACGATAGCGGCTTTTATTTTTCTAGCTCAGCGTATGGAGGGACCATGGGTGATCCCGCTCATCCTACCGCGTATGCGACATATGGAACCTCTTACCTATACCTTTTGTCTGGCCAAGGCATTATAGGCCCGCCTTTCTTAGATTCTGAACTTGTCCACCCCGCTAGAGACGGACTGCTTTTTGATATGGACGGTGCTTGGCACAGCCGAGAACCGCAGGTTCCCGCAGGAGCGGGTCTTACCGAATGGAGCCACTACCAAAGCTTGTACTGGTACAACTTGCTTTACTTTGACGGTCACGTGAAGTACGTGTCTGATCCAGTCATGAGAACTTCGTGGGTTGCCGGATAATAGATAACTACCCAGCGGGGACGACTCGTTGCAACAGTTGGGTCCAATTCACCCAGTTCCTGAGAATCCTTAGGCGCCATTACCTTCAATTGCCCTCTTGAACTTGCGCGAGTTGAGGGCAGAGTTTTTTGGCCGCCGAGCTGGAGTTGGAAACTCAGCGGAGGAAATTGGCAGGATCGGTGGTGAGGTTTGTCCACATTTTCGGCTGTAATCTTCTGCAATTCTCTTTGCCCACTCAAATCTCGAGAGGACTTCCCTTCCAGCTGAATGGTAAGTTCCTGCTGGAATGTTGCACATAACCGATAAAAGGATGTTTTCTGCTAAATCTGATGCATTGGTGGGGGTTCCAATTTGGTCTTTAACCACCTGAATTGGCTTGTTTTGTGCCAGTTTTTCCAAAATTATCTGTGGAAATGACTTTCCGGTGGTGCCATAAAGCCAACTCGTGCGGAAAATGACAGGGGCAGGATGCGCCTCTGTCACCGCAAGCTCACCCTCCAGTTTCGATTCTCCATAGGCCTGAATCGGGCTTGGTAGATCCTCTTCGATATAAGGAGAACCCTTTTCACCGTTAAAGACGCAATCGGTAGAGATTTGAAGAAACCTTGCCCCCAAGTCCGCACTAGCCTTGGCTAGCCATCCAGGGGCAATTGCATTCAGTCCAAAGCAAGATTCTCGATCGGTTTCAGCAAGATCAACTTTTGTGTAGGCAGCAAGGTTAAAAACCCAATCAAAAGTACCAAGGCTGCCCTCTGCCAGTTCGGCACATCGAATTGGGTCCGTGATATCAAATTCAGTGGAAGTTGGGGCGAGAAAGTGAAACACTTCTTCATATTTCGGATTCTTTAAGAGGGAAAGAAGTGCGGTGCCCAGTGTCCCCGAACCTCCCGTTATAAAAAGCCGAATCAACTTGCCTTTAAGATGAGCTCTTGTTGATACTCGATCGTCGAGGATTTGCCTCCCAAGTCTCCGGTTAAGTGCAAGCCTTCTTCACAAACTTTAAGAACCGCTTGCATCAGCCGATCGGCAATGGAGTGCTCACCTAGGTGACGTAGCATCATTAAGGCGCTAAGCAAAAGCGCAGTGGGATTAGCAATTCCTTTGCCGGCAATGTCGGGCGCCGAACCATGGACTGCCTCAAACACCGCACACTTTTCACCGATATTGGCGCCAGGAGCAAGCCCCAAACCGCCGACCAATCCCGCACAAAGATCGCTCACAATGTCTCCGTATAAGTTTTCGGTGACAAGCACATCAAATTGCTCGGGCTTGGTCACTAGCTGCATGCAACAATTGTCAATGATGATGTCATCAGAAATGATGTCGGGATACTCCTTGGCGATATTTCGAAACTCTTCCAAAAACATTCCATCGGTTAGCTTCATGATATTTGCTTTGTGAACAACGGTCAGCCTCTTTCTTCCTTGGCGTCTGACCATTTCGAAACTATAGCGGAAAAGCCTTCTTGAGCCCGGCCGTGTAATCACTTTGACCGCTTGCGCAATATCGGGGTGAGGCTGAAACTCGATTCCTGCGTAGAGGTCTTCCGTGTTTTCTCGAATAATAATCAGGTCGATTTCTTTGTCTGCAAAGGGCCCGCGGATTCCAGGGAGTGACTTTGCCGGCCTGACATTTGCAAAAAGATCGAGCGCCTTCCTGAGGGCTACGTTTGCGCTTGTATGGCCACCGCCCACTGGAGTTGTTGTTGGGCTTTTTAACGCGATTCCAATTTCCCTGACTGCTTCAATAGTGGATTTTGGCATTGCCGATTCACCCTTTTCAATCGCACTCAGGCCTGCTTCCAGATAGGTGTATTCCGCGCTAAATCCCACCGAGCCAAGAATGGTAAGAACCGATTCCATAATTTCTGGACCTATTCCATCGCCAGGGATGATTGCAATATGATGCTTTGCCATGATCTATATTTTATCGGTTGATCGGTTAAATACGCGTAGAGTTACTGGGATTTGTTCTTTTTGCCAAGAGCAATCTTTGCAAAAAATTCAAAATACTTGAAGTTTTCTTAAGGGTTTGGCACCGGTTAGCTTGGTTAAGCGTTTGACATAATAAGGATAACTCTAGGATAAAGCCATGAAACTCAGCCTAAAAACGCTTTCCTATTTTGCAGTTCCAAGCATCAGCTTGCTTGTCATTGGACTCAGCGGGTCCAGCCGAGCTGCTGACGGCTTCACCGGCGGACGCACAGGAGGCAGAACTTCGGGTGGTGGAAACTCCGGCGGAGGAAACTCCGGTGGTGGCCTTGGACACCGAGGCGGTGGTGGATCATCAGGAGGCGGTCTTGGCCATCGCGGAGGAGGAGGCTCCTCTGGCGGTGGAGAAAGCCATCATCAAGTGTTCGGAGGAGGGTCTTCTCAGTCTAGCCACGAAAGTGGCGGTCTTGGGCACCGCGGCGGTGGCGGTTTTGGCTCGCCCGGAAACAACTCTGGAAGTTCAAACTCGTCGGCTTCAAGCCAGTCCTACACGCTTGGAAGACGGGGTTCCAGTGGAACTACAATCATCGAAGCTCAGCCGAGATTTCCGTTTAGAAACGTTGCGCCCCCTCCAAACCAGTGGTCACCCAAAATTGGATTAAGCCATTATCCCGGTAACAATAATTTGTTCCGACCCCGAGCCATCAACCCCGTTCGCATTGCCTCGATTCCGATGTATAGCCACCCCGTGAACTCCCTTCCAACCTTAGTTTTAAGGCAGTCTCATGTCACGGTTCGGTCACCCTATCGAGTCGGCTATTACGGTTATGGATACTATCCAGGTTGGAATGATAGTTACTTTTTCTATCCAAATTACGTGTTTTCACCTTACAACGATCCCTGCCTGATCTCTCCTTGGTACTACTATTCGATGTTGCCTGGCTACATTTCCACAAACGGTTGCACGTATGGCTACGTGCCATTTTTTAATCAGTGGCCGGGTTCTGTTTACTACTGGAATCAAGGTGGCAATTGGATCAACAATCTGTCAACACCCTACGGAAATGACAACCAACAGCCAGTAAAAAGCCTCGATACCGCGCTTGAAGAAATTCAAGATGCTTTTGAACACCGAGACATTCGCAACTTGCTTGATGTGACCAATCCCGACCTAGAAGTCCCGATCTTCATCAATGGTCAGTATCAGTACTCCCTCGATGGCCAAGATTTTTATGGCTTGATGAGAGACAACATCATGGATGTCAATACCGATCAATACACGATTCTTGATGTCCGCAGAAACGGATACCAGGCACGGGTTCTTGCTGAGCAAGATTTTTACGACGCATGGGGACAGTTTCAAAGGGTTTACCAAGAATTTATCATTGACTTTGCTGGCAGCCAACCAATCATCACCCAGTTTGGCACCTCCCAAAATCGTCCCTGGTAAAAGAGTCCTGTTTCGAAAAAAATTGTCATTGATATCGTGGCTACTTCAAAAGAGGCAGCCACAAAAAAATTTTTGACGAGCCATGTCCAGGCGAATCTCCTTTAGCTGACGCGGTTTAGTTCACTAATCAAAGTCCCATTCCAACACTTGCTATCTTCTTGGCTCACTAAGGTAAAGCGAAAAATCTTTCCTATTTTACTTTTCACCCAACACAAGTACAGCAGTTACATCTCTCCTCTAGACGGCAATATAGAGTTTTACTATATAACCTACAATTCTAAGATTTCGTACTTTTTTAGTCTATTTAAGCGGGTTAATTTGCAATTGCTCTCAAAACCAGTAATTCCTGAGAACCTTTTCAGAACACAATCAGTCATAGCCGTAGGGAGATGAAACAACCTTACTTACTAACCACAATTTCGTCGTTAGCCGCTGCGTCCGCTTTGTCCTTATCGCTGATCGGGTGTGGTGGTGCCAATGGAGGAGGAATCACCGGAGGTGGTTCCTTCCTCAACACCAGCGGCTCAGGCAGTCGAGCTTTCAGCAACATACCGCCGACCGATCAAGTTGCCTTCATTAATTCGGCGGGAGTTAATCTTGCCAGTTCAAGCCAATCGGTCACGCTTAGCAATCCAAGCGGAATTCTTGGAAGTTTAGCCCTTGCTCCTGGCGGAGGAGCCATTGCCTTTAGCCTCAATGACGGGGCGGAAGGAGGTCAGATTGATATTGAGAAAACGGATTCACACGTCGAAAAGAATGTGGGTGCAAACTGCAAATTAGATGATACGTCGTGGTCTCCAGACGGCAAGAAGCTTGCCGTCTACAACGAAAGAGCCCAAGCCATCCAAGTCTTTGATGCATCTGGCAATCTCCTTATCTCGGTTCCTTTGCAATCCAACCAAGGACCCGATAAAGTCTCGTGGTCTCCAGATTCTCAAACTCTTGTTTGGGATACGGATGAGGCTCCAGTTGCAGTCGAAGAATACAGCTTTGCAACCAACACCGTTTCGACCGTACTCCAAACTTCGATTGGCACCGAAATATCTGGCGTCGCCTTTCTAGATCCAACAACCTTGGTGCTAACCGAAAACCTAGGAACTGGCGGAGACCTTTACACCATGCCCGTCTCCGGAGGTACACCGGTGAACCTAACGAAAGGCAGCGACGGCAATCTTGACGGGCTTAAGATCTACTGGGGCAATTCTGATGCTTCCACCTTGATTGCAACCAATGATAAGACCACGAGAACGGTTGAAGTCATTAGCGGCACCGGAACCTTGCTTACAACCACCGCAACCTACGGAAGTGAAGATCCTCACTACGATTGGTCGGCAGCTGGCAATCTCTACGTCTCCCTTGGCGAACCACCGGTTATCTACGAATACACAGGTGGGGTGGGAAGCCCCATCCAAGTGACGACTTCTCCCATCTCCAATTGGGAACCAGAATAAAGGATCCTTACGAACCTGAAACCAAGAAGCCTCTCCAAATTTGGCGAGGCTTCTTGCTTTTAAAGAATTTTTCAGAAGTTCTCACTTTTGGTCTTCCAATAATTGTATTGGAGCTACGCAAAATTGCTTGGTTTCAAGGACAAGAAATGACCCTTCCTTCAATAAGCCCCTACGGGCTCAGTAGCCTCTTAACTCAGAGTTCCCAGGCTAAAAGCAACTCAAGTTCGGCAAGTCAATCGCCTCAGAATTCTTTGTTTTCTCAGGTTCTTTCCAATCTACAATCAACCGACCCTGCTCTTGCAAGCACCCTCAGCAGTTTGCAAGCTTCAACTCAAGGAGCGGCAGGATCTAGCACTTCGCCCGTTTCTCAGTCTGTGCAGCAGACCATTAATGGCCTCAGCACAACTCAAAAGCAAGAACTTGGGCAAGCTATTCAATCTGCACTAAAAAGCAAAGGCCACGGCAAGCATGATGGTGACGGTGACCATGGCATCGAAAAATCAAAGTCCGGAGGCGGAATCATGCAGGCAATTATGCAGGCTCTGAAAAACTCTAACAGTTCAGCCTCTACCGGCAGCGCCCCTTCTTCTGCCCCCCTCACCAGCAGCCAGGTTCTAGCTCCAACCAGCCAATCGGTTCCTAATTCTTCAATCTGGAACTTCCTCTCGACAACCTTATCTGGGGCTTAAGCCACAACTTAAGGGAAAAAAACGGGCAATTTCAAAGGGGAGGTTGCCCCCATCTTTCCTGATAGATATCCACCCCTATCAGCGGGTTTAACCTAGGCAAACCCTTGCAATCAGGCCAGCTGAGGATCTGGCACTTCTTGAGCAGCCATGATGCTAATTTGTTGAGCTAATTTGCCGGCCACGTCTTGAAATGCCTTGGCTTGAGGTCTGGCCGGATGCTGAATGACGCTAGGCGTGCCGAGATCACCGGCTTCGCTAATCATAGGATCAAACGGAATGGAGCCCAAAAATGGAGCCCCGAGGTTGATTGCAAGCTGATTGCCACCAATGCCCGCAAAAGTGGATTCCCACTGTTCGGTAGCAGGATTCCAAGCAGGCCCCATGTTTTCTATGATTCCTAGCACTGGAGTCTTTAAATGCCGAAATAAGGCAGCTGACTTCCCTGCAATGTTGGATGCCACATGGTGAGGCGTGCTCACAATAACGACCCCGGTCAGAGGGGCTAGCTGAGCCAGCGACATCGGTGCGTCTCCTGTCCCAGGTGGCAAATCGACCAGTAGATAATCAAGTTCGCCCCACTGCACATCTTCCAGCAACTGCTTGACGGTTCCTGCAACCAAGGGGCCCCGCCACATCACCGCTTTGTCATCCTCTAGCAAAAACCCCAAAGACATCATTTTGACCCCAAACTTTTCGATGGGAAGAATTTTATCGGCGTTTGTTTTAGGAACTTGACCGTTACAACCCATAAGCAACGGCACAGTAGGCCCATAAACATCAGCGTCCATCACCGCGACCTTGGCACCGGTTTGAGCCAAAGCAATGGCAAGGTTAACCGTCACCGTGCTTTTTCCAACTCCGCCTTTACCACTAGCAATAGCAACAATGTGTCTTACTAGTTTAAGGTGTTCCAATTTGGGACCTGCCTTTTCGCGGACCCTCGCGGTCATAAAAACCTCAACGTTCTCGACTCCTCCTAAAGTCTTCAGGGCCTGAATAGCCTCTTCTTTCAATTGGTCTTTGACAGGACATGCAGGCGTCGTTAACTCGATTGTCACCTTGATATGGCCCTTTTCAATCGCAATATCCTTGACAAACCCTAGGCTGACAATATCCTTGTGCAAATCAGGATCTTGAATTGAACTAAGCGCTTTAAGGATTATCTCTTCGGTGACCACTTTCAAAAGGGTACCAGCGCTCCGCATTGGCATAGGAGTTGGCATTGATGTTGGACGTGCGCCTTAGATCTCCAATTTTGGCGCCATATCCTATCACACTGTGGCGGCCAGTGGTGTGTAAACTCTTTTGATTAAAACTTCTTACAACCAATTGGCGGGCCAGAATCTAGAGCGAATCAGCGCGATTAGTGACGGCATTTTTGCGGTTGCGATGACGCTTCTTGTGCTTGACCTTCATGCCCCAGCCGTCAGTTTAGTTCACTCAGAAGGGCAACTGCAACAGCAGCTCTTAATGGTTGCGCCTAGGCTGTTGCCGTACCTCATGAGCTTTCTAACCTTGGGAATTTTTTGGAATGGCCAGCAAGTTCAACTGCACCATTTTGAGGCAAGCGATCGCCATCTTACATGGATCCATTTTGGGTTTCTCCTTTTTGTTAGTCTCATGCCTTTTTCAACCCAGCTTCTGGCCCAGTTTATTTGCTTCCGCACTGCGCTGCTGATCTATTGGTTCAACATTCTCATGCTAGGCGTTTGGCTTTTATTTAGTTGGAAATACGCAACAAAAGCCAAACTGCTGCACAAATCGGCGGATGCCGAAGTCAGCAAGGCGGTACTGAACAGGATTTATGTGGCCCAGCTTCTGTACGCGGCATCTGCCACATTGTGCGTTGTCTCGACTTATCTAAGTATTGGCCTGATTGTGTTGATTCAGCTAGACTATGTTTTTGCGCCTCGGTTTCGGTCAAGGACCAAGCCAACCAAATAGCAAGAATCCAACCGATTTTCGATTTCAAAGCCATTTCAATTGCCTCAGAACATGATGTATTCATTTTTTGATGTATAATGATTTCTGAAGATCATGAGCTTTAAATCTGATATTAAATCTCTCATCCTTGCGTCTTTGCAGGATGGGCCGAAGCATGGATATCTGATTGCCAAGACAATAAAGGTAACAAGCCAGTCGGTTTTGAAAATTGGAGAATCCGCAATCTATCCTGCCCTTCAAGAGCTTGAAGAAGCGGGGTCCATCCAAAGCGAATGGGAGCCCCAAGAAGGCCGCCCACCCCGAAAAGTTTATAAAATCACGCCGGAAGGAATCGAAGAGTTCGAGCAGCATAAAATCGCCTGGAATAAGTTTTCAGGTGCAGTGAATTCTGTGTTGAATGCAGGAAGTTCCAATGAGGTCTCCCATGTCTGAATTTCCTTATGGTTATGGCGAGGAACTGGAAGCGATTCTTGCCGGGAAAATGAAGCTTCATGATGCCAGAACTCTTGCTTCCAATGCGATGGCCCACCTTCATGAAATCAAAGCCGAGTACGTCAGTGCCGGATTCAATTCGGTCTCGGCGGAAGAGATGGCAACCGCTCGGTTTGGATCGGCCAAAGAACTTGCCAAGGAATGCCTCTTGTCCAACTCAGAGCCCAGGCATCCTTTGAGGCTGACCCTCATCAAAGTTGCGGCTCTCATTTTCATTCCGATTCTGTTCCTGGTCACCTACAACTTTTTAAATGGTACGATCAACCTGCTTCCCGCAGCCGATTCTCTGAGCCTAGCCGGCATTGCCGCTGCAATTTATATTATTGCTACTTACCTGCAAAAGCGCATCCAATGGTGGGTGCCAGCCATTGGCATATCCGTTTTGATGGTAGTTGCGCTCTTTAACTTCTTGACCAACACCCAAAGAATAATCATTAAGGATGGGGGCGTTTACGGAGGGTCGTGGGTTTACGATAAGGATGCCTCAGCGTTTCTGGAGGGTGCAAATTCGCAGCTGCAAGCGGTTGAAACTGATCTTGATCTTGTCCAGCCGTTGGCGGGTCCGCTAAGCGATTTTCCTGAGCTTGTTGGGCACGGATGGATCGCGGAGAGAAATCCGGATTCGGCCCCTGAAACTTCCAATGGTCCTCCATCCGAAGCTGCGTTTTTAGCCTATATTGATCAAGGAGTCACTCCGTCTAGCATCAGGGAGCCGATACCACTGGGTCCTAAACTTCCGTTTCTTAAGGCTCGTTCCCAGTGGATAAAAGAACTCCCTTGGTTTGTTGCCGCACTTAACCTGCATTCCTATTGGGGCCTTTCTCCCAAGGACAATCCTCATCGCATGACTTTTCGTGAATACATGATCTACCGTCTGCCAGCTTATCTTATGTTCGCCTTCATGTTTTTGTTGATTGAAATAATTCCATCGCTCTTAGGACGAGGCGTCCACATTTGGAGAGTCCAGAGGCAAATTGCAAAATAGAATAGCTACTCTCTTCCGCATCAAGCCAGGAGCACCGTGCGAGAAGTGTTAGCAAAAAAGGCCCGAATGCTCACAAGGGCAAAGCCTCCTCTCTGGAGCCGATCCTAGAAAGTTATCGCCGTGTTACATTTCGCGGCGATACTCTATTGCCGACATCAAAGTTGCGGAATCGGCGTAATCTAGCTCACCGCCAATGGGCATGCCGTGGGCAAGCCTTGTGACTTTAACCCCGAGCGGCTTCAGCAATTTGGCAAGATACATAGCGGTGGCATCACCTTCGATCGTGGGGTTGGTGGCAAGTATCACCTCTTGGACCATCCCTGATTCCAGCCGACTTAGCAGCTCTTTGACTCTGAGCCTCTCCGGACCTACGCCTTCCATTGGGTTCAAAAGACCGTGGAGCACGTGATAGCGGCCCTTAAATTCGTGGGCTCTTTCAATTGCATACAGATCCCTTGATTCTGCAACCACACATAGCAGGCTCTGATCACGGGCTCCGTCTAGACAAATCGGACATTGGTCCGCTTCGGAAATGTTTTGGCAGCTAGAGCAAAATCGAAGGTCTTTTTTTGCTTTAATGATCGAGGTCACTAACGCGCTGACCTGACCATCCGATTGCTGCAACAAATAGTAGGCGAGGCGTTGAGCCGATTTTGGACCAATCCCCGGTAGTTTTTCCAATTCGCCAACAAGTTCGGCAAAAGGTTTTGCAAATAGCACGAGAAGTTAGCTAATGCCGGGAATGTTAGGTACGTTCGGCAAAATCTCGTTGACCTTTTTCTGCCTGATTTCGGTTGCCTTGCTAAATCCATCCTTGACCGCACTCACGATTAAGTCCTCCAACATTTCGGAGTCATTGGGATCAATGATGCTTTTGTCAATTGATAATTTCAGAAGTTCACCGGTGCCTGTAAAGGTTGCCTTGACCGGCCCTTTGTCGATTTCTAGCCTCTCTGCGGCTAATTCTGTCTCGAGGGTCTCCGCTCTGGACATTGCAGACTGCATTTGCTGCATCATATTGCCGTATCCTTGGCCGCCAAAATTTCGAGGAAGTTTCATGTTTTTGGTATAAATATGGATTTTGCCTTATTGTAAAGGGCTTCTCCGTCTAAAGTCAATTCTACCGCTTCTGGCACTTGCTTCTTAGCTTGCTTGCCCGAAACTTGCAACTTAAGGCTTGCTATAGTGTCGAAGTTCTTGGCAAGAAGCCCCTCTAAATATTGAATGCGCCTTAAATCTGCGTTGTACCAAGTCACATAAGATTCCATAGTGAGTTCTATCGTTAAGGTTCCCGCATCAAAAGAAACAACTTTGGAGTTATTAAGCTTGACCGAGTGAGATGGAGCCTCAATCGTCGTTATCAATTTTCTCCAAATTGACTCAATAGTGCCATCTTCCAAATCACCATCGCCAGCCGCCGTCTCAGGTTCAACCGGATTCGCTTCGTTCTTCTCGTCAATGGGTTGAGATGGCTGAGCCGCTTGTGGTTCGACATCAGATGGCAAGCCCTTGCTTTTGGGTTCACCCGCCTTAGCCGGCTTCTGACCGGCAGTTGGCGCAGAAGTAACGACGGCTTTAGCAGGTTGGAGGGATGCAACCGCGCTCAATTTTTCGGATTTGTCTGATTGGGCATTGGCCCATCCCAGGATGATAGATTCCAGCCAGATTCTTGGCAAGGTGACATCCCGAATCTCGCGGTGAGCTTCGGCAACCTTGGCTCTTAGCTGAATAATGCGATTGAGGCCCAAAGTATTGGCACGGTCTCGAAGCGCAGCATGCCTTGGCCCATCAAATCCGCTTTCATCATCCACCCCATAGCCAACTCTGCTTAAATCGCTGAGGCGAAACATGATACTTTCTAGAATTGACCTAGGATCACGCCCTGCGGAGGTTGCCACATCCAGGTTTTTGAGGATTTTTTGTGAATCGGCACCAAAAATTGCGGTCACTAATTCATCAACCGTTTCTTCATTGACAAGCCCTAGCTGATCCTCGACCTGAGCCAAAGTTAGGCTTCCCTCAGCCGTGATAATGGCTTGCTCGAGCAAAGAAAGCGCATCTCTAAACCCGCCATCTGCCATCCTCGCAATGGCGTCTATGGCAGCAGGATCAGCCTGAAAATTCTCTTGCTGACAAACGTAATTGAGCCTCTGGCTTATATCAGAAATTTTCCCACGATGAAACTCAAATTTCTGGCATCGACTTCTAATTGTCGGGGGAACTTTTTGATACTCGGTGGTGGCAAGAACAAAAACGACATGGCTCGGCGGTTCTTCTATTGTCTTGAGCAAGGCATCAAACGCTTTTGAAGAAAGGTCATGGACTTCGTCTATGATGTAGACCTTAAACTTGCTCATCATCGGAACGTAGTTCACCGCCTCCACAATTGCCGTCCTGATATCGTCGACACCCGATTCGCTGGCGGCGTCCATTTCGATGACATCGGGATGAGCCGATTCCGCAATAAGTTTGCAGTTTTCGTCTTCTGGGTCTGGGTCAGCAGAGGGTCCGTTTTCAACGCACAAGCATTTTGCCAAGAGCCGAGCCGTAGATGTCTTCCCTGTTCCACGAGGTCCCGTGAACAGATAAGCATGGCTTATTTTCCCGCTTGTCAGGCCATTTTTGAGGGCTCGAACCACATGTTCTTGCCCGATGAGCTCTCCAAAAGATTGGCTTCGGTATTTACGATAAAGCGAAAGATAGGCCACGCAAGTAGAAACCGGGAAGGGTGCATCGCCCAGAGAATTGAGGGACCGTTGCTGCCTTCCGGCCCTGGCGGAGTTGGTCAACCTGCTGCCGTGCAGTTCCCGGCCTAATCAGTTTATCACGCCGGGGCATCGAAAGGCAGTTTGCTTCACTTCTTCAGAATTATGAGCAAGCCCGCGACTTGATTTGCAACCAATCGCGGGCCAATGAACTTTATGCTGGTGAGTTTCTAGTAATCGGTTCCGGTTGAGTTTGGAAACTCCATGTAAGGGTCAATACCAGTGTTAAGTGGGTTTTGCCCTGTCGTTTTATTTAGGTCGATGGTCTGATTTCTTGAGGTCTCTGAAAAGACTATATCCGCTTTCGATGGAGAAATAGCTAGTGGCTTGATGCCACTTTGTCCAGCGTCTGATACTAAATTGCTGTTGCTGTTAGCCTGACTTGCATTAGACCAATAAACCAAGTTCGTACTTGAGCCCGGAACATCAAACCCTAGCACTGCCGCTGAACCATCCTGAGCAATGGCGCACCCGTTGATCGACTCGGTAAGTCGGGAGGTTTGGCTTAGTACAACAAAAGGTCCCGCAGTATAGGCGGAGCCGCTTAAGCTATAGCTTTGAGTAACAAAGTCAACATCAAGAGAAATAGACGGGTCCTTGACAACCTCTGCAATAAGATGAGTGTTACCTCCGGTCTGCTCCGCAACATCAAATGACGAGCAGTCGCCACCATTATTCCTCACCATGATATTTTGCTTGAGGGCAAAACTGTATTCCCAAATATTGCCTGCACTAAGATAAAACACCCCATCAGTTTTGACTCTGACATTACTAGGTGATGGTTGAAGTTGGAACGAATAACTAGAATCGCCTAAAGGTAACCCGCCAGTGCCTGTCAATGGTCCATAAGTCACGGAGGATCCGTTAAATAACAAGTAGGTTGGAATTGCTCCTGAACTCATTTCAACTAAATCCGAACCCGAAAACTGAATTAGCGGCGTTTCCGAAAAGGTACTTGAAACCGAGTTAAAAGTCATTGCCGAACCATTTGGCGAAACCAGAAATGCAGGTGAACTTGCCCCAACATTGACTCCGGTGGGTGCCGGTCCTGTTGAAGCTGATCCCGACCCCGAACCTCCGCCTCCACAACCGGAAACAACTAAACTCAATCCAAGAACGGCAATAGAACCGACTATCATGCTATTAAATCTCATATTCATACTGTTTTGCTTAGGTACAAAAGCCTAACCTCTTTTTAACCCAATACAGAGACGAAGAGAACAAGCAATTGGTTTCCTTCAGATGCTGGAATCGCCAAATTTCTTAGGCCTAAAGTCTTATATTTTACAAATATTATTTAGCTTTATTAAAATTCAGTTGCATTTTTCAGAGTGTAGCGCGAAGGTACCTAAATGAACAGACCTTAATGAGGCCATTACTTTAGTGCAGCGTACGTGGAGAACTGCCAAATCTGCCCTTGCCACATGTGGCAAATTGGCAAGCACAGACCCATGTGGCAAAAAACTCAAGCATTTGCTCAAAGATGCAGAGTTCGCCTTGCAATATGATCTTGGTCCACGTGCCAGCTCATTCTATACAATAAGACCCTCACCGGCAGATGCCAATGAGGGACTTTGTACTAACCAATGCTAGTTGCCGCGAAGTGAAGGCACTTTCACGATATTGGTCATGCTTTCAGTCGGGCTCGATTCCTTAAAGTTACTCGTTTCAACGGTAGCATGGCGGTTTTGCCATTGTCCCCGCATCAAGATTTGGTCTTTGCTAAGTTCTAAGGTTGCATAGATGACGCGTACTCCTTTCCGAATCTGGGTGTTCAAAAAGTTGGGGTCCGTCATGCCCACTCCATTCCAGCCAAATTTGTCTTGGATGTGGGGCGCACCAAAGGCAGGATCATAGAAGAACTCAAGAAGGTAGTGGTTAGAGTCAAACGGATACATCGTTGGGTCCTTGCTCATGTTTTCCACCCTGTCAAACCGCTGGTCTTTGCAGAACAGCTGATCTTGCATGTACGTCAAGTTGGTTGGCAGATTGAAGTTAAAATTGTCGTTCTTATTCCAATCTAACTCAGCCGGCAACGCATTGGGATAGTGCAGATCACGAACAATGAATCGGATTCGGCAACCAACCGGCAAGACGTTCCAGGTACCAGTGACGCGAAGGACTCTTGGCCGAACCACCGTGACTTTGGCGCTGAACCCAACATTAAACGGAGGTTTGGTGTCGTAGTCGCCTTTCTCATAGCTGCCATCATTGCGCTTTTGAGCAAGATAGCCACGCTGAATCATTCGGATGATCGTGTTGTCAATGTTCGATTCCAGAGTGTCTCGAATCTGGGAGTTTGCGTAGAAAGTGTCCTTCTTGGCGCGAGCAATCGCCTCTTTGTAAAGATGGAAATACCAGTTGAGACCGGTCATGATCTTTTGATCACGGAAGTAGGCGTTTGCCAACAAGTCTTCTCTTGCCGGTAAAACGTCTTTCTTCTTCACCATTTCTTGGAAGTACTTCACTGCCTCGGAAGGGTTGTCATCAATCTTTTGATACCAAAGCCAGCCGGTTTCAAAGTACAACTCGTAGGTGTTCGGGTTGTTCTTGATGCCGTCTTTAGCAAGGGCAAGAGCAATTGGAATGTACCTACGGTTTGATCGCTGCTCCTGGTCTGTAAAGTTATAGGCGATGTGCCACATTCCCGTTGCATAGATATCTATGTTGTGGGGATCAAGAATCGTGCAGACTCGGATAATCGGCAAAATCGCATCATAGTTGCCAGCATCAAAGAATCCATCGGCTCGAACCCAAAGGATTCCGGCAAGGAACTCTCTAAAGCCAAATAGCTGCAGAAGGATTTGCTCCGGTGAGAGCTGACTTGCAACCAAGCCGCCTGCTTCCGGACTGTAATCTTTCCGCCATTTGGGATGGATATAAGTCATCTGCAGGGTTGCGGCAACAATCAAAAGGACTGCTCCCACTCCGTACAGTTTTTTACGAATTTTCCACATGGCTTAAACCTCGCGTCGATCGAAAATCAGGGCACCAATAATCAGCAGCAAGGCAATCCAAACAACTCCGTAGAAAATTGTTGTGAAGTAGTACAATCCTTGGTTCTGAATTGGCTGACCCGGGTTGATGAGCGGATTTTTTGTGTCGTAATCTGCAAAATTCGGCACCAAACTCACAATCAACTTCGAGATGGACTTCATGATTGGAATCGACTTGCTATTGTTGGCAATCGTGTCGTAGAGCGGATTGAGAACCGTACCCACAAGCCAAACTCCAAACGACAAAAAGATGTTGATGAGCGGAGTCACAAAAGTGGAGATGCAAATGGCAACTGCCGCGAGCAGGCTCATTTCAATCCAATACATCACCGGCTGCTGAGCCAAGCTTAAGAGCCGACTGGCATGGTGATTTTGGAAAATAGCGTAGACAACCAGCATGAAGACGGTCATTAATGTGATCATCAGCAACAAAGAAAGCACAGCTCCCAGGTACTTGCCAAGGAAGAACTGCCATCGCTGGACCGGCTTGCTAAGGATCGTATAAATGGTCCTCCTTTCGATTTCGTTAGGGATCATGTAAACCGTCAGCACAATCGCAAGCAACGCGCTTGTTCCTCGCATAACTGCAAACATGGTGCCGACTGTAACCGAGTCATCGGACCGCGCACTGAGAACCGAAAGAGATGGGATGATGGTTAACAAAAGCACACCAATCATCAAAATAACAAGAAGGACACGCCGTCGGATGGCTTCACCGACAGTTGTCGCCGCGATATTCCAAACTGCACCCATTAGGCCACCACCTCAGGAGATTCAACAACTAGCTTTTTGGCGTTTTTGCCGCCGACCGTTTCTACAAACAGGTCCTCTAGCCGTCTTCGCCTTGGGATCACGCTTACGATGGAAGCCTTTGCATTTCGAAGCTCGTCAATCACGGCTCCAACATTGGCTCCTTCCGGAATATCAACAATTAATCGGTTAGAACTGTAGCTCACAATTGTATCGGGTCCCTCAAACTTGGTTGCGGTCTCTTTCGGCACATCATCGGCAATAATTTCAATTCTTGCGCCCTTAAGGAGCTCGTCCAGATGGCCCTGCCGCTCAATGACACCCTTATTGATAATCGCAACTCGATCGCAGATGCGCTCAACTTCGCTAAGCTCATGGCTAGAGATGAACACAGTTCTGCCCTCATTCCTAAACTGCAAAATCAAGTCTCGAATTTCGGTATGGGCGATGGGGTCTAACCCTGCTGTCGGTTCATCCAAAAAGAGAAGTTTGGGATCGTTGATCAAGCTCTGGGCAAGCCCAATTCTTTGCTGCATACCCTTGGAATATTGAGCGATGATCTTACTGGCGTCGCCAGCAAGGTTCACCCTTTCTAGCAAGCTTTGGAATTTCTTTTCGTCTCGGATGCCAAAAAGCGATCCATAGAACTTTAGAATTTCCATGCCCGTCATATATTCGTAGTAGTAGGGCCGTTCCGGCAGATAACTGATGACCTTGTGAACATTCAGGTCTCCAATCTCTTTACCGAGAACGTATCCTTCTCCTGCAGAAGGGTTGATGATGCCGAGCAACATCTTGATCGTAGTTGTCTTTCCCGCACCGTTTGGGCCGAGAAATCCAAAGATTTCCCCTTCTTGAACGGTCAAGTCTAGCTTGTCCACGACGTTGATAAGCCCAAGGCTTCTTGACTTATAGGTTTTGGTTAGTTGGATAGTCTCAATTGCGGCTGGCAATGGTTGCACTCCTTGTACAGATAAAGGCTGAGGGAAGTATACACTTCAACGAACAATTCGCCCTGTCTCTAAAGTTCCCTTGCAAATTCTAAGCCAAAGATTGCAATCATCCTTAACATTTGCTTAAACCCTCGTAAACTTGCTGGCCATTTTTTTACCGGTTGCCCATATTCAGCGGAGGCAACTTGAAACGCTAAGACTTGGCTGCCAATATAAAGTCTTTCACCTTGCTTTTGTCTTTGCGGCCCGGAGCAGATTCAACCCCACTGCTAACATCAACCCCATAAGGATGGACTCGCTCTATCGCTTCCCAGACATTATCCGGATTCAGCCCTCCTGCAAGGATCACTGGCAGTTTTGAGCCCTGTACAAATTCGGCAGCCAGGGCCCAATCAATGGATTTTCCAGAACCTCCATAGACGTTCGCGTCAAAAGCATCCAAGATAATGGCAACCGCATCCTGATGGACGCTCAATGGGGTTGAGGGTGCCTGATCACTCCCTAATCTTACGGTTTGCAATAGCGGCTTTTGGTAGCGGCTGGCTGGATCTGCCAAGCCCTGAACTAAGTCAAATCCCTTTGGCAAAGGCTCTAAAATGGGGCCAAATACCGCAACCGTGGTCACAAACGGTCCAACTTGGCGGGATATTTCTTGGGCAAGTCCAGTATCGGCCAAGAACCGTGATGAAGTTGGCTCGAACACCATACCGATCGCATCTGCCCCGTATTCTGACGCCCATTCTGCAACTTCTAAAGTAGTAATCCCGCAGATTTTAACCCTTACCAACCCATGACCTCTTTGACTTTTGCCTGGATATTTTGCGCCCCACAAAAGGCAGTTCCAATCAAAACGGCTTTGGCGCCGGCTGCTTCTGCCCTCTTCACATCAGAATGAGTAGACAGCGCCGATTCACAAACCACCAAAGTGCTGTTTCCAAGCAACGGAATCAATTTCTCGGAAACAGCCAAATCGACTTTAAAAGTAGAGAGATCGCGGTTATTCACCCCAATGATTGGAGCCTTCAAGGTCATAGCAGGCTCTAATTCTTCTTCCGAGTGAACTTCTACAAGGACGTCTAGACCAATCTTGGTGGCTAGTCCGTAAAGGTCACTCAGTTGGCTGTTCTGAAGCCCGGCCACAATCAGCAAGATTGCATCCGCCCCAAATGCCTTGCTTTCATAAACTTGGTAGGCATCATAAACAAAGTCCTTCCTTAAAATTGGCAAGCTACATTGGGCTCTTACAATCTGCAAATTGGCCAAAGATCCCTGGAAGTAGGTTTCGTCGGTAAGCACGCTTAAAGCATCTGCCCCTGCCTGCTGGTATTGGCTGGCAATCTGAGAAGGATTAAATTCGGACCGGATAATTCCTTGGCTGGGGCTTGCCTTTTTAACCTCCGCTATTAAATTAACAGGGTGAGATGGCCCCCGATTTGCCTCCAGCGCGGCCTGAAACCGATGGTTTAAATTAACTTGGTCAGATAACTCCACCATCTCCTCAATCGGAATCTTTCGTCGAGAAGCATCCACTTCTTCTCGCTTGGTTTCAAAGATTTTCTGCAGCACTAGAGCCCGTCCACATCCTTAGAGACTCTTTTCATATCTTGCAGTTTCAAAATGGCTTGACCACTCTTAACTTGCTCGGTTGCAAAACTGACCGCAGAAGGCAGATCTGGCGCCAAATCTGCAAGATAGATTGCCATTGCCGCACTTGGCAGCACCGCTCGAAAACGAATACTGCCGGCATCAGAAAGTGATTCGATTAAGATTTCCGCGGCCGACTGAATAGAATCGCCCGGTTGAATTCCCTCATTTGGAATTGGCTCCAGCCCAAAATTAGAAAGGTCAAGAACCTGGCTGCGCACCTTTCCCAGCTCAACCCATGCCACTTGAGTTGGTTGACAAGGAGAAACTTCATCGAGGCCATCCAAGGAATGAACAACTGCCGCTTTTGATGAACCCAAGCTTGCCAGAGCCTCTGCCATGGGGCCTGTCATTGACCGCTCATAAACCCCCAAAAGCTGCCTTTTTGCCCTTAATGGATTTGCCAACGGCCCGAGTTGGTTAAAGACAGTTCGGAATCCAAGCTGCTTGCGCACCGCACCAACATGCTTCATGGTCGGGTGATGATTGGGAGCAAACAAAAAGGCAATCCCTGCTTCGTCTAAGAACCTTTTTGCGATTGCTGGTGAGCTCTGCACGCGAACTCCAAGATATTCAAGGACGTCGGCGCTGCCACATTTGCTGGTAATGGCCCGATTGCCATGCTTAGCAACCTTGGCTCCGGCGGAGGCGGCAATAATGGCGGCTGAAGTTGAAATGTTAAAACTAGGAATGCCGCCTCCTGTTCCGCAAGTATCGAGCATGGATTCACTATCGACCGGCAAAGTTTCGGCTTGTTCTTGCAAAAACCGAGCAAAAGCCGCCAATTCGTTTCCAGAAATTGACCTGACTTTCAAAAGAGCCAAAGCCGCTCCTTTCACCGCCTCGGGGATAGTTTCGTCCAACATGTGACGCATCAATTCACTTGACTCAGCATCCTCAAGAGGTGCCTGGTCAAGCAGCCTTGCCAATAATTGGTGCGAATCCATACCGATAGAGTGTATCTACGTTCCTTTCCCCAGTGATTGTGGGCAAAACCTTAAGAGAAGAACAGGGTATGATGCCAAAAGTGTTTGGGCAATATGTTGGCATCCTCGCTATGTTGCTAATTGCAGTTATTATCGGCGCCGTGATGGTCACCGGAAGCTGGCTTTTTGGGCCCAAGAAAGTCTCTAGCTATAAAAATGCAGCCTATGAATGCGGCGTGGAACCGGTTGGAAATGCCAGAGAAAGATTCCCCATAAAGTTCTATTTGGTTGGCATTTTGTTCATCTTATTTGACATTGAGGTGATCTTTTTATGGAGCTGGATTTCCATTTTTAAGCATGCTACGCCTGCCTTTCAGAAATTCACATTTTTTGAATTCATTACTTATATGTCAACTTGGATCATCAGCTACCTGTATGTGATTCGGGTTGGAGCCATCGACTGGGACGAAACCGTGAGCCTTGATTCTAGCAAGCTAACTCACATGTCTCCAATTCAAGAATCTGAGCTAGAGCCAATTGGAGTCACGAATTGACGGAAACTTTACCGATTGAAGTCGAACTGCTGCAAAAGGAACTGCCCCAAGCTATCAAGTCCTTCAAGCTAGAAAAGGGCGACCTCATGATTTGCCTCAACAAATCGCATTTGATCGAAGCCATCACATTATTGAAGGAAAGCCCCACCATCCAATATGATTTCTTTTCTGAGTGTTTGGGTGTAGATTATTCAAAATGGGACCATCCACGTGATTTTGAAGAGAGATTTGAAGTTGTCTACAACTTAATGTCGTTGGATCCTCCTAAAAGGCTTTTCTTAAAAGTAGGAGTCAATGATAATGAATCCGTGCCAAGTTTGATTACCATTTTCCCTGGTGCCGAATATCCAGAAAGAGAAATTTGGGATCTATTTGGAATTACGTTTAAGGGCAATGAGCAAAAGCAAAGATTTTTGCTGCCGGATGACTGGGTGGGCCACCCTCTGAGAAAGGAATATCCTCTTGGGGGAGAGGAAGTCCTGTTTGATCAAGGAGATCGTGGCCCTTCAGTTGGGGATATCCCTAAACCTCGCGCCGGTGAGAGCTTTGACGGCAAGACCGGCACGAAAGAGATCAGCCCCGAACAATAAGTTTGTTTTCAGGGAATCTCTTAAAGTAGCCCTGCTACTTTTGGATGGTAATTTTGAGCCTAGACTCCCGTGCTTAACGAGGTTTGGATGGTAATTTTGGGCCTAGAGTCCCATCCTTTTGGAGGGGTGCGGAAAACTTAATCGTAACTTCACTTCATTTGGAATGGAATGGGTCTGGTCGGAAAATCTTTCCCCATCCGGCCCCGCTAACGCGGCGCCACCCTCCCGCTCGAAGATGGGGAAGGATTTTCAAGGATGGGGCTGGGTAAGAAACAAAATGAAAAGACTAACCTGAAAACCAGCAAGTTGGCCCCAGCATCCAACAGGCAAGACCTAAACCACCACCTAACGGCTTGAGTTCAACCCATAGAAGATTTCAATAAGTCAAACAGTTGCTCTCTGCTAACGGCTCCTAAATCTCCACTTTCCCGAGACCTCACTCCGACCGTATTGGCTTCTAAATCCTTGTCCCCCAAAATCAGCATGAAAGGCACTTTCATCAGCTGATTATCCCGAATCTTCTTACCTAACGTGCCGGCCTTGTCATCTACCGAAACGCGATAGCCAAAATGGTCGCGGAGGTAATGAGCCAACTCATAACCCGCCTCAACATGTCGATCCGAAATCGGCAAAACTGCAATTTGCACCGGAGCCAACCAAAACGGAAACGCGCCCGCATAATGCTCAGTCAAGAGTCCGATCATCCTTTCCAAGGAGCCAAAGGGGGCTCGATGGATCATGATGGGTCGGTGGGGTTTGCTGTCTTCACCAATGTATTCAAGTTCAAACCGTTCCGGCAGATTGTAATCAACTTGAACCGTCCCCATTTGCCAATCTCGCCCAAGCGCATCCTTAATGATCAAATCAAGTTTTGGCCCATAAAAGGCAGCATCACCCTCGGAGACTTCATAAGGCAAGCTCATTTCTTGGCAAGCCTGCTCTATGGCTTGGGTTGCTAACTGCCAGTTTTCCTCCGATCCCACGTACTTTGATGACTTAGGATCGCGGGTTCCAAGCCTGGCCCTGAACTTCGTTAATCCCAATCGGTCCAGAACCGTCCTCATCAGGTCCACAACTCCCATAAACTCAGAAAGAAGTTGATCTGGCCTTACAAAAAGGTGAGCATCATCTTGGGTAAACCCGCGCGCTCTTAAGATGCCGGCAACTTCGCCGCTTTGCTCATAGCGATGAACAGTTCCAAATTCGGCGTACCGAATCGGCAAGTCTCGATAAGACCGCATTGCAGAACTATAGATTTCAATATGAAAAGGACAGTTCATTGGCTTAAGAATGTAAGTTTCCTTATCTTCATCCTCCATGAAAGGAAAAAGCTTGTCCTTAAAGGTAATGATATGGCCTGACTTTTCATACAGCCTGATGCTTGCAATTTGAGGAGTCACAACCGGTTCGTAACCACGCACAAGCTGCTCTTTCTTAAGAAATTCAACCATCGTGTCTCGTAAAATTGCGCCTTTGGGCAGCCATAATGGCAACCCCGTTCCAACCCGAGGGCTGAACATAAAGAGACCCAAGTCTCTTCCCAAAACCCGATGGTCACGCTTTTTCGCTTCCTCAAGATTGTGCAAATACTCATCCAATTCTTCTTGAGATTCAAAGGCGGTGCCATAAATGCGGGTCAGTTGCTTATTCTTTGTGTCCCCCCGCCAATAAGCACCGGCGATCGACATTAGCTTAAAATGCTTAATTTCCTTGGTCGAATCTACATGTGGTCCCCGGCAAAGGTCCATAAATTTATGCTTAACCCCTTCGCGATCTGTGCGCTCTTGCTTGTAAAAACTGACTTCTTCACCGGTTGGAACCGCTTCAAGGAGCAATAGTTTGTACTCCGCGGTTTCGGGCGGCTGTCCTTCTATAGTTTCACTAAGGATCGTGGCTTTGGCCGCATTTCGATCAGGGGCAACAATTCTTTCAATCCTCTGATCAAGCTTAGAAAGCTCTTTCATCCTTTTTTCAATCCGTGGCAAATCATCTTCACGAATTGGAACAGGAGGCTCTACATCGTAATAAAATCCATTCTCGATGGGGGGGCCTATTGCAAGTTTGATGCCAGGATAAAGCTCGGTGAGAGCTTGGGCCATGAGGTGAGCGGCAGAGTGACGGAGGCGATAAAGGTAGGATTCTTCGTATTTTTCAGCTGACATTGGTCCTTCTTCCCATACCAAGGGATGGAATTCTCCACTTCTTAGTATGACCGCAGAACAGATTGGCATGAATCTTCGTCAAAATAGAATCGTGACTTTCAAGCTTTCAAAGCTCGGTTGTGGAATCCCACTTTTGATGGCGCTTGCCGCGCATGGGCAAGTCAATGCCAATCAGATCATGAACAACGCCATGAGTTGGCTTAATCAGCAGTCTATTGTTTATGTTCAGCTAACAGGGCAACAAACGGTGGGCTCAAGTACCAAGAATGTTGATTATGAAGGCTACATCAGCCGGTACAAGATCGGCGCAAATGGCAAGCCGGTTCCCTCTTCTAGTGCCAGTTTGTATATTGACATTGAGGCGTATCAAGAGTTTGGGAAAAAGTATGTTCCCCTCTACAGAATTGTTGGTGACGGAAGCTTCATGTGGAAGTACACATATCCAAGCGCCACCTATGGTACCGGAGGGTTAAACAACAGTTACACCAGTGTTAGCTACGTTTCTGACCCAAGCGTGGCCCCATCCGACAAATTGCTGAACGCGCTGAGCGGAGTCACCGACCAATTCTCAGATCAAATTGCCCTTCTCTTTAAGGAAGGATTTGCCAGCAACAGCCCTTCGTTTCAAACGTGGATTGGGGGCGCCACCCTCAGCACAGCAAGTACAGCCAACCTGTTGATTTACAACAATGCCACAACCCAGTTAGACTATCTCCTTTCAACAGACACAACAGGGGATACAATTTTAGACTCCATCAACTTCAATTCGTCTGACTCGTTCGCGGGGTCACGACAGTCCACTTCTTGGAACATGACGGTTTGGGCACTGACTTCGGTCTCACCGACTAAGTTCCAGTTTGTGCCGCCTTACGGAGCTACTCCCATTGCGACCGCCCACGTCAACGGAAATTAAATCAAACAAAAGTTCGACTCTAAGACTTCTTACTTTTTGAACTTGAAGGACCTTCGGCGTGGAGTTGGTGAAGCTTTGCCAACTCTGCCATTTCTGCTTTGCCTCGATGAACCAGGTTCTCTCGCCATTCTTCGCGATACGGCTCTAGAAGTTTGACAAGGGCCTCAGACACGCAAAGGTCCCGATACCACTTCTTGTCGGCGGGAATTATCACCCATGGTGAATGAGCCTTGCTGCACTCTTCAAAGGCATCCTCAAAGGCTTCTGCATAGTCATTCCAAAGTTCTCTTTCTTTCCAGTCGTTGGCAGAAAGTTTCCACTCTTTGTCTTTCTCTTGTTCTCTTGCAATCAGCCGTTCTTCTTGCTCTTTCTTTGAGATATGTAAATAGAACTTAACCTGCAAAGTGTTGGCTTCAGAAAAAAGCAGTGATTCTAGTTCATTAATGCGGTCATACCGTTTTTTCCAAACCTTCTTAGGAACTAGGTCATGAACCCGAACCACGAGAACATCTTCATATTGGCTTCGGTTGAAGATAGAAACGTGCCCCTTAGCAGGAGAATGCTGATGAATCCTCCACAAAAAGTCATGCCCCGATTCAATCTCGGATGGCTTCTTGAACGAAGCCACCTGGCAGCTTTGGACGTTTAGGCAGGTGGACAATTTGCGGATGGTGCCATCTTTGCCACTTGTGTCCATCCCTTGCAGAACGATGAGCACACCATGAGAGGCGGCTGCATAAAGCAGCTCTTGAAGCTTTTCGATCTCGGCATGAAACGCGGTAGTTTCGGCTTTGGCAAATTCTTCTGAAACTGATTTAGGAGGATCCGTGTCGATCGCCTTCAGTTTTGGTCTCTCGCCTGGTTGAACGTAGGTTCCGTATTGAAGCTTCATGATGGCAACGGCAGCCCCATGGCTTGCATTGAGTTTCTTAGTTCTTGGATTCGGTTCGGCTTATCTAATGTCATAGAATAGGGTCTTCCTCGTGCATCAATGATAAGCCCCACTGTGCCATCGATCAGGTTGGTTAATCGGTTCCGGTGCCCACGGGATTGGTCAAACCGCTCGACCTTGACCTCTTTCCCTTTGCCTGCCCCTACGTCGAACCCTTTGGCTGGCTCAACCGTCAACGAAGCTCCAATGGGTCGGTTAATGACTTTTATGGCCCCAAACGGAACTTGCTCCACAAAGTCATCCCCTTTCACTGTAACGCAGGGTTCACCCTGTTTTCCAGTACCTACCGGGGCAATGCAGGTACCAATCCGAACGAGGCAATCCCGCTCAAAAACTTCTCGAGCCGCATCGTAAAGATGCTCACTAAGGACGCCGAGGTGCGGCATCATAAAAATACTGTCTACCGTCAGCATTGTAATCCCCTCTGGCTGATAGGCATCCATCATCATGAGCGCACTCTGAGCCCTCATCGGGGCATGGCTTAGAACGCCTCCAGAACCCACAACCATGTCTAAGTTCATGAGATTCACCAATGATTCGCCAGACAGTTTCTGATTAAACATTTGCCCAACATCCCGTTGCTGAGAAGAACCAACGAGGTTTCTGGCAAGGTTTTTGTGGTGATCAAATGCCATCCGAAGGGCTTCTCGACAAACCGCATGCTCAATTAACAAATCCTCGTAGGTCTGAGGAATTGTTGTGGGCCGAATCATCTTATTGCGAAGGCGGTTTCTAACTTCGGCCGGCTGTATCTCAAACGGAAGCCACCTTGCAATATTTTCAATTCCAGACTCTTTAAGAACATTACAAATCGAGTACGACATGCCAAGATTGGCAGAAACGGTGCGGTTGTAGATCCGCTCTCCACCTATGTTTTGGAAAACAGAAAATACGTCGGTTGTCGCCCCTCCAATATCGACTCCAAGGACATTGATCTGCTCGTTTTCCGCATACTCCTTCAGCAATTTCCCTACCGCATTGGGCGTTGCCATCACCTCTTCACTGGTCCATTCCAGCAATTTGGAATAGCCAGGAGCTTGCTGCATGACGTGCTCTAAAAACATTTCATGGATTTCATCCCGAGCTGGCTCAAGGTTTTCTTGATCTAAAGTTGGTCGGAGGTTATCCACAATTTTAAGGGCAATGTCTTCACCCAACACCTTAGAAACAGGTTCTCTGGCTTCTTTATTTCCTGCAAAAATAATCGGCAACTTCATGTCGCCAAAACGGGGTTTGGGATCGGCTCTACGGATGACTTCCGCCATGTCTACCAAGTGCGTTTTCGTGCCCCCATCAGTCCCTCCCGACATCAAGATAATGTCGGGCCTTAGCTGCCTCAGCCGCTCGACTTTTTGGTAATCCTTTCGCCCATCATCCACCGCAAGCGTGTCCATGAGGATGGCACCGGCCCCCAAAGCTGCCCTTTCTGCTGATTCTGCGCTCATGGATTTCACAACGCCCGCCACCATCATTTGCAAGCCTCCGCCTGCACTCGAAGTGCTTACGTAAAGGTCAGAAGAATCCAATTCTCCTTGTTGGGCTTCTACTTCTTTGCCTTCTTTAAATCTGCGCCAAACTTGGCCATCTTTAAGAAGGGTCCTTCTTCCATCTGGAAATCCCTCAGGAGTCACTTCGGCTGTGATCTCTTCTAGCTCGGTTATGGAATTCACAACCCCCAAAGTGACGTCTTCAAACGGCTTCTCTACGGTGGTAGGAGCTTCGCCTCTGGCAACTAAGCGGTACTCGCCTTGAGCACTCTTTTCAATTAGGATTGCCTTGGTTGTGGTTGATCCGCAGTCGGTAGCAACGATGCGTCTCATTTCGGATGCCATGTATCATTATGAGTCCGAAACCGAGTTTAAGTTTTGGCAGGCTCATCAGAAATCTTAACCTGAGTTATAATCGGATAGGAAGCCGCAAGGAGACATTATTGGCAGGAGTTGCATTTAAAGCGATCGACAAGGTTTACGGTAAAGACGTCAAAGCCGTAAGCAATCTTAATTTAGAGATCAAAGACAAGGAGTTCATGGTTCTGGTAGGCCCCTCTGGCTGCGGGAAGACAACGGCTCTGCGGATGATCGCGGGTCTCGAAGAAGCCACGTCAGGAGACATCCTGATTGGAGATTCTAGGGTTAACGACGTTCCTCCTAAAGATCGCGACATTGCGATGGTCTTTCAGAACTACGCCCTCTATCCTCACATGGACGTTTACGATAATATCGCGTTTGGGTTGAGGATTCGTGAACTCAAAAGCGGCGCTTGGCAACTTGCTCATCTTGCGGAAGCTAAAAAGATCAAGGTCGATATCGATAACCGAATTAACGAAGTGGCGAGAATGCTAGACATCGAAAAGTATCTTCGCCGCAAGCCCAAAGAACTTTCTGGTGGCCAACGCCAGCGGGTAGCCCTTGCGAGAGCCATTGTCCGTAAGCCCAAGGTGTTTTTGATGGACGAGCCGCTTTCGAACCTCGATGCGAAGCTTCGGGTTCAAACTCGAGCCGAACTGATTCGACTGCACCGACAACTTGGCATTACCACCATTTATGTGACCCACGATCAGGTTGAAGCCATGACTATGGGGCAGCGGATGGCAATCATGAAAGACGGAGTTCTTCAGCAATGTGATGAGCCAGAAAAGGTGTATGCCAACCCTGTCAACAAGTTTGTGGCAGGATTTATCGGATCGCCACCCATGAACTTTATTCCCAGTAAGATTGTGGTGGATGGTGGTAACGTTTTGGTTGATTGTGGTGAATTCAAACTTCCTTTGCCGGAAGATCATCCCGCAAAAGCAATGAACGGAAAAGATGTAGTGCTTGGGATCAGACCAGAGTCAATCTTTGACCGCAACATGGAGTCTCACGTTAAGGCCACCGTCAACAACGTCATTTCCGCTAAGGTTGACGTTTTAGAGCCTTTGGGTCATGAGTATGTGGCCTATCTTAACGCGGGCCCTCATAACTTCATTGCCACAATTGATACGGGCACAAAGATTCAAGAGGGACAAACTGCTCAATTTATGGTGAACCTCGAGGCCATCCACGTCTTTGATGCTGAAACCGAAGAAGCCATTCGATAAATTCGACGGATTCTAAAAACGCACGGGCTGGTTCTAATAAGAACCAGCCCGTCTATTTTATTGGCTACCCAATTTTGGCAAGATCAAGGATCTCCAACCCGCCCATAGAAGAAGACAACGACGCTATAATCTGCCGAACTGACCTTTCCATCCCCGTTGAGGTCTGCCATTGGATCCCAATTAGAGCTGGACGGTGTGGCTCCGTAATGGCGCTTGACAAAACCGTAGTCACTAGAGTCAACTTTGTTGTCTCCATTAGCATCTCCATTGATGAGGGCAACCGATTCCGAGAGGGCTTGGGCCGCCGTCAAGGAAACTCCATTAATATCTTTTCGAAGCCAGTGGCTTGCCTTGTACGATAGGTCATAAGTTCCTGGAGTCCCGTAATAGTTCAACGTATAGTTCCCACTGGCATCGGGGGTCACCGTGCCTGTGAAAAGCGGTATCAGGGACCCGTGAGGTCTCACTTCAATACTAATCGGTTGAGGACCGCCATGCCAAAGAAGCAGGTTGACTTTCCCAGTGACTTGCAGCAACGAGCCGGTTTCAAACTGAGTCTGGACCACAGTTGTCAGCCCCGCACCATTGGTATAGGTGCCTTGGAGGGTGTACTGAACTCCAGCGGTTAGGTTGAGTCCGGACAACGTGCACATGTTATTGTCTCCGGGAACAATGATCGTGTCAGGCATGACGTCGTTGCCTCCAGCAGTCGTCCCAATCCTAAACACAATCGATGCGATGCTGGTATCTGGATCATAACCCCAGTGCCGAACAGTGACAGATGTGTTGGTTGCGTTTGTGACAGTGAAGTAAGGGACAACCGGTGGCGTAGAGTCACCAGAATAGTTTCCGCACCAAAAATCAAATCCTGGTTGATCACTTCCAGCCTCGACCCTTGCATATTGAACCTTTGGGAAACCAAATGGACTAGCTTGCACTTTATAGATTCCAGCCGGCATTCCCTGGAACCGATATGTGCCATCACTCAGGGTTGTCGTTGAATAGCTACCTGTTCCCGAAACGGGAGTCGCGGTTACGATTGTGTTGGGCACAACCGTTCCTCCCAGGTACACAATTCCCTTAATTCCCCCGTATGTGGCACCTCTTTGGTTGGTATTGCTCATGAGGGCACCCATATCCAAAGGCCCGTAACCTTCAATCGGATCCCACTCACCGTTAGGATTAAAGTCCACATTATCGGCAGAGGACTCTAAAGCACGAAATGCTTGGACATTAGACCAACCTCCCTGAGTGAGCCCAAACTCCCCGTCATAAAGCCCTGCCGCTCCCGATACAATCGGAGTTGCCATGCTAGTCCCGATCAAGTAAGTGTAATTTTCAAGGTAAGGAGGCACCAAACCCGCTGTCACCAAATAGCTGGAATACGTTGTAGCCGTTGACCAAACTCCCTGAATAATGGCTTCTGCATTGATGAGGTCAATGTAGGCATCACCGCCCGGCGCGGCAACATCAATAAATTGTCCGCTTCCAGAAAAGGTAGAGATTAACTGTCCGGTTCCGTTGTTGGTCACTCCTAGACTGCTGCTGCACGCGGCTGGATAAGCTTGGCCGAGATAGCCTGCCCCTGTACCTGGGCTTCCCTGCGAACTTCCATTTTCTGAGCCAGCCGCTACTACCAAAGTGCCAAGCTGAAAAGCATAATTCACCGCATCTTGAAGCGATTGAGAGTACTGCGAATAGGGACTGATCGCGAGGCTTAGATTGATAACATTGGCACCATCATTGGCGGCTTGAATGATCGCCTGGTCAACGTCGGAATCGTAACCGGCTCCTGCCGAGGTAAAAATTTTAAGAATGATGCCTTGGCAAGGGTATCCGGTACCAATGACTCCGTCGGTTCCCACCGAATCCCCATTGTTCGCGGCTGCTAAAGCGAGGCCGGTTACATGGGTTCCGTGGCCATTTCCATCAATCGCACCCCCTGCGTCCGGATTCGTTTCTGACCCAATTCCGGGAGTAAAAACTCCGTTGAGGATTGAACCAGAAAGGCTTGTTATAAACTGACCGCCGCTACCCACATCGGTTGAAGTCCCTCCCGAGTTGATGAAGTCGGGATGATACATATCGCAGCCGCTGTCAATAATCGCGATAATCGGGCGCTTGGCAGGCAGGGTTGATGCGGTGTAGTACTGGTTGGGCCAAACCGACCAGCCAGCTAAGGCGTTGATGTCATCCAAGTGCCATAGCTTCTTGAACTCAACAGTGGAAAAATCCGAATAGCCAGGATAGTACTGAGGGTCTTGCTCTAGAACTCCCCAATCACCATCATTGGGCGTTGCTATAGCTGGCCTCACCAAATAATCCGGTTCGGCTGCATAGATTCCTGGTTGTTTGCGCAGTTGAGAAGCTAAATACGGAATATTGGTCCCCTGCGGGACCTCCCAAACCGTCCAGCCAGTTGGCAAAATAGCGTGATCGAACGTGAGTTGAGACAAGCTATTAGGACTAAGATTAAAGTTCATCCCAAAAGCAGAAGCGGTAGGCTTTTCAGCCTGATAGGCAGCCGCCACATCTTGCCTCAGTTTTACTAAAATCCTATTTGGAGCAAAGGGTGCCAGATTTGGCGCCGCTGCATTCGGTAAATGGATTGCGGTTCCGTTAGGTAGGCGATCAGCAGACTGGGCAAAGGAAAGCCCAGATAGACAGAAAATTGCGAAAGATGACAAAAGTGAAAGTCGATTCATTGCCCCACAAAAGTAGAAAAATACGCAACTACTTTAACACAATGATCATCAATTGGCAAATTGTGTTCCCTGGTTAAGGAAAACTGATAAAAGATTTGGGATAAGTGTAGTCATCAAGGGCAGCCAACGTCCCTTCCCTGCCAAAACCACTCCGCTTCTCGCCACCGTAAGGGACATGATCCAACCGGAAAGTTGGCACGTTATTGACGATCACCCCTCCAACCTCCACCGCATCATAAAATTCTCTGGCCAAGTGCTCAGAGTGAGTAAAAATCCCTGCGTGGATTCCGTATCGCGATGCATTCACCCTTTCAATCGCATTTTGAAGTGAATGAATAGGCTCAATGCACAGAACAGGTCCAAAGACTTCTTGCGAACCAAGCCTTGTAGAATCAGGAACGTTTTCCATTAATGTTGGAGCAAGTCGTGCCTGCTTCCTGCTGTTGCCAAGAAGAATCGTTGCACCAGACTGGGTAGCCTCTTCAATCCAGCTTTGAATTCGGTCGCAAGCACCTTCATCGATGACTGGCCCACAAAGGACTTGAGGATTCCTCGGATCCCCAGTTGGAAACTGGCCGGTTAACTCGATGAGCCTTGCCTTGACATCTTGATAAACCGAGTCTTGAACCAAGACATGCTGAACCTTGATGCACACCTGACCAGCGTAGCCGTAAGCTCCATTGACAACTTTGATGAGGGCATCTTCTATGTTGGCATCTTCCATTACGACGCAAAATCCGTTTCCACCTAACTCTAAAGTCACATGGCACCCGCTCCATGCCTGATCTTTGAGTTTCCACCCAACTGCATCGGAGCCGGTGAAGCTAAAGTTTCTGACTATTGGGTTTTGGATCGCATCGACCACCGCTTGGTTAGGGCAAGACAGTACATTCACAACACCAGATGGAACACCGGCCTCGTGTAAGAGTCGGCCAAAGAAAAAGGTGGTTAGCAAAGCCTTTGGACTTGCCTTGATTACAATTGCTGACCCACTGGCAATGGCAGGGGCAACTTTGTGAGCGGTGAGGTTAAAGGGCCAATTGAACGGAACCACCCCGAATACAACACCCCTTGGAAACCTGCCAACCGAAACTTTGGCCCCGTTTGCGCGGAGGTCAAATCCAGAAGGAATATCAAAGTGACCATAGTCCCCAATGGCATCCGCCATATGATCAAAGGTATTTGCCGCACGCTCAACTTCTCCTTGTGCCAGTGAAACCGGCTTCCCAATTTCTAGTGCTGCCAACCGGACAAGTTCTTCCTGGTTTTCTCGAAGCACGCTGGCAATGGATCGAAGAAGGGATTGCCGCTCACTTTTTGTACTTTTGCTCCAGGATTGAAAGCTTTCTTTAGCCGATAAGAGCGCAGTCTGCAAGGATTGCAGGTCCCCCTCCGCGGCGGTGCCTACGATCCCTTGATCGTATGGAGACCTGATCACCGCTTTTCCAACTGATTGATCACAAGGGCCACCAATAAAGAAGCCATTGATCAGCATTTCACCTTGGGGATACATATTTGCACTTCAGAAGCCAGGAAATCCTTGGATAAAGCTTCTTTCCTTCCTGAGTGTACAGGTTAATTGGCAGGCTGAGGCTTAGCCAAACGGTATCCTTATTTATCCACATGATTGATCGTTACTCAACTCCTCAGATGAGCAAAATTTGGGATAGAAGCGCCAAATATGAGCGTTGGAAGGAAGTTGAGCTAGCCATTGTTGATGCTCACGCTTCCCTAGGTTCAATCCCAAAAGCAGCCGCCGATTCCATTCGAGCCAAAGCATCTTTTACCCTTGAAAGATGTGATGAAATCGAAAGGGAAACTCGGCACGATCTCATGGCGTTCGTTAGGAATCTAAGCGAAACCGCCGGTGAAAACGGAAAGTATATCCATCTTGGGGTCACCAGTTACGATGTCATTGATACCGCCCTTGCTCTTCTGCTGCGTGATTCTTGCTCAGTCATCCTTGATGCCCTGCGGCAGTTGCAAGACACTGTCGAGATCATGGCAAAGGAGCATATTGACACCCCTGAGATTGGGCGGACCCATGGCATTCATGCCGAGCCCATAACCTTTGGCTTTAAGTGCTGCAGCTGGTTAGCCGAAATCAAACGCAATCGAACCCGCATTGAACTTGCCAAAGCCGATATTTCGGTGGGAACAATTTCTGGCGCGGTGGGGATTCATGGAGTCAATTCACCGGAACTGGAATCGTTAGTTTGCCATAACCTCAACCTTGATGTTGATCCCGTTAGCACCCAAATTATCAATCGAGACCGCCATGCCAACCTTATGAATTGTGCGGCGTTGGCTGGTGCGGGGCTAGAGAGAATCGCCACCGAATTACGCAACCTCCAAAGAACCGAAATCCTAGAGGTTCAAGAATCCTTTGGAAGCGGCCAAACCGGAAGCTCGGCCATGCCCCACAAAAGAAATCCCTGGAATAGTGAAACCGTCTGCGGGTTAAGCAGAGTCCTCCGCTCTAATGCCACTGCGATGATGGAATCGGTTGCCAGTTGGCACGAACGAGACCTCACCAATTCTTCGATCGAAAGAATTCTCTTCCCCGACACATTCCACCTTCTTCACTTCATGATTTTGAAGCTCAATACAATTCTGACTGGGTTAGAAGTCTTTCCGGATCGCATGATGAAAAATCTGAAGCTGATGGGAGACCTTGTGTTTAGTGAGCACGTCATGATCGCCCTGATTTATGCAGGCATGGCCAGAGAAGACGCCTACAAAGTTGCCCAAAGAAACGCAGCTCGATCTTGGGAGGGAGACGACTTCCAAACCTGTGTGCGGAACGATGAATCTGTCAAAGCCTTACTCACTAGAGAGCAAATTGATGAAGTCTTTAGCCTCATGCACCATTTGCGGTACCGAAGGCACGCTCTTGAAGCTGTATTAGGTTCAAAATAAACCCAAGAACAGTTCTTAGGTTTTATGCCTTATTTACCTGTGAGAACTCATAGTAAGTGAGAGAGTTGCTGATTTTTGACGTTAAAAGCTTTATTATAGAAAGACCATGTCAAAAATTCTTGTTGTAGAAGATGAGGCCGATGTACGCCTCTTTGTGGTGGAAGCCTTGGTTCAGGAAGGCTTCGAAGTAGAAGCTGAATCCGACGGCAAAATTGCCTATGATAGAATTTTGAGTTCAAACTATGACCTCATTGTGCTTGATGTTTCGCTTCCCAGCATGGACGGATTTTCCATCCTCAAAGAGCTTCGCAAAAGCTCCAAAGTTCCCGTCCTTGTGTTGACGGCAAGACGTCGCGTGGAAGACCGGGTTGAAGGCTTAGAGATCGGTGCCGATGACTATTTAACTAAGCCTTTTGAACTTGCCGAGTTTATTGCACGGGTCAAAGCGATGCTCAGAAGGAGCGAAGCAAGCCGTGGAGTCATCGAAATTGGTGACCTTTGGCTTGATCCAGTTAGCCGAAAGGCAAAGCGCGGACAACGTCCCATTTATTTTTCTAACACAGAAATTCTTTTGTTAGAAACGCTTTGCCAAAGGCCAGGTGAACCGGTTTCGAAGCAAGACCTCTTAAAGAGAGTTTGGGGTGAAGATGACACGAGGGCTCCAAATTTGGTTGAAGTTTATATCGGGTACCTTCGAACCAAGTTGGAAGTCGGAGGTCGGCCAAGGATGATTCACACAATGCGAGGTCATGGATATGTTATCAGCGATCCCAAATCCGCCAGGCCGTAAGTTTTCTCACCGCGCAAAGGTAACGTTCAAGTCAACCGCCTTCTCTTCTTTGATTCTTGCCGTTCTTTTGATTTCGGTTGCCCTGTTTCTGCAAAAAGGGGCTGATGACATGGTGAACGTAAGTTCAGCTAGATCCATCCACTTCTTTGCCGAACAGCTGGCTCATAATCGGTTTGACCCCAAGCATCCTCCTCGATTCAGAAACCCCAGGTTAACGGTTGGCGAGTACTCCGCAAATGGAACCAGGATGTTTACCTATGGCCGAAATGTCCTCCCTCCCAATTTGTCGGACCTCTCCCATGGTTCGGGATCGGGGGTTGGCGTTAAGAGGCTTGACAACGGCGACACTGCCGTTGTCTCTTTAGATTTTAGTGACCATGCCAGTGATTTGCACCGAATTCAAGCTGTCTTCTTGCTTTTATGGCCTCTGCTGACGGTTCTGATTGGCGTGGTGACCTACATTTCAGTCTCCAGCAGCTTTCGGCCGCTTCATAAACTGTTAGATCAAGCCAATTCCTTGGGGTTATCAGACCGGTTATCGACACCAGACCAAGCCGAATTTGGTGAGCTAGCTGCCAGCATCAATCGGTACCTCGACACGATTCAGAAAGTTGTTCACCGCCAAGAAGAATTTGCGGTTGATGCCGCCCACGAGCTTTGCACTCCTTTAACCGCCCTGCGTGGAAACTTAGAAGTGGCATTAAAGCGCAATGACTCTATTGCCCTAGCCTCGGCCGCAAAAAAATCCATTGAGCAAGTTGATCGTTTGCAAAGACTGGTTGAAGGCTTGCTGCTGGCAGCTAGACCCAGCCAAGGACAAGTCACATCTTGCCAAGCTGATGAAGTTGTCGAGGAAATTCAGGCACGATGGGTTGATCAATTCTCAGAAAAGCAGGTCATCCTCGAGGCCAATACCAACCCGTTTCGAGCTGCTATGAGGCGAGAAGAACTGGAGGCGGTCCTGAGCAACCTTCTTGCCAATGCGTTTAAGTTCTCTCCTCCAAAGTCCAAAGTGCAAATTGAACTTTCTGAAGATGGGCGGATCGTTGTGCAAGATGAGGGCCCTGGCATCCCCGAATCCATGAGAGATGCGGTTTTTCAGAGGTTTGAAAAAGGAGATTCCAAAACAGGAGGTTTTGGAATTGGGCTTTATCTGGTTAAGAAATTATTGGAGCAGAGAAATGGTCAGGTGCGGGCCATCCCTTCATCAAAAGGGGCCGCTATCGAGATCATTCTTGCCCCTGCCGCATAATCGGCATTAAGTTGGTGTCGAACTAACCAACCAACGTTGGACTCACCACAATCTGGCATGAGACCGAATTAGCAATAAAGCACGAGTGATGTGACTTTTCATGCAGTTCAAAAAACAGAGCCTGATCGACATTGGTCTCAAACTTAACCTTTGGATTGAGTTCCACTTTTGTAATTTTCATGACTCCTTCTGCCAGTTCCATCGTTGCCACCGCATCATCAACATAAGAAACTGGGCTAATTCCTACCCTTGCGCACTCTGCCAAAAAGGTAAGCATATGGCACGAAGATACGGAACCCACAAACAAGTCTTCTGGGTTTGGCGCGGATTGATCGCCACGATAATGAGGATCGGCAGAAGCTTCAATTGAGATTTTGCTCGGCCACATTATCGTATGGTTTCTGCAGTAATCGCGGTAGTGGAAGGGCTTGTCTGGATTCCCATTGATCCACTCGATTCTTGCTAAGTAAGTGTGCGGCTGTCCCATGATTTAGCCTACCTGCCAAAAATTGGAAATAATTTTTGAAAGATTGGCTCAGTTTTGCAAAATGTGTTGTACAATACATTTCGAACCGAATTGCGAAACGTTTCGCGAAACGTTTTTTACATCGTGGCTACTATCAAAGACATTGCGAAAACGCTCAATATCTCCGTGAGTACCGTCAGCTATGCACTCAACGGAGGGCCACGGACTGTGCCTCAGCACGTAAAAGACAAAGTTCTGACAACCGCCAAAGAACTTGGATATCGCCCAAACCGCAACGCACGCTCCTTAATCACAAGGAGAACCAACACGATTGGCGTTGTTCCTCCTCAATTGGGGACGAATATTGCGATGAGCCCCTTCATTAGAGACTCCCTTAATGGCATTGTTAACGAATCAGAATCTAGCCATTACGACGTACTCCTCTTCACCCGATGCGACCAATCTCAAACCGAAGAAATGCTGAACGATGTTCTTGATGGCCGAGTTGACGGGCTGATTTTCCTTGCTCCTCCAATCGGCTCTTCATCAGTGAACTTAGTCTATGATTTTGGTCTACCCACCGTGGTCACCTGTTCTAATGGGTATGCGGCTCCTTGCTATTCCAGCGACAACCGCCATGGCGTTCAGATTGCTATGGACCATTTGGTTAGCCTAGGTCACCGCAAAATTGGTCACTTAGAGGGACGCCCAACTCTTGAAGACAGCGTCTCCAGAAAAACGTACTTTCTGGAATATGTCCAAGAAAATGGATTGATCTGCAAAGACGATTGGATTATCTGCGGAAACTTTGACCCTGAAGGCGGATATTTGGCTGGAAAGCACATTTTTGAATCACAAGATCGTCCGACCGCTATATTTTGCGGTAACGATGAAATGGCGTTTGGCTTGATTCGCGCCGCAAGAGAATACGGGATTAAGATCCCCGAAGAGCTCAGCATCATTGGTTTTGATGATTCAAGCCTCTGCAACTTTACTTACCCGCTTTTAACATCTGTGAGGCAGCCCATCGAAGAGCTAGCCTCGTTCGCTTTTCGGTCCATCATCGAAATGATTGAGGGCCACTCCCCATCATCGTCATCTGTATTTCCAACTGAACTCATCATCCGAGAGTCAACATCAAATCCAACGAAGGATAATTATGCATCGATCCAATAGAGCCTTTACGCTCATAGAACTACTCGTCGTTATTGCGATCATTGCCATCTTGGCAGCGATCCTCTTCCCAGTTTTTGCCCAAGCCAAAGTTGCAGCTAAAAAGGCAGTTGCAATCAGCAATGTTAAAGAGCTTAGCCTGGGCCTTGTCATGTACGGCGGCGACTATGACGACATGTTTCCAAAAAGAGCAACCATGAATGGAAACGGACAATCGTGGGCCGACGGCATGTGCACAGTCTCGCAAGATGGCTGCCCAACTTGGGATAAGTCAATTCAGCCGTACCTTAAGAACTATGGAATTCTTGCTTCGCCTATGGACCGAACCGCCGGCGTCCCTTCAAACCATGGTCCAATCGTTCGTTCATGGAGAGCCGCCAAAAACGTGATTCGAGGCCTAACCGGTATTCCAACCTGGGGCGGACCCGAGTATCCAGTGGTGGTTCTAAGCTTCACCTCAATTCCGGCCCCTGCCAATACAATCATGCTTGATCAGCAGCCGAATGATGCGGTCCTCATTCAACCGTTCTGGCTTTGGTCTACCTATTGGGAGGAATGGTGCTGGGGTGCTGGTTCAGCGAATACGGTAGCTAACACGGACACCTCTTTGGCCCCGACGGACCCTGACAAATACTACTCGGGCATTGATTTCTCCTTTAACGGAGTTGCGCCCTATGCCTTTGTTGATGGACACGTTGGAGTCTTTCCTAAGGGATACCTCTTCCCTGGCTATTCTCAGCAACTGACCTACAATTCACCGGTTAATCCGGCACTACCGGGAGTTTGCCTCGACGACAATGATTTCATTGGAAGTACGAGCCAAGACTGCCCCCTTCCGCAAAACTAAATTCCTGCTCAGTGCGGCCAAGCTTAGCCTTGGCCGCACTTTTCAAATCTATGAAAGGTCTCAAAGAAATTCCAACTCCCGTTTTTGCAACAATTATTTGCGTAGGCGTCTTATTTTTAGGGTTCGTCTTGTACAAGGCTGTAGCCGGTCCTCCTAAATTGCCTGGGCCACCACCCCCTCCAAAAGGAGCAAAAATTCCTGCCTACATTCTCAATGGGATGTCCCCCGCACAGCGCCAGCAAGTGCAATCCGAGATGAACAAAAACTAATGCTTGGGTTTCTTCCCATGCTGTTGCTTAAGCGGCAAGACTCCATTGACGCCAACCACGCCACCGTCAACAAAATTGATGGTGGCTGGGAAGTTACGTTTGAACCTCACCACAATAGTTGGTTTTCGGTTCCTCTTGGCCAACAAGGAAGTGGATTTCTTAAAGTTGTTATCCACAAGGTCAGCGGGCCGGATGGATGGTACTTCTTGCTTGCCGCAGACAAAGCAGGCACTCATACCTCTGGCGGACAGTGGGTTCAGGCCTGGCAAACCTGGTTGACGGCGGTAGGAACAAGTCAGCCGTTTCAGCTAGGGATGCAAGCGATACCAGGAACTCCAAAAGGGACCTATGTGCCCAGCGGCTACGTTCCGATGAACTCCATCAGCCGGTTTGGATTCAACATAGCCTATGCAGATCAGCCCGTCACCATTGATTTTTTGCATCCGCAGCTGATAAAGTCCAAAGCAAACTTCCCATGGATTGACCGATTTGGCCAGGTTTTGGGTGCCAATTGGGCATCGAAAATGGAAAAGCAAAGCCAATTCCATAACAAAAGCCGATTCGAAGTTGCACCAGCCGACGCCAGTTTCTCCGCTCTTCAGTTTGATGCTTATGGAGGCACAACATTGGGACCGAAGTTCTCGAAATCGCCTCATTTCCGAACCCAAAAGGTAGGCAACCGGTGGTGGCTGATTGATCCAGATGGCCATCTCTTCTTCTCTATGGGAGTCGATTCTGTAACGGTTGATGATCCCACCGTTGTCTCCAATCGCAGCCAGATATTTAATAATTTGCCGGAAAACAGTGGCGAGTTTTCAAAGTTCTACTCTCCCCTTGGATTCGTTGTTTCAGGCCCAACATCAACCGGACTCCAGTATGATTTTGCAAGGCAAAATCTAGAGTTTAGGTACGGCCCAAACTACCGAAGCGATTTTATTAAAGAAATCTCTAGCCGATTTCACAATTGGGGGTTCAACACGATTGGCAACTGGTCGGACCAAACCTTAGAACAGACCGACAACCTTCCTTACACAGCAACCGCCCAAATCTATGGCGATACAAGGACCCTTGATGGAGCGCCTGACCCATGGCTTCCGAGCTTTATTCCGACAGCGACGGAAAGTATTGAATCAAACAGATTTGCAAAGAATGACAGCCATTGTTTAGGAATCTTTGTTGACAATGAAATTGCATGGGGCTCTTTTAACGGTCCTGGTCGGTTTTTTTACTTCAATGCTGCTCTTGGCTCTTCGCCAGAAGAACCTGCCAAGCAAAAGCTGATCGGCTTTCTCAAATCAAAGTACAGTTCAATTTCTTCTTTAAACCAATCTTGGCAAACTCAGTACTCCTCTTGGGCCAATTTGATGGTTAGCAAAAACCGGATGAGCGCCGCCCAGCTTGCAAGCGGTCCGATGCGAGCCGATGCTTTGCACTTCGATGCAATGGTCTATGACAAATACTTCTCCACTGTCGCAGGTCTGGTGCACCAATTGTTGCCTGGTGCGCTGTATCTGGGCTGTCGGCTCAACGTTTGGACGCCAGAATGCCTTGCCGCGTGCTCACGTTATGCGGATGTTGTGAGCTTCAACCTCTACCGCCCCAACATGACCACCGACGTCTTGAACGGCATGGCAGTGGATAAGCCAGTTATTGTTTCGGAGTGGTCCGTGCCCACCGAATCGACTGGGTACTTTACGAGGGGCCCATTAGATGCCACATCCGAACAAGATCGAGCAAGCCATGCCGATGTCTTTCTAAAAAGCGCATTAAAAATCCCGAACGTGGTTGGCTTGCACTGGTTTAGCTATCGAGACGAACCTGCTTCAGGCAGAACCCTTGACGGAGAAAACTCCGCCTTTGGCCTTGTCCAAATCACCGATGTGCCCTACAAAACCTTGATCGAGGGACTGCGGTCAACGCTCTACCAGTTCTATCTGAGCCAAGGACAGCAATAGTCGCCTAGGTGGGTGTTCGGGAACACAAAATCCACCTAACCCGGCAGAAGCCGGGACACGACGTGAAGGTGCTTTGAACCTGAGCATCGGCAGTAACCGTCTGATTTCCGCGCAAATCAGACGGTTATCTTGAACAATTGCCATGGATCGGCAATTGTTCAACACCCTCATAGCCTGCGACTTAAGCAGTTCCCCTTGCCAGTACCTTGACTTTGGCTGGCTCCTGTGTCATAATTACGAAGTTCTAAAGACAGCAGGTCATTCTCCGCTGGAGATTGTAAAGGAATCCTCCAACCTGCCGAGGAGCGATAAGGCGTCATCGTGCGCCGATATTCTCTTCATGTCTTCAGGGCTAAGGAATTGTTATGCCCACTGCCGAAAAAGCAAAATCTATTGAGCAGGCAAAAGACTGGTACGAGAAGTCGTTGGGAATTGTATTCACCGACTATAGAAGCCTTAACGTCAAGGAGATGCAAGGCCTCAGAAAGACTCTTCGATCCAAGGGCGGAGAGATTCACGTCATCAAAAACACTTTGTTCCGCATTGCAGCCGGAAACGACATTGTTGATGCATTGCCTTCCGAATTTCATAACGGAACCACTGCCTTTGCATTTGTTTTTGAAAATGAACCCGACGTAGCCAAAACACTGGTTGACTTTGCCAAGTCAAGCAAAAAGCTATCCATTAAGGGTGGACTTTTTGGTGGCAAAGCCTTTTCTGCCAAAGATGTTGAAGCACTTTCCGAACTTCCGCCAAAAGAGGTTCTCATCGCCCAAGTTATCGGTACCATTGCGGCGCCGCTTTCGAACTTGGTCGGCGTTGTAGAAGTTCTTTATGCCGATCCGATCCGCACTATTGGTGCGGTTGCGGATAAGGTTGCGGAAGGATCACCACTACCGACCCCTGCTAGCGAACCAGCCACGGCGCCTGCCGAGGCTGTCGCCGAAACATCGCCATCTGAACCGGAAGCCACTCAACCAGAAGCGACCGAGCCAATTTCTGAAGCGGCAGTTGAAGCCGCTGAATCTACAGCCGAAGCTGCTGAAGATGCACCTCAAGGAGAATAAAAATGCCAACCACCATTGATAAAATTGTTGAAGACATTAGCAGCATGACTGCTATCGAGCTTTCTGAACTCAAGAAAGCTCTCGAAGAGAAGTTCGGTGTCACTGCCGCCGCCCCTATGATGGGAATGGCGATGATGGCCGGCCCAGCCGCCTCTGCTGCACCAGCTGCAGAAGAGAAAACGGAGTTTGACGTGGTTCTTGCCGCCGCTGGCGATAAGAAGCTCGAAGTCATTCGCGTGGTTCGTGAAATCACCGGCCTTGGACTCAAAGAGGCCAAGGATCTTGTTGATGGAGCTCCTAAGCCAATCAAGCAAGGAACCAGCAAAGACGACGCCGAAGCCATCAAGAAGAAACTTGAAGAAGCCGGCGCCAAAGTCGAACTCAAATAGTTCGGACCTGACTAAAATCAACCCTGCCCCATTGAAGTCAATCGGGTGGGGTTGATTCTTTTTCGGGGCCACAAACCAACAAAAGGCCTATATGAGATTGGGGTGACTTAACCTAGACCCTTCCTCAAGTTATGATTGCTTCCCGCAGACACCTCCTAGGGTTGAAGTTACTTCAAGATTTGCTTGGAAATGACTAGGCGCTGGATTTCTGAGCAACCTTCTCCAATTTCGGTTAGCTTTGCATCTCGCCATAGCTTTTCAACCAAGAATTCTCTGGTCATTCCTCTACCGCCGTGAACCTGAATCGCACGATTTGTGACGTGGTTAGCGGTTTCGCTTGCATACAACTTGGCATAGGAAGACTCTAAGATGATCGGTTTGCCCGCGTCCATCGTTTGGGCACCTTTGGCAAGGAGAAGTCGAGTCGCTTCAATTTCCATTGCTGAATCCGCAATCATGTTTTGGACCGATTGCATATCTGCCAATTTCCGGTTGAATTGCTCTCTTTGCTTGGCATAATCGACCATGCATTCAAACGCCTTCTCTGCAATCCCCAAAGCCATCCCCGCGATGCCCAGTCGGCCCCGGTAAAGTAACCCAATCGCTTGCTCAAACTTGCAAGGTGTGTGCCAAGCAACCGCGTTTTCCAAGGCAAATTGAACCGTATTGCTGGCCGACACGCCAACCGTATGAATTCTCTTTTCTAATTTAAACCCGGGTTGATCTGTTTCTAAGAAGAAAGCAGACAGTTCTGACTCTCCGGTCCTCGCCACGATGACAATTAAATCGGCTTTGCCTCCGTTGGTGATGAACATCTTTCTGCCGTTGATGCTCCAATATCCCGGTTTAGATTCTAGGGGCTCTGCCTTTGTTTTGACTCTTCGCGCGTCGGAGCCAGCATCTGGTTCAGTAAGTCCCCATGCCATTTTGATCGAGCCGTCCACGACTCCCGGCAAATACTTGGCACATTGCTCTGGGTTTGCAAAATGCACAAAGTGAGCCACGCACAAGGCATTGATCGCGGCCACATTCATGGACAGCGCAGGATCTCCGTGGGCCAAAAGGCGGCAGGCGTTCACGTAGGTTTCGCAGTCATATCCCGGCCCTCCCAGCTCCTTTGTAAGCGTCATCGAGAGTAAGCCCAACTCACCAAGTCGGGGCCAAATTGGGTCTGGGAAGGCAGCATTAGCTTCCCATTCTCTTGTGTTGGGCAAAACTTCTTGAGCTACAAACTTCTCAACGTCTGTCAAGAAATCTGCTTGAGAGGGGTATTTTCGATTCACAAAACTAGTTGGGGACGTCGTTGTCATACTTCCTTTAGTTTACTAGTTCACTATGCTGGTCCACCCCGATCTTTTGAAGTGAAATGGGGCAATGTTCTGTTTTAGGTATTATAAAACTGATCTTAGTCGCGAACTTCGCGATTTCTGGCGGCAATATAATGCTGATATCTTTCACCTAATGATCCCCTTGCACAGAAGCCTCCTCGTATTTATTGGAGGCGGACTCGGTGCCAACGCAAGGTATTGGCTGGCCCTTTCCATCCAAAACTGGTTTAAATCCGCATCTTTTCCATTCGGTACCTTTGTCATCAATGTCACCGGCTCGTTGGTGATTGGCATCATGACCGGTTTGCTGGCAAAGTCCCTTGACCCCGAAAATGCAAGGCTCCTTTTAGTTGTTGGCTTTTTGGGTGGCTATACAACATTTTCAACCTTTAGCCTCGATAGCTTTAATCTTCTATCAACCAAAAGCTATGGCATTTTTGCCGCCTACGTGCTTGGCTCTGTAATTTTTGCCCTTGCCGGAACTTGGCTTGGAATGACTTTGGTCAAAGCAATCAAACCATGAATGAATTTAAAAACTTAAAAGCTCTGCTTGTTATCTTTGGTGAAGACGACCATTACCACGGTTCTCCCGTTTCTATGGCTTTGCTGGAAGCGGCCATGAAAAATGGATTGAAAGGGGCAACCCTATCAAAAGGTATCGCTGGTTTCGGGGCACATAACCGGCTCCACTCAACCCATATTTTTGCCTTGTCTGATGACCTGCCAGTCAGTTTTCTCTGTGTTGACGAAGCCGCAAAAATTGAAGCCTTTTTGCCAATTGCGGAATCCTATGTCCAAGAAGGGTTGATAACCACTTGGGATGTGGTTGGCAAGATGAAAGGCAAGCCACCAAAATAATCTGATATCCATCAACTAATCGGAATTTAACTAGGCAAGGCTCAAGCGAATCTACTGCCAGCATAGCCATTTTCAATGTGCCTTGCTTCTATCAGATAATCCCTTTTCGCAGCTTTGTCTACAGGAATTATGAAGAGTGGGGAGCATTCAAACCTTCAAACTAGAAACTTCTTAATTGCATTGGCTCTTTTGCTTTTCACGGAGGAACTTAGCTGTTCTCAAGAAATTCCTTGCACTGGCTAATGGCTAGGTATGAGAAAGAGCTTAAATAATCTGGGCGGCGAGCATCCAGTGCTGCTTTTCTAGCGTGGAAAGCACGCCATGAAGCAAATCTGCGGTGACAGTATCCGTATTTTCAATCAGGTCCATCTGACCTCGAATTGCGTGATTCAACAACTCAAGGCGATCGGCAACCAATCTTACAAGAATCTCATCGCGAATAAATCCTAGATCCAAAGGAAGAACTGAAGAAGCTTCAACAACATCTTTTGCCTGCCCGTTAGGTGACCTTCCAATTGATGTCATTCTTTCTGCAACGCTATCCACAGCTTCCTGCAGTTGCCCGTAAATCTCATCTAAATGAAGGTGGATCGCGCGGAAATTAGGACCAATTACATTCCAGTGTGCCTGCTTAACCAAAAGGCTAAAGGCAACCAAATCATACAAAACTGCCTGAAGCGCATCAGAAACCTTTTGAGTTTGCTCAGGAGAAAGGGTTCTAAATCGAAGATCTTGATTGGTGTCGCTAAGCGTTGTACTCATATTCCATTCAACGAAATTCAAGGCACCAATGTTTCGCCAACTGCCCCCTGCGTCAGCTAAAGAAATAAGATGCTACGCGTTGATTTGGACTAGCTCAAACGCCTCAACCAGATCGCCTTCTTGGAAGTCGGTCCAATTTTCAAAAGTCACGCCGCATTCCATTCCAAGCGTCACTTCCCTCACATCATCTTTCAGGTGTCTTAAGGAAGCCACCGAACCTTGGTAAACAAGATCGTTGCCTCGCCTGACTCTGCACTTGGCGTTTCTGATGATTTTGCCTTCCGTGACGTAGCATCCGGCGATAATTCCCTTCTTGCTAAGCTGGAATCGGACTCGAATTTCAAGCACACCAAGATGCTGCTCTTCAAACTTGGGCTCCAACATACCCTTGGCAGCCGCTTCGATATCTTCAATAAGCTCATAGATAATCGTATAGGTTCGGATTTCTACCTTCCTCCGCTCGGCCTCTCTTTTAGCTTCCGCATCGGGCTTCACGTTGAATCCAACCACAATCGCGTTAGATGCACTTGCCAGCAAAATATCAGATTGAGTAATTGTGCCCACGCCAGAAAGAATGACCTGAGCCTCAACCTCTTCATTTTTGATCTTCTCTAGCATGCCCCTCACCGCTTCAACTGAACCTTGGACATCGGCCTTGATGATCAGGTTGAGCTCTTTGCCTTCCTCCTCGTCAAGCCGTCTTTTCAGTTCTCCAAGTGTCAATCCACGTTTTTTGGTAGTGGTATTGGCGATCCGCTCTTGGTCAATGCGATCCTCGGCAATAGTCCTCGCGGTTCGCTCGTCAGAAACAACTTCAATACTGTCGCCTGCATCAGGAGCCTCGCTTAAGCCAAGAACCTCAACCGGAGTGCTTGGGCCGGCTTCTGTTATGCGATCTCCCAAGTAGTTGGTCATCGCCTTAATGCGCCCATAAGCTTTGCCGACCACTAAGGAGTCTCCCGTTTTCAGAAGTCCTTCCTGAACCAAAATAGTGGCTACAGGGCCACGGCCCTTGTCAATTTTTGCTTCAATAACCGAACCCTTGGCAGGACCAGACGCCAAGGCTTTCAGTTCTAAAACTTCTGCCTGAAGCAGAATCATCTCCAAAAGATGAGGAACTCCCTCGCCAGTTATTGCACTCACGTTGCATGTAATAACATCTCCACCGTAAGCTTCCGGAATGACCTCATGCTCAGGCAGCTGCTGAAGGACTCGATCTGGATTGGCATCTGGCCTATCAATTTTGTTGACGGCAATAATGATCGGAACCTTGGCATTCTTGGCATGTTGAATCGCCTCGATGGTTTGGGGCATGATTCCGTCATCCGCTGCCACAACCAAAACCGCTATATCTGTGACCTGGGCACCTCGAGCCCGCATCGCGGTAAATGCTGCGTGGCCAGGGGTGTCCAAAAACGTGATTCTTCCTTCCGGCAGTTCCACCTGATAAGCACCGATGTGCTGGGTAATTCCGCCATGCTCTTTAGAAGCCACATTGGCCTTTCGGATGTAGTCAAGCAGGCTCGTCTTGCCGTGATCAACATGACCCATAATTGTCACGACCGGAGGCCTCAGCGAAGCTTCGGTTTTCTTAGCCGACACAACCGCCTTGGGCGTGGGACGAGGAGCAACCGTTTCCGACCATTTGAGGGTGTATCCGTATTCGCTGACGAGTTTCTCAACAAGATCATCCTTTAATGAGGCATTTTGAGTTACCATTGCCCGCAACTTGCCTACTAATATCTTTTGAACCTCAGCTGCAGGAACATTAATGGCAATCGCAAAATCTCTTGGCGTTATCCCCTTCTTCAGGGTCACCAACTTGGAATTTTCGTTGTCGAGTAAGGCGGTTTGAACCAGCTCGTAGGCATCATCGTCGGCTGTAAAAACATCTCCCTCATGAGGAATGCCGAACTCGTTTAGTACGCCGTATATGACGCCAGGAACAACCTCGAATTCACTGGCTAGGCTTGAAATCGACCTGCTGGTGCTTGCCCCTTTATCTTCTGTTTTTGCTCCCATATCTTTTCTTTTATTTAACCCGCCTAAGTAACCTGCATGATCTCCAAATCCATGAAGTCTTGCTGGCCCACTTTCAACGTTTCGCTATCTAGCTTTGTCTTGAGTGCTCTTGCCAATTTCTCTTTTGTCCAAGCCGCCTTCACACATTCTGGCTTCGGACAAACATAAGCGCCTCTTCCTATTCTATTCTTCTTGTCGTTCAGGTTCAATTTGCCGTTTTCATAGGACACTCGGATGAGCAAAGATTGCTCGAACCGTTGTCTGCAACCAATGCAAGTTCGAATGACCTCTATTGCGGCTTTTTCCCTTCAGCTAATTTAGACTCGCTTTTGATATCGATCTTCCAACCGGTAAGCCTAACCGCCAGCCTTACATTTTGCCCACTCTTGCCGATTGCCAAAGACAGCTGATTATCTGGAACAACGCAGTAAGCAGATTTTTCTGTTTCGTCTAACTTAATTGAGTTAACTTTAGCTGGGTTTAAGGCATTGATAATGTACGTCTTAGGATCCTCATCATACGGAACAATGTCAATCTTTTCGTCATTAAGCTCATCCACCACCGCTTGAACCCGAGCACCACGGGGACCAACGCAAGAGCCCACCGCATCAACTCGGATGTCGTTCGATCGAACCGCAATTTTAGACCTTTGTCCTGGCTCTCTCACCGCATTCACGATTTCGATGAGACCCTCCGAAATTTCCGGCACTTCCAGTTCAAAAAGCTTCCTTAAGAGGCCAGGATGAGTCCGACTAACCAGCACCCGCATTCTCCGAGGCGAATCATCAACTTTCAAAACATAGACTCGAAACTGGTCATTCCTGCGGTACCTCTCGGTTGAAACTTTCTCGTGAAATGGCAATTCCACTTCAACTTTATTGACCTGCAAAAACGCACTGCCGTCATCTTCATTTCTGGTGATCACACCGGTAACAATTTGGCCAATGCTGTCGTGAAAGATTTCGTTGATTTGCCTTTTTTCGGCGTCTCTTAGCTTGGTATTCAGAACCTGCTTAAAAGTTGCCGCCGCGATCCGTCCAAACCGATTGGGATCGACTTCCGTTGCAAAGAAGTCTCCGATCTGAACGTCTGGGTCTTTCTTTCTTGCTTCCTCCAGAGATATCTGCAGACTTGGCTCGGTAACAACCCCAACCACTTCCTTTTCTAATTGAGCGGTCAGCCCCTTGGTGGGATCACCCTTGCGTGGATCGAAGTGAACCATGACTTCGCCGGCGGCGCCTACAAACTTCTTGTAAGCCACTGCAAGCGATTCTTCAATTTCTTGAAGCAGTTCATCAAGCGATAGTTCACGTTCTCGTGCAATCTGCTCCAGTTGTTGTAGAATGTCCATCTTTGCTCCTATGAAGCCTCGTAAAAAAATAATGACGGCTCATGGCCGCCATCATCACTCGGCTCTAACTTTCATAAGATTATACCGTTCGGCTAGCCAAAGTGCAACATTTAAGGCAATTTATTCCTAATCTAACCTCATCTCACCAGCCTTGATAACGGTTCCAAAACCAGAAAGTAACAAGCCACAAAATTGCTAGCCCGATCTCGCCAAGAGTGCCCTTTGATTTGCCGCAACGACAGGACTGAGCTAGAGTAGCGGAACAGAACCATGAACAAGGGAGGGCGGACTCGATCGATTCTTTCCTTACTTTGGGCTAGCTGGATATTTGCAACTTCAAGCACCATCATTCATAGTAAAGAATTCATCCATTCTGTAGTTCACGCCTCCGATGGCAAGGTTTCTCAAGAAAGCTTTCAAAGATTCTGGCAAAGCTGGTGGTGGGTCTTTGTGAAGGGCTACCACGTCTTGGATTAACTCATCCTGACCCTTTGCCTTCTCTTTGTGGTTTCTAAAACTCAATGGAGCCTTAGTAAAAAGCTTCTATCTTGCGGCGTAGCCGCGGTCCTTTACGCCAGTTCCGATGAATACCACCAAACCTTTGTGCCAACAAGAGGTGGGAAGTGGACTGATGTTGTCATTGACACGGGAGGTGTATCCTTAGCCATTTTGTTGAGTTGGACCTTTCACAAAATCTTGGCTCGTAAAGCGCAAATGAAACCCCTAGAAATTGGCTAACTCTACGCCAATCCATCTTCTGGCCACCAATTGGCACTCACCATCGAGGACTATGTGGGTGTTGAGGAGTTCAAAGCCCACCTAGCATGGCAGGAGCCGGAACGCAATGTAAAGGTGCTTTGAACCTGGATATCGTCGGCAACTGCCTGATTTCAGAGCAAATCAGACGGTTGCCTTGCACACTTGCCATCGATCGGTAAGTTATCAACATCCGCCTAAGTTCAACAACACTGTCCTTGGGGTCCTGCGGAGTATCTTAAATCAGGGATGGCAAAATCACACATCTACGTCAACCAACTGGAAGTCTACGGCTACATTGGCGTCTCTGAAGAAGAACGAAAAATCGGGCATCGGTTGATCCTCAACCTCGAGATGGCAGCTTGGACTCCCGCCTCCGAAACGGATCACATCCAAGGCACCATTGACTACGCAGAGGCGGCTGCCCTTGCCAATCGCCTCGTATCAGACACCAAGTGCCAGACCCTCGAGCGATTGGCTCAAGTGATTGCCAATGCCCTCTTTGCCCAATTTTCAACCCTTGATGAAGTTATCGTGACGATCCTTAAACCACTTCCCCCAATGCCCCTGGTCGCGGAGTCGGTTGGGGTGAAATGTCGGTTCCAAAGATAACTTGGGAACGCAGTTTCGATCCCCTGTTGTTTTTGGGGCCTAATCTTGGAGCTGCCAGATACATCCGCTCAACAATAGGCCAACGGAGTCAACCAAAATTGAATTAACTGGTCACCTTCAATTGAAGCCATCTCACAGTTACTAACTTTTTGACGGCAGATCGTTCCAATTAGGGGGATTCATCCCAAACAACCATTGAACAAAGAAGTCTCTTCTTTTCCGCTCACCAAACACGCCTCCGTCGGTATGGTCGCTGGCAGGAAAAATCATATAGCTAAAAGTCTTCCCCGCTTTAATAAGCGCACTTGCTAACCGAATCGAACTTTCTGGAGGAACGTTATGATCATCTTCTGCATCCATCAGCAGCAGATGGCCCTTTAATTTTGCGGCGTTTGTGGCGCAGGCTTGCTCTCGATACCAGGGCCCAACTGGGTAGCCCATCCACTGCTCGTTCCACCACTGTTTATCAATTCGGTTATCGTAACATCCACATGAGGCAACCCCAACCTTATAAAACTCTGGATGGAGCAAAAGAGCATTGACTGCATCTTGCCCGCCAGCGGAAGTTCCATAAACTCCAACGCGGTTCAAGTCCACTTGGGGCATTTTCTTGGCAAGTGCTTGCATCCAGAGAATCCGGTCCGAAAATCCGGAATCATCAATATTGTGCCAACAGACGTCGTGGAAGGCACGGCTACGATTATCAGTCCCCATTCCATCAATCTGCACCACGATGAAGCCAAGCTCTGCCAATCGGCTCATGTACAGAAACGGATAAAAGCGGGTGGGAACAAACGAACTCTGCGGCCCTGCGTATATGTTCTCAATCACTGGGTACTTCATTTTAGGGTTGAAATTTGACGGCAAGCAAACAATTCCCCAAATGTTTGTTTTTCCATCCCTTCCTTTGGCTTCAAACGGAATCGGCAGCCGCACATTGTTTCGCAACAGTCCCTTGATATTGGCAGAGGCAAGATGAGCAAGGACTTTTCCATCCGAGGCACTCACCAAATTGTGGATCGGTGCCTTATTGACCCAAGAGTAGGTATCCACAAACACCTTATGATCGGGGGAAAAGGCAATCGAATGGGTTCCGTTTTGAGGAGTTAAGTCGATCACATTCTTTCCGTCCAAGTCCGTCCTGTAGAGATGCAGCAGGTACGGATTTTGACCCTGATCAACACATTCCGGATAGTCGTTGCCGGTGTAATAAACCACGCCATTCTTGGCATCCAGCCAAACAATATGCCGAAAAACTCCGTGGGTCGGTGTTACTGCATTCAAGACTTTGCCGGTGAGGCCATCAATGCGATAAAGCCTTGCCCATCCGTCCCGTTCAGAGTTCCACAACAGATCAGTTGAGCCTGGAATCGGCTGAAGCGAAATTTTGCCCAGATCCACAAACGTTTGAGATTTTTCGTCGATGACGTTCCTTATTGCGGCAGAAGTTGGATCAATATAATCAACCTTGTACTCTTGATACCCCCGAATCGGATAATCAATCAAAAACCCATGATTCCACCACCGAACGCTGGGCGCGCTTGGCCAAGGGTAGGAACCGTTCATCATAGGTTCCGTATCCACCTTTCTCTCCGTTAGATTTTTAGCATCGATGACGTAGGGGATGTAGGTATCAAGCTTATCTCCAGGCTGGTCGTACCTTCTAGTCTCAAGAGTAGCACGCGTCTTCCCTGCGCCCGTAGAGTGCAAAAGGTACAGCACCTTCCGGTCTCCGGCAATGCAGTACCATGCGATAAGATGCCTAGAATCACCACCCCACTGGAGGTACTTAAAGTGGCCTTCTTTGGTTACTGTAACCCATTGCCCGCTTTGGTCTTCCACTTCCACATTACCGCCCTCCAATCTGGTCTTGAACAAGCCATTGGGTGACGGTAGTTCTCTATCGGTTCCCATAAATTGCGGCCTTCCACCTTTTGGTAGGCTCTTGCCGGGGCTTTGGAACCGAGTTTCCGTAAAATTAAGTGATCGGCTAGCAACGTCATAGAGGAAATTTTTCCCGCCGATTCTGATCAGAATCTTATTCCCTCCTTCTAAAACTTCCACTTGCCGGATGGGAACTTTTCCAGCTTCGTAAAGTGGATATCCCGCCTTCTCTAGCCCATTTGCCACATCCTTTTCATCAAAAAGCAGGGATTTCTGACCGGTGTCGGTGTTGACCTTAATAAAAGAGGAGACTCCACCAGGTTTATTGACCCGATACCAGAGCTGATGGCTGCCAAACCAGTGAGGAACCAACTGAACCATAAACACAGAGTTGGCTGCCTTATCTTGCAGCGTGTTGGCGCGCTCAAATCCGGCAAGAAGTTGGGAATCGGTCGGTTTATAAGGCGTCTGGGCTTTGGCTAACAAAGGTAACCAATATGAAAATACAAAGCCAGAAAAGGCTATGGCTGTAAATCGCCGTCGGTAGAACATGCTAGGTCATTCTACACGTGCCCTCTGATTTCAGAGTTCCCCATCTCGACAACAATGGAGCGGATAAAAAAGATTACTGAAAAATTGGCAACTGCTATAATGCACCTACGGTACGGGCCAATGCAAAGGCAAACTGTTCTCTGGAGTCTAGCACCCATTTTGGGACTTTTTGCCATTCTCATTGCCAACTGTTCACCCGTATCGGTTCAACACGACTCCGCCAGCGGAACTGCCCCCGCGCCTCACTGGAATCAAGAACTGGCCGCAAAGTACCTAGATTCTCGAGAAAATTGGTGGATAAACAATATGGGAAAGATTGATCATGGCACCTCTTGCGTGTCTTGCCATACATCGCTCCCTTATGCCTTGGCAAGGCCTTCGTTGGATCTCGCCCTTGGGAGAAGTCAGCCTTCTGCGGTCGAAACGGAGTTCCTTGCCAGCGTTCGGCTTCGGGTAGAAAATTCGGGGGAAATGCAGCCTTTCTTAAGCGGGCCTAGTCAGTCAAAAGGTACTGAATCGGTCCTCAATGTTGTGACTTTGGCGAATTATCAGCCGTCCGAGTTGCAGGTTGGATCTGATGTCAAAATTGCATTAAACACGCTCTGGAAGCGGCAGATCGAAACCGGACCCAATGCTGGCTCTTGGAATTGGTTTAGCTTGGGAAATGAACCTTGGGAAGCACCAGATTCAAGATACTGGGGTGCCTCTTTGGCAGCCGCATCTCTTTCCAAACTGCCTAAAAGTTATCTGGAAAGGGCCGACGTGGTTCCTCACTTGCAATTGCTAAAATCCTATCTAATCAACAATAGAAAGGGCCAGTCCTTACACAATCTAGCTTTCTTACTTTTGGCTTCCAAGGAATGGCCAGACCTGCTCAATGCAACCCAGCAACAGTCCATTATAATGAAGCTCCTCCGAGCCCAAAAGAGAAGCGGCGGATGGAGATTAGCAGACCTCATACCCAATTGGTCTAGAAATGACGGGACGCCTCAGCACCCTGGCTGTGATGCCTATGCCACCGCCATCTCGACCTTTGTATTAGAACAATCTAAATCCGGGCATAATTCTGAGGCAGTGAAATCGGGAAGAATGTGGCTCATCAACCATCAAAACCAGGCTACAGGAGCATGGCAAAGTTGGTCGGTCAATAAGCGGCGAGACCCTGCTTCGGACATTGGAAAATTTATGAGTGATGCCGCAACTTCCTATGCAATATTAGCCCTCAGTCACTGAATCGAGTGCTGAAATCACTTGTTAACTGATACAAGCCAGGTTTGTCCAAAGTAAACTCTAGGCATGGATCGGATATTGCTGGCAGCTCCTCGCGGATTTTGTGCAGGGGTGGCCTATGCAATCGAGGTTGTTGATCTAGCCTTAAAAATTCATGGCTCGCCGCTTTATGTAAGGCACGCGATTGTCCATAACGAGTGGGTTGTTCGCCACTTTGAAGACCAAGGGGTTGTTTTTGTGGAGACGATCGAGGAAATCCCAGAGGGGGCAACTGTTGTTTTTTCTGCTCATGGCGTTTCTCCGGAAGTACGCAAAAAAGCTGCTAAAAGGAATCTTCATATCGTTGACGCCACATGCCCTCTTGTTACCAAAGTCCACAATGAGGCAAGGCACTTTGCAGAAAAAGGCTACTTTATGATTTACATTGGCCACCAAGGCCATGTCGAAGCTGTGGGAACCATGGGTGAGGCACCAGACCGCATGATCCTCGTCGAAAACCCTGAGGACGCAGAGAAGTTAGAGATACCTCACTACGAAAAGCTAGCGGTTCTGACCCAAACCACTCTTAGTGTGGACGAAGTCCAGCAAACTTTGGCGGTATTAAGGCGCCGATTTCCCCATCTTGAACTTCCTAAAAAAGAAGACATCTGCTATGCCACTTCAAACCGGCAGACTGCAATCCGCAATATCGCCCCAAGAAGCGATTTGGTGCTTATTGTTGGGTCTCAAACGAGTTCTAATTCAAATCGACTGCGAGAGGTTGCCGAATCGTTTGGGGTTGAAAGTCACCTCGTTTCAGGACCAGAGGCCATTTTGCCAAAGTGGAGAACCGATTACCCGGTTGTGGGAGTTTCTTCTGGTGCCTCGACCCCCGAGGTCTTGGTTGAAACGGTGATTTCTGGCTTATTGAAAGGGATGGCTCATGTTCCCGTAGAAATTGTGCAAACCGCAGAAGAGAACCTTAGCTTTCAACCGCCAAGAAAGCTCATTGAGTTAGCCCAAGCTTAAGTGAGTCTAATCCCAAGATTTGAGCTACGGCTTAGTTAGTCTCAACCTTCCGTCTGGTCGGCAACATCTTCATAAGGGTTAAACGGATCTTCCATTTCGATGTAGTTGTAACGGTCTAAGGCCACGCCGTTCCAATCAAACACATAATAGCGGGGTTTCTTGCGCTGCAGTACCTTTTCCACCAGCTTTGAGCGTCCAAACGCCCTTGTGTTGGTTGGAGGATCGCTTTGGGCAATGGCAATATCCGCATCCGTAATCATTCTTTTTGTTTTGCCCATCTCTTGCAACCCGTAAAACAACCCCTTGTCGGGATCAATGTTGTGGTACTCAAGGTCTACCGAGTGCAAGGCATCATCACCCCAGTCTAAGCCATTCATGGTCCGATACTCCTCTATCATTAATCGCTTTGCAACCCAATCAATGCGATCTCCCATTGACATCGGATCCCTTTCTAAGCCATCAAGGGTAGATTCCCATGTCGAAAGAATCCAATCAGTTTGATTTGACTCACCTTTTAGTTTCTGAGCCTGCTCCAAATAAATCCGCTGTAAATCAACCGATTTGATTGTGGACCCATTTGCAAGCTTAACGATCCATTGAAGGCTTTGATCTCGGCTGACTTCCCGCAAAGCAAGGACTGGGTGATCCAGAAGCAAATCCGGTGGAACCAAATCTTCTTCGATCAGGCGCAGCACCAGCGAAGTTGTGCCCACCTTTAGGGCATAGGCAAATTCGTTCTGATTGCTTTCTCCAAATAGCAAATGCAGCCTAGTGGTACCGTCGTGGGTATAAAAGTGCTCCCACTTTGGATTGATCATTGCCCGATTGAAGCGCACTCTGCTGGCGATCGTCTTGAGGATATGATCCGCTCTTTGCGATAGCTGGAATGGAACAGATGCGTCGGTAATGACCCCATAAACATGGCTCACCCAGATGTAGTCAATTGGGTTCTCTGAAATCTCTTGGTAATTTGGGCGGAAATCCCCGGTTAAAATGTGACCACCTACCCTGCCAACTCCGGCAAAGATTTGGCGGGTGGAGAGGAATGGATATAGGTACGGCAGCCGCTCATTGAGAAAGCGATCTGCATCCGTGATCAGATAGTTCTCATGACAGCCAAAGGTGTGACCGCCAAAGTGGTCAATAGAATTGTTATAAACGTTGACCTCTTCCGCGAATCCAAGCTCCTTAATCGCCCTTACAATTTGCCGCTGGCCAGCCCTGTCATTGGCAACTAAATCCTTTAGGTCCAAACATTCTGCGGTTGCATATTCTAGATGGCTACCAACCGCATCAATGTAAAATCGCGAGCCGTTTAAGAGAAATCCTCCCGATTGGGCAGGTTCAAAGACGTCATCCCTTGCATGCAAGTCAATCGCGCCTAATTTAAGATCAAAGAAAACCGTGTCTTTGATCAAATTCACAACTTCATCTGGAGAGCCAAGATATTCGTCTTCAACCAAGCATCCGAACTCGGTTTCAACGCCAACAATTCTTTGTTTTAAGCCCGCATTTAACATTGCCTTATCCATAGGATAAACGAGATTTCCACCATTCATGACTCCTACGTTTCAGATTCGCCATTTATTCTTCAACTCTAAGTAACCTTAAGGAATGACGGTGAAGGCAATGGAGTGGAAAGAAGACCACTTGCGGCTGCTTGATCAAACTCTGCTTCCCCACCAATCTGTTTGGAAGGAACTGCGAACCTGGCAAGAATGCGCTAACGCAATTCAAACCATGATGGTGAGGGGCGCTCCTGCAATTGCGGTTTGTGGATGCTACGGGCTTGCGCTTGCCGCCCTGGCCAATGAACCCGATTTAAACCTGGTGGCTCGATCTCTATTGCAAACACGGCCTACCGCGGTTAACCTTCAAATTTGCCTTAACCGCATGATGGCAATTCCCCAAAAAACGTTTGTTGACCTACTGAACGCGGCCCAAGAATTCGAACGTGAAGATCGAGAACTCTGCAATGCCATCGGCGAGAATGGGCAGGCGATAGTGAAACCAAACGCCAGGATTCTCACCATTTGCAATACCGGCGCCCTTGCCACCGCCGGTGATGGCACCGCGCTTGCCGTAATTCGGCACGCCCACCGCTCCGGCAAAGCCATCCACGTCTATACCTGCGAGACGAGGCCACGGATGCAAGGGCTTAAACTTACCGCATGGGAACTGCTGCAAGAAGAAATACCCTTTACATCCATCGTGGATTCTGCAGCCGCTATGCTCATGCAAAGTAACCAAATTGATGTTGTGATTGCAGGGGCAGACCGAATTGCCGCCAACGGGGATACCGCTAATAAAATCGGCACCTACATGCTTGCCGTGATTGCTGCTCACCACAAAGTTCCATTCTATATTGCGGCTCCCCGCACTACGTTCGACTTGGCCACAGCGGAGGGCAGCAAAATCATCATCGAAGAGCGTGCCGATACTGAGGTCACTACAATTGAGGGCCACCCTATGGCAGCTGCTGGCACCAAGGTTTACAATCCTGCATTTGATGTGACTCCCAACGATCTAATTACAGGATTCATAACCGAATCTGGGATCATCAAACCCCCTTTTTCTTTTGATGCACTGGGAAAGCGATGAGCAATTTTTCAATCCAAAAGTTTATTGCCGATCGTAGAGATGGCAATCTCAACTCTCAAGAAGACATCAGTCAGTTTTGTCAAGAAATTGCAAAAGGCTCCATTCCGGACTATCAAATTTCTGCTTGGCTGATGGCGGCTTACCTCAAACCTTTAAGCCTAGAAGAGACAACTGATCTGACCATTGCCATGGCCGAATCAGGTTCTCAATTGAATTTAACTGGCTTGCCAAAGCCTTGGGTCGATAAGCACTCCACCGGTGGCGTGGGAGATAAAACTTCCCTTGTCATTTTGCCTTTGTTGGCAAGTATGGGGCTGACAATGGTGAAAATGAGTGGCAGAGGGTTGGGAATCACCGGCGGCACGGTTGATAAATTGCAATCGGTTGCTGGGTTTCGGATGGATTTAAGCGCCGATGAGCTTCTTGCTCAGGCGAAGAAAATCGGCATCGCAATCACTGGCCAAAGCCAGTCTCTAGCCCCTGCCGATAAGGTTTTATATGCTCTGAGAGACACAACCGAAACCATTGCCTCAATACCCCTCATTGTGAGTTCCATTCTCAGCAAAAAGTTTGCATCGGGGGCCGATATCATTGTCATCGATGTGAAGTGTGGCTCGGGTGCCTTCATGAAGACTTTAACCCAAGCTAAAGAATTAAAACATTGGCTTGAGAAAATCGGAGAACAAGCGGGGCGGATCGTGGCTTGCCACATTTCGGATATGGATCAGCCCTTGGGTGAAGCGGTTGGCAACGCGATTGAGGTTCAAGAAGCTATTAGTGTGCTTAAAAATCAAGATGGGTCTGCTTCAAGGGCTAGGTTTAAGCAACTGGTTTTAAGCCTTGCCTCAGCCACAGCCGTCACCGCTAGAATTGCACAAAGTTATGAAAAAGGCATGGAGCTAGCCATCCATCACCTAGAATCGGGATTGGCAGAACTCAAGGCTCAGGAATGGTTTCGCGCCCAGGGTGCCGCCGACCTTGCCGTGGCAATCGAACCTCTACCCAGCGCAGGATTAAAAGCCAAACAATCGGGCTGGATTCAACATATTGATGCGGAAAGGATTGGTCAGGCGGTTTTAGAATTAGGTGGTGGACGCAAGGCAAAAGACGATACCATTGATCCCCAAGTTGGAATCTTGCTTTCCAAACCAATTGGGCATCAAATAGCCAAGGACGAAGCCCTGCTGACCGTAAAAGCTAGAACTTTGAAGCAAGCCCAAGACGTTGCTCATAGCTTGGAACTTGCGGTTTTGGTCAGTCCAACTCCAATTCCGGTTCCAGCGTTGCTGATCTCTTAACTTTGCAAGTTGGCACCCTCTCGGCTCATCGGATGCCCTTCAACCTCATATTTATCAGAGGGTAAAATGAAGAAACTGACGAAGCTGCTCCTCTTTCGCCAATGTCGTCGTAACTTCTCGGAGCGAGCTTTCTTAATGGATAGATAAACATGAGCACAAAGCGTGTGTATCTTTTCCGCGAGGGCAACGCATCTCAACGTGATCTCCTCGGCGGAAAAGGCGCCAATTTAGCCGAAATGACCAATATCGGCCTCCCCGTCCCTCCTGGATTCACGATCACGACCGAAGTCTGCACCGAATACTACGAAGAAGGCAAAAAGTTGCCAGCTGGGTTCATGAATGAGGTTAAAATTGCCCTTGCCGACGTGGAAAAGGAAATGGGTCGAACCTTCGGAGGAGCTCAAAAGCCACTTCTCGTTTCGGTTCGATCTGGCGCCAAGTTTTCCATGCCCGGCATGATGGACACGGTTCTTAATCTCGGACTGAATCCAACCACATTGAAGGCGCTGATTGACGAAACTGGCGACCCACGGTTTGTTTATGACTCCTATCGACGATTCATTATGATGTTCTCGGATGTCTCGTTTGGCATCAGCAAAGGCTCTTTTGATGAGGAAATTCTTCATGCTTATAAAGCCAAAAATGGATTGAAGTCAGACCTTGATCTCGGCGCCGATGATTGGAAGGAAGTCAGCAACCTCTTCCTCGATCACGTCCGAAAGCACGCCGGCAGAGAATTTCCAACCGATCCGTTTGAGCAGTTAGAACTTGCCATCGAAGCGGTTTTTGCGTCTTGGAACAACGATCGCGCCATTACCTACCGCCGCAAGGAAAAGATTCCAGATGAAATCGGAACCGCCGTCAATGTCCAGTCTATGGTCTATGGCAATGCCGGCGACGACTGTGGCACCGGAGTTGCTTTCACTCGAGACCCCTCTGTAGGCACCAATGAAATCTTTGGGGAATATCTGATGAATGCTCAAGGCGAAGACGTTGTTGCCGGCGTAAGAACGCCAGTGCCTATTTCTGAATTGGAAAAGCAAAACCCAGAGGTCTTTAAGAAGTTTATGGAGCTAGCCGGTGTGCTGGAGAGCCATTATCGAGACATGCAAGACCTCGAGTTCACGATTGAGCATGGCAAGCTGTATATGCTTCAATGCCGATCTGGAAAGCGAACTGGCCCTGCTGCCGTCACGATTGCGGTTGACATGGTCAAGGAAGGCAAAATTTCTAAAGAGGAAGCCTTGCAGCGGGTTACCGGTGAACATCTCGACCAGCTTCTCCACCCCCGAATTGATCCTAAATCAATACCGACTGCAACAAGATTGGCAAAGGGCCTTGCCGCTTCTCCAGGATCCGCGGTTGGTAAAGCTGTCTTTGATGCCGATACTGCCGCTCTCCAAGGCGGACATGGCGGAGCCGGCAACCGAGTCATCTTGATCCGCGATGAAACGAATCCCGACGATGTTCATGGCATGCTTGCCTCCCAAGCCATTCTGACCGCGCGAGGAGGCAAAACGTCTCATGCAGCTGTCGTTGCAAGAGGGTTTGGAATCCCGTGCGTGGCTGGCGCCGAGGCACTTCATGTTGACGTGAACGCCAAAACCCTTAAAGTTGGCGAGCATATTGTAAGAGAGGGTGACTTGATTACCGTCGATGGCTCAACCGGCGAGGTCTATCTTGGCTCATTGCCGTTGATAGATCCCGAAGTTACCGGTGCCTTTGGTGAGTTTATGAGCTGGGCCGACGCCGCCAGAACGATGAAGGTTCGTACCAATGCCGATAACCCCCGAGACGCGGCTCAGGCCATCGAATTTGGCGCTGAAGGGATTGGACTTTGCCGAACGGAACACATGTTCTTTGAGCAAGACCGGTTGCCGATTGTTCAAAAAATGATCTTGACCAAAGATGAGTCGGTTCGGCAGGATTGTCTCAATAAACTGCAAGAAATCCAACAGCTTGATTTTGAACAAATCTTTGAGGTCATGAATGGCAAGCCTGTCACCGTCAGGCTCATAGATCCGCCTCTTCATGAGTTCTTACCCAATCACGAGCAGCTTCTTTGCGAAACAACCGAGCTGAAAACGAGAATCGCCCACGGGATCGACGGATTAAATGCGGACTTGGCCTCAAAATTAGAACTTTTGCAAGCCGTAGAGAGCATGAAGGAATCCAACCCAATGCTAGGTTTACGAGGCGTTAGGCTGTCGATTGTGTTCCCCGGCATCGTGGTTATGCAGACCCGAGCGATCTTGCAAGCAGCTGCCGTACTAACCAAGAAGGGCGTTCAGGTCTTCCCCGAAATCATGATTCCCCTCGTTAGCACCGTCAACGAGCTAAGAGTGGTCCAAAGCCTGCTAGAAGCTGAAGCTAAGAAGATCAACAAAGAGCAAGGAGTTGAGGTGCCCTATAGCTTTGGAACCATGATCGAGATTCCACGAGCGGCGTTGACTTCGGGTGAAATTGCCCAGTATGCTCAGTTTTTCTCGTTTGGCACCAACGATCTCACCCAGACAACATTTGGCTTTAGTCGCGATGATGCAGAAGGTAAGTTTCTTGCCAAATACGTGGACCAGAAGATCTTGCCTCGAAATCCATTTGAAACTTTGGACACAATTGGAGTCGGCAGGCTGATGAAGATTGCGGTTGAAGAGGGCCGCTCCGCGCGCCCAGGCCTCAAATGCGGCATCTGTGGAGAGCACGGCGGCGACCCTGAATCCATCTACTTCTGCCACGAACTGGGCCTGGATTATGTGAGTTGCTCTCCGTTCCGAGTACCGATTGCCAGACTTGCGGCTGCTCAGGCTGCCATCCAAGGCAAAGTCAAAGTGACGGCGGATAAGTAAAACCGCGGGCAAAAAGAAAGAAAGGGGGCTGTCTCAAAAGAGGCAGCCCCTTTTTATTTTCGAAACTTTCTTCATAAAAGAGCGAATTAGAGGCTGTGGGCTCTCCAGGTCAACCGTGGATCCGCCACTTCGCAGAGGGCTAAAATTGAATTAACGCTTAGAAAGCAGGTGAAAATACTAGGTTCGAGATGACTGACCTTCGCAGATCACTGTCTACTTTCTACTTCAGAATGAAATTCTTCATGGTTGCTACACAAAGAGTTGGTGGAAAAGTTAGGTTCAAAACCTGGGTAACTTACTAGGAGTGCCGACACTTAATAGAGAACAATGAACCATCCTCCTGTAACTCATTCCTTCGAGGTCATAGCCGACTTTCCAAATCGCCTTGAGCCACTAAGAAAATTGGCATCAAATTACAGATGGACTTGGAGACCAGAAACTCGCGACCTCTTTAGAGCCGCCGATAAGCCACTTTGGGAGTCTTGCGAACATAACCCAGTTAGGATGCTCCTCAGCCTCAGCAAAGAGCGGATGGACAAGCTTTGCAGTGACGAACTATTTCTTGCCCGAATGCAAAGCTCAGCTAAAGAACTGGATGACTATTTAGCCCAAGAGACCTGGTTCGATCGCACCTATCCTCAAAATGACAAGGATTGCTTGATTGCCTACTTTTGTGCCGAGTTTGGAATCAGCGAAAGCCTCCCCATTTACTCAGGAGGACTCGGCATCTTAGCGGGAGATCATCTTAAAGCCGCCAGCGACCTTGGCATTCCCATGGTTGCGGTGGGATTGCTTTACTCTCGCGGCTACTTCCGACAAAGGATCAACCACGACGGCTGGCAGCAAGAGGTTTATCCCGCCTACGACTATTTTGACTTTCCTTTAGAGCTGATGCGCGATGAAGACCGGCAACCCATTCGGGTTCAGGTTGATTTTCCGGATCGCACGGTGACGTGCCAAATTTGGAAGGCGATGGTCGGGAGAATCTCTCTCTATTTGCTAGACAGCAATGTCCTAGAAAATGAGCAAAGAGATCAGGGCATTACCGACACCCTTTATGGTGGCGATCAAGAAATGAGAATCCGCCAAGAAATGATCTTAGGTATTGGTGGGATGAAAGCGTTGAAGGCTCTTAACACTTGGCCCACGGTCTGCCACATGAATGAAGGGCACGCTGCATTTTTGTCATTAGAAAGAATCCGCCAGTATATGGAAAGGCACAACTGTGATTTAAAAGTAGCAAGGCAAGCGGTTGTAGCCGGAAATGTATTTACAACCCATACTCAGGTTCCTGCCGGGTTTGACCTTTTTCCCCCTAACCTGTTAGAAAAATATCTGTTGAAGTCTATCAATGCAATCGGTATGCAGTTTGAAGACTTTTTGGAGCTAGGAAGGATTGATCCAGAAAACTCAGCCGAACAGTTCAATATGGCGGTGATGGCAATGGCCAACGCAAATTCAATCAATGGCGTGTCTAAGCTCCATGCCAAAGTGACTCAGGCGATGTTCGCGGAGAGGTGGTCGAACTTCCCTGAAAACGAAGTGCCGGTCGAAGCAATTACCAACGGGATCCACACCCTCACATGGACATCTCGGCGGATGATCGCCTTGTTTGACGAATACCTGGGCCCCGAATGGAGGCGAAATCCTCAGGACGCGGCGATCTGGAATAAAGTTGATTCCATCCCCGATGACGAGCTTTGGAGCATTATGGAGAATGAACGCGGAGACCTGGTTCGATTTGTGCGTAAGAGACTCCAGCGCGATCTAGAACATCGCACTATGGTCCGCCCTGATTTCAACCTCATTGGCTCGGTTCTTGATCCCCGCGTCCTCACTATCGGGTTTGCAAGAAGGTTTGCTACTTACAAACGTGCCACTTTGATGCTTACAGATCGCGAGCGGCTAAAGAAAATCCTTTATCACCCAGAGCGACCCGTGCAGATTATCATTGCTGGTAAAGCTCACCCCAGAGATGACGGCGGTAAAGCCCTGATCCAAGAGCTTGTGCGCTATATCAACAACGAAGGAGCTCGGTCTCGCATGGTTTTCCTGGAGGATTACGACATGGAAGTTGGGCGAAAGCTGGTCCAGGGCGTTGACGTTTGGCTGAATAATCCACGACGTCCCATGGAGGCAAGTGGCACAAGCGGGATGAAAGTGGTCCCAAACGCAGGGCTAAACTGCTCTATTTTGGATGGTTGGTGGGATGAAGCCTACGATTCTAGCTTGGGTTTTGCAATAGGAGATCCCAACGACGTTGGTAATTCTGAACACCAGGACTGGCTTGATAGCCGATCTCTCTATGGACTGATTGAGCAAGAACTTGCGCCAAAGTTTTACCACCGCATAGAGAACGGCCTTCCGACCGCGTGGCTCGCCATGGTCAAAAAGTCAATAAAGACCCACGGTCCGTACTTTAGTACCAATCGAATGGTCAGTGAATATGCCTCCGTGTTCTATGCAGCCGCTTCGGAGCAATTCCAAACCCTTTCCAAAGATGGCCAAGCCATCGCCAAGGAGGCTCTTGCATGGAGGGAACGGGTGAAATCTCATTGGAATCAAATCGTGATCGTAAAAGTCACCGAAGACACTCCCGGAAAAGTGAAATTTGGCGATAGCTTCAAGGTTACGGCTGAAGTGAAATTAGGCCCTATTAAAACCGACGACGTTCATGTTCAACTCATTTCTGGTCGAATTGGCCCGGGTAGGGATTTAATCAGGTCTCAAATCATTCAGATGGATCATGCTGGTCAAAGAGATGGAGTCCATATTTATGAGTCCATTATCCACTGTGACACGGCTGGGCATCGAGGCTTTTCGGTTCGAGTTGTGCCCTATCACAAATATGTTTCCGCTATCCACGAGCTTCCCATTGCAACGTGGGAATCAGAGTAATAGGATAGGTTTCGCAGGTCAAAGAAAAGAATCCTGAGTGCAACTGCACTCAGGATTCTTTTGCAGTTAAATTGATCTTATCGTTGGGATCGGGGCCTAGCCACCGCTACGCGAATATGCCGACCCTGAAATTCCTTGTTATCGGTAGCCTCGATGGCGGCATCCGCATTTTCAGATGGGATGTCTACAAAGCCATAGCCTTTATTGGGAATCACTCGAGCCTCGGTGCCATTAAATGGCGCATAAAGGTCTTGCAATTCTTGCGAAGAGGTGCTGTACGGAATGTTGCTGACGTATAGAGTTGTTGATTTCATGTGCTTGATCGTGCCAAAAATTCAAGCAGTTGGTTCAACGGCTCGCGATTCAGGGCCAAGAGTCTTTTGACTCTTTTCACCTCAATTATGTCATACATCTGATTTGCTTTTCCAATCCCTACCTAATTAGAACTTAGTAGAGAGTCCCTGAGCCATTGCAATTTCCTTGGCATGGTTCACAGTAAAGGCAACTCGGTGGGTTACAGAGTCAATAATTCCTTCTGCACCAGGGTGGCCATTACCAGACGATTTCACGCCTCCAAAGGGAAGATGAACCTCGGCGCCGATGCTGGGAAGATTCACATAGCCAAGGCCAAAATCAGCATGGTCCCGTACCCACCTCCACTTGCGATAATCCTCGGTGATAACCGCCATCGCCAACCCATAGTCCGTGTCGTTATAAACTTCCACCGCTTCTTCCATTCCGCTGACGCCGATTATGGCAACATGGGGGCTAAACGCTTCCTCACGCAAGCAGAATGTTCCCTTCTTATAGTCTTTGAATCGATAGACAAAGGGGCTAACGAAGTTGCCACACGCATGATCTGGTCCCGTAAGCTCCTTGCCTTCAATTAAGACTTCTGCTCCTTCTTGAACGGCCATACCATTGTGGCGATTCCACTTTTCAACCCCTTCTTGGTTGATCAATGGCCCCATAAAAGTGTCCTCTTTTAAGCCGTCTCCAATATTGATCCGACTTGCAATTTCCACAAATCTCTTTGTAAATTCCGGTTCAATTTTCTTATCAACAATCAATCGGCCGCTGGATACGCACCTCTGACCGGTGGTCTTGAACGCGCTCATAACCGCCGCTGGCACTGCGATGTCAAGATTGGCATCTTCTAACACCATCACCGCATTTTTCCCGCCCATTTCTGTGGCGGCAAACTTATACAATTCCTGAGACGCCACCTGCTGGATGTGCTTACCGACTGCCCTTGAGCCCGTAAATAAAACAACGTTGACGTCCTTGTGGCGCACGAGTGGATCTCCGACTTCTTCTCCAAAGCCGTGAACGGTATTGATGACTCCTGCCGGAAAGCCAGCTTCTGCAAAGAGTTCTGCCAAGCGATGCCCACATATTGGAGTCTCCTCGCTCGGCTTAAAGACCACCGTATTCCCTGCTAAAACGCTGGGAAGCACAACCCACAAGGGAATTGCAACCGGAAAGTTCCAAGGTGTAATGCAGGCCACAACACCTTTAGACTTTTTCAAAATGAAGGCGTCTTTTGCCGCAATTTCACTGCTAATTGTGTAGCCATTGGGCATCCTTCCCATCCCAGCCACATACTGAGCCATGTGAAGCGCCTCCACCACGTCGGCCCTGCCTTCGTTAATCGGCTTGCCGCACTCTTGGGTTACTAGCCGAGACAGGCTCTCGGTATCTCTTTTAATTAGCTGGGCAAACCGATCAACGTATTCAGCCCTTGTCACCCAGCTGAGCTCTCGCCAGCTTTCATAGGCTTTTTTTGCCGCCGCAACTGCCGCATCAACATCAGATGCAGAGGATTTTGGCGCGGTGCCAACAATATGGCGTGAATTTGCTGGGTTGAGACTTTCGAATGTTTCTGCAGTTGAACTCCATTCGCCGTTGATAAAGTTTCTTGCTTGGACAGATTCCATGTCTTAAGTCTACCGATTGCCCCCCTGTTTCCCTCAGCATATGGGTTTGTTATTGGCTCCTACGCTGTGGCTCGAGTGGTACCCTTACCTTATCCATGATCGGACTTTTGGCAGTTGCGGCATTGGGGTGTTTTGCCCAAAACCCGTCTCAAATCACTCTGCCCCCTGCCATGAAATTCCCCCAAAAGTTCACAGCGGAAGTTGTAGGCAGCCCGGCCCTAGCTTCCACAATTTCTGGAGCCGTGGGCAGAGCCATCAATATGCACGTGAAGGGCGCCAAGGGCGCCAACTTTACCTTTAACTTGGGCACTATCTCGCCCCTGCTGCCTGGACGCACTGAAGTAGTCACAGCCAAAGTCAATGCTAACGCGCCAGGATGCGTAGAAGCTTACGGCAAGGTTTACATCTCCGTATCGTGCGCAAGGCAGACTTTGGGGTCCGACCAATTCCTTTGGTTTTGCAACGCTCCTGAAACGATCAAAAATCCTGGACCTTTGTATAGCAACACGCTTCAGTCCGGCATTCCCGTTCGAGTTCTCTACCACCACATTTGCTACAACTTGCAGCCTGCTTATATGAGGATGGAACTGATAAATGTGTCCTCTCAACCTGGCAAAGTCGTTCTGATTGCGGGAGACAGTGAACCATCCAGCAATCCCGCACTAGCTGGCTATCGCGCCGCTATGCAGTATCTGCCGGCTCGAAAGTGCGATTCTGGTGATCTCATCACAATTGCCCCCCATTCCAAGCAAGTGATTGCGCTAAGGAGGATGGTTGCTGGCAAGGCGATGAGCGGACTATGCTCAATTAAACTCCTTCCTGGCGGACCGACCAATATGACCTTGAGGGCAGATGCGGTGCCGTTTGTAAACGAAAATCGATTTGTACAGCTTGCCCTCATTGATCCTGAACCATGGAGATTCATTCCCAACCAACCTTTGGAAAGCTCGGACTTAGAAAATTTAAGCTTAAACCACTTAACTTACATACTGCCATACCAAGTCATGCAAGCCAAAGTGGATGCGGGAGGACAAGCCAGCGATACCCTGATCGGCGTGGAAGGAATTCCTAAAGTTGGAGGTGGACGCCACCTCAACGGCAACTTCGGCGTGGTTTATCAGTATAAAATTACCCTTCAGAACCCAACCAATTCTAAACAAGCCTTTCGATTTCTTATGCGAGCCAACTCGGGATATTCGGCTGGGGTTTTCCTGATCTACGGCAAAGTTTATGGCGTAAGACCAGAAACAAAGGCCACGACCAGACAGTTCTTTAGAATGATTGTTCCTGCAAAAAGTACAATTCAACTGCCTCTGTGGACGGTACCCGTCTCTGGCTGTTGCTATCCAGCCTCGGTTTGGATCGTATCAGGAGACAAGTAAAAATGGAAACTCCAGAATTCGCATTAAATAAACTGTTTGCCGGAGCCGGGCTTTCTCCAGCTGCCGATCCAGAAAGTGAGCCGCGTACCGGCACGACCTTCGAAGAATGGACCCAGATTGGGCAGCAAGCGGTTATAGAAGGTGACCTGCAAACAGCAGCCCAGGCCTTTGAAAGAGCCCTTGCTTTAGCCTCCGATCACAACCGAAGCGATGCACTGATAGAGTTGGCAAGCGTGATCTCTATAACCGGAGAAGCTCAGAGGGCGCTTCAGCTGTACCAAGAGGCGTTGATTGCACAACCCAAGAGGGCAGATATTCATACCAGCGTAGCCCAACTGCTTCTGACCCACGGCCAATTTGAATCTGCCATCGAACAGCTTGAAGCTGCGGCCAAGCTTTCGCCAAAAGAAGGGATGATCCCCTTTTTCATTAGTGAAGCGTATCGGTCTCGAGGCTATCCCAAGAAGGCTTACAACTTTATCTTAGTTGCGATCAACTTAACCCCCGATCAGGCCCACTACCAGCTACAGGCCGCCGAGTTGGCACTTCAAATCAAGGAAACTGAAGAGGCGGTACTTCACTTTAGAAAGGCGATCGACCTTTCTCCTGGAGATGATTATGTCTACTTGCGGGCCAGCATTGGATTTTGGGTCGGAGGCTATCGAACCGAATCAATCAAGGCCCTACGAATTGCCATCGATTTAGATCCTGACCAAAACGTTTATCACGGCCTTTTGCAAACTCTTCTCTCCGAGTCTGGGCTCTTGGATGAAGCAAGATTGGAACAAGAAAAAGCAGCACCCATGGATGCCTATGATTTAGCGAGCCTAAGAACGATGCTGACCGAGCTAGGAATTGATTCAGGTAATCCTTCAAGCAACTTTGGGAATCGCGCTTGAAAAGAGTGAAGCCGGAATCGGTAACTTAGGCGCCCGCAAAGATCCCACTTCAATATCTAAGTGGTGCAAGGCTGCTTTGGCAAAAGAAGAAGCACCGTAGGTACTAACCAGTTTGTCCACAATGACTCGATCCGTTCCTAAAAGCTCAGAGTACGCTGCCGAAATCTGACAAGCAAATTCATCGTGTTGCCAGCAGTCCCAACTCTTGCCTTCAACCACTGTCACGTGAGGAATTGTTCTTAAACTGTCAAAGGCATGCTCTTGCATAAACAAGCGATTCCCAATCACTAATACCGGAATAGAACAAAAAGAAGCGACTGTCTTGAGGTGCTGCGCCGCTTCTTCTGCAGTATAAATCCCACTGTAGGGAGATGAAACGACCACTGCCCTTGCTCCAGATTGGCCAGCGTGACGAGCCAGATCAACTGTAAGGTGGGTTGCTAAGGAACTCACGTTGGCGATGACGGGGATATCGGCTTGTGCCTCACGAATTGTCCACTCGAGTATCAATTTGCGCTCGTCTTGGCCAAGGGCAAGAAATTCACCAGCGTCTCCACAAACCTGAAGTCCTTGAATGCCTCGTTCTTTGAGGGACCTGATCATGCGGTAGGTTCGTGCCTCGCTAACTGATCTTGCGTCATCAGTGAGGGGGGATGGAACCGATAAAAAATTGCCGTTAAAGCGATGCATGAACTCAATGAGCAAGTTAGACTTGCTCATTATTCATTTTCGGAATCCTGCGATAAAACTAGAGGACGACCACGTAGGTTACGTGAGAAACCGTTCTTTGGTCAAAGGTGGCGGTTAAGGTGAGGGGATACAATCCTGGCTGAACGCCCTTTGGAATGGTCAACATAAAATCCGTTACAGAACGATTGTTGATGTTGTACAAAACAAAAGATTTGTCAGTCCCTTTATCCAGCATCCATCCCGACGGTGCCCCCACATTAAAGACTCCCCGCATTGATTTTCTTACATTGGATATAAGCACCGCATGGATTTTGATGCGCTGCTGAACGTCCGTGCTATGAACCACTGCCGACTGTGATTGAATCGAAATCGGGCCGACAACTCGATAGGGCAAGTAGTAGTTAGTGCCCGGTTCTGCCCCATTGGAAACGTTGATTTTGAATGCGCCGTAACCATGTTCCACTGGCTTCTGCAAAAGAACCAAATAGGGCACCGAGTGGCTTGTATTGGCTAGGCCAGCCCCAAAGTTGAAGGAAACCGAGGTCATGTTTGTTGCGTTTGCACCAATGGGAGTCACCTCGATTTTCTTCGCATAAGAAGGCCATTGGCCCTTCGGCTTGATTTTGATTGTGGAGGCAAGGTCTGCCGTGAACTGATTCACGCCGACCATTTCAATGCCAGGCTCGATGGCTCCTTGGACACCGGCAAGCCCATTGGGGCCCTTTGAAATGGTAGTTTCCACTAAGGATAGGGTTCTTGTTCCCGCCAAAGTCGTCACAACTCCAGTTGGCACCGCATCTTCTCGGATTGCAAACTGTCCTCCTATTTTCTGAGGGAAATAAAGCCCAGTTGGATCTTGGATTTCTCCTTCAATCAATTCATATCCTGGCTTTTGAGCATAGGGCACGGCTGAGGTTTTGATAAGGCCCTCCCAACCTGGCAACTCTTGCAGGGTTCCATTTTTGGCCTGTTTTAGAGTCGCAGCTCCACCATTGCTAGGAATGCGGACCTCAAAATCTGATTCCGCGGAGCCAAACGGCTGACCAGTTGCCCGAGTGTCTAAACTAACCACCAAGTCCGATCCGGTTGGAACCAGCCCTGCCACATAGATGACTCCCGGAGTCCAACTGACATAGGCACCTTCTATTCTTCCCGAGACAGCGACTGGAAGCTGATAAGGAGCCGCTAATTTAAGGTTTGCAGGAGGGGGGGAGGTTTGACCAGCAATGGGAATAACGGACTTGGGCTGATACGGAGCGGTAGATTGGGATTTTTCTAAAACTTGAACCTTGATCTGGCTTGCCTTGGAACTTGGAACGTCCACCCACTCCCCTGGCTTCTTGACCGGCTGCTTGAGGTTGGTGACTTTTCCGGGCCCCGCCGGTTGGGTTGGAGCCGAACCTGGGATCGCGGGTCCTAATGTAGAGGGAGGACCAGCAGGACTCGGCACTGGCGAAGTAAAAACTGGTGTGGTACCTACCGCTGGAGGCGGGGCAATAGCAGTGCTGCTTATGGCCGGACCAAATAATGTGCCCCACTCTTCGGCCATAAAATTGGGCCCAAAGGCAGGGGTTATCGGCATGATCTTGAGAAATCCTGCACTTTCCGGCCAACTCATGTCTACCTGGGCCAGCGGTATCGGGCTTGCCGGAACCTGAACCCTGAATGCGGAAAATGGATATGCAGCCGCACTGGTAATCAATGCGGCTGTAAGAAAGAACCCTCCAAAGAGCCAACTCAATGCACTAACCTGAAGCTTCGTCATAATGCCTATCTAGGACACAGACGAACGAAAGGCTAGACTTGTCTCGGTTTATTTTCACGAATAAAAGCCGGAATCTCAAAATCGGCATCGTCAACCACGGTTGGAGTCACTTGGTCGCGATTGGCTCCCACCGTGATCCTTTCTTTCATTGTGGGGACCGCTTCATCGTTCTTATCCACGACCGCAAAAGCGGTGTCTGCGCTGATTCTTTGATGATGGCTAGAAGGATCGAATCCGGTTGCTAGTAAGGTGATTCGGATAGTGCCCTCTAAATCAGGATCAATGGCATAGCCTGTTATGATATTGGCATCCTCTGGATCGCAAAGAGACCGAATGTAGGTCATCGCTTCATTAAATTCGTTCAGAGTCAAATCTTCAGAGCAGGCGATGTTAACCAAAACTCCTTTTGCTCCCTGAATGTCCACATCAACCAACTTATTGCGAACCGCAGATTCAGCGGCTTGGATCGCTCTTTCTTGACCGACTCCGTACCCAATTCCCATCAGGGCAGGCCCCGCATTGGACATGATCGTCTTAACATCTTCGAAATCTACATTCATGGTTCCCGCCTTGGTAATGATCTCTACTAGCCCTTGGACGCCGTGGTGCAAAACTTCATTGACCTTCCTAAATGCTTCCGACATCGTTGTTTTCATCTCAACAACTTCTCGGATTCTGTCATTGGGAATGGCAATTACGGTGTCTACGCGGCCCATCAGCCCCTTGAGACCCTCTTCGGCCAACCGAACTCGCCGGCTTCCTTCAAATTGGAATGGCTTTGTCACAACCGCAACGCTTAGGGCGCCAAGCTCTCTGGCAATCTCGGCAACAAGAGGCGCGCCACCTGTTCCGGTGCCTCCGCCTAGTCCAGCGGCGATGAAAACCATGTCGGCACCATCGAGTGCCTTGCGGACTTCATTTTTGGATTCTTCGGTAGCGGCACGTCCTTTCTCTGGGTCACCGCCTGATCCCAAGCCCTTCGTAAGAGTTGGACCAATCTGAATTCTGGTTTGGGCATGTGAGCGATCCAGAGCCTGCGAATCTGTGTTAATCGCTATGAATTCAACGCTCTCGATTCCGCTTTCTAACATGCGCTCGACTGCGTTGCAGCCTCCGCCGCCAATACCTACAACTTTAATGGATACGCCTGCACGTTTTTCTTCACTTTTTGCCATTTTTATTCCTAGAAGTAGGAGCATGAACCACCTGTGCGTAGGAGGCGCTTATCCAATTGCTCCGAGGTACTAGTTTATACCGATTGGGGACTACAATGGGGGCTTGCATACCGTTTTTCTATAAAAAAATTAATTTTTATGAAAATTTCTAATGACTTCAATCGTCTTTGGACAGCCCTAGCAAGAATAAGGATTCGATTTGATTAACTTGAACTGCTTAAAATTGACCAAAGGGTTCTAACTCGCTCTTTGAGACCATCAAGCGCATTCGCGGTTGTTAGCTCATCCTCGGAATCTTCGTGAGCGAAATACGCCATTCCCGCCAGTGCCGCAAGAGATGCCGGCGTCATTTCGGAATCCGTAGCCTGGCTGAATATGTCTAAATCCGGCGATCCAACCCTCACGCGGCTCACTTGAAACTGGTGTTCTAAAAGGGCAGCCGTACCCCGCAGCATGCTTCCGCCTCCGGTTAGAACAACACCGCCGGAAAGATCAGATAAAGGATAGAACTTCTCAACTCCCGACAAGCTAAGCCGGATGATTTCCTTCATGCGACTTTCAATAATCTCACAGAGAACCGATTGCTGCATTGGCCGAGGACCGGATTGCCCAATTTGATGGACCTCTACCGTTTGATCTTGCCCAACAAGTTTAGCCATCGATGCCCCGTACCTAAGCTTGAGCCTTTCTGCCTCTTCCTGAGTGGCTTTGAGCAGGCCGGCAATGTCCTGAGTCACGTTTCTGCCTCCCAAAGGCACAGTTGCCGTGTAGGCCAGCCCTCCTTGAAGAAAAACGGAAACATCGGTTTTGGATTCCCCAATATCGATGCAAACTGTTCCAAGTTCCCGCTCGTCTTTGGTCAAAACCCCCAAGCCCGACGCAAAGGGGCCCAAAATAAATTGCGTGCAAGAAAACCCTGAGTTGGCAAAGACCCGAGATCGCATCTGCATTTCGGACTTATCCCCAAAAGCAATGTAAGTTTCAACTTCTAGCCTGGAAGCAGGCTGCCCTACTGGTGGTCTTGCCGTCGACTTGCCATCTAATTTAAACCCAAGCGGTGCCACCTGAATCTCCTGTAGATTGCCAGACAGTTTAGACTGGCGGGAGTGGTTAACAACCTGAAGCACATCATCCTTGGTAACCAGTCTTCCTTTAGGAATAATTGGCAAAAATCCCTGACTGACGGAACTCGTAAATTTGGCGCTAGAAGCTACACAAAACAGTTGCTCGGGCACCCGTCCCAAACTATTCTGCAGGGACCTTAGCGCGGCTTTGATCCCTTCGGAACATTTGTCTTGGTCCGAAACTTCCCCTTTCCACATCCCATTGATTGGAACCGAGGCAAACGCGAGGGGAGTTAATTGCTCGGAAACGCCGTTGAAGGCTAAAGCATTGACCCGGTTAGAACCCGGTTCAACAACACAGTAAATCTGCTCTTTGGTGACTCTCATTGATCCAGTAAGTTATAGGATTAAACCCGTTTAGTTAGATGCGGGGTCACCTAGGTTCGCGGAAGAGGCTCTTGATTGCTTTGCAAGTTCTTCTTGTCGCCTTCTTTCCCTGGCGTCACGCCACTGATTTAAGATGGACCGTCGAATTAAGCTAAGGTTGGTAAAAATGCGCCAACCCAACACAAGAGCAACCGCCTGGTAAAGATCAATGTAAATGCGGTCTCCTAGCCAAGCCATAGAAATGGCAATGACTAAGTTTGTTATGAATCCACTCACAAAAATGTCGGTGTGGAACTTCCCTTCATATCCCGATCGAATTCCGCCGCAAACCGTATCCAAACCTGCCAAGCATCCCACTGCCAAGTACTGTCCTAAGTTTCCCGTAAACGGGTGGTGCATGAGTAGGCCAATGATAACGCCAATAAGGACCGCAAGGATAGGAATAAGGATCATGAAGTTTCTTGATTGATTCCTTAAGGTGAAAGTTTGCCAGTGACGGGCGGTACTTTAGAAAACTTCATTTGTGTGCTTCCTGTGAACGCAGAGATGGTCATTTCCGATACAGTGTCAATTTGTACCATGGCAGGATCGGTCGATCGAATCTCCGATAAAACCCCTCCTGGCAAATTGAGCGCGCCTAATAATGTGGCAGGATCTCCAATTGCCCGAACGGCGATGGGAGACGCAACCGGTGTGTTATTGACCAAAATTGTCGAGCCGACGCACCGTATTGCCGTTGTTGGCGCCACCCGGTTGTTGTTCACGGAAATGGCATTGGCACCCGCGTTCCAAAGTTCATTAACCACCCGAAGCACGTCTCCATCATGAATGATCTGATCTTGCACGTACTCGGTCACTGGTTTTTGGCTATCTCGCAGGGTCACTACGACTCCCGGGCCCTCCACATCAGTTAGACAAGCAAACTCTTTGGCAGCCTGCAATTCTTGGTTTAAAAGTTTTGAAGAACCAGTCTGAGTAGCCACCGAGTTTTCTAAGCGGGTCTTTTCATCTCGCAGCCTCGCTACTTCCTGGGCAAGTTGCGCGTTCTTTTGTTGAAGATCAATCGGACCAAGTGCAATTCTTTGTTCTTGGCTTGGATCCGTCAGCCCGAGCCTTGTAGGGCGGTTCTGCTGAGTCACCCACGCCGATGTGAACATAATGCCAAGGACCACCCCAAGTATGCTCACTGGAATGACCCAGTTGTCCTGTGGCTTGATTCTTTTTGCAAATGGGTTCACAACTAACTTTAACCTCTCTTTAATTGTATTCGGTTCCGCTCGGTGGGATGGGATGGATCAACAAGATTTAAAATAATTCCTGGCTTAAAGTACTCAGGATGCTGGTTGTAAATCTGAGAAAGTACGGCATACTTTTTTTGATAATCTGCAATAGTTCCAAAGTCAACTTCAGGGCCATTGCTTGCAACCGCGGCAAAAGTGCCATCTTCATTGACCTGGATTTGGGCTTGAGGATCAGGCCAATACTGCTTGAGACTCAAGGTCGCCTGAATTTCCAGCGTTAGAGGCAACGGTTGGCTAAGCCCCGAAATTGGCTGCAAACTGCCAGGGGGAAGGCTTAGCGAGGGCAGCGGTGCCAACCCCGCGCCTCTTGCCAGTACAACGCCGCTGGGAGTTAAGCCGTAATCCGTGCCCTTAATGGCCACAACCGGCTGGTAAGGCTGAAGCTCTAGCCTGCCATCACCAAAAGCATTGCTTTCAAACCTTGCAAAGCGGATGTCGGGCAAATCCAACATTTGAGATTCAACACTTGCACGATTCACTTTTAAACCTGGCGTGCCACTCAGCTGTTGGAGGTATTGATTGACGGCCCCCTGATCAGCGGCAGGCACCCCAACAACCCGCACAATCCGCAAATTTGTTACGTGGGAGTGGTGCAATCCTATCCATATGTTAAGGACAAAGGCAGTCCAAAGGAAAAATGCCCATGGCACTTGAGGAAGTTTTCGCTTACGGGCCATCAGATTGGGCCCCATCAAGCACGTCCATGACCATTTCAACACAAACCTGTTCAAAGGTGAGTCCCATTGCCGCCGCACTGGCTGGCAGCAATGAGGTTGCCGTCATGCCTGGCAAGGTATTGATTTCCAGCACCGTAATGGAATCCCTTTCGTCGCCAGCGGGATTGACAATCATATCTGTCCTCGTGGCACCCGAGCAGCCCAGAGCCAGATGCGCCTCCAGAGCAATGTCCTGACACAGGTCTAGCAGTTTCCTGCCGAGCCTGGCAGGCACGATCTCTTCTGTAGCACCGGCCGCATATTTCGACTGAAAATCATAAACCCCGCTTCTTGGTGAAATTTCTACCGGAAGAAGAGCCCTGCCGCACAAAACAGGGGTCGAAACTTCCATCCCAATGATTTCTTCCTCCACCAATACGGACGGGCCACAAGCCAACGCTCGTTGAACAGCGGCAGCAAAGTGTTGAGGTTCCCGAACAAAGCTTAGTCCGATTGTTGAACCTTCCGCATTCGGCTTGACCACCACTGGCAAAGGAATGGGACTTTCTGCGGTTGGCCCCGTAAGAATAAGCCCATGGGGAGTCCTGATTCCTTTCGATTCAAGAATCTCCTTGGTGAGGGCCTTGTCCATTGCTTTGGCACTGGATAACAGCTTAGAGCCTGTGTAAGGAAGATGTAGCATCTCGAGCAAGCCTTGGATGGAACCATCTTCAGCATCGGTACCGTGGACCGTCAAAAAGACTAAATCTGGGCGGTCAACCCCCGTTAGTGTGGCAAGGGCGCGTCCCGATAACAGCAGATCCGATATGTCTATCCCATAAGCATGAAATCCGGCACTTTCAAGGGCACTGAGGACGGCTCTGCCTGAAAGAATCGAAACTTCCCTTTCGCTTGAAGACCCTCCATAAGCAACTGCGACCCTAATATCCTGACGACTGGCAGATTGGGGATCGGAAACTTTAAGCTTATGATCAAATTCTTTGATAAAGTCCTTGGCGAAGGTTTCGATCGTGCCCGCTCCCATGCCGACAACAATTTCATTCTTTCCTACAAGTTCAGCTACCTTTCTTGGCAATAAGTGGCGGCTGGCGACATGCTTGCAAGGCTTTTTCACGGATTCCCCAATCACCACCGAGCTAACCCCCGGGATTGGGTCTTCTCGTGCTGGGTAGATATCGGTCAAAACAACCTGATCCGCTTCTTCTAGGGCCTTAGCAAAGGCCGTTTCCTGCCCTTGAGTTCTTGAATAAAGATGAGGCTGATACGCCACCGTCAATTTGGTTTTTGGATAGCGATCCCTAATCGCCCTGAGTGAACTTGTGATCTCGGCGGGAGTGTGAGCGTAGTCATCAATTACCGTGACTGGGCTGGTTTGCAATGTCTCTAATCGCCGCTTTGCACCTTGAAATTGTCGCAAGCCAGGAATGGATTTTGCCGCCACTTCTGGTCCGAAAGCAGCCCCGATAAGTTTCAAGGCACCAGATGCGTTATGCAAGTTATGGTCTCCCATAACCGTGAGAGGGCCTATGGCTTGATCCAAGAAATAGGGATAACTTTTGGCTTGGGACATTGCCACAACCTCACAGGCACCAGAATCCGTGCCACAGTAAACAACCCCGCCCTTGCCTTGAGTCGAATCCAAAAACCGAGCCATGCTGGCCTTTAGATTCTCAAAATTTCCATGAAAATCAACGTGGTCTAATTCAAGGTTGGTCAGTAGCACCCACTCTGGGTCCAAATCGTGCATTCCATTGTAGGCTTCGCAAGCTTCCACGACTGCCCAATCACCATACCCTGGCTGAATTGGACCCGCCTTCCCTACTAGCGGCGCACCAACGATGACCAGCGGAGCCAAGCCTGCCGCCGACAGTGCGCTGCCCAACAGCCCCGTCGTTGTGGTTTTACCATGAGTCCCTGTGACAGCGATTACCTTCCAATCTGCAACAAGGAACCCCAAAAGCTGGGAACGTCGAAACAAGGGCAAGTGGCGCCGTTTGGCTTCGAGGACGTCGAGGTTAGAGTTTAAGTCAATTGCATCGCTTACAACCACCGCGTCAATGTGGCGCGGTATTTTGCCAGTTTGCTCAAGATGAAAGTGAATTCCCAGCTCGTGAAGTCGATCTAAAGATGGTGATGGGACAAGGTCACTGCCAGTAACCCGCAGTCCTCGGCTAAGGGCAAGTTCAGCAAGTCCGGCCATGCCAGCTCCACCAATGCCAACCAAGAAGAGAGACTTCTTACTAGCAAGCTCAGCTTTTTGGCCAAAACTATCTGAAATTTCTAGCTTTGTTCTCAGTTTGCGGCTCCTTTAACGAGATTCCAGAGGTCTGTATTCGCGTGCGGGCAATCCCATTCTGCAAGTGCTTTCTTGGCAGATGACACGGATTCACCAGGGCTAAGCCAGTATTCGATAGCTTCCCTTATGTCCTTAGAATCAGCTTCTTCTTGCTGCAAGACACGTGCGGCTCCCATTTCTGCAAATTCCATGGCATTGTGCAACTGATGCTGCCCCGCGGCATACGGGTAAGGAACCAAGATGGAAGGCAATCTAAAGGCAGCAAATTCTGCAAGAGATCCTCCGCTTCTTCCGATGACTATTTCTGCTGAGGCGTATGCACTTGCCATTTGTTGGGCTTCCAAAAATTCAACGTATGATGTCAACTGTCCGTCAGCGCTCGGAGTTTTCGCACCCTTGCCGGTCACGATGGTCGCGGCTGGCGGCGGTGTCATTGATGCCAAGGCTTCGGGAACTCGCTCATTGAGGAACCCCGAACCTTGTGACCCACCCACAACCAGAATCCCCTGCCTGCTTTGACCATCGGCTTCTAGAGCTTGGCTTCTTAGCTCCCTGCGGATTGGCTGTCCGAGCCTAACTGCGGTGGGAACGATGGAGAGCGTTTTCTTGAAAACACAATTGAATTTATGGGCCCTCTTGGCAAACATGAGATTGCTTCTGCCGGGAATCGAATTGGCCTCATGAACAATGAGGGGAATTTGCAAAGCCCGAGACGCATACATAACCGGAGCCGCACTATAACCACCAGTAGAAAAAATAACCGATGGCTTCAAGTGGCGCAGTCTCTTTTTTGCCAATGTCGTAGCTTGAAGCAACTTGATCAAAGATGACCATCCCCGCGGCGTCTTTAAACTCCACAATGGCTGGGAAGGCAGTCCGTAAAACGGGATACCTTCGTTTTGGCAAACCTTACCTTCCTGACCTCGAAAGGAGCCGACGTAGCACAAATCAACCCCCTCATCGGACGCCATTCTTGCAATTTCAAGAGCGGGATAGATATGCCCGCCCGTTCCGCCTCCGGAGAAGACGATCATTAGCAACCTCCTCTGCTTGCTTTGAGGGTGCTGGACGCAAAACGGCCTGAATGGTGCCAATCGCCATCCAAAGAATGGTTAAGCTAGAGCCTCCAGAACTAATAAACGGAAAAGGAATCCCGATGGCTGGCAAAGTATCGTTGGCCTGAAGAAGATTGGTGCATCCCTGGATCGCTAGCCAAGCCGCGATTCCCACTAAAACAAGGCTTGCAAACGTCGATTCCGTTTCTACTGCCAGCACAATTAATCTCCAGCACAGAATCGCCAGCAAGAGCAGTATCGCTCCCGCACCCAAGAATCCAGTTTCTTCGGCAACCGTAGCCATTACAAAATCTGTGGTTGGGGCAGGGATGACATGCTTGGCTCGTCCATTGGCAATTCCAACCCCCGTGATGCCTCCGTAGGCCATGCTAACCTTGGCTTGCAGTTGCTGGAAGCCTGCCCCGTCCACATTTTTTGCGGACCATTGAGAACCGTGATTCAAAAATCGGGTCATACGGTAAGACTTACTCATCACAAACACAAGTCCTCCCAAGGCGAGAACGAGGGCAATCATGCTGACCGTTTTCCACCTGACGCCTCCCGCAACCATCATAATCAAACATGTGGCAGCAATGACGCCCGCCGTCCCAAGATCGGGTTCCTTTTCAACCAGAAAAACACCAACTATCAGCAAAATGGTCGAAAAAACTATAACCCCTGTTTGAGGCTGCGGATTCTTGATTCCTTCCTTTTTCTTACGAGAATAGTCGTCGGCAAGAAAAGCCAAAATGGAAGCCACAAACAGGATCGCACCAAGCTTTGCCAATTCGGCTGGCTGGATGACGATCGGCCCAAAATGAATCCATCTCGCGGCTCCGCTCTTGATAATTTTGAGCGGCGAATACCTTGCTAAAAAGAGAAACGCTAAAACCACCACCCAAAATAGGGTAGCAGACCGCTTTACAATCTTAACATTGAGGCGGGCTATCAGCGCGGCGGCCACAATCCCTACCACCCAGCCTTCCATTTGGCTGTAAAACTCGGGTGGCAAATTTCCATGGCCAGCATGCATAGACCGCGCATAGCCGGCGTCGATCGCAAAAAACACCCCGATGATCGTTAGCAAGAAAGCTAAACTGGGGGCAACATACTCCGTTATATAGGGAATGCGATCCTTCTTCATGATGCAAGCCAATCCTTGGCTAACTCACGAAAGACGTCCCCGCGATGGCGGAAGTCTCTAAATTGATCTTGGGAAGCGCATCCCGGAGCTAATAGTATTGTATCTCCCTCTTTGGATTCTTGGGCGGCACAAGCAAAGGCTTCTTCCATTGTTTCAAATTCATGCGGGTTTAAATTCATTTGTTGAGCAATAAGATGCCGGTCTCGGCCATAGAGATAAGGAGCGTGGCAAGAAGACCTTAAATAATTACCGACTTCTGTAAAGTCAAGGTCTTTGGAGACTCCACCAATTAGAACTCGTCCCTTCTTCCCAAGCGATTTGAGGCTCGCAACAAGTGCGGCTGGGTTTGTGCACATCGAATTGTTGATGATTTCAATGCCGCCTTTAGAACCGAGCCTTTCCATCCGGTGGGACAGCCCCTTAAACTTCCTGATCCCATCCAGAAGTGCCTCGAACTGCCCTTTTGAAATCTGGGGCCAAATCTCGGTAGTAGGCGCATCGTTAGGTTCAAGGCTGCAGGCAGCAATCATCATCGCCATGGCACAGTTCTTAACGTTGTGTTCCTCCGTAAAAGGCAACTCTGCGTAGGGGATGGACCTACCAAAAACTTCAAGTGCATGTTGATTGAAAACCGCATCTTTTCCGACTCGCAAAATTCTTGCTTTTATTTTTGATCTCTGGATCAGTTGGCTTGTGATAGGATCAGCGCCGTTGACAACGGCCCAGTCCGTGTTAGTTTGGTGATCAAAAATTTTGTATTTAGTTTGGGCGTACTCATCAAAGCTGTTGTACCGGTCACTATGGTCCGGCGTGATATTGGTTATTGCAGCCACTTTGGGCCGAAAAGTTTGAATCCACTCTAACTGAAAGCTAGAGACTTCCGCAACCAGTGGTTGACCCAAATCACCATTGAGCGCGGCCGTCGTTAACGGCTGCTCTGGATAACCTGATCCAAAAAGGTTGCCACAAAGTAAAGGGTCAACACCGGCCGAACGGAGGGCGAGCCAAGTCATGACCGTGGTTGTGCTTTTTCCGTTAGTGCCAGTGATGGCAAGAATCGGTCCTCTCGAAATTTGATAGGCAAATTCAACCTCCGAGAAAATGGGAACTCCCGTTGCCAAGATTGCAGCCAGTGCCGCGTGGCGCCGATCAACCGCTGGATTAACAACAACCGCCTCGACTAGACCCAAGTCAGAAAGTTCTCGGTTCCAGTTGAGAGTCAAAGCGCAACCTAAAGCCTTCACCTCACTAACTAAATCTGGCTTGGAAAGCCGATCCAAGGGGCTTTCATCAATGATCTCAACGCCAATTCCTTTGCTGATTGCAGCCCTTGCAACCGCTATCCCTGAGCGCCCTAACCCGAAAACCAGAATTTTCTTCACAGGTTTATCTAGCTGTTCCCTACCAAAACAATGCTATGAAAGGCTAGTGACATGGCTACCGCCGCTAGAACCAATTGGGTGAGCACAAACATCGCCATAACTCGCGTTTCCTTCCAACCGGCTTTTTCAAAGGCATGGTGAATGGGAGTATAAGGAAAAAGCTTTTTCTTAAACAGCTTAACGCTTGCAATTTGCAACGGCACGGGCACCAATTCCGAACAAAGTACCAATGAAACTAGGACAAGGGCAGCCCAGATGGAGCCTCCGTCCTGATGTCCCTGCTGACCCCCTGACTCTGCAATCCTCCAAACTAGGCATCCGATTAGCCCCCCTAGTGGCAAAGAGCCGACGTCTCCCATGAATATCTTTGCGGGAGGCGCATTTAAAAAGGCAAAAGGTATCAGTGCCCCCATGGCTGCACCGGCTGCAGCCTGATTGATTCCGACGCTGCTAAAGGGCAAGAGCCAGCCGAAGAGAATGAGCCCTATTCCTGCGGCTAGACCATCAAGCCCATCAGAAAAGTTGTAAGCATTGGCATAGAAGAGAATCAAAAAAGTTGACTCACATCGAGAAGCAATCGAACCATGACTTATGATCGCCGCAGCCACAAGCTCCAAAGTCAGTTTTTGCTTCCATCCCAATCCACGTTTGCCGGAGATCAGCTTCGGGATCACATAATCGTCAACAAATCCAATGGCACCAAACAGCAAGACAACCCAAAAGAGGCTGCCAAAGTCTCCCGCGATCCCCAAAGTGCAAGCGATGGCTGCCACGACAAAGATTCCGCCCATGGTCGGAGTCCCTTGTTTGACTTGGTGCCCTTCCGGCGCAAACTGAGACACGGTTTGCCTTGATTTTAGGGCAATGAGCAGTTTATAAGCAGGAAAAGCAAAGAGAGCCGACAAGCCAAAGGCAATCCAAAAACTATGCAACGCATTAGCCATGAACTTGGCCCCCATTGATTGGCTGAGATCCATCTGGCAAGGCTCGTTCTAGTTCATAGGCGCGACTGCCTTTGATCAGCACCACATCCCCTTCTTGGAGATTAGATAGGTAAGCGCGGACATCATCTAAGTTCGAAGCTAATTGAACCGGCAAGCCTTGAGCCGCATCCACCGCATGCTGCATTGGACCGCCCAGCAAGATTGCACCGGAAAGCCCCGCTTGAACAAGAGAGTCTCCTAGTCTTTTATGAGCAAATTCTTCTTCGTCTCCCAGCTCCCTCATGGCACCAAGGGCCGCAAACGCTCTTCCGGTTCGAGGAACCGATAACAGGGTTTCCAGAGCAAAAGCCATGCTGCTTGGACTGGCATTGTACGCATCTACCAAGGCTTTGGCGCCGCACGGCAAAGTGACCCACTCGGTTCTTAGCGCTGGCAACTTCACCGATTCAATGGAAGCCGCTGCCTGCGGTGGCTGAACCCCGCATAATTGGCCCACCAAAATAGCACATGATGCAGCGAGGGCATTTTGGCGACCCACATAAGGAAGTTGGCAGTTCCATTCCATGCCAAAGCACTTTCCAGAGACCAGCGACCTTTCTGTACTCATGACTTGGTACTTTTCGATAAAGCAATCTGCGTTGGTGGAAAATCCAAAGGAGGCAATTCTTCCTTTGGATTTTGACTTTAGATAATCAAAATAATCGTCTTCCGCCCAAAGAACAGAGGCGCCATCATCGGGCACTGTTCCAAAAATCTCAGCCTTGGTTCTTGCGATTCCTTCTCGTGATCCAACCATCTCCAAGTGGGAATATCCAATATTGGTGACTACTGCAATCGTTGGTTTAGAAATCGAGGCTAAATGGGCAATGTGACCGGTGCCCCTCATCCCCATCTCAATCACTGCCGTCTTATGGTTTGCATTGAGTTCCGACCAGACTAGGGGTGATGTGTATTCCGTGTTCCGATTTCCAAGAGTCTTGAGGACAACGCCCAAAGGTTCCAAGGCTTTAGCAATAAACTCTTTGGTGGTCGTTTTGCCGGCGCTGCCGGTTACCCCAATAACTGGCCCCGAAAACTCTTCCCGCCATGATCTACCCATCCTTGCCAGTGCAGAAACAAGGTCACGCACTAAAATACTTGGAAAAGGGACCTCTTTCTCGGCCACAGCAGCCACCGCACCATTTTTAATTGCCTGACTAATAAAGTCATGCCCATCGGCCTTATCTCCTCGGATTGCTAGAAACAGACTTCCGTCGGTCGCTTCCCTGCTATCCAGTGCCCATGAAGTGACCACAGGATCACCATCGAAATGGCTTGGAACTCCACCTAGCCTCTGGGCAACTTCACTTAAAAGAACTTTCATTCTGAGCCTCCCACATGATCTAGGGCTTCTTTAATCAAAGCGCGGTCATCCATAGGATGCTTGACATGTCCTATGATTTGATAATTTTCGTGCCCCTTGCCAGCAACCACAACGATGTCCCTTTCTTCTGCCAGCATGATGGCCTTTTTGACAGCCTCCGCTCGATCCACGATTTTAAGGTAACGGCTTCCGGCATTGACCCCTGTCTCGACTTCATTTAAGATGGCTTTAGGATCCTCAGTTCTTGGATTATCACTGGTGATAATAGTGATGTCACTCAATGATGTTGCCGCGTAAGCCATTTTGGGTCGCTTGGTGCGGTCTCGATCTCCTCCACATCCAAAGACGGTGATAATTCGCCTTGGTTGGAGATTTCGGACGCTGCTTAATAGCTTCTGAAGGGCGTCCGGAGTGTGGGCGTAGTCAACAATGGCACTAAAGGTCTTTCCGGTTGGAACCGACTCAAACCTGCCTGGCACGGGCCTCACTGCAGAGAGAGCTTCCACAACCTGCTTAAACTCAAAGCCAGCCGCCACCAAACCCGCGACGGCAGCCAAAGCGTTTTGAACATTAAAGTTACCGCCTAACAGAAATTCTGCCTCCACGCTGGACCCTCCGTATGTAAAGTCCATCGCAATGCGGTCTGCTCTTACGAAATTGGGTCGGCCATAAACGCCGCCACTAGAGGAATTAGAGACTGAATAGGGGATCGCAGAAGGAAGCTTCCTGAGCCACTTTTCCCCGACGGGATCGTCTTTATTGATCGCTGCCGTGCAGGACTTTTTTGTCTGGCTTGGAAGCTCAAAAAAGAGCCTTGACTTCGCCAATTCATAATCCGTCATCGATCCATGAAAATCAAGGTGGTCCTGGGTTAAATTGGTGAAGACGGTTGCATCAAACTCAACCCCATCCGATCTTTTCTCGGCAAGAGCATGAGAACTCACTTCCATCGAAAAGCCCTTTCTGCCCGTATCGCGTGATTTGGCAAGAAACTGGGCAAGATCTACTGCAAAAGGAGTTGTGTTGCCAACCTCTACCAAGCCGTCTTCACATTCAAACCCTAACGTGCCAAGGTAATCGCAAGGACCCAAGAGTTGCTCCAGCAGCTGCCTGATGATCCACGCAGTGGTGGTCTTGCCATTTGTGCCAGTGACCCCGATCACGGTCATCGCTCTTGATGGATAATCCAAGATGGCATGAGCCAGTCGCCAAGCTGCTTCGGAGAGTTCTAAAAATCCGGGCCCGGTTTCAGCAACTGCAACGTTGGCAGAATAACCAGCTTTTGGGGCAGAGTCGCCGGCTACAAGCACGGCGGCAGCCCCGGCTGCAATCGCTTTTGAGATGTATTCTGCCGCATCTCCTCGGTGGCTTGGCATCGAAACAAAGAGATCGCCCTGTTTGACTTTCCTGCTGTCTGATTGAATTCCACTGATCGGTGAATCCCCGACAAGAGACTTGATGGGAGCCCCACTGAGCTGAATCCACTCTGAAAGCATCATGGATTTGACGGTCCGGCTGCCTTACTGGGTGCAATGGGTTGATCAGGGGCGATATTCAATCTCTGGATGCAATCAAGGGCAAGCTGATGGAAGACAGGGCCCGCGACTTGAGCACCATAGTATCCATTCTTTCTGGGGTCATAAACCATCACCAAAATCTCGACCTGTGGATTTGCAGCCGGCAAAAAGGCAAGAAAGTTGCTTTCGTATCCAAGCTTGCCATTGGCAATTTGAGCCGTTCCTGTCTTTCCGGCAATTGTGTATCCCGGAATGCGCAGTTTGTACCCAGTTCCATACGGTTTTTCTAACACAGAAACCATGAACTTTCTGACGATGCTAGCGGTGGACTGGGTTATGATTCGCACCGGTGCCTTCGACGGTATTTTTTGATTTCCAACCTCAGTCACAAGCCTTGGAAAAACGCGAAGACCTCCATTGGCAACCGCCGCAAAGGCAGCTGCAAGCTGAATCGGAGTGCAGGCAATGGATTGGCCAAATCCTAAATCGGCAGCCTGAATTACCTTGGCAGGATCAGCATAGTCAATGGTTCCGGTTGTGGCTCCAGGGAGACCCAAATCAGGGCGATTCAGAACTCCTGTCGTTTTTATAAATTTAATAAAATTGGCGTCTCCGATATGAGTGGCCCACGTTGCAGCGCTGATGTTACAGCTTTTGGCGATGGCTTGTTCCAAATCAGTTTGACCGTGAGCCCGCGTCCCATTTTCTAAGGCACAGCGAACCCTGGCAACCCCCGCCACCATCTTGTCTCCCGGGCAGTACATCGAGAAATTCAGCGGTATCGCCTTGGAATCAAGCGCACAAGAGAGGGTTAGAATCTTGAACATTGAGCCTGGCTCCATGTGGAGCATATAAGCCGAATCTAGGTCTGACTGTCGCTTGGGTGCAATCTCCCCTGGTTTGGGAGACGGCTCGAAACTTGGCCAGTTTGCCATCGCTAAAATGTTGCCGTTGCTGGGATCCATGATGATGGCACAGCCTTGGACCGCGTCAAATTTATCAACTGCCTGACGGATTTGTTGGGCGGCATCGTTCTGCAGGACACTATCTATGGTGGTTGTGATATCTTCCCCATCCTTTTTAGGATGCACCCACTCCGTCCAAAGTGGCAAAAACGAGCCGTCTCGATCAATCCAGCCTTTTGCAGAACCATCTTTCCCTGCTAAGTCGTGCTCAAAGCCGCCCTCCAAACCATCTGTTGGGCGGCCTGGGCGGAATGCACCGGTGATTCCCGCCGCATAACTGCCAAGGGGATAGATTCTTCGGTTGGAGGGTCCTAATCCAATTCCATCTGCCTTCCAAAGCTCCTTAATTCTTTCGACGTTGAGGGTTTGAGTCCTCCCAAGTCCTTGCGCCCAACACGTTTCCTGACCAGCATCGGCCCTGCTTTCAATCTCGGCAAGAGGAATCCCCGAAGCGGTGCTTAAATCACTGTAAAACGCAGGACTCCTTGGTACTTTCGGGGCATTGGGGGCATCCGAAAAATTAACGCATAGCTGAAAACCACTTTCGTTTTCTGCCAACGGCCGATGATCCGAGGTCCAGATGGTTCCCCGTCTTGCAACCGAATGAGTCTCGACGATATACCGATGGCTAGCCTTTGCTTCTGCTAGCACTCGGCTTCTGGCCAAAATCTGCACATTGGCTTGGCTGATTAAGGTTGCTCCAAAAGCAATCCCTAAAGTCCAAAACAGCCAAGACCCACGGCGGAATTTCATCGAGAAACTGACGTTTGAGGCTTGTCTAAAGTCGCCGCTGTTGCCGTGCCATCAAGGGTATATCCATTTTCCTGAGCCCACTGCTCGATCGAATAGCGAGAGTCTAACATTTGAATGGATCGCTTTAGATCCCCAATCGAAGAATCGGCAGCGCTGATTCTGGACTGGTAGGACGCATCCAACTGCCTTGAAGCCTCCATTTGCATGTTCCAAGCTAAAGCAAATCCCACATAGCTAAACCCAATGACAAGACCACAAACCGCAGCCTGAACCGCAAGCACAGCAATGGCAGGAGGCGCCTTTGTTTGAGGCAGACTCACTCCGCTGCGGTAACGCTTTGAAGGGGTTGCGGCGATGCCGTGACGACTAAATATTTTTGATGCGCTCATGATTTCTTCCTTAAATTCAAGCGACTTTTTGAATCGCTCGCATCCTCGCGCTTCTTGCGCGATGATTAAATCTTATTTCTTGGGCCGACGGCTGGATTGGTTTCTCGAACAAAGAGACAAACCGATGGCTATCCTTGCTTTTCGTCTCCCTTTTGATGAACTGCTTTGCAATTCTATCTTCACCGGAGTGATAAGAAAGAATCACCAAAACCCCTCCTTTTGCCAAGATCTCTGCAAAGCCCATAAACGCTTCCTCTAAACGATCAAGTTCAGAATTTGTCAGAACTCGGATCGCCTGAAAAGTTCGGGTTGCAGGATGGATTCTCTTATCTCGGGCTCCGGCGGGGATGGCGGCAAGTACGCAATCAACCAGATCGGTGGTTGTTCTTAGCGGTTTTTCCTTTCGTCTTGTCACGATTTGCTTGGCAATCGCCCTAGCCCATCGCTCATCGCCATATTCCAGCAAAACAGATTCAATTTCATAAGGTGTCATACGGTTCAAGAAAGCCGAAGCTGGCTCTCCTGAGCTTTCGTTCATCTTCATCGAAAGCGGACCCTCCTTAAAAGAAAATCCACGGGAAGGGTCATCAAAGTGGCCCGAATTGACTCCGAGATCTAGCAAAATTCCATCCGCCCGAACATTGAGGTTTGAAAGCAACTCGGGGGCATCAAAAAAAGGGATATTGAAGGTGTTCCAATGAACATTGTCGATGCCGGAAATGCGCCCTTTAGCGATCTCTAGCATCTTAATGTCCCAGTCGAACCCATAAACGGTTCCACCAGGCTGGATAAACTTGGCCGCTTCAAGGGCGTGGCCCCCGTGTCCCAAGGTGCCATCAACATAGACGCCACCCTTGGGAAGCTTCATCGCCTCAAAGACTTCTCGAACCATAACCGGCACATGAAAACCAGCAGATTCCATAATCCCTACCCTGCCTCCTTGAGTTTTTGGACCGCGGCATCTACTTCATCCCAAATCCTCTTGACAGTGGCCCGCTTTTCTGCCTTGTAACCAAAAATGTCCCTCAGATACTCTTCAAAGGCTTCTGGTGCCCAAATTTCGCAGCGGTCAAAACATCCGCAAATAATGACATTCGATTCGATTCCAGCCCTCTTTTTTAATGAATCCGGAATGACAACTCGGCCGCCGTCAATGGGAACATCAGAAAAAGACATCGCCGAAATCATGCGGGTCAGATCGCCATAGGCAATTGAATTTCGATCGAGGCTTGTCAACCCTTCGATGCGGCTCAGCCAATTTTGGGTCGAATAAATCGAAATGACATCAAGTTCGTTTAAATAAAGAACACAGGAACTTCCGAGGCCATCGCGCATTCTTTTAGGAATGGAGATACGATTGATCTTGTCAATCGTGGTTTCATGGTTGCCATCGTAAGACAGGTGAAATGAACCAATTCCTGAGCTATGTAATGCCATTTCAAACCATCAAAATAAGTTACGATGCGGCGGCAACCGTAGCTGTCACCGCCGCAAAGCAATCCGCCTCACTCGACCGTTATGGCCGCACAAATCCGTTGCATTTTTATGAGTCGAACCGGTCTTCATGACCTTGGTAACACTGTACACCAGTTTCCGGGGAAAAATTGGGAAATTTTGGATAAATTTGGCTTTTTGTGGACAAGTTTGCAATTTACTTTCAGATGTCTACCTATTTGGGCACATTAGTGACCCAATTCGCCTTCCCTTGCAAAATTGCAAAAGGCGTGGAGCCTTAAAAATCTGATTTCCCCAGTCAAAAGGCATCTTCCCACAAGATAGGCTCCATTTTCAAACTTAAGTACCTACGCCACTGCCGCATTAGAATCATTGGCTAGTTTCTTGGCACCCGTAATGGTAGCCTTTATGAAAATGGCAGATTTATGGGAGTTCATTGGAACAAAAACCCTTATCTTTGACGGAGCAATGGGGACCCAAATCCAATCTGCTAATCTAACTGCGGCTGCATTTGATCTCTCTCGGTTTGATTTTGATAGCTTTGGCCAGAGAACCGGGGCATCCATTCCCACCCCCTCTCTTACACCAGAACAGGTGGAAGGCTGCAACGACGCCCTGAATCTGACATCTCCCGAGGTCATCGAGAAGATCCACAAAAGCTACTTCGAAGCCGGTTCAGATCTTGTAACCACAAACACCTTCGGAGCCTCCTCTATAGTCTTAGCTGAATATGGCATCGCCGATCTGGTTTATCCCATTTGTTACGAGGGAGCAAGGATTGCAAGAAGGGCTGCAGAATCTGAATTTAGCAATCCTAAACAAAGGTTTGTGGTTGGAGGATTGGGTCCTGGCACAAAGCTTCTTAGTTTGAGCCAGACCGATTGGAGCACGATAGAATCAACTTACAAGGAGGGATTTTTAGGTTTGCTTCGAGGCGGCTGTGATGCCCTCCTCCTTGAAACCCTTCAAGACCTCTTAATGATTAAGGCGGCCGTGATTGCGGCAATTGACGCCATGGCAGAGTTTGGAAGCAAAGTCCCTCTGTTTGTTTCCGTGACGATGGAGCAGACAGGAACCATGCTTTTGGGCTCGGATTTAGCTGCTGCCCTCACGATGTTGGAAATGTTTCCAGAAGTTTCGGCAATTGGGATTAACTGCGCTACCGGTCCGACCGAAATGGCACCCCACGTGAGGTTTTTATCCCAAAATTCCACGCGGCCGATTTTAGTGCAGCCAAATGCGGGGCTACCGGTCATGGAAAAAGGGGCTGCAGTTTATAAGCTAACCCCTGTTGAATTGGCAGAAGCCCATACCAAATTTGTTTCTGATTACGGTGCATGCTTGATTGGTGGCTGCTGCGGAACCACTCCCGCCCATATTGAGATGGTCACGAAAGCAGTCGAGCAACTTGCCTCATCTGCCAACTGCCATTGGCAAAATTGCAAGACTCTATTTCCATCACTGGACTTTAGAAATTTAGGGCCCGATCAAGATGGCGCCTATAAACTTATTGGGCTGAGCTCCTTGTATCAGCATCAGCCGTACCTGCAGGACAACTCTCTTCTCTATATTGGAGAGCGCACCAACGCCAATGGCTCCAAGGCCTTTCGAGACATGCTCTCGGCGGAAAATTGGGACGGTTTAACTGAGCTCGCTCAGGAAGTTGAGGCAGAAGGAAGCCACGTGCTTGACGTTTGCACCGCCTATGTAGGCAGGAATGAAGTGAAGGACATGGAAACCCTGCTTGTGAAACTCAACAAGTCCATGACAATTCCCATCATGATCGACTCCACCGAGCCACCGGTCATAGAACGGGCCCTTCAGTGCGTAGCCGGCAAACCCGTGATCAACTCCATCAATTTTGAAGATGGAGGCAAGCGGGCCCATCAGGTTCTCTCTTTCGCAAAAAGATACGGAGCCGCCGTGGTTGCCCTGACCATTGATGAAAAAGGAATGGCTAAAACAGTTGAAGACAAAGTTGCAATTGCCAATCGGCTTCTTGCCCTGACTCGTGACTATGGTTTAGCCGAACATGACGTTTTTATTGACTGCCTTACTTTTACGCTGGGAAGCGGAGATGAAGAGTTCCGAAACTCCGGTTTCCATACTTTAGAAGCCATTCGAGAAGTAAAAAGGCAGCATCCAACCGTGAACACCATCTTAGGCGTATCCAACATTAGCTTTGGCCTTAAACCTGCTATTCGTCAAGTTCTCAACTCGGCAATGCTCCACTATGCAGTGGAATATGGGCTGACCTCTGCCATTGTTCACGTAAGTAAAATTGCACCAGAAAACAAAATACCAGCCAAAGCATGGCAGCTTGCCAGTGACCTTATCTTTGATCGCCGAAAATATAGCGACGACGGAAAGGTAGCCTAATAACAATGTTTTTATTTGTTCCTCTTCTCATTTGTCAAAACGGAAAGGTCACAACAAGCAAGGGCCAAACCACCCAAACAACCTCGTCTGCTGTGGGCCATACCGTGGTCACAAAGTCTGGCTTAAAAGTGAAAGACGTCAAAATTGGCACCGGACCTGCCGTGACTAACTTTGATCAAGTTACGGTGGACTACACCGGTTGGCTGATGAATGGAAAGAAATTTGATTCGTCCATTGGCAGGGCACCTTTTACCTTCATCGTTGGACTTGGCAGCGTTATTTCTGGATGGGATGAAGGGCTCATAGGGATGAAAGTTGGTGGGAAGCGAAATTTAATCATTCCTCCTGCCCTTGGGTATGGACCGGCGGGTGCTGGACCCATTCCCGGAAACTCAACCCTCAAATTTACGATTGAGCTCCACAAGATTTCTCAGCCCATCAAAGAAGTCACCGTTCATACAGACGTGCAAGGGACTGGACCATCCGCTAAAATCGGTGACAAGATTGGGTTCGAGTTCATTGGTGCTCAAAAAGATGGCACCATCATCCTTCAGGACAACCCACCGAGCCCGCTAGCCAATATCGTTCTTGGCAAAAGCCCTATCATTCCTGGCTTGATCTTTGGGCTTAGCGGAATGAAGCTAGGTGAAATTAGGACAATGGTGATACCTCCCGATCTCGCGTTTGGATCTCAACCAACCAACGGTATCCCGCCCAATTCTACGATCTACTTCCGAGTTTGTCTTTGCCAGTTAGGAAATCAAACCGCTCCGTCGCGTCCCGTGCTTAAACCATACTTTCCACAGCCTGCACCAACAAGCGCGGCAAAATCCGGTTCGACAGCAGGGGCAAGTCAGCCTGCATCCTCAGGGGCAGGCTCTACAGATAAATCTTCTGGCAAATCCTCAGGAGGAAAGAACTAAATATGATTGAAGTCGAAGAACTCATGATCGGTACTGGCACCGAGGCCACCGACGGCAAAAAAGTAACAATGCACTATCTGGGCACCTTTACGGATGGACGCAAGTTTGACTCCAGCTATGATCGCAACTCCCCGTTCTCGTTCAATTTGGGGACCGGAAGTGTCATTAAGGGGTTCGATTTAGGCGTCTTGGGGATGAAGGTCGGCGGAAAAAGGAAAGTGAGAATTCCCTCCGATCTAGCCTATGGAAAACGAGGTGCCGGTGGAGTCATTCCTCCCGACACAGATTTGATCTTTGAACTGGAACTGTTAGACGTTTCCTAAGCTCGGCTTCTAAACTTGCTGGCAATAAAAAAAGGGCAGAAGGTCTCGACCTTCTGCCCTTCTCTTTGAAACCTTAGGCGGATTTTAGCTTGTTGGCGGCTTTTGCAATGCGGCTCTTGCGTCGATTTGCTTGATTCTTGTGGATAATTCCACGCTGAGCTGCCTTATCTAGGGCGCTCAAAGCCTGAAGAACAGCGCCTTCAACGTTCTCGGCGCTTGCGGTTCTTGCCTTCTTTACAAAAGTCTTTAACGCGGCTTTGGTTGATTGATTGCGCAACCTGCGCTTGAGGTTTCTCTTAATATCCTTTTTGCTTGATTTGATATTTGCCATTTTTTAAGTCCTGATAGTATACCGAAGTCACTTTTTAATAAACTTCTTTTTGGCCTTGGTAAAGCCATTTTCTACTTTCTTAGCGTCAAAGTGCCATACCGACGAGTTCTGCCTTTGGTAGAAGCACTCGTAGCTGGATAGCAGCGAAGCAACCAATCGACTGCGGACGCGCCTCACCACATTCATTTCGGCGAGCAAGGTTAAAAAGTCTACGCCTTTGGTCCAAGGCTGAATCACTTCTGTCATCAAGGTAAAGCAGCTTTTGCCCTCGCCATTTGCAGCGATGTCCCGCAAAACTTCCATTCTCTGCTTGTTGATGTACACCACTGAATCGGGCTGTTCGTGCCAAGAAAACTCGAACACATTGGGACGCTTGGTCTTAGTGAGATTGAATACTGCACCGTTTTCGATGGGTTGATCTAGCCACCAATCAATCCAGTTGTACATAATGCGATCCTTGAGATTCATCCAGATATTGAGTTCGTTTCCGGCTGGATCAATAACCACAAGCTCCTGCAAATTTGGTGAAGAATCAAACCATCCGTCGTAAAACTGGCAAAGCGGGAAGGTGCCCAGGTCCCGGTGAATTGCCTTAAGAACCAGCCTTTGAGTTTCTGGCATGACCTTGGGTGCAGGAATCAGAACCTCATCTTGCACGTCGGTTGCCAACGGATGATTGATCAATTTCCTTAGGGTTGTATTCAGGCCTTCGTCGGTCAGCTCCACGTCTACCGGTTCGTCGTCGTCGTCAAAGTGGCTGTAATCCTCATAGGAGAAGGCCTCTGGCAATTGATCAAGCCCTTCTGGAATCAATCCCACCTTTTGTAACCGATCTCCACCAACCCAAACAATGCCTTGCTCTCCTTTCACCGAATTGAGGAGATTCTGAAGGTCGTCTCGGAAGGTTTTGCTGCCGGATGTTATTTCGTAAAGTTCTTCTAATAAAGCGGTTCCCGTTACAGATTTGTCGGCGGAAAGTACTTTCTGAACAATGGTTTTGACATCTTCTGGCTTGACTTCAATGGGCTGGGCATCTTCAATCTCTATCGTTGAAACCAACTTGTCAGATAGTTTGACAGCGGCAGCAACCAGCTTCTTTGATTCTTCCTGCTTGGCAATAATGCCACCTGTCAAGAAGACGGTTCCTGGCACAATCATAGCTTGCTGCAGGAACGTCCTTGAATTATAAACAAGGGGCAAATGAAGCTCGGCTGGCGCCAAAGCCTTCCAGAAATAGGCGCCGAGAGCCTTGAGCCGAACCGGTGCTAGCTTTTTGATCGCCGTTTCAACCGCATTGGGGGCATGAGCATCAAAAGAGCCCAATGCCTTTTCGATTTCATCGACCTCTTCGGGAGTCACCTCATTAAGAGCCAGACCCCTTAAATAGACTTCATCAGACGCAACAAAGCTCCATGTTAGCAAACTTGCCTTTTCATTGGCGTCCAAAACAAAGATTGGCATCCGGTTTAGCAACCGAAGCACGGTTGCCTCACACTCTTCAAAACTGGCGCTCGATGTGCGGTCAACTTCTTTAACAAGGGTTTCAATCGGCATGGGTCCCCCGAAAGCAAAAAGGATTTCCTCTACTACCGATGCCATCGGCCTTTCTTTGCCAGTCAGCCTTGTGGCTGGAATCCAACGGCGCTCATGAAAGGCAAATCGTTCTGGATTAGATGTCAGAAGAGACCTGACTGCAGAAAGCCCAATCCCCTGGTCGGTCAAGCGATCGGCAAGTTCGCTGAGTTTTACGACTTCATCAAGTTCAAAAAGCTTCTCGAGCAATAAGCGATCGGCAAAATCGCGGGCAATTGTTTCTTCAATTTTAGGAGTTACGGTGGCCAAATGATTTCCTCAGTCATACAGCAATGAACACATTCATGCTAGACGAATCCTAATTTTGGCATATTTCGTTTCCTCAATTCAACTTTATTTGGCTAAAAACCAAGATTCGCCCCCTATTTCCAAAGTTCTCGAAGTGATCTGCTAAGAATGTGATGAATTTGTGACGAGTTGACGTACACTGAAACAGTTATGTCCAAAAGGGCATTCACTCTGATTGAGCTCCTTGTTGTCATTGCAATCATTGCAATTTTGGCCGCCATCTTGTTCCCTACTTTTGCCAGAGCAAAAGCTGCCGCCAAACAGATTTCTTGCGTAAGCAACCTTCATCAAATTGGAATGGCGATGAACATGTACATGAACGATTACGACGATCTGTACCCTCACGCCGTTGATCAAAGCGATAAGTATGACCCCAACATTTGGGCAAACTTCCCTTCTTTTCAGGCTCAAATTGCGTTGATGCCTCTCATGCAGGACGCGCTGCAGCCCTATGTAAAAAACCGAGAAGTCTTCCATTGCCCTTCTGACGATGGAAGTCAAGTGCTGGACAATCACTTCCCCGACAAATTTGCAACGTCGCCATCCATGTTCAAGGTGTACGGCAGCAGCTACTTGTATCGGACTGAGCTAACTTTTTACGGTCTTTCATCCACTTCTCTTAGCAATCCGGCTGCGATCAATGTTATGTTTGATGGGGCCGGCCATTGGCACGGCTCAGCAAGAGAAGTTGAAACTAGCGACGATTTGAATACCTATCTTGACCTTGTGCACCAATACCGCTACAACGTCTTTTTTGGCGATTTCCACGCAAAGAGCCTTAATTACGATCAGCTTCAGCAAGCTTGGAATACTCCCGTCCAATAAGGGCCTCCGCTGGGCCAAGAACCCTATTGGCCCTTTAGGCTAGTGCGTTTTGATTAAGGCATCCGAATCATCACGGACAGCCTCGTTGGATGGCAACCGATAAGGGATCAGCGTAGACACTCCCGGCTCTCTCATCGTGACCCCAAGCCAGTTGGGACAAGAGGCAATTGTATTAGGATTGTGGGTAATCACAATCACCTGAGAGCGAAGGGAAAACTCTTTGAGAAGTTCAACAAATCGGTCTAAGTTAGTGCCATCTAAGGGGGCATCGACCTCATCAAGCACAACAAGCGGGCTAGTTTTAACCTCAAGCAAAGAGAACAAAAATGCCATCGCGCACAAAGACCTTTCACCACCACTAAGAAGTGCCAATTGTTGCCGCCTCTTTCCTGGCAAAGTCACTTCCATCTCGATACCGCTGTCTAAGACGTTGTCGGCTTGAGTCAAAACAAGCGAGCCTTCCCCACCGCCAAAAAGGCGACCCATGATCTTAGCAAATGAAGCCTGCACCAATTGCAATGCGGTTAAGAACTTGTCTTTGGTCCGCTCATCCAGTTCCGCTATCGCGCTTAGGATTTCACCAATTCCTTTTTCGATATCTTCCTGCTGAGCGTGTAGCTCATCGAACCTTGTTGTCAGGCGATCAAAGGCATCAATCGCGCCAAGGTTAACCTCTCCCATCGCTCTAAGCTCGCGTCTCAGCTGGCTTACAACCCGATCTGCACCCTCTTCAATGGCTTGATAATCCACCCAAGAAGCAAGCTCAAACTCAGAAAACTCAAACTCCTCAATCAGTCTCTGCACTGTTACGGATCGCTTGCTTTCCAACCGAGCGCGATCAATTTCTAGGCGGTGAGACGCCTCAACCAGTGATTCACTTTGAATTCTGCATTGAGCCAAACCCTCTCTTTGCTGGGCCAGTTTTAGCTGAATTGTAGATTTGTGCTCAAGAGCTGCTTCTATGCGCTCTTGCAAAGCCACGATTTTCATGGCAGTTGACTGCACTTTTTCTTCAATTTCGGCCAGTTCGGCCTCAAGTCGTAGCCGCTCAGGTTGAATTTGACTATTTTTTTGGGCTCTCTTGTCTTCGTCGCTTTCGGCAGCTTCCAGCCTTCGCCTTGCTACGTCCAGCCTAATTTCTGATTGCTTCCACCTGGTTTGCTGTGCTTCAAACCGAGACTCATAAAGAGCCCCAGCCGCGCTAGCCTGAGCCAGTTTTTGCAAGATGGATGCACGTTCAGCCTCCAATGCAGAAGAATCAACCGCATTGATGACCTTCTTTTGCATTCCCAAAAGTGACTGCTGTTCGTTTTGAAGCCGAAGCTTTTCCTTTTCGGCTGCGCTCCGTTCCAGTTGAAGAGTTCCTTCAAATTCTTGTGCGTCCTTTAGGTCTGCGTTAGCTTCTTTGAGCCTGGTTTCTAGCTCCTTGGAAGCTTCGCGCTGGGCCGCTTCTTGGGTGAGAGCGGATTGTATGCTGTGCTCTAACTCAGCCGACAGTTTGTCAAATTTAGAAACCTGGGCCGCTAATTGGCTTAGCTCTGCCTTTCGCTGGACCAATCCGCTGCCTTGGTGGTTGGCATGGCCACCGGTAACCGCCCCAGAACTGTGAATGACTTCCCCGCTCTTTGTAACAATTTTCGAAAAGGGCCTTCTTGGCCGCCGAGCAAGGGCAAGCCCGTTCTCGATTTGGTCCACCACCAACACGCGGTTGAGCAAACTTGCATAGATTGGGGCAAACTCCTTTCGGACCGTAACCAGTTCCGAAGCAATCCCAATAACCCCGGGCTGAGTCTTCAGATCGTTCAGTTCTGCACCGATCTCACTGGGCCTCATCAGCGAAATCGGCTGAAACGTCACACGGCCCTTTTTATTGGCTTTTAACCATTCAATGGCAGACCGCGCGATGCCCTCGTTTTCTACTATTAAATCGTGGACCGCACCGCCAAGCGCGGTATCAATGGCAAGGGCAAGCTCTTCACTGGTTTGGACCGCTTCTCCAACCGAGGTAAAGGCGCCTTGGATTTCACCGGTCTTTGCCGCTGTGAGAACCGATTTTGCCCCAAAAGCCAGCCCCTCGTGAGAATCAATTGCAAGCTGAATTCCTTGCAGTCGGCCGTAGACCTTGGCCCGATCCTCTAGAGTCTTTTGCAAGTGGCTTTGACTTTCCCTGCGCTTTTGCTCAGATTCAGCAAGCGAAGTGTAAACAGAATCTAATTGGGCCTTGACCTGGCTGCTGTTCCGCAGTGCTTCTTCAACCGATTTTTTGGCATCCTCAATTCCTCCTGCAAGTTCTTGATTTGACTCCTCGATTCCTGCCAGTTCTCGGCTGATTTCCTTGAGGCGCTGCCGCGCATGGGTTGCCTCCGATTCCAGCTTCATTCGCTCAATTTCGGATCGTTTTGCTTCTTCTAGTTTTTTATTAATTTCCGCCAATTCTCGATTAGCGGCCACCGTGGTTTCGCCGTAATTGGTGCCTTCTTTTTCTAATTCCTTGAGCAAAGAGGCTTCATCTTCCGCCTCTTTCTTGGCAGATTCAAGTTCATGAATCGCCTGCGAAACGCGCTCGGCCCCATTTTTCTCTCGTTCATTAAGATCTTTCTCGGTTTCTGCAAGGCCATCCAGCCTTTGTTGAGTCAACTTGATTTCGCCGGACAGTCTTTCTTGGCTATGGCTAAGTTCTTGGTGGATTGCTCGATTGGAATCGAGACCCGATTCGATATCTTGCAGATCAACCGCCAATTGCTCTTCCGCCCTTTCGAACTCAGCTTGAGATTGCTTGACGCCTTCCAGAAGCTGCTGGTTTGTTGTTCTTGATTCTTGATTGCGGGCCAAAGAGTTGTTCACTTCGACCAAATCTCGACGCAGTAAATTAAGTTCAAGAGAAACCATTGCGCCCTGAAGTTCCTTGTACCGCCGCGCGGCTTCTGCCTCTTCCCTCAGTGGCTCTCGCTGATCTTCTAGCTCGGCTAAAATATCACGCGTGCGCTGAAGATGCTGGTGAGCATTTTCGAGCCGGCGTTGAGCCTCGGTTTTTCTTTGGCGATACCTTTGCACGCCGGCAGCTTCATCAATCCAATTTCTTCTTTCGTCGGCACTTGCCGAGACAGCAGCATCAATCTCCCTTTGCCCGACAATGGCGTACCCAGAGCGCCCTAGGCCGCTGTCGGCAAGCAGTTCATAGACGTCTTTGAGCCTGCAAACCGAGTTATTGATTCGATACTCAGAATCGCCCCCTCGGTTGAGCTTCCGGCTGACGACAACTTCTGATGTAGGGGCGGGAAGCTCACCATCCTCGTTGTCAAAAGTGATTTGAACTTCGGCAAAGCTCAACGGTTTTCTTTTTGCGGAGCCGTTAAATATAACGTCGACCCCGGTTGAGGCTCGCAGCTGGCGGGTGTTGCCTTCACCAAGACCCCACAGCAAGGCGTCAACCAGATTTGACTTCCCGCAGCCGTTTGAACCCACAACCGCAATGAGTCCACCCTCCAGGCTAAATTCTGTGCGGTCAGCAAAGGTTTTGAACCCGTAAATTTTAACGCTCTTGAGATTCATTGGTAGGCAAGAACTGGCTCCGCTTTCATCTGTTTACCTGAGACGAATTTTGACTTCGAAAAGAACCCAAATTGAATGCGTTTTCGAGACTGAATTGCTGATCCGAACGAATGGTGAACTGAAAGAACAATCTTCAAATTCGTCGTGACACCTCTTGATTTTGGATCAATTTCGCAATGGTGCGATGCGCTTCATCGGAATTGAAGCCGGTGATATATGCCCATTTTAATTCTTCACACAGGTGCCCCAACACAAACAAACTCATTCTCGGTACCATGGTTCACGGATTGCAAAATTATTGAGATAATCTTAAGGTAATCCCTAAACAATTAAGCGTATCTATTTATATTGCAAACCTAAAGCGGGTCTCAAGAATCGTGAAATACAGGTCAATTCAATTCATTTACACTCTTGCCTTTTTTTCGCTTGCGCTGTTAGCCACCGCGTGTGCTCAGCACGGCAATGTTGCGTCCGGTGATGGAGAGCCAAAGAGCACATCCACCCAAGGTTCAGGTCAAGGCTTTGTCCAGCCCATGGTTCTGCACGAAGCGATGGATAGTGAAGGGACCCATAAAGTTGCCTATAGCTACCTCATTCCAGAAGGATGGAACGCAACTGACTCGATCGAATGGATTCCAAATGATATGATGACTCCTGAAGTTAGCGAGTCAACAATTCGAAATCAAGATGGATCCATTGAGTTTGTTTCAGCTTCAGGGCCCTGGAAAGCCTTTTCGCATGGTCCAAGCGGGGATCAAGGCGAAGCTCCGCCTTCCAGCGTTTCCGATATTTTACTAAAGGATTACAGGACCAAGCACCCCGGTATTCACTTGACGGTGACCTCAAAATCAGATGAAGATGTTCCGTCGCAACTTGGCGCGGCTCCCCCCCAAGGTAGAAATTTTGGGAAATTGGGAAAGTTGAAGCTAAAGTTTAAGAAAGACGGAAAATCGTATTTGGTGAAGTTGCAAGGAAGAATTGATGGGCTGCAACTGAATCCCCAACCTACAGGTTTAGGAGGCACTTTTTACGAAGGAGGGTGGGAGTTAACCGACATATTAGAAGTAACTGCCCCCACCAACAAGCTAGATAAGACCATGAAGTTGGTGGCAATAATCCTGACAACAAGCAAGCTAGACCCTCATTTCTTCAATTCAGTTGTACAAGTCCAAAAGATAATCAATGATAGGTTCTACCAACGAGAAAAGCAAATTGCAAAAATCAGTCAAATGATAAGCCAGACTAACGATCAAATCTCAGATTCCATCATGAAGTCTTATCAAATGAACGAAGGTGCCGAGGATAAGGAATTCAAAAAATTTGATGAGTACATTCGCGGTGTGGACAAATATAAGGATCCCGACTCCGATTCGAACAAGCAGATCAATTTACCAAGTGGCTACAGTGACGCGTGGTCGAACAGTAACGGGCACTACATCGTCTCCAACCAGCATGATTACAACCCCAATGTAGGAAGCAGTGGCAATAGCTGGCACCGCCTCAAAAAACAAGGGGGCTGAGCCCAATTCAGTTCGTTGGCACTCGTTTGACAATCATTGGCGGTTGACTCCATTACATCGAAGCAAAACTGATCCCTTAGCGGCTACAAATTTGATTGCACGCCTATTTCAGCAGAATCCAATTTAAATAGAAAGTCTTGGGGGGGTTGGCAAGTGCACTCAACAAGCTTCTGAGTCACGGGGTGAGAAAAAGATACAGACCAAGAGTGGAGTTGTAAAGCAAGATCGCTCCCATTGCCTTGATATAAAGAATCACCAACAACTGGATTCCCAATCGAGGCAAGATGAACTCGGATTTGATGTGTTCTGCCGGTTTGTAACCTTGCCTCCAACAAGGACCTGCCCGATTCAACTTTTAACCGGACAAAATGGGTCAGGGCAGGTTTTCCTCCTTCAATTACCGCCATCTTGAGCCTATTTTTGGGATCGCGCCCAATCGGTCCCTCTATATCAAAAACTTCGTCTTTGATTAAGCCCTCCACGACAACCAAGTATCGTCTTGCAACTTCTCTCTTTTGAATCATCTCCGCGAGCTTGCGGTGGACGGCATCGGACTTAGCGATGAGAATCAAACCAGTTGTGTCTTTGTCGAGCCGATGGACAATCCCCGGTCGAAAAGGCAAGTCACCTGAAGAAAGATTGACTTGCATACCCAGCAATGCGTTGACTAAAGTTGGTCCGCGGTAGCTCGGAGCAGGATGAGTCACCAATCCTCGCGGCTTGTTGACGATCAATAAAGAATCATCTTGGTATGCAACTTCTATTTCGATATTCGCCGGTTCAAGATTGTGTGGCAAGGATTCACTTGGAAAGAAGCCCTCGATTGTCCATCCTATTTTCATAAGTAAGCTGGGTTTGGCTCTTTTGCCCTGAACTAACACCTGACCATCTTGTATTGCAGCTTGCCATTGAGCGCGGCTATAAGCAGGATATTGTTCGACAAGAACTTTGTCCAGACGCTCTGCCCGCTGGCACAGCCACGAAAATTCATTCGACTTCAAGAAAGAGTCCTTGTTCGGTAACCTAATAAGTTCATGTTAGACCGATACGAGCCGGCCGCTTTTGAGGCCAAATGGAGGGAGCGATGGCAATCAGCCAACCTCTTTAAGACGAGGGAAGACGACGATCGGCCCAAGTTTTATGGGCTCGATTTTTTTCCGTACCCAAGCGGAGCCGGTTTGAGCGTTGGTCACTGCCGAAATTATATCCCTACCGATGTGCTTTGTCGCCTCAAGGTCATGCAAGGCTTTAATGTACTCCACCCGATGGGTTTTGATGCGTTTGGGCTTCCTGCCGAAAATGAAGCCATAAAAAACAAACGAAAACCAGGCCCAATGGTGGAGCAGTATGGTGAAACTTACCACCGTCAATTGGACCTGGTTGGCATTTCGTACGATTGGTCTCGAAGCTTCTACAGTTGCGACCCTCGGTACTACAAATGGACGCAGTGGATTTTTGAACTGCTTTATAAGAAGGGACTGGCATACCAACGGATGGCGGCCGTCAATTGGGACCCAGTGGATAAAACTGTTCTTGCCGATGAAGAAATTATCGGAGGCAGAGCCGAAAGGTCGGGCGCCATTGTTGAAAAGCGCTACCTGCCTCAGTGGTATTTCAAAATTACGGAATACGCCCAACGATTGCTAGATGATCTTGATGATATTGATTGGCCAGAAGGCATCAAGCAGCAGCAGAGAAATTGGATTGGAAAAAGTGAGGGCGTGCAGTTTTTGTTGGAAATTGCAAACTCTAGCCCATCCGAGGCACCTCACGAAGGTTTTGAAGTCATCTCTCACAAAACTCTAAGCTTTGAGGTCTTCACGACGCGAATTGATACTCTTTTTGGAGTCACTTTTTGTGTCTTTGCTCCAGAACACCCCTTGGTTAATAAACTCTTGGAAAGAGCGTCAGACCAAGTTCAGAATTCGGTCCGAGAGTACTTAGACCGCGCATCTCGGCTCACGGATGCAGACCGTACCGCAACAACCAGGGAGAAAACAGGAGTCTTTAGCGGTGCCTATGCGATCAATCCCGCAACTGGAGAATCCATCCCGATTTGGATAGCCGATTATGTTTTGGCAACCTACGGCACCGGCGCAATCATGGCAGTGCCTGGCCATGATGATCGAGACTATGAATTTGCTCAAAAATTTGGACTCCCTGTCAAGGCCGTCATTGCCCCTCAGGACAGTACTCAACAAACTCAAGAACTGCCGTTTGTCTCGAAAGATGGAGTCCTCATCAATTCTGGTGAGTACTCAAACCTCACTGTGGCGGAAGCCCAAAAACAGCTGGGAGAGTGGATCGAAGCCCTAGGCATCGGGCAACGAAAGGTCCAGTACAAACTGCGAGACTGGCTGATTTCTCGGCAAAGGTATTGGGGCTGCCCCATCCCCATTATTCACAGTGCGGAGGGGGAAATTCAACCCGTGCCTCAAGACTGTCTGCCTGTCATGCTTCCCGATGTAGAAAGTTACGAGCCAAGCGGAGATGGATCATCACCCCTTTCTAGAATTGATGAGTTTGTGAATGTGACCGACCTTGATGGAAAACTTGGCAAGAGAGAAACCGATACGATGGGCGGGTTTGCCTGCTCATCTTGGTACTTCCTTCGTTTTGCCGATCCCCAAAATGATGACCAGCCTTTTTCCCCAGAAAAAGTCAAGTATTGGCTTCCGGTTGATGTGTATGTCGGTGGTGCCGAGCATGCCGTCATGCACCTTCTCTATGCCCGATTTTGGACGAAGGTGCTCTATGATGAAGGGCTTGTTCCGGTCAAAGAACCTTTCCAGAGGCTCTATAATCAGGGTCAGGTGCTTGCCAACACTCCCTTCAGAAAGCCAAGAGAGGGTGAAAATCTGCCGGTTGGCGAAGATGGCGTTTTGATTAGCTTTAAGGACGCAAAAGAGCTGCCAGCCGATGACGTTTTTTACCGTTGGGCTAGGATGAGCAAGTCTAAAGGCAACGTTGTGACCCCAGAAGAAGCGGTTGACAGCTACGGTGCCGATGCCTTGCGAGTATACGAGCTTTTCGTAGCCCCCTTCGAAGCAGATATTCGGTGGTCCAATGAAGGAATCCAAGGCGCAATTCGGTTCTTAAATCGAATTTGCAAGTTCGCCAGTGAGGTGGTCCCTGTTTTCAACCCTCAATGGAGGTCTCAGCTTGAGTTTGCGGATTTGCCGGATACGGCCCAAAATGCAAGAAGGTCGCTGCACAAAGCGATTAAAAAAGCTACTGCCGATATCGAAAGGTTTGCTTTCAACACGTACATCAGCTCTTTAATGGAATATCTGAATGATCTCACTTCCTTCCAGAAGTCAGTCGATTTAGAAGCCCTAACCAGCGAAGAGTCTGCCGTCCTTAGCGAGGCAGCGGAGACCCTTTGCCTTCTTATATCGCCAGCCGCACCCCACACCGCCGATGAAATCTGGGAGGGACTTGGTAAGGGCGATTTTACTTACAATGAACCTTGGCCCCAGTACAAAGAAGAACTGACCAAGGATTCCGTAGTTACAATTGCGATTCAAGTTAACGGAAAGCTGCGTGATACCCTTGAAGTTGCAGCGTCTGTATCTCAAGAAGAATTGATTCATATGGCGTTAGCATCGTCCAAGGTTCAAGCCCATGTGCAAGGGAAAACGATCAAGAAACAGATTGTGGTGCCAGGAAAATTGGTGAATATCGTTGCGCCCTAAACAGCTTTTGCTTGCGATTGGATGCTCGGTCTTACTAACCTTAGCGATCTTAGTATTGTTTGAGTTTTTCGGCCACCCCAAACCGCCAAACCCTTATAAGGCAGTTGAAATCACCGATGAAGCAGGTTACAAAGAGGCAAATAAAGAGGCAGAAGCCTTTAGCAGCGCCGTGTTTCCTAAAGTTGAACTGAGTGAGCCGCTTGATGAAACCGACATTTCTAACCTTACAAAAGCAATCCGATTGTACGATGGAATGTTGGCCTACAAACCTGGAAACCCCCTGCCTGGACTCACGGCTGGAGAGGCATTTCTAGCCCTCAACAAGAATAACCATGCCATCGAACGGTTTCAGCAATTTCTTATCGAAATCAAACTTTTGAATGATCCTCGGCTTCATGTTGCCAGGGCCGATGCCCATTATTTACTCAGCAAGGCATACTTCAACTTGCACGACTATCCAACCAGTCTTAAGGAAGTGAACAAAGCCCTTGCCCTGTATCCAAATACCGCAACCTACCTGACTCAGGAGGCAAGCCTGTACCTACAAATGAATCAACCGGAGAAGGCAGTGGAACTTGCAAAAAAGGCTCTAAAAATCGATCCAAGCGAGAGCCATGCCAAGGGCATTATTTCCTTAGTTGGCTCTGCTAACCAAAAAAATTAACCGATTCACAAGGGGTTCTTTTTCATTTCTGCCCAAGTTCGGGGAAACCTGGCCGGCGTCTTGGCAACCTTCTGATAAAGTGGGATTTTTCTTACGACGTCCGTATGAGGCACTCGGATTACTTTGACCTCGAGCAGCTTCAATTTAAGGGTTTTGATGATTTCTGCGGTACCTTCAAATTCCTCGAGTGAAGACCGCATCGGGGCAACGAGTCCTCCAATTTTGGCTGCCTTGATCGATAGCTCCAGTTGAATGGAAAGGGGAGCAACCGCTCTGCCAGTCACAAAATCAAACGTTTCAACTGCAGCAAATTCTTCCCCTCGCGCCAAAATAAGCTCCAAATTTGGCAAGGGCTGAGATTCCAAAAACCGGATGTATTTATTGCTGGAATCAAGCGCAACAACCGTCAGGTCTGGTCTAGCGGCTGCGATTGGCCAAGCTGGCAAGCCTGGTCCCGTTCCGACATCTAGGACGGTGGAAGACTCTGCAATCAATGGGCTCAGAATTAGGCAATCTAAAAAGTGGCGCGTCACGCATTCTTCCCGAGGAACGCGGGTGAGGTTCATGATTGCGTTCTGACTATACAAAGCCTCTTCAAAAGATTCAAATTGATCAACTTGGTGGTCGGAGAGATTCAGCCCCAGTCCTGCCGATCCTGATTTTAATGCCTCCTTATCCATGCGCTTACGGTCAGAAACGGTACCCTATACCAATGGACTTTTCCCTCAGTGCCGAGCACGAATTGATCCGAGAAATGGCTTTTAAATTTGGCCAGCAAGAGGTTTTACCTGGCCTGCAAGAGCGAGACCGAGAAGCAAAATCCGATCGGGTGCTTTTGCAAAAGATGGGTTCAGCCGGTATTTTAGGAGTTAGCATTCCTGTCAAATACGGGGGCACCGGTACCGATTACATTTCCTTAGGAATCGTTTGCGAAGAACTCGAGAGAGCCGATACTTCGGCTCGAGTCGTGATGAGCGTCCACAGCGGACTTCACTGCCTAACCCTTTTGCAATGGGCCAATGAAGAGCAAAGAATGAGGTGGCTGCCCGATTTAGCGAGTGGTAAAAAAGTTGGCGCTTTTGGCTTAACCGAACCCAATGCAGGCTCCGACGCCATCAATATTAAGACCTCAGCCAAAAAAGAAGGCTCTAGCTATGTTATCAATGGCGAAAAGACGTGGATTTCACTGGCCGACTATGCCGATCAGTTTTTGGTGATCACAAGGTTAGAAGCTTCATCGGCAAAAGCTCCTTACGCCGCTTTTATTGTGGATCGAACAACCCCCGGATTTTCCAGCAAGCCGCTCAAAGGAAAACTTGGGGTTCGAGCCGGCAATACAGGTCAAATCTTTTTTGAAAATATGCGAATTTCCGCCGAGAACTTGCTTGGACAAGAGGGGGATGGATTCAAAGTTGCGATGAGCGCCTTAGACCACGGGCGGTACACGGTTGCCGCGGGAGCGGTTGGAATTATAACCGCATGCCTTGATGCCTGCCGAACCTATGCTAGTGAGCGTAAGGTTGGTGGTGAGGAAATTGGTAAAAAGCAGCTGGTTCAGCAGATGATCGCCAATATGGTGGCAGGACGAGACATCGGAAGGCTCCTTTACTATCAAGTGGGCTGGATGAAAAATCAGGGTCTGCGCCACACAAGAGAAGTCTCTATGGCGAAGTGGCAAAACTGCAATTATGCCTTTCAATCTGCAAACGATGCTGTCGAAATCCACGGAGCCTATGGGTACATTGATGAGTTTCCAGTCGAACGTTATTTCAGAAATTCTCGGGGTGCAATGATTTACGAGGGAACCCGAGAGATTCATACCCTTGTTCAAGCAGAATATGAGCTTGGATATCGTCACGATAAGCCTCTTGACCACATGTTGCCAAAATGGCAGCCTTCCGAAGTTTTTTGAACCACTTTCTGAATCAATTTTAGGTTAAAATATCAGCCTATTCCGTCCCGACTCGCTTGCCAAAACGTAGATAAAATATGAACGCCAAAAAGATTGCACCCTATCAGAAATTCGATGCCAGCCCCTTCATCTCGGTGAAATTTCAATCGGGTCCAGTGCATGACGTTGGCATAAACGGCTGCCGAGTTGAGGATGTTATTGAAGTCTTGCTTGGCAAACTCAAGCGATACCAGCTAGAAGATTTGGCATGTCCAGAAAATGAAATGGCAATCAAACACCTCGAGTTTGCCCTTCTAGCCTTGGTTCAGCGCCGAAAAACACGGCAGGAACAAGGCGTGTTCGATACCCACCAGCCTCACAAGAGTCTATTTGAGCATCGGACGGAAGATGTCGAGGCTGAATTCTCCGCTACTGGATCATAAGTTGCTCAAATGACTACCTTTTGCCTTGAAACTGGTCAATCTTTAAGGCGCGAAATAGCCACTCCGAGGGTCTAAAGCAGACTTGGGCAATTTGTGGGAGCTTACAATGATATGCTCCAAGACAACTCCAGGGTCAACCATCATTATTTTCAAAGTGTGATAGCCGCGATGCTCCAAGCTAAACATAAGCCGCACCTTGTGGATGCCGTCCAGCACGGATTGTGACCAATCTGGTGATTGATCTGAATTCAGCCCAAAATCTACTAATACTGGCTATTGCTGGTCAAAACAAACTGCCAGCCGCAGGGGGTGATGGGTGACCTGCCTCTTTCCTGCTTTAATACCGCGACACGAGATGTTGCGCCTGATGTTCAAATTTCCATCAAATCATTCCGTGCTTGGCTGGGTTATGTGTCTGGGGTGCAGTTTCTTATATCTTAGCAACGAACTCGTTCAAGGCAGAATAGATATTGAGACTAAAGTACTTAGTTGAGGTTAATGGTAACAACCTTTGCGCCGGTCCACTCAATGACGATCGCGGGTTTCATAGAACCGGTAATAGCTGATACTTCGGTTTGACTCCTACTTCCAATTGCGTCAGGATACTCACCAATAAGGGCAAATCCGTGTCCGAATTTCTTAAATTCAATCGGTAGTTTTGTGAATGGATTAATAGGAGAAGCGGTGTTCATGCCATGAGCGTCAGCAACGGTCGAAAAAGGTAGCTTAGGAGGGATGAAATAGTGGGGTGGGAACACGAGATGATCTGGCCAAGAGCCGGACTGGTTTCTCGTGACTACAGCTTGAGCAAATGCTTCTTTCATACTTTGCAGTAGCCTTCCGAATCGGTAATAGTATTCCCCTGGACTTGCCATGAGTTGACCAACGAGTTCTTCTGGTCCACCTAGACTTGAAAACTCGTTCGTCGCATCCCTTACTTCAGATGTCATTTTTTCGATATCGTTGAACTGATACCTGCTAGCATTTATAGTTTTTAGAGCCACTTGGAGAATGTGTCGCGCTACATGAAGACCAAGGTGCTCCTTTTGATATTGATATGTGGATCCAAGATCGTCAATCCCAGTGCTTGTCAGGCCGAGTTCACTAGCGATCTTCAAACGATTTTCTGATTCAAACAGAGTAGCAAGACTGGCAAAAGAAGCAAAATCGAGCGAGCTGTCTTGAAGCATTGAAGGCTCTTTCAGCTTTGTTGCTAGGCTAAGATAATACGATGGCTCCCAGTGGCTAAGTGGGTGCAGAATCATGTCAGTCCAGAGCAAATCGAGACCCCAAGTCTTAATGTTTTTTGCGAATAGAAGCGAAATTGAGAGTTTTTCGTCAGTGATTTGGTGAGCAATCTTTTGGAGAACGGCATTGTCGTTCGTGACCCTTGCCCGGTCTTTGGCAAACAGCCCCACACGCATGTCAAGGAGAATAAGCTTGGCACAACTTTCGGCAATTGCAAATTCCGGAAATAGTATCACATCGGGGTGATTCAGATCGTGGTGGGCATAGAAGTATGGCAACAAAGATGCTCTTTTGATGATTGCAATTTCGTGTGTTAGTTTCGACGCCAAGTCCCTTAAGTACTCCGCTGAATATCCAGGCCAAGAAATGTCATGAATAGTCTGGAGTGCTCGCCACTTCTTCTCCATTTGCATCGCTTTTTGGGCATTTCTCAAGTCATGCTGGTGTTTCAGATAGACATAATAAGAATTCTGCGACAATGGGACAGTTGAAGGCTGAGGAAGTAAGGCCGCTACTGGTTGATTAAGACCAAGGTTGCGTGCCTGAAGGAGGAGAGATTTGATCTTCGCATCATCCTGTTTCTCACTTTTTTGGTAATATAGCTTATTGCTTAAATGAGCAATAAACCCGCCAATAGCTAACAAGGTCAAAACCGCTACAATAATTAGACTCTTTGAAATTTTCATTTGAGCAGTTTGTGTCCTTGACAAAGCTGAAATGCAGTGACAGTTAAACTAAAATACCATATAGTTCAGCTTTAGTCTTACACTTTTTTGATTGTGGAGAATCGAATGCGATTCGGACTTCCATAAACGACCCCGTTCGCTTGTCTCCGCCTCCCGACGGTGAGTATGCGCTCCTTTGGAATATTAATATGAAGTTTTAGCTCCGTCCCCAAAAGTTGCAAACCTTGGCGCGCCATGCGATGTAGCGAATTCGCCACATACCACTGCAGACGCTGTGCATCAGCCGTTTAAGTAGGAGATGGCAACTTGCGGGAATGCATCCATTAGCACCGCAAAAGTCGATACAAATGTCGTGGCGGATTGCACCCTACCGCCAAGCCCAACTACAAATTGCATCGCGAATCCATGGCCTGCCTCCACAAAAACGAGACTATCTGATAAAGTCTAACCATGCGTCGTCTCGACTTCCGCCTTTTGGTACTTCTCTTAGTAATAGTCGCCCTAACCGCAAATTGCCAAGCCACCATTGACTATCATGTGTCCATCCAAAAAGAAGCAATCGGTGCCGCGATTCATGTTCAAATGATCGTTCCCACTGGCACCGGCCGAATTGTCTTAAAGAGTCCAGTATGGCAACCGGGTGCTTATTCTGAGGCAGATTTTGGAAAGAGCATTCAGCAGTTTAAAGCACTGAACTCAGATGGAAGCAATGCCTCGTTCCAGCATCCCAATTTTTCAACATGGGTCATTGAGGGCAACCGTGGAGACCTTGTTGTTCGATACAATGTTCCGATCGGGATCTCCCACCAAGTTGTTCACTTTGAAGGCCCTTCAACTTTCCTTTACGTCGATGGTCGCCAACAGGAATCTTGCCATCTGACGATTGAAGTTCCAGTTGGTTGGAAGCTGGCCGAGGAACTTGACCCTTACCAAAATATCCCAGGAGAGTTTTTGGCTCCAAGTTATGATGTGCTGGCCGATGCTCCCGTCACAATGGGCAAATTCTTGGAAGACCATTATATTTCCCATGGCAAACCCCATGAAATCGTTCTTTATGGTGCTGGTGCTAAAAGCGTAAACCAAAAGTTTCTGATTCAATGCTGCAAATTTGTCAGCGATGCGGAGGGCAACTTTTTTGGCGAGACTCCCTACAAGCGGTATGTATGGCACTTTGATGTCTTCAAAGGCAGAGGGGGCGGCGGTGGTCTTGAGCACTTGAATAGCACCGAAATCACTATGCCCAGCACAATTGGGGCAAGCGCTCAGGGCATTCTCATGCATGAGTTTTTTCATTTATGGAATGTCAAGCGAATCCGATCAAAGGTCTTGGGCCCGTTCGATTACTCGAGACTGCCAAGAACCGGTGCCCTCTGGTGGCTGGAAGGAGTCACCGATTACTATGCCCATACTCTGCAAGCTCGCTACGGTTGGTCTAGCAAGGATCGGCTTCTGAAGACGATTGCGGCCAACATCGTAGCTACCGAATCAAACAAGTACCGGTTCCAAGTAAGCCCTTATGACAGTAGCTTTCGAGTTCGAGACGCCGATCATGGCCACGGCAACAGCAACGGCTACAAAGTTTCTTATTACAACACAGGGTGGTTATTGGGACTTTTGCTGGATGTTGATATTCGAACTCACTCCCACGGGAAAAACTCCTTGGATTCAGTTGAGATGGCGCTTTGGAGGCTGTGCCGAAACAACCAACCCGGATTTCCGGAAAGCGAAATTAGAAATCTGTGCCAAAAAGAAGGGGGATCTCAGGTAGCTCACGATTTTGATCAGTGGGTCATGAAGCCTGGAGACCTGCCGTACCAATCCGCATTGGATCAGCTTGGGCTAGTTGGCAAAAATGTAACCATTCAAGAATTTAGCCTTCCCTTTCAGACTGCAGAGCGATACCAAGGCGGCGCGTTGCAGTACCTTATTTCAGACCCTGGTTCGACCACACTTCAAATAGGAGACCAATTGATCTCCGTCAATGGTGAATCGGCGGAAAAACTTGAAAATCTTTCTTCCTCCGATATTCAGGCTCTTGCAAAGGCTCAACCAAAGTTGGAAATTTCCGTCATCAGAAACGGAAAAGCCATCAAAACCACGGCAGATTGGTCCGTGTTTGCAAAATCGGTGTTTGAAGTCACTGAAAATCCGCAAGCCACGTCGGCTCAATTGAGGCTGCAAAGGGCTTGGCTATCACCAAGGCCAGGCACAAAAGCCGTATATTCCCACCCCCAAGTGCCCTAAATCAGAAAGCTAGAATTGACTCAGAGGATCGGGACCGACTTAAAAGAACTTTGAAGGAAGACATCAAGCTACTTTTTCAGGGACTTCTTCGGTGAGGTGGTCAAAGACTCGTGGGCCATTCTCAGCAAATCTGCCATCTCTTCATAACCAATCTCTTCTAGTCGCACCAGAACCGCAGGATATCCATTGTAGTGCGGCTCCGTAAAATAGGCATCCGTATTGGCCCCCAGGATAACCTCTTTGGCCGACAAACTCGGAACTCGAACAGCCAAAACCGACCGATTTTCTATTCGCGCCTTTTTAGGGTCAATTCGTTCTAACCAGCTCCAACAAAACCCCTTATGGCTTCCTTTAATGATCACACTATATCCAAATCGCTCTGAATCACCGGGCAATGATCCTGGAAAGGATTCACATATTTCGCTTACTTGTTCAAGCGTAACCATACTCTGCAAAGCTGGTTGGGCAAAAAACCAAACCCATGAAGACCTCTAATGCCTTCCACAGACCAAGTGGAGGGTTTTTCAAGTTAGTTATTAGGAACGGGCCGAGTCGCGGTTTGGTTGAACCCTTTCACAACTCCTCCTCCTGGCTTTGCAGGGGGCCCAATTCCGAGGGCTTGAGGGCTGGTGCCCTGGGTTTGTTTGCCGCCGCCGCAACCACCAAGGGCAATGATGCCAAGTGATGCCAATAAAACCAAACTCAGTCCGCATTGAAGAGATTGCCATTTCATAGAGTTATTTTCCATCATTTTAGAAAAAATTTGGTTTTTTCCAAAATCTGTTGTATAATAGCTGAACCGATTCAGCAAAGTCAACCGTCGGAAAAGAAAACAAGGAGAGGTCAAGCAATGGCGCGAAAACGATCCACAATCCAAGATGTCGCTAAACAAGCCGGCGTAAGTAAAGTCACGGTTAGCTACGTCTTGAACGGCCGCTCCGTTGAAGCCCGAATTAGCAAAGACACCGAGCAAAAGGTTCTTGCAACCGCCAAAGAGCTTGGCTACACCCCCAACCGCATTGCCAAAATGCTGGCAACTAAACGAACAGATACGATTGCGGTTGCCTTGCAAAAGGCCCAGTACTTTTCCGCTTGGTCCAGCTTTTTAAGCGAGGCGATGCACGGCATTACAAGAGGGGTTGTTGAAGCAGACCTTGATCTGCTTATGCATACTCGTGGCAGTCACTCTACCCTTGAATCCAGCCAACCAGAATCGGCTGGAGAATTGCTTGACGGCAGAGTTGATGGCGTTCTTGCTCTGAGAGACCACGGTGATCCCCTACTGGAATCCATTCTCAACGCCTCCATTCCTACCGTCCTCTTTTTCTCTCGACACCCCGATAAGTCCGTCTGTTGGGTAGACACCGATAATTTTGAAGGCGGCAAAATTGCAGCCCGTCACCTCATATCTCTTGGTCACAAACGGCTGAGCATGGTTGTGGGATCAGACCGTTCCGTTAGCAGTTCACAAAGACAAGCAGGATTTCTGGAAGAAGCCATGCTTGCGGGGATAGATATTCTGCCCGAACAGTTCATCAGAATTGTAGACCCAAGCCAAAGCTATCAAGAACTTTATGAATATTTGGCAAGTAGCCACAGACCAACCGGGCTCTTTGTTTGGTCTGATGATGTTGCCTTTGGCTGCATGAGAATTGCAAGCGAATTAGGACTCAAAATCCCCGATGAACTCTCCATCGTTGGATTTGATTCAACCGACCGGTGCGACAATGTCATCCCCGCACTAACAAGCATCCGCCAACCCATCTTTGAGATAGGTCAGGCCGCAGTTTTACTTTTAGCAAAGCTTATTAAGAAAGAAGAAATTTCTGATAAGCACCTCGTCTTTTCGCCCACTTTAGATCTGCGTGCATCAACTGCACCAGCTAGGGCCATGTCCACCAGCAATCAGCATACAATCTTATGAAACAAAGCCGTTCAGCATTTACGCTCATTGAACTTCTCGTCGTAATCGCGATCATAGCCATCCTCGCCGCCATACTTTTCCCTGTTTTTGCTCAAGCAAAAGAGTCCGCCAAAATGGCAGTGACCCTCAGCAATTTGGATCAAGCTGGTTTAGCCCAGCAGATGTACATTGCGGACACAGATGATAACTTCCCCAGAACTCGATACAGTCTTGATGGAATCAACCAAAACGCCAACTATAAGCACAGTATCTACCCCTATATGAAGAATTCTCAGATGATGAGAGATCTAACCAACCCCGCTGCCAGTCTTCCTGACTGCGAAGGAGACCCAAACTGCGTGGCAGGCGGCGTAGTGATGGCTTCGCCAATCTTTAGCCGAGGTTACTTCTACTATAGGCCGTTCTTCATTACTCACGCATGGCAAGACCAGTCCCCATACAACGAAAGCATGGTAGACCAGCCCGCCAACTCCTTGCTGCTTGCTGAGGATAAAGACGTTTATGCCGACTACGGTCCTTGGATGTCCTACATCGTTGCCGGAACAAATGGCTGGGCCTACTCCAACTGGGGTGGTGGTCACCGCGATGACCATGGTTTCACGGTGGATTTTGTTGATGGCCATGCCAAGTTTGAGCCAATGAGAGCCTCATGCGGAGCTCCTGGTTCGCTGAATCAGTGGCAATATGATCCGGCTGGAATCACCAATGGTGAGTACTCCAACTGGCAGATGGGAACCGGGCCAGCCGATATCACCTGGATCAATACTTTCTGCTCTACACTTCCGTTCTAACCGAAGGGAAATGCGAACAGAGGGCGCCGGAAGGCTCCCTTCTTTATTGGCTCTCAGCCCAATTTTATGGCGATCATTCCAAACCTCAATTCATCGCAACTGGCCCATAAGGAGGCCATGATGCTCTCGCAAAGGGCGGTTTCGTTCTTTTGGCATCAATCGAACCCAATAACCGGATTTACTAAAGACCGAGCCACAAATTTTAAAAGCGGTGACGATCACCCCGTGGCATCGTGCGCATCCATCGGGTTTGCGCTGAGTGCTTATGTGATTGGCACCCATCACCACTGGCTGAACCGGCACGCCGCGCTTTCCAGAACAAGACTAACCCTCAGCCACCTGCTAACAACGTATCCCCGGGACCATGGATGGTTTTACCATTTTGTGGATTGGAAAACCGGAAAACGAGCATGGAACTGCGAAGTCTCCTCGATCGACACCTCTATTCTGCTTGCAGGGGTCATGGTTGCCGATCGGTATTGGCACGATCCAGCCGTTCACTCCTTTGCAAAGAAAATCGAAGACCAAATTGACTGGCAATGGATGCTGACCAGCGGCGGTACAATGCCCAACTCTACATCCTTAGACATGGGCTATATTCCCGAAAAAGGGTGGATCCCAGCTCGGTGGGATTCCTACTGCGAACTGACGATGCTTTACATCCAGGGCTATGGATTTGATTCTAAACTTCCTGCATCTTGCTGGAAGCTTGTGCGACGTCCCGTTATCAATTTTGACGGCATCAAGGCAGTTGCTGGCGGTCCCTTGTTTATGCACGAAATGTCTCAGGGTTTCTATGACCTCAAAAACAAGCGCGATGAAGTTGGAATGGACTATTGGCTGAATACAAGAAACGCAGCCCTGATCAATCGTGCTTATTGCATCCAGAATCCAAATCACTTTAAGGACTACGGTCCAAACTTTTGGGGTCTGTCTGCTTGTGATACTCCCACCGGATATAGCGCTGATGGTGCCCCTCAGGGACCAGACGACGGAACAATAACCCCTACCAGTGCCATCGCTGCCCTCCCTTACACTCCAACCCAGTCAATGGAAATCATGAGGAGCCTCTTGAAGAACCATGCTGATGCCTTGGGCAGATATGGCTTTAGCAACGGAATAAACCCAACCAAGGACTGGAATGGACCCGACGTCATTGGCATTGATTTAGGAATGATGCTGGTGGGGATTGATGGCTGGAACGACGGCTTGATCCACAAGCTTTCGTCAGAAGACCCCATTGTTCAAAAGGGAATGAGAAGAATGGGATTCCACTTTGTCAAATCAAACCCCAACGCTCCACTTTTTGCCTACTATTAACCCACAAAATCCTTCCAAAGCCGTTGGAGAAGGACAAGAGGGCTTATGTGGGCAGGCAAGATTCGGCAACTCTTGCCAGGGTGTGACAAGCTTAAGGTATGAAATCAAATCCGGTTAAGCTCGGCGCCTTACTTGGCTTCTTTGCAGTTGCCATTGGCGCCTTTGGCAAGCACGCCTTGGAATCGAGAATTGAGAGCCACTACATGGCTATTTATGAAATTGGAGTTCGCTATCAGTTTTACGCAACATTGGTCATCCTTGCAATTGCGGCTCTCGCCCCCCAGCTGAACCCAAAGAGAACAAATCTTTGCGTGAACTTTTTCTTTTACGGTTCTATTATTTTTTCTGGCAGTCTCTACTTACTCGCCATTTTCCAAAAAGATTGGTTTGGGGCGATTACACCCTTAGGAGGCATCTGCTTTCTTGCCGGTTTTGCTGTCCTCTTCTTCGCTCCGAGAACCGAGACAACAGCTGATTAGCGCGTCAGATTTTTTGGGTACCCCAAAAAAAGCAAAGCCGACAGCGATGCTGTCGGCTTCACAAATCAAGAGCAAACTCTTTTGGTTACTCTTTGACGTCAGCATCAATGACTTCGTCTTGATACCCGCCCGGATGCTCTTCGGCGCCAACTCCAACATGTTCAGCCTGAGGAGCTTCTCCGGCCGCCTGCTTTTGATACAGCCGATCGGAAATGGGGTGGATTTCTGCTTCCAGGGCCTTCTTGGCAGCTTCAATCGCATCCAAATCTTCCTCTTGAATGACTTTTCGCAGGTCAACGATTTTCTCTTCCACGCTCTGCCTCTCGCGCTCGGTGACATCCTCGCCAAGGTCTCGCATTGTGGATTCGGTCATGTTGATAAGCCTTTCCGCATCGTTCCTCTTTTCAATCAAGTCTTGAGTTAAGCGATCTTGCTCGGCATTCATCTCTGCCTCGCGGACCATCCTTTCGATCTCTTCCTTATTCAGGTTGCCAGAACCACTAATCGTGATGCTTTGCCGCTTTCCGGTTCCCTTTTCTTGAGCACTGACATTAAGAATGCCGTTGGCGTCAATGTCGAACGTGACCTCGATCTGAGGGATTCGGGCCGGCGCAGGTGGAATACCGGCAAGATGGAATCTTCCTAGAGATTTGTTATCCTTTGCCATCGGTCTTTCACCTTGCAAAATATGAATCTCAACCTCTGGCTGGTTATCAACTGCAGTTGTGTAGATCCTTGATTTCTTGGTCGGAATGGTTGTGTTTCTCTCAATGAGCTTGTCAAAAATCCCGCCCTGAGTTTCAACTCCTAAGGACAGAGGTGTCACATCAAGAAGAACAATATTCTTGACTTCCCCTCCTAGAATTCCCGCTTGGATGGCAGCACCAACCGCAACAACTTCATCGGGATTGACCGAACGGTTTGGCTCTTTTCCGGTCAGCTTTTTAACCAGTTCCTGCACCTGGGGCATTCTTGTGGAACCGCCAACCAAGATGATCTCATTCAATTCAGAAGACTTCAGCTTGGCATCTTCCAAAGCGCGATGGAAGGGTTCTTCAATCCGCTTCATCAAGTCCTTAGTAAGATCTTCGAATTTTGCTCTCGTTAACGTGTAGTCCAAGTGCTTGGGCTCGTTGTCAACCGCAGTAATGTAGGGGAGATTGATTTGGCTAGACATTTGGTTACTGAGCTCAATTTTTGCCCTTTCAGCCGCTTCACGAAGCCTTTGAACGGCAGCCTTGTCTTTCATCAGGTCTACACCTTGGTCTTTCTTAAACTCAGAAGCAAGCCAATCCACGATCTTAATGTCGAAGTCGTCTCCGCCAAGGTGACTGTCACCTGATGTGCTCTTGACTTCAAACACGCCATCGCCAACATCAAGGACCGACACATCAAACGTTCCGCCTCCAAGATCAAAAACTAAGATTGTCTCATTTTCCTTTTTGTCTAAACCGTAGGCCAAAGAGGCGGCGGTTGGTTCGTTGATAATCCTTAAAACCTTGAGGCCTGCAATTTCACCTGCGTTTTTTGTTGCCGTTCTTTGGCTGTCGTTGAAGTAAGCAGGAACCGTAATCACCGCCTGATCAACTGTTTCTCCCAGATAGGCTTCTGCATCTGCTTTTAGTTTTTGCAGAATCATTGCGCTGACTTCTTCCGGAGTCAAATCTTTGTCTAATGCGGGCACATGAGCGACGAGGCTGCCGTTTTTGCCTTCCTTCACCTTATAAGAGATTCTTGAAAGCTCTTCTTTCACTTCTGCCATCTTATGGCCCATGAATCTCTTGATCGAATAAATTGTATTATCCGCATTGACAACTCCCTGCCGCTTTGCGGTGACACCAACTAATCGCTCTCCATTGGACTTAAATGCAACCACACTCGGTACAGTTCGAGACCCTTCTGACGATGTAATAACGACCGGTTCACCACCCTCCATCACGGCCACAACCGAATTGGTGGTTCCTAGATCAATTCCTACTGTTTTTCCCATTTCTAATCTACCTTAGTCTTATAGACTCAAATTAACTTGAGCTTCATAGACTCATGTTAGGATTAACGTCTAGTTTACATGATCGGTTCCAATTTGGTCAAGACCTAGGTCCTATCCGCAAAAAAGTGGCTCGCTGCGGTGTGATTTCCTAAAGAAGGGGCCTGCAGGTTGCAACTCTTACTCGCTTTCCTACTTCGTAGAATAATAGGGTCACCGGTTGATCACCTTCTATGCGGACTTGCTTCCACAGCTCTTCGGGCCGAAAGGAATGGGCCTTGCTTTTGATCGCCGTGACCGTCCGGCTTTGATTCTGCAGCGTTTTCCGCAGCCTTTTTAGGTCAAAGTTGTCATCATCAAGGACTTCAAACCCCTTCAGCCACCGAGTAGCCAAGACTTGACTTCCGGTGAGGTACCCAGGACGATTGCCAAGGTTTGGAAGCTCAAAGTGGTATAAACCATGGGCACGAATGAGGGCCGGATCGGCCTCATAGATCACCTCACCAGCAGCGTCTTCCTCTCTTAGGATCTGGGCAGAATTGCCTTTGATAGCTTCGCCGGACTCAATTTGCACTGCCCAGACGCCACTGGCAATGCCAAGGTTATCCAAATCCGATCCAAACCAGCAGCAGGCTTCAAGGCACTGACCTCGAAACGAGATAAATTCCACTCGATCTCCCAGCGCCAATAGCTCTTCATCTCGATCCATGGGGCTGAGCTTGATCCCCACCAGTTTTGAGTCGGAGAATTTGCTGCGGATCGCAAAAGGGTTCGGTTCATATTCATCTAACCTTTTCACCCTCTTCTTATTGGCTCTTCGGCTTGGGTCAAACCAGGCATAATCGGTGCTGAGGGTACTAGAGAAATCAGCAAGAGTTCCCTTTCCTAGGTCGTCAAGCACTGAACCTGTTAAAACGGTTCCTTCCAATTGGAGAGCCATAAGGTTCCATTTTAGGCACTGGCTTCTTAAAAGATCAACTTCAAAGCTCACCAGTTGATGGGCTTTTGCTAGGCTCAATGAGTCTCCGCCGACGCCACCTGTACCATCAATCACCAAAGTGCCGAATGGAAAATGGGAAGCGTGGAAATCGGCTATTTCTGCACTTGAAGCCTGCTCTAAGGCTTCTGCAACAAACAGCATCCTATTTGGATTCTCAAACTTGCTTAGCGCCTTTTTTCTAAGCTCTGGTTGAGCCACAATAAGGCTTGCTAATTCAAACCCAAACTGCGCCGACAAATTCGGGAACGATTTTGAGATGTTTAGCTTTTCAACCTGGTCTAATGCCTCATCAAATCCGGCGGGAAACAGCGGAGGGCCAATCCCAGACAGTCCCATTAGAGGGTTGCGCTTGTAGAAATATACAAGCAGTGATATTGAGAAGCATCTTGGGATAAACCTACTCTTTCTGGTGAGGTCATGATCGCTTCCAATTTCTCTTCAAATTCAGCCTGATCCCTTACAATTCGGTCATAGCTTTCTTCATAAAAGGGAGGAAAGCGCTCTAAAGTTTTAGATATGATTCTTTTTCCGGCTTGAGCTTTCGCTTTTTCCACAATTTTACTAAGATCTGCCCTTTTGCTTTTCTGTTGGCTTGGCTGCTTCACAAGCAGCTCTGTATCCTCGGCAAGTACGCACAAAGACTCTATGCTTAAATCCCGCCCATCAAGCCGAAGGATTTGGTTGTACAGGACGGTTCGCTCTTCGTCGGTTAAGGCTCTTCGATGGCGAAAGGTCAGGTAGTAGGTCACTTCATCTGCCCGCCAATGAGGCAGCCTGCCTCGCCACATGGAGAAGTTTTTCCAAGGCTTCTTGGAAGTTGAATCAGACATGAATTGAGTTAAACTCTACTCGATACCACTATAATGCGGCGTCTCCTCTCTCGCCGGTCCGCACTCTAACCGCGTCCAAAATCTCTGTGACAAAAATTTTGCCGTCACCAATTTCGCCAGATCTGCAAACGGCGCATATGACATCAAGGGCTTCGTCTAGTTCATCATCTTTGACCCCAATCTCCAGCTTTATCTTGGGCAGTAGGTTCACGGCATAGGTGCTGCCTCGATACTTATCGGTGCGGCCCATCTGCCTTCCATACCCTTTCACTGGCTCGCAGCTCATACCAGTCACACCAATATTCTCCAGAGCCGCCTTCACTTCATCCAGTTTATTGGCCCTCAGATAGGCAGTAATCATCTTCATACTTCCCATTTTATCGAAAACTGAACAGAAATTAATGTCCTAAATCAGCAAAAATCGCTTACAATAACATGGAGACTGGGAGAACCAAGTCAATGAATGCTCAAGAATTTGAAGCAAGATTAAAGCAGTTTAGACAAGCTCACAAATATTCTCAAGCCATATCCGATGCTGGCCCCTGCGATTTGGAGGCTTTTGTACAGACATATAGGCCAAGCCTAACCGTTTTTGCAAACAGGATTCTGAGAGACCAAGAGGACGCCCAAGATGCGGTCCAAGAAACTTTGTTTAGGGCCCTGCGAAATATCGGGCAATTTGAAATTGGCAGCAATCCCAAGCCGTGGCTGTTCCGAATTTGCCAAAACTGCTGCACCGACGCTTTGAGGCACCGAAGAGTTGATTCTAAGCATTACGATGAGGTTTTCCAGCAGTTTTTACACAAGCCTAGTCAAAATGATCCCGTTTATTTGGAATACGCATCTAACGCACAAATTCAATTTGCCCTAAATCATTTGCCAAAGAAATATAAAGAGATTTTAGTTCTTCACCACTTTGAGGACGCATCTTTACAGGAGTTATCACAAAAGTTTTGTGTGCCAATAGGAACCATCAAGAGCTGGCTAAACCGTGGTCGACAGCAGCTTCGCAAGAACCTCGACCAATTCACTGGCGCTTCATCAGCCACTCAATCGGTTTCCTTATAAGTTTCTTTTCTGAGTAGGCTCTGGCTGCTTACCAAAACAAGTACGCTTGAGTTGGTTGTGACTTCTATTTCGATTACAGTTGTGGGAAGCGGAAACATGCCGCTAGCCCCGGCAGTTCTAGGTGCCCTCGCCTCGTATTATGGGGAAAGACCCTTGGATGTGAGGCTGTTTGATCCTCATCCGGACTTTTTAGAACTGAGTTTTCGAATCGGAAAGTCCCTGTTTCTCATCGCAAAATCCACTCACCGCATTGCTGCCTACAGCGATCTTGCCATTGCCCTTGAAGCCACTGATCGCATTATCTATATGCCTGCCAATTCTAACCGCGATGAAAATTCAAACCAACAGGCCCCTTCCCACTTCAACGACGGTGATTGGAAGAACGAACTTAAGATTTTGCCCGAAGATGTTCACATTCTCAATCTGGTTCAAGAGGAACTGTTAAATCCCACCGCCAGCAAGGCACTCACCGGTTGGCCGACCCCTATGGGGGCCGAATCGAGCCTTGTCTTTGCCTTTCAAATTCTAAGGTGGGCTAACGGAGAAGACTATCCTCTTAATTTCTTGAACTCGGATGATGCAAGGCCCTTGCACCGCTGGTTAGACAATCCCTCCGCGCTTGAATACTAACCTCAAAGGATTTGATCGGAGGCTGTCCTTGGTAGAGTGACGGAGACAATCGTGCCAACCCCAACTGTCGATTGGATAACCATATTGCCCCCGTGGCGGGACAAGATCTCCTTGCAAATCGCAAGCCCCAAGCCAGTTCCCTCTTTGGCAGACCTCGTCCTTGCTTCGTCAACCCTATAAAAGCGCTCACCGAGATGGGGCAGCGCCGATTCTGGAATCCCTCGTCCCTGATCTTGAACCTGAATCTCCACTAAATCTGAGTTCACGCGCGCAATAAGGGTTATCGTTGATCCGGGTTCAGAGGCGTTTTGCGCGTTCTCTAGCAAGTTCCTAAATAGCCTTTTTATAGAATTCTCTTCGACAAATAACAACAAATCCGGCGGCTCAATGCTCAAGACAACCGAATTTCTCCGATCTGGTTCTAAGGCTTCAATCGCTGAATCAAGGATTTCCTTCACCAAGATTGTCACCCGATTGCCCAGCTCTGCGGTTGACTCAAGCCGTGAGAGCAGCAACAAGTCTTGAACGATTTTGGTCATCGAAGCCGATTCTCGCGTGATTTCAGTCAAACTAGCTTGAATATCTTGGTCCGATTGAGAGTTGGTGGCAAGCTGTGCATTTCCCGCGATCACAGTTAATGGAGATTTGAGTTCATGAGCCGCGTCGCTTGTGAATCTTCGCTGATTTTCCAGCAATCTCTGTTGATTTCGAAATCCAGATTCAATCTTGGTTAGCATTGCATTCAAGGTTTTGCCAAGCTGACCAAATTCATCTTTGCTCGATTCCGGCAATCGTTGCTCTAGCCGGTTCGCATCAATTTTCTTGGCTTGGTCGGTCAATTTGCTAATCGGCCCCAAGCTGGTTTTGGTGATAACGGCGGCGATCAGAAGAGACAAGCCAATTGCAGCGGGAATCATGAGGAGCAGACCGGCGTCAATCAACTGCACTGCGTGCTGTACCTGATCCAAAGGTAACGCCATCCGAGCAACTCCAGCCGAACCAGGGGGCCCGAATCGAAAATAAATCAACTCGTAGTTGGCGCCATCCAAACTTTGGACACCAAAGGTGCTTCCGTTACTTTTTGCGGCTTCAACTAAGTCTTTGCTTACTGGCAATAGACTTGCCAAATTGGCGTGGTTCGCGGATGGGACGTTAACTATGGATTCCGTTTTTGGAAAGTTCGCCATTCCAAAAGGTCCGCCATTGGGACCGCCATTGGGACCCGCTCCTCCACCTGGTCCGCCGGGACCGGGACCGGGACCGCCGCCGTAGGGGCCAGGGCCCCTACCCGGCCCGTGATCACCACCGGGGCCACCAGGCCCTCCGCCAGGCACAGTTCCATATCCCAAAGGACCTCTGTCTGGGGGTGGGCGCTGCCAAGGTTGAGTCTGGTGCTGAGATTTGCCAAGCGAAAAGTCCGAAGGCTTAGGAGGCTGAGAACTCTGCCCCGCCATGCTCTTAGTGTTGCCTTGAGGAGGTCCCGGATTTCTAGGAAATCCAGGCTGCCTAGGCGGTGGTCCACCCGGTGGCTGACCAATAAAGGGCCGACTTTGGATTCTAAGGTTTTGCTGGACTTGGTCAATTCCCAGATGCCAAACAAGGGTGCGCGTTGCCAAGCCAAACAGCAGCAACACGGCTAGAATTCCTAGCGAATTGATGACAATCAGTTTGAGCCGGATGCTCATGAGTCAAGGGGTCGGTCCTGATCCTCCAAACAGTAGCCTAAACTTCGGACAGTATGAATAAGCTTCTTTTGATAGGGCCCGTCTATTTTTTTCCTCAAAAATGCAACATAGACTTCAATCGTGTTGGAAAGCGCCTCGTTATTCGGCCAAACCGAATTCAAAATGATATCTCTTGTCAGCACGCGTCCCTCATTACTGGCTAAGGCTACCAAAAGATCAAACTCCCGTTTGGTCAAGACAATGTTTTTGCCAGCCCGCACAACAACATGCTTGACAGTGTCTATTTCTAAATCGGCAACCCTGATTAAGCGCACTCGATTTGATTTGTCTCTTCTCAACTGAGCCCGAGTTCTCGCCAAAAGCTCAGAAACATCAAAGGGCTTTGGCAAGTAATCGTCGGCTCCTGCGTCTAATCCCTTGACCCGATCCTTGATCTCGTCTCTTGCCGTTAGCATGAGAATGGGAGTAAGTCTCTTGCTCCACCGAAACTCTTGGGCAAATTCAAACCCATTTTTACCAGGAAGCATCACGTCTAAAATGATCAAGTCAAACGCTTCTGACTTAGCTCGATCCAAACCGGTGTCTCCCCGATGCTCTACGGAGACCTGATATCCGTCACTTTCTAAAGCCCGTGATATAAGGCTTGCAATACCCGGATCATCTTCCACGACTAGGATTTTCATTGTTGCCTTATGATAGGTTTCAAACATGAAAATTTCATTAAAATTGCTAAAAATTGTTCAGAACACAATATTACGCGATTTTTAAGGTTGCTTTCACCTTTCCAGACGATAGTATTGGCAAGGATCAAAAGGATCCGAGCGCCTCAAATAGCGCAAAGGAGAAAAATGAAAAGGAACAAAACCCAGACGATCAAAGTCCTGGCTCTCGGCGTTGCAGTGAGTGGAATCACCTTGCTCTCGGCTTTTTCTGTTGCCAATCAGGGACCCCTAGGTGGAAGAGGCCAAGGTGGACCCCGCCAATTTGGAAGAATGATGCCGCCCCGAATTGATCTTGGCAACGCGCCGATAACCTCGCTAATCGCGGGATTGCATCTTAGCCCGCTTCAAGCCGCTGAAATTGATGCCTTGCATCATCATTCCATGATGAGGGGCCCGATGGGTAGCGGCGGCTTTGGACGCGGTCAAGGCGGTCCCGGCGGATTCGGCGGACCTCGACCGGGTGGTGACGGTGGGTTCGGTGGACCCCAAGGCGGCCCTCCGCCCCAGGGCGGTCCCGATGGGTTCGGTGGACCCCAAGGCGGCCCTCCGCCTCAGGGTGGTCCCGGGGGATTCGGTGGACCCCAAGGTGGCCCTCCGCCTCAGGGTGGTCCCGGTGGGTTCCATGGTCCCCAGGGCGGCCCTCCGCCTCAGGGTGGCCCAGGTGGGTTCAATCGTCCCCAGGGTGGTCCCGGTGGATTTGGACAAATGGACCAAATGATTGATCACAAGGTCAAATCAATCCTGACATCTAGCCAGAATCAAGAAGCGGTGAACCTGATTAGAACCCTCAATGCCATGCAGAGAGCAGGAATCCCCGCTGAACTGTATAGTGTGCTCCACCTATCTCATTCCCAAGTCAGAGAGCTGGCCGCGATTCACAATGGTGACCCACTCTCCAGCCATCAGACGGCGATGAACTTGCTGGATAAATCGCAAAGATCGGCAGTTCGATCTTTTGTTGAGGCGGTAGGCCGCCCTGGCGGACGCTAGTCTAAAGCCAAACTAGCTTTGGCAAAAATGAAAGGGGCTGTCCCGAAAGGAGACAGCCCCTTTTTTTGCTAGCATGCCCTTGCTTGCATGCCCGCGATTTGATCCTTAAGCTTTGCGGCGTCGGCGGCTAACTAAACCGACCAAACCAATTCCTAGAGCAACAAAAGAAGCTGGTTCTGGGACTGACTGGGCTACAAAAACTCGGAAGGCTGACTCAGGTCCGTTATAGCTATGTGAGGTTCCACTCTCCGTGTAATAAAAAGTAGTTGCTGGATCGCCGGTAACGTAATACCATGCTCCTTTTGCATCCGAGGTTGAAGTTGTCGCAAGCTGCGCAAAGTAGGTTTGACCTGTTGTGAGGTTGGTGTTTCCGCCAAAGACAAAGGCATCTAAGCCAGAAGTATTTGGGTCATTTCTGGTACCAGACGTCGCAATAATGGAAGCAGGAGCACCACCAGACGAAGACCAGATATTTACAAACATGCCTCCATTTGGGTTAGCAGTCTGCAAAGAGATGGCCGCGTCGAGTTCAGAAATCGATCCTGCCGCAGAGACGGTGAAGGGCATCAAGATAGTCTGACCATCATTAATGCCGCTAATAGTCCAGCCAACTGAGCCGTCCCAGCTTGGCGGATTTCCTAAGTTGTTATAGACAATAACTTGAGCTCCGGCAAAGCCAACTGCCGACGTTAATGCCAAGATCCCTAATGTTTTTGATAAGTGTTTCATTTCAATTCCCCAGTTGCAACGCTGCGAACTAGATTTAGTATAACAAGCATTTGCCTACACACACCTAGTAAAAATACCAGAAATCACATTTTCTAAGAGAATCTTGTCACAAAACCGGTTAATTTTTGCCCCAAATTGCAATATGAGGTCAATAACCTTGATCAAGGCGCCATTTTGTAAAATGAAAATGAACTTGGATTGTCTTTGCCATATAGCAAAGTCACCTTAACCGGCTCCATCTTGGTGCCAGTAAGAATTGGCTGACCGGTGTTGAGGTTCCTTGCCATCATCGGAAACTCACTGCTGGTGACAATCAGAGCAAGCTTTTGACCCTTCTTAAACTCAACCGCCGACATCCAAGGGAAAAGGCTCACGTGGTACACAACTCCCGGCCTTACATTGCTAGGGTGCTGTAAGGTCTTTGCATACGAAAGATTCAACTTGCCCGGAACGTCAATGACCTCGATTTTGTGATTTGCCCAAATCTTAACCAAATAAACAAATAAGTCCGCAGAGGGTCGGTTGATCTTGACCCACAGGTTTACGTGGTAAGGACCTTCAATGATTTGTGATTTGGCAAACGGCTTGCTTTCAAAGTAAAGCCCTTTGCCCAAACCTGGCAAGTTGCAGTGCAAGGCTCCCGATGTTATTAGGGGATTTCTACCCACCTCGTGAAGACTGGTATCTTTACTGGGATCGTACCGATAGGATTCGCTTCCATGACCAGGTTTTGCCTCGAGGTTATGACCCTTGTTTAAGTAAAGCATGCTGGATTTTGCAGCCGGATCAGGAAAATCTTGGGCAATGTGCCACTGGTTTTGCCCCATAACAAAGTATCGAACCTTGGGCTGCTTCAACCAGCCATCATGCTTCCCTTTCAGGTAGTGATCAAAAAACCGCAGGTCAATTGGATCCAAGTCTATAATCGATCCAGGACCATAATTCTGGTCATCAACAATTGTGGTTCGATCAAAAGCATGGACCCACGGGCCCTCGATCAGCCACTGGTTTTTGCGACCGGCTGCCCTCATCTTGAGCCAATGCAAATCCGTGCCAATTCCATCACCATCCCACCAGCCGCTGATCTGAAGGGCAGGAATTTTGGATTTCAACAGGTCTTTTTCAAAGTCAAATCCTTTCCATTGATCAAGTCCATCCCTGCTCAGCCAGTCCTTAAAGAACGGGATCTCAACCCCCAACGTAGCCTTGGGAACCTTGGTCAAAGGAAGTTCAAGCAGCCCCTTTGGGTCTTTCGGAGTACTCGAAATCAATTGCAAGTCTGCGTTCTTACCCTTAACAATATTGCCCCACCACAATGATGGATAAAGCATAAAGACTCCATATTCATAGGGAAAATTATGGAAAGCATCCGGTGGTGAAACCTCTGGCACGATGCACTTGAGGGCGGGAGGTTTGGTCACAGCTGCCTGCCATTGCACTGCCCCCAGATAACTGCCTCCGATCATTCCTACCTTTCCGTCTGAAAATGGTAAATGAGCTGCCCATTGCACAGTGTCATACCCGTCCTTTTCTTCATTGATGAAGGGATCAAATTTGCCGCCGCTGTCTCCGGTTCCCCTCACATCTTGAACAATAACCGCATACCCACGTGGGGCGTAAAACATACCATCGGTAAGGCTAGCCGCACGGCCGTAGGGCGTCCTTTCTAATATAATCGGCCACTTTCCGGGCTTGGTTGGCAGAACTGCGCTTGCAACCAACTTCGTCCCATCCCGAGTCACACAAACCAGTTTCTTTATTGTCTGAACGTCATACTTGGATTGACTTAGCTCCGGATATTTGGCAATTGGATCATCAAACAGCCCCGTCACCCCCGATTCTAATATCTCGTAGTTCTGAGAAGGCACCAATTCACCCACAAAATGGCCCTTTGGGCCAAAATATAGGCTTGCGGAGATACCAGCAATGGAGACCTTATATCCAGAAGCCATGAGCACTTCATTGCCAACTTTGTAACTATGGCTACTTATTTTCTGAACGGTTAAAGGATTCAACCCCTGACCATCCACCAAGAACGTGGAGAACGTCATCTGGCTCTGGTCTTGCTTCCAATCGAGGCTAGAAAAGGAATTAAAGACTCCTCCTATATAATTTGCAAACCACACCTTCGGCATTTGGCTGGCGGGGAAAGGCAATGACTTCTTGCCTTGCTTCGAATCAATTTTTAGGGTTTTTCCATCCCAATCAAAACTCGTGTGGCTATTGCTCTGAAAAACGTCAAAGGAGTAATTAACAACTTCGCCTTCTTTGGAATGGGTTGTTAGCACCTCACTGATATTGATGGAAGCAAGGTGGATGTCTGCTTTGTAGCTGGATGTCCCATCAGACGAGACTGAAACCGAGTTCTCCCCAAATTCAGTGCCATTGATTAAATTTACATAGTTTCGGTGGAACAGCACAGTGGGGGACTGCTGAAGACTCAGGGACATGGGTAAGCAAATAAGCACAATTTAACAAGACGTTCACCACCTAACAAAGTGGTGCAATTGAGAGCCGGTCACGGCGGTACAGTTATTGGTATGAGCCCAACAAACCATTCTCAATCTATTGACCACAAAGATATCCGCATCGGCACTCTTGCCCCTCTGGATCGTGGTGCTGAATACTTGGGCCACATTCTGTCTCACGGCTTTGAATCCTTTGAACTAACCTGTGGGTCTGCGGACGGGATTGACCTCGAAGCAACTGCCCATGAAGTGCAAGACCTCCTTGGAGACCAAGCCATCATAAGTTCCCTTGGAATTTACTCCAATCCCCTTCAGTCAGAAGCCACCGTTGCTCATTGGCGCACCTTGATCAAAAGCGCTCATCTATTTGGAGCCAAAGTCATTTGTGGATTTGCCGGAGCACTAGAAGACCGACCGGTAGACCAAAGCATGGGAAAATTCAAAGAGGTTTTCACCGAGCTTGCTGCTTTAGCAGAAGATCACGATCTGAAAATTGCTTTTGAAAACTGCGACATGGGCGGCACTTGGGATCGGCCCAAATGGAATATTGCCCACTCACCACGAGCATGGGAAATGATGTTTAACGAAGTCTCTAGCCCCGCACTGGGTTTGGAATGGGAGCCGTGCCATCAGATGGTCTCATTAATTCAACCCATCCCACAGCTCCGAAAGTGGGTCCACAAGGTTCACCACGTCCACGGTAAAGACGCAACTGTCTTATGGGATGTCATCCATACGGAAGGAATCCGTGGCGGCAAAAGTGTGGTTTGGCACCGAACACCCGGCTTTGGAGACACCAATTGGACGGACGTTATCACGATCCTTCGACATGGCGGGTTTGAAGGTGCTATTGACATTGAAGGCTGGCACGATCCGATTTACTCTGGCGAATTAGAAATGACAGGTCAGGTTCACGGATTGAATTATCTCAAGGCATGTAGAGGCGGCAATTACGTTGCAAATCCGCCATCAAAGTCTTAGCGGAACCCTAAAACTGTAAAAGAATTCATAAAACTTCATCTTTAAGCCAAAGATTGTCGTTTAATTTGGTATTCAGTGACTGTTTGCCAGAAATCTTCGTTAATTAAGTGAAATGAATTTGAGGCTATCTTTAGCAGCGGTGGGCATTTTGGCATCAAGTTTCTCTTTTTGCCAAATTTTTCACCCTGGCGGAGGCACCGGTTTCAGGGGTGTCCCAAATCCAGTTGGCGGCTCAGAACCGTACAGCCCAGATCGTATTCTTGTTAAGTTCAACTCTTATAGTGGTATTCGAGGCGTTTTCGGGGAAGTTGGCCTCAGTTCATCCGTCATTTCCTATAACTCCAACATCAACTGGTATTGCTTCAGGCTTCCTTCTTGGCTTACGGTTTCAGAGGCCATTCAAAAGCTCCGTTCTACGCCTGGGGTTGAAGCTTGCCAACCTGATTACATCCGCAAGGCACAGTTCACTCCAACCGATCCTGATTGGCCCCAGCAATATGGTCCCGTGCTGATGGGGATGCAAAATGCTTGGAATTTCACGCTCGGTTTGCAGTCAGAAGTCATTGCAGTGGTCGATACAGGGGTTCAACTAACCCACCCCGAGTTTTCTGGAAGACTGGATGTTATTTCCGGAGCCAATATCCTGTCTCCTGGCAATACTCCGAACGATGATAATGGCCACGGAACCCATGTTGCGGGAATAATTGGAGCCGGAGTTGATAACGGTATTGGCATTGCGGGACTCTGCCCAAACTCAGAAATCATGCCGGTAAAGGTCTTGGACAGCAGCGGAAACGGATACGATTCCGACATCTCAAGCGGCATTACCTTTGCCGTCAACAATGGTGCGAACGTCATTAACCTTAGCCTTGGCGGTACCACCTATTCTCCAGAAGAGCAAGACGCCATCAATTATGCCAACAGCAAAGGGGTCATGTGCGTTGCCGCTTGTGGCAACGATGGTGCTTTAGAGATTTTTTATCCCGCCAACGACCTCGGCGTTGTCAGTGTAGGCGCGTCAACCCAAAATGATCGCCTCGCATCTTACAGCAACTATGGACCTTGGGTGACGGTTGTTGCCCCCGGCGATCAGATTTTAAGCACCTACACTGGCTCGTCCTATGCCTATCTTAGCGGCACCTCGATGTCTTGCGCCCAGGTAAGCGGAGTGCTTGGAATTCTGCAAAGCTACGCGCCATCGGGAACCCCCATCTCTACTTTGGAAAATGCCCTAGTTCAGGGATGCCAATCTATTGGTTCCGAGACTGGGGCAGGACGCGTTAACGCCTTCAATTCGATTGTGGCTCTTCAAAATGATGGCAGTTCCAGCGTTTCGGTGACGCCCTATGCTGTCAACACTAGCCTTGGCAATTTTCTCTATGGTGATGTTGGGTCTCTAACCGCCATAGATGGCAACACCTTCAGCATTCAGTCTGCCCAAATGCCAAACTTGGACCAACAAGCGACGGCTTGGGTTAACTTTGCCCTGACTCAGACCACTTCCAACATCAAAAGCCTTAGCGCAACACTTTGCTGTTTTGGATTTCAGAATGCGGAAAACCGATTGTATGCCTTCGATTACATTCACCGTCACTACGTTTTGATTGGCAATTGGGTTATGAGTCAGACCTCCAATCAGGGATTCACGGTTCAGTTTCCAAAAAACTTTCAGAACTTCATCTGGAACGGACAGGTTTCTCTGGCCGTCAATGGAGACATTCCCTATTTGTCTTATCCTGGAACTCCACCGGTTTTTAACTTCAGCATTGATTTTGCAGAAATTAATCTCACCCAATGATCCCCTCAATGGCCTCATCCAATTCATGACCGGCAGAATGTTATCGGTTGAAAGCCGCAACCGGTAAACTTGGATGCCATGAAGCTTCATGAGTACCAATCCAAACAAGTTCTAGAAAGATTCGGCGTGCCAGTGCCAAAAGGGTCTGTAGCAACCGATTCTGAGAGTGCCAAAATTGCCGCCGATGAACTTGGAGGAAAGGTTGTGGTCAAGGCTCAGGTCTTGATGGGGGGCAGGGGAAAAGCTGGAGGCGTGAAGCTCTTCGACAGCAGCCAAGAGGCCTCTGAATTTGCAGGCAGCCTTATTGGAAAAAGACTCGTTTCCATTCAGAATCCAGCGGGAATGGTGGTAGAAAAAGTTCTGGTTGCTGAACAAATAGACATTGCCGAGGAGTACTATGTTGCGGTTTTGCTGGATAGAGATAAGCAAACCAACCTGGTCATGATCAGTGCTCAAGGCGGTATGGAGATCGAGGAAGTTGCCCACACCAACCCAGACGCCATTGTTAAATTGAATATTGACCCCGCTTGGGGATTGGATGATTTTGAAGTTCGCAAGGCGGTGTTAAAAGCCAAAATACCAAAGCCAGCTCAAAACCAGATGGTGCAAATGATCAAAAAATTGGCAAAGGCATACAACGAAACAGATGCAGAAATGATTGAAATCAACCCTTGTGCTTTGACCCCCGATGGAAAGCTCATTGCCGCCGATGCCAAAGTTTCGATCGATGATAATGCCCTTTACAAGTACAAGTCCCTTTCCGAAACAAGTGCAGACAGCGCGGATGACGTGATTGAGGCGGAAGCCTCCCGCAGAGGAATCGCCTATGTAAGGCTAGGTGGAGATATTGGGATCATGGGTAACGGAGCCGGGCTGGTTATGTGCTCGATCGATGAAGTCAGCGCGGCAGGCGGAAGGCCGGCAAACTTCCTTGATGTTGGAGGCGGAGCCCAAGCCGATCGCGTGAAATCTTGCGTGGAACTTGTGTTGATGGATGAAAATGTTAAAGGTCTGATGATCAATATCTTTGGTGGCATTACCCGTGGAGAAGAAGTGGCCCAAGGAATATTAAGTGCATTTGAACAGTTGGATGTTAAGATCCCGGTTGTGGCAAGAATCGAAGGCACCGGTGCCAAAGAAGGTTTGGCACTTCTCAGCGGTACCTCCATTATTCCCGCTGCCACGATGAAAGAAGCCGCTGAAAAGGTTGTGGCTTTGGCTCGAGGTTAGGCGACTTGAGACTCTTTTGTCCGCACTGTCATTCTCCCCAGTGGGGCTGATTCTATCCTCAGTGTGGAGTTAGAGTGCGATTTGTGTGTTTGGAGGTCCTTTGGCCTATGAACTGTGACCGTCCCATTTCCAAGCAGACCAATGTCTAAGGTTGTTTTGCCCTTCGGGATTGGCTGGTTTCCTGTAAAAGGTCTGACCTGTCCCCAAGAGTTGACCCACTTGTAATGTCAGACACTAACCTCCTTTAGTATATTCTTTGTTGGGTTATAGGGAAGAAGGGAGGACGAAGTCCGACCGGATTCCCTATAACCCGCGGCGAACTTGGATGGCGGTATGTTGCCTAAAGCCGAATGGGGGCGAAGATTGTTGTAAGAGTCAATCGCTTCACACAGTCTGCGCTCTAGGTCTTTAAGCTTGGGAAAGAGTTCTCGGTTCAAAACTTCAAAGCGAAGCTTGCCAAAAAAGCTTTCGATATGACCGTTCTGCCAGGGAGACCCAGGTTTTATAAATCCTTGAGCGACTCCCTGAGATTGCAAGAATTCCTCAACCACCTTACTCCGAAATTCAGGACCATTATCGCTGCGCAAAACCTCAGGCTTGCCCCGTACTAGAAAAAGCCAGTCCAATTCCTTTTTCAGGTCATAGCCGCGAAAGCTACCGGCAGGCTTGAGGCACAAACACTCTCTTGTGTGTGCATCAAGGATTGCCAAAATGCGTACATGGCGTCCGTTTTCAAGCCGTTCGGTGCAAAAGTCTATTGACCAAACCTGATTCGGTCTCTCAATGACTAAAGGAGGTACTTCCCCCACGAGGATTCGCTTGACCTTGCGTACACGCTGGGATAACCCTTCTTCTTTCCAGATGCGGTGGACCGACTTCAGATTCACGCCTCCAAGCAGGGCGTGAATACGGCGGTAACCAAAAGAGGGGTTTTCCTCGCTCAGGCGAATCACCTCCTGTCTTAGGCGGGGGCAAGGATCTTTCGGCGTATATTTTGCCGCGTTGCGAGATAGCCCAACCACCTTGCTGCTCAGGCGTAATGAGAAGTTCTTCTTAAGCAGAACGCCAAGAGCGAGCCTTCGGGCGGTTGGGCTTACCATTTTCCCTCGGCGACCTCCTTATAGGCATCGATCTCGAGTGCTTGTCGAGCCACAATCCGCTTTAAGCGCCCATTTTCTGCCTGCAAAGCCCGCAATGTGGCAAGTTCACTCTTACCCATCCCAGCGTACTTCTCACGCCAGCGATAGACCGTCTTATCGCTTACTCCATGAGCACGGCAAACGCTTGCTATGCTCGAACCTGATTCGATTTCTTTTAAGATCCCGATGATTTGATCCTCGGTGTAACTGTTTCCTTTCATTGTCTTATTCTAAACGAATCCGACATTCAACATGGGTCATTTTAATGGGAGCATGTCAAAAGCATCGCAATTGGGCAAGTTGGGCAAGCATGGGTCAGTTTCCAGAAGGCAACTAAGAAAAGGGGGGTTGCGATTGCCTCTAGGCTCCCCCGTAGGTAGGACGCGAATAGCGCACCAAGCAATAGGCCCACCACAACTGCGTATACGAATGGGCTCCTAGTTGCCTCCCTCCATGAGGAAGTAAGTTCCTTCAATCGGGGACCGACATGGCCCTGAGACTGGATCATCTGGCGATTTTTTCCTTCAATAATCAGTGTTAGCGGCGAGGGTTTAATCGCATCGCGTGCGAGAATAGCGGATCCAAATGGCGAGTCGCTGCGGAAGTAGCCGATATTAGGGTAGTGGGCAGCAATGTCCTTAAGGTTAACGTCATCTAGCCGAGGACGCGAGGATACTATGATGGCCGGTCGGTTCCACGCCCCAGCCCGTAGAACTCCAAAGGATACCAGAAGGCAAAATGCTAGGCTGGCGAGCACCGTTAGCCATCCCAAAGCAACTATCAGCAACCTTGGGCCGCAACCCAAAGCTTGCCTTTTTGCCCCTTCGTGCAACAGGATATCCTTGACCTTCATTCTCGTCGCTAACCTTGAGACTGATAGATATCTTTCCCTTTCGTTAGGCTAGGATAAACGACTGCCAGAATAATAATAATATTATATCACATAAATTCCAAATTTGTCTTGGTAAATATTGCACTGCAAAAAGAATTGCATGAATTTTGTTTAGACTGCCGGATGAGCCAAATTTGGCTCATAAAACTGTACGGATTGCCCAATAGCGGGGGAAAGCCTAAGAAGGAATTGCGGGGCTGGTAAGAAGCTTGAGCCAGACTCAAACGTAAAAGGATTATCGGCACTAAAGTCAACCCAAAAATCCAAGCTTTCAGAATGGGAAGCTATCTAACCGCCCTTGCTGCTCTCCGACGCCACTTTCCTCATGGAGTGCCACCGCACCTCATGAAAGATTATGGAACCAACTGGCTAGTCGAAATGATCACTTATAATGGCGAAAAAGACGCCAAGCATCCATCCAAAAAACTTGGCAAGTACACAGGGCCAGAAAAATAGAGGGACGCTTGGGCAAAAATGGGAATGGATACAGAGCGGCTGGTCGTGGCTAGTCACTTAGCATCTTTGCGTCTTCGCGTAAAAATACATCACGCAGAGGCGCAGAGAATCGCAAAGAATTAGCTAGCCCCTAGCTACTGGTCATTGCCGGACATTGTTTACTGATCATTTCACAAAGACTAGACAAAGGCAGGGGTACTTGGTAGGTCCGGTGGCAAGCTCCCTTAGCGTCTTTGCGTCTTCGCGTAAAAATACATCACGCAGAGCCGCAGAGAATCGCAAAGAATTAGCTAGCCCCTAGCTACTGGTCATTGCCGGACATTGAATGTTGATCATAATATGAGGACTAGCCATTAAAGCTCATTTGCCCTCTCAAAAGGTCAATTCCAGAAGAATCAATTCCTTGCTTGAGGTCTATGCTCCAAGTCATGTAGCGATTAGGCAATCCTAATCATGGGCACTCAATCCGCCTGATTCCAAGGCAAGCATATTCCAAATGGCACGATGGGCTTCTTCAAATGAAGGGTAGGTGCCTTTGAGAGTGTAACCGTCAATTTGCTCTAACCGGTGATACTTTGTGGCATTATCAGTCATCTCCGTTCGGTTGTACTCAACCTCTAAAACGCATTCTCCTTTCCACTTTTTAGGAAATATCGAACCTCTATTCTGCACTCCGCGGTTGGCGGCGTGCTCAATTCGGGCCGCGGTCTGAGCGGGATCTAAAAGCTTGCCAGAGTATCGACTGAGGGGAATTTTAGTCACCGCGGTTGAAGTGCCTTCAATGAGATTAGCGGCTTCATCACAACCGGCTTGATCTGAGGACACGCAAACGATCGGAACGCCAAGGTCGCCGGCTGCAAACGCGCTTAGCCCCATTTCGCCATATTCAATGCCGTTAAGCTTAAGGCGATGAATTCCCCCCGTTAGGGTGTGTTCCATTATCGCCCTTTTTGTGCCGGCTTTGGCATGATAGCCAATGAGCATTGCCGCATCAAACGATTGATCTAGCCCTGTCATCATCCCTTGGATCACGCTGTGACCGGTTCCAGAGCAAAGGGTGACGGGCCCTTCTAGCTGACTCACAAGTAGGCTTTTGCTGTTTCCATGGGCGTCTCGAACAAGGATCTCGGACGCTCCCGCTTGACGCGCCCCTCGAATCGCAGCGTTGACGTCGTGGGTCATCATTTCCCTGGCAAAGCTAAAATCGTAACATTTTGAGTTATTCCCGCCACATTGAGACCAAGACACAAGACCGGTGACGCCTTCAATATCGGCGGAAATAAAAACCTTCATGATTGAGCTTTTTCTAGCTTATTCCAAATGGCGGGCATCACCATGATCACAACTGCAATTTTCAGCAGTTCGGCGGGAACAAAAATAAGGAACCCAAGGTTTATGGCTTTGGCAAATCCAACGTAGGCAGAAAGGGCGCCAACTCCAAGCGTAAACACAATTGCCTCCGTAGCCGAAATGGCAAGCAGAGCTTTGGTCCAGCTGCGGTCCCACCCTTTTTCGCTTGCCCAGCCTAGCAATCCGGCAGCAAATGGGTAGCTGATCAGGTAGCCGCCAGTTGGTCCAAAGAGGTGAACAAAACCAGCAGAGGCACCCGCAAAAATGGGAAGGCCCATGCTGCCAAGCAGCAAGTAAAGGGCACTCGAGGCTGCGGCTCGACGGCTTCCTAAACTCAGCCCCAAAATCATGATCGAAAGGGTTTGAAGCGTGAACGGCACTGGGTAGAAGGGAATCGTCAACTGAGCGCAAATCGCAAGTAGCGCGGTTCCCGCCGCAATAAGGCTTACGTCACGAACTACGTTATTCCGCTTCCAAAGAACAAGGGCAAGTGGCTGCATCTCTCTTATTTGTACCTGTTCTATAACCCTCAGTTTGACTTTAGCTCTCCCAGTCCAGCCCTGCATTGAATGCTCTCGATAGATGTCCCGGACAACCAAGCACTGGCTACCAGTTCGAATACGATATGATATGCTGAAAATTTGCTTACAAGCAACCATTGGGTATTAAATGAGACTTAGTAAATGTTCGATTTTGAATTTTCCGCTTAGCTTGGCAGTTACGATAACCGTTACAACCGCCAATGGAGCGCAACCGGTGGGCAGATTAAGTGCAGAAACGGTGACGTTGGATGCACCGGGGTGGTCATTGAATCACATTTTGGCGGAGGTTTCTAAGCAAACGGGATTGAACTTAAAGGCTACCGGCACTTGCGCGAGTGATTATTTAGTCGTCCGCGTAAACTACGTACCCTGGCAAGTGCTGAAGCAGAAACTTGCGTGGATCGAATATGGGAAGTGGATATCTTCCGCTGGGGGCTTTACGATTGAGCGTGACTCCGATCTTGTTCAATCTCAAGTCAATGCGGATTTGGCGTCGCGAGCGAATTATCTAGCCGCGCAATTTGCAAAGCTCCGCCCCACCACCGGAAGTCGTTTTGATGCTAACAGTTTTATAGATCAGAGTTTAGCCGTAGCTCAAAAATTGAGGATGGCTACCAGAAATCCCAAGCAAAGTGAGCCGCCAATGTCGCCCAAGCTCCGCACATTAATGTTCAATGACGGCTGCTTCCACCTTAACAAGGATTTGCCAATGGCTGTGGCTTCGAAAAAAATGATTTGCAACTTGCCGGTGCATGCCCTGGCAGCTTTGGCAGTTGGTGAATCAGTCGTTTATTCGACGCAACCTACTCGGTTGCAGCGACCGTTTCCACCGGCAGCAATCGCAGACTATGAGCAGGGTCTCGTCGAAAATCGCGAGTTGCAGAAGGCGGTGTTGGCACGTGGCATCGTGCCATCTACCATTGCTGGACCAAACGACCCGCTTGGCTTGCTTCATTGGCAGAAGTTTCTCCTTCCCGATCAGCCATTTGGACCCCTGACCATACAAGTACGTCGGTATGATGATGGCTCTCTTCTTATCACGCCTCGATGGTATCTCGGCTATGATGAAAGAGCCGAATACTTGGCTTATATAGTTATTCATAGTCCCCGCTTCAGTCAACAAGGCAAATCCAATGCCCCGCTGATGAAAATATCCAGGCGGACCGTTCAAGAGTGGAGAGAGATGCAAAGCGATGCCTTGGAGCCACTTCCACCACACTTAGCGTACAAACTACGCCATCCCCAAGAATATGATCCACTTTCCCTAACCATAGCCCCGTTCGTTGCAGCGTTGCCAGCCAACGAAAACTTGATCGTGCGCGATGATGGACTGATGAGCCAACTCAATCATAAATTTGATCTCAAAGGGCCAAACTTGGTTCCTAGCGATCTCTTTTACCTTTATCAAAGGAAAGGGCTCTGCCAGGTTCAATCTGAAGATGATTGGGTCACCGTGCGAGATTTGCCTAACGATTTAGGCGAGTTTGAACGGCTTCCAAGGCAAGCGTATGATGAATTGGTATCGACTATTTCGGACTCGGGTGCAATACCATTTGAATCGGTTTTGAGGTTCGTCAAGAATTTGGGCCCTCATACATTGCAGACGGTCCACCTTACAGAAATGTTAACTTCTGCCCTTACGAACGTTGATGTGTTTTCCGCGTCGTCTGGCGGCTACAAGCCTCAACTCTTCTTAGCCTCGTTAAACCATACTCAGTGGTGCGCTGCTTGTAGCGAAAACGGGCTTTGGGTAGGACAATTGACAGGTCTGCCCCTCAAGCGGCTGATGTCTTTTCTGCTTGATGACACCAATGATTTAGTTTCCGAGCAAGACATTAGCTTAGAGGGCCAACCGCAAAGGTCCATCTACGATGACCCAACGGTGGCCTTTTCGCGCGGTCTACCTCCGCTGGTGCTAAAAATTAAGGCAACGCGGGAGCCGGTAGTGATCTTTAATTCTTCTGTATCCATTGGCATGAATACTGAAATCGAGCAACGGGTAATTCCTGTTCCAGAGTTTGCATATTACACTAATGGATCGGTCAGCGGGGCTACGATGGAAACTCCAGATTTGTCCCGTCTCTATTTGGGCACCGAAGATAAGCTGACGGTAACCCTAAACTTTCTCGGCCATTTGTATCGGCCTACAAGCACGGAAATCGTCACTTGCTCACTGCACAAGCACGAGTATCATAACTGGCACGATTTTCCTGTCTCTGTCCGGAATCATATCGAGTCTGCCCTCAAGCAATAGTAATCCTTGCGTGAAAAAATCATCACGCAAAGCCGCAATGGATCGCAAAGAATGTTTTCGATGGATTTTGCTCTTGGGTGTTCTCTTAGCGTCTAGGCGTTATACGCCTGGAATATCATCACGCAAAGGCGCACAGTCGCAAAGGATTGAGCTACATGGATTTTGCTCTTTGGCACTGCCTAAACGTCTTGGCGTTCTTAGCTTGGAAAATCAACATGCAAAGTCGCAAAGGATTAGCCAGCCTTTTCGAGAGGTCATTGCAGGACATTGACCATTGATCATATAGAGCACTAGCCAGTGGAGGCCTTCAGAAAGATTCTATCAATCTTGAAGCAACCACGATTCATTGACACAATGGTCAGAGGTTGTCCTTAGCGACCAGAAGGTATATGGACACCGATTGGTCCGAGCGACCTTTCAACGCGAACCTTATTTGGCCCTGACCTCAGAAAAACCCACCTTGAAAACTGAAAGTCACCATTTGGAAGCTTCACCCGCACAATCTGCCAAATTCTGGGACTCGTTTGCCGCAAAACAGGGGGCTGCCATCCATCTTGAGGCAAAAGCTCGCCGGCTGCTTCTTGTTCTATTTGGCTGAGCCGTCCTGGGATTTCCCAGGTCGTGACCTGATTATCATCACTTGCTTGAATTCCTGATTGAATTGGCTTGACTCCCACCAAAAAGGAAAGCATAGGCTTGGCTGGCGGCCTTTTCATCATGTATACAAAAAAGCCTCCTGCGAGCAAGCCACAAAGCCCACCCAACCAAAAAAGCCGACGAGAACCGGAGTTTTTGCGCTTCGGCATCGAACTCAAGACAGCCTATCTGGGTTCAATCCCGCAAGTTCGGGCAACACAAATAGCCCATCCTTGCGGATCAATTGACCGTCGAAATAGACTTCACCACCGCCATATTCGGGTCGCTGGATGCACACAATGTCCCAATGAATGGCAGAAACATTTCCATTGCCTCCTGGCGGATCGTAGGAGTTTCCGGGAGTTAAGTGAAAGCTGCCCGCAATCTTCTCATCAAATAGAGTGTCTTTCATGGGGTGCAGCACATGGGGGTTGTAACCCAAAGACCATTCGCCAAAGTATCTTGCTCCTTCATCGGTATCCAAAATATCATTGAGTTTTTGAGTTTGGGCACCTGCTTCTGCGTTGATGATTTTGCCGCTTTTGACTTCAAATTTGATGTTGGCAAAATCGGCACCCATATACAAGGTGTTTGTGTTGTACTGAACAACTCCATTCATGCTCTCTTTTACCGGTGCCGAAAAGCACTCCCCGTCTGGAATGTTCCTTGCCCCACTGCAGGCAACGGCTCCCACCCCTTTGATGGAAAAAGTCAGGTCGGTTCCAGGACCAAGGATGTGAACTTGGTCGGTTTTGTCCATAAGTTCTTTTAGCGGCTCGGCTGCTTTTGCCATTTGATTATAGTTCACGGTGCAGACCGAAAAGTAAAAATCCTCGAACCCTGCGGTTGACTTGCCAGCTTGCTGAGCCATGCCCGGACTTGGCCACCTCAGTACAACCCACTTTGTTTTGGGCACCCGTACTCCAAACACAACTGGTTGAAGGTATTCGCGAGACCACATGGACATGGTTTCGGCGGGGACATCGCTATTTTCTGCAAAATTGTCGCCGCCTCTTAGGGCAATATAGGCGGACATCTGCTCCATTTCTGCCTTTTCTATTTGGGCAATCAGCTTTGCATTTTCGGAGCTCATCCCCAGCATTTTCTGTCGGTTGACTTTGCTTGATTCAAGCCGGGTTGCCACTTGGGCACCGGTTTCTTGAGCTAGGCGGACTATTTCCGCAACCACTTCGGCGGGAATATCAAAGGCGTGAATAAGGACTTTGTCTTGGCGGGAAAGTTGGGTTGAATGGCCAACCAAAACTTTGCCCAGCGCAGTAACGCGTGGATCAATCATAGCTTGAAGATACCCGCCGCACCCTCATTGGTCAGGAGATTTCGATTGCATTCTGCTTCTTGGGGCTTCTGGCAAACCAATGAAGGGGTAAAGCCGCTCAGATGGAAAGCAGGGTTCAGTCTGCATTAATAGGAACCCTGCAAATCACCTATTTAAGTATCTTCAAACGGCTAGTTATGCAATGACTTTCGCAAATACGCCTTTTAGCGATTCCGAACTTTGATGAAGGAGGTCTCTCTCGCCCATATCCACAACCGGCTCTAGCACTTCCAAAACTCCCTTTCTGCCAACCTTGGTGGGAAGGCTCAAGGAGATATTCGATATCCCTAGGCGGCCAGTTTGAGGGGAGGAAACAGGCAAAACCGCTTCTGAATTAAGAGCAATTGCTTCGACTACTGCCTTGATAGAAACTCCAACTGCGCGCCCCGCGCCACCCTTTAGCCGAATCACTTCGGCTCCAGATTTTCGGGTTTGGTCGATCACATCAACTAGTTCCTCTTCTTTGAACGAGGGGATGCTTCGCAAGGGAACGCCTCCTACTGTTGCCGAACTTAATATTGGGACCATCGTGTCTCCGTGTTCTCCCAGCATAAGGGCATGAACATCCAAGGCATTCACCTGAAACTTAGAGGCCAACAAAGACCGAAATCGAGTGGAATCCAAAACAGTCCCCAAACCCAGCACATGGCCAGGGTCCACCATATTCATCGAGGCCGCCAGGTGGGTCAAAATGTCAACTGGGTTGCTCACCACAACAATGGTTGCCCCTGGGGCAAGCTTTGCCTTTTGGACACTGTCGAGGATGCCCTTAAATAAGTCAACGTTTCGGTTGATCAATTCCAACCGGCTTTCATCGGGCTTCCTTCTTAATCCAGCGGTAATCACCACGCAATCGGCGCCCTCAATAACATCGTAGGTGTTGCTGCTGGTAAAGATTTGGTTGGCGGTTAATGAGGCCCCATGGCGAAGATCAAGCGCCTCACCGGCTGCCATGTCTCCATTCATATCAACTAAGGCAATCTCTTTCACGATGCCGCCAAACTGAAGCGCATAGGCCGCATCCGATCCAACCCGTCCGCCGCCGCCAATAATTCCAACTTTCATACTTTTATTATGAAGCAGAGAGGTGAAGACTTTTTTCAGGTGCCGCTTTGAGTTCTTTGCAAATACTCAATTGTTTCAATATTTGCCGATCGTACCGCTTCTTTGTTCATTTTGAAAACCGCCCGATCATAGGTGAAAAGCCCATTGATTTCTTGTTCAACATCCGTAATTTGGGTGTAAACGGCTGCCACCAGCCCTTCTTTTTCTTGCAACTTATTAATGTCCTTCAGATAATCCAGATAGGTATTGGTTAGCTCTTCTTGAGAGCTGTTCATCTTATAGCCCCAGCCCTCCGTCCACAAATGACCCTTTTCTGCAAATCCAACCCCACCATACTCGCCTAAAACTCTGGCTCGCGATCCAGAAAACTCAGGGCTCACCGGTTCGGGATAGTGGTGAGCATCAATAAAGTCTCCACAATCTTTGTCAACCCATCCGCTTGCGCTGTTAATCAACCGGTAAGGATCAAGCTCGGCAAGATAAATGCTGAGCTTTCTTGTATCAAATTGACCCCAGCCTTCATTAAAGAGGGTCCAAACAATGATTGAAGGGTGATTCCAAAGGCTTTTAACCATTTGGTTAAGTTCGACCTTAAACTCTTGCTTTACGGCGGCAGGAAAGGTTTTATTATAGGTTTGAGGCATATCCTGCCAAACCAGCATTCCTAACTTGTCGGCCCAGTAATACCACCGATCTGGTTCAACCTTGGCGTGTTTTCTGATCAGGTTCATGCCTAAAGATTTCACTTCTTCAATGTCTGATTTCAGGGCCTCATCGGTTGGAGCCGTGTAAATGCCGTCAGGCCAGTACCCTTGATCAAGGACTCCGAGTTCAAACTCGGGTTTTCCGTTCAATAAAATTCTGGCAACTCCGTGGCTGTCGGGCTTAACCTCAAGGGATCTCATTGCAAAGTAGCTCGAGACGTGGTCTACCGGCTTGCCATTTTTGAGTACCCGCAGCTCAAGCTGGTAAAGGAATGGATCGTTTGGCGTCCAAAGATGCAATTGGTTCAGACTCAGTTCCGTGGTTTGAGACCCCATCCACTTTTGACTCCCAACTTCGACACCGCCTGCTCTTGCTGTGGCTTCTAGCATGCAGCCCTCTAGGTTTCCATAGGCCTGAATTTGGAGGCAATTGTTAGAAAGCAGAGGAACAAGATGAAGGTCTTCAATATGATTGGGTTCGACCGGCTCTAACCAAACCGTTTGCCAGATGCCGGTGCATGGGGTGTAAAAAATTCCTTCTGGCTTAAGGACCTGCTTTCCCCGCGGCTGGGTGCCAGCATCAACCGGATTGAAGACCTTGACTTCGATGGTTTGGTGAGATTGATTCCAGTCAATAGCCCGAGTAATGTTGAAGCTAAAAGAAGAATACCCGCCTTGATGTTCTCCTACCGGGTGGCCATTCACCCAGACTTCTGACTTCCAATTGACGGCTCCAAAGTGAAGAAGTACTTGGCGCCCATGGTAGTCCGCTGGCAGTTCAAATGTCCGCCTGTACCAAATGGTGGAGAAGTGTTTTTCGACCCCAGAGAGTTTGCTTTCGATCGGATATGGCACTAGGATTTTGCCTTGGTACCCGCCTGCCTCTGGAGCAGAATCTTGCTGGTGGCCGGGTTTCCATTGCCAAATTCCGTTCAAATTTAGCCACTGTTGCCTTTGCATCTGCATGCGGGGATAGTGGTTGAGGGGATGGTCTTTATTGACGTCTTTCGCCCATTTCGTTTCGAGGTCTGCGTGGGGCGGCAGGTCATGGCTTGATGGCTGCCCAGAGGGGAGCACCGAGAGCGCGCCAAGCACGCAAAGGGCGCCGATCATTTCAAACATCATCTGTACTTGGTACCAGATTCAGCCGATGAACTTTACTGGCCGGATTTGCGGGTTCCAAAACTGGAGATTAATTGCGGTGAAGTCGAAAAGTAAGAACTTTTTACTCTCTTCAGTTTTGCCATGATTGTAGAGAAGGAATCCTGAAAGGGATCAATTCTTGAGCGGCCCGGATTTGGTCGATAGATTCCCCAATCCCCCATTTGCCCATTAAGGGGGTCAACTTTCCAGCACCAAAAAGTCCAAGAAATACCCTTAGCTCGCAGTGCATTGACGTACGGACGGATGACGTCGGGTCCGCCAAACGGTTCAACATTCCATTCTCCAACATAAACGGGAGCATCCATTTTTGATCGAAGCTTAGCCCAATAAGAAGTCTGGCCCGGTAACCCCGACAAATGGTCTTCTTGACTCTTGGCATTAAAATCGTAATTGTGGGGTTCAAAGCAAACCTGAGTGCGCCCTGAAGTGTCTGGCCCGGGCGCTAATTTCCAGCCACGGTATCCATTTTCTAAGGCAATGATTGTCTTTTTATCAAGTGCTCTAATGGTTCTAAGTGCCTTCATCTGCCACTCAAAGATTTCCTCGGTTTTGGGGGCACCCATTGGCTCGTTCATCAGATCAAACATTGCAACCGTGCGGTTATGGGCAAAGGTCTTTGCAAGAAGTTTCCAATCGGCAAGGTATTTTTGTTGGGAGGCTGAATCGGTCCAGAACTTATTTTGGTTGGCATGTCCGGTTGGCTGATCGTTACTTTGCCCGCCTGGGATTCCATGCATGTCTAGGCAAATGTAAATTCTATTTTTCGCTGCGAAATCCACCGCCTTCTTTAGCCAATTCATTCCTCCTGGTTCGTGTAAAAGCTCGTCTCGGAAGGGAAGTCGGATGAAATTAAAGCCAGCCTGATGAATGGCTTGAAAATCTTGAGCCGAGATCCAATTCTTGCGCCACTGATTGCGCAATTCTTGTGACCTTTTGTATCCAAATCTTTGCTGAAGCAGTTGGTATAGGGTGAAATCGTCAATGATTTTGTGGCTTGGGTTATGGGCATCTTGCTGAACCCAAGGTGTCATCCAAAGCTCGGTAACAAACCATCCCCCAAGGTTGACCCCTTGCAGCAAAATCGGCTTGCCACCTGCCATAAACTGCTGTCCCTTAACCGATACACGGTCGAGCCGAGCCGCCCTGTTTGCAGCGTTAGAAAAGCAGGGTTGGCATGCCGCCAACCCTAATGCAATTGTCACGATCATCGATTCATCCTACTCGTTGTTCACACCATAAAAAAGGCTAGGTTTATCTCTTGGCGCCCTTGCCGGTCGCAGGTCCTACCGGACCACCTTGCTCGGCTTGACCTTGGGCAGGGGCTGGAGGGCCACCCAAATGAGCTTTCATTTGCTCTTTAACGTTTTCGGGCAGCTTCAAATTGTCAATATATTTTTGACGCTTGACATCAGCAGCTTTGCCTTGAGCGGCGGTCGGGTGTCTATTGTCTTGACCGGAGCAGCTGGTCATCGTAAAGAAGAGGAGTGCAATGGCGGCAACGACTGCCAGTGACGCAAGGATTAGAGATCGGGTTGTTGATTTCATTGAAATTGTGGGAGTCTTCTCACCCCTGCCGGAAAGGGCATGGGGTGAGAAGCAGGTTTTTGCTCAGAAGCTGATTCTAGGAATCAATAGGGTTCGCTGGGATAGTACCAACCGTAAACCCAGCTATTGGTAGAAAGGTCGCCTCGAGGCACATAGATGTTATGCCACCATCGAAGCTGTCCTAAACCAAGGGAGTTCACGTGTCCATCCGTGTAAGCAAACACGGCGTGGTTAGCGTAGCGATACCGAGGATGGGCTGCGCATTCCCATTTGCCATCAGAGATGCCAGATTCACAATCTGTGTTGATGTAAGGGCTGTAAACGGTTGAGGTCGGATTCCAAGAGGTGTCGCCATCGCGGTAAACGGTGCTTGCATCACCTGGCGTGGTCGCAATGGACCCAATGTACTGAGTTTGCCAGTCTACAATCCAAGGATAGCTCCACTTATCGGCGGTGCTGTTCATACCCTTGGTTGCGGCAAGAACTCGGTCGGCAGGGGCGTCAATTTGAGTTGAGCTTAGGGCTGGCAAAACTTGACCAGCTCCGTTGAACCAGCTTTCTCCTCCATTGTAGTCATCAGTGCAGATGAGCCGGTTGACGCCAATCGAGTAGCCATCAAATGTAGGATCGTTGACGGGAACGGTGGGAGCAACGACGTCAATAAAGACGCCAGCTTTTCCAAGCGAAACTCGGTTTCCGGCTACGGGATCAATGGCTTGATCACCATTTTTGATATAGGGATAAACCATTGTTGTCCAAGTGATGTGAGGAGTCGCGGCTGAGTAGTCGTCTCCATATTCTGCCATTGGAAAGTAGTCATCGGAGTCACTGGAATACATGATGAGGCCCAATGAGGACTCTTTCATGTTGCTGATGGTCACTGCCTTTTTAGCCGCCAACTTGGCTTGGGCAAAAACTGGGAAAAGGATCGCCGCAAGGATTGCGATGATCGCGATAACAACGAGAAGTTCGATAAGCGTAAACGCTGATTTCTTATTCATAATTTCTCTTCTTTGAGAGCGCGACAAAGGAATCTTTCTCGCGAGCAATGAGAACTGGGCTGCCAAGCGGCAGAACAAGGACGAGATTTGGGGCCATAGGCGTAAAAGTCGGCTGCGGATTGAAGGCAGAGTGGGGTTGATGAGGAAAGTTCATGGCCTTAAACTTGCTTCTGGGCAAGAGGAGGTGCTCATTCTGACGTCAAGCGTGCAGGGGAAAATGTGCCGAGAATGGTCAACCGTCTTGCCTTCAATACGATCGATCAGGAGGTTGGCGGCAAGCCTTGCCATGTCTTCAACTGGCTGCCTAACCGCGGTTAAGCGAGGGGTTGTTGTTTCACAAAAACGAGTGGAATCAAACCCAACAACCGAGAGCTGGTCGGGGATCGTGACCCCATATTGGCGGGCTCTGTTGAGGATTTCTCCGGCTTGCCCTTCTCCGTAAACCACAAGGGCAGTTCCAATTTTTCCGCTTTCCCAATCCGCTTCAAACCCCTCTCCCTTGTGTCCCCAATTGTGGATTCGCATGAGGTCAAATTCAATTCCCCGCTGTTGAAGTGCAGTTTTCAGTCCAAAAAGGCGATCACGGGCCTCATCGGTATGGGCGTTGGCGGGATCGACTGCAAAAGAAAACCGTCGGTGGCCAAGGGCGGTCAGGTGCTCAACGGCTAGGTCCATGCCTTGGGTGTTGTCACAAACCATAACTGGCACTGGCAAGTCTTCGGGAAAAGCAGCGTGCAAAACGGCGACGGGGATCACAGAGTTAGCAAGAGCTTCAACGGTTGTCGGTGAATCTTCTGGCTTGCACCAGATGAGCCCATCAAACCTCCCATCCCAGATCACCCCATTCCGAGAAAAGTTCACCATTTTAGGGCAGACGGTTACCGAGAATCCGCGCTCAAAGGCGGCGGAGATCACGCCATCAAAAAGCTCAATAAAATATCCAGTGTTGCCCCCTAGCCGTTCAAATTCTTCAAAGACAATGGCAATGGTATTGGTTCGCTGGGTGCGAAGGCTTCGGGCAAGGTCATTGGCCCGGTAATTCATTTTTTCGGCAATGCTGCGGATTCGCTCGGCAGATTCATCGCTAACACGGACATTGCGTCCACGTCCGTGAAGGACTTTGGACACCGCCATCGGAGAAACTCCAGCGGCTTGTGCAACATCGCGTATTGTGACTGGCATCAGCTTTGACCCTTTCTCAAACTCTCATGGCCGGCGTCTAACCTTTTGATCCGCCCATGATATACGGATATATCATACAACAGTTTTTGCGAATTTAAACAAAATTGCGGAGACTTTTTCGGGAAACTTCGGTGATAAAGCCTTTTATTACATTCGATCCGCCCTAGAAATGGGTGCAAGGTCTTGGGTTGTCTTCGTCGCCACTTTTTGTTGAAGGAGAATTTAGTTTCCCTTCCTTTCATCGCGGAGCGTTGAGAGGAAGGGTCGGGGTTGGAGAGCCAAGTGTATTTTGCATTAACGTGTCTAGTTAGGATTTAGGCAATGAGGAGAATTTAGTCTCCCTTCCTTTCATCGCGGAGCGTTGAGAGGAAGGGTCGGGGATGGAGAGCAGATGCTTCTTAGGATATAGATTTCTTGAAGGGATGATGTAAAAGAAGTAAGTTTAGCTTCAAAATCGCTCTCCTCCCCTAGCCCCTCCTCTCCAACAAGTCGGAAAGGAGGGAACATTCATGGAAGCACCACCCCGAAGAGGACTCAGAAACAAGAGCTTTTTAGGCAAAGCCAGCAACACGGTGGGGAATATAAGGAGCTTCTAGCGCCTCAATATCTTCCGCAGATAGCTTGAGATCCACAGCCGACACCGCATCAGTCAGATGGTTTAATTTGGTGGCACCAATAATGGGAGCGGTGATATACGGCTTGCTGAGCATCCATGCCAAACTGACAGCCGCAGGCGATTGCCCAAGGCGTGCTCCGACTTTGCCAACCGCCTCTACAATTTTTTGGTCAGATTCAACTGCCTGGATGTACAAAGTTTTGCCAAACTCATCAGTTTGAGATCGTTCCGTCACATCATTCCACGGTCTTGTCAATCTTCCCCGTGCCAGTGGGCTCCATGGAATAACGCCAAGGCCCTGATCGGCACAGAGGTTCATCATCTCTCTTTCTTCTTCTCTGTAAAGCAAATTGTAGTGATTTTGCATCGAAACAAAACGGGTCCAACCCTTCATGTCCGCTAGGTAAAGAGACTTGCAAAGTTGCCAAGCATACATGGATGAGGCTCCGATGTACCTTGCTTTGCCTGCCTTCACCACGTCATGAAGGGCTTCCAAAGTCTCCTCAATCGGCGTTTGGTGATCCCAGCGATGGATTTGGTACAGGTCAACATAGTCCATCTGAAGGCGCGAAAGGCTAGCATCGATTTCGGCCATGATGGCCTTTCGAGAAAGGCCGGCTCCGTTGACATCTTCCCGCATCCTGCCGTTAACCTTGGTGGCGATGACAACTCCTTCTCGCTTAGCAAAATCCCTAATCGCTCTGCCGAGGATTTCTTCACTGGTTCCATCGGAGTAGACATTGGCAGTATCAAAGAAATTAATTCCGCTCTCTAGGGCCTTCTGGATAAAGGGGCGGCTGGTTTGCTCGTCAAGGGTCCAGGCATGTGCGCCTCTTGTGGAAACCCCATAGCTCATGCAGCCTAAACAAATTCGGCTGACTTTGAGCCCCGTTTTTCCCAATCTTTTGTATTCCATTGCCAGAGAATACGGAATCTAACGCGCGGTTTATAGCAGATATTTGGCTTTCCACTAAGGATGATGAAATCCTTGGCCCGAGTCCCACAAAATGAGGACATTCCTTTGAATCCGATTTCGTTCTGAGTTCCGTAATGAGAAGTATGGAAACTTTAGAAAGAGAGGGTCTGCCCTCAATCAACTTAACCCTGACGGGAACCGTAGAGGAAGCAGTCGAGAAGGTGAAGGCTGCATTCAAAGAGGAAGGGTTTGGAAATCTGACCACGATTAACGTTCAAACCACCCTTAAAGAGAAAATTGGTGTGGAAACTGAGCCGTACGTTATTCTGGGAATGTGTAATCCGAATCTAGCACATCTTGCCTTAGAGGCCCACCCCGAGATCGGACTGTTGCTGCCCTGCAATGTGGTGGTGAGAAAGCAAGGAGATGAGGTTTTGGTTTCGGCTCAGGATCCATCCGTGCTCGTTTCATTCACTGGATTTTCGGACCTAGAACCCATTGCAGTTGAAGCTAAAGAGAAGATTGCCAAAGCGATCCGTTCGATCGGCTAGGCAGTTGGGCAGCGGATGCTCTTTCAAACCTAGAAATGATCGGACGCTTGCAGGCAACTGGGAGAGTGTTGAGGAACTCAACGCTCTCCTAGTGCCCCTTCCAAATCAAAATGATGCCAAAAAACACGCAAACACCATCGATGAGGTTTGCAAAATGGTGATCCTTTAACCGGTTTGCGGCGTGCTTGCCAATCCACGATCCAACCCAAGTGATCGGAGAAAGGGCTAATCCAAGAAGGACTTCCTTGCTGGTAAGAACATGGTTTAACCCATAGCCGGTGAGTTTGAAGATATGGGTAAAAACCGATCCAACCGCCTCAGTTCCAACAAAGGCTCCCCTTGTTAAGCCGATGCTCAGAAAAAACGGCGCGCAAAGGGGGCCAACAACGCCAATAAGGCTAGAAACCAGGCTTGTGACAAACCCAACCGCAACAAATCCTGGAGCGGGAATTTGGAAGGACCGAGAGAATCGTCTTCTCAAAAATGGAATGAGGATCAAATAAATGCCGACGATGCTGGCCAATCCATGGACCGGCAGATGGGAAAAAAGCCAAGCTCCAATGAGGGCCCCAGGCAAAGCCCCGATTCCGAACCAAATCCCGTAATGGAATTCGATTTGTTTTCGGTTAATAATAACTCGAGAGAAGTTTGAGGTGAGCTGAACAATGGCTAGGGCAGGAACCGCGGTGCGTGTTCCGAGGGAAAGAGAAAGAATCGGCAAGAGCATCAGCCCCAAGCCATAACCGGTCGTGCCGGCGACCGTGGCGCCAACTAGGGTCATTGCAATCACAACCACCAAGGTCCAAGCGCTCACCCTCAGTAGATTAACCGATACTCGACTTTTTCAGTCTGACAAACGATTGATGCTCGGCACTTGTAGGCAACCGATGCAAAAATGGAGCCAACGGGTGATTGACCCGATGGCTCCATCGGACGTGTATCGCAAACTAAAGCCTAGTTATACAGCTTCGATGAGAATCTTTTCGACTACAGGGCCGGTTATCTTGCCGTCTTCACCCAAGGCAATTTCGCCTCTTCGCGATAGATTTTGCACAACCCTTTTGGCAGCTTCTTCGCCAATTTGGTGAGCGCTGAGCTTGACGGGAATGCCCAATGACAAGAAGAAACCTTCTGTTTTTTGGATGGCGGCTTCAATTTTCTCGTCGGCGCTTCCCGTTTTAAAATCCCAGACTCTCTCTGCAAATTGAACAAGCTTTGCCTGCTTAACATCCTTTCTTTGCCGCAGCAGGCTTGGCAAAACAACTGCCAAAGTTCTTGCATGGTCAAGGCCATAAAGAGCGGTTAGCTCGTGGCCAATGCCGTGGGTTGCCCAGTCTTGAGGAACACCCACGCTGATGATTCCGTTGAGGGCCATGGTTGCTGCCCACATGATATTGGCGCGACTTGTGTAGTCGTCTGGATTGGCAAGGGTCTTGGGTCCTTCCTCGATAAGGGTCAGCAACACAGATTCTGCCATCCGATCTTGCAATGGGGCATCGCTTGGGTAGGTCAGGTACTGCTCAATAACATGGACAAAGGCGTCGGCGACGCCATTTCCAATCTGTCTCTTTGGCAGAGAATAGGTTGTTTCTGGGTCCAAAATGCTGAAGACGGGATAGACCAGGGGATTCCCAAACGCCAGTTTTTCGTTAGTGCTGCGTCGGCTGATAACAGAAAAGCAGTTCATTTCGCTTCCCGTTCCAGGCAAAGTCAAAACTGAACCAATTGGAATTGCAGACTTGATTTCTGCTTTGCCGGTCAAAATGGTCCACGGATCGCCTTCAAGATGGGCGGCAGCGGCAATAAATTTAACCCCGTCGAGAACCGAGCCTCCGCCAACGGAGAGGATGAACTGAACTCCTTGTTGCCTCACTATTTCTACTGCTTTCATCAATGTATCAAAATCGGGGTTGGCCTCAATCCCTCCAAATTCAAAAAGTTCAACGCCCTGCAAAGCAGAAAGAACTTGGTCGTAGACTCCATTTTGGCGAATGCTGCCACCTCCGTAGGCAACCAAAACCTTAGAACCCGGTGCAATCTCTTGGGAGAGCTCTGCGATCCTACCCTTGCCAAAAATGAGCTTGGTTGGGTTTCTGTATGTGAAATTATCCATGCCTGTTCTACGCACTTCACTTGAGAAGTGGCACTAGGATCTGGCTGGATTCCTTGCCGACGGTTTAGATTTTGTCAGACCATGCAGGTATAAAGGGCTAAGTTATGATTCTTCCTATTTTGCTTTGGGCAACTCCCTTGATCAATAAAAAGGTTCAAATTCACCCAGAACCTGGATACCATCTTGTTTGGCATGATGAGTTCAATGGAACCGGCGCGCCAAGCAAAAGCAAGTGGGGAAATGAAGTGGGATTTATTCGAAACAATGAACTGCAATACTACGCGAACCGGCGCCTGAAAAATGAATACCAGCACAACGGGCATCTGACCATTGAAGGCATTCACGAAAATTATAAAGGTGGTACCTATACTTCGGCGAGCCTGACCACGCATCACAAGTTTAGTTTTGAATATGGTCGGTTAGAGGTTCGGGCAAAGTTGCCAGGCGGAAGCGGGACCTGGCCCGCAATTTGGATGATGGGTGAGGATATTGATCAGGTGGGCTGGCCGAGGTGCGGAGAACTCGACGTTATGGAGCATGTTGCTTTTCATCCCAACACAATCTTTGGCACCGTGCATTTGCCGGCTGTCGATGGAAAAGGTGAGGCCAGCCAAGGTGGAAAGATGATGTCTTCCACCTGCACAAATGCCTACCATGTCTACCGTTTGGATTGGTCTCCCCACGCTCTGAAATTTTATTTTGATGGCAAGTTGTACTTTACATATCCTTATCAGGGTCCTGGCAAGTGGGTTTTTGATCGGCCCATGTACTTGATTTTGAACTTGGCTATTGGCGGAGCGTGGGGTGGTCAGAAAGGTGTTGATGCCTCCGCTTATCCTCAAAAGTTCCAAATTGACTATGTTCGGATTTGGCAAAAAGACCGCAAGTAAGCTTGCCTCCTCTTACCCTTGCTAGGGCAGTCGTTTACTAGCTTCTACTCTATCTTAGCTGGTACTCGCTCCTATCCATTCGCCTCAGTAATGAGGCGGCTGGAATGAATCCAATATGCATTCTTAATGGCTGAAGCACCTGACAGAAGATCGCTGACCCAGAGCCAACCCTAGTAGTTAAAATAGATCCAGAGACCCGTTGTCAGGCCGACGTATGCAGCCAGATTAGGATCACCAGACTGAAACGTGGCATTATAAGCGCCCTGCACCGGCCACGGGTTAGACCCGCTTGCGGCCTTGTAAATCCCCGCTGCCTCATACATCGAAAGCATTTGCGGAGTTTGAGTTGACCAGTAGGAGCTTACTGCAAATGGGCCATTGGAGCCGCCACCAACCTTAGCTCCTTCACCGCCAAAACTTGGCTCTGGAGAGTAATTGAGTGTTTGTGAGGTCGTCGTAAAATCAACACATGTGCCGTCGGAAACTAAACGAGGATGTGTTGAATTGCCTGCAACCATAGAGGACGGATTGTTATCGACATACGCCATCACGGTCGAGTTGCTTGCTAAATTCTTTACGTAAATGTTGGTCCATCCGTCCGCTCCCGGCAAACTTGGATCGGAGCTTTGGAAAGCTAGTGACGCCCCTGCGGAGTCAAGACTCGGGTAAGTGCCCGGATCCTCATCGGTAAAGTTAGAGGCTGTTATTGAGTTCCCTGGCCCTTGAGTTAGATTACAAGTCCAAACTTCACTATTCTCCACCATTGCACATAATTGACCTGTCGAATCGACATCCGTTTCTTGAGGAATTGTGCTGGTTGATGAAAAAATGGGGCCTGGAGTCAGGAGCGTTCCTGTTGCAGGCGACTGAATTGCGTAAAGTGCCGTCTGGAGAGGATTCCCAACCTTGCCAACCAAATTAGTCCAGACCACTACATAAGTGGAGTTGCTTTGCAAATCACTAACAGATGGCATTATTGTTGAGGGCGAGTAGATAGTTGTGGAATTTTGAGTAATGGGCGGAACGACTGGATAAGCGATGCCTGCGGAAGTCGAAGCAATGAATGGGACGATCATTGCCGTGTTACCGCTGGGACCATAGATTCTGCCAAAAAAGACGATACAAGTGCCGTCTCGGGAGATCCTTGGCGCGTCTGCTTCATAGGCTTCGTCTCCAGTTTTGAAATTTGTTCCCGCCAGTTGAACCAAGGTATTTGATGGCTTTTTATACATCCAAAGAGAACCGTCAGGCTGTCCGGACGTATTAACTCCATTGAAAGCGATAATGGTTCCGTCGGCGCTTGCCGAAGGGTTTATCCCTTGTTTGCCGCTGTATCCAACGAAGGCGCCCGTGCCGTGGCGCAGGGCAAGTAGCCCAATGGCAAGTTCGATTATCATTTTCTGACTCCTGCTACGCTAACCTAACTTAAAGAAGCCTAGCAGAGCTAGTATAGTTCTATATGAATGAAATGGCAAGGCTAATACAAGATAATTCCGAAACGGAGTTTAAGTTAATCCCGGGAATTGTGAGTGTAAGGAATTCCTGATTAAGAATAAACCCTATTCCGAGCCGAGACTGGTGAGCGGTTTGTCCAGATCTGCTCCAAAAGGAACCGAGCGATAAAAGCACGATCGGTGACCAGTGTGGCATGCCCCGCCGCCCTGCTGGTCCACCAACAAAATAAGGGCGTCTTGGTCACAATCAACGCGAATTTCCTTTATTTTTTGAATCTGGCCACTTGTTGCACCCTTGTGCCAAAGCTCTTGACGGCTTCGGCTCCAATAGACCGCTTCCCCAAGTTCTAGGGTTCGCTTTAGAGATTCTTCATTCATGTAGGCAAGCATAAGAGGCTCTCTCGTCATGTAATCAATCGCAATGGCGGGGATTAGGCCACTGCCATCAAAAAGTGGCGAAAATTGAAGCCCAGATTCAATCTCTTCTTTGCTTTGCCTAGGGTGGAAAACCGCCGCCTCGCCTTTGTTCATTGATGATAAGGGTACCGCCATAGCCAAGGAGCGTTGCATCAAAAAGGTTAAGAGAGGCGAGCGAATACCGGCGCGTCTTGGCTCCAAATCGAACTTCAGCAATACCGGCTATGGCAAGGATTTCCTGCAGGACTAGAAGGAAAACAATGAAAACAAAGGCGCCAACCTCATCACTGCAACTTAGAGGACAATCCTATAATGCGAAATCGCCTACAAGAAGATCAATGACGTCTTGGGCAGAATAACTGGTCGCGTCTGGCTTTAAAAACTGACCAAGGGAAACCGCCTCATTTCCCGCCGTAATTAACGGTGGTTCCACCAAGCCGTGGGCCCTTGATTGAGGCAGTCCGATGGTAGAAAGTAGACCATTGCAAACGCACTTTCTGCCCACAGTATCTTCGATCGATCCGCCTTTTCTAACGTAATCCTCAACCGGCTCCGCTGGACACCGATATCCAACCGAACCATCCTCCTTTTTGTAGAGGGTTCGTAAGTAGCCAAGATCGCACACTCGCTCGCGCGATTCGTAAAGTTCCCTCGAATAAACGCTGTTCTCATCATTGACAACTTTGAATGGGAATCCGGTTGGCGAAGCCACAGGGTCGGTGACGACCTGCAAATCATGATTCAAGGCGCTCTGCAAAACTCTTGCCTTGATCTCCGGCGCGATGCCCGATTCAGCGCAAAATGCAAAGGCAGTCCCTACTTGAATTCCAGCCGCGCCAAGGTTCAAAGCCTCTTGCAAACACCCAGCCTTTCCCCAGGCTCCCGCGAGCCAAAAAGGCTTGTCAAGTTCTTTGATCGCGTCGAGGTCTGGCTTATCCCGCTCTCCATAGATGGGTTCTCCGTTTTGATCAAGCTGCAGCTGGCCACGAGGCGGGGCATTATGGCCCCCGGCAAGGGGTCCCTCTAAGATGAGCCCATCAACCGGTGGATCACACCGCTTGACCAGGCTAGTTGCAAGGGCAGTCGAAGAAACAATTCCAAGAAACAAAGGTCGGTGCAGGGGCTTAGAAGGTACATATTCGAACGCTTTTGGATCCAAGCTGATCGAAAAATGATCGTCTGGCATGGCTCCATCGACATCGAGTTTTAAGGTTGCCAAGTTTAAGGCAGCAAGTTTATCGAGCAGGGCAGGTATCTGCCGTGGGATGCCAGCTCCCATAAGAACGTAGTCGACCCCGGCAAGGAGTGCCCCGTACAACGACTGCAAAGTTGGCAATTGGATTTTTTCTAGCAAATTGATGCCAACCTTTCCGCAATGGCCAAGTTTGGCAAGATAGACTTCGGCAAAGTTTGCGGCTATTGTCAACTGAGTCTGCAGTTCCGTGGGATCAATTCTGGCGATGGGGTTTGCCTTAAACTTCTTACTCGGGTCCTTTCCAAACGGGATATAAAACGTGTTAAGGATGTTGGCAGCCGCTTGCCTCATTGGGAAAGCTCCTAGCGCAGTTCGCATTGCTCCGTCCTGGTCTCCAGATTGGAGCCTTCGCACCATAACCGCGTCAAGGGCTGTCCCCGAAACAACTCCTAGCTGACCTGCCATCGCGATGGCGCGCGCTAGTTTCCAACCAGAAACTCCAACCCCCATCCCTCCTTGAATTAGTACCGGAAGTTCCTTTTTCGCCATCTTAGCTGCAAGTATATGGCACCATTGGCAATGCAAAATATGATCTCGATCATATTTCTAGCCGTATTTAGCGGAATTTTTGCCTCAATTTGGGCAATGCCGGCAGAACAACCTTCCATCCTTGACTTCGTCAGGGACAAGATCTCAAAAATCGGGGAGTCTCGAACCGGTTAAAGAAAGGGAATCCTTGTATGCTAGTGTTGTTTTTCAGCACTGACCATGAGCAAAGTTTTTGTTAATATCGGCCTGAGCCTTGATGGTTATATGGCCCCAGAAGGAATGAGTTTGGATCATTGGGATGATCCCGAGTATTTGGGCTGGGGCATGAAATGGGGATCCATGATGGCTTGGATTCTCAAGCAGCAATACTTTCGGGAGCACCTTCACGTTGGAACAGGTGGTGAAGTTGGCCCCGTCAATGACTTGTTGCGATCCACATCTGAACGCATTGGTGCTAACATCATGGGCAAGCGCATGTTCGAGCAAGGGGAGATATCATGGCCGGAAGAGGCACCGTTCCGTACTCCCGTTTATGTTCTGACCCATGACGAGCGAGATCCTTGGGAGCGGCCAGGGGGCACCACATTTCATTTTATTACCGAGGGTCCTGAACATGCTTTGAAATTAGCCCGTCAGTCAGCGGGAGATAAAGACATTCGCATCTCGGGAGGGGCTAATGTTATTCAGCAGTACCTCAATTTGGATGTTGTCGAAGAGTTGGAAATCGCTTTGGCACCGGTCCTGTTCTTTGGGGGGCGACGCCTCTTCGAGAACGTTCGTCCAGCCATCTCTCGGTTTGCCATCGCTCATGTGTTGGATGGGCCCGACGCCACTCATTTGAAGTATGTGCGCCAATAAAGAGTTTGCTTTACGCCTTCTTAACCAACTCTTTCCAAAGCCGGTAAGTCCAAAAGTGTGATGAATCTGTGGTGAGTGGTAATGAGATTTCGTTGAGTCCAAGATGAGAGGATGCGGATGGTAGTTTCGGTAGTCAAGCCCGTCATTTGGGCCAGGACTTGCCGAGTCAACGGCAATTTTAGTCTTACTCCCTCTTCAACCCATTCTCCGTAAGACTCGGCTAAGGTTAGTAGCATAGTGGAAAGCCTTTTGGATGCACTTTCAGATGCCAATGCTGCCACCGTTGCATGATGAGAATGGAGCCTTCGCGACGTAATAGAAACTAGGATTTGCTTCATCTTAGAGCTTTGCTGGTAAGCGGCTAGCGCATCTTGCTTTCGAATCTGAAGGTAGGAAACGTTGGTAAGCGCCTGAGCGCGTAGAGGGCAGCCGGTCCCTTCTAGCGTTCCAAGGAGGCCAAATACCTGGCCAGGGCCCATGATTTCTAGCACCATTTCTGGCTCCGCGCCAGAGGCTCGAACCATTTGCACAAACCCTTGTTCAATCAATGCGCAAAAATCCACATTGGCGCCTTTTGCCCAAATTGTTTCGCCCCGCTCGCACTTCGTCAATTTAGAGAACTGCAGAACTTGATGTTTTTGAGCCTGATCCAAGCACTCAAAAAGAGGGCTGGAATCCAAAATGGACATCGTGGAATGGTCCTTAGAACTCATCAATGAAAACCAGTTCCAATTGGCACTGGAACTGGTTTTAATGTACCGTTTTTGTGGGCGTAGCTAGGATCAGAGATTCAAGTTAGCGCACGGTTGGACCCTGTCCGCTGATGCCAGACGATGGCGGGTTTCCAGAAGATTTGACCACTTTCTGAAAATCAATGGTGCCGTCAACCTTTGGTACCCGCACTAGCACATGAGGACAGGTGACAACTTGAGCCTCAATTGCGCCTTTGGGAGGGGCGATCACCTCGTAAAGCAGCTTGTACTTGCCGTTTGAAACCTTTTTGAGGCCCAAAACCTTAATGGAGTATCCGGTTGTTGGGCACTTGCCAAGGGTGATTCCCACAAACATGGTTTGATTCCAGTTGATGGCAGTCGGTGCATTAAAGTTTGGCCCGTAGGTGTTACTAAGGTATTGAGTAAATTGGGTTTGATTGCCAATCACGTAGTAGCCGAAATTCGACACGGCGGCATAGGCTCCGTAGTCGATAACTTCATAGGGAAGGTACGAATAGGGCCCGTAATAGCTGGTAATGACGATGGGAGGGTAGTTGAAGCAGTTGTTTGTGAAGAAGGTTCCGTTTCTAAAAGTTGGAGCGGAAACCTGCTGAAAGGTGATTCTGCCTCCAAACGCTTGCACGGCGTCAATTTCCCATGGGGCACCGCTTAGAACCGCATTCCCCTGACTGCCCTGACCGCCTTGATAGGGGTTAGAACTGTTGAGAGCCCACTGAGCACTGGCCGTGCTCGGGTTGACTTTGGCAATGGTTTGGAGATGGAGGGCAGTTCCGGCTGCCTGAGGGCCGGCGCAAATGCCAATCAGAAACTCTTTTCCCCAAGGGATGTTTACAGGCGGAACATTCCCTAAGCCGTACAAAATATGCCAAAACATTTCGTACTGGCCTTCGGTGTACATCACCATAGTAACCGGTCCCTTTGGGTTAGGGGCAGTGCCAGAGTTCACCGCGCTCCATTGGATGCCTGGTCCCGGGTTATTTAGAAATTGGGCGCGAGCCTGGTTTGGAGTCAAAGCCCCCGCTGTACAAAGGGTAATAATTGCAAATGCGGCCGTGTTTGGCAATATTGATTTCAGCATCTTCATACTTTATAACACGTGGAACACCCAAGACTGGTTACAAATTATGCTAAAAAGCTAGCTGGCCAGAGTGAAGTCAAGGCAGTTTTGGTGCCATCCAACTGTCATATTGTGACCGACGTTTACGATATTGAGTGACTCAACCTTGATAACATCTCAATCACTGCCAGAGGGAACCCATAGCCTCACCGAAGCCAGAATTGCAGAAACGGGCTCCCCTCATCGGTTGGCTTTCATCGAAGGCTTGCGAGCCTGTGCCGCCCTCTATGTGGTGTTGGGTCATGTGGTTGCCTTCGTTGATCCAAGCCAATTGGCAGGGATCAAAGACCATTCAGCCCAATGGCTTCAGAATCTTGCGTTTGCGTTTGGATTCGGGCATTTGGCAGTCGCTGCCTTTATCGTGATCTCGGGATTTTGTCTCAGGTGGGCTTCTTTGCAGCGCGCTCAGAATCGCAGCGAACCTTATCAATCTTTTATGCTGAGAAGGGCAAAGCGCATCTTGCCACCGTATTACGCTTGCTTAGTGCTATCCATTGTTGTTGCCACCACCATTACTCCGTTAGCTGGCAAGATGCCATACACCCAATACCTTCCGGTGACGGTGCAAAACGTTCTGGCCCATCTCTTTTTGATCCACAATTTCAACCCAGCTTGGATGTACAAAATCAACGGAGTTTTATGGAGCATTGCTATTGAATTTCAGATTTATTTTCTATTTCCGCTTTTGGCATTGGGGCTTGGAAATGGTAAAGGTGCGCAAAAGTGGGTTCGGGTGTTCGTTGTTTTAGTATTCACTGCTCTGTTTTCCATAGTGGTGATTACGCAGGTGCCGCGAGGAATGAAATTGTATCCGTGGTTTGTTGGATTCTTTGCGCTTGGCATGGTTGGCGCCGACCTTGTGGAATCTGGAGTGTCTAAGCTAAAACCACTACTAGGCATAGCGATTTTAGGCGGATTGGGGGCAACACTCCTAACAATTCATGCCAACGCACTTCCAATTTGGCAAGAAATGGGTCTTGCGGTTGCCGTCTGCTTGATTTTGGTAATGGGCTCTTCGGCTCAGCCCAGCCGAATGATCACGCAAGTTTTTGCTTTTAGACCTCTCGCGTTGATCGGCACGTTTTCGTATAGCCTCTACCTTGTTCATCATCCGATTTTGCAAGTTGTGGACTATTGCGCAAGAGGGCTTTGGGGTCACCCACTTCGTCACTTGTTGGTGTTGGGGATCGTGGGGGTGCCTATTGCGGTTGCCAGCGCCTTCTTGTTTTCTCTGGTCTTTGAGGGCCGCTACGTGAGGAGGGCGATTCAAGACCTGCTTATAGACAGGGATTCTGTCATTTCGATTCCCGTGAATCCATCAGAAGCCAGCTAAACCAGCCTATGGCCGCAGACCAGTTTGGATGCGGGGTGCGTTTATGCCATATTGAGTTGCAAAGTGGCTTTTCTTGTTCTGAAAGCTCCGGCGAGGATTGCTAAGTCTAGGGGAAATGCCTTGTCCATGATGCTGGCCCACACCTGCGTCATCAAATGTGTATTGCGACGGGTTCGAAGGTGCTTTGCTTTTTGAGAATGATATTATGTTCGTAGCAGAAATGTTGCTCTCCTTGATAAATTAGAGAGGACATTTTAATCCGAAAGTCCAGTCGGAGCCATTTTATTGAGCGTTCTTGGCTGGATGTCTCTTTGAAAGTGTTGGTGCGTATAATTTTGCATATGCGTCGGTCCATAGTTAGCTCCCTTTTCAAAGTAATTCGTGCCCAGTTCGGTTGCATAGTCCTAAGGGAATTGTTGCTTGGGGCCTGCGTATTGCTTATGACGGCTTTTACAAGCGTCGCTTACGCTAGCCATTACGTGGTGACTTACAAAGGTGGTATTAGCTACTTTACTCCAGATGCACCATACGCGCCGTACCAATTGCATTACTCTCTAAATAAATTTGGACAGTGGGCAGGGGGCGGACTCCTTGTTGGTTCTCTGAATCCGCTAGCTCCGCCAACTGAAGGAACGGTTTACTGCTCAGGGCAGATTCAGTCTACTCTCACTTGGACCTTGGACCCAGGCGAAAAGACATTGGCCCCCACTCCTTCTGTGATCATTGTCAAACAGAATGTTTCGGTCTCTTTTAACGCCGATACGGGTCAATGGGACGATGGCATTGGTCAATCCTCCACTGACTCGAATCGATCCGGAATATCCGCAAGCGATTACGTGGTCATCAGTAGTCCTGGTAACAAAGTCAATATGAAGGTCGTTGATCCGACCGTTGATGCTGTGGGGAACTTGCACCCTCCGTCGGCTTCGGTGGCTTTTTCGGATAGCGTCATAGTGCCTCATATTGTTCTTTCTGGCACCACCGCGTTTCCCCATTCTCACCCAAATCCGTGCCCTCATATACTTGTCGGGCAACAGCTGTCGGCGCGAGTGAATCTTGGCATACCAACCGACCCTAACATGCACCCAAATTATATTTGGTCCACAAGCGGAGGTCACCCTTTTGCAGCCTATACTGCTGGCTCTGTGGGAAAAGTCGTTCCGTGGAGACCTCTCAATTCCGCCCAGACAAATTTTTTCTTTGCTGGTGAGACGATCGGACCGAGCTCGGTCGAAACGATTCAGTGCACCGCGACTGTGAAGGCAGGTGGGCAACGGCTTTGCGTCCCGCTTACCGCCATGGTTAACCTTGACGAACCCGATTTTAGTTTCTCTAGTGCAACCGGAATTGCTCAATTAATTCCGCTGGGCGCCCCAAATAAGCTTGCCCTCTGCAGTCGTGGTTATGATCATCCAAGTGAAATCGCATTTACTGGATCAGTAACCACTCCCAGCCAGTACGGTGGCGGCGGAGTCTTCTTTTTCGCCCAGCTTATTGACCCCAATAGGGTAGAGACCTTCCAGGATGGCTCCCAGTATTTGCCGCCAGGTAGCAATAGCTATGGGCTCGACAAGGGCTACCCTTACCCGTTTGATTCGCCGGGAACTTTTCCTGCCAACGGTCAAAAAATAGTTGCTCATTATGAGTCGTGGATATCGCTCGCTCGGAAGAATAATGGTTACCCCGAAACGGGAGCTGCAGTCAATGTATGTGCAAGCATGTATCTTATGTACCGCCCGCCGGGTGCTAACATTTGCGATGTCCCTCTTGCGTGCATTAGCTGGTGTTGGGGCGGGGTTGCTACGTACAAGAACCGGAAGTGGGTCTTAAGTTCATCATCTGTTCAAAGTGACCCACCTTTCAAAACTCCCTATCATCCAACATGGAATCTCGTCAACTCAAATACTGGAAGTTAACTACCAAAGGAATCAAAAAACATGTCACTTTTCATTTTCATAGCGTTTGCGTTAGCGCAAGCCCAATCAAAAACTCAGAAGCAACCGCCATTTGCTGGGCATTACAAGACATTTGATCCGTTTAGCAAGTACGGTGTAACCTATGTCGGCGCATTTACCCCTGAAGAAAAAATGGAAGTTGACAACCAACTTGCCAGGACCGCCGACCTGACGAAGCGTTACAAGGAGGGAAAAATCATGGACGTGTATCTGCTTGGCAGAGAGTATTTTGCGGAATATCGAAAGCAGAAGGCAATTTGTTCTACCTCGGTCATCAACTGGAGCAACTTTGGCGAGATCTTTTCCCAAGCTGCACTCCGGCTCGGTCATACAGAAGAGCCGATTGGTGTTCTCGCATGGCTCAAGCGGCAACCACTTCGGGGGGTTGATGACGATGGTTTGAGCCATGCCCTGCAGGGTTTGTTAGATCTCAAACACGGCGATCTCGCTGGAGCCAAAAAGGAAGTGGCTCATTATGATGCACTTGTTGGCAATCCTAAAAATGGAACGCCGGCACCTATGCCTAAGACGAAGGACGGCGTCGCTGCTCTTTGCTACCTAGGTATTGATCGTTATGCCAGCAGTCGTTGGGACCTTGCCCTAGAAGCTCAGTACGATGCCTTTGCCGTGAAATATGCGCCAACGAATGCGTTTTGCTATTTTCAACTTGGAAACGCACTTGGACTTGACCATCAGTACAAGGAATCGGTCACTGCCCTTTCTAATGGCATCAAGGTAACTTCTGGCAGGGGTCAGTGGATGCTCACGTGGTTGCGTTATGGAAACTCCCAGTCCGAAGTGCTAGCGGAACGTCAAAAGAAGCTTGGGATCAAGCCGAATGGGGGAAGGGGCAAACCATAGATTGGCGCAACGCAGTGAAGCGCTTAACACTTCTTGTTTGCCCTAGTTTTTGAGGGACGCTACGTGAGGAGGGCGATTGGGGGTCTGAAGGACAGTTAGTCTTAGCTGAAGATCTAGCTTCGATGACACCTTGAACAGCAGCGACAACTTCGTCTACTGAACCAAAACTAACTTCGATGATCTGAGAAATTCCGCATCCGGATGTTGCAATAACTGGGATACCGGCAGAAAGTGCGCGTAAGCATGCGGTCGGTCGATCCTTGAGAGCAGCCGGATGCACAACCGCGATCGAACCCTCAAGCGGTGCTTCCTGAGGCGAAAGAATTGTTACACCTTCCCAAAAACTAGGCGGCTCCAGCATCGCACCACTAACACTAACTGACAAATGAAGTGCTTTCGCCGCATCTCTGACCGCCTTCGCACCCTCGCGGGCCATGGTTGGCCCTGGAAAGTAAAGATAGTTTCCTTTTTTTTCTTCAACAGCAGGCTCAGGAAGAATCCAATCAATAATTTCCGCTTTTATCCCGCGACTCTCCAGCCACTTTGCTATGCCATGATGAGGTGTAATAATTTTGCTTGCTCGGCAAAGTGCCATCCACTCTAGCTCGACTCTTTCATTATCTGCACGAAAGTCACTGAGGCTCGTGGCGAACGGATCTGAAATCGAAGCGCCCTCAAGTTGCTCATGAATCATCTTAATTGGAGCACGAGACATGAGCACTTCATAAGATCTGCCTCCTAATGTGCCAATGCGCTGCAACTCGGCAAGGAAACTAACGTCAACTACTAATCTAACAGAAGTTATTGGGATTTTTCTAGCCCCGGCCCGCGCTAACATATCGGTAGCTTTTAGTTGCCGACTTCTCTTTTCAGAAGCAGAACCTCTCCTCCGCGCTTGAACCGATCTCAGCGCAGCTGTAAACCCAGAATGCAGGTGGTATTCACACATTTTCTGCCATCCACATCTACCTTTGAACCCGACTGGAAATGGTGTAATAACTAATTCTTGGCTCTCGACAGAACTTTTTATCCATTTCTGAAACTCCGGCCAGGCACAGTCGAGCAGATATGTTGTGCAAGCATCAGGAGTGTTTAGCCCCAAGCCGATCAAATCTTTATGTCGTCTGCATGCAAATTCTCCGCAAGTGTAGCAACTTTGCGGCCCACTTTGGCGCCCTGCTATTTTAAGTGGAATGGGCTTTCTACTGGTATTTGGTATAAGATCTTTGGCATAAAGTCTGATAATCAGCCTGCTATCTGTAAGTGTGGCTTCCAATTGGCAATCGAATTGAAATAAAAAGCGAAGGTCAATATAGTTCCAAGCCACGGTTGCATCGCGATCCTCGGATGCGGCAGAACCAGGAATGATCTGAGAATGGCGGTGACGTTCTTGAATTGTGGCTCCAGCCTTAAGGGCAACATCATAAAGAGTGTTTGAGAGTTGGCAAATCCCGCCTCCAATAGCGGGAATAATGCATCCTTCTCGTAGTTCTCTACCTAATACGTATCCTTTCAGTTTTGACGGTCTTCCTATTTGGTGCCAAAAGCTGAAGGTCTGCCCAGCAGGGATAATAATGCCGTTTAGCTTTTGAATTGCCACACGTAGATTTTCAATCTTGCCGCATTGCAACAACTTTTCGGCTAAGGTTTCGTCGACCCAAAGTTCAGAATTGGACTCTACAAATGGGAGTGAACGGTCAATTTGGTTTGCCTTGGCACAAATGCACAATTTGGATTTGCGATTGGCAATTGCTCTGCAAAGACGAAGCACGTTCGACTTCGCGATAAAAACAACTTGACGGGACAAAGTGTGGTTATTTCCTTTTGCCATCTTAGCTCCTAGGGTTTTAGAGGCTACAAATCTAATAATCTCGGGTAGAGAGCAGTTGAATTAGCCAAAGATTGACCTCGCATAATCCATTTGCCTATTCTGCTTTACAAAGTATAGAAATGATCTAAAGTATTGTACGTTCACTCAAGAACATAGCTTTGTGCAAAATATCGTTTCGTACCATGATCTCGGTCCAGTTCGTGCCAGGTAGGGACTTTATCAGTTTTCCTTTGCTACCGAGCAGTTCATAAGGTTGAGCGGTGACAGTAGAAAGAATTTCTACCAAAAACAATCGAATCCTTAAAACCTCACTCGTCACTCTCGGAGGTCTCATCTTAAGTTGTCTTCACAAATGGGGGCTGACCAGTTACAATTGGTTCGCCCAGCAATGTAGATAAGTATAATCCTGATGAAACGCAGTGTTGGAGCAGATAATCTTGGCGAGAAAAATGTTAGCGATTCTTAAAAAGGGAGTTTCTGTAGGGCTTCTCCTAGGCTCTCATTTGTTCATAGGTCACCTATGGGCAAGTTCGAAGTACGTGTTTGGATATTTGATTATCCCTGTGCGGGGCGCTCAGCCTCAGTTCAACCAGGGATTTTCTCTTTACGTGCCGGTGTGGCCATTGGAAAACTATTATCCTGGCCGCGATTTCGAAACGGGTCTGCCTGGCACTTGGATGTTTGCCAACTACAAAAAGCCCGCACCGCCTCATATGTATTCAGATGCGGAAGGAGGGTTGGGATGGTGGACAAATACCCGATTCCCTCAATTAGAACCCAAGTTTGAAATCGGCGGCGTCGGCCCAAATTTCTCTGAAATTGCAAGCGGACCAGATATGGGGGCAGGAACCTGGAGCAAACCTCGGGGAAAATATGCGGTTGCCCAGCTGAGCCCTTGGCTGCTTTTTCCTCCCGATGAAATCAACTTAAAAGCCGGTCAAGCTGGCCAACTTTTTGGGTACGGGTACATGAACTTGCCGTTGCTTCCGACGAAGTCCACGACGGACGGCCAAAATGTGCCGACGGGCGGCAACTGCTGGACCCTCTTCTTAAACGCTAAAAACTTTAAGGGCCCGGTTGCGTTCTTTTTGCCCTACTTTTGGTCTCACTTTGGGTTGACCAAGCCAGACCTCATAGGGCAGTTGCTCGATTCAAGGCCAATGAATCCCAACATGGCCATCCAAATGGAAACACATTACATCGCCTGCGCGGTTGCAAAAGCCTCGAATGGTGAGACATATGCCAGAATCGCACCGACCTCTTTTCCAGCCAACTCAAGACAAGGCTCGATTTTGGTAGCCCAGAGCGTTTTGTATAGCAAGCAGGCCTTATGGAACTCGGTGAATCGATGGTTTCAGGGAGGGTTGCCAAGTCCAACCCAGTTCAGACCCATTGGTGCCTTTCACCGCACGTTTCAGGGGTCGGGATATTCCACATGGGAGATCAGTCTGAAAGGGCCCAATGGCAAGGATCAAAAAATCCCGATTGACTTCACCGCCTTTTCAAAATCGTTCGAACCGGGCCCGTATGGATTTGGGTTTCGTTGGTCTCAATCTTGGGTTAAGCAGCACAACGGTCTTGTGACAATTCCCCAATATTATCAACTGAAAACCAACTCAAGAGGCAAGCCAATGTGGGAGCCGATCAAAAAGGGGAATGTGCCACCTGGCACGGGGCTCAAAACCATTGTTTGGAAGACTCCTAAAGAGAATCCGTCTAAGCCGTTGACCACGCCCTTTGCAACCGATCCCACCTGGCAAAACCCAGGTCCTGCCACTGGGCCGTACTATGCCCATCTTGGTGATGGGACTGTGGTCACCTACTATTGGTACAAATTTGAAGATCAGCCCGCATTGATGCATGCCGGATTAACCCAATCGGACCGTGATCAGCTTCAGAAAAAGGTTGAACTTTTGCAGCGGTATTGGACCATCAACAAGCAGTACATGGCACCACCTAGGCTCGGTAGTTTGGCGTCTTTGGATCCTGGCCTCATAGTGCATCCCCCCAAGCGCCTTGGCCTTGGATATGTGCCGATTGCGGTTGATCAAAGGTTGGCAAAACGCTAACGCGATCAACCAGAAAAGATCAGGACTCGCTTCACTTCTGCCAGGGCGAAAGCAGCTTAGAGAAGTTTGCGGGCGAAGAATCGGGCCAGAAAGTTGAATTTCTTCAAGCAGATTCCACCTTTTTGGTAAGGGCTTGGCTCCATTTGGCAAATGGCAGTTCAAATGCCTTGTAAAACATCCAGATCACAGCCAAGATCAGGGGCATGGCAACAAAGATCAAACAAAAAACAATTTCAAGCCGATGAGGCTCTGAATTGGCAACAAGCCCCAGCGGAGTCAAGACGTACTGTTGAAAGACCTGCAGCAATGGAGCATGCATTAAATACAGTGAGTAACCAATTCCGCCTAGCCAGCACAGGGGTTTCCAACTTAAGAACTGACCCATCGGGCAGGTTGGGTTGAGGCCAACTGCAATCATGAGTCCGGTTGCAAAGAGTCCAATAAGAGTGTCTTGAACAATGGCGGGCACTCCGTGGATAAGGGTGCCCAGATATAGGACAAAAGCAACAAATCCCATCCAAGCCCATGGGGCTTTTTTCCATTTTTCTCCGATCGCGGTTGAGCCATAAACAATGGTTGATCCCGCCATCCCCAGGGCAAACAGGGCCGTGTAGTGGATAGTGAGTGATGAGAAAATGTGAGGATTGTGGCGGAGCCCTTCCCAAATAATTCCGCACACAATGAAGGTGACAATGGTGGGCCAAACAAATCCCTTAGCTCGAAAAGCCCACACAAGCAATGGAAACACAAAATAGATGCGCCATTCCACCGAAATCGACCAAAAAACGTGATTGATTTTAGCTTGAGTGGCAGGAAAAATGTCTTGTATCAGAAGAAAATGGGTGATAACATCCCATCTTGTGACGGGGATCGCAACGTCCCAATGGGTTCCTGTTTTTTGACCGATCACGGTGGTTGCCAAAACTATTGAAATGATGAGTGCGGCGTAGTAGGTTGGAATGATGCGGACAAATCTTTTTTGAATGAAGTTTCTCCATCCGCCGATAAGATATCCCTCGGCTCTGGCAACAGGTAGCATCAGGCAAAAGCCAGACAAGACAATAAAGATGGAAACCGCATCGTGACCTCGTCGCAGGATGCCAAGCACGTTCCAAAGCCCCAAATGGTATTGACCTTCGCTACCAAATAAGGGAAAGCCCTGTAGCAAGGCATGCCCAAGAGCAACATAGAAGGCGGCAAATCCTCGAATGCCGTCCAAAAAGGCCAAGTGAAGCCTTGGCTTGACCTGGAGAGGAGGCACTGCTTGGCTGGAGTCATTCGTCACGAACTCAACCTATTTTACTGCGGAGCTCTGGAGCAAAGTTCGGAGCCACTTGCTAAGCCCGTTTCACTTTCCCCAACGCGGATTTGTCATGAGTGATGAGTGGACCGAAGCTTGAATCTATGACGATGAACGAATGTTGTTTACATTTCTGGGTTTTTGCACACTTTCATGCTCCTGGCAAAGCGCAGTGCTACAATGGAAAAGCCCTTGCCCGGTGGCAAAGGCAGTGAAAAAATGATCGTCTTTTCTCTTCCATTTTGGACTTTGCTTTCTCATCAACCGAACTCAACTCCGAGTCATTCACACTTGGTGCAGGTATCGACGACGACAGAAGCCCCATCGGAACTCAAGGGATTATTGGGGGCTATGAAATCGTTTCCAGGTCCAGATCAGTATGCCTTAGATCAATTGCCGCAAAATTTTGCCGCGTATACCATGGATATTGCATCTTCAAACCCAATGTTAACTTGGATGCGTGGATTGAATGCCTTTGGAGGTGACGGACCCCTGGGAAAATTGTCACCGTACCTTGTTTGCGTTTGGTCCCAAGGCGAGGAATTGAGCTATGGCGGTCAAACTTATCTTGCTGTCTATTCGGTTATCAACTCACTGAGCCAGAATTCCGCTGCTATGGAAACTCAAAATGGGTGGTCGAACAATGCGGGGGGGCTGGCAGCCGGGTTAAAATGGTCTCGAATCTTTGTCAACGAAAGAAACATTTCTGATGTGAGTGCTGAGCCGGACCTTACGGTGGCCAAGTTTGATTCTGAACTGAAGCAGCAAGCTGCGAATCCTCGCGGAAAGGCTTTAGATCAGATGAAACAATTGATGTTGAGCGTCATTATGTACAGCGATGACGATAACGACAGACTTCCGGCTGGCAATTCAAGTGAGCAAGTTTTCATGAAATTGCGACCTTACGTCGCAAAGAACACAACATTCAGCAGCCTCAATCCAAATGGGGGAAAAATTTTTTAATCTAAAACTGGGAAATATTGAGCAAAGCACAATATCCGGGCCAAGCTCTACAATTTTTGCCTATGATAGTAGACCGTGGCCAAATGGGAAGTACCTTGTTGGTTATTGTGATGGTCATCCAGACTTTATAACAAGGGAAGTATTTGAAAAGGAACTGCAGTGGTCTCGATCTTCGAGTGCTTACAATCCTCAATCTTCAACGCCAAAGGTTCGGCACCGGCACGGGAAGAAGAAGTAGCTTCGCAAAAAAGGGCAGAGAGTCGTCCTCGTCGGGTTGGGGAAAGCGCGGGCGATTCCAAACAACAGTGACCAACAGCACGGCGCAGCCTCAAAAGCTAAAAAGTAATTTTGAACCTAAACTCAGTTATTTTTAAGAAAAGAGGGCAAAAACTGGGTTAGCCCCTTGACAAACGAAAAGCAACTAGCCTATAATTTTCTTTGCGCCCAAATTAGGGTGCAGTTCCTTGAAAGCGGAAGAGCGAGCAAACGTTCTATAAAGGTGTTCTGAGAATCGGTAGTTTTTACTATCTCATTCTCGTCATTCAAAAAGTCCAATAGCTACCAAAGTTATTGGCCGACCGTTGCCCTACGAGTTTCGTCTTGGTGGGTAGCGCAATCGAAAAAAATCGAGTCAACCAACTCGCAAGAGATTGGAAAACAATTTCTACGGAGAGTTTGATCATGGCTCAGGATGAACGTTGGCGACGTGCCTGAATTAAGCATGCAAGTCGAACGGTGCAGCAATGCATAGTGGCGAACGGCGAAGTAATACATAAGCAACGTGCCCCGAAGACTGGGATAGTCATTGGAAACGATGGGTAATACCAGATGAGACCGCGTCTTGGCATCAAGATGCGATGAAAAGGTTTTTCGCTTCGGGAGCGGCTTATGGCCTATCAGGTTGTTGGTGGGGTAATGGCCTACCAAGCCTACGACGGGTAGCGGGTCTGAGAGGATGATCCGCTCGAGTGGGACTGAGACACGGCCCACACACCTACGGGTGGCAGCAGCTGGGAATCTTGCACAATGGGGGAAACCCTGATGCAGCGACGTCGCGTGGAGGATGAAGGGTTTAGGCTTGTAAACTCCTTTTGACAGGGAAGACTTAGGACGGTACCTGTCGAATAAGGTCCGGCTAACTACGTGCCAGCAGCCGCGGTAAGACGTAGGGACCAAACGTTGTCCGGATTTACTGGGCGTAAAGAGCGCGTAGGCGGCTCGTTAAGTGTGGAGTGAAATCTCCGAGCTCAACTCGGAAACTGCTTTGCATACTGGCGGGCTGGAGGTGTGAAGAGGTTTGTAGAATTCCCGGTGTAGCGGTGAAATGCGTAGATATCGGGAGGAATACCAATGGCGAAGGCAGCAAACTGGTCACATCCTGACGCTGAGGCGCGAAAGCGTGGGTAGCAAACAGGATTAGATACCCTGGTAGTCCACGCCCTAAACGATGGATACTAGGCGTAAGAGGTATCGACCCCTCTTGTGCCGCAGCTAACGCATTAAGTATCCCGCCTGGGGAGTACGACCGCAAGGTTGAAACTTAAATGAATTGACGGGGACCCGCACAAGCGGTGGAGCATGTGGTTTAATTCGATACTAACCGAAGAACCTTACCCAGACTTGACATCGCGTGAAATCCTGTGAAAGCAGGCCCTCTCCAAAAGAGACACAAAGACACTTGTTGCATGGCTGTCGTCAGCTCGTGCCGTGAGGTGTACGGTTAAGTCCGCCAACGAGCGCAACCCTCGTCCTGTGTTACCAGCACGTAATGGTGGGGACTCACGGGAGACCGCCGGTGTAAGCCGGAGGAAGGTGAGGATGACGTCAAGTCAGCATGGCAGTTACGTCTGGGGCTACACACATGCTACAATGGACGAAACAAAGGGCAGCAATACCGCGAGGTGGAGCCAATCCCAAAAATACGTCCTCAGTTCAGATTGCAGTCTGCAACTCGACTGCATGAAGTCGGAATCGCTAGTAAACGCAGGTCAGCTATACTGCGTTGAATACGTTCCCGGGTCTTGTACACACTGCCCGTCAAGTCACCTGAATTGGCTTCACCCGAAGTCCGTGGCCCAACCGCAAGGAGGGAGCGGCCGAAGGTGAGGTTAGTAAGGGGGACTAAGTCGTAACAAGGTACCCGTACCGGAAGGTGTGGGTGGATCACCTCCTTAAGGATAAGAACTCGGGCTCCATTGGAGACCCCGACATATCCAGGTCGAGCCTTTATAAGAACGCGCTCTCCGCTTTTAAGCAAACCAGCCGGTTGATTCGTAAGAACCATCCGGCTTTTTTGTTTATCCAAAACTACACATTACGGGTGATAGCTTTAACATTGCCTTTGGCTTAAGTTTCATTATTGAAGACCCGCCGTGGGTACTTGCCCAGAGCGGGTCTTGGCCCCCTAGATTCTAGCCCTAGAACCTAGGAACTCCGCAGTACGCTTGGCAGTCAACCTGTTATCTCGTGGCAACTTGGTTGACCCCCAATTGCGGCTGTCTTATAGCGGGAAATGTGTTCATGGCCTTAGGTTAGAACGATGGGAGAGTGAACGGTCAAGAAGCTGCCGGGTTGTTTGATCAAAAGTCAGGTGTTGAGCATCAACGGTCTGGTCCACTCGGATGCCCATTTTCTGAGACTGAGCCCATGCACTGGCGTGAGCACCGGCGTAGGTAAATTGCCAATTTCCAAGCTTTTCGCAAGACTTGATCAGTTTTTGAACCATATGCCAAGTAGCATGTCTCGATGCATTTTCCTCACCATCGGTAAATATGATGACAAGAACCGAGGGTGCCTCAGATTGCTTTCTAGGTGAGTATTCTCCTTGGCCGACTTTTTCTCGATATTTGGTTACGGAATCGTAAACTGCGTCGAGCAGTGCGGTGTTGCCGTAGGTACGGTAGTTCTTCTCGGTTAAAGGTTGCACCTCTTTGACCGGCTTGGCACCGTAAACCACGGAATGGTCGTCTGCAAAAGTGAAAAGGGAAACTACGGTCTCGATGCCGTCAACTAAGGCTTGCGCTTTCATTTCTTTGACGTAGGTATTGAATCCGCCAATGACATCATCGGTTTGGTCAGCCATGCTACCGCTTCGGTCGAGAATGAAGAGAATGTGTTGTGATTTGTTTTCCAAATGTATTTTTCCTATGAATTGAGCCAGGTTGGCCCGGTAAGTAAAGGAACTCCTGCTACCCGCTTAAGGTCAAGGGATGGACGGGCTAGGTGCAACTTTAAAATAAATCATTTGGTCTCTGCAGACCGGTCTAATGAAATTAGCTTTACTCCTAAGAATCATCGGTTAGGAAAAGGCCAATTTATGAAACGTACATTTTCTGGATTTTGTTTCAGCTTGTTCAAAAGTTCACCTTTTGCCTCTGTTTTGTAGGGGAAAAGAGCGAATTTCAACCAATATTCCCCTCTTTGGAGGGGTGCCCCGTTTAAACGGGGCGGAGTGGTGCTTCCCATTTGTTCCCTTTCAATCCTACATATTGGAGATGGGGAGAGCGAATTTGAACCTAAATTCCCATACTATCTCCACCAACCACCCCGCCCCCCGCTTGCGCGAGGTGCACCCCTATACCGGAGAGGAATGGATATCTGCTCTCCATCCCCGACCCTTCCTCTCAACGCTCCGCGATGAAAGGAAGGGAGCTTAAAATTCCCCTCCTTTCCTACTGGTTGTAGAATAGGTGTGTAGCGAATTCGCCGCAGTTCACATCCAAGATTGGGGAAGGATAGGAGGCATCAAAGATGAGGCGGACGTCACAAAAACAAAGTTGGACTAAGACCTACCGAGTAATCTTGTGCAAAATACAATGCCTAACCCATACCTTCCAGAAAGCTTATTGGCGCAGATCAAATTGCTTGGTCACCGCAACTGGATCCTCATCACCGACGCAGCTTATCCAGTTCAGATCGGTCCTGGAATCGAGACAATTGCCGTAGACGCCGAAGTTGGTCAAGTGCTAAGTGAAGTGCTAGATCAGACTCAATCCTCTGGACACATCCGGCCAATTATTTGGAGAGACGCGGAATCCCAGGATCTTCAAGTTAAGAGTACAGACGGCATTCGGATACCAGAGGAAATTCTTTGCAACAGAGGGCTAGAATCAAAGTTTGACCTCCATGAGAGCCTGATTTCCACAATAGATTCAGCTGCCAAGACCTTTAAGGTCTTAGTTCTTAAGACAAATACCAAGCTTGCCTACTCAACCGTCTTTCTTGAGCTGCAGTGCGGTTATTGGACTCAAGATGAAGAATCGCGGCTACGGAAAACACTTAACCAGAAGTGATTCCCACTTAAGATTGACTCCACAAAACCGGGCAAACCGCAGGATCAGAGTAATCAGGAACTCCCTCATTTTGCCTCACAAGGCCGTCATTATCATGCCGCGCTAATGTGCCGTCTTCATAATGAAACTCTTGCCAATGGTTGGCTTGGTCTTGCAAATGAACGGCAATAGAGCGGCGGGGATGTTGGGAATGATTGGGGCCGCTGCCATGGATGGTCAGGCAATGATGAAAGCTCACCTCGCCCTTTTTTAGGTTCATAGGAACCTTGATGACCTGGTTGCCGCCAGACCGAAACCGCGCCTCTAGGCCCTCTAAATCGTTGCTAAAAAAATCCAAGTTTGCGGTGTTGTCCGGCCAAAGATGGCTGCCATCAATCATCGTGATGGTTCCCATTTCTTGGTTGCAATCATGAAATGGAATCCAGGCGGTCAGCAAGTTTTGGCTAGAGCAGGTCTTCCAGTAGCCGCGATCTGTGTGCCAGCCTACATTGGCTTTTCGGTCAGGCTGATCCACTGGCTTGTACAAAAGCTGATCGTGCCACAGCCTAATTTCTGGAGTTTGAGCCAGTCTTGCCGCCACCGCACCCAACAATGGACTTTGGGTGAGATGGGATAGCCCACGTTTTTGGAACGAGGCATGGTCGTTCTTTCTTAAAACGTCTCCCTTGTCCGGAGTCCAACCAAGGTAGGTTTTGCCGGGAAGCGGAGGAGAATCCACTTCTCCCTTGTAAAATTCATTGCTGGCGGCTAAGGCCGCGTCAATTTCCTCTTCTGAAAAAAGAACTTTTGACTTGTAATAGCCGTGTATTTGGTAGAACTGAACCTCGTCGTCAGTAGGTAAAAGATGCTGCCACTCTGCAGGAAACTCGCTCATCCCCCTATTTTATCGGATCGGGGTATTTCTAAGATTTTCAGTAAGCTGTGTCCGCGAGTTAGGAATGAAAGTTCTATGACTTTGCAGCCCTTGGCAAGACTACTTTGAATTGAGATGATCCCTTGCCGGAAATTCTAAACCAATTCACTTGGCCGTTTTTCCAAGTCAGGCTCACCGTATTGCCACCAGGTATTTTCAACCCAGAAACAGAGCCGGATCGGCCCCAGCTGGTGGGCAACGCGGGGGCTAGATAGACAGTCTTCTTGCCGTTTGATTGCACAAGCATCTCTGCAATTGCGGCGGTGATCCCAAAGTTTCCATCAATCTGAAAAGGAGGGCAGGCATCAAACATGTTGGGATAAAACCCTGCTCCAACCTGATAATCGTAGCCCATGTTTTGAGTGAGATGAAAGAGAGTTCTCATTAGCTTATAACAGTGGTTGCCATCGCCTAGGTCTGCCCATAATGCCGTTTTCCATGCCAAAGACCATCCAGTACCGCCATCCCCTCTGCGTAACAAAGTTTCTTTAGCGGCAGCCGCTAACTCAGGTGTTGTTTGCAATCGAATTTGATGAGCAGGATAGAGGGCATAAAGGGGTGAAACATGGCGATGGTGAGGATCGACTTCTTTGTAGTCTTGAAGCCATTCCATAATTTGACCATGTTTGCCAATTTGAATTGGGGTCAATTGAGCCCGTGCCGATTCTAATTTCCGACGAAAAGCCTGATCAATCCCCAGAATTCGGGACGCGTGGATGACGTTGGTCCAGAGCTCCCTCACAATTTCGGTATCCATGGTTGGCCCCATGCAGGTGGCGAGGGCGCCATAAGGAGGGTCATAGTAAGAGTTTTCCGGAGAATTGGAAGGTGCGGTGACCAAGTGACCGGTTTGAGGATCAACAATCATAAAGCTCAAGTAGAATTCAGCAGCCCCTTTCATGGTGGGGTAATCACTTGCAAGCTCCGCTTTTGTGCCTCCGTAGGCGTACTGATTCCAAAAGTATTCGCATAGCCATGCGCCGGCATTACTGGTCGAGCCCCAATCTGCCCCTTCTCCTGGAGATGTAAAGTGCCATGGATTTGTAATGACATGGCAAACCCAACCCTTAGCATTGTAATAGGCCTTTGCGGTTTTCTCTCCGTTCGGAACCAAGGATTTGATGAGTCTAAATAGGGGTTGCTGGCACTGAGCAAGGTTTGTTACCTCGGCGGGCCAATAGTTCATTTGCAGGTTGATGTCTAAGTGAAAATCTCCATTCCAAGGAGTCTGAATTTCTTCTGCCCACAAGCCTTGCAAATTGGCGGGCAACGGAGAATCGGCTCGAGAGCTCGATATCAGCAGATACCTGCCAAAGTTAAAGGCAAGAGCAGCCAGTGAAGGATCACCGGCTCCTAATTCGGAGTTTTCCAACCTGACTTTGGTTGAGTCATAGGCATGAGGACCGAATGGCAGTTGTAGATGAACCCGATCAAAGAGGGATTTGTAATCCGCTATGTGCCTACGCTCTAAAGCTTTAAAGGATTGATTGGCAGCTCGGTTCAGAGTCGGAACTATCCTGGAAATTGCTTTCGCTCCAAACATATTGGTGCCTGCCGCATAAAGAATGGTGACTTTATTGGCAGAAGTGACTTGCAATTGGCTGCCAACCTCTCTTAATGTTCCTCCTTGCTGAAGAAGGCGCACTCTTCCCTCAAATTTTAGGCCCTCGACTCTAGGCTGGCCGCTTTGCAGCTGCCCTTTGAGGACCAGGTCCGATCCCTCAACCGTAGCCGTGCTTCTTTCGGGGCGGCCCAGACTAGCCGTAAACGTGATGGAATGAGCCCGACTAGCGGTGATCTGCATGGCGATGACTTGATCGGGATGGGATGCAAACGCAACCCGATGAAAATGAACCCCATTTGACGTGTAGTCAACTGTCACCGTGGAGTTGGAAAGGTGAAGGATCCGCCGATAGTCTGATGTCGGCTGCTGCCCAAAGTTCAAGTACAGGTTTCCCAAGACCTGATAGGCTCCATAGGCATCATCGGCTCCGGATCCATTGCCCGATCCCAAACCCGCACAGGTGAAATGAGCCTGAACTAGTTTTTGGGCATCCAAGTTATCCCCTTTAATCAGATCCTTTTGAATCTCTGGCAAATACTTTGCTGCGTCTTTACGGTCTGCATCTTGGGGTGATCCAGACCAAACGGTAGATTCATTAAGCACGATCCTTTCTGTATTGGTGCCCCCAAAAATCATGGCACCGAGGCGTCCATTGCCGATAGGAGAAGATTCAGTAAATACGGAAGCTGGCTTTTGCGTCCAAATCTCAGTGGATGGATTGATTTTCGGTTTGATCTGAAGGCAATAAAGGACGACTAGTGGAACCATATCTTGGCTGATGTTACCTACCTGCTTTGAGGATTTAACCTACAGCAAATTGTCTAAAAAACGGAAAGATTGTCTATTTTCCATTGGGCTCGTCATGAGAAATTAAGCTGAGATGACGATAAGAAGGCTCTGACAATCTCCGCAACTCCTTGATTGTCTTGAATTAAAGCAAAGTTTTTGGATCGTCATACGTCTTTAAGAAAGCTCGTGGCTGAACAAACTGCATCTATTCCCACACAAATCCTAACGACAGGTGCGGTAATGCCTGGCATCGGTTTGGGAACTTTTGGGTCTGACAATTACACTGCCCAACAGGTTTCAAACGCGGTGAGAGAAGCCGCCGAAGTTGGATACCGTCATTTTGATTGCGCCGAGGTTTACGGCAACGAATCTGAAATTGGTGAATCTTTTCTAGCCATTCAAAAGTCGGGGATATCCCGCGAGGACCTTTGGATCACCAGCAAGGTTTGGAATCATCATCATCACCAAGTGGAAGAGGCTTGTCAACACTCTATTTCTAACCTCAATGCCCACTATTTGGATCTTTATTTGGTTCATTGGCCGTTCCCCAACCACCATGAAAAGGGAGTTTCGGTAGATTCAAGAGACCCTCACGCGGTGCCCTACCGTCACGATCGGTATATGGAGACTTGGCAGCAAATGGAAAAGCTTTTTAGAGATGGCACGGTAAGGCAGATTGGGGTTTCTAACATGACAATTCCCAAGTTGGAACTCCTTTGGAGAGATGCAGAAATCAAGCCCCATGCTATAGAAATGGAGCTTCACCCTCACTTTCAGCAGCCTGAGCTTTTTCGGTGGGCGAAGGATCATGAAATGGTTGTGATTGGCTACTCGCCAATTGGGTCGCCTAGTCGGCCAGAGCGAGACCGTACACCAGAAGACTCAGTGGACATTGAAGATCCAGCCATAGTTCGTGCAGCCCAAAGGTTGGGCGTGCACCCAGCTGTGGTTTGCATTCTTTGGCAGGTTCAAAGAGGATCGGTTCCTATTCCTTTTTCGGTGAAGCGCGCTCAGTTCGAAGCTACCTTGCAGGCGGTTTGCGGATTGCGGCTTTCAGAACTGGAGATGAGTGAAATTGGACAAAGCGATAGAGGCTGCCGTCTGATCAAAGGTCAGGTGTTTTTGTGGCCCAGCGCGACTTCTTGGCAGGACCTTTGGGATGAGGATGGAATCATCCGTCAGTGACTCTGACTTAGGAACTTGGCAAAGTGTGCCCTATGCTTTGGGGGTTTTGCATCGGCGCCAGTCTCAAAGCGTGTTGGAGTATTCCCTGATCCCCGGCAAAGAAATCATTCTTAAAATGGGGACGATTGCAGCGCTTGCATCAGTTTTTGCTCTTTTCATGGGCCACTCGGCTCCCATCGGTCGGTTTGCGATGATAACGGCTGCCATTGTTATGATCCTCTTGACGGCGCTCAATGTCGGAGCAAAAAAGACGGTGACCATTGACCTCGCTGCAAAGGATATAAAGCTAGATCGGTGGATTTTGGGAATTCATACCCGCCGTCAGTTAGCCTTTTGCGATCTCGAAACTGTTTCCATAGCCTATGTGGATTCAGGGCCAATCCTAAAGAAATACCAGTACAGGGTGGTGGTGAATTCCAAAAAGGACATGTCTCCGAAGAGCCTCGTCATCGCCGTGATTTATCAAGAGCAATCGGCTTTAGTAGAAGCAAAACGGGTTGCCGCGTTTTGTGGAATTGAGCTTCAATCGCAACCACGGCGCGGCATATCTTAGAAGAAGCCTTTTGGTTTTGCAACTTATTAACAGCAGAAAACAGCCAACTAGGCAACCTTAAAATTCCTTAAGCAAATTCTCAGGTTTCTCAAACAGTTTTATCTCAATTCCAGTAACAGATTCTCTATAATGGTTGTGGTTGATACCCAATAGGGGAACTTCCTAAGAAGACAATGATAAGATCTCTGATTTCTTTAGCTCTCATTAGCGCAGTTAGCTCCGCGCTCGCTCAGGTTCATGACCCCAATGTTTTTATGCCAGAGACTTCGAATCCAGGGCTGACTTCATTGGGATATGCCCATACCAACCATCTCATCTACATTGGTCCGCCTCAGTATCCTGGAGGGCAACCCCTTTTTGCGTCATTAAAACCCAGCTATTTGGACTATCAATCTGGAATAGCCGGTTTTCATCCGAACCAAATCCGAACTGCTTATGGAGATTCCTCAAACGGAGGTGGCGTCATTGCCATTGTTGATGCTTACAACTATGCGTCTTCTCTAAAGGACTTCAACACTTTTGCTTCAACTTTTGGATTGCCCAAGGAAACGTCAACCAATGTGCTGGCTTCCACGAACAAGGTTTTTCAGGTTGTTTATGCAAGTGGTAAGAAGCCTCAGAACAATGGGGGTTGGGCAGAAGAAGAGGCCTTAGACATTGAGTGGGCCCACGCTATGGCCCCAAGCGCTAAAATCGTTTTGGTTGAGGCAGCCAGCGCCAGCGATTCGGCGCTGTTCAGCGCAATCGATAAGGCAAGATCCCTTGCCGGTGTTAAGCAGATTTCGATGAGCTGGGGCGGAAGTGAATTTTCTGGTGAGACCTCTTACGACAGTCATTTCTCAACCACCTCAATCACATATTTTGTGGCAGCAGGAGACGTTGGCGGCGCCCATGATTATCCTGCTGAATCTCCTGAGGTCATTGATATTGGGGGCACATCGCTCAATCTCAATTCCAGCAACCAGATTGTGAGTGAAACGGGTTGGTCGAGCAGTGGCGGCGGACCAAGTACTTATGAGCCTCGACCTGCTTTTCAGAACGGAATTGCAACCATTGTCGGCAGTCATCGCGGCGGACCAGATATTTCGGCTGTCGCAGATCCAAATACGGGTGTTGCCGTTTACGACAGCACTTCATACCAAGGATATGTGGGCTGGCTGGTGTTCGGTGGTACCAGTGTTGCAACTCCGGTCTGCGCGGGCATTGCTAATGCGGGGGGAGCGGGTCGAGGAACCGCAGAAGCGGCTTACATCTATACAAACACTTCCTTGTTCTATGATGTCGTTTCTGGTTCGGCTGGATCTTATTTATGCCAGCCGGGTTGGGATTATGTCACCGGCTGGGGCAGTCCCAAGTCAACCGCTAGTTTATAAGTTAAAATGGTCTTGGTTTTCACAGCCGAGACGGTCATGAACAAAAGAGAGGCACCTATACCCGCCTCTCTTTTGATATTAACAAGGCGGAAAATCTTATCGGTCCATTGTCCAGTTCATTTTTCACCGCGGACCGCACTGACAAGGGACCTTGCAGAGTCAAGATCGAGAGCCCGATACGGAGTGCCAAGGCCAATGTTTTCACTTTGTTGCTGAAGCGGAAAATCAACAGTAGCGAATGGGCCGGCATGAACCGCAGTTACACCCGAATCTCGGATGAGTTCCTTAACGTTCTCTGCTCTCACGCCTCCGCCAGCCAGTATTTCTATGCGCCCATTGGAATAGTCCATCATCTCCTTCAGCCGTTCTTTGCCTTCCGCGGCAAATCGAGTTCCGCCTCCAGTTAAGACCGCATCAACCTTTCGTTCTATAAGGACATCAAGCGCAGATTTCCAGTCTTCGATGAGGTCAAACACGCGGTGAAATGTCAAGGGCTTGCCGCTTGCAAAGTGAAGGAAGCCATCTAAGTGGTGTAAATCAATCTTGCCGTCTTGGTTGATCGCTCCAACCACCAGTCCGGTTGCGCCTGCATCCAAAAGCGCTACGCCATCTTGCCAGATGGTCTCGACTTCTTCTTGAGTGTAAATAAAGTCTCCCGCCCTGCACCGAATCATGGCTCGGCATGGGAGGTTGACGTTCTTTACAATTTGGGTGACAAATCCAATAGATGGCGTCAGGCCCCCACATTCAATGGCAGAACAAAGCTCAAGACGAGAAGCTCCCACCTGTTGAGCCAATAAACCATCCGATACCGATAAGGCTATGAGCTCAATTTGAACTGAGCGATTGGAACTCTTTGCCATTATGCCCGCCTAGCAGAGAGTTTCAGCATGAGCTTAGGTCGAACAACCCGATCAAGGTGTCGAAGCGGTTGGAGGCAGACCAGCTTGACCATGACGATAGGCCGAATCTGGGACTTCCTTTAGTTTTCCGTTACCAATTGCCCATTGCAAGTCCAAAGCTACGTCTCCGGTAGCGTTAAAGTATACCAGTTTGAACCGGTGGATGCCGGCCATCAGCCAAATCACGAGTATTTACCCTGGCAGTGTGGTGACCATAGCTTGTGTAAATCAAATCTTATTATGAACTACTGGCGCGGCTTTGACGAGGCCGCTTAACACTAAGGTACAAGCTAGCGGCAAGCACGTATTTTGAATCACGTAAACGATCCATGGCCAAACTGGGCCGGCTCCGTGGAGGGCGGCAAAGGTCGTTCCAATGAATACCAATCCGCTGATAATGAGTCCAGCCAGTACTATTCTTTTCGTTAGAAGTGCTATTGTGCAAATGACAAAAAGTGGAGCGGAAAACGTTGCGATTAAGACCGGTGTACTAAGGCATGCAGGATCTGTACCTGCCAAAACCGAAGGGATCATGACCGAAAAATACCCCACCAAAACGGACACTGCAATTTGAAACATCGCGCGCCAAGGTTGCCTCAAATCTTGCAACCACTCTAGAGCGGCATTTCCAGATGGCTGATTGTTCATATGCCCAGCTTACCACCCGATCCATTGTAAAAAACATTCAGCCAGTTGAAGACGATACCGCCGCCCTTCCCGGTAAAACTTTGAATCGGCATCGTACTTACAGAACTGTCCTTAAATGCAAACAGCGCTTTACTCGGGAGGTAATTGGGTGAGACGCCGTTCAAACCACATACGCGTGGAATTATTGGATCAGAGTAAAAAATATCCGCAAATACAGGTGGGTTGCTACCCATAGAGTACATGCGTTGCCCAACCGCCTCGATTCCGCCTAGGTAGCCAAACGAGCCCACCATAGGGCTCCCAAGGTCGGTGGTGCAGTTTCTTCGCCAGTAGTCCCCCGGGTCGCAGTTGACCCTTGCCGTGACTGATTGAATAACAGACCGCGGCGGCAGGGTATCGTTTCCCAGGTCGTCCGTGTATTCAGAAAGGGCAATTGAACATTGCCGAAGTTCGGATATGGCAACCGACTCGTGGCTCTTCTTCAACGCATTCACCGCAACCGGGGCGATTACAGCAACTAACATACAAATAATTGCGATAACAACCAAAACCTCTACAAAAGTAAATCCGTTACGCGGCTTCATGATATGCTCTAAGTCAACCCATTGCTAGTTTGCGGGGATTTGATTCGCACAAATGGAATTGTTACAGGCGGGAGGGTTACCCGAGAAGGTGTCACAACACCCCCAGTTCGGAAACGAAAAGTAGCTTCCACTTGAGCTTGTAATTGGCACGGCCGTGCACTTATACGCGTAGTCATTTTGGAAGACTCCGGCTGAGTTATAGCAGCACTCATAGGTCGCACTCATGTAATAGCCTTGGGAGGGCGCCCAAGGAATGTGAGTTACACAGTTGTTGAGGCTACAACCGGTTGCGCCATTACTTGTTGTCGGAATGCATGTATATGGATTTGGATTTGGTAACGGAGCAGGGTTATTCATGATTGCCAGTCCAAATGAGCCCCACAGGGAGGCTAGTATTGCAATAGTCGAGATTATCTTAGCTTTGTTAGTCATTTTATTGGTTTCCTTCCTCGCGGAGGGAGGATATCAGGATTAGAATGCCCTTTTGTGATGAAGGCAGACCCTCCTGGAAGTAAGAAATCTTACCTCCTGGAGCCACCTTCAGAAACAAAGGAGCTCCGTAGTCGAATTGGCTGGCAGAAAAGCAGTCTGATTTATTAATAAAGGTGCATCCGGGCACTTGATAGTATTTCACATTCTCTTGACCCAGTATGGATTTTGCCATCTTGCAAGCCTCGCAGAAATCTTTGCTGACTAAAATTATGTCGCCATCGGCTGGTACCCAAGATCTGAGATAATCCGTGATCGGCTTACCAGTTAAGTTCGGAATATTTCTAGGGCGCTCGACAAAAGCAGTACGCCCGCCAATCCCGATTGCCTGAAGGGATGCCGAGGACAATATCACGATCCCGAGGACCGCACAAAACCAATGAAATGCCCTGTGTCCCGCATGTGAAGAATACGATTGGGTCGACCCTAGTTCGGCTGCGTTGATAAGAAGTATGAGAGTGGCTATGCCAGCTACCATGCAATAAAGGCAAAAGTGAGGGGCTTTAACTAAAAGATAGGCTTGAACTCCAAGAACCGTACAAGATAATGCAACTAGGGTGATCCGCAACTGGTACACAGCCTGGTTATAGTAAAAAAATGCCGTGACTATTGCCATAATTGCCAGCACAATTGGCGTGAAGGCAGGTATTAACGTCTTCGTGATTGTACAAGTTGAACAGGATGCAAGAAGCCCAACCGCAGAAAAAGAAAAAGCCAACGGCACAACTTCGAGCAGGCTATGCTTCGTCCTTGGAAAGCAGGAAAGTAGCAATGCCGTGGATGCAACGCAAAGCGCAAGTAATCCGGCCCCTAACAGGTTCCCGAACCGTTGAGCAGAGCTAATCGGTGCTACGGTTTTGCTGGCGGCTTCGACCGACGTACCCAAATTCGGCGTAGCGAACGCGAACATTCCCCAGAGCTGAAATGCAAAAACGGCTGAATACATAGTGAATACTAGGTACGCAACTACGCTCGCTCTCTCGAATTTCAGCGACGCCTTGCTGGAATTGTACCAAGTCCCTCAAAGCTTGTCAAGGATCGATCAGGGAAATTCAGTAGGAAAAGAGTTGCCGAAAGCTGGGGCTTGCGGCGAATAAAATAATGGCGAGCGAGTTCTCCCATTGCGACCCCCAAGATCAGGTGTCTGACCACAAGTAAGCGGGTATTTGGGCTCATTTTTGGGTGTGCCAAGGAAGATCCAAACCTATGGTCAATAGTTTGCACCAGGAACAGCTACAATCGGTCACGAGAACTCCTAGGACCTCCTAGCAAATTAAAATGAGCTGAATGCTCAAGCGGATCAAGGTGTAGAGGCGGTTGGAGGCAGACCAGCTGGACCATGACGATAGGCCGAATCTGGGACTTCCTTTAGTTTTCCGTTACCAATTGCCCATTGCAAGTCCAAAGCTGCGTCTCCGGTGGCGTTAAAGTACACCAATTTGAACCGGTGGATGCCGGCCATGAGGCCAACCGTGCCATCGACCGCAGTAGAACTGTGAAGCCCGTCATTGTTGACTACCAATTGGCCATCAATATAGAGAGCGGAGCCATCATCAGAGGTCAGCCGGAACCGGTAAATCTCGGTTTTGGGGGCAATGATGTCGCCATTGAAGATTCTGCCCACGTACTCTTTGACATTGTTTCCCCATGATGGATCAAGTTCCACTTTTGGCTCGAGGGCGGTGCCTAAAACCGGTGCATTCATCACATCGGCAACGGTTTTGAAATTGCCGGCACTGTCGGAAACCTCTAGACCGGGCTTTCCACCCGCTCCCAAAATCGGGTGCAGAGGCCGCACCTGATTGAGCTGCAAAGTTGCATTGCCAGTGACTTGTTTTCCGTGGTAGAACTCGGCTGCCGTGACGGTACAACTTTGATTAATTGAAAGCGGACCGGTGTATTGGGGGCTTGACGCATCGGGACCGGTGCCATCGGTGGTGTAACGAATGTCGGCACCGTCTGATTTGTTGATCACAACCTCGGTTGAAAATACAAAATTCGTGGTCTTGCTGGTGATGGTTGGGGTGTTAAAGACCTCGGGGGCACCCTTTGTAACAATTTCCACAACCGGGCAGACTGAATCAGGAGCCTTGGTGGGAACTTTCACAACCAGATTTGATCCGATCTCTTTGGCCGTTAACCGAACCTGACTGCCGAGTAGTCTCACACTCGCAACGTCCGCAACTGTGTTGGGGATGACCAGATTGCCATCGGATGGCCAGTCAAAAACCTCGTAGTACAGTTTGTCGCCATCTGCCGTTTTCTTAACCGTATTTCGACCCCAAGTGAGGTCAGAATACAAAGAATGGTTAGTGCTGTAGATGGCCTGATGGTTCACCTTCATCCACTTTCCAATGCCTTTGAGGGTAGCAATAGCTTGGGGTGGAAACACACCTTGGGCGGTGGGCCCAATGTTAAGAAGGTAGTTGCCGCCTTTACTGGCAATATCAACCAGGTTTCGAACAAGGGTTTTCACGGATTTGAAATCGTGATCATGGCTATTGTAACCCCAGTGATCGTTCATTGTCATGCACGTTTCCCAGTAACCAGGAAGGCCAGTCGCGGGGATGGTTTGCTCTGGAGTGTAGTAGTCGCCTAAACTTCCGTTACGCGCATGCCCAACCCGATTGTTGACAATGATATTGGGCTGCAAGGTTCGGCACAGGTTGTAGAGTTCGGTGCCGTACGGTTCTCGCCACGTGCTTTCCCACTCCCCATCAAACCACAAGACCCCAATTGGACCGTATTGGGTCAATAGCTGATCGATCTCGTGGAAAAGGTAATCCACATAATGGTGAAAATTGGCGTTGCCCACCGGCCTAGTTGCGACCTCCCAACTTCGCCTTGGAAGGTAGTCGTGACGGTGCCAGTCCATGATGGAATAGTAGAAACAAAACTTAAGTCCGTACTTTTTGCATGCCTTGGCAAGGTCTTTCATTGGGTCATGATGCCAAGGCGTATTCATGATGTTGTAGCCGCTGTACTGGCTAGCAAACATGTTGAACCCCTCGTGATGCTTTGAGGTTATGACGATGTACTTCATGCCTGCTTCTTTTGCCATTTTCACCCAGGCATCGGCGTTGAATTTCGTCGGATCAAATTCGGTGGCAAATTTTTCGTAGGTTCGAATCGGAATATGAGCCTCTTCTCGTATCCACTCTGCATAGTTATGGTGCCCGTCCCATGTGCCTGCAGGAACCGCATAGGTGCCCCAGTGCAGAAAAAGACCAAACCTTGCGTCTTTCCACCACTTCATTCGGGCTGCCTTTTGGGCAGGAGTTTCTGGCAGTGGTCTTACATGGGCGTTTGGGTCTGGATTAACCGGAAGTGGCGAGAAAATTGATTTCAGCTTTTGCTGACTAAGTAGGGCTATGGCCAACACTGGCAACATAGTCCCATTTTAGCCGTTTTTAATTTCCGTTGGAGGCTACATCCCCACCGAATACGTATCAGGGCCATGAAAGACCTGAAAACAAGAGATGTTAGGGCACGCTCGAGATCGCAAAATCGTTAGACGCAAAGCGGTTCCATGCACGGTTGGGAACCTAAGATATCGTCTGACCCCGATTGTTGTGGTTTGATCGGGCCGGATAGATTGCCAGCCATCCGCGGTCTTGACTTGCAACTCAAACTGGCTAACTCGCTGTCCTAAGGCCACAACTTCTTTCAATTTCACCCGATTAAAGGCAACATCTTTGCCAAATTCTAGGGTAACCGACCCTCGATGAACCCCATCGGGGGCAGACCAATAGCCATCTTTGCCATTCTTATCAACTCTCCATGCCTCATATCCGGCACCTCGATCAACGTTGCTGATAATGGCTTTGGGATGAATACGATGGGCAAACTCCGCGTCTCGTGCCTTTTTGAACTCAAGGAGCCGATCAACATCATATTTTGAGATGACTCCATCTTTATCGGGGGGAACATTCAAGATGAGATTGCACCCTCTTCCCACTGAGCGGTACCAAATGTTCATGAGATGGGCAACTGATTTGACCTTGAGGTCTTCCTCAGGATGGTAAAACCAGCCGGGACGAATGGAGACATCACATTCGGCGGGAATGTACTGGGATCCATTTTTTTGACCATGGGGTGAGTTTTCGGTCTTAAAAGTGCCAGGGTACATCCCTTTGGTGCTGATCATAGCCCAGTTTGTTGAGTCGGCGTAGCCGTTTTCGTTGCCAACCCACCTACAATCGGGGCCGGCGTCGCTAAACATGCAGGCATCAGGCTGAAGCTGACGCACCACTTGGTGGAACAGGCTCCAATCATAAACCTGATGCTTTCCATTGGGTCCCTCGCCATTGGCTCCATCAAACCAAACTTCAAATAGGGGGCCGTAATGAGAACAAAGTTCAGTGAGTTGGGCGGCGTAGATTTTGTTGTACTGAGCGGTTCCGTAGGCAGGCTGATTGCGATCCCACGGGGATAGATAGACTCCAAAATTAAGCCCATACTTATGGGCTGCTTCGGAAGCGGATTTCACCACGTCACCCTTTCCGTCCATCCAGGTATCACTGGCAACCGAGTGGGTCGTCCATCTGGTTGGCCATAGGCAATACCCGTCGTGGTGTTTGGCAGTCAGGATCATTCCAGAAAATCCTGCCTCTTTCAGTGTTTTCGCCCACTGATCGCAATCAAGATGTTTAGGCTGAAAAAGATCATTGGATTCGGTGCCCAATCCCCACTCTCGATTGCTAAAGGTGTTGGGTCCGAAATGGCAAAAGGCATAGATCTTTAGATTTTGCCAATGGAGTTGTCTGGCAGAAGGCAGAGGCCCGATAGGGGCTGGTGGTCTTGCAGTAACTGGTGTGGAGTTGGGAGTGGTAAGTGCCATAGCAATGAAGAGGGGAGCAATATTTACCATTTTCGATCAGGAACCCTTAGTTTAGCGAGAATGTGGTTCTTGCGTGCAGTCAGGATAAATCTGGTTGGCTTCCAACAAGAGTTCGAGGCTGCAACTATGGTCAATATCAGGCAAGTGAAGGGAAGAATTTGCGGAGAAGAATCGGAAACCGGCTTGCATGTCAAAATAAGAACAATGACCATTGAAGCGCTCAATCCAAATTCGGCGATGGCGATTTTGGATGGATTAACCGGATTGTTAAACGACGCAGTGGATCACGGAGCCTCGGTTGGATTTTTACCTCCTGTCTCTCATTCAGAATCCCTTGCGTTTTGGCAGCAGACGATTAGAGAACTTGGAACCGGCAAGCGAGTTCTACTGGCAGCCATAGATCACGGCCAGGTGGTGGGTTCTGTTCAATTAGCCCTAGCCGCCCAAACCAACGCCAAGCATCGCGCCTCAATCGAAAAGCTATTTGTGCACACTCAATATCGAGGCAAAGGTTATGGGAGATTGCTTATGGAGGCAGTGGAAAAAGAAGCCTTGAGCAAGGGCAGAAAACTACTCATTTTAGATACAAAAACGGGAGACAGTGCGTCAGTATTATGCTCAAAAATGGGATACACACAAGTTGGGGAGATCCCTAACTTTTTTGCTCAGATTGATGGGACTCTTTCTGGCACCACCGTCTACTACAAACAGCTTTAGGGCTGGTTCATTTTGAATGAGGGTTGCCGGTCCTGCGCGAGCCGGCTTAGGATTGATTTTGCCTGAATGAAGGTTCTCGGCTAGCAGATTGTAAACTGATGGACGCTCATGTTTTCGCGGCGCAAAATTATTCATATGTCTTGGCTTAGCTGGCTCTCAACTTCGAGCTTGGCCACTGTCCCAAATAGGGCCGAATCGCCGCTGAGTACAAAGAAGCAACATGGGGTGCCTCTACGGTGCATCAATATCACCAACTTTATGAGGGGGGATGAGCCCCGCATGGAAATGGACCTAATGCTTCCGGTTGAAAAGCAAATGGAGTTGATCAACAAGCACAACTTCCCCGCAACTTGGCTGATGCAATATGATGCCTTGGTAAGGGGGCCTTGGGCGCCCTTTTTAAAAGCCAATAAGCTGAAGAGCCACGAAGTTGGATTTTGGTTCGAAATGAATGAGCTCTTATGCAAGGCAGCCGGAGTGGAGTGGCGGGGCAGGCCCCATTACGAGTGGGATAGTCGCCCGTCGGTTGCCTTTACAATTGGATACAGTCCGGAAGAGCGCATCCTTTTGGCTGATCAAGCCGTGAAAGGATTCCAAGATATTTGGGGATTTACACCGAAATCTGTAGCAAGTTGGAACCTTGACAGTCATACAATTAACCATTTGGTTAACGAACACAAGGTGGAGGCATTTGCGGTTTGCAGGGACCAAATTGCGACCGATGGCTTTACAATTTGGGGCGCACCCATCGCGGGATATTATCCAAGCAAAAACAATTGCTGGAGTCCGGCAGTGCATAAGAAAAACCAAATTGATGCCCCTATTTTAAGGATGCTAGGACAAGATCCAATCCATTACTACGAAATTGAGTACACCCTGCCCAATGGTCAGGTGTTAAACCAGCCCGACACAATGGAACCGGTGTGGGCTTCCGGCCAAGATCCCACGTTTATAGAGGATTTTTTTGAGCTGATAGCCAAAAATCCTTGCGGAGAATTTGCCTATCTGCAGATGGGGCAAGAGAACAATTTCGGCTGGCCCGCCATGGAAAAAGGATTTGAAATGCAAATGGATGCGCTTGCTATCCTGCATAAACAGGGAACAGTTCACCTGGAAACAATGAGCCAAACGGGGAAAAGATTCAAAAATGCGTTTGCAGAGACCCCTGTTCAAATGCAAATCCAACTGAAAGATCCGTTTCCAACCACAGCAGGCGAAGAGCAAACCTGTTGGTACCAAAGTCGGCACTATCGGGCAAATCTAAACATTAACGATGGAGTGCCTTACTTTAGGGACATCACCGTCTATTCAGATCACTTCACTCAGCCGTTTCTCAACCAGGCAACGACCTCTGATGAAGTGGATCAGCAGATGCTGGCGGTTCTTGATGGGTACCATTGGCGAGGGGGACCTGTGCCAGCGGGAATCCCAACCGCAGGCGGGTTCTTCTATTCCGGCAATAACCTGCTGAAGTGCGGCCGAGATGTGAAGGTTACATCAACTTCAAGCGAACTTTTTGTTCGGTTGCCAATGAATTCTGGCAAAGAAATCACCATAGAGTTTAAGGAAGATCAAATACTGATTCGGAATTCTCACCAGCAAGGAAAGGAGTTTTCGGTGGAGTTTTTGTGGGACCAGTCCCTCTCGGATTTCAAGAAAATTGAGGAGAGCCTTGTGATCTACGAGTTTCAGGGTTTTACCTACTCGGTCTGGGTGGAATCTGGACAGGCAGAAGCAACTGCATCAGGGTGGAAACTCACCAGTCAAAATCATGCAATCCGCCTTGTCCTAAACCAAGGTTAACCTTAAGGGTAACGGATTTCCTTATCAATCAAGGGTTAGGCATTTGGCAATTCCAGGTTAAAGGGAAGGTCGGTAGGGACTTTGGCGTGCGGACCGCTGAAATCTCTTTGCCTTTCTATTGCCCTTTGGAAGTAGTTGGCAGTTCGGACAGCCGTTTCACCAGTAATGCCACAATCCGCCAAAGCCTGGCGGAACTCGGCCAAGCAAGCGAGGTCGAGGTCAATATGTTCGCCGTTGCAGGCATGTAGTTTCTGGACGGAAGATTCGTTGCCGTACCCAGCCGAATAAAGGCGCGGCCCTCCAAACGCTTCAGCCAGATAGGCGGCTAGTCGCTCTGCGTGATAGGGGTGGATGCCATGTTCAAAAGGGTGGGACGTTTCTGGGTTGTTCAAAACCAAGTGATGCCACCGATTGGCCAGCTCAAAAACTTTGTCAAACCCGCCAATGTCTTGGTAGAGGCTACTCATTTCCCAAGATTACCAACACAGGCTTGGCGCCTGACCTTTGGCAATGGTTGGGCAGAGTTTATAGATCGAAAGTATCTTGGAGGTTCTTAGCCATAAAGACGTTACCTTCCATACCTGTTTCAATGTAAGGTGGAATCTGGACGAATCCCTCTTTTTTGTAGATTTCAATGGCGACTTCCATGCTCGGAAAGGTATCCAATCGGATTTCTCTATACCTTCGTGATTTTGCAACTTGGATGATGGACTGGGTCAACTCTCGGCCCAATCCTAGTCCACGCCCTTCGGGACTAACATACAGTCTCTTCATTTCGCAGATGTCGGCGGACAAGGGTCGTAAACCCACGCATCCAACCGCGCTTCCGCAGTCGTTGTAGGCAAGTAGGAGTTCTCCATTCGGAGGACGGTACTTTCCAGGAAGTTCGGCTAGCTCTTCACTAAAGTTTTGGTAACTGAGGTCAAAGCCAAGTGAGTCAGCGTACAGCCGCATTAGAATGCGTACCTCTGCAATTTCTATGCCGCTTCTGGCGGGGCGGATTTCGTAAGTCGGGTCTGGAATGACTTAGGCTACCCTATACAAAAGATCGCTCGGAAACAGTTTAAGCTCGCCTTACCGTGGAAGAAACTAACCCTCGGACACTCCTTAATTGTGACGGGGTACTTGCGTGAGGGGTGTAAGCAATTCATGCAAACGAAGTCTCATAAGGTTATGCCGTTAAAAATGAATATGGGTGATTCCCGTATAAAGTTGATCTCGTTTGAATCGTGGGTCTCGACCGATAAAGCGTTCAATTAAGCCAAACACCACCCCAATGAGGTGCCATTCCTCCTCGTTGATCGGTCACCGTGCCCAGACCCTTTCTTCGATCCGTTTGAGGTGAGTGACCATGACCGGGTTTGTGTCATTAGTGGGTTATGCCGAGGATCTGTCCCTGGCTGGTTCCCTGTAAAATGATCAGTGTACGTTGTGACAGATAGGTAACAGATTGTTCCGGAGACATGGGTTACACATTCTCCTATGACCCTGCAGGGTCATAGGAGAATGGCGTGCCTTGGAATGAGTGTTCAAAAATGGAAGAACGTATGCGTTTTGTTTCTCGCATCCTTGAGGGTGAGGAGATGAGTCATGTATGTCGAGAGTTCGGAATTTCCCGAAAGACTGGCTATAAGATTTGGGATCGTTACAATGAGTGTGGCCTTGAGGCTTTGACGGATAGGTCCCGTCGACCGGTTCATTATGCGAACCAATTGCCCTTTCAGGTGGAAACTGCGATCGTCCAGCTTAAGAAGGAAAAACCACACTGGGGAGCTCGTAAGTTACGCGAGTTGTTGCTTGGTAAGTTTCCTTCAGAAGTCAGGGTGCCGGCGGTGAGCACCATTCATGCAGTCCTTGATCGCCACAAGCTTGTTGAGCCAATGAAAGGGCGAAGAACACGCGCGCAAGGAACGCCTCTTTCCACGGGCAGATCTCCCAATGACTTGTGGTGTGTAGATTTCAAGGGAGAGTTCATGCTCGGGGACCGCCGATATTGCTACCCACTTACAGTCACCGACCATGCCTCTCGGTACTTACTTATGTGTGAGGCTCTGGAGTCGGTGCGGGAGGAGACTGCCTTTACAGCCTTTGAAAGCCTTTTTAAAGAAAGAGGGTTGCCAAGTGCGATTCGAAGTGACAATGGAGTTCCGTTTGCTTCACCTAACGCGTTGTTCCAGCTTAGCAAACTCTCCGTGTGGTGGCTGCGGCTTGGGATCTCCATCGAGAGAATCAAGCCAGGTAATCCGCAACAAAATGGGCGGCATGAACGGATGCACCTGACCCTTAAGAAAGAAGCCACCAGACCTGCCAAGTCTAATTTCCTTCAGCAACAAGCAAGGTTCGACGAATTCGTTAACGAATTCAATTTTGAACGCCCCCACGAGGCCCTGGAAATGAAAACGCCCTCAGAGGTTTATGTGCCTGCGACAAGAACCTACAACGGTATCACCGAGCTTTGCTACCCATTCCGCGATAGAACAGTCTTGGTTACCTCGTGCGGAAGAATATGCCTCCATCGCAAAAAGATCAACGTCTCCCACGTCATGGCAGGGCAGACACTCGGGATAAAGGAAGTTGAAGAAAACATTTGGCTCGTTTCTTTCATGAACTTCGATCTAGGTTACATCGACCTCGACGAAAAAAAACTACAACCCCTTGAAAACCCTTTCGCACTGCAAAAGGTGTAACCTATGTCTCCGGAACGAAATGTCACCCATGTCTCCGGTATGGACATTCAAAATAATGGTGGGCGGTACAGGATTTGAACCTGTGACCTCTTCGGTGTGAACGAAGCGCGCTACCACTGTGCCAACCGCCCCTGTACTTGAATTATGGCACGAAGCTGGATAATAAAGCCCTAGAACTTAGGTTACTGGCTGCCGTGAGACACTTCAGTGCCCCATGAAATACAGCCAATTTGGGCAACCGAAGTCAAAGCACGTCTCAGATCGACTGCAAGAGGGCTTCCAATGGTCTTCGAGGGAGCCTAAGAGGAAACCAGCCTGCTCTGAACTTTCCCCATCCCGCTCTGATTCGGAATTGTGAGCCCAAGGATCAACTTTTATGCGTAGCCGCTTGTTTGGGTTCACCAAATCCCGAATTGACTCTGAGCCGTCGCCGACGGTTGCTTAGAGCGGGGCACTTTTCACAAATTCTTTAACGGCTGGCCCATTTAATCCTGACCCTGCGAAGCAGAATCTGCCCGCGAAGGCTGGCCTCTTTGAGGGCTCTGCCAACATCCAAGAGTCCTCACGCAAAAAATGATGGCGGCAACAACGACAATCAAGTTCTCCAAAAGATCCCTCCAATCAAGCGGACGCAGGCACAGACCATAGGCAAAGAGCAAAGCCGACAAAAGTCCGAACCCTCCCGCGGCGAACAATCCCAGAAGCCTAAATAAACCTAGGCTCTTAAGCCGAGACCTCATTTCTTTTTGGAATCTTGATAGGCGGTCAATACCTGCTCGATAATGGCTTCGGTAAGAGGGTACTTTCCGTCTTCCGGAAAACCTTGCCAGCGCACAATTCCGTCTGGTGTCATCAGCAACACATGGGGAATGCCTTGAACACCCACCTGCTTCATGTCAACTCGGTTGGGGTCGTCTCCAATTGAGTAATTGACAGGATGAGTCTTCAAAAAGTTTGTGACCGTGTCCGCGCTTTCATCGCTGATGCCAATCGCCACCAGTTGCCCTTTCATGTCCTTAACCATCTTATCAAGCTTGGGGATAAAACTTCGGCAAGGCGGGCACCACGTTGCCCAAAAATCTACGAGGACCAACTTGCCTTTGGTATCTGGGTTTGGGTTTGTCAGCCACTTGGCAACCACAATTTTTGGACCCAACTTACCCCTAAGATCGTGGGTAGCGTACAGTGTTTTCACCTCGTAGGGTGGGTAGCTCACAGTTTTTTGGAAAGTAAAACCCATCGTGGAAAATAACGAGACCCCTCCTAAAACCAAGGCGGACGCACCTAATAGCAATTGTCTTTTCATGTCAACAGTCTAATCTGTTTTAATAGACGGTTCAACCCGTAGAAGGTTGCAAACCCTAAATTGAGCGGAATTAATCCTTTAATCTTGTGCGTAAGTTTGGTATGAGTTTGTGTTCAAAGAAGATCTTAGCCATTTCGATTCTGGCTTTATGGGTCAGCAGCGTCACTGTTTGCGCCTCTCCCTTGCCTCTTCACGTACAGGGCAATAGCGTTGTCAACTCGCACAATAAGCCAGTCTGGCTTAGGGGGGTGGATTGTGCAAGCATGGAGTGGACAAGCAACGGCGAGGGACATATTCTCAAAACGGTTCACGTTGCCATCAAGCTGTGGCATGCCAACATCATTAGGCTGCCTTTGTGCCAAGACCGATGGTTTGGCATGGCGCCAGAACAGCACGGAAATTTTAAGCCGTACCGCGCGCTTGTCCATAAGATTGTTGATGAAATTGAATCACAAAACTGCTACGTGATCCTTGATCTCCATTGGAACGATGCCGATCATTGGGGCAAATTTATAGGTCAGCACAAAATGCCCGATCAAAACAGCCTCAAGTTTTGGAAAAGTTTTGCTCCTCAGTTCAAAAACAACCCCGCCGTCATTTTTGACCTCTATAACGAGCCACATAACGTATCTTGGTCTTTGTGGAAAAACGGAGGAAGTGTGACGGAAACAGACCGTGCCACTCACAACAAGCTCACCTACACCTCCCCAGGAATGCAAGCACTCCTTAATGCTATTCGAGCCTGCGGAGCCAGGAATATGGTTTTGGCGGGTGGTCTCAATTGGGCCTATGATATGACGGGATTTTTGAATGGCTTTGCCCTGCAAGACCACCACGGCAACGGGGTGGCTTATGCCAATCATCAGTACCCATTTAAAGGAGAATCTGTCCAGCAATGGGAGGCGGAAATGCGAACCGCCCTCGCAAAGATTCCGATCATTGTAAGCGAGTTCGGAGCAACAAATAACCCAACGTGGGTGCAGCAGGTTCTTGCCTTTATGGACCAGCACCACATGAATTGGACCGCGTGGGACCTACACCCCAAGGCGGGACCAGCTCTCATTTCTGACTGGAACTACACTCCAACCCCGGATTTTGGCGTTTACGTCAAAGGGGCCTTATCAAGCAAGAAATAGCTTGATATTGGGCTGAAAATTTTTATTTACCTTCCAGCGGCGGCATGGGGTTTCGTTTTTGAATCTGCCAGCCTTGGCGGGCAGAATGATGACCAGGAGTCAAGAAAGTTTAAAAATGATTGTCCTTTAATTTGTTGCGCGCGCAACTACTTGGTAAGGGCTGGCGTAGAAGTCAACAAAGGGCAGCCAAGTGATGCCCGTTCTCAGTTTTGAACCAATATGAATACAACTCAAGCTCCTATTTCTGCCGTTGATGCCGCTCATGCCAGGCGATCTATCCGCAATTACAGTCCTCAACCCGTTTCAGAAGAAACAATAAGTGCCCTCCTAACTGCAGCCGGAAAGGCACCAAGTGCGTGGAACATTCAGCCATGGAAGGTTCATGTCATTCGAAATCAAGAACTAAAAAACAAGCTGCAACAGGCAGCTTATAGTCAATCTCAAGTGGGGTCATCTCAGGTTTTGCTTGTTATCACCAGCGATATGCAATCTTCTTTGGCCAATTTGGGATCTCGTTTTGCGTATCTCGGGCAAGAGAAGGCCGCCTCCCAAGCAGACTCTGTTCGATCCGTTTTTGCAAAAATGAACACTGATGCACAAGAGAACTGGGCAAGAAGCCAAGCCAACATCTTTCTTGGATACTTGCTTTTGGTTGCGTCAAGCTTGGGGCTGGGGACTTCACCAATGCTTGGTTTTGATGCCGAAAGGGTGAAGGAAATATTGGGGCTTGCACAAAATGTGCAGATTCCTGCCCTTGTTGCGGTGGGCTGGCCAGCCGAAGAAGGGTTTGTTTCATCTCGGATTGAATTCAGTGAACTTGCCCAGCACTGGAACTAATCCTAGCCTCAACCCTGCATTTGCCAGTTCAGGACATTGAGCTACAAGAGTCGAGTCTGATCACGGCTTGCACAGTGAGCAATTCAAGAATTCCATTTCATAGAAAAGAAGAAGCTGACCAGAACATAATGAAGATATGATCTGGTTAGCACCATTTCTCGTTGCACTTTCTTCAAGCTCAGTTCGGCAGCCATTGTCACGGACCGTGAATTCTCATCGGATTCAACACAAGTTGCCGGTGCTTGGAGGAGACCCCACTGAAATCCTAAGGGTAGAGCGAACCGGCGGAGCCTACTTTTGGCACGGTAAGAAGGTCAGAATCTTCCACGAAATGAAGAAAGCGGGCTGGACTGCAGTCCGGCTTCGATTGTGGGTTCATCCCACCGATCCTTGGTGCAGCCTTAACTATTGTCTGATCCTTGGCAAGCGTGCCCACGCGGCAGGGCTGAAGGTGATACTGGACCTCCATTATTCAGACACTTGGGCCGATCCACACCACCAAATCACGCCGATTGAATGGAGCCATCTTCCATTGAAGGGGCTTGCCGATAAAGTCACAACTTACACTCGGCACGTGGTTTCGACTTTTATCCAAAACGGGGTGCCCATTTATGGAGTTGAGTTCGGAAACGAAATCAGAAGAGGAATGCTTTGGCCGCTTGGCAAGTTAACCGGAGACGTGCCTTCTCAATGGCTCAATTTAACAACTTTAGTCAAGGCAGGAATGAAGGGGATGGAAGAAGCCCATTCTCATACAAAGATTTATAGGATTATCCATATTGATACGGGCGGAAACAATGCCGAGAGTCGGCTGTTTGTTCGTAGATTTCGGCAATACGGCGTCCATTTTGACGTGCTGGGGCTGAGTTACTACTCTTGGTGGCACGGCCCCCTGGCGGCGATGAAGGCCAACATCAATGACCTCGCAAAGCGGTACCCGTACAAGATCCTTATTGCGGAAACCGCATGGCCCTACACATTGCCAAAACCAGGCGAAAGCGGAACTTTGTTTGGAAGCGCAACCAACCTCATCCCTGGGTATCCAGCCACTCCTCAGGGGCAGGCCAAGTGGCTAAAAACAGTAACCAACTCCGTTTTGGAATGTGGCAAAGGCTGGGGCGTCCTTTATTGGGCTCCGCTTTGGATCGAAACCAAGACCTGGCCCAATAACTGGTGGAACCTTGCTCTTGCCGATCGCAAGGGCAACCTTCTTCCCGGTTTTTGGGTTTGGAAGTAACCACCCCTCGGACCCGATTTTAGGCGAAGGCTAATATCGAAGTCACGCTCAGGAGGCGGTCTGCAGCCGTTGAGCTACAGAAGCGGAGCCTTGGTAGATTGTGTTGACTGCGCCACTGATTGCGAGTTCTGTTCGCCGAGAAGGCAGTTCCGAATGGCTTCAAAGGGGTTAATCCCGTCGGTGCAGATCCACAGCGCGCTGGTGACGCCTCGAGGGTAGTAGCGGCTTCCGTGGGCTTTGCCTTCTACCATTTGGTCGCTCCAAGCAAAATAAGCGTTGTCCTCATCAGTAAGCCATTTCCAATGGGCGGCATCGGCTTTGGTATCGGCTGGAAGCCCCAAAATAGCCTCCGAAACAAACTGGCAGAGATAGATTTTACTTAGCCAAGAATTTCTGCTGGTCGAGCTTAGCCTCCAACCATTATCGGGAAACAAGCAAATCCCTGGTCTAAGGATCAATTCAAAGTGCCTTTTAAGGACTTTTCGCAAGGCAGAATCAGGATGATCGGTAAAGAACGATGTTAAAAAGGGGTAGACCAAACCCTCGATCGCGGGGATAATGCGGGCATCATTGCCTTCGTCAATAACGGCAGGCAGCAACCCAAATCCATCGGCAGCCGCTATCAAGGAATCGGCCGCTTTTTTCGCCTGATCTCCCGCAGTTTTGGCTGCTTGCGATTCATTGAGCAGTCTTAAGACAGATTCTAGCAGGGTGTAAGCAGCCCAGGTTTTCACCCCTAAATAGGTGTTGTTTCTTGCCTGACCTAACGAAGAATCGAGGCTATCGTAGGTTGTAATTTCTGATCCTCCCTTGCACCTGGAAGAGTCAAGGCCCATAATGCCGTTGCGCAACAACGGGTTGGGATTGTCTCGACTCATAAGGCTTTGCAACGTTTCTAGCAGAGTGGGCAAAATCTTCTTTGCCCACTTTTGGTCTCTGGTTGCATCTATGGTCAGGCAGGCGCAAAGTATCCAGTTGACCAACTCTTCGCAGCTCATATAAGAAAACACTCCCTTCAATTTGGCCTGTTCATAGCAAGAAAATCCCCTGGCAGAAAATGCGTTTCCAACCCCCATATCGTGGGTAAAGACAATGCCCCCGGGGAATTGCTGATCGCTATTTGGGAATCGAACTTCATCGTGATAGGAATACCGATCAATAAAATGCTCCAACACGTTTTGGACGGTCCAAGGATTCATTGCCAATTCCAGAAAAAGCTGATCTACAGTCAGATCAAACGTATTCATCATCCTGTACTCGCCCTCGTTGACGATCCAAACCGGCTTTTTCTCAGGGGTTTCAAGAAGTTGGGTAGCCCCTAAGTAGCTTCGAAGAGCATGGGAAAGGTGGTGGAACCTGACTTCAGAAAGTCTTGACTTGAGGGCTTGATCACTGGCGAGTGAGACTTGCTTTGTCTCTTCAAAATGCTCTAATCCATGCTTGCAAACCGATTCGACGTTGTGAAAATAGCGCGAATAGAGATAGCTTAATTCCTGGCCGGTGGTGACCAAACCATCTCGATAAAACCCAACCACAAACCGAATGACGGCTTTTGTTCCCGCCGGAACCGGCACCACGATGAGGGCACAGTTTCCGAGCATAAACGAAAGGTTTTGAGTATCTCGAGGGGTTAAAACCGATTCCGGCTGAAATCCAATTCCCGCATAGGCAGACTTGGCATCGGTGGCAATGGCAACGGTTCTGCCCTGACCAATACCGGTGACGCCTTGGTCTTGCCAAGTCCTCATGTTGGGACCACGATTGGAGCCCGCATATCCAAAAAAGGCTTTGACTTCGTGTTGACCCTTAAGATTGTCTACCACCAATTCGCAGGTGACGCAAGGGCAAAGGCTATTCTTGAGACCGCTTAGGCTTGCCGACTCGGGGTTAGGAACCGGCCTGATAGGAGAATAAGTGGAAAAAGTAAGATTGGGTGCAAGCCAAACGTCGGTATTGGCTCCAAATTGACGGCTAATTTGGGAATCTGGAAAAGGTCGAACCGCTTCTGCAAATTGGGTGTCAGCTAGCCCTTCAACGTCATAATCGGACTGGGCAACCGAGTCTGATCCTGCAAACCAGGGGAACGCAAAGAATTGATTGGGTTGAACCTGGCTCTCAATACCAATATAGAGGCTTTCATCGGCAGGTCCCTTCAGCTCAATACCAGGCCCGCCACTAGCTCCTTTGTATCCAAAGGTTAGGGTAGAAAAGGCACCAATCGGGCTGTGATGAGCATTAAAAAAGGGTGAAAACTGCATGATTCTTAAAATAAATAGAGAAGTGCCCAGATCGGGTTTTGGCACGGCAGTTCAACTGTCCATAGCCTCTCAATCTGATTGCTAGCTCTTGAAATAGATGGTTTTGAAATGGTTGCCAGCCTGGATAAGGGTCAAACTAGAACCTTTGAGTTCGGCTTTGCTTTGGATTGTGACCACCGTTTGCTGCTGGGTGTATTGAAGGAGCAAGTTTTGGCCGGACAAAAGCCACTTTCCACTCAAAACATGAGAAACCGTGCCATGAGGCGTTGCCGCTGTTGAAACGATCGAGGCGGTTCCATCTTTGTCGAGCTTAAGCTGAGCGCCAGATTTTGACTTCCAAGAGCCAACATATTGGGGATCAATTGACCCTTGAAATTGGACAACTTTTCGATGGGGAATCGCCGTGATCGTGTCTCCGCCGGAACCCTTGCATCCGCCTATGCTTGCCGCCAAAACGGCGACAAGCATAGACACGCAAAACAGGGAACTCTTAGACTTCATCAATGACCTTTAAATCCGGCGGCAGCTTTCGCGGCGTTCGACTCTGAGTTTTGCCCAGAAGCCGACATGCCGGTTGAGATTTTCTGCTCGGTTGGATTATTGATTACACCCGATGGATTGGTCGGCTTGCCAGTACCAGCAGGAAGTTTGGTGTTGACCACCGAATTATCCGTACCGGTGCTGCATCCAACTGCAATCACAAATAGGGGAATCAAGATCAGATGACGTTTCATTAGTTCTGGCTATAACCCGCGCAAGCGTTACCTGGCTGGAACACCCAACTATCGTCGGTGGGGCTGCCATAAGAGTCAACGTAGGCACCTGGAACGAACATATATTCGCACCAGCTTAAACCACCCTGATGGACGGCTTTGGCATGACCATCTGCCCAACCCACGTTGGCGACGCCACTAAACCGGAATGCAGGAAGAGCCGAAGCTGGTCCAGGTCCGGTGATGCTTCCGCTGTAGTCGTCTTGGGTGTGATCTCCAGACCACTGAGGAGGGATTGTCGCCCCTGCGATTGCCGCTCCAGCTCCCTGCCACCACCAAACACCACTTTGCATGTAAGGGTTGCTTTGTTGATACTGTGCGGTTGTTCCCAGAGTTGTGATCATAAGGGTTTGGGCAACTCGCGGCAGCGAAGTATTGCTTACGGAGGGGATGCTGGGATTTCCGGTTGGCAAACCTTGGCAATTTTGATCATCACCCATAGTTTGACCACTTCCGTTGTCTCCGCAGTCTGATGTAGAGCGGTTTTGCTGGCCAGATGGCATCAAGGCTTGGTTTGTTCCGTAGCCCCAGCGCCACATTGGCCCGGTTGTCGTATTCCAAAGTCCGGTATCGGCAAGGGGCCCGGTCGTATTGGGGTTTGTCATGATCCAGGAGACATTTTGGACTCCATTCTTGACATAGGGAGCAATAGCCTCTCGATAAGTAAACGGTGCCCAAGTTTGGCGACCGATTCCAAGGTAATCGTTTCGGGGGAAGTAATCGTCGCTGTCGGTGGCATACATCATGGCACCCAGCGAGATTTGTTTGATATTAGACAGGTCCACAGTTTTCTTAGCCGCAAGCTTGGCCTGGGCAAAAACGGGGAACAAGATAGCAGCGAGAATCGCAATAATGGCGATAACAACGAGTAGTTCAATAAGCGTAAACGCGTTTCTAAATGATCTCATTTGGTGATCTTCTTCTTTGAAGGCGGAGCAGTGGAATCTCGGACGTCGAGACTGCATGCGTAGGTTGACGAGATAGGAAGGGACAGGATTTCACCTTCCCTCCTTGCTTTGATTAAATCTAAAAGATGTTTGGTGGCATCGTATGCCATTTGCTCGACTGATTGGTGAACTGAGGTTAGCCGGGGGGTTGTTCTTTCGCAAAAGGTTGTGGAATCAAAACCAATGACAGACAGATCACGGGGAATCTGGATTCCTAGTTCTTTGCAGCCGGTAAGCAAGTGACCGGCAATAGTATCGCTAAAGCACGCGATAGCAGTGCAATCCCTGTTCCTCGATAGGAACTCATCGAGAGTGCGGGTTCTTTCATCCCAAAACCAAACGCGACTTTCAATTTTGGCTTCGCTGGCCGCATTGAGAAACGCATCAACCCGAGCAATACCCTCTGCGGTGTGCTCGTTAACCGGATCCACTGCAAACGTGACTTTTTCGTGACCAAGGCCAGAGAGATGTCGAATGACTTGCTCGAGGGCCCCCACGTTATCGGCGGTGAAACTGCTGATCCCATCTGCAGTGCCCACCGGCGCATGCATCATCACAAGGGGAACGGTGGAATTACGAAACTTCTCCAGGGAGGCCTCGGAAAAATCTGGGCGCGCCCATAAAACTCCATCAAACCTGCCATCCCAGATCGAATGCGGGTTGTCACCCTGAACAAGACTAGGGCAAAGGGCAAGCGTGTAGCTTTCCGGAAAAAGTGCCGACATGACCCCGTTAAGAAGCTTTGGATAGTAGGGATTGTCTTCGCTGAGCCGATCAAAGTGCTGAAAGACGACTCCAACTGTGTTTGTTCTTTTCAGCCGAAGGCTTCTTGCCACGTAGTTGGGCTGGTAGTGTAGTTCCTTGGCAAGAGCACGAATCCTCTCGGCTGTCTCTTCACTGAAGCGCACGTTGCTTCCGCTGCCGTGGAGAACCGTGGAAACGGTCATGGCAGAGACGCCGGCTGCTTCGGCAACGTCTTTGATCGTCACTTTCATAGATTTAATGTTAAATCCAATAGGATATGGGATATTGTAACACAGGTTTTTGAAATTTGACCAAAAAATCGCAAAAAGGCGTCAAAAATTTCTGCCTGTGCCTCTGCCTGGCCCAAAAGCAGGGCGCATTCCTCCTCATGAAAGTGCGTTCGTCCTTCATCTGGCTAATCGACAAATCAGAATGGAAGGATATGGAATTGGTCCTCAGTGAACCTGATAATCCTTAATTCATTTAACGCTAAATCATTTTAGCAAAAGAATGAGCCCGCCGGTAAAGACCAGGCGGGCTTGGCTCGTCTCCTTTCGAATTCCGGTAATTGACCAGAACTCCTCCAGCCGTCTTATTCCTCGACCAGCTGTACTTGGTTGGACGAGGACGGCTGAGACTTCGTTCGGAAATGGCCCAAATATCTGATTCCATCTTCCACTAGGGTGTTAAGGATTGGTATGTCAAACAAACTGAGGAATGTTCCAACAATCAGCCCGCCCACCACCGCAGTTGCCAACGGCTGGTAGGCATCGAGCCCAGTCTTGGGATGAATCGCAACCGGAAGCAGCACAACCAAAGTGATGATTGAGGTCATCAATATGGGTCGAAGCCGAGCCTTGCAGGCTGCCGCAACCGCTGAATCGCGGGCTTCTTTGCTAAAGGTTGAATCCTGACCATCTTCCCTAAGGCGGCTAGCTGATGCCGATTTTGATTTTCCAATGAGGTCAATCATGAGGATTGCAGTTGTTATGTCCATGCCCGTAAGCACAATAATCCCAAACAAAGAGACGGTAGAAAACGCCTCATGAGCCAGGCATAGGGCAGCAAATGCCCCAGTAAGTTCCAACGGAAGCGATGCAATCATCTGAAGAGGAGCGAGAAAACTGCGGAATTGGACAGTCAGCACAAGGTACATCAGGGCCAAGGAAATGAGAAGAGAAAACGAGAGCCTCCTCATGCTTGCCATCATCTGAGTCATATCCCCTCTCACTAAAATCCCGTATCCAGGAGGAAAGTTGACTGCGGAAATCCCTAGTCGCTTATTTCCTCCAAAGCTGTTTCGTATCCAGTCCATGATTGAATCCATACTCGCGGGATGTCCTTTGCGATAAAAGGCACTGAGTTGAACGATACGGCGCAGCCCGTCATGTTGAATTTCGGTGGGAGCTGCCGTCTGGATAAGGGTAGCAACGGCTCCAAGCGGGACTTCTGTACCATCCGGTCTGAGAATGGGGAGGTTCAGTAGTTGATTTGGGCTCTTGTCACTGGGCGTCGTGCCTCTTATCAAAATAAGATCTTGACGGATGGACTCATGATAAAAAGGTGAAAGGGTAGGGCTGCCTCGTAAGTCATCATTCAGCTGTGATGCAATGAACTGAGGAGTTAACCCCGCCTGCAGGGCCTGCACCTTGTGAACCTTGATGGAGTACTGAGGGACCCCTAGTTGCCAAGACCTTGCCGGCTGATAGAGTATGTTGGGCATCTTGCGGGCGGCTTGCATCATCCCGTGCCCGATTTGATTAAGAACAGCAAGGTTGGGTCCGTACGCGTCGATGGTTACCGGAGAATCTGGGGACGCCATGACGTCGCTGCCCATTTCTTTGATTTGCAATTTCCTTAGTCCGGGGATAGACGCCATTGCTTCCCTTTGGATCGAATCAATCACGTTCCAAATGGTGTGAGATCGGCGATCCTTATCGGTCAAGGTCAGCATCAAAGAGGCGCTGTCGGCTTGGGGCATTTGGTATCCAGTAACAACGGGATTGAAGGACTCCATCATCGGTTCTTCCCCTACTTCAATGCTTGCTGCAAGCACGTTGCGGTGTTTGACAATGATTTTCTCTAACTGCTGAACTGCCCTTTTGGTTGCTAAAAAAGAAGTACCAGGAGCCATTTCCAAGCTGCCATAGGCTTGACCCGTATCAGAAAGTGGCATCATCTCGCTGCCGATGAAAGAAAACAAGGTTAAGCCAATAACAAGGGTTGCCCCTATCCGAATGACGTTGGCAAATCGGTTCTTTAAGCACCATAGAACCGATTTTTCATAAGCATTCTCTAGCTTGTTGATTTTTGACTGCACAGGGCGAAGCCAGGTTGGGACGGTGTTCTCAGCTTCCGAACTTCTTTTCAGAAAGGCAACGCAAAGGACGGGGGTTAAGGTGAGGGAAACCAGCAAACTGGCAAGCAGACCGAAAATGAGGGGCCATACAAGTTCGGTGAACATTGCCTGGACCAAGCCACCCGCAAATAAGAGAGGAGTTAAGGCGATCACAATCATAACGGTTGAAGCGATAACCGCCTTCCTGACGTCGGCAATGCCATCGATGGTTGCGTCTCGAATGCTCATCCCCATTTTTAAATGCCGCTGAACACTGTGGATGTCAATGATCGTGTCGTCTACCATCCTGCCAACTGCCAACAGGAGTCCAATAAGGCTGCCGCTGTTAAAGGTCAGATGAAATGGGAGAAACAAAGCGATGGCGGCCGCCATGCCAATTGGAAGTGTAAAGAGAGTAATGGCAGTTGCCTGAAGGTCTCCAAGAAAAAGCAAGACAGCTAGAGCCGTCAGCAAGATACCAACGCCTAGCTCATCCCAAACGTTGTGGTACAGAACATCAACGAATTTAGAGTTGTTGTAAGCAACGCTAAAATGGATTCCTGGATACTTCGCCTCAAGCTGGGCAACCGATCTCATAATTTGAGGCACAATAAGGGCCGAACTTCCTTGGGGATCTTGAGTGACGGCAATTTCAATAGCATTGAGGACTCTAGCGGGAGCTCCACGAGGATGAAGAATGGCAGTATACGAGCTGCGCCTTGGCCAAACACCTTCCTGAACCGTGGCAACATCGCCAATTGTCACAACTCTTGGTGGGGTGCCAAAGGAGGCAATCGGTATCTTTGCAGCTTCAGCAGGCGTCATGACTGTACCGTCAAATTGCATCGTCAATTCTGTGTTTTGCCCCGCTATCGATCCCGCTGGCACGAGGATGTTGTTGGAGTCAATCGCATGGATGACATCACTTACCTGAATGTGCACTGCGGTAAGAAGGGCGGGCTTTAGAGTCACTCTCAATTGCCGTCGTTCTCCTCCGAATACGGAAATCGCGGCAACCCCTTGGACTCTTTTGAGAGTGTTGCGAATATCGTTGCCAGCCAACTGTCTTAATTGGCTTTGGGTCCAGCCATCGCTTTTCGTGCCTGTTAGGGCCAAAGACAAAATCGGTAGGTTTAGGGGATCGTCTTGCACCACGTAGGGCTGAGAAAGGCCAGGATCATCACGAGGAAGTTTGCTATTGATGACTGGCAACTGATCCTGAACTAACTGCTCCATACGGTTCATGTCTGATCCATAGGCAAACTCTAGGGTCACGGTGGAAAGGCCAGGCTGGCTGGAGGACCGGATGTACTTGACGCCAGGAATTGAATCTAGCTGCTGTTCAATTGGATTTGTAACCTTGAGTTCAATATCATGGGGATTCTGCCCTGCATCATAAGTCACCACCGCGATAACCGGGCTGTGAATATAGGGTGCAAATCTGCGGGGGATGAATTGAATGGAGCCTAGAACTGCAACCAAGACCACTCCCAAATAGAAGGCAACAACTGCTTGAGGATGGTCAATGGACCAGCGGTGGATTTGGTGCAGCGCGGAGTTGCCCTGAGTTGGTTTGCCCTGGGTTGAATTGACCTGGGATGGCTTGCTGGTCATTTCCTCACCAGCTTTCCATGAAGCATGTGCATGTTGCACACATAAGAAATGGGGCCTTTAGGAAAGCCAGTTAACGAGACTTTTACTCTTTTCCCAAGGGGAAGCGCGGCGCTTCTGTTCTCGGCAGGGAAGAGGACCGCGCGAGCACACGTTGTATCGGTAACTCGCTTAAAGAAGATGCTAGTCACTCCGGTAGGTACCTCAAGCACATGAGGCTGGAATCCGCTGGAGGTTACAAGAACGGTCAAGGAAGGCTTTTTCTTGCTCGGAGGGGCCGCACCACCACTGCCGATAGGAGCAAGATTCTGAAGTGCCGGAGCAGAATTGGACTTCTTTTCTGATGCCGCCGAGTCGAGAGAACTGGCTGCGCTAGATGAAGCGGGAGGCGACAAGCTTAGATGTGTTACCGTGACTTGATCACCGGCATTGAGTTCAGAGGCTCCGTCCACAACCACGGAATCACCACTGTTGACACCAGATATGATCTGCACCCAATCCCCGCTGGCAGTTCCCAGTTGGACGAGGCTTCTTTTGACGAATCCGTCGTCGCCAACAATCCAAACATAGCTCCCCTCACTTCCAACTGCTGGCACCACCGCCCGCAAGGGAATCGTAATGGATCGAGTGGAGGCACCAGTGAACAACGTCCCCTCCACAAAGTCTCCCGGATGGAGTCCGGAGTGAGGCTGTTGGACGATCGCTTCAACCGTCCCTGTATGAGTCACGGGGTCTGCAGTGGGGGAGAGAGATGAGATCGGAGCCGAAAGGCTCAAACCGCTTCCGTAGGAAATCTGAACATTTTCGCCAATCTTGAGGCTTTGCAAAGTTAAGCTTGAGACCTGAAAGTCAACTCTGAGTGATCCTGCCGAATTAACTTTAAGAAGGGTTTGCCCGGGTTGAACCAACGTTCCTGGTGCGACCACCCTTTCTGCAACAACCCCATCGGTGGGACTAAGAATTGTGGCGTACCCTAGGTTTGCAGAAGCAATGGACTGCTGGGCAGATGCCGCTTTCGCCCCGTCCAAGGCCTCATGAACCGCGGAGCTTGTTGCCGATACAGCTGCCTCATCAGCACGGATTTTATGGATCTGGGATTGAACTTGGGCTTGATTTTGGCGGACTCCGTCTTGAGCAGCGGCAATCGCAGATGTCTCCCTTGCGACCTTACTTGAATCGGAGGAAATGAGCGCTTTGACTTGGCTAAGTTGGCTTACTGAGGACTCATATTGAGATTCGGCCTCGCTTTTGGCAACCTGGGCTAATTCTAGTTCATTTTTTGAGATGTAGCCTTTTGAAAACAGAGAGCTGTCCCGAGCCGCGACGGAGGTTTGGTAATGAAGTTGAGATTGAGCGCTTTTGACTGCCGCTTGAGCCATGGGAAGTTGGGCCTCAGCCGATTGAAGCTCTGCCTTAGCTGCCAACTGACTTGATTGAGTTTCCGAAGCTACCGCTACAGACTCGGAAACAGCTTCTTCGGCGACTTGACGGTTGGCGATGTCTTGTTTCAACTCTTCCTGGGCTTTTGCCAAAAGGCTTTTCTCGCCGTGAATAGACTCTAAGGATTGGCTAAATTGAGCAGCGGCTTTGGAATAGGCCGGCGCTAGACTGCTTACGTCCAAGTTTGCAAGCACTTCGCCTTTTCGGACCTTATCTCCAGGATAAAAGGGCATGGTCATGACCTGCCCTGGTACCCGCGCGACTATGGCAACCGAATTGTAGGCAAGAACGTAACCTGGCACTTTTATTGAAGGTATCAGGGCCGTATTTTCTGCTTTGTATGCAGAGACCGCAAAGGATCCGGGAGGGGCTGGAATTGTCATTCTCATGGTCTGCGCTTCCAGCGGGTTCATTGTTCCCGGCTTCTTCCAGTGGATTAGGATAGAGCGGGCGACAAGCACCACAACCACAAAAACAAGGATTGCACCCAGATTGCCGGCCCGAAGAAGCGGCTTCCATGGGATTCTTTTCGCGGCAAATGCAACAAGTACTAGGACCACCGCTGCCAATCCGACTGCGATGACTGGAAGGTTTTGTGAATGAGAAGTCGTGTTCAGAGCGGTGTCTTCACCAGTAGTGAGGGGGATTCTGCCTCTGGCTTCTCCTAGAGGCCCCTTGATGTCTAGGTTCACAAAATACGTTCCTGACATCCCGAAATTGGCTTGGATCACGTAACTGCCTATGCTATGTCCCTTCCGTGCAACTTCAGTTTTTTCGCCCATTGGCATGCCTGGCATTTGGGTAAGGGCAGAAATAGTGAGCCCCTGTTGAGATTGGCCCTCTGAGTTGGAAACTTGAACGTGGAGTGTTGAAGAACCAAGGAGAATCTTGGAAGGTTGGGTTGTTAAAGTAACTTGGTAAGGACCAATTCTAGCCTTAACCGCAGCGGAAGCCGGGGAAACAAGGACGATAACGCTAACAATAATAATTAGCCTAAGTAGGGAGAAATGAATTTTAAGTGCTTGCATGATAATCTGAACAAAGACTGGGTCAAACCAGAATGGTCTGACGTAAGAAGATCTAGTTCAGAGAATCGGAGGTGCTCTTAAAGAATGGGCTAAGAGAGATGGCTTGATTGGAGGGTCTAGTCCCGTGTGAATAGGGATAGCAGACGCCTTGGTTGAGAAAGGGAAATCGAGGTTTATTCGATTTTGGTCAAGGTTCCAGTGGATATGCTGGACTGCGTGAGAATCGTTTGATAGGAACAAAGTTCCGTGGCTTCGAACGACTCTCAAGCAGGTTGAGCCGGTTGAAAAAAGGAATCTTCTAGCTTGATGAACGGAAGCTTTTTTGTGGTTTTGGCTGACATTTTTTGCGAGGCCAGAACCTGCGTCCAGCTGGTTTGCCATTTGGCACTTACAAAAGAGGCACTCGGATTTGTGGCCTGATAATCCTGAGCAGCAACAGCCAATCACCTTTTGCGGAAGAGGTGAACCGTGCGGTGCCCGGCAAGTCGGCTGAATATGTGCGGGAGCCCGTGATGAGGCTGTAACCGAAGGGTTTAAGCAAACAAATGTCTGAGTTGGCACTCCAAGACTGAGGGCGCTGCTGACAAGGCCCAGTATGAGGCAAAAGAACACCAAGCTTCGTAGGCGTGTCGAGGCCTTTTTTGATACCCTTTTGCTGATTGGACTGTGTTTCAATCGGTTATCTCTTCATTCAAAAGAATAGTACTTGTTGAGACAATACTACCTTTAACTAACCAAACTTCTCAGACGGTTCCATTGGGGTGGAATGCAACTTCGGAGGGTAAGGAACAGGCCTCACTGTTTGTGTAAAGGTCAACGGCTGATATGACTTGGGCGCAAAAGCCTTTGGTGCTAGCGCTGAGCAAAGTCCGGTTTGAGGCCTAATGGTAACCCAACCGTGAAGCAGGTGGGGGAAACGATACTAAATCCTAGCAAAATTGCTGGATTTAGGGAATTTCTGAGTTTTGCTGCTCAAAAAAGCAAGGCTGCTGTTACAATGAAACTGCGATGATCTGTTTCATAGCCGCTGTTCTGCTGTCTGGCACTACCGCTCACCAGAATCCTAACCCTTTCCTTCAAACAAACTGGAGTTGGTACTGCCAAGGTGGAAATCCTCAACACACTGGCATAGTGCAGTCTGCCTCTCAGTCAATGAGCCAAATCCTTTGGTCTCAAACCGTTGACAAACGACCAACCTACAGCGGAAACGATTTGCTGACTCATTATGGGTCTCCGGTGGTTTCGTTCAAGAACAGCATTTTATTCCCCATCAAGTTCGGGGTCAACGGCCCATTTGAGGTCGAGAGCGTCAATGGAAGCACCTACCAACCCAATTTCTTCCAGAAGTCCAACTACATTTTGCCTCCTCATGATTGGATTCCGATGTGTGGAATTGCCCTTTCCCTCAATATGGTAGGGCAAAGCCAGTATGTTTTTGTTCCCGATGCGGGAGGAGTCGTCGTCGAGCGAAGTGCGGACTACTTCAAGAGTAAACCGTTCCCTCTGTATTTTATGGGAGCCTCAAATTATCAGGCCAATCCTGCCGCCTATAACAGCACCGTTTATATTGATACGCCAATCACGCCTGGCCCCAACAACTGCATCTATTTTGGATTCACGGTTACCGGCAGTAATCCCTTGGGATTAAAATCGGGGTTTGCCCGCGTAGCCCAAGATGGAACCGCAACCTATGTTTATGCTCAGGATGTGTCCGGTGATTCTAATATCACAGATGTAAAGCAGAACTGTGGACCAGCAGTCTCTAATAGCGGAAACTCTATTTACGTTGTGGTGAATTCTGGCAACTTTTCGGCGGGATATCTGCTGAAACTTGATGCCACGACCCTTCAGCTCAAGGCTAAGGTACCCCTAAAAGATCCAAACTCAGGCTCCTCCGCTTATGTCGATGATGATGGAACTGCCTGCCCAATGGTTGGCCCCGATGGAGATGTGTATATTGGCGTTTTAGAGAATCCGTGGGGTTCTAATCACTTGCGGGGCTGGATGCTGCACTATTCAGGAGACCTGTCTCAGACCAAGACTCCTGGCGCTTTTGGATGGGATGACACCGCTTCGGTTGTTCCTACATCTATGGTCCCAAGCTATTCCGGCACCTCTTCTTATTTGATTGCTACGAAATATAACAATTACGTTGAAGGAGGCGGAGACGGCAATAACCGAATCGGAGTTTTGGATCCCAACGCAACCGAAGTGGATCCCGTAACCGGAGCCACCGTCATGAATGAGGTCATGACCCTTTCTGGGCCCAAACATGATCCAAGATTCCCCAACATTCCCACCGCGGTTTATGAATGGTGCGTTGACACCATTGCGGTTGATCCTGGCACCGATAGTTTGATCTTGAATTCAGAAGATGGAAATATGTACCGGTGGAACTTAGGGCTCAACCAAATAACCCAGTCCATCACTTTAACCGGTGGAATCGGAGAAGCCTACACCCCAACCGTTGTAGGAGTTAATGGCACCATTTACGGAATGAGCAACGCGAGGCTGTATGCCGTGGGTGACCCTCCTTCTAAGCCCCAGGTTCGGCACCACTAAGCGGAAAGAGCATGCAACTGACCCTTTTGGCAATCATGCATGTCTCAGAATGAGTAAATTTAGCTTCAGTAAGCTTCGGAATCGCGAAACGGCTTGGTGCTGGGCAGGCATCGGCCCCCTCTTGTTCCTCGGGCTGGTGAACTTGCCTAAGGCAAAGGTTCCTCGTCAGGTTCCTCCGGACCGGCTTCAAGTCAGCCCGCTGGCTAACAAAGGGTTGCCTCCATCCGCTCTTTTAGCTGCCTGGAGAACAAGCGATCCATTGGGAAGGTCTTGCTCCAAATGCCATGCTCCGGACGGACTGGACTTAGCCGATTTTGATTTCAATAAACAAGACATCTTGCGTCGCGCCCTTCGGCATCTCTCGCCTACTGAGGCTGAAAAAGCGGTTGACTTGGTTGAGTGGAGAAGGCAAGGATTGCCGGTGAGGTTTCAAAATACGATCGGAGAGCCTTTGATGCAGCCGGGAGGCAAAATCTTGCCTGGCAACTCCCCGATCCAGAAAGACGATGAGTTTGTTAAAAGGCTAAGCCAGCAGATTCCGCAGCTCTTTCATGAAGTTGTTAGCCTTCAACAAGCCAATGATCTGTTGAAGGCTCTTAGGCAATCTAATCCCATGCACCTGAGGGTCGGCATTAAAATGAGCCGACTAAGCGAGGACGGTTTTTTTGGCTCCCAACACGCCCTTGTTAATGAATGGCTTCCTGAGAACTCATTGCCGAACGATCCTGCCTTTTCAACCCTGCAAGATGCCTACCTTGCTCATCCAAATTGGAAGACGCTGCAAACCATGTTAGAGGCAGTGGTCAAAATGAAGGGGATGAAATCGGAGGCGGATGCGCTTTCCCGAGAGAAGTTCTTAGCATTAACAATCTTTCAACACGCGCTGAGAATGAAGGAAGGGTTGATTCCATCAAAACCGATGCCGATTTCTCTTTTTGAGGCTCTCGGCCAAAATCCATTTTGGGAGGTCGGAAACACGTGTCGGCTTAGCCAGTTTTTACAATTGAGGTCTTACGGATTGGCCCCCGATGTTTTGGCAGAAAAGGAGCGAGGTCCATCCTTTAAGAAGCAGATGAAGGCAATGGAATTGGCTTGGCTTTGGTTGGGATTTTGCTTTGACCCAAGCCTAGAACACTCTGGTCCAAGAAAGGATGTGCCTCGCGCCAAATATCTGGTTGATGCCTTACTCGATGGAGACAAGTATCCAAGCCACATGCTTTACTTGCTTGCCAAAAAGACCGCAGCCCAGTTTGAAGAAGCCAAAGAGCATCCTTCTACCGCGCTTGGAACTGGTTTTCAATTTGAATTTGATCCTCTGATCTACAGTGACAAAATACAAGAGATTGCGCCTTCTGCGGAACCGGCAAAGTCTCTTTTTATCCAAGGAGTTCGCGCACTTTTTGAGGCTTCCCTTTACTGGCAAATCGAGGCAATTCAGCAATCTGGCAAAGTGGTTTATCCTGCCGAGGAATTAAGCCAAATAAGAATCATGGCCAGCTTTCTCGCAAAGACTGGTTCACCAAGGCTAAAGCTTGTTCAACAAGTTAGGCAAGCCGTTTCTCAATAACCGGCCACAACTCCCACCCTCATTTCCATAGGGTGGGAATTCAATCTGCGGGTAGGACAGGAAGATGTCAATCAACTAGAATAAGTTGATGTCTGCTCACGAAGAACATGCTGAAATAAAGAACGTCAACGTTATTCATAAAGCCAAGATCAGGCCAATGGAGCAAATTGCGCTTGTCATCACGGAAAAGGTTGGCAGTTTTGGCTTTTTTTTAATCATCCTTGCCTGGACCATTCTGTGGCTGCTTTGGAACTTTTTGGCGCCGGCAAAGTTGAAATTTGACCCGCCGATGGGGTTTGTGTTTTGGCTGTTTATCAGCAATATGCTTCAAATTTTGCTGATGCCGCTTATCATGGTGGGGCAGAATCTTCAGGGCGCCCACGCCGAATTAAGGTCAGAGCATGACTATCAAGTGGATATTCGGGCAGAAAGAAGAGTCAGAGACATCCAGCAGAGGCTAACCGTTATCGAACAAAAGCTAGACCAGCTGCTAAAACATCTGCCCGATCAATCGTAACAAAGGGAGATGTCAATAAAAGTCAAGGTCGGCTATTTTGCGGCTCTCAGGGACCAGCGAGGGCTTTCTTCTGAAGAGGTTTCCACCTCCGCAAATTCGGCAGCTGAGCTTTATCAGGAGTTGGCAGCCAAGCACAAGTTAACCGTGGAATCGAGGCTAATAAGATTTGTGAAATTGAGCGGCTTTTGTGAGCCGGATGAACCATTAGTTGATGGCGATGAAGTTGAGTTTTTACCTCCTGCTTCTGGAGGTTAAAATGAACGCCAAGTCTATGGCTGCTATTTACGCGGCCTGGGGCTGGTTTAGATCGTCGGAAAACGCCTGAGTAATCGTTCTTCGTCTTGCTAAGGTGAAGGTTCGGCAAAGGTCTTCTCGGGGGGTGTTGCACGCGCTTGCGGCTATGATTTGCATGCCAGTGTTACGTAGTTTTTCGACCAAGTTCAATTCAAATTCTTCGGAATGGGCGTGGCTGCCAACTAGCATAACTCCAAACTCGTCGTCGGAGATTCTTGCAAAAAAGTCGTCTTTCTTCACAAACTTTTCTAAGACGCTGCCTATAATTCGATTTTGTTCGGAGTGAATTCTAAGGCAAGAGGGCCGTTGGGCGAGGGAACTTTCCACAGGAAGTTGGCTGCTTTCTGTGCGAACGGCAACCACCTTTACTGGCGTTCCTAGTTTCCTTGTGTGGGCGCATTCAAATTTAAGCCGCCTATCCCATGCGTTCCGAAGGGGCATTCCGGTTGCGGTGTCCACGAGGGACGCGGACTTGAAATGGGCGACTTCTCGAAGCAAGGAGTCAATTTTTAGCTCTTGATGGATGATACAGCTAAGCCCACTTGAGGCTCCCGAAAGGCAAGAGATTTTGGATCCAATTGACTTATCGACCGGGGTTGGATTGACGCCAAACACAGTGCCAAATAGTGAGCCAGATTCGTTGACCAGACCATATCCAAAATAGGCTCCGATCCCAAACTCTTGAGTGACCGGTGCTTCCGCGTAGCACGGCACCAGATTTACATCGTGCACTATGTTGGGCCCGTCACCTCCTAACATGATTGGGCAATAAGCGCGGCTCCATTCAAAAAGGTCTCCTTCTTGCAGCCCAAAATGAGAATCAATCGTAAGGAGTATTTGATAGTGGGTTCCTACCACTCTGGAGATGGCTACCGTGGTAAATCCGAATTCTCCGCTGAGGAAGCTTAAGATTTTTTTGGCAGAGCTTTCGAACAAAGATGGGGTTTCCAGTTTGTCAAAGAGTTCCATGGTAGTTCAATGATTCCGACTTCTAGTGAAGTACTCTGTTAATTAAGTTGGCATAAATTACCGAAGTTATGAGGATTTAACGAGGTTTTTTGCGCATTACTTTAGGTTTTGTCATCGTTTTGTCGTGGGATTCTTTGTGCCGATCGGCAAAAAGGCGCCATTTTGAATCGTAGAGCCAATGAAAAACTGTTCCTTTGAGGTTGTCTATGCCCAATTGCCAAGGGTGATCAACGACACAACCAACCATTCTGGAGCCGTAGTTCGATTTGAAGGGATCGTACGGGCCGACACATTTGGGGAGAGAACCGTGACCGGCATTGACTATCAAGCCCACCCCGAATTAACGATCAAAACAGGGCTGGGGATTCTTGATGGTGTCTCCCAGGAATATGGGTTAGAGAGGGCTTCTTGTCTTCACCGCGTTGGCAATGTCATGCCCGGAGAAGCCTCCATTCTTGTGGAGTGTGCGTCACCCCACCGTTTAGAGGCCTTTGAAGCTTGCATGACAATTATGGATCGGATCAAGGCTGAAGTCCCGATTTGGAAGCGGGAGCTTTACTCGGACGGCTCATCCGAATGGAGCCTTGGCGAGAACCTTAGTACACAAAATGCAATCTTCCAACGACAAATGCTTCTTCCTGAAGTTGGAGAAACCGGGCAAGGCACGCTTCTAGGCTCGACCATCACCATTGTTGGGGCAGGTGGGCTAGGCAGCATCATTTCCAGACTGCTTGCAGGGGCTGGAGTCGGCAAATTGAGGATTTTGGACCCCGACCTTGTTTCCGAACCGGATCTGCACCGTCAGATCATGTATGATCGGCGAGACTTAAAGAGGCATAAAGCCACCCGCCTTTGCCAAAAACTGAGATTGCTTGACCCCCGAATCACCCTTAAAGCCATTTGTGCCGAAATCAACTCAAGCAACGCAGCCGAGCTCCTCGCTAATTCTGATCTTGTTATTGACGCGGTAGACACCTTTGCCGGCAAACTTGCTATAAACGATGCTTGCTTAGAGCTGGGAATTCCATTTCTTCATGCCGCATTATCTCAGTGGCAGGGCGAAATCATGTTTGTCGAGCCTGGTCATCCTTGCCTTCGGTGCTTATGGCGTGAGGAACCGCAAGACGGGTGTGTTGGCACTTGTCAAGATTCGGGCGTGATTGGCACGTTGCCAAATTTAATCGGCGCATTGGTTGCCCATGAGGCAATCAAAAAGCTGTTGAAAATAAGTGACGGGCTTGGACCAGGGACCTTGCTTCTTGTTGACGGGCATCAACTCACCATCAAGAAGGTACTGGTGGGTTGCTATCGCAATTGCCCAGTTTGCAATCCAAATGCGGGGGACCTTCACAAGGCTTTGCCATTGCAGGATGACATCCAAATTGAGGTGCATTCTCTGGCTGACTTGTCTCCTTATCGGATTCTTGATATCAGAGATGCCAGTGAAAAACCTTCAAACATCACAACCGGATTTGAATTTGAAGCCCTGACCGTAGAAGTAGAAAATGAACTTGCCCATGAATCGAGGCCAGTTTTGCTGGTTTGCAGCCGTGGCTGGAAGAGCGCAGTCAAAGCCAAGCAATTGCGTGCTGCAATAGGCAAGAAAGTCTATTCTCTCAAAGGCGGGTACCGGACCCTGAAGACCTTAAAATAACTTTGCCTTTTGCAGGTCCTCTTTTTTAGGAAATTTTTAGTCCTGGCTAAAAAAAATGCAAACAATTCCTTGTATATAGTAATATCTATATATATCGATATTATGAAAACTGCCGTGACATTTTGGAAACCCGTAGTTTTAGCCGCATTGCCGTTAGGAATGTTCTTATCAGGATGTGCGGCTTCTCCGTCCACGCCATCGTTGCCTCAAAACCAGGGCGTGGCAACGGTGGATGTGCAAGCCGTTCATTTGCAAGCGGTGCCCTCTTTCTACAGAGCGGCTGGCACCATTGCCGCTCAATTCCAAACAACCGTCTCGGCGGAAGTATCGGCCAAGGTCACCGCGGTCTATGTTCATGCCGGTTCGATTGTCACCAAGGGGCAACCCCTCATTGAGTTGAATGGAGCCACTTATCAATCGAATCTACAAGCCGCATCTGCTGCTGTCCAATCTGCAAAGGCAAATCATCAAAGTTTGGTTGCGACGGCTGCCATGCAGGCGGCTCAATCCAAAGCAGGAGTTTTAGCAGCTGAAAGTGGTGTTCTTCAGGCAAGAGCGGCTCTTGCTTCCAGCCAAGCCAAACTGAACTTGGATCGAGAAGGTCCACGGCAGCAAGAACGAGTTCAAGCTAAGTTGAATGTCCAAAAAGCCCTCGCCGCTCTCAATTTGGCAACCATCAACAAGAATCGAATCTCCTCACTGGTGCAAAGCGGGGCTTTGCCTCGAGAAAGGTTGGACCAAGCTCAAACTGCGTACCAAGCGGCTCTCGATGATTACAACAATGCCCTCCAAAGTGAATCGATTGTCAAAGATGGCACCAGAAAGCAACAGTTGGATGCGGACATCGCTCAAGTGCAGCAAGCGGAAGCGGCGGTTAAGCAGGCTCAGGCCAATTTGAGGTCCGCCCAAGCCGGCGTGACCCAAGTCGCTGTTACCCAGGCTCAGGCCGAGGCTGCCCAAGCTCAGGCTCGGCAATCTCAGGCTGAAGAAGGAAGCGCAAGAATTGCCCTTGGCGACACGGTCATCAGGGCGCCATTCAGCGGAATCATCACTCAAAAGCTGGTGAACGTAGGAACCTTGGCAACGCCTGGAACCCCTTTGCTTCAAATAGAAGGTGGAATCTATCGGCTACAAGCTACGGTCCCTGAATCGGTGAAGGCAGACTGCCGCCTACGCCAAACGGTTCCGGTTCAATTAGCAGGGACTAATCGACAATTCGATGGAGTTGTTTCGGAAATTGCTTCTGCTGGCGATCCTTCAACTCACACTTTTACGGTTAAGATCGATTTGCCGTTAAGCCCTCAACTGGCTTCGGGGCTTTTTGGAGAAGCCTCCATCCAAACGGGCTCGAGGCAATCCATCTTGATTCCCCAGAATGCAACCTGGACCACGCAGGGGCTCCACTATGTTTATGTCGTCAATTCCAACAAGATCTTGCGGTTAAGGCTAGTAAGTTTGGGCGATCAAGCGGGAAGCGAGGTTGAAGTGACATCCGGCCTTTCCATCGGGGATGAAGTTGTTGTCAGCAATCACGATGGGCTCAAGGACGCCATGTCTGTTTCTTTATCAGAAGGACAAGCTCAATGAGCCACGGTCCTCAAAAGCTTGGAATCGCGGGGAAGATTGCGGCTGCCTTTGCTAACAGCAAACTCACCCCCCTCATTATTCTTACCGCCATACTTCTGGGTGCTTTTGCAACGATCAACTTGCCGAGAGAAGAAGAACCTCAGATCAAGGTGCCCATGGCAGACGTGATCACCCAGATGCCGGGCGCGTCTGCAAAAGAAACCGAACAACGCATTTCTGTTCCCCTAGAGAAATACATTTGGGAGATCCCTGGCGTGGAGTACCTCTACGCGATCACGAAGCCGGCAGAATCCCTTTTGATCGTGAGATTTCGGGTTGGACTCAATTCTCAAACCGCAATTTCGGACCTGCGCCACAAAATTCAAAGCCACCTTGATGAAATGCCTCAAGGAGTCAATCCGCCTTTGATTCAGCCCCGATCAATCAATGATATTCCTGTTCTGGCGCTAACCCTTCACAGCAATTCTCTTTCTCCTTTCGAGTTAAGGCAACTGGCAGACCGCGTGGTTAATGATATCAAGACGGTGCCAAACGTGGGTGAAACCAACGTGATCGGTGGCCCTCAGCGGGTGCTGAAGGTGCGGATTGATCCGGTTCGATTAGCGGCTCACAATTTGACTCTAGCCGATGTTGCCCAGGCCATTCAAAGCGTCAATAACCGCAATCAGTCGGGCAGTTACTCTCAGCAAAATGAAGAATTTGCAATCAATGCGGGTGAGTACATCAAATCGGCTGAAGATGCCAAAAACTTGCAGATTTCTACAGCCGATGGCAACACGGTGAGGTTAGGATCAGTTTCTGACGTTATTGATGGGTCCAACGATTCTACAAACTATGTGTTTTTTGGGTACGGGGCAGGGACCAAAAACCACAGTCCTTCCGCTTTTCAAAACGCAGTCACAATCAGCGTTGCCAAGCAGAAAGGAATCAACGCGATCGGGCTAGTCGACAGCGTCATGGCAAAAGTCCGGCAGCTAAAGGGCAATTTGATCCCCTCCGATGTGACAGTAACGGTCACTCGAGACTACGGGGCAACCGCCCAGAGCAAGGTCAACGATCTGCTTTTTCACATGGGTATTGCTGTAATTAGCGTTACCTTGCTTGTCGCGGTGGCACTGGGAAGAAGGGAGTCCTTGGTTGTGCTTGTGGCGATTCCGGTAACGCTAGCGATTACGCTCTTGGTTTTTTACTTGTATGGATACACCCTGAATCGAATTACGCTTTTTGCGTTAATCTTTTCCATTGGTATTTTGGTTGATGACGCGATTGTGGTTGTCGAAAACATTGTTCGTCACTACAGAATGCCAGGCAATCAAAAAAAGGCGGCGGTTAAGATCGCGATAGAGGCGGTTGATGAAGTGGGCAACCCCACGATCTTGGCGACTTTTGCGGTTATTGCTGCCATTTTGCCTATGGCGTTTGTTGGCGGCCTGATGGGGCCATACATGAGGCCGATTCCGGTGGGGGCTAGCGCAGCCATGATCTTTTCTTTGCTCATTGCCTTTACAGTGACGCCTTATATTGCAATCCGGATTCTGCGCAAAAAAGACGCCCTGAAGCACGTGGAAAAGGCTGGAAAAGAAGACTTTTTGACAAGGGTTTACCGGCAAATCATGACTCCATTGCTTCAGAAGCCCCTTTACCGGTGGTCTTTCCTTGGCGGAGTTGTGGTGCTTTTGCTGTTGTCAATGAGCTTGGTTATGACCAAGAGCGTGGTTGTGAAGATGCTTCCCTTTGACAATAAAAATGAGTTTCAGGTCATTTTAGACATGCCAACCGGATCCACATTAGAACACACTGCCGAGGTCGCCAGGGCCTTTGCTGACTACGGCGCTAAGATCCCCGAAGTTAAGAATTACCAAGTGTATGTAGGCACAAGCAGCCCCATCAATTTCAACGGGCTGGTGAGGCACTATTTCTTAAGAAATAACCGATACCAGGCTGATATCCAGGTTAATTTGGTGGATAAGGAAGATCGCAAGCTCCAAAGCCATGAGATCGTTAAAATGATCCGGAAGCCTCTTTCTGACTTGGCTAAGAAATATGGGGTTCGATTGAAAATCGCGGAAGTGCCACCGGGACCTCCCGTTTTAGAAACTTTGGTCGCTGAAGTTTACGGTCCAACAAGTCAAAGCCGGTTGGCAGTTGCAAGCCAAGTCAAAAAGCTGTTTCAAACAACCAGCGCGGTAACCGATGTGGATTGGTACGTTGATGATAATCAGCCAACGGTGACCTATGTTGCCGATCAGCAAAAGGCGGCCCAGATGGGCGTTTCCGTCTCTTCCATCAATCAAGCCATCCAGACGTCATTGGCAGGAAATCAAGTAGGAATTCTTCACGACGCCAATGCCAGAGAAACGGTTCCTATTATTGAGAGACTTCCAAAGCCATTGCGTTCAGGCCCCGCTTTTGTTTCCTCCTTGTCTGTACGCTCGGCAGGAGGGCAGCTTGTGCCTTTGGCTGAGCTTGTAAAGCCAGTGCCAACTGCCACCGATAAGACAAGATATCGCAAGAATCTGTTGCCCGTGATCTATGTAACCGGAGATGTCACCGGCAGGCTTGAGAGCCCGATTTACGATATCTTGAAGATCAATCGCGCCCTTGCCAAGATGCACACTGGCGTTGATGAAGGGCTCAGGGTCCTCATGACCCACGAACCAAGCAACACCCAAACACCGGTTGTGAAATGGGATGGCGAATGGCAAATCACATTCAAGGTTTTTAGAGACCTAGGGGTTGCGTTTGCGGTGGTTTTGGTCTTAATTTATATTCTGGTCGTGGCTTGGTTCCAGCACTTCAGGACTCCACTGTTGATCATGGCACCCATACCATTGACCCTCATTGGAATCTTGCCAGCGCATGCCATTTTTGGAGCCTTTTTTACCGCAACGTCCATGATTGGCTTTATTGCAGGAGCCGGAATCATCGTCAGGAACTCAATCATTTTAGTTGACTTTATTGAATTGAGAAGGAGGGAAGGCTTAGCCCTTGCTGATGCGGTGATTGACGCAGGGGCGACAAGGTTTCGACCGATGCTTTTAACCGCGGCCGCCGTTATTGCAGGGTCTTCGGTCATCGTTACCGATCCCATTTTTCAGGGGCTAGCGATTTCATTGATGGCCGGTGAAGTGGCTTCGACTCTGCTGTCTCGGTTCGCGGTGCCGGTTTTATACTACATGGCGGAGTCTTCATCAGAAAGAAAAAATGGCGGAAAAAACGTAGAACCCATTGATGGTGAAGACGCGGCTGGGTATGAAAGTTCGGCACCCCAAACATCAATGCCGGTGGAGGAATCGTAACCAATGGCTTGTAGCATAACAAAAGAGCTCATATCTCTGGAACTGTTAGAAAAGATCGCTCCCGTGATACGGGTTGCCGCCCATCCGACGAGGCTGAGGATATTGGACTTCCTAAACCATAATGCTGAGCCTCAATCGGTTATGAAAATCGTGGAAGCGTGTCAACAGCCTCAGGCCATTGTTAGCCAGCATTTACGCATCTTGAAGGACCAAGGCATCTTGAAGTGCGAAAGGAATGGCACTACGATGCTGTATTCCATTGCCAACCCAAACATCCTCTTTTTGCTGGAATGTATTGGCGCCCATCACAGCTAAAGCAGTCGATTCCCCAAGCGAGGCGTCAGAAGAGAGGCAGGCCCATCGGTTTGCCTCCCTAATTTATAACTTAGGGGATCATATCGAGTTCTGCAGCAGACGCCCACGGTCCCTTATTTTGCTCTTTAAGGGCCACAAACTTATAGTAGCGAGCATAGATCGGCTTGGGAAACGCAAAAACCGATTCCAGACTTCCTTTGACCGGTTGATTCTGCAGCACCGTTGTCCAATGGGTTCCGTCTGGGCTAATCTCTAAGTTAAAAAGGGCTACATCTCCATTGACGCCGCCGTCTTGCCGAGGCAAGTACCGGAATCCTAGAAATTGTTGCACGGAACCGGTATCCACTTCGATGAAATGAGGATAAGGGGTTGCGGTGGGGGAATATTGGGTGTGCCAATAGGTATCAGGGTCTCCATCAATCGCATATTTTGGGTTTCCTTCTCCTTTTTCGTAGCTGTCATATCCCACCACTTTCCAGCCGTGCAGATAGTGCTTCCAATTGGTAAACCGATCATCAATCTGCACTCGAAGCTTTGTTGAGCTTGAGCTGGCTTGCATGATCTTCGCCCCCGTCTCTCTTGCCGCTTGATGGGTCAGCGGCAGATATTGATCTTGATACCAAGATCGGCTCATATCCATTCTTCTTGGAGGGATGATAAGAAGTAAAGATTGGCTCTGGGATTGGGTCATCATCTGCTTAATCAGAGCCTCAAGCTGAGGCACATACTGATTTCTAGATTTGGACCATTGGGTTTCAGCAGGGGCGTGAAGCACAATCACCGATTGTGAAGCAGGCAGAAAGTGGAATCCGGGCTTCTGAAGCTGACTGTAACGAATGACCCTGATGCCGTTTGCGCCGCCGGCATCGGCAATTTCATCGGGGATCTGGTTGCCAATTTGGCCGCCAAGCACATTGATAAGGTGATCTTGGTTAGAGAAGTTTAAGGGTCGCCGACCCATGAAGTGGGCGGCGACCAGACATGAAATGACGATCATGGTTGAGTCTCGGGATGCAATTCCATAACTAAGATTTGGAATGGCTGAAGGGTAATCACTTTGGAAGTCCCCACTTCAAACCGGTGAGGAAAACCAGTTTCGTCTTTATAGGCAGCCGTCACTGTAAACGACTTGACATCTCCGGGAGGAAGTTCAAGAAGTTTGGCAATGTCAACGGAAAATGCCTGAGGGTGATTGCTGGGATTCCGCAAAGAGAGGATGGACTTCGACGAAGACCATGCTGCCCAGCCGTACACTTCTAGCTTTAAGGGATCGCCACCAACCCAATGATTATCCCTAAGGATTTTTTGGTTCCGATAAGACCATTTTGCCGATTCGGCAAGGTCATTCCAGTTTTGGGTGGTCAAAAGCTTAGGAGTGATGTACATCTCTTGAAGCTGAGTCCCATTGGCAAAGTACGTGCGAACATCTTTGCGGAAGTCATTACCGGGATCATCATGCAGCCGGTTGGTGTACCGTGCATAGATGATGCCGTGAAGCATCAGAGAGTTGATGGGATAAAGGGGCCCTCGCTCAACAACTCCGTGATAGGTGTCGCCATCTCGATACGTCATCCATTGCTCTCGGTTGGTACCAACTCCGGCAAAGGCATGATCTTCTCCACCGCGCCAAGTAGAATCGGCATACTTCAGCCAAAATGGAGACGGCCAAGTTCCGGTGGTGAGGTTAATGAAAAGATTGCGATTGTCTTTTCTCAGGTCCTTGATTAAGGTAATCGCGGCATCAAAATCGCTGTCGAATTGGCTGCCGGGATACTTTTTGTCGGGGCTGCCAGTTCCATCAAACTTAAACTGGTTCACCTTGTACTTGTTGACAAACCGACTAGTCACAAAGAGAAACCGTTTGAAGTATTTTGGTCCCGAAAGGGCATAGCCTTGGCTGTCTTCCTCCATTCCTTGAGTTTTGCCAAAGGCCAATCGCTTCTCGCGTGGTGGCCCGTATCCACCCCAAGGAGACAGCCAAACGCCGGGGTTGGCACCGTACTTTTCTGCCGCCTTAGTCAAGGGAGTAAACCCATCGGGAAAGCCTTTGCCAAATTTCCAAACCGAGTGGTGATTATCCCAACCATCATCAAACAGAAACGAACTGAGCTTAACGTGGCGTTTGGCAACCAGCTCTTGTCCGAACGTGTTGATTCGGTTGACGCATTGGTCAGCGGTATAGGTATTGAAATAGCCTAAGTCGTACCAAGAGTTGTAGTGAAGAAACGGCTTGTAGGGTCTGGCTCGCTCTTCTTCTACATAGTTTGCAAAGCATCTCCTCAACTGGGTTTTGGGGGCGGCTCCAAGAACAAACGAGTACGTCACGCTTGAATTGGCGGCAATCGGCAGTTTGCGCAGCATTGCCGCTTCAACAACCCCATTTGGATCGACGGCCTGGACCGACATAGGATGTTCGACCCCCCAAAAGACGTCATGATCCACGATCGGGCTACCTAAGGTTGTTCCTACAACTTTGGCGGAGCTATCGGTAAAGCCCCCAAAGTTGATTTCGCTAATCGGAACCGATTGGCGGCTTGTGGAAAAAGTGAGGACTTCTCGGATGTAGTCTTCATTGGTCCGCACAAAGGCTTTCAGCGAAATTGTCAGCCCATATTGTGCGTTTGTGAACTGACACTGGAGCCCTTGACCATCCTTTTGGTGGGCTTTTTTAAGCGCGCGGCGGTTGCCTCGAACCTTGTAAGAGGTGGGGGGTTGGCTAAGTACCATTTGGGCAGAGCTTAGAGTTGTTCCATCGGCCAGGGTCAGAGTAAATACGGGGGCGTTGATCGCCAAGTCTTGGCCTGTATAAAGGTCTTTAAAGCCAAGTATGTCAAGCCCGCCACCATGACCTTGTCTATAAGTTGCTTGCAGCGCGTTATTTTGAACGGTATAGGTTTGGGCAGAATGGGTAAAGGTTGGTTTTCCAGGGATGAGTGGGCGCCAGCTCGTGGGCATGGCGTAGGAAGCAACGGTAAAGAAAACCATTTGATAAATTTACAAGATTTAGCTTGATTCTAGCCAGACAAAACCAGGCAGGGGTGAATTCTGGTTAGAAATTCCATCTGATTTTGGCTGTGAGAACTTGATCTGCCGACGCTTAGCCTTAGCCTAAAGCCGAGTACTCTACGGTTATGAATTCCGTAACCTGGAAAGGAAACTTGGCGTTTGAAGGCCACTCAAAGAATGGGTCTTCCTTTGTGATGGATGCAAGCCGAGACCATGGCGGAGAGGGACTGGGACCTTCCCCAATCGAGGCGCTGGTTTGCTCGGCGGCGGCATGCTCGGCAATGGATGTCATATCAATCCTCCAAAAAAAGCGTCAAGTCGTCACTTCCTATCACATCACAATTGACTATGATCGGCAAGAAGAAGGCGATTATCCTCGCCCCATTACGGGCCTGCGGTTGACCCATGTCTTGGCCGGAGAAGATCTTGATCCGGCTGCAGTTGAGCGCGCGGTGCAGCTTAGCGACGAAAAATACTGTTCGGTTATCGCTTCTTTGCGGGCGAATGTTTCCGTTGTGTCCGGCTGGAAGATCGCATAGGGGGCCTGTCTGCCTGTCTGCTTGCTGATCGGCGCCCTTCAATGACGATCGTGAGTTCGCCCTTCCTCATAAATTCATTTTCAGAGGGGATTTCGCCAAGTTTGCCGTAATAGATTTGTTCATGGCTCTTGGTGAGCTCGCGGCATAAGGCGTACCGTCTTTCACCAAGTGCTTCCAGAGCTGTGTTGAGTAGAGTTTCCATCCTCAGAATGCTTTCAAAGAGAACTAAAGTGAGAGGACTGTCTAAGAACGGAGCCAGTTCTGATCTGATTGAGCCGGGTTTTCGCCCCAAGAACCCCAAAAATACAAACCTTTGGCCATAGAATCCGCTTGCCATCAAGGCAGTAATCACCGCGCTCGGGCCGGGAATCACTTCGATGCAGACACCTGTTTGGGCGCTTAAATCTACCAATCTAGAACCTGGATCACTGATGCACGGCGCGCCTCCATCGGTAAGCACCGCAAATTTTTTGCCGGATTCTAGTTCTTTCGCGTACTTTTCTACTGCTGATTCCGGCGTGACATCAGTCAGCAGCCTCATGGGCTTTTTAAGACCAAGATGAGTGGCTAGCTTCCCACTGACACGGGTGTCTTCCACCAGCCATCCTTCGGCTTCGGAAAGGGCTTGCTTGGCGCGAGGAGACAAATCATCGAGGTTGCCAATCGGAGTGGCAACAACAAAAAGCTTGCCTTGGTCCGATTCTTCAACCAAAGATGTCTTTATCCTTTACCAGCCGGCTTTGACTGGCTCTTTCCACTTGTTGATCCAGACTGGGGCGCAAGAGGCGTGCCAAACGGAACCTGGCCGCCGGAAGCGGGAGGGTTTGGTCCTGGGGCAGAATTGGAAGCTCCGGGAGCTGCAGGACCGGTTGTCGGCGCGGTTTGACCTTTGGCACCTGCGTTCTTTTGGGCCGCATCATACTGTGCTTTTTCCTTGGCGGTTTCGGCAGCGGCTGCCGCTTTTTCCTGTTGGGCTTCTTCCTGTTGCTTCAGCTCATCGGCTCGAGACTGACGATAGGTCTTGAGAGCGCTTTGTACTTGATTGAAGTCATCTTGAGTGATGAGACCCTTCTTGAGGTCTTGCTGGGCCAAAGATTGGGTGGTTTCGTAAATGGATTGCCCTTCTTGAGTTAGGTCTTGATTATTGTTGGCGGAAGAAATCAGGGCCTGCCCGATCCCCGACTTCATTCCTTGATCGGTTAAAGTCTGGGCAATCACTAAATCTGGATCACCGCCAGGGACATACGATTTCACGGCGCTGGCGGCTTGAACAAGTTCAGTGGCAAGAGACTTCTTTGCGTCTGCAGTGGCGCCCAAATAGGCATAGTGAAGGGACACATACAGGGCGATGGCCCCCGCCTTGTTCTCTCCGATAATGTGATTTTTTGCTAAAGGTCCGTTTTGGGCATCTTGGGCTTCCTTAACCAAACTGGTCCAATTCGGTTTGGTTGGGTTCTGGCTGGCGACGGCCGCGCCAACGTCATAAAGAGCCTTCCACCGAGTGCTCTTCCAATCCACCTGAGAACTCGATTGCAGCTTCGCGATATCGGCATTGTACTGGGCTTGAGCCAGATTTTTGCTGTAGGTTGCTAACAAAGTCGCTTGGTTTTTAGCAAAATCTTTCGGCAAAGCGGGAGTGATCGTAAGCACTTTATAGATGGCAACTCCACCGGGGACGTCAATTGGATCGCTGATTGCTCCCGGCTTAAGGCCGGCAAGAACATTGAGAGGCGGAATGGAGAGGTCGGACTGCCCCAGGCTTAAAATAACGGCGGACGGCTTCTGCTTGGTATTGGACGTGTCTTTGGAATACTGGGTGATGAGATCTCCAAATGCGGTTCCACTCTTGGCCTTTTGTTCAACGGTGGCTGCTGTTTGCGCTGCGTCTGGACCAGTCAGAAAAACACGTTGGGCAGTCATATTCACGTAAGTCGCCTTGAGCTGAGCCACGGTGGGTGTCATCTGGGCGGCAAGCTTACTGGGGACGATGGTGTCTGCAAAACTGAGTTCAAGCTGGGTTCTTTGGCTGGGGTCTGCAACCGCTTTTTTGGCGTTTTGTGTGGTTTTCGCGATGATCTGATCTGGGCTGAGGCCGGTAGCTTTGGTAAAGGCGGCGGCGATAGCTGCCTGACTTGGGCTGCCCTTAATCTGCCCTGACTGCAATAGCTGAAGTTCAGCCTGCATAATTTGGTCCTGAGTAGCCGTATTGGCGGCATCAATCAAGTCTTGATCGGTTATTTTCAGGTTGTGGGCTTTGGCCTCTTGCAGGGCAAGGGCGGGAGTTATGATGCCAGTGAAGGTTTCGTAGTAGAAAGCCGCATAACTGCTGGGAGGGGGGGTTGGTGAGCTTCCTCTTTGAATCGTTGCCGATAAAAGAGCATTAAACTTGTCTTGAAGCATTTTATCGGTGATTGTCGTGCCATAAACATCCACAATTGGCTGAGGTGCGGGCCCTGATTGCTTAGACTGACTTCCTCCGAAGAGTCCTTTGCCTGCAAACTGAAGCAGGAACAATAAAGCGAGACCGACTGAAATGACAATGACGCAGCCAGAGCCATTCACAAACTTATTAAATGTACGAATTGACACCAAAAGACCTTCTAGACTTGCAAATTATGGCATGTCTGAACTTAAAATGGCAAGATTTATCCCGCGCTCGCTTCAATAGTAGACAAATAAACGTCACTAGGGTTATACTGGTAGAAAGTTGTGGCAAGAAATCTAACTAAGAAGCAAGAAGAAATCTTAAGGTACCTGGTGGAGTATGTTGCAGAGAACGGATACCCGCCTTCGATCAGAGAGATTGGCACCAACTTCAACATATCTTCTTTGCGAGGGGTCACGGTTCACCTCGATGCATTGCAGCGCAAAAACTATATAGCTCGCACTAACACGCCTCGCTCAATTAAGATTATTCACCCCGCTTTTCAGTACTCGGGCCGCTATGCGATGGTTCCCATCGTCGGTACAATCGCGGCCGGTACTCCTATCCTTGCCGAAGAGAATATAGAGGGCCATTTGCCAGTCCCGATTGATATGGTTAAGCCAAATCAAACGACCTATTTGCTTAGAATCTATGGTGATTCTATGATTAACAAGGGTATTTTGCCTCGAGATTTGGTGGTTGTCCGAGAGCAGCATGAGGCCAACAACGGAGACATTGTTGCGTTTAGCATTGATGGGGAAGCCACCGTCAAAACATTCCAGAAAGTTGGCAATTCGGTAACCCTCTTGCCCGCCAATGATGCCTATCAGCCGATTCCGGTCAACTCCGAAGATTCGTACGTCATTGGTAAGGTCATCGGCCTTCTTCGGGACTACGAAGGATATAGTTTCTAAATTCACTCCGCCGAAACTACGCCGTGGGTTTTGGTGAAGTGCAATCCTGCTTCGGTTGACTACCGTCTTGGTACTTCCAATCCGTTCATTGTGGCTATGCCTAAATGCCTGATTTTACTTTCCAAATGGTTCCCGTTGGAGTATCTTGAACTTCGACTCCCATATCTTCAATCTGTTTTCTAATGGAATCGGCAAGGGTAAAGTCCTTATTCTTTTTCGCAGACTTTCGGTCTTCAATTAGCCTTTCAATAAGCGCGGAATCTAAGTCAGTTTCCGCTTGACTTTGGGAGGTGCTGATCTCTAGGCTGTATTCTGGCCGCACAATTCCAAGCAGCTGGTTGATTTTGTTGAGAAACTCTTTGGCAATGGCTCCGCTCTTGGCATTGAGCTTGCCTCCTTGCCGAAGGATGATGCGCTGACCCTCCAGCGCCTTGGCTAACGCAACCGAGGTATTCAGGTTATTGAGCATGGCTTCTAGGCACTCTTGGTAAAGAACCTCCAACTCTTCCTTAAGACTGGCTGAAGAGCTGTCATCGGCTCCAGAGGCAACGTCGGCGGCTCGATCCGCTTCCGCAAACCTTTCGATGATCCTTCCCGCGTCTCTAAGGCCCTGATCGGTGAAGTTGTATTGCTTATTAAAGACCCCGCCCATCAGCGCGTACCGGATTGCAAGCGGATCAACGCCTTTGGCAAGCAGATCTCTCACTGTATAGTAGTTGCCCAAAGATTTAGACATTTTTTCGCCATTAACCAGTAAAAAGCGGGTGTGAACCCAGTGGCTGCAAAAGGGCTTGCCAGTCAGACTTTCACTTTGCGCGATTTCACACTCGTGATGGGGAAAAATCAGGTCTTCACCTCCGCCATGGAGGTCAATCGTGTCGCCAAGGTACGCCCTTGCCATCACCGAGCACTCCAGGTGCCAGCCGGGAAATCCCCAGCCATAGGGCGAATACCACTGCATCAGATGCTGATCGTCTTTTTTCCAAAGGGCAAAATCAGCTTGTTTATGCTTGTTTTCATCCAGCACAACTTCGCGAACCGCTTCTCTGAGTTTGTCCTGAGTATTGCCGCTGAGCTTGCCGTAACTCTCGAATGATTCGACATCAAAATAGACTCCAGACGGCGTTTCATAGGCATTTTTTTGACTGACCAATTGGTTTGCGGCCAAGATTTGCTCTCTCATGTGCTGAGTTGCCTTTGGGCGAACATAGGGCTCCCTCAGGTTTAGCCTCTGCCAATCTTCAATAAAGGCTCGTTCGTAAAATTCGGCAAGTTCCCAAACATTATGAAAGTGCTCGCCTTCTTTACTGGCCAAGGCGCGGGCCATCTTGTCTTCGCCCTGAGAATCGACAAAACTGTCTTCGGTTAAGTGCCCAACGTCGGTGATGTTGCTAACATAGGAAACTTTCCATCCAATCGCTTCTGCGGTGCGAACAATTAAATCGGCAGTAAGAAACGTTCTGAAATTGCCAATATGAGCGTAGTTGTATACGGTGGGCCCACAAGAATAGAACTTTAAGTGGTTCGGCTCCAAAGTTTCAAGAGGTTTCACTTCTCCCGACATCGTATCAAGGAGCTTGAATTCCGGTGAGTTCATAGCTAAAATTCTACTCGTGTCAGCATCATATTAACGCCAGGAAAATTCAAAAATGAGTGGGCGGAGTTCGACATTGAAGGTCTGATGCCCGTTCTTTTCTTGAACCTGATATAGTGAAGTTGTGACTTCGATACTATCCCATATTGATTCTGCGGGGCAGATAACGCCTTCTCAAATTCGCAAATTCTCGCAGTTGTTCAGAAAGTCCACAACTTCGGTTGCCGCGATGAACGCGGTTTGCGCAAGTCCAGTTGATAAAATTGCCTTGAATCGAGATGTTGTTGCGGCCCTGAATCACACCTACAGCATTCAGCTCAAAGAGAATCCGGCGACCAGCCAAAAAAGAAGCGGGCGCTGCTGGATGTTTGCAGCCTTAAATTTGCTGAGGACCCGCGCCCAAGAGTCTTTGAACCTCGAGCCAGGGTTTGAACTTTCTCAGAACTACACAATGTTTTGGGATAAATTTGAAAAGGCAAACTACTTTTTAGAAAACATTCTTGCCTCCCTAGATCAGCCGGTTGGGAGTCGACTCTTGGACTGGCTCTTGCAAAGTCCGGTTCAAGATGGCGGCCAGTGGGACATGTTTGTGAATCTGGTCATTAAATATGGCGTCGTGCCGAAGTCGGTCATGCCAGAATCGGAAAGCAGTAGCAATACTGGCTCACTCAACAGCTACCTGACCTCTTGCTTGCGAGGCTGGGGTTGCGAATTGCGATCCTTGGCTGAATCTGGCAAGTCAGAAGGAGACCTTCAGCAGCGCAAAGAAGAGATCATGGCCGACGTGTATCGAGTTTTGTGCATTCATTTGGGTGAACCGCCCAAATCGTTCCAGTTTCAATGGAGGGATAAAGACAAAGAAATGCACCGAGAGCAAGAGATGACTCCACAGGAGTTTTACGCAGCTCATATCGGATTTGATCTTTCGCAGATGGTCTGTTTGATTCACGATCCTCGGCCCGGTCATGATTTTTCAAAAACTTACACCGTCAAGTTCCTTGGCAATGTGGTGGGTGGCCACCCAACCCTGTATTTGAACACCGAGCTTTCGACGATCAAAGCGATTGCAATTGAGCAGCTCCGCAAGGATCAGCCAGTTTGGTTTGGATGCGATGTTGGGAAACGGCTGCACCGAGACCTTGGCCTTATGGACCTGGACGTCTATCAAATGGAGCCTCTTTTTGGCCCAGCTCCCGAGATTTCTAAAGCGGAAAGGCTAATGTATGGCGATAGCCAAATGACCCATGCGATGGTTTTTACTGGCGTCAATTTAGATTCTCATGGCAAACCAAACCGGTGGAGGGTTGAGAATTCGTGGAGTGCAGAACCTGGCGACAAGGGATTCTTTCAGATGACAGACAGATGGTTTGATGAATTTACTTATGAGGTTGTTGTGGACAAAGATCTCCTGCCTGCACATTTAGCCAAAGCCCTCAAGTCGCCTCCTATTGAATTGGAACCGTGGGATCCGATGGGAAGCCTAGCCTAAAGGCATAGGGGGCAAAGAAAAAAGGATGGCTGCCGCAGAGGTGCGGTAGCCATCCTTTTAGGAGAGTTCACTTGGTCAGCGCACCCGATCGGCAATGGCACGCCGAATCATCGCATCGGCAATCTCATCGCCAGTAGGATTGTAAGTGCCAGCCTCGATGCGGGCACGGAGATCGGCAACAAAGTCTTCACGATCAGGCATGTTATGAATGGCTTCCACAACTTGCCTCACCAAGTCTTTATCCGCCTTTTGATCGTTTTCTAGTGCGATCCTTTGAATGTCTTCAAGGATCGATGACGGCGTAGTCCCTTCGGTTTGGGACAGCAATTTCTTTACTTCTGTGTCTGATATTCGCATCGTGTTACCACCAATGTCCACCTCAGACAGGTAACCCGGCTTTCTCGGAATGTTGCCTCTAGCGCAACTTTCTGAGACCCATAGGCTTTGCGTGATCCGAGTCACCTCGGTCTTGCCTTTTTCTGCCTATCGCATCAGCTGCAGTTCAACAACTTTTGCGATCGCGTTTTCATTACATTTTGATTAACGGTAGATTGTGCTTTTTTCTTTAGGGACAATTTTAAAAAAAAACCAAAAAAATTACGAGGAAGTCTTCCAACTCTGCCAATAATGCGGGTCTTCAATTGCCAAGGCGTTCTTGGTGAGCTTAAATGGGTGAAAAGTATCAACCATTACCGCAAGCTCTTCGGTCTTGGTGGCACCCAAAGAGGCTTCCACCGCGCCAGGCTGTGGCCCGTGGGGTATCCCAAGGGGATGAAGGGTAATGGAACCTTCTTCTATGCCCTTTCTCGATCCAAATTTGTCGTTGACATAATACAAAACTTCATCTGAATCCACGTTTGAGTGGTTGTAGGGAATCGCAACTGCCTGAGGATGGTAGTCCAACATGCGGGGGCAAAAAGAACAAACCACAAAGTTGTGCCCTGCAAAGGTTTGATGGATGGGAGGGGGCATGTGCAATTTGCCGGTTATCGGAGAGAAGTCCTCTATATTGAAGGCAAAAGGAAAGACATATCCATCCCAACCAACCACATCTAGTGGATGATAAGGGTAGGTGTACATGGTATGGCGGTCCCTAGCCCGAATTAAAACCTGAAAATTTCCCTTTTCACGATGGACTGGTAGCGCGTCTGGTGCTCTAAGGTCTCTTTCTGAATACGGCGCATGTTCCAACAACTGCCCATATTCATTGCGGTAGCGGCGAGGCACTTCTACGGGGCCATAAGACACGATCGCCAACATTCTAACCGGCAGCCGATCGAAGTTGATTTTATAGATCGTTCCTTTTGGAATAACTAAGTAGTCCTTTTCCTTAAACTTCAGGGTGCCAAAAAGCGATTCTAGGGTTCCAGAGCCGTCGTGGATGAAAAGCACTTCATCCCCATCCGCGTTCTTGTAGTAGGTGTCCATTTGCTCACCAACCACCACTTGGTTCCATGTGACATCTTGGTTTCCCATCAGTGGGATTCGGCCAGAAATGGCGTCTCCACAGGGCTTCATTCCTTTCGTCTTAAGATGTCGATGCTGCAATGGGCCGTCTTCTAAAAATTCAACCTTAACGCTACCCCGATCCTCAAAGGAAGCCACTTCGGTGGGCATGTGGATGTGATAAAGGGTCGACATCGGCCCGCTAAAGCCTCGAGTCCCAAAGACTTGCTCAGTGTAAAGTGAACCATCCGGCTGCCTGAACTGAATGTGCCTTTTGGGTGGCAATTCCCCTAATCGAATGTATCTTGACATCTTCGTCTTACGTTAAATCCAACTTATTGGAACAGTTGGATACTCCTGTTCATCATCTTACCGCCGGATTTGGATGCTTGAAACGAGTTGCTGTCGAGGCGATCTCGATCCTCGTGCAAGAAAATGTCAAATTAATACCAGCAATTACATTCTAAATACCACTAACTGCATTCAGGATTTTTATACAATGAATCTGGTTGCAGATATTTAGCGCCATTTGAAGATCTATGAAACACAAATGCTTCATCACAATGGGCCTTTTGGCCGTTGCACCTCTAATCGCTCATGCTCAAGGAGTTGGCCTTGGCGAAGATAGCTTTTCCTCTCTTAATGTCACCGCAAGCTATGTTCTTGCTCAAGATTTTAATTACACTGGTTGGGTTGATCCAGGGGGGCTTAATCCAACCATCTCTCACAACTGGGACAGTGGTCTTCAAACTTTCAATACCGCAACCGGCAGGGTTCAATACTCGGATCAAGTCCAATTCGGAGGCATCCAAATCAACACCAATTCGGATATTGTTTCTGGCACTGCACCCGGCGTCTACTTCAACAATCCTAGCCAAGACTTGTACAGTGGTATCAGCACAAATTACGACACATATCCAACATATATTTGCGCCTTTGAGGACACGTTTACTGCGACCACAAATATGACCCTAGATTTTGAGATGTTGGCCGGCTTCAGCTCAACCGGAATTCATTCTGCTCAGGGAACAGACAATAGCTATGTCGGTACGACCCTTACAGGGGAAATTGATGGAAATGGTGCAACCAAAGAATCAACAGGTGCTTTCCAAACATCATCAGGATGGAAGAACGGTACGATTAGCTTCATTTTAACGGCAGGACAAACCGTGGATATCAATATGATCTCGAATCTTGACTCCTTTGCAGGGACTTATTACGCTCAATACCAGCAGGAAGATAAGGCCATTACAGCGGTAAACGATCAACTTTTGGTGTACTCAACTACAGGAGGAACCTACACAACTGGTAGCGGGCACATTTATGCAGTTCCCGAGCCAGCCGAATGGCTTCCGCTGCTGCTTGGAATTGGCGTCCTTGCCCTAAAGACCAGAAGGTGACTTGTTGCTAAGCCAGAGTTAGATTCTATTGAGGTGCGGGTTGCTTGCCAAATGCGATTGAACACTTTCATTGAACTAAAGCCGCATCCCATGAGTATGCGGCTTCTTTTTAACTCCCAAAGGCAGTTTCAAACTTGACTCGAAGGTCTCGGGCACTCAACCCTTGAAGTGTCGCATTTCATGGTCCTGTCCTCGTCACTATCCGCCGCTGGGCCCAAGCATTAAGCTGCGCAGAAAAGTAGTGAAAAAAGACAAGTAAATGTCATCTTCCTACCACTAACAAAGAGCCTGATTGGTGCAGAATTTAAGGAGTCGGCGTCCTTTTGCCGAATTCCGAATCACAATGAAACACTTGAAATTCTTTGCCATTTCTGTAGCGGCAGTGGCTCATCCCATTGCCACCTTCGCCCAGAGTGTTGGATTAAGCGACCAAAGCGACTCAAAAATTTGGACCTCGAGCAATACCATTGCCGAAGATATCAATTACCAGCCTTACACGAATCCAGGTGGATTGAATCCGACTGTATCTCACTCATACAACAGCGGCTCACAGGGCTATAATACAGCTCTTGCAAGCATCCAGTATTCAGATCTAATCCATTTTGGCAGCATAGCAATCAATATAGATTGCGACGCCGTGTCGGGAACGAATACAGATGCAGGCACTGGTGGACCCAGCCAAGCCATAAGTGCGGGAGTTAGTTCTGACTATCAGACCAATCCCGAGTACGTAGGAGCTATGGAAGATACCTTTACGGCTCAATCCAATATGGTTCTGGACTTTGAGATGCTTTCAGGATTCTCAAGGCAAACTATACAATCTGCTCAAGGTTCCAACATGGCTTTAGTTGGAAGCGTCCTTGAAGGCTCCATTGATGGAGTCCAAGGTTCGGATCGAAGTACAAACACAATCCTTCGGTCAACTGGCCAATCGGACTGCTTTTTGTCCTTCAGCCTCACCGCTGGCCAAACTCTTGATTTGAGCATGATTGCGGATACGGAAGCCTTTGCGGGTACCAATGACCCTCAATACCAGCAAGAAGATCGCGAAACAACTTCGGTTTCCGATCAGCTTTACGTATTCAGCCCAACCGGTGGTCAGTATATAAGCGGAAGCGGAACGGTTTACGCAGTTCCCGAACCAGCCGCATGGCTTCCGCTGATGCTTGGAATTGGCGTCCTTGCCCTAAAGACCAGAAGGTGACTGGCTCGGTAGGTTTTGAGCCTACTCACCAGTCATCGGCACTTGGCAGGTCCAACAAATTGAGGAGGAACCGCATTCATTGGAAATGTGGTTCCTTTTAATCTTGACTTTTAGGTCAACTTTCATGGCAAAATAAGAGTAGAAACTGCTATGCCATTTTTAGAAATTTCAAATCTTCATGCCTCGATCGAAGAAGGCGATAAAAAAGAGATTCTTAAAGGGATCAGCCTTCAGATCAACAAGGGTGAAGTGCATGCAATCATGGGACCAAACGGGTCCGGTAAAAGCACTCTCGCCAGCATTCTAGCAGGAAGGGATGGCTACGAAGTCACCAGCGGCACCGTAACTTTTGAGGGGGCTGACTTGCTAGAAATGGAGCCGGAGGTAAGAGCCGCAGAAGGTGTCTTTTTAGCGTTTCAGTATCCGGTAGAAATTCCAGGGGTTACCAACACCTATTTCTTGAGGGCCGCTCTTAATAGCATCCGCAAGCACCATAATCAGCCAGAAATGAGCATGTCTGAGTTCACAAAGTTAGTCAAAGAAAAAGCCCAACTGATGGAACTTGACTCTTCGCTTTTGGGCCGATCGGTGAATGAAGGCTTCTCTGGAGGAGAAAAAAAGCGAAACGAAATTTTTCAGATGGCGGTTTTGCAGCCAAAACTTGCGATCTTAGATGAAACCGATTCTGGCCTTGATATTGACGCCCTTAAAATCGTTGCCAACGGGGTTAACGCGCTCAGAAGCCAGGACCGCGCCGTCATTGTTGTAACCCATTACCAGCGGCTCCTCAATTACATCGTTCCCGATTTTGTCCATGTGCTGATGGAGGGCAAAATTGTCAAAAGCGGTGGTAAAGAGCTTGCACTGGAACTGGAAGAAAAGGGATATGGATTTCTAGAAAATGCCCTGGTGGAGGCTTGAGTCTGTCCCTTCTTGCCCCTCCAAATGTGCCCCTGATGGGTCAGTATGAGCAGTATCTGCCCTTGCTGAAGGCAGTCAGCCCCTCTTGGTTTGACCAAATTCGAGAAGCGGGAGTCAAGAGATACCAGCAGGTTGGTCTTCCAACCCGCCATGACGAGGAATTTCGGTTTATTACCCTTAGTCAGTTAGGAGAAATCGAATTTCAGCCTGCTTACGGGGCGACGATTCACCGAGGCGAACTTGCTTCCGTATCCCAATTCGACGACCAATTTGCTTACACCATTGCCTTCATCAATGGTCAATTTGCGCCAGAAATTTCAAGTGTAGAAAACCTTCCTCAAGGTCTGCACTTGGTCCCATTTGACCAAGCGAGTTCTGAAGAATCCGAGATCATTCAAACATATCTGGGCAAAGTTGCGGATCTATCGGGCAAGTTAGGAAGCAATAACGATCAGAGATTCGTGGACCTCAACAACGCCCATCTGGGTGAAGGTGCCTTTTTGTACATTGAAGATGGCGTGGAGGTAGAGCATCCTATTCATCTTCTTTGGGTAAGCAAGGCCGATCATGGACCGCTAGCCTTTTATCCTCGAAACCTCATCGTGCTTGGCAACAAGAGTCGAGCCCAGGTTTTGGAAAGCTATTTAGGCTTTAGCGGCGCAACCTTGGGTAATTCGGTTTCCGAGATTGTCATTGGCGGCGAAGCTGAACTCGTCCATGTGAAGTTGCAAGACGAAAACGACGATGCGTTTCACATTTCCAATGTCAGCGTAAGGCAGTCCGAATCGTCTTCCTACACCAGCTACAACGTCAATTTTGGTGCCCACCTTGCCAGAAACGAATTCAATGTGTTTTTAGAAGGCGAAAGTTGCCATACCAGGTTAGACGGAGTTTCGGTAGGGCTCAGCGGCCAAACCATTGCCAACCATACAAGGATTGATCACGCCCTGCCAAATTGCAACTCTTTTGAGGTGTATAAGACGGTTCTTGGTGATGATGCCAAAGGGGTGTTTAATGGCAAGATTTTTGTGTACCAAGATGCCCAAAAGACAGATGCCAAGCAAACAAATCAAACCTTACTGCTATCGAAGCGGGCTTCAATCGACACCAAGCCCCAGCTTGAGATTTTTGCCGATGACGTCAAATGCACCCACGGAGCAACGGTCGGACAGATCGCGGAAGAATCACTTTTCTACTTAAGAAGCCGGGGCATTCCTTATGAAAAGGCAAAGGCAATCCTTGTTTATGCTTTCGCGGCCGAAGTTTTGGAGCGCATCCCCAACGAGGAGCTGAGGCAGAAATTGGAATCAAAATTGTTTGCTAAGTTGATGCCTAGCGAAGAAGCGTGAGTCATGCCAAAACCAGTTGAACTTGCAACCGAACCGAAACCAACCCCAACCGAGGAAACGGTGAACGGTGAGGCTCCTCGAGGGCTAAATCCCATTGAGCAGTCCTTGTTTGTTGCTCAGGTCGCAGAGCAAATTCGCACGGTTTACGATCCCGAAATTCCGGTTAATGTTTATGATCTTGGCCTCATCTACGATATCCAAGTCGATGAAAACAAGAACACCCATATCGTGATGACCTTGACGTCTCCCGCCTGCCCCGTAGCGGGCTCATTGCCTGGCGAGGTAGAAATGGCGGCGCGCCAAACGCCAGGGATTGGAAGAACCAGTGTAGAACTGACGTGGGATCCTCCTTTTACTATTGATCGGATTCCCTACGAAATCCGTGTTATGCTGGGGTTGGACTAAAAAGTGGAGAGGGCACTTTGAAATTCTCAACCCAAGAAGAATACGGCCTAAGGTGCCTCATTCAGATTGCAACCGGGACAGTTGCCAAGCCAATGACAATCCTAGAGATCAGCCAAAGGGAAGGGCTAACTTCTACAAATGTGGCAAAAATCCTCCATATGTTAAAAAATGAGGGATTTATCGAGGGATTGCGAGGCCAAAGTGGGGGGTACGTTTTGTCACGATCACCAGAATCCATCAAAGTTAAAGATATTTTGGATGCGCTTGGCGGCAACCTCTACGACGATAGCTTTTGCGAAAGACATGCTGGCTCCAAGGCAATCTGCGCTCATGATTCCGGCTGTTCAGTTCGGTCTTTATGGCAAAGAATTCAGGAAGCGGTCAACGATGCGATTGGAGATATGAATCTTGCCGATTTAATGGGCACAAGTCGGTTTCAGCTCAAAGAAGGGATGGTGTCTTTGATTCAGGCGGAAAAGGTGGGGCGAAGTTGAGCGAGTTTCCGGTTATCCTTACCGATGCAGCCGTAACAAGGGTCAAGAAGCTCCTTGAGAAATCCGGCAATGCAGAATCGTTTTTGCGCATAGGCGTTAAAGGGGGTGGATGCAGCGGATTTGAGTATGTCATGAAAATTGATGATATCCTCAAGGAATCGGATCTGCAAACTCAATATGAGTCGGCAAAAGTTGTTTGTGATCCCAAATCAGCTCCTATTTTGCAAGGGTCAACATTGCATTACACTGGCAATTTGATTGGGGGCGGTTTTGAGTTTCAGAATCCAAATGCAGAAAAGAGCTGTGGCTGTGGGTCGAGCTTTTCTTTGAAGCCAGAATTTTCTGCTACAAAGAAGTAGCAAATCAGGTTATTGTTCAGGTGCTCCGCCTGGTCATTGGGGGCAAACCCACGTTGCTAATATGATTGAGCAATCCTCGGTAAAATGATCCTATGGCTTCATTAAATTGGGCAATATTAGCAACTGGCAGTATCGCGCGCCAGTTTGCAGGAGGGTTGAGGGCTTCCCAAACCGGCACCTTGACCGCGGTAGGTTCGCGATCGTTGGAATCAGCGCAAAAGTTTGCAGATGAGTTTGGCGGCAGAGCCTATGCTTCGTATCAAGAGGCAATTGATGATCCGCGAGTTGACGCGGTTTATATTGCTTTGCCTCATCACATGCACAGTGAATGGACCATCAAAACCGCCCAGGCAGGAAAGATGATCCTTTGTGAAAAGCCGTTTACCCTCACCCATCCGGAAGCACAAAGAACATTAGAAGCGGTTGACAAAGCCGGCGTGTTCTTCATGGAAGCCTTTATGTATCGCTGCCATCCTCAGACGATTGCAGTCAAGAAAATGGTTGATGAAGGAAAGATCGGAAAGCCAGAAATGGTGAATTCTGAGTTTGGGTTTGCAGCTGGTGAGGGTTGGGATAATTTTCGAACCGTGAACGCCTTCGGAGCCGGAGCGCTGATGGATGTGGGATGTTACTGCCTTTCTTACGCTAGGCTAGTTTTTGGAACCGAACCCACTTCTCTGAGCTACTCGGCAAGGATTGGAAAGAACAAATACGATGAGGTTGGGGTTGGAACTCTGAGCTTTAGTGATGGGAGGTACAGCCATTTTGGAACCGCGTTCCACTTGGCGCTTGCCAACCAAGCCATTGTGTATGGTACGGAAGGTCACCTTGTTGTGGACGATCCTTGGAAGGTTCGGCCTGGTTCAAAGGTCCGCCTTTACAAGCCTTATAGTCTGGAGCCTTATGAGACTCATGATTTTTCCACTTCTAATGATATGTTGTATGCTCACGAAGCCGACGAAGTTGCCGCTTGCGTTGGCAAAAAAGAATCCTCCCGCGTGACTTGGGCCGATACGCTGGGGCAAATGCAAGCTCTTGATCAATTGAGGGCTTCAGCCGGTCTAAAATTTGATGGAGAAGAAGCAAGATAGCAATGAGGTTTGGTCAAGTTAGTGGGTTAGATAAGCCCATTTCTAGGTTAGGTTTGGGCTCGGTCCCATTTTTTCAGTTTTCTTATGACAATTCCTGCGAGTTACTAGACACATTTATGGCAGCAGGTGGAAACCTGATTGACTGCGCCCGCAACTATGCAGACGGTGGAGCTCATAAAGTCCTTGGCAAGTACATGAAGGAAAAAGGATGCAGAGACAAACTGGTTCTTTTTGACAAAGGCTGCCACCATACCAATGTTCGCAGGGTCACCAGTGATGCAATGGCCGCCGATCTTTGGTACAACCATTACAACTTAGGAACCAATTACACCGAGTTCTTTGTGCTCCATCGAGACGATCAACTTGTGCCAATTGGCAAGATTGTGGAATGGGCAAACGAGCACATTCAAGCTGGTCAGATCAGCTTGTTTGGAGGTTCAAACTTCCACCACAGCCGCATTATTGCCGGAAACAAATACGCTGAAGAGCACGGTCTCCAAGGATTTTCGGTGAGCAGTCCAAACTTTTCATTGGCCTATCCTAACGCGATGATGTGGGAAGATGGAGTGTTCTTAGATCCGATCAGCAGAATGTGGCACGAAGACACTCAATTTCCTCTGTTCTCATGGAGTTCAGCAGGAGGTGGATTTTTTGCCGAGATTGTAACCCCTGATATCGAAAGGGTCTATTTTAACAAGATCAATTTAGCTCGGTTGGAACGGGCCAGGGAGTTTTCTAAGAAGAAAGGCTGCAGTCCCAACAGCATTGCTTTAGCGTGGATTCTGGCTCAGCCGATGAATCTTTTTGCGTTTATTGGCCCTGCTAACAAGGCTCAGCTGTTGGATAACTTGGAAGCGCTTGAGGTCCACCTCGATCCAGAAGAAATCCACTACCTAGAGCACGGAAAATAACTGATTTCAATCCTCTAAGAGAACTGGCAATGTCAACATCAAATGGCCTTGCCAGCATTTGTTTGAAAACCGAGGTCCGCGCTCACTTTGACCATTTTGGATTCTGGCGGCGAGGAGAATTCTTCTTGTCAACTTGAATGCCATGGTTCTGCCTGTATTTTCAGAATCTCGTCGATTTTTCCAAAGTCATCAAGAAAACACTATAGTAAATCAGTTTTGCAGAAAAGTTTGGAAGCAACTTTAGGTATGGGATGCAAAGACCTAATAAGGCTGATGAGGTCTTATTTTGATGCTGGATTTAGGCACAAACCTGGCAAAAATTCCCGAAGAATTGGCATTTTGTAAGCCGAAAATCTTTGGTAGCCATCCTCTTTATTGATGGCACGTGAGGTTTCATGCCATTTTACACATACACAGCGGTTGATTCAACCGGTAGGACCGTCAAAGCCACCATCGAGGCTGAATCGGAAACCCTAGTTCTTGCCAAACTGCGTGATCAGGCTCTCCACTGCACCGAGATCAAGAAATCTTCCAAAGGGTTCAAAATGGGCCAAATTGGAAAAGCCAAGGTGCCTCTTAAGAGCTTGGTTGTGTTTTCTCGGCAGTTTGCAACCATGATCAACGCTGGCATCCCCATTCTGCGTTGCTTAGACATTGCAAGCAACCAGATGAAGGATAAGGCACTCAAGTCGGTATTGGCCCAGATTACAGTTGATGTCAAAAGTGGTTTGACCCTTAACGAGGCGATGCAGAAGCATCCCACCGTGTTTAACAAGTTGTTTGTCAACATGGTTAAGGCGGCTGAGGTGGGTGGAATTCTTGACGCCATTTTAGAGCGCCTTGCCGGATTCCTTGAATATGAAGCAGAAATCAAGGGCAAGATCAAGGGTGCCATGATGTATCCGATCATGGTTTTGATCTCTTCTATGGGCACCTTGTTTGCGATGTTTTCTTTTGTTCTGCCTCACTTTAAAACCATTTTCCAGGGCTTTAAAGTCAAGCTGCCGGCTACCACTCAGTTTCTCTTCACCGTCTCTGACTTTTGCAACCATTACTGGCTGCTTGTCATCGCGATGATAGTGGGCGCCTTTATTGGAGTTAAGGTCTATACAAAAACCCCCAAAGGCAGATGGCAGCGAGACTGGCTTAAGATGCGAGCCCCTATTTTTGGTCCCCTTGGCATGAAGCTTAGCGTTGCCAGGTTTTGTCGAACCTTTGGAACCTTAATTAACTCGGGTGTACCAATGATGCGGAGCCTAGAAATTGTGGGTGACACCCTCGGAAACGTCATTCTCATAGATGCGATCGACAAGACTCGACTTAGCATCCGAGAAGGTAACAAACTTTCGACCCCTCTTGCCAAGTGTGGATTGTTCCCCGATATGGTCATTTGCATGATTGATATTGGTGAAGAATCCGGAAAACTTTCCGAAATGCTGGTGAAAATCGGCGACTTTTATGATAAGGAAGTGGAAGCAACCGTCAAAGGCCTGACCTCACTTATCGAACCTCTTCTCATTATGTTTATGGGAGGCATTGTTGGATTCATTGTTATGTCTATCATGATGCCGATCTTTAAACTTGTCAGCAGCATCCATTAGCCATTCTATCTGGGGCTCTTAACAAAGGGCCCCGCCATAAAAAAACTTGACGCGATTCAGGAGGAGGAGCATCAAGAGGTCCGAAAGGACCAAAAAGTAGTCAACGGAGTGAAAATGTCAGAATCATTGTCCTGTCATCAGGATACAGAAGGGCTCGTGATGCGGTACTTGCAAAACCCGCGTCCCGATCTCAAAGATCTCATATTAGTTCAATATTCAGGTTTAGTAGAGCGCATTGCTAGGCGCTTTACAGGAATGGAAAATTTTGAAGACCTAGTTCAGGTTGGATATATTGGCCTTCTCAATGCCCTATCGAAATATGATGCCGGCGAAGGAGTTAAGTTTAACACCTATGCCAATTACCTTATCGCGGGAGAAATCAAGCATTACTTGCGAGATCGCGCCATGACCATCCGCCATCCTGCGTGGCTGCAAGAACTGCGTCAAAAGGTGGTTCGGTCTGCTGCCCTTTTGCAGCAAGAGCTTGGTCGCGTACCAACCGAGCGAGAAATAGCCGATTCAATTGACGTTAGCGAGGCAGCGGTTAAAGAAGTGTTCCAGACCCAAGAGATGCTTAAGGTTGGCTCTTTGGACCAATCCAATCCAGGTGATGACAACGGTGAATCAGATCGACTAGAGGCTTCCTTTGCCTGCCCCGACCAGCTTTCGGTTGAGGATCGGCTGGTGCTGGAGCAGGCCATGAAGCAGCTGCGAGATTTGGAACGAGAAGTTCTTGTTCTGTTTCACTTTGAGGCCCTCAATCAATCTGAGATAGCAGACAAGCTCGGGATTTCTTGCAATTATGTCAGCCATATCCTGCGCCAGTCACTTTCTAAACTGAGAAAGATTCTTACGGTGGAAGAAGAGAAGGATCGCATCTTGCGGCGGCAAGCTTTGGAGCTAGACTACGACGTCATTGATCCAGAAACCGGTGCCTATACCGAGGCTTTCTTTAAGTCTCGCCTGCAGGAAGAGCTTCATCGTGCCAATGCGGATGATGCTCAGGTTGCGGTTGTTCTGCTGAGATTCAATGGCCTCGAGGGACTTTCGAAGTTCTATGGAGAACAAAGCGTCAAGGACTTTCTCTCTGATGCGGCCGATTTTCTGCGTGGCAATACAAGAAGGTTAGACATGGTTTGCCGTTTTGGTAAATCTGGGTTTGCCCTTGTCTTTCCGGAGTCGGGACACAAGCTAGGGATTGTCCGCCGCTTGCTTCTGAAAAGGGCAGTGGATTGGATGCACGGAAGGTACAGCGAAAGAAGTGGAATCGAGCTAGAACTCGGCGCAGCTGTCGCCCCTGAAGATGGCAAGACGTATGACGAGGTCATTAAGGCTGCCCAACCAAGGCCCGCATCCGAAATCAAAGAGTATCTAGAAAAGCAGCCCAAAGCCGCTTAGCTTTGACTCCATTCACCAAATGGCGACCACTCCGCAGGGCTGAGAAACCAGGCCCGTTGCGGTTGGTCGCCTCCAGTCCAAAGGAGAAGGTCTCCTTTCACCACGGCATATTGGGAATCAGAAGGCACCGTCTTTGTGGCTCCCGTCTCGATGTTCACAAGCTCTTTCTTTTCAGTTCCCACCTCAACCACCCCTGCCAAAAGAGGGTTGACAAATTTTGGCATCCTCTCGAATTCTTCGTGGCATAGGCGGACGCCAGAAATTCCGTTGAGCAAGGAGGCGTTAAAGGATCCGTAGGGCGTTTTTTCGATGGCTTGGACTTCGCCATTTTTCAGACCGTTGATGTATTTTGGGTTCTCTCCAAGTTTTAAGTAGCTCGATTTTTGAGTTGCCGTGTTGAAACTCCAGCGTCCCCAAGTTGTTCCGCTATGCACATAGGCAACCAAATCTTGACCGATCCTCAGGAGATTAGAATCCACTGCTTTTGCAGAAAAGGAGACTCCTGGCAATATGGCAAGAGTTTCTGGGCGGGGAATAGACTGACCCAGATCAATCCTTTCTAGGGCTTCTAACCATGCGTATCCCGGCTTATCTTGCCATCGGACCAATAGATAGACGTCTGAGCCTTGTTCTTGCCAGCCGCTTAGGGCTGATGCGGTGAGCTTTCTTCCTTGGGTGTGGGCCTGCACTAGAGTCAGGCGGATATCTTTTCGGGGTCTTAACCTCGGGCTGGTGGGCACGTCCCTAAACTCTGTCCGATAGGGTTTGCCAATGCTTTTGATCGTTAATCCACGTTGATCCCACGTCATCTTAACATGCCCTGCCGAAAATCCAACCCCATAGCTTTGCTTTGGAGGGGTGGAAACGATGGAGACATCGCCCACAAGCTTTTTGGTTGCGGTAGAAGTGATCACAAAGTGGTCCTGTTGAAAATCAACACGATACCGATACGTTTGTATACTATTCAAAAGCATTGCTGCAAGGGCTAGTGCCATGAGAGGTGTTTGTATTGTACTGCCGAGACTGTCATCGATATGATCTAGATGCGCAAAAGTGCAAGGATGGAAAGGTCAATCCTCAATCTTGGGCTTCGGCGGTGGAAGTTAGCCAGGTCATTGGGCTGCGTTCCATTTGTGTTTACAATGACTTTCGAGAGAGGCTGATCGCTTCTCGGCAGCCGCCACGTTCCAAGCGCAAATGAGTTGACAAAGGGCCAATCATGAGTTCATTCGGTACATTGAATGTATGGCATTGATTGAGTTGCGGCGGTTATGGGCTCTTCACCAAGTTGACCACGGGCTGCTTCAAATCAAAGCTCAGATCCAGGGGCTTGATATCGGGCAAAGAGAAGCAGAGCAGATCAAGCGTCTCGAAGAAGAAAATGAACCGTTTGGAGGCAAGGCCAAGCTCCTTACAACTGAGCTGAAGGATCTTGAATTACAAGAAAAAGATTTGATTGCCAAGTCCAAGCGGATTGATGGATTGCTTTATGGTGGAAAGCCAATGGCTCCCAAAGAAATTCATGGCTACGAGGTGGAGCAAGAAGGGCTCAAAAAGAAGCTGGAAGAAGTTGAAAACAAGATGCTCGGAATCATGGAAGACCTTCCTTCGTTAGAGCCAAAAGGGAAGGAGTTCGACCAAAAAATTGAGGCCCTCAAACTAGAAATCGCAAAGAAGCGCAAGGCAGCCTTGGCTGCCCAGGCCCATTTACAAGAAGAGTTTAAGCATCTAGCGGGGCGCAGGTCAGGGGTTGCTAAAGAAGTCAACCCAACCATGTTGCCTCAATACGAAGCCTTGCGGACCAAGCGTCAGGGCGTGGCAATGGCCCTTATCACCCCCACCTTCAACTGCAGTGAATGTGGAATGAAAGTGGCAGAAAAATCGGTGGAGATGGTGAGGGATGGCAAGGTGCTGCATTGCGAGAGCTGCCAACGGATTTTGTATTGGACCGATGGAGTGACCTGAAAATGATTTGGCTAACTTTACTGGCTAAGAAAATAAGTAAGTTTGCGCTGTTGGGAATGTGTGTGCTTGTGGCATGTTCTTGTGCCAAATATCCAGCCGGACCCGGGGGTGCAACCACCAAGCGGCTGGTGATCTCGATGACGGTCGTGGGCAGCATCAACCCCAATTATGTTTACATTGTTGCTTTTAACCCGTCTACGCAGATCAATCCAACATCAACGGGACCCTTGCCGGTTGTTGCGCCTCCGTGGGGAAATGGGTTTGTTGCGGGAAGCTGCCAGTACTTTGTGGAGTACACCCCCAACTCCTCGCCCCAGTTCACCATCTACCAGTTTGTAGATACACTGCTAAACAATTACATTGCAGTAGGGACTCCTGTCAACTACACTCCGGTGGTGCCAGGAACTCATCAAATTCAGTTCACAATTGATCTGTCTCAGATTGCCCCCGACGTCGCCACTGCCAATTCCTATCAATCCTTGCAGATGAATTTTTTGACAATGGACCGCGTTCCGCGTGGCACAACCGGAAGTAAGAATTTTGACTCAATTGGAGATGATCGCACCCCCACCGGCATCAATCAGTGGCTGACGATCCCCCTCACAACCACCGGAACCTACACCAACGCGACGTTCGGTGAAATTGAACCTACCGGGGACGTGATAAGCGATGGCGACCCCGATCTTGACATCTCCGACTTCTCGATTCAGGTTTATCAGCAGTGACCAGGATCTACCTGGATTGGGCGGCAAGCGCCCCTCTGGCGGAAAGCGCAAAACTGGCCATGCAATCGGCTATGAATTTGGTTGGAAATCCCAGCAGTCAGCACTTTGATGGCAGGCAAGCCAGGGCTCTGCTTGATAACGCCAGAGCCGGGATGTCGGAAAGATTAGGCTGCGAATTTGGAGAATTGGTTTTTACGTCTGGCGCAACCGAAGCGGCTCAGCTTGCCATCATTGGAGCCGCTTTGGCCAATAAAAACGCGGCGAGGACCCGTGTTTTGATGACCCAAATTGAGCACCATTGCGTTCTTGCCCAGGCCAAGATGCTGCAAAGGCTAGGGTTGTCAGTGGAATACATTCCCGTAAATCGAGAGGGAATGGCCGATTTAGACTGGATTGAACAGCATCTCGATGGTACGGTTCTGTTAGCAGCCGTGATGCACGCCAATAATGAGATCGGAACCTGGCAGCCTCTCAATAAAATTGCGGAACTTGCCCATAAGAACCGGACCCTTGTTTTTGCGGATTGCGCCCAAACCGTCTGCGCCACCGATCCTTATCTTGGTGCTAGGTGGACTCTGCCTAGGCTGGATGTTGACTTGGCATCGTTTTCGGCTCATAAGTGGGGTGGACCCAAGGGGGTTGGGGCCTTGTTCATGAAGGCAGGAACAAATTTGGACGCGGTGCTGGCAGGAGGAGGGCAAGAGCGGGAAATGAGGGCAGGAACCGAAAATGTGATTGGAATTACGGGGATGGCAGCGGCTTTGGAAACTTGGTGGGAATTATTGGACCCTCGTCCTGAGAATCCTAGCCCTGATAGGAATGCCACTTCTGATCTGAATGCGCGAACCTTAATACCGACTAGCGGTAAAGGCGACAAGGCTGCAGCTTCGACTTCGATGCCGGCTGACGTGTTTACTCAAAGCCTCGATCGGACAAATCTTAAGATGACAGTACCGGACCCCGATATCCGCCTTGGCTCCATTGTTCATCTGAGAGTGCCTGGAGTTGATTCCGAAACGATGGTAATCCGGCTGGATCAGGAGGGCATTTCTATCGGAAGCGGAGCTGCCTGTTCGTCGGGCTCGTTAGAGCCAAGCCATGTCTTGCAGTCATGTGGCTATAACCACCAAGAAAGCAAAGAAGGTTTGCGGTTTTCTTTTGGCCCTACCACGACCGACTTTGAGGCGGTGACTGCGGCTGAGACCTTGAACCGAGTGGCGGCTGAATTTATTGCTAATAAGCAGAAGGCACCTTGGAAAAGGTGACCAGACGTAAAATTAAAAAGGAGTAGGGACAAAAAATGAATTGGAAAAGGATGATCGGCACACTAAAAGCCATGAAACTTTCTCATAATCAAAAGATGGGCCCTCAAAATCGCATCGAAGAAGTTCTTGTTCATCACGCTCATGACCGGTGTAAAAATGGAGCCATTCTGATTGACGTACGCACCCCCGAGGAAACCGACCTAGGCAAGCCAGAGGGCTGCCAGTGCATTCCGTTGGATGAGCTGCCTCAGCGCGTGAGTGAACTTAACCCAGAAGATGAAATCTATGTGATTTGCCGGTCTGGGCATCGAAGCGGAATCGCAACTCAATTCTTGCAGTCCCAAGGTTTTCAAAAAGTTGCCAATGTTCAGGGTGGGTATCTGGAATGGGTGCGCCATCGGTTACCAAGCGGATAGAGGTATTCGTTTAGCATCTATTTTTTCTTCATGTTTGTGCTGAAGGAACGCCAAATCTGTACGTCTAAGATCAAGTAGCAGCCAAAAGATGGATAGTCAGAACTTTCCTCACATCACTGGTTCAATAGCCAAAAATCTTCCTGAAGCGGCATCGTATTGGGAGTACCGACCAAGCGAAATCATGAGGGGGCTAGCACAAGAGATGTATCTCCAAGACAAAGTTGTGGAAGCCTATGACAACATTGCCGAGGGAAGGGACAATTACCTTCAAGCCGAAGCTTTTGTAAGAAAAGAAGGCACTCAAATTGGGCTTATGCAAGGGCTAACTTTGGAACTGTTACCAAAGGAAGTCGGTACGTTGGTCACCCCGGTTGGTGAGGTCATCAAAAAAGCCTGTGAAGTGGTAGCCCAAAAGTTTGATTTTGATTGGAATCCGGCCGCCCTTGTGACCATCCTTTCTTCCGCCGACGCCGCCGAATGGATGCCATCACGTTGGGGCTATTACATACCTAAGAGCCCTTACGGCAAGATCTGCTTGCCATTTTATCTTGTTCAAGACTTTGAAGAGCTTAGCCGCACGACAACCCATGAGTTTATGCACCATGTGAGCGCAAGCCTCAGTCACAACCGTATCAGCCACTGGCTAAGCGAAGGGCTATCGACTTATGCCGAAGGCATGCAAAGCCATCAGGCAAGGATCAGATTTAGGTCCGGTGAGTCAAAATGGCTCGACCCTGCTGAACTAGACGGATCGGTTGGCATTGATAATCGGGAAGAGAAGATGCTGAGTAAGATTTCGGATAGCTATGCTCAGGCCAATCTTATTGTTCATTATCTTGTGGCTATAGAGAAAGAGAAGAAGCTAACTCAGCTCCTTTTGTCGCTGGGGGATGAGTCTTTTTTACCGAACATAGAGGACGAGCTTTTGATGCGAAGCCATACCGATGGAGCCATCCGTCGTGTTTATGGAGTGTCCGAGCGTCTGCTGTTTGAAAATGCCTTGGACTGGATCCGCCGCACCCCCATCCCCGCTAGCAATAGTTAAGGGGTTCAGAACCACGTCCTAAACCCCTTTTCTTCCGCCACCGGTGTCTTGACTCGCAGCACCCCGTATCCTCTGGGTGACCTGCAGGGTGGGGAATTAGGTGGGAATTGCCAACGGGACCGACAAATGGTCCGAACTGGCCTCATAAACAACAAAACCCACCCAAAAGGGAGGGAATTTGTGCGAGACCGTGACCTCTATTTTCTGTTCCACATGGGAACGGAGCTTGCGGAGCGTACTCCATATTGAAGGTGCTACCAAGCTTCGATCTGATATACATTTATAATATACACAATGTCACCAAAAATGTCAACTCTATTTAAACAAGAAAGCGGCCAAACAAAAAAAATTCTCGGACTAGACCTCGGAGTCACCTCCATTGGATGGGCACTCATTGAAAAAACGTATGGAGAAGCCGATGACGGAAGCCAAGATTCCGGCAACGTCCTTGGGGCTGGCGTGCGAATTTACCAGCCGCCATTTAAGCTCAAAGAGTCCACCGAAACTAAGAAGTCTTATAAAAATGCAGATCGCCGTAAAGCGAGGGGTACTCGCCGCCGGACCGAGCGCATCCGTATGAGGCTTGATCACCTAGCTAAGATTCTGCGTGAGAGCCAAATGCTGCCAAAAGCTGGTCCTGAATGGGATAGCCTATTCCACAATCACGCTATGCATCCCCTCTTTCTTCGGGCCAAGGGTCTTGATGAAGAGCTAAGCCTTCACGAATTTGGCAGATGCCTATTTCATATCTGCAAAAGGCGTGGATTTAAGTCAAATAAGGGAATTAAAATCTTAGACCTTGAGATACGCAGAAGGAGCGGTAGGCCGGCGGAATTTGTTGACTTAGATCCAGAAATAAGAGCAGTCATTGATGAAGATGCTCAGGCGAAAGCCCAAAAGGCATCAAGCAGACAGTCAGCGGATGAGGATGAGGTAGAAGAAGCATCCAAAAAGGAGTCAGCAGACTCCGCCGATGATGAAGGCGTGGTGCTGGCGGCAATTTCGGAACTGCGAAGGAAGATGGATGAAATTCACGCGAGAACACTGGGTGAGTATTTGTTCACCGTTGTATCTAGCCGAACTGAAGATGGAGGTTGGAGCCAAATGGCCAAGGTTCGGGGCACCAGAACTGCCCGCGACATGTACGAGGCAGAATTCGAACTCCTGTGGGAGAGCCAGACCAGATTTCATAGCAAAGTTCTCAGTGATAAATTGAAGGCGGAGGTCTACAAGGCTATTTTCTTCCAAAGGCCGCTAAAAGTGCAAAGATTCCTCGTTGGTGAGTGTCAGTTTGAGCCAAATCGGAAAAGAGCAAGAGTCGGCTATCCCATCGCCGAGGAATTTCGAACTTGGCAAGATCTAAATAATTTGAAACTCGAGGGCAGGCGATACGACGAAAAAGGAAAGAAGAACGACACCCTTTTTCCAGACAAAGAACTCGCTGACCTAGACCTACCTGTTACGAGATCCCTAACCCAAGAAGAGAAGGAAAGACTTGCCTCAAAGCTCCTCTTAGAGGAGAAGTTAACTTGGGCAGCCATTCGCAAAGAGCTTGGGAAAGAGGCATCAAAGTGCAGCTTTAACCTAGAACGCACCAAGACAAAAGGGCTGGACGGAGCTAGAACACGAAGCCTTATCGAAAAAACCGTGCCCGGGTTGTGGGATCGGCTCTCAAGCGGTGAGATTGTTTATCAGAGCGGCGTCAACGGTAGTAAGCGCACTCTCACGGTTGATAATTTGATGGAGGACCTGTTTTCAATTTCAGAATCGGGCGCGCTACTCGGTCACTTAAGAAAGTACTACGGTCTGAGTGCAAAAGATGCTTACCATCTTGCAACCCTCGATTTGCCTACCAAGACAATGTCTCTTAGCTCGGCTGCGATGCGGAAAATATTGCCATTTATGAAACAGGGGAAGGGCTACACAGAAGCGGTTGAATCGGCTGGATACCTCAGACGAGATCAAAAGACAACAGAAGGACAGCCAAAGATCCCATGGGAAGCTCTAGCCGGTGACAGGCCCGGCAAGGGCGGTCGAAAAATCCCCAAAATCAATAATCCTTCCGTTAGCAAATGCGTTTTTCAGACACGCAAGGTCGTGAATCAAATCATCCGAGACCATGGAGTTCCCGACGTGATTCGTGTGGAGCTTGCTCGCGAAATGCGCAACAACCAAAGCACAAAAGAGGAAATCACCAAAGCCCAACGATTGCAAGAAAAGACTCGCAAGGAGGCGCAAGACAAGCTGAAAGGCTTGGGTATGGGGCCAGATAATCGAGTTGATATCCAGAAATACCAACTTTGGAAGGAGGCTGGCGAGGTTTGCCCATACACGCTGCGTCCAATTAGCCTAACCCAACTCTTTTCTGCTGAAACCGAGATTGACCACATCATTCCTTGGTCGATTTCTCTTGATGACTCGATGAAGAATAAAGTGGTTTGCTACGCAGACGCAAATCGCCAAAAGAGCAACAAGACTCCGTACCAGGCGTTTGGGGCAAACAAAGAGCAGTTTCAAAAGATGATTGATTGGGTTGAAAGTTGCAAGTCGTTCCCAAGGAACAAGCGGCAACGATTTATCTACGGAATGCCAGGCAAAGGGCGTGCCGCCAACGATGCAAAAGTTGAACTGGAGTTTGCAGCCGGCCGGCTCCTGAGCGATACGTCCTACATGACTCGTTCCGTCAAGGAGATCCTGCTTTTGCTTGGATGCGAAGTCGAGCCGGTGAAGGGGGGTACAACCGCAGTCATTCGCAAAAAATGGGGGCTAAACACATTGCTTCAAAAGCCGGACCCAGAAACGGGCGAGGTGCTGGATGAAAAGAATCGAGATGATCACCGTCACCATGCCATTGATGCAGTCGTCATTGCTCTTACTGACTTCAAATTTGTGACGAGGCTTAGCCGCCTTTCTGCGAAGGTCGGAGGAGCCGCGCTGGGTGAGCATGACCTATCGATTCCAACACCTTGGGCTGGTTTTCGAGATGAGGTCAAGCAAACCGTAGACCGAATGCTGGTGTCCCATGAGCCAAACCGCAAGGTGACCGGCGCCCTTACTGAAGAAACCGTCTATGGGCTGGATTTGAAGAGGATGGAACGAACCTTTAGAAAGCCAATCTCAAACCTTACCGATAAGATGCTGGGTCAAGTACGAAGCCCCGAACTGCGAAGGCGGATCGAGGCGGCAATCAAGCAAGCAGGCGATATCAAAAAAGCGTTTCCAGATGGCAAGCTCACCTATAACTTGCCAAATGGCAAACAGGTGGTTGTCAAGACCGTAGTTTGTGCGGAAAGTGTGAGGGGTAAGGTGCAGGCGGCTTCAGGCGGATCCGTGACATGGCCTGGTTATGCCCCGTTCCGCAATCGCGAGGGCAACGTCATCGGTTGGCGGGCAACTGGCGGTAACCATCATCTTGCCATTTATGAAAAGGCGAACGGGGAAAGATGGGCCGAGGCAATTAGCTATTACGAGGCAACCGAGAGGCGTCGGCGCGGAGAACCAATTTACCAGGATGCAGCGAATAGAGACAAGCTTGCAATTGCCCTCCACAAAGATGACATGGTTGAGTATGAGGTTGGCGGCAATTTAGTGACGTATCGCGTCGCAATGTTTTCTACAGTACCCAACATCTACCTTTGCCTCAGGTTGGCGCACGACACCCACGGCGGTGCCGCTACCGTGGTGGTCGACGGCGGACAGAGAATTGTAAGCAACAAATATTTGGGCCAGATTATAAGGGCTAAAGAAAACTAGCGAAAATACTATTGGATTCTGAAGTTTTTTGTTGAACAATGTAGGCAAGTGATTGCCCGCGTTGTTGACGTCTCGCATCCAAGCCACATCCGGCTAGAGAAAAGGCACCTTCTTGTTGAACAAGGTGGTGTGGTTGCGGGGCGTGTGCCAATCGAGGATCTTGGTTTCCTATTGCTGGATGGGCATCAAATCACCTTGTCTCAAGAAGTTCTTGCCGCTTGCGCTGACAACAACGTAGCCGTACTGATCACAGACGGCCGCCATTTGCCCGCCTCAATGCTCTTGCCATTTAGCGGTAACGCCCTTTCCGGAAAAATCATGCGCCAGCAAGTTGAGGCTTCCATGCCTGTCAAGAAGCAATGCTGGCAACAAACTGTGGCCGCCAAGCTCAAGGCTCAAGCCCACACCCTTGCCGCTGTCAAAAATGACCGCCCTTCAAAGAAAACGGTATCAAAACTATTGGAACTCGCCAGCGAGGTCAAGAGCGGCGACCCTGACAATAGAGAGGCAGTTGGAGCCGCGATCTACTTCACCGCCCTATTCGGCGAAGACTTTATTCGAGACCGTGACTGCCCTGGTACAAATCGGCTCTTAAACTATGGCTACGCGGTCCTTCGCGCTGCCGTCGCCAGGGCCCTTGTTGGCGCAGGGCTTCATCCTGCTTTCGGTGTGAATCACCATAACCAGTATGATGCGTTTACCCTTGCCGATGATGCCATGGAGCCCTTACGCCCCATCGTTGACCTTGCCGTCTTGGCTGCTGCAAGGGAAGCCCATCCCCTCCAACCTGAATTTGGTCCACCGATCAAAAGGCAACTCGTCTCATGGATTCACGAGGATGTTCAGTTTGGCAAGGAAACTTATCCGTTTATGACCGGGCTTCATTACTATGCTGCCAATTGGCGAAGGGCCCTTTGCGAGGGAGGGCGAAGGCTCACGTTTCCAACAAGGAAATGACGTTTGGAGGTTTCAAGGCAATGTGGGTGATGGTTATGTTCGATCTTCCGACCGATACAAAGCGGGCCCGGAAGCGGTACACCGTCTTTAGAAAGTCATTATTAGAGAACGGTTTCTTGCAGCTTCAATACAGCGTCTACGCTAGACCATGCCCTACCGATGAAAATGCTCAGGTTCATCGCCGCCGCGTCGAAGGAGCCCTGCCGGTTGAAGGGCAGGTGAGAATTCTTCTCTTTACCGACAAACAGTTCGAGCGCATGCTCGTGTTCAATGGAAAAATCAGGGATTTTCCCGAGAATCAGCCCCAGCAACTGGCGTTTTTTTAATCCTAAGAGCCTTAATTTTGAACCTATCTTGCCTCATTTCAGCGGCAAGATAGTATATCAGATCGAAGCTAAGGAGCGACCCCCAACAAACAGGTGTGACTAATTGAAATAACTCTTAGTATATCAGATCGAAGCTAAGGAGCGACCCCCAACCGCTAGACTGTAGATACCTGCGGTGATTATAGTATATCAGATCGAAGCTAAGGAGCGACCCCCAACGCAAGAACCAAGCTATAATCACCGCTGGGAAGTATATCAGATCGAAGCTAAGGAGCGACCCCCAACGCTTGTGTAATTTCTTAGCTAGACTGTAAAAGTATATCAGATCGAAGCTAAGGAGCGACCCCCAACC
>DAIDHV010000002.1 GCA_027451905.1 Armatimonadota bacterium | reverse complement strand
CCCCCAACGAAGAGATGTCGGCACCCTATGGGTAACTCAGTATATCAGATCGAAGCTAAGGAGCGACCCCCAACAGCACTATTGCACGGAAGAGTGTAAAGCCTAGTATATCAGATCGAAGCTAAGGAGCGACCCCCAACGTCAACTACCGTAATATGGGTAATGAATCAAGTATATCAGATCGAAGCTAAGGAGCGACCCCCAACAACAGGATCTCAATCATGTAGTTAGCTAAGAGTATATCAGATCGAAGCTAAGGAGCGACCCCCACGTGCCGGGAGCCAATTAAGGGCTTCGACCTCGTAAGAGGGCGAAGCCCGCGATTTTTTTTTGAAGATGCTATGCTCCTAGGTTCTTACAAACCTTACCAAGATGCAGAGCAAGGTACAGAAGTCACGGCTTATCGAACAAAAGTCATAAGAGAAATCGGCAGATGGGCAAAGGCTAGCGTAACCGACTACATTGTCTAGGCGGCCAGTCCTCGTCCGTAAAACAGGTAGAAACCAAAATCCCGTCGGACCTAAGAAACCAAAAACTCAGAAACCCAAGGAGCTCAGAAACGAAACGCAGTAGATACTGACAACGGGATCACCTGACTATAGGCAATGTTGAACCCATACGCGCCGAAGCCAATTGCAAAACCATATCGAGAGCTGTAGCCGCCCTGGATCGAGAAGTTCCGGTCAAAGTTGAACGTGGCTCCCGCCCTAAGTTCCTGGCTGTTACCAGCATTCGAAGCATCCACAATATCGACTGCCCCGTATAGATTCTTGCTGACCAAGGCACCAATCCCCAAATCTACCATCGTGGCAAAAGGGTCAACGGTGGTTTCACCGATTCGACCTGTAGTCTGACCCTGGGGCAGCGTAGCGGCAAAGCCAATAGGCGGCTTGATGAAGTTGCGAATTTGGACTGCCGCGTAAAGGTCCTTGCCAAACTGACCCTCAAACCCAACATCTGCTCCTAGTCCCGTTTTGCTAATCACGTTGTTGCCATTCATTTCGGGGGCTTGGGTTGCGGTGGTTGATCCGGCAATAATCTGGTTACCGTTCACATAAGAGTGGTCAAAATAGCTCTTAAATTCTCTGATTCTTACTCCAACCGCAATCCGTGGCTGAGAAGTTACGGTTGGCTTTTGGTTAAGAAACATGCCATAGGCCGCTTCGTAGCTGTAATAGCCGTATCCATAGCCATCTAAGGCATCATTGGGGTTGAAGTTGGCAATAGGGACGTTGTTCTGAACGTCGGCCTGCAAAGAAGCGTTGGGGACGGTTTTTACGTTGGCAGCCCCCGCGCCGCTGATCACAAAACCTTTAAACGCAAAGCCCAAGCTTCCGCTTAGCCCAAGCTGTTTATCGTTGTTGCCAAAGGTCTGCGCAAAATTGGCCAGTTTGCTGGTGCTGACTCCACCAGAGCTGATCGAGCCGATCGCCTTGCTGAAATCTGATAATGAGATGTTTTGAGTGAAAAACCCAAAGTTCGGCATCAAAAGGCTGAAGTCAGAATTTAAATAGGCGTAAAGAGCGGGATTTGCCGATTCGTCGTTGGCGTTAAACGGCAGGGCAAGGCCAGCGCCGGCCATTCCAACTCGTCTTGTACCCAAAAATTGCCAGTTAGCATGAGCTAGGCTAGGAACAAGGGCGGTTGCAGCAATAGCGGCAGACATCAATGATCGGCGAAACTTTGGGCTTTTCATTACGTCCCATTATAGGCTAAAGTCCCCGTAAAAATAAGGGGTTAGCGGCTTACACCCTTAAACTGGTCGGAACCTTAATGCTGCCGATGGGGTCGGTCGGTTTAGCTCACAATGTTGGTGCTAGCGGGCAATGGTCTCCGTTGCCCTCATTTGCCTTAGAATGGTACTTAAGATTTTTTGCGGATGGGTATCTGCCCAAATCGTTTTGATCGTGCCCGCCGCCGGGCCCTCGAAGCGGTAGCCGCGATGACGTGCCCTGTAACCCGCAAGCAAGAAGCCGCTTTTTGATGGTTAGATGTTGGCGTGATTCGATCGGTCCTGTTTGTATGTTTGGGCAACATTTGCCGAAGCCCTCTCGCCGAGGCCATGTTTCTGCAATATGTGCAGAGTCAGCCCCGCGCAGGCGATATTGAGTTTGTAGTCGATTCGGCAGGCACCGGTTCTTGGCATGTTGGGCAAAGCGTCGACCCAAGGTCGGCGGCAGAAGGAAGACGTCGAGGATTAAAAATGGAGATGAGGGCAAGGCAGGTTTGCAGCCAAGATTTTGACAACTTCGATCTTCTGGTGGCTATGGATCAATCGATTGCCCAAGATTTACGAGAATGGCCAGGCTCCGTTTCTTCAAAAATCGTTCTGATGAGGCAATTTGATGAAAATGCTAGAAGTTTGGATGTGGAAGATCCCTACTACGGCGGACAACAAGGGTTTATTGACATGGGAAATTGCATCGAGGCAGCGCTTCCTGGCCTTTACAAACGTCTCATCAATCAACCATGAAGGGTGTGTTACTTTTATGTTAGGGGTTGGAGAAAGGGCCCCTGCCGAAGTGATTGAACTTGCCGACGGCAGTAAGGTTGATCCTTCTGCATGGGGCAGACCCCTTGTCCTCTTCCTTTATCCCAAATCCTTTTCTGGGGTGTGCACGGCGGAAATGTGCCATGTTCGAGACGATTTTTCTGAATTTGCCACATACAACGCGTTGGTTCTTGCGATTAGTCGCGATACGGCATCCATTCAATCTCAGTTTCGGTCCAAGCATCAGCTTCCGTTTGAGGTTGTGGCCGATGAAGACGGTCGGATCACCAAAGCCTACAAGGTTCAGATGCTGGGTGGCTTGATCCCTGCCGCTCAACGGGTGACCTATGTGATTGATGAGGGAGGAACCATCCGATTGGCGTATCGAAAGCTGTCGGGCACTCATTCTCATCCCCAAGCGGCACTCAAATCACTAAAGGCGTTATCATCGTCACCGTAATCGGCTTTTCAATTTAATTGGCTAGGATCAAAAGTCTATGTGCCGAACTTGAAGCCATTTTGCTTGGTTTTTAAGGGCTAAGCTAAACAGTCTTCGGCTGACTTTATAAAAAGGGGCTTAACTAAGATCAGCCAGCGTGCGGTAACTTCAATAAGATGCCAACCGAAGTTATGCCCACCCTCGATTCTTTAGAGTCAGTGACTCACTTTGACCCAAAGGGGATGTACCAACTCACGGTCGGATTTCTGGATCAGTGCCGCACCGCAATTGAGATCGGCAAGGCCGCCAAGCTTCCAGAACTGAGTCACGAGGTTCATCGCGTTCATCTCACCGGCCTCGGAGGCTCGGCGGCAGGCGGAGATTTTATCAGGGCAGTTTTTGATGGGGAAGGCTCCTGTAGCTTCTCGGTGAATCGCGACTATTCAATGCCCGCCTATGTGGGTCCCCATGATCTGGTGTTTTGTGCAAGCTATTCTGGCTCAACCGAAGAGACCCTGAGTGCATACGAGGCAGCCCGAAACAAGGGAGCTCAGGTTATTGCCATAACCAGCGGTGGAAGCCTCAAAGAGAGAGCCCATAAAGATGGATATGCGGTGATTTCGGTTCCTGGTGGTCAACCTCCGCGGACGGCAATGGGGTACATGATGATTCCGGTGTTGATTGCTTGTGAAAGGCTGGGCCTTGTTCGGCTACAGTCCTGGGAAGCAGTTCTTGAGGGCCTTTCTTTAGGGATTCAGGCTTGGGGGGTAGAGGTGCCTCATGATCAGAATCCAGCTAAGCTCCTTGCCTCAATCTTGCATGGCAAGCTGCCGGTATTGTATGGAGTTGGTCCAGCTGCCGCGATTGTTGCCAACCGGTGGAAGTGTCAGATTCATGAAAATGCCAAATTGATGGCATTTTCCAACGGCTATCCTGAACTCAACCACAACGAGATTTTAGGTTGGATTGGGGTCAAGAAGCAAACGGGAACCTTTCAGGGTGTTCGGCTTAGCCTTGGTGCCGATTCTCCAAAAATGGAAGCAAGAGCAACGATTACAGAGCAGCTCATTGCCGAATCTTGCCCCTTTGAATCGGCGTTTCCTTTGCCGGAGTGTGATCACAGTTTGCTTGTGCGGATGCTCAATCTAACCTTTCTTGGAGATTTTGTTTCGATTTACCTGGCAAGGCTTGTCAAGGCAAACCCGGAAGTGATCCCGTCTATCGACTATCTTAAGGAAGCCCTCAGCGCAGTCGGCTCCTAGACCTCGCTACTCGCAGGTTTCAAAAAGGGTGGGATTTTGAAGTGCAAAACCCCGCCCTTTTTCCGTTTCTAATGGAACGTTTGCTGCCGATAAAGTCTCTTGGTTTCATCCCCTGCCCAAAATCGGAGTTCGAGGTTTTCATCAACACAAGCGCATTTTTTTCATTAAAAACAGCAAAAAGAGGGTGAATTTGCCTTCAATTTGTTAAAACCCAACTTTGAATTAAGATACAATGATAAAGAGGGATGACAGTCACGGATCGGCCAGACACCCTGATCAAATCAGACGGAGAACAGGGAGGACCTGTCAATCCGCAAGATTCTGTTTCCCGAGAAAACAAACTTTCAGGATGGGCTGAACTTTCAAAGTTTTCAAAATTTACTGTATACATCCTCATCTTTAATCTTCTGGTTATTGGGTACGGCGTCTTTGTCCGAGCCTCCAAATCAGGAGATGGTTGCGGAAGCCACTGGCCACTTTGCAATGGCAACTCCCACCCCCTTAACGGTCCAATTTCGCGAATCGTCGAAGGTGCCCACCGCGTTTCTACCTCTTTAGACGGATTGCTGGTTGTGGTGATGCTGTTTTGGGCGCTGTATGGTTTTCCGAGAAAAGCCCAAGTCAAAACATTTGCCCTCATCACCTTTGCTTTCATCATAGTTGAAGGGCTTATTGGCGCGATCTTAGTGAAGGGCCGTCTAGTAGCCGACAACGCCAGTGCAGATCGAGCCTTTGTAATGTCCTTCCACGTGATTTCCACCTTCATGTTGGTGGGAGCCATGACTTTGTCTATCTTTACGGGAAGCCATCGCAAATTAGCATTGAAGGGTCAAGGCGCGGTTGGCTGGATGCTTGGCCTAAGTTTCTTGGTGACCTGCGTCTTAGGGGTGAGCGGTGCAATATCTGCCCTTGGTCATACGTTGGATCCGGTTCACAACGTCTTGAAGGCGGCTGCTAATCCCACCACATTTTGGATGGTTCGACTGCAACCGATGCACCCTTATCTGGCAGTTGCGGGCGGAATGTTTTTGGTGCTGACGGCAACATTGGTCGCGTACCTTCGCCCAAGCCCTGCCGTCCGTCGATCTGCGGCCGTCTTCATGGGTGCTTTTGGGTTGGAGATGCTAGTGGGCATCATCAACATCAAAATGTTTGCTCCGATCGCGGTGCAGATGATTCATCTTGCTAGCGCCGATGCTTTGGTGGTCTCTTTGGTGTGGTTTATCGCAGAGGCGATTCGGGAGGGTGTGCCTCAGCGAGAAGCGAGCGAGGCAGAACCCAAAGCGATTTCAACCGAGAACTTTAAAGAGACGGTGAAGCAGTTTGCGGCTCTCACCAAGCCCCGAGTTATTTCATTATTGCTGTTTACGACCCTCGCCTCGATGTTTGCCGCGGCGGGAGGTTGGCCAGGATTTTGGAAGCTCATCATGGTTGCGGTTGGCGGGTATCTGGCAGCAGGGGCTGCCAACACCTACAACATGGTTGCGGAAAGGGATCTTGACCGCGCTATGACAAGAACAAGGACTCGGCCGACAATTACCGACGCGATCCCAGCTAGGGTTGCGTTAGGTTTTGCCATCATCCTCACTTTTGCTTCCTTTGCCATTCTGTGCACGTTTGCAAACCTGCTTAGCGCGGTTTTGGCAGAAGCGGGCCTTGTTTTCTACGTCTCGATTTACACGCTGGGTCTAAAGCGTCGCACTTGGCAAAATATCGTGATTGGCGGAGCAGCTGGTGCTTTTCCGCCGTTGGTCGGGTGGGCGTCAGTTCACGATTCGTTGGGACTGCTGGCTTGGTGCTTGTTTGGAATCGTGTTTCTTTGGACACCGGTTCATTTTTGGGCGCTTGCAATCTTGCTTAAGGACGATTATGCTGAAGCGGGCGTGCCGATGCTTCCTACTGTTAAGGGGGTTGCGATTACCACCAAGCAAATTGCATTCTATACGGCCCTGACGGTTGCGATTTCTCTTCTTCCTTTTGCAGAAAGATGGTCGGGATTCACTTATTTGGCGTCAGTGGCTCTTCTGGATGTCTGGCTGATTGTGCTGACCTTAAGGCTACTAAATTCGCCAGAAAGGAAGCAAGCCAGCTCACTTTTTCACTACTCTATGATTTATTTAGCTTTGCTTTTTGTTGCGTTTGCCGTGGATCAATCAATGACGTCCCCGTGGAATCGGGTTCACGGGGTATCCTCTTCAACGGTCACTTCCATGAGGGTGAGAGTTGATCGAACACGATTCGAGGGCGCTCGTGTTGATGGCATTGGCCTTACGGGCCTTAATGTCAGGACTTTTAACTTGGTGAAAGGGGCCGATTTGGCTCTTTGGGATCATATGAATATCAATGGGACGATGAACTAACGTATGGCACAACTTTTTAAACCTTCAATAAGAAGCAAAACAAAAGTGTTTTTGTTGGGTGTTGCCACAATTCCGTGGATAACTTGGCTTGGAATTGCCGCCTTGTCCCGCTCTTCATTCAACACAAAGGTTGACGTGCCAAAGAGTCAGCCCATACCTTTTAGCCATCGTCACCATGCGTGGGAGTTGGGAATTGATTGCCGTTACTGCCACTGGGGCGTCGAAAAATCAGCTTGGGCAAACATTCCTTCTACCGAAGTTTGCATGAGTTGCCACTCGCAAATTTGGACAAATTCTCCGTTGCTCGAGCCGGTTCGCCAAAGTTATGAAACGGGGACGCCGATTCAGTGGACTCAGGTCAACCGCGTTCCTGATTTTGTTTACTTCAACCACAGTATCCACATCGCGCGCGGCATCAACTGCGACGTGTGCCATGGTCCGGTTCAGAAGATGCAAATTACTTGGAAGGGCAACAGTTTCCAGATGCAATGGTGCTTAAACTGCCACCGTGCGCCTCAGAGATATCTGTACCGAGATCCTGCCTATCCCAATCTCAGCCCCAGGCAGCAAGTGTTTAATCTTTATCGCAAGCTTCAAGATGGCGAGCCTCTTTCCGAGAGAGAGCACGAGATTCTTGGAGGCGATTACGATGGGACCAATAACCCAGAAAAAATTGCCAATGGCAAAATGCTTGTCAGTCGATACGGCATCAAGGTTGAACAACTTGCCGACTGTTCTATTTGTCACCGATAATGAACGAATCTACTCCTGAACAAAAACTAGACCTTGAAGCGATTAGCCAAAAGCTGAAGGACAAAAAGGGCCCTGCCTATTGGCGCAGCCTCGAAGAAGTTGCCAAAACAGCTGAGTTTCAGAAATGGGTTGATGATGAGTTTCCTAATCGCCGCGATTTAGCAACCATTGATCGAAGAAGCCTCTTGAAGTTCATGGGAGCTTCCTTGGCAATGGCTGGCCTTGCCGGTTGCCGAGGCGTGTTCCTGCCCGAGGAAAAGTTGGTTGCGTATGTTGAGCAGCCAGAAGAGCTCCTCATTGGAACTCCGCTGTTTTACTCCACCACGATGCCGTTCATGGGCTATGGATTTGGTGTTCTTTGCTCTCAAAGAGAGGGCCGCCCGATCAAGCTAGAAGGCAATCCGAGGCATCCCATGTCTCTTGGCTCCATCAACAGCATGGTGGAGGCAGAAATGCTCAATTTTTATGATCCTGACCGATTGAGCAATGTTATCCAACAGGGCAACATCAGCACTTGGGAGCAGTTCGCAGAAACGGCATCAGATGCCATCCAAGCTCAGGTTGCCAAGCAAGGAGCGGGGCTCCGATTCCTTACCGGTACGGTAACTTCTCCAACGGTTGCGGCTCAGCTCAATACACTGCGCTCTAAGTTTCCTCAATCTAAGTGGTACTGCTACGATCCCATCGATCGCGATGGTGAGCGCAAAGGCTCCATGGCGGTATTTGGCAAGCAATATGAAACAAGGCTTGACCTCAGCAAGGCCAACGTCATTGTTTCTTTAGATTCAGATTTCCTTTTGAGGCGGCCAGACAGCGTTGCTTTAGCAAGGCAATGGGCAGACGGAAGGCGCATTACTGGCACCGATGGCACGATGAACAGGTTGTACGCCTTTTCATCAAGGATGACGACAACCGCCGCGACCGCAGATCATTACTGGCCGGTGCGCCCATCAGAGTTGGAAATCATTGCATCGGCAATCGCGGCTGGATTAGGGGTTGGACAGGCTCCCAGTTCGTTGCCGGTTGATGCCTCCATCGTATCCGCCATCGTTAAAGACCTTCAACAAAACCAAGGGTCTGCGGTGGTGATTCCTGGTGAAGAGCAAACTCCCAATCTTCATGCCCTTTGCTTTGCGATCAATGAGGCACTTGGCGCGTTTGGAAAATCAGTTCTGATCCAAGAGCCGGTGGATTACAATCCAACCCCTCGGGTTGATCAAATGACTTCGCTTACCAATGACCTTAACCAGGGATTGGTTGACCTCATCTTTATCATCGGCGGAAACCCCGCTTATGATGCGCCGGCGGATTTGAACTTCGGAAGCGCGCTTGGCAAGGCCAAAGTCAAGATTTATCTTTCCATGTATGAAACCGAAACAAGCGCGGTCTGCGATTGGACTGCCCCTGTTTCGCACCCGCTGGAAGCCTGGGGCGATTTGCGAGCCCATGATGGAACCATCAGTCTGACCCAGCCCTTGATGGAGCCTCTTTACGACTCTTGGTCCGTTATTGAATTTCTTTCGTCTCTGTATGGGCCAAAGCAAGAGGGCTATGACATCCTTAGGGACTACTATAAGCAGGGACCTCACAAGCTCGATCACAACAAATTCAAAGTTGCTCTTTACAAAGGCATGTTGGAAGAAACAACCCAACCAACAGTTGTGCCAAAGGTTAACACCGCATCCATCCAGCCGGTTGCGATTTCGCCAGCAGGCACTGAGGTTCGATTCCAATCTTGCGGCAAGATCTTAGATGGAACCTATTCCAATAATGGTTGGCTGCGAGAACTGCCAGACCAAATCACGAAAGGAACTTGGGATAACGTCATCGAAATTAGCCCTGCGATGGCGCAACAGCTTAACATCAGCAGCGGCAATATCCTTAAGGTTTCAACTCAATTAGGAACCGTAGAAGGACCCGCTTGGATTCAGCCAGGCCAGCCCAACAACGCGATTACGATGACCCTTGGGTACGGTCGAACCGCTGGTGGGGTTGTTGCAACCGCTGATGAAGCCACCGGCTATAACGCTTACGTCATTCGCTCTTCTCAATCCATGGGATTTTTACCGGCGTCGGCAGGTGCAACCATCCAAAACCAAGGCGGAGATTTCCGATTTGCCAATGTGCAACTGCACAACGGCATGGAAAATCGAGACATTGTCAGGGAAGGCACGATGGACGAAATGAAGCAGGCGCTTGCGGCAGGGAAGAAGCCATTTCGATTTCCCAATGAAGAGGAAATTGATCTTGATGATCTGAACTTGTATCCCAAAGATGTCTTTCGGTGGGATGGCCCTCAGTGGGGCATGACCATTGACCTAACCACCTGCACCGGCTGCAACGCGTGCGTGACTGCCTGTCAGGCAGAAAACAACATCCCCGTGGTTGGAAAAGACCAAGTAGCAAGGGGTAGGGAGATGCATTGGATTAGGATTGATCGCTACTATGGCGGAAACAAAACATCGAGCCCAGAAGCAGATACGTTGTCGGCGCCACCGGTAGTCTTCCAACCTGTCATGTGCGTGCAATGTGAAAAGGCGCCTTGCGAACCGGTTTGCCCGGTCGCGGCTACTGTCCATAGCCACGACGGCATCAACCAAATGGTTTACAACCGATGCGTTGGAACTCGATACTGTTCTGACAACTGCCCCTATAAAGTCAGGAGGTTTAACTTCTTGAACTACCAAATGGAGCAGCTTCAGTTCCAAGACATTCAAAAGATTCCGCTTCTGAAGCTTTTGAACAACCCCGATGTCACGGTGCGGAGTCGAGGCGTCATGGAGAAGTGCAACTACTGCATTCAACGCATTTCTGATGCAAGAATCGAGGCCAAAAAGGCGGGGCTTCCGATCAGAGATGGATCCATCCTTACCGCATGCCAACAGGCATGCCCAACCCGAACAATCACTTTTGGAAACATTGCCGACCCCGAAGCAAAGGTGGCGGCAATGCGAAAAGACCCTCGCAGTTATTTACTCCTTGGAGACATGAACACCAGACCCAGAACATCGCATATGGCTAGGCTTCGCAACCCCAATCCGGAGATCGTTTCGTAATGGCAGTTCAAGAACAACTGCCACGCGAGATTCTCATCGGCGGAGAGCAAAATTACGGCTCCGTCAATCAGATCATTGATAAGGTCATCCTCAACAATGGCCTCCACCGAAAGTGGTTCTATATCACTTTGCTGCTTGGAGTTATGGGAACCGGCCTTATGCTGGTTTCTATTGGGTGGCTCTTGTATATGGGAATTGGTATCTGGGGCAACCAGATTCCGGTTGGATGGGCATGGGACATTGTTAACTTTGTTTGGTGGATTGGTATTGGCCATGCAGGCACCCTGATTTCTGCCATCTTGCTACTTCTGAGGCAGCAATGGCGTAATTCGATCAACCGGTTTGCGGAAGCCATGACCATTTTTGCGGTTATGTGCGCGGGTATGTATCCGCTGTTGCACACAGGCAGACCTTGGGTTGACTACTGGCTCTTTCCGTATCCTAATATCTTAGGGTTGTGGCCCCAATATCGATCGCCCCTCTTCTGGGACGTTTGCGCGGTTTCCACTTACTTTACGGTGTCCCTCTTGTTCTGGTACATGGGTTTGGTGCCCGATATGGCGAGCTTGCGGGATCGAGCCACCAATAAGTTTGCCAAGTACGGCTACGCAATTGCCTGCTTAGGCTGGCGGGGAAGCGCCAAACACTGGCACCGATACGAACAAGCGAACCTGCTCTTAGCAGGGTTTGCGACTCCCTTGGTGCTCTCGGTACATAGCACAGTGTCTTTCGACTTTGCGATGTCGGTGGTGCCTGGCTGGAATCCCACGATCTTCCCGCCTTACTTTGTAGCTGGTGCCGTGTACGGCGGTTTTGCAATGGTGCTTAACTTTGCAATTCCGATCCGCAAGGCTTACAAGCTAGAAGATCTCATTACCATGAAGCACATTGATTGGATGTGTAAGATCATGCTGGCAACCAGCTTGATCGTGTTCTATGGGTATGCAATGGAAGTCTTCTTTGGCTGGTATTCCGGTTCGAAGGGTGAAATTGACCTCACCGTCTATAGGATGGTCGGAGAATACAAGCTAGAGTATTGGATGTTGATCTTCTGTAACTGCGTAGCGCCTCAAACAATGTGGTTCCCCAAACTCAGGCAAAACTTGTGGGTTGTGTGGATCGTAGCCGCAATCGCAGGCCTTGGTATGTGGCTAGAGCGGTTTGTCATCATCCCCATGTGTTTGCAGATTAACCCGTTACCGGCGATAGACAGGCCCTATCATCCCACTATTTGGGACATTGCCTTGTTTACCGGCACAATCGGATTCTTCACCATGCTGATGATGCTGTTTGTGAGAGCCTTGCCAACCATCAACATCTTTGAGGTTAAAGATTTGCTGTACAAGACAATTCGATCTGAGGGCAAGTCAGAAATCATCAAGCCAGCTACGGCAGTGGGGGTTGAATAAATGGAGCAGACATTGACTCATTCTAATCTGCGCTCTCCTGACATTCACGGAACGGTTGCCGAGTTTGAAACGGTAGCCGATTTGAAAGCGGCAGCAAACGCGGCAAGAAAAAATGGCTATGTAGAAATGGACGCCTACTCTCCATTTCCCATTCACGGCTTAACCGAAGCCATGGGGTGGAAGAACAATGTTGTTCCTTGGATTGTTGCACTCAGTGGAATCACAGGAACCATAACCGGCATCTCGCTGGAGTATTACACGGCGGTTATTGACTATCCAATGAATGTGGGCGGAAAGCCAATCTTTACCCTGCCGATGTTCTTTGTGCCAATGTTTGAGTTCACGGTTTTGTTTTCTGCATTTGGCGCTTTCTTTGGGATGTGGGCGCTAAATGGATTGCCAAGATACCACCACCCAATCTTTAGCACGCCTCATTTTGAAAGAGCCACGTGCGATCGGTTTTTCTTGTGTATTGAAGCTAAGGACCCTAAATATGATTCAGATGAGGTTGCTGCATTCTTGAGTAAATTGAATCCGCTCAATGTTTCCGAAGTGGAGGAGCCAGAACTTTGAAGTCAATCTCTTCTTGGAAAAAGATCGTCCTTGTCGGCCTTGTGCTAGGACCTTGGATTGCTGGCTGCAATACCGACATGTGGGTTCAGCCCAAGCAAACCAGCCAGTCAGCAAGCAGCTTCTTCCCCGACCATAGTGTTGCAAGGCCCTTGGTTGACCATACTGTGGCTTTGGGACACCTTAGACAAGATAGTCCTTTCTTTACAGGCTATCGAGATGGCAAATTAGTCACCGAACTGCCGATTCCGGTAACAAAACAATTGTTAGAACGAGGCAAAGGCAGGTTTCAGATTTTTTGCACGCCGTGCCACGGTCAGCTAGGAGATGGCAAAGGAATGATTGCTATTCGAGGATTTTCGCTGAGGCGCCCTGTTGCAAGCTACGACACGGATAGGTTGCGGCGAATGCCAATCGGTCACTTTTTTGACGTGATAACCCACGGTTACGGCACCATGTTTAGCTACGCATCTCGCATCGAACCTCAGGATCGATGGGCGATTGCCGCCTACATCAGGGTCTTGCAATTAAGTCAACATGCACCGGCAACCGATGTCCCAAGTGATCAAATGCAAAACCTATCCGAAATCAAGTCTTCTTCTTACAAGGTGGCAAGTCGATGAGTTTAGCTTTAGATCAGAACCCAGTTCCAACCCCGGCGAGAATCAGTTTAGACAAGATGTTTCCATCTGGAATCTTTCTTGGGCTGATTGGCACCATTATCATGATTGCCTTAATCTTCACAAGCCACGGAGCCACCAAGACATCCATAGCAGGGTCTTATCTTTTCGGTTGGATTTTCTGGTTTGGAATCTCGTTGGGAAGTTTTGGATTTTTAACCCTGTACCACACCGTTCAAGGCAAGTGGATGTTGCCTGGATTACGCATTTTTGAAGCAGGAGGCGGACCGATTGCGATGATTGTGATGTTCTTGCTGTTTTTGCCGATTTCGGTACCGGTATTGCTTCATCAACACTTTTTGTACGTGTGGGTTGATCCCCACTTGCAGGCCACGGAAGCGATTTTGAAGTGGAAAGCCCCGTATCTTAATGCGACCGGCTGGTTTATAAGAACCTTCATTTGGTTTGGATCGTGGATTGCGATTTCAGCGGGCCTCATTGCTTCAACCAAGCGACAAGAGAAATCGGGATCGTCTAAAGAGATCGTTTTAAGAAACAACTGGGGCGCTCCGGCCTTGATCTGGTTCTTCTTAAGCGCAACGTTTTGCATGACGGACTGGGTCATGAGCCTTGATTACCGGTGGTTCTCGACCATGTTTGGGCTATGGTCTGCGATTGCAGTTGGCATCGGAGCATTCTCCTTTGCCACGATGATTGTCTGCTCTAATATGGACCGCGATGTTTACAAGAACCTTATTGGTCCCGATGTCACAAGAGACATGGGAAACATTTTGTTTGTCCTTGCCATGTTGTGGGCTTACACATCGTTTGCCCAGTTTCTGATTATCTGGTCTGGAAACCTGCCGGAAACAAACTTTTATTACGTAGAGCGAAGTAAGTTTGGTTGGAACGCGATTGGACTTGTGACTATGGTTGGACAGTACTTTATTCCGTTCGTGGCACTGCTAACGCCAAGAAATAGGAAGATTCCTAAGAACCTAGCCTTTATAGCCGGATTCATGCTGGTGATGCACCTTGTTGACGTTTATTTGTACGTCATGCCTGCCATTCGCCAGAATGGTCCTCGGCCAACGGGTTGGGATTTCTTAGCCTTAGCCAGCATTGGATTACTTTGGCTTGGGGTGGTATCGGGAGTTTTGCGTAAAACGGCATTGATTCCAACCTTTGACACCAGACTGGAGGCATCTCATGGCCACTGAGCATCATAATCCGGACGAAACTCCTCTTGAGCAGTTGAACTACGCAACTGATGAGCCTTCACCCAAGGCGATTGCAACAGTTGCAGCCTTTATCATGGGGTTTGTTGTCTTTTGCTCTATTGTTGCCGCTGTATTCTTGGCAATCCCGGGGGTCATTCCCCATCTAAGCCACCCAACCGGTCCATTCACAAGGCAAGAGCCTCCTCCTGGAACTCCGATCCTTCAGAACAATATCACCTCCACAACTGACATCCGAGACTTGAGGCAAAAAGAAGATGCGGTTTTGGCAACGTATGGTAAGGCTTCAACAGGACCCATGGGGCCAACTTACCGGATTCCGATTGACAAGGCCATTGATCTGGTGGCTTCTCAGCACAGTTTGGATCCAACCGAAAATTGGCTTCAATCCTCTTCGAATCCAGTGCCAGGGGATCTGAGCCAGACCCCATCTGGACCAAAAGCCGACAAGGGCGCACCGCAGGGATCGGTACCTCAAAGCCCGACCCAAGCCGTTCCAGCAAATGGAACTGCTCCAGCTCCAACTTCAAGCCGCCCAACTCAATCTCCAATCGCGGTGCCGGGGGCAACTGCGCCTAGCCCACCTCGCAAATCTCCCGCCATTGGCGGAACTCCTCACGGAGGAGCGGGATGAATCGGTTTCTGACTCTTTGTGGTGCAGCCGGACTAACTTTAAGTTCGGCAGGAGCTTGGGGGCAAATGACTCCGCCGGTCAGAAATCCGGATGGAACCATTAACAAGTCTCAGGGACTTGGTATTAAGCAACACATTGGTGCTCAGATTCCTTTGGATGACACGTTTTTAAATTCCCAAGGTCAGCAAGTCACCCTTGGACAGTATTTTGGCAAGAATCCTGTCTTGATCAACCTCGTTTACTTTAACTGCAAAGCGGTTTGCACGGTAGAAGAGCAAGCCTTGCTTACGAGTTTTGCAAAGATGGAGAAATCCACAAAACTTCCTCTACGGATTGGAGCAGACGTTACTATTTTAACGATCAGCATCAATCCTACCGAAACACCCTCTATGGCAGCTTCTAAAAAGAGCCAATTGTTGCCAAATCTAGATTACAACGCAGGTCCAGGTTGGCATTTTTTGACGGGGAGCCAACAAAGCATTCAAAAACTCGTGACTTCGGTGGGATTTGAATTTACCTACGATCCTCAAGAGAATCTTGTCAATCACCCTGCCGCATTGATTGTAGCAACCCCCCAAGGCAAGGTTTCTCAGTATTTCTTTGGTGATGACTATCCAGAGCGTCCGTTTTCTAGCGCAATCGTGAACGCATCAAAGAACGCATTGGGCCAAAAGGAAGACTTTATCTTCTTTGGCTGCTTAAGCAAAGACCCAAAAACTGGCCAATACACGGTTGACATCAATCGATCCTTAGAGGTTGTTGGCTCCGCGTGGGTTGTGTTTATGGCAATGGGAATCACCTATTGGGGCCGCAAGTATAAGACCGAGCTTCCAACCCAAGGAGGGTCTACACCATGGTAAAGGTCAGCAAGCTTATCTTGCTGGGACTAAGCAGCTTTTTGGCAGCAGTTTCCATGGCCCAAATGGCGGCGCCAGTCCGAACTCCGACGGGAACGATTGACAAGACGAAGGGAATCGGTGTTGACCAAAAACTGGGTGCCATGGTTCCCTTGAACTTGCAGTTTGTAAATTCAAAGGGGCAGTCCGTCACTTTGGCTCAATACTTTGGCAAGACGCCGGTCATCCTCAACTTGGTTTATTATCGATGCAAGTCAGTTTGCACTCTGGAGGCTCAAAACCTTGCCGCCACCGTGCAAAAACTAGATGCAATCAAAGCGGCACCTCATCTTGGCAAAGACTTTCAGGTGCTAACCATTAGCATCAATCCCCAAGAAAACAGCCAAGATGCGCAACAAAAGAGAAACGGAATTTTGACAGGATTTTCCCCATCTCAGGCTGCCGGCTGGCATTTCTTGACTGGCACGGCGGATAGCATCCAAAAACTAGTGACTTCCATCGGGTTTCACTTTACTTATGATCCTTCCACGGATCTCATTAACCACCCTGCTTCTTTAGAACTCTTGTCTCCCCAAGGAAAGGTAGCTCAATACTTTTTCAGTGATACGTATCCGCCCGATAAAATTGCAGGCGCTTTAATCACAGCCAAGGGAAACAAAATTGGGAAAAAGGCCCAATATGTGTTTTTTGGGTGCTTATGCTGCGACCCAATTACCGGCAAATACAGCGTGAATATCTTCCGTGTCGTCCAGATTTTCGGGACTTTAACTGTGCTGATGATTGGAGGTTCTGTGGGGCTATGGTCCGTTAAAAACCGACATCGTGCAAAGAATTTTAGGAGTGACAAAAACCAACATCAATGAACTTTAACCTTCCTCTTGCGCCGACCCGTGCCTCGACATTTGCCGATAAGTACGACCTGCTTTTTTACACGATCCTCTTCTTATCTGTTGTGTTTACGGTTATCGTCTTTGGCGGAGTTCTGTTTTTTGCGATCCGGTACCGACGAGGAACCAAAGTCAACAGGTCTCACCCGCCTCATGAGCACTTGGGGTTGGAGATCACTTGGTCGCTCATTCCGCTTTTACTGGGCCTTGCCATTTTTGCTTGGGGTGCCAAGCAGTTCATCTATTTTGTAACTCCACCCAAGAAAGGTTTAGAGGTCTATTGCGTTGGCAAACAGTGGATGTGGCACTTCCAACATGCCGGCAGTGGAATCAGAGAAAACAACGAATTGCATGTGCCAGTTGGCATACCGGTTACAGTGACAATGATTTCTCAGGACGTGATTCATGCCCTTTACATCCCTGAGTTTCGATTTCAATATCAGGTTGTTCCGGGCCGATACACCCAAGCTTGGTTCCAGGCAACAAAGCCAGGCGTCTACCACCTTTTCTGCAACATGTACTGTGGAACTCAGCATGCAGAAATGGGAGGTTACGTCTATGCTATGACTCCGGAAGCCTACGCTCAATGGAAAGAGAATGGTGGAAACGATCCTCAGCCGATGACTCTAACCGAAAGAGGGCACCTTATTTTCAATCGGTTTAGCTGCGCAAACTGTCATGCCGATCAAGACAACGAGCGCGCACCTACCCTTAACGGAGTGTTTGGCAAAAAGGAAACCTACACGGATGGTTCGAGTTACAAAATTGACGCAGAAAGGCTTCGAGAAGCCATCTTGAACCCGTACAAGCACATTGTTCTTGGATACGGCGACACAATGCCAGCCTATCAAGGAGCCATTTCTGAAGAAGACTTGATTCCACTTGTCACCTATTTAGAAACGCTTGGTAAAAATCCAACCGCGGGTGCAACGTCTTCCGTAAACCATGTGAAGACAGGGACCGGTGTTTCTGATACCACAATCTCAAGCCCCCGCTTATCTACCGGGGTGCTGCAAGCTAGGCAGCAAAAGTTCCCGACCCCCAATGGGCACAATCTTTCCGTCAACGCTCTTGCCGCTGAAAGGCGAAAATCGAGCAGTCAGTACCAAAACCAAATTCATCCCTAATGGAGAACAATCATGAGTTTAACCGCTACCCAAGTTGAAGCCATACCTGAAAAGAAAAACTATCTGAACCATGACCATACGATTTGGTCTTGGCTCTCCACTGGTGATCATAAGCGCATCGCGATTATGTATCTTTTTACCGTCTCGATTTTCTTCTTTATGGGCTCGATCATGGCGGGTCTGATTAGGCTTCAGTTGATTTCCCCGAACTCAACTTTGCTGGAAGCAGAAACCTACAACAAAGTCTTTTCTGCCCATGGCATCATCATGGTTTTCTTCTTCTTGCTGGTTGTTATCCCTGCAATTTTAGGAAACTTCTTGCTTCCAATCATGATTGGGGCAAGGGACCTTGCCTTTCCACGGCTGAACCTTCTGAGTTACTATTTGTACTTGGCGGCTGGCGTGCTCTTTTTGACAGGCCAATGCTTTGGAGGCGTGGATACGGGGTGGACCTTTTACACGCCGTACTCCAGCATGTATTCCAACAGCCAAGTAGCCCTCACAATCACAGCCGTCTTTATCGCTGGGTTTAGCTCAATTTTTACAGGGCTCAATTTTATTGCAACCGTCCATAAAATGAGGGCACCGGGAATGACTTGGTTCCGACTTCCCCTGTTTGTGTGGGCTATGTATGCAACTTCCATTGTCATCATGCTCGGCACGCCAGTGGTTGCGATAACGTTGATGATGGTGGTTGTGGAAAGAACAACCCATATCGGTATTTTCAGCCCCGACCTGGGTGGGGACCCCGTTCTGTTTGAGCACCTCTTCTGGTTCTATAGTCACCCTGCGGTTTACATCATGATCTTGCCAGCATTTGGTGTGCAGTCAGAGCTGATATGTGCGTTCTCACGCAGAAGAATCTTTGGTTACCACTTTGTGGCGTTTTCCACCCTTGCCATTGCCTTACTTGGCTTCTTTGTGTGGGGCCACCATATGTTTGTCTCTGGCCAGTCCATGTATCAGGGCGTCATTTTCTCCTTGATAACATTCCTTATCGCGGTTCCATCTGCAATTAAGATTTTTAACTGGATGGCAACCATGTACAAGGGGCACATTCGACTGCAAACGCCGATGATTTATGCCATCTCCTTTATGGGGCTCTTTGTGATTGGCGGATTAACCGGTCTGTTTTTGGCATCCATGGGAACCGACATTCATCTGACCGCAACTTACTTCGTAGTGGCTCACTTCCACTATGTTATGGTTGGTGGAACGGTAACTGCCTTCTTAGGTGGCCTGCACTATTGGTGGCCAAAGATGTTTGGAAGGCTTTACCCAGAAACCTTGGCAAAGTACACCGCCATCATTGTTTTTGTTGGATTCAACGTCACCTTCTTCCCACAATTTATCCTCGGATTCTTGGGGATGCCGCGACGTTACGCGTACTATTACTACTATCCAGAGCTTCAGCCTTATCACATCATGTCTAGCTTAGGAGCTTCGGTTCTTGCCATCGGTTTGCTTCTGCCGGTGTTGTACCTAACCTGGTCGCTGAAGTATGGTCCCAAGGCAAGCGATAGTCCTTGGGGTGCTCATGGCTTAGAGTGGCAAACTCAGTCTCCTCCTATCCCTCAGAATTTTGAAACAAGGCCCATCGTCACTGACGACGTGTATGACTACTCTGATGACGAAAATGAAGTTTATGACCAACCGGATGTAAAGCAAAAGCCAACACCGGCAGGAGCCCACTAGTTTTATGGCAACAAATATCCAAGAAGCCGCTTTAGAAGTCCATGACGATCATCATCATGGGCCCCTGAAGCATCAATACGAAGACATTGACCAACAAAACGAAACCTACATCGTTGGCATGTGGTCATTCCTAGTCACCGAAGTCATGTTCTTTGGTGCCCTGTTTCTAGGCTACGTATTGATGCGCTGGGAGTATTCTAATGACTTTTACATCTCCCACTTTCAGACTGAAGTCTTTTGGGGCGGACTAAATACAACTGTCTTGCTGTCTAGCTCATTTTCGATGGCCCTTGCCGTCCACTTTGCCCAGCTCAAAGAACCTAAAAAGGTGATCGCAGGTCTGTGCGTGACCTTACTGGGTGCGTTCTGCTTTTTAGGAGTCAAGTCTCATGAATACTTGGTTAAAATCGCTGATCACCATGTTCCAGGTCCTAGTTTCATTCCTCCTGCTGGCACCACCCACAACGGATCGCAAATGTTCTTTTCGCTGTACTTTATGATGACTGGTCTCCACGGAATTCACGTTATTATTGGTGCCATTTGTATCACCACCCTCATTATTTTGTGGGCTAAGCGCAAGCCGGTTGTTACAGAAGACTATGTTCCAACCGAGATGGTGGGTTTGTACTGGCACTTCGTTGACCTTGTTTGGATCTTCCTGTTTCCTCTGTTTTATCTCATTCCAAAGTAACCTAACCCCTTTTTAGAAATCATGGCAAATCATTCACCAGTTGGTTCTCAACATCATATTGTTCCCGTCAAAACGTATCTCGTTACGTGGCTGATCTTGCTTGTCTTAATGTCTGCCACAATCGCAGCCAGCTATGTGCAACTGCCAGGGGTAGGGAATAATATTGTTGCCCTCATCATTGCTACCATCAAGGCGGTTTTGGTTGTGATGGTCTTTATGGGGGTGAAGTACTCCACAAAATTGGTGAAAATCTGGGCAATGATCGGATTTATTTGGGTGACCTTTATTTTTGGGATCCTTATCGACTACGCTACTAGAATTCCCGTAAGTGGATTTAATAGTGACTTCAGCACAACGGTCCCTCGCAAGGCGGAGGTTGCTGGCCAGCCTAGCCCACCCCAAGATCAGTCCACTGGCTACGTTGCACCCACTGATAATCCAAAACTCAAGGCGCAACTGGGTCAATAGACTGGGATGTGGTGTCTTCACCACTCAATCGCAGCAGTTCGGATTGAACGTGGGCCATGAAGGCCTCTCGAGAGCCAAAGTCTGAATAGTAGAAAATCTCCCCAAAGCTGATTTTCACCGGCTGATGGCTTCTCTGAGGGCGCGTTTTTGAATATGGCAAGACTCTTTCGGTGCCATTGATTCCTGCGCAGAGCACAGGAGCCTTGCTTTGACTCGCTATCAGGGCAACCCCAGGCTGTAGAGGAAGCAGCTGACTAGTCTCTGATGTTTGACCCTCGGGAAACACACAAACCAGCCGTTGGTCGATAAGCAGGTCAATCGCATGGCGCAAGGCTTCTCGATCCGAAGCACCTTTATGAACGGCAAAGGCTTGCCAAAAGGCCATGAACTTCCCAATGACTCGGATCTGAAACAAATCACTTTTTGCCATAAAGGAAATGTGCCGATTGCAGGCGAGCTGCACAAAAATGACATCACAATCCGACCGGTGGTTGCACAAAAGCAAAAGGGGACCCTTTCGAGGGATATTTTGGATGCCTTCCACGATTCTTCGCGCCAAAAACGGCATCAAGAGCCGAACAACCCCTTTCAGTAAAGAAAGTAGCAAGGGCGAAAAAGGCTTACGCTTGATAAGTGTTGATTCGATTCCAGACAAGTTCTATCGCGGCGGGATATGCCAAATGCTCCTCAGCTAAAACACGACTGCTTAAAGATTCCACTGTATCGTTTGGCAGGACGGGGCAAGTTCTTTGGAGCACGATCTCTCCTTCATCATAGACGTTATTAACGACGTGGACAGTGCAGCCAGACTCCGATTCTCCCGCGTCTAAGACAGCTTGATGGACATGGCTTCCGTACATTCCTTGACCCCCAAATTTAGGCAGCAAGGCGGGGTGGATGTTCAGGGTCCGTCCTTGGTATTCATCCACAACTTCAGAGGGAAGGATTCGCATGTAGCCAGCAAGGCAAACTAAATCAACCGAAGCTTCCTGCAATTTCTTAATCAGCAATGGGCCGTATTGGGCTTCCTTGCTGGAGACAACTTCAGTTTTTAACCCCATGGAGCGAGCTTTTTCAAGTGCAGGGGAGCCAGAAACTTGACCAATGACCACTGCCACTTCTGCAGGAATGTGGCCCGCGGTGCAGGCATCGGCAATTGCCGACATATTAGAACCCCTCCCCTTAACTCCAACAAAAATGCCGAGCCTAGCCTTGCGAGTTGCTAACCCCATAGACTAGGAAGTGTATCTAAATTCTAGAATTCTGCGGCTAGTTTAGGATTCCCCAACCTAGCCCGCCAAAGGATTCCCTCAAGATTCCAAAGCCATATTGGTAATCCGCAAAATGAAGGCTTAAGGTTTTTAAGACCCTGGCTTCCGAAGAAAAAGGATCATAGTCGAATAAGCTTGCAAGCCTATAGCTTTCAGACCCTCGGTGAGTAGGATCAAGCCAAGATGAAGTGGACATCAATTTGCCGATGGGCTCTAAGCCCAATTTTGGTAAAAACTCGGGCATCATTCCCGAAGTAAAAAGCAGCAAATTGCCAATATGGCGGTGAACAAATCTTTCTTGCTCGAAGCTAGAGGCTTTTAGTCTGACGTCTCCATACTCCAGCATGTCGACAATTCTTCGAACCGGCTTGCCATGACCATCTCGAATGGCAAATAAGGAATCTTCCCTCAAAAAGCCGGTCATCAAGTTCACAAGGTAGTTGTCAACGTCGGGCAGTTTGGGGAGTCCCACTCGGTTATGGAGGGCATCGAACAGAGCTTGCTCAAAATAAGCTTTCAAATTAGAAGGCTGCTCGGCTGGATTCATAAATTCTCCTTTTGATTTCGTACGACGGATATAAGTTCCTCTTAGTTCCTTGTGCCATAAATTGCAAGAAAACTTGCAAAAAGTATCATCAAGTGCGCTTAAAGTGCAAAAAAACCGTTACGATTACCAGTTCATTTTCCGTCTATTATAATATGGTCTGCCCAAAGTGTCGCTCTGCCTTAGCGCCAGGAGCAAAATTCTGCTCCAATTGTGGCACTCCATTACAGGTCTTTCAAGCACCTATGGTTCAGCCTCCTCAGATGGGGCAACCGATGCCAAGGCCGGCTCCTACCCAGATGCCGGTGGGACAACCTCCCAACCGGCAAGGTCAGATACCCAATACTATGGGTGGTGCACCTCAACAGCCTCATTACGCGCCCTATATCAACACCAGCGGGCGAAAGCGAGTGCATTGGCCGGCCATTGTTGCGACGGTTGTTGTGTTGGCAATACTTGCCGCACTAGGAAAGGTGGGTTATGGCTTGTGGCTCAGCGCTAAGCAAAAATCTTCTCCACTTTCAGTGAAAGGGGCAACTGGCGGGCCGCTTTTGTCGGTTGACGCTCAAGTCCCTGATGCCGATCTTAAAGTCCTTGCCTCAAGAAAGCAAATGCCAGATGATATCTATGCCTGGCTTCAGCATCTTCAGCGCTGCGACATGCTGAAGAGAGATCTCACTCAAAGACAAGACATCGAACTGGCATCGCTAATTCCCCAGCTCAAAGGAGCGGGCGGATTAACTTCCGCTGCCGATGTTGATAAAATGACCGATCCGGATTCTAACTTCACGGGCCCTCCCGGTGCAGACCTGATCAACAAGGAGATCGAGAAGATTTCAACTCAATGGACGCAGCTCAAGGCACGGTTCGATAAAATGCCACCCCCTGCCGAGTGCCAACCCATTGCCGACGCGTATGATGCTGGTCTTTCCGATACGATGGAATCAGTGGGAAGCATCAGCTCTATCATGAACGGTATCAATGTTAACGATCCTAACCTTAGAAGCAACATTGATGCTTCAACAAAGTCTCTGAAGGGGATTGGTAAAGATAATGCCCAAGGAATTGACAACATGTTTGCCCAAACTGATACGCTTGTGCAAAATATTTGCAATAAGTATGACGTTACCAAATGGTTCTCGATCGATGTTTCTGGTGGAAACCAGGATGCATTTTCAAGCTTTGGTCTTTAAGAATCCTAAGGCTTTGAAGAGTTAACAGAGAGAACAGCAAGAGATAAGGACAGCTGGAAAACTTGCCTTTATTTTTAAAAATCTGCTGCGAAAATTTTATGAGATCTGATTTTTCCAGGCAATTCTGCCGTCTATAGCCTTATGGGATGTCCACATTGTCAATCACCCATTCGCCAAGGGGACCAATTTTGCCCGAAATGCGGATGCCCACTGATGCCTGTCCAGCAGATGTCCTTTGCAAATCAGGTCGGCCCAAACCAGCCTTCTAATCTGCAGCCAAGGCAGGGCCAGGTGGGGCAAAACCAAGCCCAAAACCGACATTTGCCTCCTGCAATGCCACCGTCACCAGCCATCCAAGCTCGAAGTCCCCAAGCAAGCACTCATGCCAGACATAATTTTGCTAATTTACCGGACGGAACTCTAAGTAAGGAGCCGACTCAAGTCAGAACCCTGCCAATTGCGTTGGCATTGTTTGTGATCCTATGCCTAGCCGGAATCGGGTTTGCTGCCGTCCACACTTTGCTTCACCATAAGCCGAATGGAGTCAAAACCAATTTTGTTCTCTCTGGCACCGCTCATCCCCAAGTCCTGACCCATTTCAATGGAAGAGCTGTGCCCACCAATTTATCGGTCAACGGCGCCACGGCCCCACCAGACCTGTCCGAAACTGCTAATCAGGTCCCAGCACCGGACCTTGGGATGCAAGCCAATCAATCGGCGCCACCAATTATCCTCCAGGGTCAAACCCAAGGTTCAACTTCCGCCCAAGTTGTCGCTCAATCCATACCGGTTCAGCCGCCGGTTGCAGTGACGGCCGCATCCCAGCCAGCGGTCATGCCCAACGACGTTTATCAGTGGCTGCTTCACCTGCAGAGGGTTGAAGAAGCTAAGGTCTCGTTGACCAGGAGGACCAAAATTGTGTTAGAAGCGATGCTAGCAGACTTTGAATCTGCAAGTGGCATTTCACCGGGCGATGCCAAAAAAATTGCAAATCCAAATGGGGAAATGCCAAAGAGCCGAGAGCGGTATGAACTTTTCGATGAAGCCAATCGAATTGAGACTCAGTGGGCAGGCTTGCGGGTTCGATTTAACTCTTGGGCTGTCCCTTCTGAATGTCAGCCGATTTCGGGTCACTATGATTCTGGTCTTAATCAGATGATCGTGCTTTCCCAAAGGATTGTCGAAGTTGTGAAGGCCGTGAACCCCAACAGATATGGGTCTCAAAGTGATGCCAACCGTGCAATTCAAGATCTTGAATCCATTGCCGAAGTTAGCCCAACTGCCATCGACAGCCAATTTCGCGGTGCCGATCGTGGCGTGCAAAAGCTTTGCAAGAAGTACAACATCAAGACGTGGTTTTCCATTGATTCGACAGGTGGTACTTTGAATCTTCCCGGTTTAAACTTATAGGTTTGTGTATAGGAACTAGAAGGTTTTAAATGGATCGCGCATCGGTATACTTGGGTTCAGTTGAACACGATTGAACTTTCAGCTCGAGCCGGATTATTGCGCCCGTCTCCTACTTTGTCAATCACAGCCAAAGCCAATGCGCTGAAGGCAGAGGGTCAAGATGTCATATCCTTTGCAGCGGGCGAGCCCGATTTTAACACTCCAGAGCCAATCTGCAAGGCAGCCATTTCTGCCATAGAATCTGGATTTACCAAATACACGCCCAGTTCAGGAATCCCCGCTTTGAAGGATGCAATCCGAAACAAGCTAAAGACCGAAAATCAAATCCACGCTGAATCAAATCAGATTGTTGCCTCTTGTGGTGCAAAACATGCCCTTTACAACGCAATGCAGGTTTTAATCAATCCTGGTGATGAAGTCATTCTGATCGCACCTTATTGGATGACTTATGCGGATCAAATCCGGTTAGCAGGAGGGACGCCAGTGGTGGTACACAGCAATCCCAGTGAAGGATTTGTGCCCGACTTCGACGATATCAAAGCAGTAATCACCCCCCGCACCAAAGCCATTGTTGTCAACAGTCCGTCCAACCCAACTGGAGCTGTTTACAATCGCCAAGCCATCAAGGAGATTGCCGCGATTGCGCTTCGCCATGGGCTTTGGGTTTTTTCTGATGAAATCTATGATCGGCTTGTTTATGGGGTCGAGCATCAGTCGGTAGCCGCCCTATCCGATGAAGTTGCCCAGCAAACCATTACGTTTGGAGGCTGCAGCAAAAGCTATGCGATGACCGGTTGGAGGCTGGGTTTTGCCTGCGCACCGCTTCCGGTTGCCCAGGCAATGTCTAATTTTCAGGATCAGGTCACCAGCAACCCAACTTCTTTTGTTCAAAAGGGGGCAGTTGAAGCGTTCTTGCTTCCCAAGGAAAGCGTAGAAGCGATGAGGTTGGAATTTGAAGCAAGGCGTCGGCTTATTACTGAAGGGCTACAATCCATTCCTGGCTTAAAAATCACCCCTCCCAAGGGCGCCTTCTATGCTTTTGTGGATGCGTCGGCGTATCTCGGTTCAGTTATGAAAACTGACATTGAACTTGCTGATTACCTTTTGGAAAAAGCCCTGCTTGCCGTTATCCCCGGATCAGTCTTTGAAGGGAAAGGCTTTTTGCGCATGAGTTACGCAACAAGTCGAGAAAATATTGCCAAGGGAATGAGCCGGTTGGCAGAAGCCTTAACCAATCTAGGCGGATAAAGTACGGATCTTGCGGTGATGATTCCAAAACCGATACCGCTAAAAAGCGAGAGCATCTTTCGAATCGCGATGCGCCATCGAAGCGTCACCGCTGATTCACCAGACAAAGAAAGCTATGAGCGACTCGAGTTTTTTGGTGATTCTGTCCTTGGCCTCGTGATTGCTCAGTATCTTTATGAAACCCATCCCACTTGGGATCAAGGGATGCTGAGCAAAGCCAAGTCCTCCATTGTGCAAGAAGGGCCTCTTGCCGCAACCGCCTTGCGGCTGGGACTTGATCAGTTTGTTGAGCTCAGCTACAGCGAAGAGTCCACTGGTGGCAAGCAGCGGCCCTCCATCCTTGCCGACGTGTTTGAGGCAATCATCGGTGGAATCTATTTAGAATCTGGTTTAGAATCGGCTCGGTGGTTTGTGTTGGAGCAGCTCAAAGAGTTTATTGAGCGCGTCCAATCGGGAGATGTCAACCCCGATGACTATAAATCAAAGCTGCAAGAGGCGGCCCAAGCAATCTGGAGAACAACGCCTCAATATAGAGTCATCTCGGAGTATGGCCAAGCCCATGATCGGAAATTCAAGGTTCAGGTTTTAATCGAAGGTGAAGTGATGGGTGAGGGTGAAGGGCGGTCCAAGAAAGAAGCGGAACAAGTGGCAGCTTCGGATGCCCTTAGCATCATCGAAAACAACCGCAATCGGGCCAAATTAGCCATCCAGGAAGATGAGCGATTCTTGTAGGGTTGGCCCTCAATTTGATAACAAAATTGAAGTGGGGTTCGTAGTTTCATTGATTATGAGCTTAAAGCACCCCTGGTATTCATAATCAAATTTCGTGACACTATGTGGGTTGCTAACGCTGAACGATGCCGAAAAATAGATCAGATCGCTGAAGCTGAATATGGTCTGACTCCAAAAATTCTGATGGAGCGGGCCGGCGGCGCGGTTTTCAATGCAATCAAAGAAGTGATGCCAGAACCAGGCAAAATCTCAATCGTCTGCGGCCGAGGCAAGAATGGAGGCGATGGATTTGTTGTTGCTAGGATTGCGGCCGAGGCAGGTTACGAGGTGGAATGTCTTGTTGCGGGGGTGGCAGGAACACTTTGCCGTGAAGCTGAAGAGCAACTCAACCTTATGGTCGGATCCGGAGTGAACCCAATATACAGCGACGAGCCGAAGTTTGCCAGAAAGTTAGAGTGCCTTTCTTGCCGAGAAATCATAGTGGATGCTCTTCTTGGCACAGGGGCAAGAACCGCGGTAGCCGGCCCCATTGAAGACGCAATCAAGGCGATCAATGCCAGCGGTGTGCCGGTGGTTGCGATTGATATTCCAAGCGGAATTGAAGCTGATACAGGTGAAGAGCTAGGTGACAGCGTTTGGGCTTTGCGAACCGTGACTCTTGGAATGCCGAAACCGTGTTTTTTTGAAGGCATGGGTTTGGAGCATGCCGGCTATTGGACGGTTGATGATATTGGCCTTCCCGTCCAGCTTCTCAAGGACCCTACAGAAGCTAAGCTCATTTGCGATAAAAAAGTTGCCGATATTCTGCCAGAACGATTGCGGGCCTATCACAAAGTCGACAGCGGAATGGTTTTGCTAATTGCAGGCAGTTATGCGATGCCCGGTGCCGCAGTCATGGCAGCAAAAGCGGCTTATCGGGCAGGGGCAGGAATGGTCCTCGTTGCTTCTGTTCCAAGCGTATGCCAAGTCATTTCTCATCACATTCCCGAGTGCTTGCTTGTCCCTCTTCCCGAGGTCGACGGCGTCCTGGCACCTAAGGCTCTTGATAAAATCATGGAGACCGCCAATCGGTGCGGCTCGGCGATCTTTGGCCCTGGATTGGGCCATGAAGAACCAACCCTTGACGCGCTTTCCGAGATTTGGGCACGGTGGGAATTGCCAAGTGTAATTGATGCCGATGCCTTGAACGCGGTAGCCATGGGAGTCTCTTTGCCCCTTTCCGACAAAATCATGACCCCTCATCCCGGAGAAATGGCAAGATTGCTCAAAGAATCTGCCGCAGAGGTGCAAAGGGACCGGTTTAAATCGGTAAGAACGGCAGCTGAGGTTTATCAATCCTGCGTCGTCCTGAAAGGTCCCCACACTTTGGTAACCGAACCCGGTGCTCCGGTTATGGTCAATCAAACCGGAAACCCAGGCATGGCTACTGCAGGTATGGGGGATGTTCTTAGCGGAATTATTGGAACCTTGCTTGCCCAAGATGTCTGCCCGATTGAAGCCGCGTCCGCTGGCGTTTTTTGGCATGGAGAAGCGGGCGACATTTGCGCCCGAGAAATTGGGCAAATTGGATTTACCGCGACCGACCTCATCGAAAAAATACCTTCCGCACGCTCCCGCATCGTTGATTCCTTATAATTAACAAAAAAAGTCCTTTAACCCCTTGACAAAACAGGGCTGAGTGGTAAAATAGTTGACAACGCAACTAAATTGCGAAGAAAGGATAAGAAAATGGCAACATTCACGTACAACATTGACCCTTCTCATAGTCGGGTCAACTTCTCCGTTAAGCATATGATGATTGCAACCGTGCGGGGTGCCTTTACGGCCCTCAGTGGTTCGATTACGGTGGATCCGGAAGATCCGACTACCCTGCAGTTTTCTGCCGAGATTGATGCCACGAGCTTTGATACCGGAAACGATCAGCGAGATGGTCATGTCAAGGGCCCTGATTTTCTAGATGTTGAGAAGTACCCAACTTTGACTTTTTCGGGGTCTGGTGCCAAGAAAGTGGGTGACGGCTACCAAGTTACTGGTGATTTGACCCTCCACGGAGTCACAAAGCCGGTCACGATTGACTTTGACACCGTGAGTGAAGAAGTGGTTGATCCGTACAATAACAAGCGCTTCGCAGTTTCTGGTCGCGCGAAGATCAACCGAAACGACTTTGGAATTACAATCTCGATGCCATTTGGCGCGGGAGGAAAGCTGGTCGGAGATGAGATTACGGTCGACCTCGACCTTCAGTACGTACGTCCAGCCTAAGCTAGGCATCCGATGAAAACAAAAAAAGCGCATGTTTCTTAGAAGCATGCGCTTTTTCAATAGCCAGGGAATGATTTTAGATTTTGCGCTTGCGGAAAACCAACCCAAGGACGCCCATCGCCAAGGCACCGATTGAAGCGGGCTCAGGGACCGACTGCTGTTGAACCACATCCACATAAAACTGAGATGGTACAGAAGACTGATTATTATTCAAGTTGGAGTCGTAATAGTTGCCTATCACCAACGAATTTGATGCTTGTGTATCGGTAACTGACAGCTGAACCCACTGATTTAAGGTTGTGTCTACCTGGGAGACTTCCAATGCATTGCCCCCATACAGAGCCAATTCCGCGGCACCGCTGACAACGTATACGTACACGCTTACTGTTTGGTTTGTGAAGGGTGTTGCAGAGGTAGCGTAGATCCCTCCAATGTTTCCACTATCAGACACATAGAGCATAGAGTTGCCTTGTCCAGTCAAATTTGGAGCTTGAGTTCCAGCAGGAACCCAGTTTGTATCCAAAACTCCTGCCGAATAGAGGAAAGTGTTCCAGTCGGCGGCTGCGGATAAGCCACTGCTAAGTGAGGGGGTCGAATTGACAAGAAATGAGAATGATCCGCCAGAAGCTTCTGTTTCAAAGCTTGGGTTGAGGATCTGAGCGCTTGCAATGCCAGACAGAAAGCAAGCCGAAGTGCAAATAAGTGCGAATTTCATGGTTTTGGTCCCGAGCCCTTATAGTGTATTCATTAAATCCTCAATATTGAGGCATTTTTTCTGAAAATCACTTTGAAAGCGAAAAAACTGGTATTTCTACTTGTCTTACTTCCTGGACTTCTTCAGTAATTGGGAATCGCTCATCTCGCGATGTAAACTTTAGGTTATGGGAAAGACTCTGTTTGATAAGGTGTGGGAAGCTCACGTGGCCGCCAAATTAGAAGGCGGAGGTGATTTGCTTTACATTGACCGGCACCTTGTTCATGAAGTCACCTCGCCCCAGGCTTTTGACGGTTTAAGGGAACACAATCGCCAAGTCAGACGGCCTGATCTGACCTTTGCAACGGTGGACCACAATGTTCCAACCGACGGTCGGCCGATTGATGAATCTTCGTTAAGCGGCAAACAGCTTTCTGCCCTTGCCAAGAACTGCCAAGAATTTGGCATCCGGCTGTTTGGTTACATGGATGACAATCAGGGAATTGTCCATGTGATTGGCCCTCAACTTGGCATTACTCTGCCAGGGACGACGATTGTCTGCGGTGACAGCCATACTTCGACCCACGGGGCGTTTGGAGCGCTTGCGTTTGGAATTGGCACGTCCGAGGTGGAGCATGTCCTTGCCACTCAAACTTTGCGCACCACCGGCAAACCCAAATCTTTGGGGATCAAAATTGATGGTGCCCTTGGGGCAGGAGTGACTCCAAAAGACATAATCATTGCCATCATCCGCAAATTGGGTGCGGCTGGTGCTACAGGATATGTTGCCGAATACTTTGGCTCGACTATCGAACGGATGCCCATGAGCGGGCGCATGACGATCTGTAATATGTCGATTGAAATGGGGGCAAAGGCAGGAATGATAGCCCCTGATCAGACCACTTTGGACTATATTTATGATGAAGATCGGAAGTTTGCGCCGGTTGGAGCTGCCAAGCAAGATTTAATCTCTTATTCATACCAATTGAAAACTGATGCTGACGCGGCATTTGATCGCCTCGAAAATCTGAATGCGGCTACATTGAACCCTCAGGTGACGTGGGGAACAACTCCGGCGATGGCAGCCGACATCAACAGCATCATTCCAGAGCCTCAAACGGCAGGAGAAGAGCGCGCCCTCAAGTACATGGGATTGGAGCCGGGAAATCCCATAGCAGAGATCGCCGTCAACACCGTTTTTATTGGAAGCTGCACAAACAGCCGCATTGAAGATCTTAGGCTGGCCGCGAAATTGGTTGAAGGCCACACCAAGGCGGATTCGGTGAGAGCGATGGTTGTGCCTGGGTCGGAAAGCGTTAAAAAGCAGGCAGAAAAAGAGGGGCTTAGAGACATTTTTGTGGCGGCAGGATTCGAATGGCATCATGCGGGATGTTCGATGTGCCTTGGCATGAATGGCGATATCTTGAGACCCACCGAGCGTAGCGCTTCGACCAGCAACCGACCCTATGAGGGTAGGCAGGGTCCTGGCTCTCGAACTCACTTGGTTTCTCCTTTAACGGCGGCGGCAACTGCCTTAACCGGAAAGTTAACCGACCCTCGGCTCTATCTTTGAACCGATCGTCGGGACGTTCTTTGAAAGAATCCCAGACTTTATCTTTGAGAAATCTTGCTAGCCAAGAGCGCGGAGTAAGGCGGTGACGCTTTGTTGAAGGTCAATTTTCCAAATCCCGTGTCTCTCGGTTAGCACATAAAGCATCACCGCGGAAGTTCCATTGGGCATTTCGTAGACCACCCTTGCAATGGCTTCGTCTCCTGCTTGCTGCAAATTGACAATTTGTATTGAACTGGCTTTGAGGCTCAGATTGTGGGCAAGAGTCAGAACTTGAAACTCAGATTCATTAAGGCCCCTTTGAACGGTAACCGTTGCCATTTCTTGGGTATCCCACTTGGCAGTTGCTTGGTTGAACCGATTTATCGCCGAAGTTGGCCCAAACATTTGCAGTCGGTAAAACACAAGCATCGTAACAAACGCAAGCACGATCGAGGCAAGGACACCTCCTAGATTTCTACCAAACAGCTTGCCGAAAAAGTCTTGCTCCTGCCTCGCCGCGGGTGGAGCGGGTGGCAATTCTCCATACGAAAGTGAAGAAGCAGGATCAGCCATTTGCAACAAGGTACCAGAGAAGACAAGGTTTTTAGCCATCTCGCGCCACTTATCGCTTCAATCAACATCCTTTTTTTATCAATGGTCCTAGGTTGCTTTATTTGAGGGCCTTTGTGCGTACTGAACCAATGGAGGGTAATTTCGTTAACTTAAGTAGCAATTGGCATCCTCGCTTGCTAGGCAAGCATTTTGCAGAGTTAGTAAAATGGTGAGTGTCGGTTGAAAGTACCGGAGTCCAAAAAATCATGAGTGCACAATTTAGTCGTCGGCAACTGGTCAAGGGCGGAAGTATGATCGCGGTGGGTTTGGTGGCCCCAAAGTGGCTTTCCACCATTGCCCGCGCTGATCTTATTAAAACTGCCCAAGGTGGAAAGCCAAGCGGAGACACCATCTTTGTAGTCTGCCAGTTTAGCGGTGGCAACGACGGTTTAAATACGGTTGTGCCTTATGCGGATTCTGAATACTACAAATTGCGGCCAACTCTTGGGTTAGCAGAGGACAAGGTTCTCAAGCTCAACTCATCAATGGCCCTGCATCCCGGGATGAGTGGAGTCCATCAGCTGTTCAAAGAAGGCAAGGTCGCAATTGTGCAGAATGTTGGATACCCTCACCCCAATCGAAGCCACTTCGAAAGCATGAGGATTTGGCAATCTGCCAGCCCCGAAAACAACATGTCGGGAGGATGGATTGGCAGGTATCTTGACGATCAATACAAGGTGGGGCCGTTGAATCCTGTTTTTGCCCTTGGATTTTCTACGGAACAGCCGTTAGCCTTGCAAGGTGTAGAAGTTAGCGTGCCATGCTTTGCCAGCCTTCAGGATGCTTCTGCCCTTGCCGGTGATCCACAGACAATGGAATTGTTGCGCCAGATCCAGGGCAAGGGGGATGGCAACCTCACTTCAAAAAGAGAAATCGTTAGAAAGGCAACCAATTCGGCCCTAGATGCGGTGGAAATCCTCAGCACTCAGGTTTCAAAGTATCAGCCCAAGGAAACTTATGGTACCGACCAGTTTGGAGTTGGCTTTAAGCAAATTGCCCAGCTTATTGCAACAAGCCCTGGCACCAGGGTCATCTACTTTGAAGCAGGTGGTTTTGATACCCACGCTAACCAGTTGAAGACCCAAGAAACCCTCCTCACTGGTTTTAGCAACGCGATGCTAGCATTCCAGAGAGAACTAGAATCTCTTGGCAAGGCAGATAAGGTTGTCACGATGACCTTTTCTGAGTTTGGCAGACGCGCCTATGAAAATGGCAGTGGAACCGATCACGGAAAAGCAGCCCCCATGTTTATTGTTGGTGGCAAGGTCAAGGGGGGGATGTACGGTGCCAATCCTAACCTAAGCAACCTCGATCAAGGTGACGTGCCTTTCCAAGTGGACTTCCGACAAATGTACGCAACCATGCTAGACCAATGGGTTGGCGGTGACAGCGAACTTGTTCTGGCTCAGAAGTTCCAGCACGTAGACGTTCTTAGCTAGGCTAGGCTCAGCAGAGACCAAAGAAGGGCGGGCAACAGTTAATATCTGTTGCCCGATTCTTTTAACTAAGGTGATGGCTGAGCTTGGACTTGGTCAATTTCGCATTCCCAGAAACTGCCCAAAATGGGGCCGTAAGGCATCCAAGAAAGTCGGCACTGAATCTCCCCGGATGTTGGATTAACATAGTCCTGGGGGTTCTGGAGGACAACGTTGACAGTGCCCATGGCGACGGAAGCCTTCGAGGAACTCACAAGATCCCATTTTTGAGTCTGAATGTTCCAAGCCTCAATCCTCTGGTTAATGGCGCCCGGGATATTTAATCGGCTGGTCTCAGAGAGTGCTAGCCTAGTTGGTGCCAGCACCGAGGAGTGAAATGTCACGACTACAGAAACGGGAGCTTCTTTGCTGGAAAGAGTAGGGCCCTGACTGACGACAAGGGAATTTCCATCTATGGAACCAAGACTTTGCAAGTTGCCGCTTTGCAAATGGCCCCGAAATACGCTAAATGAGTCCGGTGCGGTGGGGTAGTAGGGAATGGCAAGAAAGCCATTGGAAACCCCGTTGTGAACACCCAACCCAACAATATAACCATGATTGTTGATGTGGGTGACCTGCATGGTAGACCAGCCTGTGGAGGAGCCGTCGCAAAGGTTGAGCAGGTCATTGAGGCTGCCATTTTGATAAACAAAAGAGGAAATCACGGCTCCGTAAGGGGCACCATTGACGTTTTGAATGGTTCCAATAATCGTTCCAGAATCGTTGATAGAGACTCCGTAAGAGTCGTAACTGCCTTCGGTTCCTAGGTCCACCATTGTGCCGTTGCTGTAGAAAAAGGCATGTTGGGCGCCCGTAGCATTGGTTGAGTAGCCGGTAACCTCGTTGAGGTTATTGATAGAGATTGCTTGGGTTGCCTTCGTTGGACCCCCTCCAAGATCACCCAGCTGGGTGATTGTGCCGCCAATGTCAATAAATCCATGCTCAACCCCAATCAGACCGTCACCGGCGTGGTAATAGTAGGACACTGATCCACAAATTGAGTCTGAATCGTTTATGCCACTGGCAATATCAACTCCCAATGCAGTAAAAACTCCTCCGATATAAGAAAAGCCTTGGCCGCCGCCATCTCCGTTAATGCCTCTTCCTACAATGTCGCCTAAATTATTGAGGGCATAGGGAGCCGTGTATCCTCCGTCAATATTTCCTACCGGCGTCACGACTCCGTTGAGGTAGGTTATAGCGTTGTAACCGGGACCGTACCCAATGGCAGCGATTTCTCCCCCGTTGTTGATCGATGATCCAGATGAGCCGTAAGGATATCCTAGAGCACCAAGATCAGTTATCGTGCCGCTGTTCCAAATGAAAGTTGAAGTTGCGCCGGTTGAGTTGGTAAAACCCCATCCTGTAATCACGCCCGAATCATTAATTCCGGTTGGTGTGGTTTCGTCATAGGGGCTATTTGAACCTAAATCAACTAAAGTATAGGTTTGACCCAAAGCAAAAAATGAGCAAGACGCCGCAATTCCTATCGCGAGGATGCGATGTAAATGAAGAATTTTCACTGTATGTTCCCTCTTTGGTGTTGAGGTTTGGCTTTCCCCCGGATTGTGGGACTTGGGGCTTTGCAACCCTCGTCAAAAAACCTGACTTCAACAGTCTGATTATAGCAAGATCGCAACAAAATAGTGCAAGTTTTTAACGATACTTTTCAATTAAGTGCGCTAAATGGCTTAAGCTAAGGAAAGTCTCAAGCTTTTACCGTTTGCTGACTTCAACTTTGAATCGGCAGACTTTTCCATGGACTAACGCGTCAACAACCGCGGTGCCGGTGCGGGTTGGATGCAAGACTCCCGCTTGATCTATCCACGCGGCACCAGAAGCCTTCCATAATACAGCTGAGTTCATCAAAGTCCCCTTGCCAAGAACCACATGATAGGCTGCAGCTGATCCCAATTTGATTCGAGAAGGTCCGTCAACTTTGTAGTTGTTTTGGGTAAATCGAGGCAGGGGAGAGAACACAAGGACTCCTTCTGCGACGGGGCGTTCAACGCCATCACTGGGGTGGTTTAGAGTGAGGCCCAACACATTAAAAGTTGAACTTCCCCCGCCATCTAGGTTCATTGCATTTGTACACCCAAGCCCAGACATGATGTTGGCTAGTTGGGTTAAGGTGACTCCGGCACTGCTCGAGCTACGGCCATCAACTGTCACCAGCCAGATATTGCCGGAACCATCGTAGCCGATTGCCGTCCTTGGGTGAGCTTGCTCGCTAAAGCCGGGTGCAACTTTTTCGACTTGCGGATTGATGTTAATCTGTCCGTTCTGAAGTAGCATCGGCGCGCCGCCAACTGCATTTTGAATCTTCGTCCAATCAAAACCATGGGTATGAATGCTGATTTTGATTTGATCACCTACCTTGAGGCCCTGAACCACTTTCTCGGAAGGACCATCTCCAACCAAATAGGCAAATCCTTTCTTTACCGGAAATTTCGTCAGATTGGTGCCAAGTTTTTCAACGGTTGCGGAAACGGTATCGTCTGGCTTCCATTTGTTGTGATCCACCGAAAGCAGAGCATAAGCGTTGCTCGATTTTGAGTAGGCAAGGCCCGCCGACGCATCGTCCAAGGTGAGGGCACTGGGTACCGCCTCTTGATTGAGCCCATCGACCGCATAAGACTTGCCTGAGATCAAAGCGGTAACTTTAGAGGTGGCATACCCAATTTTCTCGATTCCTTTTCCCCAGCCAAAAATGGCACGATGAGCATTGGGATAAGCAGCTGGCTGGTAAGGCAAACTGAGTATCTCCCCATTCCTGACAAAGAGATTCAATGGCTGACCCGTGAAGGGGAAGAAGTCTCCGTTCACCCCGGCAATGGCTTTATCCTCCGTCACAATTTGAGTAACCGTTTCTCTGCCAAGGGTGGAATTGTTTTCGTAAACCGTGTGGCCGGCAAGATCACAGCCCAAAGAAACATCGGGACAGTTTGTGTTGATTCGAAGCGCGTAGATGATCAAGGGTGCCGATTCGTCCCACTCCGTCCTAAAAGTCAATCCAGGGCCAATCGATTTGATCCATGCGTGTTGAGATTGAAACGAAGGGGCTTGGGCTGGACTGGAAGACTGAATAGCGGCCCAATGAAGGATCGGCGGCAAAAAAATCATGACTCTAAGCTAACTGAAATCGTACCGTACAATTGCTGGCATCCAATAGCGTTTGAACGCCTAAGGGAACGGAAAGCATGTTTTTGGCATGACCCATTGCGTAGCCCAAAATCGTAGGAATTCCAAGCGGTTGCAGCCTTTCTTTTAAGATTTCGCGCCATGGCTGATCGCCAATGGTGGGGTCGCTCTTTTCATCGGTTCTTGTCATCTCTCCAACTACGATTCCGGCACATCCTTCCAAGATCTTGGCGTTGAGGAGGTGGGTTAGCATAGCATCGACTCGATGGGGATTTTCATCAACATCTTCTAAGAAAAGGATTCGGTCTTTGGCTTGGATAGGCTCGGCGGTGCCAATGGTGTCGGCAAGAAGCACCAGGCAGCCTCCACAGGAAATCCCTTCAGCTGTTCCGGCAACAACCGTGGTTGCCCTAGGAGCCGCAGTAGGAGTTTCAAAGACCCCTTCCAAGCCGTTCTTTATGCTTTCGTGTACCCAAGGTTCGCGATCGTAATGAAGGGTGAGGCTCATCGGGCAGTGGAGGGTTGGCAATCCCCTTCGGTTGAGAGCAACATGAAGGACGGTGATGTCACTAAATCCGCATAAAAGCTTGCCAGTAGCGGCAATTTGATCAAAATCCAAATAGGGCAATAGCCTAGAGCAGCCATATCCCCCGCGAGAGCAAAAGACGGCAGACACGCTTGGGTCCAAAAACGCATTCATTAGGTCTTCCGCTCGATCTTGATCGGTGCCGGCTAGATAGTGATTGCGGTCATAGACGTGTTGACCCAATTCAACTTGATATCCCCACTGTTGCAGCAGTGATATTGACTTTTCGACTCTTTCCGGTTCGATGGGCGAGGCAGGAGTGACAATTTTGATCTTATCACCCCTGGAAAGGGCTGGAAACGGCTTAAGGCTTGCCAAGGCTCTCTTAATACTCCGATCTGGATCGGATTAGACTTTGGGAGCGATGACGACGTGTCGGTTAGGCTCTTCCCCTTCACTGTAGGTTGTAACCCCAGGAAGTTTTTGCAAAACGCGATGCACAACTCTTCTTTCAAATGCGGGCAACGCATCCAGCACGGCTTCTTCTTGCCTCTTCACAACTTCATCGGCAAGGTTTTTGGCAAGCTTTTCTAGAATTTCTTCGCGACGGGTGCGGAAGTCTCCGCTATCAATGGTTGCCCGAAATCCTTTATTCAGCTTTCTGCCAATCATGATGTTGACAAGCGATTGCAATGCATTCAGCACTTCGCCCTGCTTCCCAATGAGGTGGGATACATCTTTGCCATCTAAGGAAACCGTCACGTACTTACCGGCAATCCCTTTCACTTGAATATCCACGTCTAGGCCACCTTTTTTCATCAGGTTTTGCATCATGGCAACAAGCTCCTCGGCGTCTTCGTCAGTCGCCACTACTTCGGATTCGGCTGGCTCGTCCTCGCTGTCGGAAGCTGGTTCGGCAGCAGCCTCTTCCGCGGCTGGTTCTGCTTCAACGGCGGCTTTTTTCTTTGTCGTCTTTTTAGGAGCTGGCTTTGCTTCCACTTCGGCTTCTGGCTGGGTTTCTACCACCGCCTTTGTGGCTGGCTTGGCTTTCTTTTCCGAAACTTCTGCTTGGACTCGAACCTGAGTCTTGCCAAAGAGTCCTTTTGACTCTTCCAAAACGGTGATCTTGACTTCCTTAGCGGCTACACCGAGTTTGGAGGCGGCTAGTTCAGTTGCTTCTTCGATGCTTTTTCCTGTCACTTCTATTGACTGCATAAATCTCTTTTCTCTTTTTTAATGTCGAAATTCCGGTTGTCCCACTTGTCTTACTTTCTGCGTTTTGGCTTTCCTGAATCGTCAGATTGTTGACTTTGGGTTTTACCCTCATTTTTTGGATTGCTCGGCGTTTTTGCCGAATTCGTTTGGCCGTCAGCGGTTCCGTTTTTAGAGTCTGGCGCTTGGTTTGGAACCCGCTTTTTAGGCTTGCCATTAGAGCCAGTCGAACCGGATGTTGTGTTCGAGTTTTTCTCGTTCATGGCCTTTCTGGCGTCATCTTGAATTCTGTCCCAAAAGCTCTTGTTTTGCTCTTTAGGATCCTTAGCCGAGGGTGCAGGCATCCCTCTTGCCTCTTCGTATCTGCGCTCCATTTCCGATTGAATTCGGCCCCAGAAAGTCGGCTTTTTGCCAGGAATAATGCCTCCTGCGGAGGTCACAACTTTCTCGAGCGGTGGAACGGGGTATCGATAAACTAGGAGGGCCTGGGCCGTGGCAATGATGTTTGTGAACGTCCAATACAGAACAAAGGCAGAAGGCAAGGTATAGAGCCCTAAGAACATCGTTACGGGAATCGCAATCGAAATAATGGCTCCCATAAGCCTTTGCTGTTTCACCTGGCTGGGATCACTAACTGGCATCAAAAACTGTGAGGACAGCATTGAAACCGCGTAGATGAGGATGAGCAAATTATCTTGCTGGCCGAGGTTCGGAGCCGTAAAGCCATGAGTGTGGGCAGCAACGGAAGGATTGATCCACGCAAAAGTTCCTCTTTGGAAGGCAAACCGATACCTTAGCATGCAGTCATACACGCCAATGAAGAACGGCATTTGCAAGAGCATGGGGAAGCATCCTGCCGCAGGATTGATCCCATATTCTTTATAAAGCGCCATGATTTCGGTCTGTTGACCGGTCATGTCGTTTGGATGCTTAGCTTTGATCTCGTTGATCCTAGGCGTTAGTTGCATCATTTGGCGCCCAAACTTGAACTGCTTTTTGGTAAGTGGCCACACGATGCTTCTGACTGCAACTGCCAGCAGCAAGGCGGCAAACCAATAACTGAAGCCAGGAGCTCTCCCTGTGATCTTAACCAACAAGTCAATGATTTGGTAGCCTGGCAAGAATCCGTAAACCTTGGTTTGTTCGTTTTGAGCTTCTAGTTCTTTAACAACTTGGTTGTAAAGAGCCTGTCCTGTCCACTCCGATACTTCGCCCTTCCGGTTATATGTTCGGTACTGAGCCTGCGTCCAATCTGGATTATTGGCATCTTTCAGCTCGTAAGATTGAAGGGTTTCGTAAGCTAAAAAGTACTTATTGTAATTACCGGTAACGCGCCCACCCCTCAGTTGGGCATCGGCAACAAGGATGGCGCCTTGGATCTCTTTTGCCTCCATCTGAGATTCCAACTCTTTGACCGAAGATTGAGTTGCCTTACCGTGCTCTGCCATTTGCTTTTGCAGGTTCAACTCACTTTGCAAAGCCGACTTGTATTGATTGTAAGTTTGAGCGGCCGACGCTTCAAGCAAATTTCGGTTTTGCTGCTTAAGAGTTGTTAGCAACTGGCCAGACGTTTGGATGGGCCCTTGCTGCTGTTGGCCGCAAGATCGAAAAAGCAACACGGTCATGGCTGCCCAAAGGGCAATCAAAACCCAATTCATTGCGCCCGGCTTTTTTTGGGGACCTGAGGCGGCGCCTTTTGACGTTTGCGGTTTACTCATAAATTCAAAAAACTATCTTGATTGGCCCTGCAGGGCTTGCTTTAGGGAACCGGATCGTGCCCGCCAGGATGGAATGGATGGCACCTTGAAATCCGTTTGAGCCCCATCCAAGAACCCTTCAACAAGCCATATTTTTCGATCGCCTCTAATGTGTATTGAGAGCAACTGGGTGTGTATCGGCATGATGGTGGGATTTTTGCTTTGCGCTTGGCGACCTGATAACAACGGATTAAAAAGACTCCGGTCTTTTTTCCGGCGGTCCTCCAGCCAGCTTCAACTTTGCGGTTTCCAGGCTCGTGCACAGATTCTCTTTTAGCTGATCAAAGCTCAGTTCAGATGCAGACTTTTTCACCACAAAAACCCAATCAAATGAATTTGATAAGATAGCCTGATGAAACTGAACGATCACTTTGACTCTACGCTTTATTTTGTTTCTTTGTGCGTGGCACCCTATTGATTTAGAGGTAGCGATGCCAACTTTTCCGGAACCAGGCAGAGCGACGATGCGGAAGTAAAGAGAGTTAACCGAACGCCCTGCCGAAAAAACCTTTTCGAATTGAGCCTTAGAGGGCCCTTTTAAGGTTGGATTATGCGGAAAGAACCTTTCTCCCGCGAAGTCGACGTCGTTTAAGGACATTTTGTCCATCAGTGGTGCGCATTCTCACGCGAAATCCGTGAGTTTTGCTCCTTTTTCGGTTATTGGGCTGAAAAGTACGTTTCATGAAAGCGATTCCTTTTGCGCGAAAAAAAAATTATACCTTTTGACCGGATAGAAGGTCAATCTCGTGTTTTTTATCGTAAACTTATACTCCGGAACCGCAAAGATGCTGCCGGAAGCCCCATTGAAGTTGGCGTGAAGCAGCTATGTATAAAGTCATTAAAAATGGCTCCGAATCGTGGGAGGCGGATGCCTGCGGTATTGGGTTCCTGGCGTCTCGCAACGGTGTTGCCGAGCGATATGTTGTAGAAAAAGGGCTGGAGCTTGCCAGCCAGTTCGACCATCGAGGGGCGCCTGGCCACGGTTCAGGAGTCCAAATTGATATTCCATGGCCCTTAGTCTTAGAAAGATTTTCACTACATTCCAAGGCTATTGCCCAGCGCGATGTGGCTCTTGGCATGTTCTTTTTGCCTTATGAAGGCGAGCTGCGAAGGAAGTGCATCGAGCATATTGAAGCCCTCGCCGAATTAGCCCACGTCAAAACCCTGCAGTGGGCCGATGTTCCCATTCATTCTTCGGCCCTGCCAGCTAACAGTGCGGCACTGCGAACCCTTCCCGTTGTTCGCCAGGCCCTGTTTCTTAGGCCCCAGGGGCTTTCCGAGCAGGGTTGGTTCACCTGCCGCTATCTGCTTCGCCTTGCCATTGATCATAAAATCTCCAAGCTGGCTGGTGATGAATTTGCGGTAGCCAGCCTCTCAAACCGAACCATTGTCTACAAAGGGCTTAGCGAGCTTTCCAAGATATCAGAACTCTATCCAGACTTACAAGACCCCCAAGTTGCCTCAAGATACATCCTGTTCCACAGCCGCTACTGTACCAACACTACGACCGCTTGGAGACGAGCCCAGCCATTTTGGGCGATTGCTCACAATGGGGAAATCTCGACAATCGAGGGCAATCGAGCCTGGATGACGGCCACCGGAGCCGATCTTCTGTCAACCTTGTCCGAACGATTTCCTAGCCTAAGGTCCATTGCTGCTGAAACGGGCCCGATTGTCTGCGATGGCGGATCTGATACTGCCAATTTGGACGACATGATCATCGCCTTGATCGCAGGGGGAATGAGTCTTCCTCAAGCCATTTTGGCGCTTCTGCCAGAGAGCAGGCAGACCCTCCCCGCCGATAGTCCCTTAGAGCAGTTTTATGAAGCGGGTTCCGTTTACTTTGGCGCCTGTGACGGACCAGCTGCGATCGTTGCGTGCGATGGCGATCAGGCGGTAGCCCACCTTGATCGAAACGGATTGCGCCCTTTGTGGGTTTGCACTTCTGATCACTATGTTCTTGCCGCCAGCGAACTGACTGGAGTGACAGATTTGGGTGAAGTGCACGAGCAAAAGATGCTAGGGCCAGGGGAAAGCATTCTTGTTAAGCTGAACAACGGCGATTTACTTTGGCACGAAGATGTTCATGATGAAGTGAGTCGCATCAAATTTCCGTTGCCCCATGATCGAATCATTGGTGGAGATGACCTTCCCCTTTCCGCCATCAAACCAACCGAAGAACTCTCTCGACTCCAGACTGCTTTTGGAATGACAAAGGAAGATTTAGAGGTCCTCCTTGCTCCTCAATTTGAAATCGGCAAGCCTGCAATTGGCTCGATGGGTGACGATACCCCGATGGCGGCCATGCTTGATGAACTGCCAAGAAGGCTGGAGGATCACTTTGCCCTTCGGTTTGCCCAGGAAACAAGCCCACCTATTGATCCCATCCGAGACGAATGGGTTTTTGATTCAAAAACCGCCCTCGGAGATCGCAGAGGCCCTTGGAAGGCGGGCACTGGTCCGATTTACAAGTTTTCGTCGCCGATCCTTAGTAATGGAGAAATGGAGTGGCTGAAGAATCGGCAAGGAGTTGAAGTCATAGATCTGACTTTCCTTGCTAAGGAAGGCTACAACGGTCACGAAGAAAAACTTAACCTTTTAGTTAATGAATGCTTAAAGTCAAAGGCGTCGGTGCTCGTTCTTTCCGATCGTTTGGTCTCTCAGGAAAGGGCGTCGGTGTTGCCGCTTCGCGCCATTAGCCTCGTTCACCGCGCGTTGGGCGCGGTTCAGAGGCGCAATATGGTTTCAATTGTTGGAGATGTCGGAATTTGGGATATCCACCACGCGGCTCAGCTTTGTACGCTTGGGGCGGACGCAGTTTGCCCGTGGCTAGGCTTGGCAACCGCATGGAGTGAGTTGAACGGCGAAGACGCTGTCCCTCGTTCATCGGGGGTTGATAGTGGGAGTTCATCTTCAACCCAGGTTGCCGTGCTTGAGAATGAGGTGTTGCCGGAGACAAGCAAAACTGTACGCAAAGTGCGTAATTACCTTTCTGCCATGCGTTCCGGCTTGGTTGAAGTCATGTCTATGATGGGGGTCACCCCCAGCACTGCTTATTGTGGGGCCTCACTCATTGAGGCAATCGGCCTCGATTCGGAGTGGGTTCGGGCCGAGTTTGGAGTTTCGAGTCATATTTCTGGCATCGGAAAAGAGCGCATTGTCTCGGAATGGCTTTCGTTTCATCGTGCCGGATATGGGGCAAGCGATAGCGTCGAATTGGTGGATGTAGGTGAGTTCCGGCACTCCAAAAACGGTCGGCCCCATGCCAATAACGCAGAAGTCGTAAGGGCTCTACACGCCGCAAGTGGATACACCAAGAAAATCCATGGCGAAGAGCCAGGAACCTACGAGGCCTACAAAATATACAGCGATCTAGTTTCGAGCCGAAAGCCGATTACTCTCCTTGACTGCTTGCAAATTGTGGAAGGGACTCCGGTTCCTCTTGATCAAGTTGAACCGGTGGAAAGCATCGCCTGGCGCTTCATGGCTCCGGGAATGAGCGAAGGGGCCTTGTCGGAACCAGCTCATCGGGCAGTAGCGAGGGGCCTTAATGTTCTTGCCAGATATTGCCGAATCGCGAGCCTAGTCAATAACTCGGAGTTGCCAAAGGGTATCGGTCCCATTGCCAATAGTGGAGAAGGCGGATTTGAAAAATCTCGCGTGGGGACGGCGGATTTTAACCGAAGCGTTCAGTATGCAGGAGGCAGATTCACAATAACCCCAATGACGGCAGCTAGTGCCGACGAAGCAGAAGTGAAATTTGCCCAAGGCGCAAAGCCAGGTAAAGGCGGTCAACTTCCGGGTAAGAAGGTCTCCGAAAAGGTTGCAAGGCAGCGGGGATGCGAACCAGGCTATGAACTTGTCTCGCCTCCCATCAACCACAACCTGTACTCCATTGAAGATGTCAAGTTGATGTTGGAAAGCTGGCGGACACTTAACCCTTCGGTGAACTGTGCCCTCAAGTACGTTGCTACCACCGGTGTAGAAATGGTTGCCCTTGGAGGGGTCAATGCCGGTGCCAACCGAATTCACATCAGTGATGGTTGCGGCGGAACAGGAGCCGCAAAGCGGGTAGACCAAAAGCATGCTGGGGTGCCATTAGCAGCTGTGTTGCCAAAGGTTCAAGATAGCCTCATCGAAGAGGGCATGCGCCATTTGGTGGAATTAAGCGTGGATGGCGGCGTTCAGAACGGAGAACACGCGTTGAAGCTGTTTTTGCTGGGCGCAGATCGGGTGGGGTTTGGCACCAGCCTCCTCATCTCAATCGGCTGTTCTATGCTCCGAAAGTGCCACCTTAGCGGGCCAGACCCTGCTGATCCAAGTGGGAAACGACGGCTTGGGTGCACACCTGGCATTGCAACTCAGGATCCTGTTTGGATTTCGAGGTTTGCCGGCAATTGGAAGCACGTTACAAGAACCCTTTTATTTGCCGCTCAAGATGTAAGAGAGCGAATGGCAAAAGCTGGAATCACCAACCTTCAAGATGTGATCGGAGAGCGAGATTTATTGGAACGGCGACAGGATTTGACGGGGAAAGCCGCTCTTCTTGACCTCACTTCGATTGTCAGAGCGCCTAATCTGATGGTTAAGTATCGAGATTACGCAAGCCAATCTCAACTCCACATGACGGCAATACGATCCGATGAGGAGGGTGCAGCTCATGATGCGTTTCAGGGTAAGGATGTTTATCTTGCCTCTCGATTAACCAATGAAAGCCGCTGCGTCGGCGTGGCTTCGGCAGGAATCATTGCGAGAAAGTGCGGTGATGCGGGGTTAAAATCAGGGAAGATTCGATTTCACCATGAAGGGGCAGCCGGACACTTTTACGCGGCTTACAGCCTTAGCGGGATGAAGTTCAAGATGAGAGGAGTTGTGGCAGATTCTTGCTTTACCGCTGCCTATGGCGGCGAAATCGTGATTGTCTCTGAAAAAAATGAATCTGGACTTGGGGTTGTAGGCAATGCGTTTGGATACGGGGCACGAGACGGAAAGGCTTTCATAGCAGGGCTTGCCGGTAACCGGTTTGGCATTTGCCTTAGAAAAAGCCATGAGGGCAGTGGCCCAGCCTTGGTGGTTGAAGGGGTTGCTGCCAATGCGTTTCAATACATGACGGGTGGAACCGCTCTTGTCTTGGGCCCTGTTGGGTTCAACCTTGGCAGTGGAATGACGGGAGGAACGGTTTTCATCTTGGATTTGGACACAAGAATGTTAAACCCAAACTACGTTCTTGCTGCGCCGCTAGGGTTATCCGATATCGATATTGTCGAAACAATGATGCGAGAACATTTTGCGGCAACAGAAAGCAAAATCGCCTGTAAATTGTTGAAGGAACAAGATTGGACGAGGTTTTCTAAGGTTGTCACCAAAGTCAAACCAGAGCCCGTTTCTTAGCCCAAACGCGACAATACCAAGGATTTACGATGACGGGGCGATTGTAGATCCCGCAGCAAGGGGATCTAGGAACCAGTGAACATTCTTGGCGCGATGAGCCAACACTCCACTGGGCGGCCAACTCTGGGGTTGACGGCTTAGAGCCAGTTCTAAATTGGCATGTTTATCGGCCCCAGCCACTAAAAATAGGATCAACTGACTTTTCTCGAGAGCGGGAAATGTCAAACTGATTCTTTGAGGCACCCCTTTAGGGCTTTGCGTGGGTACGACCCATAATTGCTCTTCTTGAAGTTCAGAGATCCCTGGAAACAAGGATGCGGTGTGACCGTCGTCGCCCATCCCAAGCATGGTGAAATCTAGCCCGCTCGGAGCTATTTGTTTCAGCTTTGCTTCGTAGCTTGCGCAGGCATCTTCTACCGATCCACCGGTGTACATGGGGTGGATATTTTCTGGCTTGGCAGGGATCAAATTGAGCAAATTCTCGCGTGCCATCCCCTCGTTACTGGCTGGGTCGGAACGAGGGACCCAGCGTTCGTCTCCAAAGAAGAACTGGACTCTAGCCCAATCAACCTGACCTCGATACGGGGAGCTGGCCAGCAAACGATAAAGCTCTTTTGGTGTGTTGCCGCCGGCAAGAGCGACCGCAAACTGCCCCGTAGATTCAATCGATGACTTTGCCTTTTCAACAAATAAGTTTGCAGCTGCTAGGCTGAGAGATTCAAGATCAGGAAAGATGCGAACCTTCATGCGGTGGGAACATCACGAGGGTCTTGGGAAATTGGCATCGAGTGCCAGCTTCTTCCATCCCTTGCAATTAACGATTCTGCCGTTTCTGGCCCCCAACTGCCTGCCATGTAGTTTGGAAAATCGGCACTGGGGGTGCTGCTCCATGCGTCTAAGACTGGCTGAACTACGGTCCAGGCAACTTGCTCTTGGTCGTCTCTCATAAACAAAGTTGTATCACCGGCTAAGACATCAAATAAGAGGGTTTCGTAGGCTTCTGGCGGCTGCTTTTTGAACTGATCCTGATAATAGAAGCTTTGGTTGACGGTTTGCAGTCTCATTCCTTTGCCAGGCTGTTTAGCCTGAAACCGAAGGACAATTCCTTCTCGAGGTTGGATATTGAGGACCATCCGGTTAGGCTCAAAGTGATCAGCTGCCAACGGGAAAAGCAAGTGAGGCACTGGGCGAAATTGAATCGAGATTTGGCTCATTTTGGTGGCAAGTCTCTTGCCAGTTCTTAAGTAGAACGGCACATCTTGCCATCGCCAGTTATCAATATGAAGCTTGAGGGCGGCAAAAGTCTCGGTGGAGCTTTCCGCGTTCACCCCTGGCTCTTGCCGGTAGCCAGGAACAGGTTTGCCAAGTGAATAGCCGGGCCCATACTGACCTCTTGCGGCTGACTTATACACCGAATCGGCTCGGATGGAACGTACGGCTTTAAGGACTTCAACCTTTTTGTCTCGAACCTCGTCACCACTAAAGCTAACCGGTGGTTCCATGGCTACCATGCACATTAGTTGCAGCAAGTGGTTCTGAATCATGTCTCGAAGGGCACCAGCGCTTTCGTAAAAATTGCCACGTGCCTCAACCCCAACTTCTTCAGCAACCGTTATTTGAATGTGATCAATGAATTTACGATCCCAAAGGGGTTCAAACAAAGCGTTGGCAAATCTTAGGGCAAGAATGTTCTGGACCGTGTCTTTTCCAAGGTAGTGATCAATTCGATAAACCTGCTTTTCGTGAAAAGCATTGATGATTTTCTTATTGAGGTCCAGTGCCGACTTCAAGTCTCTGCCAAACGGCTTTTCTACCACCAAGCGATCATGAACTTCATCTTTGTGAAGTCCGGCTTTTTGCAGTCCGCAAACCACGGTTTCAATGGCAGCGGGAGGAATCGAAAGGTAGTAAATATGGGTTGATTTATCTCCACCCCAAGATTTCTCGGTGTCAGACACCAGCTGGGCAAGAGAGCTGTACAGGTTATTGTCTTCAAAAACCCCAACTAAAAAGAAGAGATTTTGGCAAAATTCTTCCCATTTGGCTTCATCGAGCCCGCTGCGAGAGAATTCCTGCACCGCCGCCTTCATATTGGCCCTAAATGCGTCATCACTGCCTGCCCGTCCAATTCCCACAATCTTAAGCTTTTCGGGAAGGCTTTTTTCTAGATACAGGTTATAAAGAGCGGGGACCAATTTACGCTTAGTAAGATCGCCATTGGCACCAAAAATTGTAACAATGGCGGATGAGAGTGAGCTTGTGGTTGTCATTTTTAAACCTCTGGCACCCATTGGGTGTGGAACGTACCCTCCTGATCTATTCTTTCATAGGTATGAGCGCCAAAGTAGTCTCGTTGAGCTTGAATGAGATTGGTAGGCAGCTTGGCACGCCTTATGCCATCTAAATACGCAACGCTAGAGCAAAGCATGGGGCAGGGAATTCCAGCCGCCATCAGGGATTGAACTGTTGCCCTCAAGTCACGGTGAGTCTTACTCAGGATTTCGGAAACTTCTTTATCCAGTAACAGATTGGGCAAGTTGGGGTTCGACGTAAAGGCATGGGTGATCTGCTGCAAGAAAGCGGATCGAATAATGCAGCCCGCCCGCCAAATACTGGCGACTTTGTCCATCTTAAGGCTGTAACCATATTCGGCACTTGCCGCCGAAAGTTGAGAAAAGCCTTGAGCATAGGCGATTGCCATCGCCGCCATCATGGCATTGCGAGCGGTTTGCTTAAAGTCAGAACTCAGGCTTGTCAGTCCCATTGTTCCGTAAAGGGCAGCGCCGGTCAGCCGATCATCCTTATAGCTGGAAAGTTCTCTGGCGGCAACCGCAATATCAATCGATGGAACCGGGACTCCCAAATCCATCGCGTCTTGGCTTGTCCATTTTCCGGTGCCTTTTTGTTTGGCTTTGTCCGAAATTAAGTCCACAAGACTCTGACCGGTTCCAGGATCGGTGTAGCGCAGCACTTGATAAGAAATCTGCATTAGGAAGCCTTTCAGCTCAGCCGCATCCCACGATTCAAAGATGTCTGCAATTTCGGCATTAGACAATCCAAGGCCATTTCTAAATCCGTCATAGATTTCAGAAACTCCTTGCATCAAGGCGTATTCAATGCCATTGTGCACGGTTTTGACATAGTGTCCGCTGCTATGAGGTCCCATGAGGGCGACGCAAGGAGCTCCGTCTTCTGCCTTGGCGGAAACTTTTTCTAGCAGTGGGCGCACCCGCTCCCATAATCTTTCACTTCCTCCTGGCATCATGCTTGGTCCATGCCTAGCACCACTTTCTCCTCCGCTGACCCCCATTCCAAAGAAACCAAATCCAAGCCCTTCTAAATCGGCAGAGCGGCGATCCGTATCTTTAAAGTAGGAGTTGCCTCCATCAATAATAAGGTCATCGGGCTCTAGCAGCGGCTTAAGTTCAGCAATGACGTCATCAACCGGCTGGCCGGCTGGCACCAGCAGCATGATTGGCCTAGGCTTTCTGATGCTTGCTAAGAACTGCTTGGGGTCAGCAAATCCTCGTACTGGCAGTCCGTTTGCCAGATTCTCGAAGTTCCGCGCTTTCTCTTCACTCGTGGCAAGTCCCGCAACTGGGTACCCATTTTCTGCCAAGTTAAAAGCAAGATTTCGGCCCATTGTGCCAAGGCCAATCATTCCAAATTCTAGGTGTTCGCTCAAATATCTGTTTCCTTATAGTTCTAATGAATGTCTTTGAAATTCTTTCTGGGTCAACTCGTAGTCGGTGTGCCAAAGAGTCACAAGCCCCGCTCTTCCCCCTGCTTCTATCAAGACTTGTCGGTCATCAATGTACAGGGCTTCACTGGGCTCGACTTGTGCCATATCTAGGCCCAGCTTGTAGATTGCAAGGGAAGGCTTTCGGATGCCAACAAACCCGCTTACAACAAAAGCATCTATAAGCCCACGCAGATGAAACTCAATGATCCTGTATTCAGCAAGTTCTCGACCCTCGTTGCTAATTGCAAACACGGGCAAGTCATACTTTTGCTTGATCCCTTTCAGGAATTCAATCATGTGGGGCAATTTTTGGGATTGTTCCTTCATAAAGGTGATGAATTCAGCCTGAGAAAACTGCCTTTGGCAGTAAAACACAGAGAATCGAAGGTAATCCTCGATGCTCATTTTGCCTTCTTCATACCCTCCAAATACCATCTCATGCCGCTGGGCAAACTCCTCAGCGTCGAGCTCAAAGTGATTGACGGCCCTAGCCCTGCCGATGTGGTCCCAACCATTTGTCAGCAAGACCCCTCCCAGATCAGTGAATATAGCTTTAATCATGGTTTGCAAAAAGACCGGTTGAGGTGGGCAACTGCCTTGGCGGGTTCACCACCTAGATGGAATCGAGCCACTCTTCTTTCATGGACTATCAAAGCGTCGCGATCTCCTCTTGCCTGAGCATTTCTAAACTGGCCAAATGTGTAGGTTTTCCCTGGCAAGCCAACGTCTTCTTGATCATCTTGGGTGAGTTGAATAAAGTGGCCGGTATTGGGTCCGCCTTTATGAAACTGACCGGTTGAATGGAGGAATCGTGGCCCGTAGCCGTTGGTGACGGCAACATGAAACTTGTCCCTTAACCCGGCCTGAAACTCCTCAAGGGCGGAGCTGAGTTCAGGGGATTCTGTTAAGTAAGCTTGGATGCAGATGTAGTCTCCAAGCTGAACGGAAGCAAGAAACTGTCCCAGACAATCTTCTAAGCTGCCTCCGTTCTGGCCAAAAACAGCTTGGTCTCCGTTTTGCCAAGATGCAGTTTCAGGGGGAAGTGACCCGTTGACTTCCAGTTCATGGACGTACTTCTTGGTGATGTCTTTGCTTTCCTGAACATTGGGCTGATCAAACGGGTTGATTTCTATGACGGCTCCTGCGATGGCGGTTGCGATTTCAAAGTGCATCATGGCACCGGCAATGTCTTCTCTTCGGTTCAGTTGATACTCGATGACTGGATGGCCCGCGTCACGAAGGTCACTTACCATTGCGCCAAGCATGACGTGTTGGGGGCCTCCTTGGTGGATAAAGGCAAATACGCGGTCGCTACCGTAATGGTTAGGGGGAGCAATTTTTTCTAGCGCGATTGGCAGAATTCCTCTTCCTTCTTTGCCTGTACTTTCTGCAACCAACTGTTCCATCCACAGTCCTACTGTTCCAAGCTCGTCTGGCAGTAAAAATGTGAGTTTGTTCTTTCCGGCTAAGGCATAGTTTCCTAATTCTTGGCCCAGCAGAGCGGCAGGTGCTTCTTGCAGGGGGGTGTCTTGGCTATTTGATTTTAAGATGCCCTGAGCTGACTGCAGCATGGCACGAAGGTCCAATCCAAGAATGCCGGCCGGCACCATTCCAAAAAAGCTGAGGGCAGAATATCGTCCCCCGATATCCGGCCAATTGAGAAAAATTTTCCGAAATCCTAGTTGCTTCGCATGGGCTTCAAACGGGCTTCCTGGATCGGTGATGGCAGCAAAATTTTCACCGGCACGGTCTCCTTTCTTTTCCTTAACCTGAGCATAAAAGTAATCATTAAATGCGTTTGGTTCAGCCGTGCTTCCTGATTTGCTGGCAATGACAAAAAGGCACTTTTCGACCGGCCCCTCTCGCTCGATGCGCAAAACGGTGGCAGGATCGGTGGAATCTAACACCGAGAAGGGCAATCCGTCATGGCCAGGAATGCATGTCTGAAACACAAGCGGGGCTAAAGACGATCCTCCCATCCCGGCAAGCACGCATCTTTCGAAACCGGCCTGCTTCACGTCTTTCACAAACGCTTCTATTTCGGCTAGTTTCGGTTCTATCTGGTTAGCAACATCCACCCACCCTAAAAAGTCGGTGGCGGAGGCTCCGTACTTCCCAGCAGACCATAGGGAAGAGTCTCGGTTCCATAGTTTATGAAGGCAGTCGGTTGGCAGTTGAGCCATTAAACGCCTCCTGCCAAAACTGCAACCGCGCTTTGTAAGGAGCCTGCCTTTGTAGCGGCTAAGCGCTTCTTTTCTAACAGGGCCTCTAGGGTGTGGAAGGGGTCAACAAACTTTTTCAGCCCCTCATTTTCTAGGTCAATGGCCACCTTCGCAAGGTCAACTCCAGACTTTTCAATGGCTTCGAGGGTGTCATCGGCAGCAGAAATTCCCTCATTGAGTTTATTGGAAGCATGCCCGTGATCAAGAAAGGCTTCGATTGTTTCTGTGGGCATGGTGTTGACAGTTAAGGGGCCAATCAGGGGTTCAACATAATGAAGGTCTGGATAAGCAGGATTTTTTGTACTGGTGCTAGCCCACAGCAGCCGTTGAACATGGGCGCCTTTGACCTCTAGCTTTCTCCACCGTTCCGAAGTGTAAAGACGTTGAAAGGCGGCATAAGCCCTTTTTGCACTGGCAAGGGCGGCTTTACCCTGAAGCTCTGCAGGGGCCATTGGGTCTACCATGGTGTCGATTCGACTTAAAAAGAAGCTAGCAACGCTGCGGACTTTGGAAGGATCGCCGCCGTTTTCGATGAGCTGTTCAATACCCGTCATGTAGGCATCAATAACCGCTTCGTACCGAGCCACCGAAAACAACAGGGTGACGTTGATGTTGATGCCAGAGGCGATGGCTTCGGTAATGGCAGGAAGCCCTTCGATGGTGGCAGGAATTTTGATCATCACGTTGGGTCTTTCCAGCCAATTCCAGTAGCGATGAGCATCTTTTGTAGTTCCAGCCGTGTCCCGTGCTAAAAGGGGAGACACTTCAAGGCTGACATAGCCATCTTGACCGGATGAAGCTTTATAGACTGGTTCGAGGAGGACACTGGCGGAGCGGACGTCTTCGACCGCCAATTGCTCATAAATTTCCATCGCCGATTTGCCTTGGAGGGCAAGCTCTGCAATTTCTTCGTCATAATCCACGGCAGACATCGCCTTTTCAAAGATAGCGGGGTTGCTCGTCATTCCAACAACGCCGTCATCAATAAACTTTTGAAGGGTTCCGTCGTGAATTGTTTTTCGGCTGATGAAATCCAGCCATACGGATTGCCCATGGTGGCCAATTTGTTGTAATCGTGTCATTGTGCTTTTCCCCTAAGGTTGAATGCTTGGGTCTTCCATTTAGTTTACGTTTTCTGAAGTTATGATTCTGCAGAGGGCGAAATTAGGTAGCAAAATTGTTGATTCTGGTTTATGGCGCCCGAGCAAGCCAGTGTCAAGAGATCCCTGCTTCTAGGCTCTCCAATTTCTACTTTTTGCCTTCTAGAGACAGGCTTTCAATCTTGAGAACCTTGTTAAGTCGCCGCACATGCCGGTCTTCTCCGCTAAATTCTGCCCTTAAGAAAGAGGCGATGATCTCTTTTGCAACTTCGATGCCGGTGACTCGAGATCCAACCACCACCACATTCATATCGTCGTGCTCAACCCCTTGATGGGCAGAGTAAGGCTCGCAGCAAACCGCGGCTCGAACGCCAACCACTTTATTGGCAGCAATGGAGGCTCCAACTCCGCTGCCGCAGATAAGGATGCCTTTGGACGCTCGCTCTGCCGCCACTTCCATGGCTACCGCGGCTGCAAAGTCTGGATAGTCGTCCAAAGCGTTGTACTCGTGGGCGCCAAGGTCGGCCACATCGTGCCCAAGTTTTTCGGCAAAAGTCTTCAATTCCTCTTTGAGCTCAAATCCGGCATGATCGGCCCCGATCGCAATAGTCATAAGTGCTTCTTTATCTTACTGCTCAAACTCAAGTTTTGTAATCGAGTAGACAATGCCGTCGTAGGCAACTCCTTCACAAGAGCAGCAAGCTTTCTTAAATCCTTCGCAGCGCATCCCCGCGTGCACCATGACCTTGCCCGACGCCTCGTTGAGCGGGAAATGGGCTGCTTCAATGCGAGGCACGTTCAGTTCTTCGAATCCAAACCTTACGATTTCTTTGGCGGCTTCGGACATGTATCCCTTGCCCCGATATTGGCTTCCGATCCAGTAGCCCAAGACCGCTCCCATTCCATCTGGTTTCATCATGAGCCCAATGACCCCTATGACTTGGGTTGAAGACTCTCTTAGGCAGATGCCAAAGTGAACTTCGCGATTCTTTTGAGCTTTGTCAGGCAGCGAGGCAATCCAGTTTTCGGCGTGCTGGAGATGATAGGGATTTGGCAAAAGAGTAAATTGAGCGATCAACTCGTCTTGGCAGAGTTGGGTTATGGTGGGTGCGTCGACTTGCTGAAGTGGACGCAAAAGAAGCCTCCGGGTTGTCAGTTCGGATTGGTTCATGGCAAGGGGAGGGTTGTCATCGAGAAGGTCCTAAGAAAGTGCAAATTTAGGTCGCTTTATTGGATAAAAAGCGGCAAATTCATTTTACCGTTAGGGGCAAAAGTCTAGAATTCAAAATCGGATTATGCCAGAGAGCTTGGCTGCTCAGTTCAGGCGCTTCTGATTGAGATTGACAAAAGTGTTCTTGTTATGACGATAGAATTGTTCACCTTTCGTAAGCATTAAATTGGGATGGAATACCGAAAACTTGGCCGTACGGGCTTAAAAGTATCTGAGTTGTGTTTAGGAACTATGCAATTTGGCTGGACCGCAGATGAGCCAACTTCGTTTGCAATCATGGATCGGTTTGTGGAGGTGGGTGGCAACTTTTTAGATACCGCCGACATCTACACCACTTGGAGTGACAAGAGCTATGGTGGCAAAACCGAGGAAATCATGGGAAGGTGGTTAAAAGAGCGCAAAAACCGCCATGATCTTGTGATTGCAACCAAGGTGCGGGGTGAAATGTGGAAGGGAGCCAATGGTGAAGGGCTTAGCCGGGGTCATATTCTGAGAGCCGTGGATGACTCCTTAAGGCGCCTTCAAACCGATTATATTGACTTGTACCAGTGCCATTGGGCAGATTTAGACACTCCGATTGAAGAGACCTTAGAAACCTTGAATGATCTCGTTCGATGGGGCAAGGTGCGATATATTGGGGCAAGCAATTACCCGGCATGGCGCCTTTTGGAAGGACTTTGGGTTAGCGACAGCAAAAACCTAGCTCGATTCGATTGTTACCAACCGGAGTATTCCTTGATGGTTCGATGGAAGTTTGAACCGGAAGCGATGAAGGTCTGCAAGCATTATGGGCTTGGAGTTATCCCTTATTCGCCTCTTGCCGGTGGATTTCTTTCTGGAAAATATCGGTCGGGGGCGGCAAAGCCAGAAAGCGTTCGAGCCGATGGAATCTTGAGCAATTATGGCAACGATCGAGGCTATGCGATTATCGAAGCACTAGAGGCTATCGGCAAGGCCCACAGTAAAACGGTGGCTCAAACTTCATTGGCCTGGATGCTTAGCAATCCTGTGATCACGGCTCCGATTCTCGGCGCCAATACGGTTGGTCAGTTAGATGACGTCCTTGGAACCGCAGGATATCGCCTGAGCCCCGAGGAAGTTGCAAAGTTGAACGAACTTAGCGACTACGATAAAGACTGGCGTCCCATTTGGGATTGAGAGTCCCACCGTCGCGGTTCTGAGCTGCTGGCTTCGCGTTACGGGTGAAGCCAGTTTGCTTTTTGCAGTCGGTCAAACCTGTAGTTTCTACAAGTTTCAAACCAACAATTTGCGCCTTATTGAATTTCAGGGCAGAGCCATATACAATAAAGTGCGTATGAACAAAAATACAATATGCCTTTGGTACAACAAGGAGGCAGAGGAAGCGGCAAATTTCTATGCTCAAACCTTTGCCAATAGCTCGGTGGGAGCCGTTCATCGCGCCCCAACCGATTACCCAAGCGGAGTTGCTGGTGATGTTCTTGTGGTTGAGTTCAATGTTTGCGGCATCCCCTGCATTGGCCTGAATGGAGGCACTGCATTTAAGCATAGTGAGGCTTTTTCGTTCCAGATTTCCACCGAAGATCAAGAAGAAACCGATCGTTACTGGAATGCGATTGTTGAAAATGGGGGAGAAGAAAGTCAGTGCGGTTGGTGCAAAGACAAGTGGGGAATTTCTTGGCAAATTACGCCTCGGGTTTTGATGGAAGCGATGGGAATGGGTGGTGAAGCGTCAAAAAGGGCATTTGTCGCAATGATGGAAATGAACAAAATTGACATCGCCACCATTGAAGCGGCTGTGCGTGGTTAGACAGGTGGGGCCCTAGGTTAAAAGAGTCTGGTTATTAGCGCCGCCGCATAGGGAGCTGTTCTTGAGCGCCCCTGATGCGGTTGGCAGGTCTGGTGGGGGAAGCAGCCAACTCCTCCGCTTCCTTCCAGGTTCCTGTGTGGCCACGAAGAAAGGGAGTGCAGCCGATGTCTCTGGAGCAAGCTCACTTGTCCATCAAACCCCAGCTCAGATACCGAATTTTAGAAGTGTTTGGCTCCATCCCATGCGGTAGTTTCCCAGTTGTCCTTGATGTGCTCCTCGGAGATCCAGGTTGGAAGATCCATCACAAGTTCTCGAGACAAACCACATAGAAACGGTTCGTACAAAATTCGTATCTCTTTCAACCGAGCCTCCGCCGATTCAGACTGACTTAGGTTAAGCCCATTCTTGCCAAGTAGGGCACGAATAGTAGCTGAATCTCGGGACGAGAGCCGCTCTTGAAGGGGCTCCTGTGGTTCAACGTCGAGGATGTAAGCAAGATCAACTACCACGTGGCGCGCCATCGCAAAGGTTGCCTGAGCTTGAAACTGCAGCTCGGCCGCCCATGGAGGATTGCCTTCAAACCCAACTCCAACTAGCGCACATGCATCCATGATGGCACAAAGGCTGTGAAGCCAATTCTGGTTGTCGTGCTGCGAGCGGTAATAGGCCAGCACTGGATAGGAAAGATAAGATTCCAGCAGTTCTGCAGAAAATCTCTCCCAATCTTTGAGAAGATCGATGAGGGCAGGCATTGCCTTTCCGCTGGCATGCCGTCGCAAAAGCTCGGCAGCGGTTGGCTCTGAGCCGGCCTTGCTATCGAGGAGCAACATCTGAACCTCACGGCGACTAAAGGCGGCATAGATCACCGGAATATATGCGATGATGAGAGCGAGAAAAGCTAAACCGAGGCCTGCCTCGCACACGGCGAAGAAACGCCCAATGCCATCAGACGGAACGACCTCTCCGAAGCCGAGGGTGAAGAAGGTACCACCGCTAAAATAGAGGGTTTTCGCCAAGCCAGCAATGTCATGGTTAGTGTTCAGCGAATTGCGTGCTCCCCAATAAACCAGGGCAAAGCCAAAGACGATGGCTACCGTCCACATAACAATAAGCCCTAGCAGCATCATTGGCGCAAAGCCATTGAGGAGGGTCTGCCGCCGAGAACAGCGCCTCATTTTTCCGAGGCTGGTGTAGGCACGGGATACGGCCCAGGTGTAAATCGAAGTCACACGGATGGCTCGACGCACGGTTCGAGGTAGAACGATCGTTTCAAACGCGTCCAACAGCACCATTAAGATCAAAATGAGGCCAACAACAAGGGCAAAGATGTGCATGGGGATGTTTCGGCGATTATTTCAACCGCCCCGACTATTATGAGTCGAATCCACAGGTGGGTGTTGAGGAACTCAAAACCTACCTAGCCCGCCAGGAGCTGGGACACGGTGTGAATGTGCTTTGAATTTGACCATCGTCGGTGACTGTCTGGTTTCAGCACAAAACAGACCGTTACTTTGAAGAATTGCCTTGGATCGGCAACTGTTCAACATCCTCATAGGGATTAGCCCTAGATTGCCGCTGAAACGGATGGCTGGATTGGTGATGGGAATTGGTCGGGATGACTGGATTCGAACCAGCGACCTCTGCGTCCCGAACGCAGCGCTCTACCAAGCTGAGCCACATCCCGAGTGACCTCTTAAAGGATACTTGAATCAACCAAAGACCAAAGATGTGGCTTGCGACTGCAAGCGACAAAATCTGACGTCAAGGCACAGAGGCCCTCCGTTCACCCCACCTTGCCATTCAATTTTAGGCGCGCATCAACAGCAAAATCTGTTCATGTGATGGCTCTCAAGATGGTTGAAAAGAGACGACAAGAAGCCCACTCTTTATGAATGTGTGATTGTTAACAAACCTCGCATTCATCTTGGTTTCGCAACCATAAGGAGGGCCCGAAGTCGTAGGATTGGACTCGGCAGCAGGCTCTTGAACGGAGCAAATAATCAACAAAATTGCCCAACTTTCTTACTCATTTAGGTTGAAAAGATGGGAGGAATCAAACTGATCCTCAGTTTGTTCTCAGAAATGGAACTCGATGTGGATTTAACACTTTCTTAACGGTTCCTTAATCATGTCTTAACTCCCTTCCCATACACTAAATTTGCCATGAAAAAGGCATTTACACTTATTGAACTCTTGGTGGTTATCGCCATCATTGCGATTTTGGCGGCGATTCTGTTCCCAGTCTTTGCTCAAGCCAAAATGGCTGCTAAAAAGGCAGTTGACATCTCTAATATGAAGCAAATCGGGCTTGCCATTTCTATGTATGAAAATGACAATGATGACCATCCCTGCCAAGTCTCCTGGGAAATCAACCCCATCTATGGATCACCTCCGCCATTTGATCCCAATGGGACGTATCAGGTTCATTTTACTTACCTGCTGCAGCCGTATATTAAAAATTATCAACTGTTTATTGCTCCAGGAGACTCAAATCCAGCTCAACCCAAGCACCCTTGTCCAAATGGTGCCGCTGACTTTGGTAAGTTGAACTCCTCAGGACAAATGTATTGTGACTGGCAGTATCCCAACAGCTATTTGCCTGCCTACAACGTGCTACCGGCCCATGACTGGCTTCCTGTTTCCAGCACCACATATCCCAATCCAGCCAATCTCATTGAGATGGCTGATCGGCGGTATATTTCTGGCGACGGTACTACCATCTATAGCGGAAAGAAAGGAGTTGACGGATTCAACCCATCCCAGCCTTGTACACAAGAAGGGGCGACCTTTGATCCTTCCTTAGGTGATGCTGGTGTGAACGAGCAAGTTTCTAACGACCTCACCCACTACGGATTCTGGAACATGGATGCGATCCTTTGGTGGCAGAACAATATGCAAGGCAATGACGATCCTAACGTGGATCGAGTTTGGTATGACCAGTACAACGGAGTCTCCAACTACGCCTTTGCTGATGGTCACGTTAAGACCCTGCAGCTTGGTGCTACCCTTGTGAACCAAATGGGTCAGTACATGTACGGTGACACGTTCTATCCCAGCATTAACCCGCAAGATGGAACTTGTATGTCCGGCGGCTAAACTATCGGAAATTCGGTATTCATGTACCAGTGGTTCGGCAAATTTGCCGAACCACTGGTTTTTTTAGAATGGGCTACAGCCTGTTGGATTTTCTCTCAAGGTGAGAAATCAGGCTACTGAGCAGGGACGGGAATGCCGCCTAGGCTACCGACCGCATAAAAGCGGTCATCCTTGCTGGACTTTTTGAGCGTGTGCTTTAGCCCCTGAACCTTAACGGAAGACTCCCAGACTGCAGAAGTGGTTTCGCGAGAGTAGATCAGGTAGCACTGCTCGGGATCGCCTTCCCACTCGATGGTGGTATCAACCCCAAATTCTCTGACAATGTGGACGTTCTTGGGATCGGGTTCACCGTCTGCAATCGCAGTAAGGCCATGCAAAACGACTTTACAAACATCCTGCAGGTAATCAAAATCGATGTGCTTCGGAAGATCATCGGGAGTGTGCTGCCTCACAAGATCTTCAGCCGATTCTACAAAGCGCACTGCAGTAAACCCTTGCCGATTGAATGGCATATGGTCACCACCTCTGCCAAGACGATCCTGTCTTAGAATCAGCTCTGGCCGGAACTCAATGTCTTCTTGCCTTTTCCGAGGCAGCGATGCAAGAAATCGAACCGGTTCCTGTTCGGTTCGGGTTGCGTTGAGCCACTCGTAATACCTAGCCAATTCTCGGCTTAGATGATTGGGGCTCTCTTCGCTAAAGAGTCTAACTCGATCCCTTGCCTCCAAACCTTGTGCGTTTTGACTCGAGCCAACTGTGTCGCAATTCAGCATTGCGATGATCGGCCAATTATTTTCCGAAGCGTGCTGGGCCAGAGCGGTTGCCCCGACCAAGCCCTGTTCCTCTCCCGTAAAGATTACAAATCGAACGGTGTACTTCCAGTTGCACTGGGCCATCAAGCGAGCGCACTCCAGAACAATGGCAACTCCGCTTGCGTCATCATTTGCACCTGGCGCGATGTCGGCAAAGGGGTTGCCGTTGCGGTTCAAAGTATCAATGTGGGCGCCAATAAGGATGGACCGGGGGGATTCGCCGTGCAGGGTCGCAATCACGTTACTTGCTGTAATCGCTTCTGGCACGCGCGGTCCTGCTGGCAAATTATAATGAAAAAGCTCGACCTCTAATCCAGGAATTTGCTCTAGCCACGATTTTGCCAATTCAACGGCTTCCTGGCATTCCACTGTGTTGGTGTTGCGGGTTGGAAAGGAAGCTAACTTCTCGATGGTTTTTTTGAGATTGGTCTGGCTGATGTACCCGCTTTTTAGGCTCATTTCTGGGCCGTTCATAGATCTGCCTTTGGAGGCATGATGGGGTCTTTCCAAAACAGATGCCATACCTAAAGAGTACAACAGGTTTAGCCGGTTCTAACCCAGTATTGGTACCAATTTTTTGAATTTCGTCATCGCAAGTACACTCATTGGCATGGCCGAAACCTCTAAGAAAGATCCTCAAGAAGAAACGAAAGCTGACAAGGCAAAAGAGCCGGATAAGTACCAAATTGAGCCAGAAGCTGATCCAGTGGAAACCGAGCACTCCATAACTTTTGGAGGCAGAAAAACTACATACACAGCCTCTGCAGGAATGCTTCCCCTGCGCAATGAACTTGGAGAAGTGGAAGCCGGCATTTTTCATACCGTTTACCGGATAAAGTCTGATAAGCCAAGGCCGATTACCTTTACATTTAATGGCGGGCCTGGTTCCAGCAGCGTATGGCTTCATCTTGGAGCGGTGGGGCCAAAAAGGGTTGTGCTGGGTGAAGAAGGAATGCAGCCGCAGCCACCTTCCCAGCTGATCGAGAACCAAGAAAGCTGGTTAGAATTTACAGACCTCGTTTTTATTGATCCGGTTGGAACAGGCTTTAGCCGATCCGTTAAGAAAGAAGACGAAAAGAAGTTTTGGGGATTAAAGGGCGATGTCGAATCGGTGGGAACGTTTATAAGAGAGTTTCTCAGCAAGCACGATCGATGGACGTCTCCTGTCTTCCTAGCTGGAGAAAGCTATGGCACCACGCGGGCAGCTGGGCTTAGTGACTATCTGTTCACCTACGGAATTGCCCTCAACGGCATCGTGTTGGTTTCCTCCATTCTTAATTTTCAAACCGCCCGGTTTACAACCGGAAATGATCTTCCGTACATTCTTTTTCTGCCCACCTATGCAGCTGCGGCTTGGTATCACAAAAAGGTCTCGGCGGCTCATCAAGCCAAGACTCTGCGGCAGTATTTGGATGAAGTTGAGGCGTTTGTTGCCAATGAGTACGTTCCTGCATTGCAGATGGGTGATGGGCTCAGCCCCGCCAAGCGGTCGGCAGTTGTCAAAAAGTTGGCTGGATACATAGGGCTCAATCCCAAATACACCGATCTCTCTAATTTAAGGGTTCAAATTCACCGCTTTTGCAAAGAACTTTTGCGGGAAGAACGGAGGACGATTGGCCGGTTTGACGTGAGATACAAAGGAATTGATGGAAACATGGTGGGAGAAACCATTGAACATGACCCCAGCGGATCTGCCATTTCTGCGGTTTTCACCTCTTGCCTCAACGACTATGTAAGACGAGAGCTTGGCTACCGGCCAACCTTGATGTACAACATTTTTGCTCCTGGAGACTTGTGGAAGTCTTGGGATTGGGGAATGCAAGGCGGCGGCTATCCGGATACGTCTGAAGCTCTGAGGGCATCTATGTCTAAAAACCCATTCATGAAGGTGTATGTTGCTAACGGATTCTATGATTTGGCAACCCCGTATTATGCAACCGAATACACGGTGAAGCACATGGGGTTGGATGAATCGGTAAGGCAGAACATCGAGCTTGGTTATTATGAGGCGGGACACATGATGTATGTTCGAGAATCTGAGCTTGCCAAGCTCAAGGCCGACGTCAGTGCATTCTACACCCGTGCCCTTGCCAAGACAAGCTAGCGAGCGCAAATGAAAAGAACAGGGGTCGTCATCGGTGTTGTCGTGGCAATGTTTTTACTGTCATTGACCTTTAGCTTTTTTACGGTCAGAATGCTGCAGGGACGCCAGATGAAAGGAGTTAAAACCGCATCGGAAACCGATCCACAACTGGCAGTTGCCGAGCAAACTGCCAAAAACACCCTCGATCCCTTTTTAACAAAACTCAAGGCAGGCACCGTTCAAGGTGCGGTCAAAGTCGAATTTCATTCTCCGGTTGGACCAGAGTACATCTGGGTTGACCATCTCCAGTTTTTGCCAAACGACAATTTTTCGGGAAAGCTTGCCAATCAACCCAAATTGCTGACCGGCAAGAAAAAGGGTGATGAAGTGACCTTTGCCAAAGCGGATATTGTGGATTGGATTTCTCAGAACCCCGATGGTACGCAAGATGGAGACTTTACAGGGGAAGTCTTGCGCAGAGAAGGCGGTTAGCGCCATGCCGTTGCCAAAGGAAGTGCTGATATCCGGTAAGGCGCCAAACTTCCACATTCAAAATCCTAAATTAAGACTTAGGAGACCAGTTGGGTGTTGAACAAATGCCGATCTATGGCAATTGTTCATGTCATCTTTGTTGTTGTAATGCTCCTGCTCTATCTCAACGAGAGCAAATGCCGATCTATGGCAATTGTTCATGTCAACCGTCTAATTTGCGCTGAAACCAGACGGTTACCGACAATGTTCAGTTGCAAAGCACCTTCACGTCGCGTCCCCGCTCCTGCCGGGCTAGGTGGGTTTTGAGTTCCTCAACACCCACCTAGGTGCAAAGGTACTCTTCAGATTCGTCTCAACGATGAGCCGCTTATGAATTCCGTTCCCACTCGCCACGAATTTCTGTACATTTCGGCTAATGGCAAGCACCTTTTTTACTTCATCACGTACCTAAGCCTTGCCATTATGGCAGCACAAGTCTTGGCTAGGTCAAAGCTTTGGATGCAGGGCAAGCCAATGGCAAAGCCCAAGGAGCCTCAGACCCTTGCTGGCACCATCAAAACCTGGATCCATCACGTTTTGGTGTACATCCTAGCCCAAAAGAAGGTGAGGGGGTCTCGCAAAACTACAGGGGCCCCCATGCACCTGCTGATCTTTTATGGGTTTTTGGCCCTGACCATTGGCACAACCCTGCTGGCGATCAATACCTACAGCCCTATCAAATTTCATTATGGGCTTTATTACGAAGTGTACGAAATGACTCTGGACGTCATGGGAATGGCCTTTGTGGTGGGGGTTTCCTGGGCACTTATCAGACGATTCCTGAGCAATCAGCGGCAAAGGCCGGTGATGGGGCACCAATGGAGTGACTACTGGGCACTGTTGCTTTTGCTGGTCGTTGCCGTGACTGGCTATTGGCTAGAAGCAGCAAGAATCTCTTCGACTCCATGGCATGATTGGAACTGGGTTTCGCCGGTCGGAACGTCTTTGGGGCTTCTTGAGGGCAGGTTTTCACCTGCCATGTACCGGTTTGCGTGGTGGTTCCACATGAGCTGGATTTGGGTTTTCTTTGTAACTCTGCCTCAGATGAAGTTAAAGCATGTGCTGGTTGCAATCTCCACCGCGGCTGGTGCTCCGGAAGTGGAAATGGGCAGATTGGAACCGATTCTCATGGAAGAGGTCGAGCAAACTGGGAAAATTGGGGCAAGCGAGGCGGCAGATTTTGACCGCTGGCATTTAATGTCTTTGGATGCCTGTATGGAATGTGGACGCTGCACCGAAGTGTGCCCAGCTTGGAACGTCGGCAAAAAGTTAAACCCCCAGCTCATTGTTCAAGAAACGCGGTCGGCTTTGTACACCAAGGCTTCCCTTGCCGCAAAGGTAACCGACGAAGAACTATGGGCGTGCACAACTTGCAATGCCTGCGTAGAAGCCTGCCCGGTCCTCATCCGTCAGGTTGATTTTATTGTTGACATGCGCCGAAATTTGGTTGCAGAGGGCAAACTAACCGGTCCTGCTACAACCATGCTCCGACAAATGGGCTCCAACCGAAGCGCGTGGGGCAATGCGACCGATCGTGAGGCATGGATGCAAGGGCATGATGTGCCTCTGGCTCGAGACAAAAAGACATTTGACGTCTTATTTTGGGTTGGGTGTGCAGGAGCCACCGATCCTGCTGGAATCAAAACGTCTCAGGCGGTTGCTTTTCTATTGAACAAAGCTAAAGTGGATTTTGCTTGTTTGGGAACGGAAGAAGCGTGCACCGGCGATCCGGCAAGACGAGTTGGTGATGAGTTTATGTTTCAAGACCTAGCGGGAAGCAATCTCGAGACCCTGAAAAAGTATCAATTCCATTCCATCGTCACCGCATGCCCTCATTGCCTCAATACTTTAAAGAACGAATACCCCGATTTTGAAGACAAACTTAAGGTTGAGCACCATACCCAGATGCTTGCCCGGCTTGCCAACGAAGGCAAGATAAAACGGATTGAGGGCCAATTTACTTATCACGACCCCTGCTACTTGGCACGAGTCAACAGTGAATCCATTGCCCCAAGGTCCTTGTTGAACCTCCCGGTGATTGAGCCTCAAAATCACGGCAAGAAAACCTTATGCTGTGGCGCAGGCGGAGGCAGGATGTGGATGGAAGAGGACCCCGGCCAAAGACCAGCTGAGCGGCGGATGGAAGAGCTGTTGAACACGGGTTCTACTCAAATTGCACTGGGCTGTCCGTTTTGCAAAATCATGTTAGAGACCGGAGTCCCGGCTGACAAATCAGACCAAGTCCGCCTTGTTGATTTGGCCGTCCTTATGCAAGAATCTAACGGGGGCATGGAATGATTGTTGGGCTTGGGATCGACGTGATAGACGTCAGCCGGATTGAATCGGCGATGGAGGACCCAAAGTTTATTGAGAGGATCTTAACATCCTCGGAACGGCAGGTAGTCACAACTCCTCAAAGACTGGCAGGGCGGTGGGCGGCCAAAGAAGCGATTGCCAAGGCCGTGTCGGTTGAGCTTAGCTGGCAAGACGTCGAAATCTTAAATGACGAAGCCGGCAAGCCCATTGCCGTGATTGATGCCGAAAAATGGAGATCAGAAGGGTACAGGCTGCATATCTCCATCACCCATGAACGGGGTCATGCTGCCGCGGTTGCAATCTTAGAGAAAACAAACTGAAGGATTTTCTTGCTTAGCTAAGAAACTTGGAACCTTCTGCGAGGGATCGAAATTCTTCCAGCCATGGCTCAAATTTCTTCCATCTAGAGACTGATGACCTGTAAACTGGCTGCCGGACCTGCCACGTGCTTGGCGTATGAACCGACCTTTTGTTGAGCTCCGGAGACAAGCAAGTTTCATCCCAAGGAAGCTGCAGAAATTGAATGATCCGCTTGGTTTCTTCTTCTTGATTGGTAGTTAAGTTTTCGTACTGAACCTCTAGCAATTGGGAGCTAGGAATCACCTCGCGCCAAAAGCTCATGATTCTTTCGTATTGTTTGTACACAAATACGATGTCGGCTTGTCGGTTGGCAAAGGCAGGTGGTCTTTGATAGGCGGTTGAGAATATCGAAAGGCAATTATCAAGGGGATGGCGTTTGATATGGACAAACTTTGCTTGAGGAAGGGCAAGATGAATCAGCCCCGCTAGTTCATAGTTGTTGGGGAGTTTGTCGGTAACAAAAGGCTTCCCGTCGGCAAACTCTTGAATGAATTGCAAGTAGCGTTCTGCGAGGTTGTCAAGCGTTTCTTGGGTAGCCTCGCCATCTTTGGGGGCGATGAGTTTTGCCGCGTTATCATGCCAATAGGTGATTTCTCCGGCTGCAGAAACCAGCGGATGGCTTGAAATGATTTGATCCAGCAGGGTTGTGCCAGATCGGATCATCCCGATGATAAAAACCGGTGAGGGTGATTGAGTTTGTTCAATTCTTAGCCGACCTCGGGAACCCTTCAGGCGCTTAAAAGTCTCTATGGCTTGAGTGACAGTTTGCTGATGGCGCTCATGATGAAATGGACGCTTTGAAAACCAAAACTCAAAGGCAAGTTCGTTGGCTTGCTTGTAGTGGCTAAACGCGGCTTGATAGTCGGTAAGATCTTCACTGCACTTTCCCAAGGCATAGTGCATATAACTTAAGTCAAGGACTTGGGCAGCAGGATGCTTCAAAGCCTGGCGAATTGACTGGGCCAATAGATCATCCTTTTGCTTGGCAGACCTAGCCAGCCCGTAGTACGCCATCCCATTATTGGGCCATACCTTAAGTGAGCGTCGCAAGTGATCGTTTGCTCGTTCAAAGTCTCCTTGTTCCTGAAGAGCTAGGCCAAGTGATGCATTGCCAATCGGATGCATGGGCACCATCGCAACGACTTTCCTAAAGTAGCCGGTTGCGTCGGCCCCATAACCGGACCCAGAATTTGCGAGCCCAGCAAGCAGGTTAGCCTCCACCGATTCATGCGACAATTCGAGAGCCTTTTTTGCCCAAATTTTTGCGCCTTCCAGATTGTTTTGAAGGATTTCTAAGTTGCCAAGTTGTAGGTGGGCAACCATGGACTTGTCGTCAATGTCAATGAGTCCCATCCAACTTTCCTTGGCTTCTTTAAACCTTCCTAGCTTGGTATGGATTTCGGCAATGCGGCGCAAAGCACTCGCCGCATTTGGGTTGAGGTCAAGAATGTCTTGATACTGTTGGAGTGCGAAGTCAAGGTCTCCTGCGTGGAGCACTTGCTCCGCAATGTTCTCTCGCACTTCAAGATCAAAGGGGTTGAGGTTTATGGCAGCCATCCCAACTTCTTTGGCAGCCGCAATTTCTTTAAGAGCAAATAGAGCAGTTGCCAAAGCAACCTGGGCCTCAACGCTGGTGGGTTGAAGTTTGACGGCTTGTGCAAAGCGGCTTTTTGCAAAAGGAAATCGGCGCAGCGCCATCTCCGCAAAACCATCGTAAAGGATCGCCCCAAATTCTAAAGGACTTGTTTTGAGAATAGCAAGGCATTCATGATGACAAAGTTCATATTGCCCTAATTTGTAGGCTTGGCTTGCCCGCGATAAAGGATCATGGGGCATTGCCTTTTTTGACGAAGCAATGCCCCTTTGTTTTTGAGGGCTCTTTCGAGTCTTTGCCAATTATCTTGCGCCAGGCCCCGACGCTCCGCCGTGGTGGTCAACTGGCTGCTTCAGAGGATCGTTAGGGTCTAGCGCTTTCCGTTTGGCTTCCAATGACTTTCCGCTCATCTCAACTCCGGCCGTGCCAGGCTGACTGCATCCCACCAACAAGGACAACGCGCAGACGGCAAAAACTAGTCGGAAGACCAAGGTGCTCCCCAGAATTGCCATAGATTTCGTTGCTGCATTTGCTGGCAGTATTGAGCAGTGGTTGTAGCTTCGCTGGTTCCCCCGCCGTTAACATATTCCTTGACGAACTTCTCGGAGCCAAATCTTCCAGCATGACCGTCGGCAAAGGCACCAATAAACTTAGCCGGATATTGCTTGCGAGCATCAAAAACCAGCTGGTTCCAGTTCCAAGTGGTAGCATACGCGTCGGCTACCGGCCACGATGCGTTGTAGCTCAGGAAGTACATCCAAGAGTAGTTTGGAATGGCAGCGTATCGAGTTGGGGTAACGGCGAGGCGATCAGCAATGGAATCAATTCCACTTAAGCTTCTGGGTTGGTCAATGGCATTTCCCAGATTCGTGCAGCTACCGGTATAGGTTTGCTCACTATAGCCATCCGCGTTGATCGAAAAAGTTGTGATCCAAGACCAAGCGTAGGTGTAGAAATTGGAAGTGTAGTAAGGATCTTGGTAAAGGGTGTTGTAGTTTGAAATCTCGCCAAAGTCCTTATCAAAGTAGATTGAGTTGTTTTTGATGTAGGGGAAAGTTGCACCAACCCAAGTGTCGTTATAGTGATACTGATCTTGGTCTGCGGCTCCTGGAGGTGCCCAACCATAGTGCATGACCGACATATCATCGTTGTCGGTGGCATACATCTGGAGCCCCAACGAAACCTGCTTCAGTCCAGACAGTGAGGCCGTTTGCTTGGCGGCGGCTTTTGCCTGAGCGAATACGGGAAAGAGAATTGCTGCCAATATCGCAATAATTGCAATGACCACGAGGAGTTCTATGAGAGTAAACGCCTTTCGCATGGATTTACTTTATCGTCTGATTGTTTTGGTTTGATTATAGGAGGGTTATCTTTGTGTTAAATCTCTGCAAAACCCTAAGGGAGAGAAACATGCGAGTGGTGGGAGCAAGGTAGAACTTCAGGGTTGATGAACTCCTTTTCCAAAATGATCAGTGCGATTGTGATGTCTTCGGTCGTATTGCTGCCTCATGCGGCCCTTGGTTTTTGGAAAGGGCCAACGCTTCAAGAAAAGCTCATCCGACTTCACACAGGAAAGGAGATCGCAATTCCAAAGCGCACAATTGAATTTCCCGCGCGGCCGGTGGATTTTGTGCTGAGTAAGAATGGGCAGTTTGCCTACGTCAAAACAGATTCCGGCATCACGGTGGTTGATCTTCAGTCTGGGCAGTACCACTCCTATCCAATCCATGCGGGAACGTCTCAATTGGGGATTGCCCTTTCTCAATCGGGCAAGCGGTTGGCTTGCTCCGACGCGGGTTCAGGAGTTGAACTTTATCGGGTCAACGGAGGCGAAATCTCCTTTCTTAGGGCGATAACTCTTCAGAATCACTCTGCTATTTCGGGGCCGTCTTACCCATGCGGACTTACATTTTCCTCTAATGGCAACTGGTTGTATGTTTGTTTGAGCCGCGATAATGCCATTGCAAAAGTCAATATCACAACCGGCAAGTTTCGGATGTCCCCTACCGATGTGGCCCCTTTTGGGGTTGTGCTTTTTGACAACGGCAAAATGTGCGCAGTCACTTGCCTAAGCACCAAGCATGTTGGACACCACCCTGCCGAAACAACATCAGGAACTTTAGTGCCAGTGGATCGGCGTGGAATTGCAAGGCACGGAGAGCTTTGCCTGATTCAAACGCGCACTTTAGAGACGGTCAAAAGGCTCAAACTTGGGCTTTTGCCAGGGCAGCCAGTGATATTCGATGGGAGAATTTTGGTGCCCGATGCCAATTCAGATGCGGTCACAAGCGTGAGCACCCAAAACTTCCAGATCAAAAGAGTATGGCGAGTTGCCAAGTTAACCGAATTTGGGGCTTCTCCCAATGCACTGGCAGGAGATCTGCACAGTGCGGTTGCGGTTGCCTGCGGTGGTGCTAATCAAGTGAGGTTCTTTACAAAGCGGGGTAAGCAGTTGGGCTCTCTCAACACCCCCGATTACCCGATTGCAATTGCAATCCATAACAATCAAATTGTGGTGGCTTGCACCAACGGCGTCGGAAACTCAACAAAGGAGCCAAGCCATTTCGCCCAGAATCCAACCCCAAGCTTCACGCCATTGCCGGCAACCCGGGCAACCAAATCTAAGCCAGGAATGGGCTATTCGGTGTTCGATTCTTTGGGATCAATATCAGTTATTGACAGCAGCGGCGCCCTCCCTTCAACGAAGGTGTTAAGCCGACAACCAAAATCAGAAAAGCCTGATCACGCCGTTTTACCGCCCCAGATTTCTCATGTTATCTACATCATCAAAGAAAACCGGACCTATGACCAAGTTCTTGGTGACACGGTTGACGGAGACTCTTATTTGGTCAACTTTGGCAAAAAAGTGACTCCCAATGAGCACAGGCTTGCCAAAGAGTTCGGCACTTTAACCCGCTATTTTTGCGATTCAGTCATTTCTACCGATGGCCACGCGTGGAGCACAGAAGCCAATTCAACCGCCTATTTAGAACGGTCTTTTGGAGGATGGACCCGCAGCTATCCTTGGGGAGATGATCCTCTTGCCATCAGCTCTTCTGGTGCCATTTGGGACGATGCCTTGGATCATGGCAAGACGGTGCGGAATTACGGTGAGTACGTCTATGCAAACTTGCCGCCTAAAATGACTTGGACAGACTGCTGGAATTTGTATCAAGATCACAAGCCTCTGCCTTGGACTCCTTCGATTCAAGAAAAGCGGCTGTGGAGCGTTTCTGATCACCATTTCCCGGGCTGGAATCTAACAATTCCCGACCAAGTGCGGGCTGACGAGTTTATCAAAGACTTTCATTCGCGAATCAAAAAGGGCAAAAAGTTGGCAGATCTCACCGTTCTTTATTTAGAGCAGGATCATACGTCGGGCGAGGCTCCTGGCATGCCAACCCCATGTGCCATGAACGCCGACAACGATGAAGCAGTTGGTCGAGTCGTCGACGCGGTTTCCCACTCGAAGTACTGGAAATCAACCGCCATTTTCATCATTGAAGATGACCCTCAGGATGGTTACGATCATATTGATGGTCACCGCAGCATTTGCCTCGTCGTTAGCCCTTATTCTAGGGGCATGGGGACGAATCGCACCTATTATGACCAGGCTTCGGTTCTTCGTACCATCGAGGCGATTTTGAAGATTCCGCCGATGACAAGGTTTGACCGCAATGCGCCCATCATGGCAAATTGCTTTCAGCGCCAACCCAATCTTCAGCCCTATACCGCACTGAATCCGCAGATAAGCCTGACCACTCTTAATCGGCCAGGTGCGCAGGCGCTTCAATTTGACTATCCCGATGAAAGCGACGACCTGGCTCTGAATCAGCAAATTTGGCATAGCGTCTATCCGAACCGCGAGTATCCGTACCAAGACTGCCCGCCTTCTGCAAAACAGCATCCGATTGTTCAGCCGAAAAAGTCAAAGTAATGTCTGGCCGTTAAGGGCGGTACTCTCAACCCATTCCATGAAGTCACTTCAAACCGAGGGGCCAATTAAAATTGGCTTAATGGGCGCGGGTTCGGTTGCGGATTTTGGACATGGTCCAGCCATTGCCTCCGAGCCGGGAGTGACCCTTCATGCCGTGTTTGATCCCGTCTTTGAACGAGCGGTGGCCCTGCAAAAGAAATTCGATGCCCCTCATGCATTTCATGATCGAGAGCTTTTCTTCTCAAGCGGTATTGAGGCGGTCACCATCTGCTCACCGGCTCCGACCCATAAAGACAACGTGCTTGAGTGCGCCAAACGGGGTTTTCCAGTTTTGTGCGAGAAGCCTCTTGCCATGACTGATGCCGATGGCGAGGAGATGATTGATGCGATGAGCCAAGCCAACCTGCCCCTTGCGGTAGGTTTTTGTTATCGATTTAGCCCGGTCGCCAAGGAAATCAAGCGTCTTATTGATGAAAAAGTAGTTGGGGAAGTGCGGTCAATGAGATTGATTTATATTTGGAATCTGCATGGAATCTATGAGACCGATTCCAACGGAGCTAAAATCTATTCCCCCCAGCGCACAGAGCGGATGTTAGAGGGAGGGCCGATGGTTGATTGCGGTGTTCATCAGATAGATTTAGCCCATTGGTGGCTGCAGAGCGAGTGCGAGAAGTGGAGTTCAACTGGTGCGTGGGTGGAGAATTTTGAAGCTCCAGACCACGTTTATTTGCACATGCGTCACCAAAATGGAGCTTTGACCACGGTGGAGATGAGCTTTACTTATTGCCATACGGCTCGTGATCCGATTAGTCATTTTACGTACCAGATCATTGGCACGGAAGGGATTATTCGCTACGATCGAGATTCTGGTGTTTTTGAAGTTAGAAAAACAAATGGAACCGACTACTTGCCATGGTCCCATGAAAAAAACTTCGAAGGCATGTACGAAGAGTGGAACCGGGTGATGCGCACTGGTGAAATGGGGCACATGCCAACCGGCGTTGATGGAGTCAAGGCGGTTGCAATTAGCAGAGCGGCAACTGAGGCAGCGATTGCGAACCGATAACAGCACTCGGATCTATTAGCCTAGAAACCTAACCAACTCTTTAGGGCTGGCCTATTCCGCCGAACGAAATGAGGCAAATTAACTTATTGTGGTTTTTGCCGTTGATCGAGAAGCAAGTTCATTTCTCCAACTTTATCTTGTAACAATTGAGCGTGCTGATTGAGCTTGTCGGCAAGGGCGGAGTCTTGCAGTGCCAAAATCCGAATCGCCAACAATGCCGCGTTTTCACTATTTCCTATGGCCACGGTTGCAACCGGAATTCCTTTGGGCATCTGCACAATCGATAAAAGCGAATCCACTCCGCTGAGAGCCTTGGTTTGAATGGGTACTCCAATCACGGGAAGCGGGGTCAGCGAGGCAACCATGCCTGGCAAGTGGGCAGCACCGCCTGCCGCCGCGATAATCACTTTTAACCCCCGCGATGCTGCCGATTTTGCGTAAGACACCATCTGTTCTGGGGTCCGATGAGCACTAACGACCTTAACCTCATGTCCTACGCCAAATGAGACCAAGCATGCTTCTGCGTCTTTGAGAGATTCGTAGTCACTTGATGACCCCATGATGATGCCAACGGTTGGCTTGAGTTCTTGATCCATTAGTGTTGAGTGTTACCTGCTTCTTCAGAAATTGGCGTTGGGTGTTGGTCTAACTTTGCCTTTCTTGCTGCAATCTTCTTCCTTCTAGCTTCACCGGCTAAAAACGAGGTGGACGCGGCATCGGAAAGGGCTTGGGCATAACGCTTACTTGCCCCCTGATTGGCTGCAACCAGTTCAAGAGCCGCTCTTCCCATCTTGGTAAGAAGTTCTTGGTCGTCAAGCAGTTTGCAGACTTCTTGGCTTAGTTCGGCCGGTGTTTTGCAAACCAACGCACAGCCTGCCTTGTGGGCAAGGCTGGCCACTCCTCTAAAATTCTGCATGTTGGGGCCATGCAAGACGGGCACTCCGTGGGCAAGTGGTTGGATTAGGTTTTGACCACCAAGATTATCAAACCCTCCGCCAACAATGGCAAGATCGGCGGCTCCATAGACTGAGCTTAGCTCTCCATAAGTATCTAAAACAAGATACTGGCTTGATTCATCAGAGCTTCTTGATCGAGGGCTCCAACCGTTTAACGCGGCAATTTCCATGACTTTGCTGGCACGTTCAATATGCCTTGGAGCATGGACGATTTGAAGCCTCGATTGGATGTCTGATGGCAAAAGTTGTAAGAATTCCCCAATAAATAGCTCCTCTGCCTCTCCACGGGTGGAACCAATGACTAAGGTTTGCAAGTCTTTTCTCAGACCGAACTTATGGCGCCAATCTGACTTAGAATGCTTTTGTTGGACAACCGGCTCATCAAACTTGCAATTTCCAAGGACTTCAACTTTCCTAGCACCCACCGATTGAATTCGGCTTGCATCAAGATCGCTTTGCATTAAACAGCGGTCTACAAGCCCTAACATTCCTCTATAGAACGGTTTAAGCTTTTGGATTCTTGGGTAGCTTCGGTCTGAGACTCTTCCGTTTAAGATGAGGACTTGGGAGTCAAAGACTTTTGCCGCCCAAAGGAAATTCCACCACAGTTCTGATTCCATGAGTCCAATTGCTTCTGGTTGAATTTGCTGGATGGCAGCAAGGGTGAATCGAGGCAGGTCAATAGGAAAATAAACAAGATAGTCGTACAGACCTGGTTTGCTAGCATCCAATTTTTTCTTGTTCTCGCCTTGGGCTGTGTCGTAACCGCTGGATGTTGTTGCGGACAGCACAATTTTGTGGTCTGGCATCAAAGTCCTAATTTCTTCTAAGATTGATTTGGCGGCAAGAACCTCTCCAACACTTACCGCATGAATCCAGATTCTGCGTTCATTTTTGTTAGGGCTCAGTCCATAGTTACCCATCCGTTCCTTCCAGAGCGGGGCTGGTTTTCTCTTTTTGGAATGGAAGTAGAGATAAGGAACCCAGATGGGGCTAAAAAGGGCAAGAAGGATGTTATAGATCCAAAACACTCAGCTGGCCTCTGTTTGAAAGGGTTTGCCGACAATTTTTGCATAGGCTTCTAAATACTTAGCCCTCGTTTGTTCAACAATCATGGGCGGCAAGGATGGTCCAGGAGGCTGTTTGTTAAAGTGGATTGACTCTAAATAGTCCCTCACAAATTGTTTGTCGAAGCTAGCTTGGGCCTGTCCCGGCTTCCAAAGTGAGGCGTCCCAAAAACGTGAACTGTCCGGAGTCAGAACCTCATCAATAAGGATAATGCCGTCTTTGGTTTCTCCAAATTCAAATTTGGTATCCGCTAAGATGATTCCGTGCTTTAAGGCATGGCTTGCAGCCAGATTATAGAGTTCAAGAGTCTTTCCTTTAAGATATTCAGCGGTTTCTTGACCAACTTGTTTGGCCATCTGCTGAAACGAAATGTTTTCGTCGTGACCTTCTTCGGCTTTTGTTGCGGGGCTAAACAGCGGTTCTGGCAGGGCAGACCCATCTGGCAACCCTTTGGGAAGGTTCATTCCGTGAACGTGAGAGCCGAGTTCTTGATATTCCTTGTAAAGCGAACCGGTGAGATAGCCTCTGGCAACGCATTCAATGGGGATGACTTTGGCTTTCTTGGCTAGCGTTGACCTCTGAGCCAGCTCTGGATGCTTCCCGCCGATTTTATTTTCGATGGCAGACAAATCGTCTGAAATAAAGTGATTGGGGATCACGGCTCCCAGCAAATCAAACCAGAATCTAGAAATTTGCGTTAATATGGCGCCTTTATCGGGGATGCCATTGGCCATAACCACATCAAAGGCGGAAATGCGATCGGTCGCAATGATCAGCAGCTCATCCCCAAGGTCATAAACCTCTCTCACCTTTCCAATTTTGGGAGGCGGCAAGGCTGTCAGGGCTGTGTGCAATAACTCGGGCATGCCATTTTCAGTATGACAGCCTCACCACTGCCAATGAGTTGGCAAGCGGCGGCAAACAGCCAACGCTAAAATTGATTACAAGCTAGGTTCAGAAGTTTCTGCAGCCGGCTCGGGGGCAGGTTCTTCGGCAGCAGGAGCCGCATTTGCCCCTGAGTGAAAGACAAACTGAGCGTTTCCAAGCGCAAAGATCATTCCATCGGTGAGGGGTGCCGATTCGACGCGCGCAAAATCATTTCCTTGCATCGTCCAGGTTCCGTTACTAGAGCCAAGATCAGATATCGTATAGCCGTTGTCGGTCTTCTCAATGGACGCATGCTTGCGGCTTACGTAGCTGCCTTCCTCAAGTCCTCCAAGATCAATATCAATTGGGCCATGGCTGGGATCAAAGCGGCCAATAACGGCTTTGCCATTGATTGCAAACACACTGTCGGTAGGTTGACCACCTCGCAAAAGCGTAATTGTTGCTTGATCATTTACTTCTGCGGTGCCGGCTGGGCTGTCCGCTGTCATTGCATCACTGGTTGATTCCATTACATCTTCCATTACGTCTTCCATTCTAATGATTCGTTCTAAATTTTGCACTCCACTGCAGAGGCAACAGTACAACGACCGTCCCCAAGGCAGCTGGCACCAAAGTTCCAATACTAAACTTTTGTTTGAATAAATGGACTGTTAAATTAGGGTTTCCGGTTCGCAGACCATACGCCATCCACAAAAAAGCTCCCACAAAGCCAGTTCCCATCGCACAAGTCATGGCCCAGGAATTGACCTTTATTGTCTTGGAATCGGATGAGCTTTGGTAGGCAAGTATCGTGGGAACTAACAACGCTCCCACCAGCGCTCCAGACCATGAATACCAAATGTCCACTACGCTATGAACGTAGATGGCAACGCTAAACGAAACAATGCCAGAAACAGCAAGCCCAACTCTGGTCCAAAAGACGGTCTGGTGTTCAGACAAAGTTTTGATTCTTCCAACGATATCTCTGCCAAAGGTAGCGCCGCACACCAGGGTATAGCCAACAAGTGAGGCAAGGCTAATTGCAAAAAGCCCAACAAAAAACAGCCCTTTTAAGCCAGGAGGCAACACAAGGGCTCCAAACCTCGGAAAGATAGCCACCGGATCGTTGGGTAAGGGATGCAGGGCACGCAGAGCATAGAGTCCGGCGGAGATTGTTAGGAGATCGGAAACGATAAAGCAGAGAACGGCGATCAAAACTCCCTTTTGGGCCTTCCCAGGGGCAGACGCGCTTGTGACTCTTTGGTGAAATCCGGGGTCTACCATCGTCCAAGCCCCCAGGATCATAAAACTGATGACAGCGAGGATTCCTTGTCCGCCATCAATCTTCCTCAGATTAGGATCCTTCAGGCTTGAGGCAACTTGGAGCGGAGTGCCGTGTTTTAAGCTCATAAGGTCAATAACGATGAATCCAAGATAAACAGCCCCAAAAGCAACCATGCTCATGCGAACGTCGGCAAGGAGGCCGCCCCGAATTAAAAAAGCAGCTCCGACGATCGCCCCAATCGCAACACAGAGTACATTTGGCAAACCGGTCATGGTATGCAGAAGAACTCCCAACATGTAAACGTTGGCAGCAGGGGCGGCAAGAAGAAAAGTTAGGGCAGAAGCAGCAATGCCGGCGGGGCGGCCAAACGAGGATTCAATCCGTTCTGGGATGCTGATTTGCTTTTCTGAACGGACCTTTTTGGCAAATGTCAGGGCATAAACCACCCCGAACAGGTAGTAAGGAACGCCCAAAAGTAGCCACGTGCCGACTCCGTAATAGCTAACCGACTCTCCAATCCCAAGAACGCTTCCGTACCAGGTGACAACAAGCGTTGCTACAAACGCAGGGACGGATAGTGCCCTTCCTGCCACGATGTAGCTAAGGGCAGATTCACTTTTGAGTTTTGTAAAGAGGCCAAGCCCTGCGATAGCAACAATAAAAGCAAGTACTAAAGCCCAATCAATTCCATCTAAATGGACCGGTTCAGTCAAAATGAAAAAACTCCCAATTTGGCATTTCGCTCGATTCCACAAATAGGAAGGCAGCACCGGTCCTGAGAGAAGCCTGACATGGTCCTAACCCTCGGTTGGATATAGAAACCGATCCCTCTAATGATAAATCGGCATCCGATAAGGGCCACTTTGTCCCTAAAAGGCAAGCTCCTGTGCAGGCTTCCAAAGGCAGCATCGAGGTTGTTCCGTGGGTGGTAAAGGCTGTCGATTGTCCACTTACCAAGAGAGTGCCATATCCCTTAGAAAATCCAATTTGCAATCGGATATTTACCCTTGCTACCGATAGCAATGAGCTTAGAAAATGGTCGGGACGGTCTCCCTCTAACCCAATTAGGGTGATGTTGGCTTCTTGATGCTTGGAAAGGGCAGTTAGCAATTTGTCGCAGTCAGTAAAGTTTTGGTCATCAATGACTTCAATTTCTTTGAGGTTTTTGGGATTTGCCTTCAAGGAATCCAGGTCTCCAACCGTGAGGTGAGGCTGAAATCCAAGCCTCAAACACAAGTCGGCGGCTCCGTCAGCGGCAAGGATTAAGTCTGCCTCGGCAAGCCACCTCAGCATCACCGAATCGCTCCCCCAATTGCCATTGAGAATTCCCAAAACTTTATTAGTCAACCTTACCTACCACAACCTTAGATTATTTCAAATTTTGGTAAACCGAAACCTTAAAAGGGAACTTAAATCTATAGAAAACCATCGAAAAACACGGATAATCACAGTAAAAATACTGATATTGATTTAATCTAAGTTTCTTAGCTTCTGGATGGAGTTCTTTGCCCATAAATTGTGTAAATTTCTTAAATCAGGAATCTTAACATTTAGTATAATTTTTTCTCCAGTCCCTCGTTACGAACAATGAAACTTGCCGGTCAATTTAGCCTAGAAGACACTGAGGATTTTATCCAATTAGTGGAGGCTTGGAAGGGCGTGTTGATTCTCCTTCAACAAGACGTCATTTCTTCTTGGTTTGTTAAGTTCTTTAAGCCCCTCAGTCCGAAAAGTCTGTCGAATGCAGTTGCAACTTTTGGCTGCCCAAGTTCTTTTGTGAAGCAGTGGGTTGAAGGCAGGTTCCTATCGAGAATTGAGCAGTTGTTGAGCGATGAGCTTGGATACTCCGTATCGGTGGAAATACAAGTGGCAGCCCAGACCAAGGCGGCTGCGTCAAGTGAACTAACTGTCCCTTATCGGGCGTCGGTCCCTGCTCCTAGCCAAAAAACTGATCCTTCACCGCATTCCAATGAGCCTTTGATGGTGAATCTAGATTCTAGGCTCACGTTTGATAATTTTATCGTGGGGCAGAGCAATCGCTTAGCGATTGCAGGGGCAAAAGCAGTGACCCAAAAACTTGGCGCTGATATGAATCCTCTTTTTATTTACGGACCCAATGGAGTTGGGAAAACCCACTTGTTGAACGCAATTGCCATGGAGTGTTTGCGATTGGATCCAACTTCCAAAATTGGATTTGTCTCTGGACAGCAGTTTGGTGAAGATTTTGTGAGAGCTCTCCAGGAGAACCGGGTGGAAGCTTTTCGGTGGCGAAATCGTGGATGCAAAGTCTGGCTGATTGACGATATTCAGCATCTGGCTAGCAGGGAAAAAACGTGCGAAGAGATATTCCATACCTACAACCATCTGCGCTCAATTGGCAGTCAAATTATAATTTGCTCGGACCGTAGCCCCCGCGACTTTCATCAAATGGATGAGAGGCTGCGAACCCGATTCGAGTGGGGACTTGTGGTGGACATCAGTGTTCCCGATACAGAGCTTCGGTGCGCTATCTTGCTTTCGAAGGCCAAGCAATCTGGCATTGAACTAAGCCCTGACGTTGCAATGCTGATGACGGAAAAAATCTCTGATAACATCAGAACCTTAGAAGGGGCCCTCAAAACCCTTCATATGATGTCTTTGGCAGATAACTGCGCAATGACCGCAGATTATGTGAAGTCCTATGCAGAGAAGCACTATGGGCGTCGGACCGCTAACCGCCCCAATGTCAAACAGATCATTGACCTTGTCAGCCGATATTATCACATTGAAACCGGTGAAGTGAGAGGGGCATCACGACGAGGCCCCATCGTCTACGCCCGTCATGTTGCGATATTTTTAGCCCGAGAAGTCACCGAAGATACCTGGAAGCATATTGGATCCCAGTTTGGAAACCGAGACCACTCTAGCGTGATGCATGGCTACCAAAAAGTAGAAGAAATGTTGAAGTCTGAACCCAAAACCAGGGAAGACATCGAGATCCTGCTTGGCAAAATATGTCCCGAAAAAGTCAGCAGCTTGTTTGGAAACCGATCTCGGCCAACTGAATAAAAGAGCCACACACAAGTTGTGCCGCCCTAGGTTGGGCGGCACTAAACTGAGAGGCCCTCTGTTGCGGAGATCCGCCTTTTGGAAGGCTAGACCCCCGCAATGGAGAACTCTGATTTTGTACCCAATGACGGTTGGACTTTCTAAGCCATCGCAAGGATCGCATCCATGGCCCGAGAAGCATTTTCAACGCGGACTAAAGGGGCGTGGTGGTACAAGGGGATCATTTCGGCAACAACCGGACCATCGTATCCAATCAATTTGATGGTCTTCATTACTTCCGGCCAGTTGACATCGCCTTCTAAAAGGTCAACAAATCCCTCTGCCGTTCCAACCGCGCGGCGGTAGTCCTTAAAGTGGACGCCAACGATGAGTTTTCCTAAGATTTTTAGCCACTGCTCGGGATATCCCATTGGCAACACGTTGGCAACATCCAAATAAGAGCCGATCCATGGGCTATTGAACTTCTCTAAAAACCCTTTCATTTCCAGCGGGCTCATCAAAAAGCGATTCCAAACATTTTCTAGCCCCATCCGCACTTCGGCTTCTTCCGCAAACTCTAACGCTTTAGACAGTCCATCGGAGGCGTAATTATGCACCTCATGATAGTCTTGCACCTCTCTGCCTGGCAAAAAGAAGACGTCAACCGCCCCCGGGATTACAAGCAGGGTTTTGGCACCCAGCCACCGGCTGATCCTCAGCATGGCTCTGAGGTCTTCCAGGGCGGCCGCTCTTTGGGCTGGATTTCCGTCGCCTAGGGCTCGAGACCAGTAAAGCCCGCTCGCTAAGCTATCAAGGGCAATTCCCTCAGAATCGGCGGCTTGCTTTATTTTCTGGCACTCTTGTTCCGTAATAGATAGGGGTAGGACCCCTGAATCTGAAACTCCAAATTCGAGGGCCTGGTAGCCATACTTTTTAGAAAGTTTGATCGCTTCGAACGGATCAAAGCTATTTTGTAATCCGCCCGGAAAAGACCAGTAGTTAATTCCTTTTTTGTTCATAGTTATCCTTTGACGGCACCCGCCAGCATCGTATCGTGAATCCGATCTCGTAAAATCCAGTAAACAATCAAAACGGGAAGGATCACAATAACCAATCCCGCAAAAAGTGCGCCCCAATCGCTTTGGTACTGCTGGGTGGACGCCAAGTCAGCGATTCCAAGTGGCAAAGTGTGGTTGGCTTGGCTCGGAACCAAGACTAAAGCAAGGGCATATTCGTTCCACAGCCCGATCGCATTAAAGACGGCAACCACAATCATGCCTGGTCTTGCCAGCGGCAGCATAACCTTCCAGAAAACAGAGTGGTGATTGCAGCCATCTAGCATCGAGGCTTCAGCCAATTCATGGGGCAGTGTCTGGAAGAACCCATAGAGCACAAAAATCGTGAAAGAAAGAGAGTAGGCAATGTAAACCAAGATGAGCCCAGATTTGGTGTCATACAAATGAAGCTGATTCATCAGCATAAACAGCGGCACCATAACCAAGAAAAATGGAAACATCATGCCACCTAAAATAGTGCCAAAGATAAGTTGAGAGCCCTTAAAGGGGTATCTGGCAAGAACGTAGGCAGCCATCGCTCCGATTGGCATGAGAACGATAAGGGTTCCAATGGTGACCAAGATGCTGTTTCCAAAATCGTGGCCCAAATGGGCTGTGGTCCAAGCATTGGTGTAATTCTCAAAGTGCAGGTGATGGGGCAGTGACCAGGGGTTGGCGACAATCTTATAGCCAGGCTTGAAGCTAAGGATAAGCATCCAAATCATGGGGCCGAGGACACTTGCCAAAATGAGGGTTGAAACAATCTTCTTCAAGGTCTTGCCTCGGTGGGGTCTTTGCCAATCACCAGCAATACAAGGAATGTCAGAACCATCGCCACCACAAAATTGGCAACTGCAATCGCAGTTGCGTAACCTAGCTGAGAATCTTGGAAGGCACGCTGATACATGTAGGTCAGCAAAACTTCAGTGGCGCGATCAGGCCCTCCCGCGGTCATCAAATACACCAGAACAAAGATATTGAGCACCAAAATGGTCAAGTGGACAAGGACAATGCGCTTGATGGACCACAGCATTGGCCAGGTGACTTTTCTGAATTTTTGCCATCCTGCCGCGCCGTCTAGCTCGGCAGCTTCTTTGACTTCATCGGGAATTGTCTTCAATCCTGCCGAAAAAAGCATCGCATAAAACCCAATTGCAAACCAAGCAAAGGCAATTCCTACCGCAGGCAAGGCGGTGGGAGGGTAGGCAAGCCATGTCTTAGATAAGTTTCCAAGATGCAATACATTGAACAATCCGGTAACGATCCCAAATTGGGGGTTAAAGATGAACATCCACAAAATGGCGACAACTGTCAGAGACATCATCTGAGGAAAAAGAATGACCCCTCTGAGCAGCCGGGCCGAACGCCCTTTTTCGGCAAGGAGATGAGCGGCAACCAGGGATATCGCCACAATTACCGCTCCTCCAATCACAAGAAGGGCAAGGTTATGCTCTAAACTGCGCCAAAAGACGTCGTCATGGGCAAGTTTTTGAAAGTTATGGAGCCCGATGAACGTGGCAACGTTGGACAATCCGCTCCATCGGTACAGAGAAAATTGGAAAGCCTGAATCAGCGGCCAGATGACAAGGCCGAGATAGATGATGAGGGCGGGACCAAGGTAAAGGACAATAAATGTTCCTTTACCCTTATTAATCCCCGATTTTGAAGCTGCCATCCGATTTTAGTTGAGATGGTGCTTCATGATGTTGGGATCGTCGCGCGTCTTTTTAGCGGCGGCTTCAGCCCGATCACAGAATTGCTGAGGGGTAATGTCTCCATTCAAAAGGCTTGTGAGGGCATTTTCGATGGAAGTTTCCATTTGCGGATACCATTGCCTTGCAATATAGCTGTAGACAGTTTTGCTCTGCTTGAAAAGATCATCCTGGGACTGGAGCAGAGGAGGTAGAGGACCTGAATCACTTCCTACCACCGACATCAACGTTTCTTTTTCTTGAACAAACTTTTGAGCAACCGGTAATGAGGTCAGGTACTTAAAGAAATCAATCGCCGCTTCTGGATTTTTGGCTTTGACCGGCACCATCCAAGGTTCAATGGAAATCTCCATGGCGGTGGGATCTCCTTTTCCACCAGGAACCACTGGTGGCAAAAAGTAAGCCATTTGCGCGCCAGGGGGCATGGTCTTTGCCATTTCAGAATGGAGCCAAGAGCCGCAAGGAATCATAGCAGCTTTGCCATTCACAAATTCAGTTTGAGATTCTGTGTGGGTCATTCCTACCGCTCCTTTTTCAAAATCACCCGCTTTGTTAAGCTGATCAATCATGCTCACGGCTTGGAGCACAGCAGGAGCTTGCCACGCTCCGGGCTTGAGGTTTTGAAGGTCATTAACCGCCTGAATTCCACCTATGGATTGAACCCAGGGGATGATCATGTTTTCGATCATGTAGTAGGGATATTTCCCTTGGAAGGTCAGTGGAGCAATTCCCGCCGCTTTGATTTTTTGGCACAAAGCAAGAAGCTCGGGGAAGGTTTTAGGCGGAGTCCAGCCATGCTTGGCAAAGACGCCTGGGTCGTACCACATCCCTTGGATATTGATGAAGTAAGGCATCACGTATTGCTTGCCATCTTTTTGACCAAGGGCAAGCACCGAGGGGATAAACGTAGAGCGCCAGGATTCTTTGCTGCCATAGGCGGGAGATTCAAGGGCCTTGTCAAGTGTGTAAAGCTGGCCTTCCTGGGCTAATTTCCAATGGTCCATGCCCCAGCCTGGGTACATCAAGTCTGGCGGGTCTCCTGCCACCATTCTCGGCCTAAGTTCTTCCCAAACTTTCGGGTCTCCGGAAACGGTGATGGTGACCCCTGGATTTTGCTTCATGTAATCCTGGGCTGCTCTTTGAAAGAATCCAATTCCGTACCCTCCCTTAAAAAGCTTGACCTCAACTTTGCCAGTCGGCTTTCCTGTAGCCGCAAGCTCATGGGCTGTCGGTTTTGAAGAGGTGGTTCCACCAGGAGCGCATCCAACCGCTAAGGCAGTGAAAGATGCGAGGATCATCGCTTGCAGACCAAACTGGTTTTTCATATTTGTTTCCTTGCTCCCCGGTCCAACATGTGAATGTTAGCCTGAGTAGCCTATTGTAAGCCAAATTGGTTGGCTTGGCTGGGTGCAGTTGCAAAAAGCGATATGAGCCTCTTCATATTGCCAGATTTTAAAATTCCTTGCAAGGAGGCACCCTCCTAGGCATGAAAAGAGACCATTCCTGCCTGAGCTTTCGGGCTCTCCGTCTTAACAAGGCCAGCTCTGGATGCCGTCCACGGGCTTAAAAAGCGTTCGCCGCGAAATAAGGATATTCTAAAAACTCATGTCTGCAAGTCTTAGAATTCTTTTGGTGGGTTACGGTTTTATGGGGAGGATGCATGTTGGCGTGTACAAACAGCTGCCCAATGTTGAGCTGGTGGGCTGTATCGATCCTGGGCCGGAATCCGCCAAAAAGTTTGGGGAAGATACGAGTCGGCCCGTGTTCTCTAATCTTGAAGACGCCGCCTCTGCGGTCCAGTTTGATGCGATTGATGTTTGCCTGCCCACCGATATGCACCGAGAATGGACGGAATTGGCGGCCAAAGCCGGCAAGCATGTGTTCTGTGAAAAGCCAATGTCGACCTCGGTGGAAGACGCATCGGCAATGGCAGAAACCTGCAAGGCAGCTGGAGTCAAACTGTTCATTGGTCACTGCATCCGGTTTTGGCCAGAGTACGCATACCTCAAAAAACTCACGGTAGAAGGCAGGTTAGGAGAACTCAAAAGCATTAACCTCACCAGGTATGGCTCGTTTCCAAAGTGGGCAACCAAGGCGTGGACAAGTGACCCTAAGCGGGCAGGTGGTGGCGTGTTAGATATGCATATTCATGATACTGACTACGCTCTCTATCTGCTTGGTAAACCAGACGAAATGGTGAGTTATGGAACGATTGATCAAACCGGTCCAAGCCATGTCTTTACCACCATGAAATTTGGAAGCAAGATTGCTCATTTAGAGGGTGGATGGAATTTTCCCCAAGGTACCCCATTTAAGCACTCGTTTAGAGCCGTTTATGAGAATGGAGCCGCTATCATGGATGGAGGTCCCTTAACAATTTATGAAGAGGGCAAAGAACCAGTACAACCTGAATTTGCAAAAATGTCCACCGATGGTGGCGGAAACATCTCGGACCTTGGTGGCTACTATCACGAATTAAAATATTTTGTTGATCACGTTTTGGCGAATATGCCATTCGAGATTGTAACACCCCAGACATCCCTCGAATCCCTAGCCTGTGTTTTAGAAGAAATCAGGCAAATTAGGAGCAAACAATGATTCTTACAATCGCCACCCTCATCCTAACTCGGCCGAACATCAGTAAGGATGGCTCGGAAGGTGAGATTTACCAACTCATCAAAAAAATGACCTTAGCCGAAAAGCTGAACATGATTAGTGGAGTTGACGGATTTTACACCTACGGTATCCCACGGTTGGGAATCCCTCGATTCCGAATGTCAGATGGGCCCCTTGGGTTAAGAAATCAGGGACCCTCAACGGCTTATCCGGCTGGTGTTACATTAGCGGCAAGCTGGGATCCAGAACTTGCCCATGCTTATGGCAACGCGATTGGGATCGACGCCAGAGCCCGTGGTGTCTATTACTGGCTGGGCCCTGGTGTTGACCTTGATCGGATTCCTCAGAATGGCAGAAACTTTGAGTACCTAGGGGAAGATCCCTTTTTAACGTCTTCTATGGATGTTCCGATCATTCGGGGGGTTCAGGCTCAAGGAGTAGCCGCTACCGTCAAACATTTTGCCTGCAACGACAACGAAATTGACCGTCAAACAGATGACTCGATTGTAGACGAAAGGACCCTCCACGAAGTCCAATTAGTGCCATTTGAAGCAGCGGTTAAGAAGGGTCATGTTTGGGCGCTGATGGATAGTTACAATCTGATCAATGGTGAGCATGCTTCACAAAACAAGATTCTGCTAACCGACATCCTCAAAGATGAATGGGGTTTTAAAGGCGTTGTCATGTCGGATTGGGGGGCTACTCATGATGGAGTAGCCGCATTTAATGCCGGTGAAGACCTTGAGATGCCAAGCGGCGATTACATGAACTCCAACACATTGCTGCCGCTGCTTGCTTCGGGCAAGATTTCACAAAACTTGTTGAATGATAAGGTAGCAAGGCTGCTGAGAGTTGCCTTTGCTCTCCACTGGATGGATCGGCCTCAGAAATCAGGTCAGCCATGGGTCCAAGCCAAAAATGATGCGGTTGCCTTGAGAATTGCAGAAGAAGGGACCACACTACTTGCTAACCCCGGACACATCTTACCATTGAAACCTAATCAAAATGTGGTTGTGGTTGGGCCCAATGCGGATCCCGCCGTAACCAACGGCGGCGGATCTTCTTTTGTTGATCCCCATTACAAAATTGGACTAGTGACGTCAATCAAAAAGGAAATTCCTGGGGCGCGAGTAACCCAAATCCATTATCAAGGTTCTTCAAGCTACGTATGTGATGGCACCGTAACTTCGGCGTCTGGTTCTGGCTGGAAGATGCAAATCTACAAGGGAATGAGATTGCAAGGCCCGCCTGTGGCTACAGAAACCGTGGGCGTGATCCAAAATGACTGGTCTGATCAGGGCCCTAGTTCGATCACGGGACACGATAACTATTCTGTGCGTTGGACTGGCAACTTCTCACCTGAAAAAACGGGGGACTATTTGCTTAGGGCACAAAGCGATGACGGGATGAGAGTTTTTGTAGACGGCAAAAAGGTTATCGACATGTGGCGCGATCAGGCCGCTACCGAAGGCGACGCCAACTTCCATTTTGCAAAAGGCAATTCCTATTCGGTAGAGATTGATTACTACCAAAACCAGGGTGGTGCCATCGCCAATTTTGGCATCAGCGATCTCTCAAGGCCGTTCTTTACCGCGGAGGAAATCGCGCAAATCAAGAGGGCCTCCGTGATAGTTGCCGCAGTGGGATTCAATCCTAATCTTGAAGCTGAGGGGCAAGATCGATCCTATGAGCTTCCAGCCCGCCAGCAGAGACTGCTCAATTCTATTTTGAAGATGAACAAGCCGGTTATCATGATTCTGAATGCGGGTAGCTCGGTTAAGGTTCGGCCCTTTGTCAAGAAGGGAGCTGCCCTCATCGACAGCTACTACCCGGGTGAAAATGGAGATGAAGCGGTTGCTAAAATCCTTTACGGCCAATTAAACCCATCCGGAAAGCTTCCTTTTGTCTTTCCAGAGCACCTTAAGGACCTGCTGACTACGGGGACATATCCCGCCATAGATCACAAAATCTTCTACAAAGAAGGGGTTTTTATTGGGCAGCGAGGACTCGACAAGCAGGGAATCCATGCTTTGTTTCCATTTGGCTACGGGCTGAGCTACTCTCAATTTGATGATCTGAAAGCGGCCGCAAGGACATTAGGCACTGGTGCCGAATCTAGGCTGCAGATCAATGGATCGCTGTACAACGCATCAGAAATGGCAGGTGATGACACGGTTGAGGCGTTTATTGAGTTTCCCCACTCGAAGGTGCCGAGACCAGTGGGACAGTTGGAGGGATTTGCCAGAGTATCGATGGCTGGCAAGTCAAGTCAAACCTTTCGAATCTCGATTCTCCTAAAGTCGTTAGGATATTGGGACGTCTCGGTTCACAACTGGAGGGTTGTTCCGGGCACTTACCATGTCGTGCTTTCCGACCAAGGACTGATGCCTTATGGTCGCAAAATTGGCAATGGCAATGGATGGGGCTCAACATTTAAAATTAGTAATCAACTTGCCGCAGAAATCAACAAAGAGGAAAAACCATGATACTTGCAACCCTTCTCATCGCCGCTGCAAATCAGCAAGCCCTACCGGCTCCTGCCATTATTCCCAAACCAGTTTCTATGAAAATGGGGCAAGGCATATTCATCCTCTCCTCCGCAACAACCCTTCAGGTGGGAGACGGCTGCAGCGACCCCGCTTTGATGCTGCGGCAGGAACTTAGCCCCGGAACAGGATTTGCCTTTCCAAGCCGAGACTACTCAAAAAGTGAAATCTCTCTCTCCATAAACCCGAACCAAGGTCATGGACCAGAAGGTTATACAATCACGATCACGCCTCATGTGGTTCGAATCATTGGAGGAGGCGCGGCTGGAGTTTTTTACGGGGTGCAAACTTTGCGCCAAATGCTTCCAGCTTCAACCTTCAGAAAAGTACCGCTTCAGTCGGGTCCGTATGACATTCCGTGTCTCAACATCGTGGATTATCCTCGGTTTGGGTGGAGGGGTTGTCACTTGGATTGCGGTCGGCACTTTATGCCCAAAGGGTTTATCCTTCGCTTTTTGAATCTTCTGGCCCTACATAAGTTCAATGTGTTTCATTGGCATCTTACGGAGGACCAAGGCTGGAGGCTTCAAATCCAAAAATATCCCAATTTGACGGAGCACGGCGCTTGGCGAGACAAGTCAATGCTCCGTTATAGCAAGCACACGTTTGATCCTAGGGCAGAAGGTGGATTTTACACCCAAGAAGACGTAAAAGAGGTGGTTGCGTACGCCAAGCAAAGGTTTATCAATGTTGTTCCAGAAATAGAAATGCCCGGCCACTCTCAGGCGGCTGTTTCTTCTTACCCCCAACTTGGCAACACCGGCAAGCAAGTGCCGGTTGACGATCAGTGGGGGGTGAGTGAGGACACCCTTAATATGAAGAACTCTACTCTCAAGTTTATGCAGAATGTGTTGCTTGAAGTGATGAAGCTCTTCCCGTCTAAGTTCATCCACCTTGGTGGTGATGAAGCTCCCACAACCCAGTGGCAAAATAGCCCAGAAGCTCAAGCAAAAATGAAGGAACTCGGAATCACCGATCCACGCGGGCTTCAAACCTGGTTTACCCATCAAATGGATGCCTTTTTGACAAAACACGGCCGACGTTTGGTAGGTTGGGATGAAATCTTGGAAGGCGGAAAGTTAGCCCCAGGCGCGGTGGTCATGAGCTGGCGAGGCGAGCAAGGAGGCATCACGGCCGCTTCTGAAGGTCATGACGTCGTGATGGCGCCGGGAGGCTATACCTATTTAGATCATTATCAGACAAGAGATCATCAGCTTGAGCCCCATGCAATTGGAGGGCTCCTGACTTTGCACCAGGTTTACAATTACAATCCTGTGCCAAGCTCACTTCCCGCAAAGTATGCCAAACACATCTTAGGCGCTCAGTGCCAAATTTGGACAGAATACATTTCCAATTCTAAGCATGTCGAGTACATGGCTTTTCCTAGGCTATGCGCATTTTCTGAAGTGATGTGGTCACCGCATGACTCGCTAAACTACAGCCATTTTATGACCCGTTTGAAGGTTCATTTGCGGCGCCTCAAAGCCATGGACGTGAATTATCGCCGATTAGAACCTCCAACTCCGGTGCTTGCCAAATGGTCGGTTAATGCCGAGGTTGGTGCCCAGACATCCGTTGACTTTAACTTAACGCCGACCCAAATTGGCAACAGAACTTTGATTAGGATCGGAATTTGGAACTTAGAGGGAAGCAACGGCGCAATGACGGTGAATTCGTTGATGGTAAACGGTCAACCTGTGGATCTAAAAGGGGTAAAGATAGACTCTTCTGATGATGATTCCGATGTGGTATCGTTTCGGGTTCCAGAAGGCTCCAATGGCACGATAGCGATCCATTTGACCTTGGCCGGTTTGACGAAGGGAATATGCCATGGGGAGTTTATATTGCTTCCAGACCCAAACCTTTATCATCCCTACACTCAGGGTTCCAGGTGAAAACGAGATTCGGTTCCGCTGTTAGATTAAAAAAGTGGTAGGGAGGAATTAGCAAGATTCAGGTTGAAGATGAGCGCGAGTAGGTTTGACAGGCCCCCATAATAGGATCAGTGCTCAATGCCCAGAATGACGTCTAGTCAGGGACTAGCTAATTCTTTGCGACTCTCTGCGGCTCTGCGTGATGACTTTTCACGCCAAGAACGCCAAGACGCTAAGGGAGTAGAGAAAGCGACGGGCCAAGCCTTCGTGCCTCTGGCTAGTCTTTGTGAAATGATCAACATTCAATGTCCGGCAATGACCTTTAGCCTGGTGGCTAGCTAATTCTTTGCGATTCTTTGCGCCTCTGCGTGATGAATTTTCACGTTAAGACGCAAAGGCGCTAGAGGAACTTGCCACCCGACCTACCAAGTACCCCTGCCTCTGGCTAGTCTTTGTGAAATGATCATTAAACAAGGTACCAATTGACATTTAGCCGGTGACCAGCCAATTCTTTGCGATTCTCTGCGCCTCCGCGTGATGACTTTTCACGCTAAGACGCGAAGACCGCTAAGGGAGCTTGCCTTTAGGACGTAGCAATGAGTCCCCCTGCCTCTGGCTAGTCTTTGTGGAATGATCAGTGATCAAATGCCTGGCAATGACCAGTAGCTAGGGACCAGCCAATCCTTTGCGATTCTTTGCGCCTCTGCGTGATGATTTTTCACGCAAAGACGCAAAGGCGCTAAGGGACTACCCACGAACAGTCGCACTGTATCCATTCCCATTTTTGCCCCTCCAGTTCACTATTTTTCGGGACCGGTGTATTTGCTTGTGTAATGGAATGCAGTGCCTGTTATACTTTCGAGGACACTGAGAAGAGAGCGAGGCTTAACTCCGCTACCACCAAGCCACTTTGGCACACCATTGGGGAAGTGGCGATGGTAAGCCTTGAGGGCTTCGGTAGGATTGCTGGTATAGGTGCCCCAAAGGAGGGCAAGAAACACCTCATCACTCCCCGGCATGAGGTGATAATAAAGCCTTCGCATGGCAAAAATCCATATTTGGCCCTCGTAGGCTCCAGCGTCAGGATTATAAAAATTGCTCACCTCCATCAGCGCCAATACCTCATCCCCTCGGGGGTTATCTCCAAAGTCAAACGGTTTGTCCCACTTATCGACTGGGCTACCAATTTTTAGGTCATTTTTGAGTTTTTGGTACTCACCGGGATAGGTAATCCCGAGCGCGGCGGCAGCCGCTTCTCCGATTGGATTACCAGCCAAAGCTTCTTTGGTGCGGGGCTTACCCTCTGCAATCCAGAGCATCTTCATATTTTGCTCGTCGGTTAAGTTCGTCATTAGGGTTTGGTTCATCCACCTGCCGTATCTAGAGACCTTGTAATCACTTTTCTTTAGGACGGTTAGTCGCATCTTCGTCAAGAAAGCATCTAACTCATTTGTTTTGCCTTCCCTCTGCAAATCCTTGGCTTTGTGGTATTCGGGTAGAAGTTCGCAATCAATTGCAGCTTCTTCGGCCCTGTCATTAGCATTTATTGCCTTCACCCACGCTGCGCCCGCCCTGCTCCCCGTTGTCATTAGCTCCTGTCTTGAGTTATGTGCGGAGGTTTGTTTTTGGCTCTGGCTCACACCGCCCGAATGACCTGGGGGTGACGATTGAGCCATGATGCAACAAGAAATAGCCAAGGAGACAAAGGTGGTTCCGATTCGGAATGTCTGAGTTTTTAGGTTGATATTCATTTTTTAATTTGGGTTCCAAACAAGTGACCAAGACGGCAGGACGATTTGAGAGACTGGATCTAGATTGAGCGAAGACCCGCTGTCGAAGGAGGAGCCAAATTCTGGAGTCCAGGCTAAGTTATTAAAGGCGGCACCTCCCAGTGCGGTCCAAGTCAATTCGGCAACTGGGACGTCTAAAGATGGGTACCCGCTGGCGATATCTGGCGGCGTATACATCAAATACGTCTCGTACTCAGCAGAGGCCGTGACCTTCTGGGCACCTATAAGGCTAAGATTAAAGCCAGGTGAATCAGCAAAGTCTGGTTTAATCATATGCTGACTATTAGCCGCTGCATGGAGCCCATCTGCCTCGACCAGATAGTCCTCATAGGTGCTTGAGGGGCTCGGCATGAACGGTGTGGTGACTCCCCCGGTGGAGTAAGTAGACCCGTCGACGAACGTTTGGATCCAAAAATATCTACCAGGAGTTACCGATTCTTGGGCGGCTATTGAGGGGTCCTGTACCCAGCCGTAAAGGTAAATTCCATACATTCCATATTCTGGGTTTGCGGTGCCTCCCGCATTCATGAGCTTTAGCCAATCGTCAACCGGGTTGGTGCCGATGGGATCCAAGCTCTCAAGGCCCATCTGAGCCTGCTCTAGCGCGTTTAACGCTTGTTGGTTAAGGTAGCTGAGGCTGAACTTTAACCCGAGACCGTAGTACGAGGCTGGAGCCTGAACTTGGACATTCTGACTAACCGATAATGGCACCGGTCCCGAATCTTCTTGGACGTTAAAGGCGGCGGTTATCGTCGCATTCCACCAAGATGATCCAATATGCGGCTTTTCGGAACCATCATCCTGGGTGAAGACGAATATCGGACCTCCGCCATCCAATACAGCATTTCCACCATTAAATGGCTTGTAAGCGTAGGGCTTTGTGTAATCAATCGGAATATCTTGAACTGGATTACAGCCCTGAACAGTAACAACGGCACTCTTTGCATCCCAGGTGTTGCCTGACACTTCTGCTTCACACCTCTGACCCTCAATAATTTGCGGGTAACCCCCCTCAACAGGTGCCGCGTACACATCAATAGTAGGGGGCATGTCCGCACTCACGATTGCTTCTACAAAGTTACTTGCGGAAGCACCCGATGGCAAAGGGCCGACCGCGCTGGCGGAAAGTTGGATGGTCTCGGTAAAGCTTTTGCCCGGATTTTGAACAACAAGGTCATGGTAGCCTTCGTTCGAAGAATTCGGATTGTTAGACTTTGAAGAACTCACCCCATTTTGGACCTTATCAAGAACCTCAGGATCTCCAAAACCGTCGTTGTCGCTAGCCTCAGAAATATTGGCCACCGCACCATTAAACGAAGTGCCAGCCTCTGTGAAGATTCGGTAAATCACAAACTGAGGGGGCGGCTGGGAGGTTCCATCTGGATTGTAGGTAAAGGTGAACGTGATAGTCCCTCCAATCGGACTGTTCTGGCTGTTCCCTGTCCCTTGAGTATCCCCATAAACTTCAAAATCGCCGTAAGGCAGGTAGAATCCAGCTTGGCTTCCGCCAGCAAACATTCCCGGCGATTCCGAGTACGTCACGTCATAGTGTTGAGCAAACGCGCTCAGTGGGAGAAGGAAAAGGGCAAAGATTGCCCCCCCCCAATCAGAATATTCTTCATTTTAAGTAGCGGGTTTCCCCGCCTGGCAAAATTCTTTGTCTTCATGACAATTTTGTCCAGCATATCACCCTTATCGTCCTCTGTCAAGCCCATTTTATTGTAATTATCCTGAAGATCGTCGTTCAAACCAAACAAGGAGCCTAAATTGAGTGCCTTTGACCAATTAAAAAATAGAGGCGGAAATGCGTTTTGCCCAACCGGCTCACTATTTTTCTGGCCCTGTGTACTTGCCAAGATTCTTTGGTGGATGCTTGGCGTCTTCTTCGACATTATAGGCGATCGTCCCGACTAGCCAACTGGTTCCGTAGTCCTTCATGAGACTCGGTGGTACTCCGTGGGGAAAATGGTGCCGGAGAGCAGCAAGTGCGGCAGGCGGATTTGAAGACCAAGTATCGCTCAGCAAGGCAAGAAAAAGATTGTCATTGCCAGGCAAAAGGTGATTATACATGTGCCTTATCGCCCATTCCTTAGCCATGTCGGTAAACTTAGTGTCGCCCATGCTCTCGTTGTAACGATAGAGAGCAAAGATCTCAACCCCTTTTGGACAATCCCCAAAGTCGACCTGCCTTGCAGACTCTGGCTCTGGCGAGGGCAAGTTAAGCTCCTTCTTTAGAAGCTGATACTCACCTGGGTATGTGAATCCCATATAGGCAGCGGACGCCATATTAAGGTAGTTGTATCCTATAGTCTTTTTGGACTTTGGACTTCCCTGGGCCGTCCAAATGCCCTTCATATCATCTTGGCCCATAAGGTTCGTTAGCAATGTTTGGCTAATCCACGTGCCATACTTGGAATCTGCATATTCTTCGGTTGAGAGCCTTGCCAACCTGACCTTAGTCAAGTAAGCATCAAGGTCCTTAGTTGTCCCTTCTCGTTCCAACTCTTTTGCCCGGTGATAGTAGGGTAGGAGTTGCCGATCGATGTTGGCGGAAATCTCAGCGGACCCAGCTTCGAGCCTTCTTATGAGGTCTCGTTTGGCCTGAGCACGTGGACTCATAATAGTGCTGGCGTTGGACGTTTGTTGACCATCATTACTCACTTGAGCCACCGTAAGTGCAGGCAAAGCCAAGGTAGTTAATGCGAGGAAGGCGCCAAGATAGTGTCTTTGCATGTTGGTTGTTTCTTTCATTGTTTAGTTCCAGATTAGGGTCCAAGAAGGAAGGTCTGACGGTAGCTTTGGGTTCAGGTTGATTTTTGAGCCGGTGTCGAAAGTAGAGCCTAGCGGAACCCAACTCCCGTTGACTAGTTGCGCCGCCCCTTTTGCGGTCCATTCTATTTCCGCAATAGGGATCGGAAGCGAGGCAATGCCACTACCTGGTGCCTGTGGCGCAATGTACATTAGGTATGTGAAAAACTGACTATTCTCCACAACTTCCTGGTTGCCCTCAAATCCAATGCCGGGAGAATCGCCGAAATTGGGACTCGAAGGCGACGATGGAATTTGCAGGAAATTGTCATAATTCTTTGGCGGATTGACATACGGGCCGTCCAAGTACGTAACACCTGCCTGTAGCGGCGAGGTGGGATTACTCGAACCTACCTTATATTCGTACCCGTCGTCAATAAACTCCTGCAGCCAAAAATTTTGACCAATGGGCCACCGATTCTGCTGTACAAGTGCGGGATCGACGACCCAGCCGTAAAGGTACATGCCTGCATTTGTCCCATTCGGTGCGATTGCGCCACTGAGCACGAGACCAGGAGGGTCCCCTAGGAGGTCAAGTGATCCCGAGGCCATCGCCCCCTCTTGATTCGGGGAAACTGCCCCAGCTGTCGGTCGATCGCCGGAGCCATAGTTTGACTGCGGTGCCTCTACGTGAACCCCTTGGCTTGCGGAGACTTGGACCGGACCACTATCTGCCTGGACTGTAAATTGGGCAGTAATGGTGGCATTTATATAGTTGCTTGACATCTGAGGCGTACCTGAACCGTCTGCTTGAGTAAATACAAACACGGCAGGATTTCCACCTGGCTGGTTCAAATGGCTAGTATAGAGTTGATATGCGTACGGCTGATCGTACACTATTGGGTTATCTTCCACTGGCCGACAGCCCTGAGCCAAAATTGTGTAAGAGGATGTAAATTGGTCCATTGCGGGGGCGAGGGCAGGTTCTACAGCTTGCCCCTCTATAATTTGAGGAATTCCTTGGACAAGGGGTGCCCCTGTTACCATGATGGTTGGAATGGTCACAGAGGTTTCGAATGTGTCGGCATTGAATAGGCTCCAATTGCTATTGGAAGACGCATAAATGCCATTTATCGTTTCTTGGAATGAGGTGCCTGGGTTCTGTATAACTAAAACGTGACTACTATAAGACATGACCCTTGGACCAGGCTGAACCTGGGCCGGGGTCCCATATCCATCATTCACGTTTGCCATGCTAGGAGCCACAGCCGCAGTGTTGCTAAACCAGACATCAGCTTCGTCGGAAAGGGTGCAGATCAAGGCAGGAGGCGGCTTCTCTCCCGTGCCATCTGCATTCCAAGTATATGTGAATGTGATATTGCCAGCAATAGGAGAGGTCGAGGACCCCGAGCCAATAAAACTTCCCGAAGGACTGGACCCCCCAGCCGAAGAATCTCCCGGAAACATGTTGGGTGACACTGCCACCCCTATATCATAATGCTGGGCAAACGCGCTCAGCGGGAGAAGGAAAAGGGCAAAGATTGCCCCCCCCCAATCAGAATATTCTTCATTTTAATTAGCGGGCCCCCTTGGCCGGAAAAAAACTTAGTCTTCATGAGCAACTACCCTAGCATAGCCGTACTCCTTTTTTTGTCAAGTCCATTTCTATACAATTTTCATAAAGATCTTCGTCTATTCCAATGATGCGCATAGATTTGAGTTGTGAGCACTTCATTGCAGCATCCAGACTTATAACAAGAATTGGTTGCTAATGCCTTGCGCTAGGATTAAACCCGCCTTGTGATCATGTGTTCTACCCGCTAGCAGGCCACCTGGCTGGTTCCCTGTAAAATGATCAGTGTCAAATGTCTGTCTTTGGCATAGAGATAGGATTACAAAAGACATGGCAAATAGCTACTCAGAAGTACAGATCATCAAGGTGCTTCAAGAGATTGAGGCTGGGGCAACCATTGCGGGCACGTCTCGCAAGTATGGGATCACGGATAAAACGATTCAGCGTTGGCGACAAAGATATTCAGGCATGAGCAAGTCAGAGTTAGCCGAGTTAAAGTCGCTTCAGGCCGAGAATCGCCGTTTACGTCATATCATCAGCGAACTGAGCCTAGATATCGCTGCCTGCAAGGAAGTGATCAAGGGAAAATGGTAAGCCTCGCTTCAAGGAAACGGGTCGTCAAATCCCTGTTGGCGCGAGGCTGTTCCCGAAGTCGTTCCTGTAAGACGGGCGATATCTCTCGAGGCACAAGTCTTGACGCTCCAAAGGATCGCAACCCAGAATTACGAATCAAGGTTCTTGAACTTGCAAAAGCGAATCCTCGCTATGGTTTTCGGAGGGTTCATGCTCTGCTTCCTCACGTGAACATCAAGGCAGTGCACCGGATCTGGAAGGAGGAATCATTAAGGTTATCTCGCCGGGTTCGTCGCAAGCTACAAGTACCAAAGCTACCATCTTTGAGCTACACAGCTCCTAACCAAGGTTGGTGTATGGATTTTGCCACTGAGCGGCTAGAGAATGGTCGTCAGGCACGTATTTTGGCGGTTCTAGACTGTTTTACAAGAGAGTGCCTTCTTCTTAAGGCAGCCCCTTCATTTCCGGCAATATCGGTTCAGGAAGAGCTTAAATGGCTTTTCTTAACTCGTGCCAAGCCGTCTCAAATCGTTTCTGATAACGGACCTAAGTTTAGAGCTATCAAGCTTCCCCCTGGGGTGGAATCCGCCTTCATTCAGCCAGGTAAGCCCTGGCAAAATGGACGAGTTGAGAGCCTCTTTGACAAGCTCAGAGACGAGCTTTTAAGGGGAAGCCGATATTCCACTGGTCAGGAGCTTCAATCTGAACTCGATGACTTTCAAGATCACTACAACACCCGTAGGCCGCACCGAAGTTTACAGGGGCTAGCCCCTGTAAACTTCGCCAAGCAGCTGACGACAACAGGAGGTCAATACGGACATTGACCATTGATCATATAATGGGGACTAGCCACACCTACCTACAGCCGAGAGTGGATTGAAATGCCTTTTCTTTTCATTTATTCTGGAGTTACCAATTCCCTTGGAAAGAGAATGTTCCAATCGTTAAGTAGCTACCAAGGATCTTGACGGGAAGCCTTCAAAATAAATGTAAGAAGATCGCCCTTGTCAAAGAAAATAAGGGCGATCTTTCATCTAAGAACCAATTGGGCCCCACAGGAGGGTGGCTTACTTGGTTTTGGTGATAAAGGCATCAATATTCTTTTGAAGCATGATGCGGCTTGGTGTATCTGTGTAGATCATATGCCCGGAAGGGTAGTAAGTGAACTGGAAGTGACTCATCAAGTCCCTCGGTAGTTCCATATGGCTGACCACATACCGCGTACCCATATAAGGGCAGGCTAAATCAAACCAGCCGCAGCAAAACATCACCCTCATGTGAGGATTTTGGGTCATAGCTTGGCGCAGGTCATCACTGGTGTCGGGGTTGCCGCCAAAGCTCCAGGGATACACACCAGCCATGATGCGATATCTTGCGTTCGAGTGGAAATTAAGGAAGTTGGTGAGGTAATCGTTCATACAAGCCGTAAAAACCGGTGATGTTGCCGCGTCACTCGCGTCAAACTCCGGAAATTGGCTGTTGCGGTTGCTCATCTCGCCTAGGATTCTTGCGTCGTACCGGCCCGTGCTCTCGCCCTTGTTTCGGAGCAGCTCGGCCATAAATGCCCAAGGCGCGACCCGAAGATGGGTTCTCTCGATGAATTTGGCGGGGAGGCCGATGAATTGGCTCATCTGCTCGGCAATCTTATCTTCTTTAGCCTTGCTCATAAATCCTCTTGAGAGGGCTTCTGTATAGGGACCTCGATCAAAGGCTTCTGCCTTTTTGATAAGATCGGGCAGACTCTTCATCATAGAGGGACTAAGAACCTTGTGGTACCAAGCCACTGCCGCTTCCGAGGGGAAGTAGCTGATGTAAGGCAGGTCATCGTCCTTGCTCGGATCGAGGGTGCTCATGTTCATAACCCCAGACACGGAAACGATTCCGTTGACGGCAACTCCCGCCCTGAGCAGGCTGTAGCTTAGCCCCGCAACTCGGAAGCCGCCGTAGCTTTCACCGGCTACGTAAATGGAAGATCTCCACCGATTTTCCCAAGTCATGTACTGGGTGATTCCAGTTGTAAAAGCCTGAAGGTCTCCGTCTCTTCCGTAAAACTCAGGATCGCCTGGGGTGGTTGTTCGGCTGAATCCAGTGTTGACCGCATCTAGCATCACAACATCTGTAAACGGCAGCCACGTTTGTTGATTGTCAACTAAATGAAAAGGTGGCTTGGGAAGATGGCCATGATAGGTCATTTCTGCCCTCATCGGGCCAAGGGTTCCTAAATGGAGCCAAACGGATGATGATCCGGGGCCGCCATTAAAGGCAAAGGTCACTGGTCGAGTCAATCGGTTCGTGCCGTCCTTGGTGTAGGCAACAAAGAACATATTGGCTTTGATCACTCCGGCTCGATCTTTGATCGGCAAAAATCCGGCAGTTGCGGTGTAGGCAAAAGATTGACCGTTAACCGTAATTTTGTGATGGGTTACGATCCACTCAGAGGGCTTATTGCAATTCATGGGTGCATAAGGCCCCGTATCACCTGGGATCACATTAGAAGTCGGGCTGGCGGCGGGCATGGGATTGGAAGGCTGCATTCCAAAGGGACGGCCTCCAGGTCCTCGTCTGCGCTGTTGAAGTGGAGGCATGCTCAGAGCCTCTAACCGGCCCATGGACGAACGATGAGAGATCAGTGTTAATGCAAGTAACGGCACCATAGTCCAGATACAATACTTGCGCTTGTCGACAATTAGTGCCATAGTTTTGCAACATGGCCGGGATCCTTAAATCGACAAGCCTTGAGGACTTAGTTTTATGGATCGGATAAGATGGGATCGTAGGTGATTCAGACGGATTCGTCCCTTCCTTTCATCGCGGAGCGTTGAGAGGAAGGGTCGGGGATGGAGAGTTGGTATCCATACCCATCCGTGGAGCTGTGCACCTCGCAACCAGATCTTCATCCGTTCCCCTCCGTGGAGGGCTGCCCCTCGCAAAAGCGAGGGGCGTGATGGTGGCAGGAATGAGACGGAGGGAATCTAGGTTCAAAATCGCTCTCCTCCCCTAACCCCTCCTCTCCAACAAGGTGGAAAGGAGGGGAATCAATTTACAACTTTTGTGCCTATCCTGCCCCATCTTCGAAAGGGAAGGTGGTCCCCCTGTTCAATCGGGGCTCCCCTCCAAAGAGGGGAGTCTTTGCTCTAAATGGTTTTTCGCGTAAACCCATCCAGGATCCAGTTTCAGCTAGGGGTTGCCGCGAGCAAATTCAACCGAAACGACGTGACCGTTCTGGGCAGGACCTATTGGGATGGAAACTACCACAACTTCACCACCGGCTGGGCCATCTGGTGAATTGCCGCCGTGCAAAACGATTTTGCCGACCTTACTGGGCAAGATAATCTGAGCATTGACAAGATGCCCATCCAGTTGGACACGATTTCCTAGAGCGTGAAATCCTCTTGGCAAGTGGATTCTTACTAACCAAGATCGGTGGGCAAGATCGCCCACATAAGACCCAACCCTGCGGTCAATGAACAGCCGATCCACATTGGTCAGGTTGTCTGCATGGATAAGCGTAGTTGTAAATTGCCTAGTCACGTATCCGGTTGTTCTGCCGTCATCCTCATAAAGGGTGGAGGCATCTTGCCCGGGGCCAGCCGCATAGTCATCCACCGTAATGGGAGACCATGGTTTTTGGTCTGTGAACATCATTTGAGGGGCAGTAATTAATATCGAGTTCGCCCGTGTAAACATGGGGCACACATCAAGCGGAGCCGTTTCCTGAACAACTTGCGGACCTCGTAGGGTACGGCCCGTCCATAGGTCAGTCCAAAATCCATTAGGAATCCATACCTGCTTGACAGGCTTTGGCACCGGTGTAAAGGGGGTCAGCCAACGCAGGTGGCACAAAGCACCGCCTCCAAGCTGGTTGTAGTCCAACTCAATCGAATAGGTTCGCCCTGCTTTTAATCGCACGCTAGCCTTGTTGGTTACATCATCTTGAGGCACAAATTGATCAATGACTTTGTGACCGTTGATCAATAACCTCGCGCCGTCGTCTGACTCCACTAGGAAAGTATAAAAACCAGACTGGGGGATGGGACCGATTTTGCCAGTCCACTTGACGCTAAACTGGCTCTGATTTAAGCGCGGATCTGGTGCATTTTGATTCCAATTGAAATCAATTTGAGGGTCCATCCGGTTGACCACAACCGGGCCGGAGAGATCGGTTGAACTGTAGTAGCTACCAGAAAGTCCACCCCCCACAAATGCAGAGGAAGGAATCGTGACACCCTCGGGCTGCTGGCTATGCAATACAGGGGCGACAAGCAGATTCTTTCCAAGCATGTACTCGTTGGCAAGCATCGTCTGCGGAGCGTTGGGCCAGTAGAGATCCAGCCTTCTCAGCAAAGGAACACCAGTTAAATAGTTATGATGAGAAGCCTCATAAAAGATGGGCTGTAGCCTATAGCGCAGATTAATGTACCTGCGCACAATAGATTCGGCGGCGGGGCCGAATGCCCAAGGAACTCGGGTTTTTTCGTAGGTGCAATGAACGCGGTCCACCGGTGCCAGCGCGCCATATTCCAAGTATCGGGTGTAGAGCTCGGGGGTGGGAACGCCGATGTGTCCGCCAAGATCATCACTCACATAAGGAGTCAAGGTCTCGACGCCGGAATTGATGGCATTCCTTACTGCCCGCTTCAGATAACTCCATTTGGATTGGGTGTCTCCCGTCCACCAAATTGGATAGCGATGGGCGGCTGCAACGGGGGCATAGTGCCAAAGCCCATTATCAATTCCAGAAACGTTGGTCATGATCATGGGCCTAAGGCCAGGGTGGGCTTTGAGGGTCATGTCGTGATACAGTCTCATGCCCCACACTTCCAGCGGCAGTCCGGGAGCGGGAGTGCCTAAGTGGGTGCCCCAGTTGCGGTCAAACCACCAAACATCCAGTCCGTTTTGGAATTGGCTATCCAATCCCTGCCACCTAAAATTCAGTTCTTTGGGGCTGGCTGCTGGAGCTATAGGCTCCGGATGGTCATTCATCATGATCTTCACCCCTAGCCTGTGGGCAAAGGCCATAAATCCCTTCATGTCGGGGAAAAGATTTGTGGCCACTTGATAGCCGTGAGAGCCTCCAACCCTCCAGTTTGTATCCAACACAAACAGATCAAGAGGGAAGTTCAAGCGGCGATACTCCTCAATTTCGGCTTCTGCAGTCTTGTCGGTATACGGTTCCCATCGGCTGTTCCAAAACCCAAATACAAATTTATCGGGCATTTCCGTTGGACCGGTTAATCGAATGTAGTCGCGATAGAGAGTCCGTGCATTCGGTTCGTCAAATACATAGATATCAGGGGATTGATTTCCTAAATCCCATCCTGACGTTTGTGGATATAGGTCCGACACATTGGGAGGGGCAGGGGTTGCGCCCCAAGCTGGCGGAACAATCCTCGGGTAATCAGCAACGATGAACTTTTGAGGATCATTGGGAGCCGGTAGGTAGGAAGGCGCTGGCATCTGCCCGTTAAATTGATAAAGCAGCTTGCCATTATGATCATAAACTGCGACGTCACTTAGGCTCTGAGGGTGCTTTTGAAGAACAACGGTAATGTTAGAAGACTTCAGTGTGGTTGTGGAAGCAGTGGAAGAGACGTCTACCAGAACTTGATTCCAAAACGGCCGTAGGATATTAAATGTTTCTCGATCTTCAAAGCCCTCTGGACCCTTTTGCTCAATGCGGACAACGTTTGGAGTCAAGAACTGGATGCGAACATTATGAAAAGGGTAGGAAGTTTGAGCCTGAGCCAAAGGTGCGATCCAAAGTGCGAGGAATCCTAAAAGAAAGAGTTGAAGAAGGCGAATCTGGCGCGCTGGCATTGTTAAAGTTTATTCAGATTTAGGGATTTGTGCTGTGGGTCAATCTGATTGCTAGGTTTCTAGGAAAACTGTATTGGCCGGTCGGTGGTTATGAGTAGAAATTGGGAGGAATTGGTTGCAAATTAGGCTGACAAAGTTCCTATGGCCCGGCGAGGAGTCGCCTGGTTCCATTGAGGCGGCTTGGATCCCCTTATCTCTCATCAATTCCATGCCGTATGCATTGCCACCTCAGGCTGTGCCCATTGATGTTTTAGACTGCGCCCAGGGTTTGCAAGCGGTGGAAACCCTTAGCCAAATGGGGCGAAAGGCAAGCCTTGTTAAGATTCCCGTTCCTTGTGAGGATGGCGCGGAGTATCGGCTGTGGGACGTGCCTGCATTCCTCTACCGGTTGCCATTGCCATCTCAAAACGAGCAGGCGCTATGTCTTGGCTGTGGCTCCGGTCGAGAGGCAATTTTCTTGGCATCTTTGGGGTGGAAAGTCACGGCAGTGGATCATCTTCCTGAAGCGATTGAAATTGCTAAAAAACTAGAATCACTTTATTCGGTGCCACCCATCCAGTGGTTGGTCAAAGACTCGTTACAGGCCCTCGGTGAAGGTCCTCCTCAGTATCAATTAGTCACCTCTTTAATGCACTTTCAACCTCAAATGCTTTCTTTGTTGAATCGCCATCTTCCCTATTCGGCGGAAGCTTTGATCGAGACTTGGTCTGAAGAAAGGCAGATTCGAACAGGTTCTCCAAAGTCTAAGAGCCATATTCTAACCCAAGCCTTAGTCATGAGCTGTCCCGATCTTGAGTTTGACTACTGGGAAGAGCAGGACCGAGCGTACGCGGTGATTCGGCGACGATCGCCAAGGTATGAAGAGGGCGGAGAGATGAGGTTTGAGAATAGAAAAGTTGAAATTTAACATAAGGTATTCAAACTTTCTTCAGCTGGACTGCCATTACATTCATGATTGCGCCTAAACACCGCGAATCTCTTTTGTCGAGAAGAATCATGAAGAAACACCTCATCATTGCCCTTGGCCTTATCGCATCGGCTGCCACTTTTGCCCAGAGCCTGCCTCAGGGTACGGGATACATCACTTACACCCTAAGTCAGGGTGTCTACACCTACGATATCCATCTCACCAACACGGGATCAACCACAATTGGAACTCTATGGTACGCGTGGAATCCGGGTCAAAACTACCTTCCGACTATGCCGACTAATGTCATGGGACCTACCGGATGGAACGCCTCTGTGACACACGGCGGCTCGACTGACGGCTACGGAATTCGGTTCTTGGCCCAGACCTCGGGCGACTATCTTTCCCCCAATGATTCAGAAAGCGGGTTCATGTTTAGCACAACAGATTCGCCAACCGTGTTAGACGGCCAAAGTGTAACTTATTCGGGTGCCAATATTGGGGATTCGTTCTTGTATCACGCCGGTGCTTTTAGCGATTCGGGAACTCAAATTACGCTTCAAACTGTGCCAGAGCCCTCCGACTTTCTTTTAGCGGTCCCGCTTATGGGACTGTTGATAGGACGTAGAAAAAAACGAAGCCGTTAATTGGGTAAACGTTGCGCTTTAAGGAAAGCATATGTCGGTTCTGCAGTTCGGTAAGGAGAAATATTCCTCGGACCGACTGATGGCCTTTTCTAAGCTTTTTTCTGGCTCCAATTGGTTGCTAGAATACGCCCAACGCGGGGATCGAGCGGCTTTTGATCAGCTGCTTGATCCCTATCGTCCAGCCCTAAGAAGATATTTGCAGCGGCATGTTGGTAGCCAAGATGCAGAGGACGCCTTTCAAGAGGTCATCTTGGCCGCTTGGTGCGGGTTGCCCCGATTTGTGCCTCGCGCTTCCTTCAAAACATGGCTCTTTGCGATTGCCGAGTACAAATCAATGACCTGGCACAGCCGAAACCGGTGGCGCGGCAATTCAGAACTGCAAGAAGAGGCTCATGAAGTCGCCTTTTCCGACCCCGCCTTTCACCAATCAGATCTCAGGGACTTACTAGAGAACGCACTGAAGGCGTTGCCGCCAGAACAAGCTCAGATTGTTGTGTTGTACTTTGAGCAGGGAATGACGTTACAAGAGATTTCTTTTCAATTAAACCGAAATTTGAATACAGTGAAAACTCAGTTTTACGCAGGCCGAAAGAAGCTTGCAAGCGTGTTAGAAGAGCAGGAAGCAAAGGCTATATGATGAAAACAAACGGAAGAAGTAGGAGTCATCTGCGGTGGCAATCGGTTGTGTATTGCTTTGTTAGCAAAAGGAAACAGCAGAACTTGATTCAAACATTAGCCGAAGAAAATGCGCTGGGGCAGGCATTTCGCAACTCACGCCATAGCTGGAATGAGATTTCGGTTATCGAATATGCCAATGCAAAAACTGCGGTTCGGGGAAAAATGCGAGAAGTTGCCCTTGTCGCCTTGGCTGCCCTCCTTATTGGAATTGCAGCGGCAAGGCTCTTGGCGGTTTATTACTTTGCGGAAAAGTGCTACCCAGTCTCGGCAACGCTTGCCTCTACGTGCGGTAACAAGAAAGGAACTGCCACCCACGCGGTTGCTGATTGCATCTCTCAGTAGCCTGGGATAGCAGTTAAGCTTTGACCTAGCAAAATTGGAACTCTGGTGCAGAAAATGCCAGTTTGGCAAGTTCGGTTAAAGGTACCGGAGCGTTGTCGATGTTTTGCAGATTGGTCATGCCTCCAACTTTGTTAAAGGCCTCCACGAGGAGTTTCATGTGGACGGTATCGGGGTCGGCATCAAACTGGCGGAGGAAAAGCTCAACCACTTCCTGCTCGTTTTTCGGATTTTGTTTGAGGATCAAGTTGGCAGTGGCGTTTCCGATCCGCTGCTTAGGATTCCCCATCCAAAACAGGCTAGAAGACAGTTGGATTCGATTGGAAAGAGATCCGGCTGTAACCCACTGATGTCCCCAAATCCAGCCTTTTACATTGGGTGGATACAAGGGCTGCAATCCTTGCTTTTGCAAAAGGCTTACCAAGTAGTAAAGGCCGCCCTTAAGCTGTGGATCAATCGGTGTGACTTCACTAAGCGGGTTTTGCTTTTTGCGAATCATGTCGCCCAGTCCAGTCTGACGGAACAGGGCAATACAAAAATCGACGGGGCTCTTGTAGATTCCCCGCACCGCCTTATCCGACCAAAACTCATCCATTTGCACTAAATCTAGGAGGATTTTTTTGGAATTGCCATCGTGCTTTTTGAACAGGCTTCCCATGTGTTCTTGAATGGCTTGGCTGGGCCGATTATAGGCAAAAAACTCAAAGAATTTGGTGCCAATTCTTTTGGCAGTAGCTGGCTCTTTGCATAGGATTTCCATGAAATCATTCGGGGTGAAGGCGCCAGATTGACCCAGAATCGTTTTGTTCCCTTGATCATGAAGGGCGTAACTCCAAAATCCACCTGCCAAGGGGATTCCAGATTCTAAAAAGCTTCGGACCCGTAAATCATACTTTTGGCCGTTGTCTTCAAAAATGGGATAGGAAAGACCAAATCCGGTACAAATTCTTGCCGCTTCATGAACGTCATGTTCGGTGTAGTTGCCAATCCCCATCGTAAAAAGCTCCATCACTTCCCTGGCGAAGTTCTCGTTTGATCGGTTGGCAATCGAGTGGTCACCGTCCAAATAGCGCAGCATGGCACCGGAGATGGACACATCTTTGAGCAGATCCGCAAATCTGCCCATCTGCCGACGTCGAAGGATGCCCAAGTACTCGAACATCATGGGCGAAAAATCAACTTTATCGGCTCCAACTGCTAAGTGGGTGTGCCAAAACAAAGCCAGCTTTTCTTCTAATGGCCGCTGCGTTGCCCACATTCGGAAAGTCCACCACATGCTTGCAATGTAAGAGTCTAGGTTGGGGGGCGAATCGGGTTTGTCAACCGACATTTGGTAGGGAAGCATAGTGATGCCAGACTCAACATTTTCGTAGTTAATCAGGCGGTCAATGGTGCCTTCCACCCCCAAAGGCAGGTAAGTTTGAAGTTCAATTTCTCCGGCTCCAAGCCCTAATCTACGCAAGAGGTGAGAAATTTTTTGTCGTTCAGAGAGAGCCATCGTTGTTCCTTGCTTCATGCCTTGTTGCTATTCTAGCTTGTTTGAAGTTCGGTGGTGAACTTCAAACAGCTTTCACCCAAGCCAATTTATTAGTGATTACGCAAGAAAGTTTATATTTTTTTCATCGGAACGCTTCCTATGATCAAGCATCATAAGATTTTGACTAAAAACTGTCGGCATTATTGGGGCATATGGTCAAACCGGCGCAGTCTCTGGGCGTTGAGAACCACGGTTAAGCTAGAGATTGCCATTGCCCCCGAAGCAAACATGGGGCTAAGGTGGCCGGTCATGGCAAACGCCAGCATAAGGGCATTGTATCCAAAAGCCCAGTATAGGTTTTGCATAATGACTATTCGGGTTGCGCGGCTAAGGCGGATCATGGTGGGGATTGCCCTTAAATCAGCGCGAAGCAGGGTGACGGAAGCGGCTCCAATCGCGGCGTCGGTTCCTTGCCCCATGGCAATACCAACATCGGCTAGGGCCAGTGCGGGGGCGTCATTGATGCCGTCACCTACCATGGCAACCAGCTGCTTGGACGTTTTCTTGTTGACTCTCTTGGTGATTTCCTCTAGTTTTTGGTTGGGGCTTGCCTCTGCCATGATATCCTCGATTCCTAGCGCCAGAGCCACCGCGTTGGCAGCCAACTGATTGTCACCAGTGAGAAGAGCAGGTTTGACACCTAGGCTCTTAAGGCTGCGGATCGCTTCGGGAGCCTCTTCGCGCAGTTCGTCGGCAATCGCAAGGATGGCGCATAAGCGCCCGTCTACTGCCGCAAAGCTAACCGTTTTGCCACTTGCAAAGAGTGCTTGAGCTTGGCTGAGAGACTCTGGGCTTAGGCTTATTCCCTGGTCCTCTAACAAACTTGGACTTCCAACTAATACGGAGCTTCCGTGAATTATGGCTTGGACGCCCTTGCCTCCATAAGCTATAAAGGAGCCTGCATCAGGTTTAAGATCGGTTGTAATTCCCGTTCGAATCGCAATTGCAATGGGATGTTCTGAACCATATTCTGCTGCGGAAGCAAGCTGCAAATCATAAGGAGTGCCTTGATTCAACAAGATTGTATCGGTCAGAGAAGGAGTTCCTTGGGTCAAAGTGCCAGTCTTGTCAAAAAGGATTTCGCTTAGATTTGCGGAACTTTCCAACGAGGCAGCATCCCGATACAAGATGCCATGGTCTGCAGCCTTGGCGCTTGCCACCGCAATGGCGGCGGGAATCGCCACACCGAGAGCGCAGGGGCATGCGACAACTAGGACTGAAATCCCAACCGTGATCGCATCCCAAGCAGGAGCACCTCGAACTAAGAAAATGGCAATCGCCGCAAGGGCGGCTACAAACACGCTGGGAACAAACCAGCTGGCGATGGCATCTGCCATGCGCTGCAGCGGAATCTTCGAGGATTGAGCATTGCTAATCGCTTCTGCAATTAGGGCAAGGGTTGACCCTGAACCTGGCTTCTCGACTCGGACCTGAAGCAGGCCGGGTCCGTTTATGGATCCTTGGATGACCTTGTCTCCCGCTTCCTTGGATACGGGCATAGATTCACCGGTCACTAATGCCTCGTTAGCGTGGGACTTGCCGGATAGGACGGATCCATCGGCGGCAAAAGATTGTCCGGGCCTCACAACCAATATGTCGCCAATTTGCAACTCGTCAACCGCAATATTTTCTTCTTCTCCATCCTTAATCCTTGTTGCATAAGGGGGAAGTTGGCTCAGTAAGCCGGAGACAGAAGACGCTAGCGATCCTCGAGACTTGGTTTCTAAGACCCTGCCGATGAGTTGAAAAGTCATGATGACAGATCCGACTTCAAAATCTGACATTCCCGCCTTGAGTTTCAACAGCTGAAAGAACCCGGAAGCAAACGCGGCAAGGGTTCCTGCTGCAATAAGAGAGTCCATTCCCGGGCTGAAGTGCAAAACCGACTTCCACGCAGATATCAAGATCTTCTTTCCGAACTTAAAGATAACAATGCCGGCTAAGAGCCCCGTCAACGCGGGGACAATGATGACGGATTGGGGCCAGAGAAGGCTCATCAGAGCCCCTAAGATTGAGAAAGCAGAGGGAAAGATAAGCCCTCTCGGTTTGAAATCTGAGCCGTTGCCATGGGAGTGGCCAGAAGGTTCCATCGGAGCAGCATCGTGAGGGCTATGTTCATGGTCCCAATCGGCGTGTTGGCCTGAATCGGGAGGCTTTTGTGCCACATTGGCGTTCATCCCTGGTTCAGCCGTCGGAAGCTGGCCCAGAGAGTTCAGCTTGTGAAGCGGCGACACATGAATGGACGAATCGTATCCAACTTTATCAACCGCTTCAATCAGCTTTTGCGGTATGGCTTGATCGGTGCCCTTGACCTTTGCCGTATTTGAAATAAGATTGACGTTGACATCTTGAACGCCATTAACCGCGCGGAGGGCGTTCTCAACCCTAAGAACACAACTTGCACAATGCATGCCATGAATATCTAAAGTGATCTCTTGGAGAGTGCTTTGATTGTTACTCTTTTCGTGCTCTGCAATTTGGTCCATCCTCTCAATATACCCTATAGGGTATTACCGCATCAGCCTTGAAAGTGTTTCTCGCAGTTCTTCCACCAGTTCATCGGTTGTCATGGCTTTAGCATGAGAATGAGCTGTGCTGGTGTCATGACCCAAAATGCATGTTTGAACATGGCGAGCCACCAGTTCGGCTCCGACCTGGTCCAGCGCGGAGCGCACTGCATTCAGCTGATTTAAGATGTCGTTGCAATACGTATCCTCTTCAACCATGCGGCGTAGTCCGCGAACTTGTCCCTCAATTCGTGCTAGTCTCCGATCAAGCCCAATTTTGGTCATCTCGGCATTATACCCATTAGGGTATAAGTTGGCTAACCTGCTCTTTTGGCTTCCATTACAGAGGAGTCATAGGGATGGATTAAGGAAATGAGTTGAGTCGGTGTTGACTTGAGGTCTAGCCAAGCATCATAATCTTCAGGTCTCAAAATTGCTGGCATTCTGGTATGAAACTCGCCAGCAAGTTCATTGGGAACTGTGGTTAGCATCGAGCAACTTTCAAGAGAGCCGGTGCCATCATCCCAACTTTCCCATAACCCCGCATAGGCATAGGGAGCGCCTCCTTCGACGAAAAACTCATAGGGGATTTTTTTACCTTCCTCGGCGCGAAATTCAATATAGGAAGTTGCCGGCAAAAGGCACCTGCGATATTTGAAAGCGGCTTTGAACATAGGTTTGCCTTCTAATAAAGATTCCAACCTCGCATTAAAGGCATTTCTACCAATCTTGATGTCCTTGGCCCAAAATGGAATGAGACCCCAATTGGCTTCCGAAATGTACCTTCCAAGTTGGAGATCTTCTCTGATGATAAACCTTGGGCGCATGGGGTAGTGAGTTTGGTTAACTGGTCCGATGGGGCTTGTCGAATTCAACTTAAAGAGATTCATGAAGGTTTGATCGCCAGCAGTTTGGAGCTTATCAACCGCGCACATGAATCCTATTTTACTAACCCTGTCCTGTGGTTGAGGAAGCTATGATTTGTTGTCAGGGTGCTAGGGATTTATGGCTCTTTAAGCATGGGCTACGTCAATGCGAATTGAAATTGAGCATAATCTAGTGAGACGTGAAATTTTTCGCGAAAAATTATTCGTACAATAAGTGGCTTCCCGACCTTCCCAAGGCCGTCGTTTTAGCCTGCTCGGACGGGCGAATTCAGGAGTATCAAGACAAGTTCTTAGAGGAACATTTAGGCACAACAAACTACGACCGAGTTTTCATTCCTGGCGGACCTGGCGCGCTGGCAGTTGGCGATCAGAATGAATACAAAAGCCGATCAAGCCAAGTTTGGGCAGAAGTATCGTTTATGATTGAAGCCCATCTCCTTAAGAAGGCGGTCTTGATTTTCCATGGAGCAGCAGGAGATGGTCCGGAAGCGGCAGTTTGTGGGGACTATTTTCGAGTTCATCCTGATCTTACGGGGGTTGAAATGGCTAAAAAGCAGATTGAAGACGCCCTCGCCGCGAAAGCAAAAATCAAAGCTGCTTACCCTCAGGTTAGTGTCGAAGTCTTTCGGCTAGCGGTTGATCGCCAATCTCACGTGCAGTTCATCCTTATTGAAGATCTCGTTGAATAGGCTTAAGCGGGTGCTGACGCTCTTTCTGGACCCAGTAGCAAGAGGATTAAAGGTAGATCGTGGTGACGGCTTGGAGAGCGGTAGCGGTGCCTTCTAACCGATTCCGGATTAGCTTTTCTGCATAGAGCGCGCGCAGAGATATAAACTCACTTAGTTCCCCAAGGCGCGATCGAGGAGTCATAAGCACCGTATAGATCGACGTTGTTTGGTTGGGTTTCCACCTCATCTTGTAGGGCTCACATCCTCTCATGAAGTCAAAAGTCGAAAGCCCTTCTTCGCTGGTTCGATGAATTGCATTGGCAATGAGAGCCGATCCACATGACACCGATGGGCATGGAGACAATTTGGCAGGAAGCGTTCCGGATTGGTAGAAATAGGCCGTCTTCCCTGAATAGAGCACGTAGATCGCAGAAATCGGGACTTGATGAAAGTAGGCGACGTTGATCTCCGCATCAAGTCCCTGGCTTATGGCTCGTTTATGAAATTGAACTCTTGAGTTGGTGAAGGCGCCAGGCTGCTTGCGTGATCTCCACCGCGCTCGGTGCAAATCCACAAAAAGGTCCAAGACTTCTAGTGACTTGAGTCCGCGGTAGTTTTTGATTTGAAGTGCTTCGCACTTTTCTGCCTTTTTAAGGTCGTACCTCAAACTCTTGCTGAGCCCTTCTAAATACGATTGATAGTTACCGATGAACTGGACTTGATAAGACTGATCCTCTTGGTATTGAGTCACTTTGAGGTGCTCGGCGTCAATGTGCTGGGTGATTGGCTGAAGTTGGCGAGGAAGGAGAAAGGGTTGGTGTTTAGCAACTTCCAACATTTGGTTTGTGATTGGCTGAAATCCAGAATTGTTGATTGCCAGCGGGGACAGGTAATCGGAGGGACCAGCCGCAGCTGGGCGTAGCCAAACTCCCGATTGAGTTAGCGGAATCAGAGCCGCTAAATCTTGGCCCTCGTAATGGGCCAGAAACTTCAATCTCTTTTGATGCCCCTTTTGTTGCACCCAACTAAGAACCCACTCTGGGGATTGGAAGAAGTGAGGGTTTTCTGCACTTTTATAAAGCTGTTTCCAATCCGACAAAATGCGATCAGAATAGCTGAGAAGTAAAGAAGACTTCACTTCTATCTAAACGTAGATTTTGATGCCATCTGTGGCGATCTACTGAGAAGTTTCTGAGTTTCTATGGGTACAAGTGACTAAATTCTTGAGAAAATGAAAAGAAATGTGGCAAATTCTCGCTTATAATTTAGACCGATGAGGCAAACCTATACAACTGACACTGGCCCAAAGCCACCGGTATTTCATCCCCAAGATCCCTCTTCAAACACGTCGGCGGACACGCGAGAATTGGTTTCTAGGTTAGCCTTTGATCAGCCTGGGTTTGACGAACTGACTTTGAAATCGGTTGCGGAGGCAACCGGTAAATCAATTGATACGGTTAGGTCAGAACTTCAGATTTTGAGGTTAGAACGCCGAATCACCGAACTAGAATCACGGCCAACAGTTGCGGCAACCCCAGATTATGTGGGAAGAAAAGGGAATGTCTTTGTCTTTTTACATTCATTAAGAGATGCAGGTTTTGCCGGCCAAATCTTTATGGTTTGCATTGGGATATCTGCCATTATCTTTGCTATTTTTCTTGGAATAGCCATGATCAGCCATTAACGGCAAGTTAGCGGCGCATCAAAACTTGACTTTTAAGCCTAGCTCAGATCCTCAATATTGCTGATTTTTTACGAGCCCTTAGAGTTAATCTATAGTGAGAATGTTTGCAGGATTAGAAGAGGTCCCTCGCAGCTGGCTGTCTGCCATCGAATCAAGGTTAGATTTACTGTGCCAGTTGAAGTCAGGACCAAGTGAGCGGCTCTCGGAGGCCATGCGCTACTCCTTGCTTTCTTCAGGCAAGCGATTGCGTCCCATTTTAGCACTGGCTAGCGCGGAAGCGGTCGGTGGAGATCCGTTTTCGGCAATCGATGCAGGGTGCGCCATTGAAATGGTCCATGCCTTTTCGCTGATCCATGATGACCTGCCCGCCATTGACAACGATGATCTTCGACGGGGCCGCCCCACTCTTCATAAGGCGTTTGATGAAATGACGGCAATTCTCGCCGGTGATGCCCTTTTTGCCCTTGCCTATGAAACCCTCTCTTCCATCAAGGCAGAGCCGGCGAGGGTTACTCAATCCGTTTTATTGTTAAGTCAGGCGGTGGGCAGAGACGGTTTGGTTGGTGGCGAATATGTTGATGTGGTGATGGAGGGTGAGGCGGCAAGTACAGAGGCGATTGATTACATCCATCCCAGAAAAACAGGAGCACTGTTTGCCGCAACGTGCGCAATGGGGGGATTGTTAGGCGGCGGTACCAACCTTCAAGTGACAGCCTTAAAGGCTTATGGTGCCGATCTGGGGCTTGCCTTTCAGATTGCAGATGATATCCTGAATGAGACGTCGACTGAAGAGCAGCTTGGCAAGCCGGTCGGCAATGATCGGCATGCAGGAAAGCAAACCTTTCCTGCGGTTTATGGAGTTGACCGATCGGAAGAGTTAGCAAAAGATGCGATATCTCGTGCCATCGGAGCCTTGCAATCTCAGGGTATCGAATCCCCTCCTCTCTTCCAGATTGCCCAATTTGCCGTCTCACGAAAACATTAGGTTTTCTTGATTTTCTAAGGCCGTATTGTTCTGGCTAGTGATTGAAACTCGCTCTGCACAAAGGGAGCACTTCCAATTTTGGTGCTCACTTTAACTCGTTCAGCAAGATGGAAATCCAGGCTTGGCCGCTGGATCAAGAGTCACTATTCTGAAACCTCCTACGATGCGGTAACGTCAAAAGACTTATGAAACATTCAGTTAAATTCATCACGGCGGCAGCGTTGGCTGTCTCTGCTTCTATGGCCCTTGCCCAGTCTGCAGTGAGCGGCAGTGGAACTTCACCTGTTCCCAGCGCCAAGACCTTGCTCAAAAATGCGGAAGCCAAAGCTGCCAAAGAACACAAGAGTGTTTTTTTGATCTTCCACGCCTCTTGGTGCATCTGGTGCCATAGGATGGACGCCCTCTTAGCAGATCCGACCCTCGCACCCATTTTCAAGAAGAATTTTGTGGTGGTTCATATTGACGGGATGGAATCGAAGCCCAATCAAGGATTAGAGAATGCCGGATGGCAAACAATGTTGACGACTTACAAAGGAGTGAACATGGGAATCCCTTATTGGCTATTTCTAAGCCCGAAAGGAAAAGTTTTGGCGACCTGCCTTAGCCCAAACGATTTGGATAAGAACGGAAAGATGACGAATATGGGATTTCCAGATAAAACTCAACCCGCAGATGAAGATTACTTTATCTCGGATTTGAAGCGTGCCGGTGCGAAGATAAGCGAGTCCGATGCGGTAGCCATCAAAAACTACTTAGCAGGTTTGAGCTACTAAAGATTTTCCCGTTGGCCAGATTTCCTTTCCAAGAGGATTGAATTAACCTCCCTTCCTTTCATCGCGGAGCGTTGAGAGGAAGGGTCGGTGATGGAGAGCGGTTGCCATTCCTCTCCGGTGGAGAGGTGCAACCCCGTTAAAACGGGGGGCGGGGTGGTTTAAGGAATTAGAAAGGGAATCTAAGTTCAAATTCGCTCTCCTCCCCTAACCCCGCCTTAGTGGGGCGACCAAAAGGACAAGATTCCTACTATAACTGCAGAAGCTAAACCGAAAGGACAGGGATATTGTTCTTCTTGAGCAAATTGTTCAAAGCCGGCAAATCCTTATCTTTAATTTCGCTCCAGCTAGCCATTGCCTTGGCATAGTTAGCCAGACCCTCTTTGCATGCATTGACCACGGGCTCCGCTGGAGCTGTATCCGCGGAATCCAATTTGTCAAGCAAGTTGTTCATGGCCGGCACCTGGCCAGACAATGTTGGGGGCCCGTTTCTCCTCATAAAGAAGAAGTACATCCCACCACCGCCGCCACTGCCAGCAGCCGAGTCGACCTTCTTGCTCAGAGCATTTGCCGCCTTCACAACATCGGCAGGAAGATTTCTGGCTTTCAGCAAATCTGCAATTTTTGCTTTGAGAGCATTGGCTGCGTTGTAAGCGGCGTTCGCACTCTCACTTGCCGAATAAACCTTCATTTCCCAACCATAGGCTTGCTTCAAAGTTCCCAAATTTCCAGGAGAATTGGGATCGTTGGTGATCGTAAATGTTTGGGTTGTTTGATTACCATCTACATCCAAAATTGCCGTGTATTTTCCGGGCAGAACCATCGGTCCCCGTGGTGAAGGTGGCGTTTCATGAGGATTGGCGTTGATGTTCCACGAGTATTCAAAGGCAGGAGGCATCGCCCAACGTAGGTCCCACACCACCCGATTGTCCCCAAGATGGGTTGAAAGCGGTAGCCTCTTTTGGAGCCAAAAATCGGGATTAGGTGGCTTTTGCGTGATTTGCCGCCTTGGTGAGCTTGAAAGAACCCTCACCACTTGACCACTAGAATCCTTGATTGTCAGCGTGATAGGCGCCAACGGCTTGGCCTTGAGTAAGTAATCAAAGATGGCACCCTCGGGAGGATTTTTGGCGTGAGGAACCTCAGGCGGAAATGGAGTGTCCTGCCCCACATTGCGCTGAACCCGAATCGCGTTTGCAGGCTTGTATAAAAAGCTGGATTTTGACTCCAATCCTTCAGAAGCCTGCCTTAATGGTGATAAGTCGTCTAAAACCCAAATGGCCCTGCCAAACGTGCCCGCCACAAGATCGTCACCATGCACCACAAGGTCTCGATAAGAAGTGTTAGGCAGATTCAAATCCAAGCTCTGCCAGTGATCTCCATCATCAAACGAGACATAAACATCACTTTCGGTGCCCGCGTACAAAAGCCCCTTCCTAACCGTATCGGCGCGGATGACTCTGCAAAAGCTGCCGCCCGCTTCATTCACGGCTAAACCGTTAATGATTTCCGTCCAAGTTTTGCCAAAGTCCGTGGTTCGATACAGATGAGGGCCATCATCACCCGATCCGTGGCTGTCGACCGAGGCATACGCTTCTGCCGGATCTTGATGTGAAGCATCAATCGAGCTGATGTCGGCTCTCGGGCCTCCAGGAATTTTAGGAATGGAAGCATCATGCCAGGTTGCCCCTCCATCTTGAGTCACCTTAATCAGCCCATTGCTGGTGCCAACCCAGATCACACCTCCTTTGACGCTGGAGGTAGAAATGCACTCAATGGCACCCCCGCCAAACCCAAACTGAGCATGATAGGCGTCTGGATCATCAGAGACGGTTGTACTGTTTTGTTCAAAAAAATCATCAGCCTGTTTTGGGTGCTTCTTAACAGGAGGCTTGACTTCCGGTTTGGGAGGTTTCCAGCCTTTGGGGTGAGTCAGATCGGGGCTGATTGCACGCCAATGCATTCCGCCATCTGTCGTTGCCATCAGCATCTGGAATCCTGCCAACAACTCGTGGGGATTGGTTTGAGAGAACACAAGTGGGCGTGAAAAGCTAGTTCTGAGGTGCAAATTAGGGTCTGCATCTGGACCCACGGTAACCCACTGGCCAGAGGGGAAAATGCACTTCTCAATGCCTCCATTCGATCCCATGCCATAGCTGATATTGGGATTGATAGGGTCTGGAACGACGGTACCGAACTCAAAGGCAGGATTTGGAGACCAATCTAAAGGCGTAATTTCACCGTAAATTCCCCGTTCCGAGGTCGCGATGCTGGCACTATCTTGTTCTGTTCCATACACCCAAAACGGCCAACGATTATCAACTCCAATGTGGTAGAACTGGCCGGTTGGCTGGTTGTACCAAAGGCTCCAAGACTGGCCATCGTTGTAGGTAATTGCGGCTCCTTGATCCATTCCCAAAAGGATTCGATTTGAATCGGTGGGGTCTAGCCACATTTGTTGAGGGTCATCACCGCCGGGGGCGCCTTTCCAGCCCGTAAATGTGTTGCCGCCATCCCTAGAAATATAAGAACTTGTATTGATCACATAAACCGTGTTGGGATCACCAGTATTGACGTAAACCCCGCAGTTGTAACCTCCTTGCCCATTGCGAACCCGGGGGTCGCTGGCATCCATCTGCTTCCAATGGCTGCCACCATCATCCGATCTCCACAATCCGGAGTTTTGAACCAAAAACATCCGCTGATCGTGGGTATGCATGGCAATCGCAACGCACGTTCTTCCAAATAGAGGCGGTAATCCGCCGCCAGAAAGCTTGGTCCAGGTCTTGCCCTCATCTGTTGACTTATAAACAAAGGTATGGCTTGCCGGAGGCTTTGCCCCACGGCGGAAGAAGGGCCTTGCGCCTTTGCCAAAATAAACTTGATTGGTCGTAGCCAAAATTGTGTCGGGGTGGTTTGGATCCCAAGCTAGTTTGACGCCGCCGGTGACGTCATCAACAAATAAGACTTTTGTCCAAGACTTGCCTCCATCCTCGCTTCGGTAAATACCCCGATGGTTCGAATCCTTTTGCAAATCTCCCTGACAAGCCGCCAAAACGATGTCGGGATTCTTGGGATCCACCAACAAAGATGGAATATGGCCTGCATTACTCAATCCACTGTGAAACCAAGTCTTGCCTGCATCGGTGGATTTCCAAATGCCATCTCCCCGAGAGATGTCTCGAATGACCATATCACCAGTTCCAACATAGATGACATTAGGATCGGAAGGAGCAACCGCTACCGATCCAATAGAACAAACTTTGCGCACCGAATCAAAAATAGGGTGCCAAGTCCAACCCGCGTCCGTTGTCTTCCAAACTCCACCCATCGGTAGACCCGCATAAAACGTTCCCGGCTGGCCTATAACCCCGGATACTGCCGAAATCCTTCCCCCGCGAAATGGTCCGATTAAGCGCCATCTCATAGCATCAAATAATGCAGGGTTCACCGATTGCGCCGAAGCGGGACTGGAGAGGGCAACCGCCCCAAGGATGACAATAGCAAAGACGGCAGATCGGCAAAGGCTCATAAGCGTGCCCTTCCCGCCGGTATTGGCTTTGATCACTGAAGATCGGCCTACATGCCGAAGCCCTAGGCTAGAAGCTGTCGGAGAAGCGAACTGGTTGTTATTTGAACAGCGCATTGTTAAAGGTCCATTATAGAGAAAATGTTGTGCCCTAGGCGGTTTTGCTACCTAAGACCGGTTTCTTGTAGCCGATACCCTCCCGAGGTCGGCAAGAAAGTTAGAAATCAATACTTCAACAAGGCGCCGGTAGTTCCAAGGCTAATTTGTCCTTTTTGACCCTCGACGCTGAACCAGCTGATCAAGACTAAGTTCATTGAGTCGAAACTCGGGGCATATTGAGCCGCTGTCGGATTAGCTGCCAAGAATCTCTTGAAGTCGTTGAACGTCCTGCAAATCCTTGGGCCGACCGGTTGCTAGCTTGGAAAGGATAAAGTCTTCTTTGGATATAAAATCGGCTTCAATGCCAACAATAGTTCCTCGAATTCTATGATTCCACGCGTCTTTGAATTCAACTCCGTCAAGAAAATTAAGCAGATCAATCTCAGAAGGCGGATTTCCAAGAACAATCATGGCCCGAGGATTCGAAATCAACTCTTGTTCTTCACTCTCCGACATTTCTAAGCCGAACTCGCTAAAAGCGGCCCTAAGATTTCGAGCTGAATCTGGCGACCGATCTAAGAAGATATCCAAATCTTGGGTAAATCGGGGCAGTCCGTACTGAGCCAACGCGAAGGCTCCTACAATCAAGAACTCAACGTTTTGGGACTGTAACGATTCGATAAACTCTTTCCAGCCCTTGTTCATCTTCTGGTATCCATGCTTGCCGGAGCTGCTCAACAATTTTCACCCGTTCGGCAGGTGTCAGACTCCTATAAAAGGCATTTTCCTCTTTTTCCTTGGCTTCCGGACTCGAAAAACGCATGACCTTTTCCATGGTTTAACTTGCTTGAGTTTACCTTTTGGGCAAATGGCGGTTGGCACATTTAATGTTTCAAGGAACATCCTTGCTGACCTGAAAATTGGCTGGCTCCCTTTAGACTTAACCTAGCTTCGACCTCTTCAAGGAAATTTTCTGAATCCAAGTATTATGGCAACATGGTTGAAACACTCGTTATGGAAAATTCTGAGTTCAAGCGGCTGACCGATATCCGCCATGACATTCACGCCCACCCCGAACTTGGGTACGAAGAACATCGAACAAGCCAAATTGTGCAAAAAGAGCTTGCCGAGATTGGTTTAACCTATAAAGGAGGCATTGCAGGAGGTACCGGCGTGTTAGCATGGCTACCGGCGACCCAAAATGCAGAAACAGCCCAAACAGTTGCCCTGCGTGCCGATATGGATGCCCTGCCCATCTCAGAAAACACGGGCTTGCCCTATGCCTCAACTCATCCTGGCAAGATGCATGCCTGTGGCCATGACGGCCATACAACCATCCTCCTTGGAACAGCCAACCGACTTTTTAAAACCGCGCAAAGACCCAATAATGTCCTTTTCCTCTTTCAACCCGCCGAAGAAGGCGGCGCCGGTGGTGACCGGATGGTTAAGGAAGGCGCATTAAATGGGCAAATCCTCGGCAAACCCGTTGACCGGATTTTTGGACTTCACGGATTCAATCGCCTCAATGTTGGGGAAGCCATTACAAGACCGGGCCCCATGATGGCAAGCGCAGACGGCTTTACAGTGACCGTCACTGGGAAAGGGGGCCATGCGGCTCAACCCCATTTGGGAATCGACCCCATTCTTATTTCAAGCCACATTGTGACCGCCCTTCAGAGCATTGCGTCACGCAATGTTAATCCCACCGATGCGGTTGTTGTCACCATTGGCAAGATTCAGGCTGGCTCCGCAACTAATATCATTCCCGATACTGCGGAAATGTTAGGAACGCTCCGCACCCTAAACGCCGAGACAAGAACCTTTGCCATGAAGCAAATTCCTCATCTCGTCAAAACCGTTGCGGAGGCTTTCGGAGGCAGCGCGGAAGTGGAATTCACTTATGGATATCCCGTTACCGCCAACGATCCTGATTTGGTTCAGCTCTTGCGTACAACTCTCTGCCCCGTCCTTGGAGAAAGGATGAAGCAAGAAGATATGCCCCAAATTATGGGAGCCGAAGATTTTAGCTTCTACGGAAGGGCTGTCCCTGCCTGTTTTTACTTCTTGGGTCTGAAAAAGCCAGAGCAAGAAACCTACCCAAACCTTCATGCTCCAGAGTTCGACTTTAACGATGAAGCTATTCCCTACGGTATTGCGGCAATGAGCGCCCTTGCCCTTGGACCAGCCCAATAAAGCCGCATTTATGAGTCTCGAACTGCTGCAAAGTCTTGTCTCAGCCTATGGCCCTGCCGGCCAAGAGGACGAAGTGCGGTCGGTGGTTTCCAACCACTTAGAAGCCATCAACATTGCCTCAGAAACCGATTCCAAGGGAAATCTCATCGTGCAAGGCAGCCAAAAGCCATCGGTGCTTGTGACTGCCCATCTTGATGAAATTGGACTGATTGTCACCAACGTGAGGCAAGACGGCACACTCAAAGTGGCACCTCTCGGTGGAATTCATGCCTGGAAGCTAGGTGAGGGACCGGTTGCAATCCTTTCCGATAGCGGCCCTATCAACGGAGTACTCGGATTCGGCTCCATCCACTCTAGCGCAGAGACTTCTCCGGCTAGAAAGGCAGAAAAATCGGCATTGAATTGGGATCACGCCTCTGTGTTTACGGGGTTAGAAGCCGCGTCTCTGGCCGAAAAAGGGGTAGGACCGGGGACTCGAGTTGTCATTCACAAATCCCGCCGACAGCTGTTGCAAGTAGAAAACACCATCTGCGGCTATTTTCTTGATGATCGGGCGGACCTTGTCAGTTGGCTGCAAGCCCTATCCATGCTGCAGCCAAACATCCCCACCGTTTTTGCGGCAACCGCTGCCGAAGAAGTGGGCGGAGAAGGAGCCCAGGTCTTAATGCGAACCCTCCAGCCCGATGTTTGCATTGCCTTGGAGCTTGGCCCCGTAGTCCAAGATTCATCAGCAATTTTGTCGGCGGCACCTACACTTTGGGTCAAAGATAGCTACTCAACCATGGCTGCCCAAGATATCAAATTGGTAAAATCGGTAGCTGCAAATTTAGGAATGGAAATCCAGCTTCAGCATCTTTCCCGCGGAGGCAGTGACGCCTCATGCGCGGCCAGCCGTGGATTGTGTTCGAGGCCGATTACTCTGGGGCTGCCTATGGAAAATTCTCATGGCTACGAAATCATTCACCAAGATTCCATCGCAAATCTTGCCCAGTTAACCTGCGCCCTTGTGCAAAAACTAGCGGAGTAAGTTGTGAGGGATGCGATACCGTCCCCCTCACCTGTTAACAAGCAGTGAGGACTCGCTGGCATCTGGTGATGAGAAAGCAGTAGGATACATTTATGAGTCGCGAAGGCAAGGCCGCCCTTCTTATTAACCCCGGTGAACCGGCCGTCATTGAAACAATTACGATTGATTCTCCGGGCCCCAATGAAGTGCTGATCAAAATTGTGGCAAGCGGAGTTTGTCACACAGATCTCACCGTCAAAAACCTAAATGGCAACGGGATGCCGTTCCCTATTGTCCTTGGCCACGAAGGAGCCGGCTACGTGGAAGAAGTGGGTCCCGGGGTCACCAACCTCAAAGTAGGAGATCCCGTTGTTATTGCCTACCGCGCACCCTGTGAAACCTGCCCCGCTTGCCTACGAGGTGACCCTCGCCATTGCTATGCGGCACTGAGAGCTCAGCCTCGGATCCGAAGAAAATTGGATGGCGCCCAATGCTCACAGGTTTTAAGGTGCGGCACCTTTAGCGAATATACAGTAGTCCATCAAAAAGCAGCGATAAAAATGCCGTCTGAAATGCCTCTGGACAAGGCTTGCCTCATCGCCTGCGGTGTTATTACGGGGGTCGGAGCTGCTTTCAACACCAGCCCTGTCTATTCTGGCTCTCGTGTTGCCGTCATTGGCTGCGGAGGAGTTGGCCTAAGTGTGATCCAAGGGGCAAGGCTGCAGCATGCGTCTCAGATCATCGCCATCGACGTGAATCCGGTCAAATTAGAGTGGGCAAAGAATTTTGGTGCCACCCACACTGTCAATTCCAAACTAGTTGACCCTCTTCAAGAAGTTCGCCGCATCACCGAGGACGGCTGGGATGGGGGAGTTGATTTTGCCTTTGAAGCTACGGGAATCCCCGCTTGCACTGAATTGGCAATCAAGCTGTTAAGTTACGGAGGCACTGCCACCACAATAGGCTTCCCTGCCGCATCCGATTCCGTAAACCTGAATTTGGGAGACATGGCAACCGGAGTCTATTGGAACAAAGCATCCTTGCATGTGTGCCATTGCGGAGACACTTTGCCTTCTCATGATTTTCCTCTCCTTGCCGATCTCTACCTCAAAAAGCAGCTTAAGTTAGACGATATGGTCACCAAACATATCCAATTGGCCGACGTTGAATCCGCTTTCCATGAAATGGAAACCGGCAACGTCATCCGCAGTGTGATCGAGTTTTGAACACTGCCCATGGCTCAAACAATGTAGATTTGCATCCAATCCCTCCCTCTTCCAAATTTTTGGGAGAGGGAGGGAAAGATTTTTACAAAAATCCTGTCTTTGAACTCTGAAATGGGTCAGTAGGGTATCTGGTGCTACTCTTTTTTCATTCAACTCAACAAAGGGACGAGTTCTTAATTTTGCTCACATTCCAGTTTGATTCCAAGCATAGTCTGCTTTCGCTCCATTGCTCTACAATGCAACATCGCCAAGTTCACCTCTTAGGCTTTCCGAAGAATTAGCAGACCCAGCGAAATCTAAATCTGTGATGACTCTAGGTAAACCTGAATACCCTCAAGCAAAGTGCCAAAATAATTTAAAGGCTAAATGAAGATTGCAGTTATTGGAACCGGCTATGTTGGACTTGTTACCGGTGCCGTTTTAGCCCATCTTGGCAATAATGTCATTTGCGTTGACCAGGATCAGGCCAAGCTCAGGCTGATTGCATCTGGCAAATCCCCCATTTACGAGCCGGGCCTTGAGGAAATTCTACAGCGCACCATAACCGAAGGACTGCTCACCGTATCCAATTCCATCCAAGATGCGGTTAAGGTCAGCGAGATTGTTTTCATTGCAGTAGGAACTCCCCCCGCTGCTGATGGCTCACCAGACATGTCGGCCGTCAAAACAGTTGCATCTGAAATTGCCAAAGGCATTCACCACTTTACGGTAATCGTCAACAAGTCCACCGTGCCAGTGGGAAGCGGAGACCTTGTCGCCAACATTATCACGGAACTTGGGGTCAAAAGAACCCAATTCGAGGTCGTTAGCAATCCTGAATTTTTGCGAGAAGGCAGCGCGGTAAGAGACACGATGGAGCCAGACCGCATTGTCATTGGCGCCTCATCTCCGGAAGCGGCTCAGCCCCTTATTGACCTTTATCGTCCCCTTGATCGCCCCATCCTCATCACCGATGTCAACAGTGCAGAGCTTATCAAATATGCCAGTAACAGCTTTTTGGCAATGAAAATTAGCTTTATCAACGCAATGAGCATTTTGTGCGAAGAGTGTGGTGCCAACATTGCTGATGTTTCTAAGGGCATTGGCAGCGATTCTCGCATTGGACCTGCTTTTCTTCAGGCTGGACTGGGCTGGGGCGGAAGTTGCTTTCCAAAGGACGTCACCGGGCTGCTTGCAACCGCTAAGCAAATGGGCTACCATTTTGAACTTTTACAATCGGTTTGGGATATCAACCAACAGCAAACCCATCGATTTCTTGATCGCCTGTCCAAGGAGTTAGGGGGATTCAAAGAGAAGACGATTGGATTGCTTGGCCTTGCCTTTAAGCCCAATACCGATGACATTCGAGACGCAAAATCGCTTACAATTATTGACCGAATTTTTAAGGAGGGAGGGTCTATTCGAGCCTATGATCCCGCCGCTAGCCAACACGTTCTTAAGCTCTACAGTCAACTGGACATCAAAACGTCACCCTATGCTGTTGCGGAGGGTGCCGATGCCCTGATCTTGGTTACCGAGTGGAATGAGTTCAAGCAGATGGATTTGGCGCGGCTAGCCAAGGTGATGAAGAACCCCCTTCTTTTTGATGGCAGAAGAGTCTATGACCCCGAACTAGCTCAACGCGCCGGATTTCGGTACTTCACGATCGGGCTAAAAGGCTCTCCATAAATAATGGAAATTTTGACGCCACAGGATTCCAAGCCAAAGGTGCTTTTTCACACAACCCACTTAGAAGAAGGCGGCGCCGAGAAGATCACACGAGCTATCGTGCTCGGCCTTGCCAAGAAGGGAGTCGCCGTCAAACTCGCGGTGCTGGAAGGATCGGGGCCCTCTCGTCAAGATTGGCCCTCCGATTTGGTCCCGCTCATTGATTTACAGATGACAAATCCCGTCAAAAGCATTTTTGCCCTTGCCAAGTTATTCAACCTTGAGCGGCCCGATTTGGTAGTGACTGCCCTTCACCAGCCGAGCTCCGCCGCGATCCTTGCCAAAAGAATCTCAAAGTGGAAGCCCAAGTTGCTGGTGACAATTCACAGTAACGTAGAGCAGGAATCAAAAGATCCTGCTAGCCGAAATCGACGGATGATGCCTCATGTTGTGAAACGGCTCTACCCCCATGCGGACGGAGTGATCGCCATCTCCGCGGGCACCGCCAGCGCAGCCATAAGGCTGCTGGGACTTTCCCAATCCAAGGTTCACACGATTCCCAATCCCGTAATTACGTCCGACTTTTTTAGCCTGCTAAACCAAGAACCTTGCCAAGACTACTCAACCGCGATTGAAGAGCCGCTCTTGGTCGGGCTAGGCAGGCTCACTGCCAGCAAGGACTTTGCGACTGCCCTCCGTGCGTTGGCAATCGTAAAACAGTCGATGGATTTCCGTTATATTTTGGTTGGCGATGGCGAGGAAAGACCAAAACTTGAACAGCTTGCGGTTGAGCTTGGCCTCACCGATCAAGTCGTGTTTGCCGGGTTTCAGAAGAACCCCTATCCATTCTTGAAAAAGGCGCGACTGCTCTTGATGACAAGCCGGTTGGAAGGACTTCCCACCGTGTTAATTGAATCTCTAGCCGCGGGCACCCCCGTAATCTTTACCGACTGCCCAAGCGGCCCTGCCGAGATATTACAGCCTCCTCGATATGGCGTTTGCCCGCCCATGGGCGATGTTGAGGCCATTGCCAAGGCAGTCTTGGAAGAGTTAGCCAAGCCAAAAGTATCACCTCCCCAAGAAAGCTGGGAACCCTATACAGAAGACGCGTCCATTGCCGGATATCGAGCCTATTTCTCTGAAATTCTTGGCCGAGAAGTTTAGGCTACTTGCAGGTCAAAAGCGGGCAAAGAGAATCTCCTAGCCTTGGCTAGGTTTGGCACTTTCAAGTAGCAATCCATGCCCATCAAGACGCAAGAATCCCTATTTTCAGTACACTAATAGGTTCATGCCCGGGTGGTGGAATGGTAGACACAGGGGACTTAAAATCCCTTGCTCGTAAGAGCGTGCGAGTTCGACTCTCGCCCCGGGCACCAACCGCCCGCCCCTTAGCGTATTCAGAAAACGCTCTCTGTAGCCTTAGTTTCTCCCACCCCGGCTCAAAAGACCATAGAATAATAGATTCTTTACAAGCAACGATCCTAATCACTTAATGACCGGGTTCTTGAACCCTTTCGTCACTAAGGTCAAAAGTATGACTACCTAGGTAGGGCGGCTCCGAGATGTTCATCGATCCCCCAATAGAAACCTGAAATGTTCCTTCAATAAAATTTGGGTCACTGAGGGCAGCGATGAATTCGGCTGGGTTCGTGCCATTTTTGCCAGCCCACGAGGTTGTGTCTTCAACGATTTGAGACATTGAATTGAGAACCCCTAGGTCCGCATCAGCAACCTTTTCAGGCTGACCAAGAAATGTTGCCAAATCGACACCCCCGTATTGGGCTGAAGACGATGCCGCCTTCAAAAAGGAGTGGAGTCCCGCTGAATGCTTGGCAAGCCAGTCCATTCTCGCCTGGACTAAAGGATCGCCGGGGCTGCAGCCCAAAAAGTAAAGCCCGCCTACCTTGCGCCAGTACATCCCCATCGCCCTTGCCGTAACTTCGGCTAAAGACGAAGCTAGCACTTGTGATCCCGAGCCGATTCGGATGTAAATCAAAAAATCCTTGACCCTTTTGTCCACATACAAGACCCTACCCTCACGGCCCTGAATCAAGTCGACAATAGTCTGCAAGGTTAACAAATGCACTCCTGGGCTTAAATTGATGGGTTCCTTTTCTAACAGATTCTGCAGGCTTTTCGGAATCCTTTCTCGATGCTCACGTTCTTTCTCAATTTCATGAACCATTTCTTCTACTGAATGATAGAGAATGAAATCTCGATGAGGATGGTGGCTCTCTGCTGGAAGCACAAGATTGAAGCTTTTTTGGGTTCCGTCTTTACCCACCATAGTTAAGAATAGTTGTAGTGTAAACCCAGCATGAGGCACTCCACCTCCGCCAAGGTGGGTGAGCCCTCTAAAATTCGACTCGTAAGCACTGGCATCTGTGTGGCTGATTGCAGCCATACTAATACCGTTTGAGTTCTTGTGACCTGGCAAAAATCCAGTGAAAGCGTTGCCCGCTCCTCGACTTGAAACCGAGACAATCCTTCCGATAACTTGTAGGTTTCTCTCGAGGGTTATATCCTGATCGGAGGGCACGAATCCAGGCAACAAAGAACGAGAGTCCCATGCTAAGCCAGAACCAGCTCGGCACGAAAACTTCCCTGCTATATGAAGTTTTGCGTCAAACTGTACCTTGCTATCAACAACCTTGTTCAAGATCTCCTTGCTCGGTATTCGGCAAGCAAAGAGAGGTGTGTGGGCAGAAGCTTGGCTCACAATTGCTGAAACAGTGCTACTGCGAGCCGTCAAAAGTAAGCAAGTAAAAACAAACTGGATCAACTTACTCTCCAAAAAAGTACTATTCTTCTCATGACTTTGTTTTGCCGACCATTGCAAGTGGATATAAGTGGGGATGACATTTCAAGTATTTGGCTCGTCACTCCTCGAAGGACAGTTACCTAATGTCCCTGCGTACTACCCGTTGATGAGGCTTGCGCGATATTGCTTGCCGGCGATGCAATATTCTCATCTCCCAAGGGAACGTCGACTTCGCCCAAGTATGGCGGAGCCGATATTCTTTGCGTGATCGTAAGGTCAATCTGGAACTTTCCTGCTAGAAAGTCGGGGTTTTGCAAGGAATCTCGGAATTGGGAAGCCTCTTTCTGATCAGCAACCAGTACGGTCATGAGCGAACTTAGTACACCCAGGTCTGCGTCTGACATTTTCTCGGGCTGGTCTAAAAAAGTTGAATACCACAATCCCCCTAAGGCACTTGAGCCCGATAAACCGTCAAGCATCGTGAATAGGCCTTTGCTGTGGGTGCATAGCCAGTACTGCCTCGCCGCCACAAGCGGGTCTCCTGGGCTACAAGCAAGGAAGTAAATATCTCCAACTCTTCTCCAGTACATCCCCATTCCCCTTGCGACGACTTCCGCCAAAGAAGCCGCGCTGGTCTGATCCTTTCCAATTTTTAGATAAACATAAGACCTTGCAACCCTCGAATCTACAAATAGGACCGGAGTCCGGTCCGGCTGGAGCCTGTTGACAATCGATTGAAGTGGCAAACAATAAGTCCCTGGGCCAAGTCCCGCTGAATGCTTCGACAGCACAGCCTCCAACGGTCGCGGAATCCTCTCTCTATGCTCTCTCGCGCGCTCAATCCGTTTCATCATCGCCTCAAGGTTGCTATAAATCTGTTCTGCAACCAGAGGTGAGGCTGAAGTTCGCGGCGGACCCATTACATAATCCCTTTCCTTTCCGCTCTTAGATGAAAAGATTAATTCAAGTTCAGCCCCTATGCTTGCTCTAGGGGTGTCGCTACCCCCAAGATACTTAAGCCCGTGAAATTTTGACTCATAATAGTTTTGGTACTGGTGACTAAAGTCAGACAAGGGAATGCCAGGGTTTGCTCCGCTTCCCGGTCGAAACTCAGGAAATACGTCGACGCCCTGAGTCTTTCCACGTTCCACAAGTTTCCCTAAGAACATAAGGCTCCTCTCACGCGATATGTCTTGCTGGGTGGGGTAGAACGCGGGCAAAAGAGAGCTTGAATTCCAAGCCAGCCCTGAACCAGCTCCGCATCGGAAGTATCCGCTGATGTCTAGTTTGCGTTCTAGGTCTTTCTTGCCACTTATTGCCAACCCAAGATTTGTCCGGACGCCAACGGGGCACGCATACAGAGATTTACCTGCCGATAGCATCGCTAATTCGCCAGCAACCGAATCCGGCCCTCTGGTTACGATGCACATAGCAAAAGCCGTGGTTACAAACATTCTTTGTTTTCACTCCCGATGTTATTCAAGACTGAGGTTTTCCACATTTAGCACTGATTGAAATTGCAGGGCAACCTGAACCAGATGTCGTGTCGGTGCATGGATGATAGGTCAGCCCAGCCAAGAAGACTCTCTCAAAGTAGGTAACTGGGTACAAATGTTGGTCCCGATTGTACACCTTGCCGTCGGTGTGAGAATAACCGTCCGTGTAGTTACGAGCTGCATCATCCTCATGCTCACCAAATGGCCAAATTCCTACATGCACGTTGAGGTGTGCCAGGGAAGGTGCATCTGTGAGAGGGTCGTGATCTGTGCGCAAGTCTCTAAAACTGGTAGTTTTGGACCGGAACTTGAGCATCGCGTAGAGCCCTTCCACCAGACTTTCCCTGGCTTGCCTGCCACTTTGCCTGCTCACACGAATAGAGTAGCATATTGCAGAATTTATTGTCAGCCGGGACAGTGCGCGCAACACCCTCAACAATTCCCAGCGGAAACGGGTAGATTTGAACCTGTGAGTCAAGGCCCTCTCTCCAATATCAGCAAAATCATTGATGCCCCAACCCAGCGATACTCTAGCTACGACCGATCTGGCGGCAATGACGACTTTATTCCGATCCCTGCCGGAGAAACCCTCACCCTTGCCGATATTGAAGGAGCCGGAATTATTAAGCACATTTGGATCACATTTGCCTCATCCGAACCCCACGCCCGCCGAAAACTTGTTCTGCGGATGTATTGGGATGGGCAAGAACACCCCAGCGTGGAATCTCCTATCGGAGACTTTTTTGGGCAAGGTTGGGGACAAAACTACAACTTCATCTCACTTCCTTTAGCGGCAACACCTCGAAATGGAAACGGACTAGTCTGCTATTTTCCGATGCCGTTTGGATCGGGAGCCAAGATCACGGTAGAAAACCAGGGCCAAGAAGATATCAGCCATTTTTACTTTTATGTTGATGTGGAAAAGCACGAATCGATGCCAGAATCGGAAGGGCGATTCCACGCCTGGTTCCACCAAGAATATACGAGCCCCGAATCCGACGAAACAGGCCGAGAGGACGAGGGCTGGCTCTCTCATGAGAAAAAGCTAAACCCCTCTGATAAAAACAACTATCTGTTTTGCGAGGTCAAAGGCAAAGGGCACTTTGTTGGAGTCAATTACTACATTAACAGCCCCCTTGCGGTGTGGTATGGAGAAGGAGACGATATGTTTTTGGTCGATGGAGAAGCATGGCCCGGTTCTGCCCATGGCACCGGCACCGAAGACTACTTTAACCAATGCTGGTGCCCCGACGAGGTCTATTTGCATCCCTATTTTGGGACGGCAAGGGCTCCAGGGCGGCAAAATGACTCCTACCGTTTTGGCTGGATCGGACGCACCCACGTCTATCGGTTTCATTTCGAAGACCCCATTCGGTTCAAAACCGGGCTCAGGGCAAGCATAGAACATGGCCACGCCAACGCTTATGCAATGGATTTATCAAGCGTTGCCTATTGGTATCAAACAATGCCGTCTGCAAAATTCCCAGAGCTACCTTCCGTCGAAGAGAGAATCCCCAAAAAAGAGTTGGATGAAGGCGATTTACACAGGATGAGAGACGCATGGCGAACCTCCAAAAATGGAAATCCATGGGGCACGGAAAGGGAGTAATTAGCCTTGGATCGCCACATTGGAGTTGATGAAAGCGGCAAGGGAGATTATTTTGGTCCCCTTGTTATTGCTGCCTGCTGCGTAGGGCCCGAGCATTTGGCAGAATTGGAAGGAGTCAAAGATTCCAAAAAGCTCACCGATCCTCAAGCCATCGGCTTAGCTATAAAAATAAAATCAGTCTGCCCTTTTAGCGTCATCCCAATTGGCCCCGAAAAGTACAACGAGCTTTACTCTAAGTTCAAAAACCTCAACACCCTCCTTGCTTGGGGTCATGCCCGAGCGATAGAAAATGTTCTTGAATCAACCGAGGCAAAGTATGTGATTTCGGATGAGTTTGCAAAAGGCGGTCACGCGGTGAGGAGGGCCCTGATGGAGCGGGGAAAACAGCTAGAAGTGCGATCTTTTGTACGTGCCGAAGCCGACATCGCGGTGGCAGCCGCCTCCATCTTGGCGAGGGCAGAGTTTTTATTGCGATTGAAGTCTCTTTCCGATCAATTTGGCATGCCAATCCCCAAAGGGGCTACCAACGTGATTCCAACCGCCAAGCAGCTTGTTGCCAAGTTTGGGCCCGACGTCTTAGGCAAAGCGGCTAAGCTCCATTTTAAGACAACTCAGCAAGTACTTAGCGCCCAGTTAAAGCTGTAGCGCAGACGCCACTTGAGCCTTCGCCGCCGATTCAAACCCAGTAAGATTGCTGGCTATCTCCAACTTGACAAACCCTTGGTAGTGCTCGGCGGCTTGGGTCTTCATTGTTGTTCCATTGATGTAGCAATAGGCTAGCAAAAGATGTGTGATCGGGTCTTCTTTTACCGTGTGGACATTGGTTAAAAACGTAGCCGCATCTTGCCATAGCCCGCGCTCTAAGTAACAAGCCGACGCCCAGCGGAGAGGCTCAAGATGCTCCTCAAATTCCTGAAGGAGCCCAACCAGGCCAGTTGCAAGGTCGGGGCCGGCACCAAGAATGGATTCCGCTCTTAACAGGGGGTCATGGGGTGCCAAAAAATGAGCATTAGCAAGGGCGCTCGCCGCATCTTGACCCATATGCCGTTGAGCAACCGCTAGCTCCCACCAGGCAAGAGGATCGTTGCCATTAAACAAAAGCTGCTGTTCGGCATAGAGGGCTGCCTTCTCATAGTCTTGCCGTTTAAACGCTTCCAAAGTGCAGTCAACGGCTTCACTCACTTTGTTGTTTAAGTCAGAAAAATGATAAGCCTCTAAAATCGGCGCATCTTGCCCATCAAAACGATTGGCAGGCAAGAAATCAAGTCCAAATGTACCATCCCGATGGGAATGACCAAAATCGATCTGGGCAAATACTTCCGCTTCTTTCGATAGTGCCGCAACCTTCTTGGGCCTTCCTCCCAGGGACTCAAATCTCACAAAGATTGGCTCATGAGGCACAAAATCGAAAACCGCAGATAGCTCTGTTTCATCTTCTTTCAATACCGAAACTTGAACTTCTGATAAAGATTCCTCAGAAACCAATCCAAAGGCGTCATTTGCCTGCAAAGTCAAAAGTTGATGGTCTTGGCAAAAAGCTTCAATCCTTGCCTCCAACAATGTCAAAGAGATTTCCAATTCTAGGCACTGGCGCGGACCTAGCCCTAGTTTGCTTGGCAAAAACGGCAGAAGCATTCTGCCTTGATGGATTTCCGGCGGGATGCAAGATGCGCCATCCACCTTAACCAAAACTGACTTTTGTGAGTTGGAAATAATCCATCCGTTTTCTTGACCAATAACTTGGCAAGAAGCTCCCTTAAATACCACCCCACAATCTATCGGTAGCACGTAACAAGTTCGATTTGATAGCCGCAAATCAACATGAGTGGAGGAGCCCAGATTTTGAACTCGAACATGGGCCATCCAAGATCCAGCGGGGCCAAAAAAAGCTTGCCATGTTTCGGAATCCTCGTCTTCATCATCCCCTGTGTCATGTTTAGTACTCAGAAGGTTTGTACTGAACTCTGAAGAGAGCAGTCCTAGGCTGATTCTTACCTCGGGATCAAATCCTTTAAGGAATGAACCCAGATCCACTTCTCCCAGTGACGATTCAATCGGTTCCTTGTTCATTGCCTTGACTTTGGATTTAGACTCATTTGTTGGCAGTTCTCTCACCGATTCTTGCAGTTTGCTATCAAATTATGAACTCAAACCGTTGCTTACGGCTTTCCTTAACCGTCATAATTGAACTGTGGCGTCTGAATTAAGTCCTATCGGCAACATTGGCAAGTGGATCGTTATTCCGGCTGCCCTGGCCTCCACCGGCTTTTTTCTGATCGGCCCTCGGCTGCAAAAGAGAATTCCTGATCTTAAAAATCAGACCCCGCCTGCCGTCCAGTCTTCTCGACCTGTTCCACCAGACTCGTTGGCCTCGAAGCAGCAGGTGCCATCACAAACTGCTCATTTGGCTCGCGCTCCTCTAACCAAAGACAATAACAACATCAGTGCCACCGATCCAGCCAACCAGGGCGGACCAGAGGTCATTATCAAAGAAAAACCAGCAAGCGGGGGCAGAGAGCGCATCGTGTACCGTTCGGCTGGCGCCAGACGGCGGACCTTTCTTAAGTCTAAGAAGGCCCCCAAGAAGAAGATTCACATCAAGACCGAAGTCAAGGTATTGCCAGGCGATAGCGGCTCTGTCGGCGGTTTAGATAGCCCCACTGCACCGCCAGTTGGATCGGGATCTAATCCCGGCGGCTAACGTAATCCCAGCCTAGGATTGATTGGACTTTGGATGGGCTTGGTCGATCGCGTCTCGCAGCCTTTCTATGCTGACATGGGTGTAGATTTGAGTGGTGACTAAGCTTTCATGCCCCAAAAGCTGTTGCACGGATTTCAGGTCGGCACCATGATCTAACATGTGGGTTGCAAAAGAGTGCCGGAATGTATGCGGTGTTGCCGCGTAAGGACTGCCTGAGTACACCAATACGGAGTGAACGATGTTTTGGACAGACCTTGTAGACAGCCGCTTTCCTTGCCGGTTGGTAAACAGAGGCTGGCCAGTTTCCGCAGCCACTCTTTCCCCCGCAATGTATTCCTTAAGAGCAAATTCACATGTCTTTCCAAAAAACACAACTCGCTCTTTAGAACCTTTGCCAAAAACCTTGATCGTGCCATTTCTAAAATCAATTGCATCAAGATTGATGCCAACCAGTTCCGCAGCTCGAATGCCACAGCCGTATAAAACTTCAAGAACCGCTTGATCTCTTAAGGGAAATCGACCAGCTCTTGGCATATCCAAAAGAGAGAGGGCTTCAGCCTCCGGCAACGCCTTTGGCAGTGACTTCCTTCGATACGGTGCCTCGATCGCCTCGCAGGCTGAATTTTCAATACCGTAGTACTCATGCAAAAACCCGGTAAATGCCCTGAGCGCGCTTAGTTTCCTGCTTCTTGTTTTGGGTTCTTGCCCGTGGTCCCTTAGCCATTTCTTAACTTCAATTGAAGTTAATTGGTCAATGGATTCAAGCGGGCTTAATAAAGGGGCCAAGTCTGCACGGTAAGCCCGGACCGTGTGGGCAGACCTTTTTGTACTGAGCAATTCCACAAAACGCTGAAGATACTCTGCAGGCGCCAACGAGAATCACTCACCTTTCTTGAAGATTATTGTGGCGTTATGTCCGCCGAACCCAAAACTGTTGCTAAGAGAAATGTTGACATCTTTTTTCCGGCAAACATTGGGCACATAATCTAGATCGCAATCAGGGTCTGGTTCAAAGTAATTGATGGTGGGCGGGATCAAAGAGTCTTCCATGACCTTCAGGCAAATCAGGGCCTCAAGTGCTCCTGCTGCACCAAGCATGTGGCCGGTCATAGATTTTGTTGAACTGATTGGCACTTGGTATGCATCCTCTCCAAACACCGTCTTGTAAGCCATCGTCTCATAGCGATCATTGATTTCGGTCGAAGTGCCATGGGCATTCACATAATCAATTTCCGAAGCACCAATTTTCGCGTTCTTTAGCGCCATCCGCATTGATCGAACCGCTCCTTCGTGGCCCTCAAGCGGCATGGTGATGTGGTGGGCATCGCCGCTCATTCCATAGCCAATGATTTCGCCGTAAATCTTAGCCCCGCGTTTGATCGCAAAGTCACGATCTTCCAACACAAGGACGGCTGCCCCTTCTCCCATGACGAATCCATCTCTACTCTTTTCAAAAGGGCGGGAGGCATGCTCGGGGTCGTCATTCCTCGTACTCATAGCTCGTGCCGCAGAAAATGCGGCAATGCCAATTTCGTTGATGGGAGCTTCGGCGCCGCCAGCAAGCATGGCTACCGCATCTCCCCTTCGGATGATATGGTAAGCATCGCCAATACAGTTAGTACCGGTGGCGCATGCAGTAACCACGCAGGTATTGGGCCCCCTAAGATTGTGAACAATAGAGGTGAACCCACTTGCCATATCTGGAATCATGTAAGGAACCAAAAAGGGAGTCACGCGGCTAGGTCCCCGTTCAATTTGCACCCGATGCTGGTCTCCCAACAGAGTGAGCCCGCCAATTCCCGAACCGATTAAGACGCCAAATTCATCCCGGAGTTCATCCGAAATCTCAATTTTGCTGTCTTCCAGGGCCATTGTAGAGGCTGCAACTGCAAACGCGATAAAGCGATCTATGCGCCTGGCGTCTTTCTTCTCGATCCAATCCTCGGGGTTGAAGTCTTTGACTTCTGCCGCGATTTGGGTAGAAAAGAGGTCGGGATCGCAAAGAGTGACCCTGCAGATTCCGTTTTGACCAGAGGTTAAGGCAGGCCAAAACTTGTCGACGCCGGTGCCTAAAGGTGTTACACCCCCTATTCCAGTTACGACAACACGGCCAGACGGCTCGTGAGACAGACTCATTTAGGCAACGTTTTTCTGAATGTAATCAGCAGCATCTTGAACGGTGCGGATGCTGGTGACCTGATCGTCTGGAATCTGCACGTTGAACTCTTCTTCAAAACCCATAACAAGCTCAACCAAATCAAGCGAATCAGCCCCTAGATCGTCTTGAAAGGAAGCGGACGGAACCACCTCGGTTTCGTTGACGCCTAACTTAGACACAGTTACCTTGACCACACGTTGCATTATTTCTTCGGCCATGGGCAAAAAGATACCAGAATAGCCTGCCACTTTTCACAGGTGTTGGTTCGATTTTGTGCGGTAGCATTGGAGTTGTTAGTTGGAACCTCTCAAGACCGATGAGCCCCTGCCTCCAGGTACAAAATCCAAAAAATTGGACTTTGAAAGCCAAATCATTGGTGGATGCAGTGCTTTTGTTGCCGGCTCGATTACTTTCTACTTGCTTTCGATTTGGCCATTCCTTGCCTTTCAAGAAATTGCGAAAACGAATATCTTAATCCGGGGAGCTCTCTTTGGCCTTGCCCCTGCCTACCTCTTTGGAATCTACTTAAGCCGAAAAGCGGGTCTTGCCGGTGCCTGTGGCTTTTGCGCCGGAGCAGTTACGGTTGCCGTGTTTCTTTATTTGCGATTTCAACAGGTTTTTTTGGAATTTGAAGCCCGCCAGGGCATCAAGCCAACGTACCCAATTTATTTGGTATGGCTGGCGCCTACCTGCTATGGCTTCTTTTGCGTTGCCACTGCTATGATTGTCACTCCGAAGTCGGAATTGTCAATGAAATGAAGATTCTATTCAGTGCTCTCACAAAATAACCTGAGAACCAGCCTAGAATTTCCAATAAACATTACAGGGAGTTTTCAAACTTTCTCTGACAGGAATCGTTCGGTGGCATATAGAAATCTCGTTGAAGAATACAAAAAGAACGCGGTTAACAGCGCATCTCCACTCAAGCTGGTCATCATGCTATACGATGGCGCGCTTCGATTCATGGAGTCTGGCAAAGAAGCGATCTTGCAAAAAGACTACAGCCGTCAAAATGACTACCTACAAAGGGCCCAAAAAATTGTCCTTGAGCTCATGTCTAGCCTCGATATGGAATCCGGTGGGGAAATTGCCCACAACTTAATGTCGCTTTACTCTTACGTTTTGCAGCAGCTCATCAATGCCAATGTCTATGATCAAACCGATCCCGTCGACACTTCCATCAAGATCATGTCTGAGCTTCGCTTAAGCTGGATGACCTTAGAAGATCAACTGAAGACCAACATCGAAGAGATTGCTCATGCTGCCTGACGCGCTAAAGGGCCCAGAAGCAAGATTTTTATTGCTGACGACAGCATTTGAAGAGGCCATCCGATGCAGCCGCTGGACGGAAGCCCAAATCTTTTTGGATGAGCGAGCTACCCTTCTTCCTGAAATAACTCGGCTTGGTGGTCCTTCCAAGGAGCTGCTTGAAAAGCTGAATAGTATAGACGCTAAGATTCAAAGAAAAGCAGAGGCAACAAGGAACTCAATCGGAGAAGCTCAGAGCCGCATCCAAACCCATCGCAAGGCTATCTCTGCCTACCAAAAGCCATCCCAAAGCTCAAGGTTTAAGAAAGCCTCGTAAAAAAAGGCTGCCCAAGTAAGGCAGCCTTTTCTTAATATCCGAGTTCTTTATTCGGAACTGATAATGAGCTGATCGGTTTGATCGGGGAACATGATGTTTAGCTTTGTTCGATTAGGAATCGCTTCTCTCAGCATCAACTTGGCTTGCCCATTGTTGAGATAGTTATTGTAGTTGGCGATGTTCACCGTGACCGGTGCCGTCGACAGTGCCGGTTTCGTGCTGATGAGGTCAAACACCTGGGTTGTGTAATTATAAGCGTACAAGAACACAGTAGCCCCTGGCAAGGTGTTGACGTCGTACGTAGCCGCCATGTATCGATTTGGAGCCGGTATCCCACTGTAAGTGGTTTCGACGTTCGTCACGCTGCCATACCCTTTCTGAATTCCAGAGTTCATGTTAAAGGTGTTATGGTCAACTGCATCAAAAGAACCGAGCGTGCCTCCAGTTTGGGTGCCTTGAAGAACCGTGTACCCGGTTGGAAGGTAGTTCACTCCACCGGTGTCAACGTTGGTTGTCCAAGTGAAGAAATAAGTCTGCCAGTTTCCGTTGGCATCAATCGCTTCTTCTCCGCCCCAGAACGTGGAATTATCAACCGGATCAATCGCAACCTCAAAAAAGTCCCCCCATCGAAAAGCGGTGTAAGGTGCAGTACCGACTGATCTTTGCAGAACCAGCGGAACCGTGGTTTGACCCAACGGATCGGTGAAAACCCGGGTAGACAGCAAGATATCGGCTTCAACTTGAGGATTGCTTCGAGAAAAGAGAACGGAAATGTCTCCAAACTTGTTCTCGTCAATGGCAGGTTGAAAATCGTCATCACTTGCGCCAGAACTGATTTGCCCAGACTGAAGCAGAGTTGGAGCATTTCCACTTGTTGGCCATCCATTGATCGCAAATTGGTACCAGCGGGCATTTGAAGTTCCGGTTGGACCGAGTACCGAGTGACCAGCCAAAAGATGGCCGTTTCTTTCATAGGCATTAAAGATTCGGTCTCCGATAGTGTCCAGGGTTGTCCCGTCTATGCTATTGGCAGCATTAGCGCCAGTGAAGGCAGGTATAGCTACGTCAACCATCTTCAGACTTGGCTTTGTAGTATTTGGATTCTGAATATCATAAACCCTCATTGTTGAGCTGGAAGAGAGGGCCATACCGTATACGTCGGATTGAGTGGCTTCCCAATTACGAGCCATCTGGGCCGATCCTGCCGAGGCATCTTGAATTGACACGGGGGTGACTGGGTTGCCAATCAGCATCGGTGCCTTTGGAAGCACAATGAACTGGACTCCACCAAACCCGCCGTTGCTAAACGGAAACATGTTTCCCGTCATAACAACTCCGGTGCTGCTACAGGCTAGGCTAGGATAGTCCAACCAATACGCATTGCCGCCAATCGTCTGAGCTGCCTGAATTCGGTACTCATGCCAACTTCCATTGGGGTCCGAATTTGCGGAAACCGCAATATCCAACTTGCTAACGTTGCCTGTGGAATCTTGTTCATCAGCCATCACGAAGAATCGCTGTGAAATCGGATCATACATCGTTTTAGGGTCAAACAGGAATGAGGTTGGATTAAGAGGCGCAAAGAATGTTTGGAAGTCCTGAGAGAAAACCATCGCACCGGTGGCCTTGTTGAAGAACGCAACGGTTGCATTAACGGTTTCGGTGATATAGGATGGCCCAACCCCAATATTGACGTCTGGTGGCACCCAACCCGTTGCCCCAATCCCCGGATATTTATATTGCACCTTTGGAGCACCAATCAAAGTTGCGCTTCCGACCGGAACCGTCGAAGCAGTCCCATGGTTGAAATTCCACTTGAGGGGTGGAATTGGGTTGTCGTGCTCCATTTCTCCTCGAATCAGAAAGTGATTGTTGATCTGAATAGGAAGAGAAAGAGTATTGAAAGTTGCCGATTGAACTGGAGCAAGCCTGTACCCAGTTACAGTTTTGACCTGCAAAGGAGAAGGTTTGATCTGACCTCCTGCTAGACAGTAAGAAGATGCGGCAACCACGGCTAGCATGCCAATCATCCTCTTCAATTGAATTTGATTCATATAAGGAAACCTCGCGCACCTTCAAGACGCGCTTAATCGGTATTATGACGCTTTGCCTGAACTTTTTCGTTCAGCACACTTTTGTCTCAGTTTTCATTCGCAGTCATCTTCAGTTTTCATTCGCAGTCATCTAAAGTCGCTTGGTTCAGCATTGAGCTTGCCAAGGTATCCTTTCTCACGTGCTTACGCAAGATCAATCCGAATTGCTTGGCAACGCTCGGTCTCGATTAGACGCCATTAGGGGGCATCTTTGACCTCGATCGCAAGCAAGCCGATATTTCTTCATTAGAAGCAGCCTCTCAAGAACCTGGTTTTTGGGATGACCCACAGGCGGCTCAAAAAATTCTACAGCGTGCCTCTCGATTAAAAGCGGAAATGGTGCCCCTTTTCGAATTAGAAAAGACCTTTAAGGACGTCTTAGAGCTCAACGACATGCTTCAAGACAGCCCCGATCAAGAGATGCAGAAAGAAGCAGATCGCATGGCAGTCCAGTTCCTCAAAGATTTAGACTCATTCGAGCTAAAAACCCTCCTATCCGGTGAAGATGACCATCGCAATGCCCTCCTCGAAATCAACGCTGGAGCCGGTGGAACCGAGTCTTGTGATTGGGCTTCCATGCTCTACCGGATGTACACAAGGTGGGCAGAAAGACGAGGATTTAAGTGCGAAATCCTTAGCGAAACTCCCGGCGATTCAGCCGGATTTCGATCGGTGCAGCTAGAAATATCGGGTGAAAGCGTGTACGGATACCTCAAGGCGGAACACGGAGTTCATCGCCTAGTTCGCATTTCTCCTTTTGATGCTAATTCACGCCGGCATACTAGCTTTGCCAAGATTGAAGTCTTACCCGAAGTTGAAGAAAATGAAGTGGAGATTGACGAGAAAGACATTCAGGTTGAAACGTTGAGATCGGGAGGAGCAGGCGGCCAGCACGTCAATAAAACCGAGTCTGCGGTACGGATCACCCATATCCCAACCGGGCTTGTTGTTCAATGTCAAAACGAAAGAAGCCAGCATAAAAATCGAGCCAGCGCCATGTCGGTATTGCGAGCAAGGCTCAATGAACTCCAACACTCTGAGTCCAATCAAAGAAGCCAAGCCATTCGAAACGAAGGGGGAGCTGCCAGTTGGGGACGCCAAATCAGAAGCTACGTTATGCAGCCCTACACGATGGTCAAAGATCACCGCACGGGCTTCGAGACTGGCAATGTTACTGGTGTTTTAGATGGCGATATTGATGGTTTTATTGAAGCCTATTTGAAACGCCCACCCGCTGAAGATGCGTTTATTGAGTAGATCTCAGATTAAAAGGCATAGCTAGATTTGAATTCAGTCTTCAATTAAAGCGTCAATCCAGTAGTCTTTTATTGCGAGTCACAATTACACCATGATATTTGCTTTGGCAGCCCTTCTTTTTCGACCTCATATTGATTTATCCTTTCCTTCGCCAACTCAAATAAGATCTGCATCAATTCAAGCAAAAACCAAGCCAACTACGGCCGATATTCCTCCAGTTGAACCAGGTGACAGCAGGGAGTTCTTGCAATTGGTTGAGGGAGTAGAAAACCAACTCAGTCTGGGCCAGTTCGAAAAAGCAGCTGCCTTAGCCCAATATCTTCCCAAGAGGGTGATTACGATTCGGTACGATGATTCGGCGGTCCCAAAGCAATTGAGGTCAGACTACTTTAGTGCCCTACAAGACGCATTGTCCGCTTGGCAAAATGGTCTTCCCATCCGACTAACGTTCTTTTCAACAACCGATCCCCTGTACAGCCAAGGAACCCTGAAGCCAAACCTCAGCATCGAGTACGCCGATCATCTTGCCAAAGTCAATGACTCTCAAATCCCTGCTTCCGTCGCCGTATTTAATCATGGAGGCTCAGCTCCTTACGAGATTATAGTCGGGCTCAAAAGAGGAGATCCGCTTCAAAGATCAAGTGCCCTAGAAGTTGACAACTCGATTAAATATGGCCTAAGCCAATACTTTGGGCTGCATGAAAGCCCCAACCCAAGCAGCTTTGCCCACTTGGTTAACGGACCCGACACGGGGACCCATGTTGGCCTGCCTTCTGACCAAGTCATTGTTGATAAGAACCTAACCCTTGTCGATGACTTGTTGAAGGCAACCAGGGATCGCCAAGCGGTTGCCGTCAATAGTCCTAAGATCTCTCTTGATCCGCAAAATGTTGTTGTGACGAAAGGCGTTGTCCAAGGGGATCAGCTCTCAATAACTCTTCAGGTCACAAACTATGGAAAAGGAACCCTGAAAACGGTACTTCATCCAGACTGCTCTTGCTTTACTCAAGAACCACCTTTAGATCTCTCCGCCGGTCAAACTGGATTTTATAAAATGGGCATGGATACTACTGCCTATGGATCCGAGGTCCACAAAGAACTTTACTTATTTACCAACGACCCAGGTGCTTCCGAAATCACCATCCCCGTGGATGTCAATATCAAGCGCCGCTTTCGATTCATTACCCAGTCTAGTGTTCATCAATCGACTGGAAGTCTAGACGCCAGCATTACCAATTTGACCATTCATCATGGCGAGCGGCATATTGTGGAATATCTAGAGTTTTATGGACCAAGCGTCAAACCCCTGGGTTGGACGGTGCAGCCGGCTGGATTTCATGTCTCCGAATCTCCTTTCCATGGCAAAGTCAAAGTTGGTGATGGGGAGCAGACGATTGATGGGTACCGCTTCCTTATTACGATCCCCAAGGACTTCAAGAATCAAAGAGTGCCCGTGACCTTGAACCTCAGCACAAATGATTCCGTTTTTGGTGCCATCAATAACACAATCTACTTGCAAAATGGCATTGTCTGCGATCCATCGCCAGTCTTTCTTGGACCAGTCGGGCAAAGCTTTCGGCCTTTTTCAGTTCAAGTTTCTTGGCCAGGCCGCCAGTTTAGAATCCTCAGCGCATCCCTCAACCTTCCCCAGTTTTCGGTGAGGACTTCTGGAAATGGGCGGGGGAGTTCTCACACGATCACGATCCGGTACCTCCGCAAGCCAGGATTTGGCCCAATTCAGGCAACTCTCACGTTGAGAACCAACTCACCATCCCAGCCCATTATCAAAGTTCCCGTTTCGGGCCGGTTTGCGGAGTAGGTAATGCACCCGAGATGAGATTTTGGTGCTGGGCAGCGGCAACACTAGGAATTGTAAGCGGTGGGCTTCACTGGAAGCCCCAACCATCCCAATCGCTCCATTCTTCCCTCACCAGGATCGTCATTAGCGGTCACTTCAACGGTTCCCTTGAGCCTTGTGGATGCACAAGCCCAATGATAGGAGGGATAAGGCGACTTGCGACCCTAATTGACCAAGAGCGAGAGCAGGGGTCAACCTTGGTTTTACTGACCCCCGGCTCGGTGCCAAGCGCAAGCAACGCTTCATCAATTGGGCTGCAGCAAAACGTCATGAAAGCAGAAGCCGTCGCTGAATTTGCTCAGGAACTTCGATGCGATGTCCTTGGAGTCGGGCCGGATGAGGCCTCTTACGGTCAAGGACTTGTCTCGGAGATTTCTCAGCTATCGGGCAACAAGGCGTTAAACGGAGTCCAGGCTTCGCCTTCTCAAGTAATTTCAACCTCCGCTGCATCTCATTTTCTCATTGGATGCTGTAGCCCTCCACCACAAATGCAAAGCAATTCGCAGGTGGCATCTTCTGGTGATGACCCTGCCATCACCGCTTTCGCTGCTAAGGCTAAAGAAAATGGGGAGGCTGCAATTTTGATAACAACCGCCAGCAAGACATCAGCCGAAAGGCTAGCTCAACTGCATCCAAGCCTTAGCCTCATCATTTACCAAAGCCTTGGTACTGCAACTCAATCCCCGGAAGTGGTCGGAAAGACGTGGCTCGTGAGTCCCGGGGATCTTGGTCGCGAAGCCCTAGTGGTTACCTATTCCAACAATGGGCCTGTGCTACTCAAGCCTGTTCCCCTGGGCCCCGATTTTGCCAATGCTAAAAAGGGCACTGAAGTCATGGATGATTACCTTCACCAAGTGGATCAGGCTCAACTCTTAAAACTTTGGCCTCGTTCCAAGACGATTCATTACGTGGGTTCAAAGGCATGCCTTTCCTGCCATCGGGCTGACTTTAATCGGTGGCACTCCAGCGCCCATTCTCATGCCTATCTGGACCTGCTCAAACAAGGTCATGGGCTTGACCCAGACTGCGTCAAATGCCATGTCACGGGGTTAAGCAGCACATGCGGGTTTCTATCCCAATCTAAAACTCCACAATTGGCCAACGTCACTTGCGAAAGCTGCCACGGTCCAGGCGGTGCCCATATTCTCAATCCCAAGTGGGCAAAAATGAACCTGGGAACTAAGGTTTGCGTCACCTGCCATACCCAGGAAAACAGCCCCAATTTCAATTTTGCCACCTACTGGCTTAAGATCAAACATCATTGATGATGCGCCCAAGCTGGCCCCATGTTTTCGAAAATCATGGGATGGGGAAAGTCATGCTTCGCAGCCCTTAGTGAGGATGCAAAAATGTGGAAAACCATGTGCATAAGTCCCGAATTTCTCACATTAAGAAAAAAGGCAGAAATCGCGAAAAATCGTGATAAGTGAAGCAAATCAAAGCTCATTGAACTTGACTCACGAAGCCTTGCCAATAATGACTTGCCCTTGACGTATGGACAAGATTCCATTACTATTGTAAGGGAAGAACCGTGACCTCTCCTCGCGCGCTCCTTGACGGTGCCCTTGGCCATTTTGCTCGTTCCGAGCAAGATCGCTTCACATCAAATCAAATCGAGACGACTGAGAAAAGCCAAGAAAGGCTGTCCGACGTCCTTTTTGAGCGAGAACCCAAACAATTTGGAAACATCGCGGTGGTGGAAAGCAATATTCAAGCGGTGAGGGCCTGTCGGCTCTTTGTTCTTGGTCACGGAAAATTCACTGCAATTGTGGGTCCCAGCGGATACGGAAAATCTCATCTGCTTGAAGCAGTTGCCCAACTTTTGCCCCACGAAGCAAAGACAACGGTGAGAGAAGCCGCTGATTGGAGTTTAAAGAACCAAAAGTCAGAGGGTTCCGAGCCTTTAATCCTCGACAATATTCAAGACGCTGCCTGCCAATCCAAATTACGGCAAAACCTCAGACTTGGGCTTGATCGGAGGGTTAAATCTGGGCGCCGCACCCTTGTCAGCATGACGTCGCAGATGCCGGCTAAATTCGCACGGTCCCTCTTGCCTGCCTCGAAAGATTGGGTAGTAGCCCAAATTCAAACTCCGAGTCTTGAAGACCGAACGTTGATCATTTCCCAAATTTGCCAAACGGAGCACCTGTTGGTATCGCCATTGCTTGTGAGGCTCTTGGCATCACGGGTCAAGTGCAGCGGAAGGTCCTACGTTGGCATTGTAAAACGGCTCAAACTGACAACTCGAGATTGGTCAGACCCCGCCCAAACCCTCTTTGCCTGTGGGATTATCAACCCTTTCCTGTCTGACGACAGCGGTTGGGACCTTCGAGAAGCCATTGCCCGTGTCTCCTTTGAGAATCGAGGAATGCTGCCCAGAAATCGGGCAAAGGATTTGGCCCTTTACCTGATGCTCAAGGTAGCCCAGCTCAGTGAATCTTCAGTGTCAGTTTTTTACAATATGACCGCTTCGGAAGCCTTTTTAAGGGCCAATTCCTTTGCGAAGACGCTTCCCGACACCCCCTTTGAAAGAGAAGCCGCTTCCCGGATTGCGGTTGAAGTTGTGGAATTTCTTCTGCAAGAATAACAGGTTTTTGGGTCAATTCCGTAAAATCAGGTAATTTGACCGGCTTGTTTTTACACGTTTAACCCGTCTTTAAGTGCTTAATGAAAGAGGGCTTTTGCGCCTGCTGCCAATGCAAACTTTAGATTCGATTGAATATCAGCCCATCTGGCTTGCCCCTGAGCATTTGGCTCAGACGGCAGAGTTTGTCATGAAAGGGCACAAGATTCAGCAGCTTGCGGTCGTCAAAAACGGGGCCATTCTTGGGTTTGTTGAACTTGACCAGGTGCAAAAAGCTAACCCCCAGGCTCATTTAGCCGATATTCTGAAACCGTTTTCCACCGTCATGGATGCCAAAATGACTTTGCGCCAAGCCGCGGCTCAGTTTGTAAGAGAAGACATTTCGTCAGCACCCGTGCAAAGTGGAGACCTTTTTTTGGGCATCTTGACCTCCAACATGATGCTAAAGGAGCTGTTCCGCTCCTCGGATCCTTTAACCGGACTCAGTTGGGTGGATCTCTTGAGGGAATGGGGCGCGGCTCAGCTTGGCAATGGGGTTGAAGTGTGCGTCTTGGCGGTTGATGTCGATAAATTTGGAAAGGTCAACTCTGCCATTGGCCACCGACGGGCCGACGTCCTCCTTCAGAAATTAGCAGGAGAACTTGCCTCCAAAATCAGCCCCCAATCCGATATCTTAGTCCGGGCAGGAGGAGACAAATTCTTAATTGGAACCACTCGGCCAAGGGCCCAACTCCAGCAGTTGGGGGAGGAAATCTTGGCAATTGTGCCTAGCCGACTCAGTGAAGGGCTTGCCATTCAGATCGGGGTCACCGTCGGTATAGCTGGTGGCCGCCGCACCCACGAGCGCAGCGCGGTTCATCCTGAATCCAACATTGAAGACCTCATCAACCTAGCCCTCGCCGATGCTCGCAAGAAAAAAATCCAGCCTAAGGCGGTTGTGTCCACGACTTTGGGTACCAAATCAGCCGAAAACGGTCCTTTGGAGCTGGCCGAAATTCACCAATCGGATAGTGAAAGCCCCGTGATTCAACTCATTGTGAGCTGGAACCATGATCGATTTGAAGGCGAATCTCAGCCTGGTCAAAAGTCAGTTGGTTCTGCCGCTGCCGAAGCCGTGCTCTCTGCCCTCACCAAGGCGATGCCAGAGACACTCATCCAGCTAGACGCTGCTTATGCGTTCCAAGATCCTAACCACACCTTCGTGGGTTCGGTGGAAGGAACCCTAGAGGAGCAGCAAATAAAAACCAGGTTTTCTGGATCTTATCAGGCGGAGACTCAGGCTCTTGCCACCGCAAAAGCTCTTCTTCAGGCTGTCAATACGGCTTTGGGCTTGCAGGTCTCTTCAACCTAAAGGCAGCCAAGTTCCGAGTTCTTCAGATTGAGATCGGCAAGAAAGTTGCCCGTTTTTCACTTTGTTGGCTCCCCTTTTGATCTGATTCGAACCGTCATTGCGTAGATATTCATAAGATGCAGGAAGAAAGCGGTAGCGAAATTTTACGGCTCATCGATAAGATTGAGGAGCAAACAAGCGGTGATCAGCCACGGCTAAAAAGTTACCTATCTGCCTTGCGCGAAAGCGTCAAAAAGGATGAACTCCGCCAAGAAGAAGTCCACAAGCTGCTTGCCGAATATGAGCAAGCCTATGCCAAGCTAACCGCACCCGCCAACCGGATCGGAGTGTTTTTGAGATGGCTCACCGAAGAAGAAGCGGGCCAACCCAACCGAAACCTAGCCCTTGTTGTCCTTGGGGACTCCGATTATGTTTCCGAAGTGGATTCGAAATTGGATCAGAGCCGATTGACGCCAGGCGCCTGTGTTTGCCTCAATGAAGCTTATGCCATTGTCAACGTTTTGCCGTCTCCTAGAACCGGCCGCATCGAAAAGGTCAAGGATTCGCTAGAAGACGGAAGGCTCAGGCTTGGATCTGGCCCAAGCGGTGCCGGAAAACGGATCATTGACCGAGCCGATTCCCTCAAAGAATCCATCATCAAGACCGGTGACGAAGTCAGGCTCGATCCTTCTGGCCGCATGGCAGTTGAAATTTACCAATCCGACGAGGTTCGAGACTACTTTTTAGAAGCTGTCCCAGACCTTCCTTGGGAGAAGGTGGGTGGGCAATCAGAAGCCATTCAACTCATCCGAGAGACAATTGAGCAGCCTCTGTTGCACCCAGAGTTGTTTAAAAAGTTCGACAAAAAGCCGATCAAAGGGGTTTTGCTTTACGGTCCTCCTGGTTGCGGCAAAACCTTGATCGGAAAGGCAACCGCCTTCAACCTTGCCAAGGAGTATTCGGCCCGGCTTGGAAAGCCTGTGCAAGAGTACTTCATGGCCATTTCCGGCCCTAAAATTCTCAACATGTGGCTTGGAGAAACCGAGCGAATTGTCAGAGAAGTCTTTCGGACCGCAAGGGAAAAAGCCAAAGAAGGCTTTCTTGTTTTTATCTTCATGGATGAAGCGGAATCCGTTCTGCGAACAAGATCATCTGGACGGTGGCTCAACATCTCCAATACGGTTGTTCCTCAATTCTGCGCGGAACTCGATGGATTGCAGTCGCTGGATAACGTGGTCCTCATCCTGACTTCCAACCGACCAGATTACATTGATCCCGCCGTATTGCGCCCCGAAAGGATTGACCGCAAAGTCAAGGTTTCCAGACCCGACAAAGCGGCAGCAACTCAAATTCTTGGAATCTACCTTCACGAGGGCATTCCTTTGGATCCAGAAGTTCTGAAGCGCAATCAAGGTGAATTGGACTGCGCAAGGAAAGAACTGATTGAGAATCTAGTCGAAGAGTTCTGGGCCAAGTCAAAAGAAAACGAGTTCCTGAAGGTTAATCTAAAAAATGGCAGTTCAGAAACGCTGTACACCAAAGATGTGGTCTCTGGTGCCCTCCTCAAGAGCATCATTGATAGGGCAAAAGACATCGCAATCAAAAGAGCGATCAAGCACCCTAACCAAGAACCTGGGATTTCCGGGCAAGATCTCTCCTTGGCAATGAGAAAGGAGTTCAAAGAAAATGAAATCTTTCCCAAGTCGGACCTCACCGAAGATTGGCTGGAGCTCCTTGATCATCCCGCCGAGAATGTGATTTCCGTGAAACCGATTGGCAGAACAAAGGGCGAGCAATTGACCCGTAAGAACATCATCTAGTCCAACCTAAATTGTCCAAAAGGCGATGACCTCGAAAGAAGTCATCACCTTTTGATTTTGGTGGTTAGGATGGGCTACCTAAGAGTTCCATCTTGTGGAATACATGGTCAAATGGAACTGCTGGAAGGCACTAATCAGGGGCCAATAAGGCGTATCAGTCTGGTCAACCAGCCCTTGATTGAAGTTTCCACCGGTAGGATAACCGTATAGGGAACCTGTCAGTGGATCGTCATAGTACAAGTACCAATCGGCACCCACCACCATTGGATTTGTGGTAGCTTGGTTCATGTAGTTCACCGCATCCTGGTCTCGGATTGCCTCATCGGGTTCTTGTACCATCGGTCCCGCCCACATTCCACTCTGAGTAGAGCTAAAGTCAAACTCGGTGATTAACATTGGAATGTTGTAGGTTTGAGCATCACCGATAACATCGGTTGGTATTGAAACGTCATACCGATTCACGCACATGGCGTCAACATTGCCAACTGCCCCTTGCATCACCTCTGGGCAATAGTGGCCGATTTCGGTGCCAAGGTACAGAAGGTTAGGATTGTAGGTCTTGATAACGCTCTTGCAGGTTGAGAAGAATTGAGCCGCAAACTGAACCTCAAACTGATCAAGATCTTGCGCCATCCAAGGCGTCACCGATCCTGGGTACCCAAGAGGGAAGTTCACGGATTGAAACGAACTGAAGTGAGTGTTCCAGTACAAATTGAGATACCTGATGTTCTTGTACTCGGCTTGAAGCATGTTGACAAGTTGAATATGGGCTGGCTCCGAAGGACCGGAATTCATGACTCCAAACGCAACCCCAAGGTTTTGATTTGGTCCCAGTCCTGTCCAGCCAAGTTCAATCCCCGTGTAGATTCCAACCAGCATTGAGTCAGTTTTCATGGTTTCCATCAGCAGATTCATATTGCTATGCAAAACGCTTTTGAATTGAGGATCCCATGGATCAGGTAGCACCGCCGCGTTGGTGTTATTGCCAGTTGGAATCGTATCGTAGCTGCCGGTCAGCGAAAGGCTTGCCAAATACGGAAGCGTATTCGTGTTGTTTTCATACCATTCGCTGTAAGAGCCATAGCTATTGAAGCCCCAATTCTGCAGCCGCTTGGTTGTGGTGGTTAGCCATGGCTGGAGCCAATTCGGGGTTTGGTATTTTAGCTGTAGGTTTTGGGTGTACATGTTATAGGTCTGCAACTGCTGACCATTGACAGTGGTTGTGCCATAGTTGACAGCAAGGGGATCGGTAGAACTTGGCAAAGACTGAAACAGGTAGTTCCGGTTGGTGACAATCGTAGCTCCTTTGGACGGGTCAACCTCGTCAACTCCTGACATAAAGTACAGGTGCCCGAGAGGGTCAACAAACCACCATTTCCCGTTAACTTGGCTCAGCTGCCAGGATCCGGTTGCGGTTTGAGCAGGCAGGGATGTGCTTCCCCCATAGGCATCAATGTTGGTCAATAACGGACCTGAAGCCAGCGTCTTTTGCTCGTTTGTATTCTCATTGACGAGGTCCGAATCGGCAGCAATTGTATTTTCGCAAGGATTCAAAGTCGATTGGCCCCACCGATCGGTACACCCGGTAAGAAGCTGGCTCAGGGAGACATTGGAGAGTAGCCAAATGTTGGAAATATCAACCGTCTGAGCGGACTGGGGGCCGATAGAATACACCTGGATCGAGGCAATCTGGGACCAGTTGATGCTTGACGAGCCAGTGCTGAAAACGTTAACAAATCCCGAAAAGATCGGCGGCAATGCCTGCATGCCTACCGAAGTGCCGCTGGGAGCCGGCGAGTTCAAAAAGGCATAGTTTTGAGTAGAGTTGGCGGGCAACACAATATCCGCCCTCCACGCCTGATTACTGGTATCCACAACCCAAACCGAAATGGACTCCGCCGAAGAAGACGGGTTTGTCATGGTGAGGGCAGTTCCGCCGTACCCAGAAAAGCTCACATTGTTGACATTATTCAAAACCATCAACGCGGCTGATCCATTGGCAACCGAAGGGAAATTGATTTGAAGCTGTCCCGGCTGAACGTTGTACTGGGTGCCCCCAAACGCTACAAACGCACTGGACTGAGTTTCGACAGGAGTTGAAAAGTTAGAAAATACCGGTGTTGAGGTCAAGTGAATTGGCTGCCCAAACATTTGAACCTGACCTCCGCCAATCATGCCTTGATTGCCGAGCAAAGGATTCTTGCTTTGCCCCCACACGCTTCCAACTAACGATACAAGAAAAGTCACTGTAAGGAGACCTGCCATTTTGTGGCCCCCTAATCTCTTATGCCCCAATGTGAGAAAATCCAAATTCATGTTCAAACCTCGGGCAACACCGCCGCCTTGCCCAAAGGTACATTCCATCTCTGAAAAGGTTCAATTCCCCGTATCCATTTCAGGAGTGATGAGAACTTGCACAATTACGAGGCTGAACTCAAGGGAGGGGAGGGTTCAGGTTTTACAAGGGCCCCGAGGAAGAGGATCAGCGCTTAGGAACCAATGAAGAGCGCAGGCAATGGGTCAGGGCAATGGCAAGAGCGTCGGCCGCGTCATCATGGCCCTTGATCGCCTCAAGCCCGAGGAGTTTCTGGGTCATAAATTTGACTTGCTTTTTCTCGGCTGCCCCGTTGCCGGTCACGCTCAGTTTCACTTCTCCTGGCCCATATTCCACCCAAGGGATGTGGGCTTGTTCGCTGGTTAATAAAATGACGCCGAGGGCTTTCGAGACATCGAGAGCCGTCGTGCGATTGGCGGCAAAGATCAATTTTTCGGTTGCCATTGTGTCGGGTTGAAATTCTTCAATTAACTTGCTAATTTCATCGTGAATAGCTTTGAGCCGCATCGGTATCGGCCCCTTCTCGGTTTCAATGACTCCGAAATGGTGGCAAATCAGCCGAGACCCAATCCTTTCGATACAACCATACCCAATGCGCCCAAATCCTGGATCAATCCCTAGTGTTTTCATGATATTGCCTCCCGCTGTGTAGCCTCTTAAAGCCCTGATTTCAGGCTCAGATTGTTGCTCTCTCCGCTCATACCCGCTTAAAAAGCTTCAGCAATTGGTAACCATCTAAAGTGACGGTGATCGGCCGCCCGTGGGGGCAAAGGTACGGATTCTCCGTAATCGCAAGATCTTCAATAAGCTTTGTCATTTCGGCAATACTAAGCGGATCTCCTGCCTTAACCGCCATTTTGCAAGAAGCCATCGCCCAAACCTGTTCACAAGTTGGGGTTCGGTGCCGAGCCACCCCCTCGGCAATATCTTCGACCAATGATCTCACCAACTTGGCGGGATCTTTGCTCCTCATGACAGCAGGGACCGCCCTGACCAAGAGTTCACCGCTCGCCCCAAAGGGCTCAACCTCGAATCCCGCTTCCCTGACTTCATCAATCCGTTCTCCCAACAAAACAAGAGTTCGTTTATCAAACGCAAGAACCAAGGGTGCCAGCAGAGGCTGAGTTTCTAGGGCCCCTCTTCCCCTTTGTTGATAGAGCCTCTCATACAAAATCCGTTCATGGGCCACGTGCTGATCGATGATAATTATCCCCTTGGCGGTTTCGGCAAGGATAAATGTCTTCATCGCTTGCCCGATGACCCGCAATCCATCCAAAAGCTCAAGAAATGGCTGTCTTGGAGACGGACTACTTGACGGACTAAGTGAAGGACTAGGTGACTGCCCAAGTGGCTGTTCTTCGAGGTTTGTCGTTGCCGAGGAAAGGTTGACCGCTTGCGTCTTAAACCCCTGGGCTTGAGTCGATGGGTATTCGAGGGCTCCTGCAAAAAAATCTTGATCTCTGTCCCAGTTTTGAACCTGATTTTGATCCCAACGTTGGCTATGATCCCTCAAAACGTCCTTGCTTTGATCCCTTGAAACGTCCTGGTTTTGCCCCCGATCCCGGTTTTGACCTCGATCTTGGTTTTCCGTTTGAACTAGGTTTTGATCGCGATCATGGCTCTGATCCCGGTTTTGAATTTGACTCCCGTTAAAGGGATTATTTTTCGGTCCGTTAACATCCTGAAATCCAACTCGATCTTCATTTCCGCCCCGAACATCTTGCCCTGCCTGGTCCGCAACTTCCGCCCTTTCAAACCCATCATCAAGAAGAGCCCCAAGGAACCCTAATCCCCCATCCTCTTTGGACCCTGGATGGCTCCCCGTCAAGGGGGCGTCTATTCCCGTGGATACAAAGTTTGGGGCTAAGGAGGCAGAACCTGTCGTTGGCACGCTGCTTCCCCCATTCAAGATTCCCTCGAAACCCTCGCGGTTTGACTCGGAACCAACAAGACCCTCCATCAAAGACCTCTCCCCACCCGACGCCTGCCCTAGGTGGCCCGGTAAAAAGGATCCGTCCCCAAGAAAGCCTGTCTCCGATCGCACCCGATTTGACTCCTCTTGGCCATTTCTCCAAAGAGTTTGGGACTCCGTGCTCATGCCGAAACTTGACTTTTGGGCTAGGTTCGCCAGCGCCTCGTTAACGGTAGCCACTGCCCGCGCGTTGGGGATCATTCCTTGCTCCAAAAGGGCAGACCGAATGGCGACCCGTAGGGCCTCGAAGACGGCGCCTTCCCTCTGAAACCGAACTTCGGACTTAGTTGGCGATACGTTGACGTCAATCCATTCGGGATTGACCTGCAAGTTCAAAACAATGAGAGGGAATCGCCTCTCAGGGGTCATGTCTCGGTAGGCTTGATCGAGTGCGATCGTCAGTGACCGAGATTTCACCGATCGACCGTTGACATACAAAAACTGGAAGGCCCTCGTGGGTTTTGTCAGGTAAGGTGGGCTGACATACCCCTCAAGCCGAATTCCTGCCACCTCACCGTCAACGCGGGCAAGACCAGACGCGATTTCTCGGCTCCATATTCCGGAAATCGCTTCATAAAGGTTGCCACTTCCGTCGGTGCGGAAGACCTCTCGTCCTCCGTGGCGCAAGAGAAAACCCACTTCGGGGTGGGACATCGCAAGGCGGCTTACCGCATCCATGCAAGCCCCCAATTCAACCGTGTCGCTCTTTAAAAATTTGAGCCTTGCCGGTGTATTCCCAAAAAGATCTCGGACAAGGACCTCTGTGCCTTTGAGGCCTGAAACTGGACCTGAATGGGTAATTTGCCCGTATTCGACATCTATTTGATGGGCGATGCCATGATCGGTTGCCGATTTGAGGCTTAGCCGAGAAACCGAGGCAATCGACGGCAAAGCCTCACCCCGAAACCCCAAAGACTCAACGTGGTGAAGGTCTTCCACTCGCCGGATTTTGCTGGTTGCATGCCGCAAGAGGGCCATCCCCATGTCTTCAGAAGACATGCCGTGGCCGTCATCGACCACCTTCATGAGGGCCTTCCCAGACTTTTCTAAATCAACAACGATGCGGCTTGCACCTGCGTCTAGGGAATTCTCCACCAACTCTTTCAGGGCAGACGCGGGCCTTTCCACCACTTCACCAGCCGCAATTTGGTTGATGGTATGAGGGTCAAGCAGTTCGACCTTTCTAGCTTGGTTCATCTCTTCCTTGAATCTTTTTCATGGTCACCCCAAGATCATTGGGCGAAGTCCAGAAGCATCCTGGTTTTGATCGGGACCCCTTAAATTTGTTTCTGCGCCCTTTGGGTTTATTTCCGCATTGCTCTGTGCCGCTCCCTGAAAAGGTAAGCCTTGATCCTGAATTGGCCACCGATGCTGATTTCCCAATTTTATTTCCATTCCCGTTTTCCTAGCGGATCATCTTCTTTGCACGCCCGCTTTCCATTTTCCTCGGGGTTTTAGAAAGGAATTCGCGTCCTGCAACCAACCCGATTGCGGTTCCGAACCGCCCTCTTTGCAAATTGGGTGTCCAAACCTTGGCTTTGGTCGAAGCCAACCCGTTTTCAACAAATCCCTGACCTCTTTCTAGACCGGTTCTATTGAGACGGATTGGCCCGGCGGAAATCTTCAGTTCTCTCCCAAAACATAAAAAATAGTAAACGATAATCATTGAAAGATAATAAGTGAACAATAGTAAGTGAACCGCCATCATCGATCTTAAGACTAACCCCTAGAACAATCTTGACAAATTGGCATCCCACTGGAAGTCGTAGCTCACCGACCAATCTTAAATCGGTAGGAAAACTAGCCATTCCCTATCCGGTCTTGCTCATCGTGAGCCATTCTCTGCCCTTCCCTGTGCCAACCTCCCCCTCTATTATACATTCCTCGCGTACTTTAGTACCGAGATTTCCGTGAAAATACCTGGATTCAGCGGTAAGAAAATTCTCCATTTGAACCGAAAATCTTTAATAAGCGATCTTCCTTCATGTTCACCATTATTGGAATTCTAGTTGTGCTCGGAGCCGTCGTTGCCGGTTTCGCCATGCACGGCGGTAGTTTTGGAGTCCTCATCCAAATCAATGAATTAGTCATCTTGGCAGGTGCGGGCGGTGGTTCCTTTCTCGCTGCCAATGGCATGAAGAATGTCAGCAGTTCGATCAAGGCAATCATGGGGCTGCTCAAGCCCGACGCCTTCACCAAAGCTGCCTATATGGACCTGTTGAAGATGATGTACAACCTCTTTAACGTTGCCAGAAAAGAAGGTCTTCTTGGATTGGAAAGCCATATTGAAGATCCAGAACAGTCAGAAATCATCAAGAATTACCCTTCCTTCCTTGCCAATCACCACGCCGTCCACTTCTTTTGCGACACGATGAAGGTCATCTTAACCGGTGCGGTGGGTCCCCATGACCTCAATGAAATGATGGAGATTGACCTCGAAATCGCCCACTCCGAAGAAAGCATTCCTGCCGACGCCCTCCAAACCGTGGGTGACGCGATGCCTGGATTCGGAATTGTTGCTGCCGTTCTCGGTGTTATCATCACGATGGGCAAAATTGGTGGCGCCGCTGCCGCCATTGGCGAATCGGTTGCCGCTGCCCTTGTGGGAACGTTTATGGGAATTCTGCTTGCCTATGGCGTCTTTGCCCCCCTCTCTCGCGCGATGACTCTTCGCCTCAAGTCAGAAGGCCAGTACCTCGCCTGCATCCGATTTGCCCTTTTTAGCTTTGCAAGGGGTGAATCACCGATCACCTGCGTCGAATTTGCACGACGCAACATTGAGCCTTCCGTACGGCCCGGATTTGCAGAGATGGAAGCCGGAGTCAAAGAGAAGGCCGCTTAAACCATGTCGAACGGCGCCCCCATCATCATCCGTAAAAAGAAAGTCCATGGTGGCCACGGGCACCACGGAGGTTCTTGGAAGGTTGCCTATGCCGATTTTGTTACCGCTATGATGGCGTTCTTTATGGTCATGTGGATCATGGGGCTTTCTCAACAGACTCGCTCGATTATTGCCGGCTACTTCAACGATCCGTTTGGCAAAATCAAACAAACCCCTCAAAGCAACTCCGTGTTTGAACTTCCTGGTTCCGTCAATAACGCGATTGCTGCACCAGAAAACCCGCCAAGTTCGCCCTATCGCCAAGAAGCAGAAAACCTCAAAAAGCTTGCCAAAACTGTGCAAGATAAATTGCAGTCAGCGGGATTGCTCAAACTCATGGCGAAGGGGGTTGAAATTCACATGACTCCCGAAGGGCTGAGAATTGAACTCGTGGAATCTCAAGATGCGGCTTTCTTTAAAACCGGAAGTTCGGTCCTCAACCACAACGCCCTCGTCTTGATAAAGTCAATCACCCCCATGCTGATCAAGTCCGACCACAAAATGATTTTGGAAGGGCATACCGACAGCAGACCGTATCCCAGCCTAACCTACACCAATTGGGATCTCAGCAGTGACCGCGCCAACGCCCTCAGACGAGCCCTCATGGAAGACGGAGTCAGCATCCATCAAATCCAAGAGGTGCGCGCCCTTGCCGATACTCAACTGGAAATTCCAAGCAATCCCTATGATCGGCGCAATCGGCGGGTCAGCATCTTGCTTCCCTACGATGTGAACCCCCATTCCACGTCTTATTTGCCGGCTGACCAAGCCAAGCAGTACCTCAAGCCGCCTCCCATTGATGGCCTTGGACCGGCATCCGCTAAATCCGGTGTCTAACCGCTAAAAACTGCGCGATCCCCAATCCAAAGTCAGTTGCGCCTTTTTGGGAATCGGCTCCGTCTGGAAGTTCAACTTTATGGCCAATATCGATGGTAGCCTCTGGGCATATAATCTGGTTAAAGTGACGGTGATTGATGTGAGCGACGATTATCGCCTCATGCAGCCGCCGATGCCCTCTGAATGTTATCCCGTCCTTTATGAAAAGTGGATACCAACCTATAAGTTCTTGGAAAGATTAACAAGTGACGAATTTGTAGCTGGCTACCTGTACGATTGGCACGAAACCACCGGAAACCAGTTTGGGCCCTGGTATGTCGGGGTCGTTGAGCGCAGCCTCGCCTTGCCCCAGACCACCGCTGCTGAAGCAAAAAGGGAACAGCAAGCCACCCTCTAGGGCTTTGAGTCTCACGATTCTGCCTTCGAGCCGAGGTGGTTCGTGCTCTATTTCTTGACCTATGAGCTATCTTAGCCTGCAAACAAGCCTCCTTTCCGGGTTTTTTGATCTTGAACGCGGCTACCTGCTTTCCATGAAGGAACGAGCCGGCTCTTATCTGCCCGAACTCATTCAAGCCGTTTACCTTCATGTGCGCAGACCAGATTGGTCAACCGCAATGCCCGTTGTGGGCGTGCATGACCACACTCTAATCGAGGACGGTTTCTCATTAACCTGGAATGCCAACGTCTTTCACCACGGCATCGGTTTTCAATGGCTAGGCAAGATCGCCTCACAGGATGACGGTGGATTCACTTATGAAGTCCAAGGGACAACAACCCAAGAATTCTTGACGAATCGCACCGGACTGTGCGTTCTGCTTCCCCAAGAATTAGAAGGAAGTCTTGCATTGACCGAAAAGGAAGGCGGTCCGCCGGCCATTTCTCAGTTTCCACTTGTTGTTGGGCCTCAACATCCCTTCACTCAGTTTCAGAAAATGGTTGTCCAAGGATGGCAACTTACCTTTTCCGGGGATTTTTTTGAGATTGAAGACCAACGCAACTGGGGAGATGCCTCTTTTAAGGCTTACTCGATGGGAACCGATCACAAACCGCACCTGATGCCCTCTCGCCATCAGTTTTCCCACCGAGTTACGGTACAGCCGATCGCAGAAAGAGGCAGCAAACGGAGCCAACTTGATTCATCCCCTATCGAGAGCCCGCCTCGTCAATTTGTCACCATTCCCTTTCATTTCCAAGAGACTTCTGCCAAAGCTCCTTCTTTGGATTCCGTCACCTCTCAATCCGAATTGCCAGATGTAGGTGAAGAAATCAAGTTCTCTGCCCATCCTCAAGTCCATATCTTTGATGACTTTCTCATCTTGAGGAACGCCCAGTCTCTTCGCACGGTTGTGCGATCTTTACGGTTTCAGCACCCAAGTTCCCCCATTCATCCCTATCTTCGATCCTCTGGATTATCTCAGCCCCCGCTATCTGCCAATGTTGAACGGCTATGGGCCCTTGTTTCTTATCTGAGCGCCTGTGAAGGCGGTGCCGATCAAGTCACTTTTCTTGGTTTGGCTTCCCAAACCCAAAACTTTTTGCTAGAGTTCTTTGGAAATCAGCAAAACCTTGCCTTGGCTCGATACCCCACCGCAGCCCCTTCAGAACTCTTGCACTACCGCATCGGCAAACAAAGCCTTCTCATCAATCCCACCCCTGTAGTTCAAAAGCTCAAAGAGGAGACTGTAGAAGCCTGGAGTTTATTATTCATTTAAAATCCTTCTTAATATGCCCCTAGGTAATATGGGAGACGGGACGTGACTAAAAATGTATAAGGGCCTCAATTGGTTTCGATCAAGCGTGGGTAAAGGAGCCTTGCTCCTCGTTTGCGTGGTCTTGGCTTGCCTATGGCGAAACCTTTCCTCTGGTGCCACTTACGAAACCTTCTGGAAACTAAAATCGGTTGGAGTCACGCTACCCTTTTCTTTGCGAGACACGATCAATAACGTCTTGATGACGTTTTTCTTTTTCGCGGTTACCCTAGAAATTCGCAAGGAGTTTCTTCATGGCGAGTTCAAAAACGCTAAAAAAGCGATCGCACCGGCAGTTTTGGGAGTCTTGGGAATGGTTGGTCCTGCCCTTGTCTGCATTGCGATCACTTGGGGCACGCCGGACATCCGCGCGTGGCCGATCCCAACCGCAACTGATATCGCTCTCTCTTTAGGAGTTCTCGCCCTTGCCGCCGAAAGAGTTCCCCGCGCTATGCGCCCTTTTATGGCAACCGTTGCCCTTGTTGATGACGTCGGCGGAATCCTCTTAGTTGCCATCTTATTTACTGCCAGTTTTCATGCCATCTGGGGGCTTTGGTGCCTTGTTGCGGTTGCCCTTGCCTGGGTTGGATTTAAAAAGGTAAACCCTCATCTCGGCATCGTCTTGCTGGTATTAGCCGCCGTTTGGTTCTGTTTCTTCAAGGCAGGAGTCAATGCCGCTCTTTCCGGAGTCATCATTGCCCTCCTCATCCCGTCCCGCAAGCACAAGGGACTGCCCCACCATCAGCCAACCTACGTAGATCTTTATGAAAGTCTTTTTTCTCCCGTTGTCAACTTTGTAATACTGCCCATATTCTTGCTCGCCAACGCTGGAGCCGATCTTCATTTCGGAGGACGACAGATATTTGATCTCAGACTCTTCTTGGGGGTTGGTCTTGGCCTCTTATTAGGCAAATCCGTTTCCATGTTCCTTGCCGGCAAAGCCATTGCAAAAACAAGGATTGGAGAACTTCCGGCAGGAGTCAACAATCAGATTCTTGCCGGCTTTTCCTTTGTCGGTGGAGTGGGATTAAAAATGTGCGTCTTTATAGTTCCCCTCGCATTCAAATCGGAAGATTCAAGGAGCGTTGCCATCCTTGGAATCTATTCGGGCATGGTTGCTTCCGCAATTGTCGGGACAACTCTCCTGCACCGGCCCTGGTCTAGGATGAAAGCCGAAGCTCAGGCCGCCTAATTTAAGCTTGCCTGAGCAAATGCCATCACTCCTGGACGTAAAACTTCGTGGTCAAATTGACCGATTTTTTAGAGTGAGCCGGAATCACGACCGTCCAAGTTGCATCCCCAGAGCGATTTTTGCTGATTGGGGAGCCTGGATAGTAGACTACGTCGCTTCCATCCCGATTCAAAACAGTGCCAACAAAGGGGCACTTGATGGTGACGGTTCTGGGATTGGAATCAAAATTCTGAATCGTTAAAGTCGTAATCACCTCAGACTCATCCCACACCTGATCTTTCACCGCAACCTCACTCGTCCTTGTGCGGCTCAACTCTTTTTGAGCAAGGGTTCCCTGAAGCTTGCTGGAATTGCCAAAGGGGAGAATCACCTGCGCTCCTTCCGCCACTTCACCGACATTGGACTGACCAAGAATTTCCCTCTCACTCATTAAGGTCATCGGCCCGCCGCTAAGGGGCTCACCGGTGTCATTCTTGAACTCATAATAGTGCTCAACGGACTGTTGAGCGGAGATTGGACCGTTATTGGTAATGAACACGCGCTGGTTAGAAACGAGGTCATTATTGACGTCCCATTTGTATTTGCTAAAGTAGTGAACTTTCTTTCTTAGGCTCACAAAATAGCCCTTGTGATTGTTCAGAAGGGTGATATTAGGCAGACGATAAATAAAGAGGTTATGGTTTCTCACGTTAGCAAGCGGGCTGACCATTAAGCCATTGTTGGCGGAAAGCGCGGCCCCTCCACCAAATCCGCCGATCCCAACCTTAGCTTCTTGCATCGCGAATCGGGGGAGGGGTGTGATCTCATGATCTTCCACAAAAAGCCCATCAAGGTCATTAATGTTAGAAACGGGGGGCAAGCCGGTCACCAAATGCACTTCAAGATCTTGAAAGTCTCCCACCTGATTATCGATCTCTGCTCGCGCAGTCAAGGATCCAGTTTTTGGTTTGGAAATATCGAGGAGGTATGCAGGTGACCAACTTGCCCCTTTTTCGAGGTCTATCATCCCAATTTTTACGCTCTTTTGGGAGCTAAGCTTGATATCCATGGCCCAACTCTTTTCAACTTGGGGCTTCTGATAGGTAAGGCCATTACCACCCGAAATGGATAGGATCGATTGAAGGCTAACAATTTGGGTGCCCTGAGTGGTGGAAAGCACGACGTAATTCTCTGAGATGGCGCTGAGAATCTTTCCTGAGTAAGCTCCCTTGTCGGTCTGAACCGTGACCTCTTTGCCCACGTTTGACTGAAGCAACTCTCCAAGTGATCCCACCGCAACTTCCGTTTGGTGAACTCTCGGCCCCGTCTGAATGGAATCGATGTGAACGTTAGGAGCGGTTTCAAACCAAACTGTTCCGTTGACCGCTTTTGGCAACAGATCAACTTCACCTTCGCCCCCTGCCGGAATCGTGATTTCTCTTTCCACAAGGGCATATCCCCCCGTTGAAATGGTAACTCCGATAATTTTTGAAGTTGCAATCGGAATCGATTTTGGAGACGTCGCCGCCAGGGCAAGGAGTAGTAATGCGTTCATAGTGTTTTAGAGTGCATCCCTTTGACGTTCCTCGGGATGCTTGGTTTCACAATATCCTATTCTCAGAGGCAATGGGTGGATTCTCAATCCTCACCCTCAGTTTCAACTCAACTTCCTGCAAATTAAAGGCTTTTTTCAATCGGCAATCGTCGTGCCTGGCTTCGTCAATCTTGCCCCTCAACCTTAAAGCAAGGCTCGGCGCTTGCCAATAGAACAGTTGCTGGCAGCTGATTCGTGATCTTCAAATATTTACAGATGAGCCGGTTGTTGCTACACTTTCTGTAGTGAGTGCTGCCAGTTTTAACGAGTCCGGTTCCACCCCTCAGCCAAAACCCGCCAACCCCCAATCTCGGCTGACCGCTGTCCTTGTTCTCAGCGTATATATCTTTGAATTTGCCTGCACCCTTGCTGGCCGCCACGCCATGCCAGGATGGTACGAACCTGCGATCAAGCCAAAATATGCGCTCCACGATTGGATGTTTAACATCTTGTGGCTGGTGCTCTTTGTTCCTGCCGCCATTTTTGCCGTGAACTTTGTTCCCTTTGGCAAAATCAAGCCTCTGGCGGTTGGTCTGTTCTATGGATTCATTCTGACCCCTGCCCTTGCCGCTTGGGGATTGTTTGTGACTCCTCAGCCCCTCGTCACCGGCTCTGTTCTTCTTCTATCCCTGGTTTGGGCAACTTTGCTCGTTCTGCAAGTTCCTAAAGAAGCCAAAACATGGGCTCTGTTTGCAACTTTGCCCCTTCTTTTATGGAATGGCTACAGTTTTCTCCTTGCTCAATCCCTCGTTAGGTTAGCCCAAAAGCATCACTAATTGATCCATCGCGTCTGGCCCTTTATGCCTCAAGATAAACTAGGTCCTCCTTTCGTAGTATTACAAAGGCCTTTCCAAACATACCAAATTGCACCCTTTTAAGGTAGATTTACGTCTACTGAAATACATAAAAATGAGGACCCCTCCATCAGAAAATCGCCAATCCATTACCGATAGGCTCCTCGTTGTGGGGGCAAGAGAAAACAATCTCAAAAACATTACGGTTGAAATCCCTCGCGACAAGCTTGTAGTCATCACCGGCCTTTCTGGATCGGGCAAATCTTCTCTTGCCTTTGAAACCATCTATGCAGAGGGACAACGAAGATATGTCGAATCTCTAAGCGCCTACGCGCGGCAATTTCTTGGCCAAATGGATAAGCCCGATGTTGACCACATCGAAGGCCTATCCCCCGCCGTATCCATTGATCAAAAAAGCGCCTCGAAGAATCCGCGTTCCACGGTTGGAACCGTCACCGAAATCTACGACTACCTCAGAATCCTCTTTGCAAGAACGGGAGTGCCTCACTGCATTAATGGGCATGGGCCTATCGAGCGGCAATCCGCTGATCAGATTGTAGAAGCCGCCCTAGCCCTGCCCGAAGGCACAAGGCTGCAAATACTTGCTCCCGTGGTGAGAGCAAGAAAAGGGGAGTACAAAAGCGTTCTTGCCGACATCAACAAGGCGGGGTACGTCAGGGTGAGGGTAGACGGGATCGTTTACGAGGTGACTGACGACATTCCCATGGATCGCTACAAACAACACACCATCGAAGTAATTGTCGATAGGATTGTTGTAAAAGAAGGGCTCGAGCGCCGACTGACCGATTCCATTGAAGCAGCCTTGAAACTTGGAAACGGGCTCATTTCCCTAAATTACCCCTTGCCAGAGGGGATGCCAGTTCCACCAACCGCCGAGAAGTCAGACGACGGAACCATTTCGGTTCTCTACAGCGAAGCCTACGCTTGCCCAGTTTGTGGATTCCAGCTCACCGACCTAGAGCCCCGCATGTTTTCTTTCAACTCCCCTTTTGGGGCCTGCCCAGACTGCACCGGCCTCGGGACAAGAACCGAGTTTGACCCTGACCTTGTCATTCCGGACCATAACAAACCCCTCCGGGATGGGGCGATTGCCCCTTTTGTCTATAAATCTGGCGAAGTCAAAGAATGGTGGCCAGAAATCCTCGATGCCGTAGGACGCGCCATGGGCTTTGATGCCTCTCTTCCCGTGAATCAAATCCCTCCCGCAGCCCTTTCCGCGGTTTGGAACGGTCTCGAAGAACCGGTTCTGGTCCGAATGAGCTACAGCAAAACCGAACGTACTTTTCGAACCCAATGGCAAGGAGTAACCGCAACCCTTCGCAAGCGATACGAACAAACCGAAAGCGAATGGGTTAAGCAAGACCTTGAGCAGTACATGTCAACCAAGCCGTGCCCAACCTGCAACGGCAAAAGGCTCAAGCCGGAGTCACTAAGCGTCTTGGTAGGAGGCAAGGATCTCAGCGAAGTCGCCGCTTATTCCATATCCGACGCTTACGATTTCTTTGAATCTCTTCCCAAGAAGTTCAATGCGCGCCAGCTCAAAATCGGTGAGCGGGCCATCAAAGAAGTGCAGGAAAGGCTTCGATTCCTCATTGATGTTGGTCTTAGCTACCTAACCTTAGATAGAAACGCAAGGACCTTAGCAGGAGGCGAGGCCCAGCGGATTCGCCTTGCAACCCAAATTGGAAGCGGCCTTATGGGCTGCCTTTATATCCTTGACGAGCCCAGCATCGGCCTCCACCAAAGGGACAATCGAAAGCTCATCGAGACCTTGCTGAAATTGCGAGACCTTGGGAACACCGTCCTCGTTGTTGAGCACGACGAAGAAACCATGCTTGCTGCCGATCACCTTCTTGAACTTGGCCCGGGCGCGGGTGAACATGGCGGCCATGTGGTAGCCCAGGGAACCGTAGAGGAATTCCTAAAATCTGAAGCGATTACCGCCAAATACCTCACCGGCAAGTTAAAGATTGCGATCCCCAAGGTCAGACGCAAGCCTCGGTCGGCCTCTCCACTTGCCACCTTGCCAACAAATGCGGTTGCGCAACCTCGCGCCTCAAGTGCTTCCAAAAAGTCCAAGGAAAACGGCAAGGTCATCAAACGAAGCACTGCCAAATCAGCGAAAGGAGCTAAAGCCAGTGGCTAAATCATCCCTTCGACGGCCCATAGAACTTTCCCCCGCAGTTCAAGCGCCGGATTGGATCGTGCTGAGGGGGGCAAGAGGCAACAATCTTAAAAATGTAGACGTGGCGTTCCCGTTAGGACTTTTTGTTTGCGTCACCGGCGTCTCTGGGTCCGGGAAATCAACTCTCATTCAAGACACATTGTTCCCAAGGCTGATGTTTGAAGTCTACGGAACAAGAACAGTTTGGTCTCCCCATGAGTCTCTTGAAGGGCATGAATCGATTGACAAAGTTATTGATATTGATCAATCGCCAATCGGCAGAACTCCTCGCTCCAATCCTGCCACTTACACCGGCACATTCGACATGATTCGAGAGCTGTTTGCCCTCACTCCGGATGCGAAGATAAGGGGCTACAAGAACGGAAGATTCTCATTTAACGTCAAAGGAGGGCGCTGTGAGGCCTGCAAGGGGGACGGCGTCTTAAAGATTGAAATGGTGTTTTTGCCAGACGTCTATGTTCCTTGTGATCTCTGCAAGGGCAAACGGTACAACCGAGAAACCCTTGAGGTGAAGTATAAAGGCAAGAACATTTCCGACGTCCTCAACATGACGATTGACGAAGCTTGCGACTTCTTTCAGCCGATACCAAAGATTTACCGAAAGCTAGAAACCCTCCAAGAAGTTGGGCTCGGATACATTCGCATGGGTCAACCTGCCACAACCCTGTCTGGCGGAGAAGCTCAAAGAATTAAATTAGCGGCCGAACTTTCTAAACGCGCCACTGGCCAAACTCTATACATCCTTGATGAACCAACGACTGGTCTTCATTTCGAGGACGTGAACCGGCTTCTCACTGTCCTGCAAAAGCTGGTGGACACTGGAAACACCGTCATTGTGATTGAACACAATCTTGATGTCATTAAAACTGCCGATTACCTTATAGACCTCGGCCCAGAAGGCGGCGCAGCAGGCGGTAGAATTGTCGGGACGGGGACTCCAGAAGATTTAGCCGCCGTCGCCGCAAGCCATACCGGCTCGTTCTTAAAAGAGATTTTCTTAAAAGCCGCCGCAAGAGCTTAACGTTGGCTAACTCCAGTGCCAGCCATCGTCACCTAGCAAGGTTTGGATAAAGTTGAACTGCCCACTGTGATACCAATTGTGCATCGATACAAACAGGCATTGGTTGAACCTTGTGGTCTCCTTGCCATCAGAGACAACCGTTTCCTCTAACTGCTGCGCAGTGAAGTTGTTCACCATGTCCTTAAACTTCGCAGAAGAGGCTTGGAACGCGCTTAGCACCGATTCTTTTGTCCTTTGATCCTCTGGTGCGGTTATCCATCCTTCCGGCCAATCAAACAGTGGCTCTCCTCGGAGGGTTAGCCCAATGTGATCGTTCACAAGGTTCAGTTCGTGAACAAGGTCAGCGACTGTACGTGCCTTGCCTCCAAAGCACTTTGAAAAAGCTTCCTCGGGCAGATTCTCTAAATCGCATTGAAGGATTTCAAATGACCGCTGAACTCGATTAGCCACAAACTGTTTTAGGTCCACAAACTGATCTTACCCATCAGAAATAAGGAAAGTCTCCTTTTTCTTGGTGCTCAATAACGCAATTTGATCGAGTGTTATAAAATGGATTCATGCTCACTGCCGCGCTTCTAGTTGCAAGCATCACTTCAAGAAACATTAGCCGACCTTGGCTAAACACCAGCCTGTCTCCTTCCGTCCGAGCCTGGGCCCTTGTGGATCGGATGACGACCGACGAAGAAATTAACCAGATGCTCAATGATGCTCCCGCCATCCCTCGGCTTGGGCTTCCTGAATACCATTGGTGGAGTGAATCTCTGCACGGCGTCGCCACAAGCCCAGGAAACATAACGATTTTCCCTCAATGCATTGGGCTGGGTGCCACTTTTGATCCTCAAGAAGTCCATAAAATGGCAGTTGCGATCAGCGATGAAGAGCGAGCTCGTTGGAATGATCAACAAAAAGTTGGCAAGTGGATTTGGAACCAAGGACTCGATTCTTGGGCGCCAAACATCAATATCTTTCGAGATCCAAGATGGGGCAGAGGCCAGGAAACCTACGGAGAGGATCCCTTCTTAACCGGCCAGTTTGCAATTCAATACGTCACAGGTCTCCAAGGCAACAACCCGTTGCATCTCAAGACCATTTCGACCCCCAAACATTACGCAGTTCACGATGGGCCAGACCCCCTGAGGTACGGATTCAACGTCAATATCTCTCCCCGAAACATGTTTTTAACCTACTTGCCCGCTTTCCAAGACGCAATTGTCTATGGTAATGCGTGGTCCATCATGGGTGCATATAGCGGAGTCAACGGTGTCCCAGACTGTGCAAACCACTATCTTCTTGGCACCGTGTTGCGCAAAAGATGGGGATTCAAAGGATATGTAGTCTCCGATTGTGATGCCATTGCCTGCATTACCTACAACCACCATTACACAAAAACCCTAGCGGAGGGTGCAGCGGTAGCCATTAAGGCGGGATGCGACCTTGACTGTGGAGATGCCTATAAAGCCCTCAAGCAAGCCTTGGCCCAGGGTCTGATTAAAAAATCGGACTTAGACAGATCAGTAGAAAGGCTGATGGAGGCCAGAGTAAGGTTGGGCATGTTTGACCCTCATACCAAGTGGGATTCAATCCCGATGTCGGTGGTCAATAGTGCCGCTCACCGCGCTCTTGCCAGGAAGTTGGGAGACGAGTCAATGGTTCTTTTGAAAAATCAGAACCACCTCTTGCCCTTATCTCCACATATCAAAACCATTGCCGTGGTGGGCCCAAACGCAGAATCGACGGAAACCCTACTTGGAAACTACCACGGAAACAACAACGATGTGATCAGCATCGCGGCTGGTATCCAAAAAGCAGTTGCCTCGGGAGTGAAGGTTTTGGTAGAACCGGGCTGCGGAATTGAATCGCTGACCCAAACCGAGCCAATTCCAGGAACCGCGCTTTCGGTTACGGGGTCATACTTCGATAATCAAAACCTAAGCGGGGCTCCGACGTTTACAAGAAAAGACCGACGCATTGACTTTAGCTGGGACAACTCGCCCCAAAAAGGGTTCCCTCAAACCAATTTTAGCGTTCGATGGAAGGGGACGTTGACAGCTCCCATCACCGGCACATACCAAATTGCGATGACCTGTGATGATGGCATGAGGGTGATTCTCAACCACAAAATGATCCTCGAAGACTGGTCAGTCCATGCCCCTCAAACGACACAAGCCGCGGTGCAGTTGGACGCCGGCCAAACCTACCCCATCACGGTTGAGTACTTTCAGGCTGGCGGCGGTGCGGAAGCCCATCTTGACTGGGCCATGCCCAATACCAAGCCTTATCAAGCTGCTCTTGCCGCTGCCGCCAAGGCAGACATGATCATTGCCGTCACCGGAATCACCAATAACCAAGAGGGTGAATCTCATGACCGCGACAAAATTGGGTTGCCCAAGGTTCAGTTGGGGCTGCTGAAGGCTTTAAAGAAACTCGGAAAACCAATCGTGGAGGTTTATGTCAATGGAGGTCCCATCAGTGACCCATGGAGCAAGAGCCACATTCCTGCCATTGTTGAAGCTTGGTATCCCGGGGAAGAAGGGGGAGACAGTGTTGCCGACGTCTTGTTTGGCAAATACAATCCAAGCGGAAAGCTGCCAGTGACGATCGTAAAAGGGCTTCAGGAATTGCCACCCATTGCCAACTACAGCATGAAGGGACGGACCTATCGGTTTGATCCTCCCACTCCGCTTTGGCAATTTGGCTATGGTCTTTCCTATACTTCCTTCCGGTTTTCCAATCTAAAAATGCCGCATGCGGTGGCTACCGGAAAAGGACTGCCTGTCGAGGTGAAAGTCACCAACACCGGCAAACGCACTGGCACCGAGGTGGTTGAACTTTACCTGCGGTACCTAAAACCATCCCTGCCAATGCCAAACCTCAATCTGCGAGCAATCAATCGGGTCACCCTCAATCCAGGAGAATCTAAGTGGGTGAAAATGTATGTGCCAGCAAGACTTCTTGCCGTGCTTCACCAAGACACCAGTTATTGGGACGAACCGGAACCGTTCAGGGTTTGGGTAGGCGGAGGCCCTGCCGATATGGATCGAGAATCTGGGATCGTGAGAATGGTTGGCCGCTCCAAAGAAATCTTCTATCCTAAAGCCAAGGGCTAGAGCCTTCTAGGCCCAACCTACCTACGAGGGTGTTGAACAATTGCCGATCCATGGCAATTGTTCAAGGTAACCGTCTGATTTGCGCTGAAATCAGACGGTTACCGACGATGCTCAGGTTCAATGCACATTCACATCGCGTCCCGGCTCCTGCCGGGCTAGGTGGGTTTTGAGTTCCCCAACACCCACCTAGGTTTCAATTCCCTCTAGTAGTTTTTGCTGGAGGGATTCTTTTTGCCCTAATTTTCTACTTGATTGAACCGCAGCTTCCAAAGAAATCTGACTGAACCGAACCTTGTCAAAAGGCTTCAACTGGGCAAGAATCTTAAAGTCCGCCTCCGCGACAACCCCAACTCTTTCATATCCCCCAATTGTTGGTCCATCTGGCCCCAGCACGATGACATCCCCACTTGGTGTTTTTTGAATTAGTCCGAAGCAGGCTGGTGCACTGGGTAGCTCGCGACCTCGACTCTTGGGCTCGCATTCTAGGCGAACCCCAACTCGATTTGAATCCAACTTCACGCTATAGAGGCCGTCTAGCACCTCTTCACTTTCTGGCACGAACCGTAGCAAGGCAGAATTGGTTTGGAGTCGGGGTCTTGGCTTTGGCAAAGACCGCCCCTCCATTGCCAAACTCGAATGGACTGCATAGATGTTGGTTTTGGCAATCTGGTCACCCGCCACCACCCCTTTCATTCCGCCTCCTAAGAGAATCCAGCCTCGGGCAAGATCTGGCAAAGTCGAAAACCGGTAAGTTTTCTTTGGCTCCAGCCAAATTGTCACCATCTCTGGCAGTTCCGTTCCATTAGCATCAAGGCCATTTAGCAAGCAAAAAGCAGCCAAGATACCGATCTGAGGAGTCACTTCAATTTCTGCTTGGCAAAGCTCCAATCCAACCGATCCTAACTCGGCCTGCATTAGACCTATTAACTGTGCAAAGGCAATCTGATCAAAGGCCCCGCCTGGAGGCACGCCAAACCTTCTGCTTCCTGGCAATCTCAGCCCCTGAGCCTGCGCAAGCCCCAATTTGCAGGTAATTTGCAAATTCACGCTTTCACTTCAAACCCAGCTTGCTCAACGGTTTGTCGAACCAGAGCCGCGATAGCAACTGCGTTTTCGGTGTCTCCGTGAACGCAAAGTGAGTCACATGTCTCGGAGAGCTTTAGAACCTGCTCTTTAATATCAACGCTAGATTTCAAGACAGATCCAGATTCAGATCTTGGCGCTAGCAATCCCTGAGCCGTATAGCGCCGGTCAGCAAAGCCCTCCTTAATAAAGCCAAAGCCGGACCTGCGTCCGATTTCTTCCAAGTAGGTGGATGGCAAGCCCATAAGCATTAGCTTATGGACCCTCAACAAGATCACTAACAAACCAGCCCCCGCCGCCTTGCTGATTTCTTGGCCCCCCGCTTCATAAGGCGATTTTGATCCAGGATGCTTCAGCATGCTGTCCCAACCGATCGTTAAAGGCACGGCAAGGTCATTGTAAAATCCGCCGTGCGGCTTGAGGTAGGCGGCCTTAGTACGGCTGCAAAATTGGGATATTTGGGCCTGGATGGAATCCAGATATGCCGTTTCTTGCCCTGATTCGAGCCCTTTTCTGCCCATTGAATCTCTGTCTGGATATCCTGGGTGAACCCCTATTCTAACCCCCTTGGCATGGCACTTTTCAATGGTTGCTAGAGTCAATTCCTTGCTTCCCGCGTGGATTCCACAGCCGATATTGGCACTTGTTGCAATATCAAGCAGATCATCGTCATACGGAAACCCCTCCCCAATGTCAACGTTGATGTCAATCAACTTCGCCAAGCCTGCCTCCTTTTAAGACCTCAAACTCTTGGGAATCTATTGGCCGGAAACGAAGGTGATCTCCGGGTTGGATTGGATAAAAGCCAATGTTGGGATCACAGACAACGAGAGGAGTCTTGCCGATCAACCTCCAACCTCCCGGACGCTCCAAGGGGTAAATCGCCGTCATCTCTCCGGTGATGCCAACCATGCCTGGCTCAACCCTCGCGCGCGGACTCGGGCGTCGAGGCACACCGATGAGCCGAGAATCCAATCCATCACAATACGCAAAACCAGGGCAAAACCCTACCGCAAAGCATGTGACAGTTCGGGAAGAGTGGATTTTAACAAACTCTTGAGTGTCGAGAGACAAAAAATCGCACACTTCCTCTAGATCTGGGCCCAAGGAATAACAAATCGGCACGTTCCAGATTTTTGCTTTATACGCTTCAGAGGAAAAATCCAAGCGGCTCCAGGCTGCCACATCTGAGGTTTCATTAAACAAAATTGCGGACTTAAAATACAAGCCAACTGAGCCCTTAGCTGGAACCACGTCCTCTAAAACTTCACCAAACTTGCGGCGAACCGCTTCACCAAATTGGGGAGCCGGTACCTGTAAATCTTCCACCAAAACAACTCGCTCTGCGATCTGCTTAAACTTCATCGACCCGTGCAAATAGTGTACAGGCGATGAAGACAAGCCAATTACGAGTACATTTTTTCATGTGAAAGTAAAAGTCGAAATCATCCTTGAAGAGGGCGGCAAATTGCCAACTTACGCAACCCCTGGTTCGGCAGGTATGGATTTATGCAGCTCTTGCCAAGTTGTTATTGCCCCCGGTGAATACCAAACGGTGCCAACTGGCATTAAGATTGCACTTCCTGAAGGGTATGAAGCCCAAATTCGCCCTCGCAGCGGGCTAGCTGCCAAGCATGGCATTGGAATGGTTAATGGGCCGGGCACCATTGATTGCGACTTTCGGGGAGAGATCAAAGTGATCTTGATCAACTACGGTCAAGAGCCCTTTGAAATTGAGCGTGGAGACCGCATCGCGCAAATGATTATTTCCCCTGTAACCTTGGCAGAATGGAAACTTGTTGATAAAATGAATAATACAGAGCGTGGAGAAGGAGGATTTGGCAGCACAGGCCGTCATTAAAGGTAAGGCATGAGTATTGATCCAGGAACAGCTTCCCTCTCGGAAGAGCGGATCAACAAATTGGCAAAAGCCAATTTGTGCAGACTTCGGGGAGAGTACGATCGTGCCGAAGTCCTCTGCGTAGAAATTTTGCAAACCAACCCGGATAAGGTTGAGGCCATGGCGATTTTGGGTGATATCTGCGCGGAACGCAACGAACTCGATAAGGCTAGGCACTGGTACTCAATGGCAGCTGACATCAAGCCACCATTACCCGGCGTTGTCGATAAGCTACATCAGATGGATCGTCGCATCCAAAAAGAGGAACAAACTCACTCTGCGGTAGTTTCCATCCGAGCTGCCTATTCCCGTCAAAAAACTGCAACTTGGGTTGCGGTTGGGGCGGCAATGATCGCCCTAACTGCGGCTGTTTTATCGGGAATGCGTCATCCTGCCAAAAATGTCAGGCTGCCTACGGTAGTTTTGGCTGATTCGGCTTCCTCTGGCTCCTCGACATCTCAATCGAAATCGGCCCTCATTCAAACTCCAATCTCGGTTGTTCCCAGCCCGGAACTCACTTTGCTGACGAAGTTGGACCGGCCAGAAGTTAAGCAGGTCACAATGGTGCTCATGGATCCTCGGTCCAATACTCTGGTGATTGTTGCCAACGGGCCAAGCGATGGTTCCTATTCCACAATGGCCGCCTCACTGGGGGTTGACGGACTTCAATCCTTTGAAAATGCTTCCATGGTCACGATTCGCTTGATGGACCAAGGATCCCTCTCCTTCACCGCCGATCTTAAACGTTCTGATTACACCAAGGCTTCTTCGGCTGGCGGCACAACTGGCACCGCAAATACCCAGAATTCATCAACTTCTAACTCATCAAGCTCTAGCTCCACCAACTCAGACTCTGCATCACCAGCTTCGCCTCTCAATCCGCTTCTTAGCAACGTTTGGCAAGCGGGTCAAACTCAGCAAGCCAACTCTTTAAGCCAAAATTCTGGCTCTTAGGCTGGCTAAGCCAGGCTCAACCGGCAAGGGCGGTTAACTCCGATTCATAATAAAGTTAGTGCGCCTTTCTTGCCAACTTTACACCCTTCGAGATCAGTTAGACAAAGATCCCATCGCAACGTTTGAATCCCTTGGCAGATCGGGCATAAAATACGTTGAGACAGCCGGATATGGCACCTTTTCTCCATCTCAACTCAAGACTATTTTTGACGATCTCGGCATGAAGGTTAGTGCCAGCCACATCGGCCTTTCCGCGATGGAAGACGACATGGATAAGGTGATTGAAGATTCCAAAACTCTTGGAGTCCACACGATTGTTGTGCCTTGGCTAGAGGAAAAGGATCGCCATGATTTTGCGAGCCTTGCCAAAAGGCTTGAACCACTGGCCCAAAAGGCAACCCAAGCTGGGTTTGACTTTGCCTATCATAACCACGATTTTGAATTTAAAGGCATCCCCGATTCCTTGCCAATCGATCTGCTGTACCAAGCGGTTCCCCAATTAAAGGCTCAATTTGACTTAGGCTGGATTCACTATGCCGGGTATTCCCCTGCCGAATACCTTGCAAAATACGCGGGAAGGGTGGATTCAGTCCACCTCAAGGACTCCAAAAAGGGGCATGATGTGATGGATCTAGCTCCTGGTGAAGGTGAACTCGACTACCCAGAATTGATTAGTGCCGCAGAAAAGGCAGGAGCAAAGTTTGCCACTGTTGAAATTGATCAACCAAGGGGAGACGCCCTCGATGTTGTTTTGACCGCGATCTCCAAGTTTAACAGCCTAGGATTACGATGATTTCCACGCCTCGCTAAACTAAACAAACCCAAGCCGTTCCACCACAAGCGATTATGCTCTGCATCCCAAAAGGGTAACCTAGCTTGTTGGGCAGCCCAACTTTTGTATGCCTCAAAATTGATGGTTCCTTAGCCAGCTTCCGTTTTGAGGCCAATATAGAGTGGCAACGCCCAGTCCACCCGCACTTGCAAACTGCAATGCGTAGGAAGTATTGAGGATGACAGGAAGCGCACTCAAAGAAAAAGAACAGCCCATGGCGCAGGGAGAATTTGACGCCGATGTTGTGGTCATTGGGTCAGGACCCGGTGGCTATGTCGCCGCGATTCGTGCTGGGCAGCTAGGCGCAAAAACAATTTGCGTCGAAAAAGAACATCTCGGGGGCACTTGCCTTAACTGGGGATGCGTCCCAAGCAAGGCCATCATTGCTAGCGTGGAGAGACTGCATAACGTCAACCATGCCAATGATCTCGGCCTGAAGTCGGTCAAAGGAGAAATGGACTTTGACGCGATGATGGCAAGAAAAGAAAAAATTGTCGTGACTCAGCGTCAGGGCATTGGCTCACTTTTCAAGAAAAAAGGAGTCAACCACGTTCAGGGATTTGCAAAATTTATTGACCCTCACACAATTGAAGTTGAAAAAGACGGGAAGACTCAAAGAATAAGAGCCAAGAACTTTATTCTTGCAATGGGTTCTAGTGTGATTCGCCTCAATATCGAAGGGCTCAATGGGTCTCGTGAAGATGGAGTCTGGACTTCAGATGATGCCGTAACCGCACCATTCGTGCCAAAAAGAATGCTGATTCTTGGCGGTGGCGCAGTGGGCAGCGAGTTCTCTTACGTTTTTCAGGGGCTAGGCAGCGAAGTCACCCTCGTGGAAATGATGCCTAACTTGCTTCCGCTAATGGACAGCGAACTGGGAGCTGAACTAGCCAAAGTCTTTGAAAGACGAGGAATCAAGGTGAAAACTAGCGCCTCGTTGGTGAAGGCAGAAAGAAAAGGCAAGGCTTGGGTTTGCCACGTACAAAAAGGTTCGGACGTCGAAAAAATCGAGGTTGATGTTGTTCTTCTCGGAGTTGGCAGGAAAGCCAATACTGAGGGCATGAACCTAGAAAAAATTGGAGTCCAAATGCATAGAAGGGGGATTCAAGTTGTGGATGACACCCTTCAGACCAAGGTCCCTCACATTTATGCAATTGGAGACGTAACCGGACGAATTCAATTAGCCCATGTTGCCTCTGCTGAAGGCATCTGTGCGGCTCAAAACATTGTCCTTGGTGCGAACCGAAAAATGGACTATAAGGCAGTTCCAAACTGCGTCTATACCAACCCCGAAGTGAGCTCGGTTGGGCTAACTGAAGAAGAAGCCAAGGTTCAAGGTTATGATGTTGCGGTTGGGAAGTTCACTTTTCGTTGGCTGGCCCGCCCAATGGCAATGGCCGAGCAAGACGGTTTTGTCAAAGTGGTTTGTGACAAAAAGTACGGTGAGGTGCTTGGCGTTCACATGATCGGAGCCCATGTGACTGACTTGATTCACGAAGGAGTTGCCGCGATTAAACTCGAAGCCACCGTCGATGTGATGGTTGAAACAATCCATGCCCATCCTACGATGAGTGAAGCGGTCCTAGAAGCCTTTGAAGACTCGGTGGGCCACTCTATTCACAAGTTGTAATTCAACCTTGGGCCAAGCAAAGAGGAAAGCCTTGAAGCTTGGCCCAACCCTTGTTCCCCAACATTCATGTCTCAGCAATTAGAAACGTTTCCCAATCCTGCCCCTCATCGCAAGTACGTGATCACTCACGAGTGCCCAGAATTCACAAGCGTTTGTCCAAAGACCGGTCAACCTGATTTTGCGGTCATTAAGCTCACCTATATTCCCAATGACCTCTGCCTAGAACTCAAAAGCCTTAAACTGTATTACTACAGCTTCCGCAACGAAGGCATTTTTTATGAGGCGGTAGTTAATCGAATCCTGGACGAACTGTCGGAAGCCTGCAAGCCCCGCTGGATGCAGGTTGTTGGCGAATTTAACGTGCGTGGCGGCATTGCCAGCGTAATAACTGCAGATACCGGTGATCAAAATTTAGCAAGCTGAGATCCTAAATCTCTGCCAACCTCAGCCTAAAAAGCCACCCTTACTTCTGAAGCTCAATCGGACTTGAGATTTGAAAAGTTTGAGGCCGGAACGCAACCCGCTGCGAGAATGTGGCGGAAACGAACCATGCCGAAACCATTCCTTTGGGAGCTAACGGTAGATTGAACCGTACAACCTGATCACCATTCACAGTCGACGTCACTCCTGCTAGGTTCCAAGATCCGGGTGGAAAAAGGGCAGTTTGCCCAGATGCAAAGTAAAGCCTTACCAATAAGGGTGGACGCGAACACCACACCTTGAGCCGAGTTCCGACGAGTTTAGTTTTAAGATGGGGCCAGTCATCGCGAGCTGCCGCGGTGCGCGAAAAAGCCGCCAAATCCTTAAGATAGGTAGTTCGGTGATGATAATCGTGAGGCTCGTTTGGCAAATTGAGCAGCCAGGTGCTTGCCGGCAACCGATTCCTAAAATACTGCTCTGCATTGGGAATCCAAAAAGGATCACTTGTCCCTCGGATTGACAAAATGGGACAGTGGATGGCAGAAAGGTTGGTATACGGATCAATGCCTTTCATGAGCCCAATCACGCGCTTTTGTTGATCCTTTTGAATGAGGCCAGCTTGCTGGTAGGCGGCGTACATAGAGCTGACATGACCCCATTCTTGGCTTTGCATTTGGAGCTGCACTGGCATATTAAGGATGTCAATGGATCCGGGAGCAATCCCAATGACGCGTCGATCTCCTGATTCAGCAGTCAGCCAAGTCGTCCACCCCCGTTTGCTGTTGCCGTAGACCACAAATCTTCTGAGGTGTTGCTTAGTGACAAGTTCGATGGCATCCATGGCCTTGAGAGATGCCCTAACCATTGGAAACAAAACTGGCCAACTCCAATCCTGCGTCTCAATTTGCTTCTGAAAAGAGTAGGCCATCAAACCATCTTCGCTCTTTCCAAAAAGGGGCTGATTGGGTTCATTAAAGACAATTGCGATCGGCAGTCCGCTCAGCAAGCTTAATTTTTTTGCTTCATCAATGTCAGCCAGATCGGGATTGTCGCCCGTGATATGCAACAGGCATGCATCACTCAAACCTCCGGGCCGGAAAGAGTGAGGAGCCGCATCAAAAAGATAGACAAAATGAGTCCAGGTTGTGCCGTGCCACCGTCCTGTCCGAATTTTGAGGAGGGTGCCTCCGAATCGGTGGGCTTGGCTGATCACCTTAAGCGGCGTCTGGTCTTGCGCTAAGAACTGCCTCAATGGATTAAAGCTTTGCCTTTTTGTCTGCCCTGCAATCGCGATCAAAGCCAAGGCAATCGATTGGATCATCTCATCAAGATACCGGCGATTTCTAGGGAGTTTCTAAGATTCTTGCGGACCTTAAAAACTTATCACCTTGACAACTGCGTCCATTCGTGCAAGAATGTGTTAGAAAGGCAGAGAGAGAAATGTGCCTGGGAGTGTGTCAATGAGGAAAATTTATCTATGCAGAACCGCCGCAATTGCTGGTTTGGTTGTACTTGGGGCGTTTGCAAGCGCATTTTTTGACCCCACCATCGCGATTTCAAGGGCAGTCACAGGAAATGCCTTGACGATTCACTACAAAGGGGCGCATGCCCGAACCATTGAACTTTTGATCAATGGACAAAGCATGGCCACTCGAACCGTCAATCCTAATGATTCGTCAGGGAATGCCTATTTTTCGATTGATCCTCTTGCCATGCAAGATGGCCAGAATACGGTTGAAATTAAGATTTACAGCGTCAAGGGCCGATTGCTGGGCATCAAAAAGTCTACGATTGATGCAGGCACTGTCGCGGAAGCTCCCTTCTTTATGAAGGCGCCGAGCATGGGGCAAACCGTGCAAGGCTCGGTAAGGATTTCAGTGGGGATGAGTCAAAGCTTTACATCACCCTATGTCAGCTTTTTCATCGACAACAAGCTACGATCCTTTAGCAACACCCCTCCCTTCACATTTGATTGGGATACAACGTCTGAGCCTAATGGATGGCATACCCTGCAGTCTTGGCTTGTAAGCAACAGCGAGACTTACAAAACACAATCGCTAAAGGTGTTTGTCAATAACCCAGGAGGCATGACTCCTCGAGAATCGCAGAGCCAAGTTGAGCCCGCAAAAACCAATCCGGTCAAGTCGACGGTTAAGCCAATGCCTGTTAAAACCGCCCCTAAGGCTAGCCAAACGCAGCCTAAGGTTAGCGGTCTAGTTGGCATGAATCAGATTCATAGCCACTTGTACGGTTCTGCTCAATCCACCAAGCCGATTGTTGTTGCCGGCCCATCCATGGCAGGACCGCGACAATTAATTCCGAAGTACGTCACCGCAAATTCACTTAAGAAAAATGCAGTGGCTTTGGCGGAACCAGAAGCTCGATTTGTTTCCATCACCAATGGAACTCGGCTCATGAGTTCAAACTCTGCTTACATGACGGGCACGTTCAGCATTCTTTTGAATGGCGCTTTTGTTCCGTTTGATGTTCAGCCGAGAATTGATCAAGGCATTCCGATGACGCCGATCCGCTATCTGCTTCAGCAAGATGGAGGAACCGTGAGGTGGGATAACCTCACAAAGACAGTGACCGCTAAAGATGAAGGCAAATCTTTGTGGGTTCGAATTGGTGATAATATTGCCAAGGTCAACTCCGCAGAAATGACATTGGATAAGGCCCCATACATTGACGGTAGCCGAGCGATCGTGCCTCTTAGCTTCATTCGAGATGCCCTGAAGGTTGACGTTCAGTACGATAAGACCACCAATCACGTTCTGATCACCAGTCGAAAATAGTCCAACAATAGTCAGCAACCCGCTCAAGATACCTTGGGCGGGTTACTTTTTTTATTGGCAGCAAACTCTCAAAAATACTAGAGATGCGGCAATAACTTGCCCTAGACACCAGTTGAACCTGAGTAAATTGTTGATTTTGCCGATAACAGAAAAGGGATAGAACTCAACTTCATCTCTTTTTTGGCTCAGAAGGCAAAATGGACAATAATTCATTCACAGATTCAAGAAGGCACTTGCGATACGACATCATGGACTTTGCCATGATCTACGGGGCTAGCCATCCTCAAGGAGTCCGTGCCCTCGTTGTAGACCTTGGGCTTGGAGGAATTGCGATCCGGTCCCGCGAAGCCCTAGAGGCTGATGAAAAGATTCGAATTCAAATTGGCAAATCAGGAGGAACTCCTTATGAACTCAATGGCCAGGTTCGGTACTGCGATAACGGACAGTCCAATCCCCTCTATTCTATTGGCATTCAATTTGAACCCGCCAACCATGAAGAAAAGATTTCGATCGCACGGTTAATTAACGAAGCTTTTCAAAGATCTTGCAAACAAAACTCGGCTTAAATTCAGCAGCCTAGAACTTCCAAAAAGGACAAGCGGACCATTTCTTGGCCCGCTTGTCCTTTTATTGCTATCCCCAGCCTCAGCAGACTATTTACTGACCCCAAAAGAGAGATATCCAACTTCTGCAAGCTGAAACCAACCTCAAAAACAGATTTGTAACCAGCGCAACTCATTTCCAACCGCTCCAAAGAGAATTCCAGCCATAGCCCAAAATGGGTTGACCTTTTGCCCCGAGTCTGGTATTATTCTGTTTTGGTCTCCCCAGAAGGCCACGAGTGAAGCGTACCGTTAGGTGCGAACCAACTCGACAACGGCGGGAAGAATGGCAAAACAGTCACTTATTGAAAAGCAAAAGCGCAAACCAAGGTTCAAGGTTCGCGCCTACAATCGTTGCTCTATTTGCGGCAGAGATTCCGGATATATCCGGTTTTTTGGTCTGTGCCGCGTTTGCATGAGAGAAAAAGCCCACCGAGGCGAGCTACCAGGCATCACCAAGTCGAGTTGGTGAAAGGATAATTTACGATGCACAGTGATCCCATAGCGGATCTTCTTACCCGCATTCGCAATGGCGTCCACGCCAAAGCCGTGTCAGTAGAAGTTCCTCACAGCAAAATTAAAGAAGAAATCGTCAAAATTTTGGCCCTAGAAGGGTTTGTCGACACCTACGAAGTGACCACGGAGACGAAATTCCCCAGTCTTCGCATCACGATGAGATACGACTCTCACCGTCGGCCCTTGATTCACAAGATCAACCGCGTTTCAAAACCTGGTCTTCGTGTGTATCGAGGCTCCTCTGAAATCCGTCCAAAGCGCTCTGGACTAACAACCCAAATCATTTCAACAAGTGCTGGATTGATGACGGATCGCGAGGCAAGAAAGAAAAACATGGGAGGCGAAGTCCTCTGTGAGGTGTATTAATGTCTAGAATCGGAAGCGCACCCATCACAATCCCAGCTGGGGTTACGGTTGAATTTAAAGCCGATGAATCCCTTGTTACCGTCAAGGGACCTAAAGGAGAATTGGAACAACCCATTTCTCGGCTTTTAACCGTCACAAACGTGGAAGGCAAGGTTCAAGTAACCCGCCCTAACAACCTTAGAGAAGCCAGAAGCCAGCATGGCCTAGCAAGAACCCTCATCAACAACATGGTAGTGGGAGTCTCCACTGGCCATTCTAAGCAATTAGACATCGTTGGTGTTGGGTACCGAGCCGCAATGGAAGGACGAGGTCTGACCCTGAACATGGGTTATTCTCATCCCGTCAAATTCAGCCCCATCGAAGGCATCACGTTTGAAGTGATCAGCAACGAACAGGCCAGAACTCAGGCAATTCGAGTCTCAGGCATCAATAAGGCGCTTGTGGGCCAGATTGCTGCCGACATTCGCAAGGTAAGACGCCCAGACCCATACAAGGGTAAGGGTATTCGATACCAAGGTGAAGTTGTCAAACTCAAGGCAGGTAAGCGAGCTGCCGCCAAGAAGTAAAGGAAATTATTTATGTCAGTTAAAAACAAAGCAGAATCAAGGGCCATACGGCACGATCGCCTTCGCAAGAGGGTGAAGGGTACGCCAGAAAGACCAAGGCTAGCCGTGTATCGAAGCTTGAAGCACATTTACGCCCAAATAATTGACGACACAACCGGCACAACTCTTGTGTCGGCGGGAACTTTGGAGAAAGAAACCAAGATGACAGGCAATGCAGAATGCGCTAAGAAAATTGGCGAAATCATTGCCGAAAGAGCCCTTGCCAAGAAAATCACCAAAGTCGTGTTCGACCGAGGAGGCAACCGCTACCACGGTCGTATCGCATCTTTAGCAGATGGCGCTCGATCCAAGGGGTTGGAGTTTTAAACCATGCGATCACGTAACCGATCTTCAGGAAAGAAAGAGCAAAGGCCGGGCGATACTGGGCCACAGATGGATGTGCGGATTATCCGAACCAACAAGGTCAGTAAAACCCACAAAGGCGGAAAGACAATGTCTTGGTCTGTCCTTGTAGTTGTTGGCGACAATAAAGGCAGGGTTGGAGTTGGATTAGGAAAAGCTCGTGGCGTTCCCGACGCAAGCCGCAAGGCAGAAGAGGCAGCCAGAAAGGCAATGTTTGAAGTGGCCATGATTGGCACCACGATCCCTCATGAAGTGGTCGCGGAAGCCGGTTCTGCTCAAGTTGTCTTGCGCCCCGCTGCAGCTGGAACCGGAGTCAAGGCAGGAGGAGCCGTCCGAGCTTGCCTTGAAGCTTGCGGAATCCATGATGTGATTGCCAAGTCAATCGGCTCTCGCAATGCAGTGAACATGGCCTACGCAACCTTTAAGGCATTTAAAGAACTTAGCAAGCCAGAACAAGCCGCAGAAAGACGTGGAAAAGACGTTAATGAATTAGTGCCGTGGCTTTCCAAGGCAAGGAAGGAAGAGGAATATGCTGCATATTAAACTGGTTAAGAGCCCGATTGGAAACAATGCTCGCAATCGAAGAATTGTTGTTGCCCTTGGTTTGAGAAAATTGCACCAAACCGTGGTTCACAATGATACGCCCTCCATTCGTGGGATGGTACACCGCGTTAAGCACATGCTTGAAGTCAAGGAAGGGCCAGCCCCTGAACTAGCGGCAGTAGCTCCTACGGTAGCCAAAGCAAAGACCGTAAAGGAAACAAAGCCAAAGGCAGAAGTAGCCCCAAAACCAAAAACGGCTAAGAAACAAGCCACTAAGGAAGCAGAATGAGTCTCAACAAATTTAGCCCCAGCGAAGGAAGTACACGCCCCAAAAGGAGAATCGGCAGAGGCATTGGATCGGGAATGGGTAAAACCGCAACCCGTGGTACCAAAGGTCAAAAAGCCAGGCGTCAAATCCACCCTAATTTTGAGGGCGGACAAAGCCCCATTTTCCGCCGACTTCCAGTCAAAAAGGGTTTCCGAAACATCAACCATAAGGTTTTTGCGATTGTGAATCTGGATGACCTCGAGCGGTTGTTTGATGCCGGTGCGGAAGTGACCCCAGAAGCGCTTTATAAGAGCGGAGTCATCTCCCAAAGCCCCGACGGAGTCAAGGTGCTTGGCTTTGGTGAAATCAAAAAGAAGCTCACGGTTCATGCTCACAAATTTAGCAAGAACGCTCAGGCAGCAATCGAAAAAGCAGGCGGTCAAGCAATCACTCTATGAGCCTATTTTCCGGCGGAGACTTCTCTGGCAGAAGCGATAAAGCTGTTTCCTTGCCCCTGTTTGAAACCATCAAACTGGCTTGGGCAGATCCAGATATTCGCCGCCGGATCATGGCGAACTTGATCATCTTTTCGATTTACGCGCTTGGAATTAACATCTCAGTTCCTATTCCTGGGCACTCGGCAAGGGAAATCACCCAAACTCTCCAAAACAATGCCCTCTTCATCCTTTTGAATACATTTGGTGGAGGTGCCCTTAGAAAGCTTTCTATTTTTGCCTTAGGTTTAAACCCCTACATCACGGCAACCATTGTCTTCCAGGTGCTGCAGCAAGCCATCCCGAGTTGGAAGGAAGAAATGAAAGAAGGCGGAGAATACGCTCGGCAAGCCATGAACAAACGAGTTCGGTTTGCTACCCTCCTGCTTTGCGTTGCTCAATCCTTTGGGTTCATTACGATTATTAGAGGCGGACTTGGCACCGCATTTACCCCCTATGTGGTTGCCCTCATCATCTTGTTCTGGACAGCTGGCGCCACCTTTGTTCTTTGGTTAGGAGAGCAAATTAACGAGCACGGTATTGGCAATGGTGTCTCTTTGATGATCTTTGCAGGAATCATCATTTCCATGCCCTACGTCACTCGAACAATGTTCCAAGGGCTGGAACAGCACATCATTTCTTGGTTTTCCATCATAGGCTACATCCTAATGTTCCTTGTCACCACTTGGGTCATTGTGTACGTCTCCGTAGCTCAGCGTCGAATTCCTATTCAGCATATGAGAAGAGTCCAAGGGACGAGGCAAGTGGGCGGCCAAACAAGCTATTTGCCCCTCAGCGTGAACATGACCGGCGTCATTCCGATCATCTTTGCGATTACCTTGATCTTCATGCCGCTGCAGCTAAGCCCGCTTCTTCCCAAAGGCAGTTGGCTGCAGAACCAAATGAATAACTTGGCCACCATTCTTAACCCTGGTGCGCCAACGGCTACGATTACCGATATTCTTATTGGCTCAACAATCTTTATCGTTGTTATTTTCTTCTTCACCTACTTCTACACGGCTATCCAGTACAACGTAGATGATATCGCCGACAACTTGAAGCGCAACGGATCTTTCATTCCTGGTATTCGGCCTGGTAAGCAAACAGGCGACTTCCTCAACGGAGTTATTTCTAGGATTACAGTGGTGGGCGCTGCCTTCCTTTCTGCAATCACCCTTATCCAGTTTTTGGCGCCAAGAATGGTTGGCTTAACTTTCCAGCAAGTTGGTGGACGTTCCATTATTGGTGGCACCACAATGCTCATTCTGGTGCAAGTTGCCCTAGACACAATGAAGCAGATTGAAGCCAACGTCCTCATGAAGAAGTACGGAAACTAAATCAAGCATGACCGCCAGCCCGCGCACTCGGCTGATCTTAATGGGGGCACCCGGGGTTGGCAAAGGCACTCAATCTAACCTTTTAGAATCAAGACTTGGGCTATTGCCAATTTCTTCCGGCGTTATTTTTAGAGGGGAAATTGAAGCTCAAACTGATCTCGGTCGGCTTGCCCAAAGCTACATTCAGCACGGACAGCTAGTGCCAAATGGAGTCACGATCGAAATGATGTTTAAGCGTCTTCGGTCTGATGAAGTGAGAAGGCATGGATTTATCCTTGATGGGTTTCCCCGCACCGTCCGTCAAGCCGATGCTCTTGATGAATTGCTTTTAGAAATGGAAACGCCCCTTACAAAAGTGATCGAACTCACTCTTGATGATAAGGTGCTCATGAGTCGGCTTTCAGGCAGACTTGGATGCACAAAGTGCGGTGAAATCTACCATTCAGTCACAAAACCACCCAAGAGAGAGGGCCTATGCGATCGGTGCAACAGCCCCCTGTTTGTGCGCTCTGATGACAAGCCCGAAGCGATTCGAGAAAGGCTGAATGTCTTTCATAAGACCATTGAGCCACTCCGCCTTTTTTACCAACAAAGGAACCTTTTAGTGACCCTTGAAGCAGGAGAAGATCCAGAAGAGCTCTATCATCGGATCATCGATTCATTGGCCAGCCACAATTAGCCATGGAATCTTTTTGCAGGCTACATCAACCTCTGGTAGTCTTATTTTCTAGTTATGGGACTCATCAAAACCGAGGCAGAAATCGAAAAAATGCGAGCTTCTGGCCGAGTTTTGGCAAAAGTTTTACGGGTGCTCGGCGAGTCCATTGTCCCCGGGAAAACGAGCCCAAAAGACTTAGATCATCTGGCAGAAACCTTGATTAAAGAAGCCGGCGGCACGCCTTCGTTTCTCAACTACCGAGGCTTCCCTGCCAGTGCTTGCATTAGCGTCAATGACACGGTTGTTCACGGTATTCCCACCAACGAACCTCTTCAGGAAGGGGATATTGTTTCTTTGGATCTGGGCGTAAACCTCAATGGATGGCATAGTGATAGTGCATGGACGTTTCCGGTAGGAGTCATTTCAAATGAGGCTCAGCGGCTGCTCAACGTCACCAGAGAGTCTCTGTTCCAAGGCATTGCCAAGGCCAGACCAGGAGCAAGAATTGGGGACATTGGGGCAACGGTTCAAAAGTATGTAGAGTCAAACGGGTACGGCGTTGTGCGAGATTTGGTTGGCCACGGAATTGGGCAAAGCCTCCATGAAGAGCCCCATTCCATTCCCAACTTTGGAATTGCCGGAAAAGGCGCGGTTTTAAGAGAGGGGATGACAATCTGCATTGAACCCATGGTGAACGCGGGCACTTGGAAAGTCAAAATATTGAAAGACGGATGGACGGTGAAATCTGCAGACCAGAGTCTTTCTGCTCATTTTGAACATACAATTGCAATTACTAAATCGGGTCCAAGAATTTTAACAACCGAGCTTGACTCCTAAAGATTTAGGTTCCATCAAAACATTTTTCTTGATTTTACGGGCCAGTGTCGGTACACTACGCCTTGCATGGCGCGAAAGCAGTTCGTTCACAGAAAGAAATCTGACCCTAATAAAGAGCAAGGCATTGAAGTCGACGCGATCGTCTTAGAGAATCTGCCAAGTGCAAAATTCCGAGTTAAGCTCTTGGAGGGAGAAGGCGCTGAAATCTTAGCCCATGTGAGCGGCAAAATGAGGCAACACTACATTCGGTTAATGCCAGGAGACAAAGTGAAGCTTGAAATGTCTCCGTACGATCTAACCAAGGGTAGAATCGTCTACCGCTATCGGTAGTCGCCATTCAGGCAGCCCAAACACAGTCGGTTTTGTGTCCCAAAAAGTTTAAGACGGATTGTTCCTCAAAAAAGAGTCGCAAGGGTAGAAAACTTGCAAAACTAAGGGTATAATTTCTAGTCGCGTCCCCGCTGTATGGTTTTTCGGTGTCCGTACGCCAAAGGCTAAGTTGAGACGCGGTAGGAGTTATCCGTGAAAGTTCGCGCTAGTGTTAAAAAGATTTGCGATAAGTGCAAGATTATCAAACGCAATGGGGTTGTCCGCGTCATTTGCATCGTTCCAAAACACAAGCAGCGTCAGGGCTGATCCTTAATTTAAGAAAACGAACTCATGGCTAGAATTGCAGGTATTGACCTTCCTCGAGACAAAGCGGTTAAGTACGCTTTGCCCACCCTTTACGGCATTGGCAAGCACAATGTTGTAGGTCTTTTAGAAAAGTGTGAAATTGATCCGAGGACGAAAGTGCGTGACCTGAGCGAATCAGAAGTCACTCGAATCCGAGAAGTTCTAGAGGAGTACCAAATTGAAGGAGACCTGAAACGAGAGGTCAACGGCAACATCCGCCGCTTGATGGAAATTCGGTCGTACCGAGGATTGCGCCACAGCAGGGGCCTGCCGACCCGTGGCCAGCGCACGCGCAGTAACGCAAGGTCTCGAAAAGGCAAGGCAAAAACAGTCGCAGGAAAGAAGAAGGCAACCAAGTAATAACAAATGGCTCGAAAAACCACAACAAAAGGAAAGCAGAAAGAAAAGAAGAACATCCCGGTTGGAGTTGCCCATATTCTGGCAACTTTCAACAATACAATTGTTTCAATTACCGATCCCAACGGAAATTTGATTTCATGGGGATCGGCTGGCTCGGTCAACTTCAAAGGGTCTCGTAAAGGCACTCCCTTTGCCGCCCAAGTTGCTGCCGAAAGGGCAAGCCGCAATGCTCAGGAACACGGAATGAGGAAAGTAGACATTATGGTTCAGGGGCCAGGCTCAGGAAGAGAAACCGCAATTCGTGCTCTTGCTGCAAGCGGGCTCGAAGTCACCAGCATTTGCGATGTCACCCCGTTGCCTCACAATGGTTGCCGCCCTCCTAAGCGACGCCGAAATTAGTCTTTGTACCGCCCTCCAAAAGAGGGCAACCTAATCATCTATGCCACAAATTACTACCCTTGAAATTGATTCCGATTTTGGAAAGTTTGTCTTGGAACCTCTGGAAAGAGGTTACGGGCAAACCATTGGCAATGCGCTAAGAAGAGTTCTCCTTAGCTCCATTGCTGGCCCCGGTATCGCCGCTATCCGCATCGAAAAGGTCTTTCATGAATTTGCACCAATTCCTGGCTGCAAAGAAGATACCACCGAGTTTATTTTGAACCTGGCGGGAATCGCCTTGCGCTATTACGGCACCGAAACCCTAGACGAAGAGACTCTCAAGATTCATGTCAAAGGTCCTGGCACCGTTACTGGCGCCGATATTGAGTGCCCAGAAGGGTTGGAAGTGGTCAATAAAGAACATTACTTGGCGACAATTAGTGATGCGAAATCTACTCTTTCAGCAGAGCTGAAAGTCAACTACGGTTCTGGATATGTCAACCCAGACCGCCAGGAAAGGTACCGCAACATTATCGGCCTCATCCCCATCGGAACGCAATACACACCAATTCTTAAGGCCAATTACATCGTCGAGCAGACCCGTGTTGGACAAAGGACAGACTACGAAAGGCTCACATTGGAGATAACAACCAACGGTTCCGTTTCTCCAAACGAGGCGATCTCTCAGGCTGCTCACGTTTTAGATAAGTACTTCCGGATTTTCTTTGAGCTTGGCTCTGGTACGTTTGAACTGCCGGGCAGCGAAGAGTTTGAAGAGACGGAAGACCTCAGCAGCTTGCCGGACCTCAAAATTGAAGACCTTGACTTCTCTCAGCGAACATACAACTGTTTGAGAAGAGCGGGCCTAAATACCTTAAAACTCCTTGCAGGAGTCACGGAAGGCGACCTTACTGCAATTCGTGGTTTTGGTAAAAAGTCTTTGTTTGAAGTTCGAGACAAACTCGCCGAATACGATATTGAAATGAAGCCATCCCGAGGTGGATATCGCCATACGGAATTTGACGACGACGAGGAAGAAGAAGAAGGAATCATTTAATGAGACATTTAGTTGATAGACGCAAACTTGGTCTGCCTTCAGACCAACGCCGAGCCCTGCTAGTCAATCTGCAGAGGCAATTTATTCGGCACGGTTACGTACACACCACGCTTGGAAGAGCAAAAGAGCTTCAAAGAGAAGTGGAAAGACTCATCCACCTCACCAAATTGGAAGATGGATTGGAAGGACGCCGCCGGGCTAGAAAGACTTTGGTTGGCCATAGCCAATCAAATCCCAAGCCGAAGCGCCTCCTTGCCGGAAAATCCGATTTTGAAAAGCAGCAAATCTTAGTTCGGCATAGCCTCATCAATGGTGAGGACCTTGTCAAGCATCTCTTTGATGAAATTGGCCCCCGAGTGAAGAATCGGCCAGGTGGATACACACGGCTAACCAGAATTGGTTACCGCCGTGGAGACGGAAGCCCTGCCGCTGTTCTTGAACTTGTGGACTAAAATTCGACGTTATCACGCCGTTGTTGCTTACGACGGCACCGACTTCTGCGGCTTTGCCGCACAAACTGGACGGAGGACCGTTCAGGGAACCTTGACAGAAACCGTTCGCCGGATCACCGGCGAAGTGAACGAGATTATAGGAGCAAGCCGCACCGATAGTGGCGCTCATGCTGAAGGTCAATCCATACACTTTGATTCTTCGGCAAACGTCCCCCTAGATAAGTGGCAGAATGTACTTAACCGTGCCCTGCCAGAAGATGTGAGGATCGTGAGTGTCCGTGTTGCAGAACCTGATTTCCATGCTCGGTTTTCTACCGAGTACAGAGGCTATCAGTATAGGGTGCTCCTCAACAACCGTGATCCCTTTCGCGCTCGGTACTGCTTCTTAGCCGGCAAACGTAAGTTTGATAAAGCTGCTATGGAAGAAGCCGCGAATCAGTTGATCGGGATTCATGATTTTAAATTGTTGACCCAAGAACTCGATCCCTCCATTCAAAACACAGTTCGCCAGCTCCATAAAGTTGAGTTAAACTGGACCGAAGATGAAATTCAAATGAATATTGATGGAAACGCATTTTTGAGAGGAATGATGAGGCGCATCTCTGGCCTACTCCTCGAGATAGGCAGAGGTCACAAATCTTTAGAAAGCGTCCCACTGCTATTGGATCCCAATTGCAAATTGGTCAAACCACCAGTGGTACTTCCCGCCAAGGGGCTTTGCCTCAAAAAAGTGGTCTATGCCAATCCACCCCAGGATTGCAGAACTCGTTCCGACGGTTTCTTATCAAGCGAAGATGCTGAATAAGCTGTTCGCCGGAAGCGTTGCCAGGATGCTGGCAACGGCATCACGACTTCTTGAATTGGGAAGTCAAGATCGAAGCCTAACGAGATTAGGCAAGCGATGGTTACAAAATGAATAGAACAACAACAGTTAAAGAAGGCACTATAGAGCGCAAATGGTTTGTGGTTGACGCAACCGGCATCCCGGTTGGTCGCCTTGCTTCCCAAGTGGCTCAAGTGCTTCGAGGAAAAAACAAACCCACTTTTGCTTACAATGCAGATTGCGGTGACTTTGTGATTATTATCAATGCCTCCAAAGCCGTGTTAACCGGCAACAAAGGCGAAGAATTGATCTACTGGCACACAGGTTGGCCAGGAGGATTGAAGAACGTGGCAAGGGGGACCTTGCTTGCAGACAACCCCGTCAAGCTCATAGAGAAAGCAGTTTGGGGGATGACACCGAAAACTAAGCTTGGGCATCAGATCATCAAGAAACTCAAGGTTTACGAAGGCGCTGAGCATCCTCACGAGGCTCAAAACCCGATTGCTTTGGATGTGCGGAAGTAAATAAAATATGGCAAAAGAACAAAACTACGGAACCGGAAGGCGCAAAAGCGCGATTGCTCGCGTTTGGCTTGTTCCCGGAGACGGGCAGGTCACCATCAATGGTAGGAACTCTCGTCAATACTTGGGCCGAGACGTCTTAGAAATTCAGGTGCGATCACCACTTGTCAGCCTCGACCTAGAAGGACGTTACAATGTGCGCGCTATCGTAAAAGGCGGCGGAATCAGCGGCCAAGCCGGAGCGATTAAACTTGGAATTTCCAGAGCCCTCCTGGCGGTTAATGACGAATTTCGCAAGGAACTCAGAGCAGGCGGGTACCTAACCCGAGATGCCAGAGTCAAAGAACGAAAGAAATACGGCAGAAAGAAAGCCCGACGCGGCTTCCAGTTTGTCAAGCGGTAATACCGTTTTTTATTTCGTGCCAAAATTGAGGCTTCAATCTACGTCATAGTGGATTGAAGCCTTTCTATTAGCGCATGTGGAGGAATTGAAGAAATAGCCGATCAAACTATAAATTCTCCAACCCAAGCGAACGTCGGGCCATTACATTCCATTTACAAAAACAAGCCGTTCATGCGGCTAGTTCTCGTTGCGCTGCTCGCGGAGGTTGGATATGCAGTCCTCAACATTTCTACCATGCCTGTGTACCTGCGGTTTAACCGACACATGGGCGAGGGACTCATAACTTTGGTTTTGACTTCGTACCTATTGAGCGAAGCCGTTTTTAAAACCTACACCGGCCATCTTAGTGACCGCTATGGCCCCAAAGTCCTCATGGCGATTGGCCCCGCCATGAGTGTTATTTCTGCGCTTCTCTCTTTTCTTGTTCCCCATACTGGCGGCGACGTGGTTGAAGTCCTGTCATTCATCGGCCTGAGGGCCATAGACGGGCTTGGAGCCGCCATGCTCTGGCCGGCGGCCTATGCCTCGGTTGGCAGTTCGGTGCCGGATAAACGCCGTCAAGAGGCGATGTCGATCCTCAACTTATGCTACATGCTTGGAATTGCCTTAGCCTTGCCGCTAGGCGGTTTTGTCAATGTGCTAACCCACACCACCTGGGCCAGCATGCTGTTGGCAGCCGGCCTCTTTGCCGCTGTTTCTCTTACCGTTTGGTTTGGCATCCCCGATATCAAAGCCATGGCATCAACGACGGCACCAGTAGAAGCGGGCTTTAAAGAGTTTATTCAGTGCTTCAAAAAGATCCCAGGCTATATCATTCTCGCCATTGTCATCTTTATGGGTATCGGATTCCCGCTAGGAATTATCAAACTCTTTGCCCTTGGGCAGTTTCACATGAATGAAGCTAGCTTTGGCGCCTTAGTCTTCCCTGCCGCCATAACCATGGCAATTCTTAGCGTTCCCCTTTCTAAAATGGGGGAGCGCATCGGCAAGGCACGATCGGTTCATCTCGGCTTGGGGCTTTGCTCGGCTGGACTCGTTGTGATTAGCTTAGGTGCTTTCTTGCCATCTCTTCGGAGCGCTTCGGTCCTTGCCTTAGGTTCAATTCCCATCGGTATTGGTTTCTTGCTAGCGGTGCCAGCTTGGATGACAAGCGTTTCTGATTTGGATTCCACCAAGAGGGCAACTTATTTAGGTTCCGTCATGACCGCCCAGGGAATCGGCGCGATTATCGGCACACCGATTGGCGGTTTTTTATACCGAGAGCTGCAAGATACCGGCATTGCTCTCCATTTAGGCAGATCCTTTGGCAGATACATGCCCTTTGTGGGATGCTGCCTTTGCGTGACGACAGGTTGGATCATGAGCCTTAGCATCCTCCACGAAAGGCACAGCCCAGAAGAGCAATAATCCCTCAACCAATCTCGCTGTCTAGTTCACTCAAATAGCATCTGCGCAAAGCGCTCTGGTTTAAAATCTTGCAAATCTGTTGATTTTTCTCCGACTCCGACCAATTTGATTGGAATCTTGAAGCGGTCATAGATTCCGATGAGGGCACCACCCCGCGCTGTACTGTCTAATTTAGTCAGCACAAGGCCCGTGATCCCCGCTGCTGCCGAGAACTCTTCCACCTGCCGGATTGCATTCTGGCCCGTATTGGCATCAATGACACAGAGAATCTCATCCGGCTTGCGTCCCAAACCCTTTTCTGCGACACCCGTCACCTTCTTGAGTTCTGCCATAAGTGCCGCTTTACTATGCTGCCGTCCGGCAGTATCGGCGAGGATAAAATCCGCTTTTCTTGCCTTAGCCGCGGTAATTGCATCAAAAATAACCGAAGCAGGATCAGCATTGGGTTGTGACCTGACAATATCGGAACCGGTGCGCTCCGCCCAAATCTCTAATTGATCAATGGCAGCGGCTCGAAAAGTGTCTCCAGCCGCAAGCATCACTTTTTGATTTCGCTTTGTAAGCAGATCTGCTATTTTCCCTATTGTTGTTGTTTTCCCCACTCCATTGACGCCAACAAATAAGTATAAAGTAGGCGGCACATCGGCAATATCAAGGCCACGGGCTTCCTTTTGACCAAATCTACTGGCAATCGCGCTCTTTAACCGCTCTTTCATCGCCTCCGGTTCAACAATCTTTTCGTCTCGAACCGCGGTCTTTAGCTCCGCTAAAATCTCCCCTGTTGTTTTGATATGGGTGTCAGCTTGTAAAAGGGCTTCCTCTAACTCTTCATAAAATTCGTCATCAATGACCCCTCTCCCCATAAGTCGATCAACCCGGTGGAGTAAATTTTTAAACATTACTTCGAGAGTACCGATCCGGCTTGCACTGAAGCTGTTGGCCCGCAGTTATTCATTCCCGTAATGCCGGGGAAGTCTGCTTCCAGCTTTTCCATCGCTTGGACCCATCGCTGCCATTTGGAAGACTGAAGAACCTGAGATGCTAATGGCTCGGCATGGTTTGGCTTGAACCATGTTGTGTGCTGAGTAGGCCGAAGAGACTCGAATTCCAACAACCCGCTGGAACGAAACCTCAAGCGATGCCACGCCTCATACCAAAACAAGATCTTCCAAATGTTCTGGCTGGGATACTCTTTGGCAAGACGTTTCTTAAGCAAGGATTCTTCTTGACTCAGTTTCAACTCTTCAACGCCAGTTCCACTTGAAAATTGACCAAGAGTTTGATACCAATGGTGGTAGCAGTGATAAAGTGGAAATTCATAGACAGGAGCGGTTGCTGCGGAAAGAACTAAAAAATTTGTGGCATCATGGTCCAGGTGGCCCTGCTCGAAGGCGCAGACTGCAATATGGCTTGGGTTGATCCGAGCCATTAAGTTCTGGAAATCAGGAAGTAAGGCTTCGATCTGGGTACAAACGTCTCCATCGAGTCCATGTAAAAATGTCAGATTATCTTGGGGTTGGCCCAACAATTTTGCGGTTTGCCTTGCCTCTTCTTCTCGAATTGGATTTGAATGAGTCCAGCACGAGTGAACCGTTGCCCCCAGATCACAAAGTTGCTTCATCCATGCCGCAATTGTGAGCTCATCATCTGGATGGGCAAAGCAAAATAGCCATGTGGACTGGGGGTTTCGCTCAAAAATCATTGGGCAGGTTCCAACATTTGTTGAATGACGTTGGTTGAGCTCTTTCCCGCAACGGTGGGCACGATTGCAATGAGGGCATCCATCTCTTGAAGAATTTTAAATTCTGGTAACTGGCAGGCCTCGTAGTCTCCGCCCTTAACATGAACGTGAGGCCTCACCTTCTTAATCAGCTCGATCGGCGTTTGCTCTTGAAATTCCAGCACAAAGTCAACAAAAACAAGGGCTTCAAGGACCTGCTTACGATCGAAAAAGGAGTTGATTGGCCGATTGCTTCCCTTCCCCAAGCCGAGGACGCTTGCATCGGAATTGATTCCCACCACAAGGATGTTCCCAAGCCTTTTTGCACATTGTAAAAGCTGGATATGACCACTGTGCAAGACGTCGAAAACCCCATTGGTAAAAACAATAGTTTTGTGGCTCCTTACATTATCCAGTTGGGTCAATATACTTTCCATGATCTATTGCAGCAAAGGCAGCAGCTTGCCTAAAACTTCTTCAGCCGTAATGTCTTCAAGCTTCATAGGATTATACAAACAGTTGTCAATCTGACCATAGGGGCACGATCTTTCCGGCTTCGTAATGGAATAGAGCCCCACGCAAGGGATTGAAAGCGCAGCCGCAATATGGGTGCTCCCCGTATCGCCACCTAAATGAGCGGCTGATAAGCCGATTAAACTGGTCAGTTCGCGGATCGTCGTTTGACCTTGCATAGAAACCAGAGGACTGCCTAACTTTTGTGCCTCCGCAAGGGCCAATTGAATGGCAGTTGTTTCGGCCCGAGATTTGCTCCCGATCAGCACGCTTTGGATGCCATGCTTCAAAAGCCCTGCCCCAACCTGGGCAAAAGATTGAGGCTTCCACTGCTTTGTTGCCCATGCTCCACCTGGGTTCATTACAACAAACCTGCCCTTGACCCCGCTGTTCAAAAGCTTTTGCTGCACCTCTTTGGTTGCCTCTGAGTTAGGAACCAATCCAAAATCAGCAACAAATTCTGGTACTGGTCGGTTAGATTTTGCAACCAAGGCTCGGGCAACATCAACGTATTGATCCACTATGTGAATGGATGTAGGATCGGGTAGCACTTGGGCAGAAGTCAGGCACGCACCTTCCCTTTGCCAATGGTATCCCAGTTTTATCTTAGATTTGGCAGCTATGGTCATCCAAGCGCTTTTTACTAGGCCCTGCAGATCTAAAACCGCGCTATAGTCCTTGTGAACTGCCTCCCAACTTTGGCGAAGCGGCGTTGCCTTCACCGTGATGACCTCATCCACATGCCTGCAATCCTCTACAAGGCTGGCAAACCGGGGATCCACAACCCAACTGATCTGCACCTCCGGCAAGGCTTGCTTTAGAAAGCCAGCCACTGGTAAGGTGCACACAACATCACCCATCGAGGAGAGCCTAACCAGCAACAGTGAATCCATCTGTAAGGGACTAGGTGTCTTGGGCTCTTTCCTTCCTAGCTTGCCTAACGATGGAAGCAAGGAACTCATCGTTGAACGGCCCTCCTTAAACACCCTAGCACAGCCTCAACTGCCTCTTCCACCGAAACTTCATTGACCTCACTTCCATTTTGCAAGACAACCCCCGCTTGGGTATAGGGACGGTACAACACCGGCGAAGTTGGCCCAAAAATAGACACGACTGACACGCCGTAAGCGGCTGCTATGTGGCCCGCTCCGGTATCGCCGCAAAGCACACAGCTTGAGTTTGCAATCACTTCCATCGATTGCCTTAAAGTTAGTTTTCCAACCATGTTCCCCTCATCTGGATTGTCTGGCAAGGGGTCTTGGGGTCCACCAATCAGCCCAACCCGCAAACCATAATTTGCTAGCTGGGCTTTAGCAGATAGCCATCGGTCCAGATTCCATGTCTTTGAAGGATGGCCCGCTCCTACCGCTATGACAACATCAAATCTTAGCTTGCCTGCATTTGGCAGCTTCGGCATCAAGGGCAAATCTGGAACTTCAAACCCACCAAAGTTCGCCAACGCTCTTTGATTTTGCTCAATGGTGTGTTCGCCGCATAATGCAGGGCCCGCAACCCGGTTCAGGCGCATCGAGAATTTGTCGGTGCTCCTCACCATCAATCCTTTGCCCGGACAAGCTATTCGAAGGGCTAACGCAGTTTTGCCATGACCCTGAAAGTCAATACCCCAATCAAAGTGCTGTTGGCGCAACTGAAGGTAACTTCTGATCTGCCGCCACCACTTTCCCGCCGAAACTCCACCTTTTGATCTATCAAAGACTGCCGACTCATTCACAAGAAGGTCTTCATCAATAACCGCATGGCAACGCTTTTCGACTGCCCACGTGATATGGCTTTCGGGATAGAGAAGCCGCACGGAGGTGGCATTCCAAGCCGTCATCACACAGTCACCAATTGCAGAAAAGCGAACTAGTAAGACTCTTGGGGATTCGGCCATGGGGCGCTAATGAAGTTGATTGGTGAGCCGCGCGCTTTTCCACCGATCATGCATCCAAAGCCATTGCTCAGGTACGGCTCGAATCATTTCTTCTAAAGAATTATTGATCGCCCGCGTGATTCCTTCAACTGCTTCATACCCGCTCACCGGCTGAATCATTGGCTTGAAGATAATTTGATACTGCTCTGGTCCTTTGCGGACTGCAAACACTGGAACGATGGGAGACCCTAACTTTTGATGGAAGGTGGCTGGACCAATGACGGTGCCGCACATCTGCCCAAAAAAAGGAACATAAATATCCCGAGAATTTTGATCGGGAAGGATGCCAATCACCTTATTTGCCTTCAATCTCGATAAAATGGCTCGTGCCGCATTTCCCCTGCTCAGCACCACCGTGCCCGCGCTTTCCCGAATGCTCTGAAGCAGGTCTTGAATTGGCCCCTGATTGGCATCTCGTGCCACAACTGCCAGCTCGGTGTCATTAGCCGCCATCCATTGGCCAAGCCACTCCCAATTTCCAAAATGACCGGTAATCGCAATGACTCCTTTGCCTAAACTCATGGCTTCATGGAGGTGCTCGAGCCCTTCAACCTGAGAACTGCTGAGAACCTTCTCATGGCTTCTGAGGGGAATATGGGTGAAATCGGCTCCAATCCTTCCAAAGTGCTCAAACACCTGCTGCGTCACCTTCAGAATCTTCTCATCACTCCATTCCGGAAAGATCATTTTTAAATTTGAAATCGTTCGGTTCCGGTGCTTGGAATCTATCTTCATCACAAATCGGCCGAACTTGGCACCATACTCTTCAGCCTCTTCAATCGGTTTTTTTTGAAGGTGGCGCACCATTCGAACAACGATTGCGGGTGCGATGACATTTGTCGCCTTTGAGAGAAGTGTTTTGGGGCGCTTTCGGAACGGGTCTAGCTGCGGTTCAGTTGATGCAAGCTCTTGTTCAGCATTTCCACCCACATTGAGTTCGGCTCGATCGTGATCTGATGAAGAGCAATTCGCCATTGATACTGCTGAAAATCCTTTCTCTGCCGAATTTTAACCCAATCTTTTGCGGTAACGATGATTGGGTCAGTTTTGGCTAAGCCTTCTAGCAGATTACCCTCTTGCAGTGAAGCGTGGTCTCTTAAAATTCGAGTTTCTTTGATCTCGACGGCAGCGTGAACCTCCTTAATGAACTGGTCCGGCCGCCCAATTGCGCACAAAATTTGCCCCCTTGCGGGAGCATCGACAAGGGCTCCAGACTCATCTTGAAAGGCAATTAGCTTGCTTTTAATCGAAAAAGATTCATTTGGGATTACAAAATTGGCCCGGCGGCGATGGTACCGCGGCTCTCGATAGGGTCCGGCTGGTAAAGTGAGCCGATTGGGAGGGTCTGCCTCATCCAGCAGGATAGTGATGTCTTTCTTCAGGGGCAAATGCTGAAATCCATCATCCATCACAAGGACTGAATCTGGATAACTTGCATGAACCAATTCAGCGGCTCTGACGCGGTTGCGGCCAACCACTAATGGGATTTCAGGCAAGAGCCATCGGATCATTGCCGGTTCATCACCCCACACTAAAGGATCTAGCGGGCCAGAAGGAGCCATCGAAGCTGATTCTGCACGAGGGCTTCCATAGCCACTACACGAAAGGACTACGGACTCTCCCATACTGGTTAAACAGCCAGCGATGAACAACACCATTGGTGTTTTTCCACTGCCACCAACCACCAGATTGCCGACGCAGACGATGGGGCTGTGAGGTTGCTTGGGCTTCTTAAAACCCAATCTATAAACCAGGCTGTAGGTTTCCCAGCCAAACGCATAAAGGCCCGAAAGCGGAGTCAACAGCCCCCGCAGAATTCTTGCCTTTAAGGTTTTTTCGTACCAAATCTGGTCAATTCTCAAGCTAGCAAGCCCCGTGTTGTTGAATGCCTTAGCCTGAACATGGTAAGTTCATATTGAGCATGCCGAGTTTGTTTACCAAGATCATGAACCGTGAAATACCGGCGGAAATCGTGTACGAGGACCAGTTTGTGGTTGCCTTTAAAGATATCTCTCCCCAAGCTCCTGTGCATCTTTTGATTGTTCCCCGCACGGAAGTCTCCGGACTGAGCACCCTTCCGGAAGGAGACGGAGACCACCAACACATTTTATCCGCTGCAAAAAAAATCGGGGAAATGCTTCACCTCGAGGGCGGGTATCGCGTGGTTATCAACCAGGGCCCAGATGCGGGACAGACCGTTGATCACCTTCACGCTCATTTTTTAGCTGGCCGCCCGTTGGGTTGGCCCCCAGGCTAGTCATCCCTGGAAATCAGGGATCACGATACCAAGTGCTGCAATCGCAAAAAAATCGTTCTCTTACTCAACGAGATCTCCTTTTGCCAAGCAAGCTCCGATCTGTCAAGTGGAACCTAAGCCCTCAAAAAGATTCGCTTTCTTGTCAACAACGCGGCTAAATACAGCACAAAGATGTTCCTGAGAAAGGCAAGGGCTAGCCGGCTCCAAGGATCAATGTTGGTCTGATCAATAGCCTGCCAGACAAAGGTCAGTCCAAAAACGGTGGGAACGGCGTTGGTTATGGCTATATAAGCAAATATTGGATTCTGTCCAGATTCCGCCAATAGGGTTAGTTTGACTTTGAGGGGCCCCGTTACGGCAATAAGTCCGCATAAAAATGTAAAGGCAAGCCCCGAAGTGATAAGAAAATAGCTTAGGGTAGCTTCATCCTTGCGGATTCCTCCGCCTATTGGCTCGGCTAGAATTCCAACCAACAAGAATGCGATTCCCCACTGGCACAGGGCTTGCACAGCTCTTTCCGTTGGAGTTTGAGGGCCTTGAGTTAGCTTAAGGAGGGCAATGCCGAGAACAACAAACAAGACTCCACAAAGGGTGACTTCCCTAGCAAGGAGGGTGCACACTGCCACTAGGCTCAAGCCAATTCCCAACACCGAAATTGCAAGCCATTGCTTTTGGGTCCACTCTTCATGGCCGCCTGGTTCTAAAGTCGAAGAGTTCATGAGGGGGGCAATGAGGTCCCCGCAAAAAGTACCAGGCAGCACAATCAGCAAGTACTTGTGATAGGCAAAGTGATAGACAATTGGAACATATTGGTTCATTTTCCAGTGATCGAAATCAAAATAACCCGGCCAGTGATCTTTCCTCAAGAAGTTCAGAGGATCAAAATTCCAAATTTGTTCTCCAATTCCGTGGAGGTGGCGAGTCAGAAAAATTGTTAGGACCGCTAAAAATACAACCAGCCGAAGCCAATGCCGATTGCGGGTCCAAAGCCATATCAAAGACCCGCTGACGGCAACGTTGGCAAGAACCATCAGAATAATGTCGTTACGCTGGTTGTTGAACCCGGTGCCGTCTGGGTAGTGGATAAGGCTTATCGTAACCAGTGCGCCAATCCAGCTTGCAACTTGCAGGCAAATTACCCTGTTTTTGGGCCATGAATCTGGGTACCGAACAAAAATACCCACCAGCAGGATCAGTCCCCATAAAGACAAAAGCAAAACCGGAATTGGCAACACATTTTGACTTGAGATAACATAGGGCCGAAGTTGCTGGCCCAATAAAGCAAAGGCGGCTAACAAAGCACCGCGCCACAAGACTCCCAAAATGGTTGTCTTGACCCCGTCTCCTTTCTCAAGCCTCCTTGAGATGGCAATAGGGATGGACGCTCCCATTGCAAATAGGAAAAATGGAAAGACAAGATCTACCCAGGTGATTCCAAAAACGTGATCGTTAAAGGCGCGAGACGGCGGTGGAAGTTGAGCGTGATACATCCAAGCCGGCAAGGTTTTGTAAGGCACCATGCCGCTCCAGCCCATTCCAAAAATGGCAAGCGCTCTGAGGACATCTAAAGCCGTGAACCTGGATGATTTTTTCACTAGGATTCATCTTACATAATATGCCGATCGTGGAAGCCCGAACTTCGATTAGAAGGTTTGAAATTATGCAAGGATTCTGCGCATTGTGCCGCCAGGCACTTTAAGTCCATGCAAATTGAAAAGTCCAGCAAAGCAAGACGCACAGGGAGCACCACTTGCCATTCCTTTTGAAGTAGACGTTTTAGGCAGCCAGTGAACTGGTGAGCGCATCCACGGCAGGCTTCAGTTTTTCAACTAACTCGTGCAGACCAGGCTCTTCGATTTGCAATCGAATGAGTGATCCTGGATCTAGCTCCATTGGATTCAGTTCCTCGGCAACTTTGAGGCCGATCGATTCGGTCAACCAGACAGAAACGTGGGCGATGTCAATCGCCAAGAGTGTCTCCGACATGCATAGGGATGGGCTGACGTGGTATTGAATGGTGTCCTTTACCGTCTTCGAAAGGGAAAACTCTTCCGCCAAAGCAACCGCCACATCAATGAGGGTAAAGCCTAAAATTGCTTTTTCTACCGCGAATCGATTAAGATTCCTTGAGAATCGAACCGTATTCCATAGCTTTACAATCGCATCCCGATCAAAGGCCTGCAAAACATGCCAACCGATGTCCACCATCATCGTTCCAAGAAACACCTCACCAGGGTCGGCAACAAAGGTCTTCTCGGCCAAGCTTCTTGCTAACATGCCTTGAAAAACCATCTTTCTGCAAACTGCTTCGGAGCTGATTAAAGGCTTCGCAACCGAGAATTGCACGGATTGGAGTAAGGAACTGGCGGTGACAACCGCCTTTAGATCGCGAATACCTAGCACCTGAACAGCCCTCTCAACCGAACCAATTTCACTGAGTCCATATTTGCAAGTGCTGGCAACCTTAATGACCCTTATGGCCAAGCCCGGGTGCTTGCTAATGCAATCTGAAATTTCATGAAAAGAATAGCCTTCATCAACCATTTTGCAAATCTCGGAGGCTGCTCTCATCGAGCCAAATGCACACTCCTTCCTCCGAAGAAGCACCCTCAGCGCATCTAAATTCTTAACTTCCATGACTTGACCAGAACCTACCATTGTTAAGCCGCCATGCTATGGATGTCCTGAATAATTGAAGAAAGCTCTTGAAAGTTGAATGGCTTTGCAAGGAAGTTGTTCATTCCAGCTTGAAGGCATGCCTCTTGGCTCTCTCTTCCCGCGTTGGCAGTCAGCCCAATGATATAGGCTGGTTTGGCACCGTTAGCTGCCTCAAGGTCACGAATCAGCCGTGTAGCTGATAACCCATCAACCTTAGGCAATTGCATATCCATTACAATGATTGGATAGGATTCGTGCTTACAAATCTCTATGGCCTCAAGCCCATTATTGGCGATATCAACCTCATAGCCAAGGTTTTCTAAAAAGGAAGTTACTACAAAAATGTTTGCCTCTATATCTTCTGCAACTAGAACGCGCCCACTTCCGTTGAAGGCGCAATCCGTGGATCGGGCCTCTGAACCCAAGTGAAGGGATTCGCTCAATAAAATCTCAAAGTCTCGCCTTGTTGACGGCCTTGCCAGGGCAAGGCAACCCTCCGGCAGTTCCACTGCAATTTTATCTGCCAAAGTGGCAAAACAAACAACTTTTACTGCGCCGTTCGCAACTTCTTGACAAGGCATGTAAAGATAACTCTCAACAAAAACAATGTCCGATGCGTTGACCACGTCACTAAGCTGGGTTGGCAAGAGACCAGTCACGGGCACGCCAACCGCGTTGACCCCAATTGACCTTAATTTTTGCACCAATGTTTCCCGCTCTACCCCGCTAGATAAAATGACTTTCGCACTCCATCCCTTAACTAGCGATGCCAGCGGATGCGCCTCGTTTTGGCCAACAACTTTTGCTGGTATCCACATGGTAAATACAGTTCCCACATCAACCGTGCTTTCTAACTGAAGGTCGGCTCCCATGGCATTTAAAAGTTGACTGACAATGGAAAGTCCCAGCCCAGTTCCACCATGCTCTCTGGTTAGGGCTCCTTCTTCCTGCGAAAAAGGCTCGAGGGCGTTTTTGAGGAACTCCGGGGACATGCCAGACCCGGTATCGGTAACGCAAATGGCAAGACCAGTTCTTTGGTCACGCACTTCAATAGAGGCTTTGACAGTGATTCCGCCACGGGTTGTGAACTTTATTGCATTGCCAATCAAATTCACCAAAATCTGCTCCATCCTCGGCTTGTCTAGCACAACTTTTCGGGTGTCTCCCCACGGAACATTGGCAACAAGATAGATGTCCTGCTTTTGAGCCAGCGAACTTAAATTTGCGCAGACATCTTCGACGAGCTCAACATAATCAAATTCGTCTTCGTGGAGTTTGATTGCCCCCGCTTCCAGCTTTGAAAAGTCCAAAATCTCATTGATTAAATTGAGGAGAGCAGTTCCCGATCGGCTAATTGTGTTCAGCAAAGACCTTTGGTCTGCAGTAATGCTGGAATGGCCGAGCAGCTGAGCAGCCCCTAAGATTCCATTCATTGGTGTTCTGATCTCGTGGCTCATTCTTGCCAGAAAGTCTGCCCTTGCTTGAGCATTCTGTTCGGCCGCAGTCTTGGCAATGCGCAGCTGCTCGGTGAGTTCACTTAGCTCCTGCGTCCTGTCATTGACTTTTCTTTCTAGGGCAATATTAGATGCAAACAAGACATAAGCCTGGTCTCGATCCTCGCTTTCGCACTCAATCCTGTCCATCAAAACTTCAATGGTTTTGTCTCTTGCCTCAATTTCATAGTCAAACGCTGACTTAATGATCTTAGGATTCAGTTTTAAATTCTCTTTAGGCTGCTTCATAAAAGGCTACTCCTGATATTGTTTGATTGATATGGACCCCGTTAAATTGCTCTCCATAAGTGTGGAATCCCACCGGATTAAGACCTTTTAATGCTTCAAACGCCTTATCCTTAACCTGAAGGTCTTCTAGTTCGAGCTTGCGCAATATACATTCAAAGACAATCACCGCAAGCGGATTCTTCTCTCCTGCAAGATTGTCGTGCAGTTCAAGACTGCTTTTAAGAATCTCGTTGCCAGACGCCAGCCGAAGCACAATGCCATTGGCTATGGCGCAATAGAAGGTTAAACTGTCATCTTCATTAGCGGTCTGAATTGACCGTACATAGTGCTCTCCACCCAGTTTGACCATCACTGGATACTTCGAAAACACCTTAGGATCTAGGTCTTTACGGTTCACACCTATGATCCGGGCATATTCTTGGGCAGCCGGCTTGCCATTCAGTTCAAAGACAACCCTCTTCGACGGATCAGACTTTGTTGTCACCATCCTAGTCTCTGTTGGCAGAAAGTGCTGCTCTTTAAAAATCTTAACATCCAAGTTAGTCGAGCAGACCAACAACACTCCAACACAGTCTTCAATTTTGCCTGCGCAAACCACCCTCGTCTTCTTAAAACCTAAGTCATCCCCAGCCGAGCCCCCAGCAAGCGGATAACTGTTCTTCCGAGATAGGATGCTTAATATCATCTCTTCTTGAACGGAAAGTCCGTCCAGTAGCGAGATGCAAAAGTGGTGATTGAACTTCTCTGCAGACGGTAATTGCAAGTGCGAATAGTCCGGCTGGGCAGGCACAACTATCGGCTTCACCTCAAACGCATTTTTGGATAAACAAATCGCTACGAGGCTTTGATCACAATAACCCTTCGGGCCAATCTCCCCCGAAGTCGTGCATCCATGAAGCTCGTCTGCATTGCCCGGCCAAGCCGCCAAGATCTGGGTCAAATCCAGCTTTGAAGAAGCAAAGAATACAACCGTGTCGCCCTTTTCTGGCCGAAGTTGCTCGAACAATTCCCTTGATGCAACCGCTGAATGAGAGTGAACGGAATGGCCGACTTTGAGAGGGCACCCAATTAGATCTTGCGTCATCGATACGATACCTAATGAGATTATTGGCCCCTCTCACCCTTTTTATATGAGAAAATTAGTTCACCCTATCTTTCTTGTTGCCGAAAAGGATTACTTTTCTTAGCTGCTAAAGAGCAACAGGCTTTGAACTTAAATTCTAAATCATGACAAAGTAACGACTCTTGATTTCAAAAGGCAAGTAACTCTTCATGGGTAAAAGAAAATGTCAATTTGCCTAACGAAAAAGCTGCTCCTCTGATTTCCACCGGGAGCAGCTTTAAGCGGTACTTAGTTTCTATCTTAAGATCTTAAGCAGAACTGTTCCGTGCCGAGGCACAAGTTCCGTAATTTTATTGGCAAAAGTGCCAATGTTTTTACGAAGCCAAAGATTCCGGACAACGTGCTTACCAGTGACATGAATGATGTCAAATTGACAGGTGACTTTTTGAGGAAATCCACCCCGATTCACAAGCCCAACTGCCCAGCCTCCATCGTACAACGGTCTTGCCCAAATTTCGGTGTCCCCATTCTTCTCGACGCGAACCGCAGGCTTTCCCAGCGAATCTTGGTCAACGTCAATGACTTCAGGATTTGTGAGCAGCCTCAAGGTCCAAGGATCAATCTGAGTTAAATCGCAGCCCAAGATTAAGGGCGCGGCTAGCAAAGACCACATGGATATATGGGTGACCTGCTCGTTTGGCGTGAGTTTGGTGGGCCGAGGTTTGCCGCCCCATCCAAGCTTTCCAACAACCAGCATATCGGGGTCATTCCAACCACCAGGTCCGGCACCTTTCGCCCACTTTGAGGCTCCAAACGCATTGGCGCTCATGCTGCCCCAACTGTCGTTGATGTCTCCCGTGCAACGCCACAAGTTACCCCCAACCGATTTGCCCCAGTTCCACACATCACCCATGCCGTATTGGCACAAAGAAAATATGATGTCTCGCTTGCTTTGCTTCAGGAACTTGCTCATTAGCCGGTACGGCTTCTGATAGCCAGCTAGGTCTGGATGGGGATCAATGCCTCCGTACGAGCACCAATCGTACTTTAAGTAGTCAAAACCCCACCGCGCATACTGGTCAGCATCCTGCTTTTCGTGCTGATAGCTGCCGGTAAAGCCGGCGCAAGTCTTGGGTCCCGGAGAAGAATACAATCCAATTTTTAGGCCCAAGGAGTGAACATAGGCGGCTAGATCCTTCATGCTTGGAAACTTTTGATTTGGCTCAACTCGACCCTTAGGGTTTCGTTGAGGAGCTTCCCATGTATCATCAATATTCACAAACTGATATCCAAAATTGGCTAGGCCCGTTTTGCGGAGTTCATCGGCGGCGGCTTCCACTTTAGACTGGTCTACATCACCTGCCCAAACATTCCAAGAGTTCCAACCCATCGGAGGAGTCAAGGCAAGCATTCCATCGGCCTTGATCAGGAAAGTTCGATGACTTGAGCCCAAACTATTCTTTGCCAATAAAGTGACCTTATAGTTACCGCGATGCTTAACTTCTCCTGATATGATCCCTGTTTGCGGGTCAATCTTTAGCCCTTGGGGCAAGCCTTTCGCTGCGTATTGGACGGGGCGATCACCAGAGCATGGAATTCGGTAAAGAAATGGCTTCCCTGCCGAGCAGCCATAGACCCGTGGGCCATGGATTTGCACCTGAGGCAGGAAATTATTAGCGAGGACGGGGATTGGCTCTGGTGGAGGCACATAGGCCGTAATTGAGGACGACTTTCCGGGCAAAGCCGTGACAATTGGGTTCAACCAGTCGGCATGATCATAGTCAATGCCAGGCCCTCCGTTAAGCACCCTCAGTTCTAAGTACTTGGCACCCCTAAGCCCAACATAAAATGGCCAAGGTGGCATTCCCATTTTCATCGCGGGGCTTCTTGCCACAATATGGCCATCCACAATCACTTGAAATTTGACGGACGCGGTGGAATTGGCTTCATCATCGACTCCCGCCTGAGCCGAAAAGGAAGCGGCATCTTGGTTTAATGTTATTAAAAACCTCGAAGTAGCATGGGTACCCAAACCAAACTGAAAGTGGGTTCCTCCTACACTAAGCGGCTTGCCCCCCACCGATTTGTCTTTTTCTGGAGAGCCCCAATCTTGCTGAATCCCGGATAGGTCTAAATCTTCCAAACGAACAATGTTGGCAGACTGAGCCGCAGCTGTTTGGCTTCCTTGTTTGAAAGGCATTGATGCTTCTCGACCAAAAGGAAGTGAAGTGACTAAAAAAGGAATGAGTGTAAGCATAATTGTTAAGCGGCAAGCCCGGTCATGTACTTCATTAGCAATTCTTCTGTGGCAAGGTTAGCCGGCACTTCTCCAGCGATTTTACCTAGCCTAAGGATCAGAATTCGGTGAGAAACGGCAATGAGTTCCGGTAATTCACTCGAGACAACCAAAACCGCCTTTCCTTCTGCCGCCAGTTCCCTGATTAGGTTGTGAATTTCTGCCTTGGCTCCCACGTCGACTCCACGAGTTGGCTCATCAATAAGAAAGACCTCACCATCGGTACCCAGCCACTTCGCTAACACGAGTTTCTGCTGGTTTCCCCCCGAAAGGGCGGCACTGGGGGTTGTTAACCGAGGCGCTTTAACTCTCATCCGCTCGAAGTATTTTTGGGAAACAGACCGCTCTTTTCGCTCTTGGATGATCGTGAACCGGCTTAAACGATCCAAAATCGGCATGGAAATGTTCTCCATGCAATTCATCGAAAGCACCAGCCCATTCCTTTTGCGATCCTCACTGGATAACGCCATTCGACACTTCAACCCATCCACCGGCGTGTGAACGTGCACCGGTTTGCCATGCACTTTCACCGTTCCCTTAACCGCTGGGTCCAACCCAAACAAGGCTTCCAAAACTTCAGTTCGGCCCGATCCAATCAAGCCCCCAAGGCCTACGATCTCCCCTGGACGAATGGCAAGATTAATGTTGGAAAACTTACCCAAACTTGAGAAACCGTTGACTTCAAGCAGGGGCGGCGCCGACTGACTTCCGGTAAAGTTGCCCGACATTTCAAACGTCACCTCGCGTCCAATCATCATAGAAACGAGTTGCTCCTTGGTGGTGGCCTTAATTTCAACCGTGCCGACAAGCTTTCCGTCTCTCAACACTGTAGCCCGGTTGCAAATCTCAAAGACCTCATCCAACCGGTGAGAAACATAGATACATGTCACCCCGTCCGATTTTAACTTGCTAATAATTTCCAGCAGCCGATGAGTTTCTTCTAATCCAAGCGAGGAGGTTGGTTCATCAAAGATCAAAACCTTGGCCCCTGAGCCGAGCGCACCTGCAATTTGAACAAGTTGCCTCTGCGCGATGGGCAAATTGCCGACCAAGGTATCGGGATTGACTTTAGCTCCAATTAACTCAAGCCAGTCTAATGCCCGCTTTTTCATCGTAGAAAAAGAAACCTGACCAAACTTAGTTGGGATATTGCCAAGACTCAGGTTCTCGGAAACGCTCATGTTCTCGCAGAAAAGCAATTCTTGGTGAACAATCCCGATCCCCGCCTTTTGTGCGTCCAGAGGCCCATTAAAATGGCAAATTTGACCGTTGAGGCAGATTTTGCCAACATCAGGCTGATACAAACCCGCTAAAAGCTTGCCGAGAGTGCTTTTGCCAGCTCCATTTTCGCCCATCAAGGCGTGACACTCGCCTGGCAAAAAGTCCGCGCTCACCTCATTGAGAGCCAAGACTCCGGGGAAACGTTTTGTCACCCCGGTCACAACAACGTGAGCGCCGTCCATATTTGCTTTACTTGCCGTAATTTGGGTTCAAGAATTTAGGGTCGATACCCTGCATTCCCCAACTCTGAAGCTTCATTGCCCATTCATGCAGGTTTTGCTTATTGACAACTGGGTTGACCATCTTGTTGTAAGCCGCGATCTGCTTATGCAAAATCAGCTTATCCACAATTAGGTGAACGGAGTCATATCCCCAGTCATAAACAGGCTGGGCAATAAGTGCAGGTGCAATCCCTTTATCGACATATTCCAGTTCAGCCGGCAAGGCATCACCAGCAACAACAACAACCTTTTTAGGGTTGAGCTGATTTAGCAGCGCTGGTTCAAAAAGGGGCCAGCCTCCTACCATTGCCCAGCCCGTGATTTGCGGATAAGCGTTCATATACTCCTCTACCTTGGCAGTTGCATCAGCCGGAGTCTCTTTGTGATAAGCAACCGGCACAAACTTGATGTTTGGAAACTTCTTTGCCGCTTCCGCTTGAACGGCTTTGACCCTCGCCTGCAAGTTCGGAGCATTTTGGTTACCAGCCAAAATTGCAACCGTACCTTTGCCGTGCATATACATCCCAAGCTGATCCATCAACTCAGTTCCTTGGTCTGTATCGTCAGTCCCGTAATAGGCAAATCTCTTGCTTTCGGGGTCATCGCTGTCAAAGCACATAACCGGAACTCCAGATTCCACCGCATGATTGATCGCACTCGTTAACTTCTTGGCATCAGAACAAGAAATCAGCACGCAATTTGCGCCTGTCGTCACGGCTTGGTTGATGTTGCTAGCCTCTTGCTCGGCACTTTCATTGGCGGGAGTCTGCCAATCAATTTCGATGTTAACCCCCGTTGATTTGGAAAGTTCTTTTGCTGCAGCCTTGGCTCCAACTTCTGCCACCGGAAACACAGGATTGCTCTCCGATTTTGCAATCATGACAATTCTAAAGGTCTTGCCCTTTAGATTGCCAGAAGCTCCCCCAGAAGCCCCGTTTGAGGATGTACTCTTGGGCCCAGAACAGCCAATTGCCAAGATAGCGGCACACACAGCCGCAATAAACCACTTTGTCTTCATAGTCTTTATTTTGCTCTCGATTTTCTACTTGCTCAAATGATTGAGTTAGGTTACGTTACCAGTTTTTTTAATTCTTCTCTCTTCAATTTAACACGAATTTAAGATCAACGTGAGTTCCCCCAAAAAACCTAAGCTGAACTTGCCGCCGATTCCTTGATTCTTGCCTGCGCCATCACCATGCGACGATGACGCATTTTGTCTCCCGCTCTATCTAAAACCACAGCCGTGATAATGGCAACCCCAACAATAATTTGCTGATAATTGGAGTCTAAGTGTAAGATTGTGATGGACTCTCTAATCAGTTCAATGACAAGGGCACCTAGGACGGCGCCGATCACAGTTCCTCTGCCTCCCAAAAGGCTGGTGCCACCAACAACGGCTGCCGCGATAACATACAACTCATAACCGGTGGCGTCCTGAGACGAAGCCGCACCATAGTATCCGGTGCTTAAGAACGCGGCGATGCCCGCGGTGAGTCCCGCCAAAACATAGACCCCCACGATAACTCTTTTGACAGGGATACCGGAATATCGGCTGGCTTCTAAATTTCCACCAACCGCAAAAATCCGCCTTCCCATAGCCGTCTTGCTCATGTAAAACCACCCCCCGATCGCAACCACAATCGTGACCAACATCGGCACTGGCATCAAACCTCCGTGAAACCCAAGCGGAGCCTGCACAAAATTGATCATGCTTTGGGGCATATTGATGCTTTGAGCTTTGGTGAGAATGAAGGCAATGCCCCTCAAAATCCAAAGCATGCCAAGCGTAATTACAAAAGGGTGCACGTCTAGCAGCACCACCGCAAGCCCGTTGGCTAGGCCGCAAAGAGTGCCTACCCCCAAACTGCAAATGATGCCAATCGCTACGATCTGCACGGGGCTTGTCATGTGGGCATTAGTCATGGCCTGGAGAACCAAGGCCGTAGAAACCCCTGCTAAACAGTTGATGGATCCCACCGACAGGTCAATTCCTGCCGTCACAATGACCGCATTCATGCCAACTGCCATGATCGCAAAAAAGGCAGTGTTTGTAGCCACTAAAAACAAGCTTCCAGCGTTGAAGAAATTGGAAATCGTGCGGCCAGAGCTGAAATCGGTATGAGTGCCTCCAAATTTGGTGAGAACAACAAAGATCACCAATATAATGAGGACTAAATTAAACTCAGCCTGACTAAAAATCTTGAGCAAAATGGCATTGAGTCTTTTTTGACCCGATTGAGGAGAAGTAGCGCTAACCGATGCGTCCACTGCCCCTTGCAAAGGACTGGAATCTGGGGTTTTAGGTTCGTTTGAACTTGGCGAGGGAGTCATGAAGATTTAAAATGTTCAGGATGGATCGGTGGCAAGTTCTAATCGAAGACCCGCCTGAGGCAGCAAGGTTAGAAAACGAGTGTATCCCAGTTTGCGCACTCTTTTTTCGAGGTCCGAGGGCGAGTCACAAAGCGCAATCACGGTGCCACCGTGCCCAGCCCCAGCTAGCTTGGCTGCATAAGCCCCTTGATCAAGGCAGTCCAAAACTAGTTTATCAACCTCGGCACCGGTTGCTCCTAGACCTTGCATCAATAGGTGGTTTGCTTTCATAGCATCGGCCAGTGCTAAAACATTTGAGCAGGCCAAATAAGTTTTACCTTCTTGACCAAGTTTTCCAATGGAAGCCATTGCGTCCACCACGCTTTGGTCTCCACTGAGCCATCTTTGGGCAAGCGGCCGGTGAACAGATCCGCTCACTCTTTCCACCCCGGTTGTGATCATTAAAAACTGGAGATTCGTGGAGATTGGCTCAATCTGAACTGGTTCAAACACTCCATCTATTGAGTCTGCAAAAGGAAACCTTCCAGGAAACTCCATGGCATTCATCCCCCCCTGAACAATCATATGGGCATCTTGAAATCCACACATGATGTCGGCGCAATATCTTTCCGTCCATCGGACCTTTTCCGCCCAATCAAGCCGATCTTGCTGAGAATGCAAATTGACGCTGCCACCTATCAAGGCGGTTATGGCACATAAGGCAGACGCCAAGGCCGCGGTTGAACCCGATAGCCCACTGCTTCTTGGAATCTGAGTCTGCCACTCACAATCAAAGTTTTGATTCCACCCCAGAGACTGCACAGCGGCTTTTATGAGACGGGGATCTTCCGGCCAGTTTGATGAATCAGACAGACGCACTCGGCAACTGTTTCTGGCAGCCACTGTACAAGAGACCACGCAGCCCCCATAAATATCGCTGGGATTGCCAATAATGCCGGCTCTGCCTGGTGCGGAGGCCGTTATCCATCCTGCAGAAGCGGTCACAGTTGAACTCCATCTTCAATGTGATTCAATGCAGATTGATAACCATCTGCTGAACCGCAATCAAACCTCTGGATGGGCGGCAACAAGATCTTTCCAAAAAAACTAACGTCACATTGAATGGCTTTATTTATAGACTCGCTCAGCCCAATTTCCGGGGAGTTTTTGCCTCCATTCTTGCTAACACTCTCCCGATCTCTCACCTCGGTTGCCAAAAACAACCTCATTTCAGCAGAAAGAAAGTACCGAGCCGAAACCGCAAACCGGCTTGGAGAAGTACCCGCTTTCGGCTTTTCCACGATCGCTTGCACCTCGGATTGAGGGCCAGACTTCCATTGGATCATTCCGTACAGTCCAGAGACCTCTTCCTGGACCTCTTCACACAGAACCCAGCAATCTTTGCCCGCCGAGCCTTGAAAACTTGGAGCTGGTAGCAAAACCGTGTCGGCTAGCAAAACCATGGCCTCATCATTGTCAACAACTTGGCTGATGGCATGACCAAGCCCAAGCTGCTCCGTTTGCCACCCAATCTTGACTTCAGGAAACTCTTTGGCCAAGTACTCATTGAGGTCTCTTTTCGAAGGGTGAGAAACCACATGAATCGAATCTGGCAGGCTTAACTTAGCTTCCTGAATAACCCACCAAATCACAGGATGGCGGCCGAGCTCTAACATTTCTTTGGAGTGCTCCCCCGAAATGTTCTTCATTCGAGAACCCTTTCCGGCGGCAGGAAGAATTGCGATCACAGCAATTTAAGTTTAGATGATGAAATCCACTTCCGATACTCTTAAAAGGCAATTGCTTCAAAATGAGAGAAGGGCCTATTTGCACTTATGTCGGACCAATCTTTGCGTTCACCCATAAAAGTCATTTGTTTTGATATTGGAGGTGTGCTTGCCCATGTTAATCTCACTTGGGCTGGCGCAATGCGGTCGGCTGGGTTGGAGCCAACCGTTGCAGAAGGCGGACGGTTAGAAGATTGCCACGCATTTATTGACTTTCAGAACGGCTTAATTCCCCTTGAAAAATATTTACTTGATCTGGCCGAGTATCTTCAAATTGAACCTAGATTGGGGCTTGAAGTCCACGATGGAATCTTAGATCGCCCTACCGAGGGAACCCTGGAAATTGTGAACAGCCTAATCGAGTACGGGCTGAAAACGGCTTGCCTTTCTAATACAAATCAGCCTCATTGGGAGGTGCTAACCGATCCAATTCGATTTCCGAACATTGCTCGACTGCAGCTAAAGCGGGCATCACAGATTTACGGAGTCAGTAAGCCGGATCACAAAATCTACCGCCTTTTTGAGTCAGATGCGGAGGCTGAGCCCCACCAAATCCTTTTCTTTGAAGACAATTATGCCAACTATCAAGCCGCCCTAGACTGCGGCTGGCATTGCGCTCTTATTGATCCCCGAGCCCCTCAAGACAAGCAGATTGTGAACAGTCTCTCTAAATTTGGAATTGCTCTCCGCCTTTCCACTAGGTAAAACCCAGCTTTCAATTTCATAAAGGAAGCGACGAAGCCAAGGGAAAGCCCTATGACGAGGCGGCTCTTTTGGCCTCGGTTGCTAGGGTTTTCATCTTCTGCGAAGCGTAGGCAAAGAGTTCTGGGCCGGACCATCCACCCCGCGGACCTGCCGACTTCAAGTGAGGCTCTAAGGTCAAAGCCCCGCTCCATCCCGCCTGAAAAGCTTTGGTAAGAAACTCTAAAATCTTGCCGTCTCCTTCTCCACATGCCACAACTTGATTCTGAACCCGAGAAAAGTCCTTCATGTGCAAAGTGTCGGTAAGCGGCAAAATCCAACTATAAAAGTCATCCATCGGGTCAAAGCCAATCATTACCGCATTGGAAAAATCAAATGCCGCCTTGACCGTCTCGCGTGGCAATTGCTCCAAAAGCCATTTTTCTTGGCTAGGATAGGCTCCAAAAAATTTTGCGTCGTTTTCATGCAGCAGTCCAATGTCTGCATTGGATGCTATTTCCGCCATCTGGCCCATCCACTCCAAGACTCCCTTACGCTCTTCCCAACTTGCGACCGGAGAAAACAGCCGAATTCGGCTCGTTTCCAGGATTTTTGCAGCGTGAATAGCCCTCTTTAGCTTTTCGACCTCTGCAATTCGGTTCTCAGGAGAATAGTCCACTTTGTTGATTGGTGAGCCAACGCATTGGACTTTGATAGACGCATCCTCACAATGAATTTTTATTTCTTTCAGCAGAGCGTCGCTCACATCAAGCACGTTGTGGCCGTTGACTGTGCGCACATCCATACCTTGCAATCCATTTTCTTTGAGGCATCGAATTTGATCATCTAAACTTGACGCGGCTTCATCTGAAAATGCTGAAAAGAACAAAGAGTCCATAAACTCATTTTGGATGAAAAATCTATAGTCATGGTTGAGGGCAATTGGTACAATTTGGCAAGGAGGCAACCATGGCTTTACTCCACCCCCACCAAGTTGGCGCCCAGCTTTACACAATTCGAGATTTCACAACCACTTCCGAGGCCCTTCAACACTCCCTAGATCGCATCGCCTCCATCGGCTACCAGCAGGTTCAATTTTCTGCGGTTGAGGCCATGAATGGGGACCATCCAGCCGTCCCTCCTGCACTAGCCAAGAAGTGGCTGGATCAGCATGGGCTCCTTTGTGGGGCCACTCATCGGCCCTGGGATTCCTTAAAAAACCGCTTCAAGTTTGAGGTTGAATTTCACCAATCCCTTGGTTGCACCTACGCGGCGATTGGGAGCCTGCCAGCTGGGACCTTGGACCACCCCGAAAAAACAGATCAGTTTTTTAAGCAGTTTCAGGAACTTGCATCGAAGTACCAAGAACACAATATCCAGCTAGGAATTCATAACCATGATTGGGACATTGCCGCCATCTTGCTTAACGCGGTTCCATTGGAAATTCAAATGGAGCTAGACGTGTACTGGGCGATCCAAGCTGGCTTCAAACCCAAGGAGTTTCTGCCAAAAGCCAAAGACCTTCTCGATGTTGTTCACCTCAAAGATATCCCGCCGCCAGAAGCAGCCTCACCAGTGAAATTTGCTGCAGTTGGCGAGGGAGAACTTGACTGGCCATCTTTGATTCCCGACCTCCAACTTGCCAACGCCAAGCTCTTCTTGGTAGAGCAAGACCTGTGCCCCAGAGATCCCTTTGATTGCCTCCGATCAAGCTGGAATTACCTCTGCCTATGAACCTTGAGCCAACTCAATATGCATATGGCTCAGATCACTATTGGCTTGCAATTGAACTCCGGAGAAACGTTTTAAGACTGCCGCTTGGCCTTGATTTTTCTGAGGAAGATCTTGCTGCAGAAGCGGAAGAGACGTTTTTTGGCATTTTCAAAACAGACGGTGCCATCGCAACACTAAGCCTACAACTGCACCCTCATTACGCAAAAATGAGGCAGGTTGCGGTCCATTCCAACTTTCAGGGCAAGGGTCTGGGTTCAAAAATTGTGCTGGCTGCCGAGGAGTTTGCAATCCACCACCGGCTCCCGCTCATGACCCTTCACGCCCGAGAAACGGCAGTAGCCTTTTACACCCATCTTGGCTACCAAGTGGAGGGAGATCCCTTCACCGAAGTTACGATTCCTCACTTCAAAATGAAGAAGTCCCTTACAAAAAGAATCCTTTCAGCTTAAATTCTTCTTACTTGGAAGACGGAAGCCATGCAAGTTGCGTTTAAATAGTTAAGTTATCTAAACTATTTTTGCAACAACATGAAAAAAGGGACCATTACAATTGGTGTAGTCGTGATCGGCCTTCTTGCCATCATCGGCTGGAGGTGGATGCAAAAGGACTCCACAAGCGCGAAAATGGCAAATGCGCAAAAGGCAAGAGCCCTTGCCCCTGCCAATGTGGTGATTGCCACCGCGGAACCACGCATCATTCACGACCGCATCAACGTGGTGGGAACCGTTCAATCACCCTACGATGTAAAAATAAGCCCCAAGGTCACCGGAGTATTAGATACCGTCAATGTTCGAGAAGGGGATCATGTTTCAGTGGGTCAAGTGTTGGCATCACTCGATCCAAGCAGCTTGACCGGCGGGGTCCTTGCCGCCAAGGCAAACCTTGCCCAAGCTAAGTCCAAACTTGCGGAAGCACAAATCACGTTCGACCCATCCCGAGTTGGAGTCAGCGCGACGATTGATCAGCAATATGCGGCCTTGGAAAGTGCCCAAGCCGACGATGTTCAGACTTTGCAAACCTATCGCGCGCAATTGGCAGCCGCTGAGGCTCAGGTTGCCGATTCACAATCTAAAGTTTCAAGCGCCAATGCCGCATTAGTCTCGTCTCAAGCTCAGTTGCAAAGCGCAGAGGCAACCTACGCCAACGCAGAAACGGTCCTCGCAAGAACCACAAATCTTTACAAGCAAGCCTTTGTTGCAGCTCAGGATGTAGACAATGCCAAAACGGCGGCTTTGCAAGCCAAGAGTCAGGTTGGAGTCGCAAAAAGCCAAGTTGCTGCCGCAAAGGCGGGAGTTGTCTCGGCAAAGGCCCTTTTAAATGTAGCCCAGAGGCAAGTGACCGTCACGGAAGCTACCGGCAAATCCAACATCGCCGCTTCCCATGCAAAGTTGACCCAAGCTAAGGCGGCCTATAAGGTTGCAGTAGCTAATAAGGCTCAAAACCCTGCTTACCTTCAGAATGTCCAAGCCTTGCAAGCCGCAGTTAATGCGGCCCAAGCCCAGGTCAATCAGGCTCAGGCTCTTTTGGGTGAAACCCAATTAGTGTCACCGATTCAGGGCACGATCACAGAGCGAGACCTTGATCCAGGAGCGGTTGCTCAGCCAGGGACAACCGTCGTTGCAGTTCAGTACCTCAAGTGGGTTTACGTCACTGCCTATGTACCTATTGAGCAGAGTGGAGACGTCTATCAGGGCCAAGTAGCCGAAATTACGATTGACGGAATGCCCGGAAAAGTGTTTCACGGCACGCTTGTCCATATAAGCCCCGCTGCTGATCCAACATCACGCCAGTTCTTGGTCCAAGTTAAGCTAGACAATCCCGGGGAGTTGCTAAGACCCGGTATGTTTGGCCACGTCATTATCGTTGCCAAGCAAGTGAACGCAGCGGTTGCCATCCCTAGAGAAGCCCTGAACGTGTCTGCAGATGGCACCACCGAAACCGTGACAGTAGTTGACTCTCAAAACGTGGCTCATGTCGTTAAAGTCTCAACCGGTGCTCAGGATGCTTATGGCTATCAGATACTATCCGGATTGGAGCCAGGAGACAAGGTGGTCACGATCACCTACAGCCCCCTCAAAGATGGGCAAAAAGTCAATCCATCAACCTCAGATCAGGGGAATGCCAACTCAAACTCAGCGAAGGCTAGCCAAAACCCAAGCCCGCCTCAATCGGCACCGCCAGGCGGATCCCAACCCGTTCAAACTGCGGCCTCAGGCAAGGCAAAGCCATGAGCGTTGCTAGTTGGGCTGTTGCCCGTCCGGTTGCGGTTACAATGCGCATTTTTGCGCTGGTCTTGCTGGGCGCAGTCTGCGTTACCAAGTTGCCGGTCGATCTTCTGCCAAAAGTGAATTTGCCAACTGTTGCCGTCATCGCTTCGTGGCCCAATACAGCACCGGAGCAGATGGAAACTCAGGTCACAAGACCGCTAGAAGAAGCCGTTTCTCAGACCCCGAACCTCAACCAGGTCAGCAGCAACACTTCCACGGGAAGCGCTTTTGTAAGGGTCCAGCTAAATTGGGGCACCGACATCGGCCAAGCCGCGGTGGACGTCTTGCAGCTGGTGCAAAGGGCTCGGTCAACCCTGCCTAACGATCCAAACTTCCAAGAGCCAGTCGTCTTCAAATTTGATCCATCTGCCTTGCCGATCATGATCTACTCGGTGAGTGGCATTTCCGACCCAATAAAACTCAAACAGATCATCAACAATGAAATTGCTCCTCTTGTCGAAAGCTCAGATGGGGTTGCCTCCGCGGTTGTTACTGGCGGGCTGGATCGCTCCATTATCGTTGATGTTGACCAAGCCAAGCTTCAGGCTTATGGATTCTCGATGGCGAATGTTTCTCAGCGCATCGGCCAAGAAAACATTGATATTCCATCTGGAATTGCTCGCCAAAACAACAGCGAATACACAATCCGTGCCGACGGTTATTACACATCTCCCCAACAGATTGCAAAAACCCCGTTGGGCACCTATAACGGCAGAATTATCACGATTGGAGATGTTGCCAAAGTCAAGGACTCCAGCCAAGAAGTGCGGATCGCAACCCGATTAGATGGAGTCTCCGCGGTAGGGCTGATCATCACCAAGCAATCTGATGCCAATACCATTTCCACTGCTGACGCAGTAAGAGCTAAAATTGCCCAAATCGAAAAGGATTATCCAGAACTCAAGTTTTCGGTGGCTTACGATCAAAGCATTTTTATTCAGAACTCAATTGATGACCTGAAGCATTCGGCAGCTCTTGGTGGACTGCTGGCCGTCTTGGTTCTCCTATTCTTTCTTCGCAATGTAAGATCAACTTTGGTCGTGGGATTTTCGATTCCCATTTCCATCATTTCCACATTCGGACTCTTCTACTTTGCCGGTTACACCCTCAATACCTTTAGTCTCAGTGGTCTTGCCTTAGCGTCGGGTCTTATTGTTGATGACGCGGTGGTTGTTCTGGAGAACATCTTTAGACACATTGAAAGGGATAAACTACGCCCCGCCGAAGCCGCCGTTACCGCGACAAATGAAATCTTCTCGGCAGTTTTGGCAAGCACATTCACGGTAATGATTGTCTTCTTGCCGCTATTTTTAATCAACGGACAGGCAGGTCAAATCTTCACTCAATTTGCGTTGGTGGTTATCTTTGCAATGGCCATTTCTTTGCTCGATGCAACCACGGTTGTGCCAATGCTCGCCTCTCGATTTATCCGCGTTGATGAAGTGGAAGAAGAAGCTCATCCAGAACTTAGAGCCGTCCACGGCAAAAAAGCAACTCTGCTTTCCAAGATGTTTGACTGGTGCGGAAGCCGATTTCATGAGCTAGACAATTCTTACCGACGAGGGCTCACGTGGGCTTTAGGTAAACGGTGGATGATCTTGATTGGCGCCTTAGCCATTACCCTTGCTAGCTTTATTTTGTGGCCAAAGATTGGGACGGAGACCCTGCCCCAAACCGATACCGGGGACATTCAGATGTCCTTAAAGTTGCCAGTTGGCACCGCCTACGCCGTCACCAACGCAGACATGAAGAAGGCTGAACAGATCATTTTGGCAAATCCAAATGTGCAAACTTTGTTCTCTGCTGCTGGAACAGACCTTAACCTTCGAGGCGCCACCACCTCTGAAATTGGATACGAGGGTTCTGCCTTTATTCACCTCAAAGATACACGGACCGCTTCAACCCAGGCAGTGGCTGCCCAGCTTCAAAAATCACTTTCCCAAATCCCAGGGGCACGAATTTTCTTAAACCCCTTTGACCTTGTTTCTATGATCTTGACCGGAAACGCAACGAACTTCGAAATTGATGTTTTTGGTTCTGATTACAACAAACTCTACACTTTAGCCGGTAAGGTTCGCGACGCGATGCGCAAGGTGTCTGGACTATCAGCGGTTGATCTTGGCGTCCAAAATAAGACTCCCGAAATCCAATGGGCAGTTGATCGGAACAAAGCTGCCTTGCTTGGGGTTGATTTTTCAGATATAGCCAACGCCCTTCAGTCCGATACCAGCGGTCAGTTAAGCACCTATTATCAAGAGAACGGGTTTGAGTATCCCATTTATGTGCAAGCCCCCCAAGATGAGCGCAAGACGGTTGCTTCGTTAAAGAATCTACCGATTACGCCTAGCTCGGCTCCAAATGGAAGCAAGGCCCCAGTCTTATTGGGTCAAATCGCAACCCCCGTTTACTCTTATGGACCTAACGAGATTACGCGGCTGAACCGGCAAAGATACATTGCCGTGTCGGGTCGACTCTCGGGAAGGTCGGAAAGCGCGGTCGAGGCGGACGTCCAAGCTGTCCTAAGCAAGATTAAAATGCCGACCGGATATTACACCCAACTTGGCTACTTCCAACAGCAACGAGGGGCAGAATTTGCAGGGCTTGGGCTTGCCGTTTTCCTTGCCATCGCCCTCATTTACATGCTGTTGGCATCTCAGTTTGAATCTTTCATCTACCCGCTTGTCATTCTCACAAGCGCGCCATTAGCAATCAGCGGCGCGTTAGTTGCCCTCTTTATTAGCAACCGTGCCTTTGGTATCACCGCCTTTATCGGGCTTCTGATGCTGATTGGGATTGTTGTTAAAAACGGTATTTTGTTGGTTGATTACACCAACCAACTGAGAGCAAGAGGAATGGCAAGAAATGAGGCGATCTTGACCGCGGCGCCAACAAGACTTCGGCCAATCCTCATGACCAGCAGCGCCGCAATCTTGGGAATGCTGCCTTTGGCACTTGGCATCGGAAGAGGCTCAGAAATTCAGGCTCCGCTGGCAACAACCGTCATAGGAGGATTGGCCTCTTCGACTTTGCTGACCTTGTTTGTTGTGCCTTGTGTTTACACTTACTTTAGCGATCTTGGTAAAAAAATACGAAAGGAGAATCGAGATCTTCACTCCACCGAAATGATCCCTCCTTCTGCGTCTAGTGCAGAGCGGATGCCGGAAGCGGTGAGAAAAACCGCCACCGACCCCCAGATTTAGCCATGAACCAAGACTCGAGCCCAGATTCGCAAAAAGAGACCAATGAGCTCATTGAAGATGCCACTCATTTCTCTAAAATCATGCCCCAGGCGATGAGGGCAATAAACTATTGGACTCATCCTGACCCCCTAGAAGAATTGACCCTTGCTCAAAAGAGATGCCTGAAGGCCATTCATGAAGGTCACTCCACCGTTTCCCAGATTGCAGAAGCTCAGAACCTTACCGTGAGCGCGGCGACTCAGACCGCAAAAAAGCTTATAGAAATGAACCTCATAGAACATCACGCAGATCATAACGATGCCCGCAACAAGCCGTTGGGGGTTACCGAAAAAGGCAAAGATTTATTATCGGCCCGAATGAACCTACAAATAGAAAGAGCGGTTGAAGTTTTGGGGCAATTTAGCCCCGCAGAGCGACGCAAGATTCTCAAAACCGTCTTGCAAGTCGCTTTGGCAGCAAATAAGCTATCCAAATCCCCTTCTTCCGATCAGGTCTTCCCTCTTTATCTTCTGGAGGATCAATCATGATTTTCCCATTCTCATCACTTTTTGCCCTTGGTTTCCAGTCTGCCAACATTCAAAAGCCAAACAGAACTCAATCCCAGGATGGTCAGAAGTTCAAACCAACTCCGCCGATTCTGCCACCCTTGGTGCAAAATCCCAAAATTATTCCGCCGACCCTGGAATTTACACCAAAAGACAGCATCGTCCCTGGCTACAATCCTACCTCTGCAACGCTGACTGTTCAAACCGCAATTAAAATCGCAATTGCCTTGCAGCCAAGCCTTCAGGCAGCTAAGGCTCAAGCCGTTCAAGCTCAGGGCCTGCTTATCCAGGCTCGATCCGGCCTCTATCCCAGCGCTACCCTATCAGGAACTTACAATTATCAAACTAGACTCGGTGAATTGGGTTTAGGCGGCAACACAACTTCTACCTCTGGTACCGGCACTCTTAGTGGGTTTAGCTCTCAGGTTCAGGTTAAGCAACTACTTTTTGACTTTGGCAAAACCGCTGATTTTGTTGAGCAAGCGGCTGAAACGGCAAAAGAAGCAAAAAGCCTTCAAACCAAGGCGGTGCAAGACCTCGCTTTGTCCGTTGAACAGCAATACTATACGGCGGTTGAAGCGGAAGAACAGGTTAAGGTTGATCAAGAAGATGTTCTGGTTCAGCAGCAATCTTTGGATTTAGCAACTGGTCTGCTGAAGCAAGGGCAAGGTGCCCCTTCGGACGTGGTCACTGCCGAATCAAATTTAAATAACTCGACCTTAGTTCTTGCCCAAGCTCAAGCCACCGCGCTGGAGTCTAAAGTAACCCTAGCCGCGTTGATTGGAATAGACCCTCGAACCCCTCTTTCTTTGACCGATTCCTTTAGCGGAATGACCCTCAAGGCAATGCCCTCTTTAGAAGCCTCGGTTAAGACTGCTTTTCAGCATCGGCCTGATTTTCTTGCTGCCCAAGAATCAGTCAGAGCCAACGAGGCCGGTCTTAGAGGGAACAAGTTAGGGCTCGCCCCATCCCTTTCTTTGGGGCTCTCCCTAGGTTCTCGCGGCGCAACTGACCCCTTTGCCGCCGACACGACGGGAGCAAGTCTAACTGTGACTATCCCCATGGGCGATGGAGGCCTAACCCAAGGCAAAGTCGAGCAGTCTCAGGGCCAGCTTTCCGCTGCCCTAGCGTCCCTGAAATCCACCGAGCTCCAAGTCATTTCCGATATCAGCCAGGCCTCGATTGGAGTTCAATCTGCCCTGAACCGACAAAAAATTGCGGAGGCTGGCGTCAAGAATGGGATTGAATCCTTAAAACTGGCCCAGGGCCGCTACAAAGCGGGAATTGGCCTGTTGCTTGATGTCTCAACCGCGGAGGCAACCCTCTTGACCGCCCAAAGCAATCTGCTAAGCGCCAATGCCCAATTAGCGACGTCGGTCGCTCAGTACCGCCATGCCATTGGTCAGCCTTAAGCCCAAGGGATATTTCTTCTTTTTCAGTAGTATGAAAGGGTGAAAAGTTTTACGTACGTGATCATTGGCGGTGGGGTTGCCTCCGCCAAGGCTGCAGTAGCGATTAGAGCGGTGGACAAAGAAGGGTCCATTGCCCTCCTTTGCGGAGAAAAGTGGAACCCAACCGATCGCCCACCCCTCTCAAAGGATTTTCTAACCAACCCCAACATGAAGCCAGACGATCCTGAATCGAAGGCGCCTGAATGGTATCCCAACAACAACGTCACCCTTGTCACTGGGGACCGCATCCTCAGCATTGATCCCGTCGCTCAAACCGTAACCTCAGAAAAGGGTCAAGAATATCAATTTCAAAAATTGCTGCTTGCAACGGGGGCAAGCGCAATCAAGCCCTCCAAGAGTTTTGATTCTGGCGCAAAAGTCTTTACTCTGCGTACGGTTGATGACGCCATTGCGATCCGAGAAGCCATTCAAACGTCAAAGAGTGGAATCTGCGTAGGTTCCGGCTTTGTTGGCCTTGAAGTTGCCGCCAGCGCAGTGCAAAACGGCTGCGCAATGACCATCCTTTCTCAAGACGCCACACCCTGGAGCCACGTGGCTAGCCCCGCAACCGGAAAGTGGGTTCAAGAACAATGCGAGCAAAAAGGGATCCGATTTGAAATGGGATCATCCGTAGTTGAAGTCGGCTGGACCGGGTCTAGGGCCTATGCGGTGAATTCCCACAACAACAGGTTTGAGGCCGACTTTTTAGTTTACGGGGTCGGCGCAAAACCTAACCTGGAACTGGCAGCCCTTGCCGGCTTAGAATTTGCAGACGGAGCTATCCGTGTCAACGACACTCTTCAAAGTAGCAATCCCAATATCTTTGCAGCGGGAGACTGCGCTGCCATTTTAGAACCTGTGACAGGAGAATCGTGGCGAACTCAGCACTATGTAGATGCGTCTGCCCAAGGGACTTTAGCGGGCACGAACATGGCTGGCAACATGGAGAAATACCAAGGAATTGCTTACTTCTTCTCGGATGTATTTGATATTCACATGGCGGTGCGTGGCTATCCTAAAAACTCGAAACCTGTAAAAAGACTAGGAAACCAAAGCTCAGGGACCTTTGTAGAGCTTTCGGCAAGAGAAAATGGCGAGCTCGCTTCTGCATTGGTCATCTGCTCTGATTACAATGATCTCGACCCAATTTCCGACAAAATCGAACCCCTCATTCGCCAAAAAGTCCAAGCTTCTTCAATCAGTGAGCCGGAAATCGGGCTGAAATGAAGCTGTTTTAATGGAATTTAAGAACCTTCCACCCGAAGAAAGCGTGCCCTTAAGTCGGCAGATTATTTCTCAGTATGGCTGGAACACAACTTGCTATCAAATCCTCAATATCGGCATGCAGCGGGAGCTATGTCTAGAAGTCCCCGCTCTCATCGGTCATGTCACTAGGGCCAGACACAGCGTGGTGGCAGGAGCCCCCGTCTGCCCGCCAGACCAACTCAAAGCCGTCATTGTGGGTTGGGAAAATCACTGTAAGGCGATTGGGAAGCAGGTTTGTTATTTTGGAGCCGAATCTCGTGTCCTCAGAGTCACCCGAGAATTGGGAGGTCACAGCGAAGTGATCTTGGGTGCCCAGCCTAATTGGGATCCTAGGCATTGGGAAGAGACGGCGATGAAGCATGCCAGCTTTCGCGCTCAACTTAACAGAGCAAAAAATAAGGGGGTCAGAATTGAAGAATGGCAGGTTGATCGTGCTCAAAACAACCTAGAACTTCATCGAGTTCTTTCGGAGTGGCTCGAAACTAGAGGTCTGCCAACAATGCACTTCTTGGTTGAGCCTCAAACCTTAGGCGATCTTGAAGGTCGGCGGATTTTTGTGGCCCTCATTCAACAAAAGCCGGTTGCGTTTCTTGTTTTGAGCCCTATTCCTCAACGGAAAGGGTATTTAACCGAGCAGTTTCCAAGAGGCTTTCAGGCTCCCAACGGAACCGTGGAATTGCTGATGGACAGTGGCATCAGAGCCATTGAAAGAGCCGGTGCCGAATACCTGACAATGGGGATCGTGCCTCTTTCCGAAAAAGGAGTTCAACCCCTTCATAGTCAGCTCGATAGAGATCGAGCTTGGAGAGACCACTTTGATATTCCAGAACCCAGCTCGGCTCCCAATCCTATGTGGCTCAATGGGGTTTTAGGTTGGGTTCGTGCTCACGGTCGGCGTTTCTACAATTTCTCTGGCTTGGATGCTTTCAAATCAAAATTCTGGCCCCACGCGTGGGAACCCATTTACGCCATTTCGAACCAAAAATCTTTTTCTCCCATGACCCTCTATGCGATTGCTGCCGCTTTCAGTGATGGGTCACCGGTGGGATCAGTAGCCAGAGCTATGCTCAAGGCAGGAAAGCAAGAGATGAGATGGGCAAAAGAGAGGGTTCTCAACAACGGAACTGGAGCGGTACGATAAGGGCTATGGTGTCGAGAAGGACAATGCTTGGCGGAATGATCGCTGCTGCGTTGAAATTACCATCCACCGTTCAATCCCATCAAGGTCTCTTCAAAGACGAGGCCAAGTTCAATGAACTCCTCACGCTTGCTCATGAAGGAGATTGGAAACGGCTTCCCATTGGAATCACGATGGGCCATGTTGGTCTTGCCTTGCGAGGAACACCCTATGTAGGCGGGACACTAGATCATGACCTCAACCAAGAAGTTTGCACGGTTGACTTGGGCCATCTCGACTGCGTGACCTTTTTTGAAGACACATTGGATTTCAGCAGAATGCTCTTATTAGGTGGACACACCGAATCGGACATGTTGAAGCAGGTGACCCTCACAAGATATCGATTGGGGGTTAACAGCGGCTATACATCTCGGCTTCATTACACAACCGATTGGATATATGACAATGCCAAAAAAGGGGTTGTGATCGATCTGACTTCTCACTTGCCGGGGGCAAGACCTCACCATTTCCGAGTTGACTTTATGTCGACACATGCCGACAAGTACCCTGAGCTCAGAGCCAATCCAAACTTTGTACCGATGATTCAAGGCTTCGAAGAAAGGATTTCCAAGCGTGCCAACTGGATCATTCCCCTAGACAGGGTTAAAGAGGCAGAGGCTGAATTGGAGACCGGAGATATCATTGGCATCGGATCATCGGTCCCTGGCCTTGATATTGCCCATACTGGCTTGATTTATGTGGAAGATGGAATCCGCCATTTCTTGGACGCAACCTCCGTGCCAAGCCAAATGAAGGTGAAATTAGAAGGTCCTTTGCATCAAAAATTGGAGAAAATGAGGGGCGCAACCGGCATTGTCGTAGCGAGGCCCTTGTCACCGGTTGTCTACAGAACTGGACCAACGAAAACTTAAACATTCCCACAGTTGATATTGGAAACTTTCCATGCCGTTTTCGTATTTAGATAGTTGACGGCAATCCAAAATTTGCCTTTTCAATCTCATGAGAAATAAAACATTGATGGCAACCTGCCTCGCCGCAGCTCCGATTCTAGGCTTGGCTGCATTATCTAGCGGACCAAAGCCAGGACACGTTGTTTACGCCTTTGAACCCTTTCACGTCACCGGCCCCGACGCCATGACAAGAACATGCCCCGTGTGCAAATACGGAGCCGAACCGGCTGTTCAGGTTTGGGTCAACCATGAATCAACTGCGACAATTGGCAAAATTGGCCAGACCCTGCAAAATGAAATTAACGTCCACGGATTGCCAAACTTCCGTGCCTTTATTGTTTTTGTCGAGCCCAAGAGTGCAAGCCGCAAAAACATAGTCAGCCATCTTAAAGCGATCAGCTCCAAGTACAAAATTCCTGATGTTGCGCTCATCTATGTTCGCCAGGGAGATAGTTCTCTAAGTGAGTACAAAATCAACACAAGCAGGAATGTGCACGACACCGTCTTTGCCTACAAAAAGATGAAGGTAACCCAGTCTTACATCAACCTACAGGCGAATAAGGCGGGGATTGCCGATCTTAAATCAGCAGTCGCCTCGGTCGCTGGTTAATTCCTTCAAGATCTCAGGTTCAGCCAAGAAGAACCCATCCTCCTAACGCGGGGTGGAGTTTTTCTTGGCATCCTGATATTTTTTGCAGATTTATGGAATGTATTGGGGGGTATCTTTGTTTGATCCCTATAATTTTGCAGATTGTTGCATAATTACCCTCATTACATTTCATGAATCGAAGCAGCAAATCTGAGCCAATTTTCCAGTGGATTCATTCCAACAAGATTGGGCTAATCAAGGCGGCAGGTATTTGCCTGGTTGGCGGGTTTATCTTTTTGGCGGGCACCAAATATTCCGGTGGACGCACTGGGAGCGGTGGGCTAAGAAAATACACTCACTTAAAAATTGCGACCAATCCTGCAACTCTTTTCAAGACCGACACATGGTACCAAGCCTATGATTCAGATGGTCTGACCACACTTTCCAAAGTCGGAAGCGTCCTCTTTGGTAAAAAAACAGATTCAAAAACCTGCACATTAACCTTTGATGACGGGCCTCATCCTCTTTACACGCCTCAGCTTGTCTCTACTTTGAACAGGCTCCATGTTCCTGCTACATTTTTTGTCATCGGAAAACAAGTGGACCGGTTCCCTTATCTGGTGCAGCTAGAGGCAGACCACGGGTTTGAGATTGGAAACCACAGCTATAGCCATGTCACCTTAACTAAATTACACCGACATGACCTGCTCACAGAATTCAAAGCGTGCGATTTGGCAATCGAAAACGCGGGTGGAACTCATCCTCACTATTGCAGGCCCCCCGGTGGAGACGTCAACTGGGAAACCGTAAGAGCGGCCGCAACCTATGGGATGAAGGTGGTTCTTTGGTCTGATGATCCCGGTGATTACGCGATCAACAATCCCCGAGTCATTGCTAATAGCGTCATCAAACACATAAGGGATGGCGCGATTATCCTGCTGCATGACGGAAATGAGGCCACAATCGAAGCTCTCCCCGAAATTGTCAATTGGGCTAAGCACCACGGTTATAAATTTGTTCCTCTCAAAGACATTCCTTCAACCAAGATTTAAAGGATTTCTTAAGGCCCGAGCTATTCCACGCCAACTGCGTAGAATAGCGTATGAGTTCCGGGACAGCCCTTTGCTGGCTTCGTAGAGACCTCCGTCTGAGCGATCATGCGGCTCTATCGGCGGCTTCTGAATATGACTCTTTTGCCGCTGTCTTTGTTTTTGATTCTCTGATCCTTGACGCCCTTGAGGACCGAAGTGATCCTCGGGTGACCTTCATCCATCAATCTCTGACTGAATTGGATCAGGGTCTGCGGCAAAGGGGTTCTCGATTGATTGGCTTGCATGGTGACCCTGTAAAACTAATCCCAAAGTTAGCGGCTCAGCTCAAGGTTAATGCAGTGATTGCGGGCCGAGACTATGAACCCTACGCAAGGTCACGCGATGAGGCGGTCAAGGACCACTGTGAACAGTTTGGAATTCAGTTTTTCACAAAAAAAGATCACGTTGTCTTTGAGGGCGGCGAGGTCCTAAGCCAAGTTGGTCAGCCGTTTCGGGTTTACACTCCATACTCTAAGGCTTGGAAGGCTCGATTTCTACCTCATGAGGATGCCGCTCCTCAAGATATTAACTTTCGGCGGCTCTTGCCCCTACAGAACCTGGATCGGGACTGTTTGGGCACTCAGCTGTCTGATTTTCCCTTGTCTGACTTAGGATTCAGCCGGTCAGAACCTGTGCTTGCGGGTGGGGAGACTGCTGCAAGCCGTGCCCTATCTGCCTTTTTGCTCCAAATGGATTCCTATGCAGACCGCAGAGACTTCCCCTCCAAAAAAGGCACCAGCCAGTTAAGCGTCCACTTCCGGTTTGGCACCATTTCTATACGTGAGGCGGTCCGCGCTGCCCTCAGCTCAAACTCGGTGGGAGCCCAAAAATGGCTCAATGAACTGATTTGGAGGGAGTTCTACCAGGATGTTTTGTTTCATCATCCTTCGACCATAAGCCAGCCTTTTCAGCCTCAATATCAAGAATTAAAATATCCAGGCACCTTAGAGTCTTTCGAAAAATGGAAGGCTGGTGTTACTGGATATCCGATTGTTGATGCCTCGATGCGGTGTCTAGCCGCAACCGGAACCATGCACAACCGACTGAGAATGGTTGTCAGCTCGTTTTTGACCAAGGACCTGCTTTGCGATTGGCGATGGGGTGAAAGGTGGTTTGCCCAAAAACTTTTAGACTTTGAACTGGCAAGCAACGTTGGTGGATGGCAATGGTCGGCATCCGTTGGTGCGGATGCCCAGCCATATTTCAGGATTTTTAACCCGATCCTGCAAAGCCGAAAATTTGACCCCGAAGGCGAATTCATCCGGCAATGGCTGCCGGAGCTAACCAATTTGGATAACGACTCGATCCATTGGCCCACTGAAGCGGGCCCTTTCTTGCTTGCAGAAGCAGGAGTTGAGCTGGGCAACAACTATCCGCACCCCATTGTGGACCACTTTAAGCAAAAGGAAATAGCCATCAAACTTTTGGAATCTGCCGCAAAAGCATAAAAATTTCTGCGGAATCGTACCGAATGGTGCCTTCGTCAAGATATAATCAAAAGTCCTTCTCAAAAAACGCGCAAGTGCAACGATGCGCCCGTAGTCTGCCGGAGGACAAGGCGGGAACATGACCAAATATATTTTTGTGACTGGCGGCGTTGTAAGCTCAATCGGAAAAGGAATTACCACCGCTAGCCTCGGCAGGCTGCTTCGAAATCGTGGTTACACAGTTGCTCCGGTTAAACTAGACCCCTACATCAATGTTGACGCGGGGACCATGAATCCCTACCAGCATGGAGAGGTTTTTGTAACCGAAGATGGAGCCGAAACTGATCTTGACCTTGGCCATTATGAGCGGTTCATGGATGTAAGCTGCTCATTTGGTTCGAGCGTTACAACCGGCAAAGTTTATCAATCCGTCATTGCCGCGGAGCGCAGAGGAGACTACTTGGGCGGTACGGTCCAAGTGATTCCTCACGTCACAAACGAAATCAAAAGACGGATTGTAACCCTTGCCAAAGAGCAAGAAGCAGACGTGGTCATTGCCGAAATTGGAGGGACAGTTGGCGACATCGAATCATTGCCATTTCTCGAAGCCATTCGCCAAATGCAAATTGACGCCGGCAAAGAGAACACCCTTTTTGTTCATGTCACCCTTGTCCCTACCGTTGGCCCCTGGGCTGAGGTCAAAACGAAACCAACTCAGCACTCTGTTTACAAGCTCAGAGAGATTGGTATTGCCCCCGACGTTTTGATTTGCCGGTCTGATGTGGATCTTCCTGAAGACGTTCGTGAAAAGATTTCTCTTTTTTGCGGCGTTCGGCCAGAAGCGGTTATTGAATCAAGATCAGTGCCCACAATTTATGAAGTGCCAGTAGCGTACGAAAGACTGGGGCTTGGTGAATTAGTTTGCCAAAAGCTGGGCCTAGAACCCACCAGAAACGACTTTGCTTCTTGGGAGGCTTTGGTTGATACGCTTAAGAATCCAGAGCACGAATGCACCATTGCTGTTGTCGGAAAATACACGTCAAACGGCGATGCCTATAAATCCATCAGCGAAGCCTTAGTCCACGCCGGGATCCCTCACAAAGCGAAAGTCAACGTCAAATGGATTGAAAGCGATACGCTCGAAACCGGAAAAGACATAAGGTCGGTCCTCGGCGCGGTTGATGGGCTTGTGGTTGCCCCTGGTTTTGGGCTCCGTGGCATTGAGGGCAAAATTGAAGCGGTGCGGTATGCCCGAGAATCCGGTTTGCCATTCTTGGGAATCTGCTTGGGCCTCCAAATCGCAGTGATTGAGTTCGCTCGAAATGTTTGTGGCCTCACGGGAGCTAATTCCGAAGAAATGGAAGATTCTCCCGCGTATCCCGTCATTCACCTCTTGCCAGAGCAACGAGGAGTCACCGAAAAAGGTGCTTCCATGAGGCTAGGTTCCTATCCTTGCAACCTTGTTAACGGCACACTTGGTGCAAAGCTTTATGAATCCACAAAGATAACGGAAAGGCATCGGCATCGTTACGAAGTCAACAATGATTTTCGTGAGAAGCTTCAGGAACACGGATTGGTGATTTCTGGCGTTTCGCCTGATTATCGGCTAGTAGAAATGATTGAGATGCCCGGGCATCCTTACTTTGTGGGAACCCAAGCCCACCCTGAATTTAAGAGCCGCCCTAATCGTCCACATCCTCTATTTGCGGGGCTGGTCGGCGCCGCGTTGAAACGCATTGAAGCTAAAGCTTCGGTTGCGTAAAGCAGTCGGTAGCAATTGCAGTTTTTCCGTCAGATTGGTGCTTGGTAGGGCAAAATATTTCGCTTGAGCGATCTCCCTTCCTTTCATCGCAAAGCGTTGAGAGGAAGGGCCGGGGATGGAGAGCGATAGCCATTCTCCTCCCAAAAGGGGCACTTGGGGGATGTTTTCCCAACTAAAAGAAGGGCCCAGATACTGAAAAGCGGGCTACCCTTTTTGGGGACAGCCCGCTTAACGGCTTGCCTCAGTAAGACGTAACGCTGAGATTGATTCGATCAATCAAAGTGTTTTGAATAGATTGGATGGTTGGCTTGGGATAAGCCACCTGGACCGCAACCGTCACGTTGCCTGATTGGTTAATGTATTGGCTCAAGTTTCCAGTAATTGCAACCGACCCATCTTGACCAGAAGTCACCGTGCCAAGGCTGATGTACTGGTTGGTGGTTGGATTGAGCACAAACACATGAATTGGAGCTTTTGGTTGAGCCGTTGCCTTCACCTGAACATTGATCCCCGTTACGGTTTGACCAGACGGCATTGCAAATGTAGCAGAAACCGTGTCTCGATACCCTTTCGCGCCAAAAAAGCCAGGAGCCAGAACAAGATCATTGCCGTCGTCTGCCGCTAGGCTTGCCAAATTACCAGAGGCCAACTTGCCATCAATGACGCCGAAGCCAGTGGCGGCGATGACATTGGTGGTGTTGACAAAGATTCGCCACATGCCTCTGCCATAGGTCGAAATGTTGAGCCCTCGATAAGGGGTCATCTGCATGGCAGTCACCTGAACCGCAGGAAGGCCCAACGGAATCGTGGCGTTGTACCATGTTGAACCTGCATTGTTGGAAGCAAAGACGCCAATATCGGTGCCCACATAGAGCGTGTTCACCGGATCAAGCGGATCCCGCTCGATGCAGTTTAACGAGACATTGGGAAGCGCAGTATTGCTGCTGCCGCTCACCGACGCAAATACTGGCGATGCCGCCGCCGTATTTGTACACTCGTAAAGGTGACCGGTTCCGGTACCGCTTAAGCCCACCAAGATGTCATCTGGATTATTAGGGTTGACGGAGATACTGGTGATGGACCGATTTGGCAAACTTGCATTGTTGATGCGAGTCCAACTTGCACCCTGATTGGTTGACATAAACAAGTCCCCTGAATCAGACCCCGTATACAGGATTTGATCGTTAGATGGTGAAATGCCCACCGTGTTCACCAGATAACCAGACGTCAGGGCCTGACCACCTAAATGGCTCGCCCAGTTGCCGGTATTGCTATCGTAGCGATACAAGTAATTGGTGCATCCATACAAGAAGTTTCCATGTTGAGGATCTCCAAATATCGGGGTCACAAACGGCAAATTATCGCCGCCAGTGTTGGGGGAGATGTAATTCTCAGAGCCCCAATCGTTGGTCGTGTTGTAGATTGAGAAGTTGTAGATGGTGGCGTACTGAATGTTCTCGTTGTCTTTGTCAATCGCTACTCCTCCTCCATCACCGCCGGCTACGTTGCCCCAATTGTTCACGTCTCCGGTTGCAACCGGTGTTGCATTATCCTGAGAACCGCCAATCATGCTACTGAGGTTGTTTTGGCTCCATCGACCATCATAAAACATGGTGAGGCACAGGCCGCCATTGTTAAGTGGTGACCAGCTCCAGGTGGTGCCACTGACTCGGTTAGCAAGATAAACGCCACCATCATTGCCAAACAGCGCCTGGTTCGGGTTTGCAGGATTGATCATGCAAGCATGGGCGTCATTGTGAGTAGGTGCCGTGCTTGTTTCTGTCAGACCAATATCCGTCCAAGAATTACCTCCCGTTGGGCTCTCTGCCACACTAATCAAGCCAACAAAAAGGTCATCTTGACCGTTTAAGTTTCCGCATCGAATATAGTAGTCGTACCAAGCTTGATTCCAGTTGGCAACGTTGCCAAGGTTGCCAGTCACGTTAGAAAATGTGGAACCGTTATCGACGCTCTTGGAAACTGTTTGGTTATTGCTATCCAAAACATAAACCGCGGATGGATTGGTTGCACTGGCGGCAACTGACTTCGCCGAGCTAAACCCACTGTTGACCTTGTTCCAGGTTGTTCCCATATCGGTTGACAGCCAAACCGAGTTAGAATCAACCGCATAGAGGTCTCGAACCCCTTGGGTATTCGGAATACCAATCGACAGATCGTAAAAAGCGTTGTTGCTATCGTTCAGGGTATTGGTCCACGTTGTGCCCCCATCGGTGCTGACAAAGATCCCCTTGTAATAGCCCGATGCGGCAATAATCCGGCTGGTGTTATCGGGATCAATCAGCACGGTGGACATTGGCTGGTCACCAAACTGGGCCTGGCCCACTGGTGCCCAAGTGTTGCCTCCGTCGGTTGATTTCATGATTCCACCCGGGAAGAAAATCCCCCCTGGTACATCTCCGATCGCGGCAAAGAGAATGTTGGTATTGGCTGGATCAACCGCAAGAGAGTCCACGGTTTCGGTTGGCCAACTATTGCTGAGGCAAGTCCATGTGTTTCCGCTATCGGTTGTCTTCCAAACGCCGCCTTCTGCGCCTCCTATGTAAAAAGTGCCCGCATTCGTAGTGTCAAATGCCACCGCATTGACCCTTCCTGTCAGCGGAGGAACGCCATAATAGGTTGTGTAAGGAATGTTGAGGTTGTGGGGACCTACTAAGGACCATTGCCCCGAAAGTGGATCCACGGTCAGAGGATGAATGTGGCCATTCCCTCCAAAATTCTGATGTTGACCTGCCGTCATCCAAGAAGCGGCCGGCATCTTGGAAGCCAATTGATCTGCCTTTTGATAGGCACTCCAGTTGATCCGGTCATAAGGATAGGCCCGTCGATCGGTAAAGTACTGCAAGGCGCGCAAATAATCTGGCCCTTTCTCGTCTTCTTGAGAAGGGTTCTTGACCGGACCATCGGTGGGGTATTTGGCAAGTTCTTTTTGCAGATAAGATCGGCTTTGAAGGTTCAGCAAGGTCGGGACGTGCACTCCAGAGCCTGAAACTTTCATGACAGAAGGAAGTTCAAGCAAAGTCATTGCCGCCGATTGGGGATTTTGTTTTGGATGAAGAATAAGGTCAAAACGTCCTGTTTTTTTGTCTAAGCCAGAAATGGTTCCCAGCTTTTTGGCAGCCTTAAGACCTTGTTTCTCGAACTTGACCTGAACCTGAACGTGGAGTGTGGATGCGAGGCTCATGCAAGCGCATGCCACCGAAAATGCCGTCATCGGCGTTTTCCAAAAGAATGATGTGTTCATTGATAAAAAGGCGAACGCAATATTTTTGCGTCCTAGTCTCCTCAGGTTTATTAGACCACAAGCCAATTGTTAAAAGTTGGGTTTCGTGCCAAAAAGTTTTTGTTTACGGTAGTCTTACGTGGCTGGGGCTTGTAGCTCAGTGGTAGAGCAGCGGCCTTTTAAGCCGTTGGTCGTGGGTTCGAATCCCACCGAGCCCACTTTCAGGTTGCCTTCTCCTATTGGTTGCCAATCTCCACCAGCACGCCTTTCTCTCCCTTTTCTTAAGGGGTTTTCTTGCTGACGAATTCCCAAAGATTTCGCAGTCGGCCAACAAACCACCTCATCTGTACTAAGACCCGTTTCACTGCCAAACCAAGAAACTTACTGGTTCCTTTTGCCCCTTTCTTAACTTCCCTGCCCTTGGACTAGGCTTTAAATTTGCTCAATTTAGCGCTGGCCCTTGTACACGAATCCGAAATGGTTAGCCCTCCGGTTAGGTACCCTGAATGACCTATGGAGCCGACCACTTACCAAAGTGCGGGTGTTGACATTGACGGCGCAAACCGCGCGCTTCGGGCGGTGACGGCTGAAATATATGCCACCCATTCTGAATCTGTAATCGGTGGAATTGGCGGTTTCGGCGGATTGTTCCGCGCTTCTTTCCCAGACTTCGAACAGCCAGTCTTGGTCAGTTCAATTGATGGCGTTGGCACCAAGACAAAAGTGGCAGCAATGGTTGGCAGCTATCGAGGACTTGGTCACGATATTGTCAACCATTGCGTCAATGACATTCTTTGCCAGGGTGCAAGCCCTCTCTTCTTTCTTGACTACTTTGCTTCTGAGCGATTAGAATCCGACGTTTTTGAAGACATCCTTATTGGCATGGCAGAGGCTTGCCGACTGACGGGGACAAGCCTGATTGGAGGTGAAACTGCCGAAATGCCGGGAGTTTATGTTGATAACGAAATTGACATTGTCGGCACCATTGTTGGAGTTGTCGATTTTGAAAAGAGACTGCCAAGGCAAAAAACGAGGGTCGGTGATCTCATGATCGGCATTGCTTCAAGCGGCCTGCATACCAATGGCTATACCTTAGCAAGGAGGGCCCTGTTTGAACTTGGGGGGCTTTCGATTTTAGATCAACCGGATGGACTGGAACGGCCAATCGGAGAAGAGTTGCTTATTCCCCATAAATGCTACTACCAATCCCTGCACCCACTTCTTCAGAACGAATCGATCCGCTGCTTGGCCCACATTACTGGTGGAGGCTTTTACGACAATATCCCCCGAATCTTGCCTAGCGACGCTCACGCAAAGATTGACAAAAGGTCTTGGGAGCCTCCGCAGATTTTCCGCTTGATTCAAGCCCTTGGATCAGTACCAGACGCCGAAATGTACCGTGCCTTCAATATGGGGATTGGCATGGTGGTGATTGTAGACCGCGATGCGGCTCCGAGCCTGATCCTAGACATCGAAAAAGAGGGTGATCATGCCGCCGTTATTGGAGAAATTACGGCTGGTGCTCATGATGTCAGCATCATTTAGAGGTTTCGATACGTCTATTTTAATCTTAACTCGGCAATATCCATCCTTCATTTGCCGAACCCAATGCTGTTAAGAGATAATAGAACTACCGTGTACGCACTCAATTTTTATTCTGATCTTTATGGGGACGTTCTTAGGAACAACCGCAAGACGGTTACAATTCGTCTTGGCAACAAAAGTTCGAAGTATCAAACCGGAATGATCGTTTGGGTGACAGTTGGGCCTCGGTTTGGTCGCCGACAAAAGCTCTATTCGGCGATCTTGGATCGAGTAGAGGTTAAGAAGATCAGTGATCTTTCGCCTCGCGACATCGAAAGGGAAAGCCCCGAGTTTAGAAATCAAGATGATGTGATCGGCATGCTTAGCCGCATTTATGGAGACCTCATCACTCCCGATAACACGGTCACCGTTATTTATTTTTCTCGAGTCGACGAATAATGGCAAGAGAAATCATAGAGGCAGCAGAGGCGCTGATTGACCAACCTATTCCTTGCCTAGATAAAGGGTTTGTAAGGCTGGTCGATTACATGGGTGGAGATGCGCGCATTGTGCAAAGCGCCAGAGTCAGTTATGGCGAAGGCACCAAAACCGTCAGAGAAGATCGCGGGCTCATCAGTTATTTGATGCGCAATCATCACACCAGCCCCTTTGAGCAGGTCTCGTTGACTTTTCATGCCAAAATGCCCATTTTTGTGGCTCGGCAATGGGTGCGGCACCGTACAGCGAGGCTCAATGAAATCTCTGGGCGCTACTCAGTTTTGCAAGATGAGTTCTATGTGCCCAATCCCACCGAGCTTCGCAAACAGTCGAGCCGAAACAAGCAGGGCCGAAGCGATGAGAGATTAGATGCCACTGATGAAAAAAGTGTTATCGCCCAGTTAGCTTCAGAGCAAGACGCCCTCTACAAGGGTTATGAAGACCTTTTGAACAAGGGAGTTGCCAGAGAACTAGCAAGGATTAATTTGCCGGTTAGCCTTTATACAGAATGGTATTGGCAAATTGACCTCCATAATTTATTCCACTTCTTACGGCTGCGGCTTGATGATCATGCTCAGTATGAAATCCGAGTCTACGGCGAAGCACTAGCCAAGTGCGCAAAGGCGGTGGCACCAATGGCATACGAAGCTTTTGAAAATCATATCCTTCATAGCGTTCAATTTGGAAAAGACGAATGCAAAGCGTTAGCCGCTTTGCTCTGCGGCGAAACGCCCCTACTTGAAGGGCGGCAGTTGGCTATTTTCGAAGAAAAGCTAACAAAGCTGAAATCGGTTTAGGTCCCGTTTGGCATTGTTCTAGGCCTATTGGTTGGTACCTTTATGCTTTTTGTTTGTTTGAGCGGTTGGTAGTTAGTTGGCCCATAATTGGGCTAGCTTTCCAGCCCGCCATGAGTGCCCTCGAATCTGAAGGAGATCCCACATAAAAAGGGAATCAACTCTAACTAGCTTTGGATGCTCAAGACCCTTGTTGGTCTGCAAGTCCACCGATTATTCAAACAATCCCGTATCTGCAGAAGAGCCTACAGGTTCAAGTAGGCCGAAGGGAAAGGTCATTCCGTTCTTATCTCTAGTCAGTCTCACGTCGAAGTACCCTACCCATCGCAATACCTGCAGGTTGAACCGATAAGTTTTCTCGCTCCCCTTTGGACTCGTGACCTTGAGCTGGTCATTAACAACAATGTACCGACTCTGGACTTTCGTCAGCGAACTGCCCCTCTCTATAAAAGAAGCACCCACCATTAAGCCTGTTAAGAGCAGCAGCATGCCCCACAAAGGTACTAAGAGTCGAAAAGGCAACAACGGAACCAAGCTAGTCGTCAAAATCGCAACCCCAGCCATCAATATGGTCAGGAGAACAATCAGGTGGATATCGCTACTGCTAAGCCTGCTTGATTGAAGTCGATCACGGACCTCAGTCGGAACTTCGTACTCCACGCCACTGCGAGGAATGAATTTGTTTTTTGCCTTCAATATCCAGCTGGCATACCTTGCCGCTGAAAACTCCGGAACAGGTTTGGGTCCTCGTTGAAATTCGGATTGGTTGTCCTTGGCTCGATTGATTATCAAATTGGCAGTTGAGTTGGCAAAAACAACAATTGCCACAAATCCACCTAGGATTCCGAGCCCTGCTAGTGCCGCCGCAGCCGAATACTCTCCGTGAGCCATCCTTAAAGCCGCGGAGTGGGTCACCCAATACAGAGAGATGGCAACAAGCAAACTAAAGCCTATTTGAAGAGAAGAAATGACCTCGGGAGAATGTGCGTTTTTATCTTTTTCGGGGAAGTCAAACAGCAACTTCATGGCAAGCAAAGCCCAGCCAGGCGAATATTCTCTGTTTAAGGGGAATTCAAGATTGTGGTTGACGCTGGGTATTGAAAGCACCTTCCCTCCAATAGTCCAAAATCCCGCTCCACGGACTTTAACTTCCTCGATTCGGTCCCAAGGGACCCTTACCAATTCTGCCCCGTCTTGAACCCAGGATAGCCCGCTCCGATCAGCCTGTAGCAACCCACCCCTTAATTTGATGAGTCTCCAGCCAATAACCGCCATCATTGCTAGGAATGGAGTATAAAAAGTCATCACCACAAAAGCCAATTGCCTAGCCACGAGACCACCTAACGTGGCTAAAACACAGACGGCGACGATCCCCAAATAAAGTTCTCCCATTCCTCTTGGGGTCTTGTACAGGGTAGAGCCTTCATCAAAGGCTCCTTTTTGCAATAAGACTGCTAAGATTTCTCGCTTTCGACCCCGAGAGATCCCTTCAGTTAGCTTTGGAAGCCCGCCATCTTGCACTTTCAATGCATTTTAGCAGAATTCGCATTTTGAACCTACTCCTGCCGGCAGCCGATTTGGAGTTGCTTTGTTTCCCTTTTATGGATGCAGCCAACTTCAACTTGACAAAAATGGGCTGAGAAGAAAATCAAGCTCCAATTGCGCGGTTGACAACCAGCAAGTCGTCATTGGACTGCAACTTTAGAATGGCTTAGAAAAGCGGCTTCGTGAGGTCAGAATTACAAATCTTGCTGAGAAGCAGGCGAACTGTTATTGCCCGACGTTTCCGCTTCCTGGCAAGATAATAACCGGTCTTGCCCGATCCCCGTGAGCATACATGGCTTGCTTTTGTTCGCGAACGATTTTCAGAGCCTGGGGGTCTGAAGAAAAAGCTAATTTGTTGACCAAGAACGCCCTTTTAAGAGCCGCCCACAGATCATCATTGAGGTAAGAAAGGTCGAAAACCATGACTCCTTGAGTCGTGGCACAAGCTGCCGACATCACCGCTCCAAGCCCCGATGGGTTTGATTGGAAGAACTGGGCAGAAATTCCTCCTACCGTCCAACATTGATCTCGAACAACGCGGTTGGTGAGCGCTCCAGCCGCCTCGACCGAGTATCCCGGAGAGACGTCTTCTGCCATCGCGGCATGGACAGTCGACATGTGATAGTAACAGCCGGTCACAAGAAAATCTAATAATCTGGCAAAACCAGCCTGGCTGTACGAAGGAGTTAAATCCCAAAATCCACCCTGAAAGCCAGGGGCTGCCCAATTTGAACCCCAAGTCGAATAGGCTCCATACCAGCTGCCCGTATAGGCTCCTAGCTCAATTTTTGGATTGATCGACTGAATGATTTGCCGAACGCTGGCAAGAAAGTTTCGGATCGTCAAGGCTCGAAAAGACATATAGGCATCCCAGTTTTGACCGGGGGAAATCCCTCGCTTGAAGTCGGTTGTGACCGTGTACCGGTAAACACTTGCTGGCCAATGAACCGAGTGGCCCACAAATTTTTCAAACTGTTGTCTGGTGAGATCGCTGAAGTCACCATCGAGGCCTGCGTACCTCAAACGATCATCAAACATGATTCCGTTAACCGGATATTTCGTGGCGATTTCACGAACAATATCAAAAATATGAGCCTGAACCCGAGGATCATTTGGGTTCATCATGAGGGGAATCTCTCGTTTGGGCCTTGTTCCGCTCAAGACTAAATGAGGAGCCACTTCGTAATCTAACCTCTGTCCAGGCAAAGAGTTTTGCCGCAAAAAGTCTGCGGCGGTGCCAATGCCAATGAGCAAGGCTCCCCCATCCGGAATCGTTGGCACATTGCTCCCAAGTCCGCCATTTTCAAAGCCGTCAACAACACGATGGCCAGGGGCAAGGGTTACCGCAAAGGCACCTTGAATCGGCAGGGTCGGCAGTTTAGATTGATCCGTAAACACCCCAATCTCGCTGGCGTCAGCCGGCATCACATTAACCCGGCTCATGGTAGGGAATGTGGGTCCGAGCGGTGATTTTAACGTAATCTTGGGTTCATAAAGAGTGGTTTGTTCATCAGGGGTCAGGAATCCAGGCCCCATTGGCTTGCCACCATTCACATCCGGAGGAGGCTCGTTGTGACCTTCAGAAAAGGCATTTAACGAAACAATAAGGCTTAGCCCATCCGCCTTTGCGGCTTGACACATCACCGCAAGTGGATCAAATCCCTGAGGCATCGTTTGCCCGCGCCACTCTGTGAGCTGCTGAGCATATTGGCTGGGGTAAAGGGTGTAGCCGCAGATCGGCTTGACGTCTAAAACCACCGTATTGAAACCAGTGTCCTTGACCTTCTGCATGAGGGCAAGAATCTTGGGCTGGGTATTAATCTGATCTAAATTTGCGGTGCCATCTATCCAAAGCATCCGCTCTTGGATGTTTCGGTTTCTTGCAATGGATGAGGCTATGCTGCTGCCATCTAAGAACTGGTCAAGCACAATGGAGCCTGCCCCTGGCAAGGGCGTAGAATCTACAAAACGTGGCCCAGGCGCCTTGAGGGTTAATTGCCCATAAGGATTAGGGGCAACCGACCGACTACTCTGAACTTGCGGCTTGGGTTTGATCTTTGACTTCGAAAAGTGAATCGAACCCAAAAGGGCAAGTTCAGCAAGCATAGTCCACTGTTTACCCGAACCGCCCCTCTTGCGTCTTGAACTTCAATTTAGGTTGAGCCAACTTCGAATTTGGTTCTTCTTTGGCTGCCGCCTGGCAATTACTTCTTTTTGCCCTTCGAGGCTGAATTGGCAGAACTCTTTGCCGCATAGGCAGCCGCATGAGCAGCAAATTCCTTGGGGCAAGAATCGCAGCAAAAGTAGTACTTCACCCCTTTGTATACCGTGAACTGAGCATGCTTAATATCCTCAACTTCATGGCCAAGAACAGGGCACAATGGTTTGCCTGCCTTGTCTACGTACACTCCGTTTTTGACAAAGCCCACGGTTTGGTTCATCACTCCGTCCATTGAATCGGAACCGCTTTGCATCGTACCGGTGGGGCAGGCCGCACCGGCTGTTTTTGGCGATGTGTTGGAAGAAGCTAGTTGGCTTGATCCGGTGGCTCCATGCTGGCTGCTGCTTGGCTGAGATTGATCGGCGGTTGCCACAGATCCGGACCCGGTTGCTTGAGAAGTTGAGCATCCAGCCGTAATGAATAGGGATGTTAGGAAGAAAAGCCCAGAGTAAAGCGGAGTCAGTCGTTTCATAACTTTAGAATACTTGTGCAAACGAGACAGCGTCCAAAGTTTTTTCATAAAATCGTAAAATAAAGGCAAGTTAATCTGTGAACGAGTTCAAACAGCTGCCGCAGCCTAAACATTGGTGGTACATGATTGTTCTTACCACCGCCCGTGTTGCCTTTTTCATTTTTGGAGGGATGAAGGTAACCGGTCGAGAGAACATCCCAAAATCAGGACCCGTGATTTTGGCTCCTAACCACATTTCTCATGCCGATCCACCGGCAGTGGCTTGCGCAGCCAACCGTGATTTTCTTTTTATGGCCAAAGAAGAGCTCTTTCGGGGCCTGTTTGGAAGGCTGATCTTTAGCGTGGGCTCTTTTCCGGTTAAGCGAGGATCTAACGATACAGAGTCCATCCGCAAAGCCATCACGTTGCTAGAGCGGGGGAATGCTTTAGTTGTGTTCCCAGAAGGTTCTCGCGGCGATGGGGTTAAGATGGGAACCCTCAATAAAGGGGTTGCCTTGTTAGCCAAGAAAACTGGGGCCAAGATTGTTCCGGTTGGAATCAACGGCACTCAGAAACTGCTTCCAAAAGGGTCCCGCAAGATGAAAAGAGCAAAAACGTTGGTTCATTTTGGAGAGCCCTTCCTTTTTGAGGACGCAGGGCCACAAGGCGGAAAAGTGACCTCTGAAATGTTCACTCAGTACCTTGCGCAAAAAGTACTGGCGGCAGCAAAAGAGGTTGGTCTTTCCTTAGAAGGACCAACCCCTGGGACCTTAGAAACTGACGCGGTAGCGGACCTTTAACAAACTGTCTGATCCTTTGCTGATTGCAACCAACGCCAAGTTCGGAATCGGGTCGAACTCAATTCCTCCATTCACCGCAAATCCATCGTGCTCGGCAAGCAAAGCAAACTGAGTGCCAAGCGGGATCTTAACTCCCACAAAAGGAGAGCACTTCACCCCTGCCTCGTAGCCAATCGAGACATTGGCAAGGAGGTCGTGAGATAAATTGGCGTGCATATCTAACTGTTCGGTCATCACCGCGTAAAATCGGCGGTGAGCGGTGGTTGTGTTCATGGAATCGAGAACTCCAAAGGCAAACCCTGGTGCAGTTCCCGGAACTGGGGCCAAATACTGGTACTCAAAATCTAAATTTTGGCGTCCGGTTCCATTTGTTGACCGAGCGGTTCCAAAGTTGATTTCAAACCCACCTGGCAGACCAAGACGAGCCCCTCCGGCCCGCCAGAACTTAGCACCACCATCATAATAACCTACGATATCCATGTGGTTGGCGGGAACTAAAAGGGCCATTGGCGCAAAAAGAGTATTGTCAGCGAGAGCAACTCCGCAACTTGCTACGGCAATTGCGGCAGTGATTGTTAGGTTCCTGAGGAGAGGATTTAACACAGCGTTAACATGTTACCGACGGATTTGTTAAGAAATTGTTAATAATCAAAGATCGGTTCTGGTCCCCTTTGGCTGAAATTCGGGGCGCAGAAAAACAGACACTCTCGTGATTCTCCGCTTTGCCATATTATCAACCCTGATAACCCCAAATTCAACACTAACCTTATCCCCCAGCTTGGGAATCCGCTCCAGCTGATCGGTCACCAAGCCGGCAAGAGTCTCTGTACTGACCTGGGTGGGGGCTTCGATACCCAGTTCATCCAGCAATTCATCAACGCGAAGCTCTGCCCTTGCAGAAATTCTGCCTTTACCCAGCATTTTCACGGTAGGCTGCTCTGCCTCTAACTGATCATCCAGCTCTCCGAAAATCTCCTCGACTAAGTCTTCAATGGTCACGATGCCGCTGGTTCCACCATATTCATCCACAACTAGCACCATCTGATTCTTGCTTTCCCTCATCATCGCCAAAATTCGGTCTAAAGTCAGGTTTTCTGGCACCACAACCGCAGGCTTTGTTAATTTTTTGAGGTCAAACTTTTCATCATTTCTTGCTCGAAGCACATCGTGGACGTAGACAAGCCCCAAAACCGAATCCAGGTCGCTCTGACACACGGGCAAACGCGTGTAGGGGAACTTAGCAAACGCGCCTACCGCCTCTTCAAAGGTTGCGGATTCAGAGAGCCACTTGACGTCTAGCCTGTGGATCATGACGTCCCTTGCATCCAGGGCATCCAGCCGCAAGGCGCGTGCCACAACATGGGCGGTTTCTGATTGCAAGTCTCCACCAGACTGAATCATCAAAACAAGTTCTTCTTTAGAAATCTGACTTTTCTCTGCCGAGGCTGGCTTGGCTCCAAAAATCCGCAAAATGCCCTGAGCCGCACTTTCAGCCAGCCAAGTGAGGGGAAAGAAAATGGATTCTATGATCCTGAGCGGGCGATATAAAGCCAGCGCGGTCCTTTCTGGATTCCTTAAAGTTGCATATTTCGGAACCAGTTCTCCGAGTTCCACTAACACAAAGCTCACAATCAGAAACGAGGCTGTTTCCACAAGATGCTTGTTGACCGTAATTCCGAACCAACCAGCAAGGGCCTGGCTTAAATAGGGCTCAATAAAAATGCCAGACGCAATTCCTACCATCGTGATACCTACTTGGCAGACGGCAACCATCCTTCCCAACTGATCTAAGGAATGAAGGAAACTTTTGGCGGTCCGGTTGCCCTTCCGGCTCAGCGATTCAATGCGAGAACGGCGAGAACTGACAAGGCTATACTCAGCTGCCACAAAAAAGGCACTTGCAAAAACTAACAGCAGGCTGATGACCAGAAAAAAATCCACGTCAATACTCAAGACTGCCTAATAGCGGCAAAAGGAGTATCCAAGCCATGGTCAGCCACCACGCACTTGCGTTCCTAGCAAAACCTCAGACTTTATCAATTGGGAAGATCGGGATACATTTTGCGATCAATAGACTTGACGTCCACCAGCCACTTGCCATCCTTTCTAACAAGCGGAATCGCAGTCTGTTCTTGGTAGCTACCAAACTTTCTGGCATTTTTGGTGATGTTGATTTCCACGTTCGCGGAATCACCACTTCGCTTTGCCGTGATCGGACTCCAAGTAAATGAGTAATACTTGCCCGCAACTTGAGTTGCAAAATCCCACTCTTTCTGAAGCTTGCTTCGATCCCCGTCGTACCAGCTCAGGGCCATAAGTTCCTTATCGTTGCCAGCTGCTAAGGCAGAAAGAAACTGATTGGCAGCCTCGGTGGGACTGTTCCCATTGAAAAGGATAAGGAACACTAATGCGACGATGCCAATCACGCAAACAGACATTGCAAAAGTCAGATAATTGATTCTTCCACTTCGACGCATCGCTACAATTTAACCCCAAGGAACGGTGTTGAGTTCCCGCCAAGGGTCGGCGGGAAAGGTTCCTTCACTCTCAGAGATTGCAAATTTGGTGCCAAGTCTATCGCAGATCTTAATTTCATAGCGAACCCAAACTTCTGATCAGGCTTTAGTGAGTTAGGGCTCCATAGCAAGCCGGGCCCACTTGGCTGGCATACTTAGCGAGGGCACCGCGATTGTATCTTGGTTCGATTGGCTTCCAATTTGATTTTCTCTTCGCGATCTCCTCGTCGCTAAGGTGAACCTGAAGGAGCCTATTGTCGGCATCCACCGTGATGATGTCACCATTTTCCACAATCGCAATTGTGCCGCCAACCATTGCCTCGGGCCCAACATGCCCGACCATGAGGCCGGTGGTTGCTCCGCTGAACCTGCCATCGGTGAGAAGTGCCACATCGTAGCCAAGGCCCTGCCCAACTATTGCTGACGTGACCCCCAGCATTTCCCTCATTCCAGGACCACCTTTGGGCCCTTCATAACGGATCACAACCACATCACCGGCTTGAATTTCCCTCCGTTGGACCGCCGCCATTGCGTCTTCCTCACAATTAAAAACCTTTGCGGGACCGGTCAAACTTGTTCTCTTGATGCCAGTAACCTTGATGACGCCTCCCTGAGTAGCCAAGTTGCCCCTTAGAATAACGTACCCTCCGGTTGAATAGAACGCTCGACTGCTTGGGACCACCACATCTTGATCGGCTGGAATTTCAACATGAGCCAAATTTTCTGACAGCGTTTTTCCATTGACGGAAAGTTGACTTCCATCCAAACAACCAGCCTCAAGCAAAGACTTCATTACGGTTGGCACGCCGCCAACCCTAAAAAGATCAAGCATCACATACTTTCCGCCTGGGCGCAAACTTGCCACAGTTGGAGTTTTTGCGCTAACCCGATCAACATCGTCCAAAGACAGGTCAATTCCAACTTCATGGGCGATCGCAGGCAGATGCAAGGCGATGTTGGTGCTTCCGCCGGTTGCGGCTGCGACTGCGATGGCATTTTCAAAAGCAGCTTTTGTTAAGATATCTTTGGGCAACAGACCAAGTTGGAGGGCGTTCATGATCGCCGATCCCAAACTATCAAGAACGGTCTGCCTTTCTGCGCTAGTTGCAGGAGGAGCAGAGGACCCCGGTAAAGCCAAACCAAGGGCTTCTGCTACGCAAGCCATGGTGTTGGCAGTATATTGGCCCCCGCAAGAACCAGCTCCCGGACACACCGCACACTCCACCGCATGGAGCTCCTCGTTATCAATTTTTCCGGCTGCAAAGGCTCCTGCCGCTTCAAAAGCGTCTTGAATCGTCACATCGCGTCCACGGTATCGGCCAGGCATGATGGTGCCTCCATATAAAAAGATGCTGGGAACGTTAAGCCTAGCAATCGCCATGAGCATTCCAGGCAGGCTCTTGTCGCAGCCGGCCACCGCAACTAAAGCGTCGTAGGCATGGGCCCTCATCATGAGTTCGACTGAATCGGCTATGACCTCGCGGCTGGCGAGGGAAGCCTTCATGCCTTCATGCCCCATGGCGATGCCATCACTAACCGAAATGGTATTGAATCTTCTAGACGCTCCTCCTGCCAAATTGATGGATTTGGCAATACTGAGACCTTGTTCATCAAGGTTCATATTGCAAGGGGTAGATTCATTCCAGACAGTGGCAACCCCAACCCAAGGTCGGTCCATATCTTGGTCGGTAAAGCCCATCGCCCTCAGCATTCCTCGGTTTGCTGTCTTATCTGGCCCATAGGCTATAACCCGGGATTTATGCTTAACGTCAAATGAACTCATTTCATTATTGTGAATGATCCTTCGATTAGCGTCTTGCCGGCTTGGGCTTAAGAAAAATAAGAAAATGCAAAAAATCTAAAGTTTCTTCTGAACTTTGCATACCTGTTTTGCGTATTTGCTTCCAAGCGGCACTCTAGGTTGGACGTTTCATGGAAATCCTCCGAAGAAAGCGAGATCGTCCGATAATGAGAAGGCAGTGACTAGTATGGCAAGCAAAGATGACCCCGAATCCTCATCATTAAAGAAGAAGTCAACTCTGACAAGGCGCCAATCCTTGCAGACTGCGGTTGGAGCCGCAACGGCACTGTCGATAGGCTCTTCACTTTTGCCAAAGCCTGCCAAGGCAGCTGTCAAAAGACCAAGTTCCGATTTAACGGATTCAGGTGAATCGTTTACAAGCCCCAACATTTTGGTTCATCGAGACGCGAATCCCGGATTAGAAGAGATGGCAATGCACCGGATTGCTTTTGGTCCCCGACCTGGTGACGTTGAAAGGGTTAAAGAAATGGGATTGGAAAACTACCTCCACGAACAATTTCACCCCAATGATGCCGATGACCAAGAATGCACCCAGCGCCTTGCCGATGCCACTTTGCTGATCAACTACGGTCCGCAAAAAGTTGGCAAGTATCAGCATCCTGCGGTTCACGAGTATCGGCCATTAAACACCCTCAATCAATCCACCGCCGACCTTTGGAAGCTAATGACCACTCCGGGGTTGCCTCAGCCGGAGCTTTACAGGCCAGTTGACGAAGTCATCGCTGCCAAGATCATCAGGGGCGTTTACAGCAAGTGGCAACTGAGAGAAGTCATGACCGACTTTTGGCACAACCACTTCAGCATCGATGCCTACGTCACCAACAATGCTTCGATGGTGATGTTTCCGGTATTTGATCGAGATGTGATCCGCAAACACGGGTTGGGCAACTTTAGAGAGATGCTGGGAGACGTTGCCAAAAGCGTTCCCATGCTTGTCTACCTCAACAACTTTGAAAGCAAGGCAAGCCCAGCCAACGAGAATTTCGCGCGTGAGCTCTTTGAACTGCATACTCTAGGCGCGGAGCACTATTACAACGCACTCTACACCGAGTGGGATAAGGTCCCTGGTGCCCTAGAGGGCCATCCAGTTGGTTACGTGGATCAGGACGTCTATGAAGCGGCCAGAGCCTTTACCGGTTGGACATTTGCCAATGGAGTTTATGGTCGAGGAGACCGATTCCCCAATACGGGTGAGTTTTATTACTACGACAAATGGCACGATCCCTATCAAAAGCGGGTTTTAGCTCAGCAATTTGATCCTTATCAGCCGCCAATGTCGGACGGAGAGCGGGTTCTTGATTTGGTTGCCTACCATCCCGGAACAGCGCATTTTGTTTGCAAAAAAATATGCAAACGGCTTGTTTCGCCCAATCCCCCTGAGTCCCTCGTCAAAAAGGCGGTTCATACGTGGATGGCGTTCCAAAAGGACCCCTACCAAATCTCCCGCGTCATCCACACGATTGTGATGGCACCGGAGTTCAAACAGACCTGGGCAGAAGGAATCAAACTTCCCTTTGAAGTGATGATGGGATTCTTTAGAGCAACAAAAGCCAATGTGATGCCAGAGCAAAGCCTTTTCAATGATCTTGCCGTGATGGGGGCAAGGGAGTTTAATTGGCCAACTCCCAATGGCAGACCCTACGATTCTTATCACTGGACAGGCACAAGCGGAATCCTAACAAGATGGAACGCTGTGCAGAGGTGGACAAGAGGCCAAAAGGACGTTATCGAACTTCCTGAACCCTTGGAAATGCCAGATGCAACCGACTGGGATGCGGTAGCCGCCCACTGGGAACGAAATATCCTTGGCAGAACCATGGATACCGCTTCTCATAATTCGCTTGTTGAATTTATTTCGGCTCCATTCCCCAAAGGGGTTCCTCAGACAGGAGACAAACCCTACATTCAAAGAACCAAAGACCTCATTGCCGTTATTGCCATGACGCCCGACTTTCATGTGAGATAGAGGAGAAAGAAAATGCCAAACAGAAGAGAATTTTTAATGGGATGCAGCACCGCAATTGCTGCCATGGCCGGTGCAAGATTCGGAACCCTAGCTTTTGCAGACGGAAACGAGCCAAGCCAAGACCAAATTTTAGTGTTCGTCTTTTTTAGAGGCGGCATGGACGGGCTTAATTTTCTTGCCCCTGTAGACGATCCGAACTATATTGATGCAAGGACTCCACTGACCAGCATTTTTGAAAAAGGTCAGTACGCCGGTCTTCAACTCAACAATGCTTATCCGGGATTTGACTTCAGGCTAAACCACAACGGGGCTGCCCTTAAAGAGCTTTACGACAACAAGAACCTTGCCTTTATCCACGCTAGCGGTCTTACCAACGCAACCCGCAGCCACTTTGAAGCCCAAGATTTGGTTGATTTGGGACTTGCAGACCTAGATTTGCTAAGTTACAGAAGCGGATGGCTAGAGAGGTTGATTTCGGCAAGCAATGGCGAGCAAGGCACACTTCCGGTTGTGAGCATGTCTGGAAATGTTCAGAAATCCCTTCGTGGCGAACGGGATGCTGTTTCGATCCCCAACCCTTATGGATTTGCTTTTGTTGGCAACCAAGAGCAGCAAAAGGCTGTGGAATCGCTGTATCAAGGCAAAGGCATCCTCTCTAAGGCGGGCCTAGACACCTTTAGCGCGGTTAAATCCGTTCAAGACAATCTGCCCAGAGAGGCAAACCGAAGGCCGAAGCCGTATGTGCCAAGCGCAGGCGTCACCTACCCCAATTATGGGCTTGCCCATACCTTTGAAAGCCTTGCCCAGCTGATCAAAATGGATGTAGGTCTAAAATTTGCAACCATTGACTATGGCGGATGGGATACCCATGTTCAGCAAAACCCTCACTTTAGCCAACTTGTTTTAGAACTGAGCTCCTCGCTCAATGCCTTCTGGAATGACATGAGCCAGTATCATGACCGATTAACTTTGGTCACGGTAAGCGAGTTTGGCAGAAGGGTCCGAGCCAATCAAAGCAACGGGACTGACCATGGTCATGGAAATTGTATGATTGCGCTTGGCAAGAATGTTCAGGGAGGCAAGATGCATGGCTCATGGCCGGGACTTGCCAACGAGCAGCTTGACCATGGTGCTGATCTTGCGGTGACAACGGATTATCGATGGGTGCTGGCCGAAATGTGTGCCAAGAACTACGGCATCAAAGATGCCAAGTCCTTGTTCCCGAAATTGGATGCCATTCAGCCTGTCGGCGTTTTTGGGTAGCTTCTCTAGGTTCCAAGATTCTTCCGTCAGGTTAGCTAGACGCGGTAGAAGGGCATCCCTGTTCATGATCAGCGGATGGCTTCGGCTTACCGTTGCCTTTGACTGCCTGCTGCCAAATTATGGCGGGTGGTACCCGTCGCACTTGAGCGTAAGTATCCAGATTCAAAGATTCAATTGGGCCATGCACACTGCCAACCTCCGCAAGGCTAATTCAGCCGCTACTCAGACATTGGGAGGCGTCCAATAGAAACCGGATGTTTTGGCTTCAAGAATTTCATTTCAAAGAGACATGGCCGACCGGTTTTCTTGGAATCTGGATAAAACCATAGCCCGAATAAGCTCATCCGGAATAGGCCTTTGCGGTGTAAATTGGACAGTCCCTCTTTTGACGACATAACCCACACGTTCAGGCATGAACTGGTTGAAGGTATGACCCAGGAAAAAAATAGAACAAAAGTGCTTATAGGCGGCAAAACTGCACAAAGACCCAGATGCCCTGTAAATGGGCATGCCATATTTTATTGATTCAATCGCCTCTGGCACCGCGGTCTGAACCGCATTCCTTAGGTGCAAAAGTGCGGCTCGATACTCTTCTTGGTCAACGCCAGCTAAAGACTCGTCAATGCTAGTTACTATTTTTTTCGAATTGCCTTCCCCGCAAAAGCCAAAGAGATAGCCTCTTCAACCATGTTTCCATCTCATCAGTCGCTTTATAGAATGTTAAGTCACTGATTGGCTTTATAATGAGTGTTGAAAGGACAAGGTGCTTGTGTTAGAAAGCTACATTACTTCGACCTATTTGGATTTAGCCTCTTTTTTGTGCTTGCTACTGTTTACGTCTAAGAGCCTGAATCAGAAAACTCGCCTCCTGTTTGCCCTTCTCACCGCCCTCATCGCGATCTTTATGTTCCTAAGAGCGCCGGTTGTTTGGGGAAACATCTTAGTTCCTCTTGGCATTATCGGCAAGCATAGCTCCGCGATATTAGATTTCACCACAAGTCCCACTTCCATCGTTCTCCAATCCCTGTTTGGCGGCTTGATTGGCTTGGGATTGTTTCTCACCGCCCAGGGCCCTAAAATGAAGACCCTAAGGGCGGCAGCCGTCCTAACATTCACCTACTTTGTATTTCTGCTTCCCCAAGCCTTAGAGTCCCCCCAAACCTACGTCCTTAAGTTGACATTCTTTAAAGTAGACATCGGGCTTTCCCTTTTCTTGCTCGTGGTTTGCCTGCTGGGAATTGTAGAAAAACAACCTCCGACTCCCAAACCAGGAAAATCAGGGCCAGGAGGGTCAGAGCAAGAAGGCGGCTAAACCAGGATTCAGGGTCACTTCGATAGACGGATACTCAACCGACCCTAGAAATCGTTGAAAATCTGCCTCTGTTTCAGGATCAACTTCAAACCCGATCAGCACCCTGCCTCGATCAGCACCGTGGTTGCGGTAATGAAACATCGAAATGTTCCACTTGCCTCCCAATCGGTCCAGAAATTCAAGCAACGCTCCTCTACGTTCAGGAAAGTCAAAATGAAACAACTTCTCAGACTTTGGGTGAGGACTTTTGCCTCCAACCATATGTCTAAGATGAATGGCAGCCAGATCATCCTCGGTCAGGTCTAAAGTTTCGTATCCATGCCCTCTCAGTTCTGCCACCACGTCTTGTCGCTCTTGGTCATTCTTCACTCCCAAACCCACAAAAACCATTGCCCACCGAGAATCACTCATCCGATAATTGAATTCGGTGACCATGCGGGGACCGATTGTTTGGCAAAATTGACGAAAACTCCCCGCCGATTCTGGTATTTTGACTGCCAAAATCGCTTCTCTTCGCTCTCCAACTAAGGATCTTTCTGCTACATATTGAAGCCTCTCAAAAGTTAAATTGGCACCACAAGCAATCGCAAGGTAGGTCTTATCCCGATGAGTCCCCAACTCTACATACTTCTTCAGTCCCGCAAATGCCAAGGCTCCGCTTGGCTCCAAAACCACCCTTCGGTCTTCAAAGATGTCTCTGACTGCGGCGCAGATTTGATCATTACTCACAACAATGGTCTCATCCACAAACTGGGATGCAATGCGAAAGGTCTCAACTCCAACCTGCTTGACCGCAACTCCATCCGCCAGAAGCCCGACTCTATCCAGCTGAATCCTATTACCGGCAATAAGGCTTTTGTGGAGGGCATCTGAATCTTCTGGCTCAACCCCAATAATCTTGATGCCTGGACGAATCTGTTTGAGGGCCAAAGCAATGCCAGAAATTAATCCCCCTCCACCAACCGCAACAAAAACTGCATCAATAGGCTGGGGGTATTGGCGGTCTATTTCTAAACCAATTGTGCCTTGCCCCGCGATCACTTCCGGATCATCATAGGGGTGAACAAAAACTAAATCCTCCTTTTCTGCCCTCTCTTTTGCTCTTGAGTAGGCCTCATCATAAGTGTCGCCAAAAAGCTCTAGATCTGCCCCTAATTTCAAAATTGCCTCTGTCTTAACGGTTGGAGTGGTGGCAGGAACCACAATTGATGTCTTGATCCCCAAGCGCTGGCCGGCAAGAGCAACGCCTTGGGCATGATTCCCGGCAGAAGCGGCAATGACTCCTTTCGCCCGCTGCTGATCCAAAAGGTTCGCCATTTTAACGTAGCTCCCCCTGATCTTAAATGAAAATGTTTCCTGAAGGTCTTCTCGTTTTAATAAAACCCTGCAGCCAAGCCTTGATCCAAGAAGTTTTGCCTCTTCGAGCGGCGATTCGACCGCCACGTTATAAACCGGCGCACAGCGCATGGCGGCAAGATACTCCTCTGGGCTAGGATTTGGACTATTGAGCAGGACTGAACTGCCTTGATTGTTCCCCATCTGAAATTGAGGAGGAGATTCTAGATACTCAATTCCTGCCTGTCTATTTCCATCAAAGACAATGCGACCGGATTGCATCAAAATCACCCTGCCAAAGAGGGGCGTCACATCTTCTAGGTGATGGGTCACCAACAAAATGGATAGGTCTTTTCGAGCCAGTTTTTCTAACTTGGCATGCAATATTTGCCTTGCCCCGAAGTCTAAATTTGCAGTTGGCTCATCCAAAATCAAAGCAGCCGGCTCAGTCGAAAGGGCCCTTGCAATCCAAGACCTCCTCCTCTCTCCACTTGATAGACTAGACAGCGTTCTCTCTGCCAAAGCGGAAAGTCCCATTTCATCAATTGCTTTTGCTACTGCATCTTCGTCTGCCTCGCTTAGCCCTGCGTTCTGCAGGATTCCTAAAGAGCCAACCCTGCCCGATTGCACAAGTTGGCGCACGCTTGGATCATGAAGAACCTTGCTTTCTAAATCGGAACTGACCGCCACAATGCCTTTGCGAAGGTTCCTTAGACCCGCCTTGGCGTTGCCACCGAACAAGACCGCCCCCTGGCCCGCAAACGGGTGGTGTTCCCCCGACAAAAGTTTGACGAGAGTTGATTTACCGGCCCCATTGGGACCAAGGATCGCAATTCTCTCTCCAACTTTAATGCTGAGACTAAGGGGAGGCAAAATCTCTTGCCCCCCTAGACGCACTGAGGCATTTTCAACTCTTATGAGAGGGTTTGGGTTTGCGGAGCTAACCTCAGTCACCAGCCACTTTCGGCTTGAGGAAAGGCATCATTGACCTTAATTGTTTGCCGACCTCTTCTAACTGGCTTTGGCGTCCTTTTTCTCGATACTCGAGCAGTCTCTTGCGTCCCGATTTATTTTCTGCAATCCACTCCCTGGCAAAGGTGCCGTCTTGAATTTCTTTCAGAACTTGCTTCATGGCTGCTTTGGTTGATTCATCAATAATTCGAGGCCCGCTAACGTAGTCACCCCATTCTGCAGTGTCGCTAATCGAATAGCGCATGTAGCTAAGCCCGCCCTCATAAAGAAGGTCAACAATCAGCTTCGTTTCATGAAGGCATTCAAAGTACGCTGCCTCAGGCTGATACCCTGCTTCAACCAAGGTATTGAATCCGTTTTCGATCAGGGCGCTCAGCCCTCCGCACAAGACAACTTGCTCACCAAAAAGGTCAGTCTCGGTTTCTTCTTTGAACGTGGTTTCTAAAATCCCTGCTAAGGCGCTACCAATCCCCCATCCATAGGAAAGGGCAATATCTTTGGCATTTCCTGTGGCATCGTGGTGGACAGCCACCAAAGCCGGCATCCCCGCGCCTGCCACATATTCGGCGCGCAGCCGATGACCGGGTCCCTTGGGAGCCACCATCGCAACGTTCACCGTCTCAGGAGGAGCAATCGTTTTAAAGTGGATATTAAAACCATGGGCAAAAAGCAAGGTTTGTCCCGCCTTCAGATTAGGTTCTACGCTTTCTGCGTAAATATCAGGCATTGGTACGTCTGGAGTACAAAACATGAGGACATCTGCCCACTTTGTCAGTTCGGCAGGGTCCAGCACTTCAAGGCCTCCCTCATGGGCTTTTTGGCGTGATTTGCTAGTCGGCTGAAGGCCAACTTTAACGTCAACACCGCTGTCTTTTAGGTTCAAAGCATGAGCGTGCCCTTGACTGCCATAGCCAATAATTCCGACTTTGAGGTCTTTGATGATTTCTGGATTTACGTCTTTTTCGTAGAAGATTTTTGCCATATTAATTAAGGTCGGACGCTTTGATTGCGACCGCTCCAGTTCGTACAATTTCGAGGATTGATGCGGGGGATAGCGCCTGAAGAAAGCCTTCGACTTGTTCTGGCTTGACGCAGGCCTGAACCACCCCAGATGCAGTGCCCCAAGCCACCACAAAAGCATCAAAGCCAGCCAGCCTTGATTCAACTTCCTGCTGACTTGTGGATCCGCTATCAATTTTTACAAGAACCAACTCTCGAGATATCCTTTCATCTTCTCCAAGGTCTTCTGCTTCCACAACGTCGATCAGCTTTTCCAACTGACGCACACACTGTCTCATCTCATCCTCGCTGCCATTGACAACAAGCGTGATCCGACTGTATCCGGGTTGCTCGCAATCACCAGCATTAAAGCAAGCAATCGAAAAGCCTCTTCTTCGAAAAAGCGAAACCAATCGGTTAATTGTCCCTGTTTCGTTCTGGACCAGAGCCGTAATTGTGTGCTGAGGAGTCACTAAGGCTGTGCTCACTTGACCCCCGCAGAGGCATTCACCTTGGAAGCGTGAGTGGTTTCAAAGGCACCAACCGGTTCAGGAGATTCATGAGTCAGAGCCGGATCCATCACAAGGGAGCTATTCCCCATTCCTGGCCCAACCATCGGAAATACGTTCTCTTCCATTTCCACAACAAACTCACACAAGACCGGCCCTTCGCAGGCCCGTGCTTCGGAAAAAGTTCGATCCAAATCTTCTTTGCGGGAGCACTGAAAATACCGGATGCCGTAGGCTTCGGCAAGCTTTCCAAAATCAGGCGATCCCATCGCAACGTGGCTATGGCGATTGTCGTAAAACAGTTCCTGCCACTGCCGCACCATGCCGAGGAATCCATTGTTCAGCAGGCATATCTTGACGTTGCAACCGTACTCAACTGCAGTTTGCAACTCTTGCAAGGTCATTTGGAACCCACCGTCTCCCACAACTGCCCAAACTTCCTGATCTGGCTTTGCAAATTTTGCCCCCATTGCCGCCGGAAAACCATAACCCATGGTTCCCAATCCACCGCTGGAAAGCCACTGGAACGGCTTTTGAAACTTATAGAACTGAGCCGTCCACATTTGATGTTGACCGACGTCGGTCGCCACAATCGCTTCGCCTCGAGTATGTTCATTCAGGGCTCGCAACACGGTTCTGCTCAAGAACTTCCCTTCTGGAACAACCAGGGGAAACTGTGTTTGCCAATTATGGATTTGCTCTAACCATTGGGGGTGAGACGCCTTCTTAACCTTTGGAATGAGGGCTTCGAGGGCGTGCTTCAGGTCACCAATGACCCACGCCAACGGCCTCACCGTCTTTCCAACTTCCGTCTCGTCAATATCAAAATGCAAAATCTTTGCGTTAGAAGCAAAGGAGGAAGTGTTGCCGGTCAGCCGGTCATCAAAGCGGATTCCCGCCCCGATCACCAAATCCGCGTCTTGCACTGCCAAAGTTCCAGCCGCCTCGCCGTGCATTCCCATCATGCCCAAAGATAAAGGGTGACTTCGGGGAATTGAACCCAAGCCAAGCAAGCTATTGATGACGGGAATTTCTGCCTTTTCTGCCAAATGAAGCAGCTCGTCCATGGCCCGCGAGTGGAGGACCCCTGCGCCGGCTATAAGGACCGGCCTTTCTGCCTTGTTAATAAGATCGGCTGCTGCCTCTATCTGAGAGTCAATCGGTGCCCCAGGAATCGTATAGCCTCTGCGGCTCACGACTTCTGGAAAATCCACATCAGTTTTTGCAGTAAAAATGTCCTTGGGGATATCAACCAGCACCGGTCCTTTTCTTCCTGTGTTGGCAAGATAAAAGGCTTCGGCTAAAATGCCAGGCAAGTCATCAACATTTGTCACCAAATAGTTATGCTTTGTGATAGGAATTGTGATGCCTTGGATGTCAGTTTCCTGAAAGGCATCTTTACCAATTGCCCAGGTGTTGACGTTCCCGGTGATCGCCACCATTGGAATGCTGTCCATCATGGCAGTTGCTATTCCGGTGACCAAGTTTGTGGCACCAGGGCCGCTGGTTGCTAAGCAAACTGCGGTTTCGCCAGTTGCTCTTGCATAGCCATCCGCCATGTGGGCGGCGCATTGTTCGTGCCTAACAAGCACGTGCTGAACCTGCGGCCAATTCAGCATTTCGTCGTAGAGAGGCAAGACTACGCCCCCCGGATATCCAAAAATTGTGGAGATGCCATGGCGAACCAATGACTCCATCACGATACTTGCGCCTGTTTTCACTTTATTGACTCCTGTATTTGTTGACGAGGACTGTCTTTATTCCGAAGTGAAACGACCGCGCTGTCGCATCAATCCCTAGTCCCATTGTGACCTAAAAAAACTTGAGCCTTCCCGATATCGGGAAGGCTCAAGTTTTTTTATATTGCGAATGCCCGCCCGATATTATCCTAGACTAATAATAATTAGACCTAGTAGAACAAGGACGGATAGAACAACGTTCGCCGAGCATACCAAGGCGAACATTCGCGATTTGAATGGTGGCGTCGTCATCTCCATATAGAAAGTATTGCATATTTTTTTGGATTTCGCATTGGCTGATTAAAATAGGTCAGGGTCCCTAAGCTAGGCTTAAAGACCCTTGTTTGAGTTCCCTTTAGAACTCGTCTTGCTTAAACTCAGCAAGTTGATTTGAATACGTCGTCTTTGCCAAAGTCAGCAAGACGACGATTTCTTTCAAGGTGGCGTGTTAGCCTCCATATAATTAGTGTAACGTAATAAAACCAATGAAGGATTCAATTTTTTCACCTTCCGTTCCAAACGCAATTTGGCTATCTGGTGTTGAAGATGGCTCGAAGTGCCCGTACTTTCGCATTGAGTTTGAAATAACGGAGGCAGAACTTCGCAATCCCGTTTTTCTAGACCTTTCGGCCCTTGGAGTCACCAGAGCCTTTCTCAATGGACTCAGAGTGGGGCAAGATGAACTGACCCCGGGCTACACCGATTCTCGCAAACGAAACTACTTCTTTCGATTTGATGTCACTAAGCTGCTTAGACCTGGCAAGAACGTCCTTGGCGCGATCGTTGCTGATGGATGGCACGCCGGTCATGTGGGCTGGTACGGTCCTCATGTCTACGGCCAACACCGAAGCCTATGGTGTCGGCTTTTCAGTAATGGCAAAGAACATGTCACAACCCTGTCTCGAGGTTGGAAGAGTTCAACCGGAGCCTATATCGCCGCTGACCTTTTGATGGGAGAAACCTTTGATGCGACTCAAATCCCTCATGGTTGGGACCAAGCTGGGTTCAATGACAGCCATTGGGCCGAAGCTTCCACCCACCCTCATCCTGCCAAACTGGAACTCGCTATGCATCCTGCCATCAAGGTCACAAAGCTTAGAGACGCCAACCTCATCCAATCGATGGGAGAAAAAAGAATCTACGATGTTGGGCAAAATCTTGCTGGCAGGTGCTGGCTGGAAGTGAAGGGAGCCAAAGGCTCGACCATCACCATCCGCCACGCGGAAATGTTAGATTCAGAAGGTCACTTCTACACCGCAAACCTTCGGGGAGCCAAAGCTACCGATCAATACACTCTTGCTGGAACTCATGAAGTGGAACGATACGAGCCTGCCTTTACCTTTCATGGGTTTCGGTATGTAGAAGTCACTGGCGCTGCAGAAGTCGTTCGCGTAGGAGTTCATGGATTTCACTCCGATGTTCGCTTCCACGGATGGTTCCAATGCTCCGATTCGAGGCTGAACCAGCTCCATTCCAACATTGAATGGAGCATGAGAGGTAACTTCTTGGATGTTCCAACTGACTGCCCTCAACGCGACGAGAGACTGGGTTGGACCGGCGACGCGGAGGTCTTTATGCCAACAGCCTGCTTGCTGGCCCACGTGAAACCCTTTTTTGACAAGTGGCTTCATGACTTTTTAGACGCCCAGCGACCAGATGGTGGAATTCCTCCGGTTGTGCCTTCAACCCCCATGTACATGCAGGGGACAAACGAAGTGCAAGAAGGGGGCCCTGCGTGGGCAGATGCCTTTACGATCTGCGCTTGGCACCATTGGACAAATTATAAAGACCCTGAAGTGATCAAATCGATTTGGCCAGGCCTTGCTAAGTTTGTAGAATTTCTCCACAAAACCTCTAAAGATGGCGAGCGATGCTACGAAGGCTACTCCGGATTTAGAGGGTTTGGTGACTGGCTTGCACCAGGCCCACAAACTGACCTGACATTGATTGGATCGGCCTATTACAGCTATTCCTGTGAGTTGGCGGCCAGATTGGGTGAGGCAATTGGGATAGACAAGCCCGAGTTCAAGCAGTGGGCAAAGGATGGGGCCGAAGCCTTCCAAAAAATATTTGAAGCCGAGACCGATCCAACCCAAACCGGCTGCATACTAGCCCTCAAATTCAATTTGCTGCCAGAGAACAAACGCGATGCAGTTGCCAAAACTTTAGCCGACTCGGTTAAGAAAAACGGGCTGCTGACTGGCTTTATTGGCACAGCACACCTGTGCGAGGTTCTCTCTTCATATGGATATGATGAAGAGGCCTATCAGGTTGTGTTTCACGATAAATGGCCCGGATGGCTCTTCCCAATATCAGAAGGTGCCACTACCATGTGGGAACGTTGGGATGGATGGGATCCCATCAAAGGATTCCAGGATCCGGGTATGAATTCGTTCAATCACTACGCGTTTGGTGCCATTGCTGAATGGATTTACGGGTATCTCTCGGGGATTCGCTGGGATCATACGGAACCAGGATGCAAGAAAGTTATCTTGAATCCACGCCCCGATCAACGGCTTCAGTGGGCAACAGCGGGAACGCAAGGTGTCTTTTCGTCTTGGCGGTACATCGAGGGTAAGTGGAAGTGGATTGTGGAAACTCCAGTTCCCGCTTTAGTTATTCCTCCCCCTGGCATGAGTCTGCTTCGAGGCGGAGCTGTTGTTCCAACTGAAGGAATGGAAGTTTCACCTGGTCGGCACGACTTCGTCTCTGCCTAGACTGAACCTAAAAGAAAAGGCATGCCAAGAGCACGGCATGCCTTTTCTTAATTTATGGGTTTCGCCTTGACTCAAAGGTGCCAGTTATTTGCGGTGTCTTCGAACAATCAAGCCGATGATTCCAACCCCTAGCGGAATCAGGTCTGCCGGTTCGGGAGTGGATTGAAAGGTGAAGGAACCCAGGTTCTGAGCCCCATCAAAGCCAATTACGGTTCCGTTTGTTCCCGATGCCTGCAAAACCGGATCAGTCGATTGCATGTAGTTGAACGCCATATAAACGTCATTGTCAAATTGAACGCCCCCCGCTATTAAATCAGAAACAGTTGTGGCTTCATTTGGCATCAGTCCGCTCTGAAAATAGTTCGTCGTATCAAAACCCACCCCGTTGGTATTAGGGTCCCAAGTTAGGTTTTGGTTTAAGACGGTTGTTGCCGTGCCGTTTGGGAGTGACATCGCCACCCTTTGCACGCCGGTTGAATCCGTATAGACTGCAATTAGGTTGAAATATACGCCAATTGTGGGAAATCCCTGGTTAATTTGTCCTTGATAGGTGCCGTTGGAAAAGCTACCAGTTAAGGGCACCTCGCCCGCATACGCTTCGAAAGGCAATGTGCAAATGATATAGGCATTGGTTAACGTATATCCTTGATTCAGGGTAAAGCTGTAACTATAGCTTTGAGCTTGGCTAGCTGTTCCGGCCGCAATCAGCGAAGTCAAAGCAAGACTAGGCAAGAAAATTTTTGTGTTCATTTTTCTCTCCAGTTACATGGTAACACAAAAAGCCTTATTTCTGACCACAATATGTTAAGGTTTAGCAGCTTACTTTGCATTTAGGACAATTCAGTCTTCAAAGGTTGAACTGCACAAGTTCATTATTAGAGAACCTCGCGCTGACCAGAGGTATTAACCTGAGGTTCTCTATCAATTGCCTCTTGTGCGGCTATCTGCCGCAATAATCACCGCTACTTGGCATCAAACTTAACAACCCCAGAGTTTGAGATCACTGGAGTCAAGGCACCCGTACCTCCTGCCGACACGTACAGGTTCCCAGCGGAAGTGCTATTGGTCAGGTACAAATTGCCGGCGGTAGAAAAGGCGTAAGAGCCGTTGTAAGGCAAAGCGTTAACAGTTGCCCCCGTGCTAGAAATGACCTCCTCGTGCTGGGTATTGAGGTCTTCGCTTGCAAACAATGTCGCGCTAGGGTTGGTGGATACATGAACCAGAACTCCGTAAGGAGAACCGGCATGCCCATTGGTTAAATTGGTCGCGGCTCCGCCACCAATTGGCACAGAATAAAGATCATCCTGAGCAGCGGGGTTATAGGCAAACACAACCGTGCTGCCATCTTTGAATCCAATACCCGAGATTTGCCCCGAAGTTGTTGCCGTAAAGATAGTTGTGGCTGCGCCTCCTGCTGCTGGTATCGTGGCGATGGTATAAGGGTTTCCTGAGCCATGATTCTCAACAAATACCAATTGAGTTGAGTCTGGTGACCAAGCAATTAAATAGTAACTTGGCAAGGACGTAGACGGGAAAACGGTTGAAGACAAAGTATTGTTAAGATCGTCTTTAACGTATAGAGTTGAGTTCGATTGGTCAAAAAAGGCAATGTACTTGCTATTGGGAGACCAAGAAGTAGCCGTAATACCGGTTTCCGCCCCTAGCTTCACTGGCCCGCCTCCTGAAATAGGCTCAACATAAAGGGGTCCACCTCCAATCGAAAACACGGTAGTGTAGGCAAGATGACTGCCATCCGGAGACAGAGCCAAACTTGTAATCTGAGAAGTTGGCCCCTGAGGTGAACTTGAAGTTGCTGCGGTTTGAAACTCAAGTGAATTTGGCGAGAGAAGGGTTAAAACGCTATCGCCAACGGGGATTGCCGTGTTTCCCTGAACCAAGGCAGTGCCGCCTCCACCACAGCCCAATTGCATGAATGCCAACGCAATCGTCGCAAAACCTAACACTCCAATTTCAAGCTTTTTCATGGATTTTCAAGGTCCTCTTTAACCTAACCGTAGTCTAGCACAACATAACAATAGTTGTTAAATTGAAATAGCTAGTATGTTCTTCGTTTTGGTTCCGTCGGAGTTGGATGCCCGTATTTTGGAATCAGCTCTTTTTCGAACTGCTCAAACCGCTTGAGGCAATTTGCGAAGTTTTGTAAACTAAAATCCATGGTCATATCAATTCACTACAAAACGGTTTCGATTCAAGGCTGGCAAGTGAATGTCAGCGAACATGAGATTCGTAATACGAGTTGGCCAGCAGTCAAATCAGAACTTGCAGACCAGTTTTTTAGAATTTCCAGGGTAGTAGCTCAACAACCTCTAGAAAAACTCAAAACAGTCATTTTTTGGATTCACCGCAATGACCCTTCTGGAAAGTGCGCCGCCTTTAACCCTTCCGCCCAATGGCTGAGGGACCATGGCTCTGACCCCCACATGGCGGGAGGAGTTGAGATTTCAAACTGCGCAAATTTTTTGGATTGGACCCATCAACAGCCTTTCATGGTACTGCATGAATTAGCCCATGCCTATAACTTTAAGTTTATGAAAGGAGGATTTAAGAACCAACTTATAAAAAATGCCTTTGCACTTTCAATGCAAAATGGAAAGTATAACCATGTGTTGCATTGGGATGGGAAAATTGCTAAAGCGTATGCAACTACAAATCAAATGGAATACTTTGCCGAATGCACGGAAGCGTACTTTGGACAAAACGACTTCTTTCCCTTTGTAAATGCGGAACTCAAGACATTTGATCCCGTCGCTTACAAACTGATGCAAGAGGTCTGGGGTAATCCAGTTGAGTAAGCCGAAAGGTGATGATTTACTTAGTTCGCGGTGCTTTATAAGATTAACTTGTAAGCCAGTGATGAGTAGGAGATCGAGTTGCATTTTGAGATCGAAAACATAAGACAGTCTCGATTTCAGAAGACGCTACACTTTTGATTTTGGCGCTAAACCAAGTCAGGGACAATAGGTCACTCTTTCACGGAGAGCAGATGTGACGGCATTGGACACAATGGAGATGGAGCCTCCGACGAGAATCGAACCCGTGACCTCTTCTTTACCAAAGAAGTGCTCTGCCGCTGAGCTACGGAGGCATGAAGTGCCTCAAAAAGAGTACCTAAATGTGTCTTGATCTCTTCGGCTCAATCAGCTACAGATGAACAAGAGATTTCAAAAAAAAACAAAAGATGCGTGGTGGGTAGAGTAGGATTCGAACCTACGTAGGCTCCCGCCGACAGATTTACAGTCTGTTCCCATTGGCCACTCGGGCATCTACCCACGCGTAAGGGCTAAGAATACCTAATCTGGAGCCGCTTACGTCAATTCTGCCTGGCTCCAAAATGCGATAAGCACACTTGAGGCAGCACTCTCAACTGGGCACCCATCCGAATCACCGATTTCAGAGCATTTTGGGCAAAATGAATAGACAAGCCTAAATCACTATGGAAGACCATTCCGTTCCCTTTACCCAAAGCCCACAATCGTATCGGTGCCAATACACGCAAACTCCTGTGATTTTAGACGGCAGTCTTTCGTCTCCCGAGTGGAAGCAAGCACCGTGGACGGAATACTTCTGCGATATTGAAGGCGATCTCAAGCCCCGCCCGCGTTTCAAAACGAGGGCAAAGATGCTTTGGGATCGAGATTATCTTTACATTGGGGCGCAGATGGAAGAGCCCCATCTTTGGGCAACCCTTACCGAACGTGACTCGGTGATTTTTCACGATAATGATTTTGAGGTCTTCCTTGACCCTAATAATACGGGGGCTCCGTACGTTGAGATTGAAATGAACGCTCTTAACACGGTTTGGGATTTGCTGCTGGTAAGACCCTATCGAGGGGGTGGTCCACCCCTGACCGGCTGGGACGTGAAGGGTCTAAAAACCGCAGTCCACTTGGATGGCACGTTGAATAATCCCTCCAAGCCCAGTCGAGGTTGGTCGGTGGAAATTGCAATCCCTTGGACCGGCATCAAAGAAATCTGCCAAGTTCCTTGCCCTCCCTTACCCGGAGATGAGTGGCGGATCAATTTTTCTAGGGTCGAGTGGCATCTTGATGTAGTCAATGGCCACTATGTAAAGCGACAAGGAGTACCAGAAGATAATTGGGTTTGGTCTCCCATGGGAATCATCAATATGCACTTGCCAGAGCGATGGGGTGTCATCAAGTTTGAATCGGTTGCTTCTGGGATCACGGATCCTTTCCTTCCCGATGGGTGGCATGAAAAACTTGCTCTTGCCTCAGCATGGGATCACCAACAAGGGCAAAAGACACTGCGCGAGCAAGCTAGTACGGTTGAACTCAAAACAAAAGATAGTGAATACAAGTGTTTCATTGCGCCGGATCAGTTTGAGATCCGCGGGAAAGAGTGGGGAGTGGATCAATCACTGCGATTTTTTAAACTCGTTCAATAGGTATCTTATCTGCACAATTTGCAATTGATTGGCCCTCGGCAGCTCCCATTACAATCGTTTCGAAATCCACTCTAATCAAAGCTTTCCCGAGGACTGCTGACTTCCTTGCGATGCGCACAACTTAGTTTTGTGGCAGAAGACCAAAACCAGGGGTTTAGCCCAACATCGGTATGCGGACCGTTTAAGGCATTCATGCCCAAACTTAGCGATTCGCATCCCAATGTTTCCAAAGTCATTCCATTTAGCTAACAGGTTATCGGCAAATGCTTTGATTTCCGGTAGCAAGGCTCCATACTTCACTCGACTTTAGGATTTCTTCATAGAAGGTTTAAAACCGCCCGCAGAAGTACCAGTTTTTACTAAGACTGCTCTCAGATTCGGCCTAAAACACGAAGTATTCGTCACATTTGGCAAGGCAATTGTAAATAATAAAGTGGCCTCATTTAGGTCTTATTGATTGAAATATGAAAATTTATCTTACTCTTGGTGTTGTTGCGGTTGCGGTGGCAGCCCATGCTCAGAGCTATTCCAGTTTCCATGCCATCAGCGGTCTTCACGGCATTGATATCATGCAAAGCAACAGCAATCCTCTGGATTTCACGATTTCTATGGATTCCGTGGCTGCGGATAATTACTTGACAGTCGGGGGTCAGAATTATCAAATCTCAAATGTTTTTGGGTTTTATGCAATCGCCTCCTCTGGATTTTCATCCGCATCGGGGTCTAGCCAAAACTCTTGGAGTTTCTCAGCTCCAGGAAACAAGGAAGTTGCCGGCTGGAAGGGAAATCCTTCCCAAAGCGCAATTTTGCCAGGAGGCAGTTTGTCTTTTGCATTTGGAGCACTTTCCCCCAACGAGGGGCAATTGGGACTCCACGTTAGCTTTGCCAGTACTACCCCAAGCCAATGGGGAGGCGGCAATACTTTTTATGTCAATACCAATCAATCCGTTCCCGAGCCGTCAAGCCTTGCATTTTTAGCCGGAGCTCCTTTGTCGCTGTTGTTAAAGAAAAAGAAAATCTAAAAATCTATACACTATAAATTCTAAAGCGCGAGCCAAAAGTGGTTCGCGCTTTTTGCTGTGCCGCATCTTGTCTAGATTAGTGAACACGGACGTTCTTAATTTGAGGCAAACTGAAAAGGCTTGAAGCGTACTCATTTCCTCTATTCCGCAGCAATCTTCTTTGGTTCTCTGTTGCTGTTTATGGTTGAACCCTTGTCGGCCAAGGTCTTGTTGCCAAGGTTTGGAGGCAGTGCCGACGTCTGGAACGCGAGTCTACTTTTCTTTCAGATCGCTCTTTTGTTAGGTTACGCCTATTCCCATGTCGCGGGCCACAAGTGGGTGAAAGCCCAACCCATTGTCCACATTATCCTTCTTGCTCTTGCTATTGGGCTTGTTCCCCTTTCTAGGTTGCCAAGCATCAACCAAACCGCAGGCGTCGTCGGGCCGATTGGACCAGCCATCGGGGTCATTGCCGATTTAGCTGTATTTTGCGGACTACCCTTCTTTCTGCTTGCTTCCGGATCGTCTCTTATCCAGCTTTGGTACAGCCGTGCGCATACCGAAGGGGGCGAACCTTACTTTTTGTATGCGGCGAGCAATGTAGGATCGCTGCTAGGACTTCTTGCCTATCCCACCCTCATTGAGCCGTTTCTTGGATTGAATCAACAAGCTCACCTTTGGCAGTTTGGATTTGGGTTAGACGTAGCCCTGATTGCAATCCTTGCCGTCTTTCAACTGCGCAGCCACCAAATGGCGCCAGCATCAGAGGTTCAACCCGTACCTACAGAAGCCATTGCATGGAAAAGAAGACTGCTTTGGGTTGCCATTTCTGCCGTACCCTCTAGCTTGCTGCTTGGGGTGACAACCTACCTCACCACAAATATAGCCCCGATTCCTTTGCTTTGGGTGATTCCTCTCAGCCTCTACTTAGTGACATTCATCATTGCCTTTCGGCATGGCAAAAAGCCAAAATCCGCCGACATTGCAAGGTGGGTGCCATTGCTGATCGCCCCCCTTGCAATCGCCATTATTTTAGAATCCACTCAACCGCTCATCCCCCTTGCCATTTTTCATTTGGCTGCCGTTTTCTTGATCACCTTAAGCTGCCATACGAGGCTTTCGGAAGACAAGCCCCAGCCCCAACGCCTCACCGAGTTTTTCTTCTGGATTGCGGTAGGAGGAGCGGTTGGCGGCGCATTCAACGTTCTAATTGCACCGATGATCTTCAAGACTCTAGCTGAATACCCCCTTGCGATTGCAATCGGGTGCGGTTTAGTGTTCAACCGTCAAGGGCAATGGCCCAAGCTAACCCCAAAGGATTGGCTTTGGCCAGTTGCGATTGGCATGCTTATCCTGGTTGTTGATCGCGTAACCCTTCACGCTGGGCTACCGCCCAGCCCTTCTCGAACCTTGCTTGTTATTGGACTGCCCGCCCTATTGTGCTTTCTTGCCTCTGATGTTCCCATGCGGTTTGGCATCTGTCTGGGTACCCTTTTTGTGGTATCCAGCCTGCTCCAAACGTCTTCAAACGGCAAAATTATTTTTTCTGGGCGGAGTTTCTATGGCGTGCATCGCGTCATAGATCTTTCTAACCCTCCCCTGCGGAAATTGGTCCACGGAAACACAACTCACGGCATAGAAAGCCTGGATCCTGCCAAACAAGATGTTCCCCTGACCTATTACAGCACCCAAGGCCCCATCGGACTTATTTTTAAGGGCCTCGAGAAAGAAGGCTTTCACTCACCGGTCGGCTTAGTGGGGCTAGGAGTTGGGTCTCTGGCAAGTTATGGCCAGCCTGGCCAGACCATGGACTACTTTGAAATTGATCCGGTGGTTATTTATTTGGCAAGGGATAGTGGATTATTCCACTTTTTATCTGACTGCAAGGCCAATATGAAGGTGATTGAAGGCGATGGCAGGCTTTCATTAGAAGCCCAGCCCGATCATAAATATGGGTTATTAGTCTTTGATGCCTTTACTTCCGATTCCATTCCTGTCCATCTGTTAACCGAAAACGCAATTCAGATGTACCTTACAAAACTTCAGTCTCACGGATTTCTGGCTTTCCATATTTCCAACCGGTACTTGCGCCTAGGGCCCGTGCTGGCAGCAGACGCAAGAGACCTAGGGTTGGTTGCGAGAGAGTACAAAGATGAAGAAATTGATCCCGACTTGATGAAACAAGGGGTTAGACCAAGCGACTGGTTTGTCATGGCGCGAAAAACCTCAGACTTTCCCAACCTCGTGAGGGTGTGGCCGGTGCCAGATCCTGCCGCGAAAGGCTGGACTGATAACTTTTCGAACCTCATCACTGCGTTTAAGATTCAACTCTAGGCGTTCAAATTCCTTTGCCCTTGGATTGGAATGACCGGCCCCTGCTCAACCCTGCCATAATTGGAAGGGTGGACGGCAAATTTAATCTTGACCCTCCTGTACGCGGGCCCAAACTCATGATCAACCTCACTTGGGGTTGTTTGCTGTTCTTTGCGGTGATGTATTTGGGAACCTTTGCGATCGGGCACTTCTTTGGGCAGATCATCAAGAAGCGAGTCGCCGCCGAAAATATAGCCGCGAGCCAAAAATACGAGGCTAGCAAGTCCGCGAGGCAAGCGAATCAACCAAATTCAGCATCCAACACTTCGGCTCCAGATAAAAAGGACGCTGTTGATGGTGCCAAGACCAATTCAGTTGGTCAGAATCTTGGTAACACCGGGCCCCAGCATTAAAAAAAGAAAAGGGGGCAGAGTTTTTAAGATCTGCACCCTTTCCTTGCCTTTTCTTGGTAAGCCTTTAGAGGCCCTTATCGCCAACAAACTTCACAATGTCGGCAATTCGGCTAGAGTAACCCCATTCGTTGTCGTACCAGCTCACCACTTTAACAAAGTTTCCTAGGCCGATCGTATCACAGGCAGAGTAGATCGAACTGTGGGGATTCCCTCGAAGGTCACTCGAAACCAATTGCTCTTCTGTGTATTGCAAGATGCCCTTCATGGGTCCTTCGGCAGCTTCCTTCATTGCCGCATTGATCTCTTCAACCGAGGCATCTTTCCCCAGTAAAGCCGTAAAATCCACTACCGAAACGGTTGCGGTCGGCACGCGAAAAGCCATCCCAGTGAATTTGCCCTTTAGCTCCGGAATGACCAATCCAACTGCCTTTGCCGCGCCGGTTGTGTTGGGAACAATGTTCTGAGAAGCGGCTCTTGCATCCCTCCAATCTTTGGCCGCCGTATCCTGAGTTTTTTGAGAGTTTGTAAACGCGTGGATCGTGGTTAGCAGTCCTCGATCAATTCCAAACTGATCGTACAGAACCTTGGCTACCGGTGCCAAACCATTGGTTGTGCAACTAGCGTTGCTTATGACGTGATGCTTTGATGGATCGTACATTTTTTCGTTGACACCAAGCACAACCGTGAGGTCTTCGTTTTTAGCAGGGGCAGAAATAATAACTTTTTTGACCCCATGCTTCTTGTGATCAACCGCTTTCGTGGCATCTGTAAAAAATCCAGTGGATTCAATCACAACGTCAACCCCCTGAGTATCCCAAGGAATCGCACCCGGGTCACGTTCTGCAAAAACTTGAATCTTCTTTCCATTCACGAGAATGTCTTGACCTGCCGCCTGAACCGTGCCCGAAAATGGCCCATAAGTGGAGTCATATTTAAACAAATGGGCATTTGTTGCGGAATCGGTCAAGTCATTCACCGCAACAACCTCAAGGTCGGTTGGGTATCTGTGGAGAATCGTGCGAAGTGAGAGTCGGCCAATGCGGCCAAATCCATTAATTCCGATGCGTATAGGCATTCGATAGAGTTTCCTTTTGAGTTGCCGCTTCGCCATCGGGCGGCTTCTTTTCAGAATACCGCCCGATTATGGGCTTAGACTGATCATTCCGGTTAAGAATGACCTTAGCGTTACTTATTATCGGCAATGACTGCTTTTTTAACCACCTGCTTGAGAATGGTCCAATTGATAGGCAAATCAATCGTCAAGGTATCAAAGCCTTGATTGGATTCGCCTTGTACAAAGATTGGTCCTGTTGCAGACTTCATAATCGTCTCTAAATTCTCGGGCAGGTGAAGAGCTGGTTTGCCATCAACCCCAAGGCCATCTAAAACCGAGGCCAGCATTCCTGGTTCGATGCTCAAAAGCCCCACAAGTCGGTTTGTAACGGGAGCTTCGGCGGGAACTTCATTTGAAATGAGGGTGGCTGCTTTTTGCAGGAGTCCCTTTGATGTTGCAACCAACTCTGATTTGCCAACTCTAGCAATGGCAAGCGTCTTCCCCGCAAGGAGTGTCTTCATATTCATCCCAGTCTTGGCAAGGGCTCTCCCTAGGAAGCCCTTAAACTTAGCAGCCGCAGATTTGCTCAGTTCACTTGCCTCGGTTGCCCCTTTGATCGTCAGGTTCTTCATCGCCTGCCCCTCATTGCTTTGCGTGAGCTGATCTGCAAAATTTTTAATAGAATCATAAAAGCCCATTGGCTGGGAAAGGCTCTTTTTAACGCGATGGCTCACAATCAGCAGGTTGCCACTCGTTGGAATCCCTCTCTCATTTGGATGAGAGGGGTAAAGCCCAACTGCCAACGGTCGGCCTTTGCTGAAGCCCATAAAGCCACCTGGAAAGGTAATGGCAAGGGTTAAGAGACGCCCACCCGGCAATCCGCTTAAAATGCTACTTAATTCATCCTGCTCAACAACGGCTGCTTCCGAATCTGAACTCAAAAGCCGGGGCCCAAAAACCGATAGCTTAAGCCCGTCGGTGGGCGCAGAAAGGACAAGCCCCCTCCACCTCATCGAAAACAAATTCATAAGTCCGGCGGAAGGTGCCTGCTTCGACGTATCCGCAAAGAGCATGGAAGCGACCATGGATGGAGATAGAGACCTTGCAAACTGTTGAAAGGCTGGCTGATTGAGGATGGAGTTTCCTCGATCAATTGCGTCACAAGCATAGTGGAAAAGCCTTGGATTTTCTCCAATAATTAGAAAATCCTGATCCACCATAAAGCTAATCTTTCCCATCGAATTGGCAAGCGAATGGTACTTAGCGCCCAACCACCACTTGGTTTGAACTACAGAAGGCGGGAGCTTATCTACGGCTGAACCAACACTTTGAGCACCGGAATCATGGATGATGAAGTAGATATTCTTCAAATAATCCTGAGGCGCCGCTTGCTTGCTAAATTTTTTCTTGGGAGCCTTTTGGACGATCCCAGAATTGAGGTTGACGCCTGGAATCGGGCCCATGGCAACTACGCCGACAGTTAAATCTAGACCGTCTGCAAATTGTTGACCACCCTCAATATGAGCGTTGGCAAAAACAAGAGGAATCATGGCCCTGAGAGACCCCGCATTGAAGGGGATCGGTGCATGACCTTGAATCATCAATGAATTGAGAATGCTTTGAAACATCGGGTTAGACTGGGAAAAGTCCAGATTGAAGGAGGCAACTGCATAGGGATTGGCTGGAACCGCGTTATAGACTGCGGGAATACTTGTTGTCTGAGCGCCAACCACGTGAGGAAGCAAAAACAAAGCAGGGATCGCAGGTATGCGCACTGAAGGTTTTAATTTTTTGAACATGATCTCTAATCGCCTAACCGGCAAATCAACTTACTGTTATTTAACCTTTTGATTTCCTTTCTTGTTCCTTATCGCCTAGGCTGGCAGAAGGATAAACTTACCTTGTGCCAAATACCGATCCAGGTTTATTTGAAGAGTCTTGGCTTGAAACACCTCCCTTTCCTGACTGGAACCGATCCCCAACTTTTGTTCGACCGGAAGAGTTAATTGGAGTCTTAGACCTCACAACTCTGCAAGGAGATGATTCCGCAGAACGAGTCATGGAACTTGCTGCCAAGGCTTGCGGAAGCCAAAAAGTTCCCCCCTGCTCCGCGGTTTGCGTTTATCCAGTTTTTGTAGAAACAGCTCGCGGAAAAATCGCAGTAGCCTCTGTGGCTAATAAAAATGTAAAGGTTGCCACCGTTGCTGGTGGATTTCCCCACGGACTTTCCCCCCTGGAAGCCAGAATCTTCGAAGTGGAATCTTGCCAACATGCCGATGAAATTGATGTGGTGATCCGCCGAGATTTAGCCTTGCAGGGTAAATGGAAGCTGTTGTTTGATGAGGTTCAACACATGCGCGCCGCCGCTGGAGAAAGGCTCCTCAAGGTCATCCTTGCAACTGGAGAACTTAAAGACCCCATCGTGATCTACCGAGCCTCTTTGTGCGCCTTGATGGCAGGAGCCAACTTCATCAAAACCTCTACTGGCAAAGAGGTGGTCAATGCAACCCTAGAGGCAGGAATCCCAATGGCTGCCGCGCTAAGAGTCTATCAAGAAAGGACCGGAAGATCTTGCGGGATCAAAGCGGCGGGAGGAATAAGGACCCTAGCCGATGCACGGCTATGGCACAGCCTTGTCTATCACTTGCTTGGTTCCGATTCTTGCAGTGCCAACCGATTTCGAATTGGGGCAAGCGCCCTGTATGACGATTTGGCCTCCCAAATATAGCCATACAAAGCTTCTTTAAGCCAAAGCCAAAAGGGGCGGCGTTTATCAACCCAACCGGGTTACAAGAGATACCTTAGCAGGTAGGCAGTGCTGATGATTTGGGCAATGTCTCCAAAGGTGATTCCCTTGGGGCCACCAAACAGCAAGACATCACCTGAGTGCATGACTGGATTTGCAGATGCCTTGCCATCCTTGAGAAAGTCATCCAAATTGAATTTGAACTTTGTAAACTTTCCATTGCCGTCGGGATGGATCAGATACACACGGCGGAACGAGCCAGTCGGGGCGAGCCCCTTGGCAAGCGCCAGTGCCTTCACCGCCGTCATTGTCTGTCCATCTCTGATAATGAATCGCCCTGGCGAATTCACCAGACCCAGCACGTAAATCCTCCGTTCGTTATGGTGAACATAAATGATGTCTCCATCTTTCACCTTGAACGGTTCTGGCAGGTGGTTTTTATGATAATCTGCATTGACCTGGAAAGCGTCTTCACCCCGAAAAACCGTAACGTCGGTAAGAGTTGCACTTGGCCACGTGCCGCTGGAATCTTGGATAGCCTGAAATACTGTGCTTCCTGACGGCACAAGGTGCTCTCCTGCTGAATTGACCTGACCCGATATAACAACCCGGATCAATTTGGGGGTGACTACCGAAACAACATCGTTGGCTTCGATTTTAAAGCTTGGCCCTTTGAGGCTTTGCCTGATAGGAAAGTCAAATTGCTGTTTGCCTCGCTGAACAACAATCTTGGCTTCCCCAAGTGTAAAGTTGCTGGTGGTCGGAGCAAATGAAGCCGCGTTGATGCCGCCAGCCGCGTCAATCGCCTGGTAGACATCAACCCCTTCATCGACTCTGATTTCGCCTGGTCTTTCCACTAAACCATCAACCCAAATGCGGACTCTTGCCTTGGGCAAAATCACCAACACATCATTGGGTTTGATTTTTGTGAGCCCAACCGGATCATTATCATGAAGGATTTTTTCTAAATTGAGATTAAGGGAGCTGCCATCGGCGCGATTGAGCACCGCGTCGAGCCTCGTTGGAATGTCTGGCAAACTCACCTCGCCAATCAGCTGCCTTATAGTGAGGCCAGGAACATACGGGTGAGGGCCAGGAACGGCAGTGCTCCCCACCACATACACAAACTGAGCGATCGGTCGAACCATCACCACGCTTACATAAGGGGCTTTGACCGTCTTGGCAAGGGCTTTGGTGATTGCAACCTTGGCCTGCTCGAGGGTCATGCCTTCCACCATCACATGCTCAAATCCGGTCCCGGTAACGGTGCCATCCCCTAAGACCAGCACCGGCCCACTTAAAGATTCAAACCCTGCGACCTGAACACCAAGGACGTCTCCCGGCACAATAATGCTTGAACCCACTACTGGATTGCCATCGGAACTAGGAACCTGTTGATTTGCATTTCTGGAAAGCTGACCAAAGGCCCCCGTCACAACCCCCAACACAAGGGATAGGGTCAGAACCAGAAAACACCAACGACGAATACTCACATCTTGGTTGTACCTTTCTGGTCTTGACTTCCGTTTGATTTTCATCCAATTGCCTCCTATTCTTGCCTAGAGTTCTCGATTCCTAGCCGTTCAATAGATCACAGATCCCTTGGCTTATGTTAAGTAGTCGCGCCTAGAAATTGATGATCTGGCAAGTGTATAATGAAGTTTCGCGCGGGTGTAGCTTAGTGGTAAAGTTCCAGCCTTCCAAGCTGGCCATGCGGGTTCGATTCCCGCCACCCGCTCCAAATTGTTAAAACCAATGGTTTGGAACATGAGCGGGCGTAACTCAGTGGTAGAGTTCCTGCTTCCCAAGCAGGCTGTCGCGAGTTCGAATCTCGTCGCCCGCTCCAACACCAATGCAAGTGATCAATGCGGCAAGCTACGCCGTTTTTTGCAACCCATTGATTGACTTCACAAGGCCCTTAACTGTGCTAGGAAAATTCACCGGCTCATGGCCCTGAACTGGCTGAATCCAGCCCTTCAATTGAGTCGCATCAAGACCATTTGGGCTACCCGTTACCAAGGATTCCTGCTTTTCCGCTTGTTCAACAAAATCGTAGCCGTTGATTTTCAAAAATGCAGCCATCAAAACAAAGCCCAGTTGGGAATTATAAGACGGAAACGGCTGAGTTGAGCAAAACAAGTTGTAGATGTTTGCAGCCCGCGCAACAAGGTTGTCAATCCCGTTGTCTCCCAAAACATATTGAGCATTCACTGCTTGTTCCAAGGTCTTGTAATCAAAGTCTTGGACCTTTTTGGCAATTTGAAAGTGCGCCCACAAGGCGTCTTGAACCGTGAAGTACCTCAGAACCATTTCAGTATAGTTTATCCTCCTTCCTAGATTCGGGAAGAGACTCAGACTAGCAGAACTGAAAATCCGGATCAGCAAAAAGGATTTGAGAGATTTTTGCAGCCACGTCACTGAAATTCTCCTGAGTCACGGTGCCGCCGGAAGCATGATCACCAGTCTCGATCAGAACCCTCCGCTTAGAATCCGTTATTGGCGCATCCATGATTGATGCTAATTTATCAACCATTCCCGATACCGTTAGGTCCGACTTAAACACATCATAGGCATTGAAGAAAATCTGAGCGCGGCGCCCCTTGGAGCGGCCAAACAAAGCTTCTCCCCAGCCAATTCTAGAGACAAGTGTCGCTGAACTAATCCACGCCCTGCCCTGCTTCCAACCCGCCACATTGGGTGGGAAAAACAGCTTCATACCTTGATCTCCTAATGTTGAATAGATAACCCGAGTGACCTGAAGAGCTTCGAGTGGCGCCAAGGCCAACTGGCTGTCTTGGGGAATTAGATTGCCGACTCCCATTTGCCTAGCAGTAGCCACAACAAAATCAACCGGATTCTTAAAGACCGCCCGTTCTGCCTTTGCCGAGAAAAACTCTGGCATTGTCATCATTGTTTTTAGCAGCGGCTTGATTTCCAAATTCTGCCCACGCCAATAGTCGGCTAAATGGTCAACAATATCTGGCTCTGGATTGGGATACACAAACATCGTCCACAGTTTGTTCACCAAGAATTTTGCGGTCTGCCTTCGATCGGCAAGCATGTCTAACACTTGGTCTCCATCAAAGTTTCCTGTCTTTCCAAAAATTGTCTTATCGCTGTTGTCATGCAGCTTGGGCCGGTTAACAAACTCTGGGTAGTAAAATCCGCGATTAGATTCAGGATCGCGTCGGAAGCCCCAGCCCGTGTAGGCCATGGCAGCTTGCCTGATATCGTGCTCGGTGTAATGGCCGATGCCGAGAGTAAACAGCTCCATAACTTCCCGCGCAAAATTTTCATTGAGGTTGTTGACGCGGTCTGTTTCCGTGTCCAACCAATAGATCATAGCGGGGTCTTTGCCGACTTCATGAAGCATGGTTCGAAAGTTCCCAACCGCATTGCGGCGAAAAGTTTCGTTTTGCTTCCACATCGATCCGCTTGAACCCACTTTGCTGATGCTAGTGGCAAAGTGGTTATGCCAAAAGAGAGTCATTTTCTCTTGAAGCGGTCTGCGGGTTGCTAACAATCTTCCCGTCCACCACATCCCCAACCCTATCGGAAGCACGGTTCCCTTTTTGCTGGCAAAAGCGGTGGGATCAAACGGATAGCCTTCTTCCACATTCTCGTAGTTAAGAAGCCTGTCCATGGCCCCTTCAAGGCCATCTTGCATATAATAGGCAATTTCGGCTTCGCTTGCCCCAAGGCCGAACCTTCTTAAGAGGTGAGCTGCCTTCTGCTTATCGGTTGAGAGTGCCATACGCCTTGCATAAACGCGTTCTCAGCAAGACTGTTCACTGGAACTGTTATGGAGATCTCTTCCAGGATAGTGCTCACGATACTGGCTGAGGCTCTAGAAGCCCAAAATTGAGGGCAAGGATAGGTTCTTCACAAAAAAAATGAACTGGCGCCTTGAATAAAGGCGCCAGTTCCGACTTCGAAATGTTACTAAGAGACTTTAGCCTTCTTTGCCCTTGAAAGCTTCGTAATCCTTAGCGCTGACAAACTTAAAAAGCGGTGTTCCGTTGTAGGTGGCTTTCAGAGCATATCGCACCTGTACGCCGTGAGATGTCTTCCTCTCCATCTTTGTTTTAACTACGTCCGAATCCGGAACATCAACGTGAGATCGAGTTTTTAGATTATAAAACTTCATAGGTTCCCTCTGCCAGCTCCATAGGTTCAAATGTGCCTATCGTTACTGGCTCAAGGAACTATATCATATTGCGAACATCTTGTTGGCGTTTTTTAACGTTTTCCTAGGACTTTTTTGCGTTTTTGCAAAAATGTTTTGCTTTTCAGGCAAGACTACTTCACCATTCCCGCTTATTTCTTTCAATTTCTTCAGAATTCGGAAGACAATCCGACCGTCAATACAGTAGAGTACAGTATCGCTTTGGTTACCAAAACACTGTTTGAACAATTTGCTTTAGAACGTATTCAACAAAACGGCTTCCGCATCACCAACACAAGAGTCCAAGTTATAAGGATTTTGGCAAAGGCAACCTACTCATTAACCGCCTACCAAGTGCACGAGTTAGTGAAGGCGGAGGGCAACCGTATTGATGTTGTTAGCATCTACCGCATTCTAGATTTTTTACATGACCTTGATCTTGTTTTCAAGGTAGGAATCGCTGCAGGATACTTCCCCAAGCGGCTCGCTGCGGAAAAAAACATCCCTACTTTTGTTTTTATTGACCAAGATTCCAATACAATCCAAGAATTGCCATTGCCAGATTCTGTCATCCACCTTATCCGAACGGAAGCCTCCAAGGCCGGCTTCAACACCGATAAGTTGGTGGTAGAAACTAGCGGCTCGGTTCAGGCTTAATCCGAACTCCGTCATGCTGGGTGGATTCGGGTCCCTTAATATGGATCCTGGTCCTACCTATCAAAATGGGTTCAGCTTCACCTTGATTTCCCCCATCCTGCCCCATCTTCGATGGGGAAGGTTGCCCCGCTTTAGCGGGGACGGAAGCGGAAGACAGTATTGTTCGGACCCATCCCCCTCCGTGGAGCGGTGCCCTCGCGAAATCGCGAAGCGTTGAGAGGAAGGGTCGGCGATGGAGAGCAAACACCTCTTGGGTTTAAAAACAAGAGGAGCTCCTATCCTGCCCCATCTCCGATGGGGAAGGTGGCCCCGTTTTAACGGTGACGGAACGGGAAGACAGTATTGCTCGGACTCATTCCCGTCCGTGGAGGGGTGCCCCTCGCGAAAGCGAGGGGCGGGGTGGTTGCAGGAATGAGAAAGGGGAATTTTAGGCTCCCTTCCTTTCATCGCGAAGCGTTGAGAGGAATTGTCGAAATAAAAAAAAGGGGCTGCCTCCGAAGAGACAGCCCCTTTCTGCGTTGACTTAGAATTGGAAGTCTAAGCGGTTTTCGCTGAAGCTACCGTTGCCAGATCCCCAGCTTTCAAAGTCAATGGAATGATTCTGACCCCACTTAATACCTTTCTCATCGTTGATGAGGTCTTGAGGGGAGCCGATTGTCTTCCCATCGAACGAACGAATAACGTCGCCGGGTTGAAGGCCAATCCTTGCCGCAACTGATCCGCTGTCGACACTTGTCACAACAACTCCGTTGACGTCGTTAGGAATATTGAATTGGCTGCGAAGGTCAGGCGTAATCGCGGTCACCATCGCACCAAGCCTTGGAGTCCCTGTTCGATTCTCCGGCCCATTGGATTGCGGCTGTTGATTGCCGAAAGGATTCATTTGAAAATGAAATCCACGTGGCATGTGGAAGTTGCCAAACGGGTTTCCGTTTCCAAATGGACTTGGCATCTGACCACCTTGACCCTGGTTGGGCATCGTTGGCATCTTAGGTGCCGAAGTCAGCTTCACAGTAACCGTATGGCTGACCCCATCTCGAACATAGGTCACAGGAACCGATTGGCCAGGTTGATATTCCAATCCCGCGTTTCGTAAATCCATGTAATTTCTCACGGGGGTTGTTCCAATCTGGGTCACAACATCGCCATTCCTTAATCCGGCTGCATAGGCTGGCCCATTACTCATCACGGTTCGCAAATACGCTCCCCGCTTCACTCCAAGCTGAGAAGCCTTGTACTCCGTCAATGGCTCTGGATCAACATCAAGGTATCCGCGAACTACGGTTCCTTTCTGAATCAGCAGATCGGAAACCAAACGGGCTTCGTCAGCAGGAATCGCAAATCCGATTCCGTTGCTGGCGCCGTCGTTGCTGGCAATTGCGGTATTGATTCCAACCAATTCGCCATCCATGTTCACAAGGGCGCCTCCCGAGTTTCCGGGGTTAATAGCAGCGTCAGTCTGAATAAGGTCTGGGTAGAACCGAATTTGGCCAGGTGCTCTTTCATCAGGGATTTGCTGCGAACGGTGAAGGGCGCTAACATGACCAAATGTCACCGTATTCTGCAGACCGAACGGTGCGCCAACTGCCATAACCGATTCTCCTGGCTCAACCGAAGAACTATTGGCAAATGGAAGGGATGGCAAGTTGCTGGCGTTGATCTTGACCACTGCAATATCTCCTGATGCATCCGATCGTATCACTTGACCAGGGAAAGACCGTCCGTCCTTGAGCTCGACCGTGACTTTATTGAATCCATTCACCACGTGATCGTTGGTGATGATATAACCGTCGGGGCGGATAATGACGCCGGATCCTTCACCTTGCACCGCTCCCATTGGTCCCATCTGACCGCTGGCTGTGTTGCTAGATTTGATCAAAACAACCGACGGCATCACAACTTGAGCAAGTTCCATTCTTGCTTCGTCTAGTGCCTTTAGAGTGGCAAGGCTGCTGGGGTTGATGACGCTGGCAAGCCTGGAATTACCACCGCTAGATTGGGCGTAGGCGTCTGACGCGACCGGAATGTGGTGGAAAGTGGCAACGGCTACCCCGCCAAGCGCAACTCCGGCGGCAAGAAACCATAGCGAACTCTTTTTGAAAACTGAGGTTCGGGGTTGGAAGTTGTTGGGTGTGTTCATTTTTTTTCTCGTTTCTTCATCAGCGTTCACTGCGCTGTTGATTGAGGTTACAATTCCAAAAAACGCCGACAGAATAGAAACGGTTCCCAGCCCAAAATGATGAAGTAGGACTTTAGAACCCTCTTTGCAGGCCAATAATGATCGGAGCCGATTCTCGGCAGAAGATTTTTAGGTAGATTCCCTTCCTAAAAATCGGCGCATCCTTGCCGGATCCAGATCGAACCCACTTCGGAGCTTTCGATTCAGCGAACTCAAAAACCGTCGCATGAGCCAATCCATTTGTCAGCTGAATTCCCAGCCCTTTGGGGTGAGCATGACCCAAAATAAAGAGCTTTTCAACAACAAATCCTTCCGCACCGCTCTTGAAGGCTAGCGGCTTATAGCCTAGAATTTTTTTGGCTTCTGCATAGGTTTGCACAAATCTTGGAGCCGGTTCCTGACTTGTTGAAATGGGACCCGCCGAAATGAGTTGAAACTGATAAGAAGGAATGTGGCTTGGGTAGGTCAAAGAGCAGGTTCGGTAGTAGTTGAACTCGTGACCGTTGGGGCCAGTCGAGATTGTCTGTAAAACAAAACCCGATTGGGGATCCACATAAATGTCAACTTTAGATAGTTCAGGGACCTTTGGCGCTGCCGAAATTTTAAGGACTGTCCTTTGCAGCAGGGTTACCCGCTTAAGTTCAACATTGTAATTCTTGAAAATCAGTTCAATCCTCTTCCCTTCGCCGTTTAGGCTTCTCGGAGATTTCCCTACGCTTATCTTTCCTCGAGCCGGATCATAAATGGTCCTTGTATCAAGGTTGTCTAAAATCACTTTCTTGGTGCCATTCGCACCTTTGAGTTCCAATCGCTCGAAGCCTTCTGTATTCATCAGAACCTCGGCTTTGTGGAAAGTGCCGTCTCCTTCTTTCATGCAGATGGTGGCCTTAATGTCGCGGGTCGGTTTATCATCAAGTGCCAAAAAGAGGGCTCGACGCACGGTAAAACCGCGGAGTAAAGCTGTAGGATCAAGGTTAGCTAAGAACCCAACTGCACTAGATCGGCACGCAAGTGCGGCAAAGCCAGCCGCAACAGCCAACTGTTTACCTATCCGCATAAGCAATTGCGCTGGCTGGCCCCGATAGAGGATCCGCACCATCCAGATACTCCCTCTCTTGTTGAACTTCTTGCCCTGTGCTGCCTGAATTGGGCGCAGGATTATCCACTAAGTGCATTTTTGATAGGGAAGGCTGAGATTGGGCAACCGAACTAGGGGATACCGGCTTAATGGGGGCGGCAGGGGTGTGCTTAATGAAAAGGTAGCTGGTAAACACCCCTAGGCCAATGACACATGCAACCGCTACCGAGAGACTCGTCGAAAAATACCTTTGCCACGCTTGGGCTTGACCATTTTGCCTAGCCGACCGAACCACTTCCGAAAGCCTTTCTTCAAATCCGGGGGTGGCAGATGGCACTTCAACCGCGCAGACCCTCTTTGTTATCTTTAAGGACTCTAACTCGGCCCGACAATGAGGACAAATGCCAAGGTGGCTTCGGATTGCCAACATTTCCGATCCTGTAAGCTCAGAATCAAGATAGGCTGACAGGTGATGAGAGACTTTAAAGCAGTTCATCGCAATACCTCTCGTACAAAGCGGGTGCCGTGCTAAGCAAGTGGGCCTTGAGGTGCTTCCTGCCACGGTGAATTCGCGATCTCACCGTGCCGATCGAAGTGTTCATGACTTCCGCAATTTCCTCGTATGCCATACCTTCAACATCGGCTAAAATCACCGCCATCTTAAACTCCTGATTCATTGAATCGAGCCCCTTCTGAAGATCCTCGTTGACGTCACGCTCAGCAATGAGGGCGTCGGGCAAGGCAGAGGAGTCCATCACTTCAATTGTTTTGCTTCCATCATCCCCTCCTTGGTCAAGGCTAGACGTTCTTAATTTGCACTTCCTTCGAACCGCATCAATGTGGGCGTTGGTAACAATTCGAAAAAGCCAAGAAGAAAATGGCATAGACCGGTCATAACGATAAAAAAATCGAAAAGCTCTAATGTATGCGTCTTGAACTAAATCTTCCGCCTCGGAAACGTTACCGGTTAGGCGATAAGCAAGCGAAAATGCTTGCTTTTGAGTTTGGCGCATCAGTTTTTCAAATTCTTCAAAACTGCCTTGGTCAGTTTGGGCTCTGTCAAAGATTCGGGTCAGAGTAAACGCCATACAAATATCAAACTCCTTCAGTAATACGGCTAAAGTTCCAGCCGGGTTCCTTAGATGGCAAACCTGGGCAGTTTCCTAGAAAATACTTTGAACCTTTAGCCTTCCCGAGGGGCTAAGATAGAGGCGAACATGGCAGTCACCACCAAAGATGCACTGCCGTTTCCGATGATGCGGCGATGGGCTTCCACGATGGCGGGAATTGCGCCCGGGAAGGTCGATTTAGCCGCAACCGCGAGGGCTTCGAGGCAGTCAGCAAGAGCTTGTCGAGACTGCCTTTCCGGCGACGTCCAACTCTCTGCCAATTGCCGAAGCTGAGTGGTGAATTCAAGGACGTCCGCTGGACCTGCAGTTGGTAACTTCATCGCTAAGTTATAAATGCCCTCGTAAAGAGCACGATGTTTCTGGACTAAGTTCGCCTTTTCCGGCGATCCCAATGAAAAAGTGATCTGCAGATCATCAAAGGAACTCGATAATTGATCCTGGTCCGGCAATGCACATGCAACGCAGAGGCATCGAGACGCAATTGTTGGAAGGACCGAACTTGGAGCCGGTGCCGTCATCACGATCTTGACATATTCCGGTGGCTCCTCTAATGTTTTCAGCAAGGCGTTGGCAGTGGCTGCGTTCATCCGATTTGCCTTGTCAATAATAATGACCTTGAACCTTGATCCAATCGGCATCATTTGGATAAATTGCTTAATTCCGACTTGGCCGGTATCGGGATCACCGTCAACTGCGGTTATCCGAATGAGGTTGCTTGGTGCGGAAGGTGAGATTGTTAGTAAATCTGGTTGAGAGCTACGAGCCGTCCTTCCGCAAGCATCACACTTGCCACAGCCACCATTAGGTTGAGGGTCGCGGCAAAGCCATCCTTTAGCTAGCTCGAAGGCAAGCTCAAACTTGGCCGCATCGTCAACCCCATACAGCAGCACAGTTTGGACTCCAGATGTTGGCCCAAGGAGCCTCTTGCACAACTCAATGGCGCGCTCCATCCCCACAAGCCTAGCAAAACCGGCTTGACTTTCCTCAACTTCAAGCAAGCTCATCTAAAACCGATCAAACTTTTCGACATTTAACAAAAAGAAAATCGCGCCGCCCACCTGCACCTTGATCGGGCTAGCGACAAAGGCACCGGGAGGAGCTGCTTCCATTGAGCCAACATTAACATACTGTTCCCTGGAACTGCAATTTTGGGCGACGGCATTTTCCAAATCAGACAATCGCTCTTCCTCAATTCCAATCAAAACTGTTGTATTGCCCTCACGCAAAAATCCACCCGACGAGCCAATAACGGTGAACTTAAAACCTTCTTGCAAGAGTCGGTCCGTCATCTTAGCTCGGTCGCGGTTGTGAACAATCACAATTGCCAACTTCACTAAATTCAATTATAGCGTTATGAGGCACTGCTAGCATGATTTCAACTTGGGACAAGAGGGCTGGTCCATTCTTTCATTGGAGGCATTGGCTACAGAATTCTTGCCAGTGTTGGGTCAGAATCAGCAAAACTAAGATACTCAAAGTCCTCAATTTCGTGAGCCATTCGATCCCTTGCCAGTTTGAGGTCGTCGCCCTCTTCTACCCAGGGTCTTACCCACGAGTTACCGGCTAGGATGTCAATCGGCAGTTTTTCGTATTCATATTCGTAAGGAGGGGGATTCCATGCCATCTTCCCATCGCTTTGCCGCCAACACTCAGCAAGAATCTCCATCCCCGTGAGGCAAGGATCAAATTGAAAGGGGTCCTGAACATGGATAAAACAGCCTTTGCAAATCTCACCCTTGTCCTTCTGAAAAGTTGGTTGAAACTCTAGGGGCCGAAACGTGACCCCTGTCAGCCCGCTCTTATTTAGCCGATCGGCCAGACTCCAGCCATCCAAAAACGGGGCTCCAAAAATCTCAAAGGGATGAGTCGTGCCGCGGCCTTCGCTTAGATTTGTACCTTCCAAAAGGCACATGCCCGGGTAAACCAACGCGGTTTCTGGCGTCGGCATATTAGGAGATGGCATTGACCAAGGCGCGCCGGATTCTTTTTGCGATTGACTTCTTTCCCATCCTCTAACATCCACTACCGTGCAATCAAGCCGTGGAAAACAAGAGGCGTGGAAGTGCTGGGCAAGTTCACCCAGGGTTCTTCCATGGCGCATGGGTAAAGGCTTTAGCCCAACAAAACTGGAGTAATCAGAATCCAAAACCGTACCTTGAACCAATTCTCCCCCAAGAGGATTGGGCCTATCCAACACGATCAAAGGAATATTAGCCGCCTCGCACGCCTCCATGCAAAGGAACAATGTCCAGATAAAAGTGTAGTAACGGGCTCCGATGTCTGGAAGGTCGACTACTAAACAATCGAGCCCCCCAAGCATTTGGGGTGTTGGCTTTCGATTGGCACCATACAGGCTAAAAATATGAGCCCCCGATCTTGGCTCACGGTATCCGCCCTCCCACTCGATCATATTGTCCTGGGTGTGGCCAAATAGCCCATGCTGGGGCCCAAAAAGTGCTCCGAGATGAAAAATTTGATACAAATGGGCGGCAACAAAGGCGTCAAACGCGTAAACACAGTCTGCTCCAATTGTTCCTTGGTTGCAAACAAGTCCAACATTCTTGCCCTTCAGCAAGTCAAATTGGCTATCGCGAAGCCGATCTAGCCCTATCAAACACCCCACGCTTTAGACTCCATCTCCCTCTTCGGTTTGTAGTTTATCTTTTGATGGAATGGTCAGCCATTTGGCTACCTTTGGATCCAGGACTAACCGATGAGCAAGGGGTTCATCTGATGGTGGTCAAACACCTTAAGGTCGGGCAAGTAAACTTCTCTGCATGGACAAAGAATTTGCAGGGGCAATGGAGGCTCTGGAAGGTCTCCTGTTCGACGGCATGACGATCATGGCAGGGGGTTTTGGACTCTGCGGCATCCCAGAGAACCTCATCTTAGCGATTAGAGAGAGTCGAGTCAAAAATATAACCGTCATTAGCAACAACTGCGGAGTTGACGATTTTGGACTTGGAATACTGCTTCAGACTCGACAAATTAAAAAGATGGTAAGCAGCTACGTTGGGGAAAACAGCGAGTTTGAGCGGCAATTTCTATCTGGCGAATTAGAGTTAGAGTTCAATCCTCAGGGAACCCTTGCCGAACGAATTCGAGCTGGCGGAGCCGGAATCCCCGCGTTTTACACCAAAACCGGCTACGGCACCCTCATTGCCGATAAAAAAGAGACCAAGGAATTTCACGGGGAAATGTATGTCATGGAAACCGGCCTCACTGCCGACCTGAGCATCATCAAGGGCTGGAAAGGAGACCGGTTTGGCAACCTGATCTATCGCAAAACGGCAAGAAACTTTAACCCGATGATGGCAACTGCCGGAAAAGTCACGGTTGCCGAGGTTGAAGAACTCGTTATGCCCGGCCAACTTGATCCCGATGAGATCCACACTCCGGGAATCTTTGTCCAACGGATCATTCAGGGCAGCCACTACGAGAAAAGAATTGAAAGGCGGACAACTCTTCCAAAACCATCTCACCAGCAGGAGGGCGCATAAGCATGGCCTGGACCCGTGACGAATTGGCAAAGAGGGCTGCTCAGGAGCTCAAAGACGGCTTTTACGTCAACCTCGGAATTGGCATTCCGACCTTGGTTGCAAACTACATTCCTGATGGAATGGACGTTGTTCTTCAATCCGAAAATGGTCTTTTGGGGATCGGCCCGTTTCCCTTCGAGGGTGAAGAAGACCCCGATTTGATCAATGCTGGCAAGCAAACCGTAACCCAGTCAATTGGGTCTTCCTACTTTTCTAGTGCTGATTCCTTTGCTATGATCCGAGGCGGTCACATTGATCTTTCGATCCTTGGGGCGATGGAGGTTTCCGAGCAAGGCGATATTGCCAACTGGATGATCCCTGGCAAAATGGTGAAGGGGATGGGCGGAGCTATGGACCTTGTTGCGGGGGTCAAAAGAGTTATTGCCGTCATGGAACACACCAGCAAATCAGGCGAACCCAAGGTGCTGAAGTCGTGCAAACTGCCCCTCACAGGCAGACGGTGCGTCAACCTGATTATTACGGATCTGTGCGTTTTTAAGGTCACCAATGCGGGGCTGGAGCTTATTGAATTAGCATCGGGAGTTGAATTAGAGGAAGTTCAATCCAAAACCGAAGCAGAATTTGCTGTTGCTTTGTAGCTTCAGCTAGTCCATCCAGGGAAGGTCAAACGTTGCCTTTCACCAGATGCACCGGCCCAAGACAATGATGAAAAGGAAAAAAGCGTAGACGAAACCATGACCATTTGCCTTTTGGAATATGATCTGCTTTGGGCAACTCGCCTTAAAAACGCGTTTATGCACCTCGGGCATCAAGTGACGGTCTCTTCCGATGGTGAACTGAAAAGCCAGGTAGACATTGCCATTGTCAACCTTTCAGCAACTCGGTATGACCCCGTGGTTCAGATTGCCAAACTTAAGGCATTAAACGTCAAGGTGATCGCCCACGCTGGTCATAAGGAGAAACCGCTTTTGCAAACCGGAGCCGATTCAGGAGCTGACTATGTGGCGACCAACGGTGAGCTAGCCCGCAATCCCGCCAAAGTGATCGAAAATCTCCTCAGTGGCGAGGATAGGTGAAAAGTCCCGGCCGGTGGGAACTTAGGTGATGAGCCCCCAGTCAATTCAGGCACAGTTGTCATTCTCTAGCCAGAAGGCAGCTGTCTCATTGAATTGAGTTATTAATTGGCGAACCTGGCACCAGGTTCGCCGTATTTTCCCCCTCGGCTTAACAGTGTGGTTAAGCCGAAGTCTATTTCAGCGAATCCCAGTTCAGCGCAAGGGCTGCCCTGTTGTGAACCTAAGCAACCCAAAAAGGAGGCGTTTGTTTTTGCATTCCTTGATGAGTTTGGTAGCCAAGTCAGCCGCTACCCAGCTTTTCGATTTCCGTAGCGGAAAGCAACCAGCCCTCCTCCGAAGAAGAGCCTGGCTCTTTAACCAATAGTAGTTGGATGGGCAGCGAGGTTCAGGCCCGATGAGCGGGAAAGCCAGCCGAATCCAAGACCCGATAAATATCATCAATGGCTTTAGGGTCAACGTAAAACACGATGGCGCAGTGCTTCTCAAGATCACATTCCACGTCTTCACACCAAGGTTCGTTGTAAAGCACCTCTCGAACTTCTTCAACATCCATCTGTGCTCTCATAGCAGGAAGCACCAGTCTTTGTGCGTATACAGCCATAAAAGGTAGAACGTACCCATTCCTAGGCAGGTTGCGTTTCTGTCGAGTTTTCTTTGAAAAAGCTATAGATTAACGCTTAACCAGAACTGAAATCACGGCTCTGCCGTCCCCTGTTGGTCCGTTTCACAAAGCTCTCTTAGCCGCTCAGGGATTGTGATCGCGCGGCGATGCTTACCCATCACAACATGCCAAGTAAAACCCTCGGTGAGTATCCGATCTTCCCCGACCCTTCGCACTTCATACTGAAACCTAAGGCTAGCCCTCTTGATCTCGGTTACCCAGAGCCTAACTTCTATTTCGTCATCGTAAAGGATTTCTCCCTTGTACCGAATGTGAACTTCCACAACCGGTAAGAAAAAGCCCTCTTCTTCCATGCTTTTGTAGGTGAATCCACGCTCTCGGCACCAAGCACCTCTTGCTTGCTCAAACCAAAAGAGATAATTGGCATAGTAGGCATGTCCCATTTGGTCCGTCTCTCCATATCGAACTCGGATGATCTCTTTTGTTGCCATTTGTCTTCATATTTTGGCTTCATTGAATGGGTTTGAGTTTCCAGACCCTGTTGTCATGTGGAAATTCGTTTTGCAAGGTAGCCTTTCTGCAGTTTCAGCCTCATGATTTTGCCCCTGCTCACCTTCCTCATCCGTCCAACCATAGTCCTCAACAACTTTGAACAGCCAACTTACGGGGCTTGGAAAACAACGGGAACCGCATTTGGCAAGGGTCCTGCCCAGGGAGGCTTTGCCAACCAAAGACCAGTGACTGGCTACCAAGGGCATGGAATTGTGGATACTTACCTTCCTGGAGACGACGCGGAAGGCACCCTGACTTCCCCCTCATTTGTGATCCGCAGAAAGTACATAAACTTCTTGATGGGCGGCGGATTTCAGCCCGGAAATGCGGGCATGAAGCTGTTGATCCGAAACAAATCGGTGCGGGACGCAACCGGTAAAGCCATTACTAACTCTGACCCGGAGGATCTGACTTGGCAGACTTGGAATGTTTCTCACCTGCAGGGAAAGACCGCAAGAATTGAAATTTACGACCACGCCCTCGGGGGTTGGGGACACGTCAATGTCGACCAAATCGAAGAAAGCGACACCCCCAAAGCAAAACCGATCCTTATGCCAAAACTGTATCAAGAAACCTATCGACCTCAGTTCCACTTCTCAGCAAAGCGCAACTGGCTTAATGATCCTAACGGGCTGGTTTTCTACAAAGGAGTTTGGAATCTCTTTTTTCAATACAACTCTAAGGGCATTCAATCTGCTTACAAAAACTGGGGCCATGCCGTCAGCCCCGATTTGATGCATTGGAAGCAGTTGCCCGTTGCCATCAAGCCAGATTCCAGAGGGGAAGTTTGGTCCGGCAGCGCGGCGGTAGATTTTCATGACACTTGCGGAGTTTCAAAAGAAGGCACACCTGTTCTTGTTGCCATGTACACTGCCGCTGGCAACCCCTTTACTCAGTGTTTGGTCACAAGCCTTGATGATGGCAAAACTTGGCAAAAGTTCAAAGGCAATCCCGTGCTCCACCATATTGTTGGTGAAGATCGAGACCCAAGGATTTTTTGGTACCAGCCTCAACACAAATGGATTCTGGTGCTTTATCTTGATGGCAACGAGTTTGGCATTTACTCTTCTCCGGATTTGCGCCACTGGAAGGAAGAAAGCCGCTTTGTTATTCCTGGTACAGCCGAATGTCCGGAGTTGTTCGAAATGCCTGTCTCCAACCAAAAAGGAGTCTCAAAATGGGTGTTTTATGCGGGAAACTACCACTACGTTGTAGGGAACTTCGACGGTGCTCATTTCACTCCCAGCCAAAGCTCGATTCAAGGTGACTTCGGGGACACCTTTTATGCCTCTCAAACTTATAACAATGCCCCTGATGGCAGAAGAGTTCAGATCGGATGGATGAACGGCCCCGGGCCAATGCCAGGAAATCCATTCAACCAGCAGATGTCAATTCCGTGTGATCTGACCCTTACGGAAACAGCAAACGGATATAGGGTTTCACGTTGGCCGGTCAAAGAACTTGATTCCCTTCACCGCAAATCGGTGGCTGGAACCAACCTCTCCGTAAGTGGGGCTAACGAAAGGCTTAAAGAACTGAAGGGAGACCTTTATGACATCTCTTTTCAACTTCATTTTTCAAATAATGAACCGCTGGACCTGAACGTTAGAGGCACCCACATTCGATTTGACCCTGCAGTTGACGAGGTGAAAATGATGGATACCACGGCACCGATGAAGAATAGAGACGGCACGGTTGATGTGCGGGTGTTGGTTGATCGCTCTTCCCTAGAAGTGTTTCTTGACCATGGATTAGTGACCGTAACCAGATATTTCCAGCCTCCGGCTGATAATCACGAACTCAAGTTTGAAGGCAGTCCAAATACTAAGATTGAGCTCAAAGGGTACGAAGTAGATTCTACTTGGAGGAAACAACGCTAGCAACAGGCATTGAATTGCAAAAGCATATTCAACCAAAATGCGGCGTCAGTTGTAACTTCGCGCCACATCTGGATTGGCTTTAACGTGGTCCAAAACCGCTTGTAAAGAAGGGGCAGAATTGGCGCCTCCTATTTTGCCGACACTGAGGCAGCCTACTGCGGAAGCGATTCGAAGACAGTCGGAAAGGGGCAGGCCTTGGTGCAATCCATAAAGCATTCCTGCTCTAAAAAGATCCCCGGCTCCGGTCATATCTACAATATGGGGGGCTGGGAATGGAGGGTAGTGCCTCACCGGCATGGTTGGCGATCCGGCAATAAACCCATTGGGACCATCGCTTAAAACTGCAAAACAGCGGTGATCATGCACAAACCGGCCTAACCACTGGACATTTTTTTGAGTGTTGCCCTTGGTTCCAAAAAGGTCGGTGCTAGATTGCCAAAATCCGCCTTCACCAACCGGAAGGTCCCCCGGTGGAAAGTCCATAAGATACACCTGATGGCCCTTGGAAAGGGCTCTTTGGGCGGTTTCAAAAGCGGCTTCTGGCATGTTAGGTTCACAAGAAAACCAGGCGCTTGGCTGGCTCTCAAAGACGGGAATATCAACATGCCGATCCATTTGCACAAATCCCAGCCCGAACATTGTCCGCTCACCGTCGGGAGTGACGTAGATATCGCAAATCGGGGTTTGCACTTCCCCACTTTTTACTAAGTGACTCACCGACAGGCCTGCCGCTTCGAGCTTGTAAGCAAGCCGATCTGACCTTTCTCCTATTCCAATCGCATTGGAGTAAAGTTCCACCGGAACGTCCCACAAGGCAAGGCAAGCGGCGGTGTTGGCCGCTTCCCCACCTAATAATTCCATCTCTTCTTGCACCTCGGCGTAACCGCCAATAGGGGGCAGTTTTTCAACACGTCGGATGCGGTCTATGCAAACCGTGCCAAACAGATGAATCATGCCGGTTTGTACACCGCCGGCAAGATCTCGCCTTCAACTTCCCCAAATCCAACTCGAAAGCCATCTCCCTGACAATAGCCAGAAAAGGCAACTTCGTCTCCATCTTGCAAAAAGCCACGCTCAACTCCCGAACCACCAATTTTGATTGGCTTTGAACCACGATAGGTAAGTTCAAGTAGCGATCCAAAGCCACCAATTGCGTCTGAAAATGCAGATTCTGAGGAAATGGTGCCGCTTGCAAACAAATCGCCTGGTTCAATCGGCGTGTTGTTGCTTGTTTGATGAGCCAACTGCTGGCCAAAACTCCAATAAAGCTGCAGGCTGTCAGTTTTACTAATGACTTCTGGGCAGCTCATCTCTTTTGTTCTCAGGCTGATTTCAAGCTCAATCTTAAAATGTCCCCACTTTTTGTGCTGCAAGTAGTCCAAGGGTGCCGGGACTTGCTCCATCCCCTGGCATCGAAACGGCTCCAATGCGTCTGGAGTCACAATCCACGGAGAGACACTGGTGCCAAAGCTCTTTGCCAAAAAGGGACCCAATGGTTGATATTCCCATCGTTGCACATCTCTTGCCGACCAATCATTGACAAGCACAAATCCCGCTATGTACTCTTGGGCCCTATCTGGACTGATCGGATCTCCTTTTCCATTGGATTTCCCTATCACAAAGCCCATCTCGAGTTCAAAATCCAATTCCTCGGTCGGTGCAAATTGAGGCGGGCCATCCCCTTTTTTGATCTGACCGTAGGGCCTTTGGATGGCAGTGCCAGAGCAAAACAGACTGCTGGCGCGTCCATTGTAGGCTACCGGCAGCGAGCGGTAATTGGGCAACAAGGGAGCCATATCAGGCCGAAACATTTTGCCAACATTAGAGGCGTGATGGATGCCAGAGTAAAAATCAACATAGCCCCTTGCCAGAAACGGCATCATCATGGAGGCTGACCTCGCTGAAATCAAGGCTCGCTCTCTTGCTGAAACATCGTCTCGAAGGACTTGACTACTTTCCTCCAACAGTTCATACATCGCGGATCTTAATTGAGAAAGAGCGCTGGGATCAAGGGGCAAGACGCCTTCTGAAACCCCTGGTAAATCTGGGATAAGGCCCAACTCGGTTAGCATGGCAAGGTCGATCACAACATCGCCAATTCGCGTAGCCACTCTTGGCACTCCTTCTCGATTCAAAATCCCAAATGGAATGTTCTGCAATGAAAAATGGGATGTGGGCTCGTAGGGAATCCACGATCTTTCTTGAGGGTTAATCACTAATGGCATAAAGGTTTTCGGTCTGCGCGGGTTCAAAATGGCAATTGAGGCAACAAACGTAATGAGAAGAGCCACGCATCTGACAGCCCCATTTGCAATGGGTCTTGCGAGATTCATAGCAAGGCAATTGAGTTTGGAAATTCTTAAACAAGATCAAGCTCTCTTCGGAGGTTTTCTATAATTTCCTTGACAGAGCAAGTGCCAATGGAAAGAGATTCATTTTCAAACAGAAACTGACCATTTTGACTCAAGGTGTCTTTTTGCCATTCTAGCTGATGATCGCAATTTATGAGCCCCGATTTGGCGGTAAGAACCTCGTTAATTTTAGAACAAGAGTAATCGTGCTCCCACGCCAGACCTACCGCCAGCAAAATGTTCAAGAAGCCAAATTCGGTGTCCCCGGTTTCTGGATTCAAGGTTGGATAGGCATGATGCAATCCCGCCGTGCATTTCAGGCTTGCCTCACCTTGGGAGCAGGCGACGATGCATTCCGCAAGCCGAAAGGGATCCGGAACCGAATGAGAAGTGATTCCACCGGTGCGGGCCTTGAGTCCAACATTTTCGGCAGTTCCAGCCGCGGCGGCAAAGGCGTCAAGGTCAAATTCATTACGATGCAAGGGCAGTTCTAAATAGGCGAGTCCTTCTTCAAACCCGCTTAAGTCTTGGATGGCCTGTTGAGGATTCAGTTCAGCCGGAATCCGAACTTCGTATGTTTTTAAGCAGATTTGGTCTCCGAAATGGTCCACCGCTTGATTGATTTCGTTGGCATCAAACTCAAGATTTGCTTCCCAGCTTTCTAGTGAATCGGCGCCTTTGCCTATAACGCAAAGCTGCAGAACCTTTCCTTTTGGTAGCAAGCAGTGCTTGAGATTAGCAAGCTGTGAGGTGGAAATTGCGAAGCCTCGAACTAAGGATGATTCTGGCCCCGTAGTTAAGGAATCGTACTCGTTAAGTGCCGACTGAAGGTTCAACAAGGCAGGAGGAAAGAGACCTGCATAATCAAGACCGTTAGTAAAGACCTCAGCGTTGAGAGGGTGCATTCGCATTCAGTTTACTGCTCTCCACTGGCTAACCGGCATAGGTTGACAGTCACCATCCAGAGCGATCAAAATTAAGCCAAATTGTGCCAACTCTTGCCAAGTTCCATTGCTAAAATCAAGGCGTGGTGAAACGATTGAGCCTCTAGTAACGTAAACTAAAAATTCTCATGCGCGTTTTGATTGCAGACGATGATCCCATCATCCTTCTCGACCTCAAACAGATGCTGGAGAGCCAAGGCTACGAAGTGGTGGGCGAGGCAGAGGACGGCCAAAAGGCGGTCGATCTGGCTCGGGACCTCAACCCAGACGTCTGTATTCTTGACATAAAGATGCCCAAAATGGACGGCATCGAAGCGGTTTCGATTATTACTGACGAAGAAATTGCCCCTTGCATCATGATCACGTCCTACAATGACAGTGAACTGATCAACCGTGCAGCGGCTGCGGGGACGTTTGCCTACCTTGTCAAACCTTACAACCCTCGGGACCTTCCCCCCGCGATTGAAGTAGCAAGAAGCCGGTATGACCAAAACCGAGACCTTGGCAAGGAAGTCAAAGACCTTACCGAGAAGCTTGAAACACGGAAGCTGATTGACCGCGCAAAAGGGATTTTAATGGATGAGCACAAATTGTCGGAGTCAGAAGCTTATCGGCGGATTCAGCTCCAGTCCATGAACCTTAGAAAGAGCATGAAGGAAGTGGCAGAAGCCGTTATCCTTGCTAAAACGGTTTAAATTTGGGCTACACCTCACCTTGACTTACTACTTGGCAATGAAGGGTTTTAAATTTCCGTCATTTTTGATAACTTTTCGTCATTCTAGGACTTGACTTTGTTTAATGGGGGGGGGGCAAAACTGTGGTCATGGTGAATATTTTTCGTCCGATTGCAAGCTTAATTGATTCTCTCACTCTCATGCCTGCTAGCGTCGCCATAACAACGGTTGTGGGGGGCTGGATGCTGGTTGCAAGCACTGGGTACGCATTTGGGCTTAATAACTGGCCCCAGGGCCCTGTTAACTTGGTTGACGGCTTAACCCTGCAAAGGACACCTCAGCCTGCGTCCACCAGCGTCCAGTGCATCGGAGTGCCATGTGCGTTTCAGTATAGTCTGCCAGAGACATTCTGGTACCCGGGGTCTCAATGTTATCTGGAATGCAGGTTGTTCGGTGGCGATCAGTGCTACGACCTGCTCCAGACCCAGTGTTCGTTGTATTTATGCAAAAACGGATACTACTGGGTTAACTCGTCGGGCAACACATTTGTTGGGTGCACGACCGACTCGGGCAACAGCTATACCCATCCATGCCCCAATGGGACGTGCTATCCTTAGGCTAGGAGTTTCTCTTGGACAGAAACCAAACCACCAAGCCTTCTGCGTTTACCTTAGTTGAAATTATGGTTGTTCTTGCCGTAATTGCGGTTATAGTGGGGCTTACCCTCCCATTGCTGGCCCAAGCGAAAAGGTCTGCATACCACTCAGTTAGCCTTAGCAACCTTCACCAACTTGGCATTGCGCAGGGCATCTACGAAAACAACAATAACAATTACATGGCGTATGGTGCACCGACCCTAGTCACTGCGGGGCTCGTACCAAAGGCACTGGTTGCGTCGACCCTTGACCCATACCCTGCCGGCGAGACAAATGCCTTTATTTCCGAGCTCGCATCGGCCTATCCAGTTACCTTCAGACAAAGATTCCTCAACGATTTGAGCCCATACAAGTTGACGTACTTCGGCTGGCGCGAAGCCAGGGCAGGGTTCGACCCAAGCGGAGCTTATCGGCGGTGCATTGCAGGGCAGCCAGGAGCCGGGTGGGTGGTTGACCCAACCTACTATAATAGGTCACCCTATCCCCTAATCCATGACAATACGCCAATTGCTATGTCTGCCTATGTTAGGCTCAAGAACGACGGGTCGGTTGGGTTTGAGCACACACGTTACCATGGGAATTGTACCAGCGCGAAGGACCTCAGCTGCGCATACTCCCAATACACTGACTTTGCAGATGGAGACCAGACGTGGTTCAACAGTTTTTTCACCAAGAAAGGAAACTGCCTTGAATCATGGAGCAATCCTTAAGGAGAGAAATCCCAGACTGCATTGGGGATTTAGTACAGACAACCTAATATGAAAGAAGGCGACAAACAAAATCTAACCTTAAGCCAGGCGCCACTCGCAGTCGCAATTGGCTACGTAATTCTTGCATCCATGGCGACTCCTACCTGGTTCATCGCCACAAGAAATGGAGGGGATATGCCGTTCCCATTGCTTGACGCCATCAAGCCAACTCTCATGTCAATCCTTCCTGCCTGCCTCATTGTGTACCCCATCCCGAACCTCAAAAAATGGCGACTCTTGTTCCTTCCGCTTTTTACCGCTCTGTTTCCCGCTGCGTGGGATATTGCTTTTCCTCCCGATGGTAAGCTTAGCGCAACACGATTACTGGTCATCACGTTACTTTTCGGATTTATCGGTCTTATAATTGCTAGCATTGAGGTTGGCTTAACCAGCTACCACATGCGAAAACGCGGATGCAAGCAACGTGGTTAGGAAAGAAGCTACAGAAAGTCACTCAAGCCCGAATATCGAGGAGCTGGCCCTTACCCTGTAGTTCATTGGCGGCCAGAGTTGCCTGCTGTTGCTGACTATCTAGGATTTTCTTCAGCAACTGAGCTTGGAGTTCAGCCCGCTTGTTGGAAACCTGCTCGGAAGGCTGAACTGCTGCAGGGGCAACCGGATTCCCTCCTGAAATTGCATTCGAGCCGCCTATTGCCATCGTAGTAATGATTATTGGCAAATCCTGAAATTTCTTTTGGGGGCTAAACTGAAATCAAGAAAATGACCTTAGAACTGAAGCAAGAAGCAACAAAAAGATTGGCACGAATTGAAGGTCAAGTCCATGGCATTCAAAGAATGATTGATGACGGAAGGACTTGCGGAGAAATCATGCAGCAGATCATTGCCGTAAAGGCGGCAATGGAAACCCTTGGTATCTCGTTTTTAAGCGAGCATTTGCAAACTTGCATCCTTCATGAGGGACTTCACGGAGGCGACGGGTCCTGCGTCAGCCTCCAACCAGAGCAACGAACCGATGAGATTAAAACAACGATTCGCCGCTTCTTAAAGTAAGGCAAATTGTTCTTCGCAATGTGCAAAACGTAACAAAATTTTTGCTACCGGTTTACAGCACTGCTAATCAGCCTTTTTGCACTGTTAAAAGCCGATACCTGCTCGCAGGCCAGTTTGCCAAGAGTTTTTATGGCAGATTCAACTTCTGGGCTCCATTTACTGCAATTCAACCTCATGCAGTTTTGATAGGCATTGGTATGAGCGGAAAAGGCGGGCCCAGGCATAATCGTGATGTTGTGATGAATTGCCGACTTGTACAGCTCGATTGAATCCACCTCCGGTGGCATCGTGATCCACATCACAAACCCTCCTAGCGGCTTCTGAGCTTGAGTGCCCTCTGGGAAAGAGCTACGGATGGTTTTTGCCATGGCGTTGGCATTGGCATGGTACACCTTAACTGCTTTCCGAACGTGGTGTGAGTACCGTTGAAAGGCAAGAAACTCGGCAATGGCAATCTGTTGAGGGCTCGACGTGCTTCCGGTTGTTGCAAATTTAATGAGCTCTATCTTTTGCTGATAAGGACCGCCAATCACCCATCCGACCCTAAATCCGGGAGCTAAAGTTTTGCTGAAGGACGAACAATACATCACCTTGCCTGTTCGATCAAACGCCTTAGCCGCGATCGGCCGGTTGGAAGAATATCCAAGGTCACCGTAAACGTCATCTTCAATGAGCACAATATTTCGATCTTCAAGCAGCTGAACCAATTGAGCCTTGTTTTCATCGGGCATCAGGTGACCCAGAGGATTGCCATAGGATGGAGTTAAAACCACCGCCTTGATCGGATATTGGTCGAGAATGGCTCGTAAAGAGTCCAAATTCATTCCGTCCGTCAGGTGGGTGCCAATTTCAATGACTCTCAGCCCAAGGGTCTTCGCCGCAAGCAGCATCGCGTAATAAGTTGGTGATTCCACCGCGATAATGTCTCCTGGCTGACACACCGCCCGAATGCACAATGACAAAGACTCGCTACCCCCGTTTGTGACGATAATGTCATCGGGGACCGAACTCACGCTGGCTGCCAGCATCCTTCTTGAAATTTGCTCTCTTAATTGGCGAATCCCAACCGGACTAGAGTAGCTCATAGACGTGAGTGCCTCGTCTCGCAAGGCTCTCGACATCAACCGAGTCAGGATCCCGGTTGGAAGAAGGTCAATATTGGGGCTAGCCCCTGCCAAATGGACAACATTAGAGCTTCTTGCATCATGAAGAATGGAACCCACGATAGATTCCTGAGTCTGTTCCATGGGAGTGCGTGGTGGCTCTGGGATCGCAGTGTTGGCAAACTTCCTGGTTGCCATCAGCTGAACATAAAATCCAGACTGAGGTTGAGACTGGATGACACCTTCCATCTCTAACCGTCGGTAGGCATCTAAAACCGAGGCTATGCTAACATTTTGCTGCTGCGCCATTTCTCGAACCGAGGAAATTTTGTCACCTGCGTGATACAATCCGCCTCTAATCCGGTCTCTAATAAGTCGGCAAATTGTGTCTTCGGTGTCTTCTCGGTCCTTGGCGCTAATGGGACCTTTTTTCATATCTGCTCAAATCTTTACGCATCTTCTTCGATAGGAATGACAAGCCAGGTTCTCATGTCAGAAAAATCCGACTAAAGTCATAGCAGGCGCCGTTGCATGCAATGATTAAGACGCTGATTGAGTTAATCAAGGTTCGAATATTCTATTAATTATGACCGCGACGTATGAGGCAAATCCGTGGCAACAGCTTGCCCAGTCTTGTTCCATTTCCCATAACGTCCCCGTCTTTTTTGCCATTGGCAAAAAGATTTGTTCAAGAACTTGCTTGGCAACCGTCTTTTCGTTCCATCTTGTCAGTAAGTCCAGCCTCAAAACGTCGCCAATGAAAAGATTGGGTGCAATCAGCCCTTTTCCAACTTTGTCGCCGCTAACATAGTTCTTCCACAACTGAGGCTGAGATTGAGGGGTTGCCAACTCAAAAAAGAAGACATAGGACTGGCAAACCTCGCTACATTGGGGCTGAGGAACTAACTTGCCATCAACTCGCAACGCGTGATCGCGATAAAACTGACCATCATAAGACATCTCGTGGATCGTCTTCCATAATTTCTGTGAGGGGGAGTCTTTGCCGCCCGCCATGGCATTAGACTCCGATTCATAGAGGTTCGAATACACCTCGAGGGCCCTGGCATAAAGCATGTTTGTAGGAAAATGAACCCCACCAACTAAGTCATTGGCGCCGCTCCACTCAATAAAATTCCAACCAGGAAGATTTTCTAATAATCCGTACTCATTAACATAAGGCTTGAACCAAGCCAAGAGGTTCTCAAACTTCTCGCGAAGTGCTGCTGTAACAGGGCTAGACGGATTTCGTGTTTGAAATTCTCCAACTTGGACCAGCAACCACAACGGCCACTGAGGAATATAAGTCCCTCCCAAAATGTCGGATGGGTAGCACATTGGAATCATGCCCTGAGGCATAGCCGGAAAGCTAGGAGCCATAGCATAGTTTTCTAAAAATGCCTCTTCCACCAAAGTGTTTCCAAAAAGCTCATAGGCGGCTCGGGAAGTAAAAAAAGAGTCGCACGCATATCCAGCCCTTTCTCGCCCCGGGCAGTCCGTAAAAAAGTCAAAAGAGTTGGGCCGCAAGGTTTCGTAGGCGGCGTCAAAAAGTACCTGCCAATCGCCTGTCTCAGTAAAACTTGATTGCTTTACATCAGGGTGGGCAATCTCTATCGCCTGCACATTGGATATTTGTACACTGCCTTGAAGGGCAACAAAATCAAGGTAACGAAAGGCAATTGGCTCCGCGGTCGTGATTTGATAGTGACCAGGTTGAAAGTCAAACTGAATAATATCAAGGCACGCGTTACGCAAGGGATCCACAACTGGCCCATCTTTGATTTCATCGGCAGCCAAATACAGCGTTCCCGATTCTTGAGTGTCAAGCTCAAACTGAACCAAGGCTGTGATATCTCTTTCAAACTCAAATCCGAGAGTGCTACCTTCAGTAAGGTGCTTCTCGCCGGATGGCGCAATTTCGGCTGGATGAAAACTAAGCCGCTGCCAATTTTCGAACGGAAAAACTGTAAATTGACTCTTTTGCCAACTCACCACATCTTTGCCAATGTTGTCTAAAGTGCGGTCACTTCTTGGCTTATTGGGCAGCTTCCCTACCTGAAACTTACCTGCCGTTTGACCAGAAACGGGCTTGATTCGGTGAAAGGCTGAAGAAGGAGTCCGCCTTGGCAAAAGCTCACCTCCAATCGCGGAAATTATTTTTAAGTGGCCGCCGGAATGAAGATCGCTAGTCTTCCATTCCTTACTTCTTCCATCAAGAACATAGGCTTCTGACCAACCCCGCATGTAGGAATAGCGCTGAACGTGCCGACGCCGACTTTTGTCTTCTTTAGCCATCAGTGACCGGCTTTCTAGGCCCGTAAAGGCAACAACTCCATGCTCAGTCTCAACTTCGGCTTGTACAAATGGAGGCTGAAAGATGTTCGAAAATGTAGGAATGCCGTAGCTCACCACTTCGATGGTAAGTTCATTCCCCTTTTCCGCAACAAAAGGAGAAATGTCAATCTCTTCGAACCGAAAGTGCCCCAATGCGGTTCTTGCCGGCCCATATAGCACAAACTCTCCATTGAGCCACGCGCGGATGCTTGTCCACCCTGCAATCCTTAGTAAGGCTGATTGACATTGAGGGAAGCTGAGCTGAAATTGGGCAACTCGAAGCCATCCTTGGTCTTCTTGACCAAGTCCTTCCTCAAACTCAACCCAGATGGGCTGAGCTTTTTTGAATGGATGATGACCGCTAACCGTCACAAAGTGCCCTCATTGACGTTTCCCTATCCGTTTGACCCTTTGCGCATGGCTTCCGCATCGGAAGACAACCGACTCAACGCCGATTTTGCCGTCCTCCTAATGAACAGCATGTCGCTGTGGGTTAATGGCTTAATGTAAGGAATCGCTTTGACGTCGCCGAGGCTGGCAAGCGCGTTCATCGCTGCGTTAGTTGCCCCGAACGAGCCTTCCTGCACCACCTTGATGAGGGCATCATAAGCTGTGTGTTCACCTTTTGCGTCTCCTACCCGTCCGAGCACATTGATAGCAGCAATTCTCACTGGTTCCATCATTCCCGAATAAAGGGCCTGAAGTGCGTAGGCTCTCGCCTCACTTTTGCTATGGTCTGCCCACCAGTTTAAGGCGGTTGTCTCCATGTTTTCACGGAAGCTGTCGGTGTGCCAGCCCAAGTTAGCAAGGGCTTCTGAGCCATTCATATGCATCAAGGCATCGTAAGCCGCATTTCGGATATCAGGATTAGAGCTTGTGTCTATAAGTGATCTTAGCGAAGCCAGCACGTCAGAAGGAGCATCTGATGAATACAAAGCCGAAATCCGGTTGATGGCATCACGCTGCAATTTGACGTCACTGCCAGTGACATAAGTCATCAAGGTGCTAAGGCTATCCTTGTCAAGCTTATTGATTAAGAGTGGCTGAACCTGGGGAGCGCTGATAGTCTGCAGAAGTTGCTTCCACTGATCTTGACTAAGATTTGGCCCTGTATTGCCACCACCAAAAAATTGGTTTCCGCCTCCAAGCATTGCAACCTGAGACACCACCGGCGCATTGTTGAAAACGGTTAGCCATTGGTCATTGGTATAGGTCCAATCCGTGGTTTCGTTGGCTAACTCGGCCTTGTGGGGGTCAAGCAAAATAGGATCATTTGCCATGGAACCGAGGTCAAAAGTTGCAGACCCACTGGAAAGGTCAAAAGACTTTTTCACCCACGCTCCGTTATCCCAAATCCAAACTGGCATCGGAAGATCAGCATAAGGAGCTTTTTGGGTGAGAACCAACTTGCCGCCATCAACTTTAGCGGTCACCGAAGGCATATCAGACCCATAGAACCAGTACTTCATGAACGGGGTGAGGTTGACCCCAGTTGACTTTGACATGTCCGCAAAAAAGGTTGGAGTGTCAACCGGCTTGAACTCTTCTTTTGTGAGGTAGTAGTTGATTCCCTTCCAAAACGCGGATTCACCCAGCTTTTGCATCAGCATGGCTAGTCGAGAACCGCCTCCTTGGTAGATAAAGAGCCCAAACTGATCCATTGGCTGAGAGTAGTCTGAGTAAACAACCGGTCTTTTCTGCATCTGATCGGCAAGAAGGGCCAGTTTGAAGTTACTGTATTTTTCAACTTCAAACGCATCCTCGCCTTGCTCCTGCCTTACCAAAAACCAAGGCATGAAAGTGGCAAAACCCTCGTTTAGCCAAGCGTTAGCCCAGTCCTTGGTTGTTACCGTGTCTCCAAACCACTGGTGGGCAAGCTCGTGGGCAACAAGTCCTGATGAATCCTCTAAAGGTGCAGCAGATGGAGGAAAAAGGGCAGAGATAGTTTGGGTAACGCAGCTTGCGTTTTCCATTCCTCCAAACATAAAATCTGGCACTGCCGACTGAGCAAATTTGGGCCATGGATATTGGAATCCAGTCAATTTTTCATACAAGGCAATGATTCTGCCTGTGTTGCCGAACGCGGCCTTGCCCCACGACAGTAGCCCTTGTGGAGTCCAATATTGCACGCTGAGGTTGCCAAGTTTTTCATAGCCAATGTCATACCGCCCCGCGACAAATGAGATGAGGTAGGTTGAGATCGGCTTGTTCATCTTCCAATGCCATGTCTCTCTTAGACCTTCCTTTTTAACGTCTTCAAGGGCACCGTTGCTAAGAGCCTTCCACCCCGCTGGCACATTGATCCATCCTTCGGTTAGGGCTTTGTCATTTGGATAATCATAGGTGGGCAGCCAGCAGTGATTGTCTTGACATTCTCCCTGGGTGTAAAAAACGGATGTGTGAGCAGGATAGGCACGAGAAGCGGGAATGAAATAAGCTCCCGCGGTAGGGCGCACATTGTAGGAGATCAAAACGTGCAAATCCATGACCTTCTGAAACTGCTTAGGAACCGTGACATACAACATCTCTGAAGGATCCCAGTGGTATTTCACAGGGATATCGTTGATGGTGACCTTGCCAATTTTCATCTTGCCGCAGTCAAAATACAAAGTTTTTGTGCCTGCCTTAAATGGCTTAACCGTATTGATAACGTAACCGTCTAAACTGGATGTTGAGGGATGCAACCAGACATGCCATTTGACCGATTCTAGGTTGTAAATGCGGGCAGGACGGGGCTGCAGAGCCAACACCGAAGAACAGGAAAGGACGGCTCCAACCGCAAGGAGAGAACATTTCAAAGGGAAAGATGATAAGCGCATCGCGAATGTCTCTTTTTACCGCTTCTTGGCAATAAAAGAGTTCCCTTTAGTGTAGCGTTTGATGGGAAACGCCATTTGGTTCCTTGCTTGATTCACTGCGACGAAATCAAGGCACTTTGAAGCGCAGAGTCAGGCATATCTATATCAAAAGGCGACCTTTTTCCTCGCTCTCTTAACCGACAGGCGGTTTCCCAAGCCTTTAAAACATCGGCAACCAAAAGAGCATAACCACCATCTCCGCTGATATTGGCCTGGCGCAAAATGTACGATGGATGGAGCGCGGCCATGGCGGCTTTGGCCAAACTCGATTCAAATAGTCGGCCTCTTTCTTGCGTAATCTTAAAATCCTTTTTGATGATTGTTTTTGCACTGGGAGCTCCCACGCAAAGGATGACCAAAGGCCTTATTAACGAGATTTGAGGCACCAGCCAATGTCGACAAGCCTCAATTTCTTCCTCAGTGGGGGCTCTGTTCACCGGCTTGCCAGATTGCCAATCAGCCGCCCTGCACTTCACCGTGTTGGCTATGTAAACCTTTTCACGGCTAAGACCAGCCTCCCCTAAAGCCTTATCAAGCAGCTGCCCTGCCCTACCCACAAAGGGCCGCCCGAGTCTATCTTCGGTTTCACCGGGCCCTTCGCCAATCAACATCAAGGGAGAATTCTCATCGCCTTCTCCGAACACAACATTTGTCCTTCTCCCAGATAAAGGGCATCTTTGACAGTTGAGCGCATCCGCTCGGAGTTGGCTAAGTTCTGTCATGGGCTGACTCTTGATCAATGATCTCCTTGAGGCGATCGTAGGCATCGGCAAGGCTTTGAGGTAGCACCCTTGTTTCTGCAATCGTGGTCATGAAATTGGTATCACCTGCCCACCGGGGCACGATGTGCCAATGGACGTGATCGGGTATTCCCGCCCCTGCCGCTTTGCCTAGATTGACGCCAATGTTGAATCCGGCTGGCGCATAAGCTTTTCGGAGCCATCGGACGCAGTCGGCCAGTAGCTGATTGATCTCCAAAAGTGCGCCGTCGTCTAATTCACCGATTTCTCCGGTGTGCTGATACGGGGCAATCATGAGATGCCCATTAGAGTAGGGATACGCATTGAACATCACGAATGCTTTTTTTCCGCGAAACAATATCAGATTGTCTCGATCGTGAGATTGGGCTGGCAAGTCGACAAAAATACAGCCCCGCTCGGTGGTTGGATCAGAGGGAACCGGCTGCTCTAAGTATTTGTATCGCCAAGGTGCCCACATCCGCTCCGCCATAAATCCGTTATACCGGACGGGATTCTAACCGTGATTGAGAAGCCTCCGTCAAGAAAGAGACTTGATAAAGTCGAATGCGATTGAGACTCCAACCGAAGCAGGCTCGGCGATGACATGAACCGAGTGGTGAATTTCGGGTGGCGGCTTTGGGTCAACAAGAATTAATTTTGCGCTTGGGTTGCAAGTCGCAATGCCGGCAGCGGGATAAACCTGAAGTGAGGTTCCGATCACAAGGATCACGTCTGCTTCTTGGGCGGTCTCCAAGGCAGGAGTCATCATCGGGACTGGTTCACCAAACCAGACGACGTTGGGCCTCAGTTGAACGCCGTTCTCATCGAAATCGCCAACGTTCAAGTCTGATTTCCAAGGGTAGATCGGCCTTGGAAACTGGATACTTCGCGCCTCAAAAATGCTCCCATGAAGGTGAATCACCGCCGAAGAGCCCGCTTTTTCGTGAAGATCGTCAATATTCTGGGTGATGATGACAAGATCACAAAAGTTCTCCGCTTTGGCTAGGGCGATATGGCCCAGATTTGGCTTAGCATCCAAGGCACTTTGCCTTCTTTGATTGTAAAAGTCTAAAACTTTTTGCGGGTTTCTTTGGAAACCCTCTGGAGTCGCAACATCCTCTACCTTGTGCCCATACCAAAGCCCATCGGCGTCTCGAAAAGTGTCCAAGCCACTTTCCTTGCTGATCCCGGCTCCGGTGAGGGCGCAAACTTTAACCATACGGCATAGCCTTGTCGAGGAGGAGCGAGTTTGGAGTTGGTTACTGGCCCACGGTCGAGCCGGTTGAAGTGGCACCGCCGGTTGCGGTTCCACCCGCTACGGTTCCCGGAGTTGTCTTGGGAGTCGCAGCCGCGCTGTTCAAATTAGCCCCTTCGCCTGCCGTCTGTGGACCCGATGAGTACGCACTTCCGGTTGTAGAATCGTTACACCCGCAGGCAATGATGATCAAAATAAACAAACTGCAAAGAATCGAGCCAACAATTTTTCCTTTCACAGAATCTATTTTGAATCAAAACGACATCAATCTGCACTTGGCTCACTGGATTCAGCCCTGGCCCATTCCTTGCCATATTTCTGCAAGGTACAAAAAAGTAAGGAACCTTTTGACTCTTTTCCAGTTACCAATTACACCTTTTCAATACAGATGAGATCATGGAAAATGCGTTACCTTCACTCCCCACAAAGGCACACTCTAAGGCCACTTCCTTGCCGAATGTGGCTACAAACAGAAAGGTTCACAAGACTGTAATGCCAAGCACTGTCCAAAGCAAAGATAGCTTGGAAAAGCTCATTACCAAAGAACTTCCAATGCTCTACCGCGTTGCCAAGCGCTTGGTTGCCACCCAAGACGAGGCCGAAGACCTTGTCGGACAAACGTTGGTCAAAGCAACCCGTGGATGGGAAAACTTTGATGGCTCGTATCCAAAAAGTTGGCTGGTCAAGATCTTGAAAAACGAGTTTTTAGAAACTCTGCGTCGCAAAAAAGCAAGACCCCTGCTCGTCGAAATTGATGAAGCCCACTGGAATTCATTGCCAGATGGCCCCCTTGCTGTAGACCATTTAGAAGTGTCCGAAGTTCTGGCTGCGGTTGATAAATTGCCCGAAGAATATCGGTTGACCCTTGTTCTTTTTGATGTGGAACAGCTGACCTACGACGAAATTGCGCTTGCAACCGCAGTTCCTGTTGGGACAGTTCGATCTCGCTTATTTCGTGCCAGACGCTTGCTCCGGCGCGCCCTCCCCGCCTATACGGCATAAAGTAGGTAATCATGAAACTCCACAAGCAGAATCCAATTCCTGACATTCCATGCAAACACATGGAGGGCCTCGTAAATCAATTGGGAGATGGAACATTAGGTCCCCTCAAGCGCTCTTTTACAGAGCTTCACGTTAAAAGCTGCCCTCAATGCTCTTTATTCCTAGAAAATCTCCAAAAACTGCACTGCAAATTGCAAAGTTCGTCTGAGGAAGGTCTCAGTGAGGAGACATTAAGTCGGATTCGGGCCAAGGCGGTCCTTTTTGAAGACGAAACCACTGAAGAATGTGAATCTGAGTAAGTTCGTCCTGCGCAGTAAAGCCACCTAACTGAATGAAGAAAGCCTAGGCAATCAAGGCTCCTCGATACGGGCAGAAAACCTATATTGTTTGAATGATCAGAACAACATTGAGGCACAAAATGACCAGTCCCACGCACCATCCAAAGACGTGGACTGCTTTTGAGGAGACATATTTGCCCATCACCTTTTTATCCCCTGTCATTGCCACTAACGGAAAAATTGCAAACGGCAATTGCATAGAAAGAATGATCTGAGAAAAAATGAGCAAGCCCAATGTGTCACCATCCCCTTTGATTGCGATCACAAGAGCAGCGGGAACTATTGCCAAGGCCCGAGTTAGCAGCCTTTGGTAAGCGGGCTTAATTTTTAGACCAAGGAGCCCTTCCATAACAACCTGACCGGCGAGCGTGCCGGTGATGGTAGAGGACTGGCCTGAGGCTAGCAACCCAATGGCAAACGCGATCGGGGCTAGCCCACCCAAGATCGGCTTTAGCAAATGGTAAGCATCCGAAAGCTCGGAGACGTTGTAATGACCGGATCGATAAAATGTGGCAGCTGCAACGATAAGAATGGCGGCATTGACCAAGGTGGCAATCCCCAACGCCAGGTAGGTATCAAGCCGATTCATTTTTAGGGCAACCTCCTTGCTAGAGAACTTCCTTGTTCGAACCAGAGCACTGTGCAGGTAGAGATTGTGGGGCATGATTGTGGCTCCGATAATGCCAACCGCCAGCAATATGGCATCCTTTCCCCCCATCCATGGAATCACGGTATGAACTGCCGCTTGCCCCCAATCGGGGCCGCACTTGATAAGTTCAATGACAAAACAGGTGGCTATGATCCCGACGAGGGCAAGGACGATGGCTTCTAACTTCCTAAAACCAAACTTCTCTAGCATCAAAATCAAAAGCACATCGAGGGCTGTAAGAAAAACACCCCAAAGTAAGGGGACATGAAAAAGAAGTTGAAGGGCCACTGCTGAACCAATGACTTCGGCAAGATCACAGGCAACGATTGCAATTTGAGCCGCTACCCACAAAGGAATCTTCCACCGATCGCCGTATCGGACTCGGCAGCCGTTGGCAAGGTCAATATCAGCGGCAACCCCTAACCGCGCGCTGAGGTTCTGAAGAAACATGGCTCCGAGCCCTGCCAAAACAACTGCCCAAAGCAAATTGTAGTTAAACTGCGAACCCGCGCCGATGTCGGTGCCCCAGTTTCCTGGGTCCATGTACCCAACGCTAACAATAATGGCGGGACCTGCAAATGCCAGAAACCTGGCAATGCCAACTGCACTTTTTGGGACATGAACCGAATGGCGGGCAATGGTTGAGGCTGCTGATTCTGCTTCAGAATAGTCTGCTAAATCCTCTTTCATCGCCCTGTTCAATACTCTCTAAAAAAGTATCGGCTATTAATTTTAGCATAGGCTAACTTTTCGTCGTAATTTCTCAAAGAAAATTTGTTGAACATGCAACTTTTTTGGCAGAAAAGGCATTCCAATAGTTAGATACACCGTAAACGAGGGCCAAAAAGCGAGGTACAATAGTTGCATACGCAAGTAATTGGAATTCGGGGCACGTCAGAGTTGACTCATTCCTCATCCTTGTTGCATTGGGCATCTGATAAGGAGCCTTATGAAACAAAGCAATTACGGAAAAGGAGAAAAAATGAAAACATCAAATGAACGTGTTGCTTTATTGGCGAGCCGAGAAGAATTTGAAATCAAACGATTTGAAGAGCTCTTAGCGGGAACCGAAAAGCGAGCCTATTCCCTAGCCCTGCAGCTGACTCGAAACTCCTCAGAAGCAGAAGATTTGCTTCAGGAGACGTTTGTGAAGGCATGGAAAGGTTACGACAGCTACATGCCAGGTCGGCCATTTCTCAACTGGCTGCTGAGGATCATGCAAAGGGCCTATTTGGACAGCCGAAGACGAGATAATCCAATCCGTCGAGCCGAGTCCCTCAACTCCATGGTTTCACCAAGCGACGGCGAGGTCCAAGAGCTTCCGATTGCCGACACTTCTTTAACCCCCGATGAAGAGCTGGTCCATCAAGAGATCAAATCCGAGCTAAACGAGGCCCTCGGCGAGCTTCCTCAGGTTTACAGGCAGGCGATTGTGCTGTGCGATATGGAAGGAATGAGCTACGGAGAAATCGCCGATCTGCAAAAGACGACGGTAGGAACGGTCCGGTCGAGAATCCACCGTGGAAGAAAGATGCTTCGCGAGTCTCTCGTTCAGAAGGGGATCGTTCGCAAAATCAACGGCTAATCCTTTGTTAATGAAAAGATGGCTGCCTCTTTTGGGGCAGCCATCTTTATTTCCGCCACTGAGCAAAGTCGTGGTATAGGAAAAATCGGTCTCTTTTTGTGGTTGTTGGAGAGGAGGTGTGTAGCGTATTCGCCGCAGTTCACCATCCCCGACCCTTCCTCTCAACGCTTCGCGATGAAAGGAAGGGAGGTCGATTCCCCGCCTAGGAATAAAAAAAGTCCCCCTCCTTTCCACCTTGTTGGAGAGGCGGGGTTAGGGGAGGAGAGCGAATTTGAACTTAAATTCCATTCAAATTCCTTAAACCACCCCGCCCACCGTTTTAACGGGGGTGCACCCCTCCAGCGTGTCTGACGGCAGGACATAGTATCCACCACCGCAAGGACATCGTATCCAAGCTTGCAAGAACATAGGATCCACCTTTGGAGGTTTTTGCACGATGGGAAGACTAATAAATCGTACAATTTTAGAAAATTGTCTAAAAAAGTTAGTGAGATTGTAGATTTGTGGAAAAAGTTTTGTACAATGTCTTGAACAATTTATTTGAATCGTCCTTTTAGGAACAAGAATCAGAGAACAATCAAGACAATGGAACAAGCAAAGCACGAAAAAGGGACAAGAATCGTTCAGAATGCAGCTGCAGAACTGGTGAGATTGATTGACAACGGAGTTCTTGAAGTGGGATCCTTTTTGCCATCTGAGGAAACGCTTGCTGCGAGGTTGGCGGTTAGCAGAGGCACTGTACGCAAAGCGATTGATCTGCTAGTTGCTGCGGGAACAATAACAAAGCGACCCCATTCTCGCCCCATTATCGAGCCAAGTTCCAAATCTTCCGTTACAGGAAATGAAATCCATGTTTGGGTAAGCCATCCCATCGCCGACGAAAAGTCCTTGCTGCTGGTCAAAGAAATCTCCCGCGCCCTGCGCGGAGCTCATTACCAATTAGTAGTAAGAGAACCAACGCTTTTTGTGGGGGCGGTGGTGAAGTCTGATGAAAAGGACTTTTTAAACCATGTCTTGGAGAGCCCGTCGGTTGTGGGGGCCATCATCGAGCGAGACCCTTTTGGCACGAATGACGACCTTATTGCGAAGGTTGTGGAAAGTGGCAAGCCGATTGTTTTTGTCGACACCCCGCCTCCGGCAGGAGTTGATGCAGATTACGTGGGCACTGCCAATGCCTTGGCTACAAGGACTGCAACCGAGTTTTTGCAGAAGCAGGGCCATCACCGAATTTGGTTTGTCGGAGATAGTGACGTGGCTCCTGCCATCCAAGAAAGGATTCGTGGCTATAGGCGGGCGATGAAGCTCATAGGGGCCGAAGCGGACGGAAAAGTGATCATTGCAACAACCTTGCCTGACTCACCTACCGAGAATAGTCGTCTGGCTGGCCCCTTTGCGACCGGGCTTAAAAAGAACGACTACTTTTACCGAATGGCACTTTCCGCCGCATGCGCGATCCGAGATGCCAACCCTCGTCCGACCGCGCTCATTGTTGGTCACGACGTTCTAGCCTTTTGGCTATGCGCCTTTTTGGAAGGGATGGGAATTTCTATCCCCACTGATCTTTCGGTAATTGGCTTTGATTGGCTTGCAAGGTGGAAAGATTCGGTCCCTGACATTTTAACAACGGTTGCCCAAGACTTTGAGGGATTTGGCCGACATGCCGCAAATCTGCTTTTAGATCGTCTCAGCGCTGAGTCTCACGATCATGCTCAGCGGGTCCTTTTGGATTCTCCTTTGGTAGTGAAAAACTCAACTACCTCCGACATGTTTGTGCCGAGTTCAGATTCGGCCCCGTCAAATAGACAATTGTCTGCATCTTAAAACAATGAAAAAACGCGCTAAGAGCGCTTTTACGCTCATCGAACTTCTCGTTGTGATTGCAATTATTGCAATCCTTGCCGCGATTCTCTTTCCCGTTTTTGCCCAGGCAAAAGCGGCAGCAAAGAAAACGGTTTGCTTAAGCAACATTAAGCAGCTGACTCTCGGCCATGTCATGTACGCATCCGACAATGACGACACCTTTGCCGCCCAAGCTAGCAATGGCTACGGCATTGGAGAGACCTACTTCCACAACTACATTGATGGCGCGATGGATCCGACCGCCGAAACAAACTGGGCAAGAGGCGTTTATCCTTACGTTAAGAACTTTGGCATTTTCCTTTGCCCTGTTGCCATTAAAGAAGGTAACGACGGCTGGGGCTGCTACGAATCGAATGGGGCTGCTAGCCAGTACTGCGATTCTTACGCTTCTAACGCCATTTTGCTTGGTGAATCCACCACTTCGACTGACGCCCCTGCCGATACCGTCATTTTAGACGAGTACGACGCGGCTCAGAAGACTTCGATGGCTCAACCCCAATCCGCTTATTACGGACCCGGACCCGGTGGTCAGGCGGCAGGGAACTACTATGACGGCATTGATGGCCCCGACGTGAATCTAACCCACTTCGGAGCCCAGCCAGGAACAACGCCAGGAGCTGGAGCCAACCTAGGCTTTAGTGACGGCCACGCTCATTATTATGTGAAAACGGGAATGAACTACGGCATGTGGGCAGGAGCAACAACTCTTTGCTATTGGATGGGCAGCCGCACTCCACCGAATGCGGATGGCGCCACTTCTACCAATGGTGTGCCTTGTGGCCAGATCCATCTGCTTGATAGTGCGCTGAATCCTTGGATTCCGGGTACGGGTTGGACGTATGACATCTGGAACTTGATTCCAGCCACTCCGGCAACGCCGTACTAAACAAAGACGTTGGGTCAAGAGTTTGAACCTAAAAGCTCTTGACCCCTTCTCAATCACCGCTAGAACCAACCCCTAGACTATGACAATGAAATCTTTAACACCAGTGGCAGTTGCCCTTCTTATTTTTGCGTTCATCTTTGTTGATGGCTGCACACCAAATACAATCCCTGCATCAGCTCACAAGAGTTTGGGTGACCATATTGACCTGAGTATTTCGCCCCAGCAGAGAATTCAAAAAATCCAAAACAACCCCAACCTGTCTGCAAGCCAAAAGTCAGAAATGATTGCAGCGGTTAAAAAGCGAAATCACTTAAACTAACGGTATTCGTTGATCTATGTCGGGGGCTTTAGAACGAGGCATTCATCTGTTAGGGAAGGGTGACATTGTCAATGCAACCCTAGAGTTTCAGTCGGCAGTGCAAGAAGCACCCGCATCAGAAGACGCTCATAGTTGTTTTGCCCTTTGCCTAATGAGGCAAAGACGAAATGATGAAGCGGAGCAGGTGATCCATCAATTTCTTCAGACAAGCCCAACAAGTTATGAGTGTTTAATCCTTTTAGCCGAAATTAAGAGGGGAAGATCAGATCTTGAGGGAGCCATCGCCACGTGTCAAAAAGCAATTGCGATCGAGCCCAATCGGGCGGAAGCCCATGGCATTCTAGGTTCTTGCTATTTAAAAAAATTTGATGCCAAGCATGCCATTGAGCATCTGAAATTGGCGACTCAAATTGCGCCAGACGTCGAGCCTTACCATCATTATCTGGGAGCTGCTTACTCCATAGAAATGAAAACTCTTTTAATGGAAAATGAGCTAAGTCAGGCCATGCGGCTTGACCCTAGAAATGTTCAGAACTACTTGGTTCTTGGCAGCCACTATCTGCGGATGGGAATTGTTGGGAAAGCCCTCGACGCGGTGATGTCTGGTCTACGGAAAATGCCGAAAAGCGGGCAGCTTCATGAGCTGGCGGCTATTGCTCTGACCATGATTAAGCAGGATGAAGAAGCAGAAGTTCATTACAAAAAGGCAATTGAAGACAAGCCAGATCTGAAGCCTTCTTTTGGGCTGTGGCTTATCGATCAAGGCCGATTTGAAGAGGCAAAATCTATATTTCAGGCAACGGTCGCACAGAAGCCTCAACTTGCCATTGGCTATTACGGACTGCTTCAATGCCAAAAAGGCGCCGCTTCGGAAAGCCTGAAAGAGCCGATGATGAAGATCGCTTGCGACTTAAACACAAGCCTCATTAACAAGATGTATGCAAGCTATGGCATGGGAAAGCTGACCGAGCAAGAGGGTGATTATCAATCTGCCTTTCGGTATTACGATCAAGCTAATGAGGCTGCCTTCATCCTGCATTCTCACAACGCGCCCTTTAGCCTAGAGAGGATCCGATCGGATCGAGACCTCATTATCAAAAAATATGAAAGCCTTAAATCTCAGAAAATTGAAGGGATGGAATCGGCACGGCCAATTTTTATTGTAGGGATGATTCGGTCGGGAACCACTTTGCTCGATCAGATTGTTTCAAGCCATCCCCTTGTGGCAAGTGCAGGAGAACTGCGATTTTGGATTGAAAAGTCAATTGGACTTGTGGCAAAGCCAGAAGAGAACGATCGTGAGATTCTGAGGAAAGTTGCGGTTGAGTATGAAGAGTACGTAAGCTTACTTTCCAAAGGGAAGCCATTTCACACCGATAAAATGCCGTTATACTTTTCGTATTTGGGGCTCATTCATTTAGCCCTTCCTCATGCACGCTTCCTTCATATCCAAAGAGACCCAGCCGACACCTGTCTCTCCATCTTTACAACCTATTTTGGAGGAGGAAGTCAATTTGTCTATAACCGATCTAATACGGCCGAGTATTACAAAGAGTATCTTAAGTTTATGGAGTACTGGCGGCGCCACTTGCCCGCCGAGAATCTACTTGAACTGCATTATGAAGATTTGGTGTTAAATAAGGAGGCCACGGTTAGGAATGTTATAGAGTTTTGTGGTCTGTCTTGGGATGAAGCCTGCCTGCACCACGAGAAAAATACGTCGGCAATCAATACACCAAGCCGCTGGCAAGCAAGACAACCGGTCTACACCAGTTCCATAGGTCGGTGGAAGAATTATAAAGACTGGATTCCGGAATTTGTGTCCTTGCGACAAGAAGGAATCTCGTCTAGCTAAGCCTGGCTACTTTCCTTCTAGGTTTGGGCGAACCATGCCGGTTGTGTGCTGAAAATAGTGGTGAATCACAGGGAACTTTGGTGAGTAGTACGCCCTTACCCAGTCATCTCGAATCATTGCCTCAAGAGCTTCAAGAATTCTGTCTTGAAAAACTGAATCAAAAGTTGTTCCTCGGGCCGATAGAACTCGATTTAGATAGCCTAGAGCTTGGTCAAGTTGAGGAGAAAACTTGAGAGCATCGATGACCCAAGCGAAATACCGATTTAGCGGAAGAATCTTTTTACCTCGTTTGAGACCAGGAATCGGTAGAACTCTGCCTTCTCGGTAGGTTGCCAACTGGACCGATTCTGCGAATTCTAAGTTTAGATCAAATACGTTGTTTCCTTCAAGGCGGCTCTTTGGCGGTTCCACGGAAAGTTTGGAACTGATGGCATGAAGCTGGTCTAACCTGACTGCCGCTAATCCAGCTACTTCCATGTCTTCTTCCACAAATCCCCCGGAAGCTAGCCAGCGGAAGGCACTTTCTCCACTGAGTTCAAGGCCAAAATCTGATGCAATTGCCGACACCGAGTCTTTGAGTTCGGTGAAGTGCTTATTCCCCGCATACCAGTAGTCTGCAAACCGTATGTGCTGGGAAATGCGGCGCATGTTTCTTTCTTCGTACTCTTTTTTGATCCAATCCTTGTTGGAGCCGCGTCGCTCTTCTAGAATTGAAAAGGCAGCTTCTCGAGCCGCAACATGGGTGAGTGTTAGTCCAGCACTGAGGATCGGATCGGCAAAGCCTTGAGACTCTCCAACCAAATACCAATTCTCTCCGCACATTCGCTCGGAAAGGAATGACCAATCCTTGGTTGTTGAAAGCTGATTTTGCCTTTCAGCATCCTTGAGCAGGTTGGCTATGAGTGGTTTGTCTCCGATGGCCTTTTTGTAGAGTTCTTCAGTGGTTAGTCCACACTTTTTGAAGTACTCAACAGGACAAACAAGCCCCACCGACGTGCGATCATCACCGATTTGAATATACCAAAGCCAGCCATATTGCACGGATAGGATTTGGATTCTTGTTCCGCCGGTGCCTAATTCCACCGCCCACTTCGCATCTTTCCAATAGTCCCAAATCGCAACATTTTGAAGTTGGCTAGGCTCATCTACATTCACTTTGAGCTTGCGACGTAAGATGCCAGAATGGCCAGAAGCATCTATATAATAAGAAGCCTGCACCGAATCACCATTTTGTAAAGTAAGCGATTCGATTCTATCACCTTGTCTTGTTATATCTGTGACTCCTAGCTGGTAGTTCAGGCTACAGCCTAGATCTTCGGCAAATTTAGCAAGGATAAGGTCGTACTGGGCTCGATCCACTTGAAAGGCGGTTCTGACTCTTTGTCCCTCATAGGCTGAAGGGCGCAGTACGGGATGGAATTCACCTTTTGGCAGAAAGTTGAAATCCCACAGCTCATCCGAATTTCCCCACTGGAAAGTAGCCCCTACTTTGATTGGAAAGTTTGCGGCTTCCATTTGATCCCAGACTCCTAATTCTTGTAAGATTGTGCAGACCATGGGAAGTAAGCTCTCTCCGACATGATCGCGAGGAAAGCGCGATCGCTCATAGATCGAAACCCGAATTGAGGGATCATATTTTCTTAAGAAGGCACCGCAAGTCGACCCTGCAGGACCACACCCTATGATGGCAACATCAGTTTTATGAATCATAATGAGAAAATCCCTAATCTTCTTCTGTCAGTTAATTGTACTTGAAGGCTATGTGACGGTACAAGATAGAGAAGGAACTATGAGCCAGCTACAGTTAGTAGATAAGCATGACTATGTAATAAGAAGTTGAGTATAGTTGTAAGTTATATTGTGCAAACTGAGTCTGTATGCAAGAATCCTCCAACACCGTTTTGCCACGCATCCTCCCTTTGCGAGGTCAATGGTGAACTTATTGTGGTTTGGTTTGGTGGTAGTTACGAAGGGTGCTCGGATGTTGGGATCTGGCTATCTAGAAAGGAGAATGGGATGTGGAGTCATCCTCATTTGGTGGCAACAGCGGAGGACCCATTAAAGCGAAGTTCATGTTACAATCCCGTTTTGTTTCTGGATTCCAAAGGCGTTCTTTACCTATTCTACAAGGTAGGAACCGAACCGTCTTTGTGGCATGGAAGGGTGAAGAAGTCCATTGATTTTGGCAAATCGTGGACTGACTCCCATGACTTGCCAGAAGGTATTTTCGGTCCCGTCAAGAACAAGCCGGTGGAGTTGAAAGACGGCACCATTTTGTGTGCTTCCAGCGCAGAATTGGGTGGATGGAAGGTCCATTTTGAGAGATTTCAGCCAGATGAGGGCGCAGAAGGCATTTGGTGGAAAACCACTGATTGCAACGATCCAAGTGAAATTGGTGCAATCCAGCCCAGCCTTTTGATTCACAAGAATGGAATGCTCCAGGCCATCGGCAGAACTCAAAATGAAAGGATGTTTACTATTGAGTCCCGAGATGAGGGCAAGAGTTGGGGCCCAATGAGATTGCTTCCCGTTGAAAATCCAAATTCTGGTACGGACGCCCTGACCCTGAAAGATGGTCGGTTTCTGTTGGTTTATAATCCCTCAACCCAAGCGCGGACTCCGCTTAGTGTTGCGGTCTCCACCGATGGGCTGCATTGGGAACGACGGATAGATTTAGAAACGGACAAGGGCCAGTTTTCTTACCCCGCCGTGATACAGGGAGTCGACGGAGCGATCCACCTCTCCTACACTTGGCAAACAACCCACATTCGTTATGTGAAATTGCTTCCGGATGAAATCTATTAAGAGCTGGTCTTCCTAAGCACCCAAAGCGGGGAGGCGATGGGCAGGCAGATGTCCTTGAACAGGGATTCTGGCAAGGACATCTTGGCCGGATCGTTTAGCGGTAATACTTGCGGCTAGGGCCAGATCGGCCCCTAAACTGCCTGCGGTTACCTGAAGGTTTGGGTTGAGATTCTCCCGACTTTTGGCGAGGGGAAGCAAGCGAAAGCGAAGAGAGGGGAAGTTCTTGGCAAAGAATCTTCTCGATGTCTCTGATGTCTCGATGCTGATCTGGTGTTGCTAAGGTAATTGCAGTTCCCGATGATCCGGCTCGACCGGTTCTACCAATCCGATGGACGTAATCCTGAGGGTTATCAGGAAGATCAAAATTGAGGACCAAGGAAATCTCCTTGACGTCAATGCCTCTTGCCGCAATATCGGTTGCAACAAGAACTCGATTCTCGCCATTCTTAAAGGCCATGAGGGCCTCTCGGCGCTGGGCAAGGGTGCGGTCAGAGTGCATTTCTGCTGCCGTGTGTCCTAGCTGCCTTGTGGATTCAGCGAGTTTCCTTGCTCCGTGCCTTGTGCGGCTAAAAACAAGAACCGAACCTTTGTGCTCATCAAGAAGGTGAGTATAAAGATTCATTTTATCCTCATGCTTTACGTACACTAATTCTTGTTTGATCAAGTCTGGTGAAAGGCTTGCGGCTTCTATGGTGACTTCGGCTGGAGCGGAAAGATACTTTCGGGCAAGATCGGCAATGGACCGAGGGAAAGTTGCCGAGAAGAGAAGCGTCTGCCTGTCGAACGGAGTCAACGAGAAGATTTCTTCGATAGCCGAAGAAAAGCCAAGATCAAGCATTCGATCGGCTTCATCAAGAACTGCAATTGCAACCTGATCAAGGCTGATTGTGCCGCGATCAAGATGGTCTAGCAGTCGACCCGGAGTGGCAACAATAATATCTTGCCGCCGCTTGAGGTCTTGAATTTGCTTGCCAAATGAGGCTCCGCCAATAAGCAGGGATGGTCTTTTGCCAAGCAGTACAAAGGTATTGCTGATCTGCTCGGCTAGCTCTCGGGTTGGAGCTAGGACTAAAGCCATTTGCCCTGGCTGAAGTCTTGCAAAAATGGGAAGAGCAAAGGCGAGGGTTTTTCCGGTACCGGTTTGGGCAATTCCAATGAGGTCTTTTCCCTCTATGGTTGCGGGAAGTGTTTGAGCCTGGATTGGAGTTGGCTCGGTAATTTCTGCCCTTTGCAATCGGTAAAGTAAGTTTTGGCTTAAACCGAGAGGGGTAAATCCATTGAGGATTGGCTCTCTGGGTTCAAAAAAAGTGGCATCTTCGTTAACCTTGTTTGGCTGGACTGCAGGTGGCCCTTGCGCAATTCGGTTCTTCTTGAACCGGTTGCGGCGACGATATGGTTTTTGGCCTGGGGCAAGACTTGGTCTTACCGGCTCGGCATTGTTCGTAGGCATAAAAAAGGCCCAAACTGAACTCTTTCCAGCCCGAGCGACCTATAGGTTACCAGCCTTGGTAGACCAATGTCAACATTTTTAGGTTCCTTATTTTCCAGAGGTGGTTTTAATGGCACAAAGTGGAGGATCTTCTGGTTGCAAGCACGGTCGGTTTCTAGGTTCCATACTGGACCGATTTTTGTGAGTGAAGCAAGCTATTGTGGGGTTAACGGAGTCCCGATAAGTTCTCGGTAAACTGCAACCATGAGTGATTTTTCACATGCATGGGTTCTATCACGAAAGCGATTTGTTGATGAAATTGGCAATCTCAATTCAGAGCAGCTCAACTGGCGGATTTACCCAGGTGCCTTGACAATTGGAGAGATGGCCCTTCATGTTGCGGGGGTTGAGCTTTCGTTTGGAAGCCAACTTTTAGGCACACAATTGGAGGGGTTTGCCCAAAAAGTTGCCAAAGCTGCAACCCAAGGGGTGGTCAATAAAGAGCCGTTTCCATTTGACAAAGCTGAAATCACACCAGAGTTGGTGAGTGATGCCCTGAAGCTTGGCTCAGAATCTGTGCAGCCACTTATTGATGCGGCAGAACCTGCAATGCGTCAAAAAGAACTCAAAAGTGCTTTGGGACCGATGATCACCGGTGAAGGGGCGTTTGCTCGTTTTGGATTTCACCCCGGGTATCACCAGGGTCAGGCTTACCTCATCAAAAACTCGCCAGGTTTTCCTCGTTAGTCACTTCCATCATGGCAGCAAACGGTGCGTGTTTGCCGGTTGAATAACATGCTATAGATGTGAATGTTTTTATGCGCTATTTGAGTAAATGAGCACAGATTGCCTCGATATACGAGGCATCTTCGTGTTGATCATAGAGTAAACGAGAAGCATTTTGCTTGTTAGTAAAGTAAAACTCGATAGCGTTAGAGTACGGCACAACCGCATTGACCTTGCTCCAATCGGCATTGAAGCCAATTTTGTCGGCTAAGTAGACGGCGCGTTTAGAGGTTAGGATAAGAAGTCCTCGGCTGACCACCACATCCTTTGTGATCGGCACGGACCTTCCGCTATAGCTGCCTAAACGGTAGCTAACTCCTCGGCAAATTCGAAAACTGGGTCCCCCGCTATGGCCGTGATACTCCCTTCCAACCACTTTTTCTTGAGTCACGTGGCAATTGGTGGCAAAGTGGGCGTCTTCTCCCGCTTGAAGGGATAGAGGAGTGGTGCCAACCGGCAGAACCGGCAGATGGCCGGCGGCTATTTGTTGCATTTGTAAGACGTGGTTCAGGCGAGCGGTGATGGAAGGAGAAAGAGATTTGGAGTCAACGGCTAGGCACTTGCCGGCGCTGTTGATTCGCGCCATTTGCGGCGGGTTGACCGCGTTTTCATTGATGGCTTGCTGGATCATTCGCTCGATGGCATGGGTGTTGGCAGCCGCCCGTTCTTGGGGGCTCATGTCTAACCGCGCTGCTACTGAGTCTAAGTAGGCTTTTTTACCGGGCGGCAATGTTCCGTCGGCTACCGCGTCAACTGCTGCTTCAATGTAGGGTTCTACGCTCCGCAGCGCCCGCTTGATTGATTCAAAAAACGGCATCCCTGTTCATCATAGCATTGAGGGGAGCAGAATGCAGGAAATGGAGAGATTTCATCCCCTTCAGAACTCAATGTGTAACGGATGGCTCGGGAATGAAGTGTCACCCATGCCTCCAATATGGACAACTAGTACGTTCTGACAGATAGGTAATAGGATGTTCCGCAGACATGGGTGGCATATTCTCGTATCACCCTGAAGGGGCATTTGAAAATGAGGTGCCTTGGAAAGACTGCTCAATAGTGAAAGAACTTTAGCAACTTGTACCTAGACCGAACCGCAGTACGTCGTGATTGCATACAAGAAATTCTATGAACCTCATTCTTAGGGTTCAATTCGCCAAAAGGTTCCCTAGAAATGTCCGAAAAAGCCAAGTTCTTCACCTTAACTCAAATTCTTGAGCTGAACCGGAATTGAGCTCAAACTTGGCAGTCGGATGATCTGCGCTGATGGTTGCCACCTTCTTGCCATCAACAACCAGGTCAAACGAGGTACCCGCTTGAAGGCCGTAGAAAGTCTGAGTCACCAAACTAGCTTTAGAACTCGACAAACTCCAATGAAGTTCATGACCTAACCCATTCATGGATAAGGAAATTGGTGCTTCAGTCTCGAGCTTGAACGTTGGTGAGTCACTGTCTTCTGCAAAATAAGTCAGCCCATTTTTCTGGAACGAGACCCCAAATGGGTACCGACATGAAATTGAGTGATCACCGGAACTTACCGAATAGTTACCAACCGCGAGCTCAATGGATAGCTTTTGACCTCGTAAATTATAATGAACCACAGTACCATTCAACTGTGGCGTGAGGTGAGGATCGAGATAGAGGCGATTAAACTTTGGCTGAATTCCGTAAATATCCCGATACAACCCAACGATCGTGTTGCAGTTTCCAGCTAGGATATCGTCCCCTTGGCCGGAACCGTCTGCTCGCGAATACCGTTGAAATGCGAGTCCATCTTTGTTGTATTGGCTTATAATGTTCTTGACATACTTAAGTGCAACTTCGGGTTGGGTCGGAGCGTAAGCATGAACGCCTGCTTCTCCCCAAGAAAGGAAGATGTCACCATTTTCATAGTCTGGCCAATGAGTATTAGCTGCTTCTCCGGGAGCAAATGGGTACATGCAAGATGGCCAAATCAGAAGGTTTTCCTTCTTCATAGCCGTCTCTATGACGTCAAGCAATCGTTCACGCCGATGAGGATCATCACAAATTCCAACCGAAAGGGCAGTAAGATTCACTTCTAAAGTGAGATTGTCACCGTGAACTGAACCATCTTTGTCGCGCCAGTAGATATACCACCCCTTATCAGGGTTCCAGAATCCGCCTTCGGAAATTGGTTTGTTAAAACTTGTCTTTAATTTTCCAGCGTAATCGCGATAGTATGCGGCTTTGGATGCATCGCCAAGGAGACTTTCAACCCTTGCCCATTGCAGGAGGGCTCCATAGAGTTGAGCGTTAACAAAGGCGTTCTCGTAAGAGGCCCATACGATATCAAGCCAGTCACTTGAGCGGCGGTCCTTTTCGGAATTCGGGACCATTTCCACCAAATGGTTTCCGTTAGTATCTCGGTTTAAAAGGAATTGAAGGGCAGATTCACAAGCCGCTTTTTGGCCCTTAACCCAACGCAAGCTTCCGTTGAGGTCGAACTCGTTGGCGACATCGGTGACGTATGAGCTCTGAGTGTCCTCTAACCGGCCCCATTGAGCTTCATAAAATCCGTATTTGTCATAGGTCCCAGGCTGAGCATCGTAAGAACCATAACACCATCTTGACTTTACCATTCCATCTGGTTGAAGCGCGTGATCTCGATAATAGTTAAGAGCCTTCGCGTAATTCTTAATGTAATTTGGATCATCAATGGCAATCCCCATTTGGGCTATCCAGGGCTCATGCAGGCAAATGTATCCGCTGTACCAGCCGTTGCTACCCATAAGCTTGTCATCTATGTCACCGATCCTTCCAATTGTGTTCATTATGTTAGTAATTGCATCCGTGTCGAGTCCTTTAAAGTCGCCTCTACCAAATGTGGATTGATAGTTAGGACTTGTCAAAAGAACTGTGGTGCTGATCGTTTCATTCTTTGTCACTGGAAAGCTCGCCCAAATATCTTGAGAATTCTTGAGGTAGCGATAGTGCCCTTTTCTGGGAAGGAGTTTCGTTTTAGTTGGTTCAACGGACATTGAAAAGTCATTATTGGGTTCTCTTGTGAAACATAAAGCTTGATGGCTACCCAAAGGTCCGCTTGAAACGACCTTCAAACAGTCCTTGAGGTCGGGGTTCCAAAACGTAGCAGAATTTGTATGAATTCCGTATGTGGCATTGAACTGATCAAACAATTTGCCCCACGCAACGCCTCCTGTCCCAAGGATGGCGCCAGTCCAGGTGTTCATTCCTGCAAAGGTCATCTTTGGCATTGCCGTGTCATCCAAATTCCCGGCAGATAGATACTTGCGTTCAATGCGCCATCGAATTGCATCTTTGGAGGTGCTTAAAGTCCAAATTTCGGAGACGGTGACTCCACCGCCGCCATATTCAATTCTGGAAATTTTTAATCCATTTTTAAATCTTTTGATGATTGGCGGTGCCTCGAGATTTTGGGACGTGTACCACTTGCCGTCTACCTTGATTCCACTACATAGAGGGGAAGTGTTCGAACCGACAGATCTTCCTCTCACCCACAGGTTGAAAACTGAGCCTCGATCGACAGAAAGGACAAGGTTGCCGTCTTGGGTCTTGAGGGGCGGAAGAACCGGGATGCCGGTTTCTTGAGTTGCTTCGGCTGGCATTATGGGGATGAGTGGGGCCGCACATGAGGCAAGCAGAGAGATGATCATACCGTCAAGCTGAATGTACCCGGCTCACTACACTTTTTGTATGATTTCACCGCCTCCGTAGCACAAGAATTATTTCTTTGCGTGGGCGTTTTAAGCACACCAAATGTCAATAAGGGGGCCGTTTACACCACAACAGGGCTCCTCAACTTTGCGCAACAATTCTTAAGTTTGGATCCAATCAATCAACGCTTCATTCACTAATTGAGGTTGTTCAAGGAAAGATATGTGATCGCAATCTGGAACAACCTCAAGTTTTGCACCGGGAATTCAATGCGCGATTTCTTCTGAACGATCGCACGGAATTAGCAAGTCTTTGGCTAGCACATGCGCCAGAATCGGCGCCGAATGGCATGCCCATGCGCACGAGGAGTGTGTTGAACAATTGCCGTTCCATGGCAATTGTTCAACTGAACCGTCTGATTTGCGCGGAAACCAGACGGTTTTCAGGTTCAAAAAACCCTCACATCGCGTCCAGGCTCCTTCCAGGGTAGGTGGGTTTTGCGTTCCTCAACACCCACCTAGGGCCGCACCCTTGAACGATCTGTTCCTGCGTATCGTGGTGTGCAGAAGTGCTCAAAAGAACAAGCTCTACAACCCGCTCTTCGAGGTTAAAAGAGGGTATCCATCAAGTGCGGTTACGATGATCGCTTGGCACCAAATCGGATTCCATCGATGAGGAGTGCGATCATTCTTTGCGAGTGTTCCGGGTCGTTGACTTGCGAAGTGTGGCATAAATTAGCGGTGGCAATTAGCAGATCATCAGGATTCACACCCTCCCGAATCTGACCGCTCGCTTCTGCCGCTTCAAGAAGTGCTTTCAGAGTTGGACAGAGTCGGATCTTAAAGTAATCCATCAACCCTTCATAGGCTGGCTCACCTGAATGGAGCGCGTTTCCTAAGCCTCGCTTGGTGGCGATAAACTCCGAATATCGTTTGAGCCAACGGGTAAGAGCGGTTAGGGGATCATTTTTTTGGGACAGTTCGAGGGCTGCGGTAACACAGGCGTCGATTTGGCTTCGAAAGACTGCTGCAATCAGATCAGAGCGTTGAGGAAAGTGCCGATAAATGGTGCCCGACCCCACCCCTGCCATTTTCGCAATCAATCGAACAGGAGCATCCACGCCGGAATTTGCAAAAACGACAAATGCCGCTTCCAAGATCGCACCCATTTTTCGCTGTGCGTCGGGACGCAATCGACGTTCAGAGATTGATTCGACGGGTTGGGCTGAATGACCTTCACGCGCGTCTTGGCTCATCATTCACTCCTTTTCGAGGTGGAGAAGACAGAAAGTTGACAAAACGGAACAATGTTCCGTATAATTCGGTGCATTGTTCCACTTTTTAAACATACCTGATTTTAGGTGAGACAAAGACGGAACAATTGGGCAAGAACATGTCAAACGTAAGCAGTACAAACAAAGTGTGGTTTATTACAGGCGCCTCCCGGGGATTTGGTAGGATTTGGGCAGAAGCCGCCCTCGAGCGTGGAGATTCAGTCGCGGTGACGGCTCGTAGCCTCAAAAGTATTAAGCCGCTAAAAGAAAAATATGGTGAGAGAGCACTCTTACTTGAACTTGATGTCACCAACCCTCAACAAGTGCACGACGCGGTCAACAGCGCTCATCAGCACTTTGGAAGGCTAGATTGTGTTGTCAACAACGCTGGATATTCGCTTGTGGGCATGATCGAAGAAGCCAAGCTAGGGGATATCCGTGCGCTTTATGAGACGAATATTCTCGGCGCCATTTCGGTGATCCAGGCCGCACTTCCATTGCTTCGGGCTCAAGGGTATGGCCATATTCTAGGCGTTTCGAGCGGGCTCGGCCATACGACTCTGCCGTTGATTGGATACTACTGTTCGTCGAAATGGGCATTTGAAGCGATCCACGAGAGCCTCGCCCTTGAAGTGAAGGAGTTTGGCATCAAAGTAACGATCGTAGAGCCCGGTGCCTACGCTACTGAATTTGGAAGTCCTCAGTCGTTTAAGGCTGCAGAAAGCCAAGATATTTACTCTCAAGGGCGTGCGCAATTCATGGAGCGCATGTTAGGCATTGAGCGAGGTGATCCTTCCGCCACCCCTCAGGCGATGTTCAAGCTAGTAGATTCTGAGAATCCGCCCCTTCGACTTATTTTGGGGAGTGCGATTTTGCCTTGGATTCGTCAGAACTACGCAGACCGAATATCCACTTGGGAATCTTGGGAAGCAGTATCCAACTCGGCTCAAGGGGAGCCGGTCCCCCATCAGAGTTATCAGCTCTAACCAAATCAGTTGTCCGATTGCAGTTTTGTAGTCGGACAGTTTTACCAAAGGTGAGAGCGGCAATGCCCCACATTAGAAGCTTGCGATGCTACTGGCCGGTACATCGGCTCCGGAATGGACAAAAAGGAAAGTGGCTGCCGCAGTAGGACTCGAACCTACGACCCGCTGATTAACAGTCAGCTGCTCTACCGACTGAGCTATGCGGCAGCGTGATAGGAAATTGTACCCGTGTCTCAATGAAAATATTGGCGAAACTCTCGCCGGTCATGAGGCTCCTCTCCAAAACTTTGCCATTTTGCCACTGGGTTTTTGTAGCTATCGCCCTGCCACGTGTTTCCTAGGGACTTAGGGGACCAGTGCCAATTGGTAACATTCAACTATGGTGACCCTTGCTATTTTATCGGCCCTTTCTTTACAGAACCGCCAAACCGTGATGTCAAGAATGGATCTTCGCAGTGATCAATCTCAGTCCATTGCCGCAAACCGTCCCCAAGGCTCAGGCAATCTTATGGTCACCCAGTTTGGAGCAGTTGGGGATGGTAAAACCGACTGCACCGGCGCCTTTCAGCGGGCTCTCGACGCAGCCGCAAAAGGGAATGGAAGTGTCTATGTGCCTTCTGGCAATTTCTTGATTCGGGAGAAAATCAATATGCCAACGGGCACGGATCTGCTTGGAACATGGAAATACGTTACAAGCCACCCCGGGTTGAGGGATGCAGGCGAAGCCAAACCAACTGACCAAGGCTCAACCTTGCTTTTTGAGCCGCGCCACCCTTCATCCTACAACCCCTTGCTAAAGCAGATTGATGGCAAGGCAACAATTAACTTGAATAGCAACTGCACAATAAGCGGATTTGTAATAGATTATCCGCAGCAAAAAACTCAATCCGCACCCATCGAGTATCCCTTTTCGCTTGCTATGAGAGGCAATAACGGCCTGATTAAGAACGTTGAACTCTTGAACAGCTATGATGGTATCGACGCGACTCACTGCGCTCGGTTCCTTATCCGCAATGTTGATGGTCAGCCATTGCACCGAGGGGTAGTAGTGGATGCCATCTACGATATAGGACGCATTGAAAATGTTCACTTTAACCCTTGGTTCAGTTTTCAAACCCCTGTTTTCCATTGGGAAATGAAGCACGGCGTTGCCTTTGAATTTGGGAGATCAGATTGGCAATATTGCTTCAATACTTTTTGCTTTGGGTACGGGGTTGGATACAAGTTTGTTCAGACCGGTAACGGGAGTTGCAATGGCAATTTTTTGGGCATAGGCGCTGATGACTGCACCAACGCAGTTCTGGTTGATCAGTGTGCCCCTTTTGGTTTAGAAATAACAAACGGAGAATTTACATCTTTTAAGGGCAATCATCCCACGGAAGTGGTTGTTTCTGCCACAAATACCGGTGTTGTCCGATTTGTGAACGCCGCTTTTTGGGGTCCAAGCTATCAGATTGCGTCGATTAAAGGGAAAGGCGTGGTGGCGTTTGATGGATGCAACTTTGTTCAATGGGACGCAAAAGGCTTGGGCACCCCAGCAATTTCCGGCTATGGCGGAAAGCTCATGGTGACCAATTGTAATTTTATGGGAAAGGGTAAGCAGGTCTTGGTTTCCCCCAATGTTCAATCCATTGTCAAGGATAATTTGGGAGGATCGTAGCCGTTAAGTACGCTTACGGGTGGACCTAAAGGCTTCGGTTGGGTACTCTCAGGATCATTCTTGGGGATGTAGCTCAGCTGGGAGAGCGCTGCAATCGCACTGCAGAGGTCGTGAGTTCGAATCTCATCATCTCCACCATTAGGTTCAACTACTGGGGTTTGGCAACCCGATTTCGGTGGAGGACCAATCGGCAAGGATCCCTTTTGTTATAGGGGTGGCTTAGTCGGGAAACGGCCAAGAACCAAGGGAAGCCATCCAATCGTATTTTGACAAGGTTTTCCCTGCACGCCATTCTGACGGAGTCACATTATCGTGCCAATCTACTGGGTAAGCGCCGGTAGACATTGCCGCGGTCCTGAAAGCCAAATCGATGGCATGAAGTTGCTTATCCCCTAGCTGATTTAATTCCGGAGAAACAAAAAGAGCCTGGCCAGCGCGAGCCACTGCCATGAGATAGTTTTTGGCAAGGGGCCATGGCAAATCCTTGGTTACCGGTGCCATGTCGGGATCACACTGATAAAAGGCGTGGTTCTGGACCGATCTAAAGGCAAGGGCATTGACCCCCATTTTGCGAGTGCGTTCCCAAACTCGGCCGCTTGTGTCGTCACCGGTCCGATTTAGATCGAAAATCCCAGCCGAAAGATGGCTGTACGTATTGCAGCCAATGATGACCATCGGGCCAGCCGCTTCTCGAATGGCTCGATACAGGTTCAGCGTGATCTCGGCATTAGTGCGCGATCGATCAGCAAAACTCCACCCATACTTGGTGATGGATGGACCCATTTGAAATCCCCATCGTCCGGTCATATCCCAGGTAGAAAAGTCATGCTTTAGAAGGTCAAAACCCCATTTACGGAACCTTTTTACATCGGTTTGGATGAGGTCAATAACCGCGGGCAAGGTTGGATCCAATGCGGATTGGTCTCTTGTCTGCCGCCAAGCGTCTTGGATGCCCGGTCCACCAATGAGAGGGCGATACCATAGTCCGGGTTGGCAGCCTCTTTTTCGGATGTCGTCTGCAAACTCGGTCATGGGTCCGATGTGCTTTGCGCCCCGGTCATATGGCCTTGCGTCGGTGCCGCCGGTAGACCAGCCCGCATCAACCACTGCATATTTTGGATGGGAACCCCCCAGCCCAGAAATGATGCTTGTGGTCTGCATAAAAATATCTCTATTTATGGTGCCGTAGTCAAAATCCCAGTCATTAAATCCAAGTACGCGTTGGAAAGTGGCCTGGTTTTGCCCCATAAGGTTCTTGGAAAAGCCTTGCATAGCCGACGGTTCATTGGGTAAGAATTGAGACAGAACCGTGCATAGGGCAAGAGTTCTGGCCCCTAACTCAAGTGGAGATCCGCCGCTGCGGACGTCACACCACAAATTGATGCCATCGAGATCAAGGGTCCAAAAGCAGTGGCAATTGGGTTGAGTTAATACTCCAACCGCAAACAGATCTTCGCCGGTGCATGCAAAAAAGTACCAAGGCATGGGGTGGGCAGGGTTGACCGAGCGCCAAGCCAGGTCTCCGTAGGCGCGCTCCCAGTGATCACCGAGGACCGATTGGACTCCACCAAGGCTGCGCTTCCACCGAACCATAATTCTGGTAATGGGCTTGCTTGTGCTCAGGGAAAAGGCAGCACCATTTGGGGATTCTTGAATGGTCACTTCAATAGAATCACCTTGCCAAACGTTTCCTTTCCGCTTGAGGAGCCTAGGGTTATCAAGGTCATTATAGGCAACAACTGCGTCGACGCCAGTGTCTAACCGTGATATCGGTTTGGAACTTATTGATGGTGATTTAGACATCCAAGGTAAAGCAGCTCCGGCGATGATCGCACCCGATGCGTTGAGGAGTGTCCTTCTGGAAAGATCTTGCTCTGGAGGAACCACGCCGTCAGTTTATCAGAAAGACATCCAAGCCGCAGAAGCAGGACGTTGACGCCAACCGATGACAATTTGCCTAAAAACAATGTTCAGCTGGCTCTCATTTAGGGCTTTGAGGCGGTACCGCTTCCGTGGGATGAAACTGCCAAAAAGAATGCCTTAGCTTTTGGAGGAATATGGTCAAGAACCGAAATGCGATGGGTTGAAGAGTAGTGCATAAATCGCCTTAGTGCCAACTGTAACTCCTGCCAGAAATGAGGAGGCAGGTCCGAGCTTTCCTCGTACCATTGACGCACTTCAAGTTCACCTTTTCTAGCCCAAAACTCGACCCTTGCTACAAGCTGATCTCCATATAGGACCGGCAAAACATAATATCCCCATTTGCGCTTTGATTCCGGTGTATAAACCTCCCAGCAGTAATCAAAGTCAAAGAGATGGCGAATAAGTTTTCGGTCCCACATAAATTGATCGAGGGGAGCAATGAATCGGACTTGAGGATGCAAGCTTGGCAAGTCTAGCAGTTTGAGGAACTCATGGGTAGCATTAGCCTTTGCGCCCTCTACTTCAACCGGCACAATATGGTTTTCATCCAAAAGTTTGGCAATTCCTTCTTTGCGATCATAGTACAATGCCGTTCCGCTCCAAACCTCGAATGCGGCTGATGGGCGCAAGAGTCCCAATGCCAAGTGGCGATCTAAAAAAAGCTGATGCTGTGCATCTTTTAGTGGCAATTCCTTAATTGCACGCAGTTTGCTTGGCACAATGCGTTCGGTTAGATCATACAAATGCTGTCCACCCTTACGACCTGCTGTCATTAACTGTCCGGTGTGCCATAGGGCTCGCATTGTGTTTTTTGCTACGCTAGGTCCAAACCAAGACTGCTTCCAATCTTCTCTCCTTTGTTGGAAGCGACAATCTTTTGGCTGCAAGGGGCCCCGATTCTGAATTTCACTTAGAATAGCTTGAACCGCATCCGCATGGTCAGTGAAGATCTTTTTCTCAAATCGCGGCTGAAAAAGGTGATGAAAGTACCGATGCAACGGCCAAGAGTCCATTGGCAACAGGCAGGCCATTTTGTCCCATCCATCATAAATAGAGCGGTCTTGGTAGGCGTCTTTCATCCAGTCTCCGATTTTGTAATGAGGAACCCGAGATTGAAGGACAAGGTCGTGATTACATCCAACAGGGGCAAGAGGATCAAATTGCACCGACTTCAGTTTGGTTACCGCGCTGAAGACATCGGCTGATTCGGCAAAGTGATAGCGCACCAAAGCGCGCCTTACATCCCTTTTGCTTAGCTCAGTCATTTCTAGAAACTTCAATATTACTGCACTGGTGCCTTGCAGGCTTCTGATTAAGAGGAGGGTAGGCTGCCAATATGGAGCCTTTTCCACCGATTGGAGTCTATGACACCTTGCTTACGGAGTCGCTAAAGGCTGCCATTGAGGCATTACCTAAAAGATATCACGCCAATGTTGAATCGTTGGATGCGGCGAGCCTTGCCGAGTACCTTGGAAGCCATGTCGGCGAAGTTGTGAGTCGTTACTTTTTAAAGGAGCTAAGGAGGTTGGAAGAGTCCGATGAGGAGTCGGATATGGGCCAAAATTCCGCCCGTGGATTGATTGAAGCTGCCAACCGAATATTAGTTGAGTTGGAAAATAAGGATCGGGTTTTCAGTTCCCGTCTTTCTGCGGTTTTCAAGGCGGTAGAGTCTCCGCCCAAAAGCCCTATCATTCCCCTTTCGGTATCGTCACTGGTAACCAACAGTCGAGATCTCAATTTTCATGCACTTTTGAAGTCAGAACTAGAGACAGCAGATGAAGTGGACTTCATTTGTCCTTTCATTGGCATGCAAGGCGTGCGATTGATCATTGACTCTTTGGGCAAGGTGCAGGGAAACAAAAGGATCATCACAACAACCTATTTAGGGGTCTCCGAGGCCAAGGCTGTAGACGCCTTGGTGAATTGTGGTGCTGAGGTCAAGGTTATTTATGAAAGCTCCATGCAGAAGACGTCTCTGCACGCTAAGTCTTGGATCTTTCACCGGAACTCAGAATTCACCACGGCTACAGTTGGGTCCTCTAACCTGTCTCATCGAGCTTTAGTAGATGGCTTGGAGTGGAATGTTCGGCTTGGGGCTAAAGACTCACCTCATCTTATTGAGGAGTTAAAAATAGTCTTCCAGAAGTTGTGGGAGGATTCTTCTAGTCAAAGTTATAATCCGAAAGATGATCGGGAACGACTCAGTACTTCGTTGGCTCAGCAGAGTGGAAGCGATGATTCCTCGATCACGATCTTTTTTGACATTGTGCCCCATCCTCACCAAGTGGAAGCGCTTGAAAACCTCAGCTTTGCCCGCTCAAATGAGCGCAACAAAAACCTGATTGTTGCCGCTACCGGTACCGGAAAAACCTTGCTGTCTGCCTTTGATTATCAAAATTTGGCAAAAAAGGCCGGCAAATACCCAACCTTGCTCTATATTGCTCATCGAGAAGATATCTTAAAGCAGAGTCTTGCTGCGTATCGCCAGGTTCTGCGGGATAGCAATTTTGGAGAACTCCACTCCGGATCGTCTAAGCCAGCCCATTGGAAGCAGGTCTTCAGCACAATTCAATCTCTGCACTCTTTCGACCTGAGTCAATTTGACAGAAACAGCTTTGATATCATCATCATTGATGAATTTCATCATTCTGAAGCGAGTTCTTACCGTAAGGTTTTAGATGCCTTTGATCCTCTGCAATGTCTCGGTCTGACCGCAACTCCGGAGCGAATGGATGGTAAAAACGAACTTCTTCAGGAATTTTGGCCACCAACCTTCGAATTAAGGCTTTGGCATGCTCTGGACCGTCAGCTGTTGTGTCCATTCCATTACTTTGGAATTGATGATGAAACAGACCTATCCGATATCAAGTGGGATGCAGGCAAATACCAGGCTTCTGAACTGGATCAGAAATACATTGAATCCGGCAGTCAGCGAGTCCAGATTATCTTGAGAGAGATTAATGACAAATGCTCCTTGAATTCCATGCATGCGGTTGCATTTTGCAACTCGATTCGTCATTGCAATTACATGGCGAATGCCCTGGAAGTTCACGGACTGAGTGCAGAAAGTTTGACTTCAGGAACTCCCCGAGAGGAACGCGAGCGCTTAATTAGGCAGTTTAGAGAGGGAAGGATCAAGGTACTTTGCACGGTTGACCTCTTTAATGAGGGCATTGATATCCCCCAAATAGACACGGTTCTGTTCTTACGCCCAACCGAAAGCTCTACGGTTTTCATCCAGCAGCTGGGCCGCGGCTTAAGACTTTCTGAAGATAAAGGCGTCCTCACGGTTCTGGATTTTGTGGGCCGACAAAACACAAAGTTTCGGATGGACAAGCGATTCTGCGCAATGACGGGGTTGACAAGGACGGAGCTAAAAGAGGCAGTTAAAAAGGGATTTCCGAGATTACCGCCTGGCTGTAATATCCAACTTGACCGCATTACATCACGGCAGGTTTTGGAAGCGATTAAAAACTCGGTGCCTACTGGGCTGACTGGGCTTGCCGACGAGGTGCGGCGATTTGTTGCTGTCAATGGGAGGATCCCAAACTTGAATGAATTCTTGCAGTCTAGCAGTGTAGAGGTTGAAGATGTCTACCGAGGCGATCGATGTTATACCGAGATAATCAAGGCAGCCGGCTTTTGGGATGGTAAGGTCCCCGAGGATATGAAGCGGATTGGCAAGCTAAAGAATGCCTGTGACCCTGTTCGCAACCAAGGATATAGAACCGCAATCGAAACGAACCTGGGCCAATCGCCGGATGGATTGAGCAGCATGCTGAGCAGCCCGATCTTTCAGGGCAAGAATAGGGCTAGAGAGCTCAGTTCGCCTTTCGTTGAGGAAGCCCTTCAGCTTGCAGATATTGTTTGCGATGCCCAGACGCCCTACAAAGCACTATCGAAGGATTTGCCGTTTTCTAACTGGGCGCTCTACACAAGGGATGAAATTGTTGGCATGTTTAGAACAAATCCCACTTCAATGAGGCAGGGGACGTTTTTTGTTGAATCCTTGGGAATTGATATTCATTTGGTGACGCTGGTCAAGTCAGAAAAGCAATTTTCACCATCGACAATGTATCAAGACTATTTCGAGTCAAATTCGATTTTTCATTGGGATAGCCAAGTTCAAACAAGTCTAGCTAGCAAAGCTGGTCAGAGGTTAATTGATCCCGGCAGCAGAGCGGTTCTTTTTGTTCGCGCCCACAAAGAAGTGGGCAGAGATGCCCAGCCTTTTCTTTGCCTGGGAAATGCCAAACCAATTGGCCACGAAAGAGACAATCCGATTCATATTCGGTACAAATTGGAAAACCCTGTTCCAGACCACGTCTACCAAGAGCTGTCTCGAATCACAATTTAGTGCTAGCAGAATTACCAGTTTTTCATTGAGATCATTGGCTTTGAGCAAAATCTTTTTAAAAAGAAGATAAAGAAAGTTATATTTAAGTTGCTTTATAAGGCACACATTTGACATGAAAAAATCTTTATTTTGCCTCATTGTTGCGGCAGCTACAATTTCAGCAGCATCAGCTAACGTTTTAGACCTTTCTTACTCAGTCAACCCAGGTAATGGGGGATTGTATGATTATTCGTTTACCCTAAGCGTAGACCCAACAACAACTTTGAACTCCGGCGATTCTTGGTCGTGGATCATTTTTGGAGATTCTGTGAGTTCTACAAGTCCAATTAACGACTTTGCCTTAACGTCTGCGCCTCCTGGACCGTTTAATTATGGTCTTACTGGAACGAGCGGACTACATAATGGCCCAACATTTATTTATAATTCCCAAGACCAAATTGCTTATTGGGTGCCAGTTAATCATGCTGATACTTTGACATGGACAGGCACATCAGCAACTGAACTCACACAGGGAAATCTTTTGTATTCTGAGTTAATTTCCACAAATGGTCAAGCTACAGATAGCTTTGCGGTTGCAACCCAGTCAGTGCCTGCTCCATCGGGAATCCTTGCCCTAACCTTTGGTCTTGCAGGACTCGCCTTTCTTAAGTCTCGTGCCAGGTAAACGTTCTTAGGAAGTTTAAGAAGTTCCAGAGCCCTCTTCCTTGTTAAGGAAAGGGGCTCTTTTGCTTTTGACGATGATGACACCGCAACAAGGCTGGCTGCAACTGCCTCATAATGAAGGGACGTGGCACAAAAATCCTCAGACCCGCTCATGCCAAGGGTCGCGCTTCTCGTCATCACCTTAAGAACAGGGGGGATCGAGCGCCAGTATGTGAGGTTAAGCAATGAATTTGTGAAGCAGGGCCTTCAGGTGGATTTAGTGGCTTATGAGGCTGACGGTGAATTTAAGAAGCTGTTGGATCCTCGAGTCAATTTGATCGGTCTCAGCGGAAGCCATGCAACTTGGAAGAACATCTTGCCATTGGCACGCTACCTCAAAGAGCGCAAGCCAGAGGCCCTCTTAGGTGGCCATGACCTTGCCAACGCGGGGATGGTTCTTGCCAAAATGCTCGCTCGGACAAAGACAAGATTAGTGGTTCTTGCTCACACCACTCTTTCGGTCCGCTATTCTCAGAATGCAAATTTTAAGATGAAGGTAAGAGGAGCCTTTATCCGCTATTTCTTCAACAGAGCCGACCAAATTTGTGCTGTTTCCCGCGGTTCGGCGGAAGATTTAGCGAGTTTTTTAAGGATTCCAAAAGAAATGGTGGCAGTCACCTATATAGGAACGGTTGATGAAGATTTTCGAAATCAAGCCGCCTTGGCACCTTCTCATCCTTGGCTCATCAATAAAGAAAAGCCAGTTGTCATTTCCGTCGGACGGCTCTCCTCAGAAAAGAACTTTGGCCTTTTGTTAGACGCATTTCATAAAGCCAAAGAAAAGAAAGAACTCAGACTTTTGATTTTTGGCGAGGGACCAGAACGAGGAACTCTAGAAAGAAAGATCAAAGAACTGAATTTGCAAAGCTCGGCACAACTGCCTGGCTATGCGGCCAGCCCTGCAAGCGAAATGAGCCACGCCGATGTTTTTGTCTTAAGTTCCAATCGAGAAGGCCTGCCGACTGCGTTAGTGGAGGCATTGGCGGCAGGGTTACCAGTCGTCGCCACAAATTGCCCGAGTGGTCCTGAAGAAATCTTGGAGGGTGGAAAATGGGGTCATTTGGTGCCAATGAACGATGCGGAGGGGTTGGCGAGTGCGATCTTGGAGTCCTTAGATCAAGAGCACGGCCCAGGCGAGCCTGCGGTCGAGAGGTTTTTGGTCTCAACCTGCGCCTCTCGTCTTCGTAAGATTCTTTTGGATGGCATTGAAGCACCAGCTAGGTAGTCAAATCCGGCTTAAACTTCCTGAGAAGCAGGAAGGGCAACTGCTGCCGACGGGATTGACTTATTGTTTTCTGGCTCAAGGACGGTTACATCCTCGGGAACGTCTCGGCTCACGGCTGTTATGGGCTCCAACGACTTAACCTCTAGCTTAATTCCAAGTTGGTTGATCTTGGTAATTTGGGGCTGCAAACGAGACTCGTAAGAAGTAAACGCCTCATTGAAGCTGGTGGTCGCCGCTTTAAGCCCTTTACCAATGCCACCAACATGGGAAACAAAAATTCCGATGCGTCGGCAAAGTTCTTCGGCTGCAATTTCAATCTGGGCCGCCGTGTCGGTCAGCTTGGCTTCTCTAACAATCTGATGCATCAACGCGACCATTGCCAGCATCGTGCTTGGGTTGACAAGGTAGATTTTTTTGTCCTTGGCAAATTGAAGTAGGGAAGGATCGGCTTCAATGGCAGCCAAATACATACCTTCGGTAGGCATAAATAAAATCGTGAAATCGAAAGATTCCTTGTATTGCCTCCAGTATTCCTTGCTGCTGAGAGCTTTGATATGCTCTTTGACCAGCCTTGCATGATTGGCAAAGGCTTCTCGACGTTGAGCCTCGTCGCTGGCGTTCGCGCCAATTTCATAGGCATCAAATGGCGCCTTGGAGTCTATGATCACTTTTCGTCCAGGTGGTACTGAAATAATGACGTCCGTACGTTGACGGTTGCCGTCTTCGGTATCTTTGCTCGATTGAGTTACAAAGTGCTCTCCTTCCACAAAGCCGGCGTCTACTAAGATTTGCTCCAACACCATTTCTGCCCAATTTCCACGTACAATCGGCTTTTTAAGGGCATTAGAAAGTTTGGTAGTTTCTGAGGTGAGGGCTTCTATGCCCTTTCCAAGATGACCATATTCTTCCGATACCTTTTCACCTAAATCTTTATTTAATTTCTCGAGATCTTTGAGGTTTGTTTTAATGGGATCAATGATTTTTTCCCAATCCTGCTTGGCAGATTCTTGGCTAGATTTAAATCGAGAATCAGCTTGCTTTAAGAACTCTTCATTTGCGGATTTTAACGATTCTTGCGAAACTCTTGCAAAGGCATCTTTTAGGACTTTCTCCGCATTATTGAGGTATTCATCTTGCTCGGCAATCCGTTTGTCTTTTTCTGCGATCAAAGCTGCATAGTTGTCTCTAGCTGAATTGAGGGAAGCCACAGCTCCGGCGGCTTTCTCGCTTTGCTGACGTATCTGCTCATTGAGCGATTCAATTTTGTCATTCAACTCTTTTTTTTCATTGGCATTTTCCTTGAGCTGACCCTCTTGAATTTGATTGGCTTTGGTGCACTCGGCAAGCTCGGCCCCAAGTTTGGCCTTGGCAAACAGCCACCCAACAGCCACTCCGATGGCAACTCCTAAAACAATGGCAAGTAAAGCAATGATTCCTTGATTCATATTGGCAACTATAACAGATATTGATGTTCGCGAGCAGAGATCTAAAAGTTGATATGTCTCTAAAGTGATTGTAGAAGCTAAGTTGGCTTTTTGGCAACCGCGATGACGCTACTACCCCAGGGAAGGTTTGTCCGCAGGATTAAGTGTGCCTCAAGCGCTTGAAGGCCAGCGAGGTCTTTATTCAACCATCCCGGAAAGGCAGGAAGGGACGCCTTGGCTTGCCCTCGTTTTAGCTTTTCTATCGCTCGAACGGCGACAACGGCAGGGAACAAAAAGAAGACCGAGTAGCTAAGTTTTTGAACCATAAAACCTACCGATTTTAGCTTGGCTTCCACTTCTTTTTTACGATATCTTCTAAAGTGATGAAGTGCAACATCATGGGGCCCCCACAAGCTGGCAAATGCAGGAACCGAGAGGATTAAGATTCCGCCGGGCTGCAAAACCCTAAACGCTTCTTTAAGCGCGGCGAGATCATCTTCAATGTGCTCAAACACGTCAAGGCCAATCACCGCATCAAAGCATGAAGACTGCAACGGCAATTGGGTTCCACTCCCCTGAACAAGCATAAAGGAGGACCTCGTCCGGGTTAACTTAAGGGCAGATTCGTTGACGTCGAGCCCTACTGGGTTGCAAATCTCCTGAAGTTGTCCCAACATAGCACCAGTGCCGCAGCCTAAATCCAAAACCAGGCCATGACCTTTGGGCAGGTGCTTTTTAAGGAGCTTAAGGGCCAAATTGCGCCTGCCGACAAACCACCAGTAGCGGTCTTCCAATTGGAACATTCGGCGGTATTCGTCGGGGTTCATGAGGGTGGTTAAATTTGGTTTTTTATCTTGAGGAGGGCCCTTTTTCCGCGAAGCCTTATTTTAACGAGATCGAGCAGCATTTTGGGACCATCTCTCATCAAAGAGACTTTGGACCCGTCTTGGTGGGACCATCGAATAGGAACTTCTTCAATTTTTAAGCCAAGATCGCGAGCAATCATCAAGGCTTCTAGATCAAAGGAAAACCCATCAAGTGAGCAGCGACAAAAAACCTCGTCGGCCGCTTCAAGCGTAAACATTTTAAATCCGCATTGGGTGTCATGGATTCCTGGAACAGCTAGGGATCGAACTGCCATGTTGAAGGCACGTCCCAGCATTTCTCGATGCCAAGGCTGTCGGACCACAAGATTGCTTTCTTTGAGGGGGCGGCTCCCGATCGCAATGTCGGCACCTGCTTCCATTTTTTCCAGCAATTTCGCGGTTTCTTCTTGAGGAGTTGCAAGGTCCGCATCGCAGAACAAAATGTATTTTGCCTTTGCTCCCAAAATTCCTCTTCTCACCGCGTATCCTTTGCCTCTGTTTGGAAAATAGTGATCAAGGTGGAATCGGGGGTCAGTGGTGGCCACTTGCTCAACCAAGGCTGCTGTCCCATCGGAACTTCCGTCACTGACCACAGTGACCTGCCAACTGTATTTCTGAGAATTATAGTAGTCGGCTAAGGCTTGCAGGGTATTTTTGAGCCGAGTCTCTTCGTTGTAGGCAGGCACAACAATTGCCAAATAAAGTGGGTCCGTAGGGTTAGAAACCTGATCCGTGCCGTTTCCCAAAGCCCATTTAGTTTACCGATGCCATTCCTTTCAAACATCTAAGGCTCAGAACTCTATTTGAATCGGATTTAGCCTTTGGGACGTCTTGTTAGGGAAGGTAAGGGGACGCCGACTGTGTGGAGATCATGCGAGACGGGTAACCTGCACTTTGACCAGACCTCTGGTTTCTAACAGGACGTTAAAATGAAAAAGATCTACGCTCTCTCGGTTGCCGTTGCCCTTTGCGCAGTCGGTATTGCCAATGCTGACCAATTCCATAGCTATGGAAATCAGGCAAATATCATCCAACAGGGTGTGAAATCCCTAGGTTTGTCGGGTTCGTACTTTACCAATAACGGCAGCCATCAAACGAATCTCAATGTTGCTTTGAGCCAGTTTGTGAAGTCGGACATTGAAGTACGTGGTGGGTTAAATTATCTGGACCTCAACGGCTCGACAACAACAACGTTTGTTCTTGGCGCCCGATATTATTTCCAGCCAAGCCAAGATAAACAGAGCCTTCCGTTTCTAGGTGCCTTTGTTGGTTTCAATACAGGTAGCGGAAATAACAATCGGCAGATTGGGCTTGAACTGGGTGAGCAGTACTTTTTGCAGCCAAACGTATCTCTAACTCCTGCCGCTGTTTATAGCAGCACATCTGGCGGAGGCGGCACAACCTTTGGCCTTCAGGTTGGAATCACCTACTGGTTTAAATAAGTCGATCAGGAAGGAATAGAATAGCATCCCCTCCATAGCTTCGCTGGGGAGGAGAAAAATCCCTCAAATTCCCCTCCTTTCCACCTTGTTGAAGAGGAGGGGTTAGGGGAGGAGAGCGAAATTTAAACCTAATCTCCCCTGCTAATTCCTTCAACCACCCCGCCCCCCGCTCGCGCTAGGCGCACCCCTCCACGAAGGGGAATGGCAACCGCTCTCCATCCCCGACCCTTCCTCTCAACGCGAAGCGTTGAGAGGAAGGGAGCCTAAATTTTGCTCCGACAGGGCACAAAAGACGGAAAAGGGACTCATAAACCCGCACTGCAAGTTACAAGTACTGAGCAACCACCTGCTTGAGTACATTGTAATCGGGCGGAGTTTGCTTGTAAACCATGTTGCCGAAACGATCAATGATAATTGCGGTTGGCAGCGCCTCAACCCGGAAACTGCCGGAGGTTTTGCCGCTTGGATCGAGTCCAATGTTTGCGCTCATTGGATGGCTATGCAAAAACTTTCTGACCACAGACGGGGGATCGGCAGTAATCCCAATGACCTCCGCCTTGTGATTTAAGCTTTTAATAAATTCATTTTCTTGGGGAATCGAGGCCACGCAGGGCTGGCAAGAAGTAGACCAAAAATCTAAAATAACGACCTGTCCCTTGCCACTATTTTTTCCTACTGTCTTGCCAGACAGAGTTTGTACACTCCAGTCTGGCGCCTGTCGGGCAACGACGGGTCCATCATCATCGGCAAGAAGCAACAAAGTCAAGGCAATGATTGCAATAATGGTGGCGGCGATGGTCTGCTTCAGTCGCTTCATGAACTATATTGCCGCCTGCTGGCGTAATTTGGTAACGAGAATTCTTTTGATATCATCTCGGTTGGTATCATGAATCGAGTCACATGAATTGCCAAAAAGATCACTATCAGAAAAAGGCTTGGCTTGGGCTACTTTGCTTGGCCGCGTTTGGAATCGCTTGTCAGACAACAATGGCAGACACAAAGGGGCTAAACCAAGTGGTAACTCCCAAAATTCAGCCATTGAACACTTATTCATTTAGCCTTCAGTACCAACACCCCGGGTTTGGTGACATATATATGGCCCAGCTGGAATTTGGCATCACAAAAACGGCGGAAGCTGCCATTTGGCAGAGTGCCCAGTATGACACCCTGACCCTGGCGGTTGAGCAACAATTTTACAAGAGCCATGGATTCCAAGTTTCTGGCGGCACTTTTTGGTTCGACCATACTTATTTGCCCTTTGCGGTTGCCGGCTATAGAAAGGGCCCCGCATTTGGGGAGGTCGGAATTCAAGACAGCGCCAACAACAAGGAACTGATTTTGGGAGCAAGCTATGACATCAACTCTGAAGTCAGCTTTCTGACCGATTTTATTTCTGGTCCTGGAAATGCGTTGACCTTCGGATTTAACTTGACCCTGAATAAAAATCTTTCCTGTAATCCTGCTTTGTATTACATGAATGACACCCACAAATTGCTTCCATATTTTGTTGTGACTTGGGCTTCTGGATAGCCAATTCACTTAAAGAAAGACGCTGCCATGACTAGGTCCCGGTGAAGATTGACTCTTCCAAAACTGTGTAAATTCATTGGGCCCCAGGTACCCCATGTGGGCTTTGATGATTTGTCCGTTGGGCCTGATCAAGCACACGTAGGGAATGCCAGGAGACGGGTATTGCTTAACAATATCGGGCCTTTTGTCGATATTGACTCGCACAGGAATAGACTGGGACACTAAGCGTCCAACCGCCTCATCGGTAAAGGTGTTTTGCTCCATCATTTTGCAGGGGCCGCACCAATCCGCGTAAAAGTCGATAAACACTGGCTTACCCGTCTTTTTTGCCTCCGCCATTGCCGATTCAAATGTTGGGCGCCAAGGGACTTTGTTGACTGCCCAGGGCCGCGTTGAGAACAAAAAGGCTAGGAGCACTCCGCCCACGACAACGCCGCCAAGAATCCTCTCTGGCTTAACTTCCTGCTTTTTCATTGATATGTTATTCAACACATAAAGATGTAAAAAGGTTTAAAGTGGCCAGGGCAAAAGCAAAAGGTGTACGCAATTGCGATAAAATAGCCTCATGCCTGAAGGGCCAGAAGTTGAAACGACCGAACTCCAAGAAAAGATTCATGAAGCTCATGAGGGACATCATGCTGAAGAATCGGCACCAGTCTGGATCAAGTATGTAGCACTATCCACCGCGATTCTTGCCGTCTTTGCGGCGATTGGTGCGCTGAACGCGGGGGATTTGGTCAATGAAGCCATGTTTCGGCAACTCAAATCAAGCGATACTTGGAACGAATATCAGGCGGATAAGCAAAAAGGGCACCAGTATCAAGTGGCTCTCAACGGGTTGCTTGATCGGGGAGTTAAACCCTCGCAGACGGTGCCAAAAGACGCCAATGTGGGTCTCGATCCCGCTGACCGTGCTGCCCTTTATTTGAGCCAAGTGCAAAAAGAATCCGGCAAAACAGTTAAGCTGGCTAAATCAGCAGAGGCAGACGCAAAAGAAGCCGAAAAAATGCTTCACCAGCACCGCTTTTTTGCTCAATCGGTGGCCCTGATTCAGGTTGCCATTGCACTTGGGGCTGTGTCTGCCTTGACTAAAATCCGCCTGGTTTGGATCTTTGGACTTTTGATCGGCATTACCGGAATCTTTTACTTTGTCCTAGGGTTTCGGTAGGCAAAATCCGGCTTTGAGCGTCAGCCGATTTTAGATTTTTGAAGACGGCCCGCGAGCCATTGCCTTTCTAAGTTTTGCCAAACTCAAAGACCATGTTTGGGCCGCTGAATGCAGCTTGACTTTTGAGTTGGAGCTGGTAAGTTCGTAAACGGACTGCCCTTGGGGATCTGTTTGCGATAGCCGACTGGTTGGACCCTGTGGTTTGCCTGTATTGGTTTGATTGATCAAAATCAGCCTCAACTGAACTGGGAAATTTCAGGTGTTTAGGTTCAATTTAGGTGAAAATGGGGTCATTTCTGTCACAATAGAAATATGGATCCTCAGATTAACAAGCACTTGCTGACGATTGACCCGTACAAACCGGGCCGTCCTATTGAGGACGTCAAGAAAGAGTTTGGCTTGGATCGGGTGATCAAACTAGCCAGCAACGAGAACCCGATTGGCCCTTCTCCTAAGGCGATTGAGGCGGTTGCCAAGGCGGCTTCTCATATGAATTTGTATCCCGATGGGGCTTCAATTCAGCTGCGAGATGCAATTGCGTCCCATTATCATATTCCCCCATCCCAGGTGCTGTTGGGTAATGGCAGCGATGAACTGATCCATTTACTTGGGCTGATGTATCTCCATGGTCCCGAGGACGAGGTTATGGTCGGCGATCCCGGCTTTAGCCGGTATGATACGTCGGCGTTTATCAACCGGTCCAAGTTGGTTCGTGTTCCCCTCAACAGCAACTTAGAACATGATTTGGAAGCAATGGCAAAAGCCGCAAACCAAAATACCAAGCTGATCTACATTGCAAACCCTCACAATCCGACCGGCTCCATTGTAAGGGAGCCTGCATTTAGAACTTTTTTGAATGCTTTGCCGCCCACCGCTAAAGTGGTCTTGGATGAAGCCTATGTGGAATATGGTGAGGGAGTAGATGAGTTGCCATCGGCGCTGGAATTTGTTAAAGAAGGAAGGCAGGTGATAGGGCTGCGCACCTTTAGTAAAGCCTATGGCTTGGCGGGAATCCGAATAGGCTATGGCTTTGCAGCTCCAGAAATTGTCGATGTCTACCACAGAGTCAGAGAGCCGTTTAACGTCAATTCCTTGGCGCAAGCCGCGGCGACAGCGGCTCTGCAAGATCGGGAGTATCTGAAGAAGAGTGTTGAACACAACCGTAAGGCAAGAAACAGATTGAATGCAATCTTTGCAAGTTTAGGAGCAAAACCTTATGAAAGCTATGCAAATTTCGCGTTAGCAGATTTTGGCCGTCCTACCGACGGCCTCTATATGGAACTTATGAAAAAAGGAATTATTACAAGAGCAGGATCTTGGTTTGGGCTGCCCAATTGTCTACGGGTTACGGTTGGCACCGATGAAGAACTTAACTTCTTCGAAGAAGTTATCACGTCAATTCTTTCTCCGGCGGTGGCTCAATGATCATTGTGATGAAGACGGGTGCGCCGAGAGAAAATGCTCAAGCGGTTAGCGACCGACTGGCAGAGCTTGGATACCAAGTGCATCCCATTTTTGGGGTTGAAAAAACAATTTTAGGTGCAGTTGGCGACCCCAGTTTAGACAAAGTTGAAGCTAGGGAACAGATTCTTGGCTATGAGGGTGTCGAAGAGGTTGTTTTTATTTCGAAGCCCTTTAAGTTTGTTGCCAAGGAATCGAAGGCTGCCAAGTCAATAATCAATGTCGGCGGCGTCGAAATTGGTGGAAACGAGGTGATCATGATGGCGGGCCCTTGCACAGTAGAAAGCGAATCCCAGCTCATGATAACGGCGGAAGCGGTTGCGAAAGGCGGAGCCAAGATTTTGCGAGGTGGCGCCTACAAGCCATCGACGTCGCCTTACTCTTTTCAGGGGATGGGGGTTCCAGGATTAGAGCTTCTGAAGGAAGCAGGCCGTCGCTATGGCATGAAGGTTATTACAGAAGTCATGCACGTCCGCAAAGTCGAGGAAGTTGCAAAATACGCCGACATTTTGCAAATAGGCACTCGCAACATGCAGAATTATGAACTTCTGCAAGAGGTTGGGACAACTCGCATTCCCGTGATGTTGAAGCGGGGGATGACAAGCAAACTTGAAGAATGGCTTTTGGCGGCAGAGTATATTGCCAGCAAAGGAAATGAGCAAATCATCTTGTGCGAAAGAGGAATCCGGACGTTTGAACCTTACACAAGAAATACATTGGATTTGGCTGCCATTCCTGCGATCCGAAACCTGAGCCACCTGCCCATTGTTATTGATCCTAGCCAAGGCACTGGTCGGCGGGAAATCGTACCATCTATGTCTCTTGCTGCCGTTGCCGCCGGCACCGATGGGCTCCTGATTGAGGTCCATCCAGACCCAGATCATGCCCTGAAAGATGGAGCCCAAAGTATCACGATTGAATCCTACAATGCATTGATGCCGAAGTTGGTGAAGGTTGCCGAGGCGGTTGGGCGTCGTATGGCAGAGCCGGCAGTGGCAATTGGATAACAAAGTCGCTATCAATCACAGGTAACAAAGACGGGGTCTGCACAAAAGCGCAGACCCCGTCTTCATTTCCAAATGCAAGCGTTCTTTAAACTCTTGTGATCGTTGTATGAGAACGCATTTCTTGAGCGCCTTGACCCTTGATGACGGAGTCCGTGTCACCAGAGATCAAAAGCCCTGTCTTCAGGTCAATTTTAGAGGTTCCAGTTGTGGAGACAGATGTGCCAGTTGGGGTTGTTGCGGTTACCGAGATGCCAATCACCGCAACTTGCTTTCCATTTTCGTTATCAACTTTAAGAAGCTTACAGGTTAGAGGTCCGTGGACCTTGTCCGGCGAGGCAACCGTCCATGTGTCGCCAATGTTCACGCTGTGGGGGGGCAGCGGAGCGGAATTTTGACCACCAAACTGTTCAAGGATGGATTTAACTTCTTGAGAGCCAGTCACGGTTTTAGAGATGACCTTTCCGGTTTTGTCTTGGACAACATTCACCTTTGCCGCCATGATTTGCTTCATCATTGAGTTCAAGGCTGTTTCCGCTTGCTGTCTTTGCGCGGCAGGTATCGAGCTGAACATTGAACTGGCATCAAATTTGGTGATCTGAACAGTAGAATCAATTTGACCCTTTCCGCCCAGGTGGTACACATCTTTGATGGAAGCCTTCACAACTCCATTTGCAGGAATTGGAATCTGGGCAACAACGTTGTAATTTGCGGTTTCGCCATTAGAAGGGGCAAGCACCAAGGAGTACTTTCCTTGTCCTTTTGTTGAAGTTGTGGTTGTTGTAGAGCCGGCACCGCTTGCGGGAGGAGCGGTAGCAGAATTGGCTGCAGGGGGGGATGTGCTACTTGGTACAGATGAAGAAGAGTTAGGAGAGGAAGCATTGCCGTTCAGTGCGGTGGGAGAGTTTCCGGCGGTTCCATTTGTGCCTCCCGCGGTCCCATTGCTGTTAAGAGCCGTGGGGCTATTGTCGGTAGAAGAACCTCCTTTAGTGCCGCAGCCGGATGCCACGAGTAAAGCGGCAAAGAGCCAATATTGAATTTTCATATTCCCTTAACTATAGACGATTTATGGGTAAATAATCCTTGCATCAATCGTAATAAACCTTGGGATTACTGGGCATTTGCTAACCCTGTTCGAGAGACTTCATTGCGTTGGGAGAGCAATGAAAAGGAGGCGGCTGGCTTGAACGGTACCCTTAACAAGTATGGATATTAGTAGGCAAATTGAGATTTTGGTTCGGGCCAAATATCCAATTCTTTACGTGGTGACTTGGGAAGAGAATCGCGCGGAAGCGGCCATTGAATCCGTTGCAAAACGGCTGAATCGAAAGTATTTCTCGTGGTCAATCACCCAAGGCTATCGCCCATCCCCACAAGCCCAAATCCGTCAGACAGCACTGTCGCCGGAACTTGAAGCCCTAGCCCAGGTTCATGAAGCGGAAGACTATTCGATTTTTTTGCTGAAAGATTTTCACCCGTATCTTAAAGACCCTCGTTCCATTAGGCTACTGCGAGATCTTGCCCAAAAGCTAAGGGTGCGCTCTCAGACCCTTGTTTTAGTCAGTCCCTCGTTGAATCTGCCAAACGACTTAGAAAAAGACGTCACTGTCTTAGACCTAGGCTTGCCGTCAGCAGTGGAAATCCAGGCCACTTTAGATAAGGTGATTGCGGCGGTTAAGGATAATCCCGCTTTTCAGGTTGACCTTTCTGCCGAGCAAAAGGAAGAACTCGTCAGAACCGCTCAAGGGCTAACACTGGATGAAGTGGAATCGGTTCTTGCTCGCTCTTTAGTTGAAAATAAGTCTTTTAAAATTGATGCAATTTTGGATGAAAAGAAGCAAATCATTCGAAAAAGTGGAATTTTGGAGTACTTTCCAGTTTCCGACAAACTCACGGATGTGGGAGGCATGGAGCTTCTTAAAGATTGGTTGAAGCAACGGAGGGATTCTCTGAGCGACAAGGCTCGGTCATTTGGGCTACCCGCTCCCAAGGGGATTCTGTTGCTGGGCGTTCAAGGGTGCGGAAAGTCGTTGTTGGCAAAAGCAGTGGCTTCTCATTGGCAGCTACCTATGCTTCGGCTGGATGTAGGCAGAATTTTTGGCTCTCTTGTGGGGCAAAGCGAAGATAACATTCGCCGAGCCATTGCGATGAGCGAATCGATTGCTCCCTGCGTTTTATGGGCTGACGAACTTGAGAAAGGGTTTGGTGGTGCCAGTTCGAACGGAGTCAGTGATGGAGGCACAACCGCAAGAGTTTTTGCAACATTTTTAACTTGGATGCAAGAAAAAACATCTCCAGTCTTCCTTATTGCAACTGCCAATGACATTTCTGCACTTCCCCCCGAAATGCTTCGCAAAGGCAGGTTTGATGAAATCTTTTTTGTAGACTTGCCGGATCGCTTTGAACGGCAAGATATTTGGCGAATTCATCTAGAAAAACGCGGCAGGGACGTGGAGCATTTCCAGATTGAACAACTTGCGGAGGCAAGCCATGGGTTTAGCGGAGCTGAAATTGAACAAGCCGTTGTAGGAGGTCTCTTTAGGGCCTATGCCGAGGATCGCGAACTTCAACAAATGGATTTGATTGATGAGGTCAAGGCTTCAAACCCCCTCAGTGTCATTATGAAAGAAGATATTGATGAGCTTCGGGCTTGGGCGGGACCAAGAACTCGGCCCGCTTCGATTATCAACGATTGATCCATGCCAGAACTAGCAGAAGTAGAAACGGTAAGAAGGGTGATGGAAAGCGCTTTGCTTGGCAAGCAAATTGGCAGGGTTGAATTTGTTGAGGATAATTTGGTTTTAAATAAGATTCCATCGGAAACTTATCAACAGGAAGTCTTGGGAGCCACCGTGGCAGAAGTAGGTAGAAAGGGTAAATTTTGGTGGATTCGCCTAGAAAATAGGATGTCTTTATGTGGGCATCTGGGAATGGCGGGTTGGATCAGAGAGGTTGGTCAGCCGACGGCTAGGCTAAAGGAGCATGGCAAAAAGCCACTCGACGATGAATCGGGTCGCCCACGGTTTCTCAAGATGAGGCTTTCTGCACAAGACGGAAGAACAGTTGTCATGACTGATGGACGAAGACTGGCAAGGCTATGGCTGGCAGAAGACCCCCTACAATCAAAGCCGATCAAGCAGCTAGGGCCCGACGTTTATAAGGAGCCTCGTACCCCAGTTCAACTGCATGAATTGCTAAGAAAAAGAAGTGCGCCGATTAAAGCACTGCTTCTTGATCAGAAATTGTTTGCAGGGGTTGGAAATTGGCTTGCCGACGAAGTTCTTTACCAATCTAGAATCTCTCCAAAAAGAGAGGGCAACAAAATCAGTAAAGATGAATTTGAAGTGCTTTTAGCCCGCCTCAAGAAAATTCTTGATGATGCGATTGATGCCAAAGCAGACGAAAACCTATTTCCTTCAACATGGCTTTTCCACCGCCGGTGGGGTGGTAAGCGCGGTGCCGATGCAATTGATGGAATGGCAATTGTAAGAGAAGAAGTTGGGGGAAGAACCACGGCATGGGTTCCCGAACTTCAAAAATAGCTCGGAATCTACGCGTCGTTCGATTCGTATGACCTATTGCGATATTCTGCAATGAGGTGGATTTTTAAGAACTCCCATTATCTGAGCGAATTTCCCTCTTTGGTGAGCGGATTCCCCTCCACGCGGAGGGGTGGCGACGAAGTCGACGAGGTGGTTTCAATTTGCCGCGGTACGACATACTCGCAGAGAATTCGGACTTGAGTTCTTCAACTCAAACTTAGGTTAAGGAATCCTTTGCCCAAGTTGAGAAAAGGGCAACTTGAGGTTTGGATAGCTTGGAACTAAGGTCCCTTTGCGCCGTTTTTGATCCAATCGTGAATCGTCTTTTGCTCTTCGGCGGTTAGCGGTGCCCTGCCTCTTGGCATCGAAGGTTGGCTGCCAGAAATGTATTGGTACAGGGCGCTTCCTTTAGGGTTTCCAGGAACCACTTCCGGCCCACCGCCTCCCCCTTTCATCAATGCTGCATAGCTTGAAAGGTCCAGCCCACCCGCTTGCCGAGAGGAACTGTGGCACGGCATACAATTGGCTTGAAAAATCTTATCAACCGCTGCATAATCTGCACCACTTACCGCAACCACTTTTTTGGCACCGGCTGGAGGAACAAAAGTGAATGTGTCATCAGCAAGAGGCTGATCGCTGACCTTAACCGACTTGACAATGGTCAATAACATCTTGTGACCATTCACAACTTGTTCTCCCTTGGCGTTGCCTTCAGAATCAAGAAAGAGCTTGATCGTTTTGCCCGATTTCTCTTGGATTGTGTAAATTTCGGCAGTTGAGCCTTCGATTTGGCGAGATCCTGAATCTTCGATGGATTGAGAGTCCCCAAATTGGCCGCCATCAAAGAACCCGTAAAACTCGGCAAGCGCATCGGTTTTCAGGGGGGTAAGGCTTGCATCTTCCTCGGTGTAGGTGTTGGCGGCCTTGGTTAAAGTCCAAAGTTTTTTACCATCGCAAACCCAAAGTGTGGTTCCGGTTTCAATTCTATACTTTCCGGTTTTACCAAACGAGACCTTGTAGTTGGTAGGTTGGATTCCAGATTTTAAGGCTTTAAACGAGGCAACAAGGCTTTGAGCTTTGTGCAGAGACTGGACGTATGTGCCAACTGGACCGAGATCAGTTTGGGCAGCATACGCGGCAACGGCACCGGTAGCGACAAAGGCGTAAAGAAGATATTTGGCTTTCATTGTTGAGATATTGACGTGCTCTACCTTTGAATATATCCGCTTTAGACGTTAAGAAGTTTCACGATCTCAGTAAGGTGAGAACTTTTTGAGGAAGGAGAAAAGAAATAAGTGTGCCTTGTGCACAGTTTTTTAACCAAACCTGTTTGTAGATTGTGGCGATTTGAATAAGTTCTGAACGTTGACTAAAGTAAACTTATGGCAATTACAACGGCGTAATTATGAATCGAAATTACAATTTAGACTTTCTCCGCGTCACCGAATCGGCCGCTCTTGCTTGCGCAAGGTGGGTTGGAAAAGGAGATCGAAATTCCGCAGACCAAGCCGCATGTGATGCCATGCGTAAAGCTCTCAATCTTTTGCCCATGAAGGCAACGATCGTGATCGGGGAGGGCGAGCGCGACGAAGCACCGATGCTCTTTATTGGTGAAGAAGTTGGCAGTGGCGAGGGTCCAGTGGTTCAAATTGCTGTCGACCCTTTAGAAGGCACTAATTTGTGTGCCAATGGAACCCCAAACGCAATCAGCGTCTTGGCAGCAGTTGTCGAAGGGGAAGGACATTTGATGCATGCCCCCGATTGCTATATGGATAAATTAGTAGTGGGGCAGGAATGCGTCGGAGTTGTTGACATTACGCTTCCCCCAAGGGTCAATATCAGGCTTATGGCTAAGGCGCTTGGTAAATCCGTTGATGAACTGACTATTGGAGTCTTAGATCGCCCCCGCCATGAATCTCTGATTCAAGAAGTTAGATCGGCAGGGGCGCGCGTACATTTAATTCCGGATGGAGACCTCAGCGTTGCCATAGCCGCCCTTGATCCTGAAAGCGGCGTTGATGGTCTTATGGGGGTTGGCGGGGCGCCAGAAGGGGTGATTACGGCAGCTGCAGTTCAGTGCTGCAAGGGAGAAATGCAAGCCAAGTTGGTTTTTTATAAGCCGGAACAAAGATCGCGGGCAGAAAAAATGGTGCTGGGAGATGTTGATCGAGTGCTTCATACTGAAGATTTAGCCTCTGGGGCTGTAATGTTTGCGGCAACCGGAATTACCTCGGGGGATTTGCTGAAGGGAGTTCGGTACCGGAGAGAGTATGCAGAAACGGATTCCATCGTGATGAGGGCGGCGGGTGGCTCGATCCGGAGAATCGCAACCAAACGTCCTATCGACCGATGTGATGAGGTCTGACTGGGCTGAAGGAGCCTTCTGGGTACTTACGGACTTTCACCTACGACGCGAATGGAAGGTTAAACACATTTGCTACTGCCGGTTGGCACACCACTCTTGGTTACGACAGCGCGAGCAGAGAAACGACTCTGTCCTACGGTGGAGGTTATGTAGAAGCCATAGGATACGATTCTGCCGGGCAGGTCACCCAGCGTGTCCACAATAGTTCAAGCGGATCAACCATTAGCCTTCTGACCTACACTTATGATGCCAATGGAAACAGGCTGACCATTCAAGACCTCGTGGGGATGACGACTACCTACTCCTACGACGCCAAGAACCGCCTTATAGGGGATAGCACAACCGGTAGCTACAACCCGCACTCGTACTCTTATTCCTACAGCGCGATTGATAATATGTACTCTAATCCGGAAGGGTCACCGGTCCTTACGTTTACATTCGATGCTGCTAGCCGGATTACGACCGCGCTCGCAGGTGTCGGGCAGGTGTATAGCTATTCCTACGATGCGAACGGAAACACGACAGCGATCGAGGATAATTTGGGGAATATCACCACAATGAACTACGACTGCGAAAACCGTATGATCTCCCAGACTCGGCCAGATGGACTTGTCGCCACTTATGTGTATGATGGAACCGGGCTCAAGAAGTTAGAAAAGCTTTACGGTGGGCTCGTCACCTTGATTTGGGATGGAATGGACTACCTTGGACAGCAGGTGAGTGAAGATTCCACATTCCTTTCGCAGTCAGTTCCCGCTTCCATGACCGCCGGTCAACCGTATACCGTCACCATCACCTGGGAGAACACCGGACTTCTTGCTTGGCTTGGAGACCGTCAATTAGGAATCTGGTCGCAAGACCCAACCCAGAACAACATCTGGGGAGTTGCCAATGTTTACCTCGACCCCGGAGAGGTCGTCGCAGTCGGGGCTTCCAAGTCTTTTGCGTTCTCCGTCACCGCTCCAAGTACGCCGGGAACCTATACCTTCTGTTGGTCGCTGAGGGACTTGGAAGAAAATGGAAGCTTTGGTGAGCAGTCAAGCGTCTTAAATATACCGGTGAGTTAGAAATCCATGGACTACTTTAGAAGTTATCATACCGTGAATGGTCGGATTATCTCGACCTCAGTGAACAACCAGAATCCGGTGGCACTCATGACCGATGCGTTGGGATCTGTCGTCCGCACCGAGTCTCAATATGGTGGGGCTAACTTCCGCTACACGGCTTACGGCAAGCTGATGAAAACAACCCCTGGTTACACAAACTATGGTTTTGGCTGGGTCGGTTCACTTGGTTACCGACAAACTAACCTTACTCACGCTGAGCAATACGTCAGAGCAAGACACTACTCTTCCACCGAAACTAGATGGACCTCCGTCGACCCCTTGTGGCCGATGCAAAGGCGGTACAACTATGCGGGTGGCAGAGCAACCCTATTGACTGATCCTTCGGGTTTGAGCCCTTGTAAGAAGGGTTGCCATTGTAAGCCGAGGTCATATTCTCACATTAATTGTTCGGGTCACAAGTTTCTAGGCGGCTTTGGCGAATCAATTGATTGGAAGTACCAGCAGACGATTGACGAAACTGTAAACAGCCATTGTGACAGCCAAAGAACAAGGATTTCAGATTGGAAGATCACAGTGCAAGACACACATGGTTTGATTCTAGATATTTGCGACCTACTCGCTGGGAAGACTTGCGAAGTAGCTTGCGCCTCGCTATTTCCTGAAGCTGAATTGTTTTGCAAAATCGCCTGCACATTGATAGATAAACTACACTTGTGCGACTTTATAAAGTGTACGAAGGGGGTTATGACACTTACATACCACTGCGTTAATAAGCAAAATACCATTTGTCCCAAGAAACCCGAGCCACCTACTTCCGAAGGGACCATATCAGGAAGGTGCGGTTCACATGTATTTCACCACAGAATTTCGCCCTGCAAAAACGAGTGTTATCCATGGCCATAATCACAACGATCCCATATATTCAGCACCCAAAGCCGACCATCAGTTTGTACCCGACCATTCGCCTTCAGCCTGCGAATATTGCACATTTTTATAGCAGTAAGCCAGAAATTGTTGCGTTCACGGTTACGAACAAGCTAGCGAATGGTCATGGTGAATTTATTTCAGCCTACTCTTCAAAGGGTTCTTTACTTTGGTCTGTGAAGCTTCCTAGAAACGCTCCTTTTGTTAGTGCTACGAGCGAACCAGGGTCGGAATTCACGGTCATTGATGTGAGCTCGTGGCGGTTTGGGAGGTCAATCAACAGAAGGAATGAACTGATTGTTGTAGATTTAGCTAATCACCTTTGTCTGAGTGCCAGTCTTCCGTTGGGCGTTACGGCTGCTTGGCAAATTTCACCTGATTCCATCTTCCTTTGGCATTCGTACATTGATAGGTTCTCAAAGCGTAAATCTATCTATCAAAAAGTGATTGCCTACAGGATCAACCTAGCGAATCAAGTGCTTGAGAGGAAAAGTTCTAAAATATGCTATTGGACGGGGTTTCCCGATTATTTTCGTCGCGATGGAAATAAGTTTAGCTTTCTCTTCTACAATTGGCACATTGTAAAGGATCAATATGTTGGTCCAATGATTAAGCAAATCTTCCAGGATGGAGTTCCTGTACACGATGTGGTGTTTCATCCACAACCTTTTCCCCAGGACACTGCATTTTGGTCGCGGTATGACTTTTCCTACACTGGCAGATATTTTGCATGGATCAACGGGAATTACATAAAGGTATTTGATACCCAAAGCGATAAAACGCGCTCCTTTCATGCAGAAGGAGCTGACAGAATCGTCTTCGCCACCAGTTCCAATTCATTATGGTTAGCCCATAGTGGTCTTGATCTCTTACATGATAACAGCTTCACACTCCATCATCGAGGTTATTTCATGAGTATCCTCGGCAGAATTCGTTTAGGCAAACGATCACGTCATTCTGTAGTTTCTCTGGTAAACACACATTTAAGAATCAACGTTACTCGTAGGGGGTTTCGAAATGAATCAAACTTCATTCCATTGGGGGCAAACACACTTGTGGGCTACGTTAGCAAACTCAAAGGTGGGCTTCCTACTCTTGCTATTATGAGAGTAGATTGGCAGACGGGCAAGATCCGGCAAATTTCAAAGATCGAGAGCCCGCCGTTAAAGGGAATTCTTCCCACTAAGACTTGGCGCGATATTGTAAATGGCAATGCTGATTTGAATGAGGTGTGGTGATGTGCGCCAATGTTTTGACCGGTTCCCTGTAAACTGACCAGCGATTGTTAGTGCATGGCTTCTAATAGCTCACCCTTACAATCTCGCTCAGTTCGAGCCGCGTCGCCCTGCGGTCATATCCCTTCGTCGTTCTGGAGTCGGCGTGGCCCGCAATGTTTCTAATTAAGCGTTATAAATTGTCTCAATTTAGGTGGCAAATTATGGGTATCGTAACGGATCAGCGCGAAGGTCAGCTAAACAAAATAATTGCACTAAGAACTATCGCAAGTTTTAATCGCACAGATGTGGTGCCTAAGCTAGAGGCAATTCTTCTTCAGCCATACAATATGGTTTCTGGAAATGTCGCAGAATGCTTGATGACACTTGCTCCGAAGCAGGCAAATGAGTATTTATGGGACGTACTATCTAAGGATGATCAAGGTTGGGGAAAGGTTCAAGTGTCAGCAAGATTCTATATTACGAGGAGCTTGAAAGTGCATGCTAAACAGCAGAGTCTTATCGCATTGAGGTTATTATTAAGGGCAAAGAAGTCAAGGAATCTTTATTTTGGATATGTAACTTGGAATACGCTCACTCGCTTACAACGTTTCGCTGATAAATTCTACAATGTTCATTTCTAGATTTGCTCGTTCGAATGAAACTTGTTGCCTTACGTTAACACACTTGATCTCAACAAAACGGCTTTTGATAATCGTGATCGAACATCACCACAATGAACTATGATTGCGAAAACCGTATGATCTCCCAGACTCGGCCAGATGGACTTGTCGCCACCTATGTTTATGATGGAACCGGGCTCAAGAGACTAGAAAAGCTTTACGGTGGGCTCGTCACGTTGATTTGGGACGGGATGGACTACCTTGGGCAGCAGGTTAGCGAGAACTCCACATTCCTTTCCCAGTCAGTTCCAGCTTCCATGACCGCCGGTCAACCGTATACTGTCACCATCACCTGGGAGAACACTGGTCTTCTTGCCTGGCTCGGTGATCAGCAGATGGGGATTTGGTCACAACTTCCAACCCAAAACAACACATGGGGTGTTGAAAATGTGTATCTTGCTCCTGGAGAGATTGTTGCTGTGGGAGCTACGCAATCGTTTGTGTTTGATGTCACTGCTCCAAGCACGCCAGGAACGTACACATTCTGTTGGTCGCTGAGGGACTTGGAAGAAAATGGTAGCTTTGGGGAGCAGTCAAGCGTCTTAAATATACCGGTGAGTTAGAAAAACATGGATTATTTCCGCAGTTATCATACCGTCAATGGTCGAATCATTTCGACCTCAGTGAACAACCAGAATCCCGTGGCACTTATGACCGATGCTTTGGGATCTGTGGTACGAACAGAATCTCAGTATGGTGGGGCTAACTTTAGGTACACGGCTTATGGAAAGCTGATGAAAACAACGCCTGGTTATACAAATTATGGTTTTGGCTGGGTTGGTTCGCTTGGTTACCGACAAACCAACCTCACCCACTCCGAACAGTACGTCCGAGCAAGACACTACTCCTCAACTGAATCGAGGTGGACGACTCAAGCCGCAATTACAAGCCCTGATTCTTATATTTATCAACCTAGAAACAGCTCAACAGATAAGTGCGATCTCTCATCGGTAACAGCATACCCAGTTCAATACACAACAATTACTAAACCTTCGCTGGAGGATTGTGGCTCCTGGGGCGGTCTGTATCATTGGGAGATTCAGTGGCACTTAAAGGGCCTTCCACCACATGCTAAAGGCTGGATCATTCAAGAAATATTGGTACATTCCGTAAATATGACCTCTTGCGTGCCAGGATATAAACCTTGTAATCGGCAACAAATCCATTATTGGGAAGGATGGTGGGTTGCCTACGGCGCAATTAATGCTGGCTGGCCGATGACTACCTACTCTAACGATTATTGGAGGGATGGTTTTTCGTGTAATTGTCATGCCGGGTCTAAGGTAATGGAAGGATGGGCTTTATTTTTCCCTGTCCCCAAAGAGTGCGGAATACCTGGCGGTAAGTGGGGTTGGTCGACGACAGGTGCGACATGGGCTCATGGATTCCTGTCTGGTGGACAACCGATCGGTTGGAAACGTCATAAGGATGCGACTCATCGTGTGGTCAATGTATCCGCAAATTGTTGCAAGCCGTGCGTCGGTTCGGCCCCAGCTCGCTGCAATCCGACCCGAACTATCCCTGGTGCAGGGTTTCCTTAATAATAATGAATTCTACTGTCATTCTCTCGCTACTTGTCGTGACTTTGGCCTCCTCTTCGGGTCAGAAGGTTCATCCCCAATTGCGCTTGACTCCTTTCCAGGCGATGAATCAAATTGCCGACACTATCGCAGCAGACCCAAAACTGGTAAATCCGGGAGATCCTCAACCACTTCCACCTGCAATGAGGAAAAAAATCGCCAAGTTGGCGTCCGAGGTCGATTGGCCCATACTTGACAACACCAAGCCTTGGCAAACTAATAAAACTCTGAAAGCCCTCTCCGATGAAATTGACGCCTCATCGCCGAATCGATTGAAGAAGGAGCAGCATTTCCCTGAGTATTTGGCTATTTTCCGGGCGTCTATGTCGTTGGTTCTTACGGCTTGGGATAAGCATGTCCGAAGAACCCAATACTGCGATTCCGAATCTTATCTTCGGTGTTGCGATAATACTGCCCTGCTTCTCGTTGGTAAAACCTATCTTTCGCAACATGATACGGTCTCGCCAACGATATCGTGGGATTGGCCGTGGGCCAAAAAGGGGTGGAGTTTAAGACCGGTGATAATTCATCCGTTCCCTTTCAACTCGCCAGATTCGACGTATGACGATTTGGTAGTTTGGAATGAATCCTTTGGTAGCCTCAAAACCATTTTAAAGGAACAGGATGAAAGAAATCCCCACCCATAGCCAAACACAGACTACACTGACTGGTCCCCATATTCTGTCCAGAGCTTACCTATAGGATTTGTCTCCTAATGTCGTCAGCCTTTGTCTGAAGTTTGCAGGGGCTAGCCCCTGCAAATCCCGCCGCTTACTAATCTGGTTTGGGTCTGTTGTAGGTGAGGGTGACGTTTTGGGACTCCTTTCCAGCCTTCACAATCAAAGTGTAGACCCCTGCTGGCAAACTCGATCGGAAGCCACCACCGCCATCATTTGGGAGATTCTTATTGGGTTCAGCTTGGAAATTCCAACCAACCTGGTGAAGACCTAGAGACCCGGAACCAAACAGGTGATTTACCACTTCTCCCACAGCATTTTTAATCGTAATCTCCACCGAGCCAACCCCCTTGCCAAGCCAATACTGAATCTTTGCTCCAGGGCGAGGATCTTGCCCAACAAAGTAATGGTTGCCTTCGTTGCCGTATCGTTTGCCAATCCCTTCGAAGTTGATGGGTTGGGGCTGAAAAACGATGAGGGGAGTTGATGCCCCTTTTGCGGCAATCGTCCCAAGGGCAGATACATTGTCACAAATCCATACCGATCGCCCATGGGTTGCGGCAACTAAGTCTCCCGTGTCAGGCTGAATGACCAAATCTTGAACGCTGACGGTTGGCAAGCCATTTCCTAGAACCTGCCAATTCTTGCCATCATCCATCGAGAAGTAGGCGCCAGTTTCGGTGCCCACAAACAGCACGTCCGGATTATGCAGGTCCTCTGTAATGCACCTTGTGACATCTGTCTGAGGCAGGTTACCGGTAATGTTCTTCCATGTTCGGCCAAGATCGTTGGACTGGAGGATCATGGGGGAATAAACGTCTGAGCGGTGTCCATCAATGGCGGCGTAGACACGGTTGGGGTCGGAATTGCTGGGGGCAATCCAAGCCACATAGAGCCCTTTGACTTGGGGCGGAGTCACGTTTTTCCAAGTGCCTCCATCATTGGTAGTGACGTAAATCAGACCATCGTCAGACCCGCTCCAGATTTCCCCTTGCTTGACCGGAGACTCGGCCAAGGAAACGATTGTGCAATAGGTTTCGGCACCGCTGCCAGATCCGTTATCTTTTAAGGGATTATGGCTGGTGAGATCGGGGCTGATGATTTTGTAACTGTCTCCCATGTGGGTCAGCTCAAAGACTCGGTTTCCGCCTAAATAGATGTGATTGGGGTTGAAAGGAGACACAAAGAAAGGAGAGTTCCAGTTGAATCGAAAGCCCTGCTGCCCTTCGTATGGTTGGGGCTGAATGTATTTGAAGCCTTTCTTGAAGTCTATCCTAGAGATAGATCCGCCCTGAGATTCGCTGTAAATGATATTCTTGTTTTTTGGGTCAAAACCGGTAAAGAATCCATCTCCGCCGCCAATACTGCGCCAATCTGCGTTTGTGGGGCCACCATTCAGGCTGTTGCTAGTACCAAGCCAACAGCCGTTATCTTGCAGTCCGCCAGAAATACGGTAAGGGGTTGATCGATCTACCGCAACTGTATAGAACTCTCCCACTGCCATGATGTTGAGAAATTCCCAAGTTTTGCCAAGATTTTGGGTTTGGAAAAGTCCTCCATCGCATCCTGCCACAAGATGATCGGAATCGTTGGGATCAAAGGCAAAGGCATGCCAATCGGGATGGAGCTGATCGGCAAAACCTTGAACAAAAGTTCTTCCGCCATCGTCACTCCGCCAGATGCTCCAGCCAATCATAAAAACCCTTTTGTCATTTTTAGGGTCTAGGTAAATCTTGGAGAAGTAGAACGGCCTAGGGTCTTGGTGGTTCACGTGAATCCAGGTTTTGCCACCATCTTTGCTTCTAAAAACGCCTCCGTATTTACTGGTATTTGTTTCTAAGGATGCGTAGTTTCCACCTTGATCCGATTCTACAACGGCTTCTATGGTGTTATGGTGCTGCTGGCTAATGGCAAGTCCAATTCTGCCGGTAATTGCGGGCAATCCGCCGGTTAATTTGGTCCAATGGGCGCCACCATCGGTGGATTTAAAAATACCCCCCCTTTTGCTGTTACCAGAAAATCCCCAAGGAGTGCGCAGCCTCTTGTACATTCCCGCATAAACAATGTTGGGGTTGGTTGGGTCAAGGGCAACGCAGCAGGCTCCCGTTTTGTCATCTATAAATAAAACTTTTTTCCAGGTTTTGCCTCCATCGGTAGTTTTGTAAACACCTCTGGTTTTGTTAGGCCCCCACAGATGACCAAGAGCGGCTACATAGCAAACATCAGGATCTTTGGGGTCGGCAGCCAAAGAAGGGATGTCTCGGCTGTCCTCAAGGCCGACATTCTTCCAGGAACTGCCACCGTCGGTGGAAAGGTAAACACCATCGCCATAGGAAGAAGAGTTGCGCCCATTGCCTTCACCGCTGCCTACCCATACAATTTTGCCTTTGCCCAAAATCTCTCTTTTTGCAACGGTGACGGATTTGGCCCATCCCGACCAATTTGCAGGAGCGTCGCACACCTGGATTGAACCAATGCTGGCGGTCGATTCATGCTCAAAAACGGGCTGAAAGCTAGTGCCCATATCCGTGGTTTTGAATATGCCTCCTGTACCAAAAGTTACAAAGAACTCTTTAGAATTGCCTGGTGCGAAGCTGATTGCAGAAACTCTGCCACCCATATTGGCAGGGCCCACGCTGCGCCAATGATAAGTGGAATTAAACATATCGGCGCTGATTTTTTGGGGCTTATGGTGAGGAAGGCTAATGAGGACAGGGCTAAGTGCCGCGTTGCCGATGAGAGGAAATGCGCACATGAAAACCGAAGAAAAGAGCGCGGAATAACGCATAACGCAATTTTACTGCTCTCGCTAGATTAAAGGTTCCTTGAGACATAGATTGAGTCCATCGTCTACAATATGTGAGGTTAAGCCGTGTCAGAAACACACGATTCAAATCCATACGAGCTGTCTGATCCTTCGGGTCTGTCATCCGCAAGCGAGATTCACCTGTCGGAAAGGGAAAATCAGATCTTGCTGATGGCTTCTCGTGGTCAAACCGATCAGGCTATTGCTCATTCGCTTGGGATTAGCCCCGCCACGGTGGCAACGTACTGGGGCAGGATTCGGATTAAATACGGGCCAATCAGCCGCACCGAGATTGTGGCGCGGCATCTGCAAAACCATATTAAGACCGAGATTGTTGCCCTAACCGAGGCTAATAAGAAATTGGCAGAGGAACTTCAAGATCGAGCCAAAGCCAATGAACGGCTGGAAGAATCTTTTGATTTTCTTCGTGCAGTTTTTGAGGCAGCACCGGATGGCATCTTGGTCTGTTCGGAAACGGGAATGATTGAAAGGATCAATTCGCAGGCTGAAGAAATGTTCGGCTACAGAGAAGGAGAATTGATAGGCTGCTTCATCGAAGACCTAGTGCCTGTGCGGTACAGAGGTGCCCACCAAATGCACCGAAGAACCTACATGCAAGACCCTGCCAAGCGTAAAATGGGTCCCCATCTTGCAACTTTAGGCTTAAAACGAGATGGCAGCGAGTTTCCGATTGCAGCGGCTCTCAGCACGGCAAGAGTTGCCAATCAGTTGATTATCACCTGCATTGTAAGGGATCTCACTCCAAGGTTAGAAGGATCGGTCGGCCGAGAAGTAGCGGCAGAGTGGGCAAAGCTTCAACGATTGCTAGAAGCCAAATAGGTCAAGAACAACAGAGGGCATTGGTGCTTTTAACCCTTATGCAATTGACAAAAAAAGGTCGATAAATTAGGATCCAGTCCGCAGGTCGATCAAGGCAATGATTAATCCTTTCATTAAGCTAAACAAATGCGGTTATACTTGCCTTTGGAAATGAGCTTCAAATCAAAAAAGCCATTGCGCATTCATAGGTTCTTGCTTTTGACAATTCTAGGGACGTTGGCTCTGTTGACGCCTGCCTTGGCTGAGTCTGGCAAAATCATGGAGGGCCAAGTGGTTCAAGTGACTATTACGGGTCAAGGGAGTCTTGCCTTTGTACAACCCACCTGGTTTGGGATTGGAGTTGCGGTTTGGGATCGGTGGATGTTTGGCAAGCCTAGCACCAAAATGGTCAGGGCGCTGGCTCCTGGCCTTATCCGGTATCCCGGTGGTAGCTACTCGGATGTGTATGATTGGGAAACCAACTCCGGAGTGTTTGGGACTCACTTAACGATAAGGCAAAACAGCGATTTTGCTCACTTCCTTGGATTCTTGCATTCCATTCACGCTCAGGGACTAGTTACAGTGAACTATGGTTCACGATTTCATGGATTCGGGGGTGCTAAGCCATCGGAAGCAGCCGCGTGGGTCAAGGCAGCTCATGGTCAAATCAAGTATTGGGAAATCGGCAACGAGGTGTACGGAAACGGATTTTATAATGGACAGGGTTGGGAAGAAGACCGTCACGCTCCTGAGAAACCACCTGCCAGCCGAAAATTCAACCCCATGTTGGGTCCTAATGAATACGGCGCCAATGTCAAGCTTTTTGCTTTAGCGATGAAGAAGGTTGATCCTCGGATCCAAGTTGGGGTTGTGTTAACAACCCCTCTGGAATGGCCCTCTCAGGTTCACCCCATTTGGAACTTACACGTCCTTAAAAAGTGTGGACAGTCCATCGATTTTCTTGTTATCCACGAGTACCCTAACGTTTCCTCGATCAAAGCCCTGATGGAAGAGCCAACTCAGCTTGCGCAAAAAATCGAGTTAGTGAGGAAAGAAGCGGTTGAAACTTGCGGTTCGAGGGGAAAGTCTTTGCCTATCTTTGTCACAGAAGGGGACGCAGGTCCCTGGAACTTGGCAACTCAGGCCGCCTTGTTCACGACTGATGAACTGCTGAGTTTGTATTGTGACGGAGCCAGTACGATGTGCTGGTGGGACCTCCATAATGGCCTCCACGTGGGGCCTGATGGCCAGCACGATGACCAAGGTCTTCTTAGCAGCGGGCAAACGAAAGGTGGCTTTTCAGAAGGAGCCGTTAACACACCATTGCCTGATTACTGGGGGTACTGGATGGCTCGGAAACTGGTTGCCAACGGCAAAGTCCTTAAGTCTTGGCAGGTTAGCAACAAGAGGGTCAAAGTGTGGAGCTGCGCAGATAGAATTCTTGTGATGAATCAACATAGTTCTCTTGCAGCTATTGTTCGGCTGCCGCAGCTATTTGATGGCATTAAGGATGTTGTTGTGCTTGATGCACTTTCGTGCAGAAATGGAGTCCACTTTGTCCATCAAATTCAATTGGATCCTCTATCGGCAAACCGGGATGCGTATCAAGTCAAAGTTCCGCCCTACACGATGGTTCTGCTTAAGGAAAAGGCAAACAAATGAAATTTACTGACGGCAATTGGATGTTTCTTGAGGGAGTTACCGCCCGCTATGCATCTCGGATCTATAGCTGGAAACAGGTTGGGAATGAGTTGATTTTGCTTGTTCCCGCTAAGCAAGTTCACCATCGAGGAGACACTCTGGATGGGCCACTTCTTACCATCACCGTTTCCGCGCCAGCGCCAAACGTGCTAAGAGTCAAGATCAGCCATTTTGAGGGAGAACTTAAGAACTTTCCCGACCTCTGTGAGATGGAAAGCGGAGATCTTAGGGTTAGGGCCTCAGAAGATTCGATTATAGCTGAATCAGGAGATCTGTCGGTTCGTTTTTCTTTGGGAGACCAGTGGCATGCCGATTTTCTGTTCCGAGACCAACTCCTATGCACGTCTGGCGAGAGGTCCGTTGGGCTGATCAACATCGACGGCAAGGGAAAGTTCCTGCATGAGCAGTTCACGCTGAGGCCGGATGAAAAAATCTACGGTCTTGGAGAACGGTTTACGCCGTTTGTCAAGAACGGGCAGGTGGTAGACATCTGGAATAAAGATGGGGGAGCCTCAAGTGAGCAGGCGTATAAGAACATTCCATTCTTTCTATCTAGCCGAGGCTACGGTGTGTTTGTGAATGATTCGGGGCCAGTTTCGTTAGAAATTGGTTCCGAGAAAACAAGCAAGGTTCAGTGGAGCGTGCCCGGCAACATCTTAGATTATTGCGTTATTGGCGGGGAAAATCCAAAGGAGATCGTTTCGAACTACGGCTGTTTGACTGGGCTACCAACTTTGCCACCAGCCTGGACATTTGGCCTTTGGCTATCAACCTCGTTCACAACCGATTATGATGAAGACACCGTAACCCACTTTGTTGATGGCATGAAGCAGCGAGACATCCCGTTAAGTGTCTTTCACTTTGACTGCTTTTGGATGAAGGCTTTTCATTGGTGCGATTTTCAGTGGGACGAGACATTTTTCCCGGACCCAGTCGGCTTTTTGGGTCGACTTAAGCAAAAGGGGCTTAAAATTTCGGTTTGGATCAACTCTTACATTGCTCAAGCCTCTCAATTATTTGAAGCTGCCAAACAAAATGGCTACCTCTTAAAAACACCTTCCGGTGGAGTTTGGCAGACCGATCAGTGGCAAGCAGGGATGGGAATCGTTGATTTCACAAATCCAGAGGCTAGATCTTGGTTTTGCGAGTCTCTGAACCGCCTCATGGACGAAGGAGTTGATGCCTTCAAGACCGATTTTGGTGAAAGAATTCCTACCGACGCTTGTTATTTTGACGGCTCCGATCCTGTTAAAATGCATAACTATTATCCATATATCTATAACAAAACCGTATTTGAGTGTCTTGAGAAGCGAAAGGGTCATGGAAAAGCGGTTGTGTTTGCAAGGTCAGCAACTGCTGGCTGTCAAAAGTTTCCAGTTCATTGGGGCGGTGACTGTCTTTCAAACTTCGAAGCTATGGCAGAAACTCTGCGGGCAGGGCTATCGTTGGGGCTTTGTGGTTTTGGATTTTGGAGCCACGATATCGGTGGATTTGAAGGCAACCCAGATCCCGCCGTGTACAAAAGGTGGATACAATTTGGGCTGCTTAGCTCTCACAGTCGCTTGCATGGCAGTGGTTCTTACCGAGTTCCTTGGAATTTTGACGAGGAAGCGGTCGATGTTCTTAGGTTTTTCACCAAGTTGAAATGTCGGCTGATGCCTACCCTTTGGTCGGCAGCTAAGGAAGCTTCTGAAAGCGCATTGCCAATGTTGCGAGCAATGCTCTTGGAGTTTCCAGACGATCCCATAACTCATTACTTAGACATGCAATACATGCTGGGCGGACAAATCTTAGTTGCACCCGTCATGAACCGAGATGGCGCCGCTTCTTACTACTTACCAACGGGAAAATGGACCCATCTTCTTGATGACAGGCAGCTTGATGGCTCTCGATGGGTGCAAGAATCTTATGGTTTTGAATCACTTCCAATTTGGGTTAGGCCTAATTCGGTGGTCGTCTTTGGAAGCCAAGATCATCAGCCTGACTACGATTATCTGGACAGCACTGAGTTTCATGTCTATGGGCTAGAAGTGGGGAAAAGCTGTGCGGCCAAGATTTACAACGCAGACTGTACTCAGGCAGCTGAGTTCAGTTGTGAAAGAATCTCTTCTTCGGAGTATAAAATCTTGGTTTCCGGACAAGTTAAAACCCCAAAAGCGATCTTCCATACACCAGAAGAAAGCCATCTTGATCCCAAAAACCAAGCGAGGCAATCCAAGCCGTTTTTGCTAAGATGCGGTGCTCAGGAAATCGTAGCGCCTGACGGCTTGGGCTAGATTGATCCAGTGGTCCTCACGGATTGAACTGGCGATACGCGAATCAGAGTTCGTATGATATTGTATTAAGGACAACCGTAATTATTGTCTTTTATGAAAACGCCAGCCCAATCCCCTTGGACCTTTTTCACTAACCACGGTCACGTTTTAGTTTGCTTGTTTACCCATCCAGGGATCATACTTAGAGACGTTGCCAGTTGGGTTGGCATCACCGAGCGGATGACCCAAAGAATCGTCAGAGACTTGGTTGATTCCGGAATTGTCAGCAAGCACAAAGTTGGCAGGGTGAACAGTTATGTGGTCAATGCCAGGGCCCCTTTGCGACATCCTTTAGAGGCTCATCGCACAGTAGGAGAACTTCTGGAATTCCTCTTAACCAATAAAAAGTAGAACCTTGGCTAGTTACAAAGTTCAGTTTAGGTCAGACCAGTTACAGATTGACGAAATGCAGTGCCCTCTCTCATTGATATCTCGGTGGGTGTTGAGGAACTCAACACCCACCTTGCCCGGCAGGAGCCGGGACGCGATGTGAAGGTCCTTGAACCTGAACATGGTCGGTAACCGCCTGATTTCATCGTAAATCAGACGGTTACCTTGAACAATTGCCATGGAACGGCAATTGTTCAACACCCTCCTAGTAAAGCAATTTATTAGGATCAACTTTGCCTCGAAAGATTCGGTAGATAGCAAAGGTGTAGGCTAGAACAAAGGGAATACCAATAAACGCAATTGAGGTCATTACCGTTAGGGTGGGCAGAGAAGCGTGTCCATTCCATACGGTTATGGAATTTGCGGGAACCGGGTTACTGATAACGATATTGGGAAACAGTCCCAAACCAAACAGCCCCAGCAGGCTCATGACCGCAACGCAACTAGACGCAAAGGCCCAGATTTCTCGCTTGGCAACAATCTCTCGGGGCACATTTGCAATGCTCACTAAAGTGACTAAGGGGGCAAAGATCAGCCATGGGTTGCTTCGAATCTTGTCCGCCATATAGGGCGCAAAGATAAAGGTTGCGATGGTTAGCAATCCGTACATGACCCCAAAGAAAATCATGGCCTGTTTGACCCAAGCAAATGCCCAATCGTGAAGGTCCCCTTCCACTTTCAGAGTGACATAAATGGCACCGTGCATGGCAAAAAGTGCCACGGTTGTCAGACCCACGATAAGCGCGTAAGGGTTCAAGAGGTTAAAGAAGCCCCCCATGTATTCCCAATGCGAGCTTAGTGGAATACCAAGAACCATGTTGCCAAGAGCTACACCCATGAGGAGGGCAATAACAAGGCTGGCGATGCTAAAGCTAATGTCCCAAGTTTTACGCCAAATCGGCCAAGGTTCTCGAGACCGGAATTCAATGGCAACGGCCCGAAAAATAAGAGCAAACAAGAGGATCATGAATGGCAAATAGAATCCAGAAAAGACGGTGGCATAAACATCAGGGAAGGCAGCAAACATTGCACCCCCGCCGACAACTAGCCAGACTTCGTTTCCATCCCAGACAGGGCCTATTGAATTTAAGATGATCCTGCGATTTGTGTCTCCTTTGACAAACGGCAAGAGCATCCCTACCCCAAGATCAAAGCCATCCAAAATGGCATATCCGGCGAGGAGGATTCCGACGAGCAGAAACCAAAGAACAGGAAGACTGAAAGGGTAACTCATGCCGACACCTGGGTTGGATTAAAAGTTGTGGCTAGATCGGAATCGTTGGAGACGTCCTCTGGACCGGTCTGAATTCTTTTGTTGAGTAAGTAAAAGAATAGGGCTCCGAGCAATAGGTAAATGACGGTGAACAAAATAAGGGAAGACAAGATTTCACCGGCTTTTACGGCTTTGGAAAGAGCGGCAGAAGTCCTCATCATTCCGTAAACAATCCATGGCTGCCTTCCGAGTTCAGCTGTGAACCATCCGGCTTGAGTCGCAATCTGGGGTAAAGCTACTGAATAGATCAGGACCTTCAAAAACCACTTTGATTGGAATAGCGCACCTCTTATCCATAAAAAACCTCCCCAAAAGGCGACCGCAAAAAGTGCGATCCCACACAAAACCATAAGGTGATAGAGCTGAAACACGGGCTGAATCATCGGTTGATCGTTTTTGGGGATTGAATTCAGCCCCTCAACTGGATTTGTTGGATTCCAGGTCAGCAAGTAACTTCCAACCCGGGGAACGGTCAAACCATGGACTGTTTGATTGGCGGGATCCACCCATCCGAAGAGGGTGAGGCCAAGTGGTCGCGACGAGTGAAAGTGTCCTTCCATGGCAGCCATCTTAGCAGGTTGGTACTTGGCAACATAGCGCACGGATTGATCACCGGTAACAAATTGGAGGAGGGTTGCGATCATAGCCAATCCAAGCCCAATTTTCATGCTCATTTGGGCAACCTTAATGTGCCTCCCTTTGAGTAGGTAGTACGCCGATACACTAGTCACCAGAAAAGCGGCCGTAATGTAAGCGGAATCGACAACATGCAAAAGCCGATCCACGGACGATGGGTTAAAGACCATTTGCCAAAAGTCAGTGATATGAGCTCTCGGGCCCATGGGGGTCTGAACAATTTGGTATCCGGCTGGAGTCTGCATCCAAGAGTTGGCAACAACGATCCAAACTGCGCTAAATGTACTGCCCAGGGCAACCATACACGTAGAGAAAAAATGGAGCTTGGGGGAAATGCGGTCCCACCCAAAAACAAGCAAGGCAAGAAAGCCTGATTCCAGAAAAAAGGCAAAGACGCCCTCAGCGGCAAGAGCGCTTCCAAAAATATCTCCAACGTACCTTGAGTACGCTGCCCAATTTGTGCCGAATTCAAATTCCATGACAATTCCGGTTGCCACGCCGAGACCAAAAATGAGGCTGAAAATTCGAACCCAAAATCTTGCCATATTTTTGTAGTCTTGGTCCTTTGTTTTCAGCCAAATGGCTTCCATGATTACCAAAGTTATTCCAAGCCCGATGGAGAGCGGAGGAAACAGGTAATGGAAGGAAACAGTCAGTGCAAACTGCAGCCGAGCAAGAGTTTCTGTGTTCATTACTTAGTCAATTCCAATGGATCAAAGTTAGGGTCGCAAGACAAGAACAGGATAGGCTTCATTGACAACCTGGTGAACGGAAGTACTGCCAATCCTGACCCTCTCGAAAAACCCGTGGCCCTGCGAGCCGACTACGAGAAGGTCGGCATTGACCTTTTCCATAAAATCTTTGATGACATCGTTTGTTCGACCCTTCATGATGTGCCCGGTTGCCTTGTAGCCGGCTTCCTGAAGCTTTTTGATGAACCGATCATTGGCGGCATGGACCGTATCACTCAGCCACTTGTCGACATCTCCGCCCAGCATGGGTAGAGTTTTGTTGAGAGTGGCCGCATCGTTATCCGAAATGTCGTAAGCGCTGATAACATGAAGCTCTTTAATTCCGGCAGGCGCAAGATGTTGGAACTGACTCAGAGCCGCCCATCCGAAGTTGCTGTGATCGGTGGCGATCACAACTGTAAGTTCATCCTTGGTTTTAAATCCACTCTTGGCGGTGAGGACGCTAGTTGGGCTGCCAATCGCCAAGGCTCGGCTGACGCTACCTAAATAGGCGCTTGCAAACGCCCCGCGGTGAGTTGCGCAGGTTGCAACTAAGTTCACGTGGTCTTCTTCGGCAGCGCGGGTCAGGGATTCGGCGGTGTACCCCCTCATAATTCTTTTGGTTACGGATTGAAATCCAAGTTGCTTGGCAAGAGCTTCGGCGCTATTGAGTGCCTCGTTGCCTTGAGCTTCAAGACTATTTTCATAATCTGTGTAGACGGAGGCATCAATATAGGCTTCGCCGGCAATCGGAAGGGTTGGGTCGAAGGAGTGAACCAACTCTAACTCGACATCCTTAAATTTGAGCTGAGCAATAAGATCCAACGCTGGTTCAAATGCATGTTCTTTGTCGATCCCTACAATCACTTTCATAGCTTTGTATTGTTAGGTTATCCAAGGTCCCGTGCAGATTCAAGTCGTCTTTTTATCGGTCATTGGTTAGATGTCCATAAAAAGAAGGACAAACTGTTAAGAAATCAGTTATTTGGTTTCCCGCTTACTTGGCTGGAGTATTGCAAATAGCAGTCTGATATCGTATAAAAAGGGTATGAGTTCCATTTGTTGTGGCCCAAGCCGCCCCGATCCGCCGCAGAAGTTATCAAGGAAAAGCTTTTTTAGCGACATGCGAAGCTTGCTGACGCTGCTGTGTGGAGTTTTTTTGGCGCTTGCAGTTGTGGTGTTGCTAGTCCCAAAATACGGAGATTTAGTTTCTAAAATATTGGGGCTTGCGGCGGTCCTTTGCGGGTCGATTTATGCGGTGCAAGGAGCTTGGGAGTCCTTGCGAGAAAAGAGCTTAGACGTCAACCTGCTCATGGTTTTTGCAGCAGTTGGCGCCGTCATCTTGGGAGACTTTATCGAAGCTGCTGGGCTTCTTTTCTTGTTTAGCTTAAGCGGAACTTTGGAAGCGCTAGCAATGGCAAAAACAAAATCGGCTATTGCGGACCTGATTAAGCTACGGCCCGACGAAGCCTTGCTTGTGGAAGGTAATTCAGAAAAATTAGTAGCAGTTAGATCGCTTAAAATTGGACAGATCGTAAAAGTTGCGCCTTACTCGGCAATTCCGGTTGATGGTGAAGTTGTCCACGGAGTCAGCAGTGTGGACGCCAGTGCGATGACTGGAGAGAGCACAGCCGTCAACGTAATTGAAGGCGAAAAAGTCTTGGCAGGAACCCAAAACCTAGAGGGCTTGCTGACCATTAGAGTCTCAACCGAAGTTGGAGATTCAACATTGGACAAAATTGTGGCTCTGGTAGAAGAAGCTCAGGAAAACAAAGCAAGCGGAGAAAGGGTTAGCAAGTGGTTTGGCGAAAAATACACTTTGTTTGTGATGGCAAGCTTTGCGGTTTCCATGCTTGTTCGACTTTTGCTAGTCAAGCAATTCCTTTATCCGTCCATCTATGATTCCTTGACCCTGCTGGTTGGGATGAGCCCTTGCGCACTCGTCATATCGACGCCAGCCACGACCCTGAGTGCATTGGCGTGGTCGGCTAGGAATGGCATTTTAGTTCGCGGTGGAGAATTTATTGAAAAAGCAGGTCTGGTTTCTGCAATTGCCTTTGACAAGACAGGGACCCTAACTTTAGGAAAGCCGCAGCTGGTTGAAGTTTGCGTATGTTCTCAGCCGGTAGCAGCCGGAGTGGATGAGGATGAGAAGTGCTGGATGGGTTCGGGACCCATGAGCGGGGAAGCCTTAGAAATCTTAAGTTATGCGGCGGTTGCTGAGCGGTATGCAAGCCATCCGATTGCCCTTGCCATTCAAAACCGAGCCGCTCAATATGCGACTCATGATTGGGATTCATCAGAGGCAAGCGTTGTGCCTGGCCGAGGTATTCGGGCAACGGTTAATGGCAAACGAGTCTTGGTTGGCTCGATCCATTTGTTAGAGCAATTTGGATTAGAGGTTCCTGAGACGATGCGAGCAAGAATTTCTCAGATGCAAGGAGACGGCCTCACCGCTAGCTTTGTTGCGGTTGATGATCATGTCGCGGCTTTAGGTTTTGCGGATCAGCCTCGAGAAGGAGCCGCCGAGGTTATTAAAAAGCTTCGAAGCCTGGGGGTCAATACAATGCTTCTGTTGAGCGGTGATAATCAGCCTACGGTTGACGCAATCAGCAAAAGCTTAGGAATCGATTCCCCACGGGGTGGATTGCTGCCTCAAGAAAAAAGTGATGCCATTTCTGAGCTCACTCATTCTGAAATGGTTATGATGGTGGGAGACGGCGTCAATGACGCTCCTAGTTTGGCAGCCGCTAATGTAGGTGTTGCGATGGGTGGTCTTGGGAGCGACGTTGCCTTAAACGCAGCCGACATTGTTTTGATGAAGGATAATCTTGCCATGATCCCAACTTTGGTTCTCCTTGGCAGAAAAACCAATCGCATCGTCAAGGCCAATCTATACTTTGCAGCCGCGGTCGTCCTTGGATTAACCGTGACTTCACTGTCAGGACATCTGCCCCTGCTGGCTGCCGTCATTGGTCATGAAGGGTCAACTGTGCTTGTTATTTTGAACGGGCTAAGGCTGCTTTCGGGCCCGTAAAGACTTAGGGTGGACTGGCTTTTGAAACCAGTCCACCCTAGAGGATCAGTTACTTGCCCGGAACGCTACCGGCAGGGGGTCCGTTTTTCTCGCTTCCTTTCCACCCAGCTGGTGGTCCTGCCGAGGCTCCCGGAGGGGGTGTTTTGGGAGGGTTGGCAAACGTGGCTTGCTCTTTTGCGCTCACATTAACCTTCCCGCTGCCACACCCAGCTAGGTAAAGAGATGATAACAGCAGGGCAAAGCCCAGTCCAGTTGTATTTGATCTTTTCATGGATAGTATGTTGGGCAGGTGTTGCCATCTGCCCAAGTTTGGATTAGCGAAGGGCGTCCCACATGTTTTCTTGAGGTGCCGTGATGCTGTTGGGGTCGGTTGCCACCGGTGGCAATGTCTTGGCATGACCATCGGTGAAGGCAAAGTTTGCATCATTGGCATAGACAGCCGAGATTGAACCCCACTGCTGATTCTTGTTGACAACATAGTTGGACACTCCAACATTCCAGAAGCTAGGAATGATGTATGCCTGGGTTGGATCAAGAGCTCCGTCTGGCACTGCCTGAGGGAAACCTGATCCATCCCATCCTACTGCGAGGCTGTTGACGTTGCCAGTTGGGCCATTGACGCCAACTGAGCCTGAAATGAGGTCTGATGGACCCCATAGTTCGTTACTCGCGTACCTAGTTGCAAGGAGGATGCTGGAACCAGGATGAGTTACCTGAGTAGAACTCATCGTTCCAGAGCTCATCCATGGCTTGGCGTCGCAACTGCCGTCTGGTCTCTTATCTTCAACCGCTTGATCCATGCCGATGGGGCCGTGGAGAGCGCCGTTGATAATAAGTCCATTCGAAGCAAAGCTAATTCCATATCCATTAGCCGGCTGCAGCCAACTTGCCCAAAGTTCGGTATTCATGGGGTCGCTTGCATCCAAGAAGATTGGGTAGTTCTTAATGTACGGAGTGGTTCCTACAACCCAGCCACCATCTTCTGGTTGCCACCAACATCCGCTGCTACCAATGGGAAAGATGTCGTCTGAATCGGTGGCGTACATCTGCACGCCAAGATCAATTTGCTTCATGTTAGAGAGGGCAGAAATCTTCTTGGCGGCCGCTTTGGCTTGAGCAAAAACGGGGAAGAGGATCGCGGCCAGAATCGCGATAATGGCGATAACGACGAGAAGTTCGATGAGTGTAAACGCTGCTTTGCGTGACATAGTGATTTTATTTATGGGTGCGATGGGGGAAATTACTTCCAATATGACGAGCCTGAACTTGGGATTTCCGACTGTACAAATCGGAATTCCTGAACCTGCAGGAAAGGCGAAAGAGTGGATCTGGCAATGGTGTTGCGCTGCCCTTTGTGAGTGACGAGATCGAAGGAAGCAAAATGGGTTGAGTGAGGCGCCTTGCGGTTTTCCATTCTTTGGGTGAGCAAAGCCTGAGCCTGATTGGCAAGATCAAGCCAATCACAATGGATCGCGGGGATGAGATGGTCTCCGATGGAAACCGACTTATCGTCTCCGATGGTGCAAAATTGGATGTCTTCTGGGATTCTCAGCCCGAGCTCGACGGCAACCTGAACGGCTCCTGGTAGAAATTCATCTTGCATCACAAAAATGCCATCGGGACGATTGGGACCTTCTAGGATGGTTCTCAGTTGCGAGTAGTCAGCGGCTGGAGCTTCGCTTGTGTAGCAAAATGCAAAGTCTCGCGGATACATGGTGAGGGAATGATCGAACATCGCGTTCATATATCCCGCAAATCTTTGGTGGGTTGTTTCGAGCATGTCTAACATGCCTGTCACCCCAATTTGCTTGCAGCCTTGTTCTGCTAAATGAGAAACGGCTTGCCTTGCCATTTCAAAATAATCAAATGTAACGAGGTCCGATTCGACCCCTCGAAGCTTATGGTCAAGGACGACAGTTGGAATTTCGGCAAGGGCTTTCGTCACAAACTCAGAATCAATAAAGCCATCAAAAGGCCATATAAAAATGCCCTGAAAGTGCTTGTCTAACACAAATTGAAGGGATGCCTCGGTACCGAGAACCTCGGAATCAATGTGAACCAGTTGTACACCTTTTTCCAAAAGGGAGGTGCTCATGAAGCGGTACAAGGCTCTCAGCACCATACTGCTACCATCAACAAAGGCAACGGTAGGCAAGCCCGATCCAAGCCGCTTGATTACGGTGACGCCTCGGTTGGGGATGTTCTCGCAATAGCCTGATTCAACTAGTGCAGAAAGGGCGCGTCTGATTGTGGTTCGGCTGACTCCAAAATCGCTTTGAAGTTCTCTTTCGGTTGGCAAGTATTGGCCGGCAACAAAAGAGCCGCTTTCGATTTGATCGCGTAGAGAATCAGCGATCAACCGATAAGACATTTGGCCGCTCTCCGACGAGTGACGTTGCTTCATTGCAGAATTTAGTGTACAACATGTTTGCAAATTTAGTGAACAATTTGAGAACAATTTTAGATATTTGCTATTTTTAGGCTCTTTTAGCCTGAATTCATGCTATATTTAGATTGACTCCCCGTTGATATCGCGGAGAAAATGATCAAAGATGATTCCAATTAATGCTTTTATCAAAAAACCAATGGTACACATACATTGGTTTGGACCTAAGACGGTTCACTTCTCGATTCCTACCGCCGGGAATCCCTATAATCCAATCCTAAACAATGTGCAAGTGGAGTGGGTTGGCCCCCACGGTGTGAAAGCAGTTCGGTTGGCTTATTGGACGGGCACAGACTGGGCTTGCACCGTGTTGGTAAACACGCCTGGCACCTATCGAGGATTGGTCGAAAGAAACGGCAAGTTTGTAGCTAAGCTGCCTCAGGCCGTGCGCTTAGCGGTAGAGCAGAAAATGCCCATGGTTCAAATTGGCCCGGAATCTAACCGATTTGAAACCGAGGATGGCAAACCCTTTTGGCCGATGGGCCACGATTTGGGATGGCACAACACCACCGATAAGTACAGTCTGACTGGTTACTTGCGCGTCATGGGAGAAAATGGCATCAACTGGGCAAGGATTTGGGCAACTTTTTGGGATGGCAGAAACCCTTGGTGGTCGGCACCAAAGATAGGAGAACTAGATCAAAAGGCTTTATTAAAGTGGGATGCCATTGTAAAGGCAGGAGAAAGAAACGGCGTTTACATTCAATGGACTTTGTTTCATCATGGCTTGGTCAGTTCAACCACAGATCCAAATTGGCAGCAAAATCCTTGGAATGTGAAAAATGGAGGCTGGTTAAATTCGGCGGAAGATTTCTTTACTGATCCGAAGGCTATTCGGCTTTGCAAAGCCTATCTTCGGTATATCGTAGCTCGGTATTCTGCCTATCCCGACATTTTTGGGTGGGAAATTTTCAATGAGGTCCAATGGTCAGACGCGGCCCACAACAACCACTGGTCGAAAATTGCCAAGTGGCACAAGATCATGGCCGACTACATCCGATCCATTGATCCCTACCATCACCCGATCACGAGTAGCTCGGATTTACCTGCCGTGGTCAATGCTCCGCTTGATTATCTAAACGACCATGGGTATCCCGCTAGTGTTTGGACGATGCTGCTGGCTCATCCTGCTAAGACCAAGCGTCCCCTGTTTTATGCCGAGGTTGGACCAAATTCGGGTACAGACGATGAGTCAACTGATCGAAAGGCAGTTAGGGATGGAATTTGGGGAGGAATTATTGCTAATGATGCTGCGAGCGGCAAGTTTTGGTACTGGGACAGGGTTGCCCAATTTGACCTTTATCCCGAGTACAGGCTAGCCCACCAGATTCTTTTGAGATCCAAGATGCTGAGCCACCCGGATCGCAAAACTCTTCAGATTCAAATTCACTGCCAAAGCGGGGCCGATCTTACGTTCAGTCCTGGGCAAGGTTGGAGCAATGGTAGCAAGCTCAGCTTTGATCTGCCATCTGACTCAATAGATGGCAAAGTAGGCGCCATTTGTTCCTATTTTCAAGGAAACGCCCACAATCAGCAGATGCAAACCGGTCCCCTTCATTTTCACTTTGATGCCAGTCGTAGCGGCACATTTCAGGTGGATTTAGGGAAACCGTCGGCCAGTGGCGGAGCTTTGCAGATCAGCCTGAACGGTCAACTTATTTACAGCCATGATTTTCCAAATGGTTCACAAGGCGGCGTTGCGAGTGTTCCGTTCTCTAGGGGAGAAAATGAGGTGACTGTTTCTAATGATGGTTCAGATTGGGTGACAATCACGAAATTTGCCATTTCCGGCATTGGCCCGTCGGTCAGCGGGGCTGCGATTGGAGATTCTTCTTGGATGCTGGGAAGATTCTTCGGAAAGCCTGGTGCTACCTTTGGCCTGAGCCGCCTCTCGCTTGATGCTGGCGAATATCAGGCAACTTGGACAAACCTAGATTCTGGAGAGGAGGGCCATGGTCGGGTTCACGTGGCAAACGGTACGGTTCATGGACTTGAATTGCACGGCAAAGATGACATCATCTATTTTCAGCGAGTTTAGCCTCGGATTATGGAATAACTTGTGGCTGCTTTTTCGATTTTGAAAAAGCGGCCACCAGTTATTTGCCGTTTTTGATGGCGAGGCTATCAACAAAAGTCAACCCATCTGTTGACTTTGAGTGCCTGAGGTGGTATTCTTATTCTTTCGTACCGGTACCATAGGTTTGCCGTTGACTGGAGCGCCTCATCTGATTCAGAGAGTCGGGACGCTGCACTGAGCGGCCAAGCGAAGGGCTGGTACGGCCAATATAGGCTGATAGAAGAATCCCATGCCGCTTGAAAAGTCGCTGAAAACAGAAACAATCGCAAAGTATGCCAGAGATGGCAAGGACACCGGTTCTCCGGAGGTTCAAATTGCGGTGATGCAGGCAAGAATTGCCCAGATTACTGAGCATCTGAAGGCTAACCCCAAAGATAACCATTCCTTGCGTGGGCTTTCCTTGTTGGTAGGAAAGCGCAGACGGCTGGAAGGCTACTTGAAACGCAAAGACATCACCAAGTATCGCGAAGTGATGAAGCAGATCGGGATTCGTGAAGTCAAGCCTCGATAAGAGGTCAAATGATCATTACACATACCTTTGAAGTTGGGGGTAAAACTCTCAGCTTCGAGACTGGCCGTGTTGCCAAGCAGGCAGGCGGAGCAGTTCTCCTCGGAATGGGCGAGACCGTCGTTCTCGGCGTCGCCACCATGTCAGAAAATGCCAGAGAAGGCATTGACTTTTTGCCCCTTGTTTGCGACTATGAAGAGCGCAAATATGCGGTTGGGAAAATCCCCGGCGGATTTATCAAGCGAGGAGGGCGCCCAAGCGAAAAAGCAGTTTTAACAAGCCGACTCATCGATCGGCCCCTGCGTCCGTTGTTCCCCAAGGGCCTGCGCAACGACATTCAGGTCATTGCAATGCCATTTTCGGTAGACCAAGACTTCTTGCCTGATGTCCTTGCCATTTGTGCGGCTGGCGCAGCCTTAACCGTTAGCGACATTCCCTTTAAGTACCCCGTAGCTGGGGTTCGGGTCGGCTATATCAATGAAGAGTTGGTTCTTTTCCCAGGAACAGATCAGCTAAAGGAAAGCTCGCTAGATCTCGTGGTTGCAGGCCATAAGCACGCCATCTCAATGGTTGAAGCCGGTTCCAACGAGGTCTCGGAAGAGGTCATGATTAAGGCACTGAAGTTTGCTCACGATGCAATCAAGATCATTGTTGAAGAAATGGAAAAATTCGGCAAGTTGGTCAATAAGCCCAAACGCGAAGTGGTTTTGCAAAAGGTTGATGACGGCCTCAAGAAAGAGATCAACAAGAAGTACGGCAAAAAGATTTTTGATACATTGCTTGGCAGCCCTGATAAGGCAACTCGGGAATCGGCACTTGGTGACCTCGTGAAAGAGATTGTCAAAGACATGAAGCCACAGTACGAAGAGAAGCCCGAAATTCAAGCTCAGTTGCCAGAAGCGGTAGACGAAGTGGTAAAGGGCACGATTCGAGAAGGCATCATCAAGAAGGGATTGAGGCCAGATGGAAGAGGCGTTGAAGATATTCGGCCCCTCGAAGCGGTAGCCGGATTGCTTCCCAAGGTTCATGGTTCGGGACTCTTTACCAGAGGCCAAACCCAAGTCATGACAGTAGCCACGCTTGGTTTGCCCAACGATGCTCAGACAATGGATGGGCTTGAAGTTGAAGAGCCCCGCCGTTACATGCACTTTTACAACTTTCCACCCTATTCTGTTGGTGAAGTTCGGCCAATGCGCGGTCCTGGCAGAAGGGAAGTGGGCCACGGCGCCCTTGCCGAAAGGGCCCTTAGGCCGGTCATTCCATTGGATGACCCCGACTTTCCTTACACCCTCCTCTTGATCTCTGAAGTTCTGGAGTCAAACGGTTCCACGTCCATGGCATCGGTTTGCGGAAGCACTCTTGCCCTCATGGATGCTGGCATTCAGATCAAAGCACCGGTTGCCGGTATCGCGATGGGGCTGATGTCGGACGGTGACAACTTTGTTGTGCTCACCGACATCCAAGGGGTCGAAGATTTCTGCGGCGACATGGACTTTAAGGTTGCTGGTACCAGAGACGGTATTACCGCTCTCCAGCTAGACACTAAGCTAGAAGGAATTCCTGATGATGTTCTGGCTAGAGCATTGAAGCAAGCCAAGGTAGCAAGATTCAAGATTCTAGATGTGATCCACGAAGAAATTCCGGCTCCAAGATCTAGCGTCGGGCCATCGGCACCAGCCGTGACGACGATCATGATCAACCCCGAAAAAATCGGAGCCGTCATCGGCCCGGGTGGGGCTACGGTCAAGAAGATTCAAGCCACAACCGGAGCTTCTATTGACATCCAGCAAGACGGCAAGGTTCTTGTGGGAGGTTCCAATGGGCAAGCCGTGCAAGAGGCAGTGGCGATGATCAAGGGATTGACTGACGAAGTTGCGGTTGGCAGCGAGTTCACCGGGAAAGTCACAAGGCTTATGGGCCGAGGAGCCATGGTCGAATACATGCCAGGCCGAGAAGGGCTTGTTCCCGTGGAGCATTTGACGGTTAAAGAGATTCGAAGGCCAGATGATGTCGTATCGGTTGGAGATGAGCTTCACGTCAAGGTCTTTGAAGTCGACGCAATGAACCGCGTCAATTTGACCGCTCTCGGACTTTCGCAGACCCTCGCCGGCCTTGAAGAGAATGAATCGGCAACTCCTCCTGCCGCTAGCAGTCACCGAGGTGGCGGTGATCGGAACCACCGCAATGGTGGCGGCGGTAACCGAGATCGAGACCGTGGCGGAAGAGGCGACCGTGATCGAGACCGCGGTGGAAGCCGCGAGCCAGGCTCAAAATTCAGAGGTCGGAACTAAGCAACTGCTGAGAGCTACCAAATCATCTTATGGCGGCCAGATAGTGATCTGGCCGCCATTTTTGTTAAATCCCCTTCGTTTACGTTCACACTTACCGTCTTGGGCTCACTTACTGTAAGGAAGTTGGAAAGGAAGGAAGAGGGATCTCCTTCACAGGTCAGCATCAAATCAACAACCGGAGACACAAATTCCAGTTCAATTGCCCCATTTAGTAATTTGGCTTTGATCGGGCTCGGGTCTGCAAATCTAGCAAGTTTTGGCTCGGTTAAAAGTGCCCAAGCGTTGATGTGTCCAAAGGAAGCGGAAACCAATGTTTCAGAACTGTTTAACCCGCTTATGTCGAAGACTCCAAACTCTTTGCGCGCTCCAGCACCAATCGTTGCCAGAAATTGAGTTTCTCTTAAAAGAGCACCTGTTTTGAGGTGATGAGCATGTATTTTGATAGACCCAGTGACTTCGGCAATGCCATCATTGATCAAAGTAACATGAAACTTTTCTTTTTTCCTATGCAGGCTCAAAAGAAGATCATGATGAATCCGCTTTAGCTCGAAGGCAGCTGCCTTTGGCCTGACTTTGTAGTCAAACAAGGACCAGCTTTGGACCGGCCAACAGTCATTGGCTTGCCATATTAAGGTTCCTGAACAAAACTCAGACCGTCGGTAGTGCTCAAGTGCCGCCTTCATTGCATCCCGTTGATTGAGTTGGGAGTAATAGATCCAGTCCGGCAAAGTTTCACTTTTGGGATAATGAAGTTCAACCATAGATTGAAATGTCTCCCAAGGCTTCACGGTTTTGTCGTGATGGCGAACAAGCCAGCTATCTGGTTCAACGTCAACTGTTCCGATTGCCTCTTGCCACGTCTTTTCGCACGGGGCAGAAGCAAAGCCAAATTCGCTGGCAAATCTAGAGTTTGATTCTTCGTAATGGCGCCAATCGCCTCGGCCGTGCCATACATCCCAAACATGGTTATCGCCAATCCCATCGTCATTGGCCTTCTTGCCCCCAATGGGTGAAGAGGGAATGTAAGGTCGGCTTGGATCTAATTCCTTAACAAGGCGGGGCAAGATTTGCTCATAAATGACTTGGCCGTAGTACTTTTTTGGTCTTTTTTCACCCTGTTGCCAAGGTGCATCCCACATGGTATGGTTTTCATTGTTGCCGCACCACAGAACCAAATTAGGATGCTTCCGCAACCGCAGAATGGCACATCTGGCTTCTGCCTCTACCGACTTTAGAAAATCGGGATCTTCTGGGTAATAGCTGCATGCGAAAAGAAAATCTTGCCAAACAAGGATATTTCTTTCTTGGCAAAGCTCATAAAACAGATCCGATTCATAGACTCCACCTCCCCAAACTCGCAGCATATTGATCCCTGCAGATTGGTAGGCGTCCAGTGATTTTCTGAGCCAATCGGCGCGCAATTCTGAGGGAAAGCATGTGTCGGGAATCCAGTTTGCGCCTCTGATCCATAGCTTTCTCCCGTTTTGGTAGAACTCAAAGGACTCACCATATTGGTCGGGAATTCTTTTAAATTCAGCACTTGGCTGCACCGATTCTGCTTGAGGCAGCAAAGATTCTTGGACGTTTTTCTGAACCAGATAGATCGGTTTCCAAATTCCGCAAGAGACCAATCGAGGTCCCCAATCCCAACCACTCATATAGGGGGCTTTCCTGACAAAGGCTCGCTCGTCAAAAGATGCTACTTGGTCACTGATTTTATTTTCGGCAAAGTAAGCCTTTCTGCGTGTTTCTCCAACTTTTACTGGCGATTGGAACCGAATCTCAAGTTGGTTTTCACCTTCCCTCACTAACCTAGAAACGTCCAGTTCAAGCGGCACAAACATGTTGTTGGAAGTCCCAACTTCTTGATCGTTTAGATAAAGGGTTGCCACCGTATCCAAGCCTTCGCAGAAAAGGAAAACCTCGGGAAGGTTGGCATCGGGGTTAAATTGAAAATTTGTGCGATAGTTCCAATTTTCTTGGTCTACCCACTGGCAGCCAAGTTCAAAGGCATTTTGGTATGGGTGAGCTATGATGCCATTGCGGACAAGGTCCAAGTGGACTTGACCAGGAACCTGGGCTGGCAGCCAAATTTGAGCATCGCGGTTACAGAACTCCCATCCGTGAGATAACACTTGGAATTGAGGCACCAAAAAAGTATATTGATTTCTGGTCTAGCCTTGCCAAGTGCTTCATCTCTTTGGGTTGATGCAGAATACACTGAAGAGGTGAATAACAGTCTTCAAACTTTTCTATCGGAAAGTATCGAGCAATTAAAAAGAGAAAACTTATATAAAATTCCCAAAATCCTTTCGACGCCGGCAGGGGGAAGAGTGGTTTTGGATGGCAAGCCAGTGATCAACCTGAGCAGTAATAACTACCTGGGGCTTGCCAACCACCCCAAGGTTGTTGAAGCCGGACTTGAGGCCCTCAAGAAGTACGGGGCTGGCGCGGGAGCTGTGCGCTGGATCGGAGGCACGATGGATATTCACGATCAGCTTGAAAAAAGACTTGCCACGTTCAAACACACAGAAGCGGTGCTGGTCTTTACAAGCGGTTTTACTGCCAACTCGGGAACGATCCCTGCGGTGGTGACCGACAAGGATGTGATTATTTCAGACGAGCTTAACCATGCGTCGATTATTGATGGTGTGAGGTTGAGCAGCGCCAAATATAAGAAGTCAGAAGGCTATGTTTATCCTCACAAGGATATGGGTGCATTAGAAGAAATCCTGTCCAGAACCCAGAGCTTTGAAAAGAGAATGATTATCACCGACGGAGTTTTTTCGATGGATGGAGACATCGCTCCGCTGCCAAAGATCGTTGAACTGGCTGAAAAATACAACGCATTTGTCATGATTGATGATGCTCATGCAAGCGGCGTTCTTGGGAAGAACGGAGCGGGCACTACAAGCCATTTCAATCTTTATGGGAGGGTTGATATCCAGCTTGGAACCCTCAGCAAGGCTCTGGGCGTGGTTGGTGGATACATTGCTGGCTCTGCGGTTCTTAAGGATTGGCTGATCAACCGTGGGCGACCCTATTTATTCAGCACAGCTCATCCTCCCGTTGTTGCGGCTTGCTTAATTGCTTCGTTGGATATCATGGAAAACGATCCCGAGCCGATGAATCGGTTGTGGGAAAACACCAGGTGGTGGAAATCTGAATTACAAAAGGCGGGTTTTGACACGATGGGCAGTGAAACACCGATTACCCCGATTTATGTGGGCGATGAAGGGCGCGCTCAGTTGATGGAAAAGATGCTGATGGAAGAAGGAGTTTTTGCCCTTGCCATCGTGTATCCCACCGTAGCAAGGGGCAAAGCAAGGATCCGAACGATGCCTTCGGCGGCTCATACAAAGGAAGACCTTGCCGAGGCGCTGCAAGCCTTCATCAAGGTGAGGGACCGGCTATCGGCTACGGCAGCTCGTTGATAACCTTGGGGGCATAGGCTAGAGATGAAGTTTCCGTCCGTTCATCCAGCGGATTCGGTTGATTTTGGTGAGATAAATCCCGTAGCGAAGTTGAAAGCCAGCTACGGGGATAACGGACTGAGAAGGTCCTGCATATCTACCGATGGCCGAACCAGGAAACGGGCCGCTTGCATTGCGATTGAGTAACTTACTCTCGAAGAAAAGTGGCTCTTGCGAGGCACCTTGTTCGCTTAAATAGGGAACACTCGAGTCAGTTTGATTCATGGCTACCCCATACTGCCCCATGTTGTGACCGTCCAAAAACACACTTGGTGAATGAAATGGGTGGGTGTCGATGGGGGTGTAGGGGGTTAAAGAATCCATCCAAGCCGCGGTTGGCGGAGTGAATTCATCATTATCAAACGCATAGATCGCAGCCGCCCGGCTCAGAATTCTCATGTTAGAAATGGCTAACGTTCTTGCCGTTAGTTTTGGTAACAGATCTTTAAGAACAAAGAATGTTCCGCCAATAAAGGCTATAACAAGTAGTGCAACTAAAACGAAAAGTACAGGAACTGACTTTTTTGGTTGAGCCGGGTTTGGCTCAGGCGAGAATGATGCCGAAGTTGTTTCATCATCCACACGCATGGCCCTTTAATGTGCCTTGGCGTTGGGGTCTCGATGACGAATGGCTCTCATCGCGGCTTCTGTGCGGCTTGAAACTCTCAACGACTTAAGGATTGCGCTCACGTGATTTTTAACGGTTTTCTCAGAAATTTGCAACTTTTCTGAAATATTTTTATTTCGCATGCCTTCTCCAATCAGGGTTAGAATTTCTTGTTCTCTGGCGCTTAGGTCCATAATATCCCGATCGGTATGGGTTGGCTCTGGCTTGCCTTTCCGAAAATCTTTGATCAATCTAACGGCAACTTTAGGGGTTATCTTGGCTTCTCCCTTGTACGCGGCTCGAATCGCATCAATCACATCGTTTGGAGTGCTTGTCTTTAGCAAATAGCCCATGGCACCGGCTCGGAATGCATCGTAAATGGTGTCGTCATCTTCGTTTACGGTAAGGATCACAACTTTCATATCTGGAAAGTCAGAGGAAACTTTTTCCGTCAGCTCTATGCCGTTAAGTTTGGGCATGCCGATGTCGGTGAGGATAACGTCAGGGCGACCGCGTTGTATGGCAACTAAGGCCTCTTCTCCGTTTTCAAAGACTCCACCTAGCTCGCATTCTGGCATCAATGCAATAGTGCGCTCTAATGCCTTTCGGTAACTTGGTTCATCATCAACGATGATCACCTTGATCTGAGTCATGTGTTCATATTACAATAAATGAGGCTGTTTTAGCCTAAAACTGTCTTGCCGAAAGAAAGAATGAGCCTAGCCGAACCTTGAATACTTCTTAGGTTTGGTACCCTTCTCTTATGCCTTTATTAGAGGTGAAGAACCTCTGCGTTAGCATCAACGGCACCGAAATCCTTCGAAGCGTCAGCTTCTCGCTAGACAAAGGAAAGACTCTGGGCATTGTTGGCGAATCTGGTTGTGGGAAGTCAATGACCACTTACGCGATCATGAACATGCTTCCCAAGGGCGGTTTGATTACAAGCGGATCCATTGTGTTGGATGGTCAAGAGCTCATAGGGCTTAAAGAGCGCGACTACCGTCAAATTCGGGGTAAGCGCGTGGCACTGGTCATGCAAGACCCTTTTACAAGCCTCAATCCCATGATGAAGGTTGGAAGTCAAATAGCGGAATCTTTGATGATCCACCAATCCATGTCTCGAAAGCAAGGTTGGCTCCGAGCCATTGAGCTGTTGCAGTCTGTGGGAGTTCCCGGGCCTGGCTCTGCGGTCTCGAAATACCCCCACGAAATGTCGGGTGGTCAACGGCAGAGAGTTGTCATTGCAATGGCTTTTGCTTGCAATCCGGAGGTTCTCATTGCGGACGAGCCAACCACCGCCTTGGATGTCACTCTTCAAGCCCAAATCTTAAGGTTGATCAAAGATCTGCAGGAACAATCAGGCACGGCTGTGATGATGATTTCTCATGACATTCAGGCTATTGGTTCGATTTCTCATGATGTGTCGGTGTTTTATGCAGGGCGGGTAGTAGAAAGTGGCAGTGCAGAGAGCGTTCTGCGTCACGCTCAGATGCCCTACACTCAGGCATTGTTGAGTGCGATGCCAAGTGGCAAGCAGGCCAAACTTGCGGTGATCCCCGGGCAGCCTCCTCGATTTGGGGACTTAGGCGCCGGTTGTGCGTTTGCCCCACGCTGTCAGTACCGTTTTGATAAGTGTCAGGAAGATCCTAGCCTATTTGCAGTGGGAGAGAACCATAGCTCGGCTTGCTGGAAATCTGGGCAAGAGGCAAGGGTTTAGCGATGCTTAAAAAAAAATTGGAAGACCCCGGGGCGATCCTGCGAAAGAGGTTTTCTTCAGGTTGCGTTTTGCTTCCTGGCGTCTTTAATGCGATTTCGGCACTGTCGGCTTGTTCGGCGGGGGCAAGCGGCCTTTACATCTCGGGAGCTGGAGTCACGAATGGCTCGCTAGGGGTGCCCGATATCGGGCTTGCGACCTTGGCAGAGTTTGTGGATCACGCTAACAAAATCTGCAGCGTAGTGGACCTACCGGTGATAAGCGATGCCGATACTGGTTTCGGCGAAGCCTGGAACGTCAACCGAGCCGTTCTTGAATTAGAATCGTCTGGCTTGGCGGGAATCCATTTGGAAGACCAAGTGAATCCCAAGAGGTGCGGTCACTTAGACGGAAAAGCCGTGATCGAATCCAGTGCGATGGCGGCAAAACTCAAGGCAGCGGTTGACGCAAAAGTGAGTGACTCCTTTTTAATCATCGCTCGAACGGATGCTCGAGGAGTTGAGGGGCTTGATTCCGCCATTCATCGGGCACGAATCTATAAGGATGCGGGTGCCGATGCCATCTTCCCTGAGGGGTTGCAAAGCGTAGAGGAGTTTGCAAGGTTCAGGGACGAAATTGACTTGCCATTGCTAGCCAACATGACCGAGTTTGGAAAAACTCCTCTGATTTCATTTTCAGAATTTGCTGGTTTGGGTTATCAGATGGTGATCTATCCCATGACCGCGTTCCGAGTCATGCTGAAAGCGCTGGAAACCGCCTATGGCACGTTGATCCAAGAAGGCAGCCAAGAGTCGCTTCTGCCTTTGATGAAGACTCGGGCAGAGCTTTACAGCCTGCTTGAGTACTCAGAGTACGAAGAGTCGGACCGCAATTGGGCAAAGCTGAACTGACTTCAATTGGGATTAAGTGGGGTCTGAACTGACCTTGGGGCTTGGCTCTTGGCTGCGAAATGGCAAAAGAGAGGCAACACTCCTGTAAGGTTACTGCGGGAAAGTTACGCTGCTCAAGATGAGAAACTGATGGACAAGGTACTCTGGGTTCAAAAGAGAAAGGACTCTTATGAGCGTTACAGAATCACCCATGTACCCATATTCGCCCGGGCTAGAAGGCGTTCCCGCTGGCATTAGTCGCATTTCTGATATTGACAGCGACCGAAGCAGTTTGCAATACCGTGGCTATGACGTACACGACCTAGCGCGGCATGGCTGCTACGAAGAAACGGCCTATCTTTTACTTTTTGAAAAGCTCCCTACCCAAAAGGAGCTTTCTTCATTTAAGGAGTTGCTTGGCAAAGAGCGTGAAGTTCCCGAAGGAGTCTATCAGGCACTCTCTGCGCTTCCTAAAACCGCTCATCCCATGGATAGCATCCGCACTGGGTTTTCCGTATTGGCGGCGTTCGACCCCGATTACACCAGCCCGAGCACGGATCATGAAGCCAACCTTCGCAAAGCGGTGAGGATCATTGCCAAAGCGGGAACGATGGTCGCCAATGGTCATCGGATTCGGCAAGGCAAAAGCCCCAAAAAGCCAGATCCAAATCTATCCATTGCAGGAAGTTTCCTTCACCTGATGTCCGATGATCCAGTAGACAGCTACACGGAACTGGTTATGGATGCCAGTTTGACCCTTTATGCTGAACACGGGTTTAATGCCTCGACCTTTGCAAACCGCGTAACGGTTTCCACCTTGAGTGACCTTTATAGCGGAATTGTTTCTGGAATTTCGACCCTGAGAGGGCCTTTGCACGGCGGAGCCAATGAAGAAGCAATCAAGATGATTCTTCAAATTGGTGAGCCATCCAATGCAGAAGCCTGGATTCGAGATGCCCTAGCTACAAAAAAGAAAATCATGGGTTTTGGACATCGAGAATACAAGCATGGCGATAGCCGTGCTTTTTATATGTCTGAAGTGGCAAAAGAGATTGGAAGAAGGAAGGGAATAACCAAGTACGGTGAGATCGCCGACACCCTAGAACGGGTTATGAAAGAAGAGAAAAATATCTTTCCTAACGTGGACTTTCCAACCGGCTACGCGTACTACTTGCTGGGAATTCCGGTTGACCTGTACACACCCATTTTTGTTACCTCACGAGTTGCCGGATACTGCGCCCATGCCATTGAGCAGTTATCCAACAATAGACTGATTAGGCCTAAGGCAATCTACGAAGGGCACAAAAACCTGAAATATATTCCAGTTCAGGATCGCTGAGGACCCACCGTAAAGGTCCAAGTTAGTTTCTTGGTGGTTCCATCTATGAACTGTAAAACGGCTCTTGCTGTGTATTTGCCGTTGACAAGAGGAGCTTTGGGGATCGCAAGCAGCGCACTATGCAATTCGGGATCAGATTCTGGATTACTGGTAAAGCAGGCAACTGGCCTTCCAAAGCTATTCACCAAGGTTATTTTTCCCTTTTCGATGGCTTTGTCGGCTCCAAAGCCAGCCACCATAATCGGGTATCCGTAGGGGCCTTGGCTGTTCCAAAACCGCAAAGGAGACGGGATTTCTGAACCATCCCAAGCGCTTGGCTGCCCAGTTGATCCATCCATCGGAGAACAAACAATTCCCTGTTGACTGCTAAACGAGAAATCAATAGTTGTTCTATGAGCTTCATCTGCCGCGCCAACTTCAACCATACCCGGCTGCAAGAAGGGGATTCGGTGATAGGGAGCCGCGAAGAGGTCCCTGACCGTATCGTAAGCGGTGCCTTGGGATTCCAACCCAACATCTTCGTACCCGCCGCGGGTCCAACCAAAGGCGTTGAATCTGTCATCAAGGCCATTTCCAACGTAATCGGGTGTTCCTGGCTTCTCGTAGTGGCCAAAGGCGTGGTTGACGGCTAAGTAGTGAGAATGAGCCTTTGCGGCAGCGGCTAAGGCAGGGCTTGTTACATCGGGGCTAAGACCCTGCAGGTTTCTAAATTGATTAATGTCTTTTAATATTTCTTGGAGCGAGTCGGACGCTTCGGGCATGGAGATTGTGGCGTTTCTCGCAATTGTGAGGGACCAAGACTGCTTCATTTGAAGCATGCCTTCAACTACCACTTGGCAGGAAATGCGGTGTTCACCTGGTGATAAAGGTGTACTGGGAGTCCACTCCAATCTTTTGGAAGCAGAATTATAGGAAGCATGAACGCGGACGCCGTCAACTTTCATTTCCGCCTTCGTCAGAGATTCACCAGGATCTGCCCAGACCTTCCAAGAGATCGAGGGAATAGCAATTCGGATCAAACCTCTTGGGCCGTAATCTCCATGGAAACCTTCGATGGTTTGGGCTTGAGCGCACAAGGAGCTAAGCCACCCAATTGACAAGACTAAGGCTGCCTTTGCCATTTGCGGGAACAAATTTTTTGAGTAAAAGAATTTGTTCATACTTTATTTATGCCGCGTTTTGGTAAAGAAGTCAAATGTTCTGCCGTAAATTAAAATAAGAACTATTATATATACGGGGGTTTAGTCGCACTTCTTGGGCTCCTCCGTCGTCATCATAAAGAGAGATAAAACGTAACTGTCCATGAACCCATCAGGATCGACGCTTGGTAAGTACCAAATCATCCGGGAAATCGCACGCTCAAATGACATTGTCTATGAAGCGTACGACCCGATTATGAACCGTCGTGTCGCCGTCAAAGAACTCAATATTCCTGCGGGGACTTCTGAACAACAAAGGAATGATCGCATTGATCGGTTCAAGAGGGAAGCCAAGGCCCTAGGCACTTTGCAGCATCCTAACATCATGACCGTTTATGAGTTTGGGGTGGAAGGGGAACGCCATTTTATCGCCATGGAGTTTCTCGATGGCTGCACTCTGAGAGACAAAATTGACTCGAAAGGCACTTTTGAGCCAACCGAGACCTTTGCGACCCTTACCGAAGTCCTCAAAGGATTGGGATACGCTCACTCTAAGGGCATTATCCACCGAGATGTCAAGCCGGACAACATCCAACTGCTATCTGACGGTCGTATAAAAATAACCGATTTTGGCATTGCAAGGTTGACTTTTGAACCCAATATTACGGTCGATGGTCAGACGTTTGGCACCCCTAGCTACATGTCTCCTGAACAGGTTATCGGTAAGGATATTGACTTCCGAAGTGACTTGTTTAGCGTCGGAGTCATTTCGTATGAAATGATTGCCGGCCACAAGCCATTTGTCGGTGACAGCGTTGTAAGCCTTAGCCACGCGATCTTAAACACAAACCCAGCTCCACTTAGCAATGCGCCGTATTCGGTTGATCACGTGGTGCATAAAGCCCTAGAAAAGACGCCCAATCTGCGCTATAGCTCTGCAGAAGACATGATTACGGGGATGGATGACGCGTTAAATGGTCAAGCAGCAAACCCGTGGGGCACCCAACTGAACGCGGGCAACCCAACGGGGCAATTTGATCCATTTTCTCAGCAACCTGGTCAATATAATCCGAATGCTCAAACTGGCTATCCTTACACTGGCTATGCCAGTAGCGCGCCACCTCCTGTGATCAGCCCGGGCCAATATAATGGGTACCAGGCTCCCGCCTACTCGGCTCCTCCTAGCTTGTTCTCGGGCCAGACCCAGTCTCAATATGGGTATTCGAACTCGCCCGGATACAATCATGTTGTCAGCGGACCGTACGTGCCTCAGGGTGCAGCGTCTTCTCAGTATGGCTACGTTCCCAACCCCAATGGTCAGCCAATCTATGTTGTGCGGCCCCGCCAAATGGTTTCAGAAAGCACCCGCAGCTTCTTTAGGATCTTAATGTGGGCCCTGATCTTGCTAGGTTCTTTTATCCTGGTTCTTGTCTTTTTAGTCGAGGCAGTTGGCGGTTCTCTCAAGGCGATGAAAGTTCAGCAGACTGACTACCAGAGAGCACAATATGTTCAAAGAAGTACTCAGAACTTGCCTATAAATCAGCAAATTGCTGCGGTTCAGCGATCTTCAGATTCCATTACTTCGCCAATCATAAAAGAAGAACAGAATCAGTATCTTGCCAAGTTGTATCAAGAGCGAGCGCAGGCAGCGGTGGGATCGTCGGATTTCGGTTTGGCAGAAGAAGCCCTCAAAGCGGCAGAAAAACTGGACCCGCAAAATCAAAAGTACAAAATGAGTCTTGCCCGGCTTTATCAATCGGCAGCTCGCTCTATTCAAGATGCCCAAAATCGTGCCGTGCTGTGGCAGCAATCGGCCAATCAGTGGGCTTACGCGAGCGCTGCCGCTGGCTCCGAGGAGGATCGTTTGCAATTTCAGAATAATGCGATTCGCGCTGACCTCTCGGGGGCGCAAGATTACCTAGATTCAGGCAACATCTCGGCGGCAAGATCTGCCTATACAAGCGCATTGAACCTCAATCCGACCGATCCGAACTTAGTGGCTCAAATGAAGCACATGCAAGCCATGATTGCTACGGATTCTGAATCTCAAAATTAAAAATCGAGATTTGCTATCAACTCTTGAATGTTAGATTGATTGAAGCTTTTCCAGTTAACCGATGACCTTGGTGGCTGCCCCATCAACAAGGATCGCTTCTCCGGTCAAATAGGAAGCTTGCACTGAGCACAAAAAGACGACCACGGCTGCAATTTCCTCTGGGGTTCCTAAGCGATTGAGAGGGCTTAAGCTTGCGGACTGGCTCAGGGCCTCTTCAATCGAGATGCCCTCTTTGCTGGCGCGGATTTCGGCGAGATGAGTTTGCCGGTCTGTTAAGGTGTGACCGGGCAAGACTGCGTTGGCAGTGATTCCAAATTTGCCAAACTCGACCGCTTGGAGCTTGGTGAGTGCGCTGATTCCTGACCTTAGTGTTGAACTAATGGGTAAAAAAGGTGAAGGCTCTTTGGCGACTAAACTTGTCACGTGAACTAACCTCCCAAAGGAAGATTCTGCCATCAGGGGTGCAACCAGCCTCGTCAGCCTGATGATGTTCATAAGGGTCCCATCAAATCCGGCCTGCCACTGCTCGTCTGTCACTTCTGAGAGACTTCCAGCCGGAGGTCCTCCCGTATTGGTGATAAGAATAGAAGGTGGACCAACATCGGTGACGGTTTGTTGAACCCACCATTCTAAATCCTCTGGGTTGGAAACGTCAACAATGTAGGTTTGAACATTGCCGGCTATTTGCTCGGCGGCAGCCGTCAGATTGGCTTCATCGCGAGAGCAAATTGATAAAAGGCAGCCTTCATCAGCAAGGGCTTTTGCAACCGCAAGCCCAATCCCTTTACTGGCGGCAGAAACCATGGCAATCTTGCCCTCTATTCCTAGGTTCATGGCAACAGAGTACCAATTCTTGGCATGAGGCTAAGAAGAGACGGTGATGCGAAGGATAGGAGAAAAGGAGTTGGACAAAGTACAATAAGTTAGTTAGACGGAGAGGTGGCAGAGCGGTTGATTGCGGCAGTCTTGAAAACTGTTGACCCTCATAAGGTCCAGGGGTTCGAATCCCCTCCTCTCTTCCAGCTTAGATTTGTTGATAATTCGGGCTAAATGTGTGATATTTCCGAGATTTTGAGGCAAATAAATAAGGCATGGACTGGCCTGTTATCATGGAAAAAACTCAGGATCAAATTACCTTTCTGGGTGCTGCTCGAACCGTTACAGGTTCAAGGCACCTCCTGACGCTCAAGGGAAAACAGGTTCTCGTTGATTGCGGTCTTTATCAAGGAAATTCAGAATTACGTGCAAGAAACTGGCAACATTTTGAATTTAACCCAGAAGATTTGGATGCGGTCGTCATCACTCATGCTCACCTAGACCATATCGGACTGCTTCCAAAGTTAGTGCGAGAGGGATACAGTAAAGAGATTTATGCAACTCCCGCAACCTGTGACCTGGCCAAAATTAGTCTTCCCGACAGTGGACGTCTACAAGAAGAAGATGCTTATCACCATAATAAGCACGGCTCCAAGCATCAACCAGCCTTGCCTCTTTACACAGAGTCTGATGCTCTGAAGGCAGCCAACCAATTTGTACCTACTCCGTGCCATCAGCAAAATAACCTTCCCGGCGGCGCAACGTATCGATTTCTGCCAGCAGGCCATATTCTGGGTTCTGCCTTTGCTGAAATCACCCTAGAAGATGGGCAGGTCTTGCTGATGTCGGGAGATCTTGGCCGCTATGGAACACCGTTAATCAAAGACCCTACAGTGGTTGAATACGCCGATTACCTGGTTATTGAAAGTACTTACGGAGACAGACTCCATCCCGTTGCAGACACCAAAGCTCAGCTAAAAGATTATGCTCAGCATATCTGGAAGTCAGGCTCAACCATGATTGTTCCTAGTTTTTCAATCGGCAGAACTCAAGAGCTTTTGTACTACCTCTTTCAGCTTGAGTTAGAAGGTGAGCTGCCAAGAATCCCTATCTATGTTGATAGTCCTATGGCAACTTCCGTGACCCACGTTTATGCGGAAAACCGAGAAGAACTCGATAAAGAGGCGATGCGCTACATTGATGAAGGTAAAGATCCTATGCACCCTTCAGGATTAGTTTTTGTTAGGGACCGAAATCAATCAAAAGCCCTCAATTCCCAATCGGGACCTATGATTATTATTGCAGGAAGCGGAATGGCAAACGGAGGGCGTGTTGTACATCATCTTTTACAAAGACTGCCTGATCCCCAAACTTTAGTTCTTTTTACCGGATATCAGGCAGACGGTACTTTGGGTAGCTATTTAGAAGGTAATCATACAACCGCGAAAATACTCGGGCAAGAGGTAGCCGTACGTGCCGAGATCGAAAAGTTGAGTGCACTTTCTGCCCACGCGGACCAAGGCGAGATCATGAAGTGGCTAATGTGCTTCAAATCGGCTCCAAAAACAACCTTCATTGTGCATGGAGAACCGCTCGCTCAGCAAGCATTGCAGAAAAAAATACGGCAAGAACTAGGTTGGGACACGGTGATCCCAGGCCACGGAGACAACTTCAGCCTGACAAACTAATCATACGGTTGAAGTCAGTAATACCTCGGGGAAAATGCAATCACTCCGAAATAAATCAACTCACCCCTCTTCTGATTAGTACCCATCACGTTTGATCTAAAGAGGTTCCAGAGGCGAAGAGACTCTTTTTTTTAAAAGAGTCTCCATGCTTAAGAGAAGTTGCTATAGAACTGCGAAAAGCCGGTATTGATTGTGCAGTTAGTTGCGGCCGTTACCGGTTACCACTAGTCAATTAATTTGCAGTTCTTGCAATCGCCTAACGAAAGCAGAGCATCCGTAAAGCGTCGGCCGTTGTGAGCCCGTGGTACAAGATTTCCATCAGGACCATTGAAGAGGGCTACGTCCTCTTCTAGTCCAGACATTGGATCTACGATTTTGAAAGTGGCCTGATTTTGGGCCATGCGAATCTTAACGCTGTTGATGGTAAGCATCCAACCCAAAGAGCGGTTTCCCACATGAGTTATCTCGAACGTTTTACCCTCAACAAGCTTGCGATTGGCACTGTCAATATAAAAAGTCGGGATTTCACCCATGCCAATTTATCGGCAAAATGAGCTCTTATTTACAGGTTAATTGTCTTTTTATTGCAAAAAATTGGTAAATAAACGCCTAATACAAGCGCGATTGCGGGGAAAATTGGCAACCAAACCGGGAATGTTGGATCAGTTGGAACTTGAACAGTTCCCGCGATGGTGCCGTAGGGTCCAAATGGCAGACGTTTGATAATGCGTCCATGAAGGGTGATGAGGTCAGAATAGCCAGTCATTCCGGATCGTGCCACCGGTAGACCGGATTCAATTGCTCTCCACACGCAGGCTTCGTTGAGTTGGATGGGGGCGTAGCTCCCTACAAACCAAGCGTCATCGGATATGACTGATAGAAGCTGAGCGTGCTTTTTTGTAAGTCGATAAGAAATGTCGGGAAAGAGCTCTTCAAAGCAGATTAATGGCCCCACTTTAAAGTTGTTCACGGGAAGGATAGTGGGTTCTAGTCCGGGAGTTAAGTCTTCGGTTGGTAGGTTGAAACTACTTAGAAACGGAATCTCATGGCGGTAGGGAACATATTCTCCAAAGATGACGAGTCTTGTTTTGTCGGCCCAGTGCCACTGGCCATCATAACTAAAAGCCGATTGGTAAACGGGACCATTTCCGCGTTGCGCCCCAAAGATCACGGGTAATTTTGCGCTCACCGCAAAAGGAGGAGAAATAAATGTAGGATTGGCAATGCGGGTAAATCCCTCCGGAAAAATAGTGAGACCAGGGTGAAGTGATTTCGCCGTCTGCATTGTCTTTGTGGCGGCGGTTTCTAGCATTGCTTTGGCGGTGATTGGGTTCAAGAAGCCGGTATTGACTCCGGGCTGGCACACCAGGACTTTAAGAGGAGTTGTTTTGGGATGAATCGGGGCAAGGTCGAACACTAGAGGGATCAGCAAGAAGCAGGCAAGGATTCTGGCCTGAGTTCTTCTTTCTTTGGCGTCAGTAACCGCATAGAATAAAGCGGCAATAGCACCAAACGAGGCAATCCAGAAGCTTCCGCCATAAATTGTGATCTGGTGAGCAAATTGAATCAGCCTTGGATAGTGGGCAAGGGGGGTAGCTACTAAACCCCAAGGAAATGCAAGCAGAGGAATATAGCTTCTGATAATCTCGACAGCCGTCCAAATAAAAGGTATAGCAGCAAACCACCTTCGATTGACCATCCGCACGCTTAGCCAACCAAAAAGTCCAAAGTAGCAAGCACCAAGGGCAGAACCGATAACCCAAGGAACAAGTCCAAGAATGGCAGACTGGGTCCAACGAGAAGTTAAAGAGTCAAAGAAGAAAACCTGAAAGGCAATGGTGATGAGTCCATAAACATAGCCAAGTTTCCAGCCAGCTCTCGAGGTTCTGCACTGGCATAGCCCCACCATCAGTGGAATCAGGCATAGAATGGTGAGGACAATAGAGGTAGATGGAAAGGCAAAGGGTATTGCGGCTAGGATCGCGCTTACAACAGCAAGAAAATAGGGAACGCGATCCTTATCCTTTTTCATGGCTGATTTTAAGGTGACGTTGAACTCAGGGTCTTGGCAATCAGGAAATGGCTCGAATCATTGTGGCGAATTAAGCTCCGGTTTCCGTCTCGGTAAAAATTAATTTCGGTGATTGCCGCGTTGTCAAATCGGAATTTGCGAGTTGAGGATTGAGGTATCTGAAGCAATTCACACAAGAGAATTCCGCAGGCCCCGCCGTGAGACACCACCAAGGTTGACTTCTGGCGCTTAACTATGTCTTCTGCAACTTCTTTTAGCCTTTGCCTGAGATCCATCAGTGACTCGCCACCGGGAGGAGCTACGGAATGGGGATCTTGATCGCTGCTCGATGTCAATTCACCAAACCTACCTGTGAAAACCTCGTAGGTAAAACCTTCCCATTCCCCAAAGGACCTCTCTCTGAGCTTGCTGGAAAGTTCAATAGGCAGCCCAATTCGGAGTCCCACAATCTCGGCTGTATCTTTGGCACGCATGAGATCGCTGGTGAGAATTCTTTCGATACCTTCCTTCGATAGGGCTTCACCGAGCAATGAGGCTTGCTCTTTTCCGCGAGAATCAAGGTGGACGTCAGTATGGCCCTGGACTCGCTTCTGGTCATTCCACTCGGTTTGACCATGCCTCACCAAAAAAACCCGCATCAAGTAAAGTTACCTAAGTTCAGGCTCTGAATTGTCGGGAGTGGTTTTTTATTGCCCCATCTTGAAACTATTTACAACAAGAGGCGTAGTATCTTATACGGACCTCCGCACGGACGGTTGGGTAACTTGGCTGGGAATGGAGTCCCGGGTCCGTTTTTTAGTAGCCCTGCCACAATCCCTTTTTCCCGTTTTTTACTGGATTGGCCTCCGATTCACCGTTATCAGGCAAGCCTATTGGCTTGCCTGATTGGCTTTTCGATGAGGAAACAGAAAGTCATAGTTGGTGAGGGGAGGGCGCAAATAGTATTTGCTTAGGAATCTCTTAACTCCTTCTTGGTAGCTGAGGTTCGGATGGCTTAGCCAATTCCAATGAATTTCTACAACCTTTGCATCAAGAGGAACTTCAATTTGGTTCTTACCAACTTTCAATTGGGTGCCATCTGCAGTTGCGGAACTCACCGACAAATACCAGGGGAAGTGAAATATTATCTTGTGAGGAGTCATGCCCTTTAGCCATTTGTTTTGAAGGTGTAAAGTTGCGCCGTTGGCTTTGCATTCTAACTTATAAGACACTCTTCCAAAGTAAGTGGGAGCATTTTCAACCGAAACTGTGCGGTTTGGCAGTACCCATTCTGGGGCCAGCACCGATGCCAAGTGAAGAGTTTGAGTTCTGGGGTCTTCGCGGACCAAACAGTCTCGAACTTGCTCCATATAGCGCGCCGCAAACCAGCCATGGGGTGGAAAGTTTCCGCCCGGATCTCGGTCAGACCAAGGGGCAATGCTGGTTTCAAATCCACCGTTTGTGCTTCCGGTATGAACCAAGATCGAGTAAAGATCTTTAACGACTTTCTCTTGCTTTTCTAGGATTGTGTTGCCCTCCGTCACATAGAAAATTTCGTAATCATGCAAGTCCCCCTGATTTGGAATTTGGCCCTTCATCACGGCTTGCTTAGCTACCCACGCGTTGCCCCCGTAGCAAATAATGCCTTCTCTGTAGTTATAGTTGCGCACCATCCGCAGGGTGCTGGTTGCCATCGGGTCGGTTGGCTTGAGGACCCCAAATGGAAACAGTCCGCCGCTTGCGTTATCCCAATCGTTACCAGCATCCACGCTATCCATTCCGGGAGGAATGTAATTTTGTGAGTCCTTCACCAGATTTCTCAGCAGATTTAAGAAGTGGGTGCGGTATTGGGTGTAAACCTTGTGCCATCGCTTGGCGTCCTGAGGGCGGTGCATCATGTTCGCCATTTCAACTGCATTTCTAAGCCCCAACAGTGCCCAAAAGCTGTGGCCGGTGTAGTGACCGTTAATGACCTCATTGTCGTAGGGGCCTGCCACTGGCCAAAGTCCCTTGGGATCTGTTGCCACCTTCTTCAAAAAGAGTTCAACATGAGGTTCCAGCAAGGGATAGATTTGCCGCAGCAATTGGTGATCTTGAGACGTGCGGATGTAGGCTCCAAACGCCCACAAAACCTCTCCCCAATAGTCATCTTGAACCGAGAGCCGTGCCCCTTTGGGTTGAGGTGCTCCTGGCTGAAAGAACTCTACCGGCTTTCCGTTCTTCCAAACCAAGAAGTCATGAAGAATTTTTTTGGCAAGGGCAAAGTCTCCTAAAAGATCATAGTTGCGCACGATAAACGCGCTGTCTCGAATCCACATGTAGTCGTATTGAATCTTGTTGACCCGCTGGTACGTATTGCCATCTTGATTAACTTCGGTCGAGATGAGATCATTAACAAGGCTTGTTTTGAAGGTGTTCATCACCTTGGGGTCATCAACTGAAAGATGAAGATCACCATCGATCCGGTTTCGCCAGTACTCGATGGTCTTCTCTCGATAGTCTGCGTAGTGGCTTTGCTCAATCGTTCTGATTGTATTTTTGTGGCTCAGTTCAACAGGAATATCGGGAAGTTTAAACCTAAGCTCAGTTGACTTGCCAGGCATCAGATCCACTTTGTATTCAACCGATGCCTCCTTTAGCTGGCTTGCATAATCTGGCATGCCCCAGATGCCTTCTTGGGGCCCCATGAACACGAGGTGGCCATTCACTTCGACCTCATTCTTCACCGCGATCGCGTGAAGAGGACTTTGCTGGAACAAAGGCTCATTCATGAACTGATCGGTATTCCAGTGGGAAGACCTTTGAGCACCCAGGGCATCATTCAAGGTTTTTCTTTGATCCAAAAACCCAGGATTTTTAGGATCGGCGTTGACCATAGAATCGGTTGCACCAAAATTGGCTCCAAATTGGCTCTTGATTTCGGTAGGACCCATGTTCGTAACTTTGCACTGAATAAAAGTGACAGGGTCCATGGTTGCTTTGAGGCCAGGGGGTGTGCAAAAAGCCTCAAAATGATATTTCAAGCCATTGCGCTCAGTAGTGAATTCTAAGACTGGAATATATCCATGGTAGAAAGTCTTCACACGGTGGTGGATTGGTACCAATTTGTGATGCAGACCTGCATAAAAGGAAAGCTCTCCATAAGCAGTGACAAATGCTCCATCGTAGGTGACGATCGTTGCTTTTGGGCAACCTTCAAATCCGATTTGATCGGTTGGATGAGAAAAGTAGCAAAACGGCTGGGAAAGTTCTCGGATCATCCTCTCAATCGCGTGGTGGCGGGGCCGATCTTGATTTGCGGTTGCTAGAGGTTGGGATAGGAGGGTAGAGAGGATGTTAAACAACATTGTCGAAACGTTAGGACAGGTTACCGAAGTCCGGTCAATTTTTGGAGGCGGTCGGAACTAGTGGCTCAAGGTGCCAGTTTAGATGTACGGATGCGTCGGGAGAATTTTTGGCAAAGGTCAGAAGCGCCCAATGAGCCCCCGCAATCAGATTCTTCGTAACTTCCACTTGGCAGGATTTGCCTAGGTTCTGGTTGGCTGTGCAGAGGCTGCCATCTAAAAAGAACTGCACTGGGCCATTGGCAACGATTTTGAACTTGAAGACTCCGGTTGGCACGATAAAGGCGGTCTTTGCTGCTAAAACGAGGCCCTCATTTGGTTCGGTTGGCGAATCACCCGTGCTCGGTCTTGCCGAAAGCGTATGAACCCTCGATTGATAGGTAGGTCTGCCTTGCAGTAGCTGATGCCACTCATCAAGGGTTGGCCCTTTCCCTGATTTGGCAAAATCAGGCGCTGCCGTGGATGGGTACCATTGCGCCAGCCAGTCCTGACTCTCAAAGACGCCGGATATCACCTGAGTTTGATGCATCTGGGCGTTTGCCAACGAAATTGAATACGGCAGATACTTTGACTTTGGGTAGTGAGAATTCTTGGGCAAGACGACAATTTCATCTTGCTTTGGAGGGACGCCGAACTGGAGATCATTGGGGCACTCAACCACAGATCCAAGGTGCAGTAGTTTGAGGTTTAAACGCCGAGAAGTGCGGTGAATGGCAGCTAACTGATGCCGAAAATCAAACGGTCCGTACTTGCTAATGCAAAGCCATTTGTCTGACTTTGGCATTTTTGTTTCTCCATAGAATTGCCAGCCGTGAGGTTTAAGGTCCTCTTGGGAATCTAAAAGGGCTTGGATTCGATTTTTAACCCGATCCACCGACCCTGGCTTTGGAGTCTGAGGGGAAGGGTTTCCAAAAATTTGAGGGCTAGAATTGGCTTGTGAGTAGACGATGCCGGATGAATTTGTGAAAAGGTAAGAACCTGGCTCGGATTTAGGCGAATTTTGGATTTCGATGTCGGCTGAAGGCTTTTGGATACTAACAATGCCGCCGTCCGACCAAAACTCACCATCTTTGTGACCATTTTGAGCAAATGTATCGGATTCAATTCGTGTTCTTGCGCCCTGGCCGCCGGCAATGCCATCAACTCCATTGTCCTGGATTGAACTGTAGCCAATAACGGTGTCATTGGAAAAGCCAATCCAGAAACCGTAGCGAGAGTTGTTGGCTTGATCGTAGAGGAAGATGTTTCGATCAGAAAAAGTGTCTTCAAAGGCGTTTGCTGATGCATAGCTACCATCGCAGTCGGCAATAATGTTGTCGTTTGATCCGCCCAGAAAGTGGAATTTGTGGTCAGCCTCGCTAAAGCCGCCATTGACTTTATCGGAAAGGAAAAATCCATCTCCAGAGTGGGTCATCGAATCGCCATAAAAGACATTTTTATGACAGTTGTTGGCAAGTACCAAGGCAGCCGCATCTCCGCCCCAGCCTGAACCCCACCGGCGGTTGCAGAAGTCGAGGTGGTTCCAGTCAATAATGTTGCTCTTGGACTGCCACAATCCAATCCCCCAACCTGAATTAAACATACAAGTATTATTGATAATCCTGCAATGATCTGAGTTTTCTAAGAGGATTCCATTTTGTGAATCGCTAGCCTCACTGTTTTGGACTGAGCAATCCGATGAGTTATTGATTCGAATCCCGCATCCGTAGGATTCCCAAGCCCTCAGAGAGCGCAAATCTAAGAAACTATCGATGTGTCTGCCATTTTGCTTCATTAAGTCAGACTTCGAATAGGAAGCGTCAACTCCATCTAAGGTGATGTTTTGGCAGTTTTTGACTAGGATATTGGTTTGATAGCCCCAAACCCTCACGTTTTTCAGAGTGACATTTCGGCAGTTTTCAATAAGGATTCCCACCCCTGTTTTGGATTCCAAATTTTGCCGGGGGTGAGGGGAGCTGCGAACAATCGCATTTCCAAAATCAACCACCGTGTTGCTTCCAGAAATGGTCACCGCGGCACCATTTGCGGTTGGAACTCGAGTCAAATACCCTCCGTTCAGGGTCAGGTTTTGATGGATCACCCCAGACGCGGGAAGTTGGGTAAGTTGCTGATGTATTAAAGAAAATGATCCTAAAATATACACAAGAATCAGCCTAAAAACAGAACTCATGAAGCCTAGTATAGCCCTGTTCTTTCCGGCAGAAATCAAACTTGAGGTCTTAGCATCAAATGCGGCTAGACTGCCGCTCGATATTCAGGGCAAGGGCAACCGCGCTCATGCAGAGCCAAATTGCGGTGCCACCATAGCTCATAAATGGCAGCCACAAGCCGATGACGGGGAGGAGTTTCATCACCATAAATAGGTTCACAAAAGTCTGAACCAAAAAGAGGCCAAGAATGCCGCCTGCCATCATTCGATACAAGGGTTCTTGGGCCCAAACCATAATGAGCCAAATTCGGTAAAAAAAGAACCCAAACGAAATCAAAATCAGAGTGCAGCCAAACAGTCCAAGCTCTTCACCGGGAACTGTGAAAATAAAGTCGCTCTCTTGTTCAGGGATAAAAGGTCCCTGGGTGCCTCGATCAAACCCGTCGCCGATAATGCCGCCTTTGCCAAACGCGATCATGGCGCGATCGGTTTGGTAGTTAGAACCCTTCTCCGCACTGCGACCAAGGAACGCGTCGAGCCGGTTGGCGTGATACCCGTGGATCACACGCGGAAAGATTCTTGGGAACAGAAAAGAGCCGCCGAGAACAAGAAAGCCCACAAGCGCGGTCAAGACCAGGAACTTAGGGGGAACTCTGCCGGCTACACATATACATGCCCAAATGAAGAAAACAACCATCGTTGCCCCCCAATGAGGCTGTTTGGCAATCAGGGCCATCGGCAAACCAACATAGGCGAGGCTGAGCAGAAAAGTTGAGGGCTTTTTGAGGCTATCAATTCGATTGGCAAAAAAAGTAGAAATGGCAATGATCAAAAACAGCTTCGCCATTTCACTGGGCTGAAATTGAAAAAACCCTAGATTGATCCATCTTTCGGCTCCATTTCGGCTTTGTCCAACTTTAAGAACCAAGAGAAGGCCCGCAACCGAGACCCAGTAGAGAACGGGAGAAAGTCGGCTTAGTAATTTGGGGTTGATAAAGGCAAAAGCAGCGGCAGGAATGAGTCCAATGACAATGTTGATGACTTGCTTTTTGAAGAAAATCTCATGGTTGGCTCTTCCTTGGCTATATAAAGACAAGAGACCAAAAAAGAGGAGCAGGCAAGCCGATAGCACTAACCAACCATCAAAAACTTGGTCGCCTCTCATTTTAGCCCGAACTTGGCTAGAATCGGAAGTTGCTATCATCTACTTTTCTATCGGGTTGATCGAGCAAGCAATCAAAAATACAAGGGGTGAAAGAGGTTTAATTTTTAATCTCTTTAGACTTGCCAGGTGTAAATGAAGTCAGGTCTTGGGTTGTGTTGATTTTCTTTTTTCCTTGCTTTCCGTACTGCACAAACTTAACCAATCCGATCCCTTTTGCATAGGTGCTAACCTGAAACATATCCAAAACCGTGCCCTTTCCAAGTTTCATTTCCGAGGTGCAAATGAGAGTTTGGTGGGGAGTGCCAAGCCAAGTTTGCATGCCTCCATCTTTAGTCGAACTCATAACATGAACCGCTGGTGTGGAAATCACCGCGCTTGCATTGAGGTAGTAATCCCAATTGACGTCGGGAGCAAAAACCATGACTTTGCGGGGAGGAATTGGTAATCCATTGGCGCCAGAAACAATGTAGAGCGCGTTATCTTTAATTTCGTATCCAACCTTGCCGGTGAGTTCTCCATTAGAAAAGATATGAAAGATCGACTCCATAGTGCCGTCGGTCCGAAGCGTATCTTCAACCGGATCCATAGAGCGCATGATAAATTCACCCTCTACCTGACCTCCCAACTTATAAACCCACTTAGATTGAGGGGTCATAGGAAAGTAGGGATTTGTGGTCAAAGGGGCGGCCTGAAGCACAAGGAAAGCGGTGAGTCCAATCATTTTGCTCGTTGACTCGCTTTTTTGGCGGTTGCTGATTGGGAGTCCAATTGGTAGACCATGGTTACGGCAGGCTGGCCCTTGACCACGTCCGAGTACTTTTGGTAAATCTCACCGTAATTGGGGACGCAATAAACTTCCACGCTAATGTGGGAAACCACAGTCGGCTTGGCCTCTGTTCCAGACCCAACTAACACAATCGCTTTCATATTCTTGCCATGAACAGAAATTGTTTTTTGACCCTTTACCGAAAAATTCATCGTCTGCCTTACTTGGATACCTTCGATCTTCGTGGTGCCATCACTTGACCATTTGTATCCAATTTTCAGGTCCGAGGGCATATCAACGATGGGATGCTTTAAAGTCAGCTTTGAATTTCCAATATCATAAATTCCATCTGGCCTCAGTTCAATATAGTCATCTCCTAGCACTGAGCCGATGTGTCCACTCCTTTGGAGAACAAAGTCGGCAGTACTGCTGGTTACTTTCTTGAGATGAATGGAGGTGGTGCCGGTTAAAGTTGGGTTGCCATTGGAAAAAGTAAGATTGATTTTTTGGGGCTTACCGTTCAAACCAAAATACCGATAGCATGATAGTTTTGTGAGAGAAGCGGGAACCTCGCTAAGGGGTAGGTCTGGATTGGAAACCCAGCTCGGGCTGCTTGCAGAACTAGAATCTGGACCGGAAGAATTGGTGGTTGCGGTCTTGGAGGCGGTTGATGAGGTGGGTACAACTGGGTTCACAGGATTGTTGGTCCCGCTCTTTGCTGATTGCCCCCCCGATGCGGAGCTGGGCCCTGGATCAACTGAAGGAGTGGTCTTCCCAGTTGATGCTGCCTTGCAGCCTATCAATAAGATACAGGCTCCGAGTGGAAAAGCCGTTTTTATAATTTTATGAAAAGACATCGTTTTTGCAGTGAGTAGTGATTAGATGGGTCAAGCCGATGAAACGGTTCAAGGCTGAGTTGAGTAGGCAATCTAATTGGGAAGCGGCTGGCCGTTAATGGAGGCTATCGCATCATCAACAAGATTTTTATCCTTCATCTCTCCTATTGTGACCTGAGAAGAAAACAGGTCTGTGCGAATAATTGGTGCGGCAATCGCGACTCCGTGGGACACAAGCAGAAGCTGGTTTCCATGGTGAAAGTGGGAGTACTTCCAGAGTCTAAGCCTGCCATTTGGTGTGAGGTTGAGATTGAGGGTGTAAATTGGATGGCCTGATTCTGAACTCACCGATTCGGTTGCCCCTTTAATTTGCTTGTTGGAAATCACAACCGTAGCCGCGTCAATAACATTCTCAGCACTGGATAGATACTTTTCGATGCCAGACGGGGCAATGAGTTTGGTCAGTGCCTCGGCAATGTTCTCCTTTTGGACCTTGCCCGCGAGGGTTGCCTTGGCATATTGAATGTAAGTACCCAATCTTTTGTCGCTTGAAAAGTTCTGAGACGGATGGGCATCAACATCCCGCATCACGCTTAGGATCATAGATGGGCGATAGGGTCGAGAGACCACAACCGGAATTTGAAGAGGCTTGCCATTAACCACAACTTTTAATGTGCCTGGAGTTTCAACGATGATCCCAGATTCTATGGACTGGTAGTTCACCTGGGCAAGCGGCGTTCCATCCAGGTTCATGTTTAAATCATTGACTAGCTTTTTCTGTAGGGCTTGATTTCCACCGAGGGCCTGCTTGATTTGGTCTGCTGTCCACCTTATACGAACGGTGGGCCAGCCGCCTTCGGGATCGTTGGCATTGTTGTCCATTTGCTCGGCAGTGAGACTATTCAAAGACATCACAAACCTTGTCGCGGAGTCTGGATCTCCTCGGAGGGTGCCCATGAGGTCGTTGAGAGGCAGGGAAGGCTGCTTATCGTCACCGGATCCGCCCCCCAAGCCTAAATTTTCCGAGGAAGCCTGAAAACTGCCGTTTCCAGCCGCGGTTAGCCGGGCAATTTGATCGATAATTTTAATTCGGTAGCCAGATTTGGGGCTCAGGGCCATGAGACTTACCGAGCCAGGGGCAGGAGGGCTAAACTTCATTGAGTTCAGGTAGCCACCAATTCCGTAGGTCCAGAATGCATATCCAAGGCCAACAATCACCACAAAACCAAGCGCTAATTTGCTGGCGCCTCGAATCCTCAGCCGTTTTCTAGCCCTTCTCTTGGGCTGTACTGTACTCACTGCCACACCTTTCTCAAACAGGACTCAAGACTCCTTGGTTCCAAGGTTAAAAGTTTACCGTTTGGTTCCTTTGTAACAATATTCATTATTCCGAGAGAACTAGGTTCTCGTATTGTCTGCCATCAAGATACACAAAACCAACTGTGATCGCGGCTGCCACGGTCGCCCCCAAAATTCCGCAAAGGATCGGCCCTCCCACCAAATAGCCAAGAACCAGGGCACCTACCACCGGCGTAGAGGCCACAACAACGATTGCCATGGCTAGCAACCCCCGCAACAGCCTCTGAGCCGCATCTCCGTAGTCGGGCAGAACAAGGTAGGCAAAGTACCAGATGGAAGAGAATAAAAAGCTAACAGTTGGAGAAAATATGAGTGCCGCAAATGCGACCTCAACTGAGGACGGCTGAACAATCACATCAACGATGCATGAAATCGGCACGATGATAACTGGTAACCACGCCTTCGAAATAACTTCCATTGCCAAGATTCTTGTGCAGGAAAAAGGCAGGGATTTAATCAGTTCAGTTTGGGCAATGAAGTAAGGGATTCCACTTTGAATTAAAATTGCCATCGCATAGAAAATGCCCAAAGCCTGCATTCCCATCAGCATCGCCAAAGTGACTTCAGGATGATAATGATAGGGAAGATCGGAGTTGGAAAGCCCAAACACGATAACAGGGATAGAACCATAAAAAGTACCGACAACAATAATGATTCCGGTAACAAAGGGTGATCTTCTGGCCGCTAACACGATTTCTCGCCATACAAAACTGGCGTTGCCTTGGACACGGATATTTTCCCCCAACCTCCTTCCACGGGCCTTGATTTTTCCTGACTTGATCATTTCTTGAGTGAGGCCACGGATATTGCCGGAGCGCTGAAGTTGAATCCTTTTGCCAAGAACGTCTGCCCGTCTTGCGCTGATGTCGTAAAACCAATCAAGATTGGTGGCACTGAAGTAGAATGCGGCTCCCGAGATCAAAACATATCCAAGCAGGCCAAATGCTAGCCATTGCAACCCGTAAATGGGAGACAAGACCATCCAGGTTCCAAACTGGGCAGGGAATAGCACAACTTTGACCAAAGGGTTGTTCGTCATCAAATTTAAGCCGTTGAGGGCTCCAAGATGAAGGACCAGAAACCAAGTTGTCACCCCAGTGCCTAAAATAATAGCGGCGATCGCCCATTGCACTGCTTTTTCGATCTTAGCAACCAGCGGGGTATCTCTGCGCAGAAAAATGGCGTAACAGTAGCCCAAGCAGGTTGATAATACAGCCTGCAGGATCATGGCAAGGAACAGAACGTTGACAAAATTTGCAATCGGAACGTGGTTTACGGTTGTGGAATTAAAGACAAAGGCATTACGGATGCCATACACAACCCTTAGAAAGAGGGTAAGGGCAAGGTTGGCAGCCAGAGTCCTTAAAATGCGGTAGCCAAAGACCGATTTTTGTGGAATCGGGGTTGGAAAGAGAACCTCAATTTCTGCTAGTTGAAAAGTGCTTCCAAAACTACTAATTCCCATCAGTGCGATAAGCCAAAGGGCACCAAGAATTGTAAACGGGATGATCCTCAGCAGTTCTTGCTTCGTTTGGATTGAGTGAGAGCTCGTTTTGGTAATTCCCGTAATCCAAGTGACCAACATGATGCTGACGTAGGCAACAAAAACAATAACGGTTAACAACCTGCGCGGAGAAGTTGCCGTTCGTTTAAAATTATTGCGAAGCTGGGATTTCCACAAGAAGTACAGGGCTTGTGATGGTCGGCAAGTTCCCTGAGCTCTTCCACCAGAGCCCACGCTGTTATGATTCATTTCAGGCAATCCTTACTATATGGCATTTCAATTACAGGTTGATTCAAGAAATAGGAATGGCTTTGAATTGTGCCTGACCAATCTCGCTATTATGACAAAGTTCGGTTTCACGTAAAATGATGGGGAATGGATGTCGAGGCAAAATCTAAAGAGGTTTTTAACGAAGTCCGGAAAGTTATAGCCGGTCAAGATCAAAGTTTATCTCAACTCTTCACCGCGATTTTGGCAAATGGCCACTGCTTGCTAGAAGGAGTTCCGGGGGTTGCAAAAACACTGATGGTGCGGTCATTTTCAATGGCGCTTGGGATTAACTTTGGAAGAGTTCAATTTACTCCTGATCTCATGCCCAGCGACGTGATCGGGACGAGGATTTACAACCAACAAACCCAGACCTTTGATTTGAGAAAGGGGCCCATTTTTGTAGGGATTCTTCTTGCTGACGAGATCAACCGAACTCCTCCTAAAACCCAAGCCGCTTTGCTAGAGGCGATGGAAGAACGCCAATCTACGATCGATGGCGAAACATTGCCTCTGCCTCCTCCTTTCTTGGTGATGGCAACCCAAAACCCAATTGATTACGAGGGAACTTATCCTTTGCCAGAAGCCCAACAAGACCGGTTCTTAATGAAGGTTTTGGTAGGATATCCAACCCCAGATTTTGAAGTGGATGTTCTGCGGAGGCATCACGCAGGTTTTAAAATTCAAGACCTGAACTCGGTGGGTCTCCGCCAAGTGGTCAGTTTAGAAGAGCTACAAGCGATGCAGAAAACCGTTCAGGAGACAACGGTTGAAGACAAGATTTTCAATTACATTCAGTCTTTACTAACCGCAACTCGGCAAGCCAGAGATCTTCTTTACGGAGCGTCACCTCGAGCTGGCATCGCCCTGCTGAACTGTTCCAAAGCCCAAGCCCAGATCCGGGGTAGAAACTATATCATTCCCGATGATGTTCGAGAGTTGGCGCTGCCTGTTTTGAGGCACCGCGTTGTCCTTCGCCCGGAAGCAGAGGTTGAGGGGCTAAGTTCTGACCAAATTATTGAGCAAATTATTTCGGGGCAAACCGTACCCCGATAAGTGTCGTCTAAAGTGTCGGCGCAATCGAATTCAACACATTCGTATTAAAGAGTTAGCAAAATGTTTTTTCCAATCCTCATCGCATCCATTCTTCAGAGTCAGAAGCCGCAGGATTTATCTAAGGCAGCCAAGCCGCCAGTTGCTCCTAGTGCAAGCACTGTCGTTGCAACCGTCAACGGCCAGGCAGTCAAGGCTGGTGATGTTGAATCTTATCTATGGAATTGGATGGGTCCTCAGGCAATCAAGGAAGTTGTTGGCCTCAAAATTGTGGAGCAAGAAGCCAAAAAGGAAGGAGTCAGCGCGACAAGCGCGGAGATTCTAGAAAGGCTTTCCCACGACATTGAACAAGTTGAACAGCAAAAAAAGGCTAATGATCCTGCCCCCAATGAAAGTGCAGTCGAGTATCTAACCCAAGAAGGATTTCCTTTGACCCGTCTTTACCTTCGCTCGAAGATTGAAGTTTTAGCAACAAAAATGGCGCTGAAGAAGTTCAACCCCTCCGATTTTGTTGATGTTTCTACTGCCGTGTTTCGAGCCAAGGATCAGGCCGCAAGTTCGGTTGCCAATGCGGCAGACCGAGCCAACAATGGATACAAAGAGCTTGGGCTAGGCATCAAGTGGATCGACATTCTTAAGGCAACAGGAGCGCCACCCAATGTTCTGCAAGATGGTGGAAAGTTGGGTTGGAGGATGATTAGCGCATTTCCTGCTGAAATCCAGCAAGATCTGAGAACCTTAAAACCAGGAAGTTACACCAAGCCAGTGCAAACCTCTTATGGATTTCAAATCTTTAAGATTGATGCGCTTGGTAGTTCGGCAACACCTGCCGAGCTTGCAAGCCTCAAAAAGGAATTCGTCCGCTCAGAAAGCCAAATCATCCTATCTCAGCTAAGGCAAAATGCCAAAGTGACCTATTTGCTGCCAAAGTAGAGCAAGGGTCTGAAGGCAGGTTGACGATACGGCGAATGCCAGATAGGATTGACCCTGCTTTACTTCAAAAAGTAGAGCAGGGCTTGGCTTAGAACAATTTTGACGACCAAACAAGCAGGAAAAAGAGCCGCAAAGGGTGCTGATGCCATCTCGTTTCCGGCAACGCCTTCAACATAGTCTAAGACAATGGGCTGGGTGAGCACTCCGCAGTAGACGCCAAGAGCTCGATTGAGGCTCATCTTGAACACCTTGCAGGCAAGCCAAAGGCAAAATAGACCAAGGACAAGCCCAATGAAAATTGCCAAGAGGACAGAAGCAATGCCAGAGCCCTCCTTTAAGGTTGACCAAAGCAAATCACCGCCTTGGACCCCAAGGTAAGCCGAGTAGAAGACCAAGCCAATTTGATAGATGACCCGAATGGCAGGGTCAGGAGTTTTCCACACAATAGGACCGGTGCGTCCGATTCTAGAGAGCAGCAAGCCGGATAAAAGGGGCCCTCCGGCAAGTCCCAGCCTCAAAAACAGGCCTCCTGGCAGGGGCAAAGAGAGAGAGCCAAGAAGGACGCCAAGAATAATGCCCGTGCTGATGGCAAAGATGTCTACCTCGCCAAGAGCGGTCATAGAATCTCCAAACAAGCCTCTAATCAGGTTTGAGTTTTCTCGAAGGCTTAGAATGCGGATGCGATCGCCAAGTTCTAGTTTGGTGTTTTCATCGGGCACAAATTCCAAGTCTCCCCGCCTAACTCTTGTGATCTTAAAACCAAACGACTGCATCAGTCTTAAGGATCGCAATGTTAGGTTTGTAACGTCTGGCTTAGAAACAACAACTCGCCTTAGCTCAAAAGTATCGATCTGGGCAGGATCAACTGGCAAAATCTCTCCAACCAATTTTGCAAAAGAATCGATTTCTGGCTGGGTTCCCACAATTGTGATTTGGTCATCAAGAGCTAAGGCCGTTTTGCCGGCAGCAAGGTCTCGGTGGTCACCGCGCACTAATTCACCGTAGACAACCTGAATTCTGCCGTTGCCATCAACAAAGGAGTCAAGTCGTCTTCCTACCGCGCTGGGCAATGTGACCAGCACAACTGCATTGCGCAAAGGCAGGTGAGATTGAACATATTCCGGATCAGATTCAGCCTCCGCTTTGAGACTTGTATGAGAAAACCATTGGGCAAGAGGCACCACAAGGATAGGAATGAAAAGAGAAGTAGGATAGGTTAAAGAAAAGGCCACAATCGGTGGCTTCAGGGCCTGACCAGAAGCCCCTGAGATTCTAAGGGCATCTTCTATGGCAGCAAGTCCGGTTGAGTTGGATAAAATGCCCGAAAAAACGGCGGCGCGATACCCACCGTGCTGGACGATCAGTGGACTGCACAGGCTGACGAGAGCTACCGCCCCAAGAATCACAATCAACCCGCAAATCAACTGCTTAAGGTTTTTGCCATGCAAGGAACCCGTAATCCCGCTTGCGGATTGGCTGCCAACCGCATACATCAGAAATACCAACCCCAACGATCCTACAAATGTGGGCAGCTGGAATTTAGGGTCTATGGCACCAAAAAAGAGGCCCACAAAAATGACGGCTGCGCTTCCAAGCTTTGGCCCCTTTTTCCCCCAGTGGATTTTGCCAATACCGTATCCAACGCCACATATAAGGAATAGAAAGGCTAGGGGATTATGAACAAAAAAGGCTTCCAATGATCTATTTTGCGTCAATTCATGAATTTCGGGCTATAATGTGGCTAGAGATGACCAAGGATTGGTCATCGGCTAGGACCGTAGGATGAAGGTAAGCGCAAGGAAGGCCACTGGCCGGTCAAGTTCGGTACTCACCGAGCATAGTCATTGGGTTGCAGACACTCTTGCAATCGCTATGATTGCCTTTGCCCTGATCCTTGGAGTCTCCCTAGCCTTGCCTAACGCAGGAATCATTGGCTCCCTGACTTCTCAAATCTTAAGGGACTTTTGCGGACGCGCTGCATGGGCTTTCCCACCGCTTCTCGTCGCCACCGGTATCTACACCTTCATGAGAAGGCATCCTCAAGGGATTCGACGCTTCTCGATAGGAATGATCATCATTTTTGCAACATTCACTGCGTCGGTGGCAGGTAATTTGCAAGGTGACTACTTTGATCCAAAGGTGGTTGCTAATGGAGGTGGCTACATTGGTGCGATCCTTTCTTGGGGACTAACATCCTTATTAGGCGACGCGAGAGTGGTGGCTTTGGGCGCCTTTTTTGCGATTGGAACTCTACTTTGCATCAACATGCCAGTCAAGTCCATTGGGGGCTGGTTGAAAACATTGCGTCAGCCCAAACCAGCCAAGTCTCCCACCCTTGCAGTGGTGGACGGCAAGCCCTTGAAGAAAGCCTTTATCAGTGAAGACAATCCTCTGGAAGAAGAAGCGCCAAGTGAATCTAAGAAGGCACCCGTCAAGTGGGGGATGGATAAAGAAAAAGGGCCGACGCTTGCTACTGATATTAGCATGCCCAAGGAAGGATATCGGTTGCCTCCGCTTTCTCTTTTAGTTGAGCCGCCCGCAAAAAGTGTGCGCTCTAAAGTAGAGATGCAGCGCAACATCGAGATTTTAGAAGGCACTCTGGATGAATTTAACATTGATGCCAATGTAGTTGAGGTTGCCACAGGCCCCACAATTACGCGGTATGAGATCCAGCTTGGACCAGGCATCCGCGTTGCAAGAATCACGGGTCTGGCCGATAACATTGCCATGAACCTTGCCGCTGGCCAGGTAAGGGTCGAAGCTCCTATCCCTGGCAAAGCCGCGATCGGGGTTGAAGTTCCTAATAAAACTCCAACCAAGGTGTTTTTGAGAGAGCTAGCCGAAGATCACTCTTTTATAGACAACCCCAGCCGGCTGGTTGTGGCACTTGGAAAAGATGTGAGCGGAGAAAACAAATACGCCGATCTCACAAGAATGCCTCACCTGCTCATCGGTGGTGCTACCAATTCAGGCAAATCCATTGGCCTTTCCACAATCATTACAAGCCTTTTGATGCGGAACACTCCCAAGGATTTGCGGTTGGTAATGATTGACCCCAAGCGAGTTGAACTCACCCTGTTTGACCGGATTCCTCACTTAATGTGCCCTGTCATTCGAGACGTCAAGGAAGCGCCTGGCGTGCTTCGAGCGGTTTGGAGAGAAATGGATAGACGCTACGACCTGTTTAGTGAAGCGGGCGTGCGCAACATTGATGGATGGAATGAAAAAGCAAGCTTCAATGAGCGAATGTCTTATATCGTGGTCATCATTGATGAACTTGCGGACCTGATGATGCAAGCCGCGGCTGAAGTCGAAAGCTCTATCTGCCGGTTGGCTCAATTAGCCCGCGCAACTGGAATCCACCTTGTGATTGCCACACAGAGGCCAAGTGTAGACGTCATCACGGGCACGATCAAGGCCAATATCGCTTCCAGAATTGCGTTTACGGTTTCTTCTCAGATAGATAGCCGAACGATTTTGGATGGAAAAGGGGCTGAATCGTTAATTGGCAGAGGAGACATGCTGTTTTTGCCGATAGATGCCAGCAAACCGGTGCGTATCCAAGGGTGCTTCGTTAGTGAAAGCGAGATTGACGCGGTTTGCTCTTTCTGGAGAGATCAAGAATCCCCTCAATACACGTTGGAACCAGTGGATGTTCCCGGCGACGGCCGAAACGGAGGCGATTCCTCAGGAGGAGATGAAGGCGTTGATGTGCTGTGGGAAGAAGCGGTTAGGTGGGTAGCCGATCGAGGCCAGGCATCAACATCAATGCTTCAAAGGAAGTTTTCTATTGGATTTCAACGGGCCTCAAGACTGGTGGACAGCATGGAAGAAAGGGGAATTGTTGGAAGAAAGGAGGGGGCAAAGCCAAGAGATGTCTTGCTTTCTCCCACCGAGGTCGACATGCTCTTTCGGGGAGTTCCTCAGGCAGTTGATTTGGACTGGGCCGATGACGTTTAGCCTTCTGTTGGCCTGTACGTCCTAGGACTTCTTGCATCGCTCCGCATACAGCAGCGTTGTTTACCTTCACAAAAAAGGACATATTTCCCTTAGCTAAGCACATCTTAACCAATTCTATGATATACTATACGTACGTCTACTAAAAGACGATTAAGAGGAAACGATGAAGTATCAAGACTACATTATTGAATCAACTAAGGAAGCCTTTGAGGCAGCCTTTAAGTATGCAAGGCACGTTAAGCCTGATAAGTTGGAGTGGAAGCCGCTTAATGAAGGAAGAACGGTTATAAATATCCTTCATGAACTTACGAAGTGTCCTGACTGGGCAGTTGAAATTATGAGTTCAACCGAGCCGCCAAGCTTTAGCGAAGAATCAATGGCTGCCTATGAAGCGGAAAAGAGCGAGTGGACCTCAGTTGAAAAGTGCTATGAAATCGGAAAAGCAAAGCTTGCCAAGTTTGTGGAGTTTGTAGCCGCATTTCCGGATGACAAACTCAAAGACACAAAGTGGCTTCCCTTTGATGGCGGCAGAGATTTTACCAATGCCGAGCAGATGTGCTATCCACTATGGAACTACAACTACCATCAGGGCCAAATCGCGTACATTGAGACCTTGTATGGCGATAAGGAAATGCCCTAAGGGGGGTATCCAACTTCTAACTGCCATTCTTCTTGAGATCTTGAATCTACTGAAGAATGGCAGCTTTGGCGTTTACTTTGGCAAAACCAAAAACGTGATCTGAGATGGATACTGCCGCCCATAGTAAAGGGACACGGTTGCCTTATGGTAAGCGGAATCCGGTGCGGTGTTAATGTTTGTGAAGGTATTGGGGTTTCGATTGCAAAGAGGGAACCAGTCGCCCTGAATTTGAATCATGACGCGATGGCCAGGGCGGAAGTCATGAAATACGGAATTCAGTTGAAATGAAACCAAGGTCGGTTTGCCAGGAGTCATGGCTTTTGGCACCGTAAAAGAATGCCTAAATTTGCACCTCATAATGTCTCCTCGAATCATAATCTCTTTCCCTGCCATCGAGTCTCCGTCAGGATTCTTTTGTTCTGTGTTGCTAGGGTAGACATCGATCACCTTGACAACCAAGTCTTCATCTGTGCCAGTGGTTGACGTCCAAAATTTCACATTGATAGGACCAGCCATCACCAAATCTTTGATTAAAGGGCCAGACTCAAAGGTAAGCACGTCTTTGCGTTCGCTCGCCCAAGTTTGGTCATCGTCCATGTAGGTTGTTGGTCGGTGAGTGGATGTGCTCCAGTCGGCTAAATAGGGGGTTGGGTTGGCAGGATCATTGACGAACTCGTTTCTCCCCGATATCTCACTAGACTTTGGAAGAATCTCTTTGTCTGGCCCAAGGAAGAGCTGGTTTTGAGTTGCACCTTTTGGTGGCCACTGATCAAATTGTCTCCACTTGTTGGCACCGGTTTCATAGATGGTGACGGGAGCAATTTTCTTGACGTTGGTCTTTCCTTCTAAGTACCTTTCAAAAAATGGCAGTTCGATGTTCTTTCGGAACCATGACGCGGTGGTTTGGCCATAATCCAATTGCCCGAAGCTAGAGCCAGCACCATAGGCCCACATGCCATGAAACCAAGGCCCCATGACTAAGTCAACCGTTGTATGGGGATTTTGACGCTTTGCATCAGCGTAGCTGTGGAGGGCGCCATACATATCTTCTGCATCAAAGAGTCCGCCAACAAAAAGCATGGGGCAAGATACATTTTTAAGATGGGGCCCTGCCGCTCTTGCCTTCCACCAAGAATCGTAGGTTTCGTGCCTGAGAACTTGATTCCAAAACGGGATTCTGCCCTTGTAGTAGTCCTTATCAAAATTGGGCATTGCTCCTGTCTTTAGGTAAAAGTCGTAGGCAGATAATCCGTGCCGATTGATTGAAATTCCATTGTGGATCGGTGATGGTTTAGGATCTACGGTGCCAAACCAGCTCATGAAATCAAAGGCATCTTGCAAGAAAAGAACACCGTTATGGTGCCAATCGTCTCCCTTAAACCATTGGCTTACTGGAGCTTGGGGTGAAACGGCAGCAAGCCCCGACGGGGTATTGATGGCTCCCATTTCTGCATAGAATCCCGGATACGAAATACCGGTCAGACCTACTTTGCCGTTGTTGTCGGGAACGTGTTTAATTAAAAAGGCAACTGTATCGGCTGTATCGGTAGATTCGTCAACTTCGGTGGGTTTGGTGTGCTGGCTCAGTTCTGGCCGGACGTCTTCAAACGTTCCTTGGCTGAGGTATTTGCCACGGACGTCCTCGTAGGCAAGGATAAATCCTGCTTTGATATAGTCCTGTCGGTACATGTCACGAAAGTCCTCTCCATAGGGGCCTGCGCTATAAGGTGTGCGCTCCAGCAAAATGGGATGAGGTCCAGGGACGTTTTTGGGAACATAGGCAATGCAACAAAGCTTGACTCCATCTCGCATGGGAATCATGTATTGAAGCTTAGTGAATTGGGCAGATTGATAGACTTTGGTTTGAGCACTTCCTTGGATTGCGGGAGATGAGAACTGAAACCACGGCGGCAATATCATATCAGATGAAAGATTACACGGTCTTGCACTTTCTGGTGTTTCCGGATTTTGATGTTTCTAAATAATTGCTTAAAAACTAGTAAAGTTGATAGTTTCTCAGTCCGATAGAATCATTAACGGAGTTTCAACTCGAAATATGATTAACTCGACAAATAGTATCGCCAATGTAGCCCGCGCAGATGGAGATGGAGACAAGGGCCTAGAGGCCGGTCTTCAGAGATTGTCAAAAAAGAATCCTCAGCTTTTTGCTTCAGTCATTAGCCAGATTAAAGAGTTTGTAGGCTCCAACCAGTCAGGAAGAACAAGCCGAACGAGAGGGCAATTTGGCTACACGGTGCAAGATCCTACCGGCCCAACGTCGACCACGACAATAAAGCCTCCAAGTGATCCTGTCTTGCATGGAACTTTGCCGGGCACGATTTCTGCTCCCAACGATCCTGTGCTTGCTGGAAGCTTAGGCCCAACGTCGACCACGACAATCCAGCCTCCAAGTGATCCTGTCTTGCATAGAACTCTGCCGGGCACGGTTTCTGCTCCCAACGATCCTGTGCTTGCTGGAAGCTCAGGCCCAACGTCAACCACAACGATCAAGCCTCCAAGTGATCCAATTCTACGGGGCCAACTTCCAGGGACCACAACTATTAGTTCCAACGGCGCTGCTGTCGCTGGAAGCGGGGGTGCTCTGAGCACGTCCTCATCAAAAACCAGTTCAAACTCAGTTTCCAACTTAACAAATTCCCAAAAGCTTCAGGCTAACGTCATTGCTGGCTTTCCAATCTTTGATCGAAATGGCTCTGTGAATGACAAGTTCATCAAGGCTTTTGCCGATATGTTTGGAACGTCTGGTCTATCCCAGACAAGTTCTGCGGTTGCCCCGGCTGGTGTTCCTGCGCCTGCCGCGGTCAGCAGCAGAGGGGTCGACCTTCAGGCTTAGCCCCAATATTTGCAAAATAAATCTCATAAAGGGACGCAAGCACTGTGCTTGCGTCCCTTTATTGGGTATGAACTGAATGATGCTTCATAAGTTGATTCTTTCTCAACTCAGTTTAGGACCTTCTGCAATCATGTCTTTGTGCCATTTGGCGCCGGAATCGGTCTATAGCGTGGCCCCAAATCCAGACAGATTTTCTTTCCGCGCAGATGTGGCTCACCTTGCTGAGTTGGAGCCCTACTTTTTAAGGCGAATTCAAGAGTTAGCCAAAAGCGACGGCCAACCCATTGAGATTATCGACGAAGATGCTATGCCTGGCCTTGCAAACTACAACGTGACCAACCCTGTCCACGAGTCGGAGAAATTTCTGAGACATCGGCAAGAAACGATTGCCAAGTGCCAAGAACTTGAGCCTGAGCAATTTCTGCATTCAGGTCATCACCCTGTATTAGGGGACCTGTCTCTTGCCGATTGCCTGCGATTGATGATTGCCCATGATTTGTATCATGTGGAGCATATGGCGGGAATCATGGCCAATTTCCGCTGATAAGGATTTCCAGAAATAAAAGATCCCTGTGAAATGCCTTGCAGTTGGCGTCTCACAGGGAGCTAGATCGCGGACCCGTTAATTATCCTTTGTTGAGGGCATCCATGACGGTCTGAGTAATGTCATGGTCACAATAGGGTGCGGAATTCTTGCCAAACACAACCGTATATCCCTGGGCTTTGCCTGCAGATTGCACCGCTGCCTTCACCTTGGCCAGTAAGCCGGACGCACTGGTCTGTTGCATTTGCTGCATATCTTGGTTAAACTGCTGCGCCATTTGACTAATGGCGCTGGAAGTTGCCTGAATTTCAGATTTATCAGTCGCCAGTGCAGTTTGGTCTTGGGCAGAAAGGGTTGTTTTGGCCTGCAAATCCTCATAGGCCTTAGAAGCAGCCATGATTTGAGTCTTGAGTGACTTCAAAGTGGCTTGATCGGCTGCGGGAGGATTATCCTCTAGCCAAAGCTTTGACAATTGCTGAACCTGATCTGCAGTCATGACTCGGTTTTGGTACATGAACTGAAGCAAATCTAGTCTCGATTGTTTAGCGTCATTCAGCTGGGCCTGAACCGCCTTACCGGGGTTGCTGTTATCGATGAGGCTTGCCATGTCTACGTTGGCATAGGATTCGGTTGTCGGGGCAAATCCAGAGCTCAGAACGCCAATGCCGATCACCGCGGCGACAACCCATCCAAGGGTGTCAAAGTTCAAATTAATCTTCTTTTTCATTTTGCTGTCTCCTTTTAAAGGGCCTTTGCCACCTGATCGGTGATATCTTCGCCACCATAAACTGCGCTGTTATCACTAAAAATTAAGGTGAAACCTTCTTTTTTCGCAATTTTCTCGGCAGCCGCTTCTATTTTGTCGGAGGCATCTTGAGCTTGCTTCTGCTTGAAGTTTGCCATGTAGTTCGAGAAAGTCCCTTGGAGGTTATTGAGAGAGTTGTAGGTGTTGTTGTGCCGATTTGCAAGATCGTTGAGTTGGGCTGTATCTTGGGGAGTCGGTGCCGACTTTTGCTGGAGTTGGTCAAACAGTTTGGAGGAAGCGCTGACGTCTGCCTCGAGCTTCTTCAGGGCATCGGCATCGGCTGGGGTTTGCGGATCCGCAAGCACCAGTTTTTGGAATTCTTGCAATTGCTGGCCAGAAAATACCAAGTTCAGCGAGGCAAAGTTCAGGGCATCGCGAAGCTGTTGAGCTTTTGCCTGAAATTGAGCCTCTTCCTGCTGCTTAAGGGTGCTGGCAGAGAATGCGGCTCCAAAATCAACAAAGCCAATCTTTTCTGGCTTTTGCCGAAATGCGGTTGTGAGGATTCCTCCTATCATGGCTGCAGAAATAATCCAGCCGAGTTGTGAAAGTTTCATAATGTCTTGTTTAAAAGTTCCTGCTAATCAGGAATGTGGTGCGAGTGCCTCCATTTTCGTTGACGCCAAAGTCAATGCGTATGGGGGCAAAACTGGTTTGGAAAGCAAGCCCAATTCCGTAGCCCAAATGAAGAGAGAAATTGTTGCTTTGGGAGAAGTTGTTGACGGTACCGTAGCCACCCCAAGCACCTCCGTAGTCTACGAAGGGAATCAAGCTGAGGCTCTTTTGAAGCGGGTACCTGTATTCGGCAGTGAATAGTAACTCGCTTTTGCCCCAGAATCGGTCTTCATCGTAACCACGGATTGTGTCGGCACCCCCGGCAAAGAACTGCTCGAAGAAGGGCACATTTCCAAGAATGGTTCCTGCCCTTAATCGGAAAGCAAAAACGTGCTTGGGAGCCTGGAGGTCATTGATGGTTCGTGGCTTGTCGGGAGTGTAATAGATTCGGTAATCACCGTAGATTTTGGCAAAGTACGATGACCCAACATAGGATCCGGCAAGTAGCCCTCCCACGTTGGTGATGTTACTGTAACCAGGCTCTAAGTTAAGCTGCAAAACGTCGCCTCGGGAGGCGTTGTCGGCAACATCTCGTCTGTCATCGGTGTATCCCAAGTTAATGGAAGCAATCGAGCCATCTTGTTGGATGAACTGAGTTCCCGAGGTTGTGTTAAGGTTGTTTGTAGTGACCTGTTCGATCCTTGTTGAGATATTGGCAACTTGGTCAATGCCAATTTGCCTTCCAAAGCCGATTGTGCCGCCCGTATGGCGCTCATTGTATTCATTGGCAGTGGTCGGTACGGTAGAACCGCCAAAGAGGCTGTTTGTAAACCGGTAGATGATATCGGAATACAGCCTTACGCTCATGCTGGTGTTCGAGCTATCAATAAACGGGTTGCTGTAAGAAAGATCAACGCTGGGTCCTCCGCCAGCGGTGCCCTGAGTAAAACCGGCTCCGATGCTTTGGCCCGTGCCATCAAAGTTGGATTCTACGAAGTGAACAAAGCCGGCAAAAGAGCTGGTTGGATCAACTTGAACACCAAACTGAAATTGGCCGGTGCGCTGCTCAGTGATCCCAACCGCAAGATCAATTAAGTTGGGGGCAGAACCAGGCTGGGCAGTAGGCTTGACCTGTGAAAACCAACCTGTATCCTGGAGCCGTTTCATGTCTCTGGCCCACTTGTTGATGTTGAAAACCTGACCTTTCTTGGTGTGAATTAGGTGGTCAAAGACTCGCTTTTTGGTACGCAAGTTTCCGGTTACGGTGACGGCGCCCACGCTTTGCTCGATGACTTCTACATCTAAAGTCTGGGGAGATTCTGGCAAGGTTGTGATCTGAGCCAAAGCAAACAGGCCCTGCTTTTGGTAAAGCTTAGCAATGGCGTCTGAACTGATTGAGGCTTGCTTGGAATCAAAGATTTGCCCAACTTTGAGGGTTAAAACTTTTTCAATCTCGGCTGTCTTAATTGCGGAGTTGCCAACGATTCTGATCTCTTTGATAATGGGATTTTCTACAACTTCCACCGTCACTGTAAAGGTTCCATCTGGGTTGTGATCAGCGGTTATGAGGGGCTTTTTAGCAAAAACGCCAAGGCTGTAGAGGGCACTTGCGTCTGCATCCAGTTGATCTTGACTGAACAGCTTGCCAACTTTGGTTCGCATGATGGCGAGAATGCCTGCGGTGGATTCTACTTTGTTGCCTTTGACAATGATTTGCTTGACAACCCCGGTTAACTGCGACGAGCCGGAACTTTGATCAAACTGAGAAAACCCAGACGATTGCCCAAAGGCGATTGTTAAAACTGCAAAAAATAATATCGCAGTTGCGGCAACTTGGCCGAACTTTAGATTCACTCTTGATTCCACTCCATGGTCAAACTGTGGCCGCGCGCAAAAAGTATGTGCGCAATACTTGTCTGGAAACTTTACCCGTCTTGGGAAATCCCGTCGCATTCACTGGGCGATAGACGCCTAGTCATGGGTGCTGGTTTCACTTCTGCTTGGTTGACTAACTAACTTTTCAGGTTCGAGCATGTTGAACGCACTGAGGCAAATTTAGAAATACCAGTGAGTTTTTTGGAGAAGTGCACTGAAATTTTATAACAATGAAATGAAGAAAAATGATAGAAAAGCCTAAAATCTGATACTGTACTGGAATCCGACTTTCCAAAGGTTTTGCTGGTCGGTGCCAAGCAAGAAATTAAAACTCCGAAATCTTTGGCCAAGAAAAGCAGGGTGGTAATTCAGGCGATAGTCGTAATAAAGGGGAAAGCCTGGTATGGGAGCCGAGATTTGCCTGCGAAGCGAGATCGAGAATCCGCCCCCCAATTGCCTTCCCAGCAGCACAGATGTTTGACCGAAGGGATCGTATTCAAGGCTTAAATAGTCAAGGCCCAGCCCTTTGGCAAGAGACGATGTAATTGGCTCTAGCAATGTGGGCAGGGCGTATCCGGTGAGAGCGTTTTGTAGGGCACCCTGGCGCGAGGAAGACGTCCCGTTGAGGGCATTTAAGATGTCGGTTCTGCCCAGCAAGTTTAGGATCTCGGTTTGGCTAAGGTCCGGTGGGTCACTAGAGGCACTAATCTGCACGTTGTTGGGGTCCATCAGATCACCATGGATTTCTAGGCTGACATCGTATCTTTGAATCTGATCAGGAGATGGTGCGGCGGTGACGTGGGTCTCACCATAGATATCGATCAGCAGTTGGGCAGTTGGCAGGCCCAATCCGTTATCGGCATAAATCCCAGTTACAGTGCCTCCTGGCTGCAGCCTTACTACCCCTCCTGGCAGTCGAAATTGTCCTTTTGCCACGTTCAGGTTTGCGTTGATGGCTGGGTTAGATAGGGTGCCTTTTAAGGTTCCGACCCCCGTCATTCCAATGGAAGCCAGTGCGGTTTTGATGGTGCCGATGCCAGTAATTCCAAATTTAACGTCGAAGCTCGGATCAATAGTTGGCGCCGAAGAAGTCGTTTGGCTTGGGGTGATGGCGGGAATTGTTGTGGACAGATTGCTGACGAGCAGTTCACCACCAATTACCGGCTTTTTAAGGGTTCCTGCCAAGTCAATGGTTCCGTTCACGTGGCCGGAAGTGGAAAGATCGGCGTTGTTTTCCCGCACAGCAAAGTTCGACAGCTGGACCTTGCCGGAGAGCGGGCTTTCCCAGATAAAGCCAGGTTTGAGTCTAGAACCTTGAGAAAGCGCCGCGTCTAGCCCTGAAAGAGTTGTTTTTGCGGAGGCATGGATTGTGCCACCCTCTGAACTTTTAGCTTCTAAGTTAGCGGCTATTTGACCGTTGACGATGTTTGCCGATAGCCGATATTTTGCCAGTTTTGTGTTGAGCGGGAGGTACTTTTTGGAATCAGAGCTAAACAGAGATTGAGGGACCTGAAATCCTAAGTTCGTGCCCTCTGCGATCAACTGCCCCGTTAGCTGAACCTGACTGATTGCATTATTGACGTCAGTTCCTTGGACTTCAAGATGGCCTCCAAAACTTCCTGCCCCCAGCTTGCTTGCAAGCTCAGGGAAGTAAGGCTGCAAGTCTTGAACGGGTCGGTTATCCAGGGAAATGTTGGCGGAAGCTACCGTAGATTTTGGGTCTGCACTGCCAAATTGGTAGGGCAATAAGCCTTTGATTTTGCCTACAAATCCATTGTAGGTGAGGTCTCCCTGAGCGGTCAGTAGACCATTGTTGGCTCTGATATCATCAAGATTCAGCCCGAAAACGGTTGTTTTGGTTCCATAGCTGATGTTTTGGGCGAGGGCGGAAGCGCGCACTTTTGGATTATTGGGATTGCCAGAAGCCACAAAGCTGACCGACGCAATTCCATTCAGTGAAGGGCTTTGGGGGAAGAATGTGAGTAGTTTAGATAGATTAAAGCCATCCAGTTCTCCGTCTGCTTTAACCGATTTGTTGGGGATCAAATCAAGGTCAAATGATCCCGAAGCTGAACCATCGGCATAGGTTCCGTTCTGAATTTGGTATTCGCCATTTTTGAGGCTGCCAGTTAAGTTGACGGTGCCAAACTGAGTGCTGGATCGCTCTAAATTGCTGGCAGTGAAGGCGGGAATTTGGACTTCAAAATGGTTTGGATCGTTGAGATCTCCGGAAAAATCTACTTCCGATTGAAGGAGCCCATCGACCCCAAAGAGTTTTCTTTGGGTCGAGCCAGGAAGCTGGCTGACCAAAGGCTGAAGAGCGGTTTTTAAGTTGGCAAGCGAGATACTGCTTGCCAACAGTGTGCCGCTAAGATGGGGCCCGTTTTGAGATTGGAAGTCAGAAAGTTTGGCATTTTCTAAGGATAAGAAGGTCATTTCATGAGAAATTTGTATGTTTCCCGTTAATGCCTTTTTGCTGTAGTCAAAGTTCCATGGACCATCACCGACAGGGGCAGTATTCAGAGCCGCATTGGCAATGGTCCCACTGCCGCTTGCCTTTTTGATGCCTGCTTTCGAGAAATCAAAGTGAGAAGATCCATTCAATTGACCGGCAAAGTGATAATCCTCGCTCGGAAGGCCTTCAGCAAGGAGTTTTCCAAAGTCAAGATGGGTTGATGTGAGGACACCGGAGCCTTCGTCTGACTTCCAATTGTAATTTCCGGTGAGGGTGCAAGTACCGGGATTGAGGCTGAGGGAAGATGATGTAAGGCTGATTTGATGGTGGTTAATATCCACCATGACTGCCGCTTGCTTAAGGGGGATAGTTTTGGCGAATAGGTTGGACCCAGACGCAACAATGTGGGCATGAGGATCAGTTAAGGTTCCTGAGAGATTAGTTACCGAGGCAGAAAAGGCACCCAGAAAATTATTGCCGAAGAAATCTGCCATCCATAGTTTTTGCCCGGACAGGGCTCCATTGATGCCCATTGTGTTGAGGTCCAACCCAAGGTTTCCACTAATAAGGCTTGCCCTTCGGAGGGCTTCGAAATTTGAAATTTGAATGTTGGACCGACTTGCGGAAACATTGCCATGAGCTATTGTAACGCCGTTTCCTTTATACTCTGCATCGTAAACTTCAACTTTTCCAAGAAACTTTGGATTATTGATCGCTCCCGAGACAGAGCCCGAGAGAGAGCCGTAGCCATTAAGGTCAACGCTAGCCAGATTAAGAGGGAAGGCTCTTCCATCTAATGCCGCTGATATCGTTTTGGACTTTAGTGAGTAAGCGCCGTGACCCCAGGCTGTGCCAGAGTTGGTTTTGAGCCAAAGTCGTTGCACATTGGCAATTCCTTTCTGATAGCTTCCAATGAGGGCAAGGCCCTGGATTTCAACTGGACGAGTGAGCCGAGAGCTCGATATTTGACCCGTTGCTTCGGCCCTGTAGCTGGCATGAAGATCTTGAATGGGGCCAGAAATGTTGACCTCGGCGTCGGCTGGACCCGACAGTTGAGTTTCCTTTCTGGTTTGATCGGGAAGCAGGGCCTCTAACTTGTCTAAATGAGTATGGTCTGCATCTATGAATAAAGATAAGAAACTGGACTTAACTTGATAATATCCTTTCCCAGAAACAGGGCCCAATCGTGGAGACACACCTTGGGCATCAAATCGAACCACGTGGTTTTGAAAACTGGCTCGAACCCCAATGTTGCTGAGGCTGTTACCCTGATAGGAAGCGGTTTGGATATTGCCGTTTGACTGAAGGCAAAACCCGTTTTGCCGAGAATACTGGAAATCTCCCGTGGCCCGAATGGAATTTGCCTGGAGATGGCTAATCGCTGATTGCCGTGCATCCGCCAAAAGCTGCTGGAGGGAAGCCGACTGTGTTTGAAACCGTCCGGACACGTACAGGCCGTGAGTCCAATTGGCTTGAACCTGGGACCTTACGATAGACCCGTTTGTCTTGGCAGTAGCAAGGCCCTGAACCGCATCTACCGCACCAAGGGAAGCGGTACCTCTAAACTCAAAAGTGTTGGCTTTGTAGATTTTATAACCCGGATTCTGGGCATCAAACACAAATTGAGCATCACCGGATATTTTGCCAGAAGGCGTGCGGTTAACTTGGCAGTTTCCAGTAAGAAGCAGAGTCTTGAAGTGGGCCTGAGCTAGCAAAGTTGGATTTTGTTTTTGTAACAACGTAAGCAGCGGGGCGGGGACTTGATAAAGAGATAAGCGTGCTTTTCTGCCAATGACTTGCAAACTTCCATTTTTCGGTAGTGCAAAACTCACTCCTAATTGGCCAACGTTGGCTAGCTTTGCCTGCGCCGCACCAAGGTAAGAACCCTGAAAACTGGAGAACTGAATATGAGACAGAACCGCATCTTGCTGAAAAGGAGCCGTACCGGAGTTGTCTTGGTACAGAACTCGAATGGTATTGGCGTGAAAGTCTGTGGCAATCGCAGACCGTGATGAAGTTTTTTTAGGCAGGTATTTTTGAAATTGAAACTGCCCATTTTTGGACCTCACTAGCCTTACAAATCCGTTCCTAGCCCGAATCTGATAGGGACCATCTGAAAGGTGGAAAAGAGACGGGCCTCTTATTGCCAAGTTCTTGACGGAGGCAAGAAGTTTGTGGTGAGGATCATAGAGTTGCAAGTTGTCGAATTGGTAAATGCCCGCTCTGGGCTGCAAACTGAAGGAGTCTCCTTTTAAAGTTAAGTTGCCACCTTGAGTATGAAAAATGACGGAAAAGGGTAGCCCTGGCGCAAAGGTGGTCAGCAGAACCATGTGCAGGAAGCTGAATCCCCAGAATCCAACCAGAGCAATTGGAACCCAGGCAATGACAAACCGAATACTACGGAGTCTTCCCACTTCTGTATAGTTTGACGTGCTAAATTCTAAAATGGGAGTGAACCACTTGCAATTTGAGTTTGTCGGCGCCTGCTCCCTATGTTCGTCCCTCAGCAAAGTTCATGGGGGTGGGCAAGAAGTTGGTACTATTAAATGAGTGTCGGGGCGTGGCGCAGCTTGGTAGCGCGTTTCCATGGGGTGGAAAAGGTCGCACGTTCGAATCGTGTCGCCCCGACCAGCTTCTTTGTTTAAAGGTTTGAGGGAATCTCCTCAAGGTCCAGTTCCATTCTCTCAATCATGAGCCAAAACTTATCCGCCATAGTTATCGGAGGCGGTGTCATCGGGTTGTGCACAGCTTATGAACTTACCAAATCGGGAGTAGAAGTCACGGTAATCGAGGCAACCCATCCCGATTCAATCGGCTGCAGCAGCCTCAATGCGGGAATGATTGTTCCTAGCCACGTGACTCCACTGGCCACAGCATCTATGCTATTTGCAGCCAGAAAGTTGATCTTTACTAGAAATGGGCCGCTGACTCTTTCACTGATGCCCCAAAAGGATTTGGTGGATTGGTATATGAAATTTATAAAAAGTTGTCTTCAAAAAAATATCGAAGAAAAGGAAGCGGTTTTAGGCAAAATGCACATGCTGAGCCGTAGCCGATTTCTTGAGCTGGAAGTTGAGTTGGATCATGAGTTCCAGGTGTTTCAAAGGGGGCTGTTTAATTTTTGCAAAACCGAAAAAGCTTTTCAAGAGGAGTCTCACACTGTCGATTTGGCAAAAAAACTCGGGATTCGTGCGGAGCTTGTCTCAAAAGAAGAGATCAGGATCAGAGAGCCCAAGGTCACTTTTGAAGTCATAGGAGGAGTTCACCATTTGGACGATTGCCATTTCGACCCCGTTCTGTTTATGACGGCAATCAGAAAGAAGCTAATGGAACTTGGCGTGGCTTTTATTTGGAATGCAGAGGTAGAAGGGTTTGACTCGGCTGGTGATCAAGTCAGCGGGGTTCACTTTCAGGGCAAGACTTTGGCGGCGGATCAATTTGTGATTGCGGGCGGATCGTGGAGTTCGCGGCTTGCTAAGAACTTAGGGATCTCCCTACCTTTGGTTGGAGGTAAAGGATATAGCTTTACAGTGGAGCAGCCTCCTCAGCCGATGGGGGCATGCTGCTTGCTTCATGAGGCCAGAGTTGCGGTGACGCCGATGGCAAAGGGGATACGATTTGCGGGGACAATGGAGATTGGTTCCCCATCTCCAATTGGGCAAATTGGCATGAGGACCTCTAAAATCCAGGCCATTCGCGCCTCAATACCCTCGTTTATGCCTAAATTTCAGCAGGCCATGGAAGGATCAGAAACCGTAAGCGCAGGATTGCGGCCACTTTCTCCTGATGGTTTGCCCTATATTGGTCACAGTCAAAAATATAGCAACGTTTGGATAGGCACAGGCCACGGAATGATGGGGATGAGCCTTGGACCCGTGACGGGTTTGATTTTGAGCCGACAAATGACAGGGACCGGCGAGATGCCAAAGCTAGAGGTTCCCCATTTAGATGGTGTCTCCAACCAAAAAATAGCCCAATACTGCGCGGTTGATCGGTTCTAAATCAAATTCCGTCTTCCAACAGGGACCGTAATCCACGCGTCAAGCAAAGTGGAAGCTTGCTTGAGGGCGATTCTAATGATTTCGGAAGCTAAATTGCTCATAACCATTTCTTTTCTACTCACCAACTTGGACCAAAGCATGAAGGTTTACGTTTGGAGGTGAATAGGTCTGAAACCAATCCAAGGTCTGAGCATGGCCATCTGTGAAAGTGTAATTAGCCTTACCAAGATGCCTTGTTGCGGCTATAGCTCCAATATTTTGGTCCATTTCTAAATCCGGTGAGACTGGGTTTTGGGTATTAAACCAGGGATGATAAATATCATCGCAGTAGGCAGGAACACCGTTAACGGTTACGCTTCTGCGCTCTGCAAAATAAATCGTGCTTGCAGGAGTTGGTACTTCCGATTCAGTTAGTCCCCAAACAAAGTACCCGTTGATCAGGTAGCTAATCACATTGGGGCCGCCAGGATTGATGGTTTGGCATTGGCTACCCCAAGGATCAGGATCGGCAGGATCCATAAACAATTTTTGAGTGCTTAATGTGTTTGGATTGATTGTTCCTCCTCCTGTATAGGGGTAAATCATCGCAAACACAGAGCCGATGTCGGGATTCTCGATTTGACCGGCATTGTCATCCACGGCAGGGTTTGCGTCGGTCCGCTTAGTTTGAGGGAAAACCCCATCATAGTCAGTGACGTACATGGTTGATGCCAAGCCAATTTCCTTCATATTGCTTAGGCAAGCAATTTTTTTTGCCGCCGCCTTAACCTGGGCAAATACCGGAAATAGAATGGCGGCAAGTATTGCAATGATCGCAATAACTACCAAAAGTTCAATGAGAGTAAAGGCTTGAACCGGTTTCTTAAACATAATGCATTGAATGAAAAAGGATTCTTTGTAAGACGTACGTAAAACCAGGGAAGTTCTATCCAGAGGCTGGTGCTTTTTTGAAGAAAACGGAAAAGGCACCTATTCCCAACTGTTTTAGCCATCAACCGGATTTCTGACAATGAAGTTGGATTCTTCTCATCAACAAACTAAAAATCCCGCAGCCAAAAGTAGCCGGAAGCCTAGGAAACATTCCTCTACATCCTAATGAAGGTCAGTTAAGAATTTTGAGGCATGCAATCCGCTGTCATTCGCAAAATACAATGGTGGTAGAAATGGCTGAAAGAAATATCAATGGGTTGAGCTAATGGTTGCAAGCTGAATAAGGTCCGCCTTGCGATAGATGACAGTGTGCGATGCTTTGCAGTAGAGAAATACTTTTGACGTGATGACCAATTGAGCCACCGAGCGCAGCGCATTGCGATTCTTGAATTCTAAGGAAGTTTATTGTGCAAAATCCATCGGTATATGTATAATTCTCTGGGTAATGTTCGTCTAATGTGAAGTTGGGTCGGATCACAGATTGCTCTTCGTTTAGGTTATTTCTGGTTCGGTTCGGCGACTCACCCTTAAGAGGGCTGTTGCCGTGGGCAATTGGAATGCAGTTCAGGCTTTTTTCATGCGTGGTCTCCGTTAGTGACTGCGCAAGAATGTATCTTATGTACCGGCCGCCAGGTAATAATGTGTGTGATGTGCCCATCGCCTACGTCAACTGGAGTTGGGGCGGGACGGCTAGTTACCTGAGCAGTGCTTCGTCATGGGAATTGAGTTCAGCCTCTGTCCAAGGCAATGGCCCTACCAAAACTTGTTTTCATCCAACTTGGACCCTCGTCAATTCTAATACAGGAAGTTAAATACAAAAGGAATCAAAAATCATGTCACTTTTCATATTCGTAGCGTTTGCGTTAGCGCAGACCCAATCAAAAACTCAGAAGCAACCGGCGAATTTGGGCCAGAATTGGAAGCCTTTTCCAGCAAATAGCAAGTACGGAATTTCCTATGTAGGTCTATTTACACCGGCAGAAACTAAGGATGTGGATATGCAACTTGCGAGGACGGCAGACCTAAAAGAGCGGTACAAGGAGGGGAAAATCATGGATGTGTATCTGCTTGGCCGTGAATACTATGAGGAATATCGGAAGCAAAAGCCAATTTGTTCTACCTCTGTAATAAACTGGGACAATTTTGGCGAGATATATTCCCAAGCTGCACTCCGGCTCGGTCATACAGAAGAGCCGATTGGTGTTCTCGCATGGCTCAAGAGGCAACCACTTCGGGGGTTTGATGACGACGGTTTAAGCCATGCGTTGCAGGGGTTAATTGATCTCAAACACGGTGACATAGCTGGTGCCAAAAAGGAAGTGGCCCATTATGAAGAATTTGTAGGAAATCCTAACGTCGGTATGCCCGCACCAAAGCCAACAACAAGAGATGGCGTCACTGCTCTTTGCTACCTAGGTATTGATCGCTATGCAAGCATCCATTGGGACTTTGCCCTTGAAGCTCAGTACGATGCCCTTGCCGTGAAATATGCACCAAAGAATGCATTTTGCTACTTTCAACTTGGAAATTCACTGTGTCTTGATCACAAGTACAAAGAGGCGGTTACTGCCATGTCTAAAGGCATCAGGGTAACTTCTGGCAAGGGTCAGTGGCTACTTACTGACGTGAGGTACGGGGCCTCCCAGGCAGAAGTGCTTGCGGAGCGCCAGAAGAAGCTGGGCATTAAGCCGAATGGAGGAAAGGGCAAGCCATAGATTGGCGCAACCCAGTGAAGCGATTGACTCTTACAACAATCTTCGCCCCCATTCGGCTTTAGGCAACATACCGCCATCCAAGTTCGCCGTGGGTTATAGGGAATCCGGTCGGACTTCGTCCTCCCTTCTTCCCTATAACCCAACAATGACTACACTAAAGGAGGTTCGTGTCTGATATTACAAGTGGGTCAACTCTTGGGGACAGGTCATATGTCCTTCCATGGGTGCCATCCAATACTTCCCAAACCGGGTTCTATTTTGCAGGCTCGACGAGCGGGGCCAGCACAAAGGAAACGGTTCAGTGCACCGCATCTGTGACGGCAGGGGGGCAGGTTCTCACCATTCCTCTCGCCTCCCAGGTGATGCTTGACCCTCCCAATAACAAGATGAGTAGCGTAACCGGTAGTGCCCAGTTACTGCCAGCGGGAAATCCAACCGAGCTTGCCCTCTATGGTTTCACGATTGGCTATGCTGGTGATCACACATGCGGAATTGCATTTCCCAGTTCTGTAACCACTCCGAGCCAATATGGTGGTGGCGGAGTCTTCTTTTTCGCTCAGCTCATCGACCCCAGCCGCATTGAAACATTCCAGAATGGCTCTCAGTATTTACCGCCTGATAACAATCAGTGGGGTCTCGACAATGACTACCCCTACCCGTTTGATCCACCAGGGACTTTTGCTGCCAACGGGCAAACCATCAACGCTCAAGATGAGCCATGGGTCACTCTCACGCGAGTCAACAATGGGTCGCCGGAAACAGGAGCTACCGTTAGTGACAGCGCAAGAATGTATCTTATGTACCGCCCTCCTGGTCCTAATGTCTGCGATGTGCCCATCGCCTACGTTAGCTGGAGTTGGGGTGGAACCGCAACCTACACGAACAGTGCGTGGGCATTGAGTTCTGGTTCTGTCCAAGGCAACGGATCCCTTCCAACTTGTTTTCATCCAACTTGGACCCTCGTCAATTCTAATACAGGAAGTTAAATACAAAAGGAATCAAAAATCATGTCACTTTTCATTTTCGTAGCTCTTGCGCTGGCGCAAGCCCAATCAAAAACTCATCAAAATCCGCCATCTGCTGGACATCACAAAGTCTTTGATCCGTTTAGCAGATATGGAGTTACCTATGTCGGTCCTTTCACCCCTGCGGAAAAGAGGGAAGTTGACAATCAACTTTCCCGGACATTAGACCTTACAGATCGTTACAAGAAGGGAAAAATCATGGATGTGTATCTGCTTGGCAGAGAATACTATGAGGAATATCGGAACCAAAACCCAATTTGTTCTACATCCCAAGCCAATTGGAGTGATTTTGGAAACGTCTTCGCAAGTGCAGCCCTCAGGCTCGGTCACGTTGAAGAAGCTCTGAAGGTATTCAAGTGGATAAAGCGGAAGACCCTGTGGACCGATGTCTATGGGGTCGACCATGCTCTGCAGGGTTTGATTGATCTCAAACACGGCAATTTAGCTGGAGCCAAAAAGGAAGTGGGTCATTATGATGCACTTGTTGGCAACCCTAACAATGGCATGTCGGCACCTAAGCCAACAACCAAGAACGGCGTCACCGCTCTTTGCTACCTAGGTATTGATCGTTTCGGAAGCATCCATTGGGACTATGCCCTTGAAGCTCAGTACGATGCCTTTGCTGTAAAATTCGCCCCCGACAATGTGTTTTGCATCATTCAAGAGGCCCGCGCAGAGGGCCTGATGCTGAACTTCAAGGCGGCCGTTGCCACATTAACTGCGGCTTCTATGCGTTTATCGGGAACTGATCTGCGGAACGTCAATTGGTATTTGTATAGCTATCAATCAATGGAAGCCAATGTTGAGAATGAAAAGAAGCTTGGCATCAAGCCAAATACCGGGAAGAAGAAACCTTAGGATATGTAGCGGTTTATCGCATTTGTCGACCCACATAATGGCTTTTTCCGATAAGAAGGTTGGGGGCATTTGCCCCCAACCTTTAAACCGCCAACTTAAATTCTATTTAAGAGGGAGGGTTTCCGTATAGGTTTTGAGTTGTGGGAACGTATGCGGGATTAAACGTAGCTGCTACCGAATTCGTGCTCGATTGGCTCAGGAACGGAGTCAACGCGGTGACAACCTGGCTAATCTGACTCAACCCAAAGGTGCTCTCGTAGATTGAGTTGTTCGATGGAGTCACGCTTTCTGGGCTTCCAGAAAGACCGGTTGTGGTGGATAGCCCAAGGTCATTGGCAATAATTCTTGCCAAAACCCTATGCTCGGCCTCCACCCCCATAATCTGGGCGGCTAAAACCTTAAGTGCACTTGTTGAGAAAGTTGAAACTCCGATCATGTAAGCAGCAATAAATGCCTCTTCCAAGGTCACCAAGGTGTTCATTGTCGTTGTCGGGTTTGTAAACATTCCGGTAGGGAAGTGGTAGGTTGTTTGCGCATCGGTGTTGCCGGTGTTCGACTTCAGCAGGTTATAGTGGTACATTTCTTCGTCTCGTGCCGCGGTCAGATAATTCTGATCCGGTGCATTGCCAGCAAGACTGGTGTAAATAGGGCCGTTTATGATCCCCGTGTACATTGTTGTTGCTAAGGCTTCCGCAATTTTTGCGGCTCCAAGAATGGTTGAGTCCATATTGGAGCTTAAAGAGCTTGTACCACTGCCACCGCACCCCGCTAGGATGCCGCCCAGTGCCAAAGATCCAACGGATATGCCGGCTGCTTTCAGCAGTTGACGCCGATCAAAATCGGCTTGAATAAGTTCCTCTGTCATGATGTGTCCCGGATTGGCATCTTTGCCAATTCCTAAATGCCGCAATTCAGAAAATGGTTCTGAAGTTGCATTGAGAACAGAAATTAGCGAATTTTTTTTCCGGTATCCACTTTTTGTGGGCTCAGTACATTTTTGGGCACCTTATACCCCCTGCAGATAATTAGCCTGGCCCTTTTTTATTGGGAGGTCTGAATTTGGAAGAGGGCGCCAAAGCGGTAGAACTTTATGGGAACTACAGAATGGTCCAGAACGGATCCAACTAGCAAGGGCTTCCATTTTTGAACCCAGTCTTCGCTCCATTTTGTGCTTAGATCGGCTGGTAACGGGTGAGGTGAACCTGTAATTCCAAGGGCGTCCGCAAAGTCCCGATCATGCTTGGGATCAACATATTGCACATAAATCAAGGAAATCCCTTGCTTCTCAAGTCCCGCCACATAATCCTGAGGCGACTTCATGGAATCGTAGGGAATCACGGTGCAGTGTGGAGGATTGGCCCAAAAGTATGGAATGTTCAGGTAATAGCCAAAAACCTGATCGTATAGGGCAACTCGGGGTTTGTCTGGCTGCGCGTTCATATCTTCCACTGCCTGATAGTAGGGCAAGTCCGTCTCTAAATAGGTTTTTCTAGATTCTTTTCCCAAGACCACCGGCAGACCAGGATCGACAACGGTTAGCTTTTCCATCCCTAGGGAATAAAGCCCCTGTAGGCCCAACAAGGTCACAACAAAGTTGCCGAGACGACCGGAAACGGCGGCTTCTCCCACTAAAAATGCACCAATGGGAAGCAGGTCCGTTAAGTATCGGCTTTGCTGACTTAAACCAAACCACATAAGGCATGTCACTCCACAAAACCCAAGAAGGCCGGATTCAAGCTTTTGAGGCTTCCGTATAAAGCACCAAAATAGGATTCCTGCAAAAAGACCAATGCCAAGCGCACCATTCGGATACCCGCCGCCTTCGGTTTGCATGGGGTTGACATACCTTCCTGGCTGGTAGGCAAGGCCGAACAACGCATGGCCCAGTTCTTGCCAGTGTTTGCCGTGAGTGGAAACTCCGACCCCAAAAGATAGCTGCTCCTTGTGGTAAATCTGGGCACGGCGTTCATCCCAGTTCTTTCCTCCAAAGGTTTCATAGGCAAAAGGATAAACCGGATTCTTTTGCAAGATGATATTTTTGATGTACCAGCATCCGCCAACCAGAAAGGCAATCAGGGCCACCAGCCCACAAAGCTTAAGCCAAGATTTTCTTTTCAGGACTAATGCGGCCACCCCGAACACAAAAAGAGCAAGAGCAACTGTAACAAGACCGGTGTACTTGGTTCCACAGGCAAACCCCAGCAAAACTCCGGCAAGAATGGTGTTGGGTAGGGCATGGTCACCGTCTTCCAAAGCAGACATAAACAAGAGGACGGCTAGGCCACCTAGTAGGCCATGAACAACATCGATATAAGCGGTTCCGCTTTCCCATATCACGGTTGGAACCGTGTAAAACGAAGCTGCCGAAATCCAGGCCGCTTTGGGACCGTATTTGCGGCGAACCAATCCGTAGAGGGCAATAGTGCCGTAAAGGCTGCTCATCCAAAGGATCGTTTTTGCCCAGGATTGGCCAAACGGCAAGATACCCCAGGTAAAAAGCAGTTCTATGGCAGAAGGGAAATTGGAGTGATGGATATAAACGATTCGATGAATTGATCCCGCAATCGCATATATCTTAGGAACTGCCATATGGTAAGCAATGGAATCCCAGTCGGTAGCGACGCTCGGGGTTAAAACGCCTACTAAAGAAAAGAGCGACCCAAAGGCGATCAAACCTGCCCAAAACAGCTGCGAACCTTGAGGCCCTTTGGTGCCCTTTAGGATGTCTTTTTGCCGCATCAAGCTCCAAAATCCAAGCAACACCAACGCAATCATGGGGAACTTGCCCCACCGCAGACCGTCGGGAACGATGCCAATAAACAGGGTGATGGTGCCTAAGCCCGTTATTCCAACAAGGCCAGAAATGCCAACCTGAGCGGCGGGATCCAAGTGGCCAATCCACCGCTTGAGAACCAGTAATCCAAGCCCGCAAGCGCAGAGACAGCAAAACACAGATGCCAGAAACCCAATCATGGAATTGGCCTCGACGGAGAGGAACTGGGCATGGGCTTTAGTTTACACAGCAGATTCTGGCAGGTGGACCTTTACAATCTCATCTGCCATTTGAATAACGGTTGATTCAGTTCGAGATTTGAGATCAGCAATGATCGTATCCAGCAAGGATTCTGTCAATGGACCGTAGTAGCTATCTCCAACTTGCATGACCACTGCTCGATCGCATGCATTGAGGCATTCAACTTCCTCCAATGTAAAGAGACCATCTTCTGTAGTCTCGTTTGGACGAATGCCGAGCTTTTTTTCGATGAGGTCTAAGATGCGGTAGGCACCGTTTACGTGGCAAGAAAGACAGGTGCAAACTTCAAGTTTGTGCTTTCCCGGCTTGTGCCTTGTGTTATACATCGAGTAAAAGGTAGCAACTCCTTCCACCTCCGCGTAGGCTCGATGGAGGCGGTGAGCAACTTCGGCAATGGCCTCAGAAGACAAGAATCCACCGTACTCTCGTTGGGCGATCCAAAGGGCAGGCAAGATGGCAGCCTTTTCGGAGGGATAATGGCTCTTTATTTCCTCGAGTTGAGAGACGGCCGCCTCGCTAAAGTTTAACTTTAATTGGCTTTGATCCAGCCTTGTTGGCTTTTCTGATAAGGTTTGCAGCCCGATGAGGTCACTCATTTTAGCGGTCAATTTCCCCAAGCACGATGTCGATGGAGCCGATGATGGCAACAACGTCTGCAACAAGTCTGCCAACTGCTAAAACCTCAAGGGATTTTAGATTCATGAGGCAGCTGGGCCGGCAGTGCCACCGGTAGGGCCGGTTAGTCCCATCGGAAACCACATAAAAGCCCAATTCACCCTTAGGGCCCTCTACAGCGGCATACGCTTCTCCGATTGGGGGCCTAAATCCTTCTGTATAGAGCTTGAAGTGATGGATCAAAGACTCCATGGAGGTATCCAATTCTTCACGAGGAGGAGGCGCAACTTTTCGGTCACTTGTGCGCACCGCTCCTTCCGGCAGCCCATCAATGGCTTGACGAATAATCTTGCAGCTTTCCTTCATTTCCGCAATGCGGATCAAAAACCGTTCGTACACGTCTCCCTTGGAGCCAATCGGAATTAGAAAATCAAAATCCTCATAGCTACTGTAGGGGCAGTTCTTCCGAAGGTCAAATTCCACTCCGCTTGCCCTTGCAATTGGCCCCGAACAGCCTAAATCCTTCGATTGCTTTGCACTGAGGATGCCAACATTATAGGTTCGTTCTTTCCAAATTGGATTCTCCACCAAAAGCCCCTCGACGGTTTGGAGCTCGGGTAAGAACTGATCCAGAAACCCATACAGCTTTTGAGCCCAGCCGTCTGGCATATCGGCTCGCAGTCCGCCCGGTACGATCCAGGAGGGCATCATCCGGACGCCGCTCATCATTTCAAAAAGATCAAGAATAAGCTCCCTTTGCTGCCAAACATAGAAAAAAGGAGTCATGGCACCCAAATCCAAGGCGTGGGTTCCAAGCCAAACTAGATGAGAGGCAATTCGGCTAAGTTCAGCAAGGATGACCCTCAGATATTGGGCTCGTTTAGGGATTTCGCATTCAAGCAACTTTTCTATAGCAAGTGCATGAGCCAAATTATTGCCATTTGCGTTCAAGTAATCCATCCTGTCCGTCATCACAACGCACTTGAGGTATTGCTGGTATTCGGCTTCTTTCTCCATTCCTGTATGGAGGTAGCCGATTTGGCACTTGCACTGAACAATGGTCTCGCCCTCTAGTTCGCAAATCACCCTTAAAACGCCGTGGGTGCTTGGGTGCTGAGGACCCATGTTGATGACCATCGTGTTCTCGCCAATGCGATCAAACACGGTTTCGGTGGAAGGCATGAAAGTCTGAGGTGTGGTCATCTTAAAGCCTCTTTCAGTCTACCGATGCTGAAGATAAAATGAGCAGCGGGTTCATCGCCCGCTGCTCATTTTGGGGTTATTTCTGGTAGAGGGCAGAAATAAATGACTGGGGAAGGGCAGAATCGTAGACAGTGAACCCTTTGATCTCTCCCTTGAACATGTGTCCATTTCCCCATGGATTGCTGGGGTCCATCTTAACCACCGGCTTGGCAACGTCCAACCCAGCCGCTTCGCTACCAACAAGTTGGCCATTGCTGTAGATACGGATTGTTTTTCCCGTGTAGGTGATGCTGACCATTTGCCAGCTTCCCACAGTGAACCCTTGGTTGGTTGTGACGTCAATATTAGAGCCCCAGAAATGAAGGTTGCCGGTGAACGCACAAAGATACCTTTGGTGGCCACCATCATCTTGGCAGGTTCCAAACCCCGCAATCGGCGTCAGGTCATCAGGGGTTTGATTGACCTTGACCCACATGTTAATTGTCCAAGGTTGGGCAGCCCCAGTTGGTAGGTTAGGTTCATCCTTTCTGTATGTTGTCGAGGCGGTGCCATCAAAGGTTCGCTTCGAAAGCAGGCTGACAACAGGTTGGATTTGACTGATCTGTGCCTGATCGGATGTCAACTTGTTTGCGTTAGGAGACTGATCGGTTAGGTTCGAAAAAGTAATGGAACTATTGCTGTCGCTTAAGGCTGAATCAAAAACAAGCTTTGCTGATTCTGCATCGGATGAAAGGATCACTTGACTGGGAGATCCAACCCCAGCAATGCTGTAATTGCTGGGGTTGCTAGCCGCCTTAACGTCGAGTGGCTTAGAAAAAGTCACATCAACTTCTGGAACGCCCTTCATGGAAAGGCAACTTGTGACGGTTGGCGCCACCGTATCATTCACCGAAAAATGAGCGGTAGTGACGCTTGATGCCAACCCAGAACTATCAACTTCAGCGACCTTAACCGTTGCTGGCCCATCTAAATCAAAAGGTTTGGTGTAGATCGGCGAACTGGCAGAAGGAGTTGTTCCATCAAGAGTGTAGTGGAGCTGTTCAGACGGCGTCCAGTACAAGGTGTGGAACAAGCGCACCTTGATCTCATGATCAAAAGAGCCTGACTGAGGCGAAATCATGGGACCATACTCATTCTTGCGCTTGAGCACGTCATATAGTGGCTGGATCGGCTTGGCAGTGTCGTTGGGATCATCAGATACCGATGCAGCCATGATCTTAACCTGAGGCAGGTTAGGCAAGGTCACTTTGTTGACGCCATTTGGCACCGCCAAACTGTATCGGAAGAGATAGCAGAATTTGTAGATATCAAAGGTTCCGTCTGCCTTGCGGTGATGATCGCAGTACCAAGCAACTGGGTCTCGCTTGATGAATCCAGGAACTAGACCGATGAGCGGATTATGCCAGTCATAGGTAAGTTTGGGAACATGACCACCCCAAAGCCGATTGTCCCATTGGCCGATAAACCCATCCCAGTTTTGGATAGGAATCGAATCAGTTTGAGAGCCAACTCGGAACGGGGCGCCGGCAATGTCGCCCTCCGAAGAAGCGGCAAGGAAGTACAGCTTGCGATTTTTACCGGCCGGTATGTGAAGGGTCTGACCTTCACATGCCACCGCGTTGAGCTCTCCCGCCTTGTGACCAGCCATCATGAACGATATCCCGCCACTTTTGATATGGGAAGGCATCATTTCACCAGGGATGGAATCACCTTGAGAATCGAACCTAGCATCGGTTTTGTGGCTCCAAGAACTTTCCACCGAAACGTTGTAAGGCAGCGCAACATGAGTGCTGGTTGGTGCTGTGGCAGGGTGAGAATCGCTGGCAAGGGTCACCTCAAACGCTCTTGGACGATAGGGAGTCATCGAGAAAACCAGTTTCCCGTTTCGCAGTGCCATTGGTCCGGTTGGGCTAATCTTGAACTCCTGTCCATTGACTTCTTCAACCGACTTGATAGGGGCTGCAAATTTCAGCACCACGTTTTTGGCGTTTTCGCCAAGCAGCTCGTTAAACCGAACCACGATGTGGTTGCCTTTTTCTGACTTCTTCATCGCTTCGATTGAAACTTGCTTCGAATTTACCGACGCAAAGGAGAAGGATTGACCGAGGCGTCCACCGTGGGTCGGTGTTTGGAAGCCAAGCAAGGGCTGATTAAGCCGTGCGGCTTGCCACTGGGCATCCCCATTCCTCCAACTGCCATCATGGCCCTCTACAGAGTAGGTCATGATGTTTCTGCCCCAATCTTGGCAGCCTTGATGCTGATATCCAGCCCTTGTGCCAGGTGTGTAAATGAGGGTCAAACGAACCGTGTTGTTATTGGGCTTGTCGGATCCGTACTTGCAATCATCAAGGATTGTTGTGCCCCATTTGCCAGATGTGTCGGTGAGATCAAACCAGCCATGAGACAAGTCCTCATACCGCTTTGGGTTGTTGGTGTCACGTTGAATCGTGCCAGGGCCTAGGTTGTAAGTCACATTAGGATTGCTGGCGGTCAGCGGAAAGGTTGCCTTGAGGGCGGTATGTTTGCCTTGCCAATCAATTTTTGTATCAAAAACAACTTGTGAACCGGCAGAACCAGCCGCTAGTCGTAGTGTCTGATGAAAAATAGAACCCAGTGTGTGGCGGGTTATTTCCAACGAAACTCTAGCCGGACCGTCCTCTACGATCTTGGCTTGAACTGGTCCATGGACATAGCCCCTTGGCGGCTTGCTTTGATCTTCCCAATCCATGTTCCATGCCGGCCACGCCGAAGGGTTTTCATATTGGTAGGCAAGCCTAGCAGGAGCGGCAAGGAGCTCTCGTTGAACTTTCTTATCATAAATGCTAGAAACATCCCCTGCTTTGTTGATCTTGACCAAATATCGAGGGCTGGAAAGCTCAGTGTCGGTGACCTTCAGACCCGTATTTTTGGGATAAGCAGTTTTGGCGGGGTTTACCGAGAAGTGGGCGAACCCAAGGGAAGGAACAGTGGCAAGAAACACCACATGAAGGGTGTTCCCAGATCTGCCATCCACTTGGCTTGGCACGGCTTCTCCATTGGGCCCCACAACTCGAACGTAGCGAGGAGCATTTTTGGGAAATGTGACATCGGCGTCAACGATATCTTGCCGCTGGATGGAAAGCGGGTTGTAGACCACGACAGAGGCAGAATCTGATGTAGGAACGTTGGTATCCAAGCCTCGAGACACAGCACCCACCGAATGATCAATAACATCAGCAAACTCGTTCATTGCCAAAATTTGATCGTTCCATGCAAAGTTATAGGCTCGAGGGATCGCGGTTCCTGCCATGAGATCGTGGAACTGTCCGGGCAAGAATCTTAGCCAGGCATCGGTGATGCGGTTGTATGGGTAGGGTTGAGCACCCAACCAGGCAGCAGCCAACGAAGATTTCTCGGCGTAGTCACCTAGGTATTCATTCTTGCGATTCCACCGCTTCATGGCCCCTTCTGAGGTTAGAGATCCACAGCTGTGCCAAGTCAATTCTAAGTCGCCTTTATAATGGGGGAGCGCACGCTTTTGGCTTGCGGTGAGCTTATTGAACATAGCGTCGGCAGGGCCGGCGAGCACGCGAATCGGTCCATCACCGTGCAGTGATTTTTCCATGTTGATAACCGATTGCTCATCAGGGGCTCCGCCTCGATCACCAGTCCCGTAGTAATGGTAATCAACGCCAACGCCGCTTCTGGCTACATCTTTTTTAAGCCGATTGACCCAATAGGGATCCTTGGAGAGGTCATCATCAATGGTGCTTGTGTAGCTGCCCGGATTGAGAGCTGCCGTAATCATTTGGTTATCGGGGCCAACCCACTCACCAACATTGAATGGAATTCCTACAGCCGAACCCCAAGTTAGCTTTTGAGTTGAAAATCCTTTGAGTCCGCAATGGGCAAGGATGGAAGGAAGGGATGCCGGAAACCCAAAGCAGTCAGGAAGCATGAATTCAGTGCTGGCCATGCCAAACTCCTTGCGGAAATACTCATTGGCGTACAGAACTTGCCGAACCAAACCTTCTTCGCTGGGGCTGTTGACGTCTCCTTCTTCGATGCAAGAACCGGCCGGGAACCACTTGCCTTCTGCAACATATTTCTTAAGCTCCGCAAACCGATGAGGATAGTATTCTTGCATGAACCTATACCGATTTGAACCAGTCCAGTTAAAAACGTAATCGGGATACTTCTGGAATAGGGCAAAGTTTTGGTCAAGAGTGTTTTGGATAAATTCGCCAATGACTTGGGGGTAAGACCAGCACCATTCCGTATCTAGGTGAGAGTAGCCAATAACGTAGAGCGTTCCTATTTTGGCTTGCTTTTTAGACTTTGCTTTTTTGGAAGCTGTAGGGAAGTCTAGCGTGGGTACCGATCCCAAAGCGATCTCTTTTTTGAGCTTAGCTTTGGGGGTAAGTCCTGTAGCCTTTTTGGGACTAGAAGGGCTGTGTGAGTGGGCATAGGCGATGCCAATGGTGAGCATTCCGACAGTGGAAAGAGCGAGGATAAGTGTTTTTGAAGCGGTTGCGCCAGTCCGCACAGATGATTGCCGGTTCATTGAGTGCGATTCTAGTATGCCCTAATGTGGACAATCCGATGGCATCTTTCAACTGTGTTTAGAAATTGCAGCCAAAGTGTCCAGATTGACTTGTCTTCCGTATTGGGAAATTACCGGGTTCAAGTCAAGTTAGCTCAGCAACACTTGCAACAAATTCTTTTCTGATAGCAGAACCGAGCTAGGCAAGGTCAGTTTAACCAGAGCCCCTGCCGGTTGGGCCGGCAATTGATGAGAGTTGCCATTGGTTAAAGCCGGAGTCGACTCATTTTCAACCTCCTCAACTTGCACTTTGCCAACCGGATTGCCGCCAAGGATCACTTGAAAATGAGAAAACTGGGAGTCTGGTGGAAGCCTTAAGGTCAGGGTCTTTAATAGAAGCTCACCATGGACAAGTTGAAGGCGGTAGTGCATTCCATTCCCAAGTTTTTCCTGGTGGTAAGTGCCCCAACCATTGCAAGCCGTGAACGCGCATCGAAACTTCTCTGGGCTAAGCTTTGGATCAAATCCAAGATGCTGCTGAGGACCGTGATGCTCAAACCCAGTTAAGGTGATAAAGGCGCCATAGACGGCCATGCACCGAGCGTAATGGTCACTGCATTCCACTTCATTCCAAGGATTTCTTTTTTGAGGCGAATACCGATCGTGCACGGTCCGAATAACGGCAAGTCCCTCTTGAACCAAGCCCTCCGCAATCATGTGGCTAGCTGCTTCATATTCAAATCCGGTCATGCACTCATTAAAATACATGGATGCCCATGTTGGGTTTGGACCAAGAATTGCTTCGCGATCATGTTTAGGAAATGTGCAAATAACCAGCCCGCCTTCTCCGGGCAAAGCAAACCAGCGTCCGGCTTCGTACTTCTTGCGAAAAGGGCCAACGTCGGGCAGAAAATTGTTCTTGTAAATGGATTTGAGAGCGCTTAAGGTTTGATTGTTATCAAACAGTCGATTTTTACAGCCGATTTGATATAGCCAAGCTTGGCCCATAACTTGGTCAACTTCGCAGCCGTCTCCATATTGAAGTGAATTGGGATGATTTGGGCTTGGCTTCGAGACAAAGTAGCTGCCATTCCAAAGGGTCTTACTAAAGTTTTTGTATCCGTTTGAGAGGATTTCTTGGCACTGCTTGGCAAAATCAAGGTCTTCCATCTCTTTTGCCATCAGCTCTCCTGCTTGCAGGGCGGCAAGATACAAAGAGGAAAGCCAGGACGAGGGTCCATAAAGATCAACATCCAACGTGTTGTGCTGTCGGTTGGTAAGCAGTCCCGATTGCTTGCCATCTTGTTGGATCATATAGCCCAATGCCTTTTTGATGCGGGGCCATAATTGGGTTAAGAATCTTGAATCCGCGCTCATTTGGTGTTCGCGGTAGGCACGCAAAACATAGCCACTTTGGCTATCAACCGCGTATCCCTCGCCATATTCGCCTCTGAAATCAATGATCCCAGAATCAGGATGAAAGGCAATTCCAAAATCAACCATCTTTCGCACCGATCGTTCTAGATCCGGGAAGAGCCTTGCCATGGCGTGAGCATATTGATACACATGGCCACAAGTACCATCACAGCAGCCTATGCCTTCCCACCCATAGAATCGGCCATTTCTGAATTGAGTGGAGGTCATGGTTGATAACGTTGCCGTATTGCCCATGACTCGATCCAAGAACCACCGCGGAAGGGTGGAATCGTACCAAGTGTCATGCCATTTTTTGGTCAGATCGTACTCTGCTTTGTTTGACGCTAAGTGGCGAGTCAGCTTGACGAGGTCTTGAAATCTGGTGGAAGGTAAGTGCCCAACTTTGCCGAGGAGGGGCAAAGTCAAATTGGGGAAAGACCACGAAAGGGCAAAGGTCAATGTGGCCGACCCATGGGCAGGAATTGATTTTGTGTTGCCGATATAGGCTAGAAAAGGCTTATTTGTGGTGCTTTGGGAAAGCCTTTCTGAACCGATTTTAGTGAATTGATCCAAGCTCTCTCCAACCGCAAATTGGATGCTTTTGCCTCCTTCCAAACAACTGAGGGCCATTGTCCCTCCATTTGTTCGACGGTCTAACACGGCTTGAGAGGGCCAAATGTCGGTAAAAACAATGTGGTCAATCGAGATATTGCCCCAAGCGCCGGTGGCGGAATCAACAATTTCAAGATGAGCCGTTTGGCCGTAATACTCCGTAACATCAAAGGCGGCATCCGTGAGAACATTAGAGTTCTGACCGGTTTGAGTGCGCGCGATCTGGCCGTTAATCACCAGGTTAATGCAAGTTTGATGGGGATGGTTTCCTCCCGCAATCAAAAACGCAATGTACTTTCGGTTGATGGTAAAGGGCCGGCTTGTGAGTTTGCCGGTCAGGGCATCGGCCTGCTCTACGTTTCTTCCGTCTCTTGCATTGTGAGAGCATGCGATGCGGTTGCCTACCGCGCCAACATCGCCCTGATACCTTGGCATTTTGGCAACCTCAATGGGACCGGGACCAAAAGCCTCACCTTCCACCTTCCAGTTGCGATAACTGCTGTTGTTAAAAGTTTCAAAGATGATTTCTGGCTTGGCATCGGGCGCTGGAATTGGCTGCAATTTGCAAATTGCGATGGCAAACTCGTTTTCTTGGCGCCATTCAAGTACTCGCTGGACATTATTTTCTGCGTGCGCATCGGTTCCGCCAATGAAATTCTGGAGCCACCCTCCCAGTTCAACCTGAATCGGATCAGAACTTAAGTTGTCGACCGTGTACTTCATAACCACGCACGGCAAAGAAGACTGATCGGTATGAAGAGGAACAAATGGCGAATAGGCTTCTAAGTGGACTTTGAGTGGGCAATCTTGATCTTGGTAGTCAACAAATCCAATCGGGTACTCGCCGGTGAATCTTATGGAAGACCAGCCGTCCTCATCAAGGCTTCGAGTTTCGGTTTTTTGGTTATGGGAGTACCGAACCCAAAACCCTTGTTGAAATGGATGAATTTGGGTGGGTGGGTCTACATAATTTGCACCGCCGGAGGGGCCAAGGTTTTGGCCATTGTACGCCACGGTTTTGTTGGCAACTCCAAACGTAATTTGGTTAAATATTGACCAAAGCCAAAGTCGGCCGTCGCCTCCCAGATTGACTTGTCCGCAACAGATGCCTCCAATCGGCATTCCAATGAATTTCAATTCATCGCCTTGGAAGACGTGGGGATGAGAATCATTGGTGAGTGATTCCAACCATTCGGGGCTAAAGTTCTTAGATTCGGGAATGATGTGGAGGGTTGGTCCCGCTTGCTTCATTGGTGGCCAAAGGCTGCTGAATTTCAGGTTGGGTCTCGGGACTGCCGCCGCGATCGCGGTGCTACTAGTCAGTGCCAAAAATTGCCTTCGGTTGATTCCGTCCTCCACACTCATCGCTACATTATAGTGGGGAGTTCAATGCTTGGTTCGGAAGCGGGCCCTTGAGCCTGATTTAGCTAGTCCAACCTTTTGATCTCAACAAGCTACCTCGGCTTTGAGGGCTCGAACCCCTGACCTTCCCGCTTTAAGCGGGACGCTCTCCAATAAGCTCTTGAATGCGTCTCGCAGATTTCCACATTTTGATTTCACTGTGTCGGAAGATGGCTTGGCTACGGTTAGGGAAGGGCTCTTGGTAGGCCAACTTCCAGGGCCAACCGGAGTTCGTCGACGCGGAATTCCCTCGATTGCGACGGGCTAAGCGATCTGGTACGCCAGCAGATTGGCCAATGTAGTATTTGGCAGAACTTTCACTCCTAAGAATGTAAACAAAGTACAAGTGCAAATGTTTGGTGGAGATTCCTGGACGCGATTTGCAACCGAGCATGTATGAACCGAGTTAGCCCGATGAAACCAAAGGGCAAAAGCCACCGCAAATCGAGTTGAGCGTTAAGGTGATTATCCTGCAAAAGGTATCCTGTACACGTCGAGTCAATGCTCACACCCTATCATGCGTGCTACTTTGCTCACGAGCTGACTCGGAGGAGTGCATCTGACGATCCAAATAAATTGGGGGCGTCGCTTTACAGTGCCACGGTCGATCTCAATCCGCATCAGGTAGACGCGGCTTTGTTCGCCTTCCGATCTCCGTTGTCGCGTGGCGCAATTTTGGCAGACGAAGTTGGACTCGGCAAGACCATCGAAGCCGGATTGCTCATTTCCCAGCTCTGGGCCGAACGCAAGCGCAAGATTCTCGTCATCTGCCCGACCATTCTCCGAAAGCAGTGGGCGCAGGAACTCGGCGATAAATTCCACCTAGACTCTCTCGTCCTTGACGGAAAGGAATTCAACACCAGAAACAAAGCCGGTGAGAACCCTCTGAGGCCGCAAGACCAGGTGGTCATTTGTTCGTACAACTTCGTCCAGAGCAAGGAAACCCAAGTGCTGTCGGTGCCGTGGGACTTGGTGGTTATCGACGAAGCGCACCGGCTCCGCAATGTTTGGAAGCCCGGAAACAAGATTGCGGCGGCGATCAAACGGGCGGTCAGCCATCGGCCAATCGTGCTGCTTACGGCGACTCCACTTCAGAACAACCTATTGGAATTGTTCGGACTTGTGAGTCTGGTAGACGATCACATCTTTGGCGACGTGGACGCATTCAAGGCCCGCTATATGCGAGGGCCACTCGAACAACGCGAACTGCGTGACCTCAAACTCCGACTTGAACCCATTTGCCAGCGAACCCTGAGAAGGCAAGTTCAGGAGTACGTGAAATTCACAGCGCGAATCCCCATCGCCCAGGACTTCACTCCGACCGACGAAGAACAACGCCTTTACATGCTTGTGTCGGAGTACCTCCAGCGCGACGACATTCAGGCCCTTCCCGCAAGCCAGCGGAAGCTGATGACGCTTGTCCTTCGAAAGCTATTGGCGTCATCGACATTCGCCATTGGCCAGACGCTTGGTCGAATGATCGAGCGAATCAAAGAGAAAAACCCGGATATCACCGGGTCGCTCGAAGATGACTTTGAGACGTTGGATGAAATTGCTGAGGAACTGCACCCCGTCGGTGATGAGGGGGCTGAAGGCGTCGAACCTACGGATACCGAACGTATCCTCGCCGAGCTTCAGGAGCTCGCCCAATACCGAAAGCTAGCTGAGTCGATTACGGTCAACGCCAAGGGCAACGCACTCCTCGAAGCCCTGCGGAGCGGCTTTGCCAAGCTCGAAGAACTCGGCGCGGCACAAAAGGCCGTGATCTTCACCGAGAGTCGTCGCACTCAGGAATATCTGGTCAACCTCCTAAGTGAGAACGGATACGCCGACCGATTCCTAACGGTGAACGGAACGAATGCCGACGACCGATCCGGTGCCATCTATAAGGCTTGGCTGGAACGGCACAAGGGTGAAGGAGTAGTCACAGGAAACAAGGCCGTGGACCTTCGGGCGGCACTTGTCGAAGACTTCAAGCTCAACAAAGACATTCTCATTGCGACCGAAGCGGCGGCAGAAGGCGTCAACCTTCAATTCTGTAGCCTGGTTGTGAACTACGACCTGCCTTGGAACCCTCAGCGTATTGAACAGCGCATTGGCCGATGTCACCGGTATGGTCAAAAGCATGACGTGGTCGTCATCAATTTCCTGAATCGGGCAAACGAAGCCGACATGAGGGTCTTCGATCTGCTCAACGAGAAGTTCAAGCTCTTTGACGGCGTCTTCGGTTCTTCTGACGAAGTGCTGGGTGCCCTTGAATCCGGGGTTGACTTCGAGCAACGGATTCTCGATATCTACCAAACGTGCCGGACGCGGGACGAGATTGACGAAGCCTTTGATGCTCTCCAATCCGAACTGGAAGAACAGATCCAACACCGAATGAAGCAGGTCGAGCAAGACGTCTTGGCGAATCTTGACGAGACCGTGCGTAAGCGGCTACGGCTTCGGAAGCAGGAAGCGGAAGCGCACATGGGAGAGTTGGAGTCTTTGCTCTACCGGCTTGCCAAAGCTGAACTGGCAGACCACGCGGACTTTGACGACGCGCAGTGCGAGTTCACCCTCCACTCCGTGCCGGACGGGTGGGATCACATTGAACCCGGTCGGTACGTCATGCTGACCCGGCAAGGATCAGAAGGAACGCGCACTCTTCGGCTGGGTCACCCGTTGGCTGAGGCCATCCTCAGACAGGCCAAGGAACGCCAATTAGGACCCGCGCACCTGATCTTCAACTATGACCCTTCCCACGGGCGTAACGTCGAAGTCGAGCCGCATGTCGGCAAACGCGGGCACCTGGTCGTTTCGAAGCTCGCGATCACGTCCGATGTTGATGAGGAGGAACGTCTACTCTTTGCTGCGACCGACGATGCAGGAAATCCCCTCCATTGGAAGTTCGCCAAGGCGTTGCTCGGACTGCCTGCCCAAGGTTGGGAACCGGCCCTCATCCCGGAAGATGCGCAAGGCGTCATGAGGGAGCAGGTGGAGAAGGCGCAAGCCCTGGCGCTAGGGGAGCGGGAAACCCGAAACACGTCCTTCTTTACCGACGAGATCGACAAGCTAGAACGCTGGGCCGACGACCTAAAGCATGGCTTGGAGGTCGATATCAAAGACTTGCGAGCGCGGGTCAACCAACTTAAGAAGGAGTTTCGGGTGGCCCAAGCCCTTGATCAGAAACTCGCCATCCAGAAGGAACTACGCGACGTTGAGAAGCAACGTGACCGGAAGCAACTTGAACTGTACAAGGCTCAGGACGACATCGACGCGAGGAAGGAAGCCCTAATCGACGGTGTCGAAGCTCAACTTAAGCAGCAGGTCGAGGCAAATCCGCTCATCGCCTTAGCCTGGGAACTCGAGGAGGCAACAGCTGATGGACAACGTTGAGCCCACTCACGTTGCGTTTGCCGACGAAAGCCACCATAATACGGGGCGGTTTCGTGGAGTCGCCATCGTCTCCCTGAAGGCTCAATGCCGGCAAGAACTTTCGAACAGGTTGGCTACCCTACGTGAGGAATCAAACGTCAAGGAGGTCCACTGGAAGGAACTCAACGGCGCAAAGGAGCGCTTCTGCGCTGGGAAATGGGCCAAGCAATCGCTCGACTGGGCTAAGGCCGGCCGACTTCGCGTAGATGTCTTGTCATGGGACACCGAGGACAGTCGGCACAAATTACCTGGCAGAGACGATGTCGAGAACCTGCATCGAATGTATCACCACTTATGCAAGGCGATGCTTGTCAGACGCTGGCCGAATGAAGCAGTCTGGAAACTACATCCGGATCAGAATGCTCTCATGAAGTGGAACAACGTCCACGAATGGCTGGACCGTATGTCTGTTGGAGGCTCAGTTCGACAGGACTTGCTTACCGAAGGCACGATTCATGTCGAGTTTTGGGATTGGTTCAAGCTTCACAGTATTGAGCCTGTTTCGTCGAAAACCGAACCCTTAGTGCAGTTGGCCGATCTTCACGTCGGCATGGCGATCTACTCCCGCGAGCACTTTCGGAAGCTCGAAGCGTGGCGTGAGGGCAAGATTCAAGACGTCCTTTTCGAGTCATCGGAGAACGATGAAATCAAGCTAAGCGGAGCAGACCGAGAGCGATGCCAACTTCTTCATGAGTTCAACGAAGGCTGCAAGGCCAATCGGCTTGGAGTCTCCTTGAAGTCAAGCAAGATGCTAAAGACGCCAAACCCAGCAAACCCGGTCAACTTCTGGTGGTGGGAACCACAACATGATGAGGACAAGGCCCCGGTCCGGGCGAACCCAAAGAAATGAGTAAGGGCAGGTTGGAACTGACGTGGGTTGGGAAGGAGGTTCGTCCAAAGCTGGAGCCGAGGATTCTGCTGGAAGACCCGGAGAAGTCGTATCACGCGGATCGGCGAGTTTCCGAGAACGACGTCTTCGACAACCGATTGATCTTTGGGGACAACCTTCTTGCGCTCAAGGCGTTGGAGCAAGAGTTCGCTGGTAAGGTGAAGTGCATCTTCATAGACCCGCCATATAACCTGGGCAAAGCGTTCACGCATTACGACGACAACTTGGAGCACTCGATTTGGCTTAGCTTGCTTAGAGATCGGGTAGAAGTTCTGTACAGGTTTCTCGCCGAAGACGGTGTTCTATGGGCGACACTCGATGACACGGAAGCCCACTACTTTAAGGTGATGGCGGATGAGGTGTTTGGCAGAAAGAACTTTCTATTCACCTTCATTTGGCGGAACGTCGATAGTCCAAACGACAACAAGGTTCCCGTGGCGTCCAACCACAACTTCGTTCTGGCGTATGCCAAGAACTCAAAGGCGGTCAACCTCGCTCAGCTTGGTGACGACTCCATTCTTGACGCTTATCCGAACATTGCAGAGGACGGTCGAGCTTATCGAGACAGACTGCTAAAGAAGAACGGCAAGAACAGTCTCCGTACGGATCGGCCAACAATGTACTTCGAGGTCGAGGCTCCGGATGGTTCGACTGTGTTTCCTCTGCATGATGATGGAAGAGAGGCCCGTTGGGCTTGTAGTCCAAAGGCAGTCGAAAAGCATAGAAAGGCCGGAACCCTTGTTTGGAAGCAAAGGGAAAAGGAGGCTGGCCGAACGTGGGTGCCGTACACCCGGGAATACGCTCCTACATATCCGAAGAAGCCATACCCCACAATTTGGGCAGACTTGGATACAACACGCCAAACAAAGTCCCACCTAAAAGCTCTGCTGAAGGGTGTTCCTGAATTCGACACACCTAAACCCGAAGACCTGGTTGCAAGAACTCTGGATATCTGCACGGCAAGAGGAGACTTGGTACTTGATTCCTTTGGTGGTTCGGGGACTACTGGCGCGGTTGCTCACAAGATGGGGCGTCGCTGGATCATGGTTGAGCTTGGCGAGCACTGCCACACCCACATCATTCCGCGACTGCGTAAGGTGATCGACGGCGAGGATTCAGGTGGCATCACGAAGGCCGTCGATTGGAAGGGTGGAGGTGGGTTCCGCTACTATCGGCTTGCACCATCTCTCATCGCGACCGACAAGTATGGCAACGAGGTCATCAACCCGGAGTTCAACCGCGAGATGTTGGCCGAAGCGGTCTGCAAACTCGAAGGCTTTAGTTACGCTCCGAGTGAAGAAGTCTACTGGCAGCACGGCAGGAGCACGGACACCGACTTCGTCTACGTCACGACTCAAACGCTGACCCATGAGCAACTCGCGGCGATCAGCGAGGAAGTGGGAGACGAACGAACGCTCCTCATTTGTTGCGCGGCGTTCCGGGGCAATCCCGACGCCTTCCCGAACCTGACGGTTAAGAAGATTCCCAAGGCCGTCCTCCACAAGTGCCAGTGGGACTGGAACGAATACGAAGAGAGGGTAAAGAAGCTCGGCTATAAGGCCGATCAGTTAGGCGGGCTCTTTGCGGATGCTGAGGCGGAGGAGGCCGAATGAATCGATTCGTGAATGCCATCAGCGCACGACTCAGCCTCCGCAAACCTCAGCGCGAATCGCTTGAACTGCTAGCTCGGTTGGGAGAGATTCTGGAACTCACGAAGGTCCAGGACTTGGAGCAGGCGTTACGGCGCGTAAGCGACGAATTTAGCCATGTCAAAGACTTTGAGCGTGACTTTCCCTCTCTCTGCTTCGAACTGGCCACCGGCGTTGGCAAAACGCGGCTCATGGGTGCGTTCATCACCTATCTGGTTCAGGCGCACGGGGTCCGCAACTTCTTCGTGCTCGCTCCAAACCTGACGATCTACGAGAAGCTGATTCGAGACTTCACGCCAAACACTCCCAAGTACGTGTTCCAAGGCATCGCCGAGTTTGCCGTCAGCCCTCCCGTCGTGGTGACCGGCGATACGTACGAGGAAGGCCGGGGAGTCCGCGAAACCAAGCTCTTCGATGACGTGGTCATCAACGTCTTTAACGTCTCCAAGATCAATTCCGAAGTTCGCGGAGGAAAGGCTCCGCGCATCAAGCGACTCTCGGAGTACATCGGCAAGAGCTACTTCGAATACCTCGCGGGCTTGCCTGACCTGGTGCTCTTGATGGATGAGGCCCACCGGTACCGGGCGTCGGCCGGAATCAAAGCGATCAACGAACTCAAGCCGATTCTCGGTCTGGAACTCACGGCCACGGCACGAAGCACAGGTGCCGGGTCCTCGGGGTTCAGGAACGTCATTTACTCCTATCCTCTCTCTGCGGCCCTTGAAGACGGATTCGTGAAGGAAGCTGCGGCTCTCACGCGCCAAGACTTCAAGCCCAAGGACGTGCCCAGGGATCAGCTAGAAAAGCTGATGCTGGAGGACGGTGTTCATGCTCACGAAAAGGTCAAGGCCGACTTGCAAATCTATGCGCTGGAGAACGACAAGCCGTTGGTGAAGCCGTTCATGCTCGTGGTGGCTCAGGACACCACCCATGCCAACCAACTCTTCGAGTTCATCCAAGGCGACGGATTCTTCGAAGGTCGGTATACCGGACGGGTCGCCGTCGTCCACTCGAACCAGTCGGGCGAACTGAAAGACGACATGGTCCAACGGTTGCTCCAAGTCGAGGATGCGAACGAGCCAACCGAAATTGTCATTCACGTCAACAAGCTCGGAGAAGGCTGGGACGTCTCGAATCTGTTCACCATCGTTCCGTTGAGGGCGTCGGCATCGGAGATTCTGACCGAGCAGACCCTTGGTCGCGGCCTGCGGTTGCCCTATGGCAAGCGAACCGGCAAGAAAGAACTGGATACCTTGTTCGTGTCGGCCCATGAGCGTTTCCAAGAGTTGATCGAGCGGGCCAACGATCCGAATTCGATCATCCGCCGTGGCGTCGAGGTCGGACGCGACATTCCTACGCAGAAGCCCCAGGTGATTGCCGTTGAGCCTGTTTATCGTCCCCGAGTTGCCACCGAAGGAACCGGCACTCAACCCGGCTTTGCATTCCAGAATCCAGCGGAACAAAAGCTGGCAGAAGCGGCCCAAGCCGTCGCCAAAACGATCACAACCCTTCCGAGATCGGCGGATTTGATGAACCCCGACGTTCAAGCGAAGATCGTCCGAGAAGTGATCGCTACCTACCAACCGGATCAAGGCACGTTGGAGGAAATGTTCGACGCGCCAAAGGTTCAGGAGGTTGTCAAGCAGGCCGTTCAGGAATTCGTAGATCGGACCATTTCCATTCCCCGAATTGTCGTCATCCCACGTGGCGAGGTGACGAGCGGGTTCAACTCATTCCGGCTCAATCTGGCGCCGGTTCGGCCTCAGCCGGTGGCAAAGGACATTCTCATTCAGTGGCTACGAACGCAAGAACGGGCCAAACTCATCACCGATCCAACCGGCGTTCAAGAAGATCGCCTGGAGAACTACATCGTACGGAATCTGATCGACTTTGACGATGTGCATTACGACAGCCAAGCGGACCTGCTTTATGACCTTGCCGGTCAGGTCGTGGCGCATGTTCGAGGCTACTTGAGTTCGGAGGACGACGTTCGCAACGTCCTACAGTATCACCAGAAGAGCCTAGCGGCGACTGTTCACGCCCAGATGCAAGAGCACTCATGGGAGAAGCAAGACGGGTTTGATGTGCAGGTCACACCGGGGACTCTGACCCTGAAACCACTGGCCGTCGAGTTGCCGTTTGGCGAATAGGTTCGCGATTTCCGATCCCCGGTTGCTGACAAAAGCGCGATTCGCAAGATGGCTTTTGGTGGTTTTCAACGGTGCCTCTATCCGGTCCAGAAGTTCCAGTCCTACGAGGGCGAATTGATGTTTGCGCGCATTCTGGAAGACACGGATGGCGTTCGGTGGTTCAAGCCTGCGCCGAAGCAGTTCCAGATTTTCTATAATCGCGACATCCCCTATGAACCGGATTTCGTGGTCGAAACCGAGACCATCAAGCTACTTTGCGAGCCGAAGGACGCCTCGGAGGTGACGGACGACGTCGTATTGGCCAAAGCGAAGGCGGCACGCGAGTGGTGCGATCGAGCGACTGAATATGAGTCAGCAAATGGTGGAAAGCCTTGGAGGTATGTGCTTATCCCACACGACGCTTTTGACACGAGCCGGTCGTTAGAAAGTTTGGTCGCAGAGTTTAAGTTTTGAGTATAAGGGGTAAGGCTGATTTTGGCTGGGAGCCTATGGAAATCATTGCCAATGCTGCTCTAATTCATCTATGAAGCGCTTGAACAGAAGGGTTGCGTCCAGCGATAGTGCATCTGCGAGCCGGCCAAACTCATAGAAATCGTGCCGCATTGTTCCCCGTTCTAGGTAAAAAGCCTGCCTTCGGGTCGCGAAGGCTTCTTCGTAAACCAACTTCCAAGGTCGGCCGGACTTTGTCGAGATTGAAGATCCTCTATTGTGCCTAGCCAGGCGGTCTTGAACATCTGAGGATTGACCAACATAAAACTTGGCTGCTTTTTCACTCCAAAGGATGTAAACAAAAAACAAATGAATATTGAGTTTGGTGGACGATAGGGGGCTCGAACCCCTGACCTTCCCGCCTTAAGCGGGACGCTCTCCGACAAGTTCTTGAATTCGCTTTGCGGATTTCCAACCTTTGATTTCACGCTCTCGGTGAATGGCTTGGCTACGGGTTGGGAACAATTCTTGATAAACCAACTTCCAAGGTCGGCCGGACTTTGTCGAGATTGAAGATCCTCTATTGTGCCTAGCCAGGCGGTCTTGAACATCTGAGGATTGACCAACATAAAACTTGGCTGCTTTTTTACTCCAAAGGATGTAAACAAAAAACAAATGAATATTGAGTTTGGTGGAGGATAGGGGGCTCGAACCCCTGACCTATTGCATGCCATGCAATCGCTCTCCCAGCTGAGCTAATCCCCCGAAACTTACAACGAGTTTATACCAAAGCCTGACCTTCCCGCATACAAGCGGGACGCTCTCCCAGCGGAGAAACCTTAATCCAGCAGGATCAATAGCATAAAGCAGTCCGTAGTTCACCCTCTTGGTGCGTTGCAAGGCTACTTCTTGAAAATAAACCAAAAATGGCCCAGGGCCGGCACCGTAACTTTTAGTTTTCCTTTGCAAAGCGAATCAAGCTTTAGCACCGATTGGTGACCATGCTCATCAAACACCCGACATCTGCCAGAAAGCCCTGCATAGTACAAAGGGACCTCAACAGTGAAAGTGACCTCATGGCTAAGCGGATTAAACACCATGAGCAACCCTCTCTCGTCGAGGTGAGGATTGACATGCAACACGGCATCTGGCTGTCGCCCATCAGGACGCCAAAGGTGGATGACGTTGGACTGCAAAATGGCACGGTGGGCTTTAAACCAGTTCACCCACTTTTTCACCAAATCTAGGGTCTGGGGCGAGTCATAAAGGCGAATTCCCCTGTAACATGCCTGAACTCCGTAGCTTAAATCTTCTGCCAAGAACTGCCCGTAATCAAACAAGTGATCCCTCAACGGTTCGATCGTGGCAGCCTCGCCGCCCCCGTGATACTGAACAAGCGGCACAAAGGTCCAACCCATAGAGGGCGTCTTTTCCCACGTGCCGTCATAAAGGTTTTGGCGATTATGGATGTGCTGCAAATCTCGAGGCAAAGACCAATTGTCTTCACGGTAACCCACCGCGCTCTTGTTAGATCCCGCCAAATAGTACCAATCAGGAACATTGAGGTAGATGCCTCGGCCCTGGCACCACTGATAAAACGCGGTGATTTGCTTCCATTGTGTCCACTGAGAATCTTCTAAATCGTGATGGCCAGGATGAGTTGTCGAAGCGCAAACGTCGCCCGGATAGCTTCCATCATTTTCTAGCAGGTCGAATCCAGTTTTTTCAAAGAACGTCTTTAGGTGCTTAAAGTAATCAATTCCCCATTTGCTACCTAGGCAAGGTGAGTTGCCAAAAATTGCCCCCCCAGGTTTTCCGGTTTTGGGATTGATGACATCGTCGGCAGCATCAATCGATCGACTTGCCAGTAGGGAATAACCACCGATGGCAATGCCTTTCGAATGGGCATAATCGGCAAGTGCCTTAAATTTGGCGATGTTTGCTGGTGAAACATCTTCCATATTCAAGCCGGATCCAAAACTAAGAATCACAACTTCAAATCCGGCTTCAGCACATTGATCAATTGCCTCCTTTACGGTTTTGGTGTCACTGGCCACCAGGTGCAGCATGAGGGGATTTTCTTGGCTCCATGGTGCCATCTTCTTGTAAAATTCTCGAACTTCTAGTCCTCTTCGCTCGCGATTGGTTGAGTCATAAAGAAGTTCATAAACCCGAAACGAGGCTTCCGACTGACCTGGATTCAGATAGGTCCCTGGCCCCAGCTTTGGCTTGCACTTCAGAAGGCAAGGGGTTGTTAGGTTGTAATTAACCTGGCTTGTGTAACTTGGATCTGGATCCAGTTGCTCCACGCGGTTTGAGTTTTCGGGTGTGTCGCCGCCAAAGCTATAGTCGCTGGTGAGAAAGAGATCAGGTCTGCGCCAATCTTGGGCGTCTCCTACTATGGATTCATTTTCGGTAAGGGCAAGGCGCTCTACTGTCCAAGAATCAATTCTCACCGTTTTTTTAGCGTCGTTGGTGATAATGATTTGCTTCATCAACACCGGCATGTCATCAAAGAGCTCGTATCTTACGGTTGCCTTTAATCCCTGAAATGGCTTTGATTTTGATTCAAAATGAAGGTCTAGTCGAACTCCGGAAGGTGGCCAACTTGAGCTCGAGCCACCCCACTTGCTGTGACTTTGCCTAGCAGGCTTCCAATCAAAGGGGGCAGTTGGTTTTCCAATTTCATAGCCGGTGAAACTCATGGAACCGGGAATTGATTTGAGTTGAGGCAGCCAGCTAGGCAACAAAAATCCTTGATCTGGCTGACCGGTTAGGCCGCCAATTTCAACTTTTTTCCCATTGACCACAAGGCTAGCTTCGGGACCAACTGCCCGCACAAACTGCTCTCTGGTGGTCAGATTTTCAAAGCTGATCGTGGCCGCATTGGGGCTTAACAAAATGGTTCTTGAAATGAGGCCGTTGGATAGGGTGACTTGATGCTGAGATTCACTAAAATGGATAGCGGCGGGTGCCCGAGTGGAATGAATCAGCCAATCCTGGCCAAGACCAATTGTAGAGATGGCTAACACGGCCAGAGAAGCTTCGATGCCATTGAGCATGACGCTTCAGTTTAGCAGGATGAAATGACCTTGAGTGAAGGGTACAGAATTTCTTATAAAGCCAATCCGCTGCTTGAAACCAAGATTTGGTAAAGACAAATTCATTCCCCAGCGATGAACCCGTAAAGGTGCAAACAATGCCAAGAAAACAGCTCCTTTTCTAGCTTCCAACCAGCGCTGCTTGCCAATTCAAGCAGCCGCTCTGGGGTTGCCCACTTGACCATTTCTCGAATCGCATCGTAGTGCTTCTCCCAATGATTTTTGTCTTCCACCTGGTTCATCACAATCTGCTTCATTTGCTGATACTGAGACTCAAAATCGGGCTCGTCTAAACATCCTAAAACGTCGGCCAGAACCAAAGGTGCGCCAGGGGAAACGTGGCTCCGAATTTGCTTCAGCGCAAAAAGCTTGCCGTCTTCGTTGTCCTCAAAAAAATGAAGGACCAGCAAAGATGTCGCTCCATCAAACTGTTTTGAATCCAGTTTATCCACGCTGCCTAAATGGAGGGTCACTCGTTCCGACAAGCCGTGATCACTGAATTTAGCGTTCGCCATTTGCAGCATATTCGGGCTAGTGTCGTACCCGTCAAATCTCCAATGGGGCCGTGCCTTTGCCATTCGCGTGATTTCCTCTCCCGTACCCGCGCCGAGGGTCATGATGGAGGCATCATCCTTCAATTTAGATTGAATCCACCCAATGGCTTGATCCAGAAGTTCATCATAGATCGGAAATCGTTCTCGCACCCGCTTGTCGTAGTGGATCGCCATTTTGGCTCCCCAATCGGCACTATCGTCAAGAAACGCGGATTCCTGAATGTTCATGAGCTACCATCCAGTAAACCAGACTCCAGGAGCGGCTATTATCTTGCGCGGCAAAATCATAAAATTTAAATGAAATAGGACTTTTGATTCAATTTATAAAGAATATGGTGTTCGATATCTTAAAATATCTACATGTCTCCAAATGATCGGCAAACCCTCAAGCCTTACCTTTGTTTGCTAGTTCTTGCCCCGTTTATTGCCGAAGTAGTCCTTGGCAATACCCTGGTTATCCAGTGGCTGAATCCACTTGCTTTTCTTGGACAAGTTGCTGTCTACGGCTCATCCGCAATCTTTGCGCGGGAAATTTGGAAGACGTTCAAAGGAGGTTATTTAAGCTTGTTTGCCATTTGTGGCATGACGGGGGCGTTAGTCGAAGGGCTTACAGTGGGAAGTTGGTTCAACCCCAATTGGAAGGATTTGGGTTGGATGAAATTCTATGGACAGGTCCACGGAGTGGAATGGACCTGGCTCTTTCATCTTCAAAATTACCATGCCATTCAAAGCACTCTGCTGCCGATTATTTTAACCGAAATGTTCTTCCCCATAGAAGCGGAACTCTCTTGGTTGACAAAGAAAAGAGCCCTCGTTTTAAGCATTGTGTTGCTGTTTTTTGTAGTTTTATTCCGCCTTTTCCTTCACTTTGCAGTGACTTTCGAGCAGATTGGGTTGGTTTTGGTAGTTTGTGGATGCGCGGTGACGCTTGGTTATCTTCTGCGGAATGTAAAGCTTCCAAGGCCAAAAGTTCGCTCCGTAAAATTTGCCTTTTGGTGGATTTTTGGGTCCTGGCTGATTTACTTTTTGCTGGAATTTGGCTTCATCAAAAACATCCCCGTTTCGCTATTTATAGCCCTAACCTTTGTTGTAGGGATTGGCTTTGTTGCTCTGCCATTTCTTGAGGCCCTTGAATGGAAAGAAGGCACAAACATCAGAGGCTGGGTGCTGGGTTCAGTCACATTTTATTTGTTTTTAAATATTGTCTCGATTGCCCTCAAGGGCTGGTTTGAGGTTCTCAATATTGCGGGCACCCTTGTCTTTTTGACCTTCTTATTGCGGAAACTGCCCAATGATGGATCAAACAAAGGTGGAAGCAAAGACAAAGTTCAAGTCCCCAGTGATGGCTCCGTTGCCCCTTGTTAGGGAACTGTCTCGGCGCAATATACGCCCAGATAAGCATAATTAGCGGTTAGCGGATGGGCCCTTTTAGCGGATATTAAAGTACTTAGCCTGAGGATGGTGGGAGATGATTGCGCTTGTTGACTGTTCTGGAGTCATCATAAACTCTTCGGTTAAGTTGACGCCGATGGTTTCAGGTTCTAGAAGCCGAAATAATTTTGCTTGATCCTCTAACCTTGGGCACGCGGGATATCCAAACGAGTACCGTGCCCCTGCATATTTAACTCCAAAAAGTTCCTTCATCGTTGCAGGTTCAAACTCGTCTAACCCTAGTTCATGACGCACCTGTTTGTGCCAAAATTCGGCCAGCGCCTCTGCGGTTTCTACTCCCATTCCGTGAACGTAAAGGTATCGCTGAAATTCTCCCTGGCTATAAAGCTTTCGCTCAAGTTTGGTCACCTCGTTACCTATGGTGACAATTTGAAATGCCACAACATCTGGTCCGCCTAGTCGATCAAATTCTGCGATCGGGCGGTAAAAATCAGCGAGACAAAGGTGCTTTCCATCTCTTTGCCTAGGAAATGTAAAACGCTCTAGCTCAGTAACCAAATCTTCGGTAAAGAGGACCAAGTCATTTCCTTCTGAACCACATGGAAAATACGCCCATTTGACCTTAGGTTCAATAACTCCAGCGAGCTGATTCTGAACTTGCTGGAACAAGGGTTGAACGTTTTCTTGCAACCACTGAGCAAACTCGGGGTTCGTCATGTTGTCTTGCTTCCGAAATTGCCATTGTCCGCGGAACAAAGCGGTTGTATTGATATATTTAAAGATTTCAAATGAATCAAATTTTTCCCAAGTCTTCACCCCAAAGAAAGGACGTTGGGGCACGGTATCGAGAACCTCGATCTGGCTCTTTGTGCCATCAAATTGATACAAAGAGGGGTCAAAGACATCGGTTCGGTGGCTCGTGACTCGTTCTGGGCTGCTAGGCGCCTCACTGTATTCACCAGAAATGAGGGACGGCATTGACTCCATCAGGTTTAGACCTTCAAAGGCATCCTGAGCGTAATAGACTTTGCCGTTATAGATTGCCCGCAAATCTTGCTCTACATAGCCTCTGGTTAGGGCGGCTCCGCCTAGGATGACGGGAATCGAGGATTTTCCCCTTTCGTTCATCACTTCCAGGTTTTCTCGCATGACGATTGTGCTTTTCACAAGCAATCCGCTAAGGCCGATTACATCACAATTGTTCTTTTCCGCCGCTTCAAGAATGGATTCGATAGACTGCTTGATGCCTATGTTGATAACCCGGAAGCCATTATTCGAGAGAATGATATCAACCAAGTTTTTGCCAATATCATGAACATCTCCCGCCACGGTTGCCAAGAGAATTGATCCTTTATTGTTGGTGTCGGACTTCTCCATTTTCGGTTCTAAAAACCTCACTGCCGCCTTCATGGTTTCTGCGCTTTGTAGCACAAAAGGCAGCTGCATCTTGCCGCTACCAAATAATTCGCCAACCGTTTTCATCCCCGATAAGAGGATTTCGTTGATGACTTCCAACGGAGTGTAGGTTTCCAGCGCCTCTTCCAAGCGGCTCTCCAGCCCCTTTTTAGTTCCGCTGACGATATGCTTTTGGAGAGCTTCTTCAACGGTAAGGGCCTCGGTGGTGTCTGTTGAATCTTGCCCAACTTTTACACCTTCGTATAGCTGAATTAGTTCAACAAGGGGATCATAAATAACAGTCTTTGAATCAAGATCATCCATTCAGTTTGTTTATTAAGTTTGGAACCTAAGCCGCTAACTTTGCATTAGATGGTGGATGGGCTTGTCGAGCCGCCATCTCGCTATACTGAATTGAACATGAATCAATCCGAAATCAACCTGCTTTATCCCCATAAACCGGTCAAGGGTCAAATCGCTTTAGTCACGGGAGCAAACTCTGGCATTGGCGAAGGTGTCGCCCGTCATCTTTCTGCGGCGGGGGCTACCGTAGCCATCAACTATGTGGTCAACCCGGATTCTGCTCAAGCGATTGCAGATGACATTACTGCCAACGGGGGCACGGCGATGATAACTCAGGCCGACGTGAGTTCAGAAGCGGACGTCATCCGCATGTACTCCGAGGTGATTGGGAAGTTTGGAGCCCTAGACATTTTAATCAATAATGCGGGGCTGCAAAGAGATTCCGCCATCGAAGCCATGACATTGGCTCAGTGGAACACGGTCATTGGCATCAATCTAACCGGTCAGTTTTTGTGCGCCAGAGAAGCAGTCAAGCAATTTGATAAGCAAGTCGACCGCCGTGTTAGCACCGCAAACGGGAAAATTGTCTGCATGAGCAGCGTCCACCAGATCATTCCCTGGGCTGGGCACCTCAACTACGCCTCAAGCAAAGGAGGAATTAAGCTCATGATGGAATCGCTTGCTCAGGAAGTTGCACCAAGAAAGATCAGGGTTAATGGAATCGGCCCTGGAGCCATCAAAACTCCCATCAATAAGTCAGCTTGGGATACCCCAGAGGCAGAATCGAAGCTGCTGGAACTGATCCCTTACGGCAGAGTGGGAATTGTAGACGACATCGGCCAAGCGGCAGTTTGGCTGTCGAGCGATGCCAGCGATTACTTGGTGGGAACGACTTTATTTGTGGATGGCGGCATGACCCTCTATCCTGGTTTTTCTACCAATGGCTGATGCAGAGATTCAGCGCCTAAAAGAAGACGACGCCCAAGGCGGAGTCTGGCGCAAGTGGGGTGCCTACATGGCGGAACGTCAATGGGGTACCGTGCGCGAGGACTATTCCGCAGACGGTGGGGCTTGGGATTATTTGCCCCATGATCAGGCCCGGTCACGTGCCTACAGGTGGGGTGAAGATGGTCTGCTTGGGTGGTGCGACGAAGGTGGCTACTTCAATTTTTCTATTGGACTTTGGAATGAGCGGGATCCCATTCTCAAAGAACGTCTGTTTGGATTGACCAATAGCGAGGGCAACCATGGCGAGGATGTCAAGGAACTTTACTATTACCTTGATGGATTGCCAAGCGGGGCCTTTATGAAGGCACTGTATAAATATCCCATTCAATCCTATCCTTATGAGGACCTTGTTGCGACCAATAAGAGCCGCGGCAAGTATCAGCCTGAGTACGAATTGGTTGATTCGGCAGCACTTCGTGACGGGTGGTTTGACGTTACGGTTAGTTATGCAAAGATTGATACCGATCAAACTGCCATTCGAGTGGAAATTAAAAACTGCAGCAGTTCGGCTGCCAACATTCATCTCTTAGGCCAAGTTGCGATGACCAACGTATGGTCATGGAATAATAAAGTTCAGCCCCCAAAGTTATCCTTAAACCAAGGAGGGAATTCAATTCAGGTTCAGTGCCAGCGGCTCGGCAATCATCGATTTGTAGCCTATAGCAAGCCAGAATGGATTTTCACTGAAAATGAAACCAATTCCTCAAAGCTTTTCGGAACGCCTAATCGAACTCCGTATGTGAAGGACGCCTTCCACCGGTTTGTTGTTAACGGTGATCCCACTGTGGTTAATCCTGCTAATGTTGGGACAAAAGCCGCCGCTCGATATGCAATCACATTGGCGGCTCAGGAAACCAGTGTCTGCTACTTCGCAATTCAACCAGAATCTGCCCCAAACCTCTCGTTAACCGAAATTGCAGACCTGTTTGAACTAAGGCAGCATGAGTCGGATGAATTTTATGAGACCGTAAGTCCGGGTCTCGAAGCAGATTTAAACCTCGTTCACAGGCAGTGTTTTGCGGGCTTGCTTTGGACAAAGCAGTTGTATCGGTATGACGTCAATCGGTGGCTAGATGGCGATCCAAGTGAGCCTCCTCCTCCTGAATCTCGCAAGTCGGGCCGAAATTGTCGATGGCGCCATTTTGGCAGTGCCGAGGTCCTTTCGATGCCAGACAAGTGGGAGTATCCATGGTTTGCGGCTTGGGATTTGGCGTTTCATACCGTTGCATTTGCGCTGATTGATCCTGCTTTTGCAAAACGGCAGCTTCGCCTTCTCACAAGGGAGTGGTACATGCACCCCAATGGCCAAATTCCTGCCTATGAGTGGGCTTTTGGCGATGTTAATCCCCCTGTTCATGCTTGGGCTGCTTGGCGGATCTATCAAATTGACCGACGAATCACCGAAAAAGGCGATCGAGAATTCCTGCAGCGCATTTTTCACAAATTGTTGATCAACTTTACTTGGTGGGTGAACCGCAAGGATCAAGAAGGGAACAATGTTTTTGAAGGAGGTTTTTTGGGCCTCGATAATATTGGAGTTTTCGATCGAAACATGCATTTAGCAGAGGGCGATCGGCTTCAGCAGTCCGATGGCACCAGTTGGATGGCTATGTTTTGCATCCAAATGCTTAAAATCGCCTTGGAACTAGCCAAGGAGGACATGAGCTATGAAGATATTGCAATTAAGTTTTTTGAGCATTTCTTGTACATAGCGGCTGCCATCAATGGGGAAGGTGGAATGAATGATTCCCTTTGGAATCCAGAGGATGGATTCTATTACGATGTACTTGATTGCAACGGTGAGCGAACCTTTATGAAGGTCCGCAGCGCGGTAGGAATCATCCCCTTGTTCGCGGTGACGACCTTGGATGCCGAAGATTTGGACCGGCTTCCCAATTTTAAAAAGCACGTCGAGTGGTTTTTAGCCAACAAACCTCAGTTGACCCAAAACGTCACCTACATGGAAGACCTCGGTATGCACAAAAGGAGGCTGCTCTCGATCGTTAGCCGAGACCAACTCCAGCAAATTCTTGGCAAAGTACTTGATCCCGGTGAGTTCTTATCAGACTTCGGAATCCGGGCTCTCTCTAAGTACCATGCCGATCATCCTTATTCCCTCAATTTAGGAGGGGCGACTTTCTCGGTAGATTACGAGCCAGGAGAATCGACAACCGGCAGCTTTGGAGGAAACTCAAACTGGAGGGGGCCAATTTGGATGCCAATAAACTATTTGCTGGTTGAGTCTTTGCAACAGTTTGACTATTACTATGGAGACACGTTTACTGTGGAATATCCAACTGGATCTCGAGAAAGCACAACCCTCGATAGAGTTGCTGCCGGCTTAGAGAAGAGATTGGTTTCGATTTTCCAGTTTGACAGCACCGGCAATCGCCCAGTCCATAACCACGTTTCTCAATACGCCCGCTCTGGGCAGTGGAAAGATTTGCTGCTTTTCTATGAGTATTTTCATGGGGATACAGGCAGAGGGGTCGGAGCAAGCCATCAAACCGGTTGGACGGCAATGATCGCCAAAATCATTAATCAGCTGTATGTCAGCAACCCAACAGATTGACTTTTGCGTTGTTCTTATTGCCGGTTGGGCGCAGGGCGTGATTCAATTTTCTTCAAGTAGCGATTTCAACTAGGATAGTCAATGGCCCCTTGTGAATGGGTAAGAACACTCCGTCGACTTCTTCGTGAATCATATACAGTCCGAAGCACGTTTCGAGAACCTTTCGAATTAAGTCAACCCACTTTCTTGAACGAACGGCACCACCTGGCTAATGAACACGGGTCCCAAATTAGAGGCTAGCCAAATTCAGCAAGATCTAAGTTATAATCAGTTGGCGCAGGTTGAAAGTTATTGCGGAGAGTTTCAATGAAATTAATCCTTGCTTCCGAAGAACAAGCTTCCGCTATTCACGCCCTCCAAATGCGAGCCTTTGCAGAAGAAGGTCGGCTTTGCGGCACCAACCAGATTCCTCCACTTTTGGAAACAGTGGAGGCAATTAAGAGCCAAATTTTGTCTCAAACCGTGATCGTGGCGATGAAAGGAACCCAATTGTTAGGCTCGGCGCGAGGTCTTGTGGTTGGAGACATTTGCACGGTGCGAGGAGTCATCGTGGAACCAAAGATCAAGGGGCAAGGTTTAGGGAGTCATCTGCTGAAAGAGATAGAAAGGCTTCATCAACTAGTCTCCCGTTTTCAGCTCACTACAAATACTTTGGTACCTGGGAACGTTGAGTTCTACTTGCATCGAGGCTACAGTGTTGACGAATTTGAACAAATGACCGATAGAGTTGTGCTTGCTCACATGAGCAAACGTAAAGCTTAGCCGATTAAATCCTATAGACAACTGACTTTTCTCATAGTCAGCATAGCACTCAACTGTTTTGGTTTTGAAAAGACAACTCAGTGGGTAAAAAGCATAATCCTATGAGCCTGTAGATTTGCCAGAACTGCTTCCGTCGCTAGTTTGTCCTCCGTTTGATCCTGTCTCCTTTTGTTCAGTTCCAGTTGTGCTTCCGGTTGTGGAACTTCCGCCAGTTGCCGATCCACCGGTAGCGGCTCCGGTTGAGCCAGAACTACCAGAACCTGAAGTGGATTCCGAGCCAGTACCTGCGCCAGTGCTTCCGGTTGCAGATCCAGTTGATCCTGTACCTGTTCCCGAGGCTCCGCTTGTGCCACTGGTGCTTGTTGAACCTTCGTCCCCTCCACCGCCAAGAACTTTTACCTTGACGTCTGATTTGCCAAGCGGAATCAGCTTTTTGACGGGCTGTCGCCGACGCAGCCTGCCTCTTCTTGCCCCAACAATATCGGCGGGGTCAATAGCGCCAATCGCGGCTTCTTTTAATTTCTGATCAAAATTAGTCAAGTCAATTTGGCCCATAAAAACAATGGCATGAGGAACTGGTCGAGAGGGGATATCTTTAGCGGTATGGCCAGTGACAATGATCTTGTTATTAAAGACAACCGAGGTTGAAAACCCGCTGTCCAAAAGAACCGCATCTTCAACACCAGCTTCTGCCGCAACCTGGGCAAGTCGCTCGGTTGTGCAGGTTTGCAGGCTGGCTCCAGCTACCGGTTCTCCGTCTTTCATCCAGCCAAAAAAGACTCTGCGGCGGGGATCAGCAAGATCCTTCGAATCAAACTCCAACATCTGAGAATCGGTCATCGGTATTCCCTGATGGATCATCCAGGCGCCAGCAACAAACAAATTGGTGAAGTTGGGCATGAACGCGCGGTAGATCGGTTCATCGTCCATTGTGTCTGGCTGAAGAGGAGCGATTGCGATTCTTCGATTGCTCCAAAAAATGACCGGACGGTTCTTTAATCGCTCAATAAGACCAGCTTCTGTGCCAGTTGTAAACTGTTTTCGATCTGAGGTGTAGCAGGGGCCAATCATCACATTGGAGGTGGAATAAAGGCTTGCCATCGCAAAAAAACCTCCATTCACCCCTGCTGCCGCTCCTGACTGCTGGACAAACTGTTCGACACCTTCTCTCATGTCAGAAAGCAAAGTCTGGGGCGAACCTCCTGTGACGTAAGAAATGAGAAGTCCATCCACGGTTTTAACATGGAGCTTGACCGGCTGACTTACCCACGTGTTTTGATCGATGGCAATTGGGGCGTCGTTAACCAGTTGGTCTCTTTCTTGAACCGCGGTTTCCATTTTTTCCCAGCTAAAGCGGTGAATAGCAAACATATTGGGCGATTCTTCTGCAAATCCATGATCCATTGCAAACGCCATTTTGTAGCCAGCCTTTTGGGCAATATCAATCGAAGTTTGATTGAACTTGCCATTAGGCCAAGCCATAAAATCAATGGGCACCCCCAGATGCTTTTCTAATATAACTTTTGAACCCGCAATTTCGGTTGTCTGCTGGTGATCGGTCAAAGTTGTCATGTCCAGCGGGTGAGATTCAGTGTGGGCGCCAATGGTAACCAATCCCCCTTTGACCAAGGTTTGAAGCTGCTGCCAGTTCATCTTTGGGTGCGAGCCTTGTTCGTCTCCCACATAGTTCGTGTGCACAAACATAGCCGCTGGGTAGTTAAATTGTTTGAGAATGGGATAGGCGTATTGGTAAAAACCCAAATAATTATCATCAAACGTTAGGCAGATCGCGTTGACGGGGACGTCGGTCCCCTTCACCAAATGATCGTACAACTGCTTCACAGTGATGGGCACCAGGTTGTTATCATGGATGAACTGCATTTGCGATAAAAACTCGGCCTGAGTGTCATCAAACCAAACAGAACCTGGGCCACGTTGAGGAACCACATCATGAAACATGATGACGGGCACCCTTCGGTCCATAGCCGCAATCGAGATTCTTCCTGGTATTTCTTTAACTGCGTCAAGGTCAGCCGCAGTTTGCGTTGGGGCCGCGCCAGAATTTTGGCTGACAGGTGCCTTTGCCTTAGGGTGACATCCAGACGCCAAAATCAGGCCGATGCAGATCACGCTAAGTACGGTTAAAGCTAGTTTTGGCTTATTCATAAAGCTTTTTTTCTGTTTTTGTTGGCAAGGGCAATTTTTTCTAGCAGGATCACGGTTGTTTCCCAAGAGATACAAGAATCTGTGACGCTGATTCCGTATTTTAAGGTTTCCAGCGGACCACATTCTTGTCTGCCCTCGTGAAGATGGCTTTCTAACATGACGCCCAAAATTGGCATGCCCTGTTCAATAGAGCCACTTACCGAATCACAAACCACAGACTGCCTTCGATAATCCTTGTTAGAATTTCCGTGGCTCGCATCTATCATAACCGCCTCTGGAAGTCCTTGATCTGCCATGGATCGCACCGCTTTACCAATGGATTGAGAGTCGTAATTTGGCCCATTGTCGCCGCCTCTTAAAATAAGATGGCAATCCGCGTTTCCGTTGGTTTGAATGAGGGCACTGATTCCATCCTTGGTTGCGCCTGCAAACCAGTGAGAGTGTTTGGCCGCCAAAATAGCGTCGGAAGCGGCTTTCACGCTGCCGTCGGTTGCATTCTTAAAGCCAACTGGCATCGATAGGCCAGAAGCCATTTCTCGATGGATTTGACTGGTTGATGTCCGCGCTCCAATCGCTCCCCACGAGATGAGATCTGCATAGTGTTGTGGCAAAGTTGTATCTAAAAACTCGGCCGCACAGGGCAAGCCAAGGTCTCCGATTTGACAGAGAATTTTGCGGGCGAGACGCAGCCCCTGGTTAACATGGAAAGATCCATCCATAAACGGATCATTGATGAGCCCTTTCCAGCCGACCGTCGTTCTGGGCTTTTCGAAATAGGTCCTCATGACAATGATGAGGTCATCAGACAACCTATCCGAGCATGATTTGAGCCTGTCTGCATACTCCAAAGCGGACGTTTCATCATGGATGGAGCAAGGACCAACCACCACCACCATACGCTTTTCCAGTCCGGCAAGGCACTGAGAAATGCTCTGTCTGGCTTGAATAATGAGCGACTCTGCTTTTTCCGAGATGGGAAGCTCTTCTATCAGGATTGCAGCTGGCAACAGGGGACGAACGTTTGCAATCCGAACGTCGTCTGTGTGAATCCGCATGTCCTCTTTATTATGAGTCCTTGAGAGGCTTCGCCGGCAGTCCACTGCCTATCAGCAGGCAAGTATCCATCTCTTCCATTGGCACTGGGGCAAATTCTTGAATAAAGAAATCCCCGGGCAATGTTTTTAAGGTTCATAGATATACTTGGAAAGAAGCTTTGAATAACCTCGAAATCGCCCAGGCGGCCCAACTATTGCCCATTGCAGAGGTGGCAAAAAGTGTGGGAATTCAGCCTCATCAATTTGATCAATATGGCCCATTTATGGGGAAGCTAACCTCCGAAGCCGTGGAATCTCTCAGCAAGGTTCAGCGGGGAAAGCTGATCTTGGTTTCCGCCATGAGCCCAACTCCGGCAGGGGAGGGCAAGACAACAACCACGATCGGACTCACTCAGGGTTTGCAAAAGCTTGGCCACATTGCGGTTTCTGCCACCAGAGAGCCGGCTTTAGGTCCGATTTTTGGTATGAAGGGTGGTGCCTGCGGCGGTGGCTATAGCCAAGTTCTACCCATGGAGGAAATCAACCTGTTCTTTACTGGTGATTTTCCTGCGGTCGCCGCGGCCCACAATTTGCTATCTGCCATGTTGGACAATCATCTTTTCCAAGGGAATGAGCTAGAAATAGACGTTGATTCTATTTCTTGGCCGCGCACCTTGGACATGAATGATAGAGCTTTAAGGTCAATACTGATTCATAATGGCAAGCAAGAGCGATCTTCAGGGTTCGTCATTGCCCCTGCCAGCGAGATCATGGCGATTCTTTGCATGTCACCGGATTTGATATCTCTTCAGGCTAATCTCAACAACATAGTTGTGGCTAGAAATAAGGAAGGGAAGCCCATTACGGCTAGGCAATTGAAGGCTACAGGCGCAATGGCAATCCTCCTCAAGAACGCGATCCGACCTAATTTGGTGCAAACCATCGAAAATGGTTTGGCTTTAGTGCACGGGGGCCCTTTTGGCAATATTGCTCATGGATGTTCCTCTCTTGCCGCCACAAAAGTTGGGCTAGGAATTGCCGATTTTGTGCTTACGGAGGGTGGATTTGGCTCTGATTTAGGAGGGGAAAAGTTCCTTAACATCGTGTGTCCTCGCCAAGGGTTTGGTCCTAACGCCATAGTTCTCGTTGTTACAATTCGGGCTATTCGACACCATGGTGGAGACAGTGGCAGCTTAGAATCTGGATTTGAAAATGTAGCGCGCCATTTTAGGCATCTTTCTAGCTACCACGTGCCGGTGCTTGTTGTGCTGAACAAACGGGCCGATGATCCGCTGGAGGATATCGAGTGGCTAGCAGATACCTGTCGAACACATGGAATGCCATTTGAGTTGGCAGATCCATGGAGCGGTGGAGGGCAAGGTTGCCTCGAGGCAGCCAAAGCTCTTGCGAAAGCCTGTCAGTCATCGTCTGCTTTAGAAATATCGGAAGAGCGCTCACAAGAATCAGAGCCGCTACAAGGAGGCAAAGAAGGCTTTCGTCCCCTGTACACCGAAGGAGATGGTTTTGAAGAAAAACTGCAAGTACTATGCGAAAAGGTTTACCAAGCTGACGGGTTTGAACTCTCAGAGTCAGCTGAGAACACCCTAAGATGGTTAAAGTCGGCGGGATACGGTGATTTACCAATCTGCATTGCCAAGACTCAATATAGTTTTAGTGATGATCCTGCACTTCTAAGCGCTCCTACCGGCTTCATCATTCATGTAAGAGAGCTAAGGCTATCAGCGGGGGCTGGTTTTATTGTCGTGGTGTGCGGACCCATTCTTTTGATGCCTGGCCTCGGTAAGCATCCTTCGGCTGAAACCATGGGCATCAACTCCGATGGCACCGTATTCGGTCTCTTTTAATCAGACCCTCAGGCTTACAACTTTTGAGAAGGCTGTTGGGTTTTGGTAATCAATTTATTGTGCTAGCTAATGATTCCCCTCCTTTCCTTGCCCTGCAAGGGTCATGGAGAGGAGGGGCAGGGGTGGAGAGGATTGAACTTGCGGATTAAGCTCCTAGCAATGCTTACTCCGCAAGTGTTTTGGGGCCTCAGTGGTAATCGACCGTGTCCCAAGAAGTATGTGCTCTCCCTCCCTGACCCTCCCTCCTAACACTTCGTGATGAAAGGGAGGGAAGAATTTATAGTCCGCAGGACCTAACAGGGCGGTTGGGTTTTGCCATGGCCGCTCAGAAGTGGGCGAATTGCACGGCGACAAAAATGACAGCGGCACCCAAAACCGTGAATAGACTGGTTGAAAATAAGGGATGCTTGTGCTGACTTTCTGGTATGAGCTCGCTGGCGCCGATATAGATAAAGAACCCAGAAAAAACAGCCAGAAGCAGGCCAAGCGTGGTTTGGGGAACCCTGAATACTTGAGCGATTAAAACTCCAAACAAAGGTGAAAGTGAGTTGATCCATAACCATCTTAGGGCGGGGGACTGACTCCCATTTTCTTGTAAAACAAGGCTGACGATGTTGATGCCGTCGGAAAAGTCATGGGCAAGGACGGCGGCAGCGACCACGAACCCGAGAGACGGTGACACTCGAAACGCAAGCCCCATGCCAAGCCCATCTAAGATGCTGTGCATGGTCAAGCCTAGGGCTTCCAAATGACGGGGGCTGTTGGGCTCTTTTTGAATCTGAGCCGAAACGATGCGGTTCAGAAGCATAAAAGCTAGGAATCCGCAGGCAGCGGTTGAAGTCACCACCATGTGCTGATATCGCTTTTCGGCCATGTTGAGGGCCTCAGGAAGCAGGTCAAAGAAGGCAACTCCGATAACGGCTCCTGCGCTGAAACCAAGGATCAGATGCAAATTATCGCGCCTCTTTAAGGCAAAGAGTCCGCCAAGGGCAGTGCTGACCCCCGCACATAAGCCAAGAAGAATCTCTAGCACGGACTGAGAGCCCTTGCCCTACTGGCCTTGCTCATACCTTGCCCTACTGGCCTTGCTCATACCTTGGCCAAAGTCATTGCCGACTCCAACCACTAGCGAAAGAGAAAAGAATTTTGACCCGTGGCTGGCAGGAGTGGAATCGAGAAGTTTTGGCAAGGGAAATAAATGGACCATCAACAAGAAAACCTGCCGACGCCAGTGGTCTCCTAAGGCAACTCCGCCCAAGATTGTCCTCATTTTCTTACCCCCAATTTTGTTATTCTATCGCGAAACCTAAACTGCCTACGCAAGCCACTTTGGTGCCTGCTATTCTATCTGCCGACTCTTGACCAAGATCTAAAAACAAGAAGAAGCGCTTTGGTCCGCAATTGCTGAATAGGTTCAATTATACTCTAGGCGAGTATCCAGAGTCGTTATGGGGAAAGCTAGGGACTTCCTAGCTTAAACGCTTTTAAGATGCCAAATCTGGAAAAGCAAAGAACTTAGAGGGTGAAAGCCTACACAAATCAGGCATTTTGCTTGGCGTAACCAGAGTCCGCCAAGAGGAAGAGGCAAAATCATGAATGATCTCATTGTCACGAACCGCTAATCAGCAGTTCCAAGCCAATGAGACCAAGTGGGCTACTCTTCGGAAGCTTCGACTTCTTCTTCAAACTCAGCGACGACAATCGTCGGCTCGGCAACCTTTTCTTCAACAGGCGGCTTCTTAAGGATCTCGGTCATGAAGTCAATAGTGGCAATGTTTCGGATGTTATTGTTTGGGCAGTTGGTGCACACATAGGGCACGTCAATAGATTGCATCCAAGAAGGAATCTTGTCAATCTCTTTACCGCAAAAGCTGCATTTAACCATAATTTTTTTCTACGTAGGGGACGGCAAGTTTAGCAACTGGCTTCCTAATTTTCAGAGGTCCTCAGAGCGAACTTTAGCGTAATACGCCTGAACCGCTTGGCTGTGGCTCATCAAGCCATTGATGAGCATAACAACTCCCGCTCCGAAGTAGACAAGAACAAGATACTTTTCTGGTCTTTGTCCGGGATCGGTAATGACGCCAACGCCTTTGATCAAGCCTCCGATGGAAAGGATAAAAATTGCCCCTGACCACCAAAAATAGGTGTTTAGCCACCACTTTGGGGCTTGGATACTTTTACTCTTTTTTGCAGGAGCCTCCGCCACAACCCATCATTATACCCTTTGGTGTATACTTAAGTAAAGTTGAGATAAGGCTCACCAGGCCAAGGCCGGCGGATCCTCGATGGGTGCGCCGGTCTCTTTTCTATCCGGGGCACCGGAGTGAAGAAAGTATGTCAGCAACAGTTGTTATCGGTGCTCAGTGGGGAGACGAGGCAAAAGGGAAACTCGTCCACGTTTTAGGTTCACAGGCAGATGTGGTTGTGAGGTATTCCGGTGGCAACAATGCCGGGCATACCGTGGTGACGGATGGGCAGGAATACAAATTTCACTTGCTGCCAGTTGGCATTTTGCATCCCCTTACAACTTCAATCATTGGCTCGGGGATGGTGGTTTGCCCAAAGGAACTGCTGAAAGAACTTGATGAGACAAGAAAAAAGCAACCGGAATTAGGAAAGCTGCTCATTTCTCCCGCCGCGCATGTTGTTTTTCCATACCATCGGCTACTGGATAAGTTAGAAGAAGAAGCCAGAGGAAGCAATAGAATTGGCACAACAGAGCGTGGAATCGGTCCCGCTTATCAAGATAAGATTGCAAGAATTGGCATCCGAATGGGAGAATTTGTTCAACCCGAGTTGTTTCCGGCAAGGCTCAAAGAAGTGTTATCGGTGAAAAACCAAATTCTAAAGGTCTATGGCAGCGAGCCATTTGATTACAACGAAATCTTAAATGAGTACAGCCAATATGCATCTCAGCTAGCCAAGTATGTACAAGATACAGATCCCATCATTCAAGATGCAGTTGAGGCCAACGATAAAGTTCTCTTCGAAGGAGCCCAAGGCTCCTTTTTGGACATAGACGCAGGAACCTATCCTTACGTGACATCAAGCCATCCCACTTCGGCGGGAGCATGTTTAGGCACCGGGATTGGCCCAAGGGCGATTGGACATGTTCTTGGAGTCTGCAAAGCCTACACAACTCGGGTGGGAGCAGGACCTTTTCCCACTGAATTGCTTGATGACGTGGGAGAGACGATTCGACAAGTAGGCCATGAGTTTGGAACGACAACCGGCCGTCCTAGACGATGTGGCTGGCTGGATTTGGTGCAGTTAAGGCAGAGTTGTCGGCTGAACAGCATCACGGGATTGGTTCTCACCCGATTGGATGTTCTTAGCGGACTTTCTGAAGTCAAAGCGGCAGTGGAATACAGTTCTCCTCGTGGAAACGTGCACTCCATACCGATGAATCTCCACGATTTTGCCCAAGTTTCGCCAGTTTATAAATCATTTGAAGGGTGGGATCAAGATTTAAGGTCGGCAAGAAAGCTAAGCGATCTTCCCCCGGCTGCCCGAAACTATATGAAGTTCATCGAAGAGTTTACGAAGACGCCGATTGCCGTCCTCTCGATCGGGCCGGATCGGGATGAGACTATTGTCATCCATGAAAATCTGATCTGGTAAATAGGTTCATCCGGTTGAAATGGCGGAGAACTGAACACGGTTTTGAAGCTAACCACGGTAACACTCTGTCTTGAAAAGGGGCTTGAAGCGAATGGTCCGAAAAGTTAGTCCTATGTCTTGGAACAGAAACCAATTTGCGGTGCGTAATAATGAAGCGGCAAGTGAGGCAAAGGTCTTTCCGCAGGCTTCATAATTTTAATCCATGCAAGCAAATAAGCGATTCATTTCAACTCCGGGCTTAAAAAAGATAAAGGAAGTTCAAATTCGTGCCAATAAGATTTGGCTGGTGAGTTTGGCCCTAGCTCTAACAATTTCGCCGGGATTGGCAAACTCATCTAGAACCGAAGGAGGGCACCAAGAAAAATCTGCCTCGACTAAAGTATTGACTCTCGCTGACGTCGCCAGGCTCGCGGCAACCAGAAACGGCACCTACCTGAGTTCAGTGGACAATTACCTGAGTTCTAGGCAAGGCATTGTGCAGGCATTTGCCCAGTTTTTGCCAACTATTACCCCAAATTACACCTACACAAGTCAGCGCAATTCAAGCTACGTTGGTGGAAATACGATCTTTAGCCAAAATGAAGGAGGCGTTGCCGGAGTTGATGCTTCATGGGAAATTCTTGATCTAGGCAATCGCGAGTTCCAATTGCAGTCGGCTAGGCACTCGGCAAAGAGTGCAAAGGAAAACGCAGTTCAAACCTTGCGCCAAACCATTTTCAATGCAGAAAACCAGTATTACGAAACTCTGCGCGCCCAAGAGCTTAAGAAAGTGTCGGAAGCAGAGGTGAAGAGAGCTCAGGCGATTTATGACCAAACCAAGCTCAATATCGAAAAAGGAGGAGCCGCAAAGGTGGCTATCTATCAGGTTGAAGCAGATCTCGACAATGCTCAAGTCACTTTGCTTCAATCCCAAAATGCAATTTCTACCAACTCAGCCCAATTAAAAAGTTTGATCGGTTACCCGGCCGAACAATTGCTGCCAGAACTTCAGCCGATCAAGAATCCAAGCTCAAAAGTGGAATTGCCAACCCTGCAGCAACTTCTTGTTGAAGGGGTAAAAGCCCGTCCTGATCTCATGGCCCTCCGCGAAAATATTGATTCGCTTGACGATTCACGACGCTTGCAAAACCTCAACGCGTCGTTAAGCCTCAGCCTCAACGCAACTTTTAATGAGACGCTGGCGCCACATACCTTGCAAGATCGAATTTTGACTTTAACCGCTAGTTACCCATTGTTTGATGGCGGCGCAAGCAGGGCAGCCGCACGTTCGTCAGCGTATCAAGAAGACGCCGCCAAGCAGTCTTATGTTCAGGCGGTAAGAACGGCAAAGTCCGAAATAGAATCGGATTATTTAACCTACACTCAAAATGCTCAGCGCCTTACTGCCGCTTCAAAGGCAGACAATGCGGCTACGATCAACTACCAAGACGTGTACCAATCCTACTTGCTAGGATCTTCTTCTCTTTTGGACGTGCTGACCGCTCAGGTTAGCCAAGTAACGGCAGAATCAAACCTGATCCAAGCCGTGTACGATTTTGCCGAATCTGATTTAAGTCTCAGGTTGGCAACCGGAAAGCCGCTACCGGAAGAAACTGCGGTTCAAATCCCGTAGAAACTATCGAATGAAGAAATTACTTATAGTCATTGCCGTCATCGTGCTGGCTTTATTTGGGCTTGGTGCCTTTATGTTCCGCCATAAAGACAGCGGCCAATCAATCCAGTATAAGTACACCAAGGTTAAGCGCGGTGAAGTTGCCCAGTCTATTCAGGCAACCGGCCAGATCATTTCTTTGGTTCAAGTTGACGTTAAGTCTAAAGCAGGCGGCATTGTCGAAAAACTCCTCGTGCATGTTGGCTCGGTGGTTAAGAAAGGGCAAGTTATTGCCTACATTGACCCTACCGACACAGAAGCCGCTTACCAGCAGGCAGAGGCAAATCTTCATTCTGCCCAGGCCAAATCGTTGCAAGCAGAAGACCTCTACAAATTGCAAATTTCCCAAAGCAAAATCGGAGTCGAAAACGCAAGGGAAGCACTGCAAGCGGCCATCATCCAAATGGAGCGAGCCAAAGTTCAATCGGGTGAGCAGCCCGCGCTAACCCAGGCTTCGATCGCCCAGGCTAAGGCATCTTATCAATCGGCTTTAGATAACCTTGCAAAGCTTCAGCAAGTAACGATTCCTCAGACTAGAAGTGATGAGGTGGGAGCCGTCAACCAGACTCATGCTCAGTATGAATCTGATTTGGCCCAGTTCAATACCGATCAGGGTCTTCTTGCCAAAGGCTTTATTAGCCAAAACCAATTTAGCAAAGATAAGGCAGCGGTAGCCGCGTCCAAGCAAGCCTATGAACTGGCCGTCGAGCGCAGAGGAACCATGGAGAATGAAATTTCTACTGATCTCCATGCCCAAGAAGCGTCTGTCCAACAAGCCAAAGCCCTGCTTTACCAAGCCGAGCAAGGCACAAACGATATCACGCTGCAAAAGCAAAACTACGCGGCCGCAAAGACCGCAGTTGATGAAGCAAAGACGGCATTAAACAATGCGATCATCAGTGAAAAGAATAATGAAGTGAAGCTGCAAGACGTGTTGGCGGCAGACGATGCGATTGTTGGAAACCAAGTGGCGGCAAGGAATGCCAAAGTCCAGTTAGAAAGCACCACCGTCACCGCGCCGATGGATGGAGTGGTAACCACTCGATACCTGGCAGCAGGAACAATTATCCCTCCTGGAACCAGTCTTTTTTCTCAGGGGACCAGCTTAGTTCAGGTCAGTGACGTGAGCCAGCTTTACGTCAACTGCCTTGTAGATGAAGCTGACATTTCTCATGTGCAACCTGGGCAAAAGGTTTTAGTGACGGCAGAAGCCTATAAGAGTGATCCGGTTTGGGGGGTGGTTGACAGAATTGATCCAACTGCCGTCACCACAAACAATGTCACGACGATAACAGCCCGCGTTCACATTTTGCCGGATCCTAACCGAAAAGTCCAACTTTTGCCGGGAATGAACACAACATGCGAGTTCATTACTTTAGATCGTCAGAATGTGCTTTATGTGCCAAGCGAGGCGATCCACCAAGATAGTAACGGCGCGTACGTCTTGGTCAAGCCAAAATCAGGAACTAAGCCGGTTAAGACTCCGGTTGAAGTTGGTGTAAGTGGCGATGACAACGTGGAGATCAAGAGCGGGTTAACCGAAGGCGAAGAGGTCGTCAGTGCAACCATCAACATCAAGCTGGATGAAGAGATTCAGCAACAGATGCAAGAAGACGCTCAGGGCGGTCTTGCCGGAGGCGGTCGAAAGGGTCCAAAGAGTTATCGAACAAAGACCCCCAAGAAGCCAGCTCTGAATCTTAATGCAGCCAAAGCTGCGCCACCTGCCACAAGTGCGACGAAAGGAAAATGAACGTACAAGATCAAGTTAATTCAGCGCTTCGTGCCATTGCTGCAAACAAACTGCGGTCCATGCTGACGATGCTTGGCGTTGTCATCGGAGTGGGGTCAGTAATTGCGATGATCGGGATTGGCCAGGGAACAAAAGAGCAATCCCTGCGCAACCTGCAGCGAATGGGCACTGATATGCTTATTGTGTGGCCAAACTGGCGCAACGGGCATGTTCATGGAGGTTCGGTCCCTGTCTTAGAAAAAACCGACGTTCGGGCTATCGTCCGCAACGTTCCTTTGGTGAAATATGCCACCGGCCAAGTTGGTGGCTCGGTTACCGCAAGCTACGCAGATAGTACAACCAACACTCAAGTGACAGGGGCAGACCCCAATATCCAATACATCCGAAACTGCCAAATGCTAGAAGGCAGATTTTACAACAATGCTGATGAAAAGGTAAGCAAACGGGTATGCGTTCTCGGATTCAAAGTCTACCAAGACCTGTTTGGAATGGGGACTGACGTTGTAGGCAGAACCATCCGCATCAATCAAGATAATTTTAAGGTCCTTGGAGTTGTATCTTACAAGGGGGGAAGTGGATTTTGGAATCCAGATGATCAGATTTACACGCCCCTTTCCACCGCAATGGAAAGGCTATTTGGCAAGACGAAGCTTGATTCGATTGATATCCAGGTTGCCAATCCCAAGTTAATGATTCTTGCTCAGGGACAAATCGAGGACACCTTAGATGCTCTTCGGACCAACGCCGCGGGGCAGCGTTTGTTCATGGTTCTGAACCAAGGCGACATGATTCAGCAAGCTCAGCAACAGTCTTCCTTGCTTGGAATTTTGTTGGCTGGCATTGCCTCGGTCTCACTTTTGGTAGGCGGAATTGGAATTATGAACATCATGCTGGTGAGCGTCACAGAAAGAACCCGTGAAATTGGCCTGCGGAAGGCGATTGGAGCAAAACGACGCACGATCTTGAGTCAGTTTCTACTGGAAAGCGTGGTTATGTGCTCAATTGGCGGATTTTTAGGAATCGTCTTTGGTGGCGGTGGCGTTCATTTAGTGGCACCATTGATGCATGTTCCAACCATTGTGAACACCCAAGCCGTGCTGATGGCGGTGCTCTTTAGTTTGTTTGTAGGCGTTTTCTTTGGACTCTATCCTGCGATTAGAGCCAGCCGACTGCAACCCATTGAAGCCCTCCGCTTTGAATAACCCTATCATGTCTGAAACAAAGCCAATCATCGAAATCGAAGACCTCAGCAAAGACTATGTGACCGGCGAAAACATTGTCCATGCGCTAAGAAGCGTAAACCTTCATATCAATGAGGGAGAGTTTGTTGCGATTATGGGCCCCTCTGGTTCTGGTAAATCCACGTTTATGAATGTGTTGGGCTGCCTTGATCGCCCTAGTAAAGGCAAATTTCTCCTTGCCGGTCAAGACGTAAGCAAGCTAAATGATGATGAGCTTGCCGAGCTTCGCTGCCGATTCATAGGGTTTGTCTTTCAAAGTTTTTACTTGCTTGCCAGAACTGAGGCGATTAAGAATGTGGAGATGCCTTTGGAATATGCGGGGGCTAAAAACCGATACGAACGTGCCAAAGAAGCTCTCGAAAAAGTAGGCCTTGGTCAAAGAATCCACCACAAACCCAATGAACTGTCGGGAGGGCAGCAGCAGAGAGTTGCGATCGCGAGGGCGATTGTCAACGATCCGGTCATGATTTTGGCGGATGAGCCCACCGGCAACCTAGACTCAAGAGTCTCGGAAGAAATCATGGCTCTTTTTCAGGATATCAATGAGCAGGGCAAAACCATTGTGATTGTCACCCACGAAGAAGACATTGCCAGACACAGCAAGCGGCTTGTCCGCTTTAAAGATGGCCGAATCGTGTCTGATGAGCCGGTTAAAGACCGTATCATAGCTTCAGAAATGCTTGCCAAAATGCCGAATCTGGATGAGGACGTGCCAGTAGCATCAGCAAGTTAAAGTCTCAGCAGCCCTTAAATCTTGCATAGTTCAAAGTTCAAGCAATAGTCCCCATTCAGGGCTTTGCTCTGGATCGTGACAAATGCGATCTCCAATGACTTTCGCGCCTAGCTTTTCGTAAAGTTTGTGAGCCTTTTCAAATCTCTTGTCACTCCAAAGTTCTAACTTCTTCTTGCCAGAAGCCTGAGCAAAAGAAATAACCGTCTTGACTAGCGCTTCTCCGATCCCCATTCTTCGAGTTTGGGGTGAAACATAGAGTCGGTTGAGAGCGCAGTCCGCGCCCGCCGCGCGCTCATATCCGTCAACCATTTGAATGCCATTTCCTGCGGGAATCGGTGGATCTATCCATTCCAATGAAACGGTGCCAAGCGGTTTTTGACTCGCACTAAAGGCAATCCAGAACGGAAAGCCACGTTTGAGATAATAGGAATCAAGATCATAAAGATCGGCGTGATAGGTGTCTGGAAACCACCCAAATCCATATTCGTCATAAACCTCTTTCACCACTTCTACCGCGTGGGCCGAATCAGCGGCAGTGGCAAGTTGGATCGTAAAGGCATCAGCACCGATTCGACTCATTTATATCCGTCTTCAGGTTACTTTTCCAGGGGATTGTTCTGCCGAGATCAAGGCCGAAATCGGTTGATATAAACGGCGCAAACTTAGGGTTTGGCATCATAATAAGATATTGCATGAGCGAACTTCGCGACAAGGCGCAGCAGCTTTTTCGGTCTCAGTTTGGCCACGACCCAACTGCCATTGCCTTTGCACCTGGCCGCATTAACCTGATCGGAGAGCACACGGATTACAGTGAGGGATTTGTCTTCCCTGCTGCCATTGAGCAAGGGGTCTGCGTGGCGGCTTCACCGGCGAAAGTCGATCACTCTCAGCTCTTTTCTGCAGATCTTGGTGCTAGCCAGAATTTTGACTCTCGGAAAGTTGTGCCACAAGACGTAACGGATTGGGGCAAGTATCCGGCCGGCACTGCATGGGCGCTCAATCAACTCTACGGCACCTCATGCGGGAATCTTGATGGGGTTGTTGTGAGCAATCTGCCTATGGGGGCTGGAATCAGTAGCAGTGCGGCCTTGGAAGTTGCGTTTGGGACCTTGTGGAACCACTTTGAACAGGCGTCTCTATCCAAGGTTCAAATTGCTTTAGCGGGGCAAAAAGCAGAAAATGGATTCATCGGCCTGCAATCGGGCTGCATGGATCAGTTGGCAAGTGCTCTTGGACAAAAAGATCGGGCTCTTTTTATAGATACAAAAACGCTGGAATATCAAACCGTAGTGGTACCGGACTCTGTTGTTTTTGTTTTGTGTGATACCAACACAAAACGAGAGCTGGCGGATAGTAAATACAACCAGCGAAGGGATTGTGTGAAATCGGCTTGTGCGTGGCTTGGCATTGATTTTCTGAGGGAAGCTGATTTAGAAATGATCCGCCCCCTTTTGGAAGAAAGTGAAAAAGTTTATTATTGTGCCCGCCATGTGGTGACGGAAAATGGAAGATGCCTAAAATTCTTGGACGCCCTCCAAAAAGGAGACCTGGCGAAGGCGGGAGAGCTAATTTGTAGGAGCCATTCAAGCCTTCGAGACCAATTTAAGGTCAGCAGCCCTGCCTTAGACGCCATGGCCCAAGCGGCAAGGAAATCAACGGGATGTTACGGTGCCAGATTGATGGGTGGTGGTTTTGGCGGAGCCTGTATTGCCATGGTTCAAAAGGAAATGGCCGATGAGTTTATCAAAGAGACGTCGGCGGCTTATAAGCTGAAAGTGAAAGTCCGGGGAAGCTTTACCATCTGCAGACTAGCGGAAGGTGCTAGGCTGCTTTCATAAAAGGGTTCATTTTCTGAGAAACTCTTGAGGCAGTTGAATTCTTGTATTTTTTATGCAATATATTAGTCATGTTTGATCGGACCTGATTTTGATCTAAACAAAAAGGAGAATCGCCTTCGGGCACAAAAATCATCTCAACTTCGTCAAAGAATCATCGTTAGTACTTTAAAGGCTCGATTGCCGACCTGGGCTAGAGTCAAAAGTAAAGAATCGCAAAAAAGTATTGTTGTTTTGAGGCAAATCGTGGAAAGGTTTAGTGGAGCGGTAAAGAGGGGTGGACAATTGCCAATAGCAAGCATGATGCGAGCAGAAAGTTCCCAGGGGGCTGTAAGGCTCACCAAACGGGAAGTACAAGTATTGAGTCTTATTGCCCAAGGGTTTAGCAGCAAGGAAGCTGCGGAGCGCTTGGTCGTGTCGAAACGAACAGTGGATTTCCACTTGGCAAACGTGTATGATAAGCTTCAGGTGACAAACCGAGTTCAGGCGTTTCGCGCCGCAACAAGGATGGGGTTGATTCCGTTTGAACCAAGTTTTGGATTTTCCCACGGAGACTCTTAGACACACAATAGGATCGTTGACAAGACAAAGGGTGCGGCAGCGTAGGTTGTTGCACCCTATTCTATTTTTGGTTCTTGGCTTCCATCTTTTTTGGGCTCGGACCACGTTCAGATTGCAAATTCACCAAACTCGAGGCTAGCCAAGGTGTCATTTGAAGCCAGCCCTCAGTAAACTGTTAGGATGAATTCTGAAGCGTTGTACTGTGAGGGCGCCCAAATCAAGGCCAGCCGCGTTGACGGATCAAGCCACTTGCGCATTGAAATTGTTGATCAATTTTGCGTAATTTCGGCGCGGATCAAAAGAGTTTTCCCCCTTAGCGATCCAGAAAACTACTTTAGCATTCAAACCGAAGACGATAAAGAAGTGGCGATCCTTAAGACCTTAGATGGCACGGAACCAGAAACTCTAAAGCTCTTAGAAGAAGAGTTTGATCGCCGGTATTTTTCTCCAAAAATCACCCAAATCCTTGCAGTAAAGTCTGTTCCAGGTATGTGGAGCTTTCATGTGAAGACAAATCGTGGCGAAATCACATTCTTTGTGAGAAATTGGCGAGAAAATTCTCATGAGATTGAGTCGGGTCGGTGGCACATCACTGCGGTAGATGGGCAAAGATTTGAAATAGAGGATTTAGACCAGCTTGATAAACACAGCCAAGCGCTTGTGGAACAGCTTCTCTGATGAGCTGCAATCTGCCGTCTATCCCGCAAAATGCGGATTGTGTAGCAGCTGGAGCGACACGCCGATTTGTGATCTTTGTCAGGAAGAGCTCAAACCGGTGGCAAGCCCAACCATTCAAGGCATCGAGAAGGTATTGAGCGTCTATTGGTATGAAGGGCGCGCGTCTCAAGCGGTGAGGATGCTAAAGTACGGGTCTGCCACCCAACTTGCTGGGGCTATGGCGGATTTCATGGCACTTGCCTACACTCAAGATTTTGCCGACCAAATAGATTGGATTGTTCCGGTGCCCATCCATTGGACTCGCCGATTTGAAAGAGGGTTTAATCAGTCGGAGATGCTTGCCATGGCACTGCCGGCCGATAAACTCTTTTGCAAAGGGCTACAAAGGATCAAGCCAACATCGGCCCAGGCAAGCCTAGATCGGGCTCATCGGCTGAATTCATTAAAGGGTGCGTTTAACGCGTCGAAGGCGGTGCATGGTAAACGGATTCTGCTTGTTGACGACGTGATTACGACCGGAGCAACGATAGAGCAGTGCGGCCACGCCCTCAAATTGGCAGGAGCCAAACAGGTAAACGCGCTTTCATTTGCTTGCGTTCCGTAGGGATGGGATCGTATTTGGCACAAAATTGACAGTGATTAAAGGTAGGGAAGGTTTAAGAAGCTGGTTAAAGAAGCATGAATAGGAGCACACAAGCAGAGGGTTCAGCCAAAGTCCTATGGCTTTTTGGCCTGCCGGGTGCGGGCAAATCAACAATTGGAGACGCGGCCGCTGAAATCCTTGAACTCAAAGGCATAAAATGTGCAAGGCTTGATGGAGATGTGTTGAGAACTGGTCTTTGCCGAGACCTAGGTTTTTCTGGCCAAGATCGGGCCGAAAATTTAAGGCGGGCCGCCCACGTTGCCAAGTATGTTTCTGAGATTCCATGCCCGGTCATTGCAACCTTTATCTCGCCTCTTGAGTCTGATCGAGCCTTGGTTCGGGCTATCTTAGGATCCAATGGGGTTCTTGTGTGGGTAAAGACTGCCTTATCGGAATGCGTTCGCAGAGACCCTAAAGGGATGTACGCAAAGGCTTCGCGGGGGGAGATTGCTGAATTTACCGGCATCTCTTCGCCGTTTGAAGAGCCGGTTCAGTTTGATGGTGTTTTGGATACATCGGCTGCCTCCGCTAAGCAGTTAGCCTCTTCATTGCTGGAAGAGTTTCTTTTCAGGTCGCGTTAAGATTTATGGAGGCTTGTAAAAGGCTGGGCTGCGGATTTTAAGTTGCGCGGCATTGGTTCTTCGGTGCTTTGGTTCTTGTTTGGGAAAGTTCGCAGGACGTCCGGCTTGTGGTTGAACCTAGGTGGTGGGTGGCTGAGTTGTTAGGCAAGTGAGTTTGCAAGCTATGCCATTGGCATAAACGGTGCATCGGGGTCGTCAAGATCTCGGCAGATAGGCTGAACCTGATTTACAATTGGAGGGCGAGAGCGGTATCCTTCCATAGCGTTGGCCGATGTAGCTCAGTGGTAGAGCAGCTGTTTCGTAAACAGCAGGTCACCGGTTCAAATCCGGTCATCGGCTCCAGGTTTTGACGCATTAAGAAATCTCTTGCCAAACTCATGGGGAGGCATAGAAATTAAAAGTACCGGAGAAATCGTTCCCGACTCTTTCTTTATCTCCATGAAATAAAAACTCCAATATTTCTTGATTAACCTTGATTTTATTTGATATTTCATGTCTCTTTTATGGATGGCTCGCTACCAATTCGATGGCGAACGCCCTTCTGATGCCTAAAGTTAAAGGCATTCAATCGGCCCACCCCAACATCATTGGCACAGTCGCGGTCCTCATTCCGGCAAGAAACGAAGAAGAGAATTTACCGCGGCTCTTACAGTCATTGCAAAGTGCCTATGCGGGCATTAAAATCTATGTTTTTGATGATGAATCAACCGACGGAACTGCAGAAGTTGCGCGGAGGGCTGGAGCCGTTGTACTTTGCCCGACCGAACCACTGCCAACTGGTTGGACAGGCAAAAATAGGGCATGTGATGCCTTGGCCAAGGCGGCAATCGAGGATTTTTCAGGAGAATGCATCTTATTTCTTGACGCCGACACCGAAGTAAGGCCGGGTCTGCTTGAGGGCATCGTTGAGTCAATGATGGATGCCAAACTGCCTATTGGAGTTGTGACAGGAATGCCGTGGCTCATCCATGGAACGTTTCCTGAACCCCTCTTTTTGGCGTGGGTGCCGTGGATTTTGCTGAGCAGCAACCCGTTTTGGCTTGTCGCGAGAACTGGCATGGGCCACAACTTTTTTACAAATGGGCAGATTGTGCTGTGGAAGAAGTCCGTCTATCAAGAAATTTGGCCCCATTCCACCCTTCGAGGCGCGGTCCTCGAAGATGCAAGGATTGGCAGACTTTTGGCAAAGAAGAAGATTAGAATCTTGGTTTTAGACCTTTCCGATAAGTTTCAAACCTATATGTATAAGAATTGGCGCGAATGCTTTGATGGACTAAGCAAAAACTCTTATGAAATCATGGGGAACCATCTTCTGACTTGGTGCCTGGCTCTCTTTTTGCTGGCAACCGGTTGGGGTTGGGCGGCAAGCAGAAGTCTTTTTTGGATACCTCTAACTTTGCTGTGTATAAGTGGAGGTTTCTCGGCAAAAGGCACCAAAAGCCCATGGTATTTGGCCATTCTTGCTCCAGTCACCATTTCGATTGGCGCCATCACTGTCTTCAGAAGTAGCTGGTGGAAATACCGCAATAAGGTAATTTGGAAGGGGCGCAACTATGCCTAAACTGCCCGAAAACGTGAGTGCCGTGAGGCTATCAAACGAGATTGCGATTTAGTGATTAGGCTGTTCGGACCCAGTATGGCCGCTTGGATGCCAACCGTTGATGGCGTCAAGCTCAGGATCATCACTGTGGCCAAGAGTCTCATCGGGAATCTTGATGTTGGCTTGCTCATGCAATTGGACCAAAATACCAAGCGCCAAACAGAATCCAAAGATCAGTCCGACAACCCCCACCACAATGTTTCGGTGGAATCCATAGGTGTAAAGGTCTGTATCAGGATGTCGAACAGGGGCAGGATACAAAATCGGGCCAAAAATCCAACCCGCAATGAAGCCGTAAGTGGAAAGCACAACCGGTAGAACAAATTTGAGCCACGGATTATCAATCTGCCTTTTTTTCATCCCCTATCATTATGCCAGAGAACTCTCGTTGACTGCTAGGCAAGTTGAGTTGGGTTTGATGGAGATTTACGATGCCGAAAGCAAGCACTAACAGGCATAAACTAGGAACCTAGCAAAGCCGGATTCCGTCGAAGGACTTTTAAAATTGTTGAAAGAAAAAGATAAGTTAAAGATGGTTCCTTAATTGTTTACTGTCGAATGGAGATGCGCTCGTCGGGGGTTACTCTCTCCATGAGGAGCCTTACTCCAGACCGGGGGTCCAACCTGCCATCAAGCACAAGGCCAATTCCTTCAAAGATCGGGGCATCAATCTTAAGGGGCCTCACAATGGCGCCGACTGCTTCACTGGTTGATACGCCTTCCACAACTTGGCCAATCAGTTGTAGGGCTTCTTCTACCGAATGGCCCTTGCTTAACATTTCTCCTAGCCTATAATTTCGGCTTAGCTTAGAATTGCTAGTTGCAAACAAGTCTCCCACCCCTGCGATACCTAAAAAAGTCTCGTGCTTGGCACCCAAGGCTTCTCCTATCATAAGCATTTCACGCAGACCTCGCGCCATCAGGGCGCCCTTGGTATTGTCACCAAATCCCATTCCGTCGCTTAGCCCCGCTCCAATCGCGAGGATGTTTTTGAGGGCTCCTGCCAATTCAACTCCGATGAGATCTGTGGTTCTATAGGCTCTGAAAGAAGAGCAATTGAAGGCAGACCTAACTTTATCGGCAATAAGTAAATCGTTAAAAGCAACCACCGCCGCGGTGGGGATCGCTCTTGCGACTTCGAGGGCAAGGTTTGGTCCCGAAATTGCCCCGACTGGCACATTGGGGTAGGTATCTAGCACGATGTCGGTTGGCATTTTCCCCGATGTAGATTCCAGCCCCTTTGAGGCAAGCAGAATCGGAGTTTGGTCAATTTGAGAGTCCGCGCCAATCTGGGTTAGGGCTCCTCGAATTGCGTTGGTGGGAACCGCGATCACCGTGAAGTCAAAGGGGCCGACAAGGTCTTGGAAAGGCAGTGCGGTGACGGTTTCGGGGAGGATAAATCCTGGCAGGTACCTTAAATTTTCTCGACAAGATTGAATAGACGAAACTTCTTCGATGTCGCGGCCAGAAAGCCACACATGATGCCCATTTCTTGCCAGAAGCAAACCCAAGGCGGTGCCCCAACTTCCTGAACCAATCACGGCTGCCTTCATGCTCTTAGGATTATAACGCTCTGGTCTGAATTGTTTTTGAACGAACTTCCAAAACGGTCTGCGTTGCCCGTTATTCTCTTGTCAAAATGGGTGAGGCAGCCGAGATTTAGTGAAAACAGAAAACGAAGACTCTAGCCAGTTGATTTGCCTTTTTGGCGTGAGATGGCTGCATAGAGAATTGGTCCGGAAAGGACGGCGACAATTGTTGGAAGCTGAGCCAACCATCCGTCTTCTTGGATCGAAGAAACAATCAGAAAAAGGCTCAGAAGTGCAGGCAACAGAGCAACGCAGTACAGCACTATTTTTCCACCCGGAACCCGGAAGGGCCTTGGCAGATTGGGTTCTAAATTTCTTAATCTCAGCAAGGAGAGCCCTTCTAAAAGCAAAGCAGATGAAAACAAGATGACGTTGAGGCTGACCAGATTTTGAAAGGACTGAAAAGCCAAAATCGCAAAAATAAAGCCACTGAGGGCAATCGTCTTAGCTGGCGTTTGGTACTTGGGATGCAGATCAATGAACAATCGTGGCAAAAATCCATCCTCGGCAAGGCCCTGAGGGATTCGTGACGAACCAAGAAGTGACGCCGAAAATTGTGCAATCGGTGAAATCAGACCCGCCAGCCCAACCGCAACACCGATCCAAAGCCCGCCAGTGACCGCAGAAATATGAAGCCAACTGCCATCTTTCCACTCGGCTGGGTTGGGCACAAAGATCAAACCAATAAGAGTCGGTAACAGATAAACAATGGCCACCAAGGGCAAGCCCCAAAGCATGGCTCTAGGAAAAGCTTTTCCTGGGTTTTCCACCTCACCGGCAATGGTCGATAAAGAGTCCCAGCCAAGGTAATTCCACATTGCCACCGCCAGCCCAGCCGAAATTGCTTCGTGCCAGCTCTTGTTCTGAGCCGAGGCTTCTAAGATCAGAGGATGGTGGTGAGCCACTGCCCTCCAAAAGCCAATGGCGACCATCAAGGCAAATGGCAAAATCAAGGCGATGGAAAAGCCTACGCTTGCCTTACCAACCGGTTTGGCTCCTCTGATATTGAGATAGGAAAACGCAACAATAACTCCTACTGCAACCAGCCATTTTGCAGCCGGATTGTGGGCAATGGGATCGGGCAGATGCAAAAGCTGAAGCAGCCGATTGAAATAGGTGACGAACATTACCGGATAGATCGAAGCATCAACAAGGGAGTAAAGCCAAGTCCACCATGCGTTAAGGAACGCGGCAAAGGGTCCGAAAGCTCGATGCACCCAAACCACGTATCCCCCACTTTCTGGGATCGCCGAAGAGAGCTCGGCAGTGGTTAAAGCATCGGGCAAAGCCCAAATAAACGGCAAAACAAGGATCAGCAAAAGGGCAAATAGGGCACCAGAGGCATTGATGGCTGGTTCCAGACCAAACGGTCCTCCGCTGACCGCACAATAGACTGAAAAGGCAAGGAGTAAGGTCCCAACTTGGCGTCTTCCTTGGCGTCTGGCCTGGGGCAATGAGTTATTTTCCACTTCTTTTGGCGGAGCAATAAAATGAACCTAAATTAAGGATACATGAAGGGGAAAACTGGGTTTGATCTCTACTTGCCTTAACATTTTCTTAACAATTCAAAAACAAAATTGGTTGGAAACGCCGAAAAGCGTATTCCTTACAAAAAAATGATGAAAGTCAAAGGTCTCTCAGGTTTTGTAGCCGTTCTTTCTGCATCAATGATCTTGGTTGGTTGTGGAACTTCCAACAACAGTGCAGGTTCTACAACAACAGGTGGCTCGTCTACTGGTTCTTCAACTGCTTCGGTAACTATCACCGGGGCCGGTTCAACTTTTGTGTATCCCGTGTTGCAAAAGTGGGTTTCTAACTATCAAAAGCAGAACCCCAACGTTACGATCAACTATCAGGCCAAAGGTTCTGGGGCTGGTATTTCGCAGTACCAAGCGGGAACGGTTGATTTTGGCGCGTCTGATGCCCCTCTTAACGATAAGGATGTTGCGGGGCTTGGCAAGCCAACCATTCAGTTTCCGATTGCTTGCGGCTGCGTTGCCATTAGCTACAACGTGAAGGGTGTGGGAACCGGACTCAAGATTTCCGGTGACGTTCTTGCCGACATTTACCTCGGAAAAATCAAGTCTTGGAATGATCCTCGCATTGTTGCTCAAAACCCAGGTGTCAACTTGCCCAACGAGCCGATCATTGTTGTCCACCGTTCCGATGCTTCGGGAACAACGTACATTTTCACAAGCTACTTGTCGTCAGTTAGCCCCCAATGGAAGAGTCAAGTTGGAGCCGATAAGGCTGCCAAGTTCCCAATTGGAATCGGTGGCGCTCAAAGCTCTGGAGTTGCTGGTCAAATCAAGCAAAATGAAGGCTCAATCGGATATGTTGAATTGGCTTACACAATCCAGGCAAAAATGCCGGAAGCTCTCTTGAGAAATGCAGCCGGTGTTTACATGAGCCCAACCTTGGATGGTACAACAGCAGCGGAACAATCCATGGCATCGGTTTTGGCTAAAGACTTGCGCAATCCAATTGTCAACTCACCGGCAAAGGATGCCTATCCGATTGCTGGCTTTACCTATGCTTTGGTTTGCACAGCTCCAAGTGGAGATGCGGCAAAGAATTCACCGGCGGTTGTGAAGTTCCTTCGCTATTGCATTGGAGACGGTCAGGCTTTGGGTGCTTCACTTCAGTATGCGGCACTACCAAAGTCTATTGTTGATCTTGACAATGCTCAGCTAGACAAAGTAAAAAGCTAACCAAAAGCAAAATGGCCATCCTGGAAGAACCGCCAAAGCAGGTTGCACCTGGCGCCAATACCTGGCGTTCGCTGCGGCCCTCTAAGCGGACTTCCAACTGGATGGATCGGGGTTTTGCCGGATTGTGCGCCGCCATGGCTTTTGTTGTGGTGGCGCTTATTATTTGGATCGGGCTGCAGCTTTTTGTAGAGAGCAGAATTACCCAAAAAGAGTTTGGATTTAAGTTTCTCACTGGGTCCGATTGGGATAATGTTCACCACATCTTCGGCGCCTTGCCCTTTGTGGTGGGGACGATCATCACCTCGGTCGTAGCCCTTTGCCTTAGCGTTCCTATCGCGGTGATGGCGGCAATTTTCCTTTCCGAATACGCACCCAAATGGCTCGCCAACATTCTTTCCTTTTTTATCGAACTGATCGCAGCGGTGCCTTCAATCATTTTTGGGCTTTGGGGCTTTTTGGTCCTTTGCCCCATTTTGCAAAGTAGTTTGTATCCGTGGCTCATCAAAACCCTTGGCTGGTTGCCAATTTTTAGAGGGCCAAGTGTTGGTACAAGTATGCTAGCCGCGGGGATTGTGCTTGCGATCATGGTCATGCCATTTATAAGCTCGGTTGCCTATTCTGTGCTGAAAGCGGTTCCCACCGACCAAAGGTTTGCCGCCTACGGGCTTGGAGCAACCAAGTGGGAAACGATCAAGAACATTGTTCTTCCGGAAGCCAAAAGCGGCATTGCGGGCGGAGTCATGCTTGGATTGGGACGCGCCATCGGAGAAACAATGGCTGTTGTCATGGTGATTGGAAGCGATATTAATATGCACCTTTCCATCCTGAAAGCTGGGTATACGATGCCGGCTTTGCTAGCTAACCAATTCAGCGAAGCCTTCAACGTGCCTGAACAAAGGTCGGCTCTGCTGGAAATTGCCCTGCTTTTGTTTGTCATCACCATGATCGTCAACGTGTTTGCACGGGGACTACTAGTTCTTTCTCAAAAGAAGATTAAAGAGGCTCAACGCGGTAAGCGGTACAAAGACTTGAAGTTCAAGGATAAAAAGATGAACTTTGGAAGTTTCATCGCTGGGTTCTTTGCCTTCATCATCGGCTACTCAGTTTTCCAAAAAGTGCTTCCTGGTCACAGCATTGGGGCAGATTCGGTAAAGGTGCTTGCTGGCTTAGGTTTTATTGTAGGTTTGATTGAGCTAAGAAAGATCACAGAACTGCCAAAGGTTATCGAGCCTTGGCGAAATTTTAACTCTGGCTTTATGCGCTCAATGTTAGCGTTATCCGCCTTTCTCGGGGTTTTTGTGCTGATTGCCTTGTTTATTTATGTGGTCAAGCAAGGCCTGCCGGGAATCAATGCAAACCTGTTCACCAAATTGCCGGGTGATCCTACTGATGCAACCACCGGTGTCAAAAATGCAATAGTTGGAACCTTGGTATTGATGGTGATTTCCTCTGCAATCGGCATTCCGATTGGCTTGCTGGGTGGAATCTACGTTTCCGAGTATGGCAAGGGACGGATGCGGGGATTTATTCGGTTCTGCTCCGAAGTGCTTAGTGGAATTCCATCGGTTGTCATTGGACTTTTTGCTTACAGCGCCTTTGTGCTTCCTTTTGGATTTTCAGCTTGGTCGGGAGGCGTCGCCCTTGCTGTCATGATGATTCCTACCATCATCCGAACCTCAGAAGAGATGATGCGATTGATCCCGAAAGAGCTTCGAGAAGCGTCTTTGGGGTTAGGTGCCAGCCGCCTACAAACGATTCTGTTTGTGGTGATCCCAGCGGCTAGAAACGGCATTATTACTGGGATCATGCTTGCGATCGCAAGAGTTGCCGGAGAAACCGCTCCTCTCTTATTTACCGCGTTTGGTAGCCCCAGTTTAAGCACGTCTCCAACCAAGCCCATCGAATCTTTAACCCTCATCATTTACCAATACGCAACCTCACCCTATGATGTGTGGATTCGACAAGCTTGGGCTGGCGCAGTGGTTCTCTTGGTCCTGATATTTGTCATTAGCTTGCTTTCGAAACTAGCCACACGGACCCGATACCGGGTTACGTAATGGCTTCCAACCCGTTCTTAGATTCGAAGGCGAATAGAGGACAATAAAGGGAATGCGCAAAGTTGTGGCGCGAGTCGCGAGGGCTGGCCAACCTTCTTAATGCGACATTTCTTCGTAACTTGAAACTACTTTATCGTTCTTGAATTCAAAAACGTAACAACATCCGCAGTGCCAGGCGGTTGCCTTCATTGGCTCCTTTTGAACTATTGGGTAAGCGCTGAACTCATTTCGGGGAAAGCCATAGACCCAAGCGATGTCTAACCGACTGTCGCCCTTGAAATACTTAGTGTCGTCTCCGATATCCAAAGGGACCGATGTGTTGCTAACCCTCATTGCACCTTGATCAGGGGGCAGGAGAGAAACTATGTACTTTAGGGGATTGTAGAGGTTGTACACTAAGTAATCACCCCCTGAAAATTGAATGAGAACGTCTGGAGAATTGGCCCAAAATGAAGGAAGCGGAGCGTCCGCACGGGCAGGTGGCTCTAAGCATTGTTGCTTTTCTGGCTTGTTAAAAATGGACCTTCTTTGCAAAACGTAAATTACTTTAACCTTCCTAGAGCGGTAGAAGGGCAAATCGTTGCCGTATCCAAAACCGTAGTTGCTGCGCTGGTCCCCGCTACTTACGTTCAAAAAGCTGGTACCGCCGTAAAACCAGGTTTTTTTGCCCAGGTATTTCTCTTGTAATCTTGCTGACTTTGGTGACTTTACAATTCCTGCCAGCAGTTGCAATTGAGAGGCATCTAGTGAAGACATTTTTACGAGCCGCGAATTGTCTAGCATGAAAAACACAACCCCTTTGTCTAGTCGCGTTTCGTGAAGGGTATGAAACCAAAGCTTTGAAGACGGCACCGGGTTGCCGCTTTTGGCATACCAAATGTCTTTCAAACCTGGCAAAGCCAAAAAGTCTGGTTTGGCATTGGGTGAGAACGTTTGGGTGACAAAGAAAACAGGTAGGAAAGGCAACATACAAAGCTTATAACGAATAGGATCAAACATTTGATTCTTATGAGTAGTTCGACTGAAAAACACCAAGCCCTTCAAATAGAGTTTTGGTAAATCGCCATTTCTAGTCAAAACCTTTTTGAGCTTGATTCCAGCAGAATTAGACACAAGAAGTCAAACCGCTAGGCAATCTGCAAACCTACAAAGCAATAGCCTCAAGATAAATCTAAAAGAACCAGTAAAATAGCTAGATTAAAATGAAGAAGTCGCTCGTCATTCTCGCTACCTTTGCTGGTTTAAGCACTGTTGCCTTTGGTCAAGTTGATTTAGAACAGTTAGGGCAATATCCTCAGTTTCGCACCCTGTCTGGACTGCCCGGGTCGGGGTTTGGCATCTTGCCAGACGGTACCCCCTCTTTTAACGGAGCGATGAGTTTTAGCACGCCGATCGGTTACTCGCTCAGCAACTGGCATGTGGCGATGGACACTGCCAACACCAGCAATACGGGCCTGTTTAAATTCATCCACCTTGCCAGAAACGAAAGCACCAGCAGCATCGGAAAGGCCTATTTCATGTTTGGCATACCTTTGGGCCGCTTTGGATCGTTTACTGCCTCTTACTGGATTCTGTCGGCATTTTTAGACCAAGCCTTAAACTTTCAATATCAGTTGCCCATTCACTGGCACAACATTGGGGTGAGCCTCGGCGTCCAAGATTGGTACGGTCGCGTTGGTACTGGGCCAAGTACAAATCCTTTAGGGCAGTACAGAAGCCAATCTTGGTACGGAGCGGTGACCATGCCATTTGCTCATGGCATCTATGCCAGTGCGGGGTGGGGAGTCAAAAGATGGCAAAAAGGATTTTTCAACGTTTCCGTTCCTATCCAAAAGAGATTCAAGTTCATGCTGGAGCATGATGGATTCAACTTCAACTTGGGTCTAGCATGGGATCCCCAGCTTTTTAGAGGTGTCAAGTTAGGGGGCCGACAGGTGCAATCCACCCTAATGATGGGGCTTGTTCGAGCAAAATACGCCTATTGGAGCCTCAACTTTAGTTTTTAGCGATTCCTCGATGATAGGAAACATTGGTTTGCAGAAAATTGTTCTGGTCGGAGGCTCAGGCTTCATAGGATCTTATGTCAAATCAAAATTGACGGATGAAGGGATTGAAGTTGTTGTTCTTAGCAGAAACCATTCTTCATCATCGGCGGATTCTGAATTGGCAGCGGCAGTCCGTGACCCATGGTTTGATGCCATAGATGGCAGCGATGCCGTCATCAATTTAGCGGGTGAAACCATTGCCCAGCGTTGGACGGTCACCGCAAAGAAGCGGATTCTAGAAAGCAGAGTTCAGACTACAAAACGAGTGGGTTCGGCGATCCAAAATGCAAAACACCCTCCTAAGATTTGGATTAACATTTCTGCTTCTGGGTTTTTTGGAAACCGAGATGATGAGATTCTAACCGAAGATTCTCCCCGTGGCACCGGATTTCTTGCAGAAGTTTGCGAAGCCTGGGAGGCGTGCGCTTTGGAATCTTGTCCGCCGGAGGTGAGCCTAGCTATTGTCAGGCTAGGAGTGGTGTTGGGCAGTTCAGGGGGCGCGTTTCCAAGGTTTTGGTCACTGACCAGCTGGGGCCTCTTCGGAAAAGTCGGAAATGGCAAGCAGTACGTCCCTTGGGTTCACATAGAAGATGTAGCCCGAGTTTTGAACCTGATTCTAGATCGCCAACTTTCGGGAGTGATCCTTGCAAGCAGCCCAAATCCCGTTACCAGTTTCCAATTTTCGGGGGCGATGAAGGATTTTGCCCGCCGCCCACTTCAACTTGGAATCCCAACGTTGGCACTTCGTATTGGTGCTTTTCTGAAGTTTCCAACTTCACTTTTGTCGGACAGCCAACGAATGGTTCCAAATCGGTTAGAAAATGAAGGCTTTTCGTTTCAATACCCAAGTCTTGAAAGTGTGCTAGTCGAATTAGGGCCCCTTGTCAAGGTAAGATAGAAAGTTACTGCTTCCCTTTTTTGACTATGCAAGTTACCACCGAAAAGCTCAACCCGTGCACGATTAAACTGTCTGTTGTTTGTGAAACAAACGATGTTGCTCAGGGATATGAAAGAGCCCTAAAAAAGATTTCCAAGTCGATTCGTCTTCCTGGGTTTAGGCCCGGGCATGCCCCTAAAGCCATGGTTGAAGGAATGGTGTCCAAAGATCAGCTTAACCAAGAGGCAGCCGATGAAATCGTCCGAAGCACCCTCACGAAAGTTCTGAAAGAAGAAAGCATCGAGCCGTTCCCCGGCAATCGCCCTTCCGTTTCGTTAGAGAAGTTGGATGTAGATTCCAAAGAGTGCGTCTACACCGCCAAGATACCGCTGGCACCGATTGTGAAGCTGGGAGAGTACAAGGGATTAAGTTTAGAAAAGCCTAAATTAGAGGTCACCAACGAAGAAATTGAGTATCAGATTGACGATCTTCGCAAAAGGAAGTCTTCTCGCGTACCCCTCACGGACCGCGGCGTTGACGCGGGAGATGTTGCGTTTGTGAACATCAAGCCAGAAGGTGATCAGACAGGAAGAAACTTCATGACCAGTGTTGGCCAAACTTTCCCTGAATTGGACGAAGCGGTGAAAGGCTTGAAGGTTGAAGAAATGAAAAATGTGGAGCTGACATTTCCTGCCAACTTTCAAGAAAAAGATTGGGCTGGGAAGACCAAAAAGGTGCAGCTGACATTAAACTCGGCTAGCGCGGTCAAATTGCCAGAACTGGATGATGAATTTGCTAAGTCGCTCAATGCCAGTGATGTGACCGACCTCAGAACCAAGGTCACTGAAACTCTAGAGGCGGCCAAGGAATCGATGGGGCGAGACATTATGGTAGAGCAGATCATGGAGAAATTACTTGCTGGTTCCGAGGTAGAAGTCGCCGACAATGCTTGGGAAGATATTGCCAACCGAAGGTTGCAAGAAACGGCGACTGAGCAAGGGCAGCAAGGGAAGTCCATGGAGACCTATGCCAGTGAAAACGGCATGACTTTGGAAGAGTTGGTTCAAGCTTGGCAAGAAAAAGCAAAATTGTATATTAAGCGCGCCTTTTTGATTAGGGAGATTTTTGCCGCCGAGCAAATGCAGCTCACCAATCAAGACCTGAACCAAGAGTTAGTGACAATGGCGTACGAGTTTCAGGTTTCACCAGCAGAAATGTTTGACGTGCTAAAGAAGAACAACAGTTTAGAAGAGCTGCAATTCCGAGCAATTTCCACAAAAGTCAGCGAGTTTTTGCTTGCGAATGCCGATATTAAAGAAGCAACAAAACCCAAAGCAAAGAAGTCAGCAAAAGCTGAATAATCAATGCTCAAGGTGATGGGCCCTGCAAACAGAACCGGTCTCGGGGCAATATAAAGAAATATATGGGAGTTCCTTATGTTATCGAACAAACTTCGAAGGGTGAACGCAGCTACGATCTATGGTCAAGGCTTCTTAAAGACAGAATTGTATTTCTTGGCACAGAGGTTGATGACTACGTTGCTAACCTCATCGTGGCCCAATTTCTCTTTCTAGAAAAAGAAGATCCGGATAAAGATATTGAGTTCTACATCAATAGCCCCGGTGGATCTGTCTATGCGGGCTTAGCAATCTACGACACGATGCAAATCATCAAGCCTGATGTAGCCACAACTTGCGTTGGCATGGCTGCTTCCATGGGAGCTGTGCTCTTGGCAGGAGGCGCCAAGGATAAGCGATCTGCCTTGCCCAACTCTCGGGTAATGATTCACCAGGTTTCTTCAGGTTTTCGGGGCACGGCTGCCGATATCAATGTGCAGGTTGCGGAAACCAATCGCATGATGGACAGCCTTATGGAGATTCTTGCCAAGCACACCGGCAAAAGCGAGGAGCAGCTCCGCAAGGATGTCGATCGCGACAAATGGATGTCGGCTGAGGAATCCAAAGAGTACGGCTTAGTAGACCGAGTTGTAAAAAGCGAGGCCCGCTGAAACACGGCACCACAAAATTTACGTTAGGAGAAATGAATGACCACTAGACCACCAGCCTCACCTTCACTCTGTTGCCTTTGCGGCAAACCAAAAGATCAGGTTAAAAAACTGATTGTCGGTTTAAGCGGGGCTGTGTGTTCAGATTGTATTGACCTTTGCAATGACATCTTGCATACGGATGATAAATCGCCTCGGCCCGCGTCATCATTTCCTTCCGTCGCGCCTGCTAGAAAGAGTCCTGTGGCTCCCGCCGTAGAAGAGGTTCCGAAGCCAAAAGAGATTGTAAAGTACCTAGATCAGTACGTAATTGGTCAAAGCTATGCAAAACGGGCTCTTAGCGTTGCGGTTTACAATCACTACAAACGGATTCGAAAGCAGGATGACGAAGATGTTGAACTGCAAAAGAGCAACATACTTCTAGTGGGGCCAACCGGCTCTGGAAAGACCTTGCTTGCTCAAACTTTGGCAAAAATGCTTCACGTGCCATTTGCCATTGCCGATGCAACCGCGCTTACCGAGGCAGGCTATGTGGGTGAGGACGTTGAAAACATCCTTCTAAAACTGTATCAAGCCGCAGAAAGCATCGATCCGCAAAATCCGAAATCGGCTGCTGAGCGAGGCATCATCTATGTTGATGAAATTGATAAGATCGCCAGAAAAAGCGATAACCCAAGCATCACAAGAGACGTCAGCGGTGAGGGTGTTCAGCAGGCTCTGCTCAAGATTTTAGAGGGCACCGTCGCCAATGTTCCGCCGCAAGGAGGCAGGAAGCATCCTCAGCAGGAGTACATTCAAATTGATACGTCTCATGTCTTGTTTATCTGTGGTGGCGCCTTTGAGAGCATTGAAGAGACGGTTAGAAGAAGGATGAAAGGATCGGCTCTCGGATTCAATAGCAGCCCATTATCAAAGGATTTTGGCGGAAACGAAGTGCTTAGAAACTTGTTGCCAGAAGATTTGCTGACATTCGGATTGATCCCTGAGTTTATTGGCCGACTGCCAGTTATTGCAACGCTGGATTCTTTGGATGAAGAAGCTTTGCAAAGAATCTTAACCGAGCCAAAGAATGCACTTCTCAAGCAGTACGCGAAGTTCTTCGAGATGGATGGTGTGGAACTGGTTGTTGAGCCAAATGCCCTTCGGGAAATTGCAGGCGAAGCGATTAAGCGCAAGACGGGTGCTCGTGCACTCAGGGCCATTATCGAAGAAGTTATGATGGATGTGATGTATGAAGCGCCATCTCTAACCGATGTCAAACGGGTTGTTGTCTCGGAGGGCATTATCTCCCAAAATCATCCTCCGCTGTTGCTAACTGAAGATCAAATTCGGCAAGCAAGCTAAAAGGTTCTTTATTGTGCCAGAAGAAGGGGCGGCCGCTTGAAGGCTGCCCCTTCTTATTTGGGTACCAGTCGCTACTGGCCTTTGAGGCTTGCCGCCCAGCTTTGCAACTCAGAGAGGCTGATATTGGCGACGCCTCCAGCTGCGGTTGTATCCCAAATTTCTATTTCGGTAGGATGGTAGGTTAAGCCGTAAGCAACGACTATCGGCCAATCCACGGTAGGGCCGTCTGTTTGAAACTCGAGCGGAGACAACTGGGGAGGATTCATTCCAATAGCTTGGCTATATAGAGTTTGAAAATTGTCATAGATTGGTACGGCGGCAGGTGAAAGGGGGGCGTTAAGCCCGTGGTTGGCTACCACAGCCCTTGTGCCAAGGCTGGACCGGAATTGATCCATGACTTGGTCGGAGAAACTAGGATCTTCAACTCCATGGCCAGAATCGGTGGCAATGAAGGTATTGATCGTGTAGTCCAAAGGTGTTTGTACCCAAGCCGCGTAGTCCTGAGGAGCTTCCGAAAGGATAGATTCCATCTGCGAGTCCGTGTATCCGGCTTAGTGCAGGGCAGACATCGAAGCCAGCGGCAAAATAAAGGGCTCAGCAGTCAAAGTGCAGCCAGAGGAAATGGCAACTTCTCCAATGAGAGGGTTGGAATCATATTCAGACGCAAGGTGGTTCTGCAGCCCGCGCCAGTAGGATTGGTATTGAGTGGTCCAGAACTTTCCTACCGTAAGTGAGTTTCCGTTTGAATCTGTAATTGAAACCCCTCCTGTGTTTTGAATGACCCAGTTTGGAGTGCCACGTCCTGCAAAAATTCTGAGCTTGGCAACAACTGGAGTAGCAGGATAAAGGGCGTTGTATGCTTGGATGGTACTGAGGGCGCTTACAAGCGAACTGTCATCAAAAACCCCTTCCTGTGGCTCCAATTGAGACCATTGGAGTTCAATGACGGCTCCTGAATAGACGCCCGGATGGGCGTTGATCTCTTCCATTTGATTTTGAGGGGGCGCGCCCGTCGAAACAAAGTCCTCATTGCCCATCGTGACCAGTCCTTTCAAGATTGGCTTGACTCCGCTTCCGCCCGACGATCCAGTGCTTGAACCTGTGGAACCACCTGAACTTGTTGAGCCGGATGTGGAACCTGAACCAGTTTGCCCCGAAGTTGAACCGGTACTGCTGGTTGAACCTGAAGAGGTACCAGAAGAGCCAGATCCGCTTGAAGAACTTGTTGAGGTAGTGAGGCCGCCAGACCCAGAACCACCAGAACCTCCGCATCCAATGATGGCAATGAGGAGGAGGGTGAGAGACGCAGCCCAGAGAAGTTGGGGACGAGGATTGGGGGTGGTTTGAGGTTGGTTTTTGCAGTCCATGGCGTGATTCTCCAAAATGGGAGCGGGTTTGGAGCCCTCATTGGCTGCCATTGGGGCTGACGGTAAATCTCCAAAATTGTTCACGGAACCTGCCTTATGATTCAAAGATTTTGCTCTATGGTATTGCTGATTTAGCCGATAATTGAACCTAAACCTGGGATTGCAGCGAGGGCTCAAAGATAGCATGAATGACAGGTTTTATCGGTACCGGATTCATTACTAGGGTCTTAACTGATCAAATACGGAAAACTCACTGTGGAGGAAAGGGTGCAGTTAAAGGTGCCCATGATTGCAAGTGTATTTAATCAGTTACTTTGAAAAAGGACGAATGATCGAAGCGAGTCTCGGTGGCAAGGTCACCGCAGGTGAAGTGGAAGTGTTTGGAGAAGAGGTTGTAGAGGTTGTCTCTTTGTTAGAAGGACGACCCTTTAATATGCTTTTGGATTTTTCCAAAGCTAAGGGGATTGACGACTCTGTTCTGCAGCTTCTTGGTGAGGTTAGAGATTTGTGCCATGAGCTTGGTGCGCAAAAAATTTCTAGCGTGGTCCCCAACGAACAGGTGATGGAGCATCAAATTTCTAGGAGACTGAACCATGTGATGGGGGGCCAAGAAGAGTTCATTTTGGATTCTGCCTATGCCCAATTCACACCGTTTGCTCTCCCCGAAGAAATACGACTTGCCGCTTAAACTCCTCCATCCTGAAACGGCTCGTTTGGCATGTGTCCAAGCGAGCCGTTTCAGGTTTAGGGCCTCTTAATTTGATTTTGATCGCGTAAACTGGGCCTCTTTAGCCTAAACGCAGACCCAGTTCTGCCCATTGTTGAGGATCAATGGTTGATGGGGCATCCATCATAGGATCATAGCCTCCGCCGGTTTTTGGAAAGGCGATGACCTCTCGAATGTTCTCAGTATTTGTGAGAAGCATAATCAGTCGATCGATTCCAGGAGCAATGCCTCCGTGGGGCGGCGCACCATAGGAAAACGCATCTAAAATGTGGCCAAATCTTTCCTGCTGAGTTGCTCGATCAATTTTTAGCAAATCAAAAATCCTTTCTTGGATATCAGCCCTGTGGATTCTTATAGAGCCGCTGGCCAACTCTGAACCATTGCAGACCAAGTCGTAGCAATCTGCCCGAACTGCGCCTGGATCATCCTCTAGCTTTGCAAGATCCTCGGCTTTGGGCATTGTGAACGGATGATGGGCAGGCGACCATCTTCCGGATTCCGACTCCCATTCCACCAAGGGGAAGTCCAAAATCCATGCGAAAGCTAGTTTGCGAGGATCACGCAGACCCAGTCTTGAACCAATTTCTAATCGAAGCCTGGAGAGTACGTTGTAGGCAGTCGATTCGCCGTCGGCAACAAAGGCGATAAGGTCTCCAACTTCAACTTGTCCGCGCTTGATAATCGCCTGGCTTTCCTCCGTGGAAAGGAATTTGGCAATTCCTCCGGAAAGCTGGACCTCGCCAGATTCTTCCACTACGGTTGTGACCGCTAATCCCTTAGCGCCAAATTCTTTGGCAAACTCCTCTAGAACAGAAATCTCTTTTCGTGAGAGCTGGGCACCCCCTGGGTATCGAACTGCCTTCACCACTCCGCCTACCTCAATGGCGTTTTTAAAGACTCCGAACCCGCTGTTTGCGCTGATGTCGGTAAGGTCAAACAAGGGCAACCCAAACCTCAGGTCGGGTTTATCACTTCCATACAGGCGCATGGATTCATCATAAGTTAGGCGAGGGAATTCGACTAGAGGCTCTTTATCCAATCCAAAGGCTTCGATTGTATGGTTCATACAGGTGCGGATAATGCCTTCGGCGAGGTTGAGAACATCTTCTTGGCTACAGAATGACATCTCAATATCTAATTGGGTAAATTCGGGCTGACGGTCTGCCCGCTGGCTTTCATCCCGGAAGCACTTTGCGATTTGATAATACTTTTCCACGCCAGAGACCATTAAAAGCTGCTTATACTGCTGGGGGCTTTGGGGCAGGGCATACCATTTACCCGGATCAAGCCGGTAGGCCACTAAGTAGTCTCTAGCTCCTTCTGGTGTAGATTTGGTGATGATTGGAGTTTCGACTTCTACAAAACCCTTGGCATCTAGATATTTGCGCATTTGACTAATCAAATTGGCGCGGATCGCAAGGCGGCGGTACATAGAGGGCCGCCTTAAGTCTAAATAGCGATATTTGACGCGAAGCTCTTCATTGACGGTGGTCATTTGATCTTCATCGCTCACCGGGAAGGGTATGGGTTTGGCAGGTCCCAATATTTGGTAGGACATTACCTGCAGCTCAACGTCTCCCGTTTCCATCTTTGGATTGCGGGTTTCTGGCTGCCTGGCAGCAACCGTTCCTGTGACTTCTAGGCAACATTCATGACGGATTTCATCGAGATCAGAGAACTTAGCAGGGTCAAAGATCGCCTGGGTGAGCCCAGTTCTATCCCTGAGGTCTACAAAGCAGACGCCTCCTAGGTTTCGGATTCGATGAGCCCAACCATTGAGGGTCACGGTTTCGCCACTGTGGGTTAGTCTAAGGGCACCGCAATCGTGCGTCCGTTTCTGAAAGGTCATGGTCAGAGGATACCTTTTAGGTTCAAATTGGAGAATTGAATCCGCAAACTGATACTATTTCAAGGTTGATTTCTAAGGGTGGTTAACACCAATCAATTTAGGCTATTAGCAGTCTCCTAGGTTTTTGGCTTGCCACCAAGTTTAGGACAATACTCAATAGCTTAATTGACTCGAAGGTGGGCATGGTTGGCTAAGACTCAGTCAATCCGAGCACGGTTTGGTCGATGAGGGAGAATCCCTTTCGGGGTCGAAGAACGAAGTCGTTGAACACTCGTTGCTGCAACGTATGCCGCTATTTCACAGCGGCGGCGAGATCGGGAGGCAAGAGCTTTATCGATGCAACTTCAGGGCCACTTGGGCGGAGACTATACACAGAGCAAGTTGCCTTGATATTTCGGTTTTGCCAAGTAAAGTGAAAATCATACGCTTCGCCAGCCAGCGGTGTGAAACCAACGGCACCGGCTTCTACAAAACTCGGATGCTTAAAGCCTTTCAATTGATCAAGGCTGTACGTTAAATGGTAGCTTCCGAAGTTAAACTTTATCCCCGTCTCGACCTTCTTCTCTACGTAAAGTTCTCCACCCGAATCAGGTAGACCAAGTGGCCAAGCGTCGCTTAGAGACACTTCTGACCTGCCCTGACCATTTGAACTATGAATTGATTTCGGGACGAGTTCATGGTCCATCACCATGAAATCCAAGGCAGTGACTGCAGCTTTTGGAATGTTGCCCAAAAAGCTGGTTTGTTGCAAGAACTTTGCCTTATTTTGGGGCGTGAGCAGACCCCAAAAGACAGTAGCTGGCCAGGATGTCGGGTGTGCCCAGGAGAGTCCTTTTAATCCCGGGAATGCTTGCCTAAGCCCAGAAATGTACACATAGTCTATATAATTCCCCAGCGGGTCGACTAAAGAAGATGGAGTTTTAGCTGCTAACTTAGCTAATGAGTCAAAATCAGCTTTGCCAGCCAAAGCCTTAGCAAGGTACTTAGCGAGATCAGTATCCGACCAAGGCTTTTCAACTTGGATCGAAGGATCAGAAGGAACAGCGAGATACCAACCGTTTTTTTCGGTAACTTGGTCAACTGTATGAACAGCAAGTTCAGAGCGCATTAAGTTCGTATGTCCACTCATTTCATCCGGATTGTAGTGAAAGATGAATTCAGGATCAAGAGGCATTATCAGGTTGAATCCCTTTAGCTTGGCTAGCTCAACCATTTCTTCGCCGACAGTGCATCTTAGCGGATCATAAAGATCGGGATGCAGCACCATAGCCTTTGTTGCGGGCTCAATCCAAATGTCTTTGGCATCTTTGGAATTATCAGGCGATGAAATGAGCGTGTCAATGGCATGGTTTTCTGGTGAACTTTCAGCATACAGTGGAGGAACTTTTACATTTGATGTGAGGCCCAAAGCTTTCCAAGCTTGCTGAGGGGTTGAGGGGCTGTATTCAAACTTTAAAATAGGCTGGAGCAAGGCATTATACAAGATGAACTCTAACATGGAGCCTCGGTTAAAACTCTCGATCTCTACATGATCAAGTGAGCTTAAATCGTTGGCTAGCACATAGTCTCTTGTTCCAGCATTGGCTTCGTTGGGGAAACAAGAAATCACCGCCGCTCGATAGGCGGGCTGATTGGCTTGAATTTCTGAGTATGCCTTTTGATAAACGGCGGGATCAATTGGCAGTTGGTCGGGTAATGGTTGGCTAGAAAAGACGATTCCAGGCGAGTCTAGCAGCCTATATTGGACTAATTTCTTAACTGGCAGGGAAGATAAAATCATAAGGAAGGCTCTTCCTACCGGTGTTTGAAGTTCCAGATCGCTAGAAATCATGAGCTGCTTTTCGAGACTGCCGGGTATCAGTTGACTCATTGCCTGATCAATTTTCTTGGCAAGAGCAACCGAGTCTTCTTGAGATAGGGGTGTGGTTGGCTCTGGCTCCATAACCCGTTCAATCGCGGATTCAAAATCGGAGGTTCTCCTGGCAATTTCTTTTTGGTGGGCATCTTGGATCCGATCGTGATCAAGACTCAACTTGTAGCTTTTTCCTGTCCAATCCAATCGAGTGAACGTCACCTCTTCTATTTTTTTGAGAACCTCCGAAAGCGGCTGCTGATCAATTCTGATGGTTACTTCGAGGCTGCTGGCCGCTCCCGTCGCAGTCAGAGGCACCTTGGCGAGCGGACTTACCGCTTTACAAAAACCTTCGAGAGTGATCCCAGGGTTAGAGAAGGATATCGGGTGGTTTAGACTTGGTCTGGTGAGGAAGAACAAAGACAAGGGTGCTACGAAAATCATGCTTAATACTATTATTGTAGGCGAGACCGGCTCATTATCCACAATACCGCCAACCCGATTGCTGTCGTGAAATTCTTATGATAAGAATCACAGATTTTATAGACCAAGACCGGTTGTGCTTAACATATCAGGGCAGCGATTGACAGGGCACATGTCTTCTTGTTAGTATTGAAAGTAGAGGCATTCGCACCGACTATGCCGCAACATCACGTTCGGCGACTTCGCAGTCCTAAGTATGCGTTCTCCAATGTGTAGTTGAAGAACGTATACCTAAATGGCTCTTGATAGAAGTCGACTCGAACCAATGCTGATCTAGTGGACGCCGAACTTTACCTTCACAATTGCAGTAATGGACTTATTACGGGTCGTTGTGTCGTATGCACCATCGTAGGAAAGTTGCGTACTATCCCGAGGGGTAATTTGCAAGGGTTCCATACGCATGGATCGCACCGTCCCAAGCCGAGCCCCCGCACTTTGCGCCATGTGCACTGCACGATTGCGAGCATCAGCGGTTGCTTTGGAAAGGATCTCAATTTTTGCCTTGTCAACCTTTGTATAAAGGAACTCAGGCGGATTGCTTTGAAAGTTGATTCCTGAAGAAAGTAGGTCAGTCACATTCCGGCTGACTTTATTGACGAGATCAACATTTTTTGACCTAACCGTGACTTGTTGCGTAAGGATATAACCTATCGTTTGTTGAAAACTTTGTCTTTGACCCTTTGATGCGGTCACCACATTTTCAGTTTGGGGGTTGGTTTGAATGGCAGCCGTGCTAATATCAGCAGGATCAACTCCATTCTTCTTAAGGTAGCCAATAACCTGAGCCGTTCCTGACTTCACCTGCTGATAGGCGGCAAACATGGTTGGACTCTGCCCGGTAACGGTTCCAGTCCAAATAATAAGATCGCTCTTGATCGGCATGGTCGCAGAACCCGTCACTGAAATGACGTCGTTTCCGGACTTGGCACGGACCGCAGACGAGCCAACGATTTCGGCAGCCAAAACAACTGAAATTGAAATGATGAGAGTGGATACAAGCCCAATCGCGGGCGCTTTGTTCATTGTCTTTCCTTAACTGATGGCGCAAAACTAGGTGCCTTCATTCCATGAATTCATGTAACGCTCTTGCTCTTCGGTTAGTTGATCAATCTTTACGTTCATGGCATCAAGTTTTAGCTGCGCTACCATCTTGTCAATCAACGTGGGAACCGAATAAACGTTACGGTCCATTTTTGAAACATTTTGGACTAAGTATTCAGAGCAAAGAGCCTGGTTGGCAAAGCTCATATCCATCACGCTAGCAGGGTGTCCTTCTGCGGCGGCAAGGTTGATCAATCGCCCTTCCCCTAATAAGTACACAGACCGATTATTGTTGAGTTGAAACTCTTCTACAAATTCTCGAGATTCGTGATGAGAGGAAGCAAGAGAATGGAGGGCAGGGATGTCAATTTCGGCGTTAAAGTGACCAGAATTGCAAATCATAGCTCCCGACTTAAGGTTCATCAAGACCTCTCTCGAGATGACTTTTTTGTTGCCGGTAAGAGTAATGAAAATGTCTCCGATAGCGGCAGCTTGTAGAATTGGCAACACTTCAAAACCATCCATAACCGCCTCTAGGGCTTTCGTTGGGTCAATTTCAGTGACGATCACTCGGGCACCCAGGCCATCGGCTCGTTTGGCAACTCCTCTGCCACACCATCCATATCCGCATACAACCACAACCTTGCCAGCTATAAGGGTGTTCGTTGCCCTTAAAATTCCATCTAAGGTGCTTTGACCGGTGCCATACCGATTATCAAACAGATGCTTGGTGTCGGCATCGTTGACGGCGATGATTGGATACTGCAGCACATTGTCTTTTGCCATGGCTCTCAGCCTAATCACTCCGGTTGTGGTTTCCTCAGTTCCCCCAACAATAGTCTCAAGAAGTTCTCTACGCTCGCTGTGGATGATGCCGACGGTGTCGGCTCCATCATCCATTGTGATTGTAGGCTTACTATTCAGTGCGGATTGTATGTGCTGATAGTAGGTGTCGTTATCTTCTCCCTTGATGCAGAAGGTAGAAATCCCATAATGGGCAACAAGAGCGGCGGCAACATCATCTTGGGTGCTTAGCGGATTGCTGGCACAAGCCGTCACTTCGGCTCCGCCTTCTTTAAGGGTCCTCAGCAAGTTTGCGGTTTCGGTTGTGATGTGTAGGCAAGCAACAATTCGATGGCCCTGAAGTGGCTTTTCGGTGCGAAAGCGATCGCGAATCGCACTCAGAACCGGCATTTCGCGGTTTGCCCATTCGATTCTCTTGCGCCCCGCATCGGCAAGGTCCAAGTTTGCAATATGATGTTCCACCGTCTTCATAAGTTCAGAATACCTTGGCACGGTGGATTTTCCTTAGATTTTGCTGGTGATCGGCCCTTGTGTTGAGCAAGGCTAGAGCCTGTTTCTATATACTTTTTTGGAGATGCGGGAGCGACCCTCTTGGGAGACCTATTTTATGGATATTGCCCATTTGGTGGCAACTCGAGCCACATGCCCTCGGCGCTCGGTGGGAGCCGTGCTGGTCAAGGATCGGCGCATCTTGGCAACCGGATACAACGGGGCACCAAGAAAAATGGCTCATTGCCCGATAGATGGTGGCAAAAATGACTGGCCTTTGGGCTGCCTCAAAGCTGGCCACTGTATTCGCGCTTTGCATGCCGAACAGAATGTGCTGCTTCAAGCCGCAAAAATAGGTATTTCTTGTGAGGGGGCCGATCTATATGTCACCTGTCAGCCTTGCAATATGTGCGCTAAGATGATTGTTAATGCAGGGGTCGCCAAGGTGATCTATGAAGGCGATTATCCCGATGAGTTTGCCCTTGAGATATTTACCGAATCTGGTATTTCCCTTCAGCGGTATGTACAACCAAACCCAGATTCGCCAAGGGGTTCACCTTGACATCTCCATCTAAAGAGTTTTTAGGAGGTTTTGGCAGCTCGGTTGCTACCGCAATTATTGCTGCCATCGTTTGCCTCATTGCAACCCCTCTCTCCAAGAAAATGGCAGTCAGGTTTGGCGCGGTTGATGATCCAAACCGAGATGAGCGACGCATCCACACTCAGGTCTTGCCTCGTTGGGGTGGATTTGCTATTTTCACAGGGATTGCAGCTGCTATTTTAGTAGCATTTCCCTTGCGCCAACTTGGATTTCCCGCCTACATGGTTGGAATGTTGGTCACAACCTTGGCCCTGGTTGTTTTTGGTGCTTTGGACGACATCAAACAGTTCAGTGCCAAATTACAGCTGATCGCGCTGTTGGGGGCAGGGGTCATTGTTCAGTTCTTTGGCGGACATGGAACACCCAAAGTAGAAATTAGGAGCCTTGGGTTCTTTGGCCATATTGTAGATTTGGGCTGGGCATCCTTACCGTTTACCGCCATTTATATCTTTGTCATCACAAAAACCATGGACACAATTGACGGCGTGGATGGGCTTGCAAGCGGCATTGCCGTGATCTGCTCGGTGACCTTTACCTTTTTGGCCTGGCTTGCCAAAGTTCCGTCCGTCGCCATAATTGCGGCTGCCATTGGTGGCGGCGCCTTGGGATTTCTTTATCAAAACTATAATCCTGCCAAAGTCATCATGGGCACCGGAGGCGCCTACACTCTGGGATTCATGCTTGCCTGCGTCAGCATTTTGGGTGGATTTAAATCAGCGGTAACCGTTTCGATCCTCATTCCCGTGCTTGCTTTTGGCATCCCCATCTTCGACGCCTTTTTTGTGATTGTGCGCCGACTTTTAAGTGGTCAGCCTATTACTCAGCCCGATAAACGTCACCTTCACCACACTTTGCTGGCCAAGGGGCTCTCTCAGCGTCAAACCGTATGGGTACTCTTCACCGTAGCCGCCACGCTTTCCTTAATTTTGGTTGCGGTAGTTGTACGGTATGGACATGCCTAAAATCATCTTTATCATTGGCACCAGGCCAGAAGGGATAAAGGTTGCTCCGGTTGTTCTCGAACTTCGCAAGTACTCCCACGTGGTGGAAACGGTCTTGGTCTCTACCGGACAGCATCAAGAAATGCTTGTTCAGGCTCTGGAGCCATTTGGATTAACTCCAGATATCGATTTGGAACTCATGCAGCAGGGGCAGACTTTGCCTGAAATCACCAGTCGAGCCCTGATGGGTTTAGATTCCATCATTAAAGAAAAAGAACCCCAATGGGTTGTTGGGCAAGGAGACACAACCACGGTTCTGGCTGCTGCTATTGCCGCATTTTACAACCGAGTTTCGTTTGCCCACATCGAGGCGGGCCTCAGAACTTCAAGCATAGATCTGCCATTTCCGGAAGAGTTTAACCGAAGAGCAGTGAGTTTGGTGACCAAAATCCATTTTGCACCGACCCAAAGGGCAGCCGATCGGCTGATTGCGGAGGGCTACGATCCGGCTTCTGTTCATCTCACTGGCAACACGGGGGTGGATGCCGTGCTGCATTGCGCCAAAGAAAACACCAAAGCCGCCATCAACTCAGGTTCTGAAAATCCATTGATCCTCGTCACGACTCATCGGAGAGAGAACTGGGGTGAGCCTCAAGAAAGAATTGCAACCGCGGTTGCCCAGATTTTAGATCAGGTTCCTTCTGCAAGAGCGGTTGTGGCAATGCACCGCAACCCCCAAGTAAGAGAGACCCTTACAAAGATTTTAGGTGCCCATCCTCGTGTTTCTTTGATTGAGCCACCTGGTTACTTTGAATTTGTTAAACTCATGCAATCAAGTCACTTAGTCTTGACCGATTCGGGCGGAGTGCAAGAGGATGCCCCTGCGCTTGGGATTCCGGTTTTGGTATTAAGAGAAGAAACGGAAAGGCCAGAAGGAGTCGAGGCAGGAGCCGCGAAACTGGTGGGGACTCAAACAGAGGCTATTGTAGAGGGGGCAGTTGCCCTGCTAACCGACCCAAGGCTCCATGCTCAAATGGTTGTGAAATCAAGCCCCTATGGAGATGGCCACGCCTCTGAGAGGATTCGATTCCAGTTGCTTAAATCCTTGGGTTTGACTTCTCCGGAACCGCCGCCGCAATGCTAAAGTGGAACAAATTGGGCAAAAAGGCCCCTTCAATCGAGCCGGAGTGGATTATTGTTGGGCTAGGCAATCCCGGTCCTGAATACAGGTGGACACGGCACAATGTTGGATTTGACCAGATTGATCGGTTGGCGGAAAGCCTAGGCATTAAAGTCAATACTGGTCGGCACCGTTCTTTATATGGATTCGGAAGCATCAACGGCGCTTCGGTTTTGTTAGTCAAGCCCTTAACTTACATGAATGTCAGCGGCCAGTCCATTCTTCTTTGGGTCAAGCAATTCAACGTTCCTGCAAGCCGCGTCCTTGTTATTGCCGATGACATCCATCTTGATGTTGGCGTCATTCGATTGAGAGAAAAGGGCAGTTCCGGCGGTCACAATGGCCACAAATCCATTGCAAACTCCTTACAAACAACCGAGTATCCTCGGCTTCGGATAGGAGTTGGAAAACCTTCTGGTGACCAAATTGACTACGTTCTTGGCAGAATGGATCAGCAGGAGACCGCCTTGATTGTGGACGCTCTGAATTGTGGAGTCAAAGCGATCACGGCCCTTGTTCGGGATGGATTTTCAGCAGCTCAAGAGCTGATTGCCGCCTGTAATCAGGCTAGTTAGCATTTACCCTTCTGGGGCAGGAACATCAAAATAAAGGTGATGATGCAATGAACACCTTGGGTTAAACCTGGCCTGGCACTGGGGGCATTGATCGGGTGAACTTAAATACTGAGTAATGCTGAATGTCTGCCGGCAGTGACCGCATAGCAATGCTTTTTCCTTGAATTCCTTGGCAGACCACTTTCTGGGCGGATGCGATTCACACTGCCGGTGGCAGTCAAAACAGGCATAAAACTTCTTGCAGCATGGAAACTGGATGGCAAGGATGTCGAGTTTTGAGTGGTAGTGCTTGCATCGGCCCTGCTCATCAACTTCAATTCCGTCAATGGGAATAGGCTCATCAAACATTGAGTATCCACAGGCTACCAAATTGAATTGGAATCGAGGCTGGATGGCAGTAAGGCAAGAACGGATAGACTGAAATGATGCGTGCAGTGGTAACAGGAGGAGCCGGATTTTTGGGGTCACATTTGGTTGATCGCCTGGTGAAAGAGGGGCATTCGGCGGTGATTATCGACAACCTTATTACAGGTTCATTAGAAAACATTGCCCACTGGAAAGGTGACTCCCGCGTTGTATTCATCGAAGCCAACGTTTCCTCTTTTTTGGATGTGCCCGGTGAAGTAGATTACGTATTTCATTTCGCTAGTCCCGCAAGCCCTTTGGATTTTGTTAGATTTCCTATCCCCGTGCTCAAGGCAGGCGCCTTGGGCACTCACAACACCTTGGGGCTTGCCAAAGCAAAAGGGGCCAAGTATTTTCTTGCATCAACCAGTGAGGTTTACGGAGATCCGTTAGTGTCACCTCAGCCAGAGACTTATTGGGGAAATGTCAACTCCATTGGACCAAGAGGCGTCTATGATGAGGCCAAACGGTTTGCGGAAGCTATGACGATGGCCTACCACCGTTTTCATGGAGTAGACACCCATATTGTTCGATTTTTCAACACTTACGGGCCAAGAATGCGGCTTGATGACGGCCGCGTCGTACCCAATTTTGTATCTCAGGCACTAAAAGGTGAACCCCTGACAATCTACGGAGACGGAAAACAAACGCGATCCTTTGGTTACTATGCCGATATTATCGAAGGAGTTTATCGGCTCGCAATGTCTAACTTTCATGAACCGGTCAATTTAGGGACCCATGACGAATTTACGATCTTGGATTTTGCAAAGTTGGTGATTAAGATTTCGGGCTCTTCTAGCCAACTCAGTTTTCACGATCCATTGCCGGATGATCCTCGGCAGCGCAGGCCGGATCTTACAAGAGCCAGGGAAATTCTAAATTGGCAAGCAAAGGTCAGTCTTGAAGATGGCCTGAGGCAGACAATGGAAAGCTTCCAAAGGTCGATAGGGGCTGCCGCCAAATCATGAGTCAGGTTCTTGTCACCGGCGCCGCCGGTTTTATCGGTTTTCATACTTGCAAAAAGCTGTTAGAGTTAGGATATGAGGTTGTAGGGGTTGATAACTTAAACGACTATTACTCCCCTCAGTTAAAACAAGATCGACTCAAACAAATCAATTCTAACCACTTTGAATTTGTGGAAGGAGATTTTGCCAATTTGCCGGTTGTAGAAAAGTTATTTGGTGCAAGGGCAATAAAAAAGGTCATTCACCTCGGTGCCCAGGCTGGAGTTCGATACAGTTTGCAAAATCCTCATGCTTACATCCAATCAAACTTGGTTGGGTTTTGCAATATCTTAGAAGGCTGTCGACACAACAAGGTTGAGCACCTTGTCTATGCCTCGAGCAGCTCGGTTTATGGGCTCAATTCTAAGATGCCTTTGGCAACAACCGATCCGGTTGATCACCCGGTAAGCCTCTACGCGGCAACAAAGAAATCCAATGAATTGATGGCCCACACTTACAGCCACCTGTACGGCTTGCCCACTACGGGGTTGCGGTTTTTTACGGTCTATGGGCCATGGGGCCGTCCCGATATGTCTCCCATTCTTTTTGCCTCCGCAATCCTTACGGGCGAGCCGATTAAAGTCTTTAACCACGGCAAAATGAAGCGAGACTTTACCTATATTGATGACATCGTGGAGGGAGTTGTTAAGGTTTTGGAAGCCGCCCCCAAGGCTCAGCCTAACCAGCCTTGCTTATTGAACCATCCAAACACAAGCACCGCGCCTTATCGAATCTTTAACATCGGCAACAACCAACCGGTAGAACTGATGACTTTTATCAAGACGATGGAAAAGGCATTGGGCAAAGAAGCGGTGATGGAAATGGCAGACATGCAACCTGGTGATGTTTTAGAAACGTTTGCCAATGTGGATGACCTTTCCGAACTGGTTGGATTTCGCCCCCGCACTGATTTAGCGGACGGGTTAGGACGATTTGCAGAATGGTTTCATAAATACTATCAAATCTAAAGGAGATCGTAATGAACCATGCCCTGAAGGTCTTAGAATTTGACCGCATCCAAGAACGCTTAGCCAAAGAAGCCGAAACGGAGCTTGGGCAAGGTTATTGTTTAAACCTTGAACCACTTTATGAAGAGGACGCAGTCTGGCAATTGCTTTCTGAAACGCAAGAAGCCATTCAACTGATCACTTTGGCAGCACCGCCGTCCCTTTTTGCTCTCATCAATTTGCAAGCGGAACTTGAGTTTGTTCAAAAAGGCGGACAGCTTGGAGGGAAGGAAATTATTGCGATCGGCAACGCGATAAGGGCCACAAGGCTTCTTAGGCAGTACTTTGAGCGTCATCAACCGCACGTTCAGTTGTTAAAAGATCTCAGTATGGGCCTGCCTGTCCTTGCAAAGCTAGAGGATCAGGTCTTTGCTTCAATTGCAGGAGACGGTGAAGTTTTGGATTCGGCAAGCCCGTTGCTTGCCGAGACCCGCCGTCTCATCGTGCAATCGCGCCAGCGCATTGTAGAGCGCATTCAAGCTCATGCTTCCGGCAAATATCGAGACTATCTCTCTGACCCAATTTACACATCAAGGTTTGGTCGATATGTCCTTCCTGTTAAAGCGGAACATAAGGGAAAGGTCAAAGGCATCGTTCATGACTCCAGTTCATCAGGGGCGACCCTCTATGTAGAGCCTGAAGACATCTTGGAAATGGGAAACCGGGTTCGATCTCTAGAAGGCACCGAGCGAGAAGAAGTTCAGCGGGTCTTGACGGTTCTTTCTGGCAAGGTTGGAAGCGAAGCCGGCCGTATCTCGGCGGGAATGTTGGCAGCTTCTCAGATCGATTTTGTTTTTGCAAAAGCAAGGTTAAGCATAGAGTTTCGAGGAAATATGCCAAATAAAGGTACTCGGGGCTCGATTGAACTCGAAGGAGCACGTTATCCTTTGTTAGCGGAACAATCGGTTGTTCCGCTTGACATAAAGGTTAGTCACTATGAAAATCTTGTTGTAACAGGGCCGAATACAGGGGGAAAGACGGTTGCTATCAAAAACGTCGGTATTGCAGCGGCAATGGCTCAGTGCGGAATTTTCCCAAAGGCCCGTCACTGCAAACTAGGTCCTTTTAGCGGCATATTTGCTGATATTGGGGACGAACAAAGTTTGCAGCAATCGCTTTCGACCTTTAGCGGTCACATTCGAAACGTCGCGTCTGCTTTGGCGACCGCGGAGCCTTACGCTTTGGTCCTCATTGACGAACTTGGGGCGGGAACAGACCCTGCGGAAGGATCTGCCCTTGCGAAAGCGATTTTGATAGAATTTCAGCGGAAAGAGTGCGCTATCCTTGCTAGTTCCCACTTTGGCGAGCTAAAAGCGTTCGCCTTTGAAACAAAGGGGTTTTCTAATGCCTCCATGGAATTTGATTCCAAGTCTTTGTCTCCAACTTATAGGCTTATCATGGGGGCGGCAGGGGCTAGCCATGCGTTTAAGATTGCCGAAAAATATGGTCTGCCTAAGAGGGTTGTTGAAGATGCCAAAGTGCAAATTGATCAAGGGCAAGTCCAAATCTCCCAACTTATGGAAGAACTTGACCTAGCTGCGAAAAGAGCACGAAATGCCCAATCTGCAGCCGATAGGGAAGCCGCCCTCTTGCAAAAACAACTTGCCGAAGCCAGCGCAACGCGCCAATCTCTGGAAGAACTTCAATCGAACCTGAGGGCAAAGACAATGCAAGATCTTGAAGTCGCCCTTAGGCAGGTGCGCCTTGAAGCCAACCGAGTCCTTGATGAAGCAAGAGGGAAGCTAAGCTCTTCTGACATCCAGAAGCTAAAAACTGAAGTTGGCAATCTAGAATCAAAGGCAAGAAAGAAGCTCGGCAGGCTTAATCTTGGCGGTTTGCCTCAGAGGCAATCTACGACGGCGCCAAAGGCATACCAAGTCGGAGAGTTTGTGAAAGTTCTGCGCTTTAACCAAACTGGCACTTTGTTGGAGGTTAGTTCCCAAGAAGGATTAGTGCAGGTTGGGGCACTGAAAATAAGGCTAAACCTTGCCGAAATTGAACCAGCCCCTAGCCCTGCCCGTGCCTTGACCGGAAACCGGCAACTTAGCGAAATGAAACTCCAGAAAGCCTTTTCGGTGTCGCCAGAAATAACGATTCGAAAAATGAGAGTAGACCAGGCTGAACTGGTCCTCATGAAGTATTTAGACGATGCGGTTTTGGCAGGGCTGGACCGCGTCAGAATTGTCCATGGAAAAGGGGAAGGCATACTAAGATCGGTTACCGAATCAATCCTCCGTTCCCATCCTCAAATCTCAAGATTCTATCGAGGGGATGCTACAGAAGGCGGAGATGGAGTCACAATTGCCGTAATAAAGTGATGATGAGTAGGGAAGCACTGATTATTGAAGCCCAAAAGGTTCGATTCAATGCCTATGCCAAATACAGTGGGTACAGGGTTGGCGCGGTGGTTGTCAGCTCTTCGGGAAGGATTTTTACGGGTTGCAATGTAGAAAACGTTAGCTTTGGGGCTACGATTTGTGCAGAACGCAATGCAATCGCGGCGATGATTGCGGCAGGAGAAATTAAGGTCGCGGAACTGGTGATTGCCACTGTGGATTTCGGTCAGCCATGCGGCATGTGTCTGCAGGTTCTCAATGAATTTTGTGGAGGAGAAGACGTAGCAATCCTTTTGTGCAAAGAATCTGGGAATGCCTATCAAGAAACATCTCTTCGGCACCTGCTGCCTCATCCGTTTTCTACCTTTGCAGCGCCTTTCGAGCGCGAAACCTGAACACTTTGCCGCGATTTGCCCCAAATGCCAACCCGTCTGGGTATAGAAAGTTAACTTGAACGAATCCGCAACTAATTGCGACTATCATGCAGCGGATCACTGGCAAGAACTGTGGTGACTCCGATGCAACAGGTAATTTCAGTTAAAATAGGAGTGTTTATGACAAAGGGTTCTTGGATCTGGGGGGTTGTTTTTGTTGCGGTAGCAGCAGTGATTGGATGCGGCGGAGGCGGTGGCTCTTCAGCAAGTGGGTCGGGAGGAAGTTCAGCGGGGAGCAACGGTGGAGGGACCGGCGTTGCAGTTGGTCCCATGTTGGTTTCAGTGAATCCTTCCGGTCAGATTGTTGATCCGCTTAACCTGGAGCCCGGAAATCAGGTGACCTTCGAGGTGGTGACAATCAATTCTGCGACTTTGGCGGTCACAAAAATTAGTGGAGTCAGTTTTAACACTACCGATACTAGCGGGGTCGCTGGCATCCTCAATCCGTCAACAGGAGCCTATACGGCGGGAAACGTGTCTTCAACTCAGTCATTTACAATGACGGGGACCGCAAATGGAACGAACTACTCCGAGTCTTATGCAGTGAATCCTATCCAAGCCCTTGTGACGGGGACGGTGAAAGACACAAATGGGAATGCGGTGCCTTTTGCCAACGTGGTGTTTTACAATTCAAGTGGATCGCAGGTTGGCAGTTCTGTTGCTGGATTAGATGGAGCCTTCACCGCTTCCGTTCCCACGTCTGCCGTTCGATTTGGGTTTGTTGCCTCGTCAATTCCTATCATGCAAAATGCCGCCAAAATCCCATCCATGGGCTACTACCAGGAGTTTGATTACGGAAGCGGAACTTACGATTTCAACAGCAACTGCGGAGCACCGCTACCTGCATTGACAAACGGTCAGGTAACGGCTATGCCAAATAATCCAACAATCATCGCCGCATTTACAATCAGTGGGGCCGCGGTCACGCCTCCACCGCCTGCTGGCTGCACTCCTTAAGAGAAGGCAAAGTCTAAGGTTTGATTCTAAGAGCCTAGGGCCATAGCCCTAGGCTCTTAGGGTTTTGAAAGGGTTGCTCACCAAGCCTACTTTCCCGACTGGATTGCCTTCTTTTCGGCAGGAGTTAGACAAATCCAAGCTGCAATCTGGTTTGCCTGGGTGGTGGTGAGGTTTGAAAACGCAGGCATGGTAGAGCTTGGGCGGATAGATTTGGGGTTCCGTATAAATTTGGCAACCCAGGTTGCTGATTCAAGCTGCTGCTCGTTGGTGAGGGTAGGACCTACCGATCCATTGTCTCCATCTTTCCCATGGCAGCCTGAACAGCCCTGACTATTGAACAAGCCTCTGCCCAGTTTTGCCGCGTTCAAATCCGCCGTCGTCATTGGGGTTGTTGGAGCCGCAATCGCCTGGATTGGAGCCGGATCTCGATTTCCGGTGAGTTTTGCAATGGGTCCACCATAGGCAAGTCCGGCGGCAAGAAAGGCAAGACAGAAAAAAGTTGGTATCGCCTGAGCCACCGCTTTTTTGAATTTCTTGCCTGCAAAGGGGGCAACAAGCAAATAGGCTACAAACAATCCTGGAACAACTCCAAAGCCAAGAAAGCCCCAGTTGGGATTCAGCCTTGTAAAAACTTGAAGCATGCCATGGAGGGGCCAGGTGTACCAACTCACATAGGCCTCAAATTGAGTGTAATCAATGGGGGCTGCCGGATTTCCTAGAGGAGGAGGCACGATAAGAGACAAGGCAATTAAGAAGGCAATTGGCGCAAATGCAACCGTAGTGATCAATTCTTTGCCAGATTTGAACTTGTCTTTTAGTAGCATGATTCCCCCGACCAAAAGCAGAATCGTAATGAGGATTTCATGAAAGAGGAACCATCTTGAAGCAGTAGCAGGAGAGAATGTGGTGCCAGCTAAGGCAAAATTGTGCATCGCTTTACCAATAATGGGTACCGAAGACATCAAGCCCGTTTCGATATTGGCGGTTTGAACTCCGTGGCGATCCATCGGCAAAACGTTTCCGGACAGCTGGGCGCCATAGGCACCCAAAAAGACGACGAGGGCTCCATACCACTCTGCGATTTTAACCCGATATCGATCTGTAAAGATCATAACGAAAAGGGTCGCAAGGCTGGATAGAATCAGTAATGAACTTCCCCAATAATGAATGCCGGCAAGGATGCTCCAAAACTTAACCTGCCTCATGTCGTGCACGGAAGCATAGGCTTGGCTGCCCGAATGATATTGGGTTGCAAGAAGTCCTCCAACCAAGAACTGGAGTGCAATTTGCAAGGCAAGGCCAACCTCGAGGGCCCTGAGATTCTTTTCGGTGAAGAGTTTCATAAAGTGAACTGAACTATTGATTCTGCCTTAACCTAACAATCTAAGTGATCAAATAATTCAAAACTACCAAGAAATCCCAAGATTCTCAAAGAACTTCTTGATGATGGCTGGTGAAAGCAGATATTGTTTGAATCCGTATACTTAGGGAAAGATGCTGTTAGGCAAATGGGGTAGCAAATCCCGGCAAAAGGAGGCCTTTGAAGGGCATTTGGCAAATGTTTTTGATGCAGCCTTTAACTATGCCAAGAAATTGACGCGCTCTAATGATGACGCTTCAGATTTACTGCAGACGGCAGCCGTCAGAGCCTATGAAGCCTTCGACAAGTTTGATGGCAAGAACTTTAAATCTTGGTTTTTTACGATCATTCACAACCAGTACATTAACGATTATCGTAAACGGAAACGGTCGGCATACACAACTTCGTTGGATGATGATTCCGCAAAAGAACCAGTTTCTGAAGAAATTGATGATCCCGGAACCTTTCTAACTTCAAGCATGTTACAAGGTGAAGTAGAGAACGCTTTAGCGAAATTGCCGGATGATCGTAGAAACGCAATCATACTTTGCGATATTGAAGGCATGAGCTACGAAGAAATTGCAGAAGTGACGGGGGTTCCTATTGGAACCGTCAGAAGCAGAATCTCTCGTGGTCGCGCAGAGCTAAGAAATGCTTTGACTGAATTTGCCTTGGAGCAAGGATACATAAGGAACGAAAGATAAATATGACAGACAAAGAAGCCTTGATTGAAGAATTAAACGCGTTGGCCGATGGGCATTTAACTAAAGCCAAAGCAGAGGAGATTCAGAAACTTGTTCAAGCAAATCCTCAATTAACAATCCACTACGCTTCTATTGTCAACATCAAGCTAGCAGTGTCTCAGCTTCCCAAGGAAGCTCAGCCTGAATTGATGATTCAGGTAAAAAGCCGCCTTGCAGAAATTGATCGAGTCAAAAAAGCGGATCAGTTTGTCAGCCGATATGCATGGGGCTTGTGCGGAATTGTCCTCTTAACCATCGTCGGAGCAGGAGCTTATACTCGCCTTCATGGCAATTCTGTGGGCCTTTCAGATGTTCCTGGCTACAGCGCGGGATTAGTTTCCCCCACCCTTGATAATGCACCGCAGGGAATTGCAAGTTGGCTTAAAAGGTTAATCGTTGGCTCACCGGCTCAGCAATCCGCACCATTGCGGGTACTGAAGGAAGATGTCGGTTCCATGGGAGGCGTTCCTGCAGCGCGGGTTATTCTCGGAAACCCATCGGACCCATACACTTTGTTTATCGTCAACAGCAGCAACCCAATTCAGGGTGTTCATCCCATTGATGGGACTGCTCAAAGCCACTACTGGGTTGGAAACGTGGGCCCATGCAATTGCCTGAACTGGAGGCAAGGAGGGTACCAGTTGGTCTTGGTTGGCAAGCACAGTGAGAGCGATTTGGAGTCTATTGCAAACTCCATTCACGTGCGATGAGCGTGGCTCGGCACAACTTAGATTTGTAAAGAAATGGCAGGGGCGACAGGGTTCGAACCCGCGACCTGCGGTTTTGGAGACCGCCGCTCTACCAACTGAGCTACACCCCTACTACTTAAAGATTACCGGAAAGCCTACTCTTCCATCAAGACCCTGACAAGCCTTGAATGAAACAAAAACGTAAACTGTTACAAAATCATATGATGAAAAAAAGCTGGTCATCCTTATGCCTCGGAATCGCGGCAACCCTTCTAGTTGCCATTTCAGGCGCAGGGTGTGGATCTCCTGGGGCAACCATTAATCCCAATGTCCTCAAGAACCCACCTAAAACTTGGATAAGTTTGTCGCCAGGAACCAGCGAATTTATGTCGGTTCTTAATAGTCACCTCATCGGAAGAACTGCTTCCGATGACTTTCCGGTCAGCATCAAATCCTTGCCAATCGTGGCGAACGTAAAGCCAGATTACGAGATGATCGCGAAGTTAAAGCCAGATTTAATAGTTCTTGACCCGTCTTTATACAATGCCGGTGACCTCGCCAAGCTCAAACAGCTGAACGTCCCCATGATCCAAGTCACTGGTGATTCGGTGCACCAATTCATCAAGAGCCTATACGCACTCGGAGCAGCAACTCAATCGGAAACCAACATTAATGACTATGTTGAGTTTATTAGGCAAGAAAGAGCCGCTGCCGAAGGCGATCCCTTCTCACAACCCCACAATGTTGCGTTGCTCATGGTGAGTCCCGATTCGAACCCAATGATTGCAGAGACTGGTTCCTTTTATGACGACCTCATTCGATGTGCAGCCGGAAACCCTGTGGGGCCAACTGGTAATCAGTTTGTGACGATTGACCCCGAGGCGCTCATGAAACTCAATCCCGACATCATCGTTGTGGCTGCTCCAGGTGGAAACTACAACGTCCTGTTAAAAGATCCAAGATTTGCAGGCTTGGCCGCAGTCAAAGACAAGCATGTTATTGGCATTGATCCAGATTTAGTTTTAAGACGGGGCGATCGGGTGAACACCGCGATCAAAGAACTTCATCAGGCTATGGGGAGCCTCTTAAGAAGCCATTGAGCCAACAGAGAATTGCCGAAATTGGAGTTTTTGGAGGATCTGGATTCTACAGCCTGTTAACCGATGTTCAAGAGTTAAAGGTTGATACGCCTTACGGAGCACCCTCGGATTCCGTTTTTCTAACTCAGGTTGCAGGCAGGTCGGTGGCATTTATTCCTCGACACGGCCGGCATCATACAATTCCACCTCACAAGGTTAATTATCGAGCCAACGTTTGGGCTATGCGATCCCTTGGAGTGCAAGCGGTTATTTCACCCTGCGCAGCCGGATCCCTTCAGCGCGAAGTTCCTCCCGGAACCTTCGTGGTCTGTGACCAATTTGTGGACCGCACCTCTGGAAGAGCAGATACTTTTTATGACGGTCCCATCGTAACCCATGTCAGCGCAGCGGAGACCTATTCACCGCAGCTAAGAAGACTAGCGATTGAGGTGATTCAAGAATTGGGAATCCCATGCCGCCCAACCGGCACCGTTGTTGTGATTCAGGGCCCACGCTTTAGCTCAAAGGCGGAAAGCAAATGGTTCCACGACGCAGGATGGGAAGTCATCAATATGACCCAGTATCCAGAAGCCTTTCTGTGCAAAGAGCTAGGCATGGGGGTTGTGAATATCTCGCTGATTACAGACTATGACAGCGGCGTGCATGCTGATACGGAAGCGGTTGATGCACGTTCAGTTTTAGAAGTCTTCAAAGAGAATTCTGAGAACATCAAGAAGGTGGTTCTTCGGCTCATCGAAAAACTTCCTGCTGACTTATCGGAAACTTGCGCCTACGCGAGTCTTGAATTCACTCGAGGAGATGGAGTGGCTTCATCCTCTTTGGATCGCAGACTCTATGAAATCTTAGATTGATGTTTTTACCAGCTCTAATTCTTCAGTACCAACGAATTGGTCTTGACCAGCCTACGGGTTTTGTTCAGCAGTCCCGTCCTAAGGGTGAATCACCTTCCAATGGGATGTTTTTGCTTGAAAGATGGGTCAAGCTGACAGAGCCAGACGCCGGTGACGGGATCAAATTGGTGCCGTCAGTTGAAAACTGGAGTGGCTGGAGTGGTCTGACCGGTGGTCAAAAGCCTGACTTTCCGACTCCATTTGCGGTGGATGGTGCTTGGAATACAATTTGGAACTTGGCCAAGCTAGAATCAGGCCCATCTGCAGCTCAATGGCCGGTCCGCGTGTTCATCTTTCGGCGGTCCGAGGGACAGTCTCAGGCCGCCAGTGGTTTAGTAACCAATAATCGGGCTACGATCGAATCAAGGCGCATCAACCTTATCTTAGAGTCTTTAGTAAGGGCAAAAGCCGTATTCCAAGGTGCGTCAAAATCCACCTTAGATGTCAACTACTCGGTAACTCAAGATCAACATCCCTTTATATGGAATGAGACGCCGGACGGCAAAAATGATATTGAAGCGAATCTAAAAGCCTATTTGGATGCAAGATTCAACGGAGGGTCATTTACTGCCAATGATCAACTCTATCGGGGGCCCTATCGGTCTGTTCTTGTTTTTTGGCCCATGCCAACGGTTCCGGTTGAGACATTCACAATCCACGGTACAAAAGTCACTGTCATATCGACCATGATGAGCAACCTGAGCCCAGGAATTTTTACAACTCAAGTTCTGTCGGCCCTTAATAGCTCTGTTCTGGATGCAGCCCAAGATCAAGGGTATCGAGTCAGTGGTGGTGGTGAAATAACCGGCGGATTTTCAAATCCATTTTTAGGACTCTCCGCTACTCCGAATTTGATTGCCAAGAACTTTTGGGTTGATGGGGCTCGTTATGCAAGCAATGGCAAGTCTCCTCCATTGATGAAACCGAATTTTATTTTGAGCCTGTCTTCATTTGCTGCTCAATCCCACAATGTGGCCCTCTCAACGGTTCGAGATGGCAAGTATTCCGCTCTCAGCGCAACTTGGACCGGGTTGAGGCGAAGAGGCGGTTTTGCCCTGCCGTTAAGCTCTCAGGCAATCGCGGACCTCAAAAGTGGCCAGTACCTAAACTTTTTGGTGAAAACCAAATCTCAGGACCCATTCCATGTTCTGATCGGTGGCCGCGCTGAGTTGACCGACGTTGTTGCCCTCGGAGATGGCTTAGAACAAGGAGCGGCTGCTAATGTTCCATCAGATGGAGCCTGGCACCAAGTGAGCATTTCTTTCAAAGAAGCCTTTCAAAAAGATCCCAACGCCCAAGCGGTGGTGATTGGTGCTAATTCCGACCTCACTAAAGTTCCCAAAATCAGTTACCTAGCCGACACCGCCGAATTTGCTGACTTTTCAATTTCTGCATCTCCAAGCGCGGACGCAGTTGAGGTCAGACCTCGGCCAATGTTTCCTACGGAGCGGGACGCCCTTGCTGTTTGGACTTGGAAAGATGCGACCGATCCTAGCTTTCAGACGAACTTTGAAAGGGCTCTTGCTGATCATCGCGATTTAGTTCTGTTGAATGCGCTGAAGGCACTTTGTCATGTGGATGGCTCATCAGTTGTAGCCTCGATTATCAATGACTTCACCTCGATAAACCCAACCATCGTTGATGCAGACGCAGCCGCTTTAGCTCACCAAAATGTGCCGGCAGCTAGGGCTTATTTAGTTTTTGCAACCGTCCATGGCATCAATCCGAGGTCAAGAGCCGATGCAGCCATGGCTCTTGCCCACAGTGGAATCGTTGGGTACGGAAGCAGGATTGGATCTTTATTGGCCCAAAAAGATTGGTACGCACGGTATGCAGGGGTTCAAGCCCTTTCCACCTTGAATGCGCAAGCAAGTGATCCTGACCATTTGATTGACCGGTATCTTGAGCCGTTCCTTTCCGATTTTGACCCCCAAGTTCGGCTTCATGCGGTTCTTGCAATGAGTGGCACCGATCAAAAAGGGCTCGGCAAGGTTCTCTACGTCGCCGTCAATGATGGTTCCGATGCAGTGCGTCTTGCTGCTTACATAAAGGTATTTCAATACGGTGAAACGACCTTGCAAAGCCAGGCCATGTCAGGATTCTCTGATTCTTCTTGGTGGGTTCGGGCAAATTTAATCGAATCCTGCGCCCAATTAGCTGTCTCAACTGGATTCAAAAGTGGCCTCAACCAAAGTCAACTTGATGCCTCGATCAACGAAGAGTTAAAAGACGCCAATCCCCAAGTCGAAGCGGCAGCAATCAATGCCTTAGGCATCACGGGGGCAACCACCGTTAGCAGCCAACAGCTTGCCTCTTTGCAAGATATTTTGCATCCAACCGTACAGTTGGCCCTTATTCAAGCCGCTATTAAATGTGGTTGGAAACTTCCTGATGACATCAAGAATGATCTTCTTGGCTCACAGGATTTTCAAATTGTGCAGTTGGCAAAGAAACTACCGTAGATGGAATCAGTGTTTAGAAGTTCGAGGAATCTAACCAATTTATTGCTAAAGCGCCCATCATGAGCCAAACAATCCCGCCGCTTCCTTCCAAATCCAACGAGCCTAGTCACTGGGGGACCGTTCGCTCTAGCTTCACGGTTGTCCTTTTTTGCTTGGCGTTGATCCTCGGAGTCAAGTTGCGCAGCCGGTTGGATGCAAGGGGAATTGTCATTCCTCCTCATACTCTTTCCAACGCCATTTCTCAGACCGATGAGGCCCCGATTCATATCCCGCTTGCTACCTACTACACCAAGGTAGAAGAAATGCTGAAAGAGAAGTATGTCGAAAAAGTCACCGATGAAAATGCCTTGGCAATGGGTGCCATTAAGGGAATGGTGCGAAGTTTAAGCGATACCCACAGCTACTTTTACTCGCCGGACTTAGCAACCGCGTACTTGCAGAGGCAAAAAGGGATCTACGAGGGCATTGGTGTGGACTTAGAAACCTACGAAAGCAATGCCAAATCAATCATTGATGCTTCCGCCCTTCATCCTACAAGCGACGTGCAAGTGGGAAGACTGCCGGACCTCATCATCAATTCGATTGCGCCGGGAAGTCCCGCCGATAAAGCAGGATTAAAGCCTGGTGATCAGATCAACTTTGTCAATGGCCATTGGGTTGTCAACCAGGCCCCTTTGGATCAGTTAGAGGCCCTCGTTAAAAAGGCGCCAAAAGATAAAAGTGCCGCAAATCAGTTCAATCAACTGCTGATCAAGATCAGACTGCTTTCTGAGAACTCTATGACTCCCGATCGAGCCATGCAATTGCTGCAAACCGGCACCCGTGGAACCGTGACGGTTGGAATCTTGCGCAATGGCGCAGCGATAACCAAGACCATGCAGCTAGCCAAGACGTCCACCCTGCAAAATGGGGACACTGTTGCCGCCCCTAGCTCTTCATCTCATGGCTTAGTCCTTCGATTCGCGCCTGGAGCGGCGGCTTTTGTCAGCTCTCAGCTCAAGGGCCAAGATGTAACCTTCGATTTGCGGAATCAAGCCGACGGCAGTTTCTCGGCAATGAAGAGGTGCCTAAGCCTTCTTCTACCAAGCGGGACCTACGGAGAAATTGTTACCCAGCGTGACGGCGAATCCAGCCCGCTGACAATTCGCGGAAAAGGTTCTACTGTCCACATTCATTTGCTGGTGGATCAAACGACAAGAGGAGCTGCCGCAATATTTGCGCTCATCTTACAAAAAGCGGGTGTCGCGGTTCTTACCGGGCAATTAAGCTCTTCTAACCCAATCGTTGTTGCCTATAAGCCCTTGCCTACGGGGTGCGCGTACACGCTTGCCCTTGGCCACTTTAGTCTTTCAGGAGGCACAGCCAAGTGAAGTCTCTTAAGTGGATTTTGCTGACCGCATTTGGCAGCCTAGCTCTATTTGCCTTGGGATTTAGCATTAAAGATTTCTCTAATGACAGATTGCCCAGCCGAAGCGAAATTCTAGGGCTGTTGGGTGGAAAAGAGCCAGAAAACGCAGTTGATCAAGTTGTGGATGCCAATACGTACATCCGCAACGATTATGAAAAGCCCCTTGATCTGAAAAAGCTGAAGTACGCCGCTTTATCGGGCATGGTTGCGAGTTTGGGAGACCCTCACACCGTCTTCATGCCTCCTACCGATCTCAAAAGCTTTGATGCAACCACAAGCGCAAATTTCTTTGGCATCGGATGTTCACTTTTAACCGATCCTCGCGGGGTTAAGGTTGAAAAAGTCTTTAGTGATGGTTCGGCTCGCAAAGTAGGAATTAAGCCTGGAGATGTGATCATAGGCGTCAACGGAAAATCGGTTGGAGGAATCAATTCCGACAAGATCGTCAACATGATCCGAGGGCCCAAAGGCACCACGGTAACCCTGAAGATTCTTCCTAACGGAAAGCCCCCTGCCGAAATTGTTAAGCCAGTTCGAGCCCAAGTCTTCGTTCCCACGGTGGCTTCTCATTACTTTGCAACTCAGCAAATTGGATACCTTGCGATTGCTACCTTCAGTGAGCCGACGGTGACCCAATTTGATGCGGAGCTCACCAAGCTTCGAGCCCATCCCTTAAAGGGGCTCATTATTGATTTGCGGGGAAACCCAGGCGGACTCCTTGAGCAGGCCACCGAACTTGTTGGCAGATTTGTTAGCCACAAAATTGTTGTGACGATGCACCGAAGATCCAATTCTGAAGTTG
>DAIDHV010000001.1 GCA_027451905.1 Armatimonadota bacterium | reverse complement strand
TGTCGGCTCATGGCTATAATGGATGGTGACATGATGGCGGACGTGTCTCGCAATGGATCTGGTGGGTTCAATGTGAATGATAAACGCTCCTATGACGCTTGGTCCCGATTCGGCTTCGCCTCATTGCCCTCACTCCGTTCGGCGGGATTCCGTCGGCTATCGCCTCCTTCAGTGCACATCAGGACCGGGGCGACCTCCGGCGATCCAAAAGGACGTTACTGCGCGAATCTTGGTCATGTTGAGGATGATGAATCCGGCCTCATCACCATGCGCGCTAGATACTACGAACTAACATCGGGAAGGTTTATTAGTGAGGATCCGGATATGCAGGGCAGCAATTGGTTTCAATATGGGTCCAACGCACCGACCGCTTACCGAGATTGCACGGGTGCCGGTAAATTTACGGATTGGGATGTAGATGCTTGGCTGGCCGCTGGCAGCTTGTTCGTGGTGGCCGCCTTAGTTGCAACTTTTGCAACTAAGAAAATTAGTGGTGTTGCGCTGAGAACTACAAAACTGAGTGCCGCCGCTTTGCTTTTAGCTGCGGGCTCCTGGTGCTTTGACCAAGCACTCGACAGCGGAAATGTAAAGTTTGGGCCGTACATCAAGGCGCTTTTTCAGTGCGGCGCACTTGTATGTATTCTTTTATCAATTGCAAGTGGACTTAAAGTCGGCGCCCTTTCAGGCAACGAGATTGCCATAGTTGCGATTGTGGCAAATAGTGCTTACATGGTAGCTTGCGTGGCTGCGCTCGCCGACTGTTTTGGCATCGGGGACAACGGCAATGATTGATACGATCTATCAATGGTCCTATGGAGCACAGTCGTATATGCCGAAAAGGTGGATAATCACATGATTTTTACCTGGCTACCTACGTTTGTAGAAGGAATTCTGATACTTGTCGGTCCAGTTCTATTTCTCCGACACACTGGGACGCCGGAAAGGGGTAGATTTTCAAAGCTAGTCGGGTTCGCCATCCGATTGATGGTCGCAGGTTCGATTTGGAAGTTATTATTGGATGACAACTCAGGAAAAGGATGGTTCCTTGCCATATTTTTATGGTGTTTTATCTTTCTGTTTCTTGAGTATTTTAGAATAGGACTGAACCTTGCAATATACGCCTTAGGCCTGGTGAGCATCTTGGCACTGGTCCTAATCATTTACGGTCTCAGCGATGGTTACAGCGCTTGCTCGGCGGCACTCCTAGCACTCGGTAGCAAGCTTCTCTTCAAAGAGCACTCGAACGGAGCGCGTGCCCGCACCTCGGGACTTGGTGGTGCGCCAAGGCACGATCCCCGGAACACCGCAAGCCTTCAGAAGGATCATTGATCGACACACAGAGGAGGCTATTTTAACATCCTAAATCGGCCAATCTATTGGGACAGGTTATGTGCAATTCTAAAAATAAGAGTTGGCTTATAATAGAGGCGTGTTCAAGGTCGATAACACGGGTTTCAAGATAGCGATGAGTTTCTTTGGTCTGGACGATACTTTGCAGGCAACGTTCCAAAACCCTCAGCTGAACCCAAACGCGGATTTAAAGAATTGCCTCATCCGACCCTTCGGGCCACCTCCTACAGCAGAGCTAGAGAAGGATTGCTCTGGTGATCCTAAAGGTCCCTACTGCGCCAACTTGGGTCATGTTCAGGATGATGAATCCGGCCTCATTTACATGCGGGCTAGGTACTATGAACCCACATCAGGTAGGTTCATCAGCGAGGACCCGGATAAGCAGGGCAGCAATTGGTTTGAATATGCGATAGACCAGCCAACTTGGTTTGCAGATTCCTCAGGGAAGGACCCAACTCCTGCACAATTATTTTGGGCAATTCTGGGAGGTACTTGCGCGGTGGTTGCTACTGGACTTGGATTGTGCGGACCGATCGAAACTGGTGCCGTATTGTTGGTACTGGGTATTCAAGTATTGAACCAAATGGGAAGCGTCGGGAGGAATATTGCAGTTGCACTGGACTCGGACATCACCGAAAGTATGTTTGCCGGAATCGGGGCGGTAGCGGTTTTAGCAATGGCCGCTGAGGCTGCTGTTTGTGGTGTGCTTTGCCTTTGGGATGACGCGGGGGGCATTAATGACCTCTTCTAAGGGTGGTCCTTAATTGCTAATTCCTGTCGCAGTGGATTTTGTTCAAATAGTGTGCGGGATCACGATACTTTTGGCAGCGAAAAAGATGCCTGTCTGGGCACGGGCATTGGCGTCCGGAATGATGTTCTTAAGTGTGATCATTTCCGTTGGCATTATTGTATTCAAGAGACCTACACATTAAGTGGCTGGTCTTCCTCTTGATGATCAATGGTCAATGTCCGTATTGACCTCTTGTGGTCGTCAGCTACGCTGCGAAGTTTGCCCCGTCAGCAACGAGGCAAACTTCAGTAAATCCTTGCCCCTTCCGAATCTTAAGTTTGCAACTTTCGATTGGCTTGGATTCGGGAGGGGAAAGGGCAGGGATAGGGGTGGGCAATCTGTAAACTGCTGAAGTGAAGCGGGCCTTAAGGCAAAGTTCAGGATTCCGGATTCCTTGAGGACCTTGCCGAGCTTTGTCAGCTAGCCAAGAAAATGCGGGAATAACTTCCATCCAATGGATAATTTGACTTATAATAGAGGTGTGTTCAGGGTCGATAACACTGGTTGCGGGATTGCGATGAGTCTCTTTCTTTCGGATGATTCATTACAAGCGAATCACCAGATTCCTAAGCTAATCACAGAGAAGGACTTAAGGAATTTTCCCATTCGACCCTTTGCAAGCAAAGAATTACCTCCCTCTCCAAATGGGATTTGGAGAGGGATCAAGGGTGAGGCTTGTAGTGCATGGCAGCTTATTCAAAATTCCGGAACAAAACTTCAAGCAAATTTCAAATTAAGACCCGCCAAAAATTCTCCGCTGTGAGTATCGTCTCGCAAAAAATCCCCCCCAAAGATGGGAATTTAGGTGCAGACTTACGAGAAATTGCATAATCCTAGTGAACTGGTTTGGGGCAGTTTTGTCATGCGCGTTATAACTTTTCCTTTTTTGCTCTTTCTAATAGATTCCGCTATAATTGGTTAGATATAAGAATTGGCAATCAAAGGGCTATGAAAGCCATGTTAGTCGCCGAGGTGGAGTTGATGCCACAAGAGCCGTGGTAAGGTCTAAATATCTCTATTTTCCGAAGATATTGAGGAGAAAGTCATACAGACTGTAAAATCGGGATACGGAGCCCCGCTAACGAGCCATTATGATGAATGGGAAGACTTGTGGGTTGAGTCGGAACTAGGCTCGGCGTCCGAGTGGGTCAAAGGCATCTTTCCATTGATTGCCTGTGCGGCCGCATCTCCATCGAATGAAAGAAGTTGGTACCGATTAGGATATACCTTCATGTATCTAGGCGAGGAAGAAATTGCCCTTGAATGCTTACAAAGGTCTTGGAGGATTGAAAACAACTCAGAAGATATTGCCCAGGCAATCGTTGATTGTCTCTCAGAACTGGATGAGAATGACAAAGCTATTTCTTTTGCAAAACGATTTTTAAAGAGGTTTCCTCAGAGCCCTCTAGTGCTTGGTGAGCTGGCTCACTGCAAGTATAGGATAGACACAGATGAGGATGAGGTCGTGGCAACAATGCGCGAAGCCTTAGCTATAAGCAAGGAGCCAGACGACAGCCTCCTTGAACTGCTCGATGAAAGGTTGCAGGAGAAACTTATGGACCCTTACCGCGATAAGGGACCGAATTTTGAGGGAGTTTTCGAACTTTTAGGCGGGGTCGCGGAGAAGGCAGCGAATGCGAAATCATGGACAGAATTGGGAGATCATCTTGTTCAGGGACCGGGCGAATACGAAGTGGCACTTGAGTGTGCGCGACGTGCGAGGGCCCTGGACAAGGAGGACGAGTTTACTGCGTCCGTATTAGTGGACTCCCTCTTCTTTTCCACGTACCCGGAGTTTGCTCTAGCATTTGCTCGGAAGTATCTAAAGAGGTATCCCGACTCGGTACCGGTCATGTGTGCGCTTGCAGTAGCAACCCTGTACTATGAAGAAGACGAAGAATCTGCACGCGTTCTGCTTGAAAAGTGCCGACAGCTCGACCCTCAAAATCCATTTATTGAGCGAACGGAGCAATACCTATGGGTCGAGTTAGTATATCGACCTTCTCTCGCACAAGATAATCAGGAAGCGTTATGATTTCTGGGAATAGACAGTCCATTTATTCGAAAGCCTTTGTTGACTGGTGCCTACCTCATGTGCAAGCGGCAGGCAAAGAACAAAAGTCAGGTGTCCAATGGTAACTCTTCGCCCAAATTTGGTCGGAACTAAGGAGGAAATACGTCAGAAGTGGGAGGAGCTAAGTGCAAGCACACGAATTTCACCTCGAACAAAACGCGAACGGCTTTATATTGCGATCGCAATCGTTGCCTGCAGCCCCGAAAAACCACCTTCTTGGTTAAGGCTGGCACTTTGTGTTTGCGAATTTGGTGAGTTTCGAGTGGCGCTGCAGTGCGCCGATCGGGCACAGCGAATTGCCAAAAGTGGAGACCTTGAAATTGCAGTAAGACTTGCTGAGTTGTTAGTAATCACCGAAGGGCAACGAGCCGCAGAACTATTTATAAATAGCTTATTACGTCGAAAATCTGAGTGCTTGCCAAATCTCATCAGAATAGCTGACTCGTTGCCCTTGCTGGCTAAGGGCAAGCTTTGCGAGGATTGCCGCATGATCGTTAGGCAGCTGCTGATGGCCCATAACTCTAACAATTAAGAACCTTTTCTGTTCGAACGTACAGTAGGCAGCTCCTTGAACTCTTGTGAAACGTACCAGGTGCATGTAAGAGAATAGGAAAGATGGCGAAAAAAAGTGACCGAGCGGGGTTACATTCCCTGACCAGGCGAACAACGTTCCTTAAAATTAAAGATTTATGCTAAGAGTGCGTATTACAATTGAGCATCAGGTTGCTAGCCTTGCAAGGAAGGTGACAAGGCTTCTCGCTTTGTTGCTGTCAGCCAACACCTTTTCCATAGTAGTGGCTGGTCCCCATTATTGACGGAAGCCGCAGGTTAAATTGAGGACTTTGGCGATTTAACCGCTTTTGCCAAGGACCGAAATCAAGACAGGGGCGCCTAAGAGTGCCGTCACCACCCCGACCGGCAGGCCATCGGAGACAATCCGAGAGCCAAGTGCATCAGAAAAGAGCAAAATAATGGCGCCAATCAGCATAGATCCTGGCAAAGAGAACCTCCAATCAACCCCAAGCGTTCTCCTGGAAATGTGAGGGGCAGCCAACCCTACAAAGGGAATAATGCCGGTAGACCCAACCGCAGCCGAGGTCATAAGTGCCCCCGCCAGCAGCACTTCAAATCGAACTCTTTTTACATTGACTCCGAGCCGAGACGACGCATCTTCTCCCATCGCAAGACTATTGAGGATTCTAGATCGAGCAATCAACCAAGTTCCGCAGATCAGTAAAACCGCGGTCATGACTCCGATGCGTCCCCAAAACATGGGGTCGACACTGCCTAGCAGCCATCTTGTAACCTGATTGGTGTCTTGCCCCGCTAGGTACAGGCAAAGGGCCATGAGGGCAGAAAGCAAGGCTCCGACTAAGACTCCTGCCAGCAAAAGCCGATTCGATTCCACCGATCCTCGGCGCCGAGCAATCGCAAGAACCAAGATCAGCGATCCCATCCCTCCTGCAAAGGCAAAGGCAGGGGTAGAAAGTCCGTCCCATGCCCAGCTTAGGCCAATAATGATGGAGACAACTCCTCCCACTGCAGCGCCAGACGATGTGCCCAAGATGTAAGGGTCCGCCAAGGGGTTTCGGAAGATGGCTTGAAAGGCAGAGCCAGCCCCTGCTAGCAGCATCCCCACCACCACGCATCCAATCGCGCGCGGCAGCCTTAACGTCCAAACCACAAAATGATCAGTTCCATGTCCGTTCGGTCCTTCTAATAGGGATTGAAGAACCTTGAGAGGGCTGATATTGAGGGCGCTTCCTAGCCCAATATGGATGAGCAAAGCTAGGATCAAAATACCAGCAAGAACGCCAAGCCCCAAATACTTCTTGGATGGAACAGTTGCATTTGGACGCTGGGCAAATGTCATCAGGAAAGTGTTACCCGTAACTGAAAAACATTTTTGGTTGAGTTAAAAACCTAAGGTTGATGATAAAGTTTCCCGACACTTTTACCAGGCATCCTGCACGGAGACCATTAATTTATGTACGAACAATATTGGGGACTTAACGAACAACCCTTCAGCTTGACACCCGATCCGCGGTTTTTGTACCTCAGCCGGGCTCATGAGGACGCACTCACAATGCTTCATTATGCGATCATGCGCAACAAGGGAGCGGCGATGCTTTGCGGAGACATCGGTCTTGGCAAAACCACAGTAAGCCGCAAGCTTTTAGAGCTGCTTAACCCAGTTGAGCATAAGGTGGTACTGATTGTCAACCCCATATTAACCCCCGTGCAGATTCTTCATGAAATCTTGGAGCAGCTTGGCAAACCCAGCACTTCTAAGAATCGTCAAGTGCTTGTTCAGGATCTGCATAACCACCTGATCCGGTTTTACGAGCTGGGCCAAAGAGTTGTGCTGATGGTTGATGAGGCCCATTTGATTCGCTCAACCGGGACTCTAGAAGAACTCCGCCTTTTGCTGAACTGTCAGATGAACGATCAATTCTTGATCTCCCTTTTGCTGCTTGGTCAGCTTGAGATGAAAAAGAAACTCGCCAAGGTTCCTGCCTTAGAGCAAAGAATGGCGATCCGACAATACCTACGCCCTTTGGATACTACCGAGGTTGCAGACATGCTTCTTTACCGACTAAGAGTGGCGGGATACTCCGAAGAGCAAAGCCCATTCACACCAGACGCAATCTACGAGATGCACAAGTTCTCCAAGGGCATTCCAAGGCTTACAAGCCAATTGGCGGATAACGCCATGATGTATGCCTACGTGCGCAAAGAAAAATCCATTGATGGATTTTTGATGCACCAGGTTGTTCTGGAATACCAGGGTGTTGAGGAGGCTGCATGAATTTAGCCGACGCCATTCGCCAAGCGGCTGGCCAGTTGGAATCTCAACCTCGCGCCGCAGCTACAGAGACCATTCATTTTCCCTACGAACCTAAGGAGGCGAGCGCACCCGCCGCTAGTACAACAATGTCAACCCCCAATATCCAGCTTGGAGCCAGTTCGGAAATGACCGAATCTTCTCCGGCCACATTTGGCAACTTCCTGCGCATTGAACTCTTTCTTGCTCCCGAGCAGCTTAGTGCTTTGCTCAGTGCGGTTGTCAAAACTCAGCATAGCGTGCTGACTTTAAGAGAAGCCGCATCCTTTTTACGGCTGCCTCTCAATACGGTTGAGCAGCTTGCTATCGAGAAGAAGCTACCTGCCTTTGCTATCGAAGGGAAGTGGAGATTTTCTCATTCTGCCCTTGAAGAGTGGCTCAATAGCCACCATGTTTCAGAAACAACACCCGGAAAGGAATTACTATGAAAGGCCTTTTTGCCAAACATCAATACGTCGGCCTCGATTTGGGCCACCACACCATCAAAGCGGTCCAGCTTGAAAAAACACCAAGCGGCTGGAAATTGATCAAATTCGGACAAACTCCCACTCCCAAAGAAACAATCAAGGATGGAGTGGTCATTGACCCGCCTGTCCTTGGTCTTGTGATCAAAGACCTCCTTAAGAGTAATCACATTGGTGCCACGGCAGCCTCGATCGGAGTCAGCGGTAGCACAATGGTGGTGCGTCCGGTTCGGATGCCTAAGATGTCGGAAGCGGCACTCAGGAAGTCAATTCGGTTTGAAGCCAGCCGGTATGTGCCAAATTCAGTAGAAGACAGCTACATCGATTTTGAAATTGTTGGCGAAGCCGAGAACAACCAAATGGATGTCTTAATCGCGGCCGCTCCTAAGGATTTGGTGGATGGCAGACTGCAAGCCTGTGAACACGCCGGCCTTGAAGTTGAAAACGTCGAAGTTGCTTCTTTTGCCCTAATGAGAGCCGCTTACGAAGCGGGCGCTCATCCAGATTGGGCTTCCAAAACGGTAGCTCTCGTGGATATCGGTGCCACCATCACAAATTTGGTTCTGATTACAGAAGGGACTCTTGCGATGGTAAGAACCATTCCTCAAGGCGGAATCCATCTTACCGAAACCCTGATGAAGCAGTTTAAGATCAGCTACGAAGATGCAGAAGCTGGCAAAGCCCAGTTGAACCTTCTTGATCTGATTAAGCAAGATGCCCCTGCCGAGAACCGCCCTCTCCGAACGATTCAACCCCAGTTGGATGAAATGCTTCGAGAGATTCGGCGATCGATAAACTACTGGCAAACCCAGCAGACAGGGCTTGGCACCAAACAGATTGATCTCATTCTTCTTACCGGAGGCGGCTCTAAGTTTGAGGGCCTTGAAATCTACATGAGCCATAAACTTGGAATCCTGACAAGCAAGGTCAATATCTTCGAAAAGGATTGCTTTTGGGCAGATTCTGCCAGTGACGGGTTGGAATGGCCCGCCGCGGTGGGATTGTGCATGCCTCTAACAAAGAATGCGGCCAAAGCGGGCAAAGAAAAGGCCAATGTAAGCAAGCCACCTATTCAGGAAGAGGCGGCAGAAGCCGAGCCCGAGGTTGAAGAAGCAGTGGAAGCGCCAAAGAAGGTCACCAAGAAGAGAGCCTCTAAGAAGGCGACTGAAGCTGAAGAAATCCAAGAAGTCTCAGCCGCGTTGGAAACGTCCACCGTGGAAGCCCCTCCTGCCATTGTGCCGCCGGCTCCCCCTCTTGAAGTTCCTACCTTGCAAGCAGAACCAGCTCCTCAGCCAACCGAAGTGATGCCCACAATGGCGGCAGAAGAAGAAGTTCCCGCCGCTTTTCGGCCCCATGCCCATAAAGCCGAGCAGTTGCTGAGCAAAGATTTGGACGCAAGTGGCGAGGAAGTGGAAGCAACTAAGCCGGCCAAAAAGCCGATGTTTTCAGTTTTTGCCAAAAAGCCCTCGGCTCCTTCCCAGGTTGAACCCGGGATCGAGTCAGCGCCTAAGGCAAGCAAACCCAAGTTTTCCATCTTTGGCGGCAAACCCAAATCCGCCGATATAGAACCATCGAATCCTTCCGAGGAGGACGCAGCCTAAATGCCTTTCATTAACCTTATTGCCGATCAGCGCTTTGCCATTCAGCAGCGCGTTAAACAGTCAAGAATCGCCTTTTTAGGGGCAGCCGCGGTTGCTTCTATCGGCGTGGTGTCGTTTGGATATCTTTCGTACCTTGCTGGCAGCGAAGGCGCTCACCTGGCTCAGCTCAACAGCGAGCAAGAAAAGACGTACCCGCTTCAGCAGCAGATTGCAGCCAATTCTAAGGCAGAGGACGATCTCAAGCCAAAACTGCAAACGCTTCAAGATGCCCAAACCATCACCGCAAAGTGGTCTGATATTTTGGGTCATCTCACAACTCAGACCCCAGCTGGTCTGTGGCTGACAAACATTCGATCGGCAGGAACCGATCCCACTCAGCCAGTGGAAGCTAATTTCATCGGAGATTCGACGTCTCAGGCGCTGATTTCAGATTACGTCTTTAGACTTCAAAACTGCGACAGCTTAACCAACGTGACCTTAAAGTTCACAGAACAAAAGGCAACTTCTTCTCAAAAGAAGACTGATTTTGAAATTGATGCCCAAGTGGTGGGTACGGCCGATCAGAAACCAAAGGCCAAGGATAAAAACGCGTGAATAAAGGACCCGATCCAAAAACATTCATTGGCTTAGGCGCCATCGCTTTTGTGGCGTCGGTAGGGATGTGCTACATTCCCTATTCTAAGCTTTCTTCCAATCGGGCGAAAGTCGCTCAGCTTCTTCCAAAGGTCAAGCCATTCAATCAGGTTCAGCAAGACTTGCAGACCTCACGGACCAAATTAGCCAGCGATCAAACATCACTGGCTCACTTAGAAGCCAATGTGTCTTCGGCGGCTTATGTGCCTTCGTTGCTGCTGGATGTAGACAAATACGGGCATCAGTGTGGCATCCAAGTGACAGGTGTGCGGCCCCAGGCTCCAACTCCGACTCCTCCGGTTGATCCGAAGAAGAAAGTTGCCGCCAAGCCCTATGATGAACTGACCATTGATGTGACTGGCACCGGAACCTATGAAGCGGCTCTCAAATTTCTGCAGGGCCTGCCCATGTTCCCGAAGATTGTGGAAGCACGAACCGTCACCATTGTTCCGGTTGCGATCGATCCCAAGAATCCCCATGCCTCCAAAGGCAAGTTGAACATCACAATTGAGATCCGGGCGTTTGTATTCAAGCAATCTGACATGCCAGCCCCAACCGCCGGAGCCGCTCAAGCCGCCAGTTCACCAGCCGCCGGCGCTGCCGGATCGACGATGAATTCAGGAACAGCGAGTTCGCCTCAAACTCCTGCCAATGGAGCCCATGCGATGCCTTATGGTTCTCAGGGAGCGTCTGCACCAACCACAACTTCTCCTTCTGCAACCACTCCGAAAGCCCTCTCTGCGGCTCAGCCAACAAACGGAGTTAACCGATCATGAAAAAGATTGACGAAAAGACCAAAACCATGGCGGTGGCCGCCCTCGGAGTTGTATTGCTCGGAGTCGGTGCCTTCCGCTTCATGGGCAAGCATGGTGGACCGGTGAAGCCAGCTGCTGCCACGGCGAAACCGTCGGCGGCCTCAAAAACTGCCTCCAACCCAGCCAATCCACCCGCGATTCTGAATCCGGCCTATGCGGCTCCTTTGCCAGCAAGAGACCCGTTCTCGGCACCAGCCGATGAGACAACCGTACCTAGCGGTCCGGTAGTTTTGCAACCAAAAACCAAGGCTCCTACTTTGCCGCTTCCCAATGGTCGGCCTGGTGGGCTTGGCGGCACGTTCCCTCCTGTGCTACCTCCTCTTAACGGAAAAGGAAATATGGGACTCGCAACCGTCAAGGCACCCCCTCCCGTGTTTCAGTACCAACTTCACGGCGTTATTGAAGGTGCCCATCCTGCCGCTTTGTTTGCCGATCAATCCGGCGATCAAAGACTTATCCCTTTAGGAAAATCTCTTGATGGAGATTCCCGACTTCTCGACGTTGGAGATCATGGCGTTGTGGTGCTATTCCACGGCAAAAAACTCCATATTACGCTGGGTGTAGACCCAAGCAACAAGTAAGACTATGAAAAATCAATGGAATCGTCATATTGTCGCAGCCGGTCTGCTCGGACTTGCCGCCTTCAGTTCGGCTCACGGGTACATTACGGGAATTTCCGAACAAGCTTCCGCCAACGGAGTCATTGTTCACATTTCCGGCAAGTACCTTAAGGCTCCCAAAAAATTTACCGCCTACCATGGCACCGATGTGATCTACCAATTCAATTGGACCAGCATCCACGGCCACAATCAAAAGATTTGTGGTTACACCCACGGATTTAAGTACGCGAAGTTAGTTTGGTACCGATCAGATCCACCGGTCGCAAGATTGCTGCTCCACGTTGCCCAAGGAACAGAACCAACTTTGGTTCCAACCGAAGATGGCTATGACTTGGTTTTTGGAACACCCGATGCCCCAACCAACACGGTTTCAACCGATGCGGTTGTAGAGGTGCCGGTACCAGCAAAAGCCACTCATCCGATTGCCTTGGCAACCCAAACGGCAGCGACGAAGACCAACCCCGTTTCGACGGTAGCCACCACCACTCAGCCAATCCACCATCTGCCGATCCTTGCCACCGCTCCAATTCACATCCTGCCTACGGAAACAACTCATCCCACTAGCACTGCAATCGGCAGCCCAACTGCCAACACGATTGCGGCCGATATTGACGAGAAGTCCACGACCATCGCTTCGATACCTGCTTACAACGATGACAAACTGGTTTCTCTTGATTTTGTGAACGCCGACGTATCTCAGGTCCTTCGAGGCATTGCCATTCAGTCTGGATTGAATATTGTCATGCAGGATCTTGGCGACAAAGCGGCGGCAAAGGTCAACGTGTCCATTACCCATATGAAAGCGGTTGATGCCATGAATCTTGTGGCAACAATGGCCAATCTCAAGGTTTCTCATGTTGATGGCAGCTATATTGTGACCACTTCGGCTGACTATTCCAAGGTTATGACGGAATTAGCCTCTCATAACACGGCAATGAACACGATGAAAGTGATTCCTTTGGCAAGCGGCCAGGGAGAAACAATCAAGGATGCTGTGCAAAATTGGTTTGGTCAGGTACCTTTGCAGGTCATGGTCGCTAGCCAGGCTCAGGCGGCTCAGGCCATGCAGTCGGCAGGTGCGCCAAATTCGGGGGTGATCAGCCCGTCTGCCAAGTCGGCCAGTACACCAGGAACTCCTTATCTGATTCTGATAGGCGATCGAAGCTGGGTTGATAAGGGTGAGGCTCTTATCAGAAAGCTTGATGCGGGAATCGTCAACGCTCAGGACTCTCAAAGGCATCAATCTGATGCAACAAAAGATGATCCTGCCTTAGCCACTCATGTCGTGCTTTACAATGTAAAGTTCTCCGATCCAAGAGCCTTGAGGGAAGATCTGACCCTTGCCGTGCCAGGACTAGAAGTGACAATTCCTCCCGCCTCAGTTGGAAATCTAAGCGCTTATCAAACCGGCAGCGAAACCAAGCAGCAGGTCACCCAGCAGGAACTGGCCCAGGGCAATACGATGGCAGCGATGCAATCTGGAACTGGTAGCAGTTCTGGCGGTTCAGGAGCCTCGAATTTTGGCACCGACAACGGAGCCGTTGCCGGGCTTGATGCTCCTTTCCAGTCCATGGAAAAGAACTCGGTCCCCATGAGAATCGTGCTTCACGGAACTGATCTTGAAATCAAAGATGCCATGAAGTACCTCAAGATTGTCGATGTTGCCCCCAAGCAGATTGCCTTAGAGCTTAGAGTTATGAGCTTGACCCAGGAACAGGCCCAAAAGTTGGGAATCAACTGGAGCATCTTAACGGGTGGAGCGGTATCTACCGTCAACCTTAATGAAGGCAACACCGGCATTGGCACAAACACCAACCCTGCCAACAGCTTTGCTGGCAACATTGGGGGAAGGGGCTTCAATGCAGGGGTGACTGCAACCTTGGACGCCATCTCAAACCGCACCAACCTTATCGCAAGGCCAAACCTCCTTGCCCTAGATGGTCGAGAGGCAGAAATCTTTGTGGGAGACGACATCAAATATGTTCAGTCCATTCAATCGACTCAAAACGGCGTTTCGGTGCAAACCGGAGACGTTCCGGTTGGAGTTCGATTAGCGGTTCTGCCTCATATCGGTGGCCATGGCGACATCACCATGGATCTTCGACCGGTTGTTAGCTTCTTGAACAGCTTCACACCGGTGCCAGGAGGCGGTCAGCTACCCCAGACAAGTCTGCGCATAGCCCAGTCGACGGTGGAATTGAAGAGCGGAGAAACGATTGCAATTGGCGGTCTGATTCAAGATCAAGACATTCGCAATGTGCAAAAGCTTCCAATTCTTGGAGATTTGCCAATTCTCGGAAATCTGTTTAGGCAGACAACCCACGATAGGCAAAGAACCGAAATTGTGTTCTTCCTAACGGTGAGAGAAATCAACAAGAATTCTCCTCATGATCTGGCGGATCCCATGGTGCAAGAAAAACTGCAGCCTCTTGAGTATCCAATCAAAACCAAACCGCTGCTCAAGTAGCCGCAACCTAAAAAATAGAAAAGGGCTGTCTCTCAGATGAGAGGCAGCCCTTTTGCCTTATTTGAAATTGAAAAAGCAAATAAGCCTAATGCTTACTTGCCCATCTTGTGGCCCTTTTTGACCATCTTGTGACCTTTGTGGCTAACCATGTGGCCCTTGTGTGCCATATAGTGACCGTGCTTGACCATCTTGTGACCCTTGTGGGCAACATAGTGGCCTTTGTGAGCCATGTAATGACCCCGCTTGACCATCTTGTGTCCCTTATGGGCAACATAGTGACCGCGCTTGATCATCTTGTGACCGGCATATTTGTGGCCGTGCTTAACCATATAGTGGCCGCGCTTGACCATCTTATGTCCCTTGTGGGCAACATAATGACCCTTGTGAGCCATATAGTGGCCGCGCTTGACCATCTTGTGGCCCTTGTGGCTAACCATGTGGCCCTTATGCGCCACATAATGCCCGTGCTTAACCATCTTATGGCCTTTCATAACCATGTGATGACCTTTCTTGGACATCATATGGCCCTTATGGTCCATCTTATGATCTTTAGACTGGGCGAGGGCAGAGGCTGCGAGGATGGTGACTGCCATCAGCGCAACTGCAATCTTCGCGAATTTCTTCATTGTTGTTTTCGATGTCTCCTGTGAGAACTCTAAAATATAAATATTTCAGAGCCGCTATAAATCTAGCATAGAAAGGAACGTCTTTGCCATGAAAACGATTCCACTTTTTTTGAAAAGTTAAGAAAATGCATTAAGTTTTAAGGTTGTGAACCTAAACCCTAAAACTCGGTGGCTGCTTTTCGGCTTCGGCCAACGCCTGTTGGGCAAGTTTTGTCTGCCCAGCTTTTTTGTAAATTGTTGCAATATAGCCCCAAGCATTGCGGATTTGGAAGTCTCGATATTGCAACCAAGCCTGATATTTCTTTTTGCTGGGGTCTCCCCAAGCCAATTCGTGTTGGTGGATGGCCTCTTCAACCAGTTGGGCAAGAACGAGGTCTTTTCCAGTGGAATGCTTAAGTGCGGCGGGCACGATTTCTAGATAAGTTGCATACAGAATTGGCCACTTCCATTTGGGTGTTGCCCTAAATGTTGATTTTGTTAGGTTGATTGCCTTGTCTACATGACCTATTTCCGCTTCGCAATGGGCAAGCCGCAAGGTGTCATTGACCCACCGATCTTCGTTGGGAGGGTTCTTCAATGCCACTTTCAGCATGGCAATAGCATGGTGCCATTCTTTTGCAGTGATAAACGCCTGTCCATACTTCCAAGCTTCCGCAACCGGAGTTTCTTCAACTTTGACTTTGCCAAGAAGGTGCTTTGCATAGTCGCTAAGAATCTTGCGTCCCTCGTCAACCGTGATGTACCCTTTTGCCACTCTGTCGTTGATCGTATCTGAGGCATCTTTCAGATCGTTATTGATGACATCAGGCTGCATTAAACCGGCAGAAGTGGGATCATTGGGATCGGCAAATTGACCAGAGTAGCAGCCAGAAACGCAGCAAAGGCTCCAAACTAAGGCTAATCCAACAAGAAGTGCAGGGAGAAAAGAAGCGGCTACTGACTTTTTTCTACCCATCACAGTTGAATTAGACTACGCATACATCGCCGATTTGTACCGCGCTTCAGAAGGAAAATCTGCATCTCGGTAGATCTCACTGCCAAAAAAGGTCAGCATATTTTTCCCTTTAAAGCGCATTCCATGAAACGGCGTGTTTTTGCTTTTGCTTGATGTGCGCCTGCGGTCGAAGCTCCATTCAAACGTTGGGTCAATGACCGCAACCTGAGCAATCGGCAATTCCATCGGCTCTAAAGTGCCGGCTTCCAATCCTAAAATCTTGGCTGGGGTGGAACTGAGCTTATCAATCGTCTGGATCGGAGTCAGCACATTGGCGTGGTAGAGCTTTGTCAGGGTCACCCCTACAATGGCTTCTAAAGTCGCGGCTCCAAAGGGAGCTTCTTCAAAAGGAACGTCCACTTCATAGCTAGCATGGGGAGAATGGTCACTTGCAATGCAATCAATGGTTCCATCGGCAAGGGCCTGAAGCAAGATTTCGATGTCGGCTTGGGTTCTCAGCGGTGGCGTGATTTTGAATCTAGTATCAAACTCTCCGATTGCCTCCTCAGTAAACGTAAAGTGCATCGGCGAGATTTCACAAGTAATCGGGGCACCCAAGGATTTCATCAGCCGGATGATTTCCACCGCGCCCCAAGTGCTGACCCTCATGATGTGCACCCGGCAGCCGGTATTCAGGCTCAGCAAGCAGTTTCTCATTACTGCAATTTCCTCGGCAGTGCGGGGAATGCCTCTTAGCCCTAAGAGTGAGCTCATTCCGCCCTCGTTGAGGCTTCCACCAGCCGCAAGGCTGCTGTCTTCGCAGTGGGCCATGATTGGTAAATCTAATTGGAAGCAAAATTCCATGGCCTGCTGCATGAGTTTTGCGTTCTGAAGAGGGAACCCTTCATCGCTCGCCGCCACAATTCCTGCATTTTTAAGGGCATAAAGGTCGGTGAGCTTTTCTCCTTTCATCCCCACAGTTAAGGCGCCCACTGGTGCCACAAACACTCCTCCTGAGCCAGGAGAAGCCGATTTATCCATCAAAAAGTCAATGAGGGCTGCATTGTCTAGAGGCGGTTTTGTATTCGGCATGCAGCAAATCGTGGTAAACCCGCCTGCCGCGGCAGCTTGAGTTCCGGTTGCAATGGTCTCTTTATGCTCTTCACCTGGCTCGCGCAGGTGGACTTGAGGATCCACTAAGCCAGGAACAATCCAATAACCGGTGCAATCGTAGACTTCGTCCGCATCATCAATTTCAAGGTCCGATCCAATCTCAACAATTTGGTTGTCTTCGATTAGCAAACTGCCAATTTCATCTCGATTCTGGCGAGGATCCAAAAGCCTGCCATTCTTCAGGAGGGTTGTCATGATTTCACCGCCGTCTTTTTTGAGGTTGGTTTTTCTTGCGATTCGCCTTTGCCTTCATGGAACGCCCAGTACAACGCCGCCATCCTCACAAAAACTCCATTTTCAACTTGGTCTGTAATCACGCTTGAGCTTCCATCGGCAGCAAAATCATCCATTTCGATGCCACGGTTGAGCGGTCCCGGATGCATGACAAGCACATCTGGCTTTGCAAATTGAAGGGCTTCTCGATTAATTTGGTACATCTTTGCGTATTCATGGACGCTGCTGAGCATGCCATCCTTCATCCGTTCTTTCTGAAGCCGTAGCGCCATCACAACGTCAACGCCATCAAGCCCCAAGGTGAGCTCATGAAAAACTTGTGCTGAGAGATAGGTGGTCGATTCCGGCACCAAGGTTCTTGGGCCCACAAACCGAACCTCAGCCCCTGCTTTGCTGAGTAGCCAATAGTTCGATCTTGCCACTCGAGAGTGCTCAACGTCGCCTACAATTGCAATTTTAAGCCCCTTGAGTGATCCTTTGCGTTCGATGATGGTGAGGGCGTCGCCAAGGGCTTGGGTTGGATGCTCGTGGCTGCCGTCTCCCGCATTGATGACGGGACCGCCAAAAAACTTGGCGGCAAGGGTCGGCGCACCGGACTGGCGATGGCGCATAACCAACCCGCTTAGTCGTTCATACCGCAAGGTTAAAATCGTATCTTTCAGGGTTTCCCCTTTGTTCATCGAGCTGGATGTTGCCGCAAAGTTGGCGGTTTTGAGCTTGAGAAAGTGGGCGGCTTGTTCAAAACTCACTCTGGTTCTTGTAGAATCCTCAAAAAAGAGAAGCCCCAAGACCTTGTTCTTGATCTCAGGCACGGCCTTATCTTGGTTGATCCGACTTTTGAAGTCAGCTGAAAGCTCTAAAAGCTCCTCAATCTCCGTTAAGGCAAGGTGTCGGATTGCGGTTAAGTGCTTATTCATGGCAAAGTCTTGCGGGGATACTGAAACCGCTTATAAGGATACTGGACTCCGCTTTTCTAAAACGACGGAATCTTCACCGTCATACTCATTGACCTTAACCAAAACATGATCATCGGCCTCGGTTACGATCTCTCTGCCACAAAAATTTGGCTGGATTGGAAGCTCTCGATGGCCACGATCCACTAGCACCGCAAGTTCGACCCTTGCTGGCCGTCCATGAACCATGAGGGCGTCTAGGGCAGCACGGACAGTTCGGCCCGTAAAGATGACCTCATCCACTAAAACGACGTTTTTTCCATTAAGGTCAAATGGAATGTCGGTTTCGTCTTCCACATCCCCGGTTCGATCGTCTCGATGGAGCCTAGCGTCGAGCTTTGCGCAGGGAACAGTGGTGCCCTCAATTTGGGTCATCAAAAAGGCGATGCGCTTGGCTATAGGCCAGCCCCGCCTAAGGACACCCAAAACAACTAAGTCTTCGGCGCCGTGGTTGGCTTCTAAAATCTCGTGGGCCAATCTTCCGAGCGTACGTCGGATGTCGGCCATATCCATGAGAACAACACCCATGCTCTCTTCATTTTACTTGGAATGAGCCCAGACCCTGCTTTGGAAAAAATCTGGCTAATTTCTGAGAACTCCGGCCGCAATTTAACCGTATCAGCTAGGAGTAAGCAAACGCCAAGTAATTGCGCCAGTTTTTTAGTATTTCGTTCAAATTGGCTTAGGCATAAGTACCTGATTAGGAAACTTTGGCACCTGGCTTGCTTCTAAGAATTTGCATGAAGCGTTTTAGTTGCCTCCTGATCATGAGTCTTGCAGCGTTTGGAATGGCAAGGACTGAGCGGAACTCTTTCTTTAGTTACCGCGCTTCAACCGTGCCACAGGTTGTTCATGAACTGGAAACTCGTCCTACAGTTTTGGGAAGATATGAGAGATTCTTTGCCAAGTCAGGCCCTGAGGTCATTGCCTATATCAAGACCCTTCACGTGGGCAAGTTGCCGACAACGGCCATGTTTAAGGTTTACAGCATTCCTCCGTCGGGTTATCTGAAGGTTCACATGCAGTTTTTAAAGAAGGGGACCCCCGTCTTTATGAACAAGTACAACCAGCCTATTTTGATGGTGATTTGTGGCAATCCGCTGATCATGCCTTCCTTGCCAACGGAGTCAATGAACAACATGCAGCCGATGGCTCCCACCCCGATTCCTTCGAAAATTCAGGGGCCTAGCGTGACCACGCCAGCCCCACCCAATGCTGAAGCTCTTGTTCCTCCCGTCCCGCCAGTTCCTACTGTTCCAACTCCAACCCCTCCTGCCACCGTGCCGGTGCCGGTTGCCCACTCCAGCAGTCAGCCTTGGATTTTAATTCCGTTGGCGGCAGGAGCGTTTATTGCCAGCAATCACCACAGTTCGCCTCCGCCAAAGCCGGTTCCAGAACCCGCCTCTATCATCTCGATGCTAGGCGCAGTTGGCGGCTTAGCTTGGTCTAAGCGCAGAAAGAAATAATTTCTCTTCATTTCACTTCCTCTCCTCAGATGGGCGTCTTGTTTCAACATGAATCAAGCGCCCATTACACGCTTTATGCAGCCAAGTTTTCCCTCTTGGTAGCCGCCGCTTCCTCTCGATAAACTTGCCGCAAGTTTTGCATTGGTACACAACAACTTGGCGATTGACGGTGACCGTCTCATAGTTGTGAGTGCGCTTTGGGTTTTGCCCAAGTTCCCTCATGCAGGCTTTCCAATGTTCTCCATGTCCGGCCCCTGCCACGCCAAATCGATCAATGGCAAGCAGATGAGCGTATTCGTGGATCAAGGTTTCATAAACCTGGGATTTCTCTAACAGCACAAGACAGCTTAAAACAATGCGCCAATCACGATGATTGGCATAACCTGCACTTCTTGGAAGCTTCCTCCAAAGCAGTTGCGGAGCCTGCTTCATCGGCGCAGAGGCTAGGCACCAGGTCAGCAATTCTTCCGCGTAGTCGGGCAGACCTTCACAAGCCGACTTCCGGTAATCGAGAAACTGTTGGGCCGACCTTGGTTTCGCACGTGGCCTTTTTGGCGCCTTGAAATGCAAAGACTGAAGCAAATTATCGAGACTTGCCCTGGTCTAGGTTCAGCATGGTGCCAAGAAGAGTCTTTTCGGCTCCTCCTTTGTCCCCTGATTGAATGGCCTGAAGGGCCATGGTGACCTCTCTGGCTTCCGCCGAGCGTCCTTCTGAAACCAGCAAGGCTTGGGTCTTTTGGAGCTCTCTTACTGCATCAGCATTCGAAATCATTCCCGTTTTTAGACCCATAACCGTTTTCTCGACCGCTTTTCCGGCAAGCACAAGCTGAGCCGCTCCCGCAACTCTTGCGTCAACCGGCATGGAGTAGCGCTTAGAATCGGCTGTAAACTCGATAATGAATTCAACATCAAGAACCTCGGTTTTTCCGCTTGCAAGGTCATCATATTTCAGCTTGCCCTCTGCTACTCGATACCAGCCAAGAGGGTGGTTAGGAAACTCGAAATCAAACACCTGGGTGATGGTGCTGCCCCGCTCTAAATCTTGCAAATGAAGCGCACCGCCATTATCTGGCAATGGGGCGCGAAGGCTAACCCATCTGGAGGCTTTTACTTCGATACTCATATTTCGAGCAACCGTAGAAAGCATTTTGTCTAGCTCGGTTCGAAAGATTTCGGGGATGAGATCAGGTCGAGGAATGTAGTAGTAACTTCCCCCTGCCCTCTTAGCCATCGCATGCAGTAATTCTTCGTTGTAATCGGGCCCGAACCCCAAGAATGTAGCCGAAATTCCACGTTCGCGGATTCCTCCGGCTAGGTTGATGATGGATTCAAAGTCTTTGATCCCCGCGGTAGGTTCACCATCAGTCAGAACAATAACCCTAGCGGCTCGGCCTGGATCTACGGTTGCCATGACTTGCTGAACCCCAAGAACAACCCCTTCGTAAAGATTGGTTGTGTTGCCAGGCTGAAGCATAGTAATCCCTTGCTTGACCATGTCTTTTTGAGTTACCCTTTGGGGCGGCATGAGGATTTGAGCCGTGTCTTCAAAGGTCACAATGCTTAAAACATCATTGGGAGACATCAGATCAACAACGTGGCTACAAGCTTGTTTTGCGTATTGTAGTGGTGCCCCATCCATCGATCCCGAGTGATCAATAATCAAACACAGATTGAGTGGAGTTCTTGTCGAGGCGCCAAAGCCAACATTAGCAGCAACCGAATCTCCACCTTTTATTTCTAGTAAAAACTGTTCTCGACCCGGGCCATTTGCCATCGTGGCAGATCGGCCAGGTATCAAGTTCACAATGACGGGGCTTCCGCCGCCAAAAGGGTTTGAATTCAACCCTAGGTTACCGGTCATCGCCGTTTTATTGGGATCAATCGGCATGGTTCCAACCCCTCCAATCATGGCTTGAGTGCGATTTGGGTCAATTCCTCGTGGGTTGGCTCCCAGAACAGTTTTATTTGGATCTGAAAATTGAGACATTACAATGGCCTTTCCTTTATGACGCTAAAATTGTGCATACATTCTCGCTTAAGCGGGGTCGATTCGAAATGTTGTTGATCCGATCCTCAGCATATCGCCTACAGACGCCATTCCGTTTTGCAGGCGCTGATCATTAACGAAAGTTCCGTTTGTGCTTCCCAAATCAACCACCGAGATCCCTCCTTGCTGAGGCGTGAGGCTGGCGTGACGTCGGCTAGCTTGACCGTCGGTTGGCATTTTTATATCCGAGGCGTCCCTTCCAATTTCGGTGAGTTTATTGATTGTAAACACCTGCCCAGCCAAGGGACCGGTGATGGCGACCAACTTAAATTGGTTGAAAGATGCAAAGCCTCCTGCCATTTGGGTTGGCATTGTCGCGGGAGAATTGAAGCCCGGATTGGGTGGCATCATGCCCATCGTTGGATTTTGTGCCATCGTGTTCGGGCCCATTGAGTTCGGGGGCATTGGGTTTGAGGGCATTGGCATTCCCATTCCCGGCATATTGGGGTTCAATCCGGGATGCTGGCCACCAAATCCTGGAGCTTGCTGAGTTCTTGCAAATTGGGCTTGATCATAGGCTTGCTGCCCGGGTTGAGGCCCTGCATAAGCAGCAAGAGGCACTGGCGCGGACTTCTTGAGTAAAAATTGAATTTTTGCAGCTCCGATCCCAATCCAAGATCCATTTTGCAACGGCGCCTTGCCAATCCGAACGCCATCCAAATAGGTGCCATTTGGGGTGTTGTTATCAGTCACAAAGTATTGGCCGTTCTCTTTAGAAATCACCGCATGCTGGGGCATAATTGCAGGATCACCGGTGATCGGCGCATCTGCTAATTCGGCCCTGCCAAGTACAAAATGCGGCTTATCAACCACCCATTCGCGGCCTTCATTTCTGCCTAGATGCAACCTTACAAACGCGGTTGCCATCACTCGCTCGGCAATTCCAATAAACAGGCCAATGCCTAGCCCCATTAAGATTGCAAAAACCGCGCGAGATGGGCCGCCGACTTCTCCGGTAGTGGTTCCTCTTGCCGCAAGAATGATGCCAGACAGGGCTTTTCCAATGATGTCAAAGGAGCCAGCTGCCACCACGCCGCCTAACAGTCCGCCAATCGCGCCCTGAAGGGTTCTCGAGAGGTTCCAACCTGCCGCTCCAATACCTAACCCAAGCCCAAACCCAATTGGAGACAGGGCAAGTATGCGCCACGCAATCTGAACCGGCATTGGTCCCATCCCCTCAATATGTGTAGGAAAAATCATGGTTGCGAAAACGGTGCCGATAGAGGCACCCATCATTCCACCGATTGTGCCAAAAATGAGACCCAACCCTCCTTCTTTGGCAACATGAAGCCAGCTGCCTTTTTGGAGCCCCGAAGCGATTCCTAGACTAATCGCGATGCAGGCGATCACCATGATCAAAAAGAGGCTTTCCCAACGTTGGAATTTGTGCAAGTTATTGACTGAAGTCGGTGCCGATGGTGCTGTCAAAAGCCATGCTAATCCCCCACCAATAAGGCCGGCAAGGGCTTTGATAAATACCGATCTCATTCTTGAACCCGGACTCTTACAGAGCCAAATTGAAGGACATCACCCACTTGCACTTTCGCTTCGGTGCTGATTTTTGCCCCGTTGACGAAGGTTCCGTTGGTACTTCCAAGATCAGTCAGGTAAAGTTCAGCACCTCGTTTTTCAATTTGGGCATGACGCCGGCTTACGCTTGATTCTCCAACCAGGCTCACCCCCAATCCTGCTTCTCTGCCTACTTCGTTCACGCCATCCGCAAGCATGATCCTGGTGCCATCTTCCCGAATCAAACCCAACTCACCCGGCACGCTTGAGACGGGAGCCTGACTGGCTAGAGGGTCAAAACCAGCAAGAGGAGTGACCGCCGCATCGGGAAGCAGAATCGGCGAGGGCTGCGCCGGTTTTGGCGGATCAAGATTGACGGGAACCGCTTGATAGTTCTGCGCCGATGAACTTTCTGCAGATTGAGGAATCGGTGCGCCAAGGGCTTGTAATCTTGCCCTCACATCTTCTGGTCGCTTAGTGAAAAGCCAATACAAAACGTAGGCAACACCGCCAATGACAAGAAGTCCTAGCAAAATGGTGACCGCCTGTCCGATCAGGCCGCTCCAGCCTGAAGAACCAGACTTGCCATTTTGAGAGCCCTTTGAACCCGATTTACCCCCTCCATTGGAAGCCCCTGACGTGCTAGAACCAGAAGTTGAATTGTTGGTGGATGAGGTTGTTTGGTTTGACGCTCCGGAACCGGAAGCACTGCCAGCAGAAGTTGCCGAACCAGCTGGCAGGGTGAGCGCAACCGACATTGTCATGATGCCGTTTTGGGAGGGCTTGAACTGTTGGGTCAGAGAGTTACTTGAAGTTGAACTGCCTTCTTTGGATTCCACCTCAACCGTTCCTTTCCCCGCTGAAACTCCATAAAAGACGGCTTTGCCTCCGTTGTTAAAATCAACCGTGCTGGAATCGGATGTACCGGCAGAACTCAAATTAACCATGACTTGGTTCGAACTGCCAGATCCGGTTAGGTTGACAACAACCTCGGGGATGTACTTGAAGTCAGAACTCGTAAAGGTCACCCCCGAAGTGCTGGCCCTGTAGGCTAAAAATCCAGTTTTTGGGTTAAAAGCCGCAATTGTGCCCTTGCTGTTGAGTAACGTGGCGACTCCCTGAATGGCAGCAACCGCATCTGAGGGAGGCAAGCCAGGGATTGGCTTGGAAGTGGTCCAAACCATGATGTTTCCTTGGGGCACTTTAACCGAGACATCAGCGATGCACAAGGGGGCGCCAAGGACTGCGCAACACCAAATGAGAAATAATCGTTTCAAGATCTTTATTCTAGACCTATTCCAGAGCCATTGCGGTTCACCCCTGCTCCATTCTCTTTGCAAGTTTGGGACTAGAAGTTGCCCAAGGAAGGTTCTGCCCCTTGCAGTTGGCCGCCTTAGCCCAATTTCGCCCTTAACGCGTCAGATCAAATGAACTCGTTAATCAGGTTTTCGAGGAACTCTTGCCGCCCTGACTTCCTGGTTGGCTCGCCGTGGCGCCTTACATGATCCTCGCACTCTTCTAAAGTGCGATGCCCGGTCAGGACTTTTTGCCCAAACGGATGAGTCCAACCTTCGTACCTCTCGGCAACAAATTGGGCTAGGCGGCCGTCTTCTCTGATCTTCACCGCTGTTTTCAGGCCACGGGCAAAGGCGTCCATTCCGCCAATATGAGCATAAAAGAGATCGATCGGCTCGTGAGATTGCCGTCTAACTTTGGCATCAAAGTTGAGGCCACCGGTTGTCAAGCCTCCCATTTCTAGCACTTCCATCATAATGGCGGTTGTAAGGTAGATGTTGGTTGGGAATTGGTCAGTATCCCATCCAATAAGTTCGTCGCCGGTGTTGGCATCAATGGAACCCAAGGCATCGGCGTGTCTTGCCACCCTAAGCTCATGAAGCATGGTGTGGCCGGCAAGGGTGGCATGGTTAGTTTCTAGGTTTAGCTTGAATTTATCAAGCAAGTTGAATTCTCGAAGAAAATTAAGGCACGCTGCCGCATCCGAATCATATTGATGAGTGGTTGGCTCTTTGGGTTTCGGCTCGATGTAAAACTGGCCCTGGAATCCGATTTTTCTGGCATGAAGCACCGCCATATGCAACATCATCGCAAGTTGCTCTCGCTCTTGCTTCATGTTTGTGTTCCAAAGGGTGTCGTACCCCTCCCGTCCACCCCAAAAGGTATAGCCCAACCCTCCTAGCCGATGAGTGGCTTCAAGAGCGTCTTTGACCTGGGCAGCGGCATGGGCAAAGACGTCTGGATCGGGGTTTGTGGCAGCTCCTGCTTGATACCGAGGATGAGAAAATAAGTTGGCAGTGCCCCAAAGCAATTGAACACCAGTTGCTTTTTGCTTGGCTTCTGCTAGGTCAACAATTGCGGTCAGGTTCTTAACCGATTGGTCGTAATTCTCGCCTTCAGGGGCAATGTCTCGATCATGAAACGCCCAAAAACGAACCCCAAGTTTCTCGAAAAACTCAAAAGCGGCATCCAAAGTGTCCTTGGCTCTTTGCATTGGATCGGAAGCAGTTTCCCAGGGCCGGATAAGCGTTCCCGCCCCAAACGGATCTTGACCGTTGGCTTTAAAAGTGTGCCAGTAGCAAACTGTAAATCGAAGGTGGTCCTCCATTGATTTTCCGGCAACCTTCTCCTTTGCGTTGTAATGCTTAAAGGCTAGCGGATTTTTAGAACTGGAACCTTCGAACGGTATGGGCCCTTGGACTTCAGGAAAGTACGACATTGTTGTTACATTTTACTGAGATTGTTGGGTTTAGGTTGGACGCCTCAGGTTGGGCTTGCATCGGGTCGGATATTCTGAAGGCATGTCTCAAAACCGGATTTCTCAGGTGGCAGAAGCTGCCGCTTCGGCAGGGCTCGATGCGTTTCTGGCTTGGTCACCCACTTCTCTAGGTTACATTCGCGGGCTACACGAGCATCCTGGCCATCGCTTTTTTGCCTTGTGCATCAAATCATCGGGTGAAGAGGTTTTGATCTGCCCTGCCTTAAGCGAATCGCAGGCTAGAAGGATAGGAATCAAAGAGGTGTGGTCTTGGAAAGACGGAGAAGATGCCTTGCTTCTTTTTGAAAAATTAGCATCCGATTGGAATCTGAAGTCGGCAATGGTAGCAGTGGATGAAGATTTGCCAGCCCTTCACCTCTTGAAAATGCAAAAGGTTTTGCCAGCCGCCCTTTTTTGCGATGGTGGGCCGATGCTGAACGGTTTGAGGCGAAGAAAAACCGAAGATGAGTTGATTTTATTGAGAAAAGCAGCCGTAATGGCCGACGAAACTTTCAACGAAGTTTGGCCCCAAATTAGGGCAGGAATGACGGAAAGAGATGTCGAGAAAATGCTTTTTGCGGGAATGGAAAGCAAGGGCGGAACCGTCAACTTCGGCATCGTGGGCACGGGCGCCGGCGGAGCTGAACCTCATCATGCCACCGACAGCACAGTTCTGCAGCGGGGAGACGTTGTCATTTTAGATTTTGGCTGCGATGTGGAAGGGTATCGCAGCGACATTACGAGAACCATTGCGATTGGACACGCTTCAGACTTGGCCAAAGAGATCTACAAGATTGTGTACCAAGCTCACCATGCCGGAAAAGCATCAATTCGACCAGGCGCAACCCTAGGCTCCGCCGATGCCGCCGCCCGCAAAGTTGTCGAAGAAGCTGGCTACGGCCCCCAGTTTATGCACCGATTGGGTCATGGAATTGGTTTGCAAGGTCATGAGCTTCCTTATCTGATGCCTGGCTCTGAGGATCTTTTTCAGGTTGGAGACTGCTTTAGCATCGAGCCAGGGATTTACTTATCGGGTCAATTTGGAGTGAGGCTAGAGAATATCTATACTTGCACGGAATCCGGTGCGGAAAGCCTTGATATTCCCATTCCGGAAGAGCTTCCCATCACAAAAAGCTAAAGCCTTAGATCGGGGCCCGGCGGAAAACGGGTCAACCGCCAATGAATAGGGAAGGGCTGGATTGCGATCCCGCAATCCAGCCCTTGGAAATGTCGGATATAGGCAGAGATTATTTGCGTCGGCGCTTAGCTACTAATCCAAGCAATCCAACTGCAATCGCGCCAAAGCTCGCCGGCTCTGGCACGGACTGATATGTTAATTGGGATTGTCCGCCTTCGCTTGAGGTGGAGAAGTATTCGGCAGAACCAAAACTGTTGTTCACTGCGCTGTAGTAGGATTGGGCGTATCCAAGGGTGGCAGAATTGTATCCACTTGCTGAAAAATTACCGTTAAGATTAAGGGTTGATCCACCATTGTATAGGGCTGACCACACTGCGAGTTGCAATCCAGCCTGTTCATCAGCAGTTGTTGCGGAAAGGATGTACGCCGACACAATCTTTCCTGCTTCGTCTATGGGTGTGTTACCGGTAGGATCGGTGTAAGAAGCCGAGTACGAGTGGGAATATCCATTGAGCGTTGAAGTTAAGTCCGCACAAATTGTGTAGATTTTTTGATCTGTGGTTGTGTCTTTGAAGTCTAGAATTCCAGCATAGACGCTTTCACTTTGGCTTCCTCCCAATGTAAAGGAGATCTGATCGGTATTGTTACCCAAGTTCGTTCCCAAAAACTTAAGCCTGTCGGCATGAGCGGCAGTGATGGAAACCAAGAAAACGGCGATTGTAAGATTGCGAAGTCCATTTGTGATTTTCATAAAATCTCATAGACTTTATTAACTTAAGGGTTTAGGCTTAAGACAGGTACAAATACGGGATCGTTGTGAACTAAGAAATTCATAAGGTTCTGTTTGGAACACTTTGTCCTAGCCAATTCCAATCTAACTGACGGCTGGGCCATGAACTGCAATGAATCGATTGTATGATCCCCCTCCGTTCCACTTTATTGGATTGGAAATGAAATGGGTCTGAGCAGAAAATCTTTCCCCTTCCGGTCCCGTTAAAACGGGACCACCTTCCCAATTGGAGATGGGGAAGGAAAGGTTAAGCCAGAAGGGGCCAAGTTGTGTCAGAAAACACGATCGGGGCTGTCTCTTTTGAGACAGCCCCGATCAATCGTCAATGAACCAAAGCTCGACTTAAGCTCGCTTTCTTCGAGCCACAAGACCAATCAAGCCAATACCGAGGGCGGCAAAACTGGCTGGCTCGGGAACTGACTGAGGTGCCAACTGAGACTGACCCCCTGCGCTCTGCGAATCATAGTAGGTTGAGTGACCATTAAATGTGAGGCCCGCATTATAGTAGTTGGAAGCATCAGCAGTGATGGTGTTTTGGTTGGTCAAAGGTGTGCCATCCCAATTGCTGACCGTGAGGTGAGGGGCGCCTGCGCCAAGGTTAAAGGAACCTTGATCGTTGTAAACGGCATCCCAAACTGCCAATTGAAGAGCCGCCTGCTGGTAAGGATCTACTGCGCTGGCAAAGCTGGATGCCACGATTTCAGCGGCAAGATCAAGGCCGGGGTCTCCAGAAGAAGGAATCGTGGAGACGTTGTAGTTGTGAACGCCACCATTCAGTGCCTCTTCCAAGTCTGCACAAACCGTCACAAGGTTGGTGTTGGTTGTCAGATCCGTAAAGTTGAGCTTTGCGGCCGCAACGTGGTAAATAGTGTTGTCCAGATTCAGATCAATGGTCACGTGAAGACCTGGATCGGTATTAAGACCGGTGAACTGCAATTGGTCGGCAAAGACGGAAGTTGAGGCAAGAGCAGCGACTGCTCCCAAAATGAGTGCTAGTTTCATATACGTATTGATAGTCGGCAACAATTAATATGCCACTATTAATCAAATACGAAATTAGCATCAAATTGTTCCATGATTTCGCCGTCGTGCCTAGGTAGTAGTGCTAGGAAAAAGGCGAAATTGTGAAAATACCAGTATTATTGCGGGGCAAATTCACTCTGTGATTTGCCCCGTCGCACTGAAGTTACTTGGCTCGGCGTCGAACAACAAGTCCAATCAGACCAACCGCAAGAGCTCCGAAGCTAGCTGGCTCAGGAACCGGAGCAAATTGGGATTGTCCACCGTTGACGGTGTTGCTGCCCGGTGTGGTTGCATTGAAGAACAGGCACTGTCCGCCCATATTGTAGCCAGCATAGTACTGCTGAGCATAAGCGTTGATGGAGTTTTGATCGGCGATGGATGTGCCGTCCCAGTTGGTGATGCTGAGGGGAGATGACGCATTGGTCAAGTCAAAAGAGGTGTTGTTGTTGTACAACGCATCCCAAACTGCAAGCTGAAGCCCAGCTTGCTGCTGCCAGGTTGTGGCAAGGTTGAATTCATTGGCAACAATCTGAGCAGCCTTATCGCCACCCGGAAACTGGTTGTCGGGAGGAGCTAAAGATACGCCATAGTTCTGGTTGCCTCCTCCAAGATTTTCTGTAAGGTCAGCGCAAACAGTGACCAAGTCTTGGCCAGTGGTGACATCCTTGAAGTCCAACTTACCGGCGGCAACGTGGTAGTCCACATTGTTGTAAGTTAAATCAATTGTCAGATGAGTACCCAAGTTCAGGCCTGTAAAATCCAGTACGTCTGCATTTGCAAACCCTACAACGAAAAGGCTTAATATTGCCCCAATAAAGACTTTCTTCATAACATGTCCTCTTAAATGCGAAATTCAAGTTCGCTCAGAACCTTATTGACTTGAGACCTGCAATATGTGACAGGACTTGGTCAACATAATTTGAAAGATTTTCTTCAGCTTAAGCCCTTAAATAAAAAAAAGAGACCGCCAAGGCTGGCGGTCAATGAGTCGATTGTTCAACTAAGCCCTGAGTCATTGCTTGTTGATTTGTTTGAGGATTTGCTTAAATCCTCAAATACTTTTGTCTTGAGCTATGAAAACTGTGACAATAAAAAAACCCGCATTCAAGGATGAACGCGGGTGTGATTTGTTAAAATAGCTGCAAGCTTATTTGCGGCGTCGGCGAGAAACGAGGCCAAGAAGTCCGGCTCCGATGGCTCCGATGCTGGCTGGCTCAGGCACGCACTGAGTTTTGCCACCCTTGTTTCCACCATGGTCTTCATTGCTGTAAGAACCGTAGGAAGGGCTGTTGTTGTTTGACAAGTTTTGGCCGATTGTGATATGGCTGTCAGCGTGGGCGAAACCAACGACTGATGCGATGGCGATGATAGGAAGAACGATCTTTTTCATGTCTGTGTCTCCGGGCCACTTCCTGAAGAAGTTTCGGCCTCGTGAACAAAGAGTTGCAATCGTTATGCCAGAAATTAGTTTGGTAACAAAAACGGGTAAATCAGCGAGGAAAGCCGATTAAGCGGCCTGATCGCCATCGGCAAGCCTTTTCGCCTGCTCGGCTTGGATTAAGGCATCTATAAGCTCTTGGATGTCTCCATCCATAAATGCATTGATGTTATTCTCTTGGAAACCAATTCGGTGGTCAGTGATGCGGCTTTGAGGGAAGTTATAGGTCCGAATCTTTTCACTTCGGTCTCCACTTCCCACTTGCCCCTTGATGGCACCCGACCGCTCAGAAGCCAATCGTTCTTGTTCTCTTTGATACAATTTTGCCCTAAGCACCGCCATCGCCTTTAGCTTATTTTGCTGTTGACTTCGCTCATCTTGGCAGGTCACCACAATGCCAGTGGGCTTGTGGATAATGCGGATTGCGGTCTCGTTTTTTTGCATGTGCTGGCCACCAGCACTGCTTGAACAGAATGTAGACACCTCAATATCTTCTGCCTTGATATCCACCTCAACTTCATCAGCTTCTGGCAAAACAGAAACGGTAACCGTTGATGTGTGGATGCGTCCCTGGCTCTCAGTGGCAGGCACCCGCTGGACGCGGTGAACGCCGCTTTCGTGCTTGAGCTGAGAATAGGCCCCATCCGCGTTGATGTTAAAGGTAGCCCTAGAAATTCCCTTAAGGCCGGTTTCTTCAACTTCAACAAGCTCAACCTTCCATTTTCTTCGCTCTGCGTATCTTAAATAAAGCCTTAACAGTTCACCCGCAAAAAGTGAGGCTTCTTCTCCTCCGGCAGCAGGGCGGATTTCCATAATGACGGCGCGATCATCGTTGGGATCTTTAGGTGCCAGCATCAATTTAAGCTTCTGCTCTAAATCAGCAACTTGGGCCCTTGCTGATTCGATTTCGGCTTCGGCAAGCTCCCTTAACTCAGGATCATTCAACGCCTCTTCCAACTCTTGGACGTTCTGGGTTGCCAACTTATAGTCCCGTATTGTCGCCGCAATCGGCTCTAAGGCGGCGCGTGCCTTGCCTATCCTCTGCATGTCTTTCGGTCTCGAGACAATGGAGGGGTCATTGAATTCAGCATCAAGATCTTGATATCGCTGCTCAATCTCCTGCAGTTTTTGAAGCACAGACGTATTTTACCGACCGACATCCTGAATCCTCAGCACTCTAACCGCACATAGATGCATAAGAATTGTCAATTTATTGTAAGAACGCGTTGTGAAACATCCGATAACAAAGATTGGGTGCCGGGGCACCCGCAGATACTGCAATGGCGAGCCATCGAAAACGATTAGGAGAAACCCTCCTTTCTTTGCGTCTGATTAATGAGAAGCATTTAGCCGACGCACTTGCAATTCAAAAAGAGTCACCCAACAGTCTCGGGCAGATTCTTGTTGCAATGGGGGCGATTTCAGAGGATCAACTCCTCAACGTATTAGCAGCCCAACACGGAGTTTCTCCTTGGAGATTGGACCAACATCCACCAAGTTCGGACTCATTGGTTTTGATTCCCAGAGAGTTGTGCAGGCGGCACCAAATCTTGCCGATCCGGGTGCAGGGAGATCAACTTATCTTAGGGATGAGAGATCCCGCCGATATTGACGCGATTGATCTTGCCCGAAACATCAGTGGAAGAAGAATTCAGCCAGTTTTGGTCGATCTCACTCGATTAAGCGCCATTTTGGATGCCACCATGAATGTGGCTACCATCAATACCGATGTTGACGATTTAATCCTCAAGGCGGTTGGGGAAGCGTCGGGCAGGGAGTATGTGCAGCAGAAGGCAGACCTAGCCGAGCGAGACACAAGGCCCGTTATTGGTCTTGTTAACCAGATTCTAAGCGAAGCGATTCGAACCGGTGCCAGTGACATCCATATTGAACCACGATCCGATAAGATCGAAGTGAGGTTTAGGGTTGACGGCCACCTGCGTCCGGTCAGAGAGATGCCGGCTTCCATTTTCTCGATGTTTTTGACAAGGCTGAAGATCATGTCGGAAATGGATATCGTTGAATCACGGCTTCCACAAGATGGCCGCGTGACGGTTGAAGTCGACGGTAGAGATGTCGATCTCCGTGTCTCGACTTTGCCCAGCCAATATGGTCAGCGCATGGTCTTAAGAATCCTTGATAAGAGCAAATCTTTGAAGTCTCTTGACCAAATTGGATTCTTCCCCGATCAATTAGAGCAGTTCAAGCAGATCATTGGCAGGCCCTATGGGATATTCCTCGTCACAGGACCAACCGGCAGTGGAAAGACGACAACTCTCTATGCGGCCCTGCAGGAAATGAGGGATGTTACCAAGAACGTTTTAACCTGCGAAGACCCGATTGAGTACGAAATCCCAGGAATCAGCCAGTCTCAGGTCAACGAAAAAGTTGGTCTGACGTTTGCATCTCAGCTGAGAGCAATTTTAAGGCAAGACCCCGATGTGATTTTGGTTGGTGAAATCAGAGACGCAGAAACGGCAGAAACCGCGATCCGCGCTGCCTTAACTGGCCATATGGTGCTTAGCACGCTTCACTGTAACGACGCGCCAAGCGCAGTTCCTCGATTGCTGGATATCGGTGTCGAGCCATTTTTGTTGGGTGCCACGCTGTGCGGAATTATGTCGCAGCGGTTAGTGCGCACAACATGCAAGCGCTGTCACGGAAAGGGCTGTGCCGATTGCGCTCGGTCTGGGTTTAAAGGAAGGCAAGCCGTTCAAGAAATCATGCCGATCAATGGTGCGGTTGCGGCTGCCATTGCCCGCCGCGCTCCGATGGAAGAATTGGTGGAATCTGCATTCCTTGCCGGATACAGGCCGATGAGCCAGCAGGCAGAAAGGTTGATCGCAGAGGGTATCACAACCCGAGAAGAAGCAGAAAGAAATATCTACTTCGACTCCGTATCCGATCATCTTCAACTGTTAAAAGCTGCCTAGTCAACTCAATCCAAAGCATTGCCAACCCTCTTGAAAATCTAGTCAAGAAGGTTGGCAATTTAACTTTGGGTTCGAATCTTTTGCCAAGCGCGGCGATCAAGACGCAACGACGGCTTGGCGGAGGCACCTTATCCTTGCTTTTCAAATAAGGTGCTGGTCTTCATATCAAGAATCCCACTTTCTGTAAAGAAGGGGTTCCTTCGAGCTTCTGCCAGTAGCTCTTGAATTCCAATAAGGGCATCTCCAACCCCAAAAATCTGTCGGAACGCGGCATCAATAATTTCAAAAATCTCTAGGAGGCCGGTGAGGCGCGTACGCAAAGATTCGATTCCTTCTTCTTTTGGCAAATCGGGATCCACGGGGGGAAGCATCGCGAGCACCTCTCGCAGGGCATCGGCGGTGGGATCAAGCTCTCGTCTTTTTCGCTCTCGTACAACTCTTGCAAACATCTGGTAGGGATCGCTTTCGCTGGAATAGGTGTCCTTGCGATCTCCTGGCCTTCGGAACCTTCGCACAATGCCCCAATCCATTAGTTCACGCAGGTTCATGCTGGCATTACCCCTGGAGATCTGAAGGCGATCCATGATTTCGTTGACGTCCAGTGGCTCTTCTACAACAAACAGCAGAGCATGAATTTGCGCCATCGTCCGGTTTATCCCCCAAGAGGAACTCATCCTGCCCCATTCCAGAATAAATTGATCCTGAGCTGCCCGCAATTGGTTAGACTCCGCGGCTGTGCTTGGGAACGGATGACTGCCGCTGTTGCCAGCCTTATCTTCCCGCATACCTTCATTATCTCCTACTTTGACTGCAGAAGGATGAATGGGTTAGGCGGCAAAGTAAATTGGATTCGAAATCAGTTCAAGAATATGGCCACGGTTGATTCTATCAACCTCAGTAAATTTGGCACCAATGCGATAGATGCCCTCGGTTGGCACATTTTTGCGGCAATAAGCCACTTCTGCAAAAACTTGAATAGAGTTGCCGGCAATCTGCATAACAAGCCGAATTCTGCTCTTCGAGGGAACCGGCTCTGGGCTGGAAAGGGCAACGCCATTTTCACTGATGTCTAGGACTTCAACTTCCATACGCTCCTCACCAACAGTCATCTTGCCTACTCCATTGGTAACGATGACCCTCACATTCTCGGTTGCAGACCGGTACTGGATCACAGAAGCGATCTGAACATGAAGCAGGGCATCTGTAACCGATAGCAAAGTTCCTTGAAAAGTAGCGGTTGTGTCTTGGCCAAAAATATCGACATTGAATTTGTCATCGTACTGAAACTCAAGGTTCTTTCCAGCCAGACGAATAGAGCAAGCCTTCTTATCGTAATTGATAACCCAGCCATAAAGGATTTTAGAGTCTCGAAGTCGCTGCATACGGCAGCGTCGGTTTCGATAGACTTCACTGTTTGCCATAAAGAAATGCTCTCTATCTATCTTCGGTACTTTTTAGCCTGAACATCTCCATTAAGTCTTGGTATTGAAGTTTTTTTGCAAAAAACCGTTATGTGTCATCTTCCAAAAGAAATTTGGTCATCAGAGTCGTGTTCGTGCGTAGAATGAGTACATAAACACTATGACCAAGGAATTGTCTCTTGAAGAGGCGTTTGCCCATCTAGACGAGGTTGCCCCCAACATCCCGATTTTGGCCCTAGGGCAAACCGTCTTTTGGGATGAGCCGATGAAGGCTGGCATTGCCAATTGGTTGGCTTCTCATGGCAACGGCAGAGACTTTGTTGCCGGCATCCATGATACGGACTATTTTGCCAAAGTTCCGGGAAGTACCAAAGGGCAAGAAGGGTTTTTGGCGCTGCCTCATAACGATACTTCGACGAAAGAAATTTGGAGCGCGGCAGCCGAGTTTTCGACTTTGTTTGGCAGTGAAACGGTGATCAAGCGAGACACTTTTACCGCTTCTGGTTTAAGAACTAGGCGATTAGAAGCCTTGCACCCCGGTTTTGTAGAAAAACTCACCGAAGCATGGGGTTGGAGAGGAATTGTAAGCGTGGGAGATGACAGTCTGGTTGCTTCCGAGGTTCCCTGCCGGTCTATCCTTCCCGAACTCAAAAGAGCATTAGACTGGGCAATAGATGAGTCTTTGAACTGCTTGGAAGGAGAGTCCTATGAGGCAGGATTGAAAAGGGCCAATGAATTGCGAGACCTGGTTTGTGATCGTGCCGATGAATCGAGTTGTTGTACGTTATCGGACCTTTACGAATCGTTTTTAGCTCAATTGCATCGGCTAGTCTCGGGCAAAGAAAGCCGCATCAGTACAACCCGCACAAGCCGCTTGTTGAGATTTAACCGAGAGTCTTGTGAACTGCCCAGATTTGAGTTGTTGGATATCTTTATCCGGCCAGAAACTCGTGCGATTGCAGTCCAAGCCTATAACACGGCAGTCAGAGGTTCGGGGCTTTATGAGCTGGATCGCTTTGGCACCGGCGCCTTGCCGTTTGACGTTTACATCCCTAAGATTGGAAGAGGCACCATTCGGCTTGGCAAGCGCGGAGCCGTGCTTATGACCCCGCAGCCTCAATTCCTTACCTTTGCCAAGGAACCAAAGACGGTGAAAGATTTTGCTATTGCTTTAGAAGAAAAATTTGGAAGCCATTGCGTGGTGGTTGGAAAAGCAGTCACCTTAATTGGAATGCTGAGCAGAGAATACTGCTTTGCCTTTCACGAAGGGGCAAGCGGATATGTTCACCGATCCCGTCAGCTGCAGCAAATCTTATCCTCTCAGCTTTCTATTGACTTTAAGCTTCATCCCATCCTGAGGGTGAAATACGACGCTTGGTCAAGTCTTGCCGCAGTTAACGCCAACATCAAAGTGCCTTTGCCGCTGCAGGGTCCATTTAACCGTCAGTCCATCACTACCAAGGAATTTGCAGCCAATTGGCAAAAAGTTGGGGCAGACCAAGAAAAGCTGCTTTCTGAGCTAGGCACCCTGAAACGACCACTTGATCTCTTGCAATTCCTGACCAAACACACAGCCGAAGCCGAAAAAGGAATCTATGAACCCTCTGAGTTTTGGAAGGAGCAAGCCAGCAAATACGAAGAGGTTCAGGCCGAGCAGTCCAAAGTGCAGGCCCTGATTGATGAAAAAAGGCAGGTTCGGCAGGGCCTGTACCAAAAGATTCGGTTCCTGAAGTTAGAGCGGCAGAATTTAGAACAGGCTATGGGTGCTCACTTTAGGGAGTTCATTTTTGAAAAGGAACCGACTGAAGCTGACCTCCAAAAAAGACAGTCTTTTCAGGATGCCATTGCAAAGACGGTTGCAGATATTGATTTAGCCAAGGCGGATTTAAAAGTTGCGTCACAAGATCAAGGACGGATCACCCAAGGGTCAGACCGCAAGGCGCGGCACCAGGTACGTCGCCAGATCGAGTGTTTGGCAGAAGAAGCAAGGGCAAGGCTCATTAGGGAGGCAGTCATTGCATCGGCAGGGCTTCAGCACTCCAACTTACGCCCCAGTGCTTGGTGGTTTCCCTTAGTGTCACCAGACGGGCAGTGGTTTGCCAAGACGGTGGAATCGGCTCAGTGCTATCTGGAACCTTTGAATTGAAGAAGAAACTCCCTTTTTACAAGGTCCAGTCGATTGGCAATGATTTTCCATTGATCCACTTGGAGGATGTCTGCCAAACTGACTTGTCGGCATTGGCTGTCCGGCTTTCTGATCGAAGAACTGGGATTGGCGGCGATGGTTTGCTTGCCTTTGCCGCGTGGGAGCAGGGACTGAAACTCCGCATGTTTAACCCTGACGGATCTGAGGATTTTTGCGGAAACGGTTTGCGCTGCGCGGCTCATGTTGCCCACGAGCTAGGATGGGTGAAAGACCAATTTGCGATTGATCATCACGGCCGAATTGTGGAAGCCTCGATCCATGGCAAGGATGTGAGGACCATTCTTGGCAAAGCCGACACCAGTCCCGACCAGATTCCTGTGCGCTTTGTAAAAGATCCCGAAATCACGTTCCATCGAGCAGGAATTGTCGAGTGGAATCACAAAAGCTATCAAGGAAGCGCCCTTTCAACCGGATCAACCCATGTCGTGCTAGAAGCCGGACTGCCATCTAGTGATGAGGAATTCAGGGCCGTAAGCCAAAAACTGGAAAACAGCCCCGATTTTCCGGAGAGAACATCCGTGATTTGGCGGCAAGTACTCGACGAAAATAGAGTCAAGATCAGAATTTGGGAGCGGGGAGTTGGCGAAACATTAGGCTGCGGAACCGGCAGCGCCGCAACCGGAGCCGAACTGATGAGAGAAAGGGGATATGGCGGCAAAATAGAAGTTGTCAACCCGGGGGGATCGGTTTGGGTTGAGGCGGCCAGTTGGGATTCTGAACTGGCCTTAATTGGCAGAGCCGAGGTTTTATACCAAGGCCAATTCGATCTGGGCTAGTTTGTTGTAAGCAAAACTGCACCAAGCGGCGGCACCGGCTGCCTTTCTTAATCAAAGCCATAGGAAGACTCTGGTTAACTCATGGTCATGCGAATCTCAGAAATGCATTGGCAACAGGTGGAATCCTATATAGGGTCTAACAACATTTGTGTTTTGCCTCTAGGCTGCACAGAACAGCATGCCTACTTAAGCCTCAGCACCGATACCATCCTTGCCGAAAAGCTTGCCTTTGATTCTGCCCAGACGCTAGGAATTCCCGTTTTTCCGGTGGTTCCTTACGGATTAACGCCTTCTTTTTTAGAGTTTCCCGGAACGGTAAGTTTGTCATCTGATCTCTATTTGAAGCTGATTGGAGAGATTTTGTGTTCTTTACTGAAACAAGGGTTTCGGCGCATTTTTATCCTAAACGGGCACGGTGGCAATACCCCCGCTCGGGCCGTAATCAGTGAGGCCCTTACCAAGTTTCCCGATGCTCGGATCAAGTGGCACGACTGGTGGATCGGCCCCAAAACGTGGGAGAAAGTTGTTTCGATTGATCCCGACGCTAGCCACGCCAGTTGGATGGAGAACTTTGCTTGGACTCGCCTCAAGGGGATCGCTCAGCCTCAGCACCGCAAGCCAATGATTGACCCCAATGTCTATCGTCAACTGTCACCGTCTGCCTTAAAAAGCTACTTAGGCGATGGCAGCTTTGGCGGCCTTTATGAACGGCCCGAAGAAGAAATGAACTCAATTTGGGATGTGGCAATCGAAGAAACCAGAGAACTTTTGCAATCGGGATGGGCGGATTGAGCTTGGAGTTTCGAGGGAAATTGGCAAATCGATTCCTTGGTGCTTTCCGCTCTAGTTTCGCAAGCGTGCAATTTATGGGTGAATGTGTCCTCTGAAGCTTTAAGCGTCTTTGAAATCTTCAAGATCGGGGTGGGGCCCTCCAGTTCTCACACCTTGGGCCCTTGGAAGGCATCCTTGATGTTTGTGGAGTCTTTATCAGAAGAGAATCTGCTTGAGCAGGTTGTTCAGGTTCAAGTTGATCTCTATGGATCGTTGGCAAAAACCGGCAAGGGCCACGGAACCGATCTTGCAATTTTGATGGGTTTAAGTGGTCAAAACCCCTCTCGGTGTCGGTCTGGCATGTTGCCGGCGGTGTTGGAAGAGGTCAAAGCCAGTGGGAACTTAAAGTTGGGTGGGCTTTGCGATGTTGCTTTTGCGGTGGAATCAGATTTGCTTTTTCACCGCGAGGAAGCGCTGCCATTTCACCCCAACGGAATGACGATTCGCGCCAAAACGAAGAGTCATTCCTTCCAAAAAACCTACTACTCAATCGGAGGAGGATTTGTGGTGCAAGAAGGTGCCCAAGCGACTAGCGATCCTATCATGCTGCCTTTCCCCATCCAGTCAGGAGTGCAATTGGAGGATGATTGCAGGAGGGAAGTGATTTCTTTACCTCAATTGGTGAGGCAAAACGAAGCCGCCTTCAGGAGCGAAGAAGAGACCGACCGTCGGTTAGATGAACTGATCCAAGTGATGATGCGCTGCGTATATGATGGCTGCCATACGGGAGGATTGCTTCCAGGAGGGCTCTTGGTCAAGAGGCGAGCCAAAGAACTCAGCCGCAAATTGATCCATTCCGAGCCAGACCCTCCCATTGAGCAGTGGTTTGACCGTGTTGCCGAGAGCTGCACAGAATTTGACTTGGTTTTACAATGGGTAACTTGTTTTGCACTTGCGGTTAACGAAGAAAATGCGGCTTATGGCCGAGTTGTAACCGCTCCCACTAATGGTGCGGCAGGAGTTATTCCTGCCGTCTTGCTCTATTGCTTTTGCTTTACAGAATGCAACAAAAAATCACATTTGCACGATTTTTTGTTAACGGCTGCCGTCATTGGAATGCTATTCAAAAAGCACGCCACCATTTCGGCAGCGATGGGAGGCTGTCAGGCAGAAATCGGAGTTTCTTCGGCAATGGCAGCAGCCGGATTGGCTTGCGCCAAGGGCGGATCTGTGGGGCAGATATTAATGGCGGCAGAAATAGGAATGGAGCATCATCTTGGGCTCACGTGCGATCCGATTGGTGGCCTGGTTCAGGTGCCCTGCATCGAACGCAATACAATGGGAGCGATGAAGGCGATTACTGCCGCTCAGATTGCCCTTGGTAGCGACCCTGCCTCCGCCAAGGTCTCGTTGGATGACGTCATCCAAACGATGTGGGAGACGGCGCAAGACATGAGCGTTAAGTACAAGGAAACGAGCGAGGGCGGGTTGGCCCTCAAAATTCCCCTCAGCCTCCCCGAGTGTTAAAGGCTAAGCTTTCCTTGTCCCCACAGCCCAGAAGTGCGGAGCCCAAGGAGTTCAGCCCTTGGGGTGCAACGACTTGGTTCACAGGGGCGCGGTGAACCAAGCCCGGCAGTGCGGCTCTAGCCAACGATTCTGCGATCGAGGGCAAGAGAGACTAGTGTGATTTGCGGAAGTCGGCCATGAGTTCGGCAAGGCGGTCACAACCTTCTCTTGGAAACGCATTGTAGACGCTTGCCCTGCAGCCTCCCACTGACCGGTGGCCCTTAAGCCCATCAAGCTGGGTCTGATCGCAGGCCTTTATGAATTGAGACGTCAATTCATCAGAGGGCAAGGTGAATGTGATATTCATCAGCGATCTTGAACCGACTTCAGCGTGGCCTTTGAAGAATCCGTCGCTTTGATCAATCGCATCATAAATCACCTTAGCCTTGGCGCGGTTTCTGGCTTCTGCCCCCGAGATGCCTCCTGTTGAAAGGAGGTGCTGAAACACGAGGCCAGTCACATAGATTGACCAGCAAGGAGGCGTGTTATAAAGCGACTTGTTTTTGTCTTGAACTTTATAATCCAGCATCGGGCCCAGCCCAGACTTCGCGCCAGCAAGAAATGACTTTTTGGCAATGACAACCACTAGCCCAGCAGGACCCATATTTTTTTGGGCTCCAGCATAGATCAAATCGTAGGCGGAGACATGAACCGGCCGCGAAAGAATATCACTCGACATATCGCAGATGATTGGCGCGCCCAATGGGGATGGGTCCGACGAAAACTCAACCCCTTGGATGGTTTCATTTGAGGTGCAATGGACGTAGGCCAAGCCACGACAGTCTGGGATTTCGGCCCAAGAGGGGGCTTTTTTGTATCCGCCTTCTTTTTGAGAGTGAACTTCCTTTGCGGATCCCTCAAGCTGGGCTGATTCTAAGGCTTTTTCTCCCCAAGCTCCTGTAACGATGTAACCTGCCTCTTGACCCTCAGCCAGAAAATTCATGGCAATCATTGAGAACTGGAGGCTGGCACCACCTTGAAGGAAAAGAACCGAGTAGTCGTCGGGAATTGCAAGGAGCGCCCTTAAATCTGCTTCTGCACGGTTGATGATAGATTCAAAAGGAGCCGACCGATGGCTCATTTCCATGACGCTCATCCCACTGCCATCGTAATTCAAGAGGTCTCGCTGGGCTTGCTCTAGAACTTCGATCGGCAACGTTGACGGACCTGCTGAAAAGTTAAAAATGCGGCCGGTCTTGGTGGCAGAAATATCAGTTGCAGACATAGTGCTTCAAGAGTACCAAAAGGAAATCTCAACCATACTTATGTTTTGATGCAATTTGAGGTTCACAAAAAGTGCAAGCAAAATCAAGCAAGGCTAGGAACCTTAAACCTAAGCCATGGAACCGTGTCGACTCCGGTTTTCATGCCAGTTGGCACTCAGGCAACCGTCAAAACTGTGTCAAGCCAAGAACTGCAAAATCTTGGATTCTCATTAATCCTCGGCAACACCTATCATCTTGCGCTAAGACCGGGGTCTCAGCTTATTTCTAGGCTGGGTGGCCTTCATAAATTTATGTCATGGCCAGGGGCAATCCTGACCGATTCAGGCGGTTACCAGGTGATGAGTCTAAGCCAACAAAGAACCCTTTCAGAAAAAGGAGTTGCCTTCAAATCTCACTTAGATGGATCGGAGCTTTTCTTGTCTCCGGAGCGCTCCATTGAAACTCAGTGTGAGCTTGGGGTGGATATCGCCATGGCTTTGGATGTTTGCGCTCCCTATCCTTGCAGCAGAGAAGAAGCGGTTGCCGCCATGGAGCAAACCCACCGATGGGCACCTCGAAATCTTGCCGCTAAAGACAACACAGTTGCCCTGTTTGGCATCGTGCAGGGCGGCATCCATCTTGATTTAAGAACGGTCTCGGCCCAGGCCCTTACCGCTCTGCCGTTTGATGGCTATGCAATTGGCGGCGTTAGCGTGGGAGAGCCAAGCAGCCTTCAATATCCGGTTGTGACCCATACCGCCCCTCTATTGCCAGAAGAGAAGCCGCGGTACTTGATGGGAGTGGGTCATCCCAAAGACATCATTCACGCGGTTGCCCAAGGGGTTGATATGTTTGATTGCGTTTTGCCAACCCGAATGGCTCGCCACCATTGCCTGTACACAATGCACGGGAGGGTCAATATTCTTGCCGCTCAATGGGCGGAGCACGGCGAAGTTGTTGATCCAGAAAGCAAATTTCCCCTCGTTCAAGACTACTCGGCCGCCTATCTGCGCCACCTTTTTAAAGCCAAAGAGCCATTGGGAGCAAGACTTGCCACCCTCCACAATCTAGCCTTTTACGCACGGCTTATGGAAGAGATTCGTTTTGCCATTGCTAATGATTCTTGGAACCAGTTAGAAGCGAAGTATGCCAACGCTTAGCTTGGCTGGGGTTTGTGGGGCGAGTTCAGAGTCTCAAAACATCAGCTTTGGTCTGCAACTTGGGTCTGCGGATTCGGGCGTCGGCCCAAAAGATTGTCCCATGACTTAGGTTAATGCAAGGTGCCGAACCCTCACCTTTTTGGGCTGATCAGCGAGCCAGCACAGGGACTCCACCTTCGGCACCAACCGCAAAAATGTTGTCATCCTTGCTGACCCTGCCAATCCTTGCATGCAAACCAGTCACGCAGACGGCGTGTTGCCAAACCGGAGAGGTTGTGGTGCGCCAATAAACGACATAGGTTTGGCTTGGATCGCCTTTCCAGCTTAAGTTGGTGCTGTGGCTAAGATTCAGCTTGATTCTGACATCAGTGGGTGGGGCCTGAGCCTGAGCAAGGGAAGAGACACCAAGCAAGTTAACTTCCGCAACTTTGGCTTCATAGTTGAAATCAACATATTGCGGCAAGTCATAGGGGGAATGCTGGTGAGTAAAGGACTCATAAGGCTCGGTGAAGCGCACGGCAGGGTATCCAGCGCGAATAAAGGAATAGTGGTCTCCTCCCCGCAAATAGCGATCAAGCCGAAATTCTAACTGAACCTGAAACTTGGGGTTGTCGGGCCTCAGTTTGTCGAGCACAGAAAAATAGGGACTGCCGTTGGAATTGTGGCAAACATTGATCCACTGGATGTATTGGGCTAAGCTTCGGCTGCCGTGCCCAAACGGATCAGAAGGACTAAAAAGTCGAACCATATGATCGTTCCTTTGCCCGATTTCATCGTGGCCGCTTCCGATGATATCGTTGTTCAGAAATCCAAGGATTTTCCACTGGTGGTCTTTGGCATAGTTGGCAAGGGCATGAGATCCAAATAATCCTTGTTCTTCACCGGAAAAAGCAATAAAGACGCAGGTGTGTTGCCAATGTTTTCTTGCCATGACTCTTGCCACTTCCATGGTGGATGCCATTCCGCTAAGGTCGTCGTCGGCTCCAGGGGCACGGGCGGTTTCTAAGGTTTGAATATCGGCTGGCACATACATATTGATAGAATCAAGGTGTCCACCCATTAAAACTCTTTGATCGTCTCTACCTGGCAAAACCGCAACCACTTCATCAACTTTCTTTGTGGCAGGAATCCGAGGGCCCTTGTGAACGGTGTAGGAAAACAGTCTGACTTTAAGCCCAGGAATGGTTTTGTATTGCTCGTAAACCCATTGCGCGGCTCTTTCCAAGTGGTCGGTGCTTGTATTGCGGTTGACAAAAGCAGCTAGGTGAGCGGTGATGAACTTCAATCGAGCAGGGCTAATGTCAGGATCATTGGCATCAATCTGGGCTAGGGTTTTGCTTGGCCCTGGACGGGGAATGACTACCTTTCCGCGATTTAAGCAGATAAGGGCAACAATCGGCGCAATCATAACACTGTCTTGTTACCAGATACGAAGCCAATTTCGTAAATTTGTACCTTGACAAGTGGCTTTTGGTGCGTCTTCCAGAAAAGTGTCATATACTCTAGGGGAGTAACTGAAAACGCTTTAAGGTTTCGATAGATCAGCTATCCCGCATAATTGCTAGTTTCCAGTTCAAATTAAGGAATTAAAGTGGACTTCTTAAGGAATCTTCAGATTTTGGATGCATTTGGCATGGATCATTCTTAGAGGTTTATCGTTCAAAAGAGTATGGGATACCTAAAACCAAGAAACATAGCGACGATGCTTCCGGTTGCCCTAGCCTTTATTCTCGGCTCAAGCGGGAATACCCAAGCGCAAAGCAATGCTGGCGGCCCGATTCGCTTAGCTCGAATCAGTTTTGTTGAGGGAAACGTTAGTTTCCGCCCAACCAGCCAAATTGATTGGTCCTACGCGGCCATCAATCAGCCAATCCGTCAAGGCGCCCAAATTTGGGCATCGGGAGGAGGAAGAGCCGAGATTCAGTTTGATGACGGCAGCGTGCTGCGCCTTGGTAACGGAGCGGTTGTGACCCTTCAAACAATGAGCTCCGATAGCAACGGGGAGTACACCGACGTTCAGGTCAACGACGGAACTGTGACAATGGAATCTCGCAATTCTGCCTCGGTCTATCAAATTGACGGCCCGTACGCGTCTTTGCGGACCGACGGACAGTCGGTTGTTCGAATCGATGCCAACAATCGGCAAAGAATTGTGGATTTACGGGGAACGGTTCAAGTTCAAGATCAGTCCCAGCAATCCACTCTTCAGTCGGGAGACGCAATCGACATTGGCAATACCAATGACCCCCTCAACATCTATCGGGCACCTGGCCAAGATAGCTGGGACCGATTCAATCGGTATCGAGACGGTTACGTCTATCCCACCCACCGAGATCCTTACCTGCCTTACAACGTTTCGATCGTTGCTGGCAATCTGGACCACTATGGCGGATGGAGAGTTGTTGCCGGATACGGAAACGTTTGGTTCCCTCATGAAGATGATAACTGGCGCCCTTACTGGCACGGCCATTGGGTGTGGGTTGATCCGGTTGGTTGGACCTGGGTTGGTAATGAACCTTGGGGCTGGGCTCCGTATCACTACGGCACATGGGTCCATGAACCTTATGGATGGGGTTGGTGCCCAGGACCGGAAACTCAATACTGGACTCCGGCTGCAGTCAGCTTCTGCAACTATGACAATCAAATTGGATGGGCGCCTTTGTGCCCTCAAGAAGTTCGGTACCCAAGCTACATTTCGGTTGGATTTACAAGCGGAAACTGGGCATTTAACTTCTCGATCGGAGGCGTTGCCTGCTACACCCCAACGCGGTTTGGCTATTGCGAACCCCATCGATTTGACCCAAGCGAGTTTAATCGACCAGAAGATGGATATCGCATCCGAAACGTCTACAACAATTACACCTTCAACAATTTTAATGGTCCCCAAGGCAACTTCGGAAGGGATGTTAACTTTGTGCCGCGAAACGCCCGCTATGGAACGATTTTGGCGAGCCAAACAGGTTTTGTAGGTGGTGGACACTTCCAACCCTTGGGCCGCAGAGGTGAGCAAGCCTTTGCCCATGGTGCGATGCTTAGAGGTGAAAACGGTAGGTTTGGATCGAGCCTTGCGGTTCCGATGCGAAACTCCCTGACCCCTTCAAGAGCGTTCCAGTCCGCGTCGTTCCAGCCTCACAATTTGGGCAGAAGAGTTTTTGCCCCCAATAGCAATCGGTTTGGAAATAACGGGTTCCGCCAAGCCAATCCTGGGCAAGGAAGGTTCGGACAAGCGTCCCAGCAAGGCAGATCGGGTCAATCTTGGCACTGGAATGGCGGTTCTAGGAGCAGCCAATCGTCCGGTCCAGTTCATTTTGGTAACCAGGGCGGCAATAACAACCGCCAGGGTCGAAATGGCTGGCATTGGAACCCGCCTCAGAGATCGAACCAATCAAATTCCAACCGCGGAAATACCCATTGGAATGCTCCCCTGAAGTCAAACGGTGGAAACAGGCGAAACAACAATCGGGGTGGCTGGCACTGGAACCCGCCTCAGAGGTCAAACCAGAGCCACTGGAATCCGCCTCAGAGGTCAAACCAGAGCCACTGGAATCCTCCTCAGAGGTCAAACCAGAACCACTGGAATCCTCCTCAGAGGTCAAACCAAAGCCATTGGAATCCTCCTCAGAGGTCAAACCAGAGCCACTGGAATCCTCCTCAGAGGTCAAACCAAAGCCACTGGAATCCTCCTCAGAGGTCAAACCAAAGCCACTGGAATCCTCCTCAGAGGTCAAACCAAAGCCATTGGAATCCTCCTCAGAGGTCAAACCAAAGCCACTGGAATCCTCCTCAGAGGTCAAACCAGAGACACCAAAATCCTCCGCAAAGGTCAAACCAAAGCCGAGGGAATCAGAACCAAAGTAACCAAAGAAACAATTTCGGACATCGAGGCCGCTAAAGCCAACAAGCTAGCCGCTTAAGTTCGAAGGAAAGACACCCCGAGCCAATAGACTGGCTCGGGGCTTCTTTTTGGACAGTGTCTCAGGATGGCGAGGCTCATTCTCGCTCAGCTTCCATTCTTTTGCCGATTCCGCGATTGGAATCGGGGTGGTCATCCAACTTGGGATTGGAATGGGTTTTCTTTAAAACTCCCAAACTGCCATGAGCCCCAAATCCTGCTAAAGACTCAGGTTTAGGACAAGTGATCAGGATCAGAATCGAGGAGGCTCAAATTCAGGAATTCTCAAATGGCCACGGGTACGGAAATCTGGAAAGGAAATAGGCCTTTGCATCTTTTTCCCAAGCTTCTTGATCGTGGCCATCGTACTTAGCTTTCATGCGCTCCGCGTACTCTTCCACCGTCATGATTGGCTTGGCAGGAACTCCGGCAACAACCGTGTTAGGAGGGACAGTTTTCGTAACAACCGATCCTGCTCCCACAACAGAATTGGGGCCGATTTCGACTCCAGGCAGAATCACAGACCGTATCCCAATAAAGCAGTTGTCGTGAATGGTAATTCTGCCAACTCGTCTCACGTTTTTATAGGGCTCTTGGTCTCGGAAAACAAAGCTACCGCCATCGTGAGTGACAAACGATACAAAGCCCGAAACGGTGACGTGTTTGCCGATACTAACGAGGTAGGGTTCCGATCCAAAATCGGGGAATGTGATCAATCGGCAGTCCTCAGCAATTTGGAGGCCCTGCTTTTTTAGCTTTTGCAATCTGTATTTGTTGTAGAGGGCAATGAGTCGGCCAACCATGGGAGGATTTTGGCACATTGAGCCTAAATGAGCCCAACGGTCTAAGCATGACCAGTTTTTGTGGCGATGATTACAAAGGAGCGGTATAATTTTGGATTCGGGCTCATAGCTCAGTTGGTTAGAGCGCACCCCTGATAAGGGTGAGGTCGCTAGTTCGAATCTAGCTGGGCCCACCAGAACCTGCTTCTGGCAAGGTTCTTTGGCAATGGATTTGGGCCGTAAAGGGCATCCAGATTTGCCCATTATCTTTCTTCCATTTGAGGATTCATCAAGTACAAGCCCTCAGTCATCAGTTCTCTAACTGCTGCCAATCTTTTTAATTTGACCTGCCTAAGACGAAATTGATTCCGATTGAAGTTAGAAATTATTGGGCAAAACGTGACCAAATGGCATCAAAAGACGTCCGATAGATGGACGTGTCAAACAGAAGTTTGAACCTTGCTAGACAGAATTAACATTTGAAGTCTAAAATGTGAAGGGGAAACGTCAACGATTGACACATGATTTGTATGGGCAAACGATACTTTAAGTTAGCGGCAGGGGTCGCTTTGGTCGTGGGTATGAGCGCCAGCGCGCTCGCTCAATTTACAGGGCCAGCACCGGTTGCGTGGCGATGGCAGCAGCCGTTAACCACAAGCAACATTCCGCATGGGGCACCAGTTGTAGATGGACAAACGGTTTTTGTTGCTGATCAACAGAGGCTTTTTGCCTTAAACCTTTCCGACGGTAATCAAATTTGGAGATATCCAGCCGGTGAGCCGTTGGCAGCCGAGTTCCAGGGATCGCCTGCCCTTGGAAACAATATGGTGTTTGCGTTGGCTTCCAACCGCATTCTCTATGCCATTGATGAAGGAACTGGGCAAACTAAGTGGGTTTATAATTCTCCGTCTGGGTTTGCAGGCAGTCCGGTTTACACCAAGGATGCCGTGTTTTTTGCTCAGAGCGACGGCAGCATTATGGGGGTCAAACCTAGCGACGGTACGGCTTACTACACAACGCCGCTGGTCATCAACAACGGGCTTTCTGGCCAGATTGCTATTGCGGGCAGCGACATCATTTGCTTTTCTAACGACAACAAACTGCTTGCGATCAACTATGCAACCCGGCAATTAGATTGGAAGATTGATTTTACGTCTGTGCCGCCCGATCCTCATCCCATCGTGTATGACGGCAACATTTATGTGGCAGCCGGTGGATACGTTGTTTCGATCAATGCTCTCAGTGGTCAGGTGAATTGGGACTATCAGCTTGGCTCTGATATCGCGTACTGGCCCGCAGTTGGACCGGGTGGAGTTGCGGTTGTGACCCCCGATGGAAACGCTTACACTTTTAATCTTCAGGGTCAGCCTCGATCTGGCACCGAAACATCGACAGCCGGTCCAATTCCCATTGGAAGCTACCCACAATCGGCCCCCATCAATGTTGGCAAAAACTTGTTTGTATTTACAGGCGCAAGTGGAAATGAAATCCTCATCAACGGTTCAAAACCAGCTCCAATCTGGAATTACATCATTCGACCGATCGGTGGTGTCTATGAAGATAAAAACAAGCAAGGTGGCACATCAGGAGGACCTGGCGGTCCCGGCGGTGGAGGCTTTGGTGGACCCGGTGGCGGCGGCCTTGGTGGCGGCGGACTTGGCGGGGGCGGACTTGGCGGCGGAGGCAACGGTCAGCAAGCCAAAAATGTCACCAAGATCTCCTATATCCAGGCAACGTCTCAGCCAGTTCTTGCAGGAACGACTTTGCTACAATTTTGCCGAGACGGAAGCATCCTAGCCTTTGATCCTACCAACGGGGTTGATCTCACTCCTCCTGAGGTGACGATGAGCTTCCCCAGCCCTGGGGCAACCGTGAGTGGCCAGCCTCCATTGGTTCTTGTCTACAAGATTCAAGACTATTCGTCTGGAGTTGATCCAAGTTCTTTGTCAATCACCATTGACGGCAAGCCCGCGGATGTGAAATTCACCCCTGACGGAGTTGCAGAAATCTTCTTTTCTTTGGATGGCAAAAATCTGCCTCTGCAAAATGGAAGGCATACGATTGTTGTTAATGTCTCGGATTGGATGGGCAATTCAGAGCAAAAGAGCTTTATCCTCAATATCGACAACACCCTGCCTCCGATCCAAGTGGAAGGGCAAGATAACAAGAATGGTCAAAATGGTGGCGCTGGCGGTCCTGGCGGGCTAGGCGGCGGCGGTGGCAGCGGCAACTGACCCCCATTCCTCTCTTTTGGCAACTGCTGTTAGCAGCTGAAGTCTCTCCAGAAAAGGGTCGAGCGCTTGAAAAAGCGTTCGGCTCTTCTTCTCAATTCACGGTTGCAGAATTTGCATCCCACCCAGCCCTCTCAGAATCAGAAGCCAAGCGGGTGAAAGAGTGCGACGTTAGTAAGCTGGACCGAATCTTTGAAAGAGGTGCCCACGTGCTCACCAGAGACCATTTTCCGGTTCAGTTAGAAAGCAGTCCTGGTGCGCCGCCAGCCTTGATGGTCATGGGAAATGAGGCTTGCCTTTCGGGCCCAACCGTTGGGATTGTCGGCACCAGAAATGCCTCGGTTTACGGCAGAGCAGCCGCCGCAAAATTTGCAGAAGCCTTTGCCAAGCAGGGTATCACAGTTGTAAGCGGAGGCGCATTGGGGATTGACGCTGCTGCCCATGAAGGCGCCCTTGTTGGCGGAGGGCAAACTGCCGCGGTTTTGGCAGGCGGGCTTGATCGGCTATATCCCGCCATGCACGCCGCCCTTTTTCGGAGAATTGCCAGTCAGGGCTGTTTGCTAAGCACCTTTGCCTTTGGAACCCAGCCAATTGGTTACCGATTCCTTGCCCGCAATGGCACGATAGCTATGTTGAGCCAAATTATATTGGTTGTGGAGGCTCCTGCAAGATCAGGGGCCCTAAACACAGCTCAAAACGCAGCCGACTTGGGCAGACCTGTTTTTGTGGTGCCTTCAACGATAGATCAGCTTTCCTTTCAGGGTTCTCACGCCCTCATCCGGGACGGAGCGACCCTTGTTGATTCTCCAGATCAGATTTTTGAAGCGCTTGACCTTCAGCCAACTCTTAATTTTCATCAAGAGTCAACTGCCATTACGGAAGTTGCAAAGCGCATCTTGGACGCTTTGACAGTGGAAGTTAAGCGGGTGGAAGTCATTTCTCAGGCAACCGGATTATCCCCAGATGAGCTTCTTGCCGAGTTAACCTTTCTGGAAATGGATGGCAAGGTGATTCGAGAGGGTGGTGGGTACGCTCTAGTACCGTGAACGAGGCTGTATTTACAATTGGCAACCATGGTTTTGGAACCTATCATGCAGAGATCAAATCCGGTCAGATTCACCTAGAGCCAGCCGCCTCAACTCCAAAATTCATTTTGGCACCCGGCTTTGTGGATCAGCACATTCACGGCAGCTTTGGCATTGACTTCATGGAGGCATCGAGCGACCAAATCCAAATTTGGGCCGACAAACTATCCGAGCTTGGTTATGAGGGTTTTGTTCCCACCACGGTGACTTCTAGTGCTGAGGCCGTACTATCTGCAGTGGGGAACCTACCAGCAGACGATATAAGAATTCTTGGATTTCACCTGGAAGGGCCATTCCTTTCCCCACTTTTCCCTGGCGCCCAGCCTCAAGATTCCATCACCGAGATTCCGCAAGGACCATCCGAGTGGGATGAAGTGTTTGACCATCCCCGTCTGAGAGTTATTACCCTCGCCCCCGAAATTCCTGGCGCAGCCAACCTGATCTCCAGGCTTCATCAACGGGATGTGCGGGTTGGAATGGGGCACACTAATGCCCTTTACAAAGAAGCAGAATCTGCCTTTAGGGCAGGGGCTGGGCATTCTACCCATACTTTTAACGCGATGCGTCCTTTTCATCACCGCGAGGCTGGAGTCATTGGATTTTGTTTAGACCAAAGCCATTTTGCCTGTGAGCTGATTTACGACCGCGTTCATGTCTGCAAAGAATCGGCAATGGTGCTCACTCAATGCAAGGGAAGTCACGGGGTTATTGCCGTCAGCGATGGCACAAAGGCATCGGGAATGGAGGAAGGCACCCGTCTTACCATGTGGGGTCTGGATGTTGTGGTGGGGCGATCCGATGTGAGGCTGCAATCTGGGGCATTGGCAGGCAGTTCCATCACCCTTCTCGATGCCTTTAAAAATCTTGCCAATGATTTTGGTCCGGAGTTGGCTATTAGGGCCACTTCTTTGAACCCTAGGGCCTATCTTGGGCTGAAAAGCAAAGCGAAGGTTTATTGCCTTTTCACTCAGTCGTTAGACCTTGTCGAAGTGATTCGGTTAGATTCTGACCAGAATTAGCCATCCTTGCCAGCCTTCAAAGAGGGGCCTGATGAGGTTCAGATTATGGTTGTTCGGTAGTATGGGGCCCACTTTATCTGCCAAACTCTTGCCTAACAGGGGATCGCGTCTGGTATTCTCATCTCTGGCACGGGGGTATAGCTCAGCGGGAGAGCACCTGCTTTGCAAGCAGGGGGTCGTCGGTTCAAATCCGACTATCTCCACCATTAGGCTCATTCAAGGCTTTAGTAGGGATTATTTAAGACCTTTAAGCTACGGAATCCAGCCAAAAGTTGGGCCCACTTTTCCGCAAGACCCTTGACCACAATTCTGCTGTCAAGCGCGGCTTAGTAGTTCAGATTTCTGAGATAGTGCAGGCATTTGCCAACCGAATCCAATGGGTTAGGATCGCTTTCAATTTCGTATTCCACCACATACCATTCGGTGCCTCCGACAGCTTCACACTCTTGCAGGACCTTAGCCCAAGGAATATCCCCTTCTCCAATAATCGCTCCGTGGCCACCTTTCCACTCTTTCAGGTGGACAGAAGCCCCTCGCCCCGGCAGATCGGTGATCGGCTTAATCGGATCGGCACCACCGCTCATTCCGTTGGCTGTGTCGTACTGCATAATAAAACTTGCTGGGGTGTTGTCGGCAATGTGGTACCAAGCACTTTTGCCGTCAGAAAGAGGCACCATGTCGGCGTGATGGCAATGGAACCCAAGCCTCATCCCGCGCTCATGCAGCCGGTGCGAAATCTCCCCCAATTTTTTGCCAGTTTCTGCGCAGGCAACAGGCGTGTTTCTCATTTCCTCCGGCAGCCAAGCTAAAATCAGCCAGTGGCATCCCAAAAACTGATAGGTATCAATTGTGTCCTGAAAGAGTCCTTCATCAAATTGGTTGATGCCAATGTGGCATCCTTCTGCCTTCAGTCCAAACTCTTTTAGCATGTCACCAACGCCTTTGGGGCCATGGTGATAGAGACCAGCAAATTCTACGCCGTCATACCCCTGCTCGGCAACTGTTTTCAAAACGTGTCGGGGGTCTTTTTCGAAGTCGTGGCGGACGGAGTAAAGCTGAATGGCAACCGGTCGATTCATATCAATACATTTTGAATGATTCCTTTCAATTTCGGTTGACATCGATTGTTAGCCCCGCCGCAACAGATGAGATATGCTGAAAAGACGGCCTATGTTCTGCACCACCATCGCCTTTTTCATTTTGTCGTCTCATAGGGGCGGCGCCTTCCTTTCAGGCGAGTTGGTCCCTAAACTGCCCACCAGAGGTGAAAATCATTTTTACGTTGGCAATCGGCCGCCTTTGATGCCTTCTCCGTTAGAAAGACTGCCCATTCAGGCGATCGAGCCCCAGGGTTGGCTTCAATCCGAGCTCACCAACGAGGCCCACGGGTTTACCGGCAATTTGATGCATATCAGCAGCTTTCTCAATCCAAAAAACAATGCTTGGTTAAGTCCAACCGGGCAAGGGGTTAACGGTTGGGAAGAAGTGCCTTACTGGCTGAGGGGCTATGTTGATTTAGCCTATGTGCGCCGAGATCCCAAGATGATTGCGGTTGCTAAAAAGTGGGTTGAGCCGATGATAGAGGGTCAAGAATCGGACGGTTGGTTTGGCCCACGGTCCAACAAGACCCTCAACAATGGTGCTCCGGACCTTTGGCCCAACATGCTGGCGCTGCAGGCTTTTGAAAGTTATTATCTAGGATCCCACGATAGCCGAGTCCTCCAACTGATGAAAAAATACTTCCAGTGGGAGCTTTCGGTGCCCAAAAGCCAGTTTGTAAAGAGCTATTGGGAAAACATGAGGGTTGCCGACAACATTGCCAGCGTCTACTGGCTTTACGACCGATTGCCTCGATCAGAGGGAGGCGGCAAATGGATGCTGGCACTGGTTAAAAAACTGGCAAGTAACGGTGCCGATTGGAGCAAAGGCGTCATAAATCTGCATGGAGTGAACTTTGCTCAGTCTTTTCGAGAGCCAGCCGAAATTAGCTTTTTGAATGGCAACCGCTCCGATCTCGAAGCGACCTATTCGGACCTAGCAGCCATGAGGCACATTTATGGGCAAGTTCCGGGGGGTATGTACGGCGCTGATGAAAATGCAAGGCCAGGCATGACCGACCCGCGGCAAGCCACCGAAACCTGTGCCTTGGTGGAAATGATGATGAGCGATGAGTACATGCTAGAGAAAACGGGAGATCCGTTTTGGGCAGATCATTGTGAAGACGTGACTTTTAATGATTTACCGGCTTCGATGACGTCAAACGAAAAGGCACTCCACTACCTCACTGCCCCAAATATGGTGGAACTTGATCACGGTAACAAGGCTCCTGGGATTCAAGATGGAGGGCCTATGCTGGACTACGATCCTTACGATTTCCGTTGCTGCCAGCATAACAGCGGCATGGGCTGGCCCAAATTTGCAGAGCACTTGTGGATGGCAACCTCTGATAATGGCTTAGCCGCAACTCTCTATGCTCCAAGCAAAGTTTCCGCGCGGGTGGGGGCTGGTGAATGGGTGATGATCAGAGAAAAGACCCAGTATCCTTTTCGCAGCCACCTGCACTTTTCGATCGGGCTCAGTCGGCCTGGCAAGTTCCCCTTAGATTTTAGGATTCCAGATTGGTGCAGCCACCCCTCGTTGTTTGTAAACGGCCATCGTGCTTCTATCAGTGGAAGTGGAAATTGGATGGTGGTTTCTAGAGTTTGGAAGTCGGGTGATTTTGTTGACCTGCATCTGCCAATGAAGATCCAAACCAAGGACTGGCAGGGTCAAAAAGGAGCCGTCAGCGTTAAAAGGGGGCCGCTTTGGTACTCCCTTAAAATTGGAGAAGACTTTGTGGTGGATGGGGGAACCAAGAACTGGCCCGCTTACGACGTTCATCCAACAACGCCGTGGAACTATGGCTTGGACCTTCATAAGCCCATGACCTTTAGGAAGCTGCCTGTGGATGAGAACAAAACTTTGCCTTTTTCAGAAAAGGCAATCCCAGAAGTACTTACCGCCTATGGCAGAAGCATCCCCCAGTGGAAATTAGATCAGTATGGTCTTGTTGCCACTTTGCAGCCCAGCCCCGCTTTGGTGGAATCACCGGTGCGAAAGCTCACCCTGATTCCGATGGGCTTTGCACGGCTTCGGCTCAGCGTTTTTCCGGTGGTCAGTGATCACCATGGTACAGCTTGGAAAATGCCAAGACTGCCAGAGCCTCCAATCCCTGCGGTTGCCAGCCATTGCTATGGTGGAGACACGGTGAATGCTTTATCGGATGGCATTCATCCCACCAGCAGTGATGATCAGGCAAAGAATCGCTTTACCTGGTGGGACCATAAAGGAACTACAGAATGGGTGGAATACAAATATTCTGCCAACCACTTGCTAAGCTCAACATCGGTCTATTGGTTCGATGACAAACCAACTGGAGGCGAGTGCCGCGTTCCTCAGTCATGGACGGTCGTTGTGCGCCATAACCACCATTGGGTGCCAGTTCATGTGACTGCAGGCGGCTACACCACAAAACTTGATCGGTACAACAAGGTTCAGTTCCTCCCGATTAAGGCAGATCGAATTCGGTTAGTGGCCAAGCTAAAAGATGGCTACTCGGGTGGAATCTTGCAGTGGAATTGCCCGTTTGCAGGTGGTTAGCTCGGTTCCCCCGTGATTCTCAAGGGCCGGGGATGGAGAGCAGATATCCATTCCCCTCCAAAGAGGGGAATATAAGTTCAAAGTTTTCTCTCCTCCCCTAGCCCCTCCTCTCCAATAAGGTGGAAAGGAGTGGAATTGACGTCCCTTCCTTTTGGCCTGCCATATGTATTCACCAATGCTCAATGTCTTGCTTCCCACTGAAGTCAGATGCGCAGCGACCTTTGGAGTCGTTTTCACTTTTGCGACATCCGTCTTTGCCGATCTGACCGCACTAAGGCGGGATAGATCGGTAATCTGCTGGAATGGCTCAAAAGTTTGCCGGACTCTCTGCACAGCCGGTTTTGCCGGTTAAAAGTGTAGAAAGCTCAGTTGCCTTTTACACCGGAATTGGGTTTGGCGGTGTTTGGCTCTATGGCGATCCTGCCTCGGTTGGAGGTCTTGCCCTTGATGCGGCCCAGATTCAGTTTGAAAGGTCCGAAGTTGCCATCACACCTCAAAAAATTTGGATTCGTTCCGATGGCGTGGACCACATTCATGAGCTTGCCGCTGATTTTGGGGCCAAGATTTTAAGGGAGCCGTCGGTGGCAGCCCATGGGTTCCTAGAATTCTCGATCGAGGATCCAGATGGCCACATTCTTACCTTTGCCCAAGCCTTGAGGCGCGGTTCTCAGGCTAAAGAAGAGTTAGAAGGGGTTAAAATTGAATATCGTAAGCTCACTCCCGAGGAGCACCAGACGTTAAGCGATGCGGTGGGCTGGGGCCAATTTATTCATCGTCCCAATGTTCCCGATCAGATTTCGAGGCTCGAGGTCACCGCGGTAGCCATTTACAATGATTCTCTTATCGGGGCTGCGTCTTTGGCAGGTGATGGCCGCTTTATTCACATTGTGGGAGACGTTATGGTTCTTCCTCAGTTCCAAAGTCAGGGAATTGGCAAGAAACTCATACGGGCTTTGGATCATTGGCTAGCAGAAAACGCAGCTCCCAATGCTTTTGTGTGCCTTTTTACCGGCGCCCATCAAGCCGATTACTACCGACAGTTTGGGTTTGTGGGGCCAGAAAGTGGATTTGTAGGGATGTCCAAGGTCATGACGGCAAAGAGCACAGACTAGAGCTTGGGCTGAGCCCCTTGCCCAGATTTCCCCTTGTTACAAATGTTTATCTGGCTTACTTTGAAGGGGCCGAGAGAAGAATCCGGGCATGGGTGGCTTTGCGGGAACTCCAAGCCGTTTAGAAATCAAAGGTTCTAGGGCGTTGGCAATCAGCTGGTAACCCTCCTCGGTGGGATGCAAGTAGTCCACCGTGGTTCCGGCTATGAAGGCTCCGGACGGCGCAAGCAGCAAGGGACCGCAGTCAATATAGGAAACGCCCCACCCAGCCGCGTAGGCAGATAGCTTTTTATTGATCTCTTGGATTCTCACCCTTAAAATGTCATTGGGATCCTCTCCCCGTGGCAATAATCCCATCAAGATGATGTGGGTGTGAGGGCAGTGCTGATGCAAGTCCTCGACAACGGCATGGATGCCGGCAATAATTTCTTGATTGGAGTTGCTGCGATCCACGCTTGGGGTGAGGTTATTGGTGCCGATCAGGACTACGGCAGCTTTGGGATCTTGCCCCTTTAATTCACCATGATCAAATCTCCAAAGGACTTGTTGGGTGCGATCCCACCCAAATCCTAGGTTGATTGCTTTCCTATCTCCATAGTAATAGTCCCAGCAAAGTTGTCCTCTTGACAAATTGGCGGCTGGTTCTCCGCCCCAAAAGTGAGTGATGCTGTCACCCACAAAAATGAGGTTGGCATGATGAGTGGCGCCATAAACCAGTTCTGCCTTGTGGCGATCTTGCCAGTTATAGATGTCGTGCTCTACCCCTGGCTGAGGCACAATCGCATTGTTGCCCGGTTCACCCATTAATTTCACTAAGGAAGGACGCAAGGCTCGTGCCCACTTCAAATATCCAAGGGGGCTGGGATGCAGCAGATCCGGCATGAGTTTGGGATCAATATGCCCTTGTTTGTCCAGCCAGATCGCGTTGAGATTCAATTGAAAAATGTGCTTGTCATCGCCAAGACCCTGCAGCAGTTTATTGGTCGCAATCACTCGTTGCTCGGCATCTTTAAGATCGCCTCGGTTGAAGATATTCAAGAGAAGAATTTTTGAGTTTGGCAGTTGGCGTCTCAATTCGGCAACAATCGCGCGCACGCCTCCCGCAATCCCCCAAGGGCTGTCGGCATGGGGAAAATGGACCCCGTCGGCATTGTTGGTGCCAATGAGTAGGACGACGACCTTGGGAGAAATGCCCTTCACGATTCCGTTCTGAAGCATCCACAACAAGGTCTCGGTTCTGGCTCCGCTGATTCCCACATCCAAGGGGTGCCACCCTCCAAAGTAAGAACTAAAAGTGGACTGGTTCTGCGGCTCATCCCAAAAGTGGGTTATAGAATCCCCCATAAAAAGGAGACCCACGCCTCCTTTTTTAACAAGGGCAAGCTTGTCCTTCCACCGTTGTGCCCAATTATTCAGAACAATGGATCCGTCTGGAGTGGTTGAAGTGCGATTTTGGGCGACGGCGGACTGCGAGCCGATGGCAGCCAAAAGGACCATTCCGCTCAGCAGAATGTGCCGAATTCCAACACGGGATCTCTTCATTGTCATCATTTTGAGTAGAGGAACAGGAGTGCCATTCCAAATCTTCGCTGCCACGCAGTTTCTGAGTGAATGGCCCTGTAGTCTACAAAGTATGCCAGAGATTTCCCAAGCACAAGTCCATGCTGCTCTAGCAGCTTGGCTAGGGTGTTGGAATCTTCAACCTGATTTCCACCTTCGGCAGTGCCAATATCTTCCCATATCTTCGTGTTTAGTTTAGACTTGTATGCCTTCAAAAGCTTGTAAATTCGGTGGTGATCTGGCCAAGGAGCGGTTGAGCAAAGCATCAGTTTAGAGAAGACTTGCGGATATTGCATTTCTAAGTAGAGGGAAATGACAGATCCAAATGACGACCCTCCTGTTGCTGTGTTTGCGCGATCTGGCTTGGTTCTAAAAGTTCTGTCTATAAAAGGCTTGACTTCTTTGACGACAAACTTGCAGTACAAATTGGCTTTCCCACCATATTTCAGTTTGGAATCGTATGTTGGCAAATACTCGTCTTCCCGGTCCAGGTTATCAATTCCAACAATAATCAGGGGTGGAATGAGCTTGCTTTTGATCAAAGCCATCGCCGTCTCATCGCATCTCCACTCGGCATGGGAGAATGGCGACAAGGCTTTGTCGAACAAGTTCTGACCATCCTCCATGTACAGCACCGGATAGCGCTTGGTTGGGTGGTGGAAGTATCCGGGCGGTAGCCAAACTCTCAGGGTCCTTTGATTGTGGAGAATGCGAGATTCAAAGTTCGGGAAGAGTCGAAGGTCGCCGACGACCGACGGATTGCCGGTCACAGGGTTGCCGAACTTGGGCGTCTGTCGGGCAACCAGGAAGACGGGAATGAGCGGAAACATCTGAGATTATCATAGCCCAGAACTGGTCATGCCGTGCGAAAGGCAACTTATTGCTGTAAAGAGTCTTGCATCCTCAGTACCTGAATTTTCTTTAGAAATGATGACTTCTATCCTTCAGAATTGTCTTTGTCTCATCAAAGTGCGCAAATTCGAATCCATTGAGCGCCGCCGCAATTCACTTCCAAAGCGAGGGGCGAACTATTTCATCTCGCCTTCATCTTTTTGAGGGTGGTTTCGATCTCCTGATTCAGCGGGGCTGGCAAATCCTTATAACTGGAATAAACCTGATTGTTATGGGTGCGGGTCACGAAACGAGCTGCGATTGCTGCCATTGTGGTGCCGGGAAAGGAGATTGTCATTGTCACCGTTTGCTGGCGCGAAAGGGTCAGATGAGTGAAATCGTAGTGGACTTGCGGGTTGTATTTAATGCTCGCCATCGTTCCTGCAATTTCATCGGCGGTGGCATACTGAGTCATTTTGGGGTATTTGAGATCATCGCCGTACTTGCTTGAAAAGCCAATCACCGGTTCTTCTTTGGAACGAATCGTCAACACTGCATGGGGCATTGACTGAGCGTAGGCGTATGTCGGTTCGTCAGCGAGGGAAACGGGAACCTGCATTCGATTTGAGTATGCATGGGTGAACTTATCGAGGAGAATCAACTTCAAAATCTTTTGTTGCTCAGAGAAGAGACCGGCTAAGTCAAGTCCTGTTTTTCTCTCTGCCTGAGCCAATTGTCCGGCATCAAGCGAACCGACTAGGCAGTAGAAGTTCCAGGTTCGTTGGTTGGCAAGCAGCGGGTTCTGCCCGTCCGTCAAAGCTCCGATAAACGGACTCACGAACATGCTGACAATAAAGCTTTCCGGTCCGGTTGCCGATGCAAATTTCATCGCGGACAGAAAGTTGAGAAGACCATCGGAGGAGATTCCTTGGACAAGGTCTTCATAAGGGGAGCGGGGGATCGACTGACCCTTGAGAAGGGTAATGTAATTTGTTCGAATCGCAAGCCACTCTGGGCTTGATTCTTCATCCGCCACCAATTTCACAATCGGCGAAGAAAGATAATCAAGGGGCACCTCATCTCCATTCTTAAATTGGTATGCTCCCGTAGTCATCATTATGAGGCTGTCATTGCGAATAACGACATTCTTTTTTGGGGCAATAGCCTTAAGGATTGGCTCGATCGCAACCGCAAGGGGATCGAATTTTTCGGGATGGAGCAAAACTTGTCTAAATTGAGGGGTTGGAGGGAGCGGGCTGAATTGGGCTAGCGACTTGTAATTGCGGGCATCAACCGCATCTAGTTTGGCAGTCGATACCTTTTTTGATGCAGAGCCGAGCGACATTCCTTGACCGAGGAGTCCAAACTGTCCGTTTGACTCGCTAATCATGGATCCCTTTTGATTAAAGACCCGCAAGGCAGCTTGAATGCCAATGCCTAAGATCTGGCGAACAGAGACGACAAATGTGTCATTCAAGGAAAGGCTTTTCAGGTCTTGTCCAAACTGAAATTCAGGCAAAGCAATCCCATGCGCACTGGCCGCTTTTTCGAACTCGTGCTGGTTCGCAATGATCTTTTCAATTTCGCTGGATGCGGAAGCGGGAAGCCGATATTGGAGGGACGTCGGATGATTGGAAAAGACGACGCGCGCTCCATTGGGAATCGCGGCAAGATCTTGGGGCGGAAAAGATTCAATGATTTTATTGAATCCTCTTTGTAATGGCAATTTGTTTTCGATCTGAAGCTGAATGTATCCATTTTCAACTCCCATTTCCTGTCTGACATCAGCCGGTTCGCTCCCTGGCTGTTTCCTTGAGTCTTGATCAACCTTGATTTTCAGTTCCTTAACGAGTGCATTGGGATCGAAGGAGGCCCGGTTGGAATTGGCATCTTTTTTGAATTGGATGGCGAGCCGTTTGGCTAGGGCGCCCACATTCTCTTTGATCTTTGCTTGGACAAGGGCATGGTCTCGCTCGATCGTGAGAACGTTGCCATCCATGTACCACTTGCCATATTCCACCCATGCCAGCTTCTTCATAAGTGTGGGCCATGGAACATTGTGGACATGAACAATAAGCACGTCAGTCACACAAGATCCATGGGGTTCAACTTGCTGCCCAATCTGCTTGGAGATTGAAGCGCAAATCCGCCTTAAAGACCACCCGGGAGCATCTAAAGTCACCGATTGTACGGTCTGGCTAGACAAGGCAACTTGGGTGAAACCCATTCCAATGAAGCAAACAATCGGCAGGTATCGGCGCATATTATCTGTCATCTTTTTCATTTTGGTTACTCGCTATTGTATCAAGTTAAGGCAAATATGGATTTTTGCATGATTGAATCATTGCGATTTTCTCTTGCGGGTAGCCCGCTTGGCGCAAGGCACCAAGCAACCCTAGCCAAGAACAATTCACAGAGCTCGCCGACCAGCCCATTTCACCAACCTTTATTCTAAGTGTGGTGTTCATCTATTGGTGCCTGGCTGGAAGCGCAAGCTTCTTTAAATCAGATTCAATTTCAGACTTTTCGCGGGAAGGAAAGTCATGCCACGTCGGATACACTTTTTTAGTGAAGCCTCGCGTTACAAAAGTAGCGATTCCTATTGGAAACTTGCGACCCCAAATTGTTACTTTCAAGGTTATGGTTAGCTGTGGCTCCAATCTTAATCTTGTAATTCTAGGGTGCATTTTAGGGTGATATTTTGCAATCTCTATACTCGAAGCGAGCATGTCCAGAGGGATGGCCACCGTAAATTTTTCAGGAACATTTGGATATTGAAAGTTATAGGTGTAGACAGTTTCTTTTTTTGAAGTAATTGTGAGCCTAGCTGCAGGCATGGAAGTTGCAAATGCATTAGTGGGCTCTCCCTGAATCGTAGTTACCCACCCGTCACGGTTATAGCTGAACTTATCGAACAAAATCGCCTTGAGAACATTTGCGGGCTTTGATGGAAGTTGAGCAAGGTTGAGACCCTTAGGCGTTTCAGCCTGGGCAAGCTTGCTTGCATCAAGCGATCCTGCGAGGTCAAAGACAAGCCAGCTTTGGCGAAAAGGAGCAAATTGTTCAAGTGAATTGGTGTTATAGGTAAGGACTTCAAGATATCGATCGATTGCTGGGCTTAAAAAGTACCCGTTGGGTCCAAAGCTACTTACAAATCTCATTGCACTCATAAAGTTCATCATTCCATTGCGTGCAATTCCGTGAATAAGGTCTCGATAGGCGGCGCGCGGGATGGCTTGGGGTGTGCCTTGATGGAAGTATCGAAAAACGTGGTCCGGGCGGCAGATCAACCAGGTCGCAGTAGATTGTTGTTCGGAGACAGACTTAAAGTAGCGGTCCGAAAGAACGTTTTTGGGGATTTTTGCGGCTGGGCAAAATGTAACATCTGACACAAGAGCCCCTATAAGTAGGTCATCATTAATGATCATATTTTTGCCAGGTTCAGTCGCCTTCAAAATCGGATCTAGCATCACAGCAAGCGGATCATACTTTTCAGGATGCCTCAACATATGCCTAAGTTGAGGCGAAGCTACCTCTTCGGAAGGATTAATTAGCACCCTATAGTTCCGGACATTCGCGGGGCTTAGGTTTGCCGTCGGCACATTATTGATTAGAGGGACCCCTTGCTGGTCTTCATCTCCTAAGCGGAATAATTTTTCATCACCAGTGATAAGAGAACCAAGGGGGCCGAAAATCCGAAATGTAGCATCGATATCATCACTTCTGAATTTCTTTACCGAAATCTCAAAGACATCGCTTGGGCGAAGATCGCCAAGGCCTAGATAGGGCATTTTCAAAAGACTTTGCATTCCGTCCGCTATCAGAGCGTCACGAAATGCAGTCGTGTTAGCAATAAGGTTGCTTAGGATCTTTGTTGCCTTATCCGGAATTGAATACTGAAGCGAAGTTGGGTGATTGGAAAATACAATGCGGTGTCCCACCTGAAGTTCAGCGAGTCTCTTCAATGGTAGTGACTCGAGAATTTCGTCGAAGCCCACAACAAGCGGCATTTTATTTCGCAGTTCGAATATTACTGACTCTGCGCCCTGCTCCGATTCTTCAACAGTGGTTTCGTTGGGGACTTTGTGCTTGCGAACGTAGTCATCTACTGCCAGTTTGATTTCCCTGGCGAGTGCGGTGGCATCAAAGGGCAAGTCGTTGACGGCATCTTCCTTTTTGAACTGATCCACCAGCCTCTTTGCAAGTAGATCGGCGTTTTCTTGCTGCTTTGCGGTAATTTGAGCTTTGTCTCTTTCTAATGTCAGGGTGCTACCGTCTCGGTACCATTTGCCGTACTCAACCCACGCCAGTTTCTTCATAAGAACGGGCCAAGGCACGTTGTGGACATGAACAATAAGCACATCAGTCACACAAGATCCGTGTGGCTCAACCTGCTGCCCAATTTGCTTGGAGATTGAAGCGCAAATCCTTCTTAAAGGCCATCCCGGAGCATCGAGGCTCACCAATTTTTGAGATTGATTGGTGGGCGTCCTCGAATTTGCGACTGCGGGAAGTGATAACAAAATCCAAGCAAAGGATTGGGCCAGTTTATTTATTTTCATATTGGTTTATGGGATGGCTTCCCTCTTAGACGCCTATTTCGCCCCATTTTTGCGCTTTTCCATGAACCCAATCGTATTTTTCTACGGATTCTCAATAAAGAACATGTACAGATCATGGTCGGGCATGTTTGCAACCAAGTGAGGCTGATCAACCGCGGTTACCTTGTCTTTGATCGCAGCATAGGTATCGTCCACCGATTGAACACGAAAGTAAATGACGGAGTTTGATGCAGGGGCGTTGCTTCGATCCGAAGTGATCATCAAGCGAACCCCCCAGGGGTCAAAGAAGGAGAGATTGGGTCCTGCCGAAAAGAGAAACGGGCATCCACGAACCTCTGGAAAAAAGGAACTGACATTTTGAACGTTTTGAACTTGCCAGGCAATTTGGCCCAAATGATAACGGGAATTTAGCATATCAAGCCTTTGACCTGCCCCTTTTATTGAAGTCAGTTTAAATAGAGTTCTCCTTTGATGATATCTGGTTACTGTGAACGAGGGAGGGCGTAGCCCGACTGAGTTCACAGTAACCAGTGCGATAGGAGTCCGGAGTCTTGTAATTTAAGGCGGAGTGGGGCCGCTCTTGGTTGTAGAAGCTGCGGAACAGGTGCAACTTAAGCTGAGCGTCCGCAAGGTTTGCAAAGACTTCAGCATTGAGACATTCAGCTCGGAGCCTAGACATGAAACTCTCAGCATGACCGTTTTGCCAGGGCGAACCTGGTTTGATGAAATGACTCTTTACGCCAGTCTCGGCTAAATACAAGCTCAGCGCTCTTGAGATGAACTCTGGACCATTATCACTTCGCAGGTACGCAGGCGCACCATAGTTAGCAATGGTTTGGCCTAACACATCGCGAACTTTATGACCAGTGATCGATGTTGCGACCTCCAAGCTCAAACATTCTTTGGTGAATTCATCTTTAATCGCAAGGATCTTGAGTTTTGTTCCGTTCATCGCCCAGTCATGGCAAAAGTCAAGGCACCAAACTTGGTTTGGACCAGTCGCACATTGAACAAGCAAATTCCCTGAGCGTTTCTTGCGATATCTAACTTTCTTAGCCATGTTCAATTGGCGATACAGGCGATAGACCCGCTTGATGTTCAAGGGCGCAAATTCCTCCTTGACCGTCGCCCAGAGCTGGCGATAGCCAGCGCCAGGCCTTGCGATTTCAAGAAGGCGCCTGCGAAGCTCTTCATTGTGATCTGGCCGCTTCTGGCGATAAAGCTCAGCGGTGGACAAGTTGCAAATATAGCTTGCACGCCTTGTAGTCACTCCTTGTTGCATCAGGAATTTCGCCCCCGAGACTCGCACGGGAGCGACCATCCGTTTTTTCGGAGGAGGCTCCGGACTGCGTCTACTTCTAAGTCTCTCTCAGCAAGCAGTTTTTTGAGAATGGCGTTCTCGCGTTCTAGTTCACGCAAACGACGAACATCATCTGTTTCCATCCCCTGGAACTTGCGTTTCCAAATATAATATGTCGGCTCACTTAAACCATGCTTGCGACAGGTCTCACTCACCGTCAACTGGCCCGTCTGAGCCTCTTGCAATATGCGAACGATTTGCTCGTCGCTGAATCTTGATCTTTTCATTGTCTTCTCTTCGTATTTTCTTGACGAGAAGAACTCTAGTTATGATGTCTTCAATTTACGGGGGCGGACCACCTTTATTTCAGCTTAGCTTAACCAGACAAAATCGGGTTGAGATTGCGGTTTAGTACCGATGATTGGTCCGCTGAACAAAACCTATCAATTCACAAATAGCAAGGTTGTTATTCAACCTGGAACCTCTCAAATCAACAGGATCGCTAAAGCGGTTAATTTCCCGGCTTATAGTTCATCTTTTTCAATTGAGATTCAATCTTGGTTTTCAGTGGGGCTGGAAGTTCTTGCCAACCAGAATAGACTTGGGTGGTGTGGGCGCGGGTAACAAATTGAGCGGTGAGAGCTGCCATCTTTGTTTCTGGAAATAAAATTGAAATCGTTACCGTCTCTTGAGGCGAAACCCGGAGATGGCTGAAGTCATAATGCATTTGATGGTTGAATTTTTGAGAATAGATTGTCTCTGCAAATGTGGTGGGATCAGAAGCTAGGTTTTGCTGAGGGCTAGAAGGTAAGCCTGCATTTTCAAATTTGTAGCTGTAGAGAATGACATCGTTTCGCTTAACTTGGATTGAAAGGATCGCCTTTGGCATGGAATTGGCAAATGCATAGGTCGGCTCATCTTCTATGATGGTTGGTTTTTGCATTGGAATCCTTCCGCCCTGAGCATAGATTAGTCCCGTGATAAACTTATCAAGCAAGATTTTCTTGAATATTTTAGCCGGTTCGGAAGGAAGTTCAGCCATGTTTAAGCCGCGAGAGCTTTGAGCTTGTGCCAATTGACCAGCATCAAGCGACCCGACAAGGCTGAAAATCATCCAATTTTGCTGGTCCTGCTCTAAGGGGTTTTGCCCGTAAGCGAGGGCAGAAACGAAAGGGCTAGTTAATTGGCCGCTAAAATAGCCCGAAGGACCTACCGCCCCCGCATACTTCACCGCGCTTAAAAAATCAACGAGACCGTTCGTGGAAATTCCTTGAATGAGGTCTTGGTATTGAGCACGAGGGATTGACTGCAATGCGCTGGTAATCACATAGTTTGTCCTAAGGGCGAGCCAGTTTTGATTTGTATCCTCGTCCGAAACCATTTTTGCAATTGCGGAGGTCAAAAGGTTCATAGGAACTTCATCTCCATTCTTGAACACGTCCGTCCCTGACGCCAAAAAAAGGAGGTAGTCATTTCGAATAAGGATGTTTTCTTGAGGGGCAATCACTTTAAGAATGGGCTCAAGAACAACTGCAAGAGGGTCAAACTTTTCAGGGTGCCTCAGAATATAGCGGAATTCCGGAGATGGTGGGATAGAGCTAAACAGATTCAAAGATTTAAAGTTCTGGGCAGCGACGGGGTCTAATTTCTTATAAAGTTCATTTTTCGGAGTTAGATTGAGATTCATGCCGGCGCCGAGGAATCCAAATTGTCTAGAATCTTGCAAGACAAGATCGCCCTTTGGTCCGAAGATCCTGAAGCTGGCCTGAATGCCAATGCCAAAACTCTGACGAGCGGACACTTCGAAGGTGTCGTCAAGCGATATATTAGCGGGGCTCCCATTGCATTGCATGTCCCGGAGGGTTATCCCCGCAGATCGAGCCGCTTTAATTAATTTGAGCTGATTGGCGACCGCCTGCTTAATCACGGTCATAGCCGTTGCCGGCATTGCATATTGAAGGGAAGTGGGGTGGTTAGAAAAAACGAATCGCCCCCCGTTGGGAATCTCAGCAAGATCTTTGGGAGGAAAGGACTCGATTATTTTTTTGAATCCAGCGTGAAGAGGCATTTTTGACCGAAGCCGGATAGATGCGTACTCAATTCCCAATGACTCTTTGACATTGGCGGGCTCATTGCTTGTATCCTTTCGCGCATAGAGGTCGGCTTTAAGTTTGAGTTCCTTAACCAGTTCGTTGGAATTGAACGGAGCCGACGATGTTGCCGCATCTTTTTTGAACTGATCGGCTAGCCGCTGGGCAAGTGCATCTTCATTCTGTTGGATTCTCGCTGCCACCAACTCTTTGTCCGTCTCTAAAGTAAGGGTATTGCCGTCCATGTACCACTTGCCATATTCAACCCAAGCCAGTTTCTTCATAAGAGTGGGCCATGGAACATTGTGGACATGAATGATCAGGTAGTCATCAACGCAACTTCCGTGTGGCTCAACCTGCTGGCCAATTTGGCTAGAAATAGCAGAACAAATCCTCCTTAGTGACCATCCCGGAGCATCAAGAGTGATTAGCTTTTGATCATTCTGAGCCGCCAAAGACTGACCACTCAGCATCGACAACGAACAAAAAACAGCAACGGAAGCGCAATTGAAAAAAGGACGAACTGCCATAGGCCTTACCGTAATATAGACACTCTAAAGCAGAACGTACGTTCTTTACTTTGGCCTTTCTTCCATAAACCCAACTGTGTTTCCCTGACCATCTTCAATAAAAAACATATAAAGATCGTGATCTGCCATTTCCGCAATCAGGTGGGGTTCATCTACTCGCTTGACTTGGCCATCCAGAGCCTCATAAGCCTCGTTAATAGAGTTCACTAAAAAGTAAAGGATAGAATTCCTGGTCTCCTGTTGGCTTCCGTCACGAGTTACCATTAGCCGACAGCCGTTGAGATCAAAGAAAGCAAGGTTGGGCCCTGCTGAAAACAGAAAAGGCAGGCCCACCACATCTCGAAAAAACTCCGTACTCTTTTGGACATCCTGAACCTGGTACGCAATCTGACCAAGGCTCTGCACTTTTAACATGCATGGATGTGTACCTGCTGCCGTCCAAAACTCGCGAAGGAAAACTGCAGGTAGAAAAAACAAAAGGATCGCCGCCAATTGGCGACGATCTTCTGTTGTGTATTTTCCTAGAACTTAGAGTCTCTTGTGTGAGGCCGTAAAGACTTAGGGGCGTCGAGGCTTGCGGTCATGCTGGCGATCGTAGATCATCGCCTGCTTTAGCTGCTCTTGAGCCTCTTCGATGAGGTGCATTGCGGCAACTCGATGTCCGCCAAAGTCATGCTCGCCATGGCTTAATACGGTGTTGGCTTTCTTGAGAAGGAACATTCCGCGTCGAACGACAGGGAAGGTATCTTTGTGGCCGAATGACTCTTGCTGGCTCTGAACAGGAGCCTGAGCGTATGCGTGAGTGGTGAAAAATGCACCAGTTCCGATAACGGAAGCAAGGGCGATAGCGGCGATGATCTTATATTTGTTCATGGTCTTTCTCTTGTTGATTTCCAACGCATTTGTTGGAGTCAAAATGTCAAAACGTACAGCCTTTGCAATTGTTCAGTAAAGTTCTCAATGGGTTAAGAAGTGCTTGAAATCCAGAAGTTTTGCGGTGCTGGAAAGGCATGGCTAGCTAACTATCGCGGGTTTCTTCAGCAAGGTTAGGTTCAAATTCGGTATAGTCCGCGAATGAAAGGAACCTTGCTCAATACCGGTACGGTTGTCATCGGCGGGGTTCTCGGGCTGGCAATCGGCAAGGCTTTACCGGCAGATGCAAAGTCGGTTGCACTGCATGGGCTAGGTCTTGTCGTGTTAGGGGTCGGCTGCAAGATGTTCTTAGAAGGCAAAAATGCCTTGGTTAGCGCGGCCTCGGTGGCAACGGCTGGAGTCCTTGGCGTCGTGCTTCACTTTCAATCTGGCATCGAAGCGTTTGCGGCTTACGCGCAATCTATTTTTGGAGGGCAGCATGGGTTTGCACAGGGTCTCATTGCCTCCTTTGTGTTGTTTTGCGTAGGACCCTTGACCTTGTTAGGATGTATGCAAGATGGCATTGAGGGCAAAATAGAGATGTTGGCGCTGAAATCAGCATTAGATGGCATCTCCGCATTCTTTTTTGCGGCCGCAACGGGGGCAGGAGTGCTTGTTACCGCCATTCTGCTTCTCATTTTTCAGGGAGGGATCACCCTTGCCGCAAGGCAAATGAAGAAGTTGGCAGATAACAAAGAGGTTCTTCACGAGGCATCGGCGGCTGGTGGCGCAATCCTAATCGCAACCGGGTTTGGGCTCATGGAAATCAAGGATTTGCATCCATTTACCTATATTCTGGCGGTGGTGTTTGCCCCCATCACTGTCTACTTAAGCCAAAAAGTCAAGCTTTTTAGGAGTTCAGCCCAATGAATCAGCGGCTTTTCAAAATTGCGGCGAGCCTGCTTTTGCTGTTGATGCTGGCAAACCTTGGGTTAGCTCAGCCTGGGTGGACCCAAGAATTACCCGATTTCTACCGCCAAACCTTTATGAACGTCGAGCTGTGGCAATGGTTGGGCTTACTTATTTCTATCCTAATCGGCGCATGCTGCTCTTTCCTTGGTGCCATGGCAACCAATCTAGTTTTGCGACTGCGCACCAAGATAAAACATCGGACCTATCCTGCCTCCACCAAAAAATCTGCGGTGAGGGCAGGCGGATTTCTTGCCTTTGCCTATGTGACTGGCCTCGTTGAATCCCAGCTCGGGTTAAACTCCCATCCCGAAAGAATCGCAAGGACTCTGGTTGACATTCTTGTGATCAGCGGAATCATAGCCGCCTTTTGCGCGCTTTGGGATGTTTTTGTTGCCGAGATACTCCATCGATCCGGAAATTCTAAGAGTACAGAAAAGCTTTTGATCCCCGTGATCTACAAGTTGGTTCGGGGGCTTGTCATTGGGGCTGGCGTTCTTTTTATTGTCGCCGATGTGACCAACATCAACATCACTGCCTTGTTTGCCAGCCTTGGCCTTGGCGGTGTTGTTCTTGCCCTTGCCGCCAAAGATTCGATTGAGAACATATTTGGATCGATCACCATCCTGTTTGATCGCCCTTTTGCGATTGGAGATTGGATCAAAACCAACAACATTGAAGGCATTGTCGAAGAGATCAATCTACGTTCAACCCGCATCCGAACCTTTGAAGATACGGTGGTGAATTTGCCAAATTCTAATTTAATCCGTGCGACAGTCGAAAACTTCTCTTCGAGAAGGTTTCGACGTCAGAAGCTGGTGCTTCGGGTGAGCTATGCAAATTCGGCGGAGAACATTGACAAATTCTGCTCTGAAGTCAGAACTGCAATTTTGGAAATGCCTCAAACATCTTCAGAGAAAACGGTTGTGGAACTGAACTCGATGGACGAGGTTTCGATGGGAATCTTTTTGCAAACCACATTTGATGTTGAGGATTATCAAACGGAAATGGAGTTAAGGCGAAAGATTTTAACAATTGCCCTATCCACTGGGCACCAGATTGGCATCAAATTTATAAACCCGCCATTGCTATATGTTCCGCCATCACCAGCGGAAGCGGCAAGCAAGAAAAGTTAGCCGATACACTAGGCAAATGATTCATCGAAAGTCCAAGCAAAGATCGCCCCTTTTGTTCCCAACTGCACTTTTGTTGGCTTGCGTTTTTTCTTCGGCTTCTCAATCCGTATTATCCCAGCAGCTTCCATCTCAGGCTCCCTTTTCTTCTATGCCACGTTACAATCGTTATCAAAAGCTCTTAGATTCCTTTGGTTTGCTACGGCAGCCCTCAATTTATGATGTTGAATGGTCTCCGACTGGTGAAGCCTTTACCTATATGAAAGAGGGAAAGCTCTTCCGGTTTGATCTTTCTACTGGCGCATCGCAGCCTGTAACCAAATCGTTTGGAAAGCCCGCAAGCCGGTTCCCTTTTCAAAGGCCAACCCCCAACCGAGGAAGGCAATATGCGGAAGCTTATTCAGCCAATGGCAAATGGAAAGCAGAGTCCAATCAGGGCAATGTTGAATTAATCAACTCGAAAACAGGTGTCAGTACGGCGGTGACCACCGAATCAACCCCCAGCAATCGAATTAAGTTTGGAATTGCAAGCTGGGTTTATGGAGAAGAGCTAGGGGTTAAAAATGCAATGTGGTTTTCTCCCAACAGCCAGTACCTGGGTTTCTATCGCTATGATGAAAGCCAGGTCAAAGACTATTACATTGCCTACAATCAGCTTCAGGATCAAGACACACTCAACACCGAGCCCTACCCTTTGCCAGGGACCCATAATCCCAAGGCGTCTTTGCTGGTCTACAACATCAAAACCAAAAAGACGGTGTCGATTGATTCCACATTTGGGGATCCAAGCCTTGGCTATTACATCTATGAGGTGCATTGGTCGCCGGACGGTAACGAGCTTTTGTACTACCGGACAAACCGAATCCAAAATCATTTGGAATTCTGCGCTGCAAACCCCGAGACTGGTCATAGCCGCGTCATTTTAGACATGAAAAGAACCGACGGCTGGATCGATACCAACCGGTATTCCAACCTCAAACCCTACTGGTTAGAAGACAAGCACCGATTCCTTTGGATTGATGACAAGAGCGGGTTCAGAAACCTGTATTTGTATGACCTTGATGGCAAAATGCTGTGTCAAGTCACCCATCAAGATTGCGACGTGGAAAGTGTTGTCTCGGTTGACGAAAAAGACGGCTGGGTCTATTACGTGGCTCGCAATGCGGATAACCCTTACCTGTTTCAACTCAATAAGGTGAGGCTCGACGGAAGTCAAGATCAAAGGCTAACCGATCCATCCCTTAGCCACACTTGTTTTGTTTCTCCCAATGGTTCTGGCTTTGTTGATGTCGCCCAAAATTACGACACTCCCCCAACTGTAACGGTTAGAAATGGCAACGGAAAGCTGATTGGCACCCTTGCGTCTGGCAACCTGAAGGAGTTTAACGCCCTTCACCTTCAATTAGCTAAGAGGTTTGTGGTGAAAGCAGCCGACGGAAAGACCGATCTTTACGGGTATTTGCAATTTCCTAGCGACTTTGATCCAAGCAAGAAGTATCCCATGGTGTGCACGCAGTACGGAGGGCCAGAAGCGGGATGGGGTCCAGAATCGTTTGTGGTGCCCAATGCTCTGACTGAGTTTGGGTTCATTATCATGAACGTCAACTGCCGAGGATCGGCGGGAAGGGGCCGCGCTTTTATGGTCAGCGTTTACCATAAGCTGGGCCAAATTGAAATTGATGACAATGCGGCCGCGGTTAAGGAGCTATGTCAAGAGCATTCCTACATTGATCCCAAAAGGGTTGGTATCGAAGGGACTTCGTATGGAGGGTATTTTGCAGCCATGTCTATCTTGCGTCATCCCAATACCTATGCGGCAGCTTGCGCCAGCTCGCCGGTTACCGATTGGCGACTGTACGATACGATTTACACAGAGCGGTACATGGGGCTTCCAACCAAGGATGACAATTTAGAAGGCTATATTCAGGGTTCTTGCATGACCTATGCAAAGAATCTCAAGGGAAGGTTAATGCTGTACTTTGGGTCTGCCGACAACAATGTTCACCCTGCCAATACTTTCCGCCTAGCTCAAGCCCTCACCGATGATGGCAAGAGATATGACATGATGGTGGGACCCGACCAAGGGCACTCGGCAATGAACTACGCGATGGAGTGGGAGTACTTTATCCGCAATCTCATCATCGCGCCCAGCCCTGATGCTCTTCATATAGGGGCGAGTTCTCGAAGCACAAGAATTGCCCAAATTCTGACTGCAACGAGGGGCCTGAAGCGTTACCATCCTAAAAAGAAATCTGGTTAAGGTTTGCAATTTTGATCTTGTTGGCCCAGGATTGTCATCACCTGGGCAGCAAATCATGGAAAAAAGAAAGAATTAAAAAAGGCCCTGGCTTTTTGCACAACAATTTGCAGATTGCGTAGTATCTTTATATTGATGACGGTGTGAAATGGTTGCGCCCCGCAAACCCCTTGCCTTGCACCTGCTGGATTCCGAGCCCGCGCGGATTCCATTCTCGCTCCGTACCTACCTCAGGCAAAATGATGAGGCGCGGATTGATCTGGTCTATCGCCTGATCGTGGTAGCCGCGGGGCTTGGTTTTCAGTCTGCACCAATGCTGATTGCAGGGCTTTTGATTTTGATTCCACCCGCTGTCCGCATCAGAAGAGTGGCCTCTTTGATGCAAGAGGGTTCATTTCATGCTGCAAAAATTGTATCTTTAGACCCCCCTAGAGTCGCCTACTATGGGGACTTGTCAAAAGGCTGCCTTGAGCCTCAGCCGGTCGTGATCATTCAAGATTTGCCCAAACTCAAATTTAGCGTTCCGATGGAGTCTGGAGATCGAATTGCGGTGGTCGCAAGACCAGTGGGAGGCGATCAAAAGAGGTTTGACCGGCTTGAGGCGAGAATGGTGTGCTCGGTCAATGATGATCCAACCCTCCTTGCAAGGGCTCTGAATTCGGTGGCAGAATGGCAATGGGACGATCTTGATGAGGCCCTGTTTGAACTGCCTCATCCTTATGAACTTGGAATTCACAGCGCGGCAATCCCGGTTCGTTCGGTTGTTCGCTAGCTAAGCGGCCAGGTTTTTTGGAGCCAACCCAAGATTTTCAAGCTAGCCCTAAACAGAGCCAGCTTTGAATGCCCTGAGTTCTGGGCTTGGGAAAAAGTGGGTTGGGGCTACTTCGTCTAACCCGATTTCGGCTTCATAGTCGCGAATTCTATCAAACAGCCTCACCACTTTGTTTTCAATAAAATCAAAATTGAGGGTTTCAAAGATAGAAGTCCGGATCGTGGTTCCGTTTTCATCTGGCACCTCTCGGGACCTTCTGATTCCATCTTCCACCGATTTCAAGCTTTCCGCACCAAGCTGGCCGAGGGCAGCTTTGACGACGTCCTTGTTGTGCTGTCGGGGACCAAAAATGGAACACCGATGCAGGATTTCTGCCAATTTGTCGTAGTTCGGGATCAACTTTCCAGCCGGCATTGCAAAATGGCGCAAAACGTCCACCATGGCCTGCAAGGAGTCTTCTGGGAAGTAGTACATAAACAACCTAGCCCCTTCCAAAAAGAAATTATAGTGAGCGGCTTCATCCATGGCAATGTGCTTGCAGCATTCTGCCAAGACGGGATCTGCATCATTGGCCAGATCAGGAGCTGGGCTTTCTCCTTTTGCCGCTAATCCCAAGTTGACGTAGTTCAGCTGGGTTGCCCTTTCCTGAAAAACCGTGTACATAATCATGTGCAAGGGATCGTCCCACGGCAGCTGCCATTCCTGGCCTCTCAGGGTGGCACCATACTCTTCAACCCAAGCTAAAGAACGTTGGCCGCTAAAGAGGACCGCGTTTCGCCAGAGGTCAGCGTGCTTCTCTTCTTCTGATCCCCACCTAAGGTGAAAGTGAGAGCGTCCATAAGATTGCCGAATAACCTTGAGCAAGGCGGTGACGTAATCCGGAACGTACTGCTCTACCGCAAAAAATCCTTCTAAAATACGGTTGAGTTCGGGGCTATGATCCTTTCGAAAATTACGCCAATCAAACGATTTATCGGGCAGCCAGTTGCGGGTTGCCTGAGATCTTGCCACATACCATCGGTACAAGCCAACAAATGCCCTCTCGATAATGAGATATCTTTGGTTTCTTGAAAGGTTGGCAACCGGCCCATTTGGCCTCATTTCATCAAGTTCTGAAATGATCGAATCTTCTGGGGCAATGATGGCGGAGTTAAGGTCTGGCATGAACGTTGGATCCAACCTACTTCTTCGGCTGGACCGTTTTTTAAGCAAGAGATGCTTGCTTTCTTTTACGTAGGCTACCAGAGAATTGGCTCAGTACAACTGACCGAATGCAAAAGATTCTTCTGGGAGGCTTGGATTTTCCTGGTGAAGGAGTTCATCAACCTGAGTCTGCCAGTCATTATCTCCCTTGCCCTCGCTAAAGAGCCATGTTTTGCCAAACGCAATTTTCTCATCAGCCGAGTCTCGGGCTTTTTCTGAACTTCCCAAGAAGACCTTGTTCTTGCCAAATTTCTGATTCATGCCATCAACGGTTTTGCTAATAATGCGGGCATCAAGGCCGGAATCAAAAAGAGATGGCGTCACCAAATCGGCAGTGGCAAGTTTAGAGAAGGTGACTCCTGCCTGGAACGGCTTTATAAAGCTTCGGTTTTGCCAAAGGTTCTTCAATTCGTTAACAAACCATCCAGTTTCACATTGGGGAGAAAAATCAACAACTGGCTCCCAAGATTTTTCTCTCCCGTAGACGCTGATTCTCATATTTCCAGCCAACAAGTTCTCGGACCGAAGCCTCGACGCCGCCTTCGAGATCAACCTCACCAGCAATTGGTAGCAATCGTGATCGTTTCTGTGCTGAGGAGCGATCACATGGGAGTGGCTTAGGCTCTTGCGCCTTGACGGTTCTTCGTCCAATTCATAGCCTCGGAGCAAGTACCACCACCGCTCACCAACGATGGACGAGAACGCCTCCCTAAGTTGATCTTTACTTGCTGAATAAAGGTCTTGAACCGTAAAGATCATATGGGCGTTGAGTCGTGCAGCCATGCGGGTATTGATTCCGGCAATGTCGGTGAGTTTCAACTCTAACATCCGGCCCGGCAGGTCTTTGGATTCCAAAATAACAAGACCGTTTGGCTTTTCTATTTCGGTGGCAGATTTAGCAAGGAATCGGTTGGGAGCAATGCCAACCGAGCACGTCATCCACTCGCCAATCTCTTTCAGAATGAGCTTCTTCATCTGATGAGCCAGCCTCGCCGCTTCACTTGGCCGCCTTTCGTTGCCAATGAGGTTGTAACTCATCTCATCAATGCTATGAACATGGGCCTCTGGCAAGATATTTTGAGATGTCACCCTTATCGCTTCATGGTAAGCCTTGTAGACTCGCGGCCGAGCTTGGACTACTTTTAATTGGGGGCATATTTGCTTGGCATCACCAACTCTTGTCCCCGTCTTCACACCAAAGGCTTTTGCTTCTTTGCTGACAGCAATCGCAAAGGTGGTATCTGCCTCTAGCGGCACCACGATCATGGGCTTTCCCCGTAGGTAAGGATTTTCTTGTTGCTCTACGCTTGCAAAAAAGCTATTAAAGTCCAAGAAAAGGCAACCAAGCGGCAAGTCTTGATAAGGCAGCATTTTGTCTACTATTTATTATACAGGACTTTTTTGAGAAACAGTAGACATTTGATAATAATCATCGCTTTTTTTAGAAACGTGCGACGCATCAACACTTGTCACCGCGTTTAGCGTAATCCTGCCAAGTGGCAACGTATCCAGCGTCGCAGTTCAGGGGGATCAGCGCACTAACCGAGCAAGCGTGGCATCTCGAATCGGGGTTGTCTGAGCGCTGACTGAAAAAACAAGGGCCTCTCGATAAATCCTTTGCGCGGGATGTTGCATTGAATTGGAGGCGCCGCTGCAAGAGACAACTGCGGCCTGGGCGCACCGGAAGGCTAAATCAATCGCCCAAGCCCTTACCTTTAACCGATCTTCGGTTGTTTCTTCCTCGAACGACTGTTGAGCATTCGCCGTTTCCATTCGGCAGCGATCAAGTTCCTCTTGCAGGGAGTCTAACACTTCGATAAGGGTGGCAGACGGCCTTTTTTCCGAAATTGTTTTGAGCACGTCCAGTCCCGCAAGGGCGCAGCCAATGGCAAAGTGACCCTGAAGTGCGATATTGATCATGTCGCTGTTGGCAATCCAACCGTTTGGCTTAATCATCACGACTTTGCTTTGGGGGCAAAAGTAGTCATCAAAATCCATCGTGACCGTGCGTGCGGCTTCCATCGAGGCCAGCTTCATAGGTTGCGATAAGGCAATTCCCTGACCATTGGCAAACGGAGTGATGGCAAAGAGAGCTTCTCCGCTAGGGAGGGTTGCCCCAATCAAGATTTCCTGAAAGTAGCTCTCGCCGGTAGCCCAAGGAACATGGCCTTTCAGAATGTAGCCACCATCGGTGGCCTCAGCCGTCATGATTGGTTGCCCAGGACGCCTGAGCTGGCTGAATCCAATGCCAAGGGTCTTTTCTCCAGTGACTAGTTTGGGCAGGTACTCATCGGCGAGGGATACGTTTTCACCTGACAAAATGAGGGCAGATCCGCTTTGATGCTGAGTCTGTAAAAACGCAAAGGTTCCGCTAGCGCGGGCACACTCTTCTTGATACCGCCGAAGGGCCGGTGCATCGAGGCCAGGTCCCCCATACTGAGGAGGAACCTTGAGAGCCATCAATCGCTGTCGCCCCATCTCTTTGAGAGCTTCGGCTAAAATTTGCCCTCCTTGATCGATCTCAGAGGCATGGGGTGCCACCCAATTTGCCAAAAAGGTGAGGGCATCATCTAAAGTCACAGGCGAGAGAGCATTCACGACAATACCTATTCTACGATCTTGGCCAAAGATAGCACAAGGCGAAGAAAGAAGCTTGATTTTGCATGTGACTTGCAGAATCCCCCCCCCTCACCACGCAGATGGGCGAGACACGCAGGTTGGCGAGCCAAGAAGTGGCTAACCTGACGTCATAACTTTATGCAGCTACAGATTCTTCGCGGATTTTATCCCACTGCAATGATAGCAGTTCAATAAAAAGCTTGGCGTGATCTTGGGAGTCAAATTCGAACCTGGCCGGAAGCCTAGTCACTCTGCCATACAACTGTTCTACAGACATCTGCCTCACCTCTAAACAGGTATTGGCTCTTTGCTCAAAAATGGGTGCACTTGAAGTAATTTTGTACTTGCGTAAAACGTTTACAACATCGGCAAATGTGGGGTTCACTAAATAATCGAAGAGAAACTCTTCAAAATCCAACAACATCTCTATTGATATTGGCAATTGCAACTATATCATTAAGGGAAAAATAAACTTTTTTGATACTTCTATAGTGTATTGTACAGATATCAAGAGCAAAACCATGCAAGCAGAGATTAACCCACAAGACAGATTCAAATCCGAGGGATATGTCGTCATCGAAGGCTTATTTGGCCCCCAAGAAGTGGAAGTCCTTCGAGACCATTTTATGGACCTTCGCACAGAAGCAAGGCCTGGTGACTTTGCCGGAGTTGATCCCGGAAATGCGGACCCTCTCAAGCGCTACCCGCGGATGATTCATATGCATCGGTGGGACAAAAAATCATTTGATTGGGCCATCGATTCTCGCATTAACCATTGGCTGACCCAGTTTTTGGGACAAGAGCCGTTTATGGTCCAAACCATGCTTTACTATAAACCGGCAGGAGCAAGAGGCCAAGCTTTGCATCAAGACAACACCTACCTCAGAGCACAGCCTGGCAACTGTTGCGCGGCATGGCTTGCTTTGGACGACTGCGATTTAGAAAATGGTTGCATGCAGGTGGTGCCGGGCACCCAAGATTTGCCGATTCTTTGCACGGTCAAGGCAGACACAACTCAGAGTTTCACAGACGTGACGGTGCCGTTGCCAGAAGGCAAATCTCCGGTGCCGGTGATCATGAAAGCTGGTGATGTGCTGTTCTTCAACGGCTCTGTGATCCATGGCAGCTTTCCAAACACATCCGCCGATCGATTTAGAAGGGCCCTCATCGGCCATTACATCACCGGTGAATCCACCAAAGTTGCCGAGTTTTATCATCCTGCCTATCACATGGACGGCAGTTTAGTCCAGCTGGAGGTATCGGATCAAGGCGGAAAGTGCGGGGTTTGGGTTGATGATCAAGGCCAAGTAGGGGTTGAAATGGTTGATCCCGAAGCACACGATCTCGAAGTTCGCCACGAGTAAGTTCCTGCTTCTTTGAATCGGAAAAGTTAATGAGGTTCCATTTCCGGTCGGACTTTTGGGATCCAGCATTTTGAATCCGGTTTGCGGAGCCGGTTTTAAGTGAAATGGCCTCTTCTGGGGACAGTCTGATGATATCCCTAGAGCAACCAGCTTGTAGGTTATCCCTAAGGCTCGTTTGAGTCCGGAAGGCAAATGGCTTAACTAAGTATTGGGATTGGGGCGAAATAGATAAAACTTTGCTCCAAAAGGGTCTGCAACAAAGGCGATTCTACCCACCGTGGGAATATCAAATGCCGAAGTCAGAACTTTGCCTCCGTGCCTTTCACAAGCCGCTACTGCTGAATCAACATCATCCACTCTGATATAACTCAGCCAACCAGTCTTGCCATTGCTTTGCTCTTCTGGCTCGACAACGCCTGCCAAGGACTCACCGTCTCGACCCAGCATGTGATACACGTTGCCGCCTCCCATATCCATGTTTGTAACCTCAAAGCCAAGCGCGTTTTTGTAAAATTCCAGTGCTTTGGGAACATCAGGGGTCACCAACTCATGCCACCTGAACGCTTTTCCTTGCGCCATGACATTTCTTTCGATCGGATCAAGGTCCATAGAAAATAGTATCGTGATGTCTGCTAAGAATTGCTAATCGGCGGTGCAAAATGTGGAAAATGGGACCGAAGTTTGGCTACCTTTTCTGGCAAATGAAAACCTGTCATTAAACGCTGATTGGGACAAAGATTTATACTGAACCCATGAGGCTTCCAAATACCTGTGCCAAGATCGGCATTGGGTTTCTCATCGCCACGACAGTTGTTAGTTTTGCTGTTTCCCAAAATGTTTCCCACGTGAGTAAAGAGGACTTGCAAGCTTATCACTGGCGCCTTTTAGGACCGTTCCGAGGGGGACGCGTTCTTGCAGTGACGGGAGTGCCTGCGCACTTGAACCGTTTTTACTTTGGAGCGGTAGATGGCGGAGTATGGGAAACAAATGACGCGGGGAGAACTTGGAAACCAATTTTTGACCGTGAACCCGTCGGCTCGATTGGAGCCATAGCCGTTGCCCCTTCTGACCCCGACGTCCTATATGTGGGCACCGGCGAAGCCGACATGAGAAGCGATATTGCCATTGGAAACGGTGTTTATAAATCTGACGATGGGGGCAGAACCTGGCAGCATTTGGGACTATCGGATACGGAAGCCATAGGCAAGATTCTTGTGGATCCCACCGATCCCAATACTCTCTACGTAGCTGCCCTGGGGCATCCTTATGGCGCAAACGATGAACGAGGAGTCTATAAGTCGACCGATGGAGGGTCAACATGGACTCATGTCTTGAATAAAGGGCCTAATGTTGGCGCGATTGATCTGGCGTTTGATCCCAGCAACTCTCAAACGGTTTATGCGGCAATGTGGCAAACCCGAAGACCGCCTTGGAACGTTTATCCACCTTCAAATGGTCCAGGATCGGGATTGTACAAATCTACCGATGGTGGGCAATCTTGGCAGAAAATCTCCAGCAACGGCTTTCCTGCCAATCCAGGAAGAATTGGCATTGCCATTGCACCAAGCGAGCCTAACTTAGTCTATGCGGTGGTAGATGCCCCTCAAGGCGGGCTTTACCGTTCAAAAGACGGGGGCAAAACATGGAGCCTTGCCAGTTCAGATCAACGGATTTGGGGCAGAGGCTGGTATTTTTGCGGGGTTACAGTCAACCCAACCGATCCTAACGATGTCTATGTTTGCAATACTGCCCTCTACGAATCCAAGGATGGTGGCAAGCTGTTTGAGCCTATCAAGGGTGCCCCAGGTGGAGACGATTATCATACGCTGTGGATCGACCCCCAAAACGCGACTCACCGGATCTTAGGGGTTGACCAAGGTTGTGTTGTCTCCGTCGATGGTGGCAAAACGTGGTCAAGCTGGTACAACGAGCCGATTGCTCAGATCTACCAAGTTGCAGCCGACAATCGGTTTCCTTATTGGGTTTATGGAGCCCAGCAAGATTCAGGAGCGGTGAGCTTGCCTTCCAATACATGGAGCATTGATGGCATCAATATGACCGACTTTCGGGAAATCACGGTTGGTGGCGAAAGCGATATGATTGCCCCCGATCCTTTGGACCCCAATCTTGTTTACGGAGGCACGGTGGATAAGCTCAATCGGCATCTAGGGTTAACGGTTGGCGTCAGCCCAACTGCCAGTTATCCCGGCATTTACAGAAATACATGGACCTTGCCATTAGTATTTTCTCAAGCGGACCCTCATCGACTCTACTTTGCCAATCAGTGCGTCTTCGAAACTTCAAATGGAGGAAGTAGCTGGAAGAAGATCAGCGGGGATCTATCCAAACCAAATCCAAAGTCGCCTTCCAATTTAGAAGCTGTCGACTTAGCCGACACCGTGATTTCAGGTCCCCAGCGGGGGGTGGTTTACGCCTTGGCACCATCTCCCCTGAATAAGAATGTTTTGTGGGCAGGCACCGACGACGGCAACCTTTGGATGACTTTGACAAATGGCAGCAAATGGCAAAAAGTGCATTCCTTTCCGGATTGGGATAAGGTTTCCGGAATCGAAGCGTCATACGTCAATCCGTCAATCGCCTACGTATCGGTAGATGCCCATCGGTTGGACAATTTCACCCCCATGATTTATAAGGTCGTGGTGACAAAATCAGGGAAGGCCACACTGAGTTTAATCACCAACGGAATTCCGATGGGGTCATTTGTAAATCGAGTCCGGCAAGATCCTAAAGTGCCATCGACTCTTTATGCCGCAACCGAAAATGGAGGGTACATCTCGTTTGATGAGGGATTGAATTGGCAGCCCCTTCAATTCAACTTACCGACAACTTCAGTTCGAGACGTGATTGTTAAGAATCACGACCTTGTTATTGCCACTCATGGCAGGGGATTTTACGTTCTCACTGATCTTGACGCGATTCGAGGCATCGCATCTGCGGCTCATAAAAAGGGAGCCGTCCTTTTTACTCCAGAGCCGGCCTACGAGGTTCATGCGGCTGGATTTACTGGTTCGCCGATGCCAAAAAGCGAACCGCGAGGAGAAAATCCTCCCGAAGGGGCGATATTTGACTATGAAGTCAATACGCCGGTATCCGGCGTTAGCTTACGAGTTATCAAAGATGGCAAGGTGGTTTTTCAAACTGTTTCCGCTGCCAAACCAAGTCCGGGCCGTAGTTTTGCGGTAGATATTGCTCCAGGCTGGTTTCCGGCCCCGATTCGGTTAGGCACGTCGGTGGGTATGCACAGGTTTGTGTGGAATTTGCACGATTCCAATGGACTTTGGGTTCCTCCCGGAAGATATGAAGTCATGCTTGGAACCGCAAACGGCTACAGCACTCGCTACTTAGAGGTCCGGCTTGATCCCCGCGCCAAAATCACGCCTACGCAGGCGGCTACCAATTGGAAATTAGCAATCGCGATCAATGCCGATTCTGCAAAACTGAACTTGCTAATGCAGAGTGCAGGTTTGCTGATTCATCAAGCTACTCAGGTCCTCCAAACTCATTACGGAGGAATTACCGCCGCCGGAGGCGCCCAAAGCTCAACTGAAAGGGCCTGCAGGGTTTTTCTTGCCAGGCTTGTTACCCTATCCGACATTCCGCTTTCGGTAGATCCCCGTAACTCAGTGGGAACTCCGCTGACAAATGCAGATAGCTTTCGGGCTCTATCTGGTCGGTTCGGCACTTTAAGCTCAATGGTTGAGAATTCAGATGGTCCGCTATCTGCCAACGTAATGACGGGGTTAAAGCAAAGTGAACAAGGGCTAAAAGTTGCCTTGGCAAAATGGAAAGCACTTACGAATCGGGCACTTCCGAAACTAAACCGCCAACTCAGGAAATCCGGTATTAGCCCACTTCGGCAGACGATGGGGAAGGCAAAAAAGGCTTGAGGGTTCCTGCCAATCCAAAGCAAAAATCAACATGGCAAGATTAACGGCAAAGGGCCTTGTGAAAGCACGGTTATCCCATACTCGAAACTGGCTCAACTATGCTTGTCAGCATATCACTCAAGATCTTGTTGACTGGGCACCGACAGTTGGGATGCGCACCATTGCAGGGCAATATCTTGAGATTATTTCAGTTGAATATGCTTTGGTGCCGCGCCTAAAGGATGGAAGAGACATCAGTGACCAGGAATTTGACACCTTTGTAGGTAATCAGCATAGCCTTGCAAATCTTCAAGCAAAGCTTGGCAAAGTTCGGCAAATATCTCTTCAATATCTTGATTTACTTTCTGAAGAAGAACTGGTTGAAGAAGTGCCTTCAGGTAATACTTGGTTTGGGACCCTTTGGCTGCCGAAAATGCCAAGAGCCGAGCACTTCTTAAATATAGCGGAACATGAATTTTATCATACTGGCCAGCTAATATCGTATCTTTGGGCTTACGGTGAAGATCCTTACAAGTGGTAGAAAATGAGTCCTCTACTGTTAAATCAAAAGACATTTAAGAAAAAGGGGCTCAGCCCTTCAAATCGCCGAACCCCTATTTTCTCGTGAACCGGAACAGTTAGCTGTTGCGTCTGCGGCGGGAAATGAGCCCTATAAGTCCAAAACCAAGCGCAGCAATGCTAGCGGGCTCAGGTACCGATTGAGTGGTTCCCTGGATATCAATGCCGCCGTAGTAGCCATTGCTGTCTCCGGTGGCAGTATTGACGTTGCTCCAAGTTGTTCCCAAGTTAAATCCCCCGCTTGGGTTGATCCAAGCGTCGTTGTAGTTAGCACCCATGCTATTAGTCGTCGTCAAACCCTCGAAAGACTGACCGTAGGTGGCGGAATTGATGCTTGGAGTCATTCCAATCCAATATTCGCCGGCAGCCAAGCTCAAGTTAAGACCAGTAAGGGTCAAGGTGTAGCTAGTAAGTCCAAAATTTCCATCGGTTCCCATTGCCGAGATCGTTGCCGTGTAGGGAGTTCCAGCAGTGGGATCATTCGCGGCACTTGGCAGGGCCCCAGTGTTGGTGAACACGTTCAGAGTGACGCCAAGCTGCTGGCCCAACGTCAAACCAGATCCATTCGTAATAAAGTCCACGCTGATTTGGTTGACGTTCCAGCCCTGACTCGCAATGACGTCGCTCACCTGGTAAGCATCGAAGCCATCGTTTTGGCCCCTGACCTGGTTCACGCTTCCATTGATGTAGTTGTAACTGCTTTGGGTCTGATTCCAAAGATCGTTGGCAAATACATTTGCGGAACCAATTGCAACTAGTGACAAGATTAGTAAAGTTCTTTTCATTTTCCTTCCTCAATTCATTGGCACAATCTATTGATTAGCCAACGAACTTAGTATATGATGAATAATTAGTTGAAGTCACTTAAATGCTTCACCTAAGGAGTATTTAAGGCGATTATGGTGCAAAATCTAGTACATATACTTGGTTAATTTGTGCCTTATTTATTTTGTGTTTGATTAAGGTGTAGATGATACTGCAGTATGTCCTTTGTATCGTTTCTAACCATAGACATATGAACCAATCTCTCGTTTGACGGATTTTCGACATTACGAAAGGGTCGTTTCAATAGATGCATTGTCAATCAGGAGTCTTCAACGGGGAAGGACTAGAGAGTAACCTAAAGGTTGACACGTAGTGCTCCCAAGACTTGACAGCTAGTTTTTGCCAAAAACCTTGTCATCGAAGTGGCCGTAACCTATCGCAAAATTTGGACCTTCAAAATGCAACATGGCGCGTATTTTAACCAAGCATTTCGCATTTAACCTTTGTCAGTCTCCATCGCATTTACTAAGGGCTCAAGTGCTACTTCTTTAGAGTGCTGGAAGTGATTTCGACCCATGATCGAGCCAATTCCTCCTCCCGCACCATAAATGGCGTTTGTACTGATTCTGCATTCGTAAAGTCAACTGTCGCTACCATAAGGGCCCATTTTGCGACGCATCTAGCCCACAGATTGAATTTAGACTAAGATCTTTGGTTTTTCTTGAAAACTGCTCGTTAAGAAGAAATGTCAATGAAAAAGGAAATAATTGTTGACCTTTAAACTGCTTTCATAATCTGTGGCGAAACGCCAACCAGTGTGCTTTGGGGCTGGCGTTATGGGCAAATGGGTTGTAAAATCATTGCTTGCATAAGGTTTTCTAACCACTCTTTTGCTACCAACCTTCAATTTGCTACTCAAAAATCCTGGAATTCACCCCATCAAATCGACAGTTCAACTCAAGATGACCGAAAAAGGGATTGAAGCAAGAATGAGTTATCGCGCACTTTCGCGATTCTCCGTTTGCGGCCAACTAGCTTTCCAAAGACAAATCAATTTGCGTATATGTCCATGACCGAATGGAGAAGTTGGAGCGCGGCCTCTTTAGGGCGCTGGAAGCTATTTCGACCCATGATCGAGCCAAACCCGCCTCCATTATGAATGGCTTGAGCATCAGCGATGATCTCATCATCAGAAACCATGGCACCGCCCGAGAAAATAACAATGCGCCTGCCGTCGAAGGCAGATTTGACAATGTGCCCCACTCGATCTGCCAATGTGTCCGTTTGAATGCCCGCCTTGTCTATGGCCTTTTGGTTGGCATCAAATTCAATTTTAGGGGAGGGAAGTTTAACCTTGACAATATGTGCCCCCAGTTGACAGGCGATATGAGCCGCATAGGCTGCCACATCAAGAGCCGTTTCTCCATCTTTGGAGATGCCAGAACCCCGAGGATAGCTCCAAAGGATGGTGACCAATCCGCATTCTTTGGCTTCTGCAATCTGGTCGCGAACCATCTCGTACATTTCAAATCGGCGCTCCGATCCCGGGTAAATCGTGTAGCCGACCGCGCAACAGCCGAGTCGAAGGGCGTCGGGAACCGTTGCGGTGTGAGCCTGGGTGGGATCTGCCTCATCCATCGTGAGATCGTGATGGTTGCCTTTCAGGATCAGCGGCACTTCTCCCGCATAGTCCCTTGCGGTTGCTTCTAAAGCCCCAAGTGGAGCCGCGTACGCACTACAACCAGCTTCAATTGCCAGTTCCATATGGTAACGGGGATTGAACCCGGGAGGATTTGGCAAAAAGGATCGCAAGGGTCCGTGCTCAAAACCTTGATCTACGGGAAGGATCACCAGTTTTCCGGTGCCACCTAGTTTCCCGTGGTTCAATAGCTTGGCTAAATTCGAAAGGGTGCCAGGATTGTCTCCTCCATACCAACTTAAAATCTCTCTGATGCGTTCTGTCATTGATCGCTCCTGCCTCACCCATGATGGGCTTGTCACTACTGCCTAGTGTACAGCCCAATCGGGTTCGGGGCGTGCTCCTGGCGTGGGCCAGTTAATAATCAAGTTATAAAAAGCGCTAGCCGACTCCAAAGGAGTCGGCTAGCAACAGGGAATGCGATGAAGTCAGAGGTCAGGGTTTCAAGCTACTCAACGGCAGGAAACGCATTTTGTTCTTCTGCAATTTCCACTTCGCCACGAATGGCTTTTAGCAGCCCAACTCCGCCAAAGAAAATGGCGACGGCTCCTAACAAAAAGAATGGCCAGGAAATAAGATGGTTATGCCATCTGTCCGCACCCCAGGCCACTGCAACAATTCCCACTAAGCTCAAGAAAAGAGCCATGAGCTTTACATAAGGCAAAAACCACTCTTTGCCTAGGTACTCGGGGGTAGCAGGAGCCTTGGCCTCGCAATACTCCTCCACGATTTGTTCGGCTTGGTGAGCCGACAAATCGAACTTTTTGCTCACGATGCCAATAAGGCGCCTCCTAGAAATCGGCTGCAGGCGAATTCTTGCTGCTTCTAACTCCTTTTCGATGAGTTCATTGGCTTGTTCAGTTTTTGTATCTAGCACTACTGTCATTGGTTATATCTCGCAAGTGTAGTTGAATGTCTATCTATTCTTCTGCTATCAATATAACAGAACTTTTGTTAAAATGTACGATTTGCGGGCCAAAACTCTTCACTTTATTGCAATTTTGTTAACGTTTTAAGTCTAATTACCTATATTTTCACAGCTTAGCCCTCTCAATCACCCAGGTGAGAGATCGTTCACAATTAATGAAATGAACCTACAAAACCCACCTGAACTTATTGATTCCATTGAGTCTCGCAATCCCGCAAACCCGAATGAGCATTTGGGGACCGTTGCGGTGACTCAGGCAGATGAAGTCCAGGCTACGGTTGAGAGGGCACAAGAAGCTCAACCGAGCTGGGCGGCATCCACCGCATCGGCGAGGCACGATTTTTTGATGAAGTGGGCGGCCGTCATCGAACAAGAAAAAGCCGAAATTGCCAGCCTCATCTGCAAAGAGGTTGGAAAGCCGATAGGCGAAGCGATAGGAGAGACGGCACGGGCAAGCGCCATTTTAAGGTTCTTCGCGGGGGAGTGCATCCGAGAATCGGGACAGCTCATCCCGAGCGCAGTATCAAAAAGTTTGCAAATGAAAATAGAGAAGCCGTTGGGAGTTGTTGGGCTCATCACCCCTTGGAACTTTCCGATTGCGATTCCTTTGTGGAAGGCAGCACCAGCCCTTGCCTTCGGGAACTCGGTGGTCATCAAACCTTCTGAACTTTCAAGCATGGTTGCTAAGAAGCTGCAAGAACTTGCGGCGGCAGCCGGAATTCCCAACGGGGTGTACCAAACCATTTATGGGGCTGGGAGAACCGGCCAGGAGTTGCTGAACTCACCGATTCACGCGATAAGCTTTACAGGCTCTGCGGCAGCGGGAAAGAAGGTCATCGAAGCCGCATCGACCCATCAAATGCGGTGCCAGGCAGAAATGGGAGGCAAAAATCCATCCATCGTCCTCTCAGACGCCAATTTAGACCTTGCTGCTACCATGATTGCGGGTGCCGCCATGCGCTACGCGGGCCAAAAGTGTACGGCTACTAGCCGCGTCATAGTTGAAAGATCGGTAAGCCATACGTTTTTGCCAAAGCTCATTGCAGCAGTTGAGGTGCTCACTGTGGGAGACCCATCAGAACCATCCACCGCGGTTGGACCGGTTATTTCGGAGGCAAGCCAGGCAAGAATTGACTCATTTTTGCAGCAGAACCCCGCCGAAGCACTTTACAAGGGAGTGCAGCCTCAAACCGGATGGTATGTTGCCCCGCTAATTCTAAGGTGCCTCGAAGCAAAGTCTCCACTGGCTCAAACAGAACTGTTCGGGCCGATCCTTTCTTACCTCGAGGTGGAAACTCCGGAAGAGGCAATTGAAGTGGCAAACCACGTTCCTTACGGCCTATCTGCCAGCTTGTTCTCTTCCAATATCCATCGGGCAATGAGTTACGTGGAAAGAATCGAGGCGGGAATGATCAGGGTCAATGCCGACACAACCGGAGTGGATCCCTATTCTCCGTTTGGCGGCGTGAAAAAGTCGAGCTATGGGCCAAGAGAGCAGGGCCCCGCCGCAAGACAATTTTATACAGAATCGGCCACTGTCCAGATCAATTATTGAACCTAAATTGCAAGAAACGGGTAGCCTTAAAGGGCCCATGAATAAATCCGACTGGCATGGCGTTATGCCGGCAATCACCACACCGTTTCATCAAGATGGCTCGATAGATTTCGACTTTTTTGCCAAGCACATATGCCGATTTATCGAGGCTGGCTGCACTGGAGTGGTTCTAGGAGGGTCCTTGGGAGAAGCGGCTGCATTATCTGCAACCGAGAAATCGGCCTTGGTTGCCAAGGCAGTCGAAGCTGCCAATGGCAAAATACCGGTCATTTTGGGGGTCAGTGCCCTGACGGCTCCCGACGCAGTGGCCATGGCATCCATGGCAGAAAAAGGCGGCTGTAGCGGGTTGATGCTCTTGCCACCTTATGTGTATAAAGGGGATTGGTCAGAAACCAAAGCCTATTTTCAGGCTGTTCTCCATTCTACTGAACTGAGCTGCATGCTTTACAACAATCCGGTTGCTTATGGGACGGATACCTTGCCTGAGCAAATTGAAGAATTAGCCAACGAAAACGCCAATCTTCATGCGGTCAAAGAGTCCAGCACAGACGTTCGACGCATCGCCGCCATACGGTCTCTGTGCGGAGAACGCCTCAAGCTGTTTGTGGGAGTTGATGATGTGATTGTGGAGGGTATTGCAATGGGCGCTTGCGGTTGGATAGCAGGTTTGGTCAACGCGTTTCCAGAAGAAAGCGTTGAGCTATTCAACAAGGCCATGAACCATGGCGTCGAGGCAGCAATGCCGCTTTACTCGTGGTTTTTACCGCTGCTGAGGTTAGATACGGTGCCAAAATTTGTACAGTTGATTAAGCTGGTCCAGCAAGAAGTAGGATTGGGCTCAGAGTTGGTGCGATCTCCGCGTCTTGCCCTCGCCGGAAAAGAACGTGATGAGGCAATCGCAATCACCAAACAGGCTCTCGCATCCCGAAAGAGCTTAGTGAACGCGTAGCGGCAGGTTTTTGCGATGCTTGCGCAGCCTCCAAAGCTACTTACGTTGAGTTATGCCTAAGCATAGGATACTTCGATGATGCCGCCCTGAAGAGGGTCCGCTGAATCAAAGACCAGGCTCCCAAATCCGCAGATGTAGGCCTTTCCGCGAATGGTTGGAATCACCGATTGGCCATCGTCTGCTAAAACGCACCGGCCGTAAAACAAGCTGCCGGTGATGCTTTCTTGAACCCAAGTTTCTCCGGCTTTTAGTTTGCCAGATGCAAACAGGCAGGCAAGCTTAGCCGAAGTTCCCGTGCCGCAAGGTGATCGGTCATACGCCCCTCCTGGGCACAATACAAAGTTCTTACTCTTGGCATCAGGATGAGAGGGAGGGCCAAACAGTTCGACGTGGTCAATTTCACTATCGTTTTCTCCGGTAATGCCTGCCTTAGCCAGTGCCAGTTTGATTTCGGTGGTGACTTCAAGCAGTTTTGCCCGATTCTTAAATTCGATTGGCACTGGGCAGGTGCTTGAAAGAAAAAACCAGTTTCCGCCGTAAGCAACGTCTCCCGTGAATGGTCCGTAGTGATCAGTGGTCATGGTTACCCCAGTCCGATAGAGGTAAGAAGCCACATTTTCGATTTCCACAGAGCCGTCCGATTGCACTCTTGCCACCACTTGCCCCGCAGGAGTTTCTAGGGTGAATTCATCAAGTTGGGCTAGATCTTTCATCCACTGGGGGGCAAAATCCTTTAATTTGGGGCTTTGGCGGATTGTCTCCACAACGCCAATGGTGCCATGTCCGCACATGCCAAGAGGACCGGCTGGATTGTAGTAAATCACCCCCGCATTGGCTGCCGACGGGGATGAAGACTCCGGCTGGATAGGATAAAGGATGGCGCCAACCACCGCATCATTGCCTCTTGGCTCTCCGATGGAGCCATTAAGGAAGGGGGCGCGGTGCTGGGCAAGAGATTTTGCCCTTTCTAGGGCCGATCCTGCGCCCAAATGGGGGCCACCTTCAAAGATGACTCGCGTTGGTTCACCGCCAGTATGACTATCAATGTAAAGGCAACGCGTCCAATTTTCCATTTCTATGAGTTTGGCAGGATTTTTAACTTGCCTACTTTCCCCCGAACTCATGCAGGGTCATCAATCTCTTTTCAAGTGGCTGTACAATAGACAAAGCAATGAACGAAAAGTTCTATGTTTTGGCTTCGGACGGCATGAGGCATGGCCCCGCAGATCTGACAACTCTTCAGGAATGGGCAAATCAGGGCCGAATCACGCCTGACATGCAGTTGTTTGATGAAAGTGGGAATGCTTTTCATGCTTCCGACAAATTGAACTTCTTGGGTCCCGGAGGGCCCCAGGCAAACCAGCTTTCCAATACCAAGAGTGGGCCCCCTGCGCCAGGAGCTTATGTTCCTCCTTCGGACCCGATGGGCGGATATCCTCCTATGACTGGCCAAGGTGGTTATCCGGGCCAAGGTGGTTATCCGGGGCAGGGCGGATATCCGCAGTCGGGCCCAAACCCACATTGGAACCCATCAGGATCCATGATGAACGATCCCTTGTTGATGGGAACCGGAACCTACGGAAGCAACAACAATGGCTGTCTGACTGCCTTGATGGCTTTAGTCGGTTTTGAGCTTTGCTGCAACACGGTGCCTGCATTCTTGGGTCTGGTCTTTGCGATCTATATGGCTTCAACCGGTAAACCGTGGGGGAAACTCATGGTTTGGCTAACCTCGATCGGGTTTGGCCTTCAGGTTGTTTATTCAATTTGGTGGAAGATGCATGGAGCCTAATCAAGGCTCACCCCTGCCGCCGCCATCTCCTGCAAATGGAACTGGTCAGGAGCCACAGGCAATCCCCGGCGCAAGTCAGCATTTAGAATTTCCGCTGTCTGGTCAGCAGTTTTGGGTGATTGGAGGCGACGGCCGCAGGTATGGCCCTTCTGATCGAGAAGGATTGCTTCGATGGTGTGAAGATGGCAGAATTGCCCCCGATATGATGGTGGTAGACAACCTCAATGGTAGCTGCCTAGCGAGCAGGTTTTTTGAGTTTTCAAAGCCGGATCCCGATCCGATGCCGTTCCACGTTCCCAGTCCACCAACTCCACCACCTATGCTGGATGAATTTGAAACCGGATTTGATCGGCACTTTCAGCTAGGTGCCGGTTCGGACAAACGAAACCAAGAAGGCTATCCCGAATATCAAGCGTCTTACAGTCTTTCGATCTTGGCTTTGCTTATGGGGTTGGTTGTGCCGCCGGTAGCTCTGCTACTTCAGCCTTTTGCGTTTAGGTGGGCGCTGAGAGCCAAACAGCGAGGCATCGCGGAGGCGGATTTGCCGATAGGAATCTCGGTTGTCAGCTTTGGAATCAGCCTTATTCTTTTTTTGATCGTCGTGCTTGTTCTCATTGCTTAGATCCATTTTTAGCTTCTAAGAACGATGGGGAGAATGCAAGAAAACGGCATCCTAGAACCACTGGTCTGGGCCGACGGGGATGCCATTTTGCAATTTATTGGCAATGATGATGGCGTCCACTTTTGCAACAATTTCAAAGGCGGCTAGGGCAAGAAATCCTAGACCAAAAGTTAAGAACCCAACAATGACAAGTCCAATTGTCACAACGATGGAAATGATTCCTTTCTTGGTTTGACCATTGAGGAACATCCCAATCGCTCCCCCAAGAAACAAACTGACTAACGCTACGATAAGGAGGTGATTCTGACCAAACATGGGTGCCGTCCCTTGCCCTTGCATTGCCGGGTATTGAGGAGATCCCTGGCTTAATGGTGGTCGGCCAAACAAAAGGTTTTGGTAAGGTTGGGAACCTCCCGGCTGCCAGTGGGGATTTGCAAATTGGTAGCCGCACATCGGGCATTTCTCTAGTGATGCCAGCATTTGCCGCTTGCATTGGGGGCATATCTTCAGCGCAGCATTGGGTCGGGGCGGATTGGGTCCCATAGGCTGCCCGTTCGGCGGAGAACTTTGAGTGCCAGACGGAGCAGAAGAGTTTGGTGGCGGGGCTTGGAATGCGTTGCTACCCGATCCATAGGGGCTAGAGCTAAAGCTTTGGGTCTGATCGATCTGGGGAACAGGTACGGTTGAACCACATTTTGTACATCGTGGCATCCCAATTGGTAACAAAACGCCGCACTTGGGGCATTGTTTGCTACCTTGGGGTATCACTTGTGGCTCCGTTTTTTACCGGCTGAGGTGCGAAACTGATCCCAGCTTCCCATGTGGGGCTGCAAGCCCGTGGTGCAGTCAGGATCATGTGCTCCTGGGATCAGTCCAAGCGAGATCAGAAACTCACCGACCACCTCACCACCCATAAACTTGAATCTCTTTTTGAAAGCAGGCAGCCATTCTCCTTGAGAATTCAAAGACTCATGATCAAGCCACTCGGCAAAACCACCAAACTCCTCCCGCAAGAGGATGACTTGTTGGGCATTATAAATGGCAGCTTCGACCTTGCGCCGATTCCGAATCACGTGAGGATTCGAGACGATCTCATCTACATCAGCCGGTGTAAAGGCAGCAACACAATCTGCCTGATAGCCTTTGAAAGCTTCTGCCAAACCGGTCCGCTTCTTCAGGACAATTTCCCAGCTTAGTCCTGCTTGAAAGGTTTCTAACGTGAGCCTTTCAAATAAGACATTCTCATCTCTTTGGGGGGAGCCATATTCCAAATCGTGATAGTCAGCAAGCAACTTTCCTGCACGTCCGCTTCGCACAAATTGGCAATATGTTTCACTCAAAAGTAACCCCTCTTCCTAAAAGACTTCTTAACAAAAGTCAGTAGGGTGCATAAATTGCACTCAGTTTGTATTTTACTATGACGTTTCTATTGTTTCTTGCTATACTTGCATCGTGAAATATTTTGTTTCCATAGGGGGGCAGGATTACGGGCCTGCTGACATAGCCACTCTTCGAGCGTGGGCATCAGAGGGAAGAATTACGGCTGATTCGGACCTAAAAGATGAATTAGGCACGGTTGTCAAGGCTTCTTCAGTCTTGCCAGAGCTATTAAGGCCAACAGAGGCGCCCCGAGCTGCTCAAATCCCGTCAACACCTGGGAATATCGGAGCTCCTTCTAGTGGCTATGCCGCTTATCCAAGGACCGGTTCGTTCGATACTGGTGAAGATGAATACAAGAAGTCTTTGATTTTTTGCATCATCGGATTCTTGTGCTGCCCTGTCATTTTTGAAGTTTTAGCCTTGGTTTATGCGAACCAAGCCAAGGCTAAAGGTCATCCTGCCGCCCAGACTCTAGTTATTATTTCAACCGTTTTGCTGGTTTTGCAGGCTCTTGGCATTATCGCCTACATCTTAATGATCTTTGTGTTCGGCGCGGCTATGATGCACAGTGGCGCAAACTTTAACACGACCCCTAATGGGTTCAATATGCACACAACTGGCATGTTGCTGACCCATGCTTGGAAGCAGATCAAAGTTTAATCTGCTGACCAAGGTTGATTGCAAAGCCCAATTCTAAGATACTTAGAATTGGGCCTTTGATTTTTTGGTTTTGCTTCGTTAAGAAGGCTCTGGAAGGGCAGTGTCCCAGCAGGACGTCTGTAACTGAAGGCGAACTTTGCCAGTAGCGGGGTCTCGCGCCTATTAGAACAGCGCTTGCTGGTTACCACGCTGCTTTTTCTAACTATTGACAATGTGCGGAGAGCAATTTTCAGCCTAAATTTCCTTCTCAAGATAAATAGGTGTGTACTGAATTCGCCGTAGTTCACCATCCCCGACCCTTCCTCTCAACGCTCCGCGATGAAAGGAAGGGAGGTCAATTCCCAGAAGCAGGTTTAAACTTGAATATGAAGATTAGGCTCGTATTTGTCGTACCGATTGCAAGCGATCATGATATAGAGCCAACTGAGAGCAAAGGCTGAAGCTATGTCTATCAAGACCCCCACGCCGGACATCTTGACCTTCTCAAAGTGAATAAAAATGAGTCCACCAGATACTCCCGGAATAAGAACTAAGACAATAGCCTCCAAAAGCTCGCTGAATTGCCGAGGTAATCCAAAAACAGGAGAATTAGAAAAAGCCATTGCAATGTTTGCTGTATAGAAAAGGGCTAGGCAGGTTGTTACAAGCAGTCCAACTTCAATCCCTAATTTGAGATTCTGAAATGCGGCAATTGCGCCCAAGGAGGCAGCAGCTATTAATACGGAAGTCTTGAGGAAGTCGATTCCGCGCAGGGTTTGGAGGATCACTTTTTTGCCAGTAAAGGGGAAGGTTCTTACGAGATCTGCTCGCGAAGTCAAGCTCGCCACGTCAGCGCTCCTGAGGCGAAAAGCCGCTATCACAAAGATAGCTATTGCATTAGGAAAGTCACTCGATTTCGTGATATAAGCCAAAAGGGCAGATCCCAGAAAAGCAAAAATCGTACTCATTGCAAGAGAGGAATAGTAGTTTTGCCATCCTTTTCGAAGTCGCAAGACCAATCTATACCACCTCAGGCCCTCTTCCCCAGCGCATTTCATTTCGGCAATCTCCTTGGGCAATTGGAAGAACCTCTGACGGTTCTGGCGGGAGGCGTAAACGCTAACCAATTCATTTGGGCTTGAAGATGACCGTGCCTGCCCTTTGCTGCGCCGATTGACGACTGTCTCATTGATCAAGATCGAGAAAATGGCGGAGGTTTGCTGGGCCTGAGGAACTAACGGCAACGTCATGGAGATCCCCAGGTAAAGCGTTCCGCAAGCCAAGACCAAAAGGGCAGCCATTGGCAGATCATTCCCGCTCAGAGTTTCTTGCATCAATTTGAGCTCCGGAAACGAAAGGTACATGGATGCAGGAAATCGAACATCCAGTTGCTGGCTCTGGGCCAAAGATGCTCCTGCCACAAGGGCAGCCAATGCAAAAAAGAGGAGGGCCTTTCCCTTCAGTAGTTTGCCAATCCAAGGGGGCCGTTTCGTCTGCAGTCTTAAAACGCCAATTCTGGAAGAAACCGTCACATAGATCATCCAAAGGCAGAGGAAGATCATGGCTATTACAGCCGACCGAATGAGATTGGCGGTGGGGGACAAGAAGACGAAATTGAGTATGTCATTGCCAACAAAAGCAACTATAAAAACGACGAAGCCACTTTTTATAATTGAAAACAAAAACAGAATCGGCGAATAAAAGGGGCTTGGCAGCAGAAGCTCTGCCTGATGCCTAGAAACTGAAATATGAGGTGCCCCAAAAGTGAGGATTGCCATGAGCGTACCAACCGTGAATTCCCACCCTGCTTGTTCCAATTGCAGGTGAGAGATTCCAGATTGATGTGACGGAAGTTGGCTTGCAGAGTGACCCGGTGGAGCAAGAAAAGCGATTAAAAATGGAAGCAGAACAAAGACGCCAAATAACAATCTAGTAACAATATGAGCCCAACCTTGGTTGACTTCCTCTCGATACTTCACCCACAGCAGAATCTTAAAAGATGCCCAAAGCCCCAAAGAACTTTGCTTTGCCATCGCTTTCTCCGCAATCATTTTGAATCAGGATAAGGGATTTTTTGTGGGTTACACCGCATTCACAATTTCTAGACGGCTTGTTTATTGGTTTCAGTGAGGGCAAGGAAGACGTCTTCTAAAGACCGCCCCTCCATTCCTGGGATAGATCTCAGCTCATCCATTGTGCCAGAGGCAACCATTTTGCCTTTGGCCATGATCACAACCCGATCGCAAAGCCTCTCTGCCGTATCTAGCAAGTGGGTAGAAATCAAAATGGCAGCTCCATTTTCTTTGAGGGTCACCAATTCTTGCTTAAATTGGTGGACACCGCTGGGATCGATGCCGATCATGGGCTCATCAAACAAAAACACGTTGGCATCGTGGATTAAGGCGCAAGCCACCGTAAGCTTTTGCCTCATGCCTTTGCTTAAAGTTCCTACTAAGTCGTTGCGTTTTTCCCACAGATCGTATCTTCGCAGCAGGGTTTCGCCCATGCTGTCAAAAGTTTCTAGCCTAGAAAAACACATAGCAATGAAGCGCAGGTGCTCTAGCACGGTCAGCAAATCGTAAAGGGCAGGAACTTCAGGCACAAAGGCCAGCCCTTGCTTGGCTTTAGAGGCTTCTGATTTCAAATCAAAGCCGTTGATTTTTATGTAGCCGTGGTTGGGATGCAAGATGCCGCACAGGCATCTCAGGGTGGTTGTTTTTCCGGCACCGTTGGGACCCAGCAGCCCAACAACTTGCCCAGGAGTCACTTCAAGGTTCAGATGGTCAACCGCTAAAAAGGTTTTGAAGGATTTGCAAACGTCAACAGCTTGAAGCATTCCAACATTATAATCTCTTGGGCTAGTTTCTTTGATTCAGAATTATTGCGAAGATGGCAAAAGCCGTTCTACATATTTAGCAACAAGGTCAAATTCTAGATTGACAGCGGTGCCGACCTTTTTGCGATGGAGGTTCGTATTGATCCAAGTGGTGGGAATAATCGAAACTAAGAAGCTTGTGCCCGAGGTTGTTGGCGCCAGGTCATAGAGGGTAAGCGATATTCCATCCACGGCAATTGATCCCTTTTCAGTCATGTATTTGCCAAATGGAGCCGGAGCAAAAAAGGTAAGGACACGGCTGCCTTCCTTGGTTTCTTCTGCAGTCCACTTGCCAACTGCGTCGACATGACCCTGAACAATGTGACCGCCAAATCTGCCATTGGCAGCCATTGATCGTTCTAGGTTTACTAAGTCTCGCGGAGAATAGCTTCCCAAAGCGGTGCGCTGAACCGTCTCTTCGCTAAGGTCAAACTGTAAATCATCTTGGCAGTTTGTCAGGGTCAGGCAGCAGCCATTGACGCTTATGCTTTCTCCGAGTTGAAGGTCATTTTGCCACTTGAGGGGTCTTTCGACAGTTAGTTTTAATCCGGTAAGGCTGATGACCTCAGCCGTTTCTTCGATAATGCCTGTAAACATAAACCTATTCGATCCTTGGCGTACCTGCGGAGTCTATGGCGTGGCCAGAATGAGGGCTTCCTTCCTCTCGATTAAATAACTGTCTGATCACGTCCTCGATTTCCGTCTCCACAATCGCAATATCCTGAACGGGCAGTTTTTCCATTGCCGATGCCACAACGTGGGCTACCGACTGAGATGGGACTTTGAGAATGGCTCCGGTTGTGGAAAACTCGACAACTTCCCCTACCGCTTTGACGTCCGATTCCTCAACCACTGTCGAAAATTCGAGTTTGATGTTGCGAGTCTCAGAAAACTGGTTGACAAGTTTTTCAAGGGTGCCATCGTAATAGAGCGCGCCATGGTCAATCAAGATCACTCGCTTACAAAGTTCCTGGACGTCTTGCATATAGTGGCTAGTGAGCAAGAGAGTTGTTCCGGATTTAGCATGAAGCTCCATCAGAAACTCTCTAATTTTCTTTTGGCTAACAACGTCAAGCCCCAAGGTTGGTTCATCCAAAAACACAACTGCTGGTTCATACAGCAGCGCTGCCACCAGCTCACATTTCATCCGTTCTCCAAGAGAGAGTTTTCGAACCTGAGTGTGGACTTTATCAGAGAGGCTAAGGGTTTCAATAAGCCGGTCAGTCCGCTGCTTAAAAACCTTGGAATCCACATCGTACATTTCTTTGATGACTAAAAAAGAATCCCAGGCTGGTAAATCCCACCAAAGCTGCTGCTTGTTTCCCATCACGAGGGCGGTTCTTTTGAGCATTGCCGGTTCGCGCTTCCAGGGCTGATAACCAAGCACTCTTGCGTCTCCGCTGGTAGGATGGATGATTCCCGACAGCATTTTTAATGTGGTGGTTTTCCCGGCACCATTGGGGCCTAAAAAGCCAACAACTTCACCGGCCATGATGGAAAGATCAATCCCCTTGACGGCTTCGATTTCAACTTTTCTGGGCCTAAAAAAGCCCTTGATTGATGCCCAAGCCCCGGGATCTTTCTGCGAGACCTTAAACACCTTCTTGAGGGCGACGGTTTGAATGATCGGCTCAGACATGAAGTTTAACGATACCGAATAAAAGGAAGACGGCAAGAGTTGTTCCAACCGCAACACTTGAGGCGAGCATGCCGTCAATCCGGTCTAAGAGTCCGCCGTGGCCCGGCAAAAGGCTGCCCGCATCTTTAACATCAGCCTTCCTCTTCATCGCGCTTTCTAAGAGGTCGCCAAGAATCGAGGCGAAACCAGAAACTTCGCCTAAAGATAAGCCAATGACAAAACTTTTCGCTTCGGTTGAACCTAAATGAAGCCAAAGCCCACATAACGCACCTGAAATTCCAGCGGTTATAAGATGGGCTGCGGCACCTTCGATTGTTTTGTTTGGCGAGATTTTAGGGGCAAGGGGATGCTTGCCAAATGCCTTTCCAACAAAATAGGCAAAGGTGTCTCCAAACCAAACTGGAACCATGGCCAAAAGGGCAAGGGGTAGAAAACCGCTTTTGCCGGTTAGTTTGGAAAGGTCTTGAATGAGGACGATATTGACGGCAGGAATCGCGATCCAACTGGCAGCAAGCCCACCCAAGATTCCCAGCCTTTGCTTGTGCTCCACCGTGTAGAGGGTCCAGAATCCGGTGATGACATAGGCAGCTAAGGCGGTGACTTCAAGCCATAAAAAGTGAGAAGGCGTCAGCAGTCGGGGTGAAAAAACCGGACCCAGAAAAAGCCCGGCTGCAATTAAGGCAAGAAAAGGCGGCAGCGCCTTGGTGAGCCCGCTCCATTCCATGCCTCCAATGCATGCGGCAAGAATGGATATCCCGATAAGTAAGTCGATTTGGCTCCAAAGGATGGCGGTGAGGGCAATCGGAACTAATATCGCGGCAGTGATAAGTCTTGTTCTGATAAGTGGATCCTCCCTTCTCTGACCTTGAGGGCTAGTTCCACCCGATTTCGGCACTGGGCCCTTTTCATAATGGAAGAAAGATTGTTTTTAATGGTTTGCAAGTTCAGATCCATGGCGGCTGCAATCTGCTCGTTCGACATCCCTTGGCTTACGTAAAGCATCATTTCCCATTCCTTATCGGTGGTCGAAGATCCGTATCGTGTCTTCGACTCTTGAACGGAGAACACTTTGTTGCGGGTGGCTTCTAACGACTTTTTGAGATCGGAAATGCCGTTTGCCTGTTCAAACGATTTGACTCCAGGACAGTTCTCTAGCATCTTGAGGGAAATGGCCTTTGTTCCTTGACCGGCAATAAACGAGATCATGGAAAGTTCATCATCGGTCAGCGAGGCTCCGATGCCTAAGATTAAGAGGTCGGTTCTGCTTGCGAAGGGCCAAGCGTTCCATTCAACCATGGTTTCAAATTGGCCAAGCATAGTTAGGTGAGATCCGCAAAAGGCGGCGAGCATTTCTCGCTCTAATTGGTAGGCAGAAACAATCGCAATGATAAATGAAGATGCTGGCAATCTGCGTTTCAAGTACTTAAGTTCAATTATAGCTTTTGGAGAAGCCGCTTAGCTCTGCTAATGTCGCCAGCGTGTTGGCAAGAGATGGCTACCGATCGCAGACCATAGATCAAAGCAAGCGCTTTAAGCTTGGATACCTGAAAATGGAAAAGGGCTGCGCCAGAAGGCGCAGCCCAAGAGTTTGCAGCTAGGCTAGCTTAGTTGCCAGCGGCTGGAGCACCACCAGCGGCAGGGGCCTTGCCCATTGCGCCACCAGCAGCAGGGGCTTTGCCCATTGCGCCACCAGCAGCAGGGGCCTTACCCTTTGCGCCGCCATCGGCTGGAGGGGTTCCGCTGTCGCTGCCCGTTCCGGCTGGAGGTGTGGTCGAGCTGTCAGTACCAGCTGCAGGAGCAGTGGTTGTGCTGCCAGCCGTGGCATCGGTTGTGCTAGCGGTTGAACCTGCGGTACCGGTTGTTGAAGCAGTTGGGGTGGTTGAGCTATCAGAGCCTGAGTTGCTGTCGCCGCCGCTGCAGCCTGCGAGGATTCCCGCGGCGAACACGCCGACGAGAACGAATGGGAGGAATTTCTTCATCTTGTTTTTTTACTTCTCCTGTTGTGAGTTGCTTAAGTACACCATCGTAGCTAAGCGGTGCAAGATTACCATACGGAGATCACACGTATCAATACTTGCATTTAACTTATATCACATTTATGGCAAACCTAGGTTTAGCATCCCTTCAGGAAGCGATGTTTGCGATTCCACCTTCGAGACCTGCCACCGAAGTTTAGGCAGCCCATCTTGACTGACACCAATCTCTCTCTCCATCAGAAGCTGAGTCCTAGGAAATTCAAACGGAGCCTGGCTAGACTTTCCAATCAATATGGATAGGTTCACGGTGACCTCGGCTTTATTGCCGTCAACAACCGCACTAAATTGGCTCATGGTGATCTTGGGCTGAAGCTTTCGAATGTACGCACCCAATGCGCCCTTGTCGGCACTGGTTCCATTGACTTTGATGGACGCCAAAAGTAAGTCGAGAGCCTTTCCGGAATTACCTTTCGAACTGGCGTCAAAGGCGTCTTGCAGGCTGGATTGAATTTGGGCAGGGTCGCTCTTTGGCAAGCCCTTTTTGTAATTTTCTACCGAAATCAGCCAGATCAGGCCATAAACAATAAACACAATCAGGACGACTGTTCCAATCAACAGCTTCACGATGTGGATTCTTGCTGGATCACGTTGACTGATGCTCATGGCTCTAGTTTAACGTGATAGTCTCCGTAGGGTCTAAGAAAGGTTCTTGATTTGCTGGATGTCCAAGTCCATTTGGTGAACTAAAGCCTCTGGGGAGTCAAATTTTTGTTGATCTCTCAGCTTCTTTTCAAACTGAATCCGGACCGCCTGACCATAGATCTCATCTCCCGGGTAGTCCAGCAGGTAGGCCTCTACAAGTTTGGGATTGCAGCCGAATGTCTCTCGATGGCCAATACTGATTGCGCACCGATACGTTCCCAAATTGGTTTGACAATAGCCGGCATAAACTCCATCGGCAGGGGTTGTTGTGGCTGAAAGTTGATGAACGTTTAACGTTGGGTAGCCAATGGTTCTGCCGATTTGGTTACCTTTGCCAACAACGCCTTCCATAAAATACGGTCTTCCCAGGTACTTCGAGGCCAGTTCGATCTCTCCACTTGCAATCGCGCTTCGAACCGCGCTAGAAGAAACGCGGACGCCTTCTACCAAATAGGGGGGAACGATGATCGTGCTGATTCTGGTGCAGAGCCACTGAGCAGTGCCGATTCGATTCTTTCCCATTGCAAAATCGTAACCAACTACGATTTGCTGGCAGTGAAGAGATCGCATAATGACCTCTTCTAAAAAGGTGTCTGCCTCCATGTCTTTAAGCTGAGAGTCAAACGGTAGAATGCGTGCAACTTGTATCCCTAAACCTGAGGCAAGTTCCACGGTTTGCTGCCAAGTTGTGACTGCGCTAGGCGCCTTTTGGGGTGCTAAAACAGAAAGGGGATTGCGATCAAACGTTAAGATGGCAGGGACTAACCTAAGTTCTTTGGCATAGGCAACTGTTTGGCGCATGACTTCTTGATGGCCTCTATGAACCCCATCAAAAGTTCCGATGCAGGCAACCGTTTTGGGGAAGTCATCCGGTGCTTCCCGCCAGCCAAATTCAATAACCATCCGTCAAGTTGAAAAGATTACTCAGATTCGGGCAGGATCTTGGTATTTAGTGTGGAATCTCTTTGCCCAGCACCGGTCAGTCGTTGTTTTAACAGGAGGCAGGGAATGCCGTATCCAGCCGCCATAACCACAATTTCGGACAAGCAAAACTGAAGAAGTCGGCTTGGGTTCTGCCAATAGTGAAAGGAAACCTGACCGCCGTTCAGAGTTCCTAACGTATGTCGACGAACAGATCCACAAGCCGCTATAGCCGCCAACAGTGCCGTCATCAAGATTGGGTAGAGCAAGATCGGAAAATACCGTCTATTGGTGGAGGGGTTAAGTTCACGAATCAGATTGAGCAAGCAGCCAAACAGGATCAGTGATGCCCCAACCGGAATGGCAGCCGATAAAATGTTGGATTGAGATTGACTGGAGCCTAAGAGGAGAATGCCAATATTCGGAGGCTGATCTTTTCGAACCTGAATCCATCCCCCCAGCGCAGAAGCGGCGCTTAAAGTAAACCAGGCAAAAAGACGCAAGAATCGAGATGGACTTTTCATTGTGCAATGTTCATCTCAAGCCATAACGCTTTTAGACCCTTCCTGTGCTCAATTGCCGCTGCTTAGCTTCGTCAGCGGTTACTCGGGGATGTCTTCTGGCCTTGCCTCAGAAGAAGACACATTTTCGGTATGAATTTGCTGATAAATTTCTTGGCGATGAACCGTGACCTCTTTGGGAGCCACGATTCCAAGCCGAACCTGCTCACCGCGGATATCAAGGACGGTGATCACGATTCCTTCACCTATAACAATGCTTTGTTCCTTTTTTCTGGTTAAGACCAGCATATTCGCCCTCCTTGGCCATTTTTATTGACCTCAAGCATTCGCCGTTGGCCAAAATTCGAACCTGATTTCAGTTCTTAGGCTGCCGATTCCCCCGTGGTGCCTTCATCAATCGGGAATGCTCGCTGCCTCGTATTGTACATCTCAACTGGCAAAATTACTTGGGAAGCTTGGCGATTGGCAGGATTGACGATGATTGGACCCGCCATGTTCAACGTCATATCCTGGGGACTGCCCACTGGAATAGAGACGGTAACAAAAGTCAAATGAATATCCTCCGCACTCAAACCAAGCGCGGAAAGTTCGTTGGCAGGAATCTTTGGCTGGTATTGGGAATCGTACGTTTTAGGATCTACCATCAACATTGCAAAGGCTGGTTCATCAATAGACTGAAGCCATCGAAAGGGCGAGCCTTCCTTATGGTTGACAATCACAAAATGGTGCCAGTCTCGGAACCCAACAAGACCATCCGGAAATGTAAGAACATCTAATTCTTCGTAGGCAATGTTTCCAAACCGGGTTCCGGTCAATTCTTGGGTTGAAGCGTCGAGAGTATTCATTTTTACAAATAAGTCAGCAAGCTAAATTTTGAAGCGTTTGAAGTGATCATGAGAGCGGCCTGATAGGCAGCTTGTGCCGCCGAATATTGGCTAACAACTTGGGCCATGTTCGCATCCTGCAAATTGGAAATCGAGGTTGTTAGCTCTGTGCTACGCTGGGTGTTGGCTGTCGTCGCGCCACTGAGGGTCTGTCCGACCGCACCAGCTTGGCCTTGGGCCTGTTCAAACAACCCCATTGTCTTTTGGAGCCCAGCAACATCAACATTAGAGATGGTCGAAGGGTTGCCAGAGAGTAAATCGGATTTTAACTGAGTCAGTTGGTTGTAAGCCGTATCAAACAGCCCTGATCCCACCGTGTTGATTTTGATGCTCAACGCAGGTCCTGCATCAACCGAAATCGAGTTGGAGTCTCCGTTATAGGTGATGTTTCCGGAGGTGGATGCGGTAAAGGGGGCGGAATTGGTCACTTGTCCTCCAAAAAGGTACTGACCGTTCGATCCTTGGGTATTGCCAAGGGCAAGAATCCTTTGCTGAATCTGGTTGATTTGGGTGACGATCCCGTTCAAAGAGTTTGCATCTTGGGTTGCATTGGCACCTTGCAGCGCCAGAGTGTAGGCCTGTTGAACAAGGGTTTGGGTTGTCCCAAGCGCGCTTGCACTTTGGTTGACAAAGCTCGTTGCGGTCTGAATGTTGGAATCATACTGAGTCAAGGTCGATTGAACCTGATTAAGATCGAGAACCTGGGAAGCGGCAAAAGGATTGTCGCTCATTTGGTTGATCTGCTTGCCAGTCGAAACTTCTTGCCCCAATTGATAGACCTGAAGTTGGGTCAAATCAATCTGGTTTGTGAATTGGCTATATTCGTACTGAGTACTGATTCCCATGTTTGCCTCGTAAAATTACGTGCCTTTCTACTATTTTCGGATAAAAAACCTCAAGTCTTTACCTAGCTACGGCACCATTGCGATGAGAGACTGCAAGTTTTGGCTTGCAATGCTCAAGGATTTTGCCGCCGCCGCGTAAGCCTGCTGGTACTTCAACATGCTTGCCATTTCTGTATCCATGTTGACCCCACTGATGCTTTGGATTTGACTTTGGATTTGAGAAGAAACCGCAGTTTGAGAGCTTTTCAGGGATTGCATATTGCTGACTTGCTGCCCAATGCCGGTGACTAAGTTTTGGTAGTAATTAGTAATCGAAACATTGCCAAGGCTGGCTTGGCTGGCATTTTGAAGCTGAAAAACCTGCTCGGCAAGGCCCCCATCACCTGATTTGCCGGAGACTCCTGCCGGAATCGCGCCGGGATTGGAAAGAATGGCAGGATCCAATGCAAACTGAGCCGCACCCGTGATGCCAACTCCTGCCTGAAAAAAGTTCTGGCCGGTTGCACCAAGAGAATTGGTTCCCGTGGTTGTGAGGGCGTTCACCGAGGTTCTTAATGTATTTGCCAGATTGTCTAACCCTGCCTGAGCCGAGACGATGTTGTTTTGGAAGTTCATTTCTCCCGCTAACTGGCCCCCGTAAACGTTGTAGTTAGACACTCCATCAGAAACAGTTCCGGTTGCAGCATTGACCTGAGTTGGGAAAGTGTGGGCGCCTGCTGAATCCACCAAATCAAATTGATTGACGGCGATTCCCACTTCTCCGTTGGGCATGCTGGTGGTGTGGATGTCGACAAGCTGGCTAAGCTGATTCACGGCTTGGTCTCGCTGGTCCATCAATGAATTGGGTGGGGTTGGTCCTGCCCATTGCCCAATCTGCTGATTCAACTGGCCAATTTGATTAGCCAATGTTTGGATTTGGGTAATAGTGCCCTGAATCTGAGACTTGTTTTGGATTTGCAAGTTAGCCAAATTGGTGTAATTCCCGCTAACCAAATTGGTAAGGTTTTCTCCTGCCTGTTGGACCTGAGTCAGGGTGCCAGGATCGGAAGGGTTCGAGCTCAGGGCAGACCAAGCATTAAAGAAGCTGCTTAACGCGCTGTTGATGCCAGTGGTGCTTGGCTCATTGAAGACAGATTGAACCTGCTGACTGCCGGAAAGTTGAGCAGTGGTCTTGCCAAGATCAGACGCGTTACTGTTTTGAAGGGCAACCAAATACCCACTTTGAACCCTGGTGACGTCGGCAATACCAACTCCGTTTCCAAGCCATTGCTGGCCCTGAGAGTCCCAAATGCTGCTGGATGGGTTCTGTACGAAGTTAGCAACTTCACGCGTATACCCAGGCGTATTGACATTGGAGACGTTTTGGCCGGTCACGTCAAGCGCCTGTTGAAGGGCGCTTAACGCTGAACTGGCGATGTCAATGCTTTGGAAGGTGCTTGGCATGATTTTTTCCTTTTTTAGGCGGCGGTGTCTACGGCTACGGTCACCTGCACGGCGGCTTTGGTTGAAGGTCGGCCCGCGCCGGTGTATCCTCTTTCCTTAACTGCCGCAGTTCGCGCCAGCAAGGTTAAAGTGCCATTCACGTAGGTCATCTCGTTTTCTAACAAGGCCTTGTTCTTTTCAATCACGGTTTGAACGTTGCGGGCGGCAACTCCAACCCGATTTCCAAGGCCATGGAGCTGCTGTGCTTCGGCTTTTTCAAGCGCCTGCGACAAACTTCGAAGCTTGGGTTCTGTATCCAATTCTTCGGCCAGTTTAATCACGCAAGCCACGGCAGCGGCGTCGATTGATCCGAGTTTTTCGGTGAGAGAGTTGATTTCGGGCTGAAGGCGTTCTACTCTTCCAACGTCTCTTAAAATCAGGGCAGCTGTCTGCTCATGAAGAGATCGCAGGAGTCGCTCGCTGGTACCGAGCCAGTCCCACCAAAGGGTTTGAAGTTCTCTTGATTTCATTTTTTATCTGGTTGAACAGCCGATGTCGGCTGAGTTTGTTGACTATGGGCAATAAGGGCTTGACCCTCAACTTGCTGGATTGCGGTTTTTGAAAGCTGGCCATAAAGCATGTCGCTGATTCCAAGATCAGATTGCTTGCTGATGGTTTCGGAAAGGGTTTGGTTGATCATTCCGTTGTAAATGTCACCGCCTGTCATCTGGCTCATTTCTCCGCCAGCTCCTTTCCTCATTTCCTTCACCAGCTCTTCGACAAACATGGCTTGAAGTTGATCGGTTGATTTGCGCAGCTCCGCCAATTTTGGCTTAATGGTTGCGGCGGCAAAGGCGGGATCCATCACAGAAGGAATCATTGCAGAACGATCCTTGCCTTCAGTGCACCCTGTTGCTGAAGCAACTGCAGAATCTGGATGACGTCGTTGGGCTTAAGCTGAAGGGCTTGAAAAATCCTGGCAAGGTCAGCAACCGTAGATTGAGTTGGGATGACCGCAACTTTTGCCGTATCCTGACCAGCCGAAACCTGACTGTTGGATTGACTTGCGGTCTGGCCCTGGCTAAAGGGGTTAGGCTGTACCACTTGATTGGAAGTGTCAATCTGCACGTTTAGGCTTCCGCTCACAATCATGGCTGGTCCTAAGCGAACGTCTCCACCCACAACCACTGTGCCGGTTCTCTCGTTGATAACCACTCGAGCGGGAATGAGAACATTGACTTCTACCTGGGCAATCTTGCCCATCGCGGTTTCAGGATCCATACCCGGAGGCACGGTGATGGCAACGGTTGTGTTGTCCACTGCGTAGGGGTGCATCTGCATGTTGAAATTTTGAATAGCGCGAACAACGCGGCTTACGGTATCGGCGTCGGGGTCATCAAGGTCAAGGTACAAAACTTGATGATTGTTGTCTTCAAAGACAACTTGGCTATTGATACGGGTTTGGACTTCTCCGCCGCCGGGGATTCTGCCTACATTGACGGCGTTGCTTTGCACGCTGCTGCCGTTGGCACCAGCCGAAAATCCACCTAAGGATAATGGACCTTGGGCAGACGCAATGACGGTAGAGTTACTAGCCGCGTCATACAAGGGGGTCATGATGAGGGTTCCTCCCTGAAGGCTCTTGGCGTCGGCAATGGAGGAAACCGTAACATCCATCAGGGTTCCTGGTTTGCTAAAAGCTGGCATTGTCGCCGTTACTTCAACCAGGGCTACATTGAGAGCCTTGACTGTGCTTGGATCTACCGTTAGGTTATGGCTCTTAAAGTAGTTGGCGTATAGGGTTTGGGTCAGCGCCGATTTTTGGGTATCACCCGTATTTTGAAGTCCAACAACTAAGCCAATGCCCGATAGCTGAAAGTCTCTGGCACCTCGAAAATGGGCAATAGTTCCAATCCGCACAGGAAGTCCATCGCGGTTAACTTGCTCAATCTGATTTCGCAGCGCCTGTTGCTTGGCGGCCTGAATTCTTGCTTCGTGGGCAAGCCATTTTTGCTCAGCCGCGATCTGCGCGGGGCTAGGTCCGGCCTGGGTTGCAGGCTGCTGAACTGTTTGCGGTGCAGCCTGGGCTAATCCAGAAAGCGGTGCCAAAATCAGGGCCAACGATGCAAGAGTAGCAAAAGAGATCTTCATGTTAGAACAACCAGTCTAGGATTCTCGTCAAGATTCCTCGTCTTTGGCGGGCTTGGATGCTGCCCTTGCCTTGGACGGAAATGCGAAACCGCTGAATGTTTTGGCTGAGAACCGTGTTGTTTGAGAGAACGTCATCGGGCCGAATCACGCCAGAAAGGACAAATGTTTGTGAATTTCGATTGGTAGTAATCGTGCGTTTGCCTTCGATGACTAAGTTTCCGTTTGCCAGCACTTCTTTAACTTCAACTGCCATCTGTGCGGTCAGCTGTCCGGTTGCGCTTGTTGTTCCTGTTCCTGCATTGCTACTAGAAGAGCCAGTGCTCAAGGCAGAAATCAGGCCCTGAAGCAAAGGAATGCCATCGGTTGCCGAGTTTGAATCCTTTTTGCTGAGAGAAGTTGAAGCCGTATAGCTAGAACTGGAGTTTTCCGAAATGATCACGGTGATGATGTCACCCTTTTTCCTTCCAACGCGGTCCCAAAATGGATTTTGGTATTTGTGGTGAGCAAAGAGATCGCCGGCTTTATCGGCTGCAGATTCTGATTGGGCAAACACCAGGGCGGTGGTGGAAAGAAGAAGAAGAAGGATGAAGGGTATTTTTTTCATAGTTTCACCTGGACGGAATTGGAACTGGTGAGGATTCCAGATTGAATGGTAGGGTGGTCGCTAACCGATGTGATTCGAACTTGTACGGTTTGGCCCAAGAAAGCTTGGTTGACAACTGTTCCTGGGACTGTCACAGTGGCATAGCCCGCCTTCAGGGTGACGGTCACGGGATCGCCGGCGCGAACGCTGATCGAACCAGGGACTGGGCCCAAGGAGATGGATCTGGTTCCGATGATCTCTCCATTTTCTGAAGCGGTTACGGTCACAAAATAGCCGGCAGTGCCAGACGGCATCGGGTTTGAGGTTTCAATATCAACCTTGCCATTTGGAATCGTCAGCGGCTGCACGGGGTAGATGGGTCCGTACTTTGTGATCCCTCCGGTTAATGGGGCGATTGCGCTTAATCCGTAGGCCAAGAGTTCATCAGAACTGAGGGTTTGATGACTGAGCTCCACAGTGGCTCCGGGAGGAACAACTAAATCAACTTGATTAGGATTCAGATGAGCACCCATCAGCCTCAGCATCAAAAGTCCTTTATCAATTTGGCGGCTAAAGCCAAGAGATGGCGCATATCCGGCAAAGGTTTTGTCAACTGCATCCACTAAATTGGAGGGACCGGTGACATCTGCGATGTCGGCAAAGGTAAATCTTTGGCTGGTCACTCTGCACTGAGGATGGACAATAATTTCAACCTGCTTCGATGAAGTTGATGCTGCGCCCGGAGACGGTTGTTGACCAAGCGCCTTGGGAGCTTGCTGGCTCGACTTTTGAGGCGACTTATAGTCGGCAACAGCCTCCAACTTCTTGGTGATTTTAGGATGATCAATCTTGTGAACCGCCTCGGAAGGGTGTGATTTGATCCACGGATGGGGAGGGGAATTGGTGATCTGAACCAAGGTTCCTGCCCCAAGCTGGTTTGGATAGGCAAGCGATGGGCGGTCATCAGCTGTCAGATAGCCATGATAGGTACCCATAATTTCCGAGGCGGGAAAGACGGCAAGAACGATCCTGCCAACTTCGCTCTTGCCGCTTGATGTTTTGGAATAGATGATCCCGTCGCCAGAAACCTCAAGGGCCAGTGTGCCTTTGGGGGCGGACACAGTTGGTAAAAGGTGGGCGGTGCCAAACATCACCTCACCCAGCCGAACAAGGAGTGAGCCTTTTTTGGCATAGACGATATGGCCACGATCAAGAAGCCGAAAGTACCCGCCTCCCTTGATTTCAAGGGAGGTTTTTTGGTAAGGGGTCAGGGCTGGAGAACTCAAGACCATTACTGCACCAGGTTCTCGAGGGTCTGCATCATTTGGCTAGAAGTGGTGATAGCTTTCGAGTTGATTTCGTAAGCTCTTTGGGCTTCGATCATCTGTACCATCGCGTCGACAACTTGCACATTGCTTCCTTCCAAGGCTCCGCTCTGGATGCTTCCAGCTCCGTTTTGACCAGCTGTGGTTGGAGTTGGCTGACCGCTGGCGCCTCCTGCCGAGAACAAGTTATTGCCTTCTCGAACAAGCCCACCTGGGTTAGGGAAGGTTACAATTTGGATTTGTCCAACCTGCTGAGGAGTGCTTTGGCCAGCAACCGTTGCAGAGACAACTCCTCCCGAGGAGATGCTGACTGACGTGGCACCGCTAGGGACGGTAAGGTCTCCCGCAACCGGGTATCCGTCAGACGTTACCAACAAGCCCTGAGAGTTTGTTTTAAAGCTTCCATCCCTTGTGTACATGGTCTGACCATTCGGGCCGGTGACCTGGAAGAATCCGTTTCCAATGATGGCGAGGTCCAACGGATTGCTTGTGACTTGAATAGAGCCTTCGGAGAAATCGCTACTTGTGGCAGCGAGCCTTGTGCCAAGGCCAACCTGAAGGGCTTGAGGCTGAGAGACAGTTCCATCAACTGAGGTCCCAGACCCCCTCATCGTTTGATAGATGATGTCTTGGAACTCAGCTCTTTGAGACTTGAAACCAGTTGTGTTGACGTTAGCGAGATTGTTAGAGATAACGTCGAGGTTATATTGCTGAGCGGCCATGCCGGTCGCGGCTGTTGTTAAGCTTCGGATCATAGAAGATTCTCATTGTTCTATCCAACCGCCTGCAAGAGTTTGTTGGAAGAAGTGTCTTGTTGAGTGACCGCTTTCTGCTCGAGCGCGTACAGGCGGCCGATCTTGATGAGGTCGGTTAATGCCTGGATTGCGTTCACATTGGATCCTTCCAATGCACCAGAGGTGAGCTTAGGCGAAGTAAGAGCTTCCGTGCCTGTGCCTGAGTAGAGGTTGCTTCCTAACTTAGAGAAAGCACCCTTGTATACGCCGATTTGGGCAACCTGATGGACGCCCTGACTTGTGCGAACGCTAAGTTCGCCTGACGAAGAAATCTGAATGTCGCCTGTAGGGACCGAAATGGACCTTCCCGTATTGTCTAACACGGGATATCCGCTGGAGTTGACAAGGGTTCCGTCTTGGTTCAAGGAAAAAGCCCCGTCTCTGGTGTAAGACACCCCATTGGGAGTTTGAACCGAGAACATCCCATCATTGTTTTCAATCGCAACATCCAATGGGTTTCCGGTTGCCTGAATGGGTCCCTGAGAGAAGTTGGTGAACTCGCCGGTGGGGACTTCACCAGATCCTAAGGATCCGATCGCAGGACCCGATCCTGCATTGGCATACAGTTGTTGGGATAGGGCATCGGTAAAGGAAAGTCCGTCAGCCTTATAACCGGTGGTGCTTGCGTTGGCAAGGTTGTTGGTGGTTACGTCCAACCAGGTCTGCAGCCCGATCATGCTGCTTACGCTTGAGTAAATGCCACGGTTCATCCCAATATCAGAATCGGCACGTACAATTGCTAGGTTCAGGGACAATATTGCTTTCAACCTTGCAATTTACTTGAGGTTTTGCATTTTTGAACCTAGTCAGCCCTGATTCAGGGCTGAAGATAGGGTCCAATTTCACATTAGCAAGAATCGGATTGCTTGTTGGAGCCTCAAACAATACACTGAAATACAGGAGTCCTTAAGTTTTGAATAGCCATCAATTTGAGAGGGTTGCCCTCGCCCTAAACTACTTAGAGGCCAATCAGTTGGCAAATCCTTGTTTAGAGGAGATTGGGCAAGAGGTGGGTCTCAGTGAGTTTCATCTGCAACGTCTGTTTGTGGAAGGGGTTGGTGTTTCCCCCAAGGAGTTTTTAGACGTGCTTCGGATCAAAGAGGCAAAACTGCGGCTAAGCCGGTATTCCAACCTTCATGTAAGCGAGCAGCTGGGATTATCCAGTTCTTCTCGGCTTCACGATCTATTCACAAGCATTGAATCCATCTCCCCCGGTGAATATCGGGCTGGAGGCAGCGAAATCAAAATAAGGTGGGCCAAGTTTACAACTCCCTTGGGTGACGCGATCCTTGGCAAAACATGGAAAGGCGTCTGCCACTTCTCGTTTTTGTCTCCCGCTGAAGACGGCCCGGAAGTGATTCAGAACTCTTGGCCAATGTCTCACCTTGTTGAGACTCGGGCCGGAGAAATCGAAGAAATTGAGGAGATCAAGAGCCGACTCATGCATGGGACACCCAAAAAGCCGATCGGGATTCTGATGAAAGGGTCTCCCTACCGAATTCAGGTTTGGAGGGCACTGCTAAACATTCCACAGGGGATGGCATGCACCTATCAAGATATTGCTCTTGCGATTCACCAGCCTCAAGGTTCTCGGGCGGTAGGTTCTGCAATTGGAAGCAATGAAATTGCCTATTTAATTCCTTGCCATCGGGTGATCCAGGCTTCTGGGGTTATCGGCCAGTATCGTTGGGATCATGCCCGAAAAGCAGCTTTGCTAGCAAGAGAATGGGTAAATCAGCCTTAAAGGACTTCCTTGGTCTTTCTCTTTTTCCTTGGCTTAAAGAGACTGGCGTCAATCGCAATTCTGCCCGGACCAATGAAGGCAAGCGCCAGCGACATCACGGCAAGGGCAAGGGGATAAAACAATTTGGGAGGGTCGTTAGGCGACGGATGAGTAAACAATACATTAAGGACAGCCCCCTTTTGGGTGGAAAAGTAGACGGCAACCGCAAAATTTATCGCCAGCCCCACGGCGGCAAGCCTCGTGAGTAGCCCGAAAATGACCGCGAGCGACGCAAAGGCCTCTGTGCAAATGGATATGGTGACGAAGACGGTCGGAAGGCCCATCTTGTCATGAAACAGGTTAAGGGTATTGGTAAACCCCATGCCTCCAAAGACGCCAAGTAGCTTCTGGCATCCATAAAAAAGGGTAATCAATCCAAGGCCAAGCCGCAAGATCAGCAGTCCGAGGTCGTGAAAAGGGTTCTGTTTCATGGGGGTAAAGTGAGATTTCCTTTCAAGACGTTTCGGGGCCTTGATTTGATTTCATGGGTGGGGCAAACCACCCATTGAGGGCCCTTCAGCTGAAATCAGTCTTCTGAGCGGTTTGATCTCAACCCGCCTAATCCCCAAACGGGTTGACTAATGGATAGCTACCTAAAATGGTGGCTTCTAGAGTGCAATCCTTGATTTCATCCAAGGCTGCTGCGAGGTTGGCATCAGACCGGTGACCCGCGCAGTCACAGTAGAAAATGTATTCAAAGGTGGCTCGAGGGGCAGGTCGGCTTTCAATCATCATTAAGTCAATCCCTTGTTTTTCAAAGGCACTGAGGGCTCTTACCAGTTCACCGGGCCGATTGCGAAGGTTGAACATAACGCTTGTTTTGTCTTTTCCAGTTTTGGCGGGCTCGTTGTAACCAATGACGAGGAATCGGGTGCGGTTGCTTGGATTGTCTTCGATATGCTCCACTAGAATTGGAATTCCAACCGTTTCTGCTCCCAATGAGTTGGCAATTGCGGCTCCTTCTGGATCGGTCAAGGCTCTTTCTGCCGCTTTTGCGGTGGGCATAACTTCAACAATTTCACAATTTGGCAAATTGGCTCTTAGCCAGCGTCGGCATTGGGATGCAGGCTGAGGTCCGCTGTAAACTCGCTTTACAGAACCTAAATCCTTGGCAACAGAAAGCAGATGATGGTGGATTGGGATGTATGTTTCAGCACAAATCTTGACGTTAGTCAGGGGAAAATTATCAAGGGTCTCTGGCACGATTCCTGCCACCGAGTTTTCAACCGGCAGAACTCCGTAATCGGCGTTGCCATGCTCGACGGCAAGAAAGACATCTCGAATTGATTCTTCGGCCCGGTGGGTAGAGCTTTGGCCAAAGGTGCGTAAAGAAGCAAGGTGGGTAAACGTTCCTGGAGGGCCCCAGTAGGCGCTGGTGAGGGGTTTTTCTGCGGCTCGGGCGGCGCTAATGACTTCTCGAAAGATATTTTGAAGCTGTCGGCTGGAAAGTGGGCCTGGGTTTTCCTCGGCAAGCCTGTCAAAGATTTGCCTTTCTCTTTCTGGTGTAAAAAAGGCTCTGCCATCCGTAAGTTTAACTTGGCCAACTTCCATGGCGCATTCAGCTCGTCGGCTAAGTAGCTTGACTAACTGGGCGTCAATCGAGTCAATTTCCGATCGAATTTCGGGAAGTGGCCTGGGCTGATCTATGTTCCTCTTAAGATGGTTAGAATTCTCGCTCATGCTGCCCCTTCATTATGAGTCCTTTGGCTTGAAATCAGCAAAGGTAGGTCATGTGCTGAATTCCCTATGGGTATACACTCTTAGTTAGACTATCCTTGAGACAGATTCTCGACCAGCTTGATTCACTCCGTAAGCTTAATGTGACTTCACTAACGCATTGGGCGGATATTGCGTTAGTCACCTTTTTGATTTATCGCCTCTTGCTGATGATTCGAGGCACCCAGGCGTGGAGGATTGTCACCGGGATTGCGGCTTATGTTGTTTTGCTTGGTCTTAGCAAGTTCTTACAGCTAGACACCCTCAATTACATTTTAGACAAGGCCACCTTGCTTGCACCGGTTGCGATTGCGATTATCTTTTTGCCTGAGCTTCGGCAAGCTTTGGAGGGGTTTGGTAAGTTGCTGCCTCAGAAAATTGGAGCCACCGAGGTGACGGTCGAGGCCCACGTTGTCGAAGAAATTGTTGCCGCCGCAAGCGAGATGTCGGAATCCAAAGTGGGAGCTATTATTGTTATAGAGCGTGAAGCGATTTTAGACTCCGTGATTTCCAACGGCACCTCCATTGACGCAACGATTAGTGCGCCCTTGCTCGGAGCGATTTTTTATGAAGGCAATCCCCTTCATGACGGAGCCGCAGTCGTTCGGCGAGGAAGGGTTATTGCCGCCGCCTGCAGGCTGCCGCTTAGTGAATCCATTTCCTTAGATTCGCACGTACACATGAGGCATCGGGCGGCGGTAGGCATTACCGAAATCAACGATTGTCTAGCCGTGGTCATTAGCGAAGAAAGAGGGCGGATCTCGGTTGCGAAAGAGGGCAATCTCTATCAGCTTTCAGGAAGCAGCCAGTTGAGGGAGTTTTTAACCGCTGAGCTGAGGGGAGAAGATGGTGAAAGAGTTCACCGCCACCGAACCCGCCGGTCCTCGAGAAAACAGAGTCAACATGGAGTTGACAATACGGCCTCGGCTGAAGAGAAAGGAAGCCCCGAGCCGTCTTCAGAATTAGGAGAAAGCCTATGAGAATGCGGACATTTTTGGCAAGATTGCCAATTCTTGGCCTTTCGTTTGTCCTTGCCATGACCCTTTACCTGTTTGTGCAGGTTCAAAGTTCACCAAACAAAGGACCGATCCCAATTCAGGTCAAGCTCAACACTTCTAGCTTGTCCTCTAAGTTTTATGCCTACGTTTTAAGCACTGTCAAGGTCTCGGTGGAAGGTCCCACCGAGGCGGTAGACCAGTTTATAAGTGACCGCGGAAAGGTCATGGTAGACGTCAACCTTGCCTCCGCAAAAACCGGCACCTATGATTATTTAGCGAAGTTGGAAGTCCCTCCAAATTCGCCACTTCACTTTTCCATGAGTGATCACTACATCAAGGTTAGGATTGTTCCAATGGCAGTGCGCACAAACGTGAAAGTGGTGGATGTTTGGACGGGGCAGATGAGCGCATCGAGTGAGTTCTTTTTAAGTGACTTTGAACTGAAACCTTCAACAGTGACCCTCCGTGGGCCGGAGGATCGGATTGATTTGGCTAAGCCCACCGTCAGCATCGATTTAAGCCATGTCAGTTCATCTTCGGATTTCATGGAGGTGCCTGTTCAAGCACTCGACCACAAAGGTGCCCTTGTTGATGGGGTTTCCGCGCTGCCAGCCGTTGTTGAAGCCTCACCGATTCTGTTGCCAAAACCTCAGTTAAAGCAGATTGTTCTTAACATTCAGTTCGTTGGTCATCTTGTGCCGGGCCTTTCCTTAAAAACTTGGACGATCTCTCCCCAAGCGGTTACCGTTCACGGCCCGAGTGAGGCCCTGGCCAAGCTGATAGCCGCCAATGTAACGGTTGACCTTTCTAAGTTAACCAATGCAGGATGGAATGAAGTTGACGTGGTGCCAACCCTCCCCGCCGGCATTACATTGGCAAGGCATCAGGTTTGTACGGTCAAAGTTCAGCTTGCCCCTCAGCCGGTTCCGACCAACAACTCGGTGATTACCCCTCCACCTTCAAAGGCACCGTAATGGAAATCAGAACCATCTATCGGCACGAAGCAGAGGACTTTTTGCGATTGCTTTGCTCAGTTTTTGGCTTGGATATCGAAAGGGCGAGGACGGTTTATTATAGCGAACCGATGTTTGACCTCACTAGAAAATGGGCATTGTTTGAACAAGGCGATATGGTGTCAATCTGTTCAACCGCTCCACTTGAGTTTGGATGGGGAAAAGGATACGGGATTGCGGGAGTTGCAACCGTCAAACATTTCAGAGGTCACGGATTTGCAAGCCAGTTGCTAAGCCATGTTCATGCCCAATCGATTGCAAACCAGGAGACGGCGGCATTTTTGTTTGCTCATAACCCAACCCTGTACAGAAACAATGGGTTTGAAGTGGTTGATGAAGTGATTCGGGGGCCACTTTTAACCTGTGAAGGAAAACGTTCCAACCGAATATTAGGGTCTCAAGACATTGAAACCCTGTATAATGCTTGGGCCGAGAAAAGCCCTTCTCGGCTTAGGAGAAATCAATCTCGGTGGAAATTGTGGAACTGGAATATGAAACTTGCCCAAGAAGTCGGCGCAGGTTATGTTTGTGTTGAAGGTCAGAGCTGCCGAGAGGCGATTGGAGTCGAAGGGTCTGAAGACGGATGGCCGGTGGAAGCCGGAACGGAATGGAGCGGGCTTCGCTCTTTAACAGAGACCATGTGCGTCCCTGTTTTGCATCCCATTCGCCACTTGTTTGTGATGAGCAAAGGTGCCCCAGACCGGATGCAAATGTTTCTGACAGACCAATTTTGAGGCATGTTTTAGTTAGGTTTTAATCTAAAAACTCCTTTTTGGTCGCCTCTGGTTCGATTTGGGTAGAAATTCCCAACCAACCCAAACGTTTTCTGCTGTATTTCAGAAAATACTGGTGTACTTTACACGATTCGTATTCAAATTCGCGTTTATCTGCCAATAACATTAAAGGGATTGCGCATCACAAAGCGTGATTTCCACCTTTCGAATCATGATGATCAGTGGAAAACGGATGGGTCGTCCAACTCCTGGCCTAAGCATTGGAGACGTGAGCGAGATTACAAATGTCGAAGTTCACACGCTTCGTTATTGGGAAAAGGAGTTTGACTCTTTTTTACACCCAATCCGAACTCAGGGTGGGCAGCGACGGTACCGAACGCAAGATATTGAGACTGTCTTTGAAATCAAAAAGCTTTTGCGCGATGAGATGTTTTCTATCGCGGGGGCCAAACGGTATTTAGCCAGAAAAACAAAAATTGCGGCATAAAGCCCTTGGACCGTAATCGAAGCAATGAAGATATCAGGATGAGTTCAGTAATCGACGCGAATAGCCTAGCTGCAACTGCCCTTCAACTCTGCTATGAGCAAAAAGAAGTTGAAGCGGCTGAACTTATTTCTGACCTAGAATTTAACTCTGAAGCCAGTCATGTTCATGACCTGTTGGCGACTCACTTCGCATCCCGAGAAGCGATGTCGAACAAGCTCAAAGTTGATGATCCAATCGGAGCCGCCTGGGCTAAAAAGTACGGTGACCATCCCAATTTCATTCCTCGGTGCTATCTGAGCGCAGCGATCATTGTTAAAAATGAGGAGCTACACATTTCTCGGTGCCTCAAGAGCTTAGTGGGGGTCGCTGATGAAATCGTGCTTATTGATACAGGAAGTACCGACCGTACGCTTTCTATCGTCCGCTATCTGGATATTCCTCACCTCAAGCTAGGCAAATTTGAATGGACCAACGACTTTTCTGCTGCTCGCAACTTTGCCCTTGAGCGGTCATGCGGAGATTGGGTTTTGTGGATTGATGCCGATGAAGAACTAACCGCAGATAGCATCCCTGCGATTCAAAGAGCCCTCATTCGGCCCCACTTCGGCGGGTTTAATGTTCGGATTATCAACTTCTTGGATGATTACAACGAGCAAGAAACTTACACCCACGCTCCGATCCGACTCTTTAAGCACAGCCCCCACATCCGCTTCCGAGGGAAAATCCACGAACAAATCGGAGCCAGCATTGAAGATCAGGGCCTCAGGGTCACCACTTTAGAGGGCGCAACGCTTCGACATTATGGGTATCGGCCCAGCGAGATGGCTCGAAAAGATAAGATCAATCGGTTTTTGACGATGCTAGAAGCGGAGGTTAAACAAGATCCAACCAATGGATTCCATTGGTTCAATCTTGCCAATACGTTTTGTGTAGCAATGAAGCTAGAAGAACAAGAGCATGCGGCTAAGATGGCAGTGAAATTGCTGCCGAATAACGACCAAAGCCTTCCTCTTGCTGTTCAACTTTTGGCGGCGGCTCAGACGTCGTTAGGGAAGCCACAGGCTGCAGTGAGCACCATCCAATCCGCCAAAGAGCGTGGAATTGATGACATCTTTTCTAACTTTGAGTTAGCCAACGCCCAGATTGCGATGGGCCAATTTGAAGATGCCCTAGAATCCATAGAGAAATCTATGCAGTTTGAGTGGACCACCGATACAATTGGCGACTACACGCTGTACCTATTCAAGCGTCATGTGGTGAAGGGTCAAATCTTGACCGGACTTGGCCGCTTTGAAGAAGCGATTGAGATTCTGGACTATGCACTCAAACAGCAGCCAGAATTCCAAAGCGCGCAATTCCATCGCGCTTCCGCTTTATTAGGGTTGGGAAGGTTTGCCGAAGCTCTGCCCGCTTTTCAGAAGCTGTCTCAATCGGGGCCGCTGGTTCAACCAGCCATGCTCCTTCAGGCCAGATGCCACCATGGCTTAGAAGAGTGGACTCAGGCAACCCATCTTTACAGTAAATGCTACAGCAGGAATCCAGATCAGTTCTCAGATTGGTCGGCGTGGGCTGAAGTTGCAGAAAAAAGTGGCGACGCGGTTGCGATTGCCAACGCATTTGAAGCCTTTGCGGCAAAGCCGGTTGCCAACCACAGCGTGCTCATCAACTGGGGTCGGTGCCTTGCATCCTCAGGAGACCATCAGCGTGCTCTCAACTGCTTCTCGGAGGCATTAAAAATTGCCCCCGATGATGCGAACGCCTACTTTAATTGTGGAGATTTGCTGTATAAGTTGGGTCAGTTTAGAGACGCCGCTCATTTGTATCAATCGGGTTTGCAAATTGAACCGCAAAACTCAGAAGGCTGGTTTGTATTTGGCAACTCCCTTGCTATGCTCAACATCTTGGATGGGGCTGAAGTTGCTTATGCCGAGGCTATACGCCAGAACCCACGCCACAAAGGCGCGGTGCAGAACTTGGAATTGATCAAAGCCGCCTGATTCGGTTGCAAAGAATCCTCTTCTTTTCTAGCAGACTTTCTCGAGAACGCGCAACTTTCCCTTGGGATGCAAAGTAAGTTATCAATAACCCTTGAGGTGATTTAGACTTTGCCACCAGATTCTGATAAACAAGATCCCACTCCCAATGAGGCTGGCACCCCTGCAACGCCCAAATCGTCTTCCCGAAGATCGTTCTTGGCACAAGCCGGCGCGGTCGGAGCCGTAGCCAGCCTTGGACCATTGGCAATTTTTGCGGAAAAACACGATCAACCTGCTGAAACGCAAGATGCCTCGATGGCAGAGTTAGGCCACACATCCAGCCTCACTTTTATTGTCAACGGAAAAGAGCAGAATCTAAAAATAGACCCCCGAACCACTCTCTTGGACTGCCTTCGAGAGAACATGGATTTAACTGGCACAAAGAAAGGCTGTGATCACGGTCAATGCGGGGCTTGTACCGTGCTGGTAGATGGCAAACGAGTGAATGCCTGCCTTACCTTGGCAATCATGTGCCATGGCAAGAACGTAATCACCATCGAGGGATTGGGATCGCCGGAGCACCTCCATCCCCTCCAAGAGGCATTCATCACCCATGATGGCTACCAATGCGGCTACTGCACCTCCGGCCAGATCATGTCGGCAATGGGGCTGCTTTCGGAATCTGGCCACCTGGATCCAACCGCCATTAAGCAGGGGATGAGCGGAAATATTTGCCGCTGTGGTGCCTACAACAATATCGTGGCTGCCATTCAAGAGGCGCAATCCAAAATGGGAGTCCAATCATGAAAGCCTTTTCCTTTATTCAGGCTTCTTCATTAGGTCACGCAGCAGCAGAGAGCGCGGCTATGGGGACTTCGTTTATTGCGGGAGGCACCAATATCGTGGATTTGATGAAGCTGAATGTGGAATCGCCGTCTCGGTTGGTAGACGTCACCAAACTTGGCATGAATCAGATTGAATCGGATTCTCATGGGAATCTTAGGATTGGTGCCATGGTCCGCAATAGTGAGCTAGCTGAACATAGATTGGTCAAAGAAAGGTTTGCGGTTTTATCAGAAGCGATTCTGTCTGGGGCTTCTCCCCAATTAAGAAATATGGCAACAACGGGCGGCAACTTGCTCCAGAAAACAAGGTGTCCTTATTATCGAGACGTTGCTTTTGCCTGCAACAAACGTTCGCCCGGCTCGGGATGCCCTGCCATCGAAGGGCACAATCGCAATCAGGCAATTCTTGGCGGCAGTGAGCATTGCATTGCCGTAAACCCTTCTGATATGAACGTTGCCCTCATGGCATTAGGAGCTATGATCCATCTTCATGACGGAAAGAACGAGCGCGCCGTGCCGATCCAAGACTTTTACTTGCTGCCAGGAGGCACTCCTCATCAAGAATTTGCAATGATGCGCGGTGAAATCATCACTGCCGTCACCGTGAATGCTCAGCCAAAAGGAGCCAAGAGTCTTTACGTCAAGTTAAGAGATCGTGCTTCCTATGAATTTGCACTCGCCTCTTGCGCCGCCATCATGAAAATATCTTCTGGAGTTGTAGAATCGGTGCAGATTGCCTTTGGTGGGGTTGGAACAGTCCCTTGGAGGGCCAATCGAGCCGAGCAAAGCCTAAAAGGCAAAGCGCCGACCACTCAGAATTTTGCAGATGCAGCCGATGCCGAGTTGATCGGTGCCGCTGTGCAATCGGAAAATGCGTTTAAGGTTGAACTTATCAAAAGGTGCACGGTCTACACCCTTTCTCAACTTGCCAATGGAGGAGCCCTTTAATGTCGTCGAAGGTCGGTAATTCAATTGGCAAAGAAGTCACAAGGGTGGATGGTCCGTTAAAGGTCACGGGGCGGGCAAAGTACGCCGCCGACCACAACCTGAAGGGGTTGCTTTATGCGGTTCCCGTGGGCAGTACGGTGGCAAACGGAAAGATTGTCAGCATGAATGTTCAAGGTGCTGAATCGATGCCTGGGGTTGTTAAGGTCTACCATCATCACAATGTTTCTGGTCTATACAGCGGAGGGGACCATGCCCATGAACAACGGATTCCCTTATCGGATGAGACTATTGAGTATTACGGGCAGTACATTGCCCTTGTGGTTGCCAAAACCTTAGAGCAAGCCCAGGCAGCCGCGTCGGAAATCAAGGTTGAGTACAGCGCCCAGCCGCCGACCGTCACTGCCCAAGGGTTAGGAAACGATCTAGGCCAAGCATCGGCTCGAGGTGATGCGGGCGGGACATTTGCCTCTTCACCTGTTCAGGTCGATGCCAATTACTCAACCCCCACCGAGGTCCACAATCCGATGGAACTTCATGCAACCGTCGTGGATTACAAGGAGGAGGGCTTTACGGTGTATGAATCCACCCAAAGCGTGATGGGCTCCCAAAGGGGGCTAATGAACCAGCTTGGAGAGCCACAGGAAAGGATGCGCGTGGTTGCCCAGTTCATCGGTTCTGGGTTCGGTGGCAAGTTAGCCTTGTGGCCCCATGCAACCCTTGCTGCGGTTGCGTCTAAGGATCTCAAACTGCCGGTCAAGCTCATGATCACTCGCAAGATGGCAGCAGAAACGGTTGGGCATAGGCCAGGCACCCACCAAAGGGTTCGGTTGGGTGCTGAGCAGGACGGAAAGATCAACAGCCTCATTCACGAATATGGGTCGGAATCGTCTATGGGTTCTGGGTACCGCGAAAACTGCGGAGAGGCAACACCATCCTTGTACGGAGCCCAAAATCTTAGAGTCACCAGTGGCATATACCACCTCAATGTAGGCTCACCAACTGCGATGCGAGGCCCTGGAGCAGTCCCAGGAACCTACGCCACCGAGTGCGCCATGGATGAACTGGCACAAAAGCTGGGCATGGATCCGATTGAACTGAGGAAGATGAATGAGCCTAAGCTGGACCTTAGCAATGGCCGACCCTTCTCATCTCGGCACTATTTAGAGTGCCTTGAAGAAGGGGCAAAACGATTCGGGTGGCACAAGCGCAAGTCGACTCCAGGGCAGCCCGATGCCAATGGAAATATCCATGGCTACGGGGTTGCAGGCTGCTCTTGGTTTGCAGGCAGAGGCTGGGGAGACGTCTTGTTGGAACTTCTCGATGACGGCACAGCCTCGGTGGCTTGTGCAACCCAAGATATAGGAACTGGCACCTATACGGTTGTCGCTCAAATGGCAGCTGATCGCCTTGGCATTGACCCTCACCTTGTCAACGTCAAAATCGGCGATTCTAGGTTTCCTCCTGGACCTACCTCAGGAGGATCTACCGCAACCGCTGGTCTGGTCCCTGCCGTTTTGTCGGCTGCCGAAAATGCGGTTGTGAACCTCCTTCAAGCCGCTTCAACCGATTCCAGCAGCCCATTTTCTGGCATTTCCCCTCATGATCTTGCCCTAACCAATGGGTTTGTGCACCAAGCCAGTCAATCCGCTAATTCGGGTGTGCCGTGGGGAGACCTGCTTAAGAAGCTAAAAAGGAAATCGATGAGCGGCAAGGGAAACTCGCAGTATGCCAGCCCCGATCAAACACCGGTTTCGATGCACAGCTATGGATGTCATTTTGCAGAAGTGGTGTGGCAGCCACAACTGGCTCAGATACGGGTCAGCCGAGTTTGTAGCGTTATTGATGCTGGCAAAATCATCAATCCTCTCACTGGCAAAAATCAGATTGAAGGTGCCGTCATCATGGGGGTTGGAATGGCTCTTATGGAGCAGTCCATTTACGATCGGCAAAGCGGTGCGCCAATCAACAGCAACTTTGCCGAATATTTGGTGCCAACTCATATGGACGCACCCGATGTTGATGTCCACTTTTTAGACTATCCGGACTTCCATATCAATCAACTTGGGGCGAGGGGAATTGGTGAAATCGGACTTGCTGGGGTTGCTGCTGCAATCGCAAACGCGGTTGCGAATGCTACCGGCAAGAGGGTGAGGGACCTCCCGATTACGGTCGAGAAGCTGTTGTCTTAGGCTCCTTCGCAAAAAACAAGCCAAGAAATTAAAGTTGAACAGATGAAAGATTTGCAAGCTATATGCCGCGCCTGGACTGAGGCTCCAGCGGGGCAAAATCTAGTCCTTGCAACTGTCATCGGTACCACTGGATCTGTCTATAGGCGGCGAGGAGCAAGAGTTTTATTATGCCAAGAAGGGTGGCTTGCTGGCTCGATCAGCGGCGGCTGTTTAGAGGCCGACCTCATCAAGACCGCCTTTGATCGCACGGCAAATGGATCGGTCATTGCGACCTTTGATGCCAGCTCTCCAGACGATATCTGGTTTGGTTTTGGGCTTGGCTGCCAAGGCACTGTTCAGGTCTTGATGGAGCCCTATGTCAAGCCGTCTCAAGAAGGAGGGCTGCAAGCTTTAGAAGGCTCCATGCCCTTGCTAATTGATGTCTGGAAATCTGGCAAATCAAGCCGATTGGTTTGTCTGCAAAAAGGTCATGGTCAGGTGGAAGTCGGCTTTGCAGAGACGGTTCTTAATCGGGACCAAGGTGAAGTTCTTTATGAAGAAATGGTGGGTCCTCCGCTATCTTTGGTCATTTATGGAGCTGGAAAGGATGCCATTCCCCTTGCGGAAATTGGCTACGCTTTGGGATGGACGACGACCATCGTTGATGCGAGACCAGCTTATGCAAACAGAGCCAACTTTCCGAAAGCAGATCGCATTGTGACAACCTCTTGGCAAGAGGAGATTTATCAGGAACGGCTCAGTGCAGCCGTCATTATGACTCACTCTTTTGAAAATGACCGAAGAGTGCTAGACGCCATTTGCAATCAAGATTTGATTTATTTGGGTATTTTAGGGCCAAAATCACGCGCAAAGAAGCTACTGGAATCGATTGGGAACGACAATTTAGAGAATAAGATTCATGCACCAGTTGGATTAAATCTTGGTGCAGAAACTCCTGCAGAAATCGCGGTTAGCATTATCTCGGAAATCCTTGCGTTGACGAGTGGAGCGTCGGTTTTTAGTTTAAGAGAGAGCGATTCTCCGATTCACGATGTCAGCAGAAAAGACTAACACTGCCGTCCTGATCCTTGCCGCGGGGGGATCGGCGCGGTTTGGTTCGCCAAAGATGTTGGTCCAGTGGAAGAGCAAAACCCTCCTGGAACATGTTGTATCGACCGGGCTAGAATTTAGGGCTAATCGAACGGTGATTGTGGCGGGCCAGTACGCGCCAGAAATCATGAAATTACTAGAGAATCAGCCGGTTGAGGTGGTTCAGAATCCTAACTGGGAAGCGGGAATTGCCAGTTCTTTGGTTCTTGGAATAAAAATCCTCAAAAGCTATGAGCAGGTTTTGGTTTTGTTAGGCGACCAGCCCTTTGTCTCTGGAACTCATCTTAATAAGCTTCTTGTGAATCTGGAAGAAAGCGGATCAATGGCTGCCGCGACCCAATATCCAGATGGGCTTGGCGCACCCTGCGCATTCCATAGCAATATCATTCCGAAACTGCTTGAACTGAAGGGAGATATAGGTGCAAAACAAATCCTGAAGTTACCCTCACTTTCGGTGGTTTCTTGCCATCCGGATTGGGATTTATCGGATATTGACACCCGCGATGCCTATGAAAACCTAAAACCAAGGGATCAATAAAGATCTCATGCTTCGGCTCGAACTTTGAAAGCGGCGTTCATACTCTCTAAGTTTTTGACAACAATGCCATGAATCACCTTCTTTACAAGGGGGCCAAGAGTTGGAACATTGTATTCGTAATCAAGGCTTGTTGCTAACCGGCAACCCCCATTTTCTTCCGAAAAAGTCCAAAGCCCCTCTAACATGTCGTAATCGCCTTGGAGTTGCTTAAAACGGCAAGTGTAGGTGGAATCATCCCACAAGTCTTCTTGACGCCATCTTATTTTGAGCCCAAAAGTAGGGACAATGCCAACCCAATCACTAACAACGCGGGATCCGTCTTCTTCGATTCTTTCTACCGATTTGACATCTTTCATGTAGTCGGGAAAGGTTGGGGAGTCTTTGCAGATCGCGTAAACTTTATCTCTCGGCGCGTTAATCCAAACGGATACTTCAACCTTGGGCATCAGGAAGAAGGTACCCGCACAAAAGATATGGTGCCAAGATCACGGCAGAAACACGACTCCAATGAATTCAACGCAGGAAGATTTAATGCAGCAGTGGATTTTGCATAGCCCTGGGCAGATTTCATTAGAGACCGTACTTAAGCCGACCCCTAACGAGGGAGACTTGCTGATCAGGGTGTTAGCGGCAACCACATGCGGAACGGACCTTAAGGCATACTTGCGGGGGCATCCTCAAATTCCTATGCCTGGCGGATTTGGACATGAATGGTGCGGAGTTGTTGAGAAGGCTGGCACAGGTGCAAAGTACAGCGCGGGAGATGAAGTTTGTGGAGTCCATACTGCTCCCTGCTTTCATTGCCGCTGGTGCCTAAGAGGGCAAGAAAACCTTTGTGAGACTATCATGCAAACCAAGGTCATGGGATCGTTTGCAACCCATTTGCTTGTGCCAAAGCGCATTGCCGACGTCAACGTTTTTCGGTTGCCCTTAGGGTTTCCTCCTGAAGTTGGGTGTCTCATCGAGCCGTTGGCATGTGTTATGGAAGGGTATAGCCAGCTTAAGCCTGATCGTGAAGACGAAATTGCCATTATCGGTCCAGGGGCCATCGGGCTTCTGTTTGCAGTGGCCCTTCAAAAGTTTGGACACCATAATGTGGTCATCTATGGTCGGACCCAAGAACGGCTGCGCCTTGCAGAATCAATGGGAATCCGTAGTGCCCACACCAATGATTTAGTGCTTGGACAATATGATGCCGTTATTGAATGCACCGGCACCTTAGATGTGTGGCAGTCTTCTTTAAACTATGTGAGAAAAGGCGGTACGGTAGTCCTGTTTGGTGGCTTGCCATCCGGAACCCAAGCCCAATTTGACGCCGGTTTGCTTCATTACTCCCAAATAAAAATCCTAAGCCCTTTCCATTTTGGGTCTCAGCCAGTCAAGATGGCTTGGGACCTGCTCCAGAGTTATCCTGATTCGTTTATGCCTCTCATTTCGGCAAAAGTGGGGTTGCAATACCTTCCGGAAGTCTTGCAAAAGCTACAAAACCGTAACGGAATCAAATACGCCCTCATCCCATGAAAGTTGCACGATACATAGGTCATGGTGAGGTTGCCATCGTCGAAGAACCAGTCCCCGAGTGCCCGCCCAATGGCGTGCTGATGAAGGTGGCCGCCTCTGGATTGTGTTCGGGGGAATTGATGGATTGGTACATGGATCAAAAAATCCCCCATGTTTTGGGCCATGAAGTGAGCGGAACGGTTGTTGAATCGAACCATGCTGGGTTTCCGGTTGGAACAAAGATTGCCCCTCACCACCACGCTCCATGCTTTGATTGTGACAAGTGTCGACGGGGGCATTTTGTGCAATGCGAAACTTGGCGGAAGTCCAAATTATTGCCGGGCGGAATGGCAGAATACGCAGCCGTGTCTGAAGTCTTGCTACGAGACTGTGCCAAAGTTGATGGAATCGATCCTCATTTGGCGGCCCTTATCGAGCCAATTGCCTGTGTTTGCAAGTCCATAAGGCTTGCAGGTCGACCTTCAAATTCTTCCGCCGTCATTGGGCTGGGGGTCATGGGCCTGATCCATGCCAAGGTTCTAGGGAAGAGCGCGGTTGGTTTTGAGCTCAACGAAGATCGGATTCGCCATGCTGTATCTGTTGGAATCGATGCGAGGAAGCCTAGATCGGCTCAAAAGTTTGACGTTGTGTATGTGTGTCCTGGCAGTCAGGCGGCTTTTGATTTTGGGCAATCCATTGTCGCTACCGGCGGAGTTGTGTTGCTGTTTGCCCCGTTTTCTCCGTCTGATGTGCCAACATTCAATGTGAATCTGGCATATTTTGAAGATGTTTCGGTAGTAACCAGCTACTCGGCAGGCCCCAATGACTTCCAGCAAGCAACTCAGATAGCCTCTCAAAACGTCTTAAGAGCAGAGGACTTCGTCAGCGACTTTATAGCAATAGAGCAGCTTCCGGAAGCCTATCAAAATATGAAATCCGGCAAGATTCTCAAGCCGATGGTGGTATTTGATGGTTCATAAACGCACAAAAGAAGGATGGGAAGGGATTCCCGCTCAGCAATATAAAGATCAGCCCGGAACCTGGATGGGGGTCAGTCGATTTACTTTTGAGCCACTTGCTTCTACTGATTTTGAGATGCGCTATTTTGAAATTGAGCCAGAAGGCTACACAAGTTTGGAAGAGCACGAACATGAGCACTGCGTTTTTGTGATTTCAGGTCATGGTGAGGTCTGGCTAGACCAAATTTGGCAGCCGATTGCGGTTTCAGACTTTGTTTATGTGGCACCGTGGCAAAAGCATCAGTTCCGAAACTCTGGTAACGTGCCGTTTGGTTTTGTGTGCGTGGTGGATAGAGTGCGAGACCGACCCCAAGTTTCTAGCTCTTGCGATCTGCCGGACCCATCTCGAATCTGACCACCAGAGCAGCATACGGTTCGTCAGACTTCTCAACACCCAGAAAAAAGGAACGCACTGGCGCTTGCCATCCGAGTGCGTCCCATCGGAGAGGTTTTATTGCGTCGTTTATTGCGCAATGCGGTCGTTTAAACACGACTCTGTCCTTATTCTAACACAGTTTGAGTCCACTATGTTTGCAAAAAGTCTCAATAACATAGTGTTTTTGTAACTTAAATGCCGAAACTTTATAAGACTAAAGCTAAACAACTAAAAAAATTTTCATTAGTATTTAGCTTTGCCATTAGTACAAAGTCATGTCTGTCTTGAATCTGTCTATCGAAGAACTCATTTCAAAAACAACGGACCTGCCCGCTTTGCCATCTGCCGCAATCCAAGTCATGAAAGAAGCAGAATCGAGCAACGGTTCGGCCCAATCGGTAGCGAGGCACTTGTCTTATGACCAATCGTTAACGGCCCGAGTTTTAAGGCTTGCCAATTCAGCTTATTATGGCCTCAGCCGAAAGGTCAAAGATCCTCAGGAAGCGGTGGTTGTGCTTGGGTTGAGATGCGTCCGCAGCCTTGCCGTCATCGCGGCAACGTATCCGTTTTTGGCAAGACCTCTTCGAGGCTATGAAGTGAGCCCAGAATCTCTTTGGCAGCACAGTTTTGCAACCGGAATCGGTGCCCAACTGATTGCAGGCGAAATGAAAACCGCATCTCCCGAAGTTGCCTTTACCGCCGGTTTGCTCCACAATATTGGCAAGGTTGCCCTCTCGGTTTGGCTTGAGAACAAAGTTGTGGGGATGAAAGATATCGCAGAGCGCGCTAATGTGGGATTTGACCAATTAGAGCGTCAGCTCTTTGGGCATGATCACGCCGAAATTGGAGGGTATCTGGCGGAAAGCTGGAATCTGCCTTCTGCAATTTCAGAACCAATTCAATTTCACCATCGCCCCTCGGATGCCAAGGTCCATCAATCCCTAGCCGATTGCGTTCATATTGCCGACGCGATGGCAATGGAGCTCCAGATTGGATATTCCGGAGAATGGCCATGCTATGAATTTGACCGTGAGGCCTTAGTGAGACAGGGAATTGACGATCAGAAATTTGAGGAGCTGAAGGCAGAGTTTGCCAAGGCTTTTGCCAAGCACGACGCAATGTTCAAAGAGTCAGCGGCCTAAACGAGATTGCCAAGAAACTTGTTGCCCATGGAATAGCTCTTGCAAAACTGAACGTATAGAGAATTATCATGAGTGACAGGCTCATCCTCAAAGGGCTAACGTCCGACGATTACATGTCCGACGCGGATCGGTGGGCACTCAAAAAGCTCAAAGCCATCCCTTTGCTGCCCAAGGTTGTTGCAAAATTCTTTGAACTAGGGCTTGACCGATGGCTTTATTGCTATAACATGGGGATGTCGGTTCGGTGCGGGCCCAATCAGTACCCTACTCTCTACAACATTCTGGTGGAGTCTTGCGAAGTGCTGGATATGCCGATTCCCGAGCTATACGTCACCAACAACCCTTTTCCCAATGCCTTTGCGGGCGGGGTTGAAAGGCCCTATATCACTCTGCGCTCCTCCATCATCGAAACGATGAATGATGAGCAGATGTACCACTTGATTGGCCACGAACTGGGCCACATTAAGGCAAACCATGTGCTTTACTTTTCTATTGGATTTTTGCTCTACCCACTGCTAGATATCCTTGGTCAGCGGACGCTTGGTGCCTCTGACATCGCGACCTACGCATTGACTCTAGCCCTATTTGAGTGGTCTCGTCAGGCTGAATTTTCGGCTGACCGCGCCGGTTTACTGGTCTCTCAGAACTTAGAAACCAGTCTAGATGCCATGATTGCCTTGACAGCAGGCCCCAGCCGACTTAGGCATGAGCTAAGTCGAGAAGCCTTCTTGGAGCAAGCTCGGACGTATCAAGGGGCGGCTCCGCTTGATAAGTTGGGCCAGGCTGTGGTCTTTGCCGTTATTGGTAAAACGTTAACCCATCCCATGCCAATCCATCGGGCTCAGGCGATGGATCGTTGGGTGACTAATGGTTTGTATAGCAAAACCCTTGCCAAGTTTTCTCATGAAAATGTGGCAAGGGCTGGCTAAAACAAGGCTAATTGGTCCCGAGGGCGGGATCGGCAACGGATCGTATTGCTTTTGCCGCCGGTAAGAATCTGGTGACAATCAAAGAGACGGCGGCTACGCCAACTCCAACCCAAAAAGGAGCTTGGTAGTCCCTCATTTTCAACCACAGGAGGGCTCCAAAGTAGGGAACCGTCACAGCCGCAATGTGGTTCATGGTGACTCCCATCGCTAATGAAGGTGTAAAGTCCTCTTTGGCGGCAATGCGGTGCAGGTAGGTTGTGATACCGATTCCAAAGGAAAAAAGCATGTTGTCGATAATGAACAAGGCATAAAGGGTGATCAAGTTTCTAGTCACCGCATAGCCAATGAACACAAGAATCAGGCCTGCTGCGTACCAAGTGAGCGGGGTTCGCTCTCCAATCCGGTCAATGAGCTTTCCGATTGCGGGTGCGGTTGCCACAATCAAAACCGCATTGACAAGCTGAACTGCGAGCATGGCAACAAGCCCTTGATGATAAACGAGAACCAAGGTGAAGGCGGCAAAAATGGAAAAGATCATGCGACGGCAGCCTTCTAAAAACGAAAGCAAGTAGTACAACTTGTACTTCTTTTTGAACACAATGGACTGGCGTCTTCCGCCATGGGCATGATTGCTGAGCATCAAACAAAGGATGGCGCTGATTCCGATGGAACCGCCTCCAATCACAAAATAGGGCAAATACATTCCCTTGGGCAAGAGCAGGGAGCCTAGATAGGCAACCAGCAAGCCAAAAATAGTTGCTGCCGAGCCCACCATTTTCATTTTTCCGAGGTGTTTGCCGCCATCTTCTCCTTTGGCAAGTGCCATTGTGATGGCGCTTGCTACGGTTTGATAAAGGTGAAAACCTATCGACCAAAAAACCGTGGAAAGGGTCAGATGCAGCATCGTGTGCTGAAATCCATTGGCGGTAATCCCAATCGCACAAATAAATAGACCAAACGCTGCCATACGATGTTCTGCCATCGAAACCAGAATTCCAGCCGAAATGGCAGCCAGCAATCCGGGGATTTCTCGAAAGGATTCAATCCGCCCAAGATCAAGCTCATTGGCGGTTAAGACGTCTCTAAAAAAGTTAAGAAAAACTCCATTGTAAACGGCAAATCCAAACATAAAGAGAAAGGTTAGCCATATAAACAGCTTCCAATCCCTTTCTAAAAGTTTTTCTAAGGTTAAATCCTTCAAGGCAATAGAAAAATCTACGTATTGGGTAAGCCATTATGTATCTATGATTTCTTGCGTTTTGCTATTAAGTGGCGGATTGGACTCGGCGACCTGTTTCGCAATTGCCAAGTCGCTTGGCTACGAGGTGCACGCATTGACCGTGCTGTACGGTCAGCGCCATCTCTTTGAAGCAGAAGCGGCAGAGAAAATCGCCCATATCATGGGGGCCAAGGAGCATCGGTATGTGTCGGTCAACCTCAATGCGATTGGTGGCAGTGCCCTGACCGATGAAATCGCAATCCCCAAAGGGCGATCACCCGAAGAGATGTCTCATGGCATCCCAGTGACGTATGTTCCGGCAAGAAACACGGTGATGCTAAGCATCGCCCTTGGATACGCGGAAGTCATCGGTGCAAGTGACATCTTTGTTGGAGTCAATGCAGTGGACTATAGCGGCTATCCCGACTGCCGACCAGAGTTTATTCAGGCGTTTGAGAAGCTTGCCAATGTTGCGACGAAGGCAGGAGTCGAAGGTAGGCAAACCATCATTCATGCCCCTCTGATTGCCCTCACGAAAGCTCAGATTATAGAGCGCGGCATCAAGTTGGGTGTTGACTATAGCCTCACCAGCAGCTGCTATGATCCAACCGACGACGGAGTGGCTTGCGGCGAGTGCGACGCTTGCCAAATACGCCTCAGGGCATTTAAGGATTTGGGACTCACCGATCCTATTCGGTACCGATGAATCTTGGAATCGAGGCTGAAACCAGCTCCCTAGCCACTCTCAAGATCGCTGAAATCTTTACGAGTTTGCAAGGTGAAGGCGATCGGATCGGTGTGCCATCTCTTTTTATTCGTATTTCCGGCTGCAATCTGCGCTGCATCTGGTGCGACACTCCTTACGCAAGTTGGCATCCGGAAGGAGCTATCATGAGTCTGTCTCAGATACTGGAACGCGTCAAAGAGTCATCCGCTCCTGATGTGGTGGTTACGGGAGGCGAACCGATGCTGTTTGATGGGATCGAGCCGCTTATCGATGGCATCAAGAGGCTGAATCGGTTTGTTACGGTAGAAACCGCGGGGACCGTGTACCGGGATATGCCAGTCGACTTGATGTCAATAAGCCCCAAACTTGCTAACTCCATCCCCTTTGGTGACCCTAAAGAGCGGCAGCATCGCAAAATCATGGAAGACCGCGCCGCGTTAAAAAGTCTGGTCGAGCGTTACCGGTGCCAAATTAAATTTGTGGTCACCCCCAGCCCATCCGATTCCTCTGCATTAAAGACCGACCTGAGCGAAATTGATGCCCTTTTGAACAATTTGGGCGTACCAGCCGACAGAATCTTCTTGATGCCAGAAGGCAGGAGTTCAGACATCCTTTGGGAACGGGCAAGGCTACTGGTTCCGATTTGCCTAGAGCGCGGGTGGCGGTTGGCGCCTCGAATTCAGATTGACCTCTTTGGGGATACCAAGGGGACTTAATCTGGCATTAGAGCAAGCAGCTAGCTTTCTTTGACCTCAATCCCTCTTTTCCGCAATTCGTCAACAAAATGGTGGCCGGTCATTGCGGTTTCATACTTCAGGCAGCCAGATGGGAGCTTTCCGGAAGCCACGTGCTGAGCGTAGATTGATGTCGAGAACCCAGTCAGCTGCTCCATTGCAGAAAATCCGGTGGATGCATTGTGGTGATGGTGTATGTCTAACTGCAAGGCGCGATTTTCATTGTTTTTGACGCCTTTGCCGATGGCGCGGACAATGACTTGGTCCGTGTCGTTGGGGTCTTTGAGCTGAGGATTCATGATGGAACAAAAGACTTCACGAGGAATCGCGGATCCTGACCGTGTTTCAATTTTATCGTTTGACCAAAAACCATAATCCTTAAACAACTTCATGATTTCGCAGTGGCCCGGAAACCGAATGGTTTTGTATTCGTAATTCTGGACCTTACCCAAGAAGGTTTCGGTTGCGGTGCTGACTCCTCCAGAAGTGACAAAAGCTTCGATCGGGCCAAGCCCTTTGATGTAAAGGGTTTCCAATTCTTCTAGAGTGGGTACAAGTGCCGGCTTACCATTTCTAATGACGTCGGCATGATCCATGTATTCCGTGATTAGCCCCTCGATATTAAAAACCAGCTTATAGTTAAGAGGCGGTTTGGGATGCTGGGGCAGCCCTCCGCAATAAAGGTTGACGGAATCACAGGAATCAAATTCCTCGATCAGCCAAGCCGCCAGATTATTGACCAGCCCCGGAGCAAGGCCGGTATCCGGCACAATGGTGACTCCTTCATTGGCGGCTTCTTCGTTGAAGCAAAGAGTCTTTCTTGCCACGCGGGTGTCACCACCCATGTCAACCATGTGAGTGTGAGATCTTATTGCAACCGGCGCAATCTGAGGGTGCATCCAGTACGGCACGCAGCTAACAACCAAATCAACTGGCCGCAAAAATGCTTCTAGCTGGTCTGGGTTTAACGCATCCACTTGATGAGGGGTGCACAGAGAATCGCCAGTTAGCTGATTGACTCGAGATGCGCTTTTGGCGGCTTGTTCAAGAGAAGCATCCACCAAAAGAACTTCGGCGGGGTTGGCAAATTTGACGAGATCGTAGGCGACGGCAGTGCCTTGCATGCCGGCGCCAAGAATGGCGTAGGTGTGTTTCATGGTACAGAGTGACGACGTTGTCTCTTGGACCGTCCAAGCCATAATTGTACCTAAATGAGCAACGATGGCCTAAGAAGTCACCCAAAGGAAAGGCTTCTTCACTTACTTCATCAAGACGTCATTGAGGCGGCAAAAGCTCTTTTGGGTTGGAACATCGTGACCTCCACCACTTGCGTTCAGATTGTGGAAACCGAGGCTTACCGAACGCCTGATGATCCTGCTTGCCACGCCCATAGAGGGCCGACTCCTCGAACCGCGGTGATGTATGGTCCGCCCGGATTTGCCTACGTTTACTTCACCTATGGCCACCATTGGATGCTCAATGTCACTGCCCATGAACCTGGAACCGCGGCTGCGGTTTTGATTAGGGCCGCCAAGCCAATTTCTGGTCAAGTTTTCATGCAAAGCCGCCGGGGGGCAGACATTAGGGAAAAGAATCTTCTGAGTGGTCCCGGCAAGATCTGCCAAGCACTCGGGATTGATCGGGCCCACAACGGCTTGAACTTGTTTGAAGATCCAAGCCTTCAGCTTCAGCCAGGTGTTGAAGTAGGCTCAATTGTCTCGGGGGTCAGGGTTGGCATCGCGGCTGGAAAAGGTGAACTTTTGCCTTGGCGGTTTGTGGATGAAGCAGAGTTGGCTTATATTAGCAAACCCCACAACACGTTATCTTGAACGGAATTTCGCTATTTCCCTAGAGAAGCCTTAACCGAGAGTTTGACCATCAGCGGATAGGCATCGGGATCAAGCAGGATTGTCTTCACGAAAAAGCGAAGCTTTTCGTCTTCCGTCATTTTCTTGGGGTCTTTGGATGGGTCAATCAAGTTGATGTTGAGTGAATTTTCCATTTCGTGAAGCTGTCCAACATGGCCCACTTTCTTGACGGCGTCGAACACGGCGGTGACATTTCCGGCGGCAAAGATTGCCCTTGTTTCCCCTAGTGCCTTCAGATCAGCTTGGAATTTTGCAATTTTTTTCACGTCTGGTTCTTGGTCTTTTTTGAGGGCCGCGTCAATCATGTCGTCTAGCATGCCCTCGTCTCCAATCAGCACGTTGTACTCATTTTCTTCCGTTTTTCTGACTTGTTCTCGGGCTGCTTCTACTGCATCGAGAACTTTATTCCATTGGCTCTGGGAAAAGTTGATAGGAAGCAGCTGACCAAGTAGCATGACTTCATGATATTTTTTCATCACTCGCGCGCTTGCAGCCGCATGAGCGGGATTAGCCAAAGGTTCAACCTGGGCTGCGGCAAATTGGCCCAATAAGCCAACAAAGATCAAGGCACAAAAGACTCTTTTCATAACTACGTTCTACCGCTTCCACTTAGAATTTTGTGGTGTTGGACTTTTCTTCTGACGGCTGATCAGGGGATTGGGTTACGGGTGGAAGGAAAGCTTCAAGCAATGTACGCACAGCAATGGTTTGAGAATCAACAAACAAACTGCCGGAAATGGCCAAAATCGAGAAGCCCAGCCAACTCATTTTCCCTGGTGAGATGCCATGTAGGGCCTGAATCAAGAAGTAACCGCCCATAAGCACGGCAAAACCGCTGAACATCGAAAGGACGGCGAAGATCCCCGCCGAATCACCGACAAAAAGCGGCTTCGACCTTCGCTTCAGCCACGCCCAAAGCAGTCCAACTTGGGCCATCCATATTCCAAAAGCAAGTCCTAGCAGAATGTTAAACACGATCTAGGCTTTGGTTTTGGCGTGGGCGTACAGGGCGATGCCTCGATTGGAGACCATGGATCCCACCACTGCCATGAGTAGAAGCAGCACAAACCGAAAAAGCAATGTTGCCAAGGAGTTTCCAGCAACTGCCAGATCAATGGGCTGCCCCTTGGAGGCACCGAGGGCAGACTGGGGAGGAGCCTCAAAAATCTGAAAAGCAAGTTTAAAGGTCAGGGCTAAAAGGCCAATTCCTGCCACAAAGACAGTAAGCCCAATTAAAGAGCATAGCCAGTCTCGGTGGAACTTGGGCTTAGGTGGCTCTTTGCCCGATCCTTCCAGGGTGATGAATTGTGATGGTTCCAACCGTAGAATTAACGATACCTTGCAAAGTGCATCGAACCTTTTAGGCTTCGACGATTTTTGTCTCGGTTTGGTTCAATCCTGGCAATTTTATAAACATCGAGATTGCGGCGCCAAAGACAATGAGAGCAGCACCAAGTTCGTACGGATAGCTGATCTTAATGGCAAACAAGGGCAAGCTGATGAGAGGTCCAAAGAGCCTCGCAAACCCCTGCAAGCTTTGAGCAATCCCAAAGGTTGAACCTTGAAGCTCGTCAGGAGCCGCCCTTGATAGCAGGCTGTTCAGGCTAGGGTTGGCTAATCCACTGGTGAGTGCAAACGTGCCAAAGAGAAGAATCGCGGGCAGCCATAGTGACGAGTAAGGCACAAAAAAGAAGAGGATTCCCATGATAGGGTAGCAAATTCGCAGAATGGTGGCTTCGCCCAGCTTGGGGGCTAGAGCCCGCACCAAGAAGCCCTGAGAAAAGGCAGAGCAGACCCCAACGAGGCCCAACAAGATGGCGCCAGCGGTTCTTGCTGAATTATCGGGCAAGTGGTAGGGCCCGTGAGAGGAGCTGAGAAGAAGAAAGAATGTTGATTCTAGATTGGTAAAGCCAAGGGAAAGGAAAGTGAGCATCACCAGCAGAATGGCAAGAGAGGGGGTTTGGAAGGCAATTTTGTAGGCATCCAGAGCTTTTCTTTTTTGAGATTCTTTACGATCTCGAATTGGCTCTGGCAAAAAGAAAACAATATACAGGAGGTTGAGAAAGACTAAGAACGAGCCAGTGTATCCCAGCACCGCTGTGCCGCCGCCTCCAAGCTTGAGGAGGCCAGCCCCCAAAACAGGGCCAAGAATAAAGCCGACCCCAACTGCTGCTCCTAAAGATCCCACGCTTCTCGCCCTTTGCTCATCGGTGCTTATGTCGGCCGCGTAGGCAAAGGCAACTCCCAAATTGCTAGAAGCGATGCCAAGCAGAACCCGGCTGACAACCAGCAGAAAGATGAGATGGTTGAGATTTGCATAAACCAGATAGGCAAAAACCGAAAGAATCGAAGATGAAATCAAAACGACTCGTCTTCCACGGTTGTCACTGAGGTGCCCAAGCCAGGGAGAAGAAATCACCTGAGCTCCACTAAAACTTGCAAAGAGAAGTCCCAATTCTATGCCACTCAGACCAAATTCTTTGCCTCGAAGCTGAAGATCGGGGATAAACATGCCAAAGGCAAGGAGGTCCACGAAGACGGTGAGCATCAGCCCAGGCAAAGGAGGCAGACTTTTGAGCCCAAAAGGAGACTTTAATTGGGAACTATTGGCAGGTTTTGACGCTTCATCTTGAGATAGAGATTCCATTTATACGTCCGGGGATTATGACTTCTTTACGTAAAAGAACCCACAAACTGTTGAACTCATCTCTGTATTTGGGAGCACAAACTTGGCCTTGTGAGTTAAAATGCTATTCACTAGTCTCGAAGGCAAGGTTGATGCGCCTCATTCCACTTGCACAGATTAGTCCAGGGTTGTTGCCTTGAAAAGAGAAGAAGGTCTACACTATCAAGGAACGCGTATCTGGCATGAATACGTATTCTTAACCTCACTGGAGAGGACCTTTTGATAAACAAAGCCGCTCAATCGATCAAAACCGCACTTGCAGTGGGGACCGCCGTGCTGACGATTTTGGGTCTTCAGGGCTGCGGCGCGGCTAAGGCTTCCGGACCAAAAATCACAACCGTGACGATTTGGGGCGTTGCAACGGGGCCAGACAGTAAAGATTTTGAAGCGGTCAAGGATGCGTTCGAGAAGTTGCATCCCGACATCAAGCTAAGGGTGCTTAGCATGGGGGCAGGCGGGATGAACAATCAAAAGCTCATGACCGCAATCGTGGGCAATGTTTCCCCCGATATCGTCAACCAAGATCGGTTTGAAGTTTCGGATTGGGCTAGTCGAGGCGCATTTTTGCCCCTAGACCCATTAATGAAGCGGGATCAGAACAAACCAGATGATCCGAAGGCCAGTGACTACTATTCGGCACCATGGACGGAGGCCAATTACCAGGGTCACGTTTATGGCATCCCAACTGGAGCCGATAACCGAATTCTTTACTACAACAAATCTATCTTCAAAAAAGATGCTGCCAAATTGCGGGCAGCTGGTCTGGATCCAAACCGTCCGCCTCGAACCTGGAGTGAACTGCTGGCCTACAGCAAGGTTCTCACCGAGTTCCATAAAGACGGCACATTGAAGAGGGCAGGATATATCCCGAACGGAGGCAACTCTTGGCTTTATCTCTATGCCTTTCAGAACCGAGCCCCTTTTATGTCTCCAGATTTGCGGACCTGTACCTTAGATTCTAAGTACGTTCAGCAAGCCCTTGAGTTCATGAAGAAGGGCTATGACATTTTGGGCGGATACGAGAAGGATCAAGAGTTCGAAAGCGGATTTCAGGGCAATGAAAACGACCCTTTCATCATCGGAAAAATTGCGATGAAGGTTGATGGTGACTGGATTGATGACGGCATCGCAAGGTACGGTCCTAGCCTCGATTTTGGGGTTGCTCCGGCACCAGTTCCTGATGATCGCTACTACCACCGTGGCCGTTTCAAGGATGTCAAAGATACTTTTATCACTTGGTTTGGAGGTTTCTGCTATGCGATCCCAAGGAATGCCAAACACGTCGACGCAGCTTGGAAGTTTATAAGATTTGCCACAAGTTTAAAGGGGTGGGAAATTGCGGATCATGCCCAGCAAAGGTGGGATCAATCTAAAGGCAGAATCTACATCCCCAGACAGTTGGCAAGCCGTGTTGCCAACGAAATGCAAACTAAAATCTTTAAGCCTGCAGATCCTAGATTTCAAGCCAGTGTTGCCATGCACGAGAAAATGGCGGAATTCGGAAGAGTTCGCCCCCCTACGGTTGTCAGCAACCAACTTTGGCAAGCTCAGGTGCGTGCTCAAGACGAAGCCCTTCGTGGCAAAATGAGCATCAAAAGGGCATTGCAGCAAGGACAAGCCCAAGTTCAGCGAGATTTGGATGCTTATTATCACGAAGATAGGTATCCCATCATTGATTTGAACATAGCCGCCTACCTTTCGGCAGCTTTAATTGCGATCGGAATCTTAGCGTTCGTCATTTGGTTCAAATTTTTGAAGATTGGAAGGCTGGATAGGAATGAAGCCAAGTGGGCGTACGCATTTATTTCCCCCTGGTTTTTCGGCTTTTTTGTTTTTACCTTTGGACCGATGATTGCCTCGCTACTCTTTAGCTTTACCGAGTGGAATGTTTTAACTCCTGCCCATTTTTACTACCTCAATAATTATCGCAACCTGTTTACCAGTGGTTGGCCCGATTTATCCAAGTCCTTCTACGACGCTGCCTATCTGGGGCTTTTTGGAGTGCCGTTAGGACTTGCCACCGGACTTGCCGTGGCCCTGCTACTCAATGCAGCGGTAAGGGGAATGCGATTTTATCGAACCGCATTTTATCTTCCTGCCATTGTCCCCACCGTTGCCAGTGTTGTCTTGTGGCAGTGGTTGTTGACCCCCGACCCAAGCAAAGGGCTACTCAATGCGGCATGGCATGCAACTTTAGAAAAGTGGATGCACATTCCAATGCCCGGGTGGTTCACATCCGAAAGCTGGGCTAAACCTTCTTTGATCTTCATGGGCCTATGGGGGGCAGGTAGTGGGATGATTCTTTGGCTTGCAGGATTGAAAGGGGTGCCAAACACTCTGTATGAGGCAGCCGAGCTTGACGGTGCCAGCAATACAAAGGCATTTTGGAAGGTTACAATGCCGATGCTGAGCCCGATTGTGTTCTTCAACGCAATTATGGGAGTCATTGGCGCGGTTCAGATTTTTGTCCAAGTGTTTGTTTTGCGAGATCCCAATGGACCGGTTGGCCCTGCCAATAGCCTGATTGTTCCGGTTTATTATCTGTTTGATCAAGGATTCTCCTACTTCAAGATGGGATACGCCAGTGCAATAGCATGGGTCATCTTTGCGGTTATTTTTGGCCTCACTTATTTGCAGTTTATCGTCGCACCAAAGTGGGTTCACTATGAGGCTGATAAATGATCGCAGGAGGAATCTTATTTTTGCTGGGAAGCGTCCTGCGATGGGGCGGGCTAATCTTGCTATTCAGGTCAATTTATTGCCTCACAAGGATGTACTTGCCGGCACCATTACCGGAAGAGCGCTCGTCCTGGCAAAAATCTTTCCTTTTCGATGGGGTTCTTGGAGCTCTCGGCGTTATCTTCAGCGGAGCGTTTTTAGCGATTCGCGTTACAGGCTGGAAGCCTGCTAACCTACACGCCGGCACAATAAACCTTCCTTTGGTTTGGTTTGTTTTGCCGTTGGTGACTTGGCTGATTCTTGGTTGCTTGGTTGGTGCTGGGGTTTGCTTTGCTCAGTTTTTTGCGGAGCCAAGCCAGGTTGTCCGGCAAAATAAAATTAAAAATGCTCTTGGCTGGATAGCGGCTGGAATTGCCTTTTTGGCTATCCAGTTATTCGACAAAGATGCGGTTGGCAAGGGGCCCATTGTGCTTGTGTACAAGGGGTACGTTCCAATCCATTGGACGGTTGCAATAGGATTCGTGGTCTTAGCGGTGGCTGCCATTTTTGCCATGGCGGCAGCGGCTAATGCGGCCCGAGCCAGAGGGTGGGCGAAGATCGCGGTTATTCATGCCATGCTCCTGACCGGCTCGATCCTGTTTGCTTTGCCATTTCTATGGCTGCTGGTAACAAGCTTCAAGGAAGACCAAGACATGTCTTCCGCCCATGGAATCATCTGGATTCCAAAGGTCACTCAAACTCGGCCCTACTTTGACCCCAATGACCCGATGTATGAGGGCAGGGCGGAAGGCATGAGCATTGTGGGTGATGTCCAGTCCAAGAATCCTGATGGAACTTGGACCATCAACGTCATCCATCCATCATCGATAGCGGGAAGAACGGAGACTTTGAACCCCGCAAAGCTCAAACTTGTGCCAAAGGACGTCAACATCGTTTCAGGGACTTACAAGGGAACGCCCATTGTGGGTTTTGACGCGGAAGACTTACCAGATGGTAGCGACAAGATTATTATTACGTCTCCTCCTCAGCTGAAAAACCAAAGCTATATTGCTCTTCAAAAAGACGTCAAGAAGGTTAGACACGTGGGGCTTGACTGGAAGAATTATCCAGATGCCCTTGATTATCTGCCTCCTTCAACTCACTATGGCCTCACTTACTTAGAGAACACTCTGATTTTGGTGGTCCTTAACGTGGTCGGGACGATTCTGAGCTCGTCAATTGTGGCTTACGCGTTTTCTCGGATGCGCTTCCCCGGCAAGAACTTTTTGTTTGCGCTTGTTTTAAGCACAATGATGCTGCCCGGTGCGGTGACCATGCTTCCGCAGTTCTTGATCTTTCGATCTTTGGGCTGGATAGATACCTTAAAACCCTTGTGGGTGCCTGCCTTTTTTGCATCTGCCTTCAACATCTTTTTGCTGCGCCAATTCTTCATGCAAATCCCAATGGAGCTTGAGGACGCGGCGAAAATTGACGGCTGTACGTATTTGCGGACTTTTTGGAAGGTTATGATTCCCCAAATCAAGCCTGCACTTGCCGTCATCGGAATTTGGACCTTCATGGGAACTTGGGGTGATATCATGGGGCCCCTGATCTATATCAGTTCTCCTGAACACATGCCGATTACTTACGCTTTGGCTCTTTACAACGGAGACCATGGTGGAGAATATGGGCTTTTAATGGCGTTTACGGTGCTTACCATCCTTCCGGTTTTGCTTTTGTTCTTCTTTGCCCAGAAGTACTTTATTGAAGGTGTGACTTTAAGCGGCCTTGGCGGTCGGTAACCACTTTTTAGCTGACCCGAAAGAGGCTTTAGAACCTTCGCCAAGAAGGTCTGGCAAACCCTGGAATCTACTTGTATACTTGGCGCAAATGGACTTTCGACGTGTTGCCACTTCTCTTTTTCTAGGTTCGTTCGCGGGGTTGGGAGTTGCCCAAGTCAAGCCTCCAACCTTAGACCCAACCTATGGTCTGCCCATTCCGAAGATTGACTGGCACCGAAAGTCCCCGCCAAATAGCGATTGGATTTGGACGGCAAACGTCGCTGATAACCAAACCATTTACCTGCGAAAGAGCTTTAGGCTCAATTCCATCCCAAAGAAAGCCCTTTTCTTCATCACTGCCGATAACCACTTCATAGCTTATGTCAACGGCCACAATGTGGGTTCGTCTCCGGTTGATCCCTCTGATGACAATTTATGGCAACGAGTTCAAGCCGAAGATGTTCTGCCTTATCTGAAAAAAGGTGTCAACACGATTGCCATCAAGGCTTATAACCAGGCGGCGGAAGCCGGCGTCTTGGCAAGATTAGAAGTCGATGGCAAGGCTTTGGTCCTTACCGATAAGAGTTGGAAAGCTGCCGAATCGGTACCTGCTAAGGACTGGAACGAGAGCTCTTTTCAGGATGGTTCGTGGACAAAGGCAACCGATGAAGGCAAAGTAGGAGTGGGGCCTTGGGGTGATTCCTTAAGGGGTTGGCCAACTCCCATCAGGTCAGTGCCGCCCTACATGATTCACATGCCAATTCAGCCCGTCAGGTGGGCATATGATACGGGGGAAGACCATCTTGTATGGCATTCTGCCTCTAGCTCTGAGAGTTTTGAAGACCAATCAGACCAAACCGGTCAATCCACGTGGAGGGTTATTTACGACTTTGGAAAGGAACTAGCGGGAAGAATCATTGTTCAATCTAATGGAACGGGGATCGAGATTGGGACCGGTGAATCGGTTGGTGAGGCTTTGAATCGGCCATGGACAACCTCGGTTTCTGGCAAAAGCCCGTACACCGCCTTGCGGTATGCCACTTTAACGATTCCTGCCAGCGAGAAAACCCTGAACGCGGCTGTTCATATGGATTTTGTTTATTATCCAGTGCAGTACTTAGGCAGCTTTGATTGCTCGGACTCTTTACTCAACAAGGTTTGGTATACAGGAGCTTATACGGCTCATCTTTGCATGCAGCGGAATATATGGGATGCTCCCAAAAGAGACCGTCGACGATGGATGGGGGACCTGGAGATTTCTGGAGAAGTCATCAACAACGTTTTTGCAGACCGATTCCTTATGGAGCAAACCATGCGGCTTCTTCGGCAAGATGCTCAGGGAGGAAAGCCAGAAACCGACTTGCCAACCCAGAACGTCAACGGAATCCCCGGCTACTCCTATGCTTGGATGGCGGGCCTTGCTGATTTCTATCGCCACAGCGGAGATAAAAAGTATTTGGCAAGCCAACACCAAGCCCTCTTAACAATGTTGAAATACTGCAAAGAGGATGTTGGCAGCGATGATCTCTTTGACAACAGTCACCACGAATGGGTTTTTGTGGACTGGTCACCCGGGCTTAGCAACGATTCTGAGGCGGCAAGGGCTACGACTGACCTTTACCTGATTAAGGGGGTCAAAGAAGCCGTCTTTATCCTGAAGCAGCTTGGCGATGAAAAGAATGCAGAAAAGTATGCCAAATGGGCAAAGGAGCTCACCGCCTCGGCCCAGGCCCATTTGCTGACCACCGACGGAACCTTTGGCACTCGAGAGCAGGAAAACGCGATGGCAATCGATGCGGGAGTGGCTACAACCGATGAAGTTGATGACATTTTCAAGGCTGGAATTTTCGCTCCTGAAACAGGACCAAGGACCGATATCGTTTCACCCTACTACGGCAATTTTGTTCTGAGGGCAATGGGAGATTCGGGGCATATTGAACAGGGAATCAACTATATCAGAAGCTTTTGGGGGCAGATGATCTTGGATGGGGCTACCACCTTTTATGAGGTTTACGATCCGTTTTGGGAGAAAGATCATTTTCATGCCCATTTGGCTTGGGACAACCATAATAACCCCGACGCCGGCTATCAAGTGAGCTTGTGCCATGGCTGGTCGGCTGGACCTACCAACTATCTCACAGAGTTTGTCCTCGGGGTGAAGTCAACCGGTCCTGGATTTGCAACCTGCACTATCGAGCCTCATTTGGGGGATCTAAAGTGGGCCAAAGGCAAAGTCCCAACTCCTCACGGAATTCTCAAAGTGAGCGCAGCCCACAATGATGGCTCGATGTTGACGGTGACGGTGCAAATTCCGAATGGCGTTCAGGCTAAATTTGCCCTTCCAAATCAAATTACCAAAGTTGATGGCAAGCCTTTCAAGGGCTCCCTAGTGGAGCTTAAGTCAGGAAGTCACACGATCGAAGGCTCATAGCGGACGGTCAAGGCAGTTTAGAGCTTCAAATAGGGCGCAATCTTTTGGAATCGCTTAGGACCAATTCCCTTGACCTGCCGAAGTTGGTCGAGAGAAGTAAATCCGTTCATTTGCTGGCGGAATTCGATGATTCTAGCCGCCAGCACCGGTCCCACTCCCGGGAGTTGGGTGAGATCAGCCTGGGTGGCTTGATTTAAGGAAATCGAACCAAGGGCTGGTAGCTGTTTTTTGCCTCCCTTTGCGGTTGAAGGCTCTGGTTGATTTTGTTGGATCAGACTCGGGTTTGTCGAGCTAGGTTGGGCTAAGGAAGCTTGGTTGCTTTGCCCGGAGTTCACGGCGGGCGGGGCGATGTTGGCGGGATTTGCGGCCCCGCCCGCTGGAGCAACATTTGCAGAACCGAATGAGATTTCAGGATCGGGATGAGCCGCCGCTTCCTCTTCAATTTGGGCCAAGGTTGGCTCTTGGGCTGAATTCGATACTAAGGTCGCCTTGCCGGTTGTGGGAGCAGAAGGGGTGAAGTTAAAGGCAATGCCAAAAGCAAGGGCCCCGAAAAAGAGAGCCGCGTAGAGCGGACCTTTCCCATCCGGCGTCATGGATGAAGACCTCTTTCCAAAAGTGCGTATCTCCAACCCCTCACGCTCACCACACACTCTTTGGCTCCCAGAGCAAAAAGCGCTCTTTCGATAATCAGGGCGCCAATATGAATCGTCCGTTCTCGGCCTGGCTCTATGCCGTGCAAACAAGCTCTGCCCGCATCGTCTAGGCTGCAAAGCCGATCAAATAGCTGGCTGATCTGGGTAAAGGAAAGGATGTATCCATGGACCCTTTCCGGCTCCCAATTGGTTAATTGAAGCTCGATTGAAGCCAAGTTTGTTGCGCTTGCCCCCAGCACAACCGCAGTCAAAGGACCATCATTTGCAAAGACTTTAGCAGACTTGGAAACTTCGGAAAACTGATCGGCTTCTAACATGGCCCTAAACCGCTCTTCCGCATTGGGTTTGGCAGAAGGCATAAAGTTAGACCGAATCCCAAGCGTGCCAATTGGAAAAGAGTGAGAAAATACGGTCTTGTAAGTGTTTTGGGTTCGTTCCGCCAAAGTTATTTCGGTACTTTGCCCCCCTGGATCAATGACGGCTATCTTGGTTTGGCCAGCAAAGAGGGGATCGAAAATTACTGATTCCAGGCCGAGTCGAGCTTCATCCTCGCCAGAAAGGACCGAAATCGGGGTTTGCTGTTTAGCAGCAAGCTCAAGAAACTCAACCTGATTTTGGGCCATGCGCACCGCCATAGTGCCGGCAGCATGAATTTCATCGCAATTTAGGGACTTGGCAAGCTCAAAATAGCTTTTTAGGACCGATAGGGTCCGTTGCATGGCTTCGGGGGCTAGGACACCGGTCTGCTTGACTCCTTCGCCAAGGGCGGTTACCGTGCTGCAATCCTGAAGGGTGCGCCACCCAGAATCGGTTCGTTCTTCAACAAGAAGCAACAGAGAATTAGAACCGACATCGATGCAAGCTTTGCGCATAGGGTTGACGTTGGTTAATTGTGCCCGATCTGTCCCTCTTCTTGATATGGGGGCAGAGAGTAATCTTTTGCAATGGCCCGTTTGCTTGGGATTGATGTTGGAACATCAGGCTGCAAGGCAGTACTGATTGATGAATTTGGAGTGGTTTTAAAGCAGGCATTGGCTGAGTATCCCTTTATGACCCCACAACCTGGCTGGACCGAACAAGACCCGCAGGAATGGGTTGGTGGCGTCAAAAAGGTTATTGAGGCGATTGGAGAGTTGAAGCCAGACGCAATTGGCTTAACCGGCCAGATGCATGGGTCGGTGTTTCTGGGCAGAGACAATGAAGTGATTCGGCCTGCGCTGCTGTGGAATGATCAACGGACGGCAAAGGAGTGCCAAGAAATCAATGAGAGGGTTGGAAGCGATGAAGTCAAAAAAATCACGGGAAACCCGCCTCTAACCGGATTTCAGGCTCCCAAGATTTTGTGGCTTAGAAATCATGAGCCACACCACTTTGAGAAACTCAAGAAGGTCCTTCTTCCTAAAGATTACGTTCGTTTTGTGCTGTCCGGTGAGTTTGCAACCGAGGTCAGCGATGCAAGCGGGGTCGGACTGCTTGATTTATCGAAAAGGAACTGGTCTCAATCAATGCTAGATGAGCTGAAGCTTCCAAATCAATTCTTTCCCACCGTCTCCGAGTCCTACGCCGTGACTAGTTACACCAAAGGTGGGTTTGCAGGCTTAGTAGACGGTATTCCGATTGTGGGAGGTGGTGGCGATCAAGCCGCAGGAGCAATCGGGTCTGGAATTATTAAGGCGGGGCCAGTTAGCATGAGTCTTGGCACAAGCGGAGTTGTGTTTACAGCGTTGAATTCACCCGCTTATGATGATGAGGGGAGAGTTCACACATTTTGCCATGCCAACGGAGGATGGCACGCTATGGGGGTTATGTTGAGCTGCGGAGGAGCGGTAGAGTGGCTGAAAAAATCCTTATTTTCCCACATCACTTATAAGGAGTTTGATGGTCTTGCCGAATCTGTGCCGGCCGGAAGTCGGGGCGTCTTATTTCAACCGTATTTGGCAGGGGAAAGATCGCCGATCATAGATCCTTATGCAAGAGGCTCCTGGCTGGGACTCAGTTTAGGCAGTGATCAAGGAGTGCTGATCCGTTCTGTGATTGAAGGAGTTTGTTTTGGACTCAAGGGCAGTTACGATGTTTTAGCTTCTTTGGGGGCGCGGGCAGAACAAATCCGCGTGACGGGTGGAGGATCAAAAAGCAACCTGTGGCTTCAAATTTTAGCCGACGTTTTTGAGGTTCCGGTTGCTCGGCTGGAGACGTCCGAGGGACCATCCTATGGTGCAGCTTTGTTGGCAGGAGTTGGTGCCAAAGTCTTTGATTCAGTTGAGGCTGCCGCGGCGGGGGTGAAAGAAACTGAAGTCATACATCCATCGGGTTTAGACTATAGGCTTCCCCTTCAGATATTCAAGGAAACTCCCTATTTCAGGGATTATTCTAGGCCAAAAGGTTAAGAACTTAGCCCTTTTACGAACTTTTTCTCTGGTAATTCTGCAATCTGCTTGCATTCTGGGTTAAAATAGACAGACGCTCACCAATTGCGGCATGGTTTTCTCCGGCTTGATTCCGGGTATGATACGGCGCTACCAAGACGGAAGGCATTCAATACTACACCTTATGACAATCGACGACACCCAGACGCTAGAGACCCCCTCGGAAGAGAAAGGGCAGTCAGCTCCCGCCCAGTCAGAAGCTTCTCAAGAAGTTTCTTCAACTCTATCTCCGACGACTTCAGAGGCGGAATCATCATCTGTTGAAACAACTGTTTCTAACGAAACAGTTCCAGCCTCACATGCTCCAGCCGAGGAAACCCCGGCCGCGCCTGCCGAAAAGCTAGAAACCTCAACCACTCACGAGGCGGTCACAGCAGACGAGCCAACAAGCGCTAAAGAAGCTGAGCCGAAGGTTGAAGTCCATCAGCCGGCTCCTGTTGCGGCTGCTGAGCCTGCTGCATCGCCAAGCCAATCGGTCGAGGTCATTGATGACTCGGCCCTTTTCGACAGCTACATGAACACCCTATCAGACGACGGGTTTGAGGGTGATTCTAGCTACCGTAAGCTTAGTAAAGGCGAGCGAATTGAAGCGAGAATTGTTCAGGTTGAGCAAGACCGCGTTTTTGTTGACCTCGGAACGAAAAGTGAGGGCGTGATTCCCCTTTCTGAATTGGGCCACAACCTTACTGAAATTGGCAATGCGTTTAAGGTCGGAGACACGATCAACGTTGTTGTTGTCAAGCCAGAAGGGGGAGACAGGCAGCCGATTGTTTCGAAGAAACGTGCCGATTTTGAACTGATTTGGAATCGAATTGAGGATGCAATGGCGTCCGGCGAAATGCTAACCGCAACTGTGCTTGAAAGAATCAAAGGTGGATTGGTGGTTGATATTGGTGTTCGAGGCTTTGTTCCTGCAACCCATGTTGGCAACGGCAAACTGCGCAATATCGATAAGTACGTGGGCCAAGAACTTAAGCTTAAGGTCATTGAAATTGATCGAGAACGCAAAAAGGTCGTTTTAAGCAATCGGGAGGCGGAAGAGCAGCGGCGCAGCAAGGTTAAAGAAGATATCTTTAGCAACGTCCGTGTCTCTGATGTTTTGGAAGGCACTGTACGTAGATTGACCGATTATGGCGCCTTTGTTGATCTCGGCGGCGTCGATGGGCTTCTGCACATTTCGGAGATGTCTTGGTCTCGGATCTCGCACCCCAAAGAAATGTTTAAAGAGGGGCAAAAGATCAAGGTTCAAGTTTTGCGGCTTGATTCTCAGACCGGGAAAATTTCTTTGGGCCACCGGCAGGTGTTGCCTGATCCTTGGAATTTGGTTAAAGAGAATTACAAGATTGGAGATACGATCAAGGTCACTGTAACCAGGTTTGTTCCTTCAGGAGCCTTTATCAAATTGCCAGAAGGAGCCGAGGCATTCATGCCCCTTTCTGAAATGTCAAATCAGCGGATCAGAAAGCCAGAAGAGGCTCTGGAAGAAGGGGCTGAAGTCGATGCAAGGATTATTGATCTTAAGCCTGACCAGCGGCGTATGGTGCTGAGTCTTCGCGATGGAGCTTCGACTGGGTCTTATACTTCGGATATTCCTGGCCAAGAACGAGACAGGCGTGATTTTAGGGGTAAGAACCAAGGACCTCAGAGAGGTCGCCGGCCCAACAACCGCGGTCGAGACTCGCAAATGGATGATTTTGACGATTCGCTTGATAAGCGTCGCGGCGTAGCCTCTGGTGGCGGAGCCACGATTGGAGAGCGGCTTGGGGCCCTAAGGGGATTCTTCCGGCCTGTAGACGATCATGCTGAAGCAGAAGACAGTTCGAAGAAAGAAGGCAGTGCCGAAGAAAAGCCTGCTAATTCAGAAGCCCCTTCTGAATAAAAGATCAAATCAGGGTGCGCCGATAAGGTGCGCCCTGATTTTTTAGCAGTCAGGCAATTCCGCGGCAGAAAAAGGCACTAAGGTGGATATGGATCACAACATGCGGACTCTGCCGGATTATGCAGTTCAAACGGGCCCAAGGCGGCCTTGTGTTGCTATAACTGGCGGTATTGCAGAAGGAAAATCCACTGCCTTAAAGCTGCTGGCTGAATGTGGCTACAAAACAGCTTCTGCAGACGAGGCAGCCAAAGAAGTTCTGCTAATTCCCGCTGTTCGCCAAGAGTTGGCGGATGCTCTATCTATGGATTCAGACTTTGCTTCTGCTGATTTGCGGGCAAAGCTCACGACTGGCAAAGAATTGGTCGAGGCAGCGGATCAGATTTTGCACCCTTTGATTTGGCGGAAGCTTTGTGAAGAGGATGCAGAATTTTTTGAAATTCCACTTTTGTTCGAAAAAAATCTAGATTTAGCTTTTGACGAAAGTTGGCTGGTTTGGTGTCCGGATGAAATCAAGAAAAAGCGGCTTTGGGAACGATACGGTTTTGAACCCGGTGAAGAGTTCACCCAGGTTCAAATGAAGCGAGAAGAGAAGCTTTTGTTGGCAACAAAAAATTTTCGCACAGATGTGCCATTATTGACAGAGAAAGCGGAGTTGCTTATTGCGGCGACAAGGCTTTTTGGCAGTCGAAAGCTAGGTAATTGAGGGAAGCCGCTTGCAGAGAACTTCAAGCAGTGCTATACTCAACGGCGTTGCTCGCGAACGAATGACTACGGTTGTGCCGTCAAGGTTGTATCGTTAGCAGGCTTCCGCTTGGTGCGGACTGTCGCGAAAAACAAATTTGTGAAGGAAAATGGGAAGGAGGACCCCCTAAAGAGTGAGGCGTTTTTTTGATACATTGCCAGGCAAACTGACCTGTCAATTCGTTGCGGTAACGGTAACGTTGCCGTCGTTTACATTGGGCTTGGTGCTGAGGGCACAAGCTCAATTTGTAACTAGACAAGAGTGGGCGGTTATGCCGTTTGTAGACGATCATGGTGGAAAGCTTGGACCAGTTGCATCGGATCAGTTCCAAACAGAACTATCCAAAGCGGCTCAGAGCTTCAACCCTCCGATTGATGTGGCATCTAATGACCAGGTTAATCGGCAGATCGAAAGTTTGGGATATGTGTCACCTGTGGTTGACCAGACCAGCCTTTTGAGAGTTGGGCAGGCGCTTCGCGCCAAAGTGCTTATTACCGGCCATGTTGTCAACTCTAGGGTTGTTGACGTTGACGGTGGGAAGCAAGCTCAAGTGATCATGACTAGTGAGGCGGTTGACGTTTCGTCTGGTCTGCCAATTAATGGTGCGGCTCTATCGGCTTCATCACCCGTCCGTTCAATGAGCACCAGCGACGCAGACATGCTTGCTGACGCGCTTGATCAGGCAGCCAGTGATTCGGTTCAAAAGATCATCAGTCAAACCTTACCGGTTGGTACGGTCTTGAACACTTATGTCAATTCTGCTTTGATGAACCAAGGAACCAGAACCGGGTTTGAAAATGGCCAGACGGTCATTATTGATCGTGGTTCATTGGAAGTTGGAATCGGAAAAATCGAGGATGTTCAACCTGATCAATCCACGGTGAAGCTCGTCAAGGAAATTCAGGGCATTCAGCCTGGAGACACGGTAAGAGTTATCTTCCAAGTGCCTCATGTGGCGTCCAATTTCACCAACAGTGGCGGTGTCCACATTATCAAACCCAAGAGTCACTCAAATGATTCGGCTTTGATTTCCGTGCTCCTTGTTGTTGGTCTGATGGCATTGCTGCTTGGTGGAGGCAAGGGCTCTTCAACTGCACCGGTGGGTGGGGTTGTTGCGAGTGCGCTTGATAATGTCAATACTAACAACGTGCCTGGTGTTCAAATCAGCTTCTCGCCCGATGGATTTGCTAAGAGCTCGGTTGAGAATCAGCAGTTCTTGATCTTCCGAAGCGATGTTGCGGGAACCCCAGTCGCGGTGGCTCCTGGCCACAGCACGGTGGGTTACGATTCGGTAACTCCGCAAACAGGATTAACATATGACAGCGGCGTGACACCTTGGCCTCAAGTTGCTTGCGTCGGTGGACCTGGGCAAACCCCCGTGTCAACAACTGCATTGGTCCCTGGTCGGCCTTACACCTACTCCGTAGAACTGGTCTACATGCTCAATGCGCTTGACGTCCCTGGATTGTTAAATTCTTCAGGCACAACAGGCGGCGGCACTGGTGGACTGTCTACCGGAACTACTGCCACCGGAACAACTGGAACTGCAACCGGCACCACCGGTACAACAGGAACAACCGGAACAACCGGGGGTACAACTGGCTTAACTGGTACGACAGGTACGACAGGTACGACAGGCACAACGGCAACCGGCACAACTGGTACCACGGGATCGACTGGAACGACCACCGGAACCACTTATTGCTGGTTCGTGTCGCCTCCATCTTCCCAGTCTGGCCAGGTGACCCCGATTGCTCCTCCAACCGGAACAAGCCCTGCCAATGGCGCAACTGCAACCGGCCCGGTAAGTTTCTCAGTAACTTCGGTGGTGACGGCAAGCACGCCATTCACTGCTAGCTACATGTTGGAAGTTTCGGCAGATCCTCAGTTCCTTAAGATTGATACTTACTCGTTCCCTGTGTTCCAGTCTTCCCAGTCTGGCACGGTAACAACTCAGGCTTACAATTTGAATGCAGCCACGACCCCTGCGTTCATCCGAAATGCAAGTTTGGTGTATTGGAGAGTAGGTGGAGCGAACGTGGCTGATAGCCCGGGACCAGTACCAGACTCACTAGGGAATCGGTTTGTCTTCCCAGTCAGCGGATATGCTCTGAAGAAGACAGCTGTGCCATAGGCTAGTATGCAAAAGACTCGTCATTACGCAAGATCATGAGAACCTGGGTTGGCTGAATCGCGTCTAACGGTTAAGCCAACCCTCTACATTTACTGATATGAAATCTTTTTTCACAAAACTGACAGTCGCAGCCGCCTTCGCGGTCGGCGTCCACGGCATCGCTAGCGCACAATCGGGCTGGGCAGGTTGTATCAATCCAAAGAATACGCAGCCTATTTCAATCGGAGCAATTTGGTATCCGGTTGCGGATGAGATTTTCTCCGGAGTCATGGGTGCAACCGGAACCGTCACTTACGGAGGATCAGGAACCCCGCCTGGACCATGCTTCAATCCCGCCGTCACTGGAAATTTTAACGGTCGAATTGGGTTTGGCTCCGGTACCACTGGCTCAATTCAGACCAATTTTGATGACAGTATTGCCTTTACCTTCGGTTGGCCGCTTCCTGCTGCTACTTGGGACTACACAAATATCTCGGAAGACGGCAAGCTTTACCTTTTAGGTTCGAGCGCTCCCATAACATCATTCCAAGGTGCTAGTGACCGCTATGCATTCTTGGAAGAAACTGTGAATTCTAAGCTTGATGTCCAAGTTAGGCTTGATGTTATTGCGGACGCAGCAAGGGTCAGCTACAACATTACCAACAACGACACCACAAGTCATGGAATTGGGCTGTGGTACGGTGCCCATGCCGCAATTGGATCAGCGGTTGGTGATTCAGCGGGTGGCCCCACCAGCAACAAGGCGGTTTATATTGTTGCTCCTGGATACAAGCCGATTACAACCGAGCGCAGAATGTTCGCCTCGACGGTGTCTTACAGTTCACAATTTCCTTTGCCACAATATGTTGACTTTGACTACGGTCAAAGCCAATCCTACGGACTTCAGGTCTTGTGCGGACCAACACCAGCGACTGAGGACAGCAATGGGTTGAACTCAGACGCAACTCAGGTAGATGAATTTGACATTGGAAGCGCATTCTTCTTGATTGATGCAGACCTCGGTACCGATACAACCATGCCAAACATCATGTTCGGTGCGGGAAACATCAGCATTACCCAGCCAGATGGAAAAGTTCTTACAGAGCAACCGGCTGGTGACGTTACCATCAATGATTCGCCAGGCTTTATCCAAAAGTACTATGAGCAAGTTGTAGGCGCGGGCAGCAGCAGGCAAATTGTCTGTTATTATCGCGGAACCTGGGGTTCGGCTAACTACTTCAAGCCATACTCGGTGTCTATTGATGCCCCCACGGTGCTAGGGGTTGATCCTGTCAATCCGCCCAACTTGCTTCAGCCTGCTGGAGGATATGACATCCGGGTTTGGATTGACAACACTCGTGGATTCTCTACCGTTGACAAAACTATTTCTCTTCAAGATGTGTCGGTTACGTTGGCATTGCCTCAGGGAGTCAGCTTGGTTCCAGGAGATTCTGCAACAAAGATTATCCCCAACGTTGTGCCAGCTTCAGATACAATCAGTCACGTAGACTTCCATGTGCTGCCGAACGGAGTGCAGTTTGGAGCGTTGCCTTACACGGTAACGGTGGCACCAAACCCTGGACCAACAAAGACCATTACCGGTGTCTTTAATGTTCCAACAACGGCAAGAGTAACCTTGCACCAAGGACTGAACCTGGTTTCAACACCATTTAGCTTCTCGGATTCGTCATGGACAAACATCTTGAACCTGCAGAGTCCAACTCAATTCCAGGCCTTCAACTTTGATCCAACCCAGAACGGATACGTCCCTTCCTCAAGCGTAGCAAGAGGCAAAGGAACTTGGATTTACTCCACCAATGAGCTAGGCTCCTTGGCGTTGAATCCAGCATCCGATCCTCAGGAGCCAACGGACATGTACACGACCAACGGTACGCTGACCGTCAACCTCCAACCAGGGTGGAACATCATTGCTGACCCGTATCCATACTCAATTCCATTGGGTGGATTGGTTGGAGTTGATGCTCAGAATCCAAATCAAAGCTACAGCTGGTTGGATCTTGTCAACCAGGGATATGTTAATGGTGCGCTAGCTTACTATGACCCAACTCAAAGTTCAGGTTATAGCTACATTCAGAACCTCACTGATGACATGTTGCCAAATATTGGATATTGGGTCTATGTTAATGGGACAAGCGTCCTCACTCTGAACTACCCAACCGTAGATCAAGAGTACATTAACGATCCCGCTGCAAGTCGTTCCACCGCTTCGCAGTGGCCCCAGAGCGCAACCGATTGGAGACTCCAATTGGCTGTTAGAAATAACTACGGAGGCGATACCCAGAACTATATTGGTGTGGTTCCCACCCAGCAGAAGGCTACTCAACTTCAAGTTATGAAGCCGCCATCGTTGCCAAAGGATAATAATGTTAGCCTTGCCATCGAAGGAACCGTCAACGGTCGCAGCTACGAAATGGCTCAAGCCCTCTCCACTGCGACTGCTAACCAGACCTATAAGGTAGACGTCACCGCCGCGAAAGCGGGAACGGTGACCCTCACTTGGCCAAACATGCCTAGCCTGCCTCATAACCTCCAATTCACATTGGTGGATACGGCAACTGGCGTCACTAGATCGCTGAACCAGACATCTGGGTACACGTTCACCGCTCAGGCCAATACAACCCGACAGTTCAAGTTAGAGGTTTCTACAGGAACAATTGGCACTGCTACAATTGGCAACGTCGTTGTGACCCGGCCTTCAAGAAGCCCCAACGCTCCGTTTACAATCATGTACAACTTGGCGTCGGCTGCTACAACCTCGGTGAGAATCCTATCGGCAACAGGGGAAACGGTGTACAACGTCATTGCGGGCAGAGCCGATGCAATGGGTACAAACTCCGTTACTTGGAACCTCAAAGATAACGCTAACCGAAGCGTTGCACCTGGCGTGTATCGTGTTGAAATCACAGCCGATACTGCTAACGGGCAGAGAGTTCGAAAGATCGTGACCATTAACGTGGTCCGCTAGTGGTCCATGCAGACCTGGGTTGAATTTAACTTTAACCTGGGTCTGCGTACCTATTTACGGCGACCTCTAGTCGTCCTTTTCTTTCTTCTTTGCCTGCCAATTCTTAGCTATTGTCAAACTGGCTACGTTCAGCTTTCCGCCTTCCCCAATGCGGCAGTGGCAGATAACCATAGCCAAATTATTATTACCGCGGTTGCAACCGACACTCACGGCAATGCGGTGCCAGATGGCACCGAAGTGGAATTCACAACCGACTTGGGCAGCTTCCAGCAAACCATTGTCACGACTAAAAATGGATACGCTCACGGCACCTTAATCGCAGGTGGCGTTGCCGGCGTCGCTACCATTACGGTCAAAGTTGTAGGGCTTATTATTCCCCCTGCAACTTATCCAATCAAGTTTGTTAGGACCCGTGATGACCTCTCTAGTCTCAACGATTACGCCAAGTTGATCGGACCCGGTGGGGTCGAATACGACCCTAGATCTCAGCTCATTGAACTTTTGTCGGGAGGATCGGATGCTGAAGTTGATTATGACGGAACTATCATCACCGGTGAAAAAATTCAGCTCAATCCCCAAACCATGGAAGTGCACTGTCGAAGGGCAACACTAACCTTGGGAAAGGTTAAACGTAAGTTTCCTGAACTAAACTACAATTTGGCGACAAATCGAGGCTACGCGCTGGGAAGCTACTCTAGCTTCGAGGCCAGCAACATCATCTTGAGCTGGCCATTATTTCCACCTCTCTTCTTTGTACCGGTCTATCAGCAAGAGCTTTTTGGAATGGTTTCGATTGTTGGTGATGAAACCCACGGACTCAATCAGAATTACAACAAGTATCTGTTTTCCATAGCCGATTTCAGCCAACTGCCATTTATCTTCACCGGAAAATCTGCTGTGTTGGTGCCTCACCAAGAAGTGGACTTTCAGCACTTTGCCTATGATGTGGGAGGCGCGCGCACCTTTGCAACTCCGCTGTACCGAGTCTCCTTAACTGGCGGCGCGTTGCCTTACCAAAGCCAGGTGCTTGCGGTTAATGATAACCAACTTGCAATCAGCTACCCTTACTATCTGAGCCTGTCTCCCGAGCAAACTAGTTTTCTGCGATTCCATCTCGGTGATGAAGGTTCAACCGGATATGGAGCTGGGAATGGTCCCCAATTTGACTATGAAGTGGATTGGAAGAAGGGACCAACCAATAGTGGAGGCGTGCTTCTCAATGGGATTGGCCAATCTAACTGGGGATTGGGTTTTCATCAGTATTACCAACTTGACTCCAAGAGCAGTATTTTTGCCCAAGTTCAATCGCCCCAATTCAAAAGCCTGTTTGGTGCCGTGAGCGCAAACCGGCAAATTGGCCCTTTTAATCTAAGTTTGGCTTCCAACTACACTCAAACCCTAACTGGCATCAAAGAGACCGATCTCAGCCAGAGTCTAAACTTGCTTCATAGCCCGATCAAACTCGGCACCTTGCCAGTTCATCTCTCTTACGGTCTAAGCGCCACACGGCAGTCAACCAGCTTGCCAGTTCCTATCCAGTCTCAGGCTGGGTACGGACTGACAACCAACTTTGAGCTTGATCCTGCGCGATTGGATCGAGCTACCACCTTTAATTCGAGCCTTCAGGTGAACGACTTCGAAGGTCAAAATGTTTCCAAGGGCTTAAGTTACAATTTGCTGATGAGCCTAAGCCACACGCTTAGCCAATCATCATCATTGTTTTTAACTTACTCATACTCGCAAGATCCGTTCATTTCTAGTCAATTTGGCAATCAAAGAGTCTCAACAACTTTTGATTATAGTAAGGGTGGCGGATTCTTCAACGTCTCGACAGGTACCAGCCTTGGGTTCAACAATTTTAATGTCAGTGCTTTTGCCGGTTACCGATTTGCGCCGAAGTGGCAGTTTCAATCTGGTTACACCGAAGACGAAATAGCGGGGCTAGGATATCTTGACTACAACTTAACCCTCTTGTACACAATCAGTGGTGAACAGGTGGGATTGACGTGGTCTCGGTACACTGGGCGATTGGGAATCGTCGTCCTTGGAACACCGCTGTTTTAAAATCTTAACTGGTCTTGCCCTCCTGTCATTGACTCTTTCGGCTTGGTCTCATCCCTTTGGTAGGTTTGGGTTCATCAACCATTGGCGTTTTGTTGGCTTAAAGGCTTCTGCTTCTGGGGTTGGCAACGAGCTTCCTGGGTCTGCTCAACTCCAGTTCTTGGCACCCTCAACAAAATGGCAGCCAACGTTTACATCGCCCTATCAGCAATTTGTGGACCTCTCGGGAGGACCTCAGCAACCTTCCCGCATTAGCGCAAATCTCCTTAATGGAGAAGTTGGTCTCGATTTTCCAAGTGGAATGCAGTTTAAGCTAGTATGCAAGTCCACGCCATACTTAACTTGGCCGCAAGGAAGCGTTGCACCGGGGGTTCCCACCCCACCCTCCAGTTGGTTTTTGCTTAGCTGGTCACGGGCTCAGCCACCGTTGTTGATCTGTTTTCCAGCAGGGACATCCCACTCTCTGCAAGTCTCTGGATCCGCCGGCAACTGGGTACTTAGCGGGGAAAAGTCTTTTAAGGGTTGGATCAGGCTGGGTTGCCCTTTTGGCGACAAACCCATGGCAACAAGCACGGCTGGAACCTTGGGTGATATGGCGAACGCCTTTGCCAAGCAGCAAAAATTTTGGATAAGCGAGCCAGCTACCTTAAGAGGAATCCGCCAGGTTGCCTACAAGGGTGGAATTTTGGGGGATTGGGAATTTACAGGGACAGCGATAGTTCCTGCTCCGGCTATTCTTGCTCAGCAAAATGGATATCCGCTGCTTGTGACATCCCAGATTTTTAGAACTGGTTACACGACCACCGATGGCCCCTTGATTTTTTCATTAGAACCAAGACTAAAAATCCGATTTCCAATTGCAGAAGTGCCAGAAGGGCGTCCAGTTAGGATTCTTGATCCTTCAAGTAGCCTCACCCCTGCGCCAGTCCAGCCCTTGTTTGCAGACTGCTCCACCAAAAACAAGGAGCAGCTTACAAGGCAATTCCAAGCCCTCTTTGCATCCACCCCTTTTTCAACCGAACCCTATACCAAGGATTTGATCTCTTTTAATCAAAGAGGCAAGGGGTATGCAAGAACATCGCAGTTAGCCATCTTTAGCCAAACACTTTCGCCAGAACGCAAAGAGAACCCGTTCCTGATCAACCAATCTTGGGCAGTGGATTGGCTTTCTTGGTTGCCTTGGCTCCATCCGGGCCAAGCCCCTCAGTTTAATCACGCCATTATCAAAAGCTGCATTGCAATGGGGCTTTCTACAAATCCATCGTTGCAGCTATTTGGAGCCATGCAGACCGCTGGACTTTGGAGCCATTGGCAAACCAAAATCATAGAGGAACCTCCTTACCTCTCGCTACTGATATCTTTCTATAACCTTCGGTTTCTCAATGCTCCGGAAGGCTTTCGAGCCCCAACCGGTTCTCTAGGGCAACAGCTGTTCAAGTCTCCACTTCGCGCTTTGTCGGCGCAAAAAATGTGGCTGACAGTTGGCAATAACGGAAGTTTGACCCTCAACTGGAGCGAAAATGGTGATCCTTCTCGAATCCGGCTTTGGGTTAAAAATGGCTACGAACTGGAAGACCAGGGATTGCCAATCAGAAGCCACAGCTACAATTCGGAAGGCAGATATGTGGCGTTGCTGTTAGCAGGACTGCAGCCAGGGCAAATCACGCTAAGCAAGATCGAGGCGTCTTCCCACTAATCGAGCAACCCTTGCCCTACTAAGGCGTTGTAGCGCTTTCCACTAAGTCCAGATTAAAGTGGAGGCCCACATTGGCGTTTCTGGCAATGGCGCCTTCCAAAACGTGGATTGCAGTGACTAAAAGGTTTCTGGTTTCTAAAGAGTAAACAGAAAAGGCAGACGGCTTTGCCTTTTCGTAATCGTTTAACAATTGCCTCACGTCTGCCAATGAGTCATGGAGACCTTCGCTGGTTTTGACAATTCCTGCGTTTTTGGTCATGATTCGCTGAAGTTTTCTGCGGATTCTAATTGCCTCCGCTTCAGAAATGGCATGGGGAGCCTTTCCCTCAACCGGACTCACAATTTGGTTGCCCGTTGCAATGTTGGCTATGGCGTGCCCTGCCGCCGCTCTTGCAAACACGAGGGCTTCTAGCAAGCTATTGCTGGCAAGCCGATTGGCACCGTGGACGCCGGTGCTGGCACACTCACCACCCGCATAGAGCGCGGGGACCGAAGTCCGTCCATCTAGGTCAGTCACAATGCCCCCGCAGGAATAGTGCTGGGCAGGCACAACCGGAATAAGGTCTCTTTCCATCCGAATTCCAATCGAATCCAGCCTTTGATAAATCGTCGGGAATTCAACCTGGAGTTGCGCAGGAGGCAAGTGGGTTGTATCTAAATAAACGCACCAGGTATCGTGCTTCTTCATTTCTGCGTCAATGGCTCTTGCCACAACATCTCTCGGCGCCAATTCAAGCCGGTCGTCGTAATCGTACATAAACCGGCGGCCAAGGTGATTCTTCAACGTCCCTCCTGCTCCCCTAACCGCTTCTGAAATCAGGAAAGACCGGTGCTGAGGATGATATAGGGTGGTTGGATGAAATTGCATGAACTCCATTCCTCCAATTTCGGCCCCGATGTCGCTGGCAAGAGCAATGCCATCACCGGTGGCAATCGGAGGGTTGGTGGTGTGGGTGTAAAGTTTTCCGCATCCGCCAGTTGCCAAAAAAACAGCCTTGGCAAGGAATCTTCTCGACCCCAACCCTTCAATCTGGGCGTCAGCACCTACGCACTGACCGTCACTAAGAAGCAGATTTGTGGCAAAAGCATGCTCGAATATCGAGATATTGGGGTTGGTAGACACAGCTTCACTCACTGCTCTTTCCACTTCCCAACCCGTTCGATCACGATGATGAACAATGCGGCTCTGGCTATGACCTCCTTCACGCCCCAATTCGTGCTGGCCGCTATGATCCAAATCAAACTGGGCGCCCCAGGTTTCTAACCATTGGATGCTTTCCGGTGCCTGCTGCACCAAGAACCGAACCGAACTTGGGTTGCAAAGACCATCTCCTGCAATTAAAGTGTCTTGCTCATGGCTTTTCCAAGAGTCCGCCTCTCCTATAGCTGCCGCGATCCCTCCCTGAGCCCAACTGGTGTTCGATTCTGTGATCGCGTTTTTTGTAAGGATGCATACGGAACCAGCAACAGAAGCTTCAATTGCAAAACTTAGGCCCGCCAACCCCGAACCTATCACAAGAAAATCATATCGAGATTCCGTCATTAGCTGTTTCTACTTGACATCAGGGTACTTCTGTTTGCCGCTCCTAGACACAGTTGCTTATCTGTTTTATGAAATTTTGCAAAATGTGTTGCCGATAATAGAAATGTGAGCAAGCATCTAACAAAGGCCGAGATATTAGCATCTCTCAGCCAGGCACTGGACCTTGTTGAAGGTCAACCTGAAGGTCATGCCCTTAGAACTTGTCTCTTAACCCTGCAGGTCGGTCGAAAACTGGGCTTACCAGAATCAACTTTAAGTGAGCTCTATTTTGCGTCTTTGCTCAAAGACTCTGGCTGCTCCAACAATGCAGTGCGCATCTTCCATATTTTTGGCGGTGACGAAGTTTCCAATAAAAGGGCGGTCAAACTCATTGACTGGTCCAACACATATGAATCCCTGAAATTTGCCATATCTCATACCGAAAAAGGAAAAAAGATCGGGGCAAAGCTCAGAAGGATGGCCGCTAATCTTGGTCCGCCCTCCAAAATCATGAATGAGGTTACCGCCGCCCGATGCAATCGAGGAGCCGATATTGCCCGCAAGCTGGGAATGGGAGATGCAGTCGCCGATGCCATTCAACATTTGGATGAACACTGGGACGGCAAGGGTGCTCCGCTGGGGATGGCGGGCTACGATATACCCATCCATTCTCTTATAATCGGCGCCGCTCAAACCGTAGAGATTTTTTACGCCGCCTTCGACAAGCAGATCGCTAAAGAGATGGTGATTGCAAGGACTGGCACTTGGTTTTCTCCAGCTGTTGCCAACGCGTTGCTATCTGTTATTAGTGACGATGATTTCTGGAATTCTTTAAGGGATGATGCTTGTGGCATCGCACTAAACCAAGAATTGCCCGCCGTTTTTGAAGAAGCGCTGGAGGTTGATATTGATGCGATCTGCGAGGCGTTTGGCATGATTGTTGACGCAAAATCTTCTTTCACTTGGCAGCATTCCTCGCGAGTGACTAAGTACGCAACCCTAATCGCCATCGAACTAGGCATTCCATTGCAAGACATTACAACTATTCGAAGAGCGGCAATGGTTCACGACATCGGCAAGTTAGGCATCAGCACCGCCATCCTAGAAAAGCCGGACCGACTTTCTGATGAGGAGATGGCAGTTGTTAGGAAGCACCCCATGTACTCTTATCAAATTCTGGCAAGGGTTCCCACATTTGGAGCCATCTCAGAGATTGCGTCCTCTCATCACGAGCGGCTTGATGGCAAGGGATATTGGCAGGGACTTGAGGCTAGTCAAATTAATTTGGCAACAAGAATTGTCACGACTGCAGATGTTTTTGACGCTCTCACCGCGGCAAGGCCCTACAAAGACCCGATGCCTCTCGAAAAGGTGTTTTCGATTATGGATAGGGATTGCGGAACTGCGTTTGATCCCGATTGTCTTATAGCGCTTCACTCCATCTTCGAATCCGATTCGGAAATCCTTACTGCCGCATAAAGATTAATTCGGTATTGGATACACTTGCCAAGTGGCGTATCCTCTTTCCATCCAGCTTTATACAATTCGGCAATACCAAGATGATGGCGTCGAAAGAAATTTCCTCAAATTGGCAGAGGCTGGCTATCAGGCAGTTGAAACGGGTGGACGCATTCCAGACCCTGCTGATTACTTGCAAAAAGCCAAGGACTGCGGGCTGACCGTCTCTAGTTACTTTGGTGCTGTGCCCACTGCGGAGAATGTTCAAGAAATCATCGAAACTGCCCAAGGTCTGAAAGTCCAACATGTTGTTTGTGGCTTTTGGATTCCGGATTTTGAATCGGACGCAGCCATTCAGAAAACGGCTGAGGCTCTGGCTCCTTATGTGGATAAGTTCAAAAAGTCTGGCCTGATCTTATGCCTTCACAATCACTGGTTCGAATTTGAAAAAGTGGGAGATCGCCTTGCAGTAGCCAAACTCTTAGACCTGTGCCCCGGATTAAATCTGGAATTAGACATTTATTGGGCAAACCATTTTGGTGACAACGATCTGGTTGAACTCGTGCAAACTTACCGCTCTATCATTCCGCTTTTGCACGTGAAAGACGGACCCTTAGTGAAGGGAGAGCCGCATACCGCTCTTGGTAAAGGGAAGGTCCAACTAATGGAAGCCATTGAGGCTGCCGATCCAAACGTCTTGAAGTGGCTTGTGGTGGAACTGGATGAATGTGCCACTGATATGTGGGATGCAGTTTATGAAAGCGCCGCATGGTTAAAATCTCACGGGTTTGTGAGCGCAGCCCCACCTATTGCTTGAGCAAGTTAAGCCCTGCCAATAACAAAAAAGAGAATGATGCAGTTCGGGGCCCTATTGGACAGGAATGATTGAGATGTCACCATCGACTTCCAACACGGCTAACTGAATCATCTGAAGCTTTCCTATTTCGTGTTCTCTGGCGGCGGCCATGACTTGCTCTTTGGTGACTCCTTCTCTTCGCAGATTACGGGGGATCCACTCGCCACGGCTGACTAAAACCGTCGGAGAGCCGGTAACCAACCGCGCTACAACCGGTTTGCGGGCCACGATGTAGGTGAGCAGGATGCCAACCAACATGAGGGTCCCTGAAGATGCAATCCCGACCGCAACATTGCCTTTACCCTCCGTCATTGCATTTTGAACCGCATTCGCAACCAACATAATCATAGAAAGGTCGTAAACGTTCAATTGCCCCATTTGCCTTTTGCCGAAGAATCGGAAGCCAAAGATGAGAAACAGCATGACCACTGCGGTGCGAACTGCAATTTGAACAGCGAGGTGGATTGTGTGAACCATGGCCACCTTACGTCAATCGCAGCCCTTTATAGTGGCGCCTTGTTTTATGGATGACACTATCAGAGGGCACAATGCTGATAGCTCCATCGACTTCTAAGACTGCGAGTTGTACCGCGTTGACATTGGACATTCCGTGTTCTCGGAGCGCAGCCATAAGCTGTTCTTGGGTTACGCCTTCTTTGTTCATGGCCTGAAAAAGGATTTTTCCTTCTTCCACAATCACAACTGGCACTCCCACCATTTTCTGCTCAATGAGGGGGCTGCGTCGAATTAACAGGGCGAATAATCGGTTGAGGAGAAGAAGGGTCGAGGCGGCAATGATTCCTCCGACAAGGCTGTTGTCATTTCCAACCATGGAGTTTTGAACTGCGTTGGCAAGGACGATGATCAAGACGAGGTCATACAGGTTCATTTGTCCCAGCTGCCGTTTTCCAAAAAGCCTTAATCCCGCCACTAAAAATAGGTACACGATTGTAGTTTTGGCGGCGATGACAAGCCCGCCAAGAAAGGTGGGATGATCAAAGACCTGAGACAGCCAATTTAGAAATGCCACTTGCGAGATATTCTATCTTAATGGCATCATTTTTTGGTCAAATGGGGCAAGTGGCTTGGCATACAGTCACCATTTACCTGTTCCTCTTGGTGTCTTTCCGGTTTGCGGCGCGAAGAATATTAGGCCAATTAACGGTTATTGACCTCATTGCGATTTTGTTGATGGGCAGTGCGGTCGAAACGGCAATGGTAGCGGGGAACCTGTCTTTGCCGGCAGGAATTGTGTGTTCTTCCGTTCTCTTTGTGTGCACCTGGGCAGTAGGAAAGTTGATTCGACGCACCAAACGGACTCAAGCCCTCTTTGGGGGTAATCCTATAATCCTTGTGCAAAACGGAAAGCCGATTCAGGAGAATCTCCTTCGGTTTGGGTTAAGCCAAGAACTTGTTGAAGAGGCTATCCGAGAGCGCGGTACAGAGGACTTAGCCGGCGTCAAGTACGCGGTCATGGAAACGGACGGGGAAATTACGGTTGTCAACCGTACCCATCGCTCCGTGAAGTCTAGTTTGAAAGTCAAACCAAACAGTTAATTAAGGTGCTGTCGCGGCTGGCTTTTGAGGGCTGAAAAGAGGGTCATCAAAGTCTCCCGAACCATTGGTGATGTCCTTGAAGCCGCTTCCATCGGCATTGATCACACAAACGTCGTTGTGTCCGCCAGGATTCTCCTCGATGAATACAATCTGGTTTCCATCTGGGCTCCAGTGGGGATTGTAGGCAGGGCCTCTAAAAATGGCAGTTCCAGAAGCTCCGCCTTGCTCGGCAAGAGGGGCCACGATGAGTCCTTGAGATACAACCCCGTCGTTTTGATAAGGGCCAAAGGTCAGCAAGACCTTGCTTCCGTCCGGCGAAGGCTGAGGCTGAGCGAATGAAATTTTATCGGAATTAGACGCGAAGACGATTCCTGCCTTGCCCGTCTCTGGATTCAAAAAGCCAACAACATGGTCATAGGGCTTTAAAATCTGATTGCCCTTAATGAACTTCTTTGGCACATTGCTGGAATCTGGCCATTGCCAATTCTGAGCCGCAAATACAATCCTGCCCGAAGAAGGATCAACACTGAAGTCAATATGATCGGCGGCGACGATGGGAGTAGGATATGCCTGATTTTGCTTGGTGGGGTTCATATTTTGCAAAATAAGCGTTTCTCCACCGCTGTTTTTCTCAAGAACGCCAGCAATGTATCCCTTTTTATCGGCCCATTTGGCAACTCGAAAACTGTTGCCAAGGTGATCATATTCAGGTCCAAATTGACTGCCCACGCCACCGCCTTCGCTTTGAGCGACGGTGGAGGGGTCTCGCCCAACAAAGGGCAATTGTTGGTGGGTAACTCCGGTGCGTGGATTCAAAGTCACCACCAGCCCTCCGGAAATGGTCAGCATGTCTTGCTCTCCAGGAACGGTGTTATCGTACGGAAACTTAGGATTGCTTTGTGATCTTGAGCCAGTAGATCTTCTTTGGACAAGGTCATGGGCAGGATTCCACCGATAGATATGGTATGCCTTGTTGGCGCCTTCCCGATTGCTAGAGAAATAGATGCGATTTCCGTCTGGCTGCCAAGCGACTTGTTGATCTTGCTCGCCATCTTGATATTTGGGAGCCTTAACAATGGTGCCATCTGGCTTAATAATGACGGCCACGGTGCCATTATTGGTATCTTCAACAGCCGCGATCCAACCCGCTGACTGGATGGTGCCTGTATCGGGGTCTTCTAAAAAGTGACCAACCAACCGGCGGCCCACATAAAGTCCGGCAATAACAAAGAGCCCAAGTGCAAGCCGAAGCTGCATCTTGCGGTTGATAAGAGGTTGTTTAGCGCTCATGAAACTAAATTACAAAATTTCCTGGCTTCAAGTGTGCCCCATTTATCCAATCTTTACCCGTCATAGGCTTTTTCCCTTCCGGTTGTACAGATTTTAGCAGCAGCCCATCAGACTGAAAGGCAACTCCAAATCCAGCATCGGATTGAACGATTTTGCCAGGTTTTTCGTTCCCGTGCCAAAGCCTTGCTTCCAAAAGTTTGATTCTGCCCAAACTGGTGAAAAGGGAGGCGCCTGGCTTTGGAGTAAGCCCCCTAAACATTTGATAAGCCTGTTGCCCGCCCTGTTGGACGGACAGCAAAGTTTCTTCCTTTTCGATTTTGGGGGCAATCGTCGCTAGGGAAGAATCTTGGGCTTCGTGGGGGTAGCTTCCCTCATAGAGCTTTGGCAGCCACTCGGCGGCCATTTCAGCGGCTAGTTCGGCAAGCCGCTCGTGAAGTTCTCCATAGGTTTCATCAGGCAAGATCAAGGTTTTGACTTTGGCAATCATGTCTCCCGTGTCCATCCCCTTTGCCATCTTCATCAAAGTGACCCCCGTTTCGGAATCTCCAGCCATGAGGCTTCTTTGGATCGGGGCAGCCCCCCGATAGCGGGGAAGAAGAGACCCGTGCAAATTGAATCCGCCTTGATTAGCCGATTCCAAGAGGGCCATGGGCATGATTTGCCCATAAGCGGCTACTAAAAGGAGATCGGCTTGAAGTGACCGAATATGACTGATAAAGCCTTCATCTCGACAGGAAACCGGTGTTTCGATGGGAAGGCCCAGTTGAAGAGCGGCTTGTTTGACCTCAGAAGCGTGCAGTTTCATTCCACGGCCACTGGGTCGATCCGGCTGGCTCACCACCAATTGCACATGGGAGGCAACGCGGATTAAGGCAGGGACAGCAAACGAAGACGTGCCAAAGTACACGATTTTCATGGCCGTTTTAGTCAGCTTTGGGTTCGCCGTCGGGGTGGGACCAATGAACAGTCGCTAAATCAACCAAATCAATAAACAAAATTCCATCCAAATGGTCAAGTTCATGCTGGGCAACTTTTGCGGGCATGCCTTCTAGCTCATATTCTAACTCTCGTCCTTTTCGATCCATGGCGTGGATGATCACGGAATCGGGCCTCGTCACATCTCCATAGAGGCCAGGAATGCTAAGACAGCCTTCTTGTCCACAGTAGCTGCCTTCTGACTTGATAATGACGGGGTTGATAAGAGCAACTGGCTTCATTCCTTCCGGCGCCATCACAAACAAGCGCTGAAGAGTGCCTACCTGAGTTGCGGCAAGGCCAACACCGTTGGCCATCTTCATGATCTTGAACATGCGATCAATGAGTTGGTCAACTTTGCTGTCTATTTTCTTAATTTCCGCCGCTTTTTGTCTGAGTACGGGGCTAGGGATTTTAACCACTGGCCTTTCCGGCCCTTTAGCATAAAGGTACTCAAATTCAGCGGGGACAACAATTTCCCTTTCGTTCAAATCGAATCAAGTTTACCGTTCCTAGGGCACGGTATGGGCATTCTGCCTTAAGCATGAAATTGGTGGAGGCGGGGGGAATTGAACCCCCTTCCAAAACTGTCGGCCCGACAGTTACCACGAGCGTCTCCCCTCTACTCTATCTTAACGGATGCCTCTGCGGGGGTTGCCTGGCACCACATCCAGTTCGATTAGTTTCGCTTTCATTGCTACGAACAGAAGCTTTGATTGCTAGCCGGACTTTGTTACACCCGGGTCAATTCCAACCGGCAAGGAATTGTCGGACGCGCTGCAACTTAGGCAGCGTAGGCGAAGTTGTTATTGTTCGCGTTTACTTTTTTGCCGCTTTTAACGAGGCCAGCGGCGCCTCGGCTCGCAACTAGCGGTCGAACCAGCTCTGTCGAGCCCGTTCGCCCCCAATTTCTCTATAAATTATGACACAAAAGCCTAGACATCAGTTCCATTTTGGCTTTCTTTGGAAAGGTCTTTGCTAAATGGGTCTCTTGAACTCTAGTGGATTCTGAAAAGTTGGGTCAAAAACGAAGTTCCTGACCCCAACAACACCAATGTAAAACAAGAGAGATGACGTGGCGCTCTCCAACGCACAGAATACTATCGGTCCTTTTGAGGACAAACTTGAGGACGAAATTGCGCCGACCCTCTCAGTTGACAGGGCCTGGAACGGTTTTGAACAAGAGGCACTCGAGGCTCATTCCCCGCCCAAACCAGCTTCCTTCCCATTTCAATAGCCTTAACCGAATCCCCCGGCCGAAGCCTGACAAAAGCCTGCCCGCGTATCCAATCAGGCAGGCTTTTTGGAATTGGCGGGTGCAGTTAATTTGTCAACTCGGTCTAGAGGTGTCGCCGCGAGGTGGTCGCCAACATCAGGAAACATGTACTGAAAGTGGTTGGTATAGAATCCAGCCTGCAATACTCCGGGATCGCCTTGGCTCTGAGGGTCAAACGCCGAAGGATTAAAGAATAAGTAATCAGGGAAACCAGTCATTGGCTGCAAGTAAGGCACCAAAAAGGTGGACCGAATACCAGCCGGTCCCGTCGCACCCACAACACCTACCGATAGATTGCTGGTCCCCGCTCTAGGCCACCAATACAGTGCGGCAACATTATCGGGTTGAAACTTTACACTGAACGCCTGGGCCACTCCCTCGTGGATAGAAACGGGGCAATGAGGCAGCAAAACGCCAAAGGCGGTGTTGGTGTTTGCGTTTCCGTAAAGTATGACATTCCTGTCTTTGGCTTGGCTCAGAGAAAAGTCACTGTCTGGCTCAACATCTACACTCCCGTTGGCGCGGTACCACCAAGTTTCCGCGTCGTATCGCACTTTCTGGAGCAATAGGCGGTTTTCTAGCATTGTGCCGTGGGTTCCATAGACAAAAAGGAATCGGTGTTGAAAGGCAAATCGGTACGGACCGTTACGTTCCGGCGTCTTTTCCATGCTTCCTAACTTTGTTGATTGCTGCCACTTGCCGTTTTCTTTCTTAAGCCAGACCGACTGGTTGTTACTATTGGAGCCGTTGACGTTTAGCGTAAGAGTTTGGCCGTCAAGATCAACTTCAAGCCCTTTGCCGGCGTGCAGTGCCACGCAATTGAGCTTAAGAACCTTGACATTGCGGGTGTTTCCGTAGAACTTGCGCAAGAACGGATCGGCATGAAGAACAATTCGAGAAATACGCAAGGGAACTCTTTGCTCTTCAATCGTTGCCCAGTACTCTTTGCGGCTCACTTCTGGATTCGAGGTTGAAAAGTCAATATTATGAACGCTTTCAATCGGGGGCAAGGCGTGCCTTGCCAAATAGTCCCACAGGTTAGAGAGGTCAATGCAATCGGCCCCTGGCTCGGGATTGATGTCCCACCAGTGACCCATACCTGGCACCTCATGATAGACGTAATCGTGGTCAAAAGTAGAAAGTAATTTTGAAAGGGTGCGCTCCTCTGTGGGTGGAACCGTGTCGTCAGCTCCGCCCTGAAGCAGATAGACGCCTTCTGCCTTGTAATTTGCGAGGTAGCGTCTGGTCTCATCCTGATACGAAGCTCTTTGAAGCATAGAAACCTGGAGACCAGGGTGAGAGACAGGCTTTATGCCTGCATAGGTGGCTGCGCTAATCCAACCCGCGCTCGGGGCGATGGCAGCAAACTTTCCGGGATAGAGGGCACCATTGAGAATCGTTCCATGGCCCCCCATAGAGTGGCCAACCAGGTAGATCCGGCTTGGGTCTGGCTTAAGTTCTTTCTCCGCAATTTTGAGGACCTCAAGGGCATCCATTCTGCCCCAATCTTCCCAATCAAAACCAAAAGGTCGGCGGTTTGTTGGGCAGACAATGTTGCACCAAGGCTTTGATGAGTAAGCGTCGGCTTGGCCGATGGCTTCAACTCCAGCTCCATGGAGGCTCAGGGCAAGGGCTGCATTTTTTTGATGCCAAGCTGGGTTGACGGCAAAGTATTGAACCGAACCATCAATTTTGCTGACAAAAGTTTGCTTGTACGTCTCGCCTTCCTTACGTTCTCGCAAAGTCAGGTTCAGTGAATCCAGCACTTTAGACCCGTCTAAAAGTTGCAAATGGAGTTGAGGGCTTTTGTTGGCAAGAATTTGGAAGCCGACCTTTCTGAGGCTCATCGGCATGATGCTTGGAATTTGGGTTGAGGTCGAAGCCCCTCCTTGCTGAACCTTGATCACAAGATGGTTTTGCCAACTCTTGGTTGAGTTGCGCAGAAGGAGCGCACCCCAAACTTTTCCTGATTGGTGAGGGCGTAGGTCTGGCAAGGTTGGATCCGATGCATCAAGGGCAAGGAAATGATGAATAGGCAGCAGTTGGACAAAAAGATCGCCCCTCACGCAACGGAAGAGGAGGTCATTGTTGCCGGCATGAAGGTGAATCGGCAGTTTCGCGTAGCCAGATTCATAAACATCTCCCACTCTTGGCGCTCCGTTAACAAGAACGTAGCTGTCTCCAAGCGCATCGAGTAAAACCGTCTCATCGGCATCTTCATGGACTTTGATATCGATCCAGCCGTTATTGGCAAAGTGACCGGTAAAGTGTCCCTTTTTATCGGCAGAAATCTTGGTCCAGCCAGCTGCCATTGCCCCATAGGCTTCGTTCCAATTTCCCTGGGCAATGTCATAAAAAACTTGATCTTTGGGAAGTTGGAACGGTCCTGATTGGTGGTCGCGGAGGGCAAAACCTTGAGTAAGGATTCTAGGTTGAACTGGGGACTGTGTTGAACTGGCTGCGAGGAGCGCAACGATGGGCAGCAACATTTTAATAGCTTAGCCGATATCTTAGTCTCGCAACGTTTGCGTAGAGTCAGGCTCAAAAGAAGCGGGCGCCATTTGATCAAAAACGACGCCCTCCATGAACATGAACAAGATCAGGAAGATCCGTTCAAGGCTTTTGATTGGTTGGTGGCTTATGGCCCTGACGCTGAGCCTTCATTAACTGCTTAAACTTCACTCGCTGGGCAGGGGTCAGGATTGCCATCATTTGCTTGTGCGAATTTGTAAAGACATCGTGCATTTCTTTGCGCTTAGTGGCTTGATCTGCATTGGACTTTCGGATCGCCATCATCTTTTGGCGGGTTTGGGTCATAAGCGCATGAATCTTGTCTGATTGAGCCTTAGAGAGGTTGAGTTGCTTTAGGACTTTCATCATTCCGCCTCGGTACCGTTGATGTTTAGGTCCCTGAAGGCTGGTGGTGGAGTTGGACAGCGCTTGAGGCGCGAGTGCATGGGCAACAGGAGCGGCTGCGCAACCTGCGGCTATAGCAGCAAGTGCGACTGCGCCAAAGATCGGCAATTTGAGTTTCATAGAGTGTCCTAACCGTTCCTCTTGTCTAGCTTGGAGCGGTTATCCATATCAACGCAGCATCCCGATGGCAAAGTTACCGTCATTGGCGAATCTAAGGGTCTTTACAGCCTCAAAGAGCTCTTAGCTTTTCGGTCTGCCGCGGTCTTGATTAGACTTGGAAGGAATCAAAGGATGGGCCTTAAAGAATTTCCAAATCAGGTCGGCTGCATTGATTCCCGTATTGGTTTCGGGTCCATTGTATCCGTAGCCACCGGGCCAATCGTGAGTTCCGTTAAGGATCGAGTAGTACTTGACTTCTTGACCCAACTTTCCCTTCCAGTCATACACTTCACAGTTTGAACTCAAGGTCATGGTTTTGGGTGGAGTCGTAATGCCGATGGCCCTGGCCCACCAAGCCGCCGAATCCATCGGTGGGATTGCATTGGAAAGAAGAGCTTTTGTGCTGCTTCCAGACCAAACCATTTGGTCTTTTTGCCCGTGGAAAATAACGGCACTCACGGGACCATCGGGGGCTTTGACGGTGGTCCACTGGTTGTTGTTGTCTAATCCAATTGTCCCCGCAACCACACCAATGGCAGCGATTTGATGGCTTAGAGCCGACCCCATCACATAGCTCATGAATGCCCCGTTAGAATGTCCACACACGTAAACTCTTCTTGTGTCGATTTTAACTTCGCCCTCAACATAGGCGATGACGTCGGTAAGAAATTTGGTGTCATCGGCGCCAGCACCGCCTAAGTTGATAAATCCACAATTCCATCCTTGGGGGGTGCCAAGTCCATTGGGAAAAACAACCGCAAAGCCTTCTTTTTCTGCCTCTAACCTCATCATCGTGTAAATTTCGGCTTGCTTGGCATTAGAAGTCCAGCCATGAAGAACGATGACAAGTGGAATCGGAGCTTTGCCTTGATAAGACTTAGGAACATCAACAATGAAGCTGCGGCTTACACTTCCTTCTTCAATCGTCTGCTCATACCGTCCGGCCTGAATCGCAACCTCAATCGGTTTGACTGGCTTTTGCTGATGGAGGGAAAGCAGGGCAAGTGCAATTGTGGGGATGATCATAGATTGGAACCTAAAGGTACTTACGAGCAAAAGTTTGAATTTTGTTTGGTGAAATGGTTTAAGGGCTTTTACATACCGTTCGGGGCTAGAATCATAACCCCGTGCGCGGCGATGGTTACCGGTAAGGAAAATGTATACGAGCCCTGATCGGACCCATCTAGTAACGACCGAATGTCGTGATTGGCGAACCCGTTGACAATCAAATTGGCATCCATGGACCGGTTGCGGGTGTTCCAAACCACAACCGTTGTCTCGAAGCGATAGGTGCGTTGAAAGGCAACAACTCCTCTTGCCCCATCAATGGGAATTGGCTTGAGATCGCCCTGTGCGAGCGACTCACGATTCCCACGAATCTGAGTTAAGGTTTGCAAGAAGTTGAGCAAATCGAGGTTTTGCCGGCTTTGGTCCCAGATCATCATGCCCTTCTCTTCTGCCAGCCCAATTTCATCCCCATATTGGACGATGGGTGCCCTTTGGGTTGTAAACAAGTAGACCAATGCCTGTTTTATCAAGTTAAGGTTTCCATTAAATAGAGAAAAGAGTCGCTGACCTCTTGGAGGGCTGGATTGAATCCATCCTTCGGCAGAGGTTAAACTTGCCGGCCATGTGGGATGTTTTTGGGCGGCAGGCTCTAAGAATGCCTTCCAATCTGACGGCTCAAGGCTAGAGATCGGCCACTTAGAATCAGTGGCCGCACTTACTTTTTTTCGCCCAGAGTTTGGGAAATAAGCGTAGCTCTGATCGCCTGTAACCACCTGCCCATCAAACCGTTTTAATCCATCCAATTTCTGTTGGCCAACGTTGATCAACACTTCAAAATCCTGAGAGTGAAGGTCAAAGGCTAGGTGATCTAAGCTGGAGCGGGCCTCTTTTGAAAGGCTTAATTCCTTAGGAACGCCATCAAGAATAAATCCTTTTGCGCCAAGGCTCTGCAGGTAGGGCATTTGGTCATCAAGGGCATTGATCCGGTTGCGAAGGTGGCTTCGAGTACTGCATGCGTTGACGTCAATTTCGTAGAGGGTCCGGTTTCCGTGTTTGACCCAACCTGGGATTCCCTGCAAAGCTGCCAGGCGCGGCAAGGCAAGCAGAAAAAGGGAACTGATCATTTGGCTAAGGCTCCGCATTTTTTGACGTATAAATCGCAGGTCAGGTTCTTGCCGTTGGCTGCTTCTGATGCCGAATTAGGGTTCAGTCTTGTCAAGTTTCTATAATTCTTTCATAATTTGAAGTTCAAAGCAGAATTGAACTTATGGCATCAGATTTAGGAATTACATCAAGGGCAGAAAACTACTCGGATTGGTACAACGAGCTTGTTGTAAAAGCCAACCTTGCCGACCACTCCTCCGTGAGAGGCTGCATGGTCATCAAGCCTCACGGCTACCGTGTTTGGGAGCTAATGCAAAGAGGGCTGGATGATATGTTCAAAGACACCGGCCACAGCAATGCTTATTTTCCGCTTTTGATCCCCAAATCTTATCTGGCCAAAGAAGCAGCCCACGTGGATGGTTTTGCCAAAGAGTGCGCGGTTGTTACGCATTACCGTCTGAAGAGTGATCCTGTCGCCGGGGTTGTTGTTGATCCCGAAGCGAAGTTAGAAGAAGAATTTATCATTCGCCCTACTTCCGAAACGATCATCTGGAACACCTATCGAAACTGGATCCAAAGCTACCGAGACCTGCCGCTTCTTATCAATCAATGGGCTAATGTTATGAGGTGGGAAATGAGAACGCGACTGTTCTTAAGAACGTCGGAGTTCCTATGGCAAGAGGGCCATACCGCTCACGCCACTTATGATGAAGCGGAAGCGGAAGCCCTCACGATTCTCAACATCTATCGGAGATTTGCCGAAGAGTGGATGGCTGTGCCGGTTTTGGTGGGGCTGAAATCGGAAGGAGAGAAGTTTGCAGGGGCAGACCACACCTACTGCATTGAAGCTCTAACCCAAGATTTAAGAGCGATCCAAGCAGGGACCTCCCACCACCTCGGCCAAAATTTTGCCAAGGCTTTTGACGTACAGTTTCAGACCCCAGAAGGCAAGCGAGATTACGTCTACGCAACCAGTTGGGGAGTCTCGACTCGGCTGATTGGTGCCCTCATCATGGCCCACTCCGATGACAAAGGGTTTGTTCCGCCCCCTCGATTGGCGCCGGTTCAGATCGTTTTGATTCCAATGGGACGAGATGCAGAAACAAGGTCTAAGACAGTGGGAGCAGCAACCCGGCTCAAAGAAGAGTTGGCCTCGAAATCGGCTTGGGGATTGCCAATCAGAGTCACGATTGATGATCGAGAAAAAGAAAGTCCTGGGTTCAAATTCAACCATTGGGAGCTGCATGGAGCCACCGTTAGGGTGGAAATTGGCCCAAGGGATCTTGAAAACGGAGTTGTACCGGTTTGTCGGCGAGATACCGGAAACAAGAGCAGTGTCCAACTTGATGAAAATCTAAGCGGAGTCCTTGTTGACTTGCTAGAAACCATTCAGCAGGAGATGTATCAAAGGGCCCTCGCTTTCCGCACCGCAAACACGGTTCGAGTAGACACTTGGGAGGATTTTCGTGCCGCCTTCGAAGGTGAGGACGCCCCCGGTTTTGTGCTTGCCCATTGGGACGGCACTCAAGAGACCGAGGATCTTATTGCCGAAGAAACCAAGGCGACCATCCGATGTCTGCTCAGTCATCCCTTAGAGGAGTCAGATGCCTTGCCCGGCAAGTGCGTCAAAACCGGAAAGCCTAGCCGTCAGCGGGTTGTTTTTGCAAAGGCTTATTAAGATTCCGAACGGAACTTAATTGGCTTCTAAACCGCGATTGCTTGGGTCAGAAATTAGCTTCAGTGCCTTGGAGAGCCTTTGTTCTGGTTCAACAAGGTGGGCAAAAGTGTAGCGGTTTAGGCTGTCAAAGAAGGCGTCTTGGGCCTCTTCGATTGCGGTTCTAAAGACACAAGCTTTACGGATGACGCAAGTGTCTGAATCTTTGAAGCATGGCACCATAGCGAGATCAATTTCAATCGCCTTGATTAAGTCACCCAATGGCAAGTCAAGGGTATCTGGGTTCATTTTTAGACCTCCCGTCCTTCCCCGCACCGCTCCCAAAAATCCCAGCTTGGTTAACTTATTAACCACTTTCATCAAGTGGTTTTCCGATATTCCATACCGTTTGGCAAGGTCATGGATTGTTGAGCGACCTTCCTTGTTAACCGCAACATAAACCAACACCCTAATCGCAAAGTCGGTTTGCAAAGTAAGCCTCATTTTTCCCTCAAATTGGAATAAAAAGCGGAATTTTATTCCAATCTTAATGAAGTACCCGTTACATAGTTGCGTTTGTTACTGATTTTTGTATGAAAGTTAATCTGTTTTGACGAAAAATACTTCGCATTATCGTTTGCGGGCCATTTGACGGTTTCGGCGCCGATCTTGACCGATTTTTCCTGAGCTGGAACCTAAAAATCCTCTTAGGCTTTGTATTTCGTCCCGAACCTCCGCCGCCTTTTCAAAATCCATCGATTTTGCGAGGTCCTTCATCTTCTTTTCAAGTTGATTGATGAGGAGTGGAATATCCTCAACTCGCATGTCTTGTCCCAAGTTCTTGAGTTCTGTTTCCGTCTCAACGCTGTACTGATTGATCACTTCTGCCACCGCATCATAAGAGCGCACTGTCTCTCGGACTTCTTTCTTGATCGTCGTTGGGAAAGTCCCGTGCTCCTCGTTGTATTGGGCCTGAATTTGCCGACGCCGGTTTGTTTCGTCAATGGCGGCAGCCATCGATTGAGTTATCGTGTCGGCATAGAGAATCACGGCACCTTCCGTGTTTCTCGCCGCCCGTCCTATTGTCTGAACAAGGGTGGTTTCCGACCGCAAAAACCCTTCCTTATCGGCGTCGAGAATGGCAACCAAAGTGACTTCTGGCAGGTCGAGTCCTTCTCTAAGCAGGTTGACTCCAATCAGAACATCGTACACGCCAAGCCTCAAATCTCTCAGAATCTCGGGTCGATCCAAGGAGTGGACGTTGCTGTGGATGTACTGAACCTTCACATTGAGATCTTGCAAATAACTGCTGAGGTCTTCTGCCATTTTCTTGGTGAGGGTTGTCACAAGAGTCCTTTGTTTCAACTCCACTCGCCGCTGAATTTCATTAATGAGGTCATCAATTTGACCTTTGGTCGGCCTGACAACAACTTCTGGATCAAGAATGTAGGTGGGCCTAATGATCTGTTCCACCACCTGGGCTTGATTTGCCTTTTCAAATGGGCCCGGTGTTGCCGAAACAAACACCACTTGGGGAACTCTGGTCAAAAACTCTTCAAATTTAAGGGGGCGATTATCCAACGCCGAGGGCAGACGAAAGCCGTAATCCACCAAGACCGACTTTCTTTGTCGGTCCCCGTTGTACATGGCTCGAACCTGAGGCAGGGTGACATGACTTTCGTCAATGAAAACAAGAGAATCGCTTGGCAAGAAGTCCAGCAAGGTGTAGGGAGGCATACCTGGCTCTCTTCCGTCAAAGTATCGCGAGTAGTTTTCGATGCCATTGCAGTAGCCCAGTTCTCTCATCATTTCCAAATCAAAATCCACTCTTTGCTGGATTCTTTGTGCCTCTAACAACTTGTTTTGAGATTGAAACAGCTTTACCTGGTTGGTTTGCTCTTCTCGGATCAATTCAATCACTTCATCCAACCGTTCCCACGGCGTGACGTAATGGGTTGCAGGAAAGATAGAGATGCGAGCCGGCTGATCCACAACTTCCTGGGTTAATGGGTCAAAAAGACGAATCCTTTCCACCGTATCTCCAAAAAACTCGATACGGGTGATGACTTCTTCATCCTTTGGTTGAATTTCCAAGGTATCGCCCCGAACTCGAAATGTGCCCCTTTCAAGCACCATTTCATTTCTTGTAAATTGCATGGCAACAAGCTTTTGAATCGCTTCTTGCAGGTCAAACGGTTCATTGACAACAAAGCTGACAACTGCTTCCGCGTACTCAGAAGGTGATCCTAGTCCATAAATGCAGCTAACGCTGGCTACAATCACAACATCTCGTCGCTCTAGCAAGGCATGGGTTGCGGCATGCCGCAGCCTTTCGATTTCATCGTTCACGCTCGAATCTTTTTCGATATACAGGTCAGAGCCAGGCACATAGGCTTCCGGCTGATAGTAATCGTAATAGCTGATGAAGTACTGCACGGAATTTTCGGGGAAAAATGCGCGAAATTCTTGGCAAAGCTGAGCGGCTAAAGTTTTGTTATGGGCAAGGATCAAGGCAGGGCGCTGAGTTTCTTGAATCACGCTAGCCATCGTGTAGGTTTTTCCGGTTCCGGTTGCGCCAAGCAAGGTTTGAAATCGGTAGCCAGAGCTGAGCCCTTCAACTAGCCTTTTGATCGCACTCGCCTGATCACCTTTCGGCGCAAAATCTTGGGCTAGCTTGAGGGGTAAATCAAAAGGAACGATAGCCATACTTCTACTATACGATAGTCATCATGAGGATTGATTCTGGGCTCGGTTTCTGCCTTTGAAATGCCTCAAAGCGCCCGACTTCAGCGTGATCCCGCTTCAGTTGGCAATAGGCTAAGGCGAGGCATCGTAGTAGTTGGAAAGACATGAAAACGGCGATCGAATCCATCCAAGCTCGCGGGTATGTTCGGCCAGAAAAACTTGTAGACACCGATTGGCTTGCCGATCACCTTAATGACCCTCAAGTTTGCTTGATTGAATCGAATGAAGATCCACTGCTCTACACTTTGGGCCACATTCCGGGGGCATTTGAAGTGGATTGGACCTCGGACCTGAATGACAAAATCACAAGGGATTACATTCAGCAAGAGCCATTTCAGACTCTAATGCGCCGACTTGGTGCCGATGAAAAGACAACGATTATTTTTTATGGCGACAAAAATAACTGGTGGGCTACTTACGCTTTGTGGGTCTTTGAACTCTTCGGAATCACAAATACGCGAATTTTAGACGGTGGCAGGCTGAAGTGGGAACAAGAAAAGCGACCCATGGTTCGGGACGTTCCCGTTTCGCAGACTTCCCACTTTACGGCCATGGCCCGAAACGATACACAAGCCCGGGCGTTCAAGGACGAGGTTCTGAGCCATCTGCAAGCGGGAGGCAAGTTGGTCGACGTACGCTCTCCCAAAGAGTTTTCGGGAGAAATCCTTCATATGGAGGGATATCCCAATGAGGGCGCCCTTCGCGGTGGTCATATCCCAACCGCAAAAAACGTTCCTTGGGCAAGGGCAATCAATCCCGAAGACGGAACGTTTCGGTCTGCATCTGATTTGAGGGCAATCTACGAAAACGAAGCCGGATTGAACTCAAGCGATGAGGTGATTGCGTATTGCAGGATCGGAGAGCGGTCTAGCCATACATGGTTTGTCTTGAAGTACTTGCTTGGGTACAACTCGGTTCGTAATTATGATGGCAGCTGGACGGAATGGGGCAACTCGGTCAAGGTCCCAATAGAAACGGGCCCTTGAGTTCTTTAGCTGCCCTTCCAAAATTAGCGAGCCTCCTTGAAGACCTCAGCCTTTATGAAGACCGTTCGGAGCGCATAGAAGTCTTGGTTGACTACGGCCGCCGATACCGCCATGAGTCTTCCGTGGGAGTTTTAAGGACGGATGGCAATCGGGTTCCAGGATGTGAAAGTGAAGTCTATCTAGGTACGGAGCTTTCACCGCTTGGAAAGCTGGAATTTGAATTTGCAGTGGATAACCCTCAGGGCATCTCGGCAATGGCCCTAGCCGTAATTCTGAAAGAAGGGTTAGCAGGCGCAACACCTGTCGAAGTGCAGAACATTCCCAACGATATTGCCCTAGAAATCTTTGGGAAAGAACTTTCAATGGGGAAGAACCTTGGGCTTAGCAACATGGTGAAAATGCTAAAAGCCGATGCCTTGGCTCTGGCAGCTCAGGCACAGGCAAACTGACGAGACCGAAAAATTGGGAACAAACTGTCTTCCTTTTGCATTGATTTACGTACATAAGACATGAGCGAAAATTTGAAGAAGGCTACTTTCGGAGCCGGTTGTTTTTGGGGCGTTGAGGAGGCTTTTCGAGTCCTTCCTGGAGTGATCGAGACCAAAGTTGGCTATGCCGGCGGCCATTTGCAAAATCCAACCTACAAAGATGTTTGCGGTGACTTAACTGGCCATGCCGAAGTTGTGGAAGTTGAATTTGATGCAGACCAAATCCCCTACGAAGCCTTAGTAGAAATGTTCTTTAAGCTTCACGATCCAACCCAGGTGAATCGTCAGGGGCCGGATGTGGGTACTCAATACCGGTCGGTGGTTTTTTATCACGATGAGCAACAGAAAGCAGTTGCCGAGCAGATCAAAGCGTCTCTAGACCAAAGCGGACGCTTCAAAAAGCCAATTGCAACCTCGATTGAGCCTGCTCCCGACTTCTGGCCAGCGGAAGATTATCACCAAAAGTATCTTGCCAAGCGTGGCCTCAGTTCTTGCCATCTGTAAGAGCTGAATGACAAATAACTAAACCCACGAAGGAATCATTTCTCCGTGGGTTTTTTGCCAAGAAGGCTTTATCCGAACGAGTGCCCTCGCTGACCTGACTGTTCAGTTACTGAGAATTGGTTGTGGGGTCATTCTGTGGGGCAAAAGAACCAACATTCAACCCTGCTTTCTGGAGATTAGCTATAGAATCTGATTGAGGGTACAAGCCCACTTCCCTAGCAACCACTTCTCCCTTTTTGTTTATAAACAAAGTGGTGGGTAGTTCAGTAATTTGCATTTCTTGGGCAAATTTAGCTCCTTTGTCTAGAGCAACATTCATCGAATAGTGGTTGGTCTTAACGAATTGCTGAATGCTGGCAAGAGTGTCTCCTGCGCCAGGAACTTTAGGATCGGTTGTGGCTGCAATCACGGTTAGCCCTTTGCCCTTGAAAGTGTCTGCCATTCGTTGAGTGAAGGGAAGCCCTAGTCTGCAGGGTGGACACCAAGGCGCCCAGTAGTCGATGACAACTACCTGACCTTTTAGCTTGGCCAGATCATATTTCTTGCCGTCCAAACCAACAAACGTTCCAGTAGGAACTTTGGGAGCCAATGAAGCAGCTGCGTCGGGCCCAAATTGGGGAACTGATCCGCCGTTTGAGGCTTGAGAGGCTGAAGAAGTTTCGGAGGAAGATGAGTCTGGTGAGGCGTTGGATGGGTTTTGAGCTGGCTGATCTCCTGCAACATCCTGGGAGCCAGTCCCGCTGCCAGAAATTCCGCTAGTGGTTCCGTTGATCATTTTGGTTGGATGGGCGCATCCCGCACCAATTGCCAATAATGTGACTCCTAAGGCAATGAACTGACCTTTGTGATTTTCAAAAACTTTCATAGGATCTTTACTCCTATTCTACGCCGTCGGCCTTGATTTTAGACAAATCTGACATCAACCCCACGATTTTTTTTTGATCCCTTCAATTCACCGAACGAGGAAATGAGGCGGTACGATCTTTTGAACATGGCAGTCGCATTAGTCTTTCCCGGGCAGGGTTCACAAAGTCCGGGCATGGGACAAGAGCTCTTTGAAGTTAGGTCCGAGGCAAGGGAAGTGTTTGAACTCGTGACATCCATCACGGGGGTGGACATGGCACAGCTTTGCTTTAAGGCTTCGGAAAATGAACTAAGAAAAACTGAAAATGCCCAGTTGGCATTGTTTACAACCTCGGTTGCGGCGGCAAAGTGTCTTCAGTCTCACTTAGCTGGTCAAGTCCGAATCGCAGGATTTGCGGGCCACAGCGTTGGCGAATATGCGGCTCTTGCCGTCAGCGGAATGTTGTCGATTGCGGATGGGGCAAGACTGGTGCAAAGAAGGGGCCTGTTGATGGCCCAAGCGGGCCAGGCGGCACCTGGGATGATGGCAGCAGTTCTCGGGTTGAGTAAAGATGTTTTGCAAGGGCTGCTTAGCCAAATTGATGGAATTGTTGTGATTGCCAATGACAATTGCCCGGGCCAGCTTGTTTTGTCTGGTGAAGTGGAAGCGGTTCAATCTGCGTGTCAATTAGCCTCTGCCAATGGTGCCAAGCGGGTTTTGCCCCTTAATGTGAGCGGAGCCTTTCATAGCCCGCTTATGGACCAGGCGGCAAAGGAGTTGTTTGAGGGACTTGATGATCTGGAGTTTCAAAGCCCGACCGCGGGAGGACCGATCTATTCCAACGTCACTGCGGAAGCAGTAGGCAGACCGACAGCGATGAAGGGTTTGCTTCAGGAGGGGCTGAAATCAACGGTGAAATGGACCGAACTTGTCCAGAACATGATAAGAGATGAAATGACAACCTTTGTTGAATGCGGTACAGGCAGTGTTCTTTCTGGACTTATCAAAAGAATTTCCAGCGAGGCTTCGTGCCTCAGGGTTACTGATCTTGATTCTTTGGAAACAACGGTGGCTTCCATCAGACCCTAGGCAGATGTTGAGGAACTCAAAACCCACCTGGTCCGGCAGGAGCGGGGAAGCGATGTGAATGTTCTTTGAACCTGAACATCGCCGGTAACCGGCTGGTTTCCGCGCAAATCAGACGGTTACCTTGAACACTTGCCATGGATCAGCAATTGTTCAACATCCTCGTAGTGCCGTGATATCTGGCAAAATGAAATCATGGACCCGATTGCAGTTGTTTCAGGAGCAAGCCGCGGTATTGGAAAGGCAATAGCCTTAAGCTTGGCCGAATCTGGTTTTAAGGTTGCCTGCGTTTCGACAAACGCGGAAAGATCTCAGGCAGTTGCTGGCGAGCTGCCGGGGCAAGGACACGTTGGTTTTGGATGCAACATTGCTGATGCCGCATCTGTGGATGCCCTTGCTTTGGCGGTGGTTGAGCAGATCGGAACGCCCTCTGCCCTTGTCAACAATGCAGGAATAACTCATGACACGTTGATCCTTAGGATGAAGGATGAAGATTGGCAATCTGTGATTCAAACCAATTTGTCGGGCACGTTTTACATGATCCGTGCTTTTTCCAAGGTTATGATGAAGGCAAGGTACGGTCGAATAGTTAATATCTCCTCCATTATTGCTTCAACCGGCGCGGCGGGGCAGTCAAATTACGCGGCCTCGAAGGCAGGGATTGAAGGATTAACACGTTCGGTGGCCAAGGAGTATGGTTCTCGAGGCATCACATGCAATGCGGTAGCCCCCGGATTTATTGAATCGGACATGACAGAGCATTTGCCAGCGGAAATGAAGGAGTATGTAGTGAAGACAGCACCAGCCGGTCGGCTTGGTTCTGGTGCTGATGTTGCTTCGGTTGTTTCCTTCCTATGCTCACCAACAAGCGGCTATGTTACGGGTCAGGTCATCACGGTTGATGGCGGTCTCACTCTGTGACCTTGCTTTAGTCGGGAATTTGGGCTGGCAGGAACGGTGTATTTCTGCCTCTTATTTACGGGACCCTGAATCTGGTAAAACAAGTTCCAATGAAGTTTAGCCCTGCGCTTCCTATTGTTGGTTTGTTGTTCGTCGGCGCCTCGATTGCAAGCGCCCAAGATTTGGCTCATTTTGATGCTAACCATAACGAGTTTGGAGTTGGAGTTTCTGCAGGCTACTTTTTGCCAAGCGATACGAAAATTCAATCCGTACTTGGCAAGGATATCTTTAAGTTCGGCCTTGATTTGGGTCCAGCCCCAAAAATTTCCGATGGCAGGTTTGGCCCATCATTGGCCGCTTTGAGCATCTCGAACGGTGGCCAAAACATCACAGTCCTTGCGGGGATGATTTCCTATAACTTTCCTATTCCTGAACTCAATAAGAACTTTGAGCCGTATGTCAAAGCTGGCTTAGGAGGGGCTTATGCCGACTACACCTTTAACTATGCAGGAAGCCACTATGCCGCCAAAAAGCTTTTGCCGATTGCCCAGCTGAAAGCAGGAATCATCTTTGACAAAAATTACGAACTTTCTTTGGCTTATGATTGGCTGGGATCAACCGATGGATTTAATTTTTCGGGACTGAATATCAGTCTTTCCTACACCGTATTTCGGTTCTAGCCCCTTGTAGTACCTAGGCTTGCCAGATTCCACTAGGTGCCCTTGCAATTTCCGTTGTAGTACAAAGCAGCGGGGATTGCAGGGGCCCATCCATATAAAAACAGGAGGGACGTCAGTAAAAACGGGATCCAGCCGTGCTTCCAAGCCACTAACGGAGGAAAAACGAGGCATAACCAAAGTGGAGATTTTGGGGGGCGTTTCTCATCAGTTTGCCTAGAATTGACCTTGGGATCTGCCACTTTCCCCAATTTTACTCTTGAAACAAGGGGCGGAAGGTAAAATTACACTTTCCTATGGATCTTCGCGCTTCGTTGAATTTGCCGGATGCAGACGCAACCATTCCGATGAAGGCGAATTTGCCGTCACTAGAGCCGCAACTAATGCAGGCATGGAACGATTCTGGTCTTTACCACCTCATCCAAAATGCCCGACTAGATTCGCCTAGTTTTGTTTTGCATGACGGACCACCTTACACCAACAGCCCCATCCACATCGGCACCGCACTTAACAAGATCCTAAAGGATTTTGTAGTCAAAACAAGGTCTATGATGGGTTATCGGGCCCCGTATGTACCGGGATTTGATAATCATGGCCTTCCCATAGAGCAAGCGGTAATGAGGGCATTTCACGAGAAAAAGCAATCTCCTTCCGTGATTGAGCTCAGGGCAGCTTGTCGAGAACATGCCAAAAAGTACCTAGAAATCCAAGTTGAGCAGTTCCGGAGGTTGGGCGTTTTTGGTTTGTGGGAAAAGCCGTATGCAACCATGGACTTTAGATTCGAAGCCGAGATCATCAGAGTCTTTAAGCGGCTGGTCGAGGAGGGCTATGTTTACAAGGGGCTGCGCCCAACCCTCTGGAGCCCAACTAGCAGGACCGCGTTAGCCGACACGGAAATTGTCTATCGAGACCACGTCAGCAAAGCCATTTATGTACGGTTTCCGCTTAAGAATGATTTGAACGGGTTTAGCAAGAAAGCCCCCAATTTTTACACAATCATTTGGACTACAACTCCGTGGACAATTCCCGCGAACCTTGCGGTTGCCTTTAATCCAGCCGAAGAGTATGCGGTGGTTAAAGTCCAAAATGACCATTATTTGATCGCCAATAAATTGGTGACCAAGGTTGCGGAAGCTTTGGGCTGGACAAACTATTCGATTGAGTGGATTGATCTCGGAGCCTCTATTGAAGGGTCTACCTTTGCCCATCCGATCTTTGGAAGAGACTCTTTGGCGGTCCTTGCCGATTACGTCACGATGGAAGACGGAACCGGGGTTGTTCATACCGCACCAGGGCACGGAAGGGATGACTTCTACACCGGTCAGCGGTACAATCTGCCAGTTTTGACCCCCGTTGACGAGCGAGGAATTCTAACCGAAGAAGCGGGGGAATTTAAGGGCGTTTCTTATAAAGACTGCGATACGGTAGTCGTCAACCGCCTTGCCGAAGTCGGAAATTTGCTCAAAGTTTACGATTACTCCCACAGCTACCCTTACGCAGAAAGGGATGAACAGCCAGTCATCTTCCGTGCCACCGAACAGTGGTTTGTTGGCCTAGAGCACAAGCATTTAAGATCCAAAATGCTGTCCGAAATCGAGAAAGTGGATTGGTTGCCAGAATCAGGCAAGGCAAGGATCACGGCAATGATTACCAATCGGCCTGATTGGTGCATTTCGCGTCAGCGTCCGTGGGGGGTTGGTATTCCCATTTTTTATGGAGTGCCGAGCAACGAGCCGGTGTTGGATCCAATCGCAATTGAATCGGTTGCCAAACTTATTGAAGAAAAAGGATCAGACGCATGGTTTGATTTGCCGGCGGCGGAGATTTTGCCGGAGGGGTACCGGCATCCCACAACTGGTGAGACCGAGTTTCGAAAAGAGACCGATGTGCTGGATGTTTGGTTTGATTCTGGCTCAACCTCAATGTGCGTTCTTGAAGGCAGTGTTGAACCAGAATGGGCTGAAGAGTGGCCAGCCGATATGTACCTAGAAGGTTCCGATCAGCATCGTGGATGGTTTAATTCCTCCCTGATACTGGCAACAGCGGTCAAAGGTTCAGCCCCCTATAAGGCGGTCATGACGTGCGGCTTTGTGACCGACGACAAGGGCGCAAAAATGAGTAAGCGGCTTGGAAACGTGGTTGATCCGGTTGCAGCCTGCGATAAATTTGGGGCTGATATCATTCGGTACTGGACCGCATCGGTTGATTACGAAAACGACGTGCCTTGTTCAGATGCCCTTTTGCAGGTTTTTGGAGACAACTATAGGAACGTCCGCAACACCCTCCGGTTTTTGCTTTCTAACCTGTACGACTTTGATCCTTCTATGGAAGTGGCAAGCCTGCTTCCTCTTGATGAATGGATTGTTGAGCAAACGGAGCTGCTCTGCAATGACTGCGTGAGAATGTACCGAGATTATGAGTTTGGGGCGGTCTTAAGCGCAATCCATAACTTCTGCAGAACTGAGTTAAGCAGTTTCTATCTGGACGTTAGCAAAGATTGTCTGTATTGCGAAGGAAAAGATTGGCCCAAAAGGCGTTCTGCTCAAACCGCTTGCTATTTGGTGCTCAGAAAGCTGCTCAAGCTTTTGGCTCCCCTTTTGCCCTACACCTGCGAAGAGACATGGCAAAAACTGTGCCGCAACCCCCAGATTGATTGCTGTCAGTCCATCCATCTGCAGCTTTTTGAAGAGCCTAGCGAAGATCGTTTAACCGAAATCGAAGCGAGTCCGCTTCAATCCCATTTCGCGGTTCTGCTGGCGGTAAGGAAGGCAGTCAACGCTGGCTTTGAAGAGTTTAAGAAGAGTACGGAAGCCAAGGATAGTCAAGATTTTATTGCCAAAATAAGCGTGAGCAGTGAGGATTTGTTGGCTCTTGCTTCCTTTGGAATCCACGAACTTGCAACGATGCTTAAAGTCAGCTGGGTTGAATTGAGCCAGGGAGAAGTTACGGTTCAGTTTGAAGCCAGCCCTTATTTGAAGTGCGAGCGGTCAAGATTGCGCCGGCCAGACGTTAAAATGATTGATGGGACTGCGCTTTCACTTCGAGACCAAAAGGTACTCGGCTTAGCGACCTGAGCAAGACTATGACTTCACCTTCACAAAAGCCGTCAAAGGATTACCGTTGGGTGTTTGGCTTTATCACGGTTGTGATGATTGTCATTGATCAACTAGTGAAGGCTTGGGCTCGGAACACGTTTTCTCAGAATCTTGCTGCCTTGCAAGGCAAGCCGTTTCCGGGCATTTTTGAATTGACTCTAACTTACAATCGAGGAATCGCCTTTGGGCTGTTTCAGGGTCACGGGGTCATGCTAACCCCGGTTGCCATCTTTATGGCGGCAATGGCAGGATTTTATTCGTTTAAGATCCCCAAAGGGCACCTAGGGATTCAGATTGCGATGGGACTGTTGGCGGCCGGTGCGCTTGGTAACTTGTACGACCGTCTCTTTGAAGGCAGAGTCACGGACCTGTTTTACTTTAGGCTCATTAATTTCCCGGTTTTTAATGTTGCCGACGCATGCATCACGGTTTCTGCCATCCTCCTGATGATTTTGTGGACACTCGATTCGTCCAAATCCTCGTCTTCAAATGAACCAAGCAACAGTTCCGTCCCGGTTGCCTCAGAAAAAATTCCAGACATGCCATAAATGAAAAGGCCCTGCCAAATGACTGGCAGGGCCATGTTTCTACCTGAGAAGGGCTTAGTTTGTGGGAGGTGAAACAACTGGAAGCGTGCAGTGGGCAGGCTGTGGGTTGCCATAGTTGTAGGCGTTGCAACACGCATAGCACTGATCAAGGGTACTGACCGTCCAGTGATAGGTTTCAGCATCCTGGAAGCAACAATGAGTACAAATCTCTTGGCACAAGCCGTGGTTTTGATCGGTGCATGGAATCACGTTGGTTCCGGTCGGATTGCAGTCTGTAGAACCGGGCCCGCAGTCCGAGCAACTTGTGCCGGGAGGCCAGACTCCATCGTATGAACTTGCAAAAATTGTCGTTGACAATAGTGCAAAAATGGCGAAAGTGATGAAAAAACGATGCTTTAACATGTTTTGAATAGCTCCTCTTCGGTCATTATATCAAGACGGTGAAGATATGTCAAATGAAGAATAAATTGTGTTAATTTTTTAAAATTGCATAACTTATGAACCATTTCCGTCAAAGATGTTCAAGTGGTTTGTTAGCTATTTTTGCAGAACGATCACAGATACGTCTTGCTAGCAACATCTACGAGCGGTCACTTTATGTGAGGAGTTTGGCGATTAACCTTTCGGCTTCCCGGCGGCTTTCTTATGAGTCGTTTTTGCCTTTGAACTCGGGCTTGGAGAGGCTAATTTAGCTTCAAATTGAGAGTACAGATGGTACGCGCCTTGGAGGACTGGATTGGTGGACTGCCCAAATAAAGCGGCGGCTTTAGACCCGCCCGGCACTGCGTTCCACTGTTCGACAAGGCGAGCCAAAGGCTCGGTATCTTCAGTTGACCAATTATTTTGATTGACAATGGCTTGGGCTAGTTTAAGAATTGTGGTGAGATCATTGATCTGGGTGACGTCGTTGAGCGCCAATATACGAGCTTGCTCTGAACCTGAAATCAGCTTGGTGAATCGAGAAACGGTTTTATCGGACATAGATGCAACGATTTTTCCGTTGGAATCCTTAGAGACTTTAAAGTGAAAAATGAGATGAGTGGCAGAAAGGTACTCACTTGAGCTCTTAAATTTTCCCTTGCCAACATACTGGCTGTAGTTGGGACGGTTACGATAGGCTGCGTAGCTCTTAACAAGGACCATTCCAAAAATAATGCCTAGCAAGGGTCCAAGGACCCACACCGCCCACTTGCTATTGAAAAATTCCTTAAGTGTAGATTTCATTTTATTGGCTCGATTGAGGCTTCGTTTGTCTCATTGATTCGGGGAAGCACCTCTGTTTTTGACTCTGATTACAGCGCCCCAATCTCAGGGATTTAATTGAGATTCTTGAATATTTTATTTGGTCCCTTTGTAGTTTAGCAAGCCGTTCTATCTTCGTCAAGTAAAAATCTTGCTCGCTTACCAAGCCACAAGGAAACCGGCAGGCTTCAAACCAGAGGTTCGGGAATGAACCTAACCTTCTTTATCTTCATACTGGGCCTTAAGGCTGTTCACGATGGCAGGATCGGCGAGGGTGGTTGTATCGCCAAGGGCGCGACCCTCTGCCACGTCTCTGAGGAGCCTTCTCATGATTTTGCCGCTTCTCGTTTTGGGTAGCTCGGCGGTTATGAAAATATCGTCCGGCCTGGCAAGGGCTCCAATTTTTGCGGCAACGTGAGTTTTCAGATCGGCAATTAACTGCGGACCAGATTCAATTCCAGATTTAAGAATGACAAAAGCAGCGATAGATTGCCCTTTGATGTCACTCTTTTTGCCAATCACGGCTGCTTCTGCCACGCTATGGTGGTCAACTAGGGCGCTTTCCACTTCCATGGTAGAAATGTTATGCCCTGCCACCAGCATGATGTCGTCTACCCGTCCTAGCAGCCACAAATAACCTTCTTCGTCTCTCTTCACCCCGTCTCCTGGGAAGTATTTGCCGGGGAATCGGCTCCAATAAACTTGCTTAAACCGCTCGGGGTCTCCATAAATCCCTCTGGTGAGGCTTGGCCATGGCTTTGTGATTGCTAAGTAGCCTCCGATTTCACCGCCAGAATGCTCTTGAGAAATGTCATGGCCAGCTTCATCCAAAATTCCAACTTGGATTCCTGGGAAGGGATGGGTTGCTGATCCTGGCTTGGTGGCAGTTATGGCTGGCAGGGGCGTGACCATGATGGCGCCAGTTTCAGTTTGCCACCAGGTGTCCACAATTGGGCATCTCTCCGTTCCAATAACCTCGTGGTACCAAATCCAAGCCTCGGGGTTAATCGGCTCTCCCACCGAGCCTAAGAGCCTTAAGCTACTTAAATCACATCGGTTGGGATACTCGGTTCCCCACTTCATAAAAGACCTTATGGCAGTAGGGGCCGTGTAAAGGATCGTGACCTTATGCTTTTCGATCATTCGCCAAAAACGGTCCTTGTCTGGCGTATCGGGCGCGCCCTCATAAACGACGACGGTCGCTCCATTGGCCATTGGACCATAAACGGTGTAGCTATGACCAGTCACCCATCCGCAATCGGCAGTGCAGAAGTAAATATCGTCTTCTTGAAGGTCAAAAACTATTTGGGTGGTAGTGTAGGTGCCCACCAAATAGCCGCCTGTAGAGTGGACAATTCCCTTTGGTTTGCCTGTGCTACCGCTTGTGTATAGCATGTATAACAAATCTTCACTTTCCATCGGTTCGCAAGGGCATTCAGAAGATTGACTGGTGACTAAATCGTGCCACCAGACTTCTAGCTTGGAGTCAAGTTGCGTGGTTTCTGGCATTTTGCTGCCAACCCTTTCAAGAACCAGCACTTTCTCTAAAGAGGAAGTGCCCATTTCTACTGCTTCTCTTGATATCTTCAGGAGGGGCACCACATTGCCCCGCCTAAATCCTCCATCGGCAGTGATAAGCACTTTGGCCTGAGAATCGCAAATCCTTTCATGAAGGCTGTTGGCACTGAACCCTCCAAAGACAACGTTGTGCATGGCGCCGATTCTGGCGCACGCTAGCATGGCTATCGGAAGTTCGGCAACCATGGGCATATAAATGCAGACGCGGTCGCCCTTTTTAATCCCCAACTCTTTGAGGGCATTAGCGACTTTACAAACTTCAACTTTTAGATCTTGATAGGTGAGCTTGACCACTTCTCCCGGCTCTCCCTCCGCAATAATCGCAATTTTATCGGCACGGCTTCCGGCTGCATGACGGTCAACACAGTTATAGCAAGCATTGATTTTGCCTCCCACAAACCATTTCGCTTCTGAGAAATCAGGATCGGAAGGCTTCCAAGTGCAAACTTCTGAAAAGGGTTCCATCCAGTCCAATTGGTTGGCAAATTTCTCCCAGAAGGCAAAGGGATCAGATTGTGCCTCTTGGTAAAGAGAAGGGTTTGCGTACTTAGACCGCTGTTGAAAGGCAGCAGACGGTGTGAAACTGCGATCTTCTTTGAGCAATGTTTCAAGCGGAGTCGAGTCAGACATAGGATTCAGTTTGAGTGTATCCAAATCGGCTAGGTAGAGTAATCTCCATTCCTTAAGGAGATCACGGATTGATTCTTAAAGTGCCCTATCCTGAATTTGTAGAAACCGCCAAGCGCCTCGGCGTCACGGAAGTTTATTGCTTGCCAAAGGATGGGTCAACCCTTGTGAATGGTTTGCTGCCCAGTTCCAACCACTTTCTTGAGGCAGAGTTTCCCTTGGGTCTGGAGGAAACGATTGGGAACCTTACCCCCGCCGGAATTGGTGCCTATGAAGGGCACTGGCAAGAGTCGGAGGATATCATAGAATCGTGGCGCACTCAGCTCTACATTGCAGCGGTTGCCTACAAAAGTGACAAGAAATCTCCCGGCGTCTGGGTGGATGCTTACCTTTCAGAGCCGACCCCAGCCCAGGTTCTCAAAGCCATTTACGATGAATTTAAAGAGACGGGTGAACTTAACGAGGTTTCGATGGAAGAGTTTGTTAGGCTAGCAAGCCCCAATGTCATTGTTGTCTCTCCATCGAACATCCAAACTTACTTGGAATCAAAAGAGAATCAAAAAAAGTAGTCTTCTGTCGGTGGCCCGATCACCTCTGAGAGGCACTCACTGAGCGAATTTAGCTTTTGAGCTGGCTCTGTTTGGTGACCCTTGGAGCGGACCGACAGAATCGTAATGAGGCTATGATTCTAAGAATTTGAACCTAAGACCTGGGAAACCTTTTGCAGTGAGGCCAATCGGGTGCAGTGATGATGGGGTCCGATTAAGATGAAAGTCGGGGTTCCTGGCAGTTGAAATTGACTTGCAGCGTCTAAATCAACCTTGATGCTTGTAAAAACCTTCTTTGACTTGGCAAGGGCCGATAGCTTTTGCCAATTGATGCCGCATTGCTTTGCTGCGGTTTTTAATCCTTCGTCGCTAAAAATAAAATTGGGGCTAAGGACCGCGTCGTGGAAGGGAATGTACTTGCCAAGCTCAGAAGCGGCTTCCATGTAGCAAGCCAACTGAAACGCCATCGGATGAATAGACAGTGGAAAATTGCGAATGATCAAGCCCATTTTCCCTGGATTCTTCTGAAGGAGGGATGCAATTTGAGGGGCGGTAGCCCGGCAAGGCGGACATTCAAAATCCATAAATTCAACCAAAGTGTAGGGTTCGGTTCCGGTTCCAAACAGTCGGTTTCCATTGGCCTCAACTTTGCGGGGCGAAAATTTAAGCACGACATCCTTCTGAGAGGTGGGGCCGATGTTCTTTTTGAAAAACCCGAATCCAAATTTAACAATGGCGGCAAGCAAAAGCAAGGTTAATAATCCCTGAGCCGCTAAAAGCGCCAAGTTTTTGGGCTTTGCGGCTGTTTCGGCTACCGTTAAGGGTTCGCCGCTTTGATCGGGTGAAGAATCCATTCTTTAATATGAACCTAGTCCTCCCATGTACGTCAAGGGGTTAGCCAAAATATTTTTACAATCTCGGCTGTAGCAAGACCCAACTCGCTGGCCGAGTAGGGCTTTTTCTGAGGAAATCTTTGAGGCCTGGCTCATAAGGTTCCTAAAATTGTCTGATCAGGAAACTAACTTATTCAGCCACGATTTGACGTCGGCAAGTTCTTGGGCAGAGATCGTGTGGGGGATTGGATAGGTATGAAATTCAACACTCATTCCAAGTTCCAGCAAGAAATCGGCCATCGCTTGAGAGCCGCTTGCTGGCAATACTGGATCTTGCAGTCCATGGCCAATAAAAAACTTGGTGGACCGATTGGTAACATCCTTGACAGATTTCAGATGAGCCGGCATTCGGCCAGATAGGGCTATGACGCCTTTAACGGCAAGGTCGCCATCCAGTCCATACCCATAACTCATAATGGCTCCTTGGCTAAATCCAAGCAGAATTGCCTGGCCCGGATCAATACCGGATGCCTCGACCGCCTGAGAAATGGCATTGGCAAATAGCTTTCGTGCGTTTTCAAGTGCGGATGACTCTGCCACTAAGGTTCCATCCGCCCCGATTTGCAGGTGATACCAAGTGTAAGAGCCGTAGCCAAGCGTTATGGGTGACCGAATCGCAGAGAAGGTGAAGTTCTCTGGAAACTCCGGCGCCAAACTCAAAAGGTCGTCCTCGTTGGAGCCATGGCCATGGAGCAGAATCAAGTGGACAGGATTATCCGTCTTTGATTTTGCAGGATGGGTTTTGATCAGAAATTGGTTTCGCATCGATTCAAAAATTTATCTTGTCGAAGGGTTTAGCCGAGGGTCATTTCGGCAACCCAAAGGGAGCGCATATTGCGTAGATCTATACGCAATATGCGTTTATACGGTTGCTTTGGTAGTTGCTCCACCCCATTGGTCTCTGCCTCCAACCCGATTTCTTGTGTCTAAATAGACCTCAAGGCCATTGCCATCAGGATCTGAAAAATAGACGGCTTTCGAAATTCCGTGGTCGACCAAAGAGTTGCGAATATGGCTCGCATCGAGTTTTTCCACCATGCTTTTCAGGGCTTGCTCATCAACGGCTTCAAAGGCTATGTGGTAGAGCCCAACTCCAAAGGGATGAGGGCTCGGAGCATCGGCTCCAACCTCTTGCAAGGCAAGCTCATGGTGCATGTCTCCACCGGTCAGAAACGCGAAATGGCTACCCATCCTTTCCGTAACGTGGAACCCAAGCAAGCTGGTGTAGAAATCTACTGACTTGTTGAGGTCTCTCACTTTCAAATGGGCGTGCCCAATACGATAGTTGCTCATGCAACTATTTACGCTTTCCAGCACGGTTTGGTTCCATCTAGGCACAACTGGGCTGCCGCTGACTTTGAATTGACAAAGAAAACTTCTTATCAAGTGAACTTTTTAACAAGGGACCTCCTTTTGCGCCTATAATGTTGGATGGAGACGACTTAGTCCACGGATGGGCGACATGAGTTCAAATTCAATTTTCAAACCCTCGGATCTTGCCTCAAAAGGCGGGTACCGACACCCTCGGCAAGACCGTAAAAATTGGTCTGTCAAAAAGCAGCTTGCGTTTGGGATGGTCTTGGCGCTGGCTTGGCACCAACTGGCGTTTGCCCAAGACGTGCCTCTCAGTTCAAATTCTCCCCTTTCTAAGAAAGGGAACCTTGGCCAAACTCCGGGTTCAACCATTCAATATGCAAATCTGTTCTCTGAGGCAGATCGAGACTCAATCGTCAACTTTTGGGCTCAACCTGGTCGGTTGATTGTGAAGCCGTGGGCCCAAGACGGGATGTTTCAGGTTCGAGAAACGGTGGCGGGATCCTTATGGCTCATGAAGTATTTACACGCGATCAAGGCTTCCCTTATCCCCACTGTGGATTCATTGCAATCCTCGGCTCCGGGTTCTCACCAAGGGTGGAGGGCCTGGGTGAAGAACAAATTGGCCTATGACCGCTTTCTTGCCGCCGAAACATGCAGCCAATTCAATGCCGCCATTAACCACTCGGACCCAATGAAGGTTTTCCCGACTGTGGAGCCGCCGGGACCGTGCCCACCTGGGCTTGCCACCGCAGCTGGTGACCCTCCTGCCCTTGCCGAAGCGGTGCCAATCAGCACCTATGAAGTCAATTTTGGCGATTTTGACGTCAAGTATCATGATCACGTTCAGGTCCGGCCAGATTATCCCTACTACCGATTTTCCAGTGGGGTGGATTTTGAAGGTCTAGCGGCTAGAAAGGTTGACCCAAATGAGTACGCAAAGCTGCTCAAGATCGCAGGAGTTGACCCCGCAACCGGCAAAATTGTAATGGCAGTTTCGGGCCAAGAAGGCGGATTTGATGCGATCAATACCTACGATACAGGCTTTGTCTCGGTTGGGCTCATTCAATTTGCGTCCCTAAAAGAGGGGGCGGGATCGCTTGGAGAGCTGCTCCTAGATTTTAAGCAAAGGGACCCTTTTGATTTTAATAAAGATTTCCACCAGTACGGAATTGATGTTCAGCCTGACTGCTCTTTGGACGTCCTTGATCCCTCGACCGGTGTAGAACTTGTTGGACCCTATGCCAACGCGGAAATCATCAATGACAAGCGGCTCATTGCCGTGTTTCAAAGAGCGGGCACACTCAGCGATCAATTTCGAGCCGAGCAGATTGCGATGGCGGTGCGGATGTTTGATCCGATCAATGATGTTTGCACCTTCCAACTTAATGGAGAACCGGTGCAGGTAAGAGTGGGAGACATTATCCACAGCGAAGCTGGAATTGCCACCTTGATGGACCGAAAAGTCAACACTGGTAAAGATTGGGGCTTAGGCAAGGTCCTAACCGATGTCGCCACCGAGCATCAAGTGCAAGATCCTTCTCAGCTTGCTCAATATGAATCAGAAATCATCCTGAAGATGAAGTACAGGCAGAATTATCTCAACGACACCGCTCTTAGTCAGCCATCAGACTCAGTTGAGCTAACCAGTCGGCACCAGGGAAGAGGGGGCAGAAAACCTCCTCATCACCACCGCTAGGTTAGATTTGGGATTGCTTGGTATTCTGCTAAGAAAGCTATTATGAAAGAGGGAGATATCCGGTACGCCTTAGAGTGCGTTTTTGTCCCCATGGCATGGGGGATGGTCATTATGTGGATTTCGATGGCGGTTCAAGCTGCTCTCCACAGAAAAGCAAAACCTGAAAAAACGGAGACCAACTCCGAAAAGTGAATCTGGCAGTTCGTTTTTTCTTCCAAGGTCATCAATACAATATTGGATTTTGGCCAACTGCTTTTGTGGGCCTAGCTACCGGCGTTATCGCGGGGATGTTTGGGGTGGGAGGCGGCTTCTTTTTAACTCCTTTTTTGATGTACGCGCTGGGGATTCCGCCAGAAGTTGCGGTTGGATCGGCTCTCAGTCAAAAGTGCGGGACCTCAATTTCTTCTTTTTTAAAGTTTAGGAAAGTAGGGCTTGGTGAGCCAAGATTTGATCTGCTTATGATCGGAGGCAGTTTAATGGGAGCCGACCTTGGCACCCGAATCGAAGTCATGCTTTCTCGGGCGCCCAACATTCATTTCGGACCAAATTGGGAGATCCGAGCCGATCAGTTGTGGGTGGACATTTTGTTCTTCATCATGCTCTCCATCACTGGGCTTTATATGGGCAAGGATGCCATCAAAGCAATGAAGTCTAATGTGGTGAGGGGTGATGTCACAATCCCTGGCCCCCTTGCTAAGATTCCTATTCCGCCGTACGTGGATTTGCCTAATGTGGGGTTAAAAAAGGTTTCGTTGCCTGGCATCGTCTACTTGGCGTTTGTCCTTGGGATTCTTACATCCCTGCTTGGCATCGGCGGAGGCGTGGTCTTTACTCCCATTTTGATGTACGGCTATGGTCTTTCTGCCCGGCATGCGGCTGGCACCGGCATTATGTTGCTGTTTGTGACGGTTTCTTTTGCCACCTTTGAGGCATCCATGCACGGTTTTGTGTACTTGCCACTTTCCCTTGCCATTTTGGCGGGATCGGGGTTTGGGACGATCATTGGAACAGAAATCACAACCAAAGTGCGCAACCGATACCTTAGGTTGGTTTTTGCCATTTTGATCCTCTTGACTTGCCTTGGGATCATCTATGACGTGTATCATAACATGCATTTTGTACACTAGGACCACAATTTGCAGGCTGCCATATCGCAATTGCAAACAAATCAGCCATAATGAACAGTTAGGAATTTAGTCAATGATCTATGTAAGCGTTCAACCCAATGAATCAATTGATAGCGCAGTCAAGCGATTTTCTCAGAAGATTCAGCAAAGCGGAGTCCTTCGAGATTTGAAGGATCACAGCCATTACGTAAAACCAAGCGAAAAAAGACGAAAGGCACGTATGCGTCGGCCATCGCGCTTCAACAAGGTTTAAAGATAATCATCATGCCGGTTGGGGCGATTTGAACCTAATCGGCATTCTTTATGGAACCTCCCAGTCAACTAAAAGTCTCAATCCTTAATCGAAGCCAGCGAATTGCGCCTTCAGCAAAGATTCGAAAGGCAATTCAATGCGCACTTGGGCAATTCCAAATCAACGAGGGTGCTGTTTCCGTTCTCATCACAACCGATGAAGAGCAAAAGGCTCTGAACCTCAATTTTCGGGGCATACCTACCACAACCGATGTCCTGACTTTTCCAGCGGCTCCTAATTTCCCTGGTCAGAAGCCAGTTCCATTGGGTGACATCAGCATTAGCTATGATCAGGCCGTATTCCAAGCCCAATTGAGGAAGGTTCCGGCTAGGGACGAGATTGTGATGCTGGCAATTCATGGTGCCCTTCATCTTGCGGGACTTGATGACGAAACGGAATCTCAAAGAGCGGAAATGCTAGATGTGATGAACCAAATTGCAGTTCAAGTTTGCATTCCCACCGACGCAAATTGGAGCAGCCAAGTGAAGAAAAGAGAGGCAGTCCGTTGAGCCACCCTCCCAAGAAGAACTGGTTAGAGCCGTTTCGAGTTGCGATGAGCGGGGTTGCACTGACCTTTAGAACTCAGCGCCACATGCGGTTCCACCTCTATGTTGTGCTTGCCGTCATCATGTTGGCAAGCCTTTTGAACTTCGGACTGAGGGAAGTTCTCACTCTTCTCTTTACAATTTCCCTTGTTTTGATTGCAGAGATGTTTAACTCTGCCATTGAGGCAGTTGTTGACCTTGTTCAGCCGACCTACCATCCCCTTGCCAAGACGGCAAAAGACATTGCAGCTGGTGCGGTGCTGATTACAACCATTTTTGCGCTGGTTGTGGGTGGGCTCCTCATTTTTGGCGATTCACGATGGGAAAGCATTAAGGCCAACCTTGCCGTCGGAGGATTTGGCCCTCCCTTTGTCTTTAGGTTGATCGTTGGAATCCTTATTCTCTTCTTCATCGTCGTGATTGGTAAGGGATTGGGTAAACGCGGTCAGGTTCTTAGAGGTGGTTTAGTGAGTGGGCATGCCGCCTTTGCGTTTTTTATTGCGATCGGAATCATGGCTCTATCCGATCGGTGGCTAGTTAGCGGATTGGCGCTTGTCTTGGCTGCAATTGTGGCTCAGAGTCGATGGGAAGCAAAAATCCACAGCGTGTTTGAACTTGCTTTGGGCGCAACCGCCGGTACCCTTGTCGGACTTTTGCTGTTTGTGCTAATTCCAAAATGAAGCGTTCTTCAGAACCTGATTTACGGAGGCGCCGTACGCAGCCATCCGTAGCGGCAGCAAAAAAGCCAGATTTCATACAAATCAAGGGATTCTCGCTTGGCGCGGTACTGCTGTTTGCAGGTGTTTTTGTTATTCGCTTTTTTGCCACATCTCCGTCGGTTGGTGTTGTCTCAGGATCTGCCGATCCTAGCTCAGTTACCCTTGCCATGCCGTGGGCAGATTTAGGTTTTGCGATCCTGCTCTTCATCATTTCGAACGGGCTTTATGTGGCAGCAGAAACTGCAATCGAGTGCATGCGACCTCATTTTGCCAAGTACTACAAAGATGCTGATGAGTTAGAGAAAAGTCGACGGCTTCAAAAGATAATTGATCGGAGGTCCAGTTTTGTTTCCGCCACCACCATTGGCATGCAAGCCTCTAAGTTTTTGCTTGTGGCGATGGCGTTTATGGGGGCTCCTTCCATTGCAGATAGCTTTGGTTGGCAGGGAATGAGAGGCATTTTCGCAGGGACCTTAATCATTGCCATCCCTCTTTTGATCCTGAACCTTATTGTTGAGTTAGTTCCAAAAAGCTTCGCGTCATTGCATCCGGCAAAGGTTGGGTTGGCGCTCTATCGGTTTATCACCGTGTCCACCATCATTTTTGCGGTGCCAGCCTGGTTGATTACTGCTGTGGCTAATCTGCTGACCGGCAGGTTTGGAGGAAATGCCAGTTTTGCTTTATCCAATCAAGCAGAAGAAGAAATCAAGACGATTGTGGAATCAGCTCAGGAAACAGGCGAGATCGAAGATGAAGAACGAGAAATGCTTCACTCCGTTTTTGAGTTCACGGATACGGTTGTGAGAGAGGTGATGACGCCAAGAGTGGATATTGACGCACTGAGCGTGGATTCATCTCCGGATCAAGTTCTTACGATGATCAAAGAGACAGGCCACTCTAGGATCCCTCTTTTCGAGCAAACCGATGACGCCATCGTCGGGATTGTCCACGCGAAAGACCTTCTGATGGCGATGCTATCCGATAAGCCAGTGAAGCTCCAAAAACTGATGCGGACCCCCATGTTCGTCCCCGAAAATAAAGATCTCCACGATCTATTGCGGGAGATGAGGCAAACCAGAAACCAAATGGCGATCGTTCAAGACGAGTTTGGGGGAACTTCGGGCCTTGTGACGATTGAAGACATTGTTGAGGAAGTTGTTGGTGATATTGTTGACGAATATGACCAAGAAGTCCAAGAGATTGTGCCTACTGGTTCAGGCTGGTTGGTTGACGGTCGGACTCATGTTGATGACATTTCTAAGGTCACTGGATTTGAGGCGGAAGATGAGGAATTTGACACGATTGGAGGTCTTGTCTTCGGTCTGTTTGGCCGCCAACCGCGCAAAGGTGAGTCAATTGAAGCCGACGGATTTAAGTTTGAAGTTGCGGATACAGACGGGAGGCGCATTCTTCGGGTTATGATCGAAAAATGCGCCCCGACACATTCAGACGCGGCAGCCGCTTCAGACTAAGCCGCTAATAACAATCTCTAAGTGCTTACAAGACCTGAGAAAGCCTTTTGGCGGCAGCATGCCAGTCAATCGACTTCATATAGGCGTCGATGTATTTGGCACGTGCGGTTTGGAAGTCCAAGTAATACGCATGCTCATACACATCCATTGCAAGTAGCAAGACATTGTTCCAAGCAGGGTATGTATCCTGACCGTCCCCAAGATAAGTGTGAACTCTTTTTTCTTCAAGGTCATAACCTAGATAGGCCCAGCCTCTTGCCGAGATTCCGGTTGCTTTCCAGTCTGCCGCCCACGCTTCAAACGAGCCAAAAGACTCTGCAATAAGGTCTGCCAACTTACCTTCAGGAGCGCCGCCTGATCCGCCTATCGTCTCAAAATAGACGTTGTGATTGAGGTATCCGCCGTATGCAAAGGCGTAATTGGCTTTTAGCGCCCGCATTGGCGAGTAAATTTGGTTGGCTTTTGCGGGATCGGTGTCCAATTCGGCAAGAGCCTTTCGAATTTCATTGGTTTTGTTGGCATATCCTTGCCAAAGTTTGAGATGCTCTTTGTGGGTCGCCTCCGAGATGCCGTTTACGGCTGTGTTCAGGGCTTTGTTGAGGTCAGATTCTTCTGGTACGCGGACAAGTTTAACTTCCATGGTTCCTTTTTCTCTCTACGAGGTTTTGGCTTTTGAGGTTACCTGCCCGAAGGACTCGTCTCCTCACTGTCTCCAATGTATTGATCAATGTCAGGCTTGGCTCCCTGTTGCTATCAATTTGTGACGACCCAAGTCAATGAACTCTTTGGCTAGATGGGCAAGGTAAAAAGGGATTACCACGACCATTTGTAAAGAATGGGGAGATGGACGGAATGTGCCAGGATGGAAGAGAGATTGGTGTGGTTTTGCTTGACAATAACAAGCTAGTTGCGCGGATTCCTTGCCGAGGCAGGGTGGTCTTTTGCGTGCAAGGGTTCGGATTTGGATAGGCAATAGGAAGGGCACCAAGGCTGCCCACCCCTTTTAATTTCTCAAGACCAACCTCAAGAACCGGATCCTCGGTCATCGCACTGCAACATATGATGCCCTGCCGTTCAGCAGCAACCACTCTTCTTGTTCATGCGGTCAGAGCAAGGTATTAGCCCTAATGCTGACTCTAAAATGCCTGAATTAATTCCTAATGCGCAATGGGCGTGGATTGGGTTGCAAAGAATGATTTCTTGGTTCAAATGTTAAGAATTTAAAAATTATCACAAAAGGTTTCTGAAAATAGTCACGTTTTGATTAAAGTGTGTTATAGTATTTTTCACAGGTTTGCAAAGAAGCAATTCTTGTTGCAAAGCTGAAGAGAGTTGGAAATGAGGGATTTCACATCGTTCAAGTTTCGCCGTTTGGCAAATCATCTGCTTAAGACTGTTGGCTGCCCCCCCCCCATTTTGTAGACAGAGGTATACTATTTGGCAACCATCGTTCCAAATCCCTTATTTTTAGGGTCATTGCCTTTGGCATTGCCGGTGTCATGGTCCTTTCTGCCAGTTCTCAGGCGATTGCGGCAGGGGTGAAGTCGGGAGAAAAGCTGGTGAAAACCCTCACCAAAAAGGCAAAGACATCTTACCCAGGCGTCTTTACCACTCTTCCTCAAAAGCCTTTCAAGCCGGATGGAATTGGCAAGGAAGCAAGCCGAGGCGGCGTATGGTCAAAACAGCTTCTGTTGGAGCAGCCTTATCTCAGTCGCAGCCTTGTTGCCGCCTTATTACCTGGCTCAATCCACACGTTAGCAGTCGAGTCCTCGCCAGGAAGCACCTATCCGTGGGAAGGAAGCTATGGAGCCCCAACTGGGTCAACTAACACGGGCAATGGAGACCTTCTTACCAAACTGAACCTCTTTAAGGTTGGGATCATTGATGGCAGATCGGTCGATCTGACTCTTTTTCACAACTCGGAGACCAGCTATTCCGACGAACTTGGCAACGGTTGGACTTGGTCTTATGACATCTATATCAACAACCTCACCGGCAGTCCTATCGTCCACTGGGGCGATGGTCTTGCCGTGCCCTTCACAGTAAGCAGCCCTGGCTCTCCTGGCACCGGTGGTGGAGGAAGTTCCTACACACCGCCTGCTGGAATTTACGACTCCCTCACCAAAAACAGCGATGGAACATGGACCCTTGTGACCAAACACGGCACAACGTACGATTTCGACGTCAACGGCTTCATCAGTGCAATCGTGGACCGCAATGGCAACGCAACCGGTTTCACCAAGAACTCTGCCAACTATATCACCTCAATCATAACCCCCGATCACAGAACCATTAGCATTGCCCTCAATGCCAATAATCAGTGGCAGTCCGTGACCGATCCTTCCGGTAATGTGTACACGTTCACCTACGACAGCAACAACAACCTCACCTCTGTAACCAGACCAACCATCCCCGGCGACGGCAACACAGATTCCTTCACCTATAATACGACTGGGCAAATCCTCAGCCACACGGATCGGGATGGCAATGTGGACTCGGTTGCTTACAACTCCGACGGCTCGGTTGAGAGCATGACCGACGGGAACGGCAAAACAACCACCGTCAGCTACTCCTCAAGCGCAACAACCTTTACCGATCCTCTTGGTCACACCACTACCGATAACTACGCCTCCGGATTACTTGCCAGCGAGGTCGATCCAGCCGGATTTAGCGTCAGCTACACAACACGCGATGCCAACCATAACCCAACCACAATCGTGGATGAAAATGGCAAAACCTGGACGTACGCCTATGATTCCCTAGGCAACACAACCTCCGCCAAAGATCCCCTTGGCAGAACGGTTTCTGCGATCTACAATGGCTTTAGCGAGGAGACCTCCTACACGGATGGGCTTGGAAACGTCACAAGTCTTGGCTACGACTCTCATGGCAACCTTCTCCAGGTCAAGAATCCGTTGGGCAATACGGTAGAGACGAATACCTACAACGGCCTTGGAGAGATGGCGACAACTGCCGATGCCTATGGCAATACAACAAGCTTTACCTATGACTCAGCTGGAAACCTACTTTCGGCAACCGATCCCCTTGGCAATAAAGATCAGTTTGAATATGATGTTTTTGGGAATCCAATATCCTCAGCAGATGCCCTCAACAACACGACCCTCACCAGCTATGATGCGTGGGAAAGACCGATAAAGACCACAAACCCAGATGGAACCACCACGGAAACCGCCTACGATGGGAACGGCAACGTCACCAGCACAACCGATGAGCTTGGCCATGAAACCACGTGGACCTATGATGCCGATGGCTCAAAGACCTCAAAAACAGATGCCGACGGTAACACGACCTCTTTTGCCTATGACGCCGCCGAGAGACTTTCCTCGGTAACAACCGGCAATAACCAAACAAGGACCTATGCCTATGATGCCAGAGGCGAAGTCACCAGCCTCACCCTAGCCGACGGCTCCGAAGAAAAATGGAGCTACGATGGAGATGGCAATACCACTGGCTACACCAATCCCCTCAATCAAACCAACTCGTATTCCTACGATGGTGCTGACGAAAGAACTGGCATCACTTACCCCGCCGGGGTGGGCGTTGGATTCACCTATGATGCGGCTTCTCGAATGACCCAGATGACCGATTCCACCGGAACCACATCTTGGAGCTACAATGCTCTTGGCCAGGTCACAAATCTCAACACCCCTCAGGGCAACATGAGTTATTCGTATGACAATGATGGGCGTAAATCCAGCCTCACCGATGGAACTGGCTCGTTTGGCTACACCTACAATGCGGCCGATAGACTGATTTCGGAGACGAATCCCGAAGGGCAGTCTACCGCTCTTTCTTACGATGCCGATGGTCATCTAACTTCAACCACCTTTGCCAATGGAACCGTGGAATCGTCCACTTATGATTCACGGGGGCGCACGATCGCCGAGCAGACTAAAACTTCCACTGGAACTTCTTTGTATTCAGAATCTGATGTGTATGATGGGGCTGGAAATCTCGGTAGCAAATCCGTGAATGGTGCCGTCACCAGCTACGGCTATGATGCTGATAACCAACTTACTTCAGAGATTGGTCCCAATTACTCAGAATCCTTCACCTATGATGGCAATCACAACCGAGCTTCGGAAACCCTGAACGGGGTGGTGCAAACCTATAACTACGGCTCGGCTGATAAACTAGAGTCGATTACAGAAGGCTCAAGCACCATCAAAAGCTTCACTTATGATGCGGCAGGAAGAACAACGTCCATCACAACCTCGGCTGGAACCACCAATTTGAGCTACGACTATGAGAACCGGTTGACGTCAATCACGGGGCCCAATGGCCTTTCTGATACTTTCAGCTATAATGGGTTGGATACAAGGGTTGGGAAAGTGGATAGTTCAGGCAGCCATGTTTACCGCAGAGATGGGGTTGGAGTGACCGATTCTTTACTGAATGATGGGACTGCTGAATACACCCCTGGGATTTCCAGAACGGCAGGAGGATCAACACTTTTTTATGGTTCAGATAGGATGGGGTCGAACGTGATGCAGACGGATTCCTCCCAAAACGTGAGTTCGACCACTCAATATGATGCGTTTGGGAATTTGGTCTCTTCAACCGGCGCACCGCAGGGACCATTAGGCTTCAATGGGCAGTATGGGTACCAATCTGACCAAGACACCGGATTCCAACTTCTTGGGCATCGGTACTATGACCCATCCACCGGCCGCTTCCTCACGCGGGACCCCGCCAAGGACGGTGAGAATTGGTACGACTACTGCAGAAACAATCCTTTACAGTGGATTGATGGCTCCGGGCTTACTAAAGGTCATAGGAAGGGAGCAAGGGGCTCGACTCACGATAAACACACAAGTGGGCAAGGGACAGCAAAGAAGCAACAGAATCCAAATAAGTGGGATGCTCACAATGAGCGCAAAAGGAGAAGATTTGAGCAGGGAGAAGGTCCTGCTCCAAAGCCCGAAAAGAAACCGAAAAAGCACAAGAGGGACTGGCCGACGGGCCCACGTGCCATGCTTACGCAGGCTCAAGCTCGTGCCGCTGGATTAGTAGACAACGATTCAGGGTCCTCAGACCTTGCCGCTGGGGATATCCTTATCGACATCATCGCAATTCTCCTCGAATAAGTTGAGGGCGGCGGAACTTGGTAAGATCCCTCGGTAGCAAGTTACCATTGGTGTGCTAACCTCGCTCTCTAGAATATCCTAATTCTGGCTGTCAGTTGCGAAAGGACGAAAGTTATGCGTAGATATACTTGGCGCGAATCGCAAGCCCGGAACGTAATGACATTGGCAAATTCTCGTCAAACAAAGATGCTCTTCCTCAACGTCACTGATGATATTGCGAACCGGGGCCCTAATTTTAGGGGAGCCAACTGTTCCACTAATTTCACGTCAGACATTTTAAGGGGCTACAAGAGGGGAGCGAGTACCCAAGAATGTTGAAAATTGTGAGAAAAAGGGGCAATTCAAACAAAATGCTCGCGTACCAGTGGGGCAACTTAGCTATTTCACTTAAAGGCAAGCCAACTGCACGTGAATCTCTACTTGCGGGGATTGCTTCCGTTGCTTTGGAGCCAGAAAATCCCTACAACTGGGGCACCCTAGCGCAAATTGCAGAGATGCATGGTGAGCATATTATCGCATCCAACTGCCTAGAGAGGGCGGTCAATTTAGATGAAGGAGAAGATCTTCTTCGTCAGCTGTACATTGATTCTTTGCTGGAGTCTAGGCAATTGCGAAGGTGTATATCTGAGGGCAAAAAGGCTCTCAGAGTATTTCCAAGGAGAAGAGCCTTGATGGAATACATTGGTCTTGCCTATCAGGAGCTGGGAAACCAAAAAATGGCAATTCGCTGGTTTAAGTGCTCTGAAAAAGGCAGGGGCGATTCAATACTCGAATCCAGCAGCGGTGCCTCTAAATGAGCTTAGCCTAAGGGCTGGAGGTTCTAATGCCTTGGTCCTGGCTAGTCCCCATTATATGATCAATGGTCAATGTCCGTATTGACCTCCTATTGACAGCTGCTGGACGAAGTTTGCGCCGTCGGCAACGGGGCAAACTTCGGTGCGGCCTACGGGTGTTGTAATGATCTTGAAAGTCATCAAGATCACTTTGGAGTTCTGCCCCAGTTGAGTACATCTGTCCATTTAGAAGTTCATCTCTGAGTTTGTCGAAGAAGCTTTCAACTCTCCCGTTTTGCCATGGCTTGCCTGGCTCAATAAAGGCAGGTTCTACATCTTCAGGCAACTGAACAGCTCGAAATTCGGGTCCGTTATCTGAGACGATCTTGCCGGGTTTGCCGTGCAAAAGGAAAAGCCATGCAAGTTCTCGTTGAACCTCAAAACCGGGCCTTGAGAACAAGGCACTCTCTGGTAAAACAGTCCAATACGGCGAGAATTCGGGCTTGGCGACCGTTGGCTAGTCGCTCGCAAGCAAAGTCCATGCACCATGCCTGGTTTGGAGCAGTAGGTACCAAATTCGGTATCGGCGCACCTTTAAGTCGGCGACGCACCTTGAGAGAGAGCCATATTCTGTGAACCGCCTTGAGATTAACTCCAGGGAGCAGGGCTTGCACACGCCTAAAACCATAGCGAGGATGTTCGTGGGCGAGGCGAAGAACCTGCTCTCGGAGGTCGGGATTGCGCTCCTTGTGGCGCCCACATGCTTGACGAGAGACATTGACGACTCGGCATGACCTTGACCTTGAAACGCCTCGCTCCATGAGGGCTTTTGCAGCCCGAAGCCTTGAAGCGAGGCTCACCATTTCCCCTTGACCACCTCTTTTAAGGCGGCATTGTCAAGGCTAAGTTCGCTCACAATGTGACGTAAACGACGGTTTTCTTCTTGCAAGGCCTTGTACTCGGCTAGGTCGCTCTTCGTCATACCTGCGTACTTTTCTCGCCAGCGATAGATCGTCTGCACATTCACACCATGCTTGCGACTGACGCTCGCAATGCTTGATCCCGAGTCAATTTCTTTTAAAATCCCGACGATCTGCTCATCGGAGTACCTACTTGATTTGGACATGTTCGTTTTTTCCTTCCTGAATGAAGACGAAAAACATAACACTCTCGATTGATTATTTTACGGGGAACCAGCCAGGACCATTGTCGGTGCGAACAGCCTGGGGCTTGCCGCTTACGAGAAACAGCCATTTCAGCTCTTCCACGAGGTCGCAGGCGCGAAACGATGGTGAGGACTTGAGGGTCAGCCCATAGCGTGTGTAACCGTCCAAAACCGCTAAAATGCGCATAGGACGGTTATTCGCTGTGCAAAAATCGATCGACCAAACCTCGTTTGGTTTACTTAGAGGTTTCTGAGGATGCTTTTGTACCACCACCTTCCTCACTTTGCGAACGAGCTGGGAAAGACCTTCATCTTTCCAGATTCGATGAACCGATTTGTGGTTCACCCCAGGCATAAGAGCCCCTATGCGCCGATAGCCGTAGCTGGGAAACCGCTCGGCTAGAAGCACAATCTCCTCCCTCAAATGAGGGCGCCGCTCCTGTACAGGCCGTTTCGCGGTGTTACGAGAAATGCCAGCCATTCTTGAACTCAGGCGGATCGAACAACCTTTCTTGCGCAAGAGATTGAAAGCAGCCCGCTTTGCGCCCGGGCTCACCATTTTCCCTCCGCAATCTCCCGGTATGCCTCCTTCTCCAGTGAAAGGCGAGTTACAAGGCGGCCAAGACGAACGTTTTCCGCTTGCAGGCGCTTGAGTTCGGCGACTTCGCTTTTCGTCATCCCCGCATATTTCTCACGCCATCGATGCACCGTTTTGTCGCTTACCCCATGAGCCCGGCAAACGCTTGCAATGCTCGCCCCGCCCTCGATCTCTTTCAAAATGCCGATAATTTGATCTTCTGAATATCTATTTCCTTTCATCAATGTCTCTTCTTGACGATACAGACACTCCAAAAGGGTCAATTTAAGGGGAGCCGGTCACCACGACCATTTCTAAAGAATTGGGAAACTCTAGCACTTGGGCAAGGGAGGGGCCAAGAGTAAAACAAGCTACTAACCACTGGATGGGCGAAGTTCCGCAACCTTTCGTCGCTCTTTGCCGCAAAGTTCTAAACTTGCGGCGACAATCGCATCGGCATCAATTTTGGTTTCATGGCGCAGCAGAGATTGCGTGCCATGTTCAACAAAGTGATCAGGGAGGCCAAGATGGTCAACGGAGGCAAGATTGAACCCTCCGACAGAAAGGGTAGCGGCAACAGCTTCTCCAAACCCTCCACGTTTTGAGTTTTCTTCAACAATCACAGCCCGCCCAGCTTTCATCACTTGGGTTAAGAGGGTCGAAGAATCTAGAGGCTTGGCAAAACGAGAATTAATCACGGTGGCAAGAATTCCAATGTCTTCCAGCGCGTTTGCGGCTTCAATGCAGGAACTCACAGTCGATCCAATCCCAATCAGGGCTATGTCGGAGCCTTCTCGGAGAATCTCGGCTTTGCCAAGTTGAATCGGATCACTTATCCTGGAATTGGCTTCCATGCCAGACGCACCTCGCGGATATCGCACCGCGGTGGGGTGAGCATCGTAATTCGCCATCCAATGAACCATTGCCTTGAGCTCCTCGGTATCTTTGGGAGCAAGGACCACCATATTGGGGATCGAGGTCAGAAAAGAAAGATCGAGGGCGCCGTGATGAGTTGGCCCATCGTCGCCTACGAGTCCGGCTCGGTCCAAGAAGAATCGAACCGGCAAGTTTTGCAAGGCAACGTCATGGACAACTTGGTCGTACCCGCGCTGCAAGAACGTTGAGTAGATGGTGCAGAATGGCTTTAAGCCACCAGCCGCCATCCCTGCCGCCAAGGTAACCGCATGCTGCTCGGCAATGCCAACGTCATGGAAACGGTCTGAAAACCGATTGCTAAATTCGGTAAGGCCAGTGCCATCTGGCATCCCTGCGGTAAGGACCACCACTTTTTCATCCAATACTGCACATTCGCAAGCCGCTTCACCATACGCCTGGGTGTAAGTTTTGGCGCCGAGGGACTTCACCATTTCGTTGGCACTGAGGTCAAAGGGTATGACGGCGTGCCACTTTCTGGCATCATCTTCGCTGACCTCATATCCCTTTCCTTTGACTGTCATCGCATGAACAAAGGTAGGACCTTCAAGGTTCTTCACGTTGCGGAGAACCTCGATGAGTGTGGCAAGATCATGGCCATCAACGGGGCCAATGTATTCAAAACCTAGTTCCTCAAAGATGGTGCCCGTTGGGTCGGGGGCTAAATAGTGAGTGATTCCATGCCGCAATCCAGCTGCCACTTTTGTCAGCGGGTCTGGCATTTTTTCGACAACCGACTTGGCTTGTTTGGCCATGGATTGCAAAGATGGTCGACTTCTTAATTTGGCAAGATAGTTGGTGAGGGCCCCCACATTGGGAGCAATTGACATTCGGTTGTCGTTGAGGACCACTGTGAACGGAGTTTGAAGGGATCCTCCATGATTCAGGGCCTCCCAGCTCATGCCGCTTGCAATTGCTGCGTCACCGGTGACGGCAACCACATGGTGATTCTGCCCAAGGGTATCTCTTGCAAGGGCAAAGCCCAAGGCTGCCGAAATGGCAGTACCGGCGTGGCCAGCCCCAAAGCTGTCGTACTCGCTTTCTTCCCTTCTTAAAAAGCCGCTGAGGCCCTTGTGCTTCCGGAGGGTTCCAAATCGATCCAGCCGACCAGACAAAATCTTGTGAGCATACGCTTGATGACCGGTATCCCACACAACCTTGTCTTTGGGCTGATCGTAAACCGCAAACAGCGCCACTGCAATTTCCACCGCGCCAAGATTAGAGCTAAAATGGCCACCGGTTTTACTGACTTCATTCAATATCGCATGGCGGACTTCGGCAGCCAACTCAATGAGGGATTTCGTGTCGAGTTTTCTGATCTCGGCAGGTGAACTTAATGAAGCAAGAATTGGATAGAGTTCAGGATGAGAAGATAAGGTTGGCTGCTTTTCAAGCGAACGTCCCATTACCTATTCAGAACGAAGAAATCAGGAGTCTTGTTGCTAAAAATTGGACAATTTCCATGTTGTTTATGATTCTTTAGTCGATCGGCTTCGATGCCAAGCTGCATAAGCGGAAATGAAGTCGGTATGAGGGTGTTTGTGCTTTAGAACCATGATTTCTGGTTCTTCTTGAATGATTTCTCCCAAGAAGTCGCTACCAAGAGAAAGGTGAGCCGCGCGGCCATGAAGCATGGATTTTACAGTTTCTGTCAGCAGGACTTGGCCGCTTTGCAGGTGATCTTGATGAGGAAGTTCAACTGCAAAATCAGGGTGATCAAATTTTGCCATGCCAAGGGTTCTCAGGCGAGGGCCGTCTTTTCCGGGAAGTTCTGCGATTGAGATTAGCTCATGAGGGTGGAGGGGATCTTCATCGTAGGATTCTCGAAACAGGCTGCCAGGCATAACATAACGCTGTGCAAGCGGGTCGGCTATGATTCCGTTGGTTAGCTCGGCGAGGCGGTCGGTTAAACGGTATAGAAAACGAATTGAGGCAAAGATTTGCGGGTCGTACGATTCAAAGGAAAACTGAGTCACAAACCAGGCGGCTCGCAGCCGTGAAAGGGCTTCAAAATCAACTCCAATGGCGGCTTGTTCTGCGGCAATCGCGTTGATATCGATGTCGCACTCATCAATGGGCATGACTAAGGTTTTGATAACGGTTTTCCGGTTCATCGTCACCAGCGCATAGGGGCCGGTTTTCATCGGTTCTGCAAGTGATTCGGGATCGGCGTGCCCTTTGAGCGGCGCACCCATGCCAACAACCGCGTGGCTCATCCGACGGGGATGAATGACATCAATAATTGGGGGCATGATCGGGGTTGTGGAAAACACGGTCATGTAGAACCCTTTGGAGAGGGTCAAGATGGGTCTGGGTTTAGAAAAAAGCCTCATGAACTTACGGTCAGCTGTTTTCTGCCCTTTTTGGTTGAAGATTCTTCTGGCTGAGAATCTGATTGGAGAGTTAAAGAAGCCCGCACAAGCTTCTTCCATAAGAACGGAATTGCGCCTACCGGTTTGGCAACCGGATCAAACCAGCCCACTGGTTTTCCGGCTCCGTTCAAGATTTTTAGGGCGGGACCTTCGCCAGTCTCGTAGGAGACTTGAGCAAAGGGGTGGCATGCTTCAATGGCAGCAAGCTTTTCTGGTTGGTAGGTCATGCCCTCTGGACATTTCACAATCCGTCTCGTTTTGGGCCAATGATCTTCGATCCAGTATCGCACGCGGGTTGCCCATGCCGAGATTTCCTCCCCTTCGTAAAAGCAAATATACATTGAGCAAATCGAAACCGAGAACAAGGGAATGTTCATGGTGTACTCGATGGTGGCGTGGAGCAGCAATCCACCCAGAAGAACGTACTTTCGGGCTGGTTTATAGAAGACGAGGGTTCCCAGTGAAAGCTCAATTGCAAGGGTCGTGTAGCTTAAAACCCTGCTGACGGCAAGGCTCCGAATGAAATCGGGATAAGGGAAGCGGTAAAACTCTTTGAGGCGAGACGTGTACCAAATTGCGGTCCCATTTCGCCAGTTATTCCCGTCCATCTTGTACCACCAGGTGGTGAAGTAAATCAGAGCCAAATTGAATTGAATGATCCTTTGTGGCCAAAGGGAAACGCGGCGGGGCGGACCCTTTTGTTTGCCTTTCCAAAGGTCCAAGATACGATCTAAGGAACAGGCTGCCCCCGAGGGCGCCAAGGCGATATAGAGGGCAGTAATCCTTTGAACACTGTCTCCACCGTGAAGAATCAGGATATTTCGGTGTTGAAGGGTCACAACACCCACTGCCATAGCAATGCTGCTAAACCTGGTTTTATAGCCAACCAGAGTCATGATCGTGACGACTACAAGGGCAATGTAGAACAGCAAAGTGACTTTGGGATCGGTGACATGTTCCAACAGGTTGATTCTTGGGATCGAAAACGGAACATGAACCGAAATTTTGCCAATGTTAAAGCCAGGGTAGATGGGCGGGTTTGCCTTATCGTTGAGGGCTAGGGGCACAAATCCACGCTCTGTAAACCATGCGGAGAAATCAAAAGACAGCAAAAATAGGTTAAACAAAATCCAAGTGGTGCCAAGAATTCGGAAAACTCCAAGGGCAACTGGCGATCCAAATCCAAACCAAAAACTTTGGTCGCTAGGCGGAGTTGAGGAGGATTTAGTTTGAGTCAAAAACGCTGCTCCTTTGGTCTTTCAAGGTCTGTTGGTTAACAACATAGTTAAAGTAAACAAAACTGTTGTAATGCTTAGGTTGGGCCTTGCCAGGAGGGGCGATGGCTTCCCAATGGCGACGCAGACTCACCTCTACCGGAGGATTCTTTGGGTTATCCATGAGGTGGGCGATCCTTTGAGCAAATTGGGGCCACACGTAAGAGTAGCTATCCAGATGTGCCCTTTCGTAATACTTTCGATACCGCTCCTTCTCGTACTTTTCTGGGATCGGCAGCAAGTAGATCCTTGGATATTGGTAAATCTTTTCTTGGCCGTTTCGATACTTCACGATTGCATCGCACCACATATCGGTATTGGCGGGGTTTGGGGCAAACATGTCCCAATACTGCCAAAATCCGGTTGGGAGCAAATAGAGCCTCACAATTGAAGATTTTAAGTAGTTTTGATCGAAGAGCCGAATTTCGAAATTGAGAGAGCGGCTGAAGTTTTGAACCGAATTGTCCTGAAATTGCGGCTTTTTGACAAAAGAGTCCGGTGGGGCAGGAATTGACCAAATGGTAATGGCCGCCACATGAAAAAAAACGAATGCCTTGACCCAAAATTTGACCCTTTCAGGTTTGCTGCTCAATGGCAGGTCCACCAAATTCTGGGTTTGGGCAACGGCACTCATTTCTTACATAACGTCGTATTCAGTAGATTTTAGGCGGCTTTTAACTTTCGATTTCAGCAAAGACCGGTTCTAATTCATCATTAGGACCGATGGCTTCCCTCAAAAACTTTGCAAGTTCACGCGCTTCATCAACATGCCCCGATCTTTTGGCAGCAAGCGCATAGTTAATTCGAATAGAAAGGGATTGCGGCAATTGTCGAGCCGCGTTCTGCAAGATCAAATAGGCTTCCTCGTGCTTATCTTGGCCACTCAGCGCCCTCACCAGCTCTCCGTAACCTGGTTCGCAGCCTGGGAAGATTTCAAGAAGTTTTCTCGCTGCTTCCTCGCCTTCTGGGTATTCCTCAGCAGAATTCAGGGCGCTGGCATACAGAGCCCAAAACTTCCAGTAATCTGCCATCCAGTTTTTGAGGGGTTTGAGTTCTCGTGCTGCGCCAGCAGGATCGCCGTCATTAATCTTCTTTTCTGCATTTAAGACGCTCTCCACCCGCTTTGGCTGCTCAATTTCGATGAGCCAAGACATCGCCTGGGCCCTTGTATTGGGGTCTGGATTGCTATTGAGCACTTTCTGAAGCACTTGAGGAACTTCAAACTCTCGGTCTGCCTTTTGCAGAGTTTGGGCATACTCCAACAGAGTTGGGATGTCATTGGGAGCCTCGTCTAGCACGTCCTCATAGAAATCCATCGCTCGATCGAGTTCACCCTTGGCGGCTAGCCTTGGGGCATAGAACCTTTTGACGGGAGATTTTTCTTCAACCGTGGCAAGCGCAGATTCAAAGGCGGCGTCGGCAGCATCCTCTTGCCCATTCTGGAACAAAGCCATTGCGTACTTGGCATGGGCCACCGCATTATTTGGGTGGGCATCAATGATTGATTTCCACAGGGCAGGTATCTCATGGCCGCGGTTGGTTTGGGCCAAAACCATCGCGAGGTAATCGCCAGAAGGCTTGTCTTCTCCTTCGAGGTCAAACGCCTTGCGGAAGTTTCTCTCTGCGTTGACCGGCATATTGCCCTGCATTTGGGCAATCCCGAGCCTAACGTAAAGGGCAGGATCGAACGGGCTTCTCTGAACTGCTTTCTCATACTCATCGGCAGCATGATTCATGTCTCCTACCGCTTGATAAACTTCTCCTAAGGCAAAATAGGCGGTGAAATCATCGGGACGGATCGCTTCAAGTTCCTTTAGGGCGTCTCTTGTCTTTTCAAAGGATCCAATTTGGTTGCCGGCAAGCATTCTTGCCAAGGCGATTAGGGCTTGGTAAGAGCCTTCAAATTCAGGATCGGCCCTTACAGAAGTCAAAAGGACTTCAATGGAGTCATCAGGATTGAATTCTTGCACAACCCTGCCTTGAGCTTGCTGAATGTAAATCAGAGCATCATAGCCCTGCAAAAAGTTTATAAAGGCTTCGGCAGAATCCGTCCCAAAGACGGGGCCGTCCGGCCCGATTTCGGGTTGTGTTTCGGTGGCTTCACGAGGAGCCGGCGGCCAAGGAAGCTCCATTTGGGCTGCGATTTCGGCCATGATTGTGCGTAGAACCGCAAATAAGCCCATCACGGCAAATTCGTGGGTTTCGTGATAAACCGGTTCTGATTCTCCCCGCTTCGAGAAGCGCAGTTCAATGCTGAATCCCTTGTCTCCGGTTTGGCGCAGAGCGCCATCCATAACCATATCCACCGGAGACTGGGAGAAAAGCTGATCGAGCATCTGCTTTTCGGCGAGTCCCTCGGCAAGGTTTAAAATCTGAACTCGGGGTATGCCACCCTGATCAATTTGAGCCAAGAAATTAACCTGTTGGATGTCTGATTCGGTTGCCGACCTCACCGCCTCAGCGGCAAAATTTGCTATCTGCCGACCGAGTTCGGGAGATGCGCCGTCCACAGCGGCAAAGGGCAATACTGCGAGCTTCATAACTTGGCTTGCAGATTACCCGTCTGCCGTAAATTTAAGAAACAGAGTTGGTGACTTCTTCATCTCTTTTTTGAGCAAGGGGTGATGTTCTTAATCCTCAGGTCCATCAATTTCCGAAATGAAAAACAACCTTGCCCGCTTTGCCAGCTGCCAGCAAGTCCATGCCTGCCTGAACGTCCTGATAAGGCAACTCGTGGGTTACGATGGGGTCTAAATGCAATTTATTTTCTGCCAGCAACTGGCCCATAAGATCCCAAGTTTCCCAGAGTCGCCGACCCACGATGCCCTGAATCTTGAGGCCCTTGAAAATAACCTGGTCCATGTCAATGTCAATCATTTTGGTGGGATAGACACCCAAAAGGGAAATCCTTCCTCCAGGTCTGGTGTGGTTCACGGCAAGCCGAAGCGAGGAAGGGTGACCAGACATTTCCAAGGTTCCATCAACGCCAAGAGGAGCGATCGCGCGCAAGGCCGCTTCGACATCGTCTTTGCCGGGTTGTAACAAAATATCAGCCCCGATTTGAGCGGCAAGGTCAATCCTAAAATCCGAGACTTCCGTCACGATGATTTTTGCGGCGCCAAGGGCCTTTGCCACCGAAACCGCAAAGAGTCCAATGGGGCCCATGCCTGTAATCAGCAGGGTCTGCCCTTCAGTGGGACCATCATGGACGGTATGAACCGCGTTGCCAAGCGCGTCCTGAAAGCAGGCTAATTTTGGAGGGATCGAGGGATTGGTGGTTCTTGCATTTTCTTGCGGAATGACTGCAAAAGGGGCAAAGCCTCCGTCGACATCAACTCCTAAGATCTTTGTATTGATGCACACATGCTTTTGTCCGGCTAGGCACTGTCGGCAATGGCCGCAGACGATATGAGATTCACTAGAGACAAACTCTCCGATTCTGGAAGCGGGCACGCCTTCACCAACTTCAACGATGGTCCCGCAGAACTCATGCCCAACGATTCGGGGTGGAACGATGCGGCTCGATGCCCAATCATCCCATTTGTAGATATGGAGGTCGGTGCCGCAAACTGATCCGGCTGTAACCTGGATTTTCACGGAGCCAGGAGGCGGTGAAACTTCCTGAAATGGGATTAGGTCGAATCCTGGCTGGGGATGCGCTTTGGCGATGGCTTGCACTGAATAAAGTTTACTTGCGTTGGTTGAGAAATTTGATAAAATCCCTTCTTGCGTTTATCAATCCCTCGGTGTTTGTTCTCTGCAGGTCTGTTCTAAACCGCTAAATCGTATGAAATAGCGTGCTTGGAGGCATGAGGCGGATTCTTCCAAACCTAAGGACCACCGCACAAGGGCTTGTGGCGACTAAATCGTTGATTTGCCGATCTTGAGTTGAGCCTTCTAACCAGAACGTCCATGCGCCGAGGTTTCTCAGAGCGAAATTGGCAACTGAATTTTCGGTGGTAACGGCGACAACTCCAAGCTGGCTTCGGAGGGCACGAACCGCACCGTGCCAAGTTCCTCCTGTTTTGAGTTGGGGCTGGATGGCAAAAGTGATAGCACCAAGACTATAAATGAGGGCATTTCTCTCCATTGCGGCAGCGGTAGCAAACGGGGCCCGATCAGGAAAACAAGAGATTTCAAGTAGTGATTGGCAGTTACTTTCCAACCCATCATTGGCACTGGATTTGTTGAGACGGAAGTCAAGATTTGAAATGCCCCAAGGTTGGCTGAGTCCGCAAGGGCGGATTTCGATGGCACTGCCTCCATTCTGCAAGGCGGTTGACTCGGTAATGAGGTCAATCCCAGGAGCCCCGCCCGATATCACACACGCTGATTGATCGGCAAGCTCTTTGGCAAGCTGTGAAGCGAGGTTTGCAGAAGCCCGCGTTGGCCTTGTGCTGCCAACGATGGCGACAATCTGTTGGCTAAAGGTGAGATTGCTATCACAGCTAGCGAATGGGCAATCAGAACCAAGACAGTCTTCGAGAAACGGAACCGAAGTATGGAGCAAAAGGTGGTCCACGTTGCCTCGGGCAAAGAAGGCAGGCAGGCTCAACACTCTACGACGAGAATTCCAGGCGGCTGGAAAGTAGCCGTCCGCCCTTGTGATGACCGAAGCACGGTTTGTGCAGCCATTTTCGCAACCAGAGGGTACTAAACCAGCATCTGCGCATTGAATACTTTTTTGTGAAGCCCAATTTTGCAAAATGTAGGCTTCGTTGCCCAAGCCATCTTTCTTGAGCTCTTGTACAATGGATTCGAAGCCCTTGGGGGCTTGGCTTAAGATGATGTTTGCGCACCGAAAGGACTCTTGCCGAGCGAGCGTCACGGGGCGATTGAGCCCAGGTAAATACAATTGAATCAGACAGGCGTGGGCCAAATGCCTTGCGTTCAATGGATGTAGGCTGAGTTGCGGGGAGTTGAGTAGGCACTCAAAAAGAAGGGTTTCTGAGGGGGATCCAAGTGAGGCTTCAGCTTGGGGCAAGCGGGGGGGTAACGAGCTTTGAACCGCAGGAAACCTAGCCCTATCCGGAATCCCCTGCGGCTCCGAAATCTCTTTCTGGTGCCTGTTCAAGAAGAAGGTTTTAGCTTCTGGCTGAATAGGGTGGCTAAGCTGAAACATTTTCATAGGAATAAGGTACTAAAGTCTATACTAAAGTACCTAAAAAGATCAGGAGAAAGCTTCTCTGCCTCAGAACTGCTTCCGGGAACTTGATATCCTAGCAGAAAGGCAATGCCTTTGCCATTTCTGGTGGACCTTTCAAGCCATTGCCCTGGGTAGGTTACACTTAAAAGTTCACGTCAATCATGCTTAAGCACACATCCATAACTCGTCGCCGAATCGATTCATTCGTGCAGCACCAGCTCAAGCAGCTGATTTATGGGGAAGAGCATCCCCTGAAAATAGAAATCAACGAAAGTTCCTGTGCCACCCAAAATGAGGCCAAAAAAGGGACCTGGCAAGAGGTTGAATCCGGCTACAAGTATGGACCCGCTTACACCGTCTTTTGGTTTCGGGTCTCCGGTAAAGTCCCCCAAAGCATGGCAGGACTCGAAACCGTCATCCGCGCAGAAGTTGGAGGCGAAAGAACCGTGTGGAGAGACAACAGCCCTTATTGTGGGATTGACGTGGAGCATTCCGACTTTGGTTGGTTGGAGGGCAGGAACGTAGCCCTAAGCCCCGCCTCGACGGCAGGAGCGAAGGTTGAAGAGTACATTCAGGTGTACACCAGAAACCCCCAAACAACCGTTCATGGAAAAGAAAAGCCTCGGACTCCGATGGCAGAGGAGGTTAAGGAAGCTAAATTGGTTGTCTTTAGAAGACCAATCCAAGAGCTTGTTTACGATTTTGACTTTGCCAAGAGTTTGCTAGACACGATTGATGAAAAAGACCCTGCTTACACCATCATTCTTCGGGGGTTAAACGACGCGATTAATGCCTTCAATTTTGAGGTGCCAGAATCCATTCAGAAGAGCAGAAAAGCAATCAAAGATTGCCTCGGCCAACTCAACGGAGAATTTAAGCACGCGGTGACACCGGTCGGTCATGCCCACTTAGACACCGCATGGCTATGGCCTCTATCCATTACTCATCTCAAGATGGCCCATACCGCTGCAAACCAGCTGCGGCTGATGGAAAAGCATCCCGAGTATGTTTTTGTGCATTCCCAGGCTTCCCAATATGAGTGGTTAGAGAACGAGTATCCCAAATTGTTCGAAGAGGTCAAATCTGCCATTAAGAAAGGGCAGTGGGAAGTGGTTGGCTCGATGTGGGTGGAAGCCGACTGCAATCTCACGGGCGGCGAATCATTAATCCGCCAGTTCTTGTACGGCATGGAGTACTTCCGTAAAAAGCTTGGGGTGGAGACCAAAGACATGTGGCTTCCCGACGTCTTTGGGTATTCGGCAGCTCTGCCTCAGATTCTCACCAAGTTTGGAATTAAGTACTTTCTCACTCAAAAAATCTCTTGGAATCAGTTCAACAAGTTTCCCCACCACACATTTTGGTGGCAGGGCATTGATGGAACCAAGGTCTGGAGCCACTTTTTGCCGTCCGACACCTACTGCGGCAGTGCAGAGCCAAAGGAAATTGTATTCTCGGTAAGGAATTACAAAGACCATTCACGCGCTGACCAATCTCTGTACGCCTTTGGGTTTGGCGATGGAGGCGGAGGCCCAACTGAAAGGCATCTTGCCCTCTTAAAGCGAGGAAGACTTGCACCAAGTTATCCAGAAATCAATTTTGGCAAGCATGCCCTTGACTTCTTTAAAGAATCATACGAAAAGAGCAAAGACTTGATGACTTGGGTTGGAGAACTTTATCTGGAACTTCACCGAGGCACCTACACAAGCCAAGCCGCCAACAAACGTGGTAACCGCTTCAGCGAGTTTTTACTAAGAGACGCAGAATGGCTTGCCTCCTTTTCAACCGCGAAGTACCCAAGCGATGAACTAGAGCGACTCTGGAAATTAGTGCTGTTGAACCAGTTTCACGATATTATTCCTGGTTCGTCTGTCAATGAAGTGTATCGAGATTCAGATCGTGACTATGCCGAAATCTTAGAAAAAGGCAACGCCCTTATCGAAAAATCCTTGGCCCAAATTGGTGCGAAACTGGATACGAATCAGTGTGAAAAGCCGATGGCCTTGTTCCACAACACAACCCTAACAACCCAAAGCCAGGTGAGTGCGCACCACTTTAAGGAGGGCCAATTCCCAGAATCGGTTGTGTGTGGAGATGACACGTTTCCCGTTCAGGTGGTTGACTTGTGGGGAGACAAACAGGTGATCTTCGAAACTCCCGCTGCGGCTATGGGCTCGGTGGCCATAGCCGATTTTCGGAGACAAAGTGTTTCAACAAGGGCCCGCCTCAAAGCCAATTCACGCAAGTTGGAAAACGACGAGTGGTCGGTACGGTTTGACTCTAACGGAAACATTGTCAGCATCCAAAGTCTTGATGATGGTTCTGAATTTATTGCGCCGGGAGAACTTGCCAACATGTTCCAAATCTTAGATGACCATCCTTTGTTCTGGTCGGCTTGGGATGTGGATGTCTATTCCGGTGAAACCGCTAAGCCTCTGATTAAGAGCGAGAGCTTCGAAGTGGTGGAGCGGGGTCCGGTTCGAGTTGCGGTCGAAGTGGTGAAGACATTTGGGAAGTCAACGATTAAGCAGCGCATTTCGCTTGGCCCAACACCTGGCATTCGGTTTGACACTTGGGTGGACTGGCACGAAGAAGACAAAATGCTCAAAGTGGCATTTCCTCTCAACATCAACAGCGCGCGAGCTGCCTTTGAAATTCAATTTGGTCACGTTGAGCGGCCCACCCACGACAACACAACTTGGGATATGGCTAAATTTGAAGTCTGCGCTCAGAAATGGGCTGATTTAAGCGAGGCCGATCATGGCGTGGCTTTGATCAATACCGGCAAATATGGTTATGACGTCAAAAATGGGGTAATGAGGTTAAGCCTCCTCCGTTCGCCGAAGGCTCCTGATCCTGAATGTGACATGGGAGAGCATCGGTTCACCTATGTTTTGTATCCCCATTTTGGAGGATTGAATCTTGGGGAAGTTGTCCAAACTTCTTATGCCATTAACGCCGAAACGAGGTCGGCCCATCTGGCCCCTTCAAAGGGTGAGTCTGGAAAACTACCGCCCTTTGTTTTTTGCGAGGACCGAAACCTTGTTGTTGAGACCGTAAAGAGAGCGGAAGACGGAACGGGAATGATTGTGCGGCTTTACGAATCTCACAATGCCAAAGGGAAGGCTCCGTTATCCATCATCAAGAGTTTTCGATCGGCATGGCTGTGCAGCTTAGATGAAAAGCCAATTGAGGAGCTAGAAGCGGTTGAAGATCAAGTTATGATTGAGTACAAACCGTTCGAAATCATTACTGTGAAGTTCGAGACGGATTAGGTTCAAGTTGAGGCGTTCATCGTGGCTGCTTTCCTTTGCCCTATCTAACAAGTCGGAAAGGAGGGCAACTTTTTTGCTCCTGGGCGGGGAACCGACCTCCCTTCCTTTCATCGCGAAGCGATGAAAGGAAGGGAGGTCGGGGATGGAGAGCGGTAGCCATTCCCCGCCGGTGGAGCGGTGCACCTCGCAAAAGCAAAAGGCGGAGTGGTTGAAGAATAAACAGGGAGTTTTACGAAGAGTCTTTTATGAAGTAGTTATGTTGCAAGGTTCCGCCGATCAAGAAATTGAGGGGGTTAATTCTTGATCGGACCACCCCGCCCAGTTTGAACGGGGCACCCCTCCAAAGAGGGGAATAGGTTCAAAATTGCTCTCGTCTCCTAACTTATCCTATCCAACAAGGTGGAAAGGAAAGGGGAAGTTAGGAGTTAGCCAACAAATTTATAGCCGACACCGCGCACTGTTACGAGGCGCTCTGGGCTATCAGGGTTCTTTTCGATTCTTGTGCGGAGCCATCGAACATGGACATCCACCGTCCGCGCCGCAATGTAGGCATCATGGCCCCAAACCCGATCCAGCAAGGTATCTCTGGAAAAGACTTTGCCGGCGTTGCGAACTAAAAAGTAAAGAAGGGCGAACTCTCGAGGAGACAAGTCCATTGGATTGCCATCCAAAGTTGCAACATGACTCAGTGGATCGATCTTCAAATTGCCTTTTTCGACGACTTCCTGAACTGGCTCGCCAGTTGAGCGGCGCAACACGGCACGGACCCTTGCTGCCAATTCGTTAAGATGAAAGGGCTTGGTCACATAGTCGTCGGCACCAAGTTCAAGGCCCTGGATTCGATTAGCCTCATCCGCCTTGGCCGATAAAAAAATGATGGGGATTGAAGACTCTTTTCGGGCAGTTACGCAAAAATCGTAACCAGACCTCTGGGGAAGCATGATATCAAGAATGACAAGGTCGGGCTTGACCTTGCGGAAAAGCCTCATGCCATCTTCGGCAGTTGACGCGCAAAAAACCGTAAAGCCTTCTCTCCTAAATTTAGCTTCAAGGGTTTCAAGGATTGCGTTTTCGTCATCCACAACAAGAATTTTCATGAAATTCGATGATTTGACTTCAGTTTGAACTGATGGTGATGCTGCCATAACTCTCTGGGGGTGGATCGCATGCGATCAGTTTGTTATAGCTTTTTAAGGTTAAGGAATTGTGAAATTTTAATTGGCAACGATTTCTACGTTGGCTCGAGGTACGGTAACAACTTCTCCAGAGTTCAGTTTAGCATTCAAAACGCGCACTTCGGTGCCAGATTCTAGCTTCACCAACTGAGCAGGAAGGCCAGAAACAACCCCCAGAGCACCAAAGTAGGGCTCTCTGATGATTCGGATAGACGCTCCTACAACGAGTTCAAAGACTTGCCCCGCGATATGTGACGAAGCCGCATCATTGGCAAGAGGAACAATCAGTTCAGGACGGATCACTCCAGCCCGAATTTGAGTTGCACCGTTGATGCTTCCCATTTGGCCCTCCAAAGTTTTGAGAAGTTCAAAAGTTCTTGTTGCCATCGTCAAAGAGCCAAAGCCTTCGGTTGCAATGAGGGTCAACGGGATCTTCTCGGATCCGGTAATGGCAACTCCAATATCGTAACCAAGGAACCGTACAAGGTCTTCGTCCATGATTCCCCCCACAAGAACGCCAACCACCCCTACTTCTCCTGCCTTCACAAGCGCGTCGTAGCTAATCCCACGGCCGCCAATGATGATCTTTCCCGCAAGGGCCGAGGAAATCTGACTGGCATCAATCAATTCATCCGGCTGATTGGCAATGACTTTGACTTCTCCGTTGCGCTCGCCGCCAACCCCAAAAATTCCTTGGACCATTGCGCATCTCACTTCAATAGAAGCCCCTTCTTCCGGCATGACGTTGATGACTTTGCCTTGAATATAAGCCGAAATTTCGACGGGGATTGGAGCTTCTCTCACAAGAGCATTGCCAGTGACCTCCGATAGCGCCTCAATCGTTCCTGAGTAGTCAGAAATAACCTCCCGCTTGAACATCCCCATGATCCCCTTGCTTTGAAAGAGAACTTGCCCCTTCGAGACTTGATCTCCAACTTGAACTGGCGATCTTGCAGGAAGGTCTTGGGCGTCAATCCCAAGCTGCTCCGCCAGTTTAATGGTTTGGAGGGCGCCTGGTAAATTGGCACGGGCCACAATTTGATCGGGTTGGACTAATTCGCCATCAGCAACTAGGACTTCTCCCTTGATGGGAAGTCGACGGAGCCGCCTCACAACTATATCGGAACTGACGGTTAAACCCGGCGTGTACGCGCTACCCAATGCTTTGGAGCTTCTCCTTTGTAACCATCTTTGGCAACAAAGAAGAGTTTACTGGATTGATCGGTTTTCGAACAACCGCCAAGACTATTCCCGATCGCTGCTGTGACCAGGAAATAACTTTGATTCCGGATCAAGAACCGTTTTGGCGTAGCAAACGGCGGTTGCCGCTTCCCCAACTCCGGTTGCAATAAGTTTCAGTTTCTTGCCATAGTGGCAGACGTCGCCAACCGCAAAGACTCCCGGAAGATTGGTTTCGTAATGGTCGCTCACTTTAATTGCATTCTTTTCCAAATCTAATCCCCAATTTTTGATGGGACCCAAAGAAGACTTAAACCCAATATTGACAATTAAGGCATCTAATTCAATATCGGATGCCTCTTTAGATTGCAGATTCATCAAAGAGATTTTTTCTAGGCCATCGGCCCCGTGCAGTTCATGGACGCCATGCCAAAGGTGAAATTCTACACGGCTTGCTTTCACTTTTTCGACGCTGTCCTCGTGGGCCCTAAAAACATCCCTGCGATGGATCAGATGAATGTGTTCGGCAGTGTCCATCAGGTTCAGGCACCAGTCAAACGCGCTATCGCCTCCGCCAACAATCGCAATGCGCTTGTCTCGAAAGACAGATTTATCTTTGACTCCATAATAAACCCCTTTGCCTTCAAATTCTTCTTCTCTGGCAACTCCCATCTTAGTGGGTGAAAAGGCTCCGGCGCCGGCTGAAATCACAAGGGTTCTGGTTGGAAATTCTCGGCCATCAGAGCTTCGAATCAGATAGCCATCGGGATGCTTTTCTAGATCTTGAGCGGTGACTCCTAAGATCACTTCAGGATCAAATTGAGTACCTTGCTTGGCAAGGCTCGCCGCTAAATCTTTAGCAAGGACCTTGGGAAAGCCGGGCATATCATAAACGTATTTCTCTGGGTACAGGGCGGTTAATTGTCCGCCTAATTCGTAGAGGGAATCAATAATCCGAACGGACATGCCTCGCAGTCCAGCGTAAAAAGCAGCGAAAAGCCCGCATGGTCCTCCGCCAATGATAGTGATGTCAACTGTATCCATGTTCACATGTTGCCGCCGTACACCATTGAACGTGGTCTCAATAGTGTACGCAAAATTGGAATGGCAGCAAAGGAATGACGTAAGGACTGGGTTCAAACCCCGTTGAGACGGTAAAGTTTTAACTATGATTGAGCAAGATACAGCCGCAGAACTTCTGAACGCCCTTCGCCTTGTTTCTATCAAAGGACGTCATTTTCGAGAGGCTGCGGTGAGGCTCCTTAGCCAACTTCCGGGATACGATTGGAGCGGCATCTACCGCTTAGAGGGAGATCATTTGCTGTTGGATGCCTTTGTAGGTGAGCCAACAGAGCACACCAAAATACCGGTTGGGGTTGGCGTTTGCGGGACCGCAGTAGCGGAGGATCGGGACGTGGTTGTTGCCGACGTTCGAACCGTCGTGAACTATCTCTCTTGTAGCGCTTTCACAAGAAGCGAGATTGTAGTTTTGATTCGAAAAGGCAATACAGTTCTAGGGCAAATTGATGTTGATGGCCACTTGCCAAACCAATTTGATGAGACTGATCGAGCCTTTTTGGAAGAGATGGCACAAATCATTGCTCAGCACTGGGAGGACCAGGGCTCTGCCTGATTTTGATGTTCTTGTTGTCGGTGGGGGCCACGCCGGTATTGAAGCCGCCCTTGCTTCGGCTAGGTTAGGTTGCAGAACGGCGTGCATCACCTTAAGCAAAGCCAAAATCGGCCACTTGCCTTGCAACTGTAGCATAGGTGGGCCTGCCAAAGGGCATATGGCAAGAGAAGTGGATGCGCTCGGCGGCCAGATGGGGATCTCTGCTGACCTCGCCGCAACCCACATCAGGCGGGTTGCAACCGGAAAGGGGCCCAGCGTTCGCACGATCCGCGCTCATGTGTGCAAGGATTTGTATCCGCGGCTGATGAGCCGGTGTTTAGAGACCACCCCGAACTTGGTGGTGATAGAATCGGCAGTGGAATCGGTGCAGGTTGTCGGCAACCGCTTGTCAGGAGTCGTGCTAGCCGATGGTTCAATCATTAGGGCTTCGTGTGTAGTGTTAACAACCGGGACGTTCCTCAGCAGCGTCTGCCACACTGGCAAAATCCAAACCGCGGAATCTCGGGTCGGTGAACTCACTACCTATGGCCTCAGCCAGTTTCTGGGGGCCATTGGAGTCAGGCTCAAAAGGTTCAAAACGGGCACCACCCCCCGAATCCGTCTGCACTCGATTGATCTAAGCCGCTGCAGCGTGATGGAGCCAGAGCAAAATTGTGGGACATTTTCTTACCTTCACACTGAGCTTCCCGTCCAAAGAGATTTGCTCCCTTGCTACCAAACTCGCACCACCGAGGTCACCCACGATTTTATTCGTGACCATCTTAGTGAGAGCGCGATGTTCTCGGGAGCGATAACCGGAATTGGACCACGGTACTGCCCAAGCGTTGAAGACAAAGTTGTTAAGTTTGCCGAAAAAACCAGCCATCCCATCTTTTTGGAAATTGAAACCTGGGACGGGCCCGAAGTCTACGTTCAGGGCTTCTCAACTTCCCTTCCTGCCGATGTGCAGTTGAGCGCTCTCAAAACAATCCCCGGGTTGGAACAAGTCGAAATGATTCGGCCCGGATATGCGGTGGAGTATGATGTTGCCGATCCCACTCAATTGACACCTCAGCTGATGAGCCGGCAGATGGACGGGCTGTTCTTAGCCGGTCAGCTGAACGGCACAAGTGGATACGAAGAAGCGGCTGGTCAGGGCATAGTCGCCGGAATTCAGGCGGCGCGGTATGCGCAAAACAAACCTTGGGTGGAGTTTTCTAGAGCCAACAGTTTTATTGGGGTAATGGTTGATGATCTTGTTACCAAGGGGGTTGATGACCCCTATCGAATGTTAACGGCAAGGGCAGAACATCGGCTCCATTTGCGCAATGACAACGCCGACGCAAGGCTCACCCCAATTGCGATTGAAGTGGGTCTTGCCGATCCTATTCGAACAGAGAGGTTTTACCAAAAGCAAGAATCCATTGCCAAAGGCAAGCAGGTTCTTGAAAACATTGAGGTTCATGCTGGCCACGAGCCGTTTTTGAGCGAGCAAGGTGAATCTCCAGTATCAGACAAGATTTCTTTGCTCGATTTGATGAGACGCCCAAGCATGAACTTTTTAAAGGCTCAAAAGCTTGCTGAACTTATAGGGACGCCGATGATCGAGACTTTTCCCCGAGAGGTTATTGAGCAAATCGAATTAGGCGCCCTTTACAAGGGGTATCTGGCGATCCAAGAAAGGCAAGTCAAGTCCACTGAAGCCCTCGATGCGATTAAAATTCCAAGTGCTTTTGACTACGAGGCAATCCCCAGTTTGAGCTACGAAAGTCGAGAAAAGCTCGGCAACCAGCGGCCTCAAACCGTCGGCCAAGCCCTGCGCATCCCCGGAATCCGGGTTACCGATGTCTTGCTTGTGATGGGGAGGATTAAGGCATTAAAGAAGGAGTCTTTTTCGAGCGCTGGCGCGACCGAGCGTGAGCCAGCATCACATATTCACTCACGCTTTCCTTAGTTACCATGCCCTGGAACCGACCGTCGGCGTCTATGACAATGATTGGCAACTGCGATCCGGTTTGAATCTGCTCTGAGATGAGTTCTAGATCATCGGTGGGCTTGCACGACGCAAAATCACGAGACATGTGGCCCGCAACATAATCGGAGCCAAGATCCAGGGCAAGGGCCTGCACAATTTGGGCATGAGTAATCACACCTAAAATATCGTCTCCTAATTTCACCGGAAAATCATGTTGAGAGCCATGAATGAGGTGTTTGGCGACATCTTCGATCGTTTCACCACTGCCAACGATAACAACCTCTGTGATCATGGCATCAGATGCCGCTTTACCTTCCATCAGGCTCTGGGCGGTTGTCACCGCAAGTTCTTGGGAGGCAGCTATAAAGACCAAAGCCGCAACCAAAACTAAAATCCAGTTTTGCTCGAGCATTCCCCCGAAAAACAGAAAAACCGCCAAGGATTGGCCGATGCCGACCGCGATTGAGGTTGCCCTTGGCTCTTCCACTCTTAGAGAGACAAGGGCGCGCAAAACTCTACCTCCGTCCATAGGAAAAGCAGGAATGAGGTTAAAGAGGGCAAGAACCAAGTTGGCAGCAAACATGGCTTGGATAAAGGAAACGCCTGCCCCTTGGATTTCGAGCCCTGGCAGTTTGCCGGTTTTAGCGGTTTGGCCAAGGGCTAAGAAAAAGGCAATGACAATATTGACAAGGGGCCCGGCAAGGGCAATCCAAATTTCGGCGGCTGGTTTCGGTCGCTTTTCTATGATGGCAAGGCCGCCAATCGGATAAAGCGTAATTGAACTCGTTTCGATGCCGTAATGACGGGCGGCAAGGGCATGTCCTAGCTCGTGAAGGGCAACGCATAAAAACAAGGCAAGGATAAACCCCACCGTTTTTAGGGCATTTTCTCCGAGGGCAAATAAAATCCAAACCAGAAATAAAAGAAAGGTGAGATGAACCTTGATCGGAATCCCAGAAACCCTTAGAATCTGAAAACTCCAGAGGGACCTTTCTTCCTTTGAGTTGGTTGCCATTGGTTTTCCAAAAGAATATCAGAGTTCGAACAGAACTTATTTGAAACGGCGATAAAAAGAGAGAGTGCATGCCCCCGGCTGGCAAGAAACTTGCCCCATTTCTACTCCTTTATGAGCGGGGTTTGGCGCAGATTCTATTCACAAGGTAACTTTTATCGAAATGTCGGAACTGCGGTTTCATCCTTTTTTGGATCAATGGGTTGTTACCGCAACCCACCGTCAAGATCGGACATTTCTTCCACCGGACGATTTTGACCCCCTTTCGCCAACCAAACCGGGCGGATTTCCAACTGAAGTCCCTTTAGAAGATTACGACCTTGTTGTCTTCGAAAATAAGTTTCCTGCCTTGTCCCTTCCTCCTCAGACACCAGCAGTGCAAGGAAGCGAAGTCATGCCGGTCATGCCGTCGGGAGGGCTGTGCGAGGTGGTTAGCTATACATCGAACGTCAAAGGAAGCTTTGCTGAACTGCCCTATAGCCAGGTTAGAAAACTTGTCCGCGTATGGAAAGATCGCTATTGTTGCTTGAAAGAGATTCCCGAAGTGGAGTACATCTTTATTTTTGAAAATAAAGGCAAAGAGATCGGCGTTACCCTTAACCATCCTCATGGGCAGATTTATGCCTATCCGTTTATTCCGCCAACGCCTCAAAAAGAGCTGAGTAAAGAACGAGAGCACTTAGAAAAACACGGTCAACCCCTGATGAGAAGCGTGCTGGACTCGGTTCAGTCTGCGCCAGAAGAAAGCTCGCCTAAGATTTGGGAGAATGAGCTGTTTGTTGCTTTCATTCCGTTTTTTGCCCGCTATCCGTACGAAACTTACGTGGTTCCTAAAGCTCATCTGTCTTCTATTGCCCAGTTTGACGAGAAAACCTTAGATGCCTATGCGGAAGTTTTGCTAGTCGTTGCCAAAAAGCTGGACCAGTTGTTTGGGATTTCTATGCCCTACCTGATGGTGACCCATCAAGAGCCAACGAAAGCTGGCTACGAGTGGACTTGGTTTCACACCGAATTCTATCCGATTTACCGCACCAAAGAAAAGATCAAATATCTTGCGGGAAGTGAATCTGGCGCAGGGACTTTTATCAACGACACCTTGCCGGAAGCTTCTGCCGTCGCTTTGCGAAAGATTGAAGTTCTTATAGATTAGGTTTTACTTTGCAGGCTGCGTAAAGACCTGAAACCGATTTTCCTTAGAACTGCTTCTTTCGATGAGCAGCGCTTCCCAAACCAATCCTTCTAATGATGCAGGCTCAATTTCTTGTTCCTTGGCATGATCTCGCCAAGCCTCTTCCAACTTAGCAATGGCCTTTGTCGGAGTTAAAGACTTGCTGATTTTTTCGAGGGCTTTGGGCAACGCCTCGGACTCTTCTCCATATCCCGACGCAATCGCAAACTTCTTAGAGAGGTTATAGTCCCCGTCGTAATTCAATAGAAAATAGATGTCTTCATCCGGTGAGGAATTTACTTCCGCAAAAACGGTCCTCATTAAAAACGGAGAAGAGCTGAAATCGCTGAATGCTCTTTTCACGGGGCTGGAAATTGTGGTGACCACCCGCTGGATGGTGACGTCTGATTCACTGCGCTGATACCCTTCTCGGCTTGCAAATTCAACCGCTGCCACTCGAACAGATTCAATATCGGCTTGCTGGCCAATCGCGCCCATCGCCAATCGATCGTAGATTTCGAACAATTTTGGCGACTGCCTTCGAAAAGAGAATAGCAGAACTCCCACATCGATCGATAGCCCCAAAACAGGAGCTCCTTGTTTCAGGCGCTGTTCCGCGTATTCGGCTCGGTTGCCGATGGCCTCTTGCCAATCAAACGGCGTGTACATGCTTGGATATTACGTTAGGATGGGGTCCAATGTAGGCGCAAGGTGAGAACTTCGCCTTGCGAGGCCCTCAATGTTCTGCCCCCAAATTAGCCAGTTGGACCCATCGGTACTACTTTATAGACCGGCTTTTGAGTTAACCAAAGGGTTAAGGCGTCTCCGATTTTGCCAAGAGATTCAGCCGAGCATTTGTCAACAGTGTCACCCAAGGTATGCCATGGTGCGTAGTCAAAATCAATGAGATCCATGGTTGGAATTCCTTTTTGGATTAAAGGAATATGATCGTCTTCCATGTCGTATCCAAACTTATCGGGGAAGGTTCCGGAAAAGCCATTTTTGTCCACAAACGAGTAAAAATCGTTGACGAACCTTGGGTTCGAGTTGTAGCCTTCTTGCTCGATGGGCACCTTGACCCCCTTGTTGCCAATCATATCTAGCAAGATGCCGTAATTGGGCTTAGGGCTTGGCAAATGATCGGCAAAATAGTCAGTTCCAAGCAGCATTTCATCGATATTGGGTCCGAGGTCTTCACCATCGGTGAAGAAAAACATGATTCCAAGCCCTGGGTGGTGGTTTTGCAAAGCCTTGGCAAGTTCCATCAAGACGGCGACTCCGCTTGCGCCATCATCGGCTCCCAAAATCGGCTTGTCATGATTGGCAGGATTTTTATCTTGGTCGGCAAAGGGTCGGCTATCCCAGTGGGCAAGAAGCAAAACACGCTCTTTTGCATCCTTCCAGTTTTGGGTTGCAATAATGTTGTGCATGGTCAGAGTGGATTGGGAGACTGACCAAAAGTGAGTGAATTGCTGGAGGGTGACGGAATCACAATAGGGCTTAATTGTGTCAACTATATACTTGCGGCATAGCAGATGCGCTTTTGTGCCCGGCACGCGGGGCCCGTAGGAACATTGTTTGACAAGGTAAGACCAAGCTTCTGACTTGCTAAAATGGGGTTTTGGCGCCTGAGGGGCGGCTAAACCAGCAGCGGCTAAAGCTGTACAGACCAGCGTGGCTGCGAAGTGACAAAGGGTTTTCCTTTGAGAGCGGCTTCGATTGTGCCTGGCAATGTTTTTTTGATGTCCGAGTTGTCCCATATTCTAAAGTATCCCAATCCGCCATGTCCTAAAGACGATGGCATGGCAATCATGTAGGTTTGCCCGTCATTGAGTGGCGAGCCATTCACCGTCACGTTGACAATTCTTTTGCCTACAGCACCATTTTTGTTAAAAGTGACGTTGAAACCTGAAATCTGCAAGAAGCTTGCATTGGGTTGAGGATACAAAGACACTGACCTTTCAAAGGCCTGCCGAATTTGGGCTCCGGTTAATGCCAGCACCAAAACTTGATCATCAGGATAAAGGAGCATCGTGCTTAGGTCAGCAGATTTTTGATAGCCAGGTTTCAGTAAACCGGCGGCAAGAAACGCGCCATCAGTTGATGCATAAGTTTTCAAAGCATCGGCAGCGGCTTGTCCTGGCGCCCAAGCACCTTTCTCCATCGCCGTGGTTTGCCCAAAAGCAATCATCGCAGCAAAAAGCACGGTCATTGCTAAAACCTTGATCAAATTCTTCATGTCTTCTTGACTTTATTATCGGACGTTCAACTTTTATTTTCGGTTCTTTTTGCAGGGTTGATGTCTGAATCTTAATCCTTATAGTCTTCAACCCAAAACTGGCCCTAAGTTGTTCCTTAGAGCCAGCTTCCAATGAAGAAATTAGTCTTCGATGCGGACGCCCATGTTTCGGGCCGAGCCGGCAACAATCCTCATTGCCATTTCGATATCATCGGTGTTAAGGTCCGCCATTTTCTGCTTCGCAACGTCTCGGAGCTTTTCCTTGGTAAGTACGCCCACTTTTTGAGATTTTGGATTGGCGGCTCCCTTATCAATGCCGGCTGCTCTTTTGATCAACTCGGTAGTCAGGGGCTGCTTAACAATGAAGCTATAGGATCGGTCTTCGTAGACCGTGATTTCAACCGGCAAAACATATCCCATCTGGGGAGCTGTCATTTCATTGAATTTTTTCAGGAACTCCATCATGTTGATGCCAGCGGGGCCAAGGGCGGTTCCAACTGGAGGTGCCGGCGTCCCTTTTCCGGCTGCAATGTTAAGCTTGATAACTTGTGAAATTCTTTTTGGCATATTTTTTCTCTTCAGGCTGCTGGCAATGGATTGCCCCGCAAGTTTCAATTAACCCGGTCGAGAGGGAAGCTTCACCCGAGCGGCAAAAGTATACCAGTTGAAGCTTGAAACAACCCACTATAGCGCAAGTTTTTGTCAGTTTCTGTCTCTGTCGCCGGTTTAGTCGTTTTGCCACTCAGGTTAGGATATCTCCCTGTGTGTCAAAATTGAGTGGTAAGCAAAGAGGCTTGCAATGATCTCAATGGTAAATGTTTCCGTAACCATTCCTCAGATTGGAGAAGGGCTTCAAGAAGCCCGCGTTGTCGCTTTTTTAAAGGCTCCCGGCGACGCAGTCAAACGAGATGAGCCCATCTACCAAATGGAAACCGACAAGGCGGTTATGGATGTGGAATCTCCGGTGGATGGAACTTTAGTGTCTTGGAGTGCTCAGGTTGACGATATCCTTGCCATTGGCGCCGAAATCGCAATTATTTCCTCCGGGGATGAGGCCGAAGCTATGAAACCCGAACCTGCCACGGAACGAGGTTCGGAAGCCTCCCCTAGTGGCAACGCGCCGATGATTCCTCCAAGAACGAGGGCTTATGCCAAAGAAAAGGGATTAAGTCAGGCAGAACTAGAGCGGCTTGCCTCGGGCAAGGGCAAACTGCTTCCAGAAGACATTGATGCTTTTCTTGGCGCAAAAGGCCCCCAGCCATCCAAGCCAGAATGCCAGCCGGCTGCCTTCATTGAAGAAAAAATGGCTTCAAAACAGCGATTGCTTTCCTCAAGGCTTGTCCGAGGAAGCCAATTGGTTGTGCCAGGCACGATCTCGTCTGCCGTCCTTTGGGAAGAAATCGAAGCCGTCCGAAAAGAATACAAGGAGTCGGGAAGTGAATTTAGCCCTTCTGCCTTTACTTTGTTCGCCTATTGTGTGGCCAAGGCTCTAGCAGATTTCCCAGCCTTTAGAAGCACCTTAGTGGGCGAGGAAATTGTTCGAACTTATCACTATTGCAATCTAGGGATTGCGGTAGGGCTGCCCGGAGATGAACTGGTTATTGCAAGGATTGATAATGCCGACACGTTAAGTTGGAAAACCTTTGCCCTTGAAGCCAAAAAGCAAATTGAAGAAGCAAGAACCGGTAAGGATCAAGCTAATGAATCGGTAACCGTATCGATTACCAATATGCAGAACTTTGGACTGAGGGACGCAATACCGGTTGTGGTGGCACCGGCAGTAGCAACCGTCTTCTTAGGCGAAATTTATTTTGGGCTGGACCAAAGCGACGGAATGTCTCCAAGGCGGTTCGCCAACGTTGCGATTACCTTTGATCACCGGCTTATCAATGGGGTTGGCGCCGCCCAGTTCCTTCAGCGGATCAAAATAAACGTAGAATCGGTTAGGACTATCATATCGTGAGCCCAAAACCCATAATCGGAATCACTGGAGACATCAAAGCGGGCAAAGACTCTCGGAGTCGGCTTGAAATCTCGTTAAAGTCAAACTACGCGGAGCAGGTTGCCAAGGCTGGTGGCTGCCCCATTATTGTAACCCCCAGCACAGACATGAAGCTCATGGCGGGGATTCTCGACGGTTGGTTGATTCCGGGCGGAAACGATATGGATGCCTCCCATTTTGGTGAATCCAATCACCAAAAGGTGGAGTTGCAAGAGCCAGAGAGGTTCCAAATGGAATCGGAACTGCTTAGCAGGGTCGATCCAGATTTGCCAATTCTTGGAATTTGCTATGGCTGCCAGTTTCTAAACGTGGCAAGTGGAGGCAGTCTTATCCAGCATTTGCCCGATCAGGTGCTGACCCCTCACCATGTTGGCGAATTGGAAACCTATGTGGTTGATCCTGGTTCCTTAGCCGAGCGTGCCCTTGGGGGTTCAATTGTGAAGGGTAAAAGTTTTCACCACCAGGCGGTTGCCAAGTTAGGAAGTGGAGTCATTGCCACCGCCCACCACGAGGATGGAACGATCGAAGCGATTGAAGTTCCAAGCCGGCACTGGGTCCTTGGCGTTCAATGGCACCCAGAAAGGACCCCCGATGATCCTGAAACGGCAAGCCTCTTTCGAGCCTTCATTCAAGCCGCAATCCGATACCAAGCCCAAAAAGAAAAGCGGACTTTAGTCTAACCGTATGGCTAAGATTTTCCTCAACGGAGAGGCAATCGAGCTGCCGGAGCTAGGGTCGGCTTACAATTTAGGCGACCGTTTTTCGGTGCGCACCAAACAGGGTTTGGTCACGGGAATGGCAGTCATCAAAGGCACCAAGGTCCTTGTGTCTATTGATGGCTTGGTATTTGAATTTGAGAGGAGCGGAGGAACGAAGCCAGTTGAGTTTGCCCACAACGGCGAAATCCTCGCGTCTATGCCGGGGCTGATCACCGATGTCCTTGTTAGCAAAGGGGATTTGGTTCAATCAGGGCAAAAGGTTGTTGTTCTGGAGGCAATGAAAACCCAGCAGCCCATGCATGCCCCGTTCGATGGTGAAGTTGAATTGGTCGGTGCCACCAAGGGAGATCAGGTTCAAGAAGGGCAGCTTCTTATAAAGATTCTGAAAGCTAAGCCTCATGAGTAAAGAAAGGGTTGCCATCATTGAAGTCGGCCCAAGAGATGGGCTTCAAAACGAGCCAATCACAGTTCCGACGGAAGTTAAACTTGCCTTTATAAAGCATCTTGTTGATGCTGGACTCAAGGAAATCGAAGCAACAAGCTTTGTGTCTCCCAAACAGATTCCTCAACTTGCCGACGCAGATGCCTTATGGCCTCAACTGCCGGTGGGGCCCGCTTATTCCGCCTTAGTGGCCAACGAAAAAGGGTTAGAAAGGGCATTGGCGGTTGGCGTCAAACGCATTGCCGTGTTTACCGCCGCCAGCAGCCCGTTTACTGAGCGCAACATAGGGATGACCATCGATGAATCCCTTGTGAGGTTTCGGAGCATTATAAGCCAATTTAGAGCCAATGGCGGGCAATTCGTCAGGGGATACATCAGCACTGCCTTTGAATGCCCCTACGCTGGCAAAATTGAGCCCAAAAGCGTGATTAGGGTTGCGTCTGAACTGTTTTCGATGGGGGTTGATGAAATCTCATTGGGGGATACAATTGGCACCGCGGTTCCTGTTGAAACAAAAGCTCTTCTGCGGGATATAACGGGGCAATTTCATCCGTCAAAGATTGCGTGCCACTTCCACGATACAAACGGCACCGCCATTGCCAACGTCAGTGAATCCCTCAATTTTGGGATCAGAAGGTTTGATAGCAGCGCGGCTGGTTTAGGTGGCTGTCCTTATGCTCCTGGAGCGGGTGGCAACCTTGCTTCGGACGATCTTGTTTACTTTTTAGAAAGGTCCGGATTTGAGACGGGGGTTAATCAGAGTGCTTTAGCGCAGGCTTCTTTGCAGTTGCTTTCTGTCCTGGAGAAATCAGTGGCGGCGCATGCACAGCTTTCGGCACTTTCGAGAGTTTCCAAAACCCAAAGCTAAGCAAAGCTAGGGCTGCAATACAGATAATAAGGGTGCTTCGTTTTTCGTCGGGGCTTAGCTTCCACTCATGGCGGTTGACGAGGATGACAACCAGGCCAATAGGAAGCAGGGCCGGCAAAGCATTTAACGAAAGTGGCCCAATTTTGATGCTTCCAAAAATAGAAACAAAGAGTAAGTAGCCAACTAAAGTCGGAGCAATCCACAAAAATGTGCGACCTGCCTTCATTCCGTATTTGTTGAGATCTATAAAGAACATTCCCAAAAATAAGAAGTCGGCAGGGCCAATACGTGCAAACGGAACCACGGGGCTTAAGCGCAGTTTGGTTGGGATCATGGGAACCTGGTACGCAATATGGTGCATGATCTCGGGGTGGGCAGTTAATAGCTTATGGGTGAATCCAATGGGGGTGAGGACAAGAAACGCGTCAAACGCAGCCAGAAAAATCGCAATGGGAAGGATCATATTACGATCTTTAAGAAGAGTAGAAATCAACGCTCCCAGCGCGAGGCACCAGGTTAAGAGTCCAATCTGAGAAAGATTGGCTAAAAGGGCAATGCCAAGGAGGCCCAGTTTAGAATGGATAGGGATATGAGATGAAGCAAGCTGAAGACCCAAGTGAATGACGATGCCGACTCCAAACACAGTCCCTGCCATTTTTGCCGTCCAATTCGCCTTAGAAGCTAGGAACAAAGCGTAGATTGGTGCGCCAACCGTGATAACGGACAGGGCTAGCGACGCCCACGCGGCTTGCTTTAACGGCAGGGCAATAAAGTTTAACGAGGTATCAAGGAGGGCCAGTAGCCCAAGAACCGCAAAAAACGGGCCCAGATTGCGAATATCAAACCGAGGTTTTGATTCTGAGGGTAGGGCTGGGGTTGCTTCCATTGAGTTCAAGAACGGACTGATAGACATTCAAAACGTTTTGAGCCATGGCCGCTTGCCCATTTTTGCGGGCAGTGGCGCGTGCTCCTTCTGATAGTTTCGCGCTTAGAGACTCGCTCGTCACCGCTCGAAGGAGATTTTTACTTAAGGACTCAGGTGTATTGTTGGAAATCAGACCATTTTCATTATGCTGAATCATTGCGCTTGCACCGCCTCCTTCCACTAAAATGGTGGGTAAGCCATGGGCTAGGGCTTCATTAACAACAAGTCCTTGGGTTTCGGTCTGTGATGCAAAAACAAAATAGTCGGCAGCCGTGTAGTACTTTCCAACAAGAGCGGGGTCGATGAACCCGGTAAATGTCACTCGGTCTCCCAAGTTTAGCTCAAGAACCATGTCAATGCAACGTTCTCGGTAAGGGCCATCTCCAACCACCAACAGCCGTAATTCTTGATCTGACTGAGAGGCCAAAGAAAATGCCTTTAACAAAGTGCCCATGTTTTTTTCTTGGGCGATCCTTCCAACAAAAAGGCAAACTTTGAACTGAGGGGAAATACCCAGCTGCTCTCGAACATCTTCTCTTGAGTAGTGAATAGGCGCCTTTATTCCAGTTGGAATGACGGTGATAGGGCGGTCTATGCTGTGCCTTCTTAGCCACTTTTCGGAGGCCTCGCTTGGGGTTATCACGGCCTGAACGGAATTGTAATAGAAGTTTGTATGTTTGGCAATTTTAAAGCGCACATACCGGCGCGGGAGCATCCCAAAGTAATGGGCATACCGATCGTATAACGTGTGATAAGTCGAGACAATTGGGATCTCGTGCGATTGGGCCCACCGCAGGCCAATAAATCCGATCGGCCCACAGGTATGGGTGTGAATCAAATCAAACTGGTGCCGCCGAAACTTGCGCAAGGTTTTTAAGTACGGAGGGTAGGCAATCCAAACATCCTTGGCGTTCGGCAAGGGAAGGCTTGCGAATCGAACAACGTTGGGGTCGTGATCTAACTTTCTTCCAACGCTAGGGCCAAAGATATGAACAGAGTGTCCGTATTCTCTCAAAGCCTGGACTAGGGCATCAACGCTAATGCTAACCCCATTGATAACTGGCAAAACGCTATCGCTAAAAATGGCGATTTTCATCTGCTCGGCTCGTGGGTGTTTTACTCCTCTGGGAAGCGGCCGTGCTCTTCAACAAACTTGGCAACATCACTTAAGCGAAATCTTCTTTGGCCACCCTTTGTGCGGTGGTGTGAAATCCACCCTCGGTTGGTGTACCTTCTTACGGTTGCAGGGCAAACCCCTAAGAGGCGGCTGGTTTCTTCCAAGTTTAATTCCGGATTGAGGACCCTCTGAAGCAGCTCTTCACGAGATTCCTTAAAATCACCACGGTAGTAGTTTGCGGTGACCGCATCGTCGTAAAAAAAGAAAAGAAATTCTAAGTTCTTGGGGAGCGAATCCCAAACTTCCTGAAGGCGAGGATCAATAACGGAATCTTTATCCTGACCAACCGACGCTCGCCGAGGTCGAGGTGCGCTCATTTCCGTTTTTCGAAACTTGCGGCGGGGGGCGTCTAAATCTTCGCTGGCTGCTTTTTTCTTCGCTTTGGCGGTGCTTCCGTTTGTAGGTGCCCCATTTGTTTTTTGCTGTCGATCTAAAAATGCGTTCTCGATGTACGCAACTGGGTCAAAATCTTTGGTATTGCTTGGCATTGGGGCTTTTTGGAATTGTACTTAATTTAGACGTTAGATTGCTACAAATGAACTCAAAGAAATTGACTTAAATGATCAACATGGCATCACCAAAGCTTAAGAATCGGTACCGATTTTGGATAGCCTCTGCATAGGCTCGCATTACGTTTTCTCTTCCTGCCAAAGCGGCAACCATCAAAAGCATGGTTGTGTTTGGCATGTGAAAATTCGTGAGCAGACCGTCAACAAGCTTAAACCCGTGGCCAGGATATAAAAACAGCTTCGACTCGGTTTGGCCGGCAAGGAGATGTCTTCCTTTTGCGCCTGGCATCCTCGCAAAGGTTTCTAGAGTCCTTGCCGAAGTTGTGCCAACCGCGATGACTCTGCCCGACGTTCTTTGAATGGCGTCACAAGCTTCTTTTGAAATCGCGCAGAGTTCACCGGTCATGACGTGTTCTGAAAAAAGCCTTGTCTGAATGGGCCGAAAGGTATCCAGTCCCACCGATAAACTAACGGCGGCAAGTTCTGTTCCCCTGTTTTGAATGGTGGAAAGTAGCTGGGGCGTAAAGTGGAGGCCGGCGGTAGGAGCCGCCGCGCTGCCGTTGCCAAGGATCGTTTGGGCATAGACCGTTTGGTACCTTTCGGTCTGCGCCAAATGAGTATGAATATAAGGAGGCAGAGCCGCGGTTGATAATTCCCCAAAAGCTTGCCTGAGCGACGAATTTTCGCACTGGAATTGAACGACTTTCGGTCCCGATTCAATGGAATCCAACACGATGCCAAAAAGGCGCGCCGTACTTGTTTGAGTTAAGTTTTCAAATTGGATTTCAGTGCCTCCTTTCAGCCTCTTTGAAGAGCGGCACATCACCTCGAAGCAAGGATTCGGTTCTTTCAGCTTTGCCTCTGTGACTCCCAAGACAAGGAACTCTTGGGGGTCAGAAAAACTGCCATCGGCTCGCTTTCTTCTGCCGTTAAGCTTCCTTGCCGTCACCACAGTGTTGTTCATCACCAACAGATCCTCAGCCGCAAGATAGCCGGGAAGGTCAATAAACTTTTTGTGTTCGATTGTTCCCGATTCTTTGTGGAGAACCAGCAATCGGGACGAACTTCGGTCTTCAAGGGGATGCTGAGCAATCAGCTCTTCGGGAAGATCGTAGGTAATGGGAACCTGACTAGGCTCGACTTCTGCGTTCAGCGAGTCATCAGGGTCCAAAGATTGTGGAGAAGAACTCAACTTATGACGAAGCATGCAGTTTAGGCTGGGTTATAGACAGCTGGCCAGTCAAATGCGGATTCTAGCTCATCGAGGGTAGAGAGAAAGGGAGGTATGGAACTGTGCCGAGTGCGGTCAATGAGCACTGCCCTCATGCCCGCGTTTCTTGCCCCTTGCAGGTCATCCCACGCATCGTCTCCAATGTGAAGGGCGTCTTCTGCCCGAAATCCAGTGCGTTCCAAGGCGATTTCAAACAGCCTCTTTGCCGGTTTTTCCACCCCTTCTTCTAGGGAGGCGAGTGCCACTTTAAAGTACTTGGCAAGATCAAAGGTCTCTAAGACACGGTGCAGACTTATATCCCAATTAGAAATGATTCCAAGCGTAATTCCATTATTGATGAGCCGATTGAGGCAGGGGACAACGTCGGCAAATGGCTGAAACACCTTGGATTCTTCACTAAAGAGTCTTTGGTCGCTGGCGTCAACAAGAGCCTTGGCCCTTAAGGGATCGAGCCCTTCTTGGGACAGCCAATCTGCATTGATTTGAATCCAAAACTCTCGAACCAAGTCTCGGTTTTTGGTGAGATTGAGCCGCTGGTATTCCCCTAGTCGAGATCGGTAGAGGTCAAGGTACCTATTGCCGGCCTCAGCCGGCACTTGGAGGTTGAGGCTTTCCGCAACTTCAACCATAAAGCTGCCGAGGTTCCAATCAACCTTGACAAGGGTCTGGGCACAATCAAAAAAGACTATTTTCGGCTTCATTTACGCAGAGATTGGATGAACCACAAGACGGCGGTAAGGATCACACTTAAAACTAAACTGGTTGCAATCGGAAAATAAAAGGTTGTTCTTCCTTTTTGTAAAGAAATATCGCCCGGCAACTTGCCAACCGGAAGGTTTAGCCTTGCGGCGGCCCATATCCCAATTCCAACCAAGGCAATAATCACTCCCATTGTGACGAGAGATTTTCCCAAGTTTTCCAATGCCAATCTAGTGTACGCCCAAGAGGCCCTTTCCTTCAACCTTTTTCCACTTAGAAAAGGTTGAGGAGTTCTGTTTCGCCCTCAAATCATGTGGTGAAAGTTAATGATTTGAGCGTATATTTTATAGACTCACAAGGAAAATATCATGAAGAATCTAACAAAGTATGTGACCCTTGCCGCGCTGGCTCTGGCTTCCTCTGCCGTTTTTGCGGACGATAAAGTTGTTTTAGAGAGCCACTATCCGGTAGGAGCGAGCTATGCACTTCGGCTCAGTGGAACCGTCAGCATCCAAGGGAGCGACGCCAATTTAACGGGGCTCATCAATGTCAAGGTGATAAGCGACAAAGACGGAGTCATTACTTCTCAGCAGAACTCTAGCCAAATGAGCATCAATATCAACGGCCAAGACATGCAAATCCCTCAGGGTCCCGATCGATTTGAAGAATCCAATGCTCAAGGAGCGATCCTGAAAATCAAAGGTGACGGCGTCCAGCCAACCGAGTACCAATCGGCTTATCTGACCCAAATTGTCTTTAGCAAAGACGCAGTGGGAGTTGGCGATACTTGGACCTACACCTATCCTGCAAATTCAACCTTGCAGATTGCCAAAACCACCAACACCTACAAAATTTTGTCGATTAAGACGGTTGATGGCGTCAAGTGCTTTGAGGTTCAAGTTGATGACGAATCGACAGTCGATTCCCAGGCGGCGTCGGTGAAGGGAACGGCTTACATTGACATGGCGAACGGCCAGATGGTGAAATTCAGCCAAGTTTGGACCAATGTGCCCACCGCCGGCTCGCCAATGCCGGTGAGTGGCACTTTCACAATCGAAAAAGTACTTTCTAGTACCAAGTCTTCCGGCGGAAACTAAAGTCTGCCGTCTTGTCAGAAATAAAACCAGCCAACTCTTTGGCTGGTTCTATTTCTTTGTGTTTAGAGATAGGGTTGGTTGCTCACTTTTGGGTATCCCAAGCAACTTAAAGCATTTATGACACCGAGCCTCATAGGACTCGTTGGCGCCGATAAGGATGGTCGGATCATTCCAATGGGCGGGGCGGCCATCAATAACCCGGTACGTGTGGCTGGCCAAAGCACCGCAATTCATGCAAATAGCTCGGAGCTTGATGACCACATCAGCCAGAGCAAGCAATGCGGGCATGGGGCCAAATGGCTTGCGTCGAAAATCTTGATCAAGGCCAGCGCAGACAACGTTGACCCCTTGGTCCACTAAACCTTGGACGAGCACTACGATGTCTGAACTAAAAAACTGAACCTCCTCGATCAGGACAACCTCAACATCTGGATTCAGCAACGAGGCCAGCTCTTTGGTGCTGCCAACTGGGATCGCCTCGTGGGCAACCCCCATGTGAGTGACAACCATAGATGCATCAAACCGAGAATCAATTTGGGGCTTAAAAACCTGGACAATCTTTTTGGCGTACAGCGCCCTCCTTGCCTGCCGAATCAGTTCTTCTGTTTTTCCGGCAAACATGGAACCGCAGACAACCGTCAGTTCAGCAATTGTCTCTGGCTTCTTCTTCATGACGATTCTGGCTTTCTACCAGAAACAAAAAAGGACGCAAGGCTATTCATCTTCTGGCAGATTGCCATCCATATCCGATTCAAACATTTCTTCCATGTCATCGGCGCAGTCTTCATCCATTGCTTTACCCATGTCTCTGACTAGTTCCCTCATTTTTTGCCCTGAATCTGGCTCTCCAAAGGCATCAAGGCGGTCGGCAATTGTATCCATCCGATCGTCTTCAGATCGGCTTCTAGAGAATTTACTGACAAGTTTAGAAACCTCTTTAGAGTGGCAATGAGGGCACTCGACTTGGGTCTGAGGCGTACCAACCGGCAACAGGTCAGAAAACCTTTTCTTGCACTCAGAGCATCGAAATTCGTAAATTGGCACTAAAAATAGTATAGTTCGCCTTTCTATCCCATTTCTAGTTGAGGGATTGCTCAATCCGGTGAGCAAAAATTTGGTGCATGGACTAGGATAAAAGGGTATGAGAACTTCTCGACTCCTGCAAACTTCGATGTTGATGATTGGAGCCCTCGCAATGGCAAGCCATGCAAACGCGGGGATCACTTCAAAAGTCTGGGGCACACTGCCGGATGGCAAAACGGCTCACCTTTACACCCTCACAAATGGCAGAGGGATGAAGGTGGTCATTTCTGATTTTGGTGGCATTATTAACCAACTTTGGGCACCTGGCAAATACGGGACCCAAGATATTGTTCTCGGGTTACAAACGCCGTCCGAGTATCTCAAAGAGTCTCCGTATTTTGGTGCCATTATTGGCAGGTATGCCAATCGAATTGGCAAGGGCGAGTTCCACCTGAATGGGAAGACCTATCACTTGGCCCTCAACAACAAAAATGGTGGGATCTGGTGCAGTCTTCATGGTGGAAAGGTTGGATTTGATAAAAAGCTATGGCACGCGAAACCAGGGGGAACCAAAGACAATCCTGCCCTGATCCTTACCTACACAAGCCCTAACGGACAAGAAAATTACCCTGGGACCCTGAAGATCCAAGTCATTTACCGGCTCTTGCACTCAAACGCTCTGCGGATTGAGTACACGGCAACAACCTCCAAGGCCACGCCGATCAACTTTACCAACCACGCTTATTTTAATCTGGGCGGAGAAGGCAACGGTACGATTCTCAACGAACTGGTTCAAATTCCTGCCAAATACTACACCCCCACAACCAAGGCTCTGATCCCTACCGGAAGAATTGTCTCGGTTGTGCACACTCCTTTTGACTGGCTTCGCCCTCATCGGGTTGGAGCAAGGATCGGAGAAAAAAATCAGCAGTTGATTTGGGCTGGCGGTTACGATCAGAACTACGTGCTTAATAAGCCTTTGGGACGCTATGGATTGGCGGCTAAGGTTTTTGATCCTCGCACAGATCGGCTTGTCGTTTGCTATACAGATCAACCTGGAATCCAACTTTACACTGGAAACTTCCTTGACGGAACGATTGTTGGCATCAGTGGCAAAAAGTATCTTCATAGAGGTGCGTTGACCCTTGAAACCCAGCACTACCCCGATTCACCGAATCAAAAGAACTTCCCAACCACGATCCTTAAGCCAGGGCAAGTTTTCCATTCTGTAACCCAGTACAACTTCTCAGTAGCCAAGCGAATCTAGCGGCAGCCAGAAAGTATAAATAAGTTGAGGGCGCCCACAAAAGTGGGCGCCCTCAACTTATTAGAGGCAGGCGGTCAGTTTAATGACCCTTGGCAGGGGGAGTGGATTGCGCAGCCTTACTGGCAGGTGGCACGGAAGTCGCTCCCGACGCGGCTGGTGCGGTTCCCGCCGGCGCAACTGCTCCTCCGGGGGCAGGATTGGCCTGATCGCTAGGAGAAGACACCGCCGAGTTCAACGGCGACTTTTGAAGATTGGTAACAAAGGCACGCCACTGGTTGCCGTTAGCCTTTCCGGTGACTTGAATCTTATCAATATCCTTCACAAGTTCCTTAGCAACCACAACGTTCAAGTTCACATGCTGGGCACCTTGCTGAAGCATCATATTGCGTCGAACTTGTTCCGTGATCACGTCTGTGATTTTCATTGGCGTTGCGGGAGTCTTCGACTGAACGTAAAACTTCACAAATCCATCATTAGATTGAATCCATTGGGTGGTGTGCTGAACGTCGGTCTTGGTAATCAAAGCTACCAAGGCACTTGGCATCTTGCTCTCGTCGGTTACGCCGTAATGATATTGGCTATCTCTTCCGTTGGGATCAACCGAGTAAGCAGCCGCAACCGTTTGGAACGACTTGCCCTGGCCTAATGCCGCGTCAACTGGCTTTTCATCAGCCGCGGTCTTCACAACGATCATTTGCAGCTGTGCCTGAGGCGGAGTGACAAATCTTGACTTGTTTTGAGTGATGAAATTGGTGACCTGTTGAGGAGTCACGGTGACCCCCTTGGTGACGATATTAAACTTGCACAGGTCAACTCTAACCTGTTCTCGAAGCATGTTCAAGGAAATGCCCTGAGAAATAGCTTCCGTAATTAAATTGGGATCCGACTTCTGCCTGAACTTGATTTCATTTTCAACGTCTTGGTCAGAAGGGTAAACGCCTTGATCCTTTGCAATTTTTTCAATAACCTTGTTAACGATCAAGTCTTTCAGGGCTTGGAATCCGGGAGTGCCAGCAAGCGGTAAGTTAACGGGACCATTGGGGCCCTGTACCAGCATGGTGGCTTTGTTTTGCAAGTAGTCTAAATAGTCCTTTTGGTCAATCTTAACTCCATCGACGTTGGCCGCTGTTGTATTAGGGATATTGCCGCTGCAGCCGGCAATAAGGCCCACTGCAACCAAGGAAAAAAGTCCGATGTTTTGAATCTTCAATCAATTGCTCCTAGTGCTTCAAAGAAAAGCAGCGGTTCCGTTGACCGCCGATCAATGGTACCGCTTCTTTGAGTATCTTTAAAAGTAACAGGAAAATTTGTGCCTTAGTGCCCAAATGGCCAAATTAAGCCGCGATATCTAGGTGATTTTCTAGGTTTTCTGGCTTTTTTTCTTCGACTTCGGCTTCCTCACCGTTGATTTCAATTGTATCGTGGGAAGGCTTTTCTTCTTGCTTTTGGTCTTGCTGATGGCGTTTAAAATCCTTGTTGGGATCTTTGGAAACTTGCGATATAAGCTGGGCTTCTGGAGCCACAGGTGCTATTCGCTCGATGTCTCCCATTACCGAACTGGGCCAGCAGCCCCCTCTGATTTCATGTGGTGTCGTAGTCGATTCATCGCTTGAGTATGAAGCTGATAGACTCGTGATTCGCTGACGCCAAGAACCCTGCCAATTTCTTTAAAGGTTAGGCCTTCAAAATAGTAAAGGGCAACAACCAAGCGCTCTCGATCTGGCAACCGGTCAACCCCGCTGGCAAGCACGCGTCGAATCTCTCTAGCTTCAACTTCACCGCTTGTGTTGGCCCCTTCATCAACAATTAACTCCACAAAATGAATGTGATCGTCATTGTCGGTGGTGCCTAAGATGTCATCTAGTGAGTAGACATTGGTTCGGCCCATCCGAACCATAAGTTCATTGACTTCTTGGACGCTGATACCCATGGATTGGGCAATTTCTCCGTCTGTAGCCGGTCTACCAAAGTGGGTTTCAAGTTGAAGGATGGTTCTATCCAACGCCTTAAGCCTTTCGCGTATCGATCGGGGAACCCAGTCTTCGTCTCGAAGCATCTCCAAAATAGCTCCTCGGATCAAGGCGATTGCGTAGGTCTCAAATTTGACTTCGCGAGTTGGATCAAATTGATCCACGCTTTTGATGAGTCCGATGACGCCTGCGCTAACAAGGTCGTCTCGTTCCAATCCACCGGGGAGGCTTGTTACCAAACGTCCGGCGGTTATTTTTACCAAATATGAGTAATGATTGATGAGCTCTAGACGCGCTTCAGGGTCTTTATCGACCTTAAATGCACTCCATAGCTTTATAAGTTGATCTTGCGACAGCGGCATCGTATAATTCCCTCGTTAAGCAGCTTCCTGCTTTTCCCCACCTGTATTATCCCCGGATTCCTCCATATTTTCCGTCTTTGCTGAAAAAACAACCGAAGTTGAAACCATCAAAGCCTGCCAAATTGTTCCGGCTGCCCATCCCACAAATGCGGCAATACCAGCGCGTTCAAGATTGGTGATCGGATCAGTTCCTGCTATCAATCCGGCGGCGAGCGCCATGAAGGCCGACAGAAAACCGATAACCTTAGCCATTTCTTGCCTTAGGAATAATGTTCGGAAACTTCTCTCACTTTCTCAAGGCACAATCTCAGAACTTTTGTGAAGTTTTTAGATTGAAGGTCAAATTCTTCACTCTCTAGGCAAGCCAATCTCGTCGGCATATTAGATTTCAAAGGGGAGTTTTAACCGATCGAAGGCCAGTTGAACGGTTGGAGGCAGAATCTGATTGGTCAGATCATGATCACTATCGTGGGTGAGGTGAGTGAGATAGGTTTCTTTGGCACCTACTTCCCAAGAAAAATTGATCGCTTCTTCAAAGTTAAAATGGGTTGGATGAGCTCTTTCCCTTAATCCATCAATGACCAGGGTATGGACTCCTTCCATGACTTCGTAGCCTTCATGGGGCACGAATTTCACATCGGTCATGTAGCCAAAGTTGCCAATTCTTAAGGCAACAACATTCATGGAGCCGTGCTGGACGGAAAAAAATGCAAAAGGAAGCCCCGCTAAAGTCATTTGGTTCTCTAATCCCACTAATCGAAACCGAGGGTACGTGAGGCCAGGAGGTGGCTGCCGGAAAGCGTATGGAAACACCCTTTGAATGTCTGAAAAATGCTCCTCAAGGGTGTAAATGGGCATATCTTGATGCTGCAGGTCGCAATAAGATCGAAGGTCATCCATTCCCATAATGTGATCGGCGTGGGTATGGGTGATAATGACTGCGTCGAGCCGCTTGACCTTTTCTCGAGTCATCTGAAGGCGCAATTCGGGCGCGCAATCCACCAAAATGGAGCTCCGTCCGCACTGCAAGTGCAAACTGCACCGAAACCTATGGTTCTTGGGGTTGGCAAGAAACGCCTCTGGGTAATCGTAGCCAATTGTGGGAACACCTTGGCTTGTGCCAGAACCCAAAATGGTTGCGACACCCTGAGGCATGGAGATTTAAATCTCTCCGACTCGCTCGAGGACCTGGGTCGCTACAATCGCAGCGGGGATTTCGGTGTACTGAGCAATTCTTTCTAGGCACCTTGCAAAGTTTCTTTCGCCTAGCTCATCATAATTTTCTTGATTCTTCCTCGCGTCGGCAACAAGGGCTACTGCCTCGCTCAAAAATCGTGCCCGATTCTGAGGAAGTGATTTTTGGGTGATCGCCGCGTATCTTCTGCTGAGTTGCTCGTAAACTCCATCCCAATTTGTGCGTGCCGACATTTCGGCTCGCATCTTTTGCATCGCTTGATCTTGAAGCTTCTTAGCCTGTTCATCCCGCCGTTTTTGGATGCTCCAATCTTCGTCGGTGATTCCATCAATAACCCGCACCACCACATTGGAGCCTAATTCTTGGCTGGCTAAGGTTTCAATCAGCCGCCTTGTTGCCATGACTTTGAGGTGACCGGCTAACTCAGTTTGGCCATTGGGGAGTCCAAGCACAAAGACATCGCCTTCTAATGTGATTGGGCGGCTGGTGTTCAGAGCGGTCCACACGCCAACTCCGGTGACGCCCTCGCGCACCTTTGGCAGAATCGTCTTCCATATTTGATGAATGTCGGGCATCAATCCATTATAGAATCTGGAGCATTTAAGATACTGTTTTGCTAAAGATCATGGCTATTTACCGGGCCTCTGAAAAGGATCAGGAGGGATTGGGGTTGGCTGAGCAACGGTAACGGGGGGAGAAAAACCAATGAGATAGTTGCCTTCAACCACGCCAAATCCGTACATGCCTTCGCCACAGTTCACAAAGATTTCCCATGGGGTAATGAGTTCGCGCTCCCTGCCGTCTTCAAACTGAACCTGAACATAAAGTTTGCCGCCCGGTGCGTAGTCTTGCCATTGATCAAAAAACATATTTCCAAAATCGTCCACCGCAAACCTGCTCAAAATGCGAATATGTTGAGCTTTAGGCGTATCCGAACTTGCGGGACCACCTCGATTGGCAAACAAGTAGATCAAAAAGCCGACTATAAAAAGCAAATCAAGGACTGATAAAACCCGAAAAACCCACATGAGCCTGGAGTCGGTAATGAACTGTCGGTAGCTTTCAGAAGAAGTCTTGATTTGGTGGCTGTTGGGGTGGGAGGTGGCATAGACAAGCATGTCTTGGAAAGCAGAGTAAGCAAAGTAGGTTTGCAAGCTAAACAAAAAGAGAAGGGCAAGGCCAGCAATAACGAGAGTCGTGGTGACTCTTTGTGATCCTTCATGATCCAGACCTTGCATGGCGCTAGCAGGGCGTTTATACACAATTTTAAGAGTATAACGCCTTGCCTACCGCGAGTTGTTGCGCTTTCTGAGCTAGAAAAATGAAAAAGGGACTAGGTGGGAGTTGAGGAATTCAAAACCCACCTACCAGGCAGGAGGCTAGACGCGATGCAAAGGTGCTTTGAACCTGAATATCGTCGGTAACGGTCTGATTTCAGCGCAGATCAGACGGCTACCTTGAACCATTGCCATGGATCGGCAATAGTTCATCACCCTCCTAGTGAGTGCGAATGGCAGGGGTTCCGTTGTGAATGACCCGACCAACCCCAAATGACCGCCTGATATCACCAAGAACCACTTCGTGACGATGTCCAACCGAATCTTCGCCATCAATTAACTCTACAAAGAAGCCTGAATCTGTCCATCCAATCATTCGATTCGAGTTCTCTAAAGCCGATCGTCTTACATTGCATGCCACAACTTGCTGGCGGCGGTAACCGCTCATCAGCTCCCGATCAAACTCTTCAATAGTGCCGCTGATAATTTCGTACTCGTCGTACTCCATGTCCATGTCGGCACGGATGTAGATTCCTCTTCGCATCTCATGCTCTAACATTTCAACATTTTCGCCGTCTGCCCCAATGAGGGCTTCTACCGCTGCAGGATGACACGCAATATGCCACGCGTTGCCTGGCTCTTGAATTCGGCGCCACATATCCCTTTCGATCATCAACGAGATTGTTTCTTTGGAAGGGATTTTGCCTACTCCAAGGCACAAAGGGCAGGTTTCCGATACAGACTCGGTCACCGATTCTCCCGTTCTTTTTCTGGTGACTTCAATAAGACCTAGGGATGAGATTTTGCCAACCCTAGTCCTAGCCCGATCTTTGCCAAGCCCTTCAGTGAATCGATCTAACACGGTTTTGCGATCTGACGCGGCTTCCATGTCAATAAAGTCGACGACAATGATGCCGCCCATGTCTCGCAATCGAAGCTGCCTTAAAACTTCATCGCAGGCTTCGAGATTGGTCTTCAGGATCGTATCGCTCAACTGGGTTTGGCCAACATGCTTGCCAGTGTTGATGTCGATGGCGGTCAGGGCCTCCATCTCATCAATAATCAGATAGCCACCTGATCCAAGCGGAACTCTATGGGCCATTAGTTTTTCAAGCTGGCCCTCGATGCGGAAGTGATCAAAGATTGGCTCGTCTAAATCAAAGAGTTCGATTTTGTTGCAAAGGCTTGGAGCCACTTGGCTTGCCACCGAATAAACTTTTTCGTACTCTTCAGGGTCGTCAACAACCAGTCGGCTAATGTCTCCGCTCGCAATATCGCGAACGGTGCGGTAGAGCAGAGTCTGGTCTTTATGGATGCAGGCAGGCGCGCTGCTATGCTTAGCCGCAACCTGAACGGTGCTCCACTGTCTTTGCAAAAATGCAATGTCGGCACGTAGTTCGGCTTCGGTGCGGCCCTCACACTCGGTGCGCAAAATCAGCCCAAAGCCAGGAGGAACAATACGGTCTCCAATCCGCTTGAGGCGATCTCTTTCTGAGCGATCTTCAATTTTGCGGCTGACTCCAACCTGCTGGACTTCGGGCATCAAGACCACATAGCGCCCAGGAAGGGCGATGCGGGTTGTAACTCTGGCCCCTTTTTGTCCCCGAGTCCCTTTTGTGACTTGCACAATGAGCTGTTGACCGCTCTTGATGAGTTCCTTAATTCTTCTGCGGCGCAGTTCGCTTCTCTTCATAGAAGCAGGTGAATTGTCGGAGGGCTCATCGGGCAGGATGTCACCAACGTGCAAAAAGGCGTTTCTCTCAAGGCCAATGTCAATAAAGGCAGCGTCCATTCCTGGAAGCACATTTTGCACAATACCTTTGTAAATTGAGCCTACGATGCGTTCTTCACGTTCGGATCGGTATTCGGTGAGGACTCCATTTTCTAGCTGGGCTATCCTTGTTTCTCGATTCGAAACGCTGACAACAATGTCTATGCGCGGTGAAGCTGTGGATGAAAAATTCTTAGCGCGGGTTCGGCTTCCTCGGTTGGATGTTGATCGAGGTGAGGAAGTTTGTTTGCCGCGGCCCTTTTGGGGGGACTTTGCGTTTGTCGCCATCGGCGTTCAGAAAAAAATAGTCTACCGTGAGTTGGTCATGCTGTCCATGCGTAGGGCTCTGAATCGGTTAAGATTCGGCCCTCGTTTTGCTCGGCTTCTAACAAATAGTCCGGCAAAGTAAAGACGCTTTGGTGATATCTTGGCGTGTAGTACCGATTGACTACACCCCTGTTTTGGAATCGAGCCGCAATTTCTTGCTCGGTTAAGGCAAGCGGATCATGAGTTTTGCTGGCAAGAACAAATCCCCATGGCTGAAAGAAGGTGGTGACAATTCCGTAGTAGCCCGCCACATACTCAAACGTTTCCTTCATGGATTTAAGGGTTGCCATACAAGAAACCATGCAGCCCGGATAATTGCAATTAGCACTACCCGCTTGCAAGGCAAACACGCCATCGTCAGCTAAAGCTTCGGCGCAAATCTGAAAATACTCTTTAGTGAATAGGTACTGAGCGGGACCGTCCTCGTGGGGGTTGGGAAGATCACTGATAATGACGTCAAAATTGGCGCCTTTATGGTCTTTAAGCCACTGCCGAGCGTCAGTGTGGATGAGGGTTGTTCTTGGGTCTTCAAAGGCGCCCTGATGCCATTCGGGCATGTGGACTTTCACCATGTCCACCAGCTCTTTATCAATGTCTACCATGGTTGCCGATTCCACCGTGTTGTGCTTAAGAACTTCTCGGAGGGTTGCGCCTTCACCGCCTCCGCAAACCACAACCTTTTTGGGATTGGGGTGCAACGTCATTGCGGGGCCACTCATACACTCATGAAAAACATGCTCATCCATGATGGAGGTTTGAATGTTGTAATCCAGAAAGAGGGATTTTCCAAATCTAGGGATATTGGCAATTTGGTAGGTCTGAAACTCGGTTTTCCCTTCAAGGATCATTTTTTCGACCCGATATTGCCAAATGGCAGCAGAGGTGTGAGTTTCGTTGATGAAGATACCGGTTGCGTCGCTAGACATAGTTTTAAGATCCGCTCTTACATTCAAAGAGCCGGGGAAGATTGTGGCATGAAATGGGGTGAAATCGTGTTATGAGACGGTGAACTTAAACCCGGGCTATGGTCTTATTGGATAGCCGAGACAGGGCTTTGCGGGTTGAAGTTGGATTATGGATTCCCAACTTCAGATTGCAATCCCCTGCGAACAATAAGGAACTTAATGCGGTCCGGCTGAAATCTTTGCTGAAGAACTTGAACTGCCTTCGTGACTTCAACCGTTCCTCCGCAGTAAAAAAGATCCACTGCTGCATACTGGTGTTCGGGCCAAGTGTGAATGGTGTAATGACTCTCTTGGATGATCACGGCTCCGCTGACTCCGAACGGCTTAAACTCATGGAAGGATTGGGCAACCACAGTTGCCTTACTTTCCACCGCCGCCTGGTTCATTATTTGGCCGACGGTCTCTTCGTATTGCAGAAATCCGCTTTCACAGCCAAACAACTCGATAAGCAAATGGGAGCCAAGTGACGGCACCTCATTTTCTCCGTGAGGAAGTCCAAGTTCATCTTTTCCTAACCACTTTTCAAAGGAATCGAGGTCGTCGCAATAGATGGTCGTCCAGCCATTTTCGGTGAGAACCTTCGGGGCCGGAGCGAGGACGTTTTTGCGCCCTTTCTTAAATCGCTCCGCAATGCGCGCGAAAAATGATAACGAGCCAAACTCGAATTGAGAAATGGCAGCGGGTACAGCAAATAATGCCGTGATGCTAACTAGGTGCTGTAGATTTACCAATCACGTGATCCTCACTTGAAAACCGTGCGCGTACACAAGTTCACGGTTTCCCGTGACGCAATCGAAAAATGTACCATAGTCGAACTCAAATGTCAATCCTTGGCATGTGTTGGCAAGAACTTTAGGATTGATCTTGATCATAGGGCTAACTTTCCGTCCTCAATTTGAATAATTCGATCCGCCTCATGAAGCATGGATGGATCGTGAGTAACCATGACCAATGCGCCGGAGGATCGGTGCTGGTTCAGCAGGTTGACAACTGCCAGCCCATTTTTATGATCCAGTGAAGCAGTGGGCTCATCGGCAAAAAGCACAAATGGCGATCCAATGAGGGCTCTTGCCACGCACACTCGCTGACGCTCGCCTCCGCTAAGCTCGTGGGGAAGTCGATGGAGTTTTGCGGAAAGCCCTAACTTGCCCAGCAATTCAATGGCTTCATCGAGGCTTCCTCGTTCTGCCACCGCAACATTTTCCAGCGCGGTTAAGTACCCCAGCAAATAGGGTTGCTGAAACACAAATCCAAAGTCCTTAAGGCGCAGATGGCTTCTTTGGGCATCGTTTAGCTTGGAGTAGGGTTGCCCGCCATAGGTCACAAGCCCGCTTGTGGTTTGCTTCAATCCGCTCAGAACGTAAAGGAGCGACGATTTCCCAGATCCACTGGGGCCGAGAATGCCAAGAAATTCGCCTTGGTTAATGGTTAATGTGGCGGAATGCAAGGCAAAGACGGGTCTTCCGTGATCCATATATTCCAAAGTGGCATTGGTGGATTCTATGAGGGGCTTCAAACAATCCTCCTTTCGACCACGGCAACAGGATCAAATTTGCGAAATCTCAAAAGCACGGCTCCGCAGGCAGTTATGAGCACGGTAAGAGGAACCGGGATTGTGTAAAGGTAAGCAAGCCGATCCCAAACATTGAGGGCAAAGGCATGAGGCGTCATGAGGACTCTGCCAATGACGTTCAGCAAGCTGTAGGCGGCAACAAGCCCCAGTGACCACCCCAAGGCAACGATCAGCACATTTTCTAGCAAAGACCGCGCGATGAGCCGCTTCTTGGTATAGCCGATGGCTTGCAAAAGCCCAAATTCAATGAGCCTTTGGGCTTGATAAATGTTAATCAAGAGCCCCATCATAAAAGTGATTACCAAAACCAGCATCGCGATGACAAGGTTGAGCAATGTGAAGAGAATATGGAACATGTGCTGAGTCTGCTTCTCGACGTCGTGATAAGTAAAAACCTGCCCTTTAGACCCTTTGAATTCCTTTCTTGCCCAGGCATCTAGCTGCTTTTGCTGAGCTCGATTTTTGGCAAAGACCATGGCAAGATTGATCGGCGGCAGGTAGTTTTGGTCTTGGAAAGCCTTCGTATCCAGCACAAACCATTGTTTGGTATTGGCAATTCCTACCACCTTCACGGGGACCGGAGAGTAGCTATTTTCTTGATCGGGACCCAAGACGACCGATCCTATTTTTAGGTGCAAATTGGTTGCTACCGGACGGCTCACCACCGCTTCTGGCGCGCCATTTTTGGGTAAGGAGCCTTCCAAAGACGTTGTTCCAAGCCGGTGCATGTAGTACTTCATGTCGGGCAGATCAAGGCCAAGAACCACAAACGGCCACCGGCCAACAATGCTCTCGACTTGGCTGGTGCTAGCGCGGCAAATAATTGTTCGATCAATCGCCACTGGAGACTTGGTTTTGATGGTTTTGATGAGAGACGGCAGTAACTCGGTATTGCCGCGGGGGCTTACGCCAAGGCTTTGCTTGGTGTTTCCATAGATAATCTGGATGGATAGAGGGATGCTGTCAATAAGAGCAATGATGCCGGCAATCAGCATAACCGCCAGCACAATTACCAAGGCTAAGGGAATGGTTTTGCCAATGTTCCGAAAAAGAAAAGTAGACGGCGCCATCGGCTTCATCAGCTTCCGCCGAGTCCCTTCTTGGGGCTGCGAAAGGGAAGTCAATGGCAAGGATTCTTCATTTTGCTCTTCAGTTAGGCTCAAATTCAATCAATCCTTTGTTGCTTATTCTTTGGCAGGTTTGCAGTATCGCAGGAAGAGTTCATTGCCAATCTGCTCATGAGAAACCAATTCAAAACCAAGCAAATCCTCTCGGTCTAAAGGGACGCCTCCAGCGATGGTAGGAACCGAATCCCCGAGCTTGATTTTTGGCGCAATCGTCAGGAAAATCTCATCCACCAGGTTCCTTTCAAAAAAGAGGGCGTTGACTGAGCTTCCTCCTAAGACCAGAACCCGATCGACACCGTTTTTCTTGAGTTTTGCAAGGATTTCCAAGGGGTCAATGTGAGGATGGCTAGATCTCATGACGGTTTCCTGAGTTCTGCCTTCTAAGTCCGCGCCTTCTGGCATGATGATGATGGATTCGGGGCTCTTCAGGAAAGAGTGATTAAGGTTGATCTTTCCCGATCGCGTCATCACCAACGGGACCCGTGCCCGCGTCGACCAAGTTGCTGGAGTTGCGGCAAGAGTTCCTGCTCCGATTAAGACCGCATCGACCGCATTTTCCAAGTTGTGCATTGCTTGATGGTCGAGGGCGGAGCCAAGGTCCAGCACTGGTTCGTCCCGCTGCCCAGATATGATCTTGCCGTCTATTGTGGCAACCATGTCTATGCACACGTAGGCTCTTGACTCGAGCATGGGAAGGGCAATGTTTTTATAGGGTGCCCTTGGCGCGGGCTCACCATTGATTTTTCGAACCTGAGCCTGCAACACGCGATAGGGCTGCTCTGCCCAACGATCACCACCGATAAAGAAAGTAGGGACGTTGTAAACGCCTTTTGCGTAAGCAGGATCATCAAATCCAACAATATTGGCAGAAAACGCCTTTGTCTCTATGGCGGCAGCAAGCTCGCTTGGATCAAGGTTATATGCCTTTCCAAGGGTCAGAAGGTAGTCAGGGTTATTGATGTCGATGCCCTTAAGCCAATACGCCTCGTAAAGCGCCTCAACAAAATCAAACGGATCTCCGCAGGACTTCGCGTATTCGACCGCTTCGTGGGCGTTGTGGGTCCTCATTTTCTTGGGGCGTTCCACTGGCGGCATGGTCATTTCCTCTAATTCCAGCAAAAACTGAAACCTGGTTAAAGTTGGAGGTTTGTTAGGATTTTCTGGTGCCGAAGCGTAATCGGGCCACTCTAATTCTTCTGGAAACAGTTCGTAGGCAAGCCAATCAATTTCAACTCCTTCTTCATCTTGAAGGCGTCGAGCTTGTTTGATGCCAACCCAACACCAAGGACAAATGAAGTCATGAGCTACTGGAATTTTAAGGGCCATTCTTTAATGATGAACTACGAACAATTGGAGCCATCACTCCGCAATTTTCGGGCCTATGTTGCGGATAAATTCGCCGTGGGTCTTGCTAAAGAATCGTATCCGGCTAAAGCGACTCTTAAAGCCGCAAGTCCGTGCTCTCCAGTGACAGCTGGTTTGCGATTTTCAACTACGGAACTGATGAACTCGTTGATCATCAACCGGTCCATGTCCGACCCGTACCCATTGAGCTGGTAGGCGCCTTTATCTTGGTAAACCTCAACTCCCTGCCCAAACAGGTCAATAGATAGCGAGCCCTCGGTTCCTTGGACAAAAAGGGTGACATCTCCCCAAGTTTTAAAATTAGCGGGGCGAGACCAGCTCGAATCCAGGGTTGCAAAGGTGCCGTCCTCGTAGTCAAGGCATAGCATTGCGGTGTCTTCCCAAGATTGGCCATACCGATTCGAGCCAATGTGGGCTGTGACCTGAACAGGTTCTTTGCCAAGCAAATCAAAAAGGAGGTCGGCAACATGAACCGTGTGGTCTATCATGGCACCACCTCCTGATTTTTCGGGTTCAACAAACCAATCAAAAGGGCACTTGCCTCGATTTGTGGTCCTCAGCGCTAAGATTTTTCCAATTTCGCCAGCCGATATTCTCTTTTTCAGGGACTGATAGGCAGGAGAAAAGCGACAAGGAAACGCGGTCATGAGATTGACACCCGCGGCGGCTGTCGCTTGGACCATTGCCTCGCCGTCGGCAAGGGTTGTTGCCAGAGGCTTTTCGGTTAGGATGTGGGCTTGATGTTTTGCGGCCGCCAGAGTCAACCGTTTGTGGCCCGCATTTTCTGAGCATATTGCCGCCAAATTGCATTCCGCCAGCAGTTCGTCTAGGTTCAAATAGCTTTTGACCTTGGCGTCTCTTTCGAAGCTTTCACGCTTCATGGGGTCTTCTTCGTAAAATCCAACCAGTTGTACTTGGGAGGAATTTCTAAAGGAATGCACATAAGACCAGCAGTGCATGTGGGCAACCCCAACAATGCCTAGTTTCAGCGGTGAAGAACTCATAACCTATTTTGCTCCGTTTTTAAGAGTTCCGATTTCTTTGATGTTGATCAATCGGATCGAATGTTCAACCGAAATTTTGAGCAAGTAGGATTTTCTGGGAGCATGCTGGGCAAGGGACTCCTCTGCCCATTCCACCAGAGTGATCGATTCTGCCATCCCTTCAAGTAGCTCGGTAAGGGGCGCTTTGCCGATTCGATAAAGGTCCGCATGGAGGATTGGAACTCTTCCTTGGTATTGATGAATCAAGGCAAAAGTTGGCGAGCGAACCGGATCTATTGAACCTAAATCGGCGACAATTGCCCGCACGCAAGCCGTTTTCCCGGCTCCTAACTCACCTTGAAGAATCACAAGGTCTCCGAGGTTGAGGTGAGAGGCAAATTCGGCAAGAAGAGCCGGTAATTGGGATTCGGTTTCCGCACGAAAGACCATGTTCACTAAAAATTTGCCAAAAAAAGCATTTATTGCGCCTGTCTTTGCCAATCAAGGGTACTTTAAGACAAGGTTTGATTGGTATTCATATTCTGTTTTCACCTTTGCTAGGGCTGGATTATCCGGGCCCTGGAGTCATGTTGCTGGCAACAGCGGCAACTCTTGCGTTTATCTACGGCGGCGGCTACTGGTTTTACAAGCTAGATATGAAGTCTCGCGAGCAAAGAAAGCAGCTGTTAGAGCAATCCAAAAAGGATCAAACACCCCACAATCCGCAGGTATAGGTACTTTCGTGGCAATTAAAGTTCCTGTTCTGATGTATCACAAAATCGGGGTGAGACCAGATGGTGCGGTGATCAAAGGGCACTATGTTTCCAACGATCTCTTTGAGCGCCAACTTGCTGCTCTCAAACGGTTTGGATATCAAGGCACCACCTTTCAGAATCTCCTTCAGTGCGGCGCGCAAAAAGGAAAAGCGGTCTTAACTTTTGACGATGGCTATTCCAATTTCGCTTTGAACGCGGCGCCGAGATTGGCAGAATTAGGATGGACGGGCACCGTGTTTGTGGTGACTGCCTACATGGGAGGAGAAAATACTTGGGACACCAACTGGGGAGAAGCAAGAGAATCGATCATGACCTGGGATCAGGCCAAGGAGTGGCAAACAAAAGGGATGGAAATTGGGTCTCACACTGTTCACCACCCAAAGCTTGCTGAACTCTCTGCCGAGGACTCTCAGCAGGAATTGGACCAGTCCCTTGCCGACCTGCGAGATCATCTTGATGGGAAGGACTTTACCTTTTGCTACCCATTTGGTTCTTATTTGCCAGCAACCGCGGTTCAGGTTCGAGACGCGGGATACCTTGGTGCTACGACAGTAAAAAAAGGTTGCTATCTGCCAGGAATGGATGTTTTTCAGGTACCAAGGATCAATATCCGGTCAGACACAGTTCCCCCTGTTTTTGCCTATAAACTTTTTCGCGCCCTCGTGCTCAATCGCTGATCCATGCACATCCTCCAAGTTACATCGGCAACCCGCCTAAAATATGGGGCGATGGCCGCAATGCGTCTGCTTGGTGACCAGTTGGAAGAGCAGGGCCACAGGGTGACTTATTGCGCTTTTAAGGGTCGCGGCGGGGCTACCGAGCTGAGGGACCAAGGAAAAACGCTGATCGAAGTTCCGGTTCGGTTGAAAATTGATCCGATCGGGGCGTGGCTGCTGGCAAGAGAAATCAAGAAGCTGAAGGTTGATGTAGTTCACACTCATCTCTCGACCTCTTCTTTGGTGGGCTGCTTAGCTGCGAAGTGGGCAAAAATCCCCTCAGTTGCCACTGTACACGGCCTAAGCGGCAAAAACTCCTTTGCGTTTGCTGATCACCTCATTGCCGTTTCTCAGGCCGTCAAGGACCATTTAATCGGGCAGGGGGTTGATGGCAGCCGCATCACGGTGGTGCGAAATGGCATGCCCATATTCTTGGCATCCGATCAGGACAGGGCGGATGCAAAGTCCCAATTCAATTTGCAAGACGTTTTGGTGTTTGGAACCTTGGGGAGAGTTGCCCCGCTCAAAGGGGTGTACGAAGCGATCCTCGCTCTTGGCAAGGTTCAGTCTCAACTGCCGCCTTGGAAACTGCTTGTTTTGGGCGAAGGTGAGGACCTCAATCGATGTACAGAGTTGGCCCGCAGTTTAGGAATCGAAGACAACGTGACTTTTGCAGGATTTGTCAGTCCGGTCCGACCTTATGTTTGCGCTCTTGACTTGCTCATTTTCCCAACATTTAAAGAAGCGATGCCGCTTGCCCTCATTGAAGCAGGAATGTGCCGCGTCCCGACCGTTGCTTTTGCCACTGGCGGCGTTCCCGAAGTGCTGACTCCACAAACCGGCATTACGGTGCCAACCGGAGATGTTGATCAACTATCAGGCGCGATCTTATCTCTTGCCACTGATCCTGCTAGAAGGGCAGAAATGGGGCTAAGTGCGCAGGCTCGAGCCTTGGAGCATTTTTCAGTCGAGCGGATGGTGAGCGAGACGGTTGCGGTGTATAACCAAATGCTTGACCGCCCAACAAAATGAATTTGTTGAGGCTAAGGCAAAGTGTCTTTTGCGGGCAAGCTAGTTGTTTTTCAGACGATTCTCGATTTGCTGCAACTCAGTTTCCGCCGCGCTGGCCGGTGCAGGAGTTGCGGGGGCTGCCGCCTGACCACCTTCAGATACTTGAACCGTTTCTGGAGGTGCGTCTGCACTTACGGTTGTTGGGCGCATACCCAGTCTTGCTTCCATTTGCTGAAGCTCATCTTCGGCGGCTGCGTCCATTGAACTGTCTTGCATTGCCATGAGCCTGCCTTGCAGCGATTGGGATTGCATTTCATTGCGGGCGGAAGCCTCACTTTGGGCCCTGCTGATCCTTTCACTGGCGGCGGCATAAGATCCGGTGTTAAATTGGGCGTCAAAACTCAATCCATCCATGGTCTTGGCAATCGAGTTTTGAATCTGGGCCTGCTTCCATTGAGCTTTCAATGCCAAGGTTTCTGCCGTCTTGGCTCTGGTTTCCGCCTGCTGCCTCTCTACTGCCGTCTTGACGGCTTCAACCGCTTGGCAGGCTTGATCGTAGGTTTGCTGCAATTGCTGGATCGTAGCATCTGAATTTTGCTTTTCTCGAACGATTTGCAAGGCAAGTTCTCGATTGCCTTGTTTTAGGGCGAGTTCGGCTTGCTTATCTAAATTGGCAGACTTTGCTTTTTGGTTGGCAAGCATTTTTTCCAGCTCATTCCGTTGGGTTATTGCTTGGATTGCCCTTTCCTTGTTTTGGATAACCGCGGATTCCATATCCCTGCGGGCTTGATCCAGCATCATTTCTGGATCCTCAACTTTGTCCATCGTTCGATTGAAGAGGGCTTTAAACCAGTTTATTAAGCGTTTCATGTTGATTTGAAGACGGGTTGCTTACCGTTCAAGATTATAACACTTTGACGGGCTTAGGAATGGTATTATTAGTGCGTTCGGCCCAATAAAGAGGTCGTTCTCATTTGTTATGCCTGGCACCGGAACCGTAATTCAAGTCCTTGGACCCGTCGTTGACCTAAAGTTTGAGAAGGACAACCTTCCCTTTATCTACAATGCTTTAAATATCAAAGATTCTGATAAGGGGATTGACCTCGTCTGCGAGGTTGCTCAACACTTGGGCGACGATATTGTTCGTGCTGTAGCTTTAAGCACCACTGACGGCCTAGTAAGGGGGATGAAAGCGGTGGATACGGGCGGGCCAATCATGGTTCCGGTTGGAGATGAAACCTTGGGTCGCGTTTTCAACTTGCTTGGAAACCCAATTGATAATGGGGCTCCGATATCGGCTGGGGTCAATCGATACCCCATTCACCGTCAGCCACCTACTTTTGAAGAGCAGTCAACTAGGGTTGAACTTTTGCCAACCGGATTGAAGGTGATCGACCTTTTGATTCCTTTTAACAAAGGCGGAAAGATCGGATTGTTCGGCGGTGCTGGATTGGGCAAAACGGTTCTCATTCAAGAGCTGATTCGAAACATTGCGGTTGAAGCATCTGGCGTGTCTGTATTTGCAGGAGTTGGAGAAAGGACCAGGGAAGGTAATGACCTGTGGCTTGAAATGAGCGAGGCTATGTTTAAGGACGTGGATGGCACCGAAAAGCGGGTTATCGACAAGACGGCCATGGTATTCGGCCAGATGAATGAGCCGCCTGGAGCTAGATTAAGAGTTGCATTGACCGCCCTTGCCATGGCCGAGTACTTCCGAGATGAAGCTAATCAGGACGTGCTTATCTTTATTGACAATATTTTCCGGTTTGTTCAGGCCGGTTCCGAGGTTTCCGCGCTTCTTGGAAGAATGCCAAGTGCGGTTGGATACCAGCCGACCCTTGCCACCGAAATGGGCTTTTTGCAAGAGCGAATCACGTCCACCAAGAAGGGAAGCGTCACCTCGGTTCAAGCCGTGTATGTGCCTGCTGATGACCCTACTGACCCCGCGCCAGCGACCACGTTTGCTCACTTGGATGCCTACGTGTACTTAGACCGAAGCTTGGCATCTAAGGGGTTGTATCCCGCCGTGGACCCTCTCATGTCTTCCTCAAAGAACTTGGATCCACGCGTGGTTGGTGCCGATCACTACGAAGTGGCAAGGCGAGTTCAGCAAACCCTGCAAAGGTATCGCGAACTTCAAGACATTATTGCCATTCTCGGAATTGATGAACTTTCCGATGATGATAAGACCTTGGTCAACCGAGCCAGAAAGATTGAAAGGTTCCTTAGCCAGCCAAACTTTGTTGCCGAGCAGTTCACAGGAAACCCCGGGCGGTATGTTCCAATTGATGAAACTGTGAAATCGTTTAAGGAACTTGTAGACGGCAATTTGGATGATATTCCAGAGCAGGCCTTCTTGTATTGCGGTGGTTTGGACGACGTTTACGAAAAAGCCAAGAAGCTTCAAGCGGTGACCGCCTAAATCAATGGCTACCGAGTTTGCCCTCTCCATCGTGGCGCCGGATAGGGAAGTCATGGCCAAGCCTATGCGCTCCATTATCTTGCCAGGCGAGGTGGGATATCTTGGCATCATGGCGGGTCATGAACCAATGGTTGTTTCTCTAAAGGAAGGCATCATCGAAACCGAAGAACCAACCGGACGGAGAACCTCGGTTCAGATTGGGGGCGGCTTTGCCGAAATAACCCCATCGCGCGTGACCATCTTAGCTGATTCAGCGGTTGTCCAAGGCGCTTGATTAAAGTGCCTTAGCAGCCAGGCTTGTAGGGTTAAAATTCAACCCTATAGAAAGCAAGTCCTTGTGAGGCTGGTGTGTTGAAAATCTCTGCCAGATGACGATGGCGGCACCTAATCGGCGGGGTCTTCAGGATCAAGAACCTCTAATGGAGCGGATTTTGGCTCTAAAGGCAGTTGTTTTGGAGGAGTAAAGGCCTTCTTGTACAATCCAACATAGGCTACTTGCAGGACTCCTGCAATATAAAATGGAGTTGCAAACCATCCTGCATCAATCATGGGGCCGCTTAAAAGAGGGCCAAGCGCCATTGGAAACTGAGCCGATGCCGAAGCGTAGCTGAAGGCTCGGCCGGCATGCTCGGGCCGCACCATATTGGCAATGACTGCGTTTCGATTACCAATCGTGCCACGGTTGAATAAAGATCGCAGCATGTAGACCACTGCGGCAAGCTGGAATGTGGGCATAATGGGCAGAATCAAGAGCATCACCAATCCGAGAGCGCGAGAGTAAACCACCGATTCAACCAATCCAACCTTGCTTGCAAATTTAGAATTGGCTTGAGAAGCCAAAGCAGTGATCGTAAAACTTACTGCCTGAAAAGGTCCCAAAAGCTCAGGTCCAACCCCAAATTTTTTAAAGAACCAATAGTTGACGAGAGGCCCAGCTATGCCGATCGCGGTTGCATTGAGTAGGTTCATGCCCGCGATAATCCATAAAGATTTACGTTCTTGGAGCGTTAACTCAGAACTTTGTTGGGTTTGGCTTGCTTCTGCGCGGCCAGACTTTGGGGTCGCCTCGTCTTTTGTGGTTAGCAATATCAAAATTACGGATAGGGCGCTTAGGGCGACAAGCGCAAACAGGGGCCGGTAAGAGTCTGCCCCTGGGAAGTATTTGGCAAAAAAGTAAGGAGTCGAGGCAAGCATGGCTCCCACTGCCATTCCGTAAAATCCTGCCGCGCTGTTGATGCTGTACGCATAGGATCGTTGTGGGACTTCAACCTCCCTGGCAAGCCAAGCCTGCTCAACGGGGCCAAAGGGTCCTGCTGCACCATTGGCGCCTCTTCCAAAGCCGCCGGCGACGGCAGCAAGAACGATGACCACGGAATCCTTGGAAATGGCAGCCGCGAGTCCGGCTGCGATCAGATAGGCATCGTATCCGATGAGCAGGGATCTTCTGCCAAACCGGTCACTAATGGGTCCCGCAAAAATGGCTCCCACCGTGGAAACGAGGCCGGTCAAAGAAAAGAGAAGGCCAATGTCAGCACCGCTCCAGCCTAGCGCGCTCAAGTAGAGGGCAAAATCAACGGCGAGGGCACCTTGGGTGATGGAACGGGCAAAACGGGTGGCAATGAGCTTTTTGGCAGTGGGTGAAAGTGGCACTTTGGCCCTAGCAACTTGGCTCAATCTAAAGGGTCAGCGTACCTTTGGCGGAGGAGCAGTCTAGGCAAAACAGTGAGGCTGGCACCTTGAATTCAATTCATAAGAGAGTTCTCAGAAACTCAAACCAGTTTCAAGTGGGGCTTTTAGCCTAATATGCAGACATAGATAAACTGAAATAAGAAGTACAGATTGAAATCTCATGAAGACCCTGCCGGAAAAAGTTGAAGAAAAGCTAAAGCGGCTTCCAACCCAACCCGGTTGCTACATTTACCGCGATGAGAAAGAAGAGGTTTTGTATGTAGGCAAGGCAATCAACCTGAGGCAACGGGTGCGAAGTTATTTTCAGCCGTCTGCCAACCATGGGCTTCGGATTGCAAGGCTTGTCACCAAAATCCAAGATATCGAAACGATTGTTGTTGATTCCGAAATCGAAGCCCTCGTTTTGGAATGCAACTTAATCAAACGGTATCGGCCACCATTTAATGTAAGGCTCCGAGACGACAAGAGCTACCCGTACATCGTTGTCACCAAAGAAAAGTTTCCTCGAGTTCTGTTTACTCGCAAGGTTAAAAAGGATGGCGGAAAGTATTTTGGGCCGTACACAAATACATTCAGCGTTCGAGATACCTTGCAGCTTTTGCACAAGGTCTTTCCGCTGATTCCGTGCGGGAAAAGCTGGTCTGGGCGGCAAGAGCAGCGTCCCTGTTTGTATTTTCATTTGGGGCAGTGCCTGGCACCCTGCGCGGGGCTTAGCGACAAGAGTGAATACGATAAGGTCATCGCCCAGGTTGAGCGGTTTCTGAGTGGCAAAGAAGAAGCTTTGCTTGATGAGCTAAAGTCAGAAATGGCACGAGCCGCAGAGGCGGAAGAATTTGAAAGAGCGGCTAAGCTGCGAGACCAGATTCTTGCGATCAATCATGTGCTGCAAAGACAAAAGGTTATCAATGGTGATGGGATTGATCAGGACGTCATTGCGATGGTGAAGGATGAACGGGGCGCGGCGGTACAGATGCTGTACATTCGAGGCGGCAAGCTCATAGGTCAGCGCCAATTTCGGTTAGAGGGTGCTGGCGATTCGGCCCCCTCGGAGGCGGTGCAAGAGTTCGTCAAGCAGTTTTATTCTGATGCCCCCGAGGTTCCAAGAGAGATTATCCTTCCCGTTGAATTTGAGGAGCGGAACATCGTTCAGTCTTGGCTTCGACAAAAGAAAGGGTCTGCGGTCACTTTGGAAGTACCGCAAGGAGGTGAAAAGTTGAAGTTGGTGGACATGGCAGCAGCCAATGCAGAACAAGCTCTTTCAGAAATGGCAGAAGAATTGGCAAGGAAAGAAGGATGGAAAGAATCTGCCATTGCTCAGCTACAAGATTCCCTGGAGTTGTCGGTTCCTCCGTTGAGGATTGAAGGCTACGATATTTCTAACATTCAGGGTACGGCGCCAGTGGGCTCGATGGTTGTCACCGAGAACGGAGACCCCGCACCCGCCGAGTATCGTAGGTTCAAAATTCGATATCATCCAGAAAGTCCTAACGACTTTGCCATGATGCACGAAGTCATCACAAGGCGGCTGAGAGCGTTTTTAGATGGAGACGCGAAATTTGCACAGCTGCCCGATCTCTTTATGATTGATGGGGGTAAAGGTCAGCTTGGGGCAGCCCTTAAGGCAAGAGACGAGCTTGGTTTAACCACCCCTATGGTTGGGCTTGCCAAGCGTCATGAGCTAATTTATGTTCCCCATGAGGCGAAGTCTCATGATGTGGCCCTGCCCGCACCAGATGAGGCTTATTCTTACTTGCGCAGAGCCCCAAAAGATTATGGTTTTACCGAAGTCGAGTTGCCACTTGAGTCTCCTGGGTTGATGCTGCTAAGGAAGCTGCGGGATGAGGCCCACCGGTTTGCGTTAACTTACCATCGCAAACTGAGAGACAAAAGAATGACAGGATCGGCTTTGGAAGAGATTCCCGGCATTGGTCCACGCCGTCGCAGGCTGCTTTTGCGAACTTTTGGTTCAGTTGAGGGGATACGGCGGGCGTCAGTTGAAGAGCTGGCGGCAGTGCCGACAATGACCAAGACGATGGCAGAAAGGGTCAAGGACCACCTTTCTACATAGCGACTTGTATGTGATGACATAGCCGTGGACGCCTTGCCGGTTTTGGTGGCAACTGGCTGGCCCTAATCCATTCCATCCCCTATTGAACGGACCTAGGCCCTCGTTTCGCATCGGTCAAATTTTGTTAATTCATGCGTAATTTTTGAAATAGAGGCAGGGCCAAGTTGCATAGGAAAGAGTGGAGAAGTTGAATCCCAGCCGCAGTCCAATATATTTACAAAAAGTATTAGGGAAAATTCAGAATTACTTGACGACCGATTTTCGGGCCTGGGTAACATTGCCATATGGACGTTGGAAGATATTTCTTGCACGCTGTTGCTGTTCTCGTTTCAGCGTCTGTGTCTTTGGGGGCTTGCACGATTTTTGTCGTGGACACTGGCTCAACATCGCCTAGGCCTCTGGGCATTTATGTGAACTGTTACAAAGTCGATGCTTGCAACCAAGAGTGTTATCATCTGACCATTAATTCCTCGGAACAGCTAATCCCAAGTGGTCATGAACTGTGCTCAGGAGGATCAACCTTTGATCAGTGCAACACCGCAAAATGCTGGTGGAAGTTATTCAGTTCTTTCAATTGCACACCTGGTACCGGGAATATTCAATCGACCTATCAATCAAGTTTAAGCTGCGATGCTACGATTTCGCCCGGCGGTGGAACGAACTAGCGGTGGCCCTGAAAGCACTGGGCCGAGAAAAGGGCGTCACACTTATTGAGGTCCTCGTTGTCATTGGGATTGCCGCAATTTTGGCTGCAATCTTAGTGCCAGCACTTTTGTTTGGCCTGAGGGCTGGCAAAATTTCTGCTTGTGCAAATAACCTGCATCAACTTCAAATGGGTGTTTCTCAATATTTAGCTGAGAATAACGGAACTTTTCCGCCAGATGATCTCGGTTGGGACCGAATGACAACCGGCTTCGAGAACGGTAACCCGATCAATATCTTCAGTTGGTCTCAAGGAAGCACGGCTCGCTTGGTCCAAGAATTAGCACCCTATGGAGTGACGAAGAATCTGATCCGTTGCCCGCTTGATTCCTACTTTGGTACAAAAACCGAAGGTTTTATCACCGGTACTCATAAATATTCGAGCTACCTATCCGGATGGTCACCTTTTGAGAGTGACTATAAGGTTGTGGTTAGTACCGACGTTGTAAACCCATCTAAGTGGTGCATGATTCAGGACACGTTTCTGCCGATGCATGATCTTGACTACGAGCACGTCGAAACCGTGCATGGAAACTACGGTAATGCCGTGTTTGGGGATGGACACCTTAAGGCGATAGTTGCCCAAAGCGGAGACGAGTGCAGGCAGTTTTGGAAGTCGTTCTAAGAGGTAAGCGCCTATGTGAATTTAGCGCTAGGTTGCTTCATGAATTTTAAGTACCTTGCCATGATCGCCCTCATTTCCACTGCGTCAGCGCTGGTAACGGCTGGCATCGTCTATTTCCATGGGCTCCCCACCATTTTGGAAAATATTGCAAATCAGATGCACCACGAACGGTAGGTAATCCTAACATCTAAACTGAATCAATAAGTGGTGACCGGTCACAATGTCCTTTTTAGCTTCCCGAACTTGCGGCTCAGGTTATGAAACGGTCGTTCTAAAATTGGGTAAACGAGCGCAGCAAATGCTACACCCATCGCTACCGATATCCAGTACGCCACCCAACGGTGGTTTGCCTCAAGCGGTGCAAGAACCTTATACAATGCGTGGGCCACGAGGTCATGCGTAACGTAGAGCGTGTACGAAATCATCCCAAGGTATACAAGTACCCTGGAACTCAGAATGCGGCTAACTGAACCGGAATCCCCTCTTGCTAGGATTAGCCCCACTCCGACTCCTGCGATCACCGTTGTCCACATGTAACTGAAATATGGAGGTTGGTACAGTGGAGTGAAGAAGAGGAATGAATTGAGCGCAAAGCCAACCAGAACAAGCGCCACACCAACGGCGGTATGAGCAGTTCCGATCTTCTTTGAGCCAACGACCTTTGCTGCCGCAATCCCGATTACGAAGTTCGGCAGGAGGGCGATGGGAGTTCGCTGCAAAGCTTGCAGAAGACCCGGATTGGACCTAAGGGGAGATAGCACAAGCATCAGCATAAGGAAAGGTGCCATGCTCCACAATGCAAAAGACAGCCGCTGCCTGAGAAGGCGTTGAATGAATGGAAAAATCAGATACAATTGGAATTCGGTTGCAATGCTCCAGTAAAGAAAACCTATTGAGAAAACCGCTTTATTCCAATTGAATATTAGAAATACGTGCTCTAGGTACTGTGACCAGGTCGGAGCTAAAAGGGTTGAGCCGGGAATAGAAGTTCTAAATATGAATTTTTCAACGATAAAAGCAATGGACATGGAAATCAGGTAAGGTGGCAACAGCCTGATGGCTCGCTTAGCCACGAACTCGGTGTAGTTTTCAACAACTCTGTCGGATTGCCAGAGCGGTAAAGAAAGGACGAATCCACTGAGGGTTATAAACACTGCCACGGCAAGCTCTAGACCTGGAAATAAATGAACGCTGATCAAAGGACTACCCGGTTTGGGGGCAGTCAAGTAATGCAAATATGATTTTGCGTTGTGGTCTAAAACAATGAGAAACGCTGCAATTCCGCGAATTCCGTCCGCTACCAATATTCTACGAGCGGCTGGATTAGGCTGCTTGCGACCTGGAACCTGACTTGAATCGACTTCGTTTTGTTCTGCATACTGAGCAGATATGGGCGGAGAGTCTGGCTCATTCATAACTCTGGTACCTCTGCAATCCCCGTGCCAAATAAGCACTTTGCCCCGCGTTGATAGCTACAAGTATGGTACCCTTCCACTTAGCGATTTTCGGCAACGGGTCCGCCAGGATTTTAAGATGGTTAGATTCTCTCGCCGCAAACCCGAGTGAAGGTGATTTTAACCTAGGCGATCTGACCTGGAGTAGGAGAGACAGAGAGTACATTTGTAGGCTTTCAAAACTTAGGGTCGCTGATTCCGAAGCTAGAAACACGACTTTTCTGCTTGCCAATCTCCAAATATTTATCAGTGGACTATGTCTGTGTTGACTTCATTAAGTTGTTATGCGAAGTTCCTGGCAATTGTGCAAAGGCTACACGTGTTTCCTTCGTAGAATCCGATTTATAAGAAGTTAACAGGGAAACCCTGCCGAATTCAATCACCGTTTGCCATTAAGTTAGGTCAAATGTACGATTGTCACGCTGAGGGGTGGGAAGGCGATCCCGTTTTTACAGTCTAGATCCACCGTCTCAATCCGAATCCGGTTGGGATGGTTCTCATCGTTGTAAGACATGGGGTCTGAATTTGATATTTGAACCGCCTTCAGAGTGGCTCGCAACGATGACGAAAGCCCAGATGGAGCGGCTCGAACCGTGATCGGAGTGGGATTGATGCAGGCAAACGACACGGTTTTGCCATCATCAACCAAAGCTGCCGACCAACTCACGTGGGCAGGAGGATCAGAAACTTCAATGGGGGTTGAACCAAAGTGGCGACGGTACATTTCTAAAATGAGGCCGGTGGTTTCAATCCATGTTGTGAAAGGTGTCGCCTTAATCGCGCCAATGACGTTGACAGTTTGGGCATAGTTGGCGCCATGCACGATATCCGTGTTTTTAAACATTTCATGCAAACCCCTTGCAATGCCCATACCATCTTTCCAGAAATAGCGGGTGCCCAGTTCACCGTAAATGTAAGGGCCATACCAGTAATTCCATTCATCAAAGGCAATGGGGACGGGGTGAGCCTTGATAATCGGATCTGTTTCTCGGAGTTTGCGGTGCACGCCAACCTTAAATCGAACCTGATTCGCTATGAGATCAACATGAGTAAATAAATCTTTGCTTTCCTGGCAATAGAAATGCTCGCTTAGCACATCTAAGCGGTTCCAGCAGTTATCCAGCATTCCCTTAGACCAGCTACTATAGCAATCTCCAACTCCAATAACCTTGATGTTGGAGTCTTGCTTGCGCATGGCATCAACAAACCGGTTGTGGCGCTTGGTGTACTGGTCAAGCGGGATATGCCCCAGCTGCCAATCTCCAAACATTTCGTTGCCGATTCCCCACCACTTCACGTTGAAGGGCTCAGGATGGCCATTTTTAGCCCGCAATTTACCCATTGGGGTGTGGATAGAGCCATTAAAATACTCAAGCTCTTCTACTGCCATTTCTTGGGTGCCTAAACCGGTGTTCACAACCACAAGAGGTTCAAATCCAACAATTTTGCAGAGCTCCATGTATTCGTGGGCGCCAAAATCGTTGGGTTCAAGCCCCGTCCACGCGGGGTTCTTGCGGGCTGGCCTGCGGTCTCGATCACCGATGCCATCCTTCCAGTTATAGCCACTGGCAAAATTTCCACCTGGCCATCGGTAGAGGGTGCCATCCAGCTTCTTGAGCAATTCGATAATGTCGGGCCGCATTCCTTGAAGGTTGTCGGCAGGCATCAAAGACACGGTGCCAATGAAGAGTTTGCCCTCGTTTGCGGCAGCAATTTGCAGTTGACCGGTTGTGGTTGTTTCGGGGCAGGTGAACCTGAATTCGTACTTTTGGTAGTCGGAAGTCAGGTTCGAAATCGTATGGACGGCTTTATCTTGGCTAGTCTTGCCCCACACCAAGGAAACGGTGATGGGGGCAGCAAAGGCATCGCCCTTAAGCCAAACGTATCCCACGTACTCGCTGTTTTTCTTAAGCCAGATGTCTCCTTGAAAAATTCCAACGCTGCCGTTTCCATTTCCATCAATAACAGGGGTGAATTCTCCAACAAAGGCATCAATGGGGTCCATTGCAATTTGGGGATGACCAAGGGCATGCCATGGAGAATTTTCATAGCCAACCGGATAGTAAAACTTACGATCCAGCAGCATTTCGGCCCAAATCCCCTGATTGATGCAGTGACCAAGGTGCTCCAAGAATTGACCATAGATATGGGGCAGAATAGGATCCTTCTTCTTAGACTTGTCGAAAACGGCAGGAGTTGGCTTGGAAAGCTGAGCACCAGGCATAAGGGTTCTTGCCCCAAAAAGACCGCCCATCATCGCCCCTGGCTTAGCCTGTAAATTGACGGTAATCGTGCTTGAATCTTCAGGATTGAAGGGGATCATCTCTCGATAAAACTCGTTGGGGCGATTGTTATTGAGGGTGATGGTTCGTACCGTCTTTCCGTTCAGGTTCACGTCGAAGACCCTGTCGCCAACGTCGCTTCCCCAAAAAGTAAGGGTTAAGACTGCTTCTTTGTTGGGGATTGCCTTCATTTGGAAGGTCATGCCGCCACCGTCGGCTGCGTCTCTGTACGTGCGCCCATTGAATTCGCCGCTTCCGCTCTTCATGCTTGTTGTGTTGTGGGCTTTTTCGGAAGCAGGATCGCCGGGATAAAAGTGATCTACGGTTTCTGCGTTGAGTTCTGCCAGGAAGGCTTTTTCGGCTTCGAGCTTCTTTTCTCGTTCTGACCATTCCTCGGGGGTCAGCAAATCCCAATACACATTGGTTTTTTGGTTAATGACTTTATTAAAGGGAATGAGTTTATAGTCCTGGGGCCGACCGACGTGATTGGTCATGACGTCAATTGGTGATTCTGCCCTTGGCTCAAGCCAATGATTGAGGGGCATATCACCGGTGACCAGGGCAGGAACCTGGGTCCCTGAAGAAAGACCAGCTCCGAAATTTCCGGCTAAAACAGTGGGACCGTAAAAAATTGCGGCTCGGTTGGGGTTATCGGGCATGGGCCACAGGTGATAACCTTGCTGAAACTCCGCTTCAACCACGTCTCCATCTTTGAATTGATGGTGGAAGGTCTCGAAGCCGTTCTCATTTTGATTGGACTGCAATGGCGTTCCATTTAATAAAAACTTGGGGCTGCCAACAGCCCAATAGGGCTTGCGAATGTAAAGTTTGATTGGCTCGGCGGGGGCTTGGACCATGGTCACGGTGACTTTGCCCTCGGTTGGAAGCTGAGATTCGATCCGTACCTTCGCCTTGCGTTCCTTCCAGTCTAGTTCGCTGGGGATGAATTGAGAAATGTACAATCCGTCTTTAGCCTCAAAATAGATGGATTCTCCATACCGAGAGTGGTTTTCCATACCGGTGCCAGTGCAACACCAAAACGAATTGAACGGTGTGCAAAAGACCTTCTGGGTATTGGGCATCAAGGTGACGTAGTAACACATCATCCCCGTTTCGTGATTTTGAGAGGCAAGAATGTGATTCGTGATTGCCCGCTCAGCGTAGTCGGCATGCTCAGAATTGGGATTCCAGGCAAAGATGAGGTTGGTCAGTTTGACCATGTTGTAGGTATTGCAGGTCTCGCAGGTGGTGGGGTTTAAGGTGTCATTGAGCTTGTCGGGCAGCCCAAAATGTTCATAAACCGAGTTGCCTCCAATGGCGTAAGTGTGATGGTGGACAACCTTATTCCAAAATGTATTGGCAATTTTTTTGTGTTTAGCGTCGCCTTCGATGTTGTGCAAAACAGCGCAGCCAACGATCTTTGGAATTTGGGTGTTGGCATGCAGTCCATTTAGGTCATCAATCCCTTGGGAAAGGGGGTCGAGAACGGCTTTATGATAAAAGTCGTGAGAAGCGTCTAGGTACTTCTGCTCACCAGTCAGGGCATAAAGGTGAGCCAGCGATTCGTTCATTCCCCCGTGCTCATTTTCTAGCATGGCCTGCCAAGCATCAGGGGTGAGATTGGCGGTGACCCAAATCGTCCAATCACCAAGTCCTTTGGCTACATCTAAGGCGTGGGGAGATCCTAAAAGAACGTGAGCGTCCAAGAGTCCAGCAAAAACTTTATGGATGGTGTACCAAGGTGCCCAATAGTTTAAGACTCCAGAAGGATCACCGGCCCTTAATTTATCCCACATTGGCTTTGTATCGGGCATGGCTGCAAAATAGCCATGTGGATCTTGCTTTTGGCACTCCTGAAGCTGGGCAACGATGTAGGCAGCCCGATCCTTCAGTTCAGGGCTTTGAGCCACATAATGCATCCGGGAAATGGCAGAAAGATAGTGGCCAAGCGAGTGTCCAGCAAGCTGCTCAACTTCCCATCCTCCATAGACCTTGGCTTTGGGTGGCAATCCCGCATTGGTGCGAAAGCTATGCAAAAAGCGATCTGGCTCTAAACTCAGCAGAAAGTCGCGGTCTTTTTCCATCGCCTCCTGAAAGGCAGAAGGCAGCAGTTGGATTCGCTTGACAGAAAAGGGCTGGACGACATTTTGCAAACTTTCGCTTGGCATAGATATAAGATAGCGCAAATGATTGAGCAACGTTTGTTAGGTTGCTGATTTTCGCTTAAATTGGCAGGGGTTTTGACCGTTTTTTTTGATTTGGCTTAGAATGCCCAACAGTTTTTAGATGAAGTTGGAACGTTGAGCCTACTTTGCAGGGTTAGATGGTCAATAATGATAAAGGGGAGCAGATTGGCATAGATCACAGTAAATGAGAAAAACCGCGTACATATTTATGCTGATTTCGGTAGGTCTTTCGGCTACCGCGACCCTGCCTTTTAAAGGTTTCGGTCCATTTATTTCGCTTACGAGGATTGTTGCTATTCCTATGTTGTTCTTTTGGATCACCTACCGGGCAGGAGATTTAAAGTTCAAGAAATGGCATCCAACTTTTCCTCTGGGAGTTTTGTTTTATCTTTGGATTTGGGTGACAATTCTGTGGACCCCAAATATTGACTATGCCCCCATTGTTGGGCTGATTCCATTTAGTGGATTTGTCATTGCCTTTATCGCGTGGGACCTAGTTCGCACCCAAGAGGAAGCCCAAGCGGTTGTTCAGGCCCTGATATACGGGATGTGCTTGACGTTTTTGTACATGCTTCTCCAGTACTTTAAGGGAAACGAATACTACAATAATCGCTTTGGTGGAGCCGCGTTTGACCCTAACGAAGTTGCGTTTTACTGCATGATCTTGTTGCCAATTGCTTGGTACATGGGCAATTTGGATCGAAAGTATTTGCTTTTTAACCGCTTTCTGAACCTTGCCTATCCCGGAATTGCCTTTGCCATCTTGCTTCTAACCGGTTCAAGAGGCGGATTTATCATTAGTATTCCCGCGTTTATCTATGTATTTGTGACCCTTAAGAGGGGCCTCAAAAACCCACTGGCACGAAGACCTTTGCAACTGGCTCTTTCCATTTCTGCAGTGGCAGGTGGAATCTTAGTAGCAAAATCTGGCATTGCTAAGTTCGCGATTTCTAGATTTTCAGGAATAGCTAGCCACAGTGACAACATGTCGGGCAGGCTCGTTGCATGGCAACATGCCCTCCATCTTTGGTCTCAGCATCTGTTTTTTGGCATGGGTTTAGCTGGTTTTCGATATTATTCTGTTCATGTAGTTATGGAGGGCTCGTACGAAACCGTTGGTGACCCGGTTCATAACACTTTGCTGGGAATTCTTACTGACTACGGATTGATCGGCTTTGCCATTTACGTAGCGGTACTTGTCAGCATTATTGCCCTTGCGAGAACTTGCGAAAAAAATCTAAGACTTGCCCTTTACTTTTTTATGTTTGTGTTTGTCCTCGGATCCATGGACATCTCCGAAGAATTGAGGCAACAGTTTTACGTCTTTCTTTTTGCGGTTGTGGGGCTTGGATATACAATGCGAGATCAGGCAATCCGTGATTACCTGCAAAGTCTGCGGCCGATCGGTGCCATCCGACGCATTCAACCCCGGGTCACGGCTTCCCAAGATGTGGAATAGCCTATTCGTTGGCCCAAGAATTGACGAGCCACCAAGCGCCCTGATCATGGGGAACAAACTTGGGGTGGGACAAATGCTCAAAGGAGGGTCGATAGCCAAGTGACCCGTCTCCAAAATCTCTAATATTTTTCATCACCTTCTCAATGTGGCTCCTAGCATTTCGGCACCGCCAGGTGTCGGCTTCTGAGCCCATCAAACCTTGGTGCTGAATTGTGGTCATTCTTTCCAACGCTTCAAAGGTTTGCCGACAAACCTGAAGTTCGTTTTGGCACTGACCGAGGTTGGAATTGGCATAGTGCAGAGATGCGGCGTTAGCATGTTGACAAAACTCAATCGCAAGCCGTGGCCAGGCAGAAGTAGCTCTATAGACAGGATGGGTTGTGCTTGTTTCTGCCTGAAGCAACAATTGCCGTGCGGTTTCACCGTGCTGCTCAATGAGGTCTTTGTTCCTCAGCCACAGCAAAAAGGGATTTGAGTACAACAGAAACCGGCACTTAACGCTAGACCGGGTTCCCGAGTAGGCAAAAGAGGGGGCAGCCTCGGGGATTTGTTTCATTAAAGTTAGCCACTCGCCCTGATCAATGGCTATGTATTCGTCATCAACCTTTCTCTTTTCTCCCGAAATCTGCTTGCCAAAGGCTAAAATGGCAGGTATCCAGGTCTCCATCATGCCCATAAGGCCTGGTTCCCAGGTTGTGAGGCAAATCCCTTCGGTCTTGATTTGCCGTGAGACTTCAATGTGGGCAGAAACGTTGCTTTGGGACTGATCTAGGTGCAGCCAAGAGGCGTTGTAAGCGTGGATGGTTGGACAGGTGACAACCCTTAAGCCGGCTTCAAGCAAGACGGTTGATGTCTTGAGAGGAGATTCAAAGTACTGCCAATCAAACACAACCGTCTCTTTTGGGACGGAGGCAAGAGATTGCGGATGCTCCAATAGCATGTCTCCCCAAATGGCAGGAGTTCTTCCTAAGCTCTTGACATACTCTAAAAGTGGGTTATGGTAGTCCGAATACAGCTTGGCTTTGCCATCGCAATCAGGCCCTTTTTCAAAGTCCGCCACTTTAGCACTGCATTGAGGGCAAACACCCAGCGCCGCAGTTTCATCGCCGCCAATATGGATGAGTTCTGAATGAAAGGCGGAGGCAACGGAATCTATGATCCGCTTGGCTAGCTGGGCAGAGCCAGGCTGAGAAGGGCACGCTTGTAAGCCTTTGAAGGGCTCCTCAGAGAGGGATTGGTAACCTTCCATCCTTAGAAAGCCTTCGGTGTGACCAAGAACGTTGATCATCGGAATGATCTGAATCTCAGGAAACTCTTTTTCTGCTTTTTTAATGTCATCAGCGCTTAAAAGATCCGAGAAGGGGTTTTTTGGCAAAAAATCGTACTGAAACCGGTGCTCTAAGTACAAACCTATTGCGTTATAGCCAGATTCTAGGCTTAATCGGCACAGGTTAGCTAGATTGAGCCTCGTCACGGGCTGTTCTCGAGCAACATCTATGCTCCACATTTTAAGAGGGACTTTCATTGTTTCTTCTTGACAACCATCTGATTCCTAAACAAGAACGGTTAGGTTCCTTCTATAATAGTTCCTAGCTTATCCACAAGGTTCTTGCGGTTAAGTGAGGAAGGTTAAACGATTGGGAGAAGAGGAATCGACAGGCTTCAATCAGTTAGGGACTCCTGATCCCCAATTGCCAAAAAAGGATTCGAGCCGAGTTCATCTTGGATTCCTTGATGGACTACGAGGTCTGAGCGCGGTATGGGTGCTGTTCTACCACACGTTCACCTTTGTTGCCCATGGCAGAGGTTCAATCAAAGCCCATGGAATTGGAATTCATGGCCTGTTTTTTGCGGGCTGGATGGGCTACGGAGACTTGGGAGTTCGCATTTTTCTTGTCCTTTCCGGATTCCTATTGATGCAGCCGCTTGCGGTTAAGGGGCACAGTGCCATTCCCGATCTAAAGAGGTTCTTTCAAAGAAGGTGCCTCAGAATCATGCCCGGCTACTATGCGGTCTTAATTGCTTCTAGCCTGATGCTTTTTATCTTTTTAAAGCTAGCGGCAAGGTCTGCCACGTTTTCTCATTTACCGATCCCACCCATAACAATTCAGCAAATCGTCATCCACCTATTTATGGTTCAAAACTTTTCCAGGTCCCTTCAAAATACGATCAATGGACCTCTGTGGACGGTGGGAACCGAATTTCAGATTTACATCCTTTTTCCGTTACTGTTTTTGCCAATTCTGAAGCGCGTTGGACCTTGGCTCTTTGTCCTTGCTGTCATCGTATTCAGCAGCCAAATCCATTGGATTGAATTGTTGGGGCCAGATTGGATATGGAACGGGCCACCCTTTCCGGTCTGTTTTGCGGTGGGGATGGTTGCCGCCCTCGTTGTTTTTTCCCCTCATCCAAGCTATCAGGGTTTGAGAAAGATCAGATGGACTGTTTATGGGTTCATTTTGGTTGTGATTGGCTTAGCTGGTTTAGTTGCTTTCCGCACAAATCCCACATCGGTTCCTGTCGCTAGGTATTACCTAGAGTTGCCATTGATCCTTGGCATTGGCTGCCTTGTTACGGCTGGAGCTTTGATCGAATCGGGCAAAGCCGCTGGCTCACAATTAGGTGGCAAATTGGTCAAAGGCCTAGGCTCTCCTGCCATGGTTGGACTTGCCGGATTTTCTTATAGCCTTTACTTAACTCATCACCCTGTGGTCGTGCTACTCAGCGCTTTTGCGAGCAAGGCCCATTTACCGGCTCTTCTATCGGTTTACTTGGTTTCGATCATTGCCCTCATGATTTGCCTGCCACTTGCCTACGGCGTGTCCTTGATAGTGGAGAAGCCATTCTTGGCAAAACGTCAGGCCAGTCGCTAAACCAGAAGTAGGGTTGCCTCGGAGCAAAAGTCTTGGCCCAACCGAGTGAGGCTTAGCTGGTTGTTTTGGAGGGTTGCCCAGCCCCTTTCTAGCAAACGATCCACCCCGTTCCGGACAGATTGTGAAGGCGGCAAAAGCTGCATCGAAATTCCTTGGTTCAGCCGTAGACCCAGCATGATTCTTTCCATGAAGACGGTTTCATCGGTCAGAAATTCTAATTCAGCGCAAGGGTTACCGCCAGATTCAATGGCTTCGCAATACCTTCTGGGGTGAAGCAGCCGCGTAGTACGGCACGGGCCGGCAGTTGTGGGCAAGCAACCCACGGCTCCGGGTCCATAACCTGCATACGGATTTGCCATCCAGTACTCAAGATTGTGCTTGCACTCGTAGCCGGACTTTGCATAGTTTGAGATTTCGTATTGCTTGTATCCGTTTTGCTCAGCAAATTCTCGGGCCGCATCGTACATTTGCACCTGAACGCCGTCGGACGGCAAATGGAGCTTTCCCGAATCATAGAGCCGTTTAAACGCGGTTCTAGGCTCAATTGTTAGGCAGTATAAAGATAGATGTTCTGGCTTTAATGCCAATGCCTGTTCTAAATTCTCCTTCCAGCCTTGAAGGTTTTGATGAGGAAGGCCAAACATGAGGTCGAGGTTCAAATTGTCAAATCCAGCTTTTCTGGCGCATTCCACTGCCGCCGAAATCTGATCGGCTCCGTGAATTCGGCCCAAGCGCACTAAATCTGTAGAGGAAAAGCTTTGCGCACCCAAGGAGATGCGATTAAATCCTGCCTTTCTCATTGCACTGAACTTGCTGGCATCGGCAGTCCCTGGGTTGGCTTCCGAGGTGATTTCGGCTCCTTCGATGGGGGGATGAACCTTCAGGAGGGTTTCCAGAATTTTGGTGAGGTCATCGACCTCAAGAGAGGTTGGAGTTCCTCCTCCAAAGAAGATTGTTTTGGCAGGTACGCCCGCAAACGGACTCTGCTCGAGGTCGGCAACCGTGGCTTGAACGGTTCTGGCGACAAGGTTTTCTTCTAAACCAGGAGATCCATCTTTTGAAACGCCGTAGCTGTTGAAGTCACAATATCCGCACTTAGACGGGCAGAAGGGAATATGAACGTAGATGGCGATTCCATCTGAAAGAGATTTGCTTGCGGCCCACTCTGGGACTGGTGCGGCAATCATGGGACCAGTTGTTCTCGATGCATCCTTTGCGGAGCGGAGACGCCCACCAGGTTGAGAGCATTGGCTAGACCGATTCTGGCGGCTTCAACTAGGCAGACGCGGGCAGACGAGAGTTCGGGTTGATCTTTCTGGACGACGCGGCAGGAATCGTAAAACAAATGAAACGCCCTTGCCAGTTCGGCGGCATAGGTAGCAACCCTTTGGACCTGAAAGTCCTCTGCACAGCGGCTGACCACTTCTGGCAAATCACAGATGCGTTTAACCAAGTTGAGCTCTTTGGGGTCATGTAGCAAGTCAGCAAAACTTGGGTTCCACAGGGGTTTGCCAATCCCTTCTTCTTCTGCCTTGGCAAGCACTGAACAAATCCGAGCATGGGCATATTGAACGTAGAAAACGGGATTATCATCACCAAGTTTCAGAGCAAGGTCAATATCAAAATCAAGGGGCGTGTCGTGAGACCTCATGATGTAAAAGAATCTGGCCGCATCAACTCCAATTTCCTTGTAAAGGTCTTTGAGCTCATAAATGTTGCCGTCCCTTTTGCGCATGGGGGCAAGTTGTCCTTCTTTAAGGAATCTGACAAGCTGATAGATGATGATTCGAAACCGATCGGCCTCAAACCCGAGGGCTCTTGTCACTGCGTCCATTCTGCCAATGTAACCGTGATGATCTGGACCAAGAATCAGCAACGATTGATCAAAATGGCGGTCTCCAAGCTTGTCTTGCATATAGGCAAGGTCTCCGGCTATGTAGGCGGGCCTGCCATCGGACCGAACCAGAACGCGATCTTTCTCATCACCTAGTTTTTGAGATCGGAACCAAAGGGGGCCCGGTTCTTGAGAGGTTTGGGTGGTGACATTGTCTTTGCCCTGCCTTGTTGTCTCCCAGGAATAAGGTTCGGAATCGGCGTGGCCATTTTTTTTGAGCTTTTCAATTGCCTCGGCAACTTTTCCGCCCGCATGAAGGGATTGCTCGGAGAACCAGTTATCAAAATGCACACGGAAAGCTTCTAAGGACTCCCTTTGCTGCCGAATCATTTCTTTCTGCACTTCTTCTTGGATGGTTTGCAGATCGGCATCATGGGAAATCTTTTTGGCAAGCTCGTGGGAAACCGCCAAAACGTAGTCACCGCGGTATCCATTTTCTGGAAGCTCGGCCTTGATACCGGCTTCTCGCTTCATATGGGCTTGCACGGAGAGGGCAAACAGCCTCATTTGCTCAGAATTAAGGGCATCGTTAATGTAGTACTCGGCAAAAACTTCGTCACCTGCTGCCCTCAGGATTCGGCAAAGCGTGTCTCCAAAAGCGGCACCGCGCCCCGATCCAATTGTGATGGGGCCATTGGGGTTTACGGAGACAAATTCCACATGAAGCTTTCTTGCTGTTGTCTTTTTTTGATTGCCAAATTGATGGGATCTGGTTAAGATTTCATAAATTTGATTGGTGATTGCAGACGGGTTCAGACGGATATTGATGAATCCGGGACCTGCTACTTCTATCGTATTGACATCGGGATGGGTCTTCCAAATGTCGGCAATTGTAGAGGCAAGTTCGCGCGGGTTTGTGCCTAGGCTCTTTGCCAAAACCATGGCTGCATTGGAGGCAAAGTCTCCGTGCTCTGCCATTTTAGGTTCAGCTAACCCGACGACTCCCTGGGAAATGGTTTGTTCCTTCAAAAGTGGAGACTTTGAAAGGAGGTGGGAGAAATCAAGTTGAAGTTGGTCTTTGAGCATAAATTTCAGAAGGGGTTATTGGGTTTAGGTGAACCTAAACAAGGGCATGACGAAGAATTTTGCAAAAAAGTTTTTGAAGATTTCTTTACAGCCGAACCCACAAGATTACAGAACTAGTCTACAATAGACAATCAGCGTGCGTTTCTATCATTTTGGTGGAGGCATGACTGAAACCGGTCTGGGGGGCCTCTTGGGGGCTAGATCGGTCGGGCTCTTGGGAGAAGAGATCAGAGAGAAAATAAGATGGCATTGCCTCGAAAAACAACAGTCCAGTTTTTGATGGACAAGGGATTTTTAACGCAGGATCAGCTCAATGAAGCGATGAAGGTTCAGCAACAGACCAAGGAGCCTGATTTGGGGAAGGTTCTGGTGCAGCTGAACATGGTTGGAGAGCGGGAAGTACTTCAAGCAAAAGCGCAAGAGATGAACATTGGCTTTGTTGACTTAGACAGAGTGGAAGTGGAAAGCGCTGCCCGCAACGTGGTTCCTGAGCGCATTGTTAAATCTCACAACGTTTTGCCGGTCAGAAAGGATGGAGGCGTGCTGTATTTGGCAATGTCGAACCCTTCAAACATTCAGGCTATGGATGATGTTCGCATGGCTTCTGGATTGCGGGTGGTGCCGGTTCTCGCGGTACCAGGGGCTATTGAAGATGCGATTCGTAAATACTACAGCGCGCAGTCGAGCGGAGCATCGGTTGAAGCGGCCACTCCAGCGGGGCAAACCAGCTATCAATCGGATCTAAGGACCGCTATCGCGCAGGCCGGAGTACAGCAGCGCGACGATGATATTGTTGATGCAGAAGCCGAGAAAATGGCGGAGCAAGCTCCGATTATCAAACTATCAAATGCCTTGATTCAGCAGGCGATTGCGGACCGAGCTTCCGACATCCACGTGGAGCCTCAAGCAAAGTCGGTTCGCGTTCGGTACCGCATTGATGGCGTTTTGATGGAAGCAATGACCGTTCCAAGGAACCTGATGGCACCGCTGATCTCTCGTTTCAAGATCATGGCGGACATGAACATTGCCGAGCGCCGAATCCCCCAAGACGGCCGTATAGAGGTTCGCCACAATAACAAAGATTTTGACCTTCGTGTTAGCTCGATCCCAACTCCTTTTGGAGAGAAGATCGTTATGCGTATTCTCGACAAGTCCAGCGTTATGATTGGCTTGAACAAACTTGGATTTTTGGATGAAAACATGCTGAAGATCGAAGAAATTGTTTCTCAGCCAAACGGTATGTTCCTTTGTACTGGTCCTACCGGTTCAGGAAAGTCAACGACGCTTTACTCTTGCTTGAACATCCTTAACACGATTGGAGTGAACATCGTAACGGCGGAGGACCCCATTGAGTACCAGCTTCCCGGTGTCAACCAGGTTCAAATGAACCGAAAAGCGGGATTAACCTTTGCAACCGCCTTGCGCGCCTTCTTGCGTCAAGACCCCGACATCATGATGGTCGGAGAAATTCGAGACCTTGAAACGGCTGAAATTGCCATTGAATCGTCGCTAACCGGTCACATGGTTCTCTCGACAATTCACACCAACGATGCGCCAAGTACAACCTTGCGTATGATTGACATGGGAGTTGAACCGTACTTGATCGCGGCAACCGTCACTGGCGTTCTAGCTCAGCGGTTGGGCCGACGTGTTGACCAAGATCACAAGGAACAATATGAAGTTGCGGCCGCTGATCTGGTGCGTTTTGGGTTCAAACCGAACGATCCCGAAGAAAAAGTGGCTCTATATAGAGGGGTGCCTCATGAATCCAACCGTATGACCGGATACCGCGGTCGAACAGGATTCCACGAGCTAATGGTCATGAATGCAGAAATTGCAGAAATGGTGGTTAGGCGCAGCCCCGTAAACGATATTCGAGAAGCGGCAAGGGCAAACGGCATGCATGAACTCAAAGAAGATGGCTTGCAGAAAGTCCTTTCTGGTGTGACAACGCCAGAAGAGGTCATGCGAGTTGTCTTTACAGCCGGCTTCTAAAACAACAAGTAAGAAAAATGGCTCAGAATCCTAACCTGCAACCTTCGACACCCCCCATGCAGCCACCGCCTCCGCCGCCACCAACGGCGACGGCTGGTGCCCCACCACCTCCGCCCGAAATGATCCCTGAACCAGCATTGGTTGAAGGTTTATGGCAGGGCATGCGCGATCTGGAGGACATGCACATTGATGAACTGCTTCACATTGTTGTTGATCGAAACTGCTCGGACCTTCATATTGCGTCCAACTCCTCACCGATTATTCGAGAGGATGGAACCCTTAAGCGCCTGCCCTACGTCAAGTTCACTCCTCAGATAATCCAGAGGATGATGTACGAAATCATCTCGGACGAGAACATCAACAAGTTTGAAACCACGTACGAGCTGGACTTCTCCTACCAACTGCCAAGGCGGGCAAGATTTCGTGTAAACCTGTTTAGAGACCGAGGTTCTTGCGCGTCTGCCTTTCGTTTGATTCCTCAAAAGATTCCAACAGTTGAAGAATTGAACTTGCCCAAGATTCTGAACACTCTTACCGAGAAGCCAAGAGGGTTGGTTTTGGTTACAGGGCCAACTGGTTCCGGAAAGTCCACGTCTTTGGCGGCAATGATTCATTACATTAACGTGAATCGGCCGGTTCATATTATTACAATTGAAGACCCAATTGAGTACTTACACACTCATAAAATGGCTTTAATTAACCAGCGCGAAGTTGGATCGGATACCAAGGCATTCTCGAACGCGCTCAGAGCGTCTTTGCGTGAAGATCCTGATGTTCTGCTGGTTGGTGAAATGCGAGACGTCGAAACGATTTCGCTTGCCATTACGGCAGCAGAAACCGGTCACCTTGTGTTTGCAACATTGCACACCAACAACGCGGCCGAATCCGTAGACCGTATGATTGACGTGTTTCCTCCTGGACAGCAAGAGCAGATTCGTGTGCAGCTTTCTAACAACCTGCAGGCGATCATTTCTCAGCAGCTTCTGCCTCGGGCAACCGGCGGCGGTCGAGTTCCTGCCAACGAAATCATGATCGCGTCTCCTGCCATTCGCAACTTGATTCGTGAAGCCAAGAGCCACCAAATTGCGTCAACAATTCAAACAAGCGGCAATCAGGGCATGGTCACCATGGACCAAGCCTTGCGTGATCTGTTCTTTAGAGGATGGATTACGTTGGAATCTGCGTTTGAAAGATGTCAGAATCCTGATGAACTGCGTAAAATGATCAACACGGCTCAGGGTGGACCCGGTCAAGGGCCTCCTCAGCGTCGATAAGCGATCGAACAATTCGTCAATTAGCAAGTCAACAATAAAAGCGAGATAGAAAATGCCAGTATTCAGCTACACATTTAAAGATGCAAACGGTGGTTTCCAAAAGGGAACCGCCGACGCAGAGAGCGAAGAAGTCCTAAGGAGGAGGTTTGAAGAGCAGGGCTTAACCATTACCGAAGTCAACATGATTCGGGCAAAAAGCCCGAAAGCAAAGCGGACTGGAAAAGTTAAGCTAGCCAATATCTCTATTTTCTGCCGACAGTTTTCAACAATGGTTGATGCTGGCGTTTCTCTTGTTCGATGTCTAGACGTTCTTCAGGCCCAGACGCAAGACGTGAAGCTGCGCAGGATTTTGGCAGATGTCGGAGAAAGGGTCGAAGGTGGTGAAAGCCTTTCTAGGGCGATGGCAAGGCACCCGCGTACCTTCAACAGCTTGTTCTTAGGTTTGATTCGTGCCGGTGAAGTCGGTGGTGTTTTGGAAGAAGCCCTACAAAGACTATCGGTCTTTATTGAGGGTGACGTTGCCCTGCGTCGAAAAGTCAAATCGGCATTGACGTATCCAGTTTTGGTTGTTATTTTTGCAACCTTAATCGTTACCTTCTTGGTGTATTGGTTTGTGCCTCAGTGGGTCAAGATTTTGAAGGATCTTGGTTTGAAATCAGACCAGCTGCCGGGGCCAACTCAATTCTTAATTAGTGTTAGCCACGCCATGCAGTACTACTGGTGGATGATTTTGATTTCCATTGCAGTCATCCTCATTGCTTGGAAGATGTTTATCAGTACCCGCTTTGGAAGGCGGGTTGCCGATAGAATTAAGCTAAAAGTTCCTGTTTTTGGCAAATTGCACCACAAGATTTGCCTTGCGAGATTTAGCCGAACTATGGGAACCTTGCTGACTTCCGGTGTTCCCATTTTGCAGGCAATGGAGACGGTAGCAGGAACGGTCGGAAACACGATCATGTCTGATACGGTTCTTGAAGCAAGAGCAAGAATCCGAGAAGGAGATCGAATTGGTGACCCTCTGGAGAAATCGAAACAGTTCCCTCCGATGGTTGTCCATATGATTGGAGTTGGAGAAGAGTCTGGTTCCTTAGACTTCATGCTTCAAAAAATCGCCGACTTCTATGAGAGCGAAGTTGAGGCTGCCCTTGCAACCTTGACGGCTGCCATCGAACCGATCATGATTGTTGGCCTTGGATTTGTGGTTGGCTTCATTGTCATCTCCATGTTCTTGCCGCTTGTGCAAGCTATTTCCCAGCTATCGGGCGGCGGCGGAAGCTAGTTAAGGCCATCCTCTGACTGGCAAGCCGGTCAGTTGAGATGGGGTCCAAAGTGAGGAATCACTTTGGACCCTGATTTATTTTGGGTTTCATTTCTATCAAAAAACTGGTGATTGCAATCGAAAGCTTGGGGAAATCGTCAGGCGAGTTTCTCCTGAAAGCAAAGCAACTAGAAAAACGGATAAAGTGTATGGCGGTGGTGAAGGTTGAAAGGAATGGATTTGGGCCCGCCTAATTTTCCGGCGTGGACTGCGATTGTCGCCTTCATCATGGGCAGCGCAATCGGTAGTTTTCTCAACGTGGTGATTTACCGGCTACCGCGAGGAATGTCTATTGCCAAGCCCAAACATAGCTTCTGCCCATCCTGTGGCCATCAATTAGAAACCGCGGATTTGATCCCTCTCTTAAGCTGGGTCTTTTTAGGAGGCAAGTGTCGGCACTGCAAAGCCAAGGTTTCGCCTCGATACTTTGTGGTTGAACTGATTACGGCAAGCCTTTGGGCAAGCGTGTATTACGTGACGATGGTTCAAGGCTTTGATCCGGCTAGGTTTTTTGCCTATGCGGGACTAGTCAGCTGTTTGGTCGCCGTGATTTTTATTGACTGGCAGTACTACATCATTCCTGACCAAGTCAATGCGGCCGCCTTCTTGATCGGACTGATCTTTGACGGCTATCTTATGGTGACCCACAAAAAAGGCGCCTATACGTGGGGCATTCCCTCTGCCATTGCAGGGGCTTTAACCGGAGTTGCGGCGATGTGGGGAATTGCCTTTTTGGGCCGAATCCTGTTCCGAAAGGATGCAATGGGCCACGGCGACATTAAATTGGCGAGAGGGATTGGTGCGGTGCTGTTTCCGACCCTTGCCCTTATGAGTTTTGGAATAGCGGTTGTTTTTGGAGCCGTGTTTGGAATTTTGCAAGTTATTTTGAGACCAAAAGCTCAAAATAACGACAGTGATGATGACGAGCCTTATGTGCCAGAGACGGTTGGATCTCTGCTAAAATGTGGTTTCGGTTACGTCTTTTGTTTAGACGTGATAGGATTAATAACGCCTAAGTTTTACATCTCGTGGTTCGGTGAGGATCCGTATGAACCGGTTGTAAAGGATGGCGAAGATGAGGAGTTCCAAGCTGGGTTCACAATGATCCCGTTTGGGCCTTATCTTGCGGCAGGGGCAATAGCAGCGAGCCTCTTTCAATCGCGGCTAGAAGGGTTGGTATATGCATATTGGAAATTCGCATCGGGCAGTGCCGTCTTGGTGGAACATATCTTCCGCTAAGAAAGTCAGTGATTTGGGGGAAACTCCGGACGGATTCGTTATGGGAAAAAAGTCTGCTTTTACATTAGTTGAGCTCTTGGTGGTGATTGCAATTATTGCCATTTTGGCCGCGATCATTTTTCCGGTTTATTCCCGGGCAAAAGTTTCTGCTTATCGGAGCTCAGACATGTCGAGCATGAACGAGATTCGTACTGCTCTTCAGCTTTATAAAACGGATCAAGATGCGTTTCCGCCAAGGCTTTTAGGATTTGTGTCGCTCTACACTTCTGGCCCCAACATGGGAAACATCATCCCTGCTGACCAATTAGTAGGCGCGCTGTATCCGCATCGAATCCCGAGTTTGGATACATTTCGGCCTGCCTTTTTAAGGGGAACCGATGCCTTGACCACTTCCACAACCCAAGCTGTATGGCCGCCATCATCCAAAATTGGTGGCAGTGACACATCGCCGCTGCAAAGATTTGGCCCCAATGATGGTCCAGTGACGATTACAACGACGGGTGGGCTTTATGCAGGGGTTGGTACACCAGCAAACTTCTATTCAGTCTCTGGCTATGACACGGCGGCTGTTAAGACAGCAACCGGTACCGAGCGAGAATTGCGCTACGCGCTGTTTTGGACTGGACTTGGTTTGACAACCGGGAGCGCCCAGGATAATCCAGCTCAGCTTGGTTATCAGTCTCCACCTGCGTCAACCGTGATTACTTGGGATACCTATTTTGAGGATGTGGACAGCAACGGAGTGCCTCTTCCCGGTGAGAAGTCGGGAATTGCCCTTTTCTTGGGCGGTTCTGCCAAGCCTTACGATGCCTTGACTCTTTACCAAAATGCTTGGGCATCCACACCTTAGTTGCGTCAATAGAAAAAGATCCTTGCGGCTGCAATCGGATGCAGCTAAAACTGAAATGAATGGTTTGAAAAACAATAAACAAGCAGGAACCACCCTTATAGAGGTCTTGGTGGTGATGGTTGTGTTCCTCGTTGGAATACTCGCCATCGCTCAGGTGTTCCCGGGCGGGTTCAGAATTCTGAACTCGAGTCGCGATCGATCGGTTGCGGATGCTTATACAAAATCGCTGACGGCCGCGATTGAAGGGGATAGTAACTTGCTTCCTGATGCGGTTCTGCCAGTGCCGATGACAGCCGTAAACGGCGGAGTTATACCGTTAACTCGCTCTCCCTTTGATACTAGCCTCTTCAACGAATCGGCGGCAACCTTTAACCCCGATGGCACCATCAGCTATGCGGGCACGAATGTAGGTTACTATGCCTACTTCGAGGGCCCCAATGTCTTTGATGGAGTTGCGGGGATCCCGATCACGATTCCTGCCAATCCCAGCAGCGCGGCGATTTTGCCCTATGGTCCTACCTTCCAAACCGCGGCAGTGAATACAAATATCGCCTTGTTCAGTGCTCCGTTTGTGGTGATTCAAGCTCAGCCCACGGTTAATGTTCCTCAGCCAGGTCAAGTGTTCTTGACCAATGCCTCCAACGGCAACGCCTTGTTGCAGATTCCCATATTGCCAAACACAGGCACAACTCCCAACTTTGCCCTTTCCGCTTCGATTTATGTGATGAATGGAGGGGTGACAACAAGAATGAGGCTTTATCAGGTTATGGTTCCAACCGCAACAATTGGAACGGTATCTAACGGCTACCTCAATATCCCAATGTCTGAACTGGCACCAACTGGAACCACCTTCCTGAGCGTTGATCCGGAATCGGTTGCGGTTCAACGTCAGTTTGATGCCCTTCCCACGCCCACTACGCCGTTCACCCCCGGAGACCCCTATCAGTATGGGGTTCTTAACGCTCTGATGGGAACTTTGCAGTTTAACCCTGCCGCATCAACTTATCGGGTTTTGGCAGCTAACGGCGAGCAGATGCCGTTGCAAGCCTTGGCGTATTACACGGTTTTAGATTGGGGAATCCTTTCTGATAATGTTCAGCTTCAACTCGATCAGCAAACGTACCGCTTATCGATCCCCGCTGTCCAGGTTATAGGAGACTTGCTTGCCGATAAAGTCAGCTACAAGGGGTTGGAGCTTCCAAACTTTGGGGCAAGCGCTACGCCGGTCCCCAGCGACATTGTTTTTGTAGATGCCCAGACAGGTGGTCTGCTTATGTACAACCCAACTGCCCAATCTGATCCAACTCAATCAGACTTTACAGTTGATAAATCGGCAGGTTGGTTCCAAGTGAACCCTGCCCTCCTGACGACTGGATTGCAGGAGTACTTACCCGATCCGACCACCGCAACTGGCTTTTCCTCAACCCCCACAACAGTGCCTGTCAGCGGTCTGCAAATCAAGGTTTATTACCGGGCCAAAAACAATTGGATGAGGCAGGTGCTTCCGGCTCCTTCCACTTTCAGCCAAAACACAACCCTGCAGAACCCAACCGATTACGTGGTTGGCAACAATACTCGGATTTATTTCCCACCGATGATGGCGGGTCAAAAAGTGAGTTTGGACCAAGTTTATTACCAAAATGGAAGCGGCTATGTTCAGCAAATCCAGGGCCAATCGTTCTTAATCCGAAATCAGCCTGCTGATGCCAATGGGGCTTATGTTGATATCCGAGATTACGATCCCAACGCAACAGGGTTTGACTTTTCTCATGGGTTTGCGGTGAGAGGGGTGCATGGGATCAGCTACATTGTGCAGACTCTCCACAATTCCACTTATTTCAAGATTGATCCGAACCCCGCCATATCGCTTTCCAATTTTGATAGCTATCGGCAGGGTTGGGTTGTGGATTCAACTCAGACGGTTGTCAATCGAGGAGAAGGCAGGTAATTTGCCATGAAAAGAAGAGCTTTTACACTTATTGAAATGCTTACGGTGATGGCAATCACCGCCATTTTGCTTGGCATTATTGTCACGCCCGTTGTCCAAAGCATAAATTTGGTTAAGTTGGGTGATGCCTATAACCAGGCACAAGAAAATGCCCGCATTGAGTTGGATAAGATCTCTCGGGAAATTAGCAACGGAGCAGGTGTTCGAGACAACAGCGGAGACAATGGCGCAATTGCAGTTGAAGTTCCAACCGGTCCTGGTTCAGTCAACCCAACCACAACCGTATTGCTTCCTTACTCAAAGCTAGATATTGTTAACTTTTCACAAGGGATCCCGGGACCAAACGGTACGTTTGTTAACCCCACAACCGGCAAAATCGATCCGACTTTAACCGCGCCGAAGGGGCAAGTGAACCTCCCTGTGACCCCTGGCACCACCATCACAAGGTATTACATCGCCTTAAGGCAGCCGCTAATCCCCGTACCTCAGGGAGCACCGCTGAATCCAAACATCAACCCCTACTTCAACCCCTATAACGGTCTCTTGATGGCTATTAGCGGAGGGCAAGATAACTTGTATGTGCTGTACAAGGCAACTGTTGCGCCTTACATCTGGACTCAGAACCAAGCAACTGGGGTCTGGTCGTATGGAGTGAACACCAACTTCTTTGCCACCGATGCCAACGGCAATATTATCTTGGATGACCCGTATTTCATGATTCCAGATGGCACAGCTACCAAGGCAGCAAGAATTCAGAACTGGATTGATGCCTCGGTAGTTCAGACTCAAGTTTCGAGATTTGATATGATTGCGCCGATCTACAACAAGCAAAGTCGGCAAGTGGACTATGTGCAAGACGCAGCCGGGGATTTTGTTCCTCAGCTCATATCATTGCTTCAATTTAGGGCCGACCAGCAAACAACAGAGCCGGCTCAAGCTCTGACTGCAATGAAGCTAGGTAACGAGAATGACCAGATGAATGCGGTGGGATCGGATGTGTTCCGCACGAAGTTTGGAGGGTGGTCTCAGCCAGTCATCAGCATCAATGCGTCAGTCAACGGTCAGCCAGGAGCGCAATTAACCATCCAAGACTTAACCCGATCTGATGGATCCGTTGGCTTCAGTGAGTACTTGGGTGGAACTGAGCTGTTTGATGTAAGCGACTATATTGGTTTAAGTAGCTCAGGAACTCGCTATCCCTTCTCGTTGGCATTACAATCAACGCTCAACCGGTTCAACTGGATTCCGGGAGGAGGAACAAACTTGGCAAATTTCGAGCCAATGACTTTTGATTCTGCGGCTGGCAAAATCTACGCAAGTTTCCCGATCAGCGATGTGGGCTTAAACGCGTTGCCACCAACAGTGGCAGATCCCACTGGCAGTCGACCCAATGAGCCATTGGTCAATGAAGGCACCGAAACAACACCGTTTACGAATGCTGATTCTGGAGCCGTTTTTGGAGGGCCAGGATTTACCGTGAATGATGCCTTTAACCATGCCTATAGCCTGGTTTCTAGCAGCACAACCACGAGTGACCAAACCGTCAACGTCAAAAGGATTATTGACCTCAGGGTGACACCAAACGAAGATGGCACTTACGGTCCGCTGTTCCCCTCGTCCACTGCCAACATGGCAACCGGCAACGTGGTGGTGGCGAACAATCCCAATGGATTCCCAAGAGCCGCGATTGTGCCGGGAAGTGACGTTGTTTATGGACCCGACCAAAACCCTGGACCAAATTATGGGAATCAAGTTCGGTACACAAGGATCGCACAGGGAAACCCGGGGCCAGACCAATATCGGATTAACTACGCCAACGAAACGATCCCTTCGAACTTTGCCAGTTACTTTACAGCCGCAGAACTGGCTGGATACAATCCCAATGTCTACGATCCTACCAATATCGTTTCGGCTGTCTTCCAGCCCCAATATATGGCAGGGTGCATTGTTTTAGACTCTGATCCGACTCAGCCGATCCCGAACACGGTGCCGTTCAAGGTTTATTACCGGTTCCAATTTACACAGCCGTCTGATACGGTTTCGGTGAATTATCAGTCTCGGCAAATCATGCACCTGCTGCTTACGATACAAACCTATCCACAGGCGACCAATGAGCCTAACCCGCAAATGGTCACCCTGGAGACGACTGCTTCAGTAAGGAATTTCCTCCGCTCATGAAAGACGGCCACTTCCATTCTTATCGGTCCCGACGAACGTCGGGGCAAACTTTGATCATTGCCCTCATTATCCTTGGCATCCTCCTTATCCTTGGGTTTGTGTTCCTTGGCTTCATTGATCAGAACTTGATCAATACGGGGCGCTTCCAGCGACGGTCGGTTGCCAGCCAGCTTGCAGAGGCAGGGATTCGATACGTACAGGGCCAACTTCTTAATAGCCCTCAGGGTGCAGATTGGAGGGGGCCGTTAACTTCGCTTGCTCCTGATGCCAGTAACCCCCTTGATACAAGAGATCCCGACGCTCTTTATTTGAGGCCGGGAAGCGGATTGCCTTACCGAGTTAGCGATCCAACCCAAATTGACCAAGGTGGACCCGATGGACTGGGCTTTTACACAAGAATCAACTTTCAGAATGGAAGGGCATTGGTTAGAGTCAGATATGCGCCTTCCGACGCAAATATTTTCAGCTCGTCCCCGATTGGTGGATTAAGGAATCCGGCGGCGGCCCGAAACTATATTATTATCGAGGCAGTTGGTCGGCCTGGATTGATTAACCCCAACGATCCCACTTCGGCAGGAGCGGGTCCATTGGCCCAGGTCACCGGTTTCACCAGTTCCACTCAGGTGCAAAGCGCACTGGATGCAATGAGGCAGAATGAGGCGAACTTCACGACATCGAGAAAGCTGATTGCATTTGCTTCGATCGGCATGCTGGAGAGCGGGTTGTACGTCACCAACAAAGATCGAGACACCAGACCCGCTGATATTGGGATGCCTTTGCAATCTGGTGCTAACTATCTCGGCAACGAAGTTTCGGTTCCTCAGGTGCTGGGAAGCCTTCAGCCTGTCTTCAATTATGGAACTCCTCCAACTCCGGCAGCGACGGCTCAGGCCCTCGGGGGTTCTATCTACAGCAACGCAGACTTATTGATCCATGGCAACGTGGTTGCTAACCTCAACAACACGTTGGGTGACCAAATTGATGTGGATGGGAGCATTTCGGGCGCTTCGAACAATATTTCTTTAACTTTGAACAGCTCCACGTACAATGGGGGGGCGTGGGTGCAAACCAGCAAACTTTACACAAGTGCCAATTTGGGTGTGAATCAGCTTGACACCGATTTTGGATTGCTGCGAGATGGGACTTCGGTTGCCGACCAGAACGGGTACTTGGGTGGAATTTCCTATAAGGCGCCCCCTTTGATGGACAGTCAGAATCCTCAGACCGGTGATAGTCGGTATCTCACATTGACAAGGGACAGCGGCACCCAGATGGGAGCCAGCAACAGCGGAGCTTACGGTTATGGAGCCGGAGTCTACGTAAACAACCTTGCCGATAACCAGCTTCCCAGCGATTCTGCCGCCGCCCAGATCGAAGGCGGAAGTTCTTCTTTGGTTTACGATTGGCTAAATCCTGATAATGGTCAAAACAACCTGACCGGCTGGAGAGGTTCTTTCTACAGCCCGATTGGAGCCTACTTGTTCTTGCAGTCGGATGGTTTTACAATCGTCAGAGATGGTAGTGACCCCCAGTCTGCTTTCTGGATGAATCCAGATGGCACTCCAACCACAAATCCTCAGGCAGCCTTGAGGTACCGCGTTGGCATGGGATCCGATGGACAGGTTCACGTTGTTAACGCACTGACCCCCGGAATTGGCGATATCAATGCCACAACCGTCAACTTTAATCTTGGTCCTGTTTTCAACGGAGTGCTTTACTTCGCTGGAAACGTTCGGGTGCGTGGCGTGATCCCGACTGATGTTCAACTCACGGTGGTTTCCGATGCGTCGATTTACATTGATGGAAGCATTGTTAAGGGAGAAGTCGGCAGTGATGTTGCCACCGACGTTCCTCGCGGCCACTTACTCACTCGCCCGTCAAGGTCTAGCTGCATGCTGATGGCCAGGCAGTACGTGGCATTGAATACGACTCAGTTCTTTGGGCCCTCCGTGAATGGCTATGTATCCGATACCTCCGGCTCTTCAAACGATTCGGTAGCACCATTGGTTCTCAGGACCACTGGGGATTCGGTTCACATGGAGCACGAATTCTTGTTGGATAACCAGCCCAATGCCAATCAGCCCGGCATCAATCCTTACAACCCGTCCACTTGGCAGCCTTTTGACGGAGCGTATTACGATGCTAATGGTGCCTTGGTTTCTTACCTTCTTCTGAGGGACGCAATGGACCCAACCAGCGGATCGGCCGCCTACTTGGGGATCAACGTTAACAGCGGTTTCCCTACACCAAAGTATCTGTTTTCCCTCAATTCAAGCAATGCCGCAACTGGTGTGTTAGGTGCAAACTATGTTGAACCGGGTTATACAACACCGGGTTATGCCTCGGTTTATGGTCTTGGTGCACAGCCTTGGCAGCGGTTTGCACACTTTGAAACCACAACCTTGCCGTTAGTGGACAACACCTTTACATTCAATTCCACAAACCAAATCTTGACCAGCCCAAATACGAATCCTCTTGGAACCTATTCTTTGGCTGAAAATGGATTGAATGATTTTCAGCTGGACATTAATGCCCTTGGCACCAGTCCAACCAGTGCGTACTACCTTTCTCGAATCGCAACGGTCCCCGCTGACGTTCGGATTGAAGCGTCGATCTACGCTCAGGATGGTAGCTTCTTCGTTATTCCAGGTCCATGGTTTAACCCTGACCCCAACGACACGCGCCAGGCGTATCTGATTGACGCTCAGAACACGAGTATTGCCCAGGCCAATGCCGATCGTCTGGCTAACTTCGGATCATCACCCCAAACCCCATTCTATGGCGAACCGATTGACTGTAAGATCAACATTGATGGTTCGATTAGCGAGAACATGCCGCCGACGGCGAGCCAGCAGGCTGACTATCTTAAGAAGTGGGGCTGGATTCCTGTTCTTCAGGGGGCAAGCGGCAGGCAGATACCGCTGATTCATCAGACGAACTCTGTAAACGGTCTTTACGCACCGAACCTGATTTTAACTTACGACCCAACACTGGCAACCGGCCGAGTTGAGGGCTTTGCCCCTAACAACGGAGCCGCCACTAATGACCCTTACCTCAGGACAGACAGTTACGGTCGGCCGCTTGCGCCGATGCCGTGTCTGCCAGTGAGTCCGACACTAGCATATTTTGGAGACGAACAGTTCTAATGGCATCTCAGTTTTTCAATTCAATACTTAAGCAATTCGGCCTAGTGGCAGGGGTTGCCTTAGTTGGTCAATGCGCTTTGGCAGGACCGGTGACACGGGCAAACAGCACCGTAACAATTAACGCTGGGGTTCTGGTTATCGATTCTAATCAGATCTCGCCTGGTTTAGTGGACGATGCGGCACCTTTTACATTTTTGACTTTGGATCGCACCTTGCTCGCCAAGCCCTCGGGCTGGTCTTTTAATAATCCATTCGCGCCTGGCATTGTCACCACCAGTATTTTTAATCGGTGGAATAGTCTAGCAACCGCTTATGGGGTGGCAGGGCCACCAGCAGTGGGCTCGGTGATTACAAAGCAGTCGGCTGCCTATTGGGAAGTTCCCCTTGACCAGATGACTCAGGGTCAGCTGAATGCCTATAATGTTCTTCTTTTGCCAGCTTATGAGTTCATTTCTCTGAACTCAAAAGAGCGCGGATTATTAAGGTCTTTTGTAGATCATGGAGGAACGCTTTGGGTTGATACGGCACCCACGACTACTGCCGACGTTGCAAACGGAATACCGGGAGCTGCCTTTACCATTGCAACTCATCCCGCTACCAGTTTGCCGGATATGTTTAACCAATTTAGCCCGTTGTTATCGTATCCAAGCACAATTCAAAACCAGTACTACACGTTTGATACAACCAATACCTACAATTCGATAGCGCCGGTTAACTTGAGTTCAGCTGGTTACGGGAACTTAATCCCGATCCTGAACACGGTTGATACTGACTTTGCTAACTTGCATCAAGTGGTCACCGACCAAAGTGGGAACGTCTTGGTTGCTTATGCTCATCAAGGAGCCGGGTTGGTTCTGATTACAACGACTCGGGCAGCAGAGGCACTAGGAGGCGGATTTTACTCCAACGGAGGCTTTACTTCCAATGGAACGTTTTTAGGCAGTGCCCCCAACGCTCAGCTTATTTTTAATGCGATCTACCTGAATGATCGGTCGGCTCAATCGGGTGGCAACAGCCATAAAACCAATTCGACGGTAACCGATACGGGGGCGCCATTGCTTTCTGTTTTTAAGGATGAAACCGAGGGCGGCTTCTTGCCGGGCCAAGTGCCTGTGGAGTACAAGGGCATGCTGTTTGTTTCGCAAGGGAACGTCTTATACGCTTATTCGGCAAGGCCAGGTTCAGACCTTGACTTCAACGGGCAGGCTGATGATGGATACCCAGATTGGTCACTCGGCAAAGGCTATGACCTGATCTGGAAAAGCGTTGCTTTGAGCGGACCCTTATCGGCTCCGGTTGCAATTAGCGAACCAGGTTTATCAGGGAATAGAGATTTTGTTTTTGTTGTAGACGGCCAAGGGAATTTGCAGGAGTTTCCTGTTTTCCCGACTGTAGGCGGCATTTTTCCAACAAATCCAAACACAACCGTAAGTCCTATAAAATCCTATGCTAGTCCAACTGGTGACCCAGCAGTTTTAGTTGGGCAGGCACCGCTGGCGCCTACTGCCGTCAACGGTCTGATTTATGTAACCGACAACTTTGACAATAATGGAAACCCAACCGGTCGTATTTGGGTTGTTGACCCCAGGACTCAAACAAACGTTAATAACTGGTGCTTAGGTTCAGCGGGACAAGCAGTCATCAATCAGCCGGTTACGGCTCCCGTCACCATTGGCTACATTCCTATTGCTGATAATTCGGGAGGGCAAGATAAAGTGGCTTATGTTCCTCTTCAGAGCGGTGGTTCTTCGGGACCCGCCTGTGGAATTGAATCCATTTGGCTCGGCGCGGTTGGAGAAAAGCATCCTCTTCAGTTTGATACGAACGGTGATCTTGTAATCCCGACCCGTGCTGGTGATGCCAATGCCCCCATTTACACTCCAGGGGTTGATGATCCCAATGGGATCCATGTGTCTTTGGTGACCTCAAATGGCGACGTCCTTTCGGCGGCTTCCATGAACTCGCTTCTCACCGGTGCGGTCACGAACACGGGGGGAACCCTTGTCCTTCCGGTTCAGGCGGGGGTCAATGCCGCTACTTTCGCGTCCGACAATGTCACCGCAGTCGCAGTGGATTACAATTTAGATTTGGACTATCAAAATCCAGACGTCACCAAGGTGGTAAGAGGCGTTGTCTCGTTGCCCGATGACGGCAATCACAGCCAAAACATTATCGGTCCGATAGCGCTTGGCTCCAATGGAGACATATACCTAACCGAAGGAAACCAAGCGGATTATGGCTCGTTCTTTGCGATGCAAGAAGTGGGGAGGGGCCTGTTTACGGTTCTTACGCGGTGGGACCTTTACCCGAACTATACAATTGGAAACCTTCAGGGTGGTACGGCCAGTGTTAACGAGCCGACCACATTTGAGGATTTTGATCCGGTTCAGGTCTTCAGCAAATTTATCAAAGGTCCATTCACCCAACTCGCTTTCGAGAGCGGGCCAGCTGTTAGCGGCAACAATGTCTTTGTCAAGGCTCGGGGCTATAAGAACGGCTTTGTGCCTTGTGAACTCTTGTTGGATTTTAATGCAAACCCTCAACCTGCAAGCTTTACAATCCCGAATCTTGGCAGCAATTACACAATCATCCAACCGGACATTAGCCGAAGCTTGCCAGATAAGACGAATCCTAACGTGTATACCAATGCATTGCCGACCCAATTCCAAGCGGTTCAAGGTGCAAATGGAACCAAGATCACATTTTCCAACCTGTCTTCTAGTTCGTCTCAGCTCAGCCAAGTGCTTAATGAGAGCATGCCGATCATTGTTAGGCAGCCTGGATTGCCGGATGAGGTTATCGATCCAAGCTTAAATGGAAACTGGAATACGCTTCAATGGTATACGGTGGTGCACGGTGTGGATCCGGGTGCCAATCCCAACGATACAAACCCAACCGCCTTATCGGGCGAGCCGCTTGTGACAGGCAATACCGTTTTCTTTGACGGCAATTCCATCATTCCAACCGTCTTCACCGGCGGAAATATTCTAACCGCCAAACCATCGGGGCTTTTGATGGCGATGAATGCCAATATCTCGGCAACCGATCCTTACATAGCCTTCGACAGCAATTTGCGACCTTACTTGCATCAATTGGATGCGCTTCAGGTCAGCGGAGCAACAATTACCCCGAATCCTGATATGAGATGGCCGCAAATGACGGGGGTTACCTCGTTTAGTGATTACCTCACCAGGCTACTTCAGACCTCATTGGCGGGCAACGATATTGCGAATCCTCGGCAGGTTTTTGGTTTAGCATCCGGTGATGGTGGGGTTTATGCCTACGCTGCCACCGGTATCTATGGATTCCGGCAGGCCAACATCACGGTTGTGGATTCAAACCGCATCGCAACCTTGGATACTTCAGGAAATCTCATCTGGTCTTCGGATCAGGTTGATAATCTGACCAATAACGGCAGGGTTGCAGGATTACTTTCTCAGGTGAAAGTTGCCCACCAAATCACGCCGACAAGTTGGCTGTACGCTGATCCTAATAACAACTCGGTTGGGATTGTGGACGTGACGGGCCATACTCAAACCTTTAATTCTTTCATCACTGCCAACGGTTTTCAGGCTCCTGGATACCAAGCTGGTGAAACCCAGAAGTTAAATCATCCCAGCGATGTTTTGACCTACTCGGATTATGTGACGACGGATCCGTTTACGGGCCAGGCGATTTTGGAATATCTGCAGCACTTCCTTGTTGCCGATACCGGCAACAAACGGCTGCTGGATCTTGTGTACGTCTATCCAGTGAATCAGACAACGAGGGCGATTGAGTTTTCAACTCCTACCGTGCCTCCAACTTTGTTTAGCCAGTCGCCACCAGAATTTACCGGTAAGAACTTTGCCTATAACTCAGTTAGTCGGATTTATTCACAGAAAAGTGGTACCTATGTCATTGCAGCCTCGGTTCCAGATGGACTTCAAAGTGCATCAAGCATGGGGCTGACTCCGGTTGTTCCTGATCCTACTTCGGGAACCACTTCGCCGCAGGTTCATGAGTCATCTGCCGGAAATGGCATGGTCGTGATTATTGACGGCACAAATACCCAAGTGATTGACTCGATGACTTTGCCGGCGATACCAGCAAATGTCTTGCCAGTTCCTGGCAGTTCACCAATTACTTTTGAACCTGCTCAGCCGTCGATCTCGGTGCCGCTTGGAAATGTGAATTCGGTGGATATAGCCCCCGTTTACAATCCTGTGACTCAATTGACGTCCTATGACGTGATGATTACGAACCAAAACGGGGTTTATGAACTGACGCAAGATTCGGTTACAGGGAACTGGGACGTTGATTGGATGCTGCCCGCATCCGTCTATGTGGACATGTATCATGATGCATTTGGAAACGTTTTGGGAACAAATCCACTTGATTTTAGGCCTGTATATGCAAGACGTACGCAATCAGGATCAGTGCTCATCGTGAATGGTTACGTAGGGAACTACCTAAGTGGAAATCCTTTCGGTGGAGCGGTAGTGGAAGTTGATGGATCGTTTGCAGCCGCGCCTGGCAACACTGGATTTAATTTTGGGAATCCGCTATTCGGATTTTCTGGATCGTCATTCCATTTTCTGCTGCCTCCGGTGGAAAATGGTCGCCCGATTGAAGGACCAATCTATGCCGATCGGCGTTTTTAATGGAGATTGAATAACTTGAACTTTAGAATGGATAGAAGAAGCTTAATGGTTTTGACGAAGTGGGGTGCGGTTGCCGGATTGGCACTGCTCTCGCTGGGAGCATTTGGACAGCAAGTCTTTCCTGGTCTCAAAGGGTCCAATGCCAGAACCGGCAATAATGGAAGCCCCGGCACAGATAATCCCGGTACCGCGGCACTGACTTGGTTCTATTCCGGCGGGCAAACCACAAGCCAAACTCAGGTCGTCCTTACCACCACGCCAGCTGTTGGAGCCGCAAGCGGCGTCCTTGCCTCTACCGGTTGGGTTTATCCCAACAATCCGATTGATGCGGCGGTTGGATACTATCCTGGCGATAATCCAACAACCCCGTATGAGTATTCGGTTGTGGTTCCTTCTCAACCTGGTACCGATCCTTCGGTGCCTCAGACTGGTTTTACGGCGAACACTTTCACATGGGATTTAGCGCCCACTCAGCAAACCTTTGCGGGCAACACCAATACGCCGGCGCCAGGAAGTTATCAAGTTCAAGTGTGGCTTCCTACCGGACCAACTACCGATCCAGGTTTGGGAGTCAATTTTGCTCAGCGGTACTTTGTTTATTCGGTCACAGATTCGGCGGGGAATCGGTACGTGGACGTTGTTGATCGACTTGCTAGCAATAGTGGCTGGGTAACCCTGCCTCAGGGCACCGGTTCCAGCAATGATCTATTTAGCTATGATGGGGTTACACCTATCAAGGTGACCCTGTACAATACGGTTCCACGAGATTCTAATGGTAATTTAGAAGGCGTATCTTTGACCGCGGGTGGAACGCTCAGCAAGACGTTTTGGGTCTATGCCGACGCAGCTCAAACGGTTCCTAACTTTGCCGGTAGCCCAACTCAGCCAATTATTGTGGCAGACCCGAACAACACCCCTAATGGGTACCGAGTCTATTCGGTTTTTAACAATAATGTTGCCACCAACGTTAACGGCACTATCGTCACCGAGCAGCAAGGAACATTGCAGGCCCTTGCCAGCCAAATCGGTTCGGGCACGGTCACCCCATTGTGGTCATTTACGGTTCCTAATGCGTCCCAGCAGTTCATAACTGTTGATATGCCGAGTGCATCGATTGTGCCTGGCCTCGGTTGGACCCAAAATGTGGGAACCACGTACAACCAAGGTCCTGATTATTACACGGCTCCGATTACCAACACCTTGGCAACTTCAACTCAATTTGTTTATCAGCCAACGCTCAATAATGGCAATTACAGCGTTTATATGTGGCTGCCCGGCACCCAAGCCAACTACAACTATGCTCAGCAAGTTCAAGTTGAAGTTGATGAAGGCGCCACTGCTCATCTTTATGTTGTGAACTTACAGCAGCTCAACGGCTACTATCGCCTTGGGGTTGCTCCGTTTGCCAACAGCACGGCAGAGCCTCTGGTTGTAAAGATCACAAACTACAGCGCCCTTCCTGGCGATGCAGGAAAGTATGCCTATGCAGATGCGGTGAGGTTTGTAGCGACAACTAACGTTGCTATCGACTCAACCCCTGCCTACGCAACCATTCCGATCAATGTTGGCACCCCTTCTGGCGTCCAACTTGAAACCAAGAACGTTGTGGTTGTGGGAGCAGAAGATGGTCGAATTTACTGCTTAGACGCGGACGGGAACGGAAACGGAACCACCAATATCTATTGGGCTTATCCAAGCCTGCCAAACCCTCTTAACCCCAACGCTCAGGATCCGAATTCATTGGGTCCTGATGGCACCAACGGAGTTATCTTGGCAACCATGCCCACTGGGTTCGGCAAATCTAGCCCTGTTTTAGCAGAAGTACCGCCAGGATCGGGTCATTATTATTGCTATATCGCCAGTTCCAATGGTCGAGTTTATTGCATTGACATGCAAGGCAGAGGCGATAACAACTTTGCTCAGCAAGCGCCTGGTACCACAACTCGAATCTGGAGCTATCCCAATGACTATCCAAGCGTTCCGGTTCCCAGCAATTTGGGTGCTTTTCAGGCTTCGCTTCTCTTTGCAGACCCTGCAAGTGGTCCAACCATTTATGTGCCCTCCATGCAAGGTCGTATCTACGCGCTTGATGCAGCTGGTAACTCTGCCACAAAGACAACAACCGTAAAGTGGGCCTATCCAACCGTAACGCAGCCAACAATTGGTCCCATCGCGGGCACCCCCGCAATTGATGGCACTCAGCCTTCTCTCTACTTTGGAACCGAGATCAGAACCGGTACTGCTGGCTCGTTTTACTCTTTGAACGCCGATACTGGCTCCGTAAATTGGGTTGATACCAATGCCGCTTGGGACAGTTTTGACGGCGGTCCCGCAACCGCGTTTGGGCTGGTGGGAGATGGCAACAATTACATCTATGCTTCCAACCGGAACGGGTATATCTACGCCTTCAGCGATAATGGCTCGATTCTCTGGTCTACCAATGAGTTGAACACGGGTGTTTCCGCACCGCTGACTTACACCGACGTTAATGTTTACAATAATGCCGGCGTCTTGTTTGGAACTCCTCAGCCCATGGTTATGGTCCCCAGTGATGATGGCCATTACTACGGCTTATTTGCGGCTCAGGCTCAGCTAAACTCAGTCGGTACAAGGCTGGCGTACTTCTACTCAACAGCGGCAAGTTCAACGTCGACTGGTATGGCAACCGCATTCAATCAACTTGCGGCAACCGACGATCAGGGAATTTTGTACGATTTTAGCTCGGTCAATTCTTATGGCAATGGCGGTGGGCCTGGTTCAATGGGCAGCCCTCCTAATAGCCCCATTGCCCAGTCGTTCAAGAACTTCAACATTCAGTTTCTTACTGCAAGCGCTTATCAACAGCTAACTGCCACAACCAACCCAAGCTACGCCATTGTTCAGAACGCAGCCAACTTTGTGCCTCAACCGGCTGGGTTCGACTTTGGGCAAACCATGTACGTAGTCGTGTTCAACATTCCTTACTCAACGGGAGGCACGGTTCCACCAACCATTAACTTTACATTTAATGTGCCAGGAATGACGACGAGAAGTGTGCCGCAAACGGCAAGGCAGTTCTCAGGGGCGCCTAACGGCGAAGATGGATTTGTGGCAATGGCGTACCCGATTGTTGTTTCGGGAACCAGCTCGCTGACTCCTGGCACCGGCGCAATTTCCTTCACCATCAATGCCTCTCAGCCTGGCGGAGGGATGACTCAGGTTATTGTCAATCCTAACACAGAAAAGCTTGCTTTCCAGTTGGCTAATCCATTGGGCATCGCTTTAGATCCTACAACAGCCTATGGCACAATAGGAAATTCTTTAGGCGCAGATGTCAATTCTTTTGCGTCGCCCGCGAATGCGCAAAATGGATTCAATGGCGTTAGCCCATCCTATCCTCTGTCTGAGTCCTTGCTTGCTGGCACCAACCTGCAGGTTGGTTCTGCGAGCAATGATTTAAGCGATCCTGGAACGGTCTCCACGGCAGATGTCAATGTTTATGACCGAAGCCTTATGGTTCTTCTTAATGGACCCGATATCGGAGGCATTACCAACGTTCGGGTTGATCGTAGCACCATGGCTTGGCAAGGTGGATACAACAGCGTTGTGAACCCAATTGGCGGGGCAAATGGCCTCTATCCTGGAAACGCCTTACTGAGTACATTTGAGCAATATCCAACGGATTTTCCAAACGATAGCTTGGATTACCCAGATATGAAGCCAGAAGATGTGAATGTTATTAAAGAGCCAAATGGCAAGACTGAGAATCCTCTGTTTAATGGAGTGACTTTAGAATTTCCGTTGAATCTCTTTACAACCGACGCAAACGGAAACTACACGAACACGGCAGTTCCTCCGAAATCCTATGACAAACGGGCTCCAAACCCAACCCCATTTGAGTTTGACGTCTCGATTCCTCAGTTCCAACCTGCCAATTTGGGCACGTCACCCGATGCGCTTGGTAATCCTCAATATGCAGGATACGATGGTTGGATGAACGTGTTTATTGATCGGTTTAACAGTGGGATTTATAACCCCAACAACGGTCAAAGAGATGCGGATCGGTCCTTCATACTTGGCACCGGAGTTAGTGTTAAGCAGCACATTTCTGTAATGACGCCTTCGGTTGACCTTGGTCCTCTTGCAGAGGGGTTGGGATTAACTCCAACAACCACTGGAAGCACTCCTTACACGCCGTGGGTTATCCCTGGTTTGCCCACTGTGTATAAGAGCTTCTCTGCAATTAATGACGGGAACACCAACTTGCTGAACGTGAGATTGGCCCACTTTTTCAATCAGGGCACCGCTTACACAGCTTGGCCATTCTATTCGTCTGGTAACGATGATTTGGCTTGGATTGATGGAAGCGCGAATATGTGGAGCGATCTTGATCCAACCTTCTCGCCTTCTGCTCTTAGCGGAACACTGGCGAGAGGCGAAGTCTTCTCGCAAAAGCCAAGAGTCACCGATGCAAGCGGAACTTCGATTACTTCTAATCCAATTAGCAGGATCACCGATTTGCCGCTGGTAGCAGGCTATCCGGTACAGAACCCTCAGATTGCGATTACACCTCCAATTGGAACTCCGGTTGGTCAATACAGTCAACTTGTTCGCCTTATTGAAGATCGAACTTGGAACAGTGCCAATCCAACTGTGGCGCCCGGATATGACCTTAGCTTGGCTCAGGGCCAGGAAACCTATTCTGACCCGACTCTCAATCTTTCGTTTACGGTTCGGGAGACAAGGCTCACCAATAGTTCTTCCAACAATGTTTCGACAATGATGGAGAGTTTGGTTCCGAATGGGTGGACTGGTGGCGCGCTAGATGGCAACGTCCAACCCGCTGCAACTCGAGACCTCTTTGGCAATTTGATCGCGTCGTGGAGTTCGAACCGGCCAGCAATTGGCACCGGGGTCTTGCCATCGGCTAGCCAAAATGCCTTTAGGCTGTACTTTGGCGGATTGCTGGGAGCTTCTCCAGTGAATGTTGCTGGCACCAATGTCTTTAGAGACCTCAATGCCTTTTCAACAAGTGCAAACGGATCGCCTTGGTACACGGCTGCTGGTCCTTATCCTGTTGGGCCGTCTGCAGCCAATGGAGCTGCCGTGAATGCGTTGTTCCAAGTGGGAGCCAATGAGCATGTCATCGGAACTCAGGCTGGTGAAATAGATTCAGCCACCTTTGGCAATCCTTCATTCCCCTCGGCAGGAGTGGTTGACCCTTACAACGAAAACCAATCTTTTGCAAACATGGTGTTCGGCTTTACAGGTTCGGCTCAGGTGCAATCACCGATCGGGCAGACCACGGTCAATCGCCTGTTCTTGGGAACCCTAACCCCTAATCAGGGCGTAGCTCCAACATTGGGTGCGGTTGTACAGACACCGGTGTCTAGCGACGCTCCCATATCGAAACCATCCGTCATTGAGACTCAAAACTCAACGACCGTGTTGTATAGCACTGGTGACACCGGAAATAACCGATTGTTCTACGTTGTGGACCAAAATGGCACCTTTGGCCAACCCACCCCAATCAATTTGGGAACTGGCTTCTTAAGTGCCTCCGATCCTTCTGGAATTGCACGGGTTTACAATGGGGCCGATGAATCGACGGTAGCAACAATCGGAGCGGTGATTGATTTTGCGTTTGCTGGCCATCTTAAGGGCCGTGCAAATACGGAAATCTTTATGGCAAGAATGCCAACCGACGGCAATGCGGTGCCGAATAGTTCCAATGCTGCTGGTCAGCAACTGAGCTACTTCCCGCTCATAACCAATGAAGTCCTGACGAGGTCTACAAACGATCCGCTGGGAGTCTATCGAACCAAGGGCTTGGATTGGAATCCAACGGGGACGTTTGGTCTTTCGATCAATGGAGTGCCATTGACAACCACGCCAAGCTACGATCCAAATTCGGGAACGTTTACCTATAACGATCCGGCCGCGGGCAGAGTCTATCTTGATTCCACCACCGGTACGGTTCGATTTTCGGGAATCATTCCAACCAACAGTGCCACGATTAGCCTCACGTATCAACCGAAGATTCTCAGGGTTAGCTCAAGCTCGGTGCAGTCTTACAGCCGCCCAACGCTGAGCTGGGACAGCCACCTTGCCGCTTCCGCAAGCTATCTGGCCAATGGTACGATTCAGGACCGAAATTGGTACAACCCAGATGGAACTCCAGCTAATTTGAATAACAACTTAGTGAGGAACGATCGGTATATCTTAACGTTTGACAAAGGATCTGGTGGAGTTGGAACAAGGTCTCAGCCCATGTGGATGACTCTTCGGATAGGAATTCCAAACCAGGTTAACTTTGCCAACAATGCCTTAGGTCCAAACCAGAACTTCCAATACTTCACAACTGAAGACGAAGGGAATGTGATTACGGCGGGGACAGGTGGCAACGCGGTGACGTTTGTGCCTACCTTGGTTGTGGAGACACCGGAGCAAGCACTGCCGATAGATAGACCAGGAAATGAAACCCAGGTGACAAGTTTCCTGGATCCGTTTGATCCAACTGCATTCAACTTAAGAAGGCCAGACCTCATTTGGAACTTCTGGACCAGCAGCCGCAACGGGACTTCGGACATCTACTTCGAAACCATTGCACCTGCCCTTTACAAGCTATCCAACTAGCCAATCAAGAGGCGGCGCATCAAGCAGGGAAGGGCATCAGGTGCCCTTCCTGCCTTTCTTTTTCAAAGAGCAGTTCTTTTGGATGCCTTCACCAGCTTAGCCTCTACGGTTGGGATCGCTGGCCGTGCTTGAGGGAGAAGGAAGTGTTAACGCTCGATTAACCTCAAAATTCTTTTTGACAAAAGAAGCGTTCTTAGTTAATGAATTTGAACCAATTTGGGCAGAGTTGTCGTCCAAAAGTATGGAATCAAGTCGAAGAAATAGCCCAAGCCAATTTGACAGGTTTGCGTGAACGTGATAAGATTAGATACCGTAAGCGGAAAAGCAAGTTTATTTGACGGTTTGAGGGAATCTGTCAATGCCAAAATGTCTTGCGTTGTGCTAGGCTATTGAGGGTGCTTGAAGGAAAAGAATGGCTAAAAAGCTAAGCAATGTTCTTGGGGTCGACATAGGCTGTCGAACGATTAAAGTTGCCGAAGTGAGGACACAGGGTCGTGAGCCTATGGTGTCTGCATTAGGTTTAGTTGAAACGCCGGTAGGCTCGGTTGACCACACGGGAATTCAAAACCCCGATGCGGTGGGTGCGGCAATCAAGCAATGTGCTCATGATTGCGGGGCAACGATTGGCGATGCAGTGGTTTCAATCAATGGCCAAGCTGCTGTCTTGGTCAAATGCCTTGAAGTTCCAAGGATGTCCAAGGACGAATTGGAGCAGCATATGGGCTGGGAGATCCAAAACCAATCTCCGTTTGCAGAAAGCAACATATTAAGCGACTACAAGCAACTGGCTGAGGAAGATCCTTCTTCCGCCAATATTGATGTGGTGATGGCGGCGGCTCCTCAATCCGCAATCGACATTGTCGTGCAGTGCTTTAAGAAGGCAGGCAAGAAGCTTGGCGCCATCGATGTGCCGCCGCTTAGCTACGCAAGATCATTAGCTTCTTCCTACATGGATGCAATCGAGAATGAGACGGTGTGCCTTGTTGACGTAGGACACAAAACCACTTCCATTAATATTTACAAGAACGGAAAGTTGCTTTGGCCCCGCCAGGTGCCAATTGGCGGCGAGAACTTCACCCAAGCGATTTCGGATGCGTTTGGAATCTCGATGGATGATGCAGAGCGGAAGAAAATGGAACAAGCCTCCATTCCGGCTGGTGCCGGCTCTCAGGCTGCGGCGCCGATGAATCCCTTTGCTGATCCTAATGCTACCTACGCGCCTTACGCGCCATTTTCTGATGCGCCTCCTGCAGCGACGGCAGAGCCGACTCAGATGAGCGGAACCCCCTACAATCCTTTTCACGAAGAAACTAACGCAAGTGCGTCTGCCGCACCACCGACTGCAGATGCGGAGCCGACCGATGCGCAGCCTCAACCGGCAGAAGCGCCTCCTGCCAGCTCAGCTCCCGTGCCTCAAGACAATCCAGAGCAGGCCGCGGTGTACAACGCGATTGCGGTGACTTTGAGCGAGTTCTTAGATGAGCTTCGCCGGTCCATTGATTTTTACCGAAGCAGGGGCGGGGTTGTAGATCGAATCTTCTTAGCAGGCGGTGGCGCCAAGATCAAGGGTATTTCCGAATATGTTCACGACGCATTGAATTTGCCGTGTGACCTCTACGATCCAACTCGGCGTCTAAATGTCAATCTAAGGAAGGTTGCACCTGACTTTGTTGAGGCCAATAAAGAGCAATTTAGTGTTGCGCTTGGAAATGGCTTGTATGGATTTTTCGACTAATAGATAAGCATGAAAGTTAATTTACTGCCAAGATCAGTCGGGGCCGATGCCCTCGTTAAGAGGTCGTTTTTCATCGGTCTTCTCATTTTAATTATTGCTATCCTCGGTAGTGCCGTCTTGGTTGCCAAAGGCAAGTCAGATTTGGCAAATGCAGAGGATGCCAACACTCAGGCAATGGCAAGGGCTTCGGCTACAAAAGCTGAGTACGATCAAGCCGATGCAGTGATGGCCGAGCCAGACACTTTGTTGCTTGCCAGAAACATTCAATTGGCTTCTGCGATGCAGCAGCATTGTGCAACATATCCCAATCTCTATAATTTAGTGAGAAGGTACGTGCCATCGTTTTATCGTTTGACTTCGATATCGGCGGCTCCGGTGGATGCTAAGACTTGTACCGTCACAATGACAGGGACGATTGACAGTTTTCAGCACTATGCGGATGTCATGCTTGCCCTTTGGCGGATACCAGGAGCTTCAAGCGTGGGCAGGTCGCCATATACGATCACTCCGACCGTGGTTCCTGCTTTAACCCCTGATGATCAGATTGGAACTCCCATCCCAGAAGGGTCTACAAACATTCCCACCGATCCTTTGCAAAGAATTGACGCTTTATCGGCTAGTGCAGGGACTGACACTTATAGTGGAGTTGGCAACTTTGGCGGCGACCCAACTGAAACGAAAGGTGCAACTCCAACCGAATCGCTCGTAACGATCCAAGTCACTCTGCCATTCCAATTGCAAACTCCAGACCCGCAGGCAACGCTTTCGACGACGCCAACTGCGGCTGCGCCTGCTTCCTCAACCACGACGCCTGGGACAGGAGCTCCAGGAGCGGCTGGACCAGGCACTCCTACAGGTCCTAATGGGCCGGGGTCTTCAGACTAATGCTTAAGTTCTTCAAATGGCCATTAACTTGGCTGGTTATCTTCGTCTGTTTATCTCTTATCGCTTTGGCCTTTGGGTTTACGAGGTATCAACCGGAAGAAGCAGCTGCTTCTAAGTACAATTCGAACGCCCAGGATGCCAATACGATTGGGGATCAACTGCCACAAGCCAAGAAGCGAGTTGAAAACGCAGAAAAATTGGTTACAGAGATGGCTAGTCAGTGGACGACAATGTTGGATCAGCACCGAATTGGGACCAATGTCGCCAATGGTGGGATCAACATTGGCGAGAATCCGTTTCAGCTTGTTGTTGATGCTCCTAAGTTTAGGAACAGCATTCAAAGGGATGTCAACCAACAGATCAAAGCAGGAGGGGTCAAGGTTTTGGTAGGACCCTATGTCACTGATCCTCCTCAGGAAAGTGATCAGATCCTGGCAACGTACTTCAACTATCCTGCGATTCCGTTCCCAGTGGTGATTTTCAATTTGGGTCAAGTCCAAGTTCAAGGAACATGGAATCAAATCATGAAGAATTACAAATCTTGGGCCCACATGCCGAACTATTTTGCGGTTTCAGATGGACTTCAAATTGCGGGTACGGCACCTTACTTGACCGGTACCTACAGTGTTTCTATTGTGGGTTACATTCAAGGCAAGTCCATATTCCCAAGCGTTCCTACCAGTCAGGTTCAAGGATCAACTGGAGGAGTGGGAGGAGGGCCCGCAGGTTTAGGCGGTCCTGCTGGACGCGGCCGCGGCGGACCGATGGGTCCGGGCGGTCCAATGGGACCGGGCGGTCCAATGGGTCCTGGTGGTCCAGCTGGCGGAGTGAATCATAAAACAGGTTTTGGCAAACCGACGATGGGTGGTTAGTGAATCAAGACATGCCACGAATGCTTAAAGAAGTGAGAAAAATGAAAAAAAGATCGGGTTATATGTGGCTGGCAGCTCTGATTGTAGCAAGCTCGGGAACAGTTTTGACAGGTTGTGGAAGTGCCAATGATGCTGGAACAGCTTCTACGACAACAGATACGACTTCTTCCTCTACAACAACGGCCGCTTCTGGACCTAAATTGAATTTGAATGTCCCGGCTGGCATCACGGTGACTCCACCTGCAGGTGCAAGCACAAAACAGCTTGTGGCTTTAGCCCAGGAGAAGGGTTTTCATCCAAGCGGTGACCCTTTCGCTTTGACTCCGCAGGAGCGGGTTTACAATACAGACCAAACCTCGGAGAGATTGGTTTCTCAGGATGGAAACATGACGTTCATGGGGCCTCAAACCATCCCTTCCAAGCCGGCACCAATGATCGAAGCGCAGCCTTATCGCAGATTAAGTGGTGTTAGCATTGGAAATGCGGTCTATGCGATTTTGCAAACTGGAACTGACAACAGTGAGGCTCAGATTATTTATCCGGGCGCACAAGTCAAAGGCACCGATTGGACAGTAGTTTCCATTAATGGGGACTACGCCATTTTAAAGCGTTCTGGTAATACTTTGCCGCACGAAATCAAAGTTAGGCTAGAAGAGCCACCATTTGGTTCTCAGACCGGTTCCGGAGCAGGAAATCAGCCCGGTGGTACTGGACCGGGCACTGGAAAGAAAGGCGGTCGCCCTTCAATGGGTGGCGTAAGCGGAGGAGGCGGAGGCAACGCCGGAGCGGCTTCTTAACGCACAGACGCCAAATCAGAAAGTGAAATTATGACTATAATAGAACGTCAACTCAATAGGGGAAACTCATGAACAACAACCTGAAACTAGCAGCAGCAGCCATCGCGGTTGCATTTGGAACAATTGCACTACCGATGAGTGCATATGGACAAGACACAAACACAAGCCAGCAAAACGTATCGATTGATGTGCAAAGTGCAGACATTCGGTCAACTCTCGATTTGCTCTTCAAGCAGACTGGTGCGAGCTATATAGTTGACCAAGATGTACAAGGTACGGTAACGCTTTCAATCAAAAACAAGCCATTTGATACGGTCTTGATTGATATTCTAAACCAGAATGGAGACACCTACCGCTTAGAAGGTGGCATTTACCATATCCTGGTTAAGCAAACAACTACTATTACCGGTCCGGATCAGAACAACAACGTGGCACCCACTCAAGAAACGGTGACGAGGAAAATTTTGATCATGCACGCCGATCCTGCCTTAATTTTCAAACTGCTTTCTGGAAAGGTGCAGACAGTAGCTGGAAACGTTCCAGAGACATCAGCAATCAGTAATGGCCAGCTATTAGGCGGTGGCGGCGGCTTTGGTGGCGGCGGTGGCTTCGGCGGCGGCGGCTTCGGCGGCGGCGGCTTCGGCGGCGGCGGCTTCGGCGGCGGCGGCTTCGGTGGCGGCGGCTTCGGCGGCGGCGGCTTCGGCGGCGGCGGCTTTGGCGGCGGCGGCTTTGGTGGCGGGGGTGGTTTCGGCGGCGGCGGCTTCGGCGGCGGCGGCGGAGTCGGCTTCTAAATCAAAATAGTTTCTTGGGGGATTTTAACTTAAAAATGCGTTTACACAAAGGGGTTTGGGGAATTGCAGCACTGACGGTAGCCTTTATGGCAACCGCCAGTGTAGCGATGGCTCAAAATGCGGCTCAACAAACCGGGCCATCACAACTCGTCGTTCATAGGTTGAACTTGACAGATGCAAATCTGCAAGATGCAACCCTGAGCCTTACCGCTCAAACCGGATTGCAGTTTATCTTCATGCAGTCAAGCAAGCCTTACAAGCAGATCACTCTGCAACTATCGAATGTTTCCGCAGAAGATGCGCTTAAGTACATCTGCGAAGCAGCGGGGGCTTTCTTCCATCGAGACAAGAATGGTGTCTATATCATTAGCCCAAAGCCTCTCACCAAGCCAGCGGCTGATCCTGCTGTTGTGGAACCTGCACCGAAGTTAATTGTAAAGCGCATCAAGTTGATGCACGCTGACGCAAAGACTGTGTTGGAAGAGGTTGAGAACCGATCCTATTTGAACGGAACGAATCGAGTTTTTGATACTCGAGAATTTGATCAGCTTAACCAGTTCACAAAGAATGCAATTTTAATGCGCTCTGGTGGCGATTTTGTTCCTGCCAAGCCTATTGCAGAGCCAGTTGGGTCTAACGACTACATGAACCGACCTTCTAATGGTCAGGGATTGTTAGGCTCGGCAGATTCCGGCTCAACGAATTCCATTCAACTTCCCGGCGAAGCAGCAAATCAGCTCGGCGGCGGTGGTCGCGGTGGATTCGGTGGTGGCGGCCTTGGTGGCGGAGGCGGTCTTGGCGGCGGCGGCGGTCTTGGTGGCGGCGGCGGTCTTGGCGGCGGCGGCGGACTCGGTGGTGGTGGCGGACTTGGTGGTCAGCAACCTCAGTTGCAAGGCGGTCAGGGTTTCGTCCCAAGTTCAATTAAGAACATTGAGTACGATCCAACCGACAACTCAATTATCGTTTCGGGAACTCCAGACGACATTGACAAGCTTCAAAAGACGATTGCAACCTTTGATACGGTGCCAAAGCAAGTTCAAATTAAAGTTGAGTTCATTACGACAAGTACAAACATCAACAAGGACCTCGGTTTTGACTGGTTGTATCAGAGAGGAACGATCTCGGCAGGAAACGTCCCCGGAACGTTTACTTCGTCTAACGATCCAATCTTCGTTAACTACGCGTTTGGAAACATTCTAACCCGTCTCAAAACCTTGCTGACGCAAGGCTACGGTAAGACGGTTTCGTCTCCTGTCATCACAACGATGAACAACGAACCTGCTTCTGTGTTTTCTTCGATCACCCTCTTCTTTGAAACAACAACAAGTGCGGTGACAAGCGGATTGGTGCAGAACTCGGTCCAAATCAACCAGATCAATGTTCCAACCTTCTTAACGGTTGCACCGAGAATCAACAATGACGGAACCATCACCATGTTTCTGAATCCAAACATTCGGCAACTTGGCCAGGAAGTCAAATTCCCTGATGGTCAGACCCTTCCGCAGATTCTGCAAGAAGGAGTCCAAGTTGTGGTTCGAGTCAACAATGGACAAACCATTGTGCTTGGCGGTGTGACTCAAAAGACAGATTCAGGATCTCAGAACCGATTCCCCATCCTGTCCGATCTTCCAATCATTGGTCAGTTCTTCCGGTCAAATACAACAAGCCAGCAAGATTCTGAACTCTTGATTTTTGTGACTCCTACAATCGTAAAAGATTCTAGCAGCAGCAACACGGGTCTTTAATTAGAACCGAAATCACAATGGGGTGGGAATGCGTTAGCGTTCCCACCCTTCATTTATATTGACCAGCCCATGTCCAACCCTCCTCTCACAAAAACCCTAATCTTGGTGGGAATGATGGGAGCCGGTAAGTCTGCAATAGGCAGGTCCCTGGCCGAACTAACCGGCAGAGAGTATCAAGATACAGACTCCTTAGTGCAAAGTCGATTGGGAAGAAGCATTACCCAAATCTTTAGAATCTATGGTGAAGATGCGTTTCGAGAGCATGAGGCGGCAGTTTTGAGAAGCCTAGAACCAGAGCCGATCGTGCTTGCTACCGGTGGAGGAATTGTGCTACGAGAGGATAACTGGCAAGAAATGCGTAGGCTGGGCCCAATTTTATATTTGCGAGCGCCCTTGCCAGTTCTCTTGGAAAGACTAGAAAATAGCAGAAAAAAAAGACCGCTGCTCAGCTCAGAATCTTGGCAAGAAACGGTTTCTGAACTCCTCAACCATCGCGAGCCACTCTACCTGAAGGCAGATGCAGTGTTGGAGGTAGGCAACGAAGGGGTCGACGCAATCGCAAAGGCTGCATACGAGATATTCTTAAGACTTGAAAACCAGCGAGACAATTAATCATCAAAGAGGAAGCTATTCCGTTCAGTTTGTTGAACTCGGCGAACTCTTTAGCGGGTTTTCCAAAGAGTCTGCTTACCTAATTACGGACCAAAATGTTGCAACCAAAATCCAAATCCCAGCCGAATTGAAGGTCCTCACGCTGCCCCCAGGCGAGACTACAAAGAGCCTAGAGTTTTACAGCCTCTGTTTAGACTGGCTTAGCAAAAATGGCGCCAACCGCAAAAGTACGATCATCGCCCTTGGCGGCGGAGTCATTGGTGATTTGGCAGGATTTGCCGCCGCCACCTATATGCGCGGCGTTGCCCTTGTCATGATTCCGACCTCTTTACTCGCGATGGTCGATTCTTCGGTTGGAGGCAAAGTTGGGATTGACACCGAATTTGGTAAGAACTTGGTTGGAAGCTTTTGGCCACCGAAGGAGGTTCGAATCTGCCCCCAAGTGCTGGAGAGCCTTCCAAAAAGGCATCTCCGCAATGGATTGGCGGAAGTTTTAAAGTACGGATTTATCATGGTTCCGGGCCTTCTTCAATCCCTCCAAAAGTGGATCAAGGACGGTGATTACGCTTCGGTGGCAGCAGCTTGCATCCACTGTAAAGCCCAGGTTGTGCAAGAAGATGAGTTTGAAACCTCAGGGAGGAGAGCCATTCTCAATTTTGGTCATACGGTTGGCCACGCTATAGAATCACATCTTCACTACCAAGATTTGCTGCACGGAGAAGCCATTTCTATTGGTATGGTTGTGGAGTGCTATCTTGCCGAAAAGCTAGGCACTTGTTCAGCGGAAACCTTCAATGTTGTTCAGCAAACCCTGCAATCGCATGGATTACCTATTTGGCACCCTGCCCTTGCTAATTCGGAAGGTTTGATCAAGCTGATGAAGCAAGATAAGAAGGCAGATCATACCATCAATATGAGCTTAATCGGAGACATTGGCGTCTGCAAACTTGTTAGAGGGATCCCAGAAGACCTGATTAAAGCCTCACTTTTTGAGATCAACAAGAAGAACGCTTCATAATTTAGTACAATTTGATCAATGCAAACAATTCGAGCGGCCTTGTTTGTTGTGATCCTTTCCCTGCTAACCATTGGATACGGAGCTAGCCAATGGGACTGGCTGACAGGGAATTTTGCTGCTTATGCCAAGCGAGTTGATGTTCCTCCCGTTCAGCACTTGGCGCTCGGGGCGCTAGTCGTTACAGTGCTGTCGGCTCTGATTTGGCCCAAAGAAGATCGGGTGAAAGAAACAGAATCGTGATTGGCGATCTGATCCGATCTCGGTACGAACTAACGGGTTTAATTGGTGAAGGCCCGATCTTTAAGATTTATTCAGCCAAAGATAGGCTCCAAGGCAGAGAAGTCTCGGTACGGGCTTTCAAACCCCCTTTTGATGATGAAAAGGGATTTGTTGCCTCGGTTGGCCTTGCGATTCAAAAGACCCTCGGCATTCACCACCCCGGTGTCGAGCGGTTAGAAAGCGTCGAAGTGGATATGGGCAAGCCGTATGTCATCGGGCAACTTAGCCCTGATATCACCTTGGCAGACCGAATCAAAAAGCTGGCTCCCTTTAGCAAGTCCGTTTCTGTTCAGACAGTGGTTTCTATCTTAGAGGGGCTTGGAGCTATTCACGAGGCGGGGATCATTCATGGAGATCTCAGCGCTAAAAACATCGTGATCGGAGCGGATGGCAGTGCCCGGCTTCAACTTGCCGGAATCTGGGAAGCATACAGCCATAGCCAAACCGCGGGCCAAGTGGTGCTACCCTCGATGGCAGCGTATTTGGCCCCTGAAGTGAGTTCGGGCGGTTTGCCTTCCAAGCAAAGTGATGTGTATGCGGTAGGCATACTTTTGTATGAGCTGCTTTGCGGCCATTTGCCATACACGGCAGAAACACCCCTTGCCATGGCGTTCAAGCATGCGACGGTTGCAACCCCGATTCTTAGCAGTAATGATGCCCCCGAGGTCTTGATTCAGATTGTAAAAAAGGCAATGGATAAAGATCCTAGCCAGAGGTATGCCAATGCGTTGGAAATGCAAAATGACTTAAGGCTGCTGCAAGATGCCTTAAGGTTTGGCAAGGTGTTGACCTGGCCCATAAAGCCTGCAGGAGCCCTTTCTAACGTAGCGGGGGTAGCAACTGCCGCAACCAAAGCGGCGTTGTCGCCAAATCCAAGACCCAAGGCTCAGACTAAAAAGATTGAGGATTTACCAGTTGCCCCTAGACTGAACTCGGTTAGAGAGCAGCCGCAAAGGAAAGCTATGAGTAGAGAAAGAGATGTTCCCGGATGGCTTGTTGGAGCTATTGGGCTTGCCATTGGAATTGTCATCACTGGGGCTATTGCCCTTTATATATTGTTTAATCTTAGCCACAAAAGCCTGGTTACGGTGCCAAACCTCAAAGGCAAGCTGCTTAGCGATGCAAGGCAGTCCTTAGTTCCCTTACACCTCAATATCAAAGAAGTTGGCGAAAAGTCTGATCCAACCGCGCCAATCGATACGATTCTTGATACCGATCCAAAAGCGGGTGAGAAAATAGTGGCTGGTGCAACCATCAGCGTTATTGTGAATTCCGGACCCAACACGGTTCAGGTGCCAGACCTTAAAGGTATGACTTTAGACCAAGCAACCGGCGTCTTAAAAAATCTCAATTTAATCTTGCAGCAGCCGGTGACCCAACAGCCGTCTTTGTTGCCGCAAGGGCAAGTGTCCACCCAAGACCCTCCCGCTAAGCAGACGGTTCAGAAAGGCTCCGAAGTGAGGGTTGCAATCAGCAATGGACTGCCACCTCCTCCACCGGCTGCTCCTGCCACAAATGCTGCCACTACCGGGTCCAACCAAGGCACCCAGGGGAATTCGGGCCAGTCAGCAGCAAACTCTGCTCCCAATTCTTCCAATACAAACCCATCCCAAGCCAATTACGACTACGATTTAACAATCAAAGTCACTCATGTTCAATCCGCAGTAGAACTTCGGGTGGATATATCGGATAGCCTGGGGCAAAGACCAATTTTAGAAGAAACTCACGATCCCAATGATGTGGTTAATATCTCAACGGTGAGTCCCGATCCCGACGCGAAGTTTCTCATCTATTACGACGGGGTCCTCAAGCAATCGATTAAAGTGCACGGTACTGCCCAAGCTCCGCAAAAAGGCACCAAAGTCCCTAGGCCATCTAATTCTCCCAGTGCTCAATCAGGCAGCGGCCTCGATGCGCCGCCAACGGGAGGTCAATGATATGCGACCGGCGATTGCTCCGTCTGTTTTAACGTTTCCTCATGCCGATCTGAAAGGACCCTTACTGGCGATGCAAGACGCGGGGGTTGATCTCATTCACCTCGATGTCATGGACGGTCAGTTTGTGCCACCGATCACATTTGGGGATGGACTTGCCAAATCTGTGGTAGGAATTGTGGATTTACCGGTGGAAGCCCATCTGATGATCGAGACGCCCGAAAAGCAAATTGATGCGTTTGCAAAAGCTGGCTGCTTTAGGCTAATTGCTCATGTTGAAGCCACAGTGCACTCTCATCGCCTAATGCAGCAAATCAAGGACGCAGGTATGGAAGCGGGGATTGCCATCAATCCTGGCACGCCGGTGGAAGCCATAATGCCGATCTTGACACTTGTAGATCTTGTGTTGGTCATGACCGTGAATCCTGGTTATGGGGGACAAAAGTTTTTGCCGGAATGCCTTGAAAAAGTGCAGAAGATTCGGCATTTGCGTCCAGAAGTGTTTATCGAGGTTGATGGTGGGATCGAGCCACTTACAATTAAGCGAGCCCAAGATGCGGGAGCCAACTTGTTTGTGGTTGGCAGTTATTTGCAAAAGCCTGCCTCGATCCAAGAGGCGGTAGAGGTATTGGAAAAATCATGCGGATACGTGCGGTAAGCACCGTTTGCTTTTTAATTGGCCTGATCATGATGTTTGGCTATCCTTGGATACTCAGCATCAAGCCCCCTGCTCTAAGCGCCCATCCTACGCTGATTGAGCACCGGCGGGTCCTTGCCTACAGTGGGTTGATGCTGTCTTATAGTGCCGCTAACCTCCTTTATTTTTTGTCGAGCGCTATCTTTGCGGTTTGGGTAATTGTTGAGATGAGGGAAGACTATCAAGTAGCTAGGCAAGCCAATTATCAGCAGTTGGTTGAAGCGGCCCAAGCCGAGCTTCAGAAAGCCTCTAACTCAAAGGCAGAGAGCTAAATTGCAAATCAATAGAAAAGACTCAAATGCCATCAATGCTTCTGCGATGAAAGTGGCGATTGAGTTAAGCAAAAAAGGTTTTCCGGCTCCTAATCCTCATGTGGGATGCGTCATTGTCAAAAACGGCGAGATCGTTGGCAGAGGGTTTCACAACTATGCAGGTGGTCCTCACGCCGAAGTGGAAGCCCTGAAACAAGCCGACAAAAAGTCAGAAGGAGCTGATGTTTTTGTGACCCTTGAGCCTTGCCGCCACTTTGGAAGAACTCCGCCCTGCACTCAGGCCCTGATTGCGGCCAAAGTTAGGCAGGTTTTTTTTGCAGTAGCCGATCCCAATCCGGCGGCAAGCGGTGGAGCTGATGTCCTTCGGTCGGCAGGAATTCTTGTTCATCAAGGCTTGCTTCAAGACGAGGCAAGCAGGGTCAACCATCTATGGCTAACTGCAGTTCAGCGACGGAGCCCATTTGTGGGGCTTAAAGTGGCAATGAGCCTTGATGGCAGGATAGCACTGCCAAATGGCACCAGCCAATGGATCACAAATGAAAAGGCGCGCACAGAAGGAAGAAGGTTAAGATGCCAATACGGAAGCGTCCTTGTTGGCAGAAAGACCATTCAAACGGATAACCCCTTGTTGACCTCGAGGATCAAGGGGGTGGTCAATGAACCGGCTCGATTTGTGCTGGATGCCAAAGCCAGCCTCTCGGGCCAATATCATGTGTTTCAGGGAGAGCATCCGGCTGTGCGTTTTGTGGAAAAGGCAGCCGTGCCCTATGATCGCGAGATAGCCGCTGATGGAGGAGGGTTTGACCTTAAAACTCTGCTTGCCAAAATCTATGAGTACGGAAATAAGGGGGTGTTAATCGAAGGCGGTGCCATCACCGCCAAAGGTTTTCTTGATGCCGATTTAGTGGATCGCTTGCATCTGTTTGTTGGCAATGTGATCTTGGGTGACGGTCCTCCTTGGGTCACGGGTCAATGGAAGCCACTCGAGGATGCGATAAGATGGCGGTTGAATCACACAAAGACTTTTGGCGAATGCGTAGAACTTATTTACGATCGAGTACTTTAAAATCAAGTGTGCTGGATCAAGACTTTCAAAAGCAGTCTCAGGGCTAATTTCAGTGGCGAACCTCCCACTTTAATTTGATCGGCAGGTACCAGATGTCGTAGTTTTGCTTGCCACTGGGGGATAGGTCCACCGACTCGTAGAGCAAGCCTATGCGGTGAGACGATTCGACGCACATCGAAGAGTACTGAAAAGAACCCTTCTTGATCAGAATAGATTGGGGCCACGAGGCTCCTTGATCGAAAGACAATCTTAGCGTCCCTAGAATCCGGTGAGTTCGGCTGGCGGGATTGCAAAATGCCAAGAGAGATGGTCGAAACGAGACCCTTAGGATGGATCCAGTACACACGGGATCAATAAGGGTCCTATTGGGCTTGAGTTCGCTCCAAGATTCGCCTCCGTTTTTACTTATCGACTCCAGCCGATAGTGGAGACGGCCCTGATTGCGGCTGTTCATGATCAGATTGCCGTTGGCACCTTCTGCAATTTGACACTCGTTGCCATTGATTCCTATGGGTTCTGGCGCATCAGCCCCCCTCTGCCACGTAATACCTCCGTCATCGCTGTAAACAACAAAGTTTTGGTAGAGTCCCTTTGACCCTTCGTTGAACGGAAAAACAAGCCGCCCTTTGTAACGTCCGGCTTGGATTTGAAGTCCATTGCCGGGGCCACTTGCCACAGACCTTTCCTTTAGCGGCCGAACAAGTCTGGTGATATTTATTGGCGCGGACCATGTTCTTCCCTGGTCACGGCTATCAATCACAAAGCTTTGGCAACTGGTGCTTGGTGAGTATCCGGTTGACACGGATCGTTCCGTCTTCCCTTTAGGATATTGCTGATACATAAGCCAGACGGTGCCGAATCCATCAACAAGGACGCAGGGGTTGTTTAGAGAATTTTCTCCAGCCGATTCTACAACCCTTATCGGACCCCACTTTTTGGCCCCCCATGGTTTTTCCCTCATGACAATTTCATTTTGAGACTGATCCAAAACGCTGCGGCGCCCTTCTGCAAAAGCAAGAGTCTCAAAATTTTTTGTAAAAGCAATGGCAGGGATCCGAAACGTGGAAAAGCCGGTAATTGCGGGTTCGCCACTCTGAAAAACAATCTGAGGCTTGCCGAGGGTTATTGAGACATGATGGGGAATCGCTACAAACAACATCTTTATGAAGCTAACCAGATTCGCTTTATTTCTATTCAGGGTCCTATGACCGGTTGAAACAACCGCAAACACCAAGCGTCTAAAAGAGTAGGAAAAGAAGAGAGCCTATGAAGATGAATCAAGCAGCTTGGATTGTAATGTCAGGTGCTCTGACTATGGCGTCGGTACCCGGACTTGCAACGACATATGACCTTCATAAGAACGACGTCATTCCTATTAAGTTCGAAACCAAAGTCAGCACAGCCAATGCAAAAGTTGGAGATAAGATCAAGGCAGTGGTTGAAAGCGATTCGGAACTGCCTAAAGGGACCTTGTTTCTCGGCCACGTTGACAAGGCTAAAAGCGCAACAAAGGATCACAATGGGGTTTTGGACTTATCATTTGATCAAATCAAGTTCAAAAATGGCACGATTGTTCCTATTCAAGCCGTACCGATCCCTCTTGACAAGAAGTACGTAGACAAACTAAAAAATGGCCAATACGTGGGCAAACCTGTCATTACAAAAGGGACTGCGCTTGGGGCTGGCGCCCTCGCCGGGTTCTTACTCGGTTCGCTCATTAACAAACCCTTTGAAGGGACGTTCTTAGGTTCTTTGATCGGAGTTGTTGTTGGCGAGACAAACGGTGGTCCTCAGCAAGCCACAATCAACAAGGGTAAAGAACTGGGAGCCTTCGTTCAGCAAGACATCACCTTGGACGATACGCCGACGAACTCTAATGCCGCTTTAGCGGGGCAGTCTGCTTCTCAGAAGGGAGATAGCAACAATAATCAAGGGCAGTATCCCATTGATCCCACTGGGCCTGTGAATCCCCAAAGTGTGGTGATCAATGGTATACAGCTTCATTTTGCGGCAGGTAGCCAGCCTTTCAAAGTTGGTAATTCTGTAATGGTTCCTTTGCGGAGCGCCTCGGATCAGCTTGGTCTTCACATAACAGATGGAACGGAATACATTTATGTTGATAGCCAAAGTCATAGCATGAGGATTGCAAAAGGCACGGCTCAATATCGTTTAGACGGTAACGCAAAAACCGCTTCAACTTCTCCAATAATTAAGGACGGAGCCATGTATGTACCGGTGGACATGCTGAATGCGGTGGTCGCCTCGAACTAAGGAACTAAATTGGCACAAGAATTGTTAGGAATATCAATAGCAAACAGCAAGTAACAAAGTAAGTTTTTCCTCCCAACCCTCCCCCAAGAGCCCCGCGCCTCCCCTCAAGGCCGGGGCCTTTCTCTTTTTAAAGGCTCAGAAAATACTGATGCAGCCGAGTATCAGTGGTGAGTTCGGGATGAAAAGATGTGCCAATCCGTTTGCCTTGTTTCACTGCGACGACCTTGGATTGGTACCAACCCATTGGTTCGACTGCTGAACCCCATTCGGTTACGATTGGCGCGCGGATGAAGACACCCAGTAGGTTGGGTTCGACTCCTGTCATCTGCACCTCATCTTCAAAGCTATGCACCTGGGCGCCAAAGGCGTTTCTTTTAACCGTGATGTCTAGCAAGTTCAAAGAGTACTGGTCTCGACCTTCGATTGCTTTTGCCATCAGGATCATTCCCATGCAAGTTCCCCAAAGAGGCATGCCTCCTTGAGCGCGAGCCTGGATGGCATCTCCCAATCCGTAGCGCTTCAGCAGTAGGCCAACTGTGGTGCTTTCGCCTCCTGGAATGATGAGACGATCAACGTTGCCCAGTTCTTCCACGGTGCGGACGGTAAGAATATGGCTAGCCGGTACCCCTGCACTTTCCAGAGCCGCCTGGTGGAGAGAGAAATTACCTTGCACGGCAAGGACGCCAACTTTTTTCACGGATTTCTTATATTCTACGAGGTTCGGAACTACCCTTGGTTAGTGAAAGGCCCTTGCTAATAGCAGAACAAGTGTAGACTTTTAACTGTGATTCAGATCATTGAGGCGCCATTTGATGGTGGTGGTGCCCAGTTGGGAAGTCGACTTGGCCCCGAAGCAATTAAGCTTGCCAATCTTGATGAGGAACTTTCCAAGCTAGGGCTTCCAAGTAAAGACTGGATTAAAATCCCTCAATTTGGGCTGGACCCAAAAGTCGATGGACTTCGAAACTTTAGTGCTTTTCACCAGACAATCAAGCAACTTTATGAAGATGTGGGTGGCGCACTAAACCAGGGCGATCTGCCGCTTGTCTTGGGGGGAGAGCATAGCATTTCGGTAGGAAGCATCGCCGCTGCCGCGCTGGCAGCCCCCGATGAAACTTGTGCGGTGCTGTGGATTGATGCCCACGCCGATCTCAATACGCCAGCAACCTCCGAATCCGGAAACTTGCATGGAATGCCTCTTGCCATCCTTGCTGGTCTGGATTCTGGAGTTCACGGGATTGCCGACTTGCAATGGAAATCAATCAAACCGGCAAGCTCGATCAAGTTAGATCAAATCTGTTGGCTTGGCTTGCGAGACGTAGATCAAGAAGAAAGAAGGGTGTTAAGGTCTCAAACAAATTCGCAAAGCATCACCATGTTTGATATTGATCGAGACGGTTTGGCAAGCCAAGTTGACCTCATTGATGGTTGGCTAAAGGGAATGGGCGCCAAACGGCTGTGGATCTCTTTTGATGTTGATGTTATGGACCCCATTTTAGCGCCGGGAACGGGCACAGCAGTTCGAGGGGGGCTTAGTTATCGGGAAGCCCACATGCTTGCCGAACTCTTGCATCAGTTATTGTCTCAGCCGACTTGTCCATATCGCCTTGTGGGCCTAGACGTGGTTGAAGTCAACCCCTTGCAAGATCAGGGAAACCAAACCGCTAAGATGGCAGTTGAGTGGATTTGCAGTCTATTTGGGAAGTCCATTTTAGGTGGGCCCGGATCATGAAGGATATTGGCAAGCAAGTTTTACAAGACGAAGCCAGGGCCCTTTTGCAGCTATCCGAGCAACTGGGTGCCAGTTTTGAAACCGCAGTTCAGAGGATTGTTGAGTGTCAGGGCAGGACGTTGACTTGCGGAGTTGGCAAGAGCGGTCACGTCGCCCGCAAGGCGTCTGGCACTCTCAGCAGTACAGGAACCGTGAGTGCTTTTCTGCATGCGGCAGAAGCTGTCCACGGAGACTTGGGCATGGTTCAGCCGCAAGACATCGTGATTTTGTACAGCCAAAGTGGTGAAACCGATGAGATTGTCAGGCTCTTTCCAAGCCTGAAATCGCTTGGCGCCCATACAATCCTTATTACCGGTCGGCCCGCGAGCAGTTCGGGACGCATGGCGGATTTGGTCATTGACACAGGAGTGAATCAAGAAGCTTGTCATCTCAATTTGGCTCCCACAACTTCCACTACAGCCATGATGGCCCTCAGCGATGCCCTTGCCATTGCCGTGATGACCAAGAAGGGGTTTGGAAAAGAAGACTTTGCAAAGTTTCATCCAAGCGGGACGCTTGGCAAGCGACTTGTGCTAACCGTATCCGATGCCATGCGGCCACTTTCGGAAATTGCAGTTTGTAAAGAGGCAGACCTGATTTTGGACGTTACGAGGGCTATCACCAAGGCGGGGGTCGGAGCTGCGTGCATCATTAACAGCAAAGGCAACTTGCTGGGTCTGATTAGTGATGGTGACATCCGAAGGGCATTTTCTAAGGAAAGTCCACTTGAACTGCGGGCTCAAGATATCATGACTTCAAAGGTGACAACCATCGCCCCTAACTTGTTGGCGATCGAAGGTTTAGAGTACTTCCAGAATCTTGAAAAGAAACTTGGAGAAATTCCGGTTGTGGAGAATGACCGGCTTTTAGGATTGCTGATGCTCAAAGACCTGTTGCGCTCAGGAATTGTTTAGAGGTCCTTTATTTTGGAGGAGGAGCGGTATTTGGTACCCGCATTCTTGCCCAAGCTAGAAAGTTTAGAAAATCTAGATGCCTAGCAAACCACGATTCTAAAAAAGTGCCCAAGGCGCGATTTTGCGCTTTGGGCATTTTTTTGCTGATGTTGCTGGAGACTTTTAGTTTTCGGCGGTGGCTTCCGGTGTATCGGTTCTTTCTCGTGGTGCGCGCTCACGTCGCCCTAGGCCGCTTCGGTCTGGTTGCCTTTCATCAACCGTAAATGGCAACAAAGCCATTTCTCTCGCTCTGCGAATTGCTTGGGAGATCATGCGCTGCTGACCCGCGGTATTGCCAGATTGCCTTGCGGGAAGCATCTTGCCGCGATCATTAAGAAATCTTCTTAAAATAGAGACTTCTTTGTAATCAACTTTGTCGATTTTGTTAAGGGTCAGATAACTCACCTTTCTGCGGCGCTTTGGTCGCGCCTTAGTTGGGTCCATGATATCTTTCTCCCGTTGGAGACCGCCAGGAATGGCTTCACCGGCCGGGTTGCCGGCAGGTCGGGAAAGGAGTTCTTCGCTCATAAGTAAATGTTAGCCTTGAATCAAAGCGGATTACTATTATGGCAGGTCGAAGTTCGATTCCGCAACCAAGAAAACAGGATTCAAGAATAGAGCACTTGCCGACCCACAAAAAGCAGGAAAGGAGCCGGATGGCGGATGCCGGCTCCTCTTCTGGAGGGTGGACAAGCCCAAGATCGGGGCTTCTTATTTTTGCTCCTTCGATGGGGAGGCGAAGGAACACTTAGGGTATTCCGTCTTTGCCCGCTGCCGATACTTCGCTGAATTGCCAGTTATTTAGAGGACCAATTGTCTTTGTCGAAACTTAAGGTGCTACCTGCAGCCATGCGCCCCAGTTGGTATCAGTGTTCATTTGCAGATTGCTGTAATCAGTAGCTTCTGGCGTAAACACCGAACTTGGCGAAAAGTCAATGGAAATGCCATGGCTATTGGGTACCGAAGCGTTGTGCTGCTCATACACCACTGCCTTGCCGATCGCGGCGCGCACCGTAGCATCGTCGGCAGTAATGGCAGCCGGCATGATGCCAGTGCCATCCAGTTGAGTGGTGATATCATACAGGTCACGGTAGTACCTAGTGGTGGACTGACTGTAGGCCTGCGAGTTATTGCGCACCGTGTCGATCGCGTTTACCCAGGCCGTATTGCCAAGATTATTGTTGGCAACCAGGTCCGACCCAAGTGATTTGATGGAACTCATCAGGCCAGGAAGCTGGGTGGGGTCAATCACGCTTTGAGTTATTTCGACACCGCTTGTATTGGCATAGCCTTGGATCATGCCGTCCACAAAACCCTTAGCTAGGTTGAGAGTTGGAGCGGTGGGGTTAGTTTCGAAGTTGCCAAAAACAAGATTGTAGGGATATCCCGCGCCAGGAGGGCTTGCCTCACCACCCACAATATACGTGCAATTGTTGGCAATCTGGTCGGCCACTTCTGCCATCTGCATCAATGAGGCGTCCCAAGCCAAAATGTCGAAGTGATAGCTTCCCAATGCCTGGTTAAGCTGCCATGTTTGAATGGCATTTCCGGTTTCAAAGTCATAGCTGACGGCACGAGTCGAAGGGTTTTGTGGTCCTCGGTTCCAACCATTTCCGTGGTCCCAAATCACAAGCGCATAATGTTGAGCTGGATAGTAAGTTTGAGCCCAGCCAATAAAGCTATTCAGGGTCTGAGGAACTCCCATGTCGACGCCAGAACCCAAATCTTGAACCAAAGTGGAGTTGATGGAATTGGCAGTGCTGTAGTTGACGAGATATCGCCGAGTTCCATTAAATTGGGTTGGATATCCAAGGGAAGGAACCTGCTTCCATTGGACAACGATGCGAACATTGGGGTTATTGGCCACCGACTGCATTTGCTCGAAGTTGATCGGGCTGTAATAACTCAAGTCATTGGCAGCGTTCATGTACACCATGATCGTCCACGTTGACTTGGTGATGTTCACCGCGTTGACGGTGACAGGAGCGCCTCCGGTTAGGGCCGTGGTTGATTGACTGGCTCTGACCGATCCGCTTCCTACGGTAGTGGCATTAAAGATGCCTTGCACAGGGTCGATGGTCCCAATATTGTTCAGGACAGACCAAGTGATGGTGGAGGAGTCTATAAAGGTAAATTCATTGGTGGACGTCAGTCCATCTGCAAAAAACTGCTCCGTTTGCCCGGCTGTTATTGTGGCGCTGTTTGGGCTTACAACAAGTGTGGATTCTGATCCTCCCACCGCGGCCTTGATGGTTTGGTTTCCGGGGGCATAGAGATCCAAAGATCCAACCTGAACACCCTGAGCATTGGCCTGCGAAAACAGCTGCATGCTAACGTGGTAAGTTGCGGAAGTCAGATTAGAAATTGGGGTGGTGGTTAAGGTGGTTGAACCTGCGTTAACTAAGGTGGAATTGACGAGGTTGCCGTTCACGTCCAAAGTTTCAATGCGTACGCTTTGGCCACCGGTCGAGCTGGTGGCATTGGTCCAATCTAAAACCACACTTAAGGTGGTTGAGCCGGACCCGCCTCCTCCACAGCCAATCAGCGCAAATGGCACCCAAATAACGAACGCAACTAACCACTTTTTCATTGCAACTCTCCAATTTTAGTTTAAAGGAGGTCGGAATAGCTTAACTGTTGATCAGGAAATGCTTGCAGCCTGCCGATAATTGAACTAGTTTTGGATTCATTGCATAAGCAAATTCACCTAACCCAACTCCTTCAAGAGTTAGGCGTTAGAGTGGTTGAAGATAGTTCGCCAGGAGAAGCAATTGGATTCCCGTTGACAGTGGAATTGACGGGAGGCGGGTCCATTACCCTAGATCTCACCACGCCGACCCCTTTTGACTGCCTCGATGAGCGTCAGGTAGGCATCGCGATTGTCGATTCGTTGGGCAAGGTCAAATACTCTTGGGGCTTGGCACGGAGGCTACCTGTCTTGCGTGAGGGCAAATCGGTCCTCAACACCCCCCTTTCCCTCATTCCGGAATGCCTGGCCACCGGAGACGCACTGGCCCTCTATCACGACGGCTATCGGGTGTTTGCCTCCGTGCTCGGCAAAAAGGCTTTTCATGAGCCAGATGGCCACCACGAGCCTGATGTGCTTGCCTTGATAGTGAACGCTTCAGAAGAAAAAGGATTGTTAACTGCAGTGCAGAGGACAGAGCGCCATGCTCAGGCACTGCGCAGGCTCGGAAAGTCGATGGCGGTGGAAGAGGGCGCATTGCGGGTTGCGATCGCGGCGGCACATGAAATTGCCTCTTGCGCAGACTTGGCGGCAGTGCTGGTTTGGGTTCTTGACGAGCCAAGCCACTCTCTTAAGTTAGCGGCATCGGTCGGCGTTAATCGAACCGGTCAGCAAGCGCTGGCGGGACTCTCGTTAACCGATACTCCCTGCAGTTTGGCGGAGCTGTCTGCTTCCACCGGCAAGGAAGCATTTTATGAAGACCTTCATGAAGACGCCAATGCAAGAGAGTTGGAAGGGAAGTTTTGCTACCTAAAACCGGGGGGATTAGCAATTTATCCTCTGGTCACTGCCGATAGAACGGTGGGTGTTTTAGAAATCGTTGGCAAATCTGATGACTCCGGTTTTAGAGCCAGCAAAGACCTTTTTCAGACCTTTGCAGAGCACCTGACGCTTGCCCTCAACGCGGCCCTGATGTATGAATCGGCGGAGAAAAGGGCAAGCCATGACGCCTTAACGGGGTTAGCCAACCACAAGTCTATGCATGAGTTTTTGTTCACGAGGCTTGCAGAAGCCAAGCGAATGGGGCAGCCTCTTGGCGTCATCATGATTGATGTTGACCACTTCCGAGCCTTTAATGAAGAAGAAGGGCACGATGCAGGAGACACGGTTCTCAAATTGGTGGCAGATGCGATTCGAAGTTGCCTGCGTCACTACGATCTTGCCGCCAGATATGGTGGAGAAGAGTTTACAGTCATTATTCCGAACGCAAATTTGGAATACATTGCGGTGGTTGGCGAAAGGATCAGGGCCAAGATTGAAAGCCAGACCTTTTTAACTCCAAGCGGCCAAGAGCGTGGAATTTCTGCAAGTCTTGGCGGGGCATGTTTCCCCGAAAATCAAACCGAGGCCGGTGACTTGCTCAAGGCTGCCGACGCGGCGTTGTACAAGGCTAAGCAGCAGGGCAGGAATCAAGTTGTTTTATGGCAAGGACGATATGAACCGGCTGAAAACAGGACTAAGCCAGAGATTAGCGTTGACGATTGGATAGATCCAGACCTTTTCGAATATAGTGAGGCTTGCACCAGAAAAGTCGCCAGCGAAATCGAGTTCTTGGTTCGACGCCTTGGGCTGAGTGAGGGGCAACGAGAAATCTTAAAAGCCCTGTGTAAGATTGCACCAAGCTATCAAAGATGGCTTGAAACTAAGAACACAAAGAAGCTCAAGCAGATTGAATCAGACAGCCAATTGCGAAGTTTGGCGCCAAGCTTGCACTGCCTCTATGAGCGGTATGATGGCAACGGGCCTAAGGGGCTACAGGGTAAAAAAATCCCTCTGCTTGGACGGATTTTGCCGATCTTACTGGCCCTTAGCGGCAACAACGAAGCCGAGCTTTTGAATGATCCAAATCGCTATGATTCGGAAATAGTTCATCTTTTGGCAGATTTATCCAACGCAGCGTAGCGAAGTTGCATTGGACTGTGCCATAATTGACTTCGCGTTAAAAATTGAAGCAACGGGTGAAGTATGTATGCAGTAATCAAAACCGGTGGTAAGCAGTATTCCGCGTCTAAAGGAGACGTGTTAATAATCGAAAAGTTGGATGGAGAGGCAGGAGCCGAAGTCATTTTTGACGAAGTTCTGTTGGTAGCAGATGGTCCTGATACGATCATTGGTGCTCCCTTTGTAAAGGGCGCCAAGGTCACCGGCAAAGTGGTTCGTCAGGCTAAGGCGGCAAAAATCAATGCGTTCAACTACAAACCCAAGAAGAACGAGCGCAAGCGATGGGGTCACCGCCAACCGGAAACCCATGTGGAAATTGTTTCCATCAAAGCTGGAAAGTAAAGGAATTAAATTAAATGGCACATAAAAAAGGTCAAGGTTCATCTCGAAATGGTCGCGATTCAAAGCCCAAGATGCTTGGAGTCAAGAAGTATGGTGGTGAGGTTGTCATCGCCGGCAATATCATTGTTCGCCAGCGCGGCACGCAATTTCATCCCGGCAGCAACGTTGGGATCGGCAGGGACCACACCATCTATAGCCTCATTGATGGCCAGGTGAAGTTTGAGGGCCCAACCAAGCGGCGCCGAATCAGCGTCTATCCTGCGGCCCCTTCTGCTTAAACATCTTGCATCCAAGAAAGAGGGTTTTCTAACTTGCTTAATGCAGGTTAGAAAACCTTTTTTTGTTGCCAGCCCCATGGAGTCAGTGCCATATCTTTAGAAAAGTAGAGGCCTTTCATGGTTGGCTCAGGCGCACACTTCTCGGTTTTGGCACTGAGGGCAGTGAAGGAATCCGGTTCCTGCAGATAAACTCATAAAGAACATGAAGAAAATTGGAGTTCTCACCAGCGGCGGCGATGCCCCCGGTATGAATGCGGCGATCCGAGGAGTGGTCCGCGCTGCAATTGGCCGAGGAGCGGCAGTGGTGGGATATGTTCATGGTTACGAGGGCATCATTTGCGATGAAACAACTCCTCTTTATTTTCATTCTGTGGGGGGAATCATTGACCGTGGAGGAACGATCCTCCGCACAGCTCGAAGTGAGACATTTAAGACTTACGAAGGGCGAAAAAAAGCGATTGAAGTCTTAAACTCAGGAGGGGTGGAGGGCCTTGTCATCATTGGTGGTGATGGATCTTTGACAGGGGCGCTGAAATTACATGAAGAATTTGATTTTCCGGTGATGGGAGTGCCTGGGTCTATTGATAACGATATTGCGGCAACAGACTTTTCGATTGGATTTGATACGGCAGTGGTCTGCGCTATGCAAGCCATTGATCGGGTCCGAGACACGGCTTATTCTCACGAACGGGTCTTTGTGATTGAAGTTATGGGACGTCACAACGGATTCATTGCCCTTGAAGCGGGCCTGTCGGGAGGGGCAGAAGCGGTGATCATTCCCGAAGTTTCAAGCTCTTTAATGGAGATTTGTGAGCAAATGAAAAGCGCGGCGGAACGCGGCAAGAAAAGCTCCATTATCATCGTGGCAGAAGGAGCCGGAAACGCCAAAGACATTGCCGAATTTATTCAAAAGAAGACAAATTTTGAAACCAGGTATTTGGTGCTGGGACACATGCAACGAGGTGGAAGCCCCACCGCTTTTGATCGGGTTCTTGCCCTGCGGCTAGGTGCAACTGCCGCTAACCGGCTCTTAAACGGGTTTCGGGGTGAGATGGTGGGTGTTGAAGGGACGCGCCTTGTTAGCCATCCTCTTTCTTACGTCCTTAGCAGCTCTCGAGAAATCGACCCTGAAAAGCTGCTTTTGGTTCAGACAATGGCATAAGATTGGGATCAGTTTTTGATCAAAAAACGTCTATACTTTTAAAGTAACCAACAAAATGTTTGCCTTTTTCCCTGCCCTGCTACTCCTGATCTTTCAAACCGGTCAACCGGTTCAGGGGCAGTCGGCGGTATCTCAGGCAAACTTGCCCCACCATGTCATTGCAAGGGTTCAATCGGTAACCGGTAAAAACGGTACTGTTTCTCACGCCGCCTTTCTGGTTATTTGCCTGGCGGCTGTCCAGCCGGCTTTGCAGGCTCAACCCGAACTGGCAATTGCTGAATGTTGTTTGGCAAACCTTTCGATCCAGGTTCCTCAAAAATCTAAGCGAACCTCAGGTCTGACTCGAGACGGACCATTGGCATAACTTCCTTATTGCCAACTGACCTACTTGAACCCGTCACATCGGTTATTTAGGTCCATTTCTGACTCAAGACTGCTCTGTACCGAGCCAACAAACCATGGAATTTTTAAGAAAGATATTCGACACAAGTAAGAAAGATGTCGAGAGCATAACCCCCATCGTCACTCAGATCAATGCTAAGGAAGCAGACTACGCGGACCTTACCGATGAAAAGCTCAAAGAAGCGGCTGCGGCTCTGAAATCCAGGGCCATGGAAGGGGAGAGCTTGGATAGCCTCCTTGTTGAAACCTTTGCCGTGGTTAGAGAAGTCAGCAAGCGCACCTTAGGGATGAGGCAATTTGACGTACAAATGATTGGAGGAGTCGTACTTCATCAAGGCCGAATTGCGGAAATGAGAACCGGTGAAGGAAAGACTTTAGTTGCGGTTGCCCCGCTAATCCTCAATGCCTTGCCTGGAAGAGGCGCCCACCTTGTTACCGTCAACGATTATTTGGCGCGTCGTGATGCGGTTTGGATGGGCCCGATTTATCACTTTTTTGGACTCTCGGTAGGAATTATCCAAGGCCAATCTCAGGATTCTGATGAACTGGGAGGAAGCTACATTTACAAGCCAGGTGCCGAACATGAAGATCCCCGCTACATGCACTTGGTACCCACTGGTCGCCGAGAAGCGTATGGATGTGACGTGGTTTATGGAACCAACCACGAATTTGGATTCGATTACCTTCGGGATAACATGGCTTTTGACGAAGAAGACTTGGTGATGAGGGAGTTGAACTACGCGATGATTGACGAAGTTGACTCGATTTTAATTGATGAAGCTAAGACTCCTCACATTATTTCTGGACCGAGTACAGAAGATGTCAGCGTTTATGCTGAAGTTGATAAGATTGCCAAACAGCTAGAAAAAGAAAAGCACTACACGGTTGATAAGAAGTCTCATGCTGCCCATTTAACAGAAGAAGGAATGGACGAAGTGGAGAGGCTGCTTGAAATTGATAATATTGCGTCTAGCCCCAAAATGTTCCACCACGTGAATGCGTCCGTCAAGGCCTACGGGCTATTTGACAAAGACACAGATTATGTGGTGAGGAAGGGAGAAGTCATTCTCATTGATGAAAACACGGGCCACATGATGTTTGGTAGGCGTTTGTCTGATGGATTGCACCAGGCAATTGAAGCCAAAGAAGGGGTTCCCGTCCAAAGAGAGAGCCAAACGATTGCCACGATCACCTTCCAGAACCTGTTCCGCATGTACCACAAACTTGCAGGAATGACGGGTACTGCCAAAACAGAAGAAGACGAGTTTCGAAAGATTTATGGCTTAGACGTGGTTGCAATCCCAACCCATCGACCTATGGTCCGTGTTGATCATAGTGACTTGATTTACAAATCCATGGAGGCAAAGCTTCGGGGCATCGGGCTAGAAATCTTGAGGCTTTATACCAAGCAGCAGCCGGTTTTGGTGGGTACACGGTCTATCGAGCTTTCCGAAGTTGTTTCTGGGCGCCTCAAAGCCGATATGCTGCAAAACCTGATGATTGTCACGCGACTGCGTGACCTTGCCGACGTCAAGAAAGAAATCAAAGGCGATGACCGCAAAACTGCAATTGAAATTGCAAACCAGCCTTTAGACACCTTCAATAGGCAGGCGGTGGATGCTTTCCTCAGTAAAATTGAATTAGGGAAGGATGTTCTTGCCGATCCCTGGCTGGATTGGTTTTTAGATTACGCTGAGCTTCCCAAGGAGAACAAGGGCTATTTGCATGAAGCGCTTGCCCATGGTGTTCCTCATAACGTTTTGAACGCAAAGTACCACGAGCGGGAAGCAGTTATCGTTGCCGAAGCGGGACGCAAAGGACAGGTGACAATTGCAACGAATATGGCAGGTCGCGGAGTTGATATCCTCCTTGGCGGTCGAGTTGAAGATGATACGGTCAAAAGCGTTCGCGACGCAACCACCATTACAACTGATGAGCAGGAAGGGGCAGATGACGAGTATGCGGAAACCTTTGCCACGTATAGACGAGGTGGCAAAGAGCGCGCAGCTCCGCCCTTGCCTTTGGATGACCAAGAGCGCAAAGGGCTTGCTGATGAGGTGAGAAAGCTTGGTGGACTCTTTATCTTGGGTACCGAGCGGCACGAATCAAGGCGAATTGATAACCAGCTTCGAGGCCGATCGGGCCGTCAGGGTGATCCTGGCGAAAGTCGGTTCTTTGTTTCCTTAGAAGACACCTTATGGAAGACCTTTAATCCCAATATGATGGAAAATCCACTTCTCAAACTCTGGCCCGAGTTTGAAGAAGTCAAGATGAAATCCATGGATAAGATGATCGAACGCACTCAGGAGCGCATCGAGAATCACTTCTACGAATACAGAAAACAGACGTTGGAGTATGACGACGTTTTAAATGCCCAGCGTGAGGACATCTACTCGATGCGACGCGAAATCTTGCTTGGCAAGGACTGTAGAGAGGAAATTCAGAGCTATCTCCCCGAGATTGTCAGCGCCCTTGTTGACAACGCCTGGGTGCTTGATGAGCACGATAACAGGCTTTACGATTACAACCTTTTGTTTGAGGACGTCAATGAAGTCTTTCCTGCCGTTGATTTTGCAACGATCAGTGACCTAGAAAAGTATCCACCGGATGGCGGACTCAAGGATTACTTGGTGAAGATAGCTCATGAAGCTTATGACCAACGAATCGAGAATTTAGGCGATGAAGTGATGCGAGACCTCGAGAGGCGGGTGATGCTTCATGCCGTAAACGAGCGGTGGATGGAGCATCTTCAGACTATTGACTATATCCGGGAAGGCATTGGCTTGCGTGGCTATGGTCAGGTTGATCCCCTCATTGCCTACAAGAGGGAAACCTTCGATACCTTTGTCGAGACAAAGCGAAACATTCACAACGATGCGGTGAAGCTGATCTTTAGGGCAAGAATCGAGAACCTTCCCCAGCCCTCAATGTACGGCGAACCTGCGCCCATGATGCAAAGGATTGATGGTAATGAAGCCAATGCAATGCAGCAAGGCGGCGGTACCGCGTTAGCAACCGGCTCGGATTTGGCAACCATAAATTGGAAGCGAGTTGGCAGAAATGATCCTTGCCCGTGCGGTAGTGGCAAGAAGTTTAAGGCTTGCCACTACCCAATTTTAAGATCTAACGGCGAGATCTAAGACGTCGGTTGGTCTAGAGATCGGTCTGAAGGGCAGGCTTCGGGCCGATCTTGTCTTTGATGCCAGGCCCCCTAGGCACTCGGCACTAAAACGGAATTTGATAATCATGTTTTAAAATGAAGGAGACTTTGGGCGGATATAAGGTTCTGATTGGGTGCGTATTTGCCTTAGGTTTGGTAGGATTTGCAGAAGGCCAGCAATATGCTCCGATATCGACTCGGGATGCTCGGCCCTTTAATTTGCCTTTTTTTAGGTTTCCTTTTTCGGGGCCCCTGTTGAAATCCGGTCAAAGTCAAGCTGAGTTTGACTTTGAAGCCGCCAATTCGATGACGATCTTGCCGGATTCTGCCAATCCTGTCTTCCAAGAAGACATTGAGGCCGACATCTTGGAGTGCAGGTATCAAAAGATGATGCCGTCTGGGTGGCAATGGGGGGTGGACGTGCCGTTTGTGGACATGGGGCCCGGATTTATGGATCCAATGATTACTTGGTATCACCGCGCTTTTTTGAGCCTTCTTAACGATCGCAACACGTTTCGGTTTGGAAGGCACATTGTTCAATCACCCAATGAGCCGACTTCAAATGGCGGGTTAGGCGTTGGCGACGTTTCTGCGACCCTTGCCCATTGGCTGGGGAGTCGAACGTTTGCTTCGGTGGGGGTTAAACTGCCAACTGGCAATCCAAACGGACTGCTAGGATCCGGCAACTTTGATCTTGGACTCCAACTTGAGCAGTTTGAGCCACTTGGCAAAAATTGGGGACTTTCTTTGCAAGCCGCCGGAATTTATCAGGGGGCTTCGACTTTCCTGAGGCACTCCTTGGTATGGGGATATCAGCTTTCGGCGGCACTGACATTGCGTCAAAATAGTCGCGATTGCTGGACGGTGCAATTGCAAAGAGAGAGTTCTGCCCTTAAAACGGGGATACCGGTTTCTGACCAGATTCAGGCGATCACTTCGGTGGGGTACCGCAGAAAAATCAACCCAAGAGACTTTTTGACCTTCTATTTTTCTGAGGACCTTGATTTGCTGAATCCCAATCTCCCCAATGGGGTTGGCATCGGGCCGGATTTTACAATCGGAGTCAACCTCACTACCATGCTTTAAGACCCTGCGTTTCTTGCGGGGAATTTTAGACCTAGGATCAAGGGAACAATTGAGTTGAAACCCCAGTCAAATAACCTGGGAGAGAGCCAACCACGGTTAGATAACCGATTAAGTTCATTTTCCGCATAGGACACCGGTACTTTTACTAGTCCAAAATGCGGATCGGCAGTGGATTGGTCCATATAGGATGCGCATAACAATACGAGATATTGCGAAAGAACTCCAGCTATCCCACGCCACCATTTCTTTTGTCCTGAATAACCGTCGGGACGTCTCAATCCCCGATTCCACTAGGCAGCGCGTGAAAGAGGCAGCAGAAAGAATGGGTTACAAGCCAAATAGGGCAGCGCGCGCGCTTGCCAAAGGTGAATCGGATCTGATCGCCCTTTGGGTGCCTTCCAGAACGGTGAACGATTTTTGGAAGCTCGCCGAACAGCTAGAAATGATAGCAAGGTCAAAATCCATGGAAGTGGTATTAAGGACTGCTTCTTTTGACGATCAATTTATCAACTCGGTTGATTTGGAGGATTGGCCCATTGCCGCCACTCTACTTTTAGATTGCGGGGAAGCGCCGTGGATTTCAAGCGCAACAAAATTGGATCACCCTGTGGCGTCAATCGGAACCATTGTCTCGAACCATGTAGATTCGGTAGCGTTTGATGTTGAGCAAGGCGCGAGGCTGGCTGCCGAAGAATTTGCGGAGCAAAACGTTTCCAAAGCCCTTCATATTTCGTTGGCTGATGTCACCGACCCGTTTGATAGCCGAAGGGCACTGATCAAAGGGGCGATGTCCGAAAGCGGGGTTGTGATCGACAGTTTGGTTTGCGTTGATGGAAGCCATGCGGGGATCAAAGCATCCCTTAAGGTAAAGATAGAAAAATCGGGCGTTCCCCAGGCAATCATTGCCGATACGGATTCAGCGGCAATCGCTTGCATCCGCGCTTTGCACGATCTTGGACAATCCGTCCCTCAAGATTGCTTGATTATTGGTTTTGGTGGCACTGCCGATGGCGAGGTCTCGCTGCCATCTTTGACGACGGTTGCTTACCCTGCCGCCGAGGCGGTTGAAAAAGCATGGATCTTGATTGACCAGCGCCGCTCTGACCCAAAAAGGCCGCCGGTCCATGTTAAGGTTTCGCCAAGGCTTATCATACGGGAATCCTCCCGCCGAGCCGTCTAACTGCAATCCATCCCCCGATCCAACATTTGAGAACGATTTAGGTCCATTAGGCGTACTTTTCAGTGTCGAGGCGTAGCCCGTTCTGCGGGGAGGGTGTCGGCAAAGATAGAAAATGAGCGAGTTAGATCAATCGACTGCCCTCTTAGAGCAGTTTGCAAATCGGGAATATGAGCAGGGTTTTAGCGTTGAACTGGAAGTAGACCAGTTTGAGCCCGGGCTGACAGAGGAAACGGTTAGAAGGATTTCCAACATCAAGGGAGAGCCGGAATGGCTGTTGGACTGGAGGCTCAAAGCCTTTAAACACCTCAAAACCATGAGCCTTCCCAAATGGCCAAACGTTCATTACCCGCCTATTGATCTGCAGGACATCATTTATTATTCGGCGCCTAAGAAGAAGGCAGTTCTGAACTCATTAGATGAGGCCGATCCCGAAGTCCTTAAGACTTTTCAGAAGTTGGGCATTCCTCTTGCGGAGCAAAAGGTTCTCTTGAATGTCCGAGGTTCAGAAAATATGGCTCCCGCCGAAGTCGCTAATCCGCTTTCTAACGTTGCGATCGATGCGGTTTTTGATTCGGTTTCGGTGGTGACCACCTTCAAAGAGAAATTAGCGGAGCTAGGCATTATCTTTTGCTCGATTCAAGAAGCGGTCAAAGAGCATCCAGAACTGGTCAAGGAGTATTTGGGATCGGTTGTTCCCTACAGCGATAATTATTTTGCCACTCTAAACTCGGCCGTATTTTCCGATGGCTCTTTTGTGTATGTTCCCAGCGGGGTGCGCTGCCCTATGGAATTAAGCACCTACTTTAGGATCAATGCGGAAAAGACTGGCCAGTTTGAAAGGACGTTAATCATTGCCGACGCAGGTGCTTACGTCAGCTACCTAGAAGGGTGCACGGCTCCGATGCGCGACGAGAATCAACTCCATGCGGCAGTGGTTGAACTTGTTGCCATGGAAAAGGCGACCATCAAGTACAGCACCGTTCAAAACTGGTACCCGGGAGACAAAGACGGCAAAGGGGGAATCTATAACTTTGTAACCAAGCGAGCCGCGTGCAGAGGAGCCCATAGTAAAGTGACATGGACTCAGGTAGAGACAGGTTCTGCGATCACCTGGAAGTACCCAAGCGTTATTCTGCAGGGTGATTACTCTATCGGTGAGTTTTATTCGGTGGCGCTCACTGCCAACAAGCAGCAAGCCGATACCGGCACGAAGATGATTCATATTGGCAAAAACACCAAATCAACAATTGTTAGCAAGGGCATCTCGGCTGGAAATGGGCAAAATACATACCGGGGTTTGGTCAAAGTCAATCCTGGTGCCGACAACGCCCGCAACTATAGTCAGTGCGATTCTATGTTGATGGGAGACCGATGCGGCGCCCACACTTTTCCTTACATCGAAGTTAAAAATCCCACGGCAACGGTGGAACATGAGGCATCAACTTCTAAAATTGGAGAAGATCAAATTTTTTACTGCAAGCAAAGAGGAATCCCAACCGAAGACGCGGTCAATATGATTGTCAGCGGATTTTGTAAAGAGGTTTTTAGGGAACTTCCGATGGAGTTTGCGGTGGAAGCGCAAAAGCTGCTTGGCGTTAGCTTAGAAGGCTCGGTCGGCTAAGGCAATCCTTAGGCGTTGGATCGGTACGCTCGGTTGTGGGCTCAATTTTGGTCCAACGCTGAAAAAGTGCGTTGTAGCTTAAAATAAAGAGTATGCCAGTCGGAAGGTTTTTACTTTGTCTCCACTCGCACATGCCGTACGTGCTGAGCCATGGCAAAAGCCCTCATGGTACTGATTGGCTAACCGAAGCCGCCGCCGAGTGCTATCTGCCGATTCTAAACGCCTTGGACCGGCTTCACAAAGAAGGCATCAAGCCAAGGTGGGCAATAAACATTGTGCCAGTTCTTGCCGAACAACTTGCCGACGAGGAATTCAAAGTTGAGTTTGAGGCGTATTGTCAGGCAAAAATTGATGCGGCGATCCATGATCAAGAGAGTTTCGCAGCCCAAAATGACCTAAAAATGCAAGGGGTGGCAGCCCTTTGGCAGCGAATGTACACGCGCTCCTTGGTTCAGTTTAAGCACCAGTGGGGCCGGTCTATCACCGAAGCCTTTCGTTACTTTCAGGATGAAGGTTGCATTGAACTGATTACTTCCGGCGCAACCCACGGGTATCAGGCCCTGTTGGGGACCGATGAAAGCTGCCGCGCCCAGATTAAGCTCGGCGTCCAGACCTATGAGAAGCATTTTGGACGCAAGCCTCGTGGAATTTGGCTTCCGGAATGTGCCTACCGTCCCCATTACAATTGGAAGAGCCCCGTTAATCAAGAAGAGCTTGCCTGGGAAAGGCTCGGTACCGAGGAAATCGTTAAGCAAGAGGGCTTGGATTACTTTTTTGTAGATTCCCACATGATTCGCGGAGGGATGCCTCTTGGCACCTATGCGATGAATTTTCCACAGTTGGCTGAACTTTTTGCCAGAAGTAGCCGGTACTTCACGCCCCCCGAAGAGTTTAGAAGTGAATATGAGCATTATCAACTGCCAAATGGGGTTGTTGTTTTTGCGCGAGACCCTCAAACAACGGTCAAGGTGTGGTCTGGTGATGTTGGGTACCCGGGTGATCCGGCCTATCTTGAGTTTCACAAGCAGTTGTATCCTGGCCGACTTCGGTATTGGCGCATCAGCGAAAACAAAAGTGATCTAGGCGCTAAGCAACCCTATGATCCTTACAATGCGTTTGAGAAGATTCAAGGTCATGCCGAGGATTTAGTGCGTACCGTCACCGGAACCTTGGCACACTACAAAGGCCTTGCCGATAGAACGGGGACCCTAGTTGCGATGTACGATACGGAGTTATTTGGCCATTGGTGGTGGGAGGGCCCCGAGTTTTTGTATGAGATGGCAAAAGCCATGCACTATGATGGCCATTTGCAGATGGTTAGCCCCAGTGATGTGATTGATGATGAGCCGGCTCGACACATGATTACGATGCCTGAAGGCTCTTGGGGCGAAGGTGGCTACCACTATATTTGGCTTAACGATGGCAACTACTGGACGTGGGAAAAGTTGTATCCGGTGGAGCGGAAGTTGAGACAAATGGCGCGCGATTATCGAGGCGGGCCCGCAGAACGACTTGTGAAGCAAGCAGCAAGAGAAATGCTTCTGGCCGAGGCAAGTGATTGGCAATTTTTGATTTCTACTTTTTCGGCACGAGACTACTCTGAAATCCGGTTTGCCGATCACATCGAACGCTTTGATCGGTTGGCGGCACTTGCAGACCGGGTGCATGGTGGAGGGAAATTATCGGATTCAGATGAACTCTTTTTGGAAGAATGTGAGTCCAAAGACAGTGTCTTTCAAGACCTTGAGTTATCCCTTTGGGATAAAGTGACGCCCAAAGATGCGATTGCCCAATATCCTCCTGCAACGGTAACCTGATGTTCATGAGTGTGAAGTCGCAAAAGATGAGTCTTATCCTAAAAGTTTGGCTGGGATCGGTGGCTTTATGCGCTTTTGCAAGCGGATGCCATTCAGCACCCAAATCTTCTTCCAATCCGGTGGCCACTGGCAGCACTTCCGGTTCAGGTTCGACCGGCGGATCCACAGGTTCTCAATCGAGCACTGGCAACAACCCCAGAGATACGGTGCCCCCTAGTAACGGACCGTCCGCCTTGGGTCAAAATAGCCCCGTGCAGCCAGAGCACACACCGGTAATTCCAATTATTCCTTACAAAAAAGGGCCATTAAAAAATCTGGCAATCAGCGCAAAAGGAACAAACGGCTGGGTGCCTTGCCATAAGTCGGCAGACCAACTTGCCCAAGAAGCCGATAGGTCCATGAAGATTCTCGATAATGCAGCTTATGATGGCGTCATCAGTCTCAACATCGAAAAGGGAAGAGGCGTAACCCAGGTTCATGGTGCCATTGAAGACGGTCATAAATTTCATGCTCAGTACGAGACCTGGGCCGGTGATCATCCTGCTGTCGTGTTGGTTGTGTCGGATGGAGTCAACCGCTATACGGATCGGGACAAGAAATTAGGGGTAGGCGACAAAATGGCGACTAGAGAAGTTCTCCATAGTCAGTCTCCAGGTTCGGGCGCTCAGCTGCTTCGAGATTGGTTGACCGACATGCCAGCCTACGTCACGGGTTGGTACCGCTTTCAAGCCAACGTTTATCAGCCTCTGATTCAGGAACTGCAAAATCCTGCCAATCAGTTCAAAGTGGTTGCCGAGAAGAGGGTCACGCCTTATCAGGGGCAATTGGTAACTGACTACCGGATATTAGCCACTCGAAGTCCAAGCAGCCAATTGGGCTATGCCGAACTTGAGATCATTTTGGATGGAGATCGGTTTTTACCGGTGACGGTACGCAGCCGATACCGCTTCCCGGGGAAGGGCCCTAACGAAATGATGTGGTCAGCCCATTGGTTTCCAAAGATGAACCCACCCAGTCTGTTTGAGGTTCCGGTTGTCCCTGCCAAAAAGCCCTAGGCAAATTCCACGCGGTGCGCAGGAAACTAGAGTCGGTAGACAAATACGCAATTTCCGGTGTAAAACAGTAGACATTTCGCTTTTTTTTTTTGAGAATTCCCCATTATTTGTCAAGAATTTGGATTACAATGGGACTTGTTAGGTAACTTGCTCTGCTACTTTCCTTGCCATATAGGAGAAAGTCATGAAAAAGATTTCAGCTTTTCATAGAATTCGAAGTGTAGTCCAATCGCTGCAAGGGTCCAACCGAGCCTTGTATGTGTCAGTCATACTTTTTCTAGCGTTCGCTATCGCCTCGGCGGGGAGCGGAAGCATCTTAGCTAGGGCCTGGCCAGATTGCGCTATCAAAGAGGTTCTCGGCGCACCATGCAGTGGCTATTGTGACAATTGCCCTAATGGTCAGGCGCAGTGCGACGACTGTTGCAAGAAGGTATGTACGGGGCCCGCTCTTACCCAATGTTTGGCGTGTTGTGTGCCCGGCTCTGGTTGCTAAACTAAGGAGTCTTCAGGAATCGGAGGAGTCAATCTTCAAGTGAAATTGCCGGTGAGGGCAACGGTGTTGTGGGTATGCGCATCCCTACTTGGAATTGCGGCTGGGCGATCTTTAGTTGCTTGGCGCAATTCCAAGACCTCCGATAACGTATTGGGTGCGAAGGAGTACGGGTTTCGTTCTCAGTCAGACATGGATCGCATGGTTCATTTAAGTGAAGAAAGAAAGATTGTTGCTTTAAGCCCTTCCGACTTCGCGATACTGGCGAGGTACGCGACCGGCCAACGTCCAGCTTCAACTCAGGTCTGTGAAGTTTTAGAGAACGCAGGAAGCGAAGCCATCGCAAATCAGTGCTTGCCAATTGCAAAAGCAGAAATCACGAGTGGTAAGAACCAGTTGGAGATGGGCTTTGTCGTTGTTCATTGGGCAAAATCGGGGTATGTGCAAGAAGCGCAGGAACTTAAGACCCTAGAGCCAAAAAATGAAAGTCAGTAGAAGTTACGCGTTCACATTAGTTGAGCTTATGGCGGTGATTGCTATCATTGCCTCGCTTGTAGCGATTTTATTTCCAGTAATGTCGGGGGCAATTGGGTCTGCCAAAAAAGTGACATGTGCCTCTAATCTTTACAACATCGGGGTAGCAACTGGCTTGTATTTGGGGGATAACAACGATGTTTATCCGGAAACTGTCAATTATGTCTCACGCTACATGCCCAAGATTCAATGGGGGCTGCCGGTTGGGTTAGACCCTCGGGATTACGAGTCTCCTGTTGAAGCAATGGGAGCTTACATATCGAATCCAGAAATTTGGAGATGCCCCCAAGATAACGGATGGAGCCACTACCGCTATGGCGTCAAGTTTTATCCAACCCTATGGCAGTGGAATGACGGTACCAGCTACTTATTCAGTGAACTGTTTGAACATCAAACTTCAACTTCACTCGCAGGGGTGGCTTATGATATTTGGGCAACCGATGCGGGACCCGCTTGGCACGGCATCCCGCAACCTCTTAGTACCGGCTATTTCTATTGCAATAACCTTCACTTTGATGGGCATGTCAATTACGGCTTAGGATGCATTCCCTACATCCCATTTAGCCAAGTTAAGAATAGGTAGATGCGTAGGTATGAAAAAGGCGTTCGCGACATTCGCTGAGGTGTTATTCATTGTAGCGAGCGTTGGCGTTGCCTATGTTGCGGTGAGAAGTTCGCTGAACCCGCCAGACACAACAGCGGAGACTCGATTATTCCCGGTGAGCCTTGCCCAGATTGACCAATTGTCGATTCCCATTCAACTCGGATCCAAGGGACACGGAACGATCGTAGAGGCATTGGACTATTTATGCCCTCCATGCCATTCGCGAAACCTTAGCTTTACGCAAGCACGAAGGGAGTATCCCCAGTTGGGCTGGCGGACAGTTATTTTTCCCCTAGCCATCCATCCTGGATCGTTTGACTATGCGCTGGCGGGCTTGGAGGCCAGAGATGAAGGATGCTATGAAAACTTCCAGAACGCAGTCATGAGCAAGTTTCCCATCCCCGGTGAGAGGCCCCGTCAATTTTTTGAAAAAATCGGCCCGTGGGCACTCCGTTGCTGGCTCATTCGTAAAAAAAACCTTATCGAGAAGGAAAGGCTCTTGAATGAAATGAAAAAATTGCCAATCGATGGTACACCCACCCTGATCGCATTTAATAAATTGGGTGCCGCCGTGTCAACAAATTCGCTTAAGGCAGCAATTTCTTTTTGCAAGCAGCAGTAAAAGAGGCTTATTTCAAACTTAAAAGGGCCTGATTTCCAGGATTTGGCCCTAGGCGAGTTGCGCTTTCAAGGGTTTATGGAGAGGTACATTTCGATCGCGCGCACGAGCTCATGGGTGCCTACGGATTCATTAAGTTCGGTCGCGGGTAACCTATTCCTTGTTTCCCTGCGTCATGGCTAACCTTCTCAATTTGCCCGTCTCCAAGCTTGCAAAAAGAGCGAGGGTACTTGAGGCGGGGTCTAGCCTTGGCACGGCAGCAAAAGCCTTCCGCACTTTTCAGTGTTCTTACTTTGCTGTTAGTAAAGAGGGGCAATTTACAGGACTTGTTTCTGAAGTGGGACTCAAGCAGGCGCTTGAAGCCGGTGCTGATCCTGACGGCGCAATAGAGCCTTGGCTAGAATCTGAACCCCTTGTTCTGCCACCGTATGCAACCGGCGCTGAAGCCCTGAGATTAATGAGCCAACGCAATGTGGTGGATGCTGCGGTTGTTGATGAGTCGGGAAGAATTTGGGGCTTATTGACCCCTAGTGACCTGCTTCAGCCGGAAGGTTCGCGTCCTTACATGCCAACGGTAGGCGGATTAGCAACTCCCTTTGGCGTGTACTTAACCACTGGGTCTTTGTGGGCGGGGCCAAGACCATGGGGATTGTTTGCGACCGGTGCCACGATGTCTTTGATGCTGATTTGCGCCAAGATCCTATCCGTTGGAGTTGGCAGCCTTGCCCATTTGGTTCATTTTTCAATTTCTGCCACTAATCTCGACTTACTGACGCTTCCTTTTTTTGGGCTTCTTATGCGGTTTTCACCCCTTGCCGGGATTCATGCCGCGGAACACATGGCGGTTCATGCCATCGAAAGGGATGAGCCTTTAACCCCCGAAGTTGTTGGCAGGATGCCTCGTGTTCACCCCCGCTGCGGGACGAATCTAGCGACTGCGGTCCTGATTATTTCGGTTTTTGGCCTTACCGATTTTGGGTTGTCAGATTGGATTGCAAGCTTTCAGTTCATCATTGCCTTTTTTGTGGCATGGCTCGGATATCGAAAAATAGGAGGTTTGGTACAGTATTGGGTGACCACAAAACCGCCATCCCGTAAGCAGATTCAAATGGGATGCAAGTCTGCAGAAGAACTGATTGAAAAAGTTTCAGGGTCCTCCGAAGTAAGGGGGCCGATTTGGAAGACAATCTACAATACAGGGCTACTTCATGTTCTTACCGGAGGGTGGGCAACGGGGGCAATCGTTTACTTCTTGCTTCATCTTGGCCATCGAGGAAGCTTGCTAACGTTTTAAGCCAAAGGATCTGCGCAAGAAGCTAAGCTCTCGCTGGCTAGCTGCCGAGTTTGTTGCTGACCAAGTCCAGCAACAGAATGATTGCCATAAAAGATCCGCCTAGGATCAAAACAACTCTGCCCATGTAGTCATCAAAGCTTGCTTTGCCTCTAAAAGTAGTGCGGACAGTAGAAGAAGAACCTGACATTGCATCGCCCTTGCTGGTGAGAATTACCAAAAAGGTAAAGATAATGGCATTGAAAATTGCCAAAACCAGCAGGATGTTGTACAGAACATGCATTCCCCTTTATTTTACTCAAGGCAGTCCTCAATCTGCAAATTTTCTGCAAGAGTAGACTGCACCTGTAGGAAAGTTCACCCAAGATCGACGGTTCATTGGCTTCGATTTCAAAAAAACAGGTGAAAATACGGGAGTCCGAAATCAGGGTTTGGGGAACAAAGCAAGTGTAACGGATCAGGAGGGTGCCTGACGAGCGTTAGACGGGGAAGAACGGCGGAGCACGGATGCACGAGCCAATCTTCCTGCGGTCTCACCGCAAAGCTAGAGGGCGGCAATCGGATCCGTAACGCTCAGGACTCACCGGTCAGATGCTTCTAAGCTGATGAACGGTGTCATGGAGGATCAAGAGTCGAATGTCGATCTTTAACATCAACACCAACACCACTGCGCTGAATGCGCTTTACAACATCAATAACACTGGAAACCAACTTAGCCAATCGATTCAAAGATTGAGCACAGGTCTCAAGATCAACTCTGCTGCCGACAACCCATCAGGTTTGATTATTGCCAATGAATTCCAGGCTCAACTTGGTGGTATCCAACAGGCGATTTCTAACTCGCAGGATGCCCTGAACTACTCCAAGACCGCGGATGGTGCGATGGGACAGATCACCGGTCTTCTCAACTCAGCTTACAGCCTTGCGGTTGCAGCCAGCAACTCGGGAACTTTGAGCAGCCAGCAGGTTCAAGCCGACAACAGTCAGCTTCAATCTATTGTGAACTCGGTTACGACAATTGCCAAGAACACTCAGTACGGTCAGAAGCATCTTCTCGACGGCAGTGCTGGTGTGACGTCATCTGTCACCAACTCAACCGACATCAGCAGCATCAGCATCGGCGGAACGTTTGGCGGTGCTGCGCTAACAACGAACAGTGCGGTGACCTTGACGGTAACCACGGCTGCAACCCAGGCAACGGCAACCCTTAGTGTTAGCTTGGCAACTTTGGGAACCGCGGTAGGAGCCGACCAGTTCACTTTGAACGGTCAGACCTTCACCACAAATGCGAACTCAACTGTTCAAGATGTCTTGAACCAGATCAACAATGCTTCCTCGCAAACTGGAGTTCTGGCTTCTTACACAACTGGCGGCCCCATTGTTCTGAAGTCAATTAACTATGGAAGCAATTCCTCGGTTAACTTTGCTGATTCTGGCGGAAAACTGAACTCTGGTGCTTCTACTGCGTCAGGAACTAATGCAGTTGCCCAGGTGACTATCAGCGGCACAACGGTGACCTTTACTGGTGGACAAAACGGAAACAATGGCTTGACCCTCAGCGACTCTGCGGGAAACCAGCTTGTGCTTTCCGAAGCTGGAAACTCAACAAGCGTTACCGGCGCCAGCGTCGGCCAGGTCACGGTTGGAACTTCTCAGTTCCAAATTGGTGCAAACTACGGTCAGACAACCAACCTTTCCCTTGGCAACTTCCAAGCCAGTGCGCTCGGAGGCAGTGCAGTCTCAGGATTCAACCTTAGCAACATTGACCTTTCGTCCGCATCGGATGCAGGAACCGCCATGCAGGTTATTCAAGCCGCTCTGACTCAGGTCTCCAACGCACAGGGATCCCTCGGATCGTTTGAAGCCAACGTTCTTAACCCGAACATCGCCCAGCTTGGTGTGGCTCAGCAGAACTTAACTGCTTCGCTCTCTAACGTTCAAGACACGAACGTGGCCCAAGAAATGACGAACTTCACGCGACTGCAGATCCTTCAGCAGGCTGGTGTCTCTGTTCTGGCTCAGGCTAACGCGCTGCCACAAGCGGTACTCAAGCTTATTCCTTAAAAAAGGACCTCTAGCTAATGGGCTTCATCCGGCAAGGATGGGGCCCTTAATTTTTTTATCAGGGGCAATGTCTAGTCTTCGGGCAAGAAGCTCATCCTAAGTTCCAGGCTTCATTAAACGGAGCTGGTCTAGAGCTTTAGACATGAACTGCTTGGTTTTCTTTTTGTTGGCAAGCAGGTTGGATTCATTCCTTGATTCTAAGAAAACCACCTCGGTTTTGCCTTGATCAGACCAAGTAATCGCAAGAAATCCGCCCAAGCCAAGAAAGGAATGCGGATTTTTCTTCCACCGTATGCTAGAGATGTCTTTTATCTCAATTTGAAACCTAAACTGTTCCCCAAAATAGTGCACTTCACCCTTATCTAAAGTTAGGTAACCCACATCCTGATGGGGGTCTAAAAGGCTTGAAAACTCGGGCCACGCCATCCCGCAAAAGAAGGAATCAAGAGCATCCGGCTTATGGAACGCCCTCGAGTGGCGAGCGTAAAAGCTAGTCTTTATTGACTTGTTTCCAACCATGGCAAGCCAGTTCAGGAATAGGGTTGGAAGCAGTACCCCAATTGCCAAAAAAATGAGGTCTTTCCCAATCAGAACATGGGTTTGGCGGGCAAGTATCACTCCGTAGATAAAGAAGGGTGCGCCAAGCAACAGCGGGAGGAGATTTCCGACCAACTTTGCCCTCAGATTCCAAAACTCAGCCTTTGCCACAGGAGGGTGAGACTTTGCCACGCAGTAAGGTTACTTGGTCTTGCCTCCTACACGATGAGGACCTAGCAAAGTCTTTCATACTAGATTCTATTGAGCCAAACCGATCAGCAGCCTAAATTTCATTTAAAGCTTTTCCGATATGCCTGCGGAAGCATGGCAGCTTTGGACTTGGCTCATGAATTTATTGATGGGGGGGCTGGTTTTCTTGTTGCAACATCGCCATCTGCCCTTAGGCAGTTGGCATCTGGTCTCCAAGTCGACTTTGAAGATCTTGGAATTGAGCTTCTTGAGCTGAACCAGTCGGTTCGATACGTCAGCAAACTCAAAGAAATCGAGCCAATGACCCAAGCCAGCCAAGCCTTGGCAGAGTCTGCATCTAGAAAGGCTTGCCAGCACATAACGGAATCTAATTTTTATGAAGAAGTCTTTGAGTCGGGCGGGTTTCATCAAGCAGTGACATCCGTATGGCAAGAGCTGCTAAGCCATGGGGTTACCGAAAGTGATCTTGAAGATGCTTCCGATACAGAACCGGTTCTTAGAGGAAAGCTCGGCTCGATGGCTGCCATCCGTAAACAAACTCGAGAACTGCTCGGCCGCCTTCATCGTGCGTGGAATGCGGATGTCATGCTGGATTGCATTCGGGCACCAGCCGTGCCTGGAAATGAATATGGAAGATGGCTGTTTCTGCTTGGCAATGATGCGGCTCCTTTAGATGCCGAATTTGTGTTTAGCGTTGCCGAAGCAGGGGCAGAGGTTTGGGTACTACGTGATAACTCCTATGAACTGGCGGGCGTTGCTGACCCATTATCCGCAGTTTTTGAAGAGCGGTCTTGGACATCGGTGGGAGAAAGCCCCCACATTGCAAGATTATTTCAACATGATCACCCCCCTTTGCTTGAGTGTTCGGCCCGGGTTTTTGCGGCTCCTGATCTGCTAACCGAGGCAGAAATGGCGGTGAGAAATGCAAAACAAGCTCGATCCAAAGGAGGGACAGTTGCCATTTACGCCCGGGATATCGAGAAATTTGCTCCCTTGCTTCAATCTGCCGCAACTCGGCTGGAAACTGCGCTTGCTTTGCCCCGCAAGCAACGGGTGGATACTCTTCCCAACATCCAATACTTCCTCAAGATTCTGAGGGCATGCAAAACCTGCGATCCTCATTTGTTGGCATCTCAGTTTGAAGGGAAGTTTTCTGACCTTGGGCAAGAACAGATCAAAGAATTGACCGATCTGTTTAAGGAATGGTCAAAACTTAATAAAGATGTTCAGAGGTCGGAGTCAGATTCAATACCTTGGGCTGGCCTGGTTTGGGACTGGGCAGCGACGTACAGTCAAAGTCAATTTTCCAAACGGGATTGGCTGGAAAGAATTCAGGAGCTAGGCTGTCTTATCCCATGGGCTTCGCCGCTGACCGAAACCACTCGCCAGCTTTGTGAAAGAGAAGAACGAGCAAAAATCAAGATGATGAGTGTGCTCTCGGCGGATGCTTCGATTGAATCATTGCAGTCGCCTGCCATTCTCCATTTTGGTGAGATGTTGAGTTGGGTTGAAACAAGTCTGCGCAAGGCAGAAATGACCCATCCCTGGGATCCAAGTGGAATTGAAGTTTGGGATCAGCCTGCTCAAATCTCGCCGGTGGATGACCTGATCGTCATTGGGTTATCAGAGGGTTCTTTTCCCCGAAAATACCTTGAGGACCCGGTGCTCAATGATGAAGAGCGGCGAATCTTGTCTCATAAATGTGGGCTCATTGTTGACCTTGATACGACTGAGAGCCTTGCCAAATTGGAGCGAGTCCTTTTTATTCAGCTTCTGTCCTCTGCCAAATCTAGGCTCACTCTTAGCTACGCGTCGTATGAAGATGAACGCACCCAATTGCCAGCGAGGTATCTGACCAGCTTTTTGGACTGGGCAAAAAGCATCAAGGTCGAGATTTTTACAAGGCAGCACGGGGCCATTCCAACAACTCATCCTTTAACCAAATATGAATCTAAGGTCGTTGAAAGTTTCGGTGGCAAGGAGGGCGCTTTTCCCCAGCCGGTGCTTTCCCCTGCTGTAAAAGAAGGTTTGTCGGCTCTGGCAGCGGGACCTTGGGCAATTCCGGTCATCAGAAGATTGAGGCGGTGTGCTTTTCAGGCCTTCGCCAATGACTTACTGAAGGTCCACCCCGCCGACTTTTACGCTAAATACCAGCGGTTGTTTGACATCCCCAGGGACGTTGGGCTTGTTGGCATTAGTGATGAATCCGAAGCGAGGGGCAGGCTCCAGGCCGCCTATGAGGAGTTTCTCGACGTTCAGGGACCGACCATGCCTCACTGGGAGGTCTCTATGATTCGATGTGGCTGGGATCGACTTTTTAGTGGTTGGCTACACAGAGAGTTTACGGCGAGGCGGCTTTGGCGCCAGAGCGCAACGGACATTGAGGCGCCCTTTGAACTCACTTCGCCAAGAGAAAACGGGGTCACCGCAAAAGTTGCGGGAAAGTATCGCTTAAATGGTCTGACGGTGCTGATTGATTACCAATCCGCTGCCTTTGAAGGAGTGGGGAAATCCTTGAATGGAGAGACTAGTTACGACGTTGTGCCGATGCTTCTTGCCGCCTTGCAAGTCAATCGAATGGAGTCTGGGCAAGGTTTGCCGAACCAAACGGAGGCTCAATTTGGGCTGGAAATTGATTCAAGCAACTCCGGCACACGACATCTGGCGACAAGCGTTCTCACAGGATTGCCAGGCAGCGCAGCCGATGGACTAACTGTCTCGTCTTCGGACTTGGACACAAACATCCTAGGCTCAATTAAAGAAGCTGCCCAGAGCCTAAAGCAGTGGGCTTCTGATATTCCAATTCACCCATCCCCAGGCCCCTCGTGCCGAAATTGTGGGTTTGGGGAGCTTTGTCGACACCATGAAAGTTATGGTGATTCATCTTGACCGGTGTTAGCCCCTTGAAGTTTGATTACGAGGCAGCGACTTCCGAGCAAAGGGCGATTATCGAAACTGATGAGCGGTTTGCGGTGGTGTTGGCTTCGGCGGGAAGCGGCAAAACTTGGACGGTTGTCATGCGCTATCTCAAACATGTTTTGAATGATGGCATTGACCCCGGCGAAGTACTGTGCGTGACCTATACCAAGCGTGCCGCTAGCGAGATGCGCTCAAGGATTATTCAAGCCTTTGAAGAACTTGGAAGGGCTGATCTTGCCCAACAAGCAGAGCATGCGGTGATTGGCACCGTTCACAGTTTGTGTGATCGAATTTTGCGAGAACACGCGATTGATGCCAAGTTAGATCCCTATTTTGAGATCCTTGGTGACGAAGAAGTTCGGCATATGCTGGAAGCGTCCATCCAAGATGCGGTACAGCAAAGTCATAGAAAACCAGAGGTGAGGGCTTTTCTTGATGCTTTTGTGGGCAATCAAGCCTTTGGCTTGACTGGACCCTATGCCTTGGCCATGGACCTTGTTAAAAAGGTAGTTGACTTCTTACGGTCTTTGCCTCCCTCCCGCCTTGATCAGCCTCTCTTTGGTTCAGAAATGTCTCTTATGCAGGCCTATTCCAGCCCAAAGTCGTTGCAAACAATGGCGGAAGCATTGGCAACCCACTTAAAACTGAATTTGAAGCCGAATGAACAGTTGGTGACCAAGGGTTCTTTAGAAATAACCTGTGGATGTGTTCAGCTTGCTCTACTGGCTTGGAATAGTCTTGAGAATCGGCTCAGCCAGCTGCAGGCCCTAGACTACTCGCTTTTAGAGCGCCGAGCCATTGAGCTTTTGACATCAAATGAGGAGGTTCGCAAGAAGATCCAACGAAAAAGTCGGGTGCTTATTGTGGATGAGTCTCAAGACTTGAATCCGCTTCAATTAGAGCTACTGCAGTCCATTGAATCGGATTGGAATCTTTTTGTGGGAGATGATAAGCAGTCCATTTACGGCTTCCGCCAAGCTGCTCCTCATTTGTTCCGAGCCATGACTCGGCAATACACATGTTTTGAACTCAATCGAAATTGGCGATCGGTGCCAGGTGTGCTTCAAGCGGTAGATTTGGTTTTTACCAAACTTTGGCAGGGATACACTCCCATGAGCCCGATGGAGGAATTTGATCTAGACAACCCCGTGCTGCCGCATCAATCGGTACAGGATGCAGTGCAATTTATTGGCAAAGTTAATGAACACGCCGGTCTAGAAACTGGGAGTGAAGCAGAAGCTGTTGCGAATCGCGTTCAACAGCTTATTTCCGATGGTTTAGAGCCCTCTGGGATTGCGATTTTGGTTCAAACTTGGTCTTTTGGAGGTGAAATCCAAGCTTCTTTGCAAGACAAAGGCTTACAGAGCAGAATGTTGGAAGGTACAGGGTTATTGCCGCGGCTAGAGACACGAGACCTTGCCAACGCTTTGACTTGCCTGATGAAACCTGCCGACGATTTTGCGTTGCTTGCCACGCTCCGCGGCCCCTTAACCGAACTATCATTGGATTCTATTGTTCAGATTGCAAAGCTTGCCAATCCCTATCAAGACCTAACCCACTGCAAACTAGAAAACCAGGCTGACCAAGAAAAGCTGCAAGACTTCTTGAAATGGTGGGTGCCGCTTTCCAAAGTTGCCCATCGATTGAATGCGTTTGAGGTTATTGATCGGTTGATTCAAGATGGTGGATTTCTAGCAAAACTTGCCAAGCATTCCAGAAGAGAAGAGGCCATTGCCAACGTTAGAAAGCTCCTTGCGATGGCAGCTTTGAGACCAGAAGCCGATTGTTATGAATTCGCCCACTTTTTAAGATCACGCCAAAAGCTAAAAATTGGGTTCAAAGATGCGGATGTTGCCGACGAAAATAGCCCTTGCATCACCATTGCCACCGTTCATCAAGCCAAGGGGCTGGAGTGGAATCATGTTGTGGTGACTCACACGGCAAAGCCTCACTCAGAGTGGGTTAAGGATCTCTTGATCGAAAAAGAGCTGCCTTTCTTACTTGTTAAGCCTCACAGCGCGGGCGCAGGAAGACTTTATGAAGAGCTTACAAAAAGGGTTCAGCAAAAGGCACTTGCGGAGGGTCAGCGTAATTTGTATGTTGCGATGACACGAGCCGCAAAGGGTTTAGATCTTTACGCGCCTGCCCAGGCTAAGGCAGGGTCATTTTCCGAGTGGCTCAAGGTACTCAAAACGGTTCTGTGATTGATAGGCCCAGTTTCTAAGGAAAAAACTGAACCACGGTAACCTAGAGTAAGCCATGCCATTCCAACTTGCCTGCGCTCAAACTTCACCTAAAAAGGGAGATCTCAAGCGAAATATCGATGAAATTGGTGAGATCATCAGCCAAGCATCGCAAGAAGGCGCCGATTTAGTTGTATTTCCAGAGGCAAGCACTTCTGGTTACTTTTTAGAAGGAGGAGTGCTGGAATCATCACTGACATCACAAGGATTGGCAGCGGAGCTTGAAATGCGCCTGCGTCATCAGGAAGCTACCATTGATGTTCTTGTTGGATTTTATGAATCTTGGGAAGGAAACCTATATAATTCAGCGGCTTATGTTGAAGTTATGGACGGAAAAGTCCAGGTTCGGCATGTTTACCGTAAGTTCTTTTTGCCAACTTATGGAGTCTTTGACGAGAGCCGTTTTGTTAGCCGTGGGCAAGAATTAGGAGTCTTTGAAACACGATTTGGGACAATGGGAGTCCTTGTTTGTGAAGATATTTGGCACTCGATTATGCCAACTTTGGTTGCCCTGAGAGGGGCAAAATTGGTCTTGGTTCCTAGTGCGTCACCAGGAAGGGGATTTTCTGGAGATCAAGTCGAGAGTCTTGATCGGTACCATCGGCTTATGGCTGCCTTGGCAGAAGAGCACGGCGTTTGGGCTGCCAATTGTCAGCTCTGTGGTTTTGAAGGAGGGAAGGGCTTTGTTGGGGGATCGAGAATTATAAATCCCTTTGGTCTGACCGTTGCCTCAAGCCCGATTCTGGAACCGCACCTTCTTCTTGCTGAAGTGGATTTTGACTTGGTGACGATTGCGCGGTCTGCGTCTCCACTTCTTGCCAACTTAGAAAGCGCTTGGGGTGACGTCAAGCGGTTAGTTGATCAGATCGTCAAATAAATTTCTCTGGCTTTTGAATTTGAAGTCAAGCAAATCATCGGTCCTATGAGGGTGTTGAACAGTTGCCAATCCATGGCAATTGTTCATGGTAACCGTCTGATTTACGCGGAAATCAGACGGTTACTGACGATGCGCAGGTTCAAAGCACCTTCACATCGCATCCCGGCTCCTTCCGGGCAAGGTGGTTTTTGAGTTCCTCAACATCCACCTAACCCCGTCGACAAAAAGAATTGATAGGTCTTTTATCACAAAACTTGGGCTTGAAGTTAATAATTAAACGGATGGCAAGTGCCAAGGCATGCTTGGCGCTTGAAAACCAGTATGAAAAAATCAATACTCCGAGCACTTCTAGTTGACGCTTTTGCCCTCGCCTTTGCGGGCTTAGCTTTTGGGCAATCTAACTCGATTGTTGCCCTGCCAAACACATTTTCGATCGACAACAATGCCCTCAATTATTACGCTCTTTCTGCGCTGATGAACAATCATGGCACGGTGGTTGGCGTGAACAACGGGGTTGCCTCATCTTGGAATTCCAACACGGGCGCAGTTGCCATGACGGGGGCACCCAACAGTTTTATCCCCACTTCGATTAACAATAATGGGATTGCGGGTTTATACGATCCAAGCGGTTCAAGTGGAGGCAGTCTTTATAACACCAACACGTCCAGTTCAACGATGCTGCCGAGCAATATAGACACCTATGGATCGGTCATTGTTAATGACAATGGCGATGTCTCCGCGTCTTCCTATTCCACTCCGGGAGCTCTTTTCATGGCCAATGGAGCAACATCTTGGACAGCTTATGATACGGGAATCAACGGGGTTGGCCCCACCGATTTGAATAACAATGGGGTTGTCTCGGGGTATGACATTGTGAATCCAGTGAGTGGCTTAGCCGAGCCATTCACCTATACTCAGGCAGGTGGAGTTAACTATTTGCCAGTCAGCGGAAACAATGTCTTCCCAAACGCGGGGGCTACTGCCCTGAATAACAATGCCAACTATGAAGTGGTGGGATGGGGAAGCCCATTCAGCGGAAGTGAGTACGCGGTGCCTGAGGCTTGGACTTACATGAAGGGGGCTTCTTCGGTCAACTATATCCCCTTGCTTGACCCAACTGGTGGATCACTCGAGGGTTCCCTAGCCTTTTCAGTCAACGATATGGGCTGGGTTGCAGGAATGGAAGGTAACAACGTTGTGAGTTTGAACTTGTCATCGATGATGGGATTCCTTTATGTGCCGGGGCTAGGAAATCTGAACCTCAACAATTACATTCCACAAGGCTCCGGCTGGAGTTCAGTGTATGCGGCATTATCGGTTAACGACAATAAGCAGATTCTGATTGAGGGCGATTACAATGGCTCTACTCAATTGGGGGTTATGACTGTGAACTCGGTTCCCGAGCCAAGCTGTCTTGCGAGCCTATCCGGTTTAGGACTACTCCTTATCAGAAAAAGAAGAAAGTAGGCATTTAGGTTTCCTCAAAAATGCCCGGAGCCGCTTAGGCTTCGGGCATTTCTTTTAGAAATCCCCACTAAAAACAAAACCAGCCCTAACGAGTAGCAAGATCACGACAACCACCGTAGAACGCACCGACGTTTACCCCGTTGATGACGGTGCAAACTTCAAACAAAGGCTGACACCATCCGGAGACGAATCCTACTGGTAAGCTCTGGACAGAATACGGGGACCAGTCAATCTTCTGCCAGTTGCCCATTCACGGTTGCACACACCACATCCAAGCTTCCACCAGATTCCTCCGCCAAGTAATCCACCCCATCCCAGATATAGGTTGTTACGTTTAAACTCGCCCATTTGGTTCGCCTCAAACCATCTTTCATATTGTAATGGCTAGTCCCCGGGGAGCAAGCAGTTTAGCTGAGCTAAACCTAGGCTCAAGAATGAAATTAACGTCTAGTCACAAACTAGGGACTAGGCACATCTGCACCAGGCTTTATTGTGATTATTGTTAGCACTGGTAGATCTCCGTGGGGAATAGGATCTAAAGAATTCTTACCGAGGGTGTTCGGTGACTCCAGCACACCCAATTTAAACTTACCGCTCGGTATCCAGCACATTTGCGACTTGGTGGCACTTCGTTTCAATAGTAAGTGGTTATACGCCGGGGTGTTCTTAGGTACGACGAACTCAGGCGTGTTGGAAGAGCACCAGAGAATCGAGCCTCGAAAAAATGGTGAATAATCTTTAACAACATGCTCGCTGAATGCCTTCGTCGGGGCAATGTAGATGTCTACTAAAAAGCGGCCCTCTTTAACATGAAATGTTAACAGGTTATCCCAAATTGGCGCTGTGACCTCGTGGTGCAACGCAGTTATGCGCCAATAGTCGTTTGAGGCAAAATATTGAATTGCATGTCGTGTCCTTGTGTCGGCACTCCCTTCAATAGTTAAATGCCAGGCACCGTCGAGGGCATTAACCGTTAAGCTCGTAACAACTAGCCTCCCAAGCGGTCGAAAGCTGTATCGCACATACGACGATTGGGCCCGATTTGTAGAGTTCCCGCTCCATAGGCGTCTGTATTCGTATTGTACGTGGCGCCGATATAATAGTGCCCCAACGGTCAGGTAGGTGCCAATAATGAATGTCACTAAGGCAAGTGAGCAGGAAAGCCTGGGGGATCCTATCAGCTTACGAACCACGCATGGCTCCCCCGTAGAGACAGAAGTTGTGGCAACTGTCATACGAAGCACCCGTCCATTTGCTACACTCTTTGTCGCAACAATCGGAAAGGTCGATTGTGACCTGGCCCCTGCACATCTTTCCTATCAGAATGCCGTTCGGGAGCCCACGGACGAGGTGATCACAATCGTATAATTTTTCGCAACCTGCAACGCAGATTGATTGCGCTGGCCCCGTAAGAGTGCATTCGAGGGTGGAACAGAGGTCCTTGCATAGGTCCGAAGAACCGCTGTCAGTAGGCTTTGGAATGTCAGGCGGTGCATATTGAGGGAAAAAGTCACAGAATAGAGCCTGGTACCAAGGTGCCGACCTTGGAGCGGGGTGTGCTGGGACTCGGTGCCCTGGGCGCGGGGGATGAGGCGGACCAGGTAGCCGAAAGCCTGGTGGACACTTTATACCTAGCGATTTGCAAAGTGATTGGACGCCTCCCGAGGAAGGAATGCCGGGCTTTCCCACCGGCTTAGGCCGAGGCTTAGGTGGGCAAAAGATTGGAAACTTTTTACAAAAATCCGATCCCCTACCGTGACTATGGGATTGTGAACCGGACGGATCTATAAGTAGGATCGGCCACGCAATTGCGTAATTGAAACGCTCTTCATCTGGCCACAAGGGATCGGTGGTGAGCCAGCGGGAGAGGTCGGGAAGGAAGTCTCTGGCGCGGATGTAGTATCTGGGTGGCGGGCCGCCTGCCACACCAGCGGAATCGTAACCGTAGCTGGTTAAGTAGCCAAGGGGATCGCTTTGGGCAATCAACCGCTCGTTACCATGACAAAGGTGACCTTAGAGTGACTAACCACAGATAGTTCGTACTCCCACTTTCCGCCTCGCATTACCTTAAATACGTGCAAGGTTGGCTCAAGAAAGAAGTCGGCGTAGGAGCGGACGTGGATAAACTTTTGCACCTTACCCTGTGATTTCGCTAGTTTATCCAAAGCAACCTGTCCGGTCTTGGTGGCAACCGTCCCTATTGGTGTGTTTTGCTCCTGATCGTCGTACATTTTTACCACGATATGAGAGTCGTAATCAATCACTGACTCCATATGGTACGGCCACCACGTAAAGAGGAGGAAAACCCCAACAGTGGTAAGCGCGCAGCCAAAAGCCCTCCGCCTTCGGAAAATAGTAGCTGGCCAACTTTTCACCTGTCCGAGACTCTGCATTTTTTTACTTTGTGATCTCGTAGCTGCCAGAGTTAAGTTTAAACCTGCATTGAATATCTAGACCAGGGGGAAGTTTGTCGCATGCGCATGACACCACGTCGTACGGAAATGAATAGCAGGTGTTAATGGGGAAGAAGTACAGAGGGTGTCGACTAGCTGCCGTCCGAAGACACTCGCAGGCAAAACTTGCCAAATTACAGTCCGTGCTTACGATTTTGCAGCCAACCAGGTCTCCTGCTGAATTTCGGCCGCCGCAAGGGTTCCATTTGTCTGATTCGACGTGCCCTGGAGCCCAACCGTTCGTCCACCTGTCAGAGTTGGGGCGCTTCCCGGGATAGAGCCCGCCTTGGCACCCGCCATGGGGACCGGTCACACATAGAAACCTATGTGTTGGCACCTGGCCTACAATGATGTTCTTCAAGGTACCTACGAGCCCGGGGCCACCGGCAAACCCGTACAGACTGCAAATTCGCACAGAACAATTGCCAAAGTTCCCTCCCATGACGTCTGATGAGCCTTTACCATTTCTATCAAAAGTCAAGTTCGGTCCATCGTTCACGTACATGTATGAAGCCTCATCTGGCCACAAGGGATCGACGGTGAGCCAGCGGGAGAGGTCGGGGCGGTAGTCACGTGCGCGGACGTAGTATCTTTGCGGCGGGCCACTCGCCAGTCTCGGGTAATCCATGTAGTAACCGTAAGTTCCAACAAACTTCCATGGGCTGGGGTTAGATCCGGAAGACGTATTTATTTCACCATACGGCCAATAAGTCGCCGAAGAAGTTTGGGTTCCGGAGGCGTTTGTGGTTTGAATAACCGAGCCCAAGGTATCTGGAACGTACTCCGTCACCGTCCCTCCCCGATTTTCTTCCACCAACTGCCCATTCACGGTCGCATACACCACACCAATGGAACCACCCGATTCCTCCGCCAAAGTATCCACCCCATCCCAGATATATGTTGTAACGTTTAAACTCGCCCATTTGGGTCTCCTCAGCCCGTCTCCATCATAGGAAATCGTCGCAATTGGCAAGGTACTGCCACCGGCCTCCAGATTATACGCGGTCAAACGATTCCTAGGATCATAATCGTACGCGTAGTAGGTTGAGCCCCCCGAGATCGTTTCCGATATCGTGTTGCCATTGTTGTCATAGCTGTATGTGTTGGAATTGTTGCCTTGAATCATGGCTGTTAGCCGAGAGGCAGGATCATAGCTCCTTGACCAAACTCACGTACAAGCCACCTTGTCGCTAGTTTCTCCAATATGGCTCGTCCTCAAGCACCTTTGCAACTGACATCGTGGTGGCGTCGTAAAGCGCACCGTCAAGACAGCGGCGTGTAATGCGTGTGCCTTGTAGCTTGCAACCGAACAGTTTGGCGCCCCTAAGAGATGTATTTCCAATATACGCGTGTCGAAGATCGCAACCGGATAAATCCGCGCCGCCCAGGTCTAGGTCTTGCAGGACAGACCGCCGTAAATCCAGACCTCGCAGATCTTTTCCAGGGCCAACAAAAGCACCGCCGCCCACCAGGATATCGGTCCTAGCACTATCGTCAACTTCACACTCTTGGCTAACCAGAGTCCCTGCAAAATCTACCCCGCCAAGAATACACTTTTTAAGCCTCCCTCCGTTAAAGCAAGAATGGGAAAGGTTGGAGCCTGAAAAGTCGCATCCACTAAGCTTAAAGTCCTTCCATACCGTTTCGGATAAATCGGCATTAAAGAGTTTCGTATTCGTCATTGAAAAAGAGTAAAAGGTAACACCTGAAAAGTTGGCGAAGTGGCCTGAACCACCTCGAAGGGAGTAGGCAGCCAAGTACGCCTTGTCAAGCTTCACTCCGTCCAGTTGCGGCTTGCCCCTCTTAGGAAGGAAAATAAGGCCCTCCGCACCCGCTAGTTGCTCTGGCAACAAAGATCGCTCGCTGATAAGAGTTCTACAAAATAAACAGTTTTCGAACTTGCAGTTCCAAAATTCAGTGCCGAGGAGCCGTCCATCCGAGAAATCACAGGTAAAAAACTTACAGTTGCGGAACTGACTACATACTAGATTCGCCCCTTTGAAGGAACAGCCGTAAAACTCAGCGTTTTCTTCAGGTAGACGACTACGGAACTTTGAGTGGAACTTCTCGAACTTGATGACTTTCATAGGTGATTACGTAGCATGCATTTCAGGGTAGGGCGGCTGCACCCGCCAAACTGCTGCCGCAGGTTTCTGGAATGGTGCAAATAGCCACGACCCACTTTACACCCTCCCAAGCACACCAGCAAGCAACCATTGCTCCGCCGCCCTCGGCAATAGGTCGCAATACGCCTTTTCCGCCTCCTGCTGGAAGTGGTAGGACCACCGGGTGGGGTGAGCAAATGAAACTCTTCACCGGATTATACTCGGGCGCAGTAACTTCGCCGCAAAGGACTTGGTAAACTGCCCAGCAAACTTTCCGATCAAAGCGGCTTTCGTGGTGCCGGTTTCCATGTTCACACATGTTATGTAATTGCTGGCACGAATTTCCATCTAACTCTTTACAAACATTCTTGCAAGCTCCTCGATCTTTCGGTTTTAGCATCACACAGGCAGCCCGGCACTCCGCTTTAGTGAACATTCCCAGGGGGTCTATGTCTGTTACTGGGTCCCCTAGGCAGTACAGGTAGGCTACCAGCTTCGGCCATAATGGATCGACGGTGAGCCAGCGGGAGAGGTCGGGGCGGTAGTCTCTGGCACGGATGTAGTATCTCGGCGATCCTGATTGGCCGGAGTCCACGTAGTAACCATAAGTGCCAACGAAGTTCCAGGGGCTTGGATTGGTGCCTGTGCTGGTGCGGGTATCACCATACGGCCAATAAGTCGCCGAAGACGTTTGGGTTCCCGATGCATTAGTGGTTTGAATAACCGAACCCAATGTGTCAGGAACATATTCCGTAATCGTCCCACCTCGATTTTCTTCCACCAACTGCCCATTCATGGTTGCATAAATAACGTCAAGCGACCCGCTAGATTCCTCCGCCAAATAATCCACCCCATCCCAGATATAGGTAGTAACGTTTGTTTGAGTGATTTTGGTTCGCCTCAGCCCGTCTCCATCATAGGAAATCGTCGCAATTGGCAAGGTACTGCCACCGGTCTCCAGATTATACGCGGTCAAACGATTCCTAGGATCATAATCGTACGCGTAGTAGGTTGAACCTCCTGGGATCGACTCAAAGGTCGTATTGCCATTGTTGTCATACCCATACGTGGTCGTATTGCTCCCCTGAACCATCGTGGTCAGGCGGGAGGCAGGATCATAGCCCATTGTCATTGGGTTAGACCCTTCTTGCCACTTCAGGGTTTGGTTGCCACCCGACTGGCGCCCTACGATTCGGAAATTTCGGCATTTGGGAAAACTCGCTTGGCAGTCTGGAAAGCTACCTTTGTCGAGTGGAAAATAATGACGGATTTTACCTGCGGCACGCAATTTAAGGTTGTATGCCTAATAAGTGTAGCTCCGTACAGGGCGACGAATTTAAGGGCTTCGTTTCTACTTAAGTTGAGTTGCCCAAGATCATAGCGCTTTGGCAACCAAAGTTCTATCAAGTCGGGGGACTTGCCAACGATCCTGCGCAGAACACCCCGGTCATCGCCTGTCAGCCCTAAGAGTTTCAGGCTTCTAATTTGGGTTTTGCTCCTTGTAATTCCCTTAGTTTCGCATCCCGGAACCAATCTTCCAGAAATGTGCAAAGAACTTATTCTAAGATTGGCAAGCCGCTTTAAGGCGTCCGGCGTTATAGAGGTCGACTCTATTGTTATGTGTTTGAGGCTTGGCCAACTCGCCAGCACACTAATCCAGTCAGGACCCAGTTGCGCCGCTAGTTGCACTTGTGGAGTCAACAGACTGGGCAGCTTCCTACCGAAAAAATATTTGCAATCGGCAACCAAGGTGGCCGCAAGAATTGGGTCTGCGGACTGAATCGAAACGGACTCCGCCTTAGTCACTATACTTTGCAAACTTTTACATACGGAGATATTTTTAAACCTTAGCGATGCGTAATCGAAATGCTTGCCAGGTCCGTCCAGTTTCTGCGAGTCAGGTGTTAATATCTTTGGCGTAGCTACCCCCGACGAAGACCAGCGTTCTCCGTAATGCCGAACCATAGCGCCCCTTCCCAAGACAGATTCGACAAATCGTTTTGAACAACCATCGAATTCAAGCCGATCTGCTGTAAGAAGGAATCTGAAAACGAGCGCTAGCTCGTTGGAGGGCACATCTGCAAGAAAGACCAGCCAAGTAACAATCCCGTCCACTTGCGGAAAACTCTTGGCTTGCGTAAACGCTTCGAGCGGTCGGTCTTGTTCGCCATCTTCTGCAAGCACCCGCCTGATCTGTGTGCCGACGCCAACCTCATAAATAAACTCGTACTTGATAGGCATGGCTGACTTTCGGGCTAAGGCTTTACAGTGAAGAAGCAATTTAGGCTCTGGCCACCACTGCCAGTTCTGCAGTAGCAACAGGTTACACTAACCGTAACTGCGCGGCGCTTGGGCCCGCAACTGTAGGCCCATGTTTGGTGCGTACCACCTTCGCAAATCAAAGACTCGGTTTCGCCTCCAGTCTTCTTGAATCTACACTTCCCGAATTTACTTGAGGCAAACCTAAGACCTTGGCTGAGCGCTGTGCCTTCCGCCCTGGGTGGGACTGGGCAATCGCAGATGCACTCGACGGCTGCCCAAAACCAGAACACACATCCCACTTGGCAATCACCATATTTCAACTGCATCGAGTCGCATTTGCTGCGGCAGTAGCCGACCTCACCTGGAGTGCAAGGGCGCTCGCCGTCCGAGTCAATAAGTAAAACGGGGCTTCCGCCGTAGGTGTAACTTGCCTCATTTGGCCACAAGGGGTCGGTGGTGAGCCAGCGGGAGAGGTCGGGGCGGTAGTCTCTGGCTCGGATGTAGTAACGAGGCGAGCCTAGCTGACCTGAATCTAAATAGTAACCGTAGGTGCCGACGAAGTTCCATGGGCTGGGGTTAGATCCGGAAGACGTATTTATTTCACCATACGGCCAATAGGTCATGGTTGAAGTGATGCCACCCGAGGAATTGGTAGTCTTCACCACCGAACCCAAGGTGTCAGGGACGTATTCAGTCACCGTTCCACCTCGATTCTTTTCCACCAACCGCCCATCGATAGCATTTAGTAAAATACCCGAATCTTATCCCTTGACCTACCAAGAGGTGGAAGACCCTTGTCCAAATAATCACCAATAAAAGGAATGGCAAAGACAAAAGTCAATAGAAAGCATGGAGCCATCCATTGCAACTTAAAGGTGGCGCAACAAACCAACGCCGCATTGCTCATACCTACATGATAATAGGCTGCGCGATAGGTGCTGACCTGCTTAATGTCCCAGCGCTTAATTAATTGGCTACAAACGGTGCTAAAAAGTATTATGCCGATCACATAGAGGATGATACTGATCAGGGTTCCCATCTGCCCCTTTGAAACCGCTTGACCATAACGCAGGCACATAGCATAGTAGCAAATTGCCGATGCAAGCACTAAAGTGAGTCGTTTTATTCTTAGGACCATCAACAGCAACCCGTGAACCCAGAACCCGGCCCGCCCTGCCACATACAGGGATTAAACCTCGACCTAAATTTAAAGCACTGGCTCCCATCGGGGTTGACGCAAGAGTTGTGACCGAGAAAGCACAGGACGGGTAGTAACAAGCAAAGTGGCCCCCCTCCAGCTCTGACACACGCCGCAACTCCAAAGCCACTGTAGAGATCGCACAGCCCCTGTAATTTGTCCCTCGAGACCCTGCTTATGTGATACTCTGTCGTAATGTCAGTGATGTCGCATGGAATTGATATGGTTTCATGGCACAGACCCGGTATAAATGGAGGGAAGCAAAAATATGGGTCGATCTTCATGCATGGAAAGGTTAGGTGGAATACCAGATACTCCCTTCGATTGCAGTTTGTAACCTTTTTCCAGCTATGGTCGCTTAGCTGAGTGACAAAAGATCGGCATTTTTCCCCAGAAGGGTCCAGCAGACCAACGGGGTCTAGGTTCGAGTAGCTATAAGAAGCCTCAATTGGCCAGAGGGGGTCGGTGGTGAGCCAGCGGGAGAGATCGGGGCGGTAGTCTCTGGCGCGAATGTAATATCTTTGCGGCGGGCCACTTGCCAGGCTGGGGTAATCCATGTAGTAGCCAAAAGTGCCCACGAAGTTCCACGGGCTGGGGTTAGTTCCGGTGGAAGTTCTAGTTTCTCCATAGGGCCAGTAATAGGCAGAAGAAGTTTGGGCTCCGGAGGCGTTTGTGGTTTGGATCACCGATCCCAAGGTGTCAGGAACATATTCGGTCACCGTCCCACCCCTGTTCTCTTCAGCCAATTGCCCATTCACAGTTGCATAAACTACATCAAGGGCCGCTCCGGTTTCCTCTGCCAAATAATCCACTCCATCCCAGATATAGGTTGTTACGTTTAAACTCGCCCATTTGGTTCGCCTCAGCCCGTCTCCATCATAGGAAATCGTCGCAATTGGCAAGGTACTGCCACCGGTCTCCAGATTATACGCGGTCAAACGATTCCTAGGATCATAATCGTACGCGTAATAAGTCGAGCCACCAGGGATCGACTCAATGGTCGTATTGCCATTATTGTCATACCCATACGTGGTCGTATTGCTACCCTGAACCATCGTCGTCAGCCGAGAGGCAGGATCATAACTCATTGTCATCGGGCTAGAGCCTTCTTGCCACTTTAGGGTTTGGTTGCCAATATTATCATAGCTGTAGGTTGCAGCCGCACCAGAAAGGCTTTGGCCGGTGAGACGGTTGATGGCATCATAAGAATACAAAGTTGTATTAGCATCCCTTGTCTGGCTGACCTTTCTGCCACCTGCGTCATAGCCATCGGTGATGGTGGAGATCACATTCACTCCCCGGTATTCAGTTTGAGTGATCACCCTGCCAAGTCCATCATAGCTCATCAACCTTTGACCTCCGTTAAAGAGAATGGTTGTGGGGTTGCTAGCCGAATCGTATTGGGTGGTGTAGGTTCTTCCGCCCGGAAGCTGTTGGGTAGTCAGGGCGTTATTGCCATTGTAAGAGTAGGTCACTAGTGTGCCGTCTGGATTTACCAAACCGCCCCTGTTTCCCACCGGATCATAGCTATAAGACTGCGGGTAGCCGGTTGGAGTGGACGCAACAAGAAGTTCGTTTCGGGCTGAAAAGGCATAGGTGCTGGTGCCTCCCCAGTCCATCATTGTCGTGCGATTGCCAACTGGGTCGTAGGCGGAGGTCACGGCAGAGCCATCGGCGTAAGCGATCACAAGTTCTTGTCCGACTGCATCAAAGGTGAGGGTGCGGAGCCAGCCATTGGCATCGATGATGGTGGAGGGGCGTCCCGCCGCGTCGTAGGAGGTGGTTGTGGAGTAGCCAAGTTCGTTTTGGATGACGGTTTGCCTTCCGGCAAGATCGTAACCAAAGGAAATGATGTTGCCATTGGCGTCTTGACGTGCGGTTTGCTGTCCGGCAAGATCAACGGTGTAGGTGGTTCGGTTGCTAAGGGCGTCTACAGTGGCTTGAACCTGATTGGAGTTGGAAAAGTATACGGTTTGGCTGGAATTGCCGAGGGGATCGGTGACAAGAATTTGTCCGCCGTTCAGGTTGTAGCCGTAGGTTGTGCTATGCCCCAAGGCGTCTATTGTTGTGGTGACCTGCCCGGCAAGGTCATACTGGCTTGTAGATCGGTAGCCGCGGGGGTCTTCGATCGCGGTTCGCCTTGCCATGGCGTCATAGCTGTAACTGGTGCGGTTGCCAAGGGCATCAATAGAGGCAATGAGATCACGGGCGCTGAATACGGAAGTTGTGATGAATCCCAGCGGGTTGGTGACTTGGTTCTGTCGCCCAGCCGAATCGTAACCGAAGGTGGTTACGTAACCAAGAGGATCGGTTTGGGCAATGACCCTATGAGCGAGGTCATAGGTTGTTGTGTTCACGTTGCCATTGGCATCTATAAACGCAATGGGGTAGCCCATCGAATCGTAGTTGGTCGTAGTGACGAATCCGAGGGCATTTTCCACCAAGGTTCGACGGTTAAACCTGCCATATGTGTACGTGGTTCTTTGGTTCAGTGGATTCACTTCTGCTTGCAAAAGGCAGCCATCGTAAATGAACGTGGAGACTTCCGCCAGCGGGTTTTGGACAGAGATCACATGATCGCCTGCGTCGTATGCGTATGAAGTCGTCCTGCCAAGCTGGTCGGTGGTCGAAAGGGTGCGGCTGAGGCTATCAAATGTGTTGGTGACAATACCGCCATTGGCAAATTTCAGTTTTACCTCTTAGCTTGTTTTACAGAATGCGGCTTCTTTTCGGGGTGGAATTTCAATGCGAGAGAATTCATGCAATAGCGGAGCCCGGTGGGGTTGGGACCATCATCAAAAACGTGGCCGAGGTGGCTTCCACACCGCGAACAGATGACCTCTGTGCGTTCCATTCCTAGCGAATCATCGGGGCGCTCGATCACGGCTCCGGGCAGTGCTTTCCAAAAACTTGGCCAGCCCGTGCCGCTGTCAAACTTCGTGGTGGATTTAAAGAGTGGCTGACCACAGGCGGCGCACACAAAAACTCCGTAGCCATGCTCATTCAAAAGCTTGCCGGTAAAGGCCTCTTCGGTGCCAGCTTTGCGGAGGATTTCGAATCTAGCGGGACCGAGCATTTTCTTCCAAGAGGCCTCGGAATGTTCGACCTTAAAAACTTTAGGCGTCACAGAGTATTCCCCATGAGCATTTAATTTCTCACCTTTTAGCGTGTTCACAAGGTGAGTGGGAGCCGGATTTGGATGATGCCCGGGTAAAAACAAAAGGGCGCTTGATGCTAATGCGGCGGAACTTGCGATGATTGCCAAAAAAATGGTGCGCATGAAGATCATAACGCACCATCTGGGTCAATCTTCGTCAGAAGAATTCTAGATTTTCTCAAAAACTAGCTAACTAGCTTTGTGGCAAGGTTCGCGTCCACCTTTATTCCGGGCCCCATTGTTGAACTTAGGGTGATGGAATGGACGTATTTGCCCTTTGCCGAACTTGGCTTGGCTTTGATCACGGCTCCAAACACGGCCATGAAGTTTTCCATGAGTTGTTGATCGGTATAGCTGACTTTGCCAATGATCAGGTGCATGACACCTTCTTTGTCTGTTCTGTACTCAACACGGGTTGCCGATTTAATTTCTTTAACGGTAGCGGCAAGGTTGTTGGTGACAGTTCCGTTTCTTTTGTTGGGGGTCTTGGGGCCCAAAAGCCTTCCGATTTTTCCAATTTGGGTTGCCATATCTTCGGCGGCCAGAACCACATCAAAATCCCGAAATCCATTTTGAATCTTCGTGATCAATTCTTCTCCGCCAACCGTATCGGCTCCGGCTTCTTCAGCGGCTTTGGCCTGATCGCCCTTGGCAAGCACCGCAATCTTTCGGGATTTGCCGGTGCCATGGGGAATCGTGGTGATTCCACGCACATTTTGATCGTTCTTGCGAGGATCAACCCCCAGTTTGATGGCAAGGTCAACCGATTCCACAAACTTGGCGTTAGCAGTTGATTTGACTTGCTTGATGGCGTCCTCGACCGTCAGGAAATTGTCTTTGCTGACTTCTTTAGCGAGAGCTAGATAACGAGGGGAATGGCTTTTAGATTTTGTATTTTTTCTCAAGAGTTACCTCCGTGGTCAAACGATGTGCGTTGTGCACATCTCCCATAACTTCAAGATTACCTCTTTTGGGTAGATTTCTTCTATGTTTCTTGCCACGATACTCACGGTTCAACCAAGCTTTAACCTTCGATCCATTGTTCATGCTTCTGTGCAAAGCAAGAAACCAAAGTCGGCTCCTCATAACTACAAAGAGGCTTGGCAAAAGATTTCAAAAGCGATTGAAACCCAGCTGTTTGATCACAAACAGATTCATGGGCAGATCAAAAAGTGGGAAAATGAGTTTGGGCCCTCCGTTGAAGCCTCAACTAACGATAAGGACTTTAGGAATCGGGTTGAAGAGTTCATCAATAAGTTTAATGACAGCCATTTTGCGGTTTATGTAAAGCGAGACCAAGGCTATTACTTGTTTGACGGCCTGGCTCGTGGATCCAATGCTGAATCCATGCCCAATTGCGGCGCCTACTTTACAAAAACAGACAATGGGTGGGTGACTGCGTTTGTATTAGACGGCACAAGTGCTTTCAAAGCCGGTTTAAGAGAGGGCGATTTGGTAGTGAAAGCGGATGGCATGTCCTTTTCTCCGGTGGAATCTTTTGAAGGCAAGGAAGGGAAAAAGGTGGTGCTCGATGCCAAACGAGGGAGCAAGACCCTTCAGATCACCGTGATTGGCAGCAAAGACCAGTCCATGGATCAGTTTTTGCAAGCGACCCGAGACAGCGAAAGAATCATCCATGCCGATGGTTTGAAGATTGGCTACATCCACTTGTGGACTCAGGCCTCGCAATCCTTTGCCGCTGTTCTGCAATCGGCAGTCCTTGGAAACCTTTATCACACCGACGCCTTTATTCTTGATGATCGAGGAGGGTTTGGAGGCAGACCGGAAGGGTACGGCAACCCGTTTTTTCTGCCCGACATCAATTTGGGTTGGAAAACCAATGGCGTGGAAACAACGGAGCATTTTGGATACAGCAAGCCGCTTGTGCTGCTGATTGATCACTATTGTCGAAGCGCAAAAGAAGTGTTTAGCCAAATCATGAAAACTTCAAAGAGGGCAGTTTTAGTTGGGCAAACAACGGCTGGGAACGTTCTTGGCACCTACCCAAATCGGATTAATTCTTGGTGCTATTTAGAAATGCCGGTCATGGACGTTTTTGTAAACGGCAAACGATTAGAAAAGGTTGGAGTCAGCCCCAATATCGTTGCGCCCCTTGGATTCAATTCGGCTGGAAAGGATATGACTTTAGAGGCAGGCATCAAAGAAGCGGCGAAGCTAGTGATGCAAAAGAAGTCCCAGCAAGAAAAGTAGGTACTAGGTTTTAAGCACTGGGTTTTTTGGCAACAAAATGAACTCGGTCGCTTGTCTTTCGAGGAGGTTCTAACCCGTAGCTGTGGTAGCACCGGATGGAGGTGAATCCGACTGCCTCAAGGAGGGGAATGACTTCATCAGGGTCATAAGCTCTCTGAAAGTGAACCTCGGTAAAGTGGTTATCCTGCCACCAAAACTCCATGTTGACTTTGATGATCTTTGTTTGGGGGTCGTAGGCTCCCACCCAGTTGTATTTCAGCTTTGCTTTTTTGGCCATCGAGCGTTGATCAAAAAGCTTTTGTTCAAAGGCGTAAGGCGTGTTTAAATCAAACACAAAACTTCCTTCGGGGATGAGATGGTCGTAAATATGTTGAAACGCCTGCTGGAGATCGCTCAGGGTCAGTACGTTGTTGAGGCTATCAAAGAACGAGAAAACCCCGTCAAACACTCGGTTAAGTTCAAAAGTTCTTGCATCAGAGCGGATAAATTCGATCGGCAACTGGCTATGCCTAACCTTGGCTTCTTGAATCATGGATTCGCTGAGATCAAGGCCGGTCATGTCGAACCCTTCTTCATAAAGGAGCTTGCAGAGCGATCCTGTGCCGCATCCGACTTCCAGAATAGATTTGGGATGAGAATCAATCACAGAGAGCAATAACAAGTAATAACCAACCCACATCCGGTAGGGAACTGTCCTCATCAGATGGTCATAGTAGGGGGCAATAGACTCAAATGCAGTTGCACGGCCTTGAGTATCAGTCGGTTCAAACATGGGCTAAAAGGGTGCTATTGGCAAAAAAATAGTGGCCGCAAAAAGAGAGTTGAAGAGTTTGCCAATTCGGAAGCGAAGTTGGCAACACTTTCCACCCGCCTTCAATCGACATTGTCCTTTCTCTTTGGTGTGAACTACCGGGGATTGGACTGACTGTTGTCTTGTTCAGACCGAAGGCGGTTCACCTTGGCTTCCAGAGTTAGTAGGTACCCGAATAGGGCGAACCACAGGAGCATTGGCGGTACTGCCGCGAGATATTTCCAGTTCATAGGTGTGATTTTTTAGTTCAATGGCAGCAAGCCGGATTTGGATCCGGTACAGCCAGACGGTGAGGACGGTGGTTACAAAAAGGGTCAGCCAAATCACTTCGGCATAGCCTCCTCTGATTTGGCCACCAAGAATTGAGTCGGTAGGGTGCAAAGATTCGGTGCTGATTTGGGGCAATCGAGGGAAAACAAACACTAAAAACATGGCGGGTAGTGTGGCCGCCATCACGTAGGCAGAAGAAAATGAAGCCTTTCGATCCGTCTCTTGGTATGCACCTCGCAACACAAAATAGGCTCCGTAAATAAGGATAACCAACAAAAATGAAGTTTGGCGAGGGTCCCATTGCCACCAAGCCCCCCATTCTGACTTCGAAAAGACAATGCCAGTTGCCATCGTCAACAGGCAAAAAACAAATCCAAGTTTTAAGACGGCAAAGGCTTTGGCATCGTCGTAAAGACTTGTGGTGCGCAGGTATTTTGCGCTGTAATAGGCACCCTGAATCAGCAGCCAAGAGGCTAGCATAGGGCACGGAAAATGCCAAAAAAAGATTCTGGCAAGTTCTGGTCTCTGAAAAGCGGGATCATCGGATACAGTAAAGCTGCGCCAAATGGTGTAGGCGGTAAAGAATCCAAACAGAATCCTAATCCCTAATGCGGCCTGAAGCTTTTGGAACGGGCGGTCTAAGGCAGCCCACCACGAGGAACCGGTTCGACAAACACTCTGCCAAACCTTGATTGCTGCTTCCCCTAAACCCGGATTATAGTCCGGCTGAATAGGTGCTTCCGTCTCCATTTCCAGTCCAGTTTACTTGAGCTACGCGGCTCAACTCCATGAAAAAGAATTTATGATTTCCAGATTGCAGCGTAAATAAAGGGCCCGACAGCGCTTGCCGCGATCCCATAGCTGAAGAGCCCCAGCACTGCGTGTTGACCATCCATTACAAATCCGGTGCCAAATCCGGTCCTCACGGCAGAGACTCCCCACGACGCAATTGGCAAGATGAGGGGGACGGAAATTGCGGTTGAAAGAGCATATCTATTGGAGGCTCTTGCAGAAAGGGCGCCGGCAAGTGTGACAGAGGCGTTAACCGCGGTGCAACCTCCAAGAACTCCAAAAATAAAAATTCCTGGGTGGGGAACTGTCAAATTGTTGAACAAGACAAACAAAAGACACAAGATAACCGCCAGGATGATCAACTGGCCAAGATTAAAGAACAACTTGCCCCAAAAAATGGAATGAGGGCGGGCGGTTAAGCGTAAAAGGTCGCCAGTGCCTAGGTCTTCTTCGGCAAGCATCATCCTTGGCAAGGACATCACGGATGCAAAAAGCAAAACAACCCAAAGCAGCCCAGAGGCCAGTGTTGGCTGGAGGGCATGGTTATAAGACGTCAACGAGATGGCAACCACCGCGATAAGGCTAAACAGGGCTCCGGTTAGAATGGAATGGGGTGCCCTTCCTTCACTTAAAATTTCCTTCAAAAAGACAGACCGAATTTCTCGGTACCAGCTATTGGTTTGATCTTGACGGATTGGCGGCTCCATGGACTAATTCAACTCCAGGGCATGCGTAGCATAAAAGAACTCGCTGGGATCGTTTGTGGCAATCAGGAGTGATCCTCGCTTTTGCTGCTCAGCAACGATGTCGGAAATGAGAGCCCTTCCGTTAGAGTCTAGGCTGGCACCAGGTTCGTCTAGCAGCAAAAGGAGGGGGTTCGATTGGATGGCGACGGCTAGTCTCAACCTCGCCTTCATCCCTGTACTCAGTTCTTTGGCGTGAACCGAGGCCGCATTGGCAAGGCCGACTTTTTCGAGGAGCTCATTGCTGCGAGAGGGGATGCCTCGAAGATCACCGGTCAGTTGCAGGTGTTCTCGGCAGCTCAATTCTGGATACAAACTCGATTCAAGGCTAGAATATCCAATTGTGACACGAGGATCTCCTGGCGGCAATATCACCTTGCCTTCTGAGGCGGAGGTCAGGCTGGCAATGGTTTTTAAGAGGGTGGACTTTCCGCTTCCATTTTGCCCCGTCACCACCAAGCAATCTCCTAACCCAAGGTCAAAACTTAAATTTCTAAAAATCCACCTTCTGCCAAATCTCTTGCTGAGGCCCTCTACTTTTAGCAAGGTTGCTTCTTGCAAGGGAATTGGGCGATGGTTGCTTGGAGATTCCATTTCACTCTTGGCGTTTTAATCTGGAGATTAGGCAAAAGGGCTGGTTCTTGGAACAGTGCGGCGTATTTTATTCGGCAACCTTGAGCACGCTCAAAAAGGCTTCCTGAGGCAACTCGACCGATCCAATTTGCTTCATCCGCTTTTTGCCTTCCTTTTGCTTTTCTAGCAGCTTCCTTTTTCTGGTGATGTCTCCCCCGTAACACTTGGCAATGACGTTTTTGCGATAAGGCTTGATCGAATCAGCAGCAATGACTTTGGCCCCAATCGCAGCTTGAACGCGGACCTCATACTGCTGGCGAGGCACAACTTTTTTCAGCTGTTCGACCATGGCTCGGCCCCGATTGTAGGCAAAGCTGCGATGGACAATGAATGAAAGGGCGTCAACCGGATCGCCATTAAGCAGGATGTCGACTTTAACAAGATCGGACGCCATGGGGTCGCTCAACTCATAGTCAAAGCTTGCGTAGCCTCGGGTGCCGCTCTTTAGCCGATCAAAAAAGTCTAACAGTATTTCGCCAAGAGGAAGCTTGTAAAAAAGAATCGCTCTTTGCGGCGTCGGATGCTCGGTTCGGATATAAACTCCCCTGCGCTCGTGGCAAAGGTTCATGACGGTGCCGATAAACTCGTTGGGGACTATGATGGTGGAGTAAACGGTTGGCTCTTCAATCAAATCAACCTCATGTGGGTTGGGAAATTCGGCGGGATTGGAGATGTGTTCAATGGGGCCGTTGGTGCGGTGGACGATGTAATCCACGCTGGGGGCGGTTAGGATAAGGTCTAATCCAAATTCTCGTTCAAGGCGTTCTCTGGCGATGTCCATATGAAGAAGCCCTAGGAACCCGCATCGGAATCCAAATCCAAGGGCAGCACTGGTTTCTGGTTCAAAGGAGAGCGCGCCATCATTAAGTTTTAACCTTTCGATGGCATCTCTTAGGTCTTCATACTGCTCGCCATCACTAGGAAAAAGCCCGCAGAACACCATTGGCTTGGCGGCGCGATATCCTGGCAAGGGATCAACAGCCGGGTTGTCGGCTAGGGTCACAGTGTCTCCAACGCCGGCGTCTCCAATTGTTTTCATGGCCGCCGTCAAAAACCCAGTCGAACCGGTGCAAATCATGTTGCCGACTTCAAGCTGAGGTCGGAAAACTCCAACTTGATCGACATCAAATTTTGATTTGGTTGACATCATCATGATTTTGTCACCCGGTTTCACCGATCCATCTTTAACTCGGACATAGGCAACCGCGCCTTGATAGGTATCAAAGTGGGAATCAAAAATGAGGGCCCTGAGGGGGCCATTTGGGTTTCCAGCTGGCGCAGGGATGCGGTGGACAACCGCTTCTAAAATATCTTCGATCCCAATGCCGTTTTTGGCGGAACAAGGGATGGCGTCGGAGGCATCGATTGCAACGGCTTGTTCGATTTCTTCCTTCGCACGGGCAATATCGGCATGAGGCAGGTCAATTTTATTGATGACAGGAATGATTTCGAGGTTTTGATTCATTGCCATCGAGGCATTGGCAATAGTTTGGGCTTCGACACCTTGGCTGGCATCCACAACCAACAAGGCTCCTTCGCAAGCCGCTAAAGAACGGGAAACCTCATAGGTGAAATCGACGTGGCCCGGCGTATCGATAAGGTTGAGCTCATAAGTTTCTCCATCCTTAGCCTTATAATTCAGGCGTACCGCCGTCATTTTAATGGTGATTCCGCGTTCTCTTTCGATATCCATCGTATCCAACATCTGGGCCTGAGCCGAGCCGCGCACAGCGCCACACTTTTCGATGAGACGGTCGGCCAATGTGGACTTGCCGTGATCGATGTGAGCGATAATGCAGAAATTGCGGATGTGGGATTGATCCATAAATGACGTTTAGAAAATTGAACTCAAATGAGGTTCTAGTCTACCGGTTAAGGCAGGTTAAAGCGAATATGAATTGCCAACTCTCTCTTAAACCATCAGATCAAAGGGGAAGCTATCGGTTTCTAGTGGCTCATAGGTTTGGTTGAGAGAGGTGATTTGAGGTAGCTTTTGTCTTAGCTCATCAAGGGAGATTTGGTTATGAAGGGGCGCGGAAACAACTTCCCAAAGCCCAGATTTAAGGTTAAAAGACGAATATCTCAATTGACCTTTATTGCGAAGCATTCCTCCTGTAGAAATGGCAGAAGAGTGGCAAAATGATTGTAACTCTAAAGGGCCCTGCTGTGCGGCAAGCGATACTTTGCCGCAATACTTTCTGAGGGTTGGCAGCCACTTTTCTGATTCTGGTTCTAGTGCTAGGTAGTTATTGGATTGATTTGGAGTTGGCAGAAAGGTAACAAACCAAGTTTTGTGCTTATGGGCCTGCTCATACGTCTCCGGTACAGGGATCTCATGAGGCCGAGAAGCTTTCGCTGTTTGGTCATAAACCAGAACGCTTTCCGGAACGTAGACCATCTCTTTCTTAATCAAGGTCATTCCATCTCTCGTCATATTGAGGTACTGCATGCGAGGCATGCCGTTGAGGGCTACGCCATCAATATATCGAACTTTATAGGCGGAGGAACCAAGGTTGTAAGACAGAGTGAAATCGTGAGTAATCGTGCTGAACCGCGCGGAAAAGGAAAGATCCCCGCCCCCGATTTGTTTTCCGTTGACATAAATTTGAATTGGAATATGTTTTGGAAAGCCAACTCGACTGGAGGCTATAAAATAGGTCAGAGGTTTGATCAAACTGAACCCGCTTGGTCAAATAAAATAGAATCCAGTCCCCTATGGAGTCCCGGCGTCATCGTTAGGACTTTTTTCAGGCACAGCAAGGCACCTTTTCCGTAACAGGCCCTGTCATAGGCGTCGTGACGAATGGTCAACCCTTCACCAGGACCTCCGAACATCACAATTTGGTGAGCCACCAATCCGGGAAGACGCACGCTGTGGACATGAATTCCATCGTAGACACCACCTCTGGCTCCGGTAACTTTTTCTTGTTCGTTCAGTTGGGGCGCGGTTGGATCTTGGCGGTGTCGGGCAAGCCGGTCTAGGGTCATCATCGCGGTCCCGCTTGGGGAATCCAGCTTTCGATCGTGATGCATTTCAATGACTTCTATGTCACCAAACCAGCGGGATGCCATTTCAGCAAATCTCATCATAAGAACAGCGCCAACCGCGAAATTGGGAGCGTAAATGGCAGGCACGCGGTTAGCTTTAGCGGCCGCATTCAAGGCGTCCAATTCAGCCTGCTCAAACCCTGTCACCCCTATTACCGGCGATACCCCAGCCTCTATCGCTTCTAGGAGCCTTGAGGCGGCGCCTTCGTGTTGAGAAACGTCAAGAAGCAGTTGGGGGCCGGTGCCGAGGAGTTCAGAAAAGCTATGGACCTGGTCTAGAGGGGCTCCTTCTTTGTGGGTTCGGCTGAATCCGGCAACAAGATCAACATCAGGATCTTCTAGCAAAAAGGGAAGGAGGGCGGAACCTAGTTTTCCGCTAAAACCCGAAATGGCAACCCGAATCATCAAAAACGTACCTATTCAGCTTCTTTGGAGGGTTAGGCTTGGCGTAATGTACTTCACCATGTCTCCATGGCGGTCTAAGTAAATTGTTTCCTCGTACTTGGCAGAATTAACCTGAATGGTTTGAGTCACTTTGTGGCAGTGAAAAGTAGTGCTGCCGATCTTAAGGTCTGTATCTTTGACATAGGTCAAAGTCGTGGGAACCCAATCTAATGACTGGGGATCAAAGGTCAAAATATGGTAAGCGGCGCCCATTTGGGGATGTATCGATTTGAACCAGAAATTACTTTTATCGGCGATGACCGATCCTTTGGGCGCGGTTCGGTTCAGGACTTTAGACTTTCCTCCGGTGGTGATGGTGCAATGAGCAGTGAGCCCGCTAAATGTAACCACGGTCTGAAACGACTGGGTGCCTTGGCTGATCTGAAGTTCGGATTTTGTAGGCTTGCCGTTGGAATCCACGTAACTGACTTGTAGGATGGTTGCGACGCCGCCGTTAGGGCCCGAAATCTTGATATTGAGCTTGTGCTCGCATCCTTTGGCAGAAGCGGTTTCTATAACTGTGCCTTGTCCTACTGATTTTCCATCTATGATCGCGGTAACCGAGTGTGTATCGGCAAAAGCAACGCCAAATGCCAAGCAGCAAATCGCAACAAAAATTCCTTTCATTTGCATTACTTTACCAAAAGTGGCCCATGAATCGTACTTTTTACGAAGGCTTTGGTGATCTTTCAAACCGAGGATTTCCTTCAATCAGCACGGGATCACCATTGCTATCAAGATATTCAATCTGAGGATCTCCGCTACCAATGGTTTGGCTAATTTTGTGAACCTGATAGCTGACGCCGGCAACCGTCTTTGTGGAGTCTTTAAGGTACTCAACATTTTCTTTTTCCCACAACTGCTTTTGGAGGTCAAAGTAGGCAAATGTGGCTTTGTCTCCAACGGTTGGGGTGGTTCCCTTCCACCAGGTCAGAGTTGGATCGGCAAGTGACAAGCCGGACGGGGGCTCAAGGACTTTGATTTGGGGGCCATTAGGGCCGTCTACTTGGACTTGGGCTCCATCAGCCACCATTTTGGATTCTAGGTGGATGGCATGGGTTTGGATATCGGCATCCATGGACTTGGTAATCCAAACATTTTTGGGATCATAGACACCTTTGACCACAACCATTACAGAAGGTCCAAGCTCCAATTTGATTTCTAGTTCATGATTACCATTTGCAAAAGTGGAGAATTTGTAGGTTGCCTTGCCAACAAGGTTTTGATCTTGATACAAAGAAAAGTGGTTCGTATCAACCTTTGGGGCGCCAGAGGGTCCGGAAAGAGCCCACAAAATGAAAGGGGTGATCATGAAAGGGCTCCCAACAAAAGTTTTGCAGCTCGTATTCCCGAGTCATATGCAAGTTCGGTTCTGCCACCCACAAGCCCGTCTCCCGCCAGAACGATTGTGCTTCCTTTTTGGTTGACGGTATCAAACATGGCAATTTCCTCTGGTTGAGAGTACTTCCATTTTTTGACGTTTGAGATGGCGGGACGGAGCATTTTTTGCCCGAATAAGTTGGCAAGTTGGCCGGTTGCCATCTGCACAATCTGCTCATCGGACCGCTCCCAAGCGGAGTGACTATACGCCGCCGACATCTGGGCGACAATAGCGGTTGAACCTTCCGGAGACCGCCCCTTGCACTTCATGGATTCTAGCCCAATCCACTGCAAAGGAGTGGTGCCTTCCGGATCTATTGCGGCGTGGAAAGGCGTTTCTAGTTCAAATTGGTAGCCCAACAAAACCGAGAGGCAGGCCCGATACTTGGCCTGGGCAGTCGCTCTTTTTTCACCGATTCCCCATAGAAGCAAAGAAGACTGAGGCACCGGCGCGGTGAGGATGATTCCATCGAATTCTTCGTCACCGACGCGGTACTTTCCATTGGCTCTTTCTAATTGACTTACGGGCGAATTTAAGCGAATTTCCAGGTTTGCGGCAAGCAATTTGGGAAGCTTTGTGTTTCCAGAGAGATAGGTGTAGCGTCGAACCTTATTCACTCTTTTATCGCCTGGCAAAAGGTGATGCCCATCATGAACAAAAATCGGCTTTTCAATTTGAACGAGCTCGGTCCGATCAAGGTTTTCGAGGATTGTTTTTTCGAGTACAGAGCCTTCGCATGCAAAGCTTTGGGCACCGGTATCAAAAACAAATCCTTCCAATCGCCGTGTGGCAACCCTGCCACCCAATCCTTGTGATTTCTCGAAGATCACGGCAGGTAAATCGTGTTGAATCAGTTCGCGGGCAGCCGCAAGCCCAGCCATACCGGCTCCGATGATTGCAATTTTCATGAATTCTTGTGGCTTGAATTGTGACTCGTTAGCCAGATTTACTCCTCAGTTTACGGCTTCATGGCCCTCGTCGTTTTGCCAAGAAGCCGTAAATCAGGATTTCGGCTAGTGAACCTCTACGTTGCCAATCTGCCACTTGTGAAGCGGAATCGAGACAGATTGACTGGTAAAGGCCGCATCATGAAGGTGATTTTCGATGAAATTGACCCATTGGGCACCGCTCACACCGCTTGTGAAGTGGAGGATTCCGTTTTGAGAAGAGTTACTTTCATTGAAGAATCGAAACACATAGCCGTTGCCGTCTTCGCTGACTTTCAATCCGGTTGGAATGATATTAGAGCCGGTAAAGTTAGCGAAGGAATAGGTTAGCGGAGCGGTGCCTTCTGCATCAGGAGGAACTGGAATGCTTAGCAAGTCGGTTTGGATGGCTTCACCTTTTTGTGAAAGATTGGCAGACTTCCAATTTGCCAAGTGAGGCACTATGCTGTATTTTGCAGTTTGATATCCGGGATTTGGCAACGGATCGGGTGCGTAGCAGCCTCGAATCATGCTCATGACAAGGTCCGATCCTTGGCACGAAAATCCATGCTTGCAATCCACAACAACTGCAAATCCTGCTTGATCACCATTGCTAACATCGGCCCAGGTTTGCACAGGACCCTCTTCACCGTTGTTTGGACGCTTAACCACGGCAAACGGCACTTGGTATCTTGCAGTTGGGTTTGCATATCTAGAGTCAAATGTTGCCCGCAGGAATGGGCTGGGTTTGGAGAGATTGCTGACAACTTGCCAATCGGCAGCAAAATCAACGTTGACTTCCTTGGAGCCGGGCCTTAGCCAGAAGGTTTGCCAGACTCTCGTTGGCTTCATTCCCGGCTGGGAAGGCGCCAATTTATACTCAAATTCCATTCCCGTCCCTTTGTAAGATTTCACAATATGATGGGAGATCGCGTTGACGGGGAACCTGGATCCATCCAGCTTAATGGTCCACGCGTCGGCGCCTGGTTTTTCGGGGGTGTCTATAAGTCTTCCTAGTTCAGCGGATCCGGCAAATTCCTTTCCACCCATTTCAAGCGATTGAATAGCGCCCTTTGCGAGGTCAAACTTGGCGGAAATGATTCCGTTAGAGATTGTTTTGCCATCATCAGAAACAACATCTTCTGTGTTTTGCACCGGAGTCTTGCTGTCTCGAATCACATAGACTTCATAGCCGTAAGCGGGGACATTGGCGGCATAGAACACGGCTTGCCTTGTGTTTGGATTGATTACGGTTAAAGGGAACTTGGTCCCATCGGGAGCCACTGCAACTGGATTGTTGAAGACGGGATTCGGTCCACCAAAACTGGTAGGCAAGTAGACATTGACCCAGCCGCTTCGGGCCCAGCCTAGAGAGTTGAAAACCATAAAGTTGGCTCCGCCCTTGGCCGGTGAGACTTGCACGCATAGGTTTTCTAGTGCGTCTCTGGAGATGTCTTTGTCATCGGCAATCACGGAGTCTATGTCGGGAATCGTTTGCTGGTAGGCCCAATGGAACGATGAGCCACAAAGGGTGTCGTGATGTTGATTGAAGAGAATCTTTTCCCAGTTGTGGGCAAACCGTTTGGTGGGGTACGGCCACCCTCCTACGGCATGGGCTACTGCGGAAATGGCTTCTGCCTGCACTGTATCGGCCTCAGCGTAGTCGTTGCGCTTTTTCTCGAAGGAGTTGGTTGTGTAGCATCCCATAAACACGCCTTCTAGTTCGGATTGAATGGTAGGAATGGTGGACGTGTCCGTCTTTGCCATGTGTTGAAAATAGGATTGAGCGGTTGAAAACCGCACGGTTGGGGTCAACGGGCTCTTCTTCCATTTTAGGGCTTGCTCAACGTATTCTTTGGTGGGTCCGCCTCCGTGGTTGCCGACACCATAGACCCACATCATTTCTTTTCTTCCCGATTTTTTGATGTATCCGGGCAGCTCGTGGAAGTTAGAATCGTTGAGGGGAGTATCGTACCAAGCCCCTGCCGCGACTTCATCATAGGCTAAAACCTTCGTGCCATCTGGCGCTTTCCAATAGAACAAGGGATCTCCCTTGCCTCCTCGGCAGAAGTAGTAATATTTGCATCCGCCAAGTTGCAGCATTTGCGGCATCTGAGCCGTGTGCCCAAACGTGTCGGGCTCCCAGCCAACGACTGCGGTCTTGCCAAATTCCTTTTGAAAGTAGCGCTGGGCATACAAAAACTGGCTCGCACTGGCTTCTGGTGAAATCAGGTTTTCGTCGGCCTCACACTCTCTACCTCCAACAATTTCCCACTGACCATCTTTGACGTACTTTTGGATCCGCTTGAACAGAGCCGGCCAAGTTTTTTGAACTTCCCGATAGTATCCAGCCGAGCTTTGGGTGAAGGTGAAACCTGGAAATTCCTTCATAAAGATCGTGGCTTGGTTCCAGGTGTTATGAGCGGCTTGAAGAGATTCGGGTGCCTGCCACAACCACTGAACATCAATGTGGGCGTGGCCTATAAGATCGGCAGTGAGGCCTCTCAGGATATGTTCGGCGGGCGTTGATTCAGCAAGAACTTTTTGGACGGCGGCGTTAAATTGCTGAGTAGGCTGAGTTGTGTCTTCTGCTAAGGTCTTGGCATCGGCTAACGCCTTTGAAAGCGCATCTTTGTCGGTAGCGCTGTCGGTAGGCACGTGGAGAGCTAGATTTAGGCCATCTTGAATATGGGTGATCGTTCGCAAACGATCGGCTCCCTGAAGAACTTGCTGAACATCGGCTTGCACTGGCTTGCCATCTTGAACCTGGGACCTTGGAATAAGGGCTAAAGCAGGAGCTTGGGAGTATCCGTTGACGCTGTCGACCTGATCCTCGATCAGGTTCGCAGAAGGGAAGACCCACGTCGAAGTGCCGTCGGCGTGTTTGATCCTGACTCGGTCTACAAACTGAGCGTATTGGCCGAAGGCGTCACCTTCAAAAACAAGGGTCCAGTAGCCGGTCCTATGCCCTGCAAAGGAAGAAAGGGGAATCTGTCGCGAGTACCAATGGTCCACGGCAGGAGTCAGTAACCCATCACCATGGGAATCGATGCCGTTTTGGTCTGGGATGTGGCTATCTCGAAGGGAGTCTCCGTTTGAAAAGGTGATATCAATCCCTCCCTTTGGCATTGGGTCATTTGGGCTCAAAAAGACGTCGTAGCTCAACACATCGCCCTGTTTAATCCGGATGTGAAGGCTGGAAAACTTTACATACAAAAAGAAGTTATCGGGCCCTTTTGCCAAATTGCTATCGACAAGGCCGATGCAGTCTCCTTTGCCGATCATGGTTTGGCTTGCTTCTGGCTTGTTGTGGTTTTTAGCCACGATAGGATGAGCGGTTTTGTTAGTGGCTAGGCCCAGTATGGGGGCGATGCCAAAAGCCAAAGCAATGGAGTTGGTTAACAGCCGTTGACGAATCATCCTTTAAAGTTACTTGAATTTGGCAAACCAGAATTGCTTGAAAATACAAAAACAGCTAAATTTGCACCTAACCAAGTCCCGCGGTTTTCTAAAATCTGAACCGTGCACCCTCTGATTGCACTCATCAGTCTGAAGGAGTGGCGGAGCTCAAGTCGGCAATATCGCTTCTCATCCATGCCCCTTCAAATTGAATGCCTCTTGCTAAAAGGTAGGCAGCATCCCTTGCCTCGCTTAAAGAGCGGCCAACCGCGGAAGCGGTGAACACCCTGCCTCCACTGACGACCAGTTGATTTTGATGATTGCTGACGCCTGCGTAAAAGAGCTTGGTGTCTCGCTCTAGTTCTGGAATCCAGATTTTTGCGCCTTTTTTGGGATTTTTGGGATATCCTTCTGCGGCAACGACCACCGAAACCGCGGGACGCTCGTCGATTTCGATGGGGGGAATTGTGAGCCCCTCGGCACAGGCTTGGATGGCATGGGCTAAACCCGAAGTTAGCCTCATCATAATAGATTGGGTTTCCGGATCACCAAATCTGACGTTGTATTCCAGGCAATAGGGTTTGCCGTCTTCAACCATAATCCCCGAAAACAGCATGCCGCGAAAGTCAATTTGGGATGCCTTGAGAGCATGGACAATTGGCCACACAATTTGCTGCTCAGAGGATTGGATCAGGTCTGGGGTCACCCAGGTTGATGGACAGTAGCTACCCATGCCACCCGTGTTTGGCCCTTGATCACCATCAATGGCCCGTTTGTAATCTTGAGCGATCGGTAAAGAGTAGATTTCATATCCATTGACAAGGGTCAGCAAAGAGAACTCGGGCCCTTTCAAGAGGTCTTCAACTACCACGGTTGTGCCTGCTTCTCCCAAGGTTTTTTCTACCAAAAACTGGGTGAGAGCTTCTTCTGCTTCTGCAAACGACTGGCAAACCACGGCTCCTTTGCCAAGAGCGTTTCCACTTGCCTTGACAACAACGCCTCCTCTCTCGGCGGTTTTTTTCTTAGCGCACTCTAGGGCGGCGTTGACCTCAATGAAAGTTTCAAAATGAGCGGTAGGCACATTGTGCTTCTTCATGAGGTCCTTAGAAAAACTCTTCGAAGCCTCAAGCTGGGCTCCAAGCGCACCAGGGCCAAAGACGGAAAAGCCAGCCGCCCTGAGATTGTCGGCGAGACCAGAAATCAGGGGGTCTTCCGGACCAATGACAATTGTGACGGGCGCTAATCGCTTGGACAGGTGAATGATCCCTTCGACATCATAGAGTGGTATGCCATAGCACGGAACGTCGTCGGCTATGCCAGGATTACCGGGCGTGCAATGGACTTCTGCTTCGTGGGCAAGCCTCCAACAGAGGGCATGCTCTCTGCCTCCAGAACCAAGAACAAGAAATCTTCTCATTCCCCGTAACCGTCTCCCTTGTCCCTGCCTTTTCTTGGCATCCTTGGTTCTCGATTTTTCTTCTCGGTCACTGACTTTCGGTAGTTCTCGATGGAATCTTGGTCGAGGTTATGGAAGCGCATATAGCTGGGTTGAAATCCAAGAATGGCAGGCCCCGTCACCCCGTTTCGATTTTTGGCAACATTGACCTCGGCAGCTTCAACGCGGTCTGGATTTGGATCTTCCTCAAACTCCAGGCTTTCTGCACTTTGATAGTAGCTGTCTCGGTACAGCATTAAAACGATGTCGGCTTCTGCTTCAATGGAGCCAGATTCTCGAAGGTCTCCAAGTTGTGGGCGTTTATTGTCTCTTGCTTCAACCCCTCGGTTTAGCTGGCTAAGGGCAATAATGGGAACCTTGAGGCTGCTTGCCATCGATTTAAGGCTTCTCGCAATGTCGGAGATTTCTTGGACGCGGTTCTCCGTTTTCTTGGAGCTTTGCATCAGCTGAAGGTAGTCCACCACAACCAGGCCCAGTTCACCTTCTCGGGCAAGTCTTCTGCATTTGGCAAGCATTTCCATGGGAGAAATTCCGCTTGTTGCATCAATAAAAATGGGTAGGTTCATCAAGCTTTCCATCGCCTCGGTGACCGCATCGTAGTTTCTGGTCACCATATCCGGAGTCTTGAGTTTGAAAGCATTGACTCCACTCAGCATTGAAACCATTCTTTGGGCCAGCTGCTGTGCGCTCATTTCTAGGCTAAAGATGGCAACGCTACCCATTTTTTGCTTGGCAGCACGGATGCCAAGCTCAAGGGCAAACGAAGTCTTTCCCATGCCGGGCCTTGCCGCAACGATGATGAGGTTTCCCTTGCTAAGTCCGTTGATTTTTTGATCAAGATCGGCAAAGTGGGTGACAAGTTCATCGGGTGCCACTCCCTTATCAAGGATCGTATCGAGTGAAGCCGTAAAATCGCTTGTCAGTTTGCTGATTGGTTCAAAATAGGAACCCAATTTTGAGTTATTGATTTCGAAGACTTTGCGTTCAGCCTCTGATACACGTTCGGGAACGGAAAGATCACTGGGAGCCCTGACTAAGCCGATAATATCTCGGGCAACCGCTTCTAATTTTCTTAGAGTGGATCGGTCTTGAACGCTGGATGCATAAAAAGCGGCATTAGCAGGAGACGGAACGAACTCCGCAATTTGGATAAGGTAAGCCTCTCCGCCTACGTCATTGAGTTTCTGAGCCAAGTTCAGCTCATCGCGCAAGGTTGTCAGATCAACTTGAATCTTCCGCTCATGAAGGCGGCGCATGGCTTGGAAGATGGTTTTGTGGGAAGGTCGATAAAAGTCGTGGTCTTCAAGGACGCTGAGAACTTCAATAAGGGCGTTCTCATTAAAAAGCATCGAGCCCAGCACCGACATTTCTGCTTCATCGCTAAAAATGGGAGCATTGTCGAGAGTTGTGATGACGGCCATGACCCCTAAAGTATGCCTTTATGTTTGTCAAGTTACCAGGGGTGAAGCTAATCCACGGAACCTAATTACGCCTTAAGATCGAGTTTTCCACACGAAAAGAACGTCCTTTTGAACAAAGTCCACAGTTGCTGCCAAGTTGGTTTTGGTTTGGCGACTTTGACCTTAACGGAGTAGGCAAGATCGGGACACTGTTCTAATAGGATGACAAGGCTTGATCGCAGCTTTTTGCAGTCATTGATGAATTTTCCCGTCCACCCGCACACAAAGCAGCATTGATTGGATTTGGCATTGAGGGAATCGCACAAAGGGCACAGTTTCAAATTCGCGACGGTAATGTCGGGCAGAAAATTGCTAGAAACCGAGTCTTCGAACGGTGGGGTGTTTCTCATCATCTGAACCTTATGTATCGGCATATTTAGTCTTCCTCCCCACTGGAATCATTGCCTTAAACTTAGCAATTTGGACGAGGTTTTGGCGGGCTAAGTTCGGCTAACTCCCCATAAAGTTAAGATAATCTCTTGTCCACGATTCGCCATAATTCAAATGACGCTCTTGACACTAGATCAACAGGCAAATGAATCGAAGAATAAAGCGGCCGCAATCTCGTTGATTGCTAACCTTGTGCTAGCCTTGGTCAAGGTTTTGGGAGCTTTGTTTTCGGGCTCAGCTGCTCTTCTTAGTGAGGCCCTTCATAGCCTAACCGACGTTGTTGCCTCTTTCGTGACGAGGGTTGGCATAAAAAAGGCGGAAGAGCCTGCTGACGAAAACCATCCCTATGGCCACGCGCGGATTGAAGCGGTGGTTGGTCTTGCAGAATCTTCGTTTTTGGTTGTGGTAGCCGCCTTTGCCTTGTTTCATTCTGCCCAGCACTTGGTTGGCTCTCAAACTGTTCACCATGCCAAAATTGCTGCCGTCCTGTTGCTTTTCTGCTCTCTGACAAGCTTGATCGCAGGCCTGTACGTCAGCAAAGTTGCTCATCAAACCCAATCTTTGGCATTGCAATCTAATGGACTCCACCTCAAGAGTGACTTCGTTGCCAGTTTCGCGGTCATGCTGGCCCTTGTCGGCATTTGGTTAGAAGGGTGGACATGGCTTGATGGGACCTTAGGCATCCTTGTTAGCTTGTGGCTCATTGTTGGGGCGATAAAGAATGGGAATTTAGCGGTTCAGCAGTTGATCGATCATGCCTTGCCTAAATCAACTTTAGATCAGATTGACCAGATCATTCAGTCAACCCCGGGGGTGCTGAGCCACCATCGAATGCGCAGTCGGTTAAGCGGAAGCGTGAAGATTTTAGACGTCCACATTGTTTTGCCTACTGCGTTAACGATTGTGGAGGCTCACGAGATTGCCGACACGATTGAGAAAAGGATCAAAGACAAATTTGATCCTGCTATCGTGGTGATCCACGTTGATCCGTTTGATCCGATTAAGGCCAAACTGCTTAGCTCAGAAGCAGAGTCGGGCGCTCAAGGTAATTTTTTACCAAATTCATAAACTTAGCCGCCTCGGCACCATCAACAACGCGGTGGTCAAAAGAGCCGGTGATCGTCATCTGAGTTTTGATTTCAAGTTCATTAGCGTCGTTTGGAATGGCAGCCTTTTTCGCAGACCCAATGGCAAGAATTGCGGCATTGGGAGCATTGATGATGGCGCAGAAGCTATCAATATTTAGCATTCCCATATTCGAGATCGAGAACGTTGATCCGCTAAGTTCATCGAGGCTTAACTTGTTCTCCTTGGCTCTTTGCACAAGTGCCTTGGCTTGGGCAGAAATCTGGCCTAGAGTTGCTAAATCCGCATTTTTCAGCACGGGGACGGTTAAACCTTCTTCGATTGCAGCCGCGATACCAATATGGACGCTGCCATGCTGGAGAATTCCATTGGTGGTCAATGAAGAATTGACCAAGGGCATGTCTCTCAGGGCAAGGGCGCAAGCCTTGATAACAAAGTCATTGATGCTAGGTTTCGGGGCGCCATCCTGCTGAAAGAGCTCGCGAATGTCGGCGATTTTATCTACGTCTACTGTCAACGAAACATAGATGTGAGGCACGGTGAGCTTGGATTGCAACGTTCTTTCACCGGTGATTTTCTTGAGGCGACTAAGGGGAATGAGCACGTCATCTTTTGCTGCTGCGATTGCAACCGGAGGGGCAGACTTGATGGGGCTTGAAGCTGACTTTGGCGCCGACGCATAGGCTAGGACATCTTCTTGAATGATTCGCCCTCCGGGCCCGGTTCCTGTCACTTCAGAAAGGGTAACTCCTTGCTCTTGAGCCGTTTTTCGCGCCAATGGGCTTGCCTTGATTCGTGAAGTCTCACCCGAGGGCGCGGTCGGTTCCTCAGGAACAACTGGAGCGGATTGAGTTTGAACTTCTGGTTTAGAGGAGGCACCTTGACTTGCAGAAGCGCCCCAACCCGCAGGTAAGGATTCTCCGTTGGCAAGGATTGCGGCGATTGATTTGCCAACCGGAACCGTTTCTCCGCTGTGGATCAGAATTCCAGACAGCTTTCCTGATGCAGGGGCCTCAAGTTCCAAAGTGGCTTTATCGGTTTGAATAGATCCAATAACTTCGCCAGACTTCACCATCTCGCCGTCTTGTTTCAGCCATTCAAGAAGGGTTCCTTCTTCCATTCCGTCGCCCATTTTGGGCATGATTACGTCCGTCATTTTTTCTTTTCTGTATCGTCCTGGTGCGGGTTAGAGTTGACTTGCGTTCGACTCTTGTCTTTAGATTTTAGCTTGTAATGGTATAAATTTCGGTTTCCAGAGATGGTGTACTGCTCTTTTTCTAACTCAAGCACAGGCAATTCATCTAAATTGATCGGTTGAGGAGTCAGCTTCATTTCAGAGATTCAAGGGCAAGAGCGGCTCCGCCAAGCAGTCCAGCGTCATCGATTTGTTCTGCCTGCAAAATGGAAGCATACTCAAAAAGGTTGGGTATGGCAACAGATTGGGCAGCATGGCGGGCAGGTTTGAGAAGTGGCTCGCCAACTTTCGCGATTTGGCCGCCGATTGCCACAATTTGGGGGGCAAAGATGTTGATCATATTTCCGATCCCGATACCCAAGAAAGTTCCGACTTCTTCCCAAACCTCGAGGGCCACGTCGTCGCCATTTGCGGCGGCTTGGCTAAGGATCAGGGGGGTTATTTTGCCGTAATCGCCTTGCACCGCGTCGTGCAAAGAAGATTTTCTGCCCCGAATTAGCTTGTTTTGGGCCCTTCTGATAATAGAGTCTCGTTGGCAGTATGCCTCGATAGACCCGTAGGCTCCTGCACTGCTGTCTAACCCATCCTTTTGGATAATGGTATGCCCCAACTCGATTCCTCCTTGATTACCTCCTAAAAGCAGCAAGGTACTGCTTGCGTTGCCGGTCACCGCGACAGGCGCTATGACAACACCGCCCCCGATTCCGGTGCCCATTGTGAGGATGACAAGGCACGATGCGTTGCCTTTGCCGGATCCAAATTTATATTCACCAAGCGCCGCCAGATTAGCATCGTTGCCAAGCACAAAAGGAATGCCGAGTGCCTTTTCTAGTGGCTCCCGAACGTTGATGTTTTCCCAAAATTGAAACACCCCGTCAACGGTTTCTCCAAAGTTTGGAGCCCAACGAATGACCCCTGCGAGGTTATCAACAATCCCAGGGATCGCCATCCCAACTTTTGCGGGGCTGTAACCTGGGGCGGAATTGATCGCCCTAGTGACGGCGTCGGCAATGGCCCTAAAAATGCCTGCGGATCCCGACTGGGCATGAGACGGCTCGGAAACCTTGGTCCCAACTGGTGAACCGTCTTGGTTGTAAACACAGGCGCGAACATTGGTCCCGCCGAGGTCCACGCCAACAACACATTGGCCATTTTGAATTGATTCGGGCACAGAAAATTTTAGCACTTGTGGACTCCCTACCCTGAATTGAGAGGACCAAAAAAGTAACGAGAACCCTAATCAAACTGCCTTGCGTCAGATAGTCTATGGAATTTGTAGTTTTTTTAGCAAAGAGCACAAACTATTGGTTCCACGAGGCGTATTGAGTAGGATAAGGGAATGGAATTGCAGGCTGTAGTGGGTCAGGCTGCTGGCAGTGCAGATGTGGAACTGGTTCAGGACACAGCCGGCAAACTAACCGAGGAAATTGAGAAGGCGATCCTTGGGAAGTCAGAAAAAGTTCGGCTAGCGGTAATGTGCTTGCTCAGCGGCGGCCATCTGTTGTTAGAAGACATTCCCGGCATTGGAAAAACCACCCTTGCCAAAGCGATATCTCAGGCGATTGGCGGCGAGTTTAGAAGGGTTCAATTTACTCCGGATTTGCTTCCAAGCGACATCACGGGCGGCTCCGTGTTCAATCAACGCACCAGCGATTTTGAATTTAGACCGGGGCCGATCTTTGGCAACGTTATTTTGGCTGATGAAATCAACCGAGCGACGCCAAAAACTCAATCGGCATTGTTGGAATCAATGGAAGAAGGCCAGGTGACCTCAGAAGGGCAGACCAGAAATTTGCCAAGCCCATTTTTTGTGATTGCCACCCAGAATTCGGTGGAAATGACAGGCACTTATCCCTTACCAGAGGCCCAGCTTGATCGCTTCTTTGCAAGGCTGTCCTTGGGATATCCGTCTCGGAGCGCGGAGGCAGAAATCTTGCTGGGAAGAGCCCAAGTTGACCCGTTGGATTCTGTGATGCAGGTGACGAGCCTAGAAGTGCTGTCGGAGGCACAAAAGGCGGTAAGAGACGTTTTTATTCACGAATCTGTTGTTGGCTACATCGTAGACATTGTCCGCGCAACCAGGGAAAGCCCGATGATTTCATTGGGGTCTTCGCCTCGGGGCAGTTTGCATGTTATGCGAGCAGCGCAAGCTACCGCGGCAATCAACGGCAGAAAGTTTGTGAAGCCAGATGACGTTAAAGAAGTTGTCGCCGCAGTCTTGGGCCACCGCGTGATGCTAAGGGCAGAAGCTAGGATACATTCTGGGGCGAGTGCAATCGAAGGGGCGTCTCGAGTGATGCACGAAGTTGTAGAAACGGTCCCGGTACCTACCCTCGTCGAAAGATAATGCGCAGAACGGCTGCAGTTGGTCTTGGATTTGCCGGTCTTTTTTTAACAATCGTTGCGGTCTTGGTCGGTGCTCCTGGCTTGTTCTACATGAGCACGGCGGTACTGGCAACTCTTTTAGCATCTCGATTGCAGGCATGGTATGCCATTCAAAAGCTCAAGGTGAGCCGATCAGTGCCCCCATCGGTTACGGCTGGTGATGCGGTCACGGTGGAGTATTTTGTGACTGGCGGGAGAAGAACAAGACTGCCCTTGATCCTTCTAGAGGACTCACTTCCCAAGAGGATGCATCCTCAAAACGTGTCTCGAAGCCTGCCAGTTGCTCCGTCTTCCAAAGGGCCAGTCCGATCCCAATACACCTTTATCCCAACCCAACGCGGTCGATACCGATGGAGCGGAGTCATTGTGCACGGCATGGATGCCATGGGGCTTTCTCATGTCACCAAGGCCTACAGCACTGCGACATCTGATTTACTTGTGCTTCCAAAGCCGATACCGATGAGTTACGAGCTGCCACGAGGGGGTGGGTTTGGGACTTTTGAGGAAGGGCAGAGTTTGGTTCACAGTGGCATCGACTCTCGGGGAATCCGGGGGTACCGGATGGGTGATCCTCTGCGCCACGTCCATTGGAGGTCAACTGCGAGGGTAGGAAGCTTGCAGGTTAAAGAATTTGAGGGCGGCTCAATTTCTTATGCGGGCCTGATCGTCCAACTAGACCTTGGCACAAACCTTGAATTTGAGGGATCGCGGAGCCTAGACCTTATGGCGGGCAACATTGCGTTTATGGCAGAAGACATGGCAAGGAAGGGCTGCTATTGCTTCTTTCCAACTCACGAGGATCTCTCGGCCATTTCCAGCAAGCCAGAGCGGCAAATTGAGATTCTGGAATACCTTGCAGACCTAGACGTTTCCCGTAACTCTAATCTTGTTGCGGAAGTCTCTCAGGCAGTCGGCAAATATGCAGACGCCTGCAGCTACTACATCTTTGCCAGTGTTCTCAATCAGCAAATTGTAGATGCCATCATGTTTGCCCTCAAGAAAAAGGTTCATATCTATCTCATTTGGTACGGGCAAAAAAACTGGAGTGGTCAACCCAAATTAACATTTCAAGACCATAGGCAAAGTAGTCAACAGGAAAATACAAACAATGGAAATTGGTTTTCCAAGTTCGCGGTTTGGGCGCAGAACCTTGGGAGTGAAGATGACACCAAGGCAGTGGCAACTGCGGAGGACGGGCTGAACCTTTCGGTGCTGAGATTATCGGAAGCAGGAGTTCGGGTTATTGATCCGTACGGAGGGGGAATCGTGCTATGAGCGTTGGCTCAAAAACATTAACTCGTGAAAGCCGCTGGATTGACCAAGCCCTCGTTTGGGGACTAACAACAACCACACTGTTTGCCCTAGGTCAGGCTCTGCAGATTCAAACCTTTTCTTACATGATGATTGGTCTGGCAACCCTTGGCACATTGGTGAGTTACTTTGGGTTTGTCATTGGGTCAACGGGAGATAGGCGAGGGGTTGATGGCTTGTTCCAGGTTATGGCGGGCAGTTCGGTGATCATCTTCAGTGGGTTCTTTTTGAACTTAGCTCCCCCCGGAACATTTGAAGGAAGTCTAAGGGTGCCGGGAGTCTTGACCTGGTTTGTGACTTTGGCAACGTTCTTTCAGTGGACGGATGCCACCAGAATGTTCCAGGCGGTTCCTTGCATCGCGATGTTCGGGCTTCTTGGAGTCTATGACACCTTTGGAGGTGCTGTTTTTGCATTCTTCATCTTTCTCTTCTTCTTAGCGTGGTTATTTAGTAGAACCCATTCTAGGGCGATGCTTCAATTTGCCTTCGAAAGCGGATTTTCTAGGATTGATGAAGGGACATCTTTAAGAAAGGAGCAGCTTCAGCAAGATGCCCTACTCAAAGCTATGCGCCGTGGGCCATGGAAAATGATGGCGGGACCGGAGTGGGCGCTCCTTTCTGCGGCTGCGATCGTGGGAATCAGCTTATTTGGATCGCCGATTATTGCCGCATCGGTATCGAGCGTGACGGGCCACGTGCAAGTCATCTTGCCCAAAAAACTAAGGCAGCGCGCTTCGAACTATGCGGGCACCAGCGCGCCGGCAACTTACCAACAAATAGGGATTGGTCCCGCGCGATTAAGCGACCACGTGATTGGAGTTGTGAGTTCACAGGTTGGTGATTACTTGCAACAACAGAGCTTTTCACTTTATACCGGTAACGAATGGCAGCAGGATGGGGCAGAATCGGGAGTTGCGATTGATGGTTCGGGGCGAAGGCTAGAAGCGGTGACTCCTGCCTCTCAAGAGCTCTTCCAATCTGATCAAAATGCAATTGTAAGCCCTCAATCGCGTCCCTTTACCGTCACTCTGTTTGACGAAAGCATTCAAAGGGTGCCCATTCCGCCAACCTTACTCTCCATCCAAATTCCAAGCCATGTTGACGTTTTTGGCGATGGAGGAGTCCAAATGAGGCTGCAGAACTACTTCAATTTGCAGTTTATGGGAAACTACATCAAAAGCGGCATCCGTCCTGGATCGTCCCAAGATCCAGCTTGCCTGACCGCATATCCGGATAATGATGGGGTTAATACCACCGAGAGGGTCCGGAATCTGGTTGAACAGATCACAAAAGGGCTACCCAACGATTGGGCAAAAGCTGAAGCCATCAAACATGCGATTGCGGCGCGGTGCAAGTACGACGTCGGTACTCCCGCCTATCCGCCCGGCAAAGACGCAGTGGATTACTTTTTATTTACGGCTAAGCGCGGCTACTGCGAGATGTTTGCGTCGGCAATGGCAGTTATGGCTCGCTGCGCGGGTATTAAGGCCAATTACTCGGTTGGATATTTGGTTGACCCCAGTGATCGGGATGCTCAGGGCAATTTAAGGATCAGAGAAAACGACGCTCACGCCTGGGCAAATCTTAAATTTCATGATGTTGGCTGGGTTGTTTTTGACGCCACCGAGGGGGCTCAGGATGTTTCTTCAACCGATCAATTTGGAAAGTCTAGCTCCACCATTCTTTTGCTTTCTTCCGCTTTTGGCATTGTTTGTGTTTTAGGAGGGTTAGCCGTCTACTTTTGGAGGAAGCTTAACTTGAAGTTGCCCACGTTTAAGAAACGAGACCGGACCCGAATTCTGACTCAAGCCGCATTTGAACAATTTTGCAAAGAAGTCGAGAAGAAAAGCAAGATGGCTCGAAGTCCAAACCAAACCATAACCGAGTACACAAGCGGAGCCGCGGCGGCATGTGGGGCAATCGAACAAGAGATTATTGAACTTGGGAAGGAATTTGAAGCTATTTTTTACGATAGTCAAGCAATTGATTTGCAAAAAGTTACCCAGCTAAACGGTCGAATTGCAAAAGTCAAGCAGTCCAAAACTAAAGCAAGCGTTCGGTAACCTTTACTAGTGGCAACCTTATCAACTCTCGTTAGCGGCACTTCGCTTGTGCTGATTACAGGGGCCGATGTCGGCTTGCTTAAAAGAAAACGCAGTGAATTGGTGCAGCATTTAGAATCTGCGGGCTTGATGGAAGAATCCGAATCCTTCTCGGGCCAAGGTGATCCAAACTTATGGATTTCGGCAGCTTGCACTTTGCCATTTTTTGCAGAAAGGCGAGTGGTCTTTGTTGACCATGCCCTCAGTATCGACAAAAAAAAGCTAGAGGCAGCTCAGTGGAAAAACCTGCCTAATTCGGGACTGCTTGTCTTGATTGCGGGGGTTGATTCCAGTGAATACGATAAGGTGCAAGCCTTTAAAAGCCAGTCCCAAGCTCTCATAAAGATTATAGAAAGGGCGGGAGGCAAGGTGATTTCGACGGATATTGAGCCCTCCAGGCTAGGGAAGGAACTGCAGGACTTTGCATTCTCAAAAGGGAAAAAGCTAACCTCTAGGGCATCTGAGCTATTGGTGGAGATGACGGGCAGTTCTTACGGAGAATCCCTTGATGAACTGGAGAAACTGGTGACGTACGTGGGATCAGCCAATGAAATCCGAGAAGCGGATGTTGAGGCGATTGTGATCCCTTGCCGAGAATGGAATGTCTTTCATCTGGTTGATGGAATTACCCAGGGTAATCCTGCTAAAGCCATGAAGCAGTTGAAATCTTTGATTGCAACACCAGGATCTTTGGCAGATAATGCGTTTCGAGCATTGTTCCCGATGATTTCAAGGCAGATTAGCCTCCTTTGGCAAGCCAAAATTGGACTTGAATTTAAGGTGAACTGGGGTCAGCCAAGCCCAGAATTTTTAGCAAAATTGCCGGATCGACCCAAAATCACAGAAGTTAAGGGGTATCGGTTAAACACATTTTTGGATTCGGCAAGGCGCATTCAATACTCTCAGCTCACCAAGAGCTTTGAACTGCTGGCTAACGCAGATAGTGAGTTGAAAGGCGCCCTGCCAAGCTATAGCGTGACCGAATCGCTAGAAAGGCTGGTTATTGAAATGGCAGAAGCCTTTATGGTCCGCAAGTCGCCTCAAAAAACGTTCTAAGGCAGGCGGACCTAGCCATGCGATGGCTTGGCGGTCAATAAAAAATGAACCCACTTGGCGAGCTAAAAGCTTTGCAAGTGGGTTTGAAATTGAGGTTGGAATCCTTAGGCGGTTACGACTTCTTCAGCTTTTGCTGATTCGACGGTTGCCTGAGGATCAAAGATTTCGACTTCAATATGGGCATCAACTTCCCGATGAAGGTCCAAATGGATCGGAAAGACGCCTAACCGCTTAATCGGGTCAATAAGTGCAACCTGCTTTTTGTCGAGGCTGATTCCGGTTTGTTCTTTAATCGCATTGGCGATGTCGGCATTAGTAATGGCACCAAAGAGCTTGCCCTGATCACTGCCCACTTTAGCCCCAAGTTTCACGCGAATGCCATCAAGTTTTTCCTTCAAGGCGTCAGCGTCGGTTTTGAGGGTGGCCAGTTTGGCAGCGATTTTCTCGTTGCGCTTGCCCAAGGCTTTGATCTGATTTTTATCGGCGATAATCGCAAGGCCCCTTGGGAACAAATAATTTCGCGCGAATCCATCGGCGACGTTAAGGACGCTTCCTTCTTTGCCAACTTTTGGCACTGTTTGGGTAAGGATGACTTTCATGATATTGCTAAACCTACTTACTTTTGGTATCCAATCCCGATCGAAAACTGATTTTTATCGAACAGGCGATCCACTCCGAGCCATCCCACGAATCCGTGGCCGATCTCGTACTTCGCAAAAAGGTCATTTTCTGGAGAATTCAATCCAAAGAGATTGTCTACCAGCGAGAGCCGATTTGCGACCTTATAGTTTACTCCTAAACCAAGCTTGCCTGCATAGGCCCCGTACCTTAATTTCAGATTTGGGTTGAGCCACTCCCCCAGCTGCAAGTTCAATCGGTCAGATTCAAAGGCATCATAAACCCCCGCATCAATTTCTTCTTTAGGGCTTAGCTGGACTCCAAAATTGATGTCGGTGCGACTGTACCCGGGTTTATCGGAATGTAAAAGGTCAATTTCAGTTTTGATGGGACCCAATTTGGTGAGGGCTCCCACTTTATCAACTTTTCCGTTCACTTTGTCAACCAAATGCTGAAGCTTCACAATTAACTTGCTGGCTTGATTGGCAACATTGGTTGCCCTTTGAGTTAGCCTGATGGCTTCTTTTGCCACTGATTTGCCAGATTGGGTCATTTGGTCAACGTTGGCGGCAATCTTGTTTCCCTGATCGGTGAGCTTAGCCATGTTGCCCATAGTTGCGTCTAGATTCTGGTGGAGGGACTGATCATCAACATAAGCCTCAACATCGGTGACTAGTTTTTGGGCTTTGTCACTCGTTGCGGTGAGACTTTTGAGAAGGGCCATCGATTGCTTCTGAAATTTCCCGGAATCAATGGTTTGGGCAACAAGGCTGGTGGCTTTTTGGATATTTGCCATTGCGAGAGCGGCTTGATGGACCACCTGCGAAATCGAAGCTTGGTTTTGGCTCATCAAACTGCGGGTTTGAATGGCAAGCAATTGGACCTGTCGAATGGTGCTGGCGCTGGATTGCATCAAGGCAACTAGTCCACCTTTAAGTTTTTGACTGCTGAGCAGCTTTTGAAATGCAACCAAGGTCTTATCGAGGTCTTTGATGGTTTGCTGCGCGTTGGGAAGAATCGCATTGAGGGGGTTCGTTTTCTCCCCAAAGATCGTGCTTCCATCGGGCAAAGGAATCTCCTTTCCGCTGGGAGGATTGATAACAAGTGCAGAATCTCCTAGCCCAACAAGGCTTGTTGGAATGGAGGCTGTGCTGCCAACCGCCAAGAAATACGGCTTTCGGATGCGGATGGTGAGTTTGGCTTGGTTATTGGCTGTAAGGCCAATCGCACTAATGGAGCCAATGGAAACTCCAGCTTGAAGGACTTTCGATCCCCGCACTAAACCAGTGGCGTCCGGCATTTTGACAAAGTACAAATGTTCGTCTTTAGAAAAGTGGTTTCCCAAAAACTGCCAAGCGTAAAGCAACATCACGGCAAAGGCAATCACAAGAAGTCCAACTCTCGCCGCGTTTGTTCTGGCTCTTGCCTGCATACTCGGATTTTATCTTGTTACTAGGATTGATTGCCAGTTTGCAGCTAAATTCGGACCAAAAACAAGTCGGTTAGAATCAAGTTCGGCTCCCTAGTAGCTACCAAACCAGGAATGTGCAATGCTTACTTTAAGCAAGGGGACTTGGTTCAATTTGGCATGGCTTTGAAGGTGGGTTTTTAGATTTAATGAAAACTTCTTCGGGGCTAGGCAAGTTGACTCAGTTAGACGGGGATCATCAGGGCAAACTGTGTGGAATAGATTTACGCAAAACGCAAGGATAGTGGTTTTTCAGGCCCAGAAAGAGGCGATTCAGGCTGGAATGGAGCGAGTGTTCTCCGAGCACATTCTTTTGGCCTTGGTGCATGACGAGGAATCGGTTGCCGCACGAGTCTTGATCAGATTAGGGGCAAGTTTAGAAGCGATCCGGACAGATGTGAAGAAACTGAAATTCACCGGGAATGCCCGTAAAAACCAACAAATCACGTTGGATCCGGGGGCAAAGAGAGTCATTGATTTGGCCTATGAAGAAGCAAGAAATCTTAATGTTGACTATATTGGCACTGGGCAGCTTTTGTTGGGTCTTATCCGGGAACGAGATGAACTTGCCGATGACCTTCTTGCAAAATTTGGAATTGATCTGGAACGGGCTCGAAGAGAAGTTATCTATTTTCAGGCCCTCTGACTGCGGATACGGTCTAAGCGGCAGAGTGAAACAACCTGCCTAAAAGGGGAATTGAATGAATTTTGTTAGGAAAGAATTTGAATCAGCAACTAAGCACGCAGTCCGTTCGTCCCGAATATAAACTCCAAGGGCGACGGGTACGATGATTTCCCATAGGCAAAAATGCCTGGTTCAACCTGAGAGTCCCGGGAACTTGGGAACGTAGAATTAGAAAACACGTCTGAGCAAGTAAGGATGTCTGAGACGGACTAGGTGTTAGAAACAAAGTATGTGGCAAAGGTTTACAGAAAGAGCGAGAAAGGTCGTTTTTTACGCACAAGAAGAAGCAACTAAGTTTGGTGAAGGCTATGTCTCCACCGAGCATCTGCTTTTAGGTTTGGTGCGAGAAAAGGATAGTGTTGCCGCACGAGTTCTAGCCAATATCGGGGCCAGTTTGGACCGGATTCGGGCAGAAGTTGAAAAGCAGTTGCCGCGTGGAGATTCTCGAACCAACCAGGAAGTCACCTTGACTCCTCGAGCCAAGCGAGTCATTGATCTTGCTTATGATGAAGCAAGGAATCTTAATAACAACTATATAGGCACCGAGCACCTCTTGCTGGGGCTTATCAGGGAGGGTGACGGACTTGCAGGTCGAGTTCTAACCAAGCTTGGGATTGAACTGGAACGGGCGCGAAGGGAGGTTATGGCTTTGCAAGACAACGAGACGCAAACCAAATCCACCGGAAGATCGTCTTCGGGCAGTGGATCCAACAAAACCGCGACCCTCGATGAATTTGGTCGCGATCTTACCGAGATGGCTCGAGAAGGGAAACTTGATCCAGTTGTAGGTCGACAAAACGAGATTGAGCGCGTTATGCAAATTCTTTGCCGACGCACAAAAAACAATCCGTGCTTGGTAGGAGAGCCCGGTGTTGGCAAAACCGCGATTGCAGAAGGCTTGGCGCTTCGGATTGTCCAAGGAGATATCCCTCAACTGCTTAAAGACAAGCGGATTGTTGCCTTAGATTTGGCAGGATTGGTGGCGGGCACCAAGTATCGAGGCGAATTTGAAGAGCGCATGAAGAAGGTGATGGAAGAGGTCCGCAAAGCGGATGGCCAAATCATCCTCTTTATCGATGAGCTTCATACTTTGGTTGGAGCTGGCGCCGCAGAAGGAGCGATTGATGCTTCTAACATCATGAAGCCTGCCCTTGCCAGAGGCGAGCTTCAGTGCATTGGTGCCACTACTCAAGATGAGTTTCGGAAGTATATTGAGCGCGATGCAGCCCTAGAGCGAAGGTTCCAAGGGGTCAAAGTCAAAGAGCCAAGTGAAGAAGAAGCGATCGAAATCTTAAAGGGGCTCCGAGAGCGCTATGAGGTTCATCACCAAGTAGAAATTACGGACAGCGCCATTGATGCGGCGGTGACCCTATCTCAACGGTACATCTCGGACCGAAGTCTGCCAGACAAAGCGATTGACTTGATCGATGAAGCCGCTTCAAGAATCAGACTGCAGCAAAGTTTGCCGCCCGATGACGTTCGTGCCGATCGAATTCGACTAAGCAAAATGAATTCCGACTACGAGCATCAGTCAAAGCGATCGAGCGATGAAAATGTCGAAAAACTTAAGGCAGAACGCGACGAACTGGAAGCTGATTTGGTCAAGCGAGAAGAGGCTTGGAATGCCATTGAAAAGCCAGAGCCAGTGGTAGGCGAGGCGGAAATTGCTGGTATTGTGCAGAGTTGGACGGGGATTCCCGTTACCAAGTTGGTTGAAGCAGAAAGCCAGAAGCTTTTGCGCATGGAAGAAGATTTGCACAAAAGAGTTATTGGCCAAAAGGATGCGGTTACTGCTGTTTCTAGGGCAATCCGAAGGTCAAGAAGCGGCCTGCGGGATCCAAAGCGGCCTTTGGGAAGCTTTATTTTCCTAGGTCCGACTGGTATCGGAAAAACGGAACTGGCAAAGACCTTAGCTGCTTACTTGTACGAAAAAGAGTCGAGCATGGTTCGGATTGACATGTCTGAATACATGGAGCGGTTTTCTGTATCAAGGCTGCTGGGTGCCCCTCCCGGATATGTTGGCTACGAAGAAGGCGGTCAGCTTACAGAGGCGGTTCGTCGAAACCCATACTCGGTTGTGCTTTTAGATGAGATTGAAAAGGCCCACCCAGACGTCTTCAATATCCTGTTGCAGGTGATGGAGGACGGGCAGCTTACGGATAGCCAGGGAAGAACGGTTGATTTCCGCCACATCATTCTCATCATGACTTCTAACGTGGGCGTGCGTCCGATTGAGCTTGAAAAGGGACTTGGGTTCCGAGAAAGCAAGATCGACGTGGGTGATCCCAAGACGTACGAAACCATGAAGAAGAAGATGATTGATGAGATGAAGAAGCTGTTTCGGCCCGAGTTTCTCAATCGTGTTGATGAGGTTATCGTGTTCCACCATCTCACCAAGGATGAAATTCTGCAAATTGCAGAGCTTTACCTGAAGAGGGTGAATGATCAGGCCGGCGCCCAGGGCATTACAATTGAGCTGAGTGATAAGGTCAAAGACCACTTGGTAGAGCAAGGATACGATCCTAACCTTGGTGCGCGACCTTTGCGCCGCGCTGTCCAGCGGTTTATTGAAGATCCTCTTTCTGAGGAGTTGCTTTTGGGCAGGTTCCAGTCTGGTGACACGATCGTAGCAGAAATGGATTCGGATCAGAACGTCATCTTCCGCCTTAAAGGTCCTAGCGGCGGCAAGAAGAAAGAAAAAGAACTCGTCGGCTCATAAAGTTAGCGGATGGAGTGATGACAGGATGTTTGGAGCATTGTGAAGCTGAATCGTGATGCTTTGGCTTGCTAGGTGAGTGCTGAGCAACTCAAAACCCACCTAGCCCGGAAGGAGTCGGGATGCAATGTGAAGGAGCTTCGAACCTGAACATCTTTGGTAACCGTCTGGTTTCAGTGCAAATCAGACGGTTAACTTGAGCAATTGCCATGGATCGACAACTGTTCGACACCTTCTTAAACTTGTTGCAGCCAACACCTGAGGATTCTCTTGGTGTTACTAACCAAAATGATCCTCATTTTGATTTACGCGTTGGGAGATGTCGTTTCAAATTACGCGTCCTAAAAGCACCCAGAATCATTTGAGAGGGATCTCAAAATAGCCGTATGAGAAGCCTTTCCGGCTTGGCAAACAAGATGGCTTTGCGGATCACATTAATTCTTTAGTGTTCACGGTTGCAGAAAATCAATTCTTTTCTTTATGTCATTTGGAGGCGATGGAATTAGTGCCCTTGCCGCTTCGATTTTTTTTATAGCCGAAATGGCATGGTCTCTGCCACCAATTCGATCAACCACTTGTCTGTCTAAGAGGATTGCTTCATTAAGTCGGGTCCTTGTTGAATTAAGCAAAACGAATGGAATTGCAAGGACCGGCAAACTGACGGCGGCGGCGATCCAAATGAAGTCAACGTGAGATCTTTTAAAAATGACGAAACCAATAAATACGTCTGGCAGTAAGCAAGCGAGCAAGATTGGATAGAGGATTTTTTTGGTGGTGCGACTATTATCACCCAAAATCTCTCGAGCTAGTACAAATTTCAGTTCGTCTTGGTTGAGAATTTCCAGCATCCGTTGTGTAATCAAGATTGACTCCTTGTTGTGGCTACAGGAGGCAAGCATCTGAGCTTGGGGATCTTTGCGGACTTTCACTAGCAAGCTAGGTCTTCCCAGATTGGCCGCCAAATTGCCTGAAATTTGGCTGAGATCGAAATCAGCCGAAATCTCGCTTCCGTCTGTGGCGATAACTTTTAAATTTTTGGGCAAGAAAGCATCGAATAAAACGTTGGCGAAAAGTTCAGCAATAAATCCCAGCAGAATGAAGCTAGCCCCATGGGGCCTGAAAGCAAATTGAGCTACGATTGCTAACAATAGGATCGCAACCATTATTGTGAGTTTCAATGATTTTATGCGAGAACGCTGAGTGAACTGGTCGTGGGTAACTTTTACTGTATCCGGCTTTGCAGAGAAAATTGCTTGGGCTTCCCGTTCGAAATCGTCTCGTGGTATCAATACCTTTGACTCCAATTTTGAGATGAACGGCAACGCAAGCAACATTGGAAAGGTGCCCAAAGGTAATGCTAAGATTGAGGGCCCAGCATCTGGGCTGCCCGTCCACAGGTCAGTCAATTTATACAAGGTTGTGGTTATGATCAAGTATTGGAAAAAAATGAAATGAAAGCCCATCCCCCCGAACGCACCTCCAAAAATGCATTTGCGGTAGATCTTTCTTCTTTCATATAAGGGGCGGTTACTGTTCTTGACCAGGTATTGGGCAAGCGCAAAACCAATCAAAAAAGTAACTAAGAGAAACCCAAACCATAGGCAACTGAGCCACTTTAAAACTGGAGAAACGGAGGCAGATGCGAGAACTTGGCTGCTTGGGTCAACTCCCAGTTCATCATAGGCTACTACGCGGCCGCCAAAAACTTTCGGTCCGGCTCCCGATACGGCAAGGTAGTTCCAGCTACGAACCACGGGAAATGTTTGATAGCCAGCCTGACGAAATGCCTCGACCAACGAGCCAATTGGAGATACTTCCGTACTGCCGCTGCTAAAGAAGTGGCTCTTGTTTGTAAAGTTTAGAACTGCAGCGCTGCCGCTGGAATCTTCCGACCATCTCACCTTGTGGTTAATCAATTTAGACATCTGCCAACGATCTAGGATTTTGGCTAGGTCCTGGCCACTAGCAGTGGAAGAACCAATGACGAAGTATTGGCAATAGGCGGCTCCGAGGTAATTAATAATGTAGACTTGATTGGCAACAAGCTGGCTGGGAAAACCAGGGTGTTGTTTGGATCTACTGAGGCTACGAATGAGATTGAGTTGTTTGAGCCCAACAAGGTTGTCGACGGAATGAACAATAGAGGCACACCCAATCGCTGGCATCAGTGCCAGAATAAACATCAATCCATATAAAACTTTCTTTCGCATCGTGACTCGTCCATTATAACAGAGCAGTTAAGTCTCAGTAGCTGTTCAATACGTCTGGCAGTGTCAATGTAAATCGTTTTAAGCAGTTGGTGTGAGCTGAAAGTCAAGACAAATGTTGACCAGTGATCGTAGTGCGGAGACTAGTCATAGGTTGCCTATCGACCAAGGAAGTCGGCGCCGTGGATGGGGATGGAAGTGTTGGTTTTCTTGAGTAAGGCAGGTTTATAGGAATACACCTCATGGGCCAAAAAGGCTTTGTGTCCATCCCGATTTTGCACCTCACCGATAACGGTCACATAAGGTGAGGTGACAATGGCTTTGCCAAAAACCTGATACACATCATCAAATGCGGTGACATTCAAAAGACCGGTTTCATCCTCAAGGTCAAAAAAGACCACCCGTTTGCCGGATGCGGTTGGCGGGAAGCGAAGGCGAATAGGATTACCGACCGCCATTGCATGTTGCCCATCTGACTGGGACTTGATTTCTAGGGTGGTCATCGCCTTTCTGCTTACCCTTTCCCGTTCAAATGCCATCAAGTGGTGATCAATATCCATGCCTAACACCGAGCGTTGCAGAACCGCTTTTTCTTCAACCGAGAAGTCTTCAATGTTGGCTTCTAGTGGAGGTTCAGGGAGTTGGATGGGTAAGGTGTCGGGGCCGGATAGTGCCTTGCTTGCCCTTGCATACTCTTGAGCAAGGGGAATGGCCCATAGAAGAGCGCGACGGTTGGGGCACAAGTCATCAAAGGCACCAGCAAGGATTAAGGCTTCCAACTCATCTTGATGGGGATTGGTCTTGGCGGCAAAGTCAAAAAAACTTGCAAATGCCTTTGGAGCTAAAGGCAGTGGTGGGTCTTGTTGGGCATCTAAAAGGGCAATATGGCCAAGCCGATGCTTCAAACCAACTTCTTGCAATGGCACCAGCGGCTTATAGAAAGGAGCGGTGACTTGCAGTTGGGAGGCGATAATACGTTCCTTCAAACCAGAACTAATGCCATTTATTTGCATAAGCCCTGTGCGGATGGCGGCATCAGGGATGGTTAGTCCGGATTGCATGGAGATATCTTCCACCGTAAACAATTCCTGGCTGCGATTGACGCAAGGATGCAGCATGGCAACTCCTCGCAAGCGGGCTTCATTGGCAATGGTGCAGGGTCCATAATATCCTGCTGGCTGAGCAGAAAGAAGGGCGGCAAAATAAGAACTTGGCTGGTTCTGCATCAAATAGAGGCTGCGCAAAGAGACCTCGGCAAAGGCAAGGGCGTGTCCTTGGGCAAATCCAAAGCCCTTAAAACCTGCAACAAGGTTGCAAACATGTTCTGCGGTCTCGGCGGAAAAACCTTGAGCAAGGCAGCGGTCTAGCAATTGCTCTCGAATGGCTTGGCCGTAATCTTCTCGCCTTCTTTTGTGGATGGAATCTCGGATGTCTTCTGCCTCGCCCGATGTACACCCACAGAAATGCTGCAGAAGCTGGTCCACTTGTTCTTGGAACACAATAATCCCATAGGTGTGACCAAGAATAGGTTCAAAATCGGGGTGGGCAAACTGGAATGGTTTGCCACGGCGCCGTGCAATGAGTTCATTGATTTTCACGGCTCCGCCCACCCCTGGCCTGATGCCAGCCTGAACGAGGCTGGCATCATGAAGGTTATTGGTTTGTAAACGAATGTGGGCCTGACGCATGGCAGGGGACGCAGATTGGGGAATGCCGATCAGTTCTCCACTGCGCATGGCTCGATAAATCTCAGGGTCATCAACATCAATTTTTTTGGCATCGAATGTGGGTTGGTGAACACGCATGCGCTGTTCGGTTCCAGAGATAACGTCTTGCCCGCGCAGGCACAAGATATCAAATTTATCAAACAGAGACTTACTTGATCGTTTATCCCACTGCATGAGGCGCAAAAAGGGTTCTGTGGTTTGGGCGGTGGGGTGGCTTGGTGTTGCCGACCACATAATGGGAACGTAATCTGATATTGGTTGAGAACTGACCACAAGCCCCGATGAGTGGCAGCCGATATCAAAGGGAACATCCATCAGCCTTCCAGCCAGTTGTATTGCCCACCTAAAGCGGGCTTTATCCATGGGGTGGTCTCTTAATTCCGGTCGTTTGCTAAGGGCATCAGCAAGATGATCGGGCGAGACACCTCCATGCAGCCTTTTAGCCAACTCGTTGACCAAAGACTCGGGCAGTTCCATAGCCTTACCCACCTGCCTGAGGATGCCGCGTGTGCGATAAGAGCCGATTGCTGCCACTTGGGCGGTTCTTTCCACTCCAAAACGGCGGATGAGATATCCGCGGACTTCATCACGTCGACGAGCTTCAAAATCAATGTCTATATCGGGCCTTTTCGATCCGTCGGCAGGCAAAAAGCGGTCAAAATGCAAGTTGTGTTTGATGGCATCAATGCGAGAAAAGCCAAGAACATAGGCGACAGCAGAATCAACTGCCGAACCGCGTCCGCTGAGATGGATGGCGTGCTCGCCAGCCCATCGACACATTTCAGAAGCAATCAGAAAGTGACTGGAAAACCCCAACCTAATGATGCGATCGACCTCCATCCTTAGCCTTTGTCGGTGGAGAGGTGTGTAATTGGGATAGGCAAAATGGGCATTTGCCTCCACAATTTCTCGCAAGGCAATATCGTCGTCTTCAAAAAGGGAGGGAAGGGGCGGACGTGATGGAAAAACGTCGCTATCGCACTTTTCTGCAATTTCAAGGCTGTTCTGTAAGGCTTGGGGAATGTCGGCAAAAAGGGCAGCCATTTCTTGTCCGCTATGAAAAAAATGCTCTGCATTAAGGGCTCTTCTTGGATGACTTGGCAAAGGGCTTTGCCCATCATCATAAAAAGGTTTGCGTCCGATTGGGTCTTCTACCGTGGCAAGATTGTGAGCGCAGGCAAGGATATCTTGGGCAGGGAAGTGACTTCTTCTTGCATGGGTAATGGGTCCACCTGCCACAAATGGAACTCCTGATTTATCGGCAAGTTGTAGAAGCTTGGAGTTGATGGCCTGGGTCCAAGGATGAAAGGATCTTTCTATTTCTATATAGAGGGAGCCTTTTTTGAAGATATTGGACAATAAAGATAGGTATTCATAGGATTCTTTATCTTTACCAGTCTGCAGCAAAAGATTGATTGGCCCACGATCGCCGCCAGTGAGGCAAATCAAGCCATCGGCGTGTTGGGCAATCCGATCAAGGTTAGCCAGTGGAAATCCTCTAGGCTCTTCAAGGTGGCATTTTGTGATCAATCGACATAGGTTGCGGTATCCGGTTTTATTGCGGACAAGCAAGACAATATCACCGCCTCCCTCTAAGGTGAAGGTTGCTCCGAGGATCGTTTTGATTCCGTGTCTTTTGCCGGCTTTGGCAAATTCATAGGCTCCGGAAAGGGAAAAATGATCGGTGATGGCGGCTACACTGCATCCAGCAGCGGCGGCAAGGGCGGGAAGCTCTTCTGCAAGAATCACAGACCGACCAAATGAGTATCCACTGATGCATCGAAGCGGGGCGTAATGACTACCCTGCTTGAGCATGGAACTTGATTGGAAGGTTGGCAGCCCATGCCGTTCTTGAATCTGCCGGTCATAATAATGGCTTGGAAGGCGTCCCTGAGCAAGGGCAGCCTTGACATCTCTGACCTTTTTCTCTTTCAGTCCCCAATCTTGGGTGTGATCTTCTTTGTGTTGAGTTTGGCCAGAACTCAACTTTTGGCCGAGGGGAGGGGCATGTTTTTCGATGCGGTGGACTTTGCCGTTGCCGTCAAGGGTCTTGATAACCTCGCGGTAGGGTTCGTCGTTCCACCAGCCGTAGCTTTCCCTCCATCGGGCAAGGATTTGTTGATCAGGGTTTGTGTTCATCGTGAAAGGCTCTTAGGTAGAGCTGCCGGGGAGTCACCATGGCAGAAGTTGGCTGAACCGCAGTTTCCCCAAATAATTTCTGTACGGATTGAATGGCTTGTTCTGCTTTTTGCTTTTTAGCGGCACTATCATTGGGTCCATCTAAGCTGGGTTGGTGACGCTGCCTAGGTTTGAGATCAATAATCTGAGCGCGAATGGCTATAACTGGCTCGTGCAGCAAAACCGTCATTGACCTAAGAGCATGAATGGCGGTTATGGCATCAAAAATAGGCTTAACAAACGTCCTTTTGCGTTGCAAGGGTGGTTTATCTTCTCTTTCTAGGTAAAGTCCTATTCCGTGACCTAACTTGTCGGCTTTTTCTAGTTTGTCGCCTATCCTTTGTGAGACAACTTCCAGACAACTTTCGAGATGGAGTGTAGTTTCTATGGGGCTTGATGGCCAAAAGACAGCGGAAATGGTGTCTTTTGGATAGATCGCGCGAACGTACGGATCGTCTCCACCGAGAGCAAGTTTGCGTAAAACAGTAGCATCTTCTCCAAATTGTGCGCGAAGCGCTTGTGACGGTATAGAAAGGATGTCTCCAATCCGATGGCAGCCTAAGAGAGTGAGTTTTTTAATGTGGCTGGGTTGGCAAGGAAGCAAAGAAACGGGGAAGCCGCCCACATATTTTCTGGGCATGATCAAGGCAATATGGCCAGGATCTCCGTGTGTAGCGGTCATTTCTGCGATCCACTTATTGCCACCAATGCCGATTTTTGCCTGAAAACCGTTGGCTTGCAGGTCTCGGGTTAAGATGGCAGCGATGTCTTCTGGTTGGGCATGGGCAGAGAGATCAAGGTAAGCACTGTGTTGATGGATCGGTTCAATGGCATCGGTGTATTTTTCACAAACGTGCAGCCACCTTTCTTGGCCTTCGATGTAATCTTGCTGGTTCCAACTGAGGCCGCAAGATTGGGGGCCAAGAATGGCTTTGGCTACGCTTACCGCCGAACCAGGCAATACTCCCTTTGCCCGGGCCAAAGGGCATGAATCTAAGACTTGTTTTTGAAATGTAATCATAAGGGGCTGGCTGGACGTTGCCATTTTTTGCACTTGGTCAACATAGAACTGCTCAAGCAAACAGAACCCAATATAGTACATATATGTCTACTATTATAGAGGATTTTTAGGAAATTTTTCGGTGAAATCACCAGTTTTGTTCAGAAAAAAGTAGAATTGGAACTGGAATTGTCAGCTAAATGTCAAACAAACAGACATGTCCGTCTATTGAATGCGGGTCAAAAACCCGATTTTTCACAATAGGCCTTAAAAAAGTTCTGCCTGCCTCATGAGAAACGATCCATATCCACTTCAACAAGAAGCAAGGCTTCGAGACTACTTTGCAACCCTCAAAAGACGCTGGGTGTTGTTTGTGGGCACATTCCTTATTGTTATGGTTTTGGCGGTGCTTTATACGCTGCAGATTGACAAGGTGTACCGGTCTCAAATTAGCATCCTTGTTCAGGGGCGAAACCAGCAATTTATGTCGAGCCCCAGTCAGTTTGACCCGCTCAACAACGTTTCTTTAACCCCCACCGTGGATGACATCCCCAGCCAAATTGAAGTTTTACAGGGTTTTGATGTTTTAAGAGATTCTATGCTAGCGATTGGTAAGCAGCCACCTTTGCCATCTCCAGACCTCATTCAGGATCCCTTAGTCTCGGTTCAACAGGCCAGTATGACAAACGTGTTGGTAGTCAGTGTCGATTCTCGAAATCAGACCCTTGCCTATCAATTGGCCCAGCAAATTCCTGTGACCTACGCGTCGTATGAGCGCGAAGCTCTGCAAAAGGCACTTAGCGATGCAATCCGGTTTGCCCAAACTCGGGAAAATACGGCAAAAGCCAAGTTAGATTCGGCAATGTCGGCGCTGCAAAAGTTCCGTGCAAGCACCAACATCACCCAAATTGATGATGATACAAACTATGCCTTGAGAGACTACGCGGATGCCAAAGATACTTACTCTCAGGCTCAGCAAAAAGAGGTTGATGCTCAAAGTTCACTGAACTCCTTAGAAGCAACTTTGGCAGCAACACCAGCCCAAATCCAAGATAAGTCCAATCAGAACAATGAGCAGTATGTGTTGGAGCAAAGATCAAAATTAGCGGACTTAGAAGGCCAGCTTGCTCAAGCCAAGGTTCTTTACCGAAGCAATAATCCCAAGGTGCAGCAGCTTCAAAATCAGGTCAATGTCCAAAGAAAGTTTGTTGATCAACTGCCTCAGGTCATTAACACAGGCAGGTTGATCAGAAATCCTCTATTAGACGTTTTGCACGAGAAGATTGCAGGTGCCAAATCCGAGTACGAAGGAGCGGCATCGGCAGCCACAGTTGCTCTTCAGAAAATGAATTCGGCAAAAGATCGAGTTGATTTTATTACAAGCCATAAGGGCACTTACGATAACCTGAATCAAAAGGTTATTGATGCCCAAAACGGCCTTCAGATTTCTCAAAAGACCTTGCTGGATTTGGAACAGCGTCAAAGTGAAGCTCAGCCTCCTGTCCAAGAAGTTGGAGCCGTGACGCCACCCAAGCAAATCAAGCCCAACTGGCCCATTTACATGGCGGCATCCTTTGTGTTTGCAATCGCGGTAGGGCTTGGAGTAGTTGGCATCAAAGAAAGGCTGGATGATAGGGTGTACACGGTGGAAAACGCAAGGGCTATTGCAGGAAGTCGCAACCTTGGGGCAGTTCCCTTGCCAAATTCGGCCCGTTCTTTGGTGGTGGCTGGCGATGCCAATCAGGCCGAGAACTTCCGTCTACTCAGATCAAACCTCTTGTTTACGGTTGGAGGAGAACCTATGCGTTCCATTGCGGTTGTCAGCGGCAGAAATAATGAAGGGCGTTCCGAAATTGCCTCGAACCTTGCCGCCTCGATGGCACTTGGTTCTCATGATGTGGTTTTGATTGATGCGAACTTACGCCGACCTTCTTTGCACAAAGTCATGAATTTGGCAGAGGGTCCTGGTTTGACGGATGTCATTTTGGGTTACAAGACCGCTCGCGAGGTCCTTCAAGAGACAGATGTTGAGGGCTTAAAGGTGATCACAGCGGGGTCAGAAGCAGGCAGCTCAACGGAACTGCTTGCATCAGAAGCCTTTACCGTGCTGCTAGACGATCTTAAGGAACAGTTCCACTTCATTATCGTGGATACGTCGGCTGCACTTGCCAGCGCAGACGCTCAGGTTGCGGCTGATGCTTGTGACGGTTCCGTTTTTGTGATTAAGGTCGGGGTGACCCACAAGACTTCGATCCGATACTGCATGGAAATGCTCAAGCGAACGCGAACTAACATCTTAGGGGTGATTTACAATCGTCCCGGCAAGGCCAAGGGCCCAACTTCGGTTGCCTACGAAGAGTACGAAGACGAAGTCGCTTGAATTAAGTCAGTAGGTCTGCGTTTAGCCGAAAGGAGGATTGCAATCCTTTGTTTGATTCTTGCTTGCATTTTTGGAAGAGTTTGTTTTAATAGGGTTACGGAACTTGGGATGATTAAATTTTGTCAGTTCTTCAAAGCTCAAAGCTCAAAGCTCAAAGCTCAAAGCTCAAAGCTCAAAGCTCAAAGCTCAAAGCTCCTTATTTCGTTATAGATAGTTTGTTCGGTCTTGGTGCCCGCTCAAGCTTTGCTCAAATCCCGGTTGGTCCAACTGTAACGGTCAAAGCCGCATCTAACGTTCTTAAGCTTAATTACAATAGCGGTATTACCGCGCCGGGCCAATCCCAACCGGGCTGTGTGTGCGCCTCGGTCTCGGGAACGGCAACGGTGAGCAATCTAGGAAACTGGGCTATAACTGGGTATTTATGGGCTAATTCCAGCAGTTCTACCCCTCCTGCCAATTTGGAACCTGGTGTTGTGTGGTTCAACCAAGGCGGTGACTCTGTCACTGCGTCGGGTTATAGCTTTGGAACCGGAACCTCTTATACTTGGATATCCTGCACAGTTTATTTTAAGAACAATGCAACTGGCAACTCAACCCAAGTCACTGGTCAAGATTGGGTTGTTACAATCGGCGGGCCATTGACAGTGCAAGCAGAGGCACCGCCGTGGTAAGCAGGCAATTATTATTTGCCTCCTGGGTGTGGGATACTTCGGCGAATGCCTATACGGCTGGTTACCGTGATGTACTAGGGGAGACAAGTAGCCCGTGGTACTTGTTCTTTTTTGGAAGTGGAAATGTTCCCAATTTGTCGAGCTCCAATCCTCTGAGTGCATTGCCCCAGGGTGCCCAGGTACCGGACATTGGTGTTCTTGGTATGGCGGATGCCCAGCCGGATGGCATCGTAAGTGTCACCTTTTCTTGTTGAGGCGTTGAACTTTACCAACCAAAAGGTTCATCTGGTGCGACGGTTGTTGCCACGGGACCCTCCGGCAGCGGTGGCATTGTCCCGCACGCGACCTACAATTTGCGGATGAATGACCCAGTCTCGGGCGCAGCAGTCACAGCTTCTTGCCAGGACTGTTTAGCGGCTTAAGCCACCAAATTGCATAGCAGTGGCCTGTGTGATATGCTCACAAGCGTGGTCATCAGGACGCATTTTCTATTTTTCTTCAAGGCTAAAAGAGCTTGGCTGGTCTTTTCCACTCTCGCCGGGCTTTCGGTCTCCGGTTCTGCTATTGCCCAGCAAAATTTAACGCTCGTTGTCAACTGGCACAAGACAACCTTAGTTTCTCGATCAACTCCAACGCTTCAGGTGGTTGTCAACCCACCGCTGCGTCCGGGTCAGCCGCTTGGGAAAGCCGCATTTAATGCCCTCAAATTGTTGGGAGCCAACGATGTTCGATTCGTGCCATGGCTACCCTATCCTCGATTGGGAGTTGCAGAATTGAAACCACCCACTGACAAAAAAACATTTTGGGATTTTAACCTTATTGACCCCATCACAACCGCATTTTTAAATTCAACAAAGGGGCATCCCGTGGTAATGAACTTTAGTACGATGCCGGCTTGGCTATTCAAGACTCCAAGCCCAGTGACCTATCCAAAAGATCCGAACCAGCCCTATTGGAACTACACGCAAGGCACCGTTCTCAATGATCCGAGCGGAAAGCAGCTTGGGGATTACTACCGCCGCTTAGCAAGCTGGTATGTGGATGGAGGATTTGTTGATGAAGATGGAGTGCGACACAATTCTGGCTACCACTATAAGATCGCGATTTGGGAGGTCCTCAATGAGGTCGAAGCGGAACATTCAACTTCACCACAAGACTACACAAAGCGATACGACGCCATTGTTGCTGGTATTCACAAGGCAAGCCCAACAACCCAGTTTATGGGAATGGCTTTGGCTTTTCCGGGCAACGATATGGATTTCATCAAATACTTTTTGAATCCTGCAAACCATAAGCCTGGTATCCCCATCAATTATATTTCTTACCATTTCTATGCCTCTCCGGGACCTAACCAAACTCTTGCCCAGTGGCCGGCAACTTTCTTTGCCCAGGCCAAGGGCTTTTTGGGAACCGTAGGCAAGATTCAAGCCGTGCGTGAAGAATTGTCCCCTAAAACAAAGACCGATATTGATGAACTTGGGGTGATTTTGCCTACCGACAACGGTCCCAAAGACAGCATTCCCCCTCCTCATGCCTACTGGAATCTGGCGGGTTCTCTTTTTGCCTACCTTTATGTTGAGTTGTCTAAGCTTAAAGTTGATATTGTGGGAGAATCCCAGTTGGTTGGTTATCCAACCCAGTACCCCAGCGTGAGCATGATGGATTGGACGACCAACAAGCCCAATGCAAGGTTTTGGGTGTTAAAACTGCTCAAAGATAACTTCCATCCTGGCGACCATTTGGTGGATACTCAGGTTTCTGGCGAGGGCAGCGATCAGGTAGAAGTTCAGGCTTACCACACAAGATCTGGCAACAAAATTCTTTTGATCAACAAAAGCGCAAGCCCAATTTATATTGGTATTCCCAATTCTAAGGGAGCTTCGGCTTTAAGCGTAGATGAGAAGACAGGAGATAATCCAGCCAGAAGGATTGGCATCAAAGATGGCGCCATCAAGCTCAACCCGTTTGCGGTGACGGTTGTAAGCTGGCGGCGGTAAAGCAAAAAGACTCCTCAGGAACTGGCAACATGTTGCCAGTTTTTGAATGTTGCCAAGTTCATCGGAAGGCGGAACGAGGCATCGACGTTCAAAAGTTGATAGCGGTGTTGAATTCATGGCGTAAGGTGTGCCATAATTTATTTTCGTCTCCGGATAAATTAAGAAGGATCGTCTTATGGCAAAGAAAGCGGAAGCAAGAGAAATTATCAGAATCGTCTGTACGGAGGACGGAAAGAACTATTACACGACGACTAAAAATCGTAAAAATACAACCGAGCGGCTTGAGCTCATGAAATACAATCCGAATTTGCGCAAGCGCACCCTCCATCGCGAGAAAAAATAAAAGTTTAAGGAAAAACCATGCCAAATCCAAAACGACGCCACAGTCACCAGAGGACCGCTCTTCGACGAACCCACTACACAACGGATATGCCCGAGATTCAGTTGAATAAGAGTCGAGACGGCGAGCCTTTCGTGTTGCGACACAATGCGAGTCCTGATGGTTATTATAAGGGCCGTCGGCTTCCAGGCTTCAAAGATTAAGCCAATTCATCGAGACCGTTTTTAAGATGCGGCAGTTGAGCAAGAATCAAGCTCACTGCCGTTTCTAAGTTTTCGGTGACCTCCGCGAGACCTAGCTCCATTTTCTGAATTTGGGCAAGTCCTCTGCCAGACTTCACGATAAGCGGCTTCACGCCGGCGGCTCTTGCGGCTAGGACATCAGAAACAGCATCCCCCACCATAAAGGACCGATCAAGATCGATATTGAATTCTTTTGCTGCCCTAAAAAGGCTGCCGGGCTGGGGCTTTCTGCAATCACAATTTTCCTCGGGGGCATGAGGGCATAGGTAGCTTTTAACCACTGCATGGTGGGGATCGACAGCCTCCATGATTTTTTGATGAAGAGAATCAATCGTAGCAAAGTCAATTCCGCCTCTTCCCACGATGGATTGATTAGTGATGACAAAAACAGGAAGCCCAGCCTCCTTTAATCGGCGAAGAGATTCAACGGAGTACGGGTAGATCTCAACTTCATCCCACCTCCGCACATAGGTAGAGACATTTTCGATCAGGACCCCATCCCGATCAAGAAAAACACCTGGCCTGGGAGTTTCGTTCAATTTTTAAAGCCGGAAAGGTTGCAAAACGACAGGAGTTGGACTATTGCTTGAGTGTGCGACCCCTTGAACGACGTTTCCATGAGGAATTAAAAATCCGGCAAGGGCAGCCCAACCCATGATGGTGATCAACACAAAGGCCACAAAGGAAAACTTCTGAACATTGGCTTGGGCTTTTTCGGAAACGGTGATGCCCCAGCGGATGCAAAAGTTCCAAAGTCCGTAGCAAAAATGGTAACTGGCTACTAGTACTCCAACTGTGTAAAAAATCAGCCAAAAGCCACCGTACTCTAGCAGCTTTGTATGCCAAGCATTAAACTCAACAACCTTTGGGTCACCGGTGAAATATTTGACGCCGGTTGTGGTTGTGAAGTGGATGATCAAGAAAAAGAAAAGAAAAATCCCGCTCCATCGTTGAAATGTATACATGCGATTCTGGGAAAACTTATACTTTTTAGAAAAGTAATTGCCTTGTGAGCGGTCGACAATAAACAGTCCATAAATGGCATGAAAGGCAAGTGGAATCCAAATTGCAAAAACTTCTAATCCCATCAAAAGCTGTTTTGGCAAAGATTCAAAAAACATTATGACCGCATTAAATTTTGCGGGCCCCTCTAGGCTAAATGTATTCAGGAAGAGGTGCTGAACCAGATAGTAACCTACCGGTATCACACCAGTTATCGAATGAATCTTATGAAGGACGTAGTTTTCTCGATTGATCGAAAGAGCCATTTCGTTTCTTTAAGTTACCCGTAAACCGCACTTGTACCGGTATTCTTGAAAAATATGGGGATTATAGTTGACGTTTCAGCACGAGAAATTTTAGATAGCCGAGGAAATCCAACGATTGAAGTGGATGTTCTTTTAGACGGAGGTGGATTTGGGCGTGCTGCGGTTCCTAGCGGAGCATCAACCGGACAGCATGAAGCGGTTGAACTTCGAGATGGAGATAAAAAGAGATACCTTGGCAAAGGCACCCTCAAAGCGGTTCGAAACGTTAACGAAATCATAGCCCCTGCTCTGCTTGAGCAAGATTCAACCGATCAGATCCTCATTGATACGATTTTGAGAGAGCTCGATGGCACTCCCAACAAAGGCAAGTTAGGCGCCAATGCCATTTTAGGAGTGAGTCTTGCGGTTGCCAAAGCGGCTGCCTCGATTTCTAGAATCCCATTGTTTCGCTATGTTGGCGGGGTTAGCGCGTGCACCTTGCCGGTTCCAATGATGAACGTGTTGAATGGTGGAAAGCACGCCGATTCCAACGTTGACTTTCAAGAGTTCATGATTGTGCCCGTCGGTGCAGATAGCTTTGGCCACGCTTTGCAAATGGGGGCAGAGGTGTATCACAGCCTCAAGTCGGTTTTGCACAAGAAAGGGCTTTCAACCGGGGTGGGAGATGAAGGCGGTTTTGCTCCCAATTTAGAGGCTCAAGAACTTGCTTTTGATTATTTACTGGAGGCTATTCAAGGTGCCGGCTATGAACCTTCGACCGACGTCTGCTTGGCTATTGATCCCGCGGCTAGCGAATTTTTTGAGAAGGGTCATTATCAATACAAGGCAGGCAAAGTAAGGGAGAGATCGCCTCACGGACAGGCCGAGTACCTTGCCGAATTGGCGGCAAAGTATCCCATTATCAGCATCGAAGACGGTTGTTCTGAAGTGGATAGAGAAGGCTGGAAAGAGACTACAAACATTCTTGGAGACAAAGTTCAACTGGTGGGAGACGACCTGTTTGTTACCAATGTTGACATTTTTGCCAAAGGCATTCAAGATGGTCTTGCCAACTCGATCCTCATCAAAGTCAACCAAATTGGAACTTTAACCGAAACCCTTGCCGCCGTCAACATGGCGACCGCCAATGGATACACAAGTGTGATGAGCCATAGAAGCGGTGAAACCGAGGATGTCACGATCAGTGATCTTGCGGTTGCCACCAATTGTGGCCAAATAAAGACGGGTGCCCCCAATAGAAGCGAAAGAGTCGCGAAATACAATCAGCTCTTAAGGATCGAAGAGATTCTTGGCAGCACGGCCGTGTTTCCTGGCAGATCGGCCTTCAAAAAGGCAAACAAGTCCAAGAATTAACCAATGCTGGAGCGGGCGCCAAGCCAAGTTAAACAGATTTTAGTGACCGGTGGCGCAGGCTTTATCGGCTCCAACTTCATTGACCTCGTGTTGGAATCCAATCATGGGGTCAGTGTGGTCTGCCTAGATTCCCTGAGCTACGCAGGCAATGTTGTGAACTTGGAATCAGCGGTAAAGCACCCAAACTTCGCTTTTGTTAAAGCGGATTTGTGCGATGGGGACGGTCTTGGCAGTGCCCTTGATCCATTTGATTTTGATTGGGTCTTTCACTTTGCTGCCGAGACCCATGTTGACCGCTCGATTCATGAACCCAAAATCACAGTCATGACAAATGTCATCGGCACCTTGAATCTGCTCGAGTATTTTCGGGGGCATTGGCTAAATGAAGACCAGTGTCACAAAAGGCTTGTTCACATTAGCACTGATGAAGTCTATGGGTCCATCCAAGATGGGCTCTTTTCTGAGACTAGCCGGTACAAGCCTAGCAGCCCTTATTCAGCCTCAAAGGCCGGTTCTGACCATTTAGTGACGGCCTACTTCACAACCTTCGGCTTACCAACTCTCACAACTTGGTGCACCAACAACTATGGCCCTCGGCAGCATCCCGAAAAATTGATTCCTCTCATGACGATTCATGCGTTGGAAGGCAAGCCATTGCCTGTTTATGGAGACGGGCTTCAGGTAAGAGACTGGCTGCATGTGCACGACCACGCGGCGGGAGTTTGGCAAACCGCCCTTAGGGGCAAGGTTGGAGAAGGTTACTGCTTTAGCGGTGGGCTGGAATCTACGGTGACGAACCTAGACGTTGTCAATCAAATCTTAGGAGCCGTCTCTGCCCATCTGAAGGTAGAGAAGAGTGAGTTGGATGGCCTTATTACCCACGTAGAAGATCGTTTGGGCCACGATCGGCGCTATGCTTTGGATTCCCGCAAGGCAGCCGCCGAACTTGGATGGACGCCAAAAGTACCGTTTCAGTCTGGATTTGCCAAGACGGTGGAGTGGTACCTCAACAATCCGGAATGGATGAGGGAAGTTCAAGGAACCGATTATAAAGATTGGCTATCAAGAAACTACAGCCAACCCAAAGGAGGGCATCAATAAATTGAAAGGGATCATTTTGGCAGGCGGGACCGGTTCTCGGTTGTTTCCGGTAACGATTTCTGTTAGCAAGCAGCTGCTGCCGGTTTACAATAAGCCAATGATCTTCTACCCGCTTTCAACATTAATGTCGGCGGGAATTCAAGAGATCTTGGTTATAACCTCGCCGTGGGATCAGGCCTTGTTCCAAAAATTGCTTGGCGACGGAAGCGATTTTGGGGTCCAGCTTAGCTATCAGGTTCAAGAAAAGGCGTCTGGCATTGCGGAGGCTCTTATCATCGGTGAGGATTTCTTAGAAGGAAACTCGTGCGGGTTGATTTTGGGTGATAATCTGTTTTTTGGTGCTCAGCTTTCTCTGCAGCTCAAAGCGGCGTCCCAACTTCAATCGGGGGCGGTTGTCTTTGTCCATGAAGTTGCCAATCCTTCTCAATACGGTGTCGCGGAATTTGATCAATCTGGCAACGTTACCAACCTGTGTGAAAAGCCATCTGAGCCGAAGTCTAATTTCGCGGTCACTGGCCTTTATTTTTATGATGGATTGGCAAGCCAAATGGCGAAGGATTTGATCCCTTCAACAAGGGGTGAGTTAGAAATTACCGATCTCAATAATGCCTATCTTAAACGTCAAATGCTCAAAGTGGAAGTGTTAGGAAGAGGCACTGCCTGGCTAGATACCGGCAACCCAGCCGATATGCTTGAGGCGGGCAGTTTTGTGAGGGCGATCGAGAGCAGGCAAGGGATCATGGTTGGGTGTCCAGAGGAAGTTGGATATATTGAAGGCTGGATTACTGAGGAACAGTTGAAAAATCGAGCCTCCAAGTTGGGCTCAACTCAGTACGGAAAGTACTTGAACCGGCTAGCATCAAAATGACTCCCAAAACCTTCCTCTGCCGTTCCGATGCAAGAGCAACAAAGCAGGAGACTGCCCCTTGCTGACGATTGAAGAAACGGAAATTAAAGAGGTAAAACTTCTTGTTCCCAATTACTATCAAGATAATCGAGGTGGTTTCTTTGAAGCCTACAATCAGGAGAGATTCTCGGAGGCAGGATTGCAGACTCAATGGGTTCAAGATAATGTCTCGGTTTCTCACCAAGGAGTTATTCGTGGGCTTCATTTTCAGCACGAACCACATGCCCAGACTAAGTTGATTTGGGTTGCCAGTGGAGAGATATTGGACGTGGCCATTGATCTTAGACCGGGTTCATCAACTTATAGGAACTACGTGATGAAGGTGCTGTCTGCAGAGAACCGCTTCCAACTCTACATACCAAAAGGGTTTGCCCACGGGTTTCAGGTCCTTAGTAGCGAGGCCGTTGTTTGCTACAAGTGTGATGCGGCTTACCATCCTGCCAGCGAAAAGACACTACTTTGGAGCGATCCGTCTCTTGGGATCCCTTGGAAAGCTCAATTAGACCTCATTATTTCAGTCAAAGATGCCAACGGCGTGCCTTTATCAGAGCTGATCCGCCAAGATGCTTCGGATGGGCAAGGAGCCACTTCCTAATGTTTAGCTGGGTTGGGCACCTTGACGCTTGGGTTGGATTAGTGGCCCTGAGCCTCCTTCAGGTCATTCTTGGAGTCGACAACATTGTCCTCATCACAATTTTGTCTCGATCATTGCCCGATCACAAAAGAAAGGAAGCGCGGTCTTTGGGGGTTTTTGTAGCGATGGTTTCGAGGCTCATCCTCCTCGGGGCAATCTTTATGCTGGCTCGGCTGCAAAAGCCGTTTGCCCATGTTTTAGGAACTCCGGTTAGCGTAAATACGGTTGCACTTGCCCTTGGCGGACTTCTCCTTGTTGCCAAGGCAACCAAGGAAATGTTCCACGACGTTGAGGTTAAGCACGAAGGATCTCACAAAAAGAAAGTCCATACCCTCACCGCAGTTTTGGTGCAGATATTTTTCTTAGACATTATTTTTTCCGTTGATCAAGTTTTAACCGCTATTGGGATGACTCATGAGCTTGCCATTCAGGTCTTGTCCATTTTAATAAGCGTTGCCATGATGTCGTTATTTGTACACGGACTGGCCAAGATTTTGGAGCAGCATCCATCCATTCGGATGATTGCCTTATCGTTTTTGGTTATGGTTGGCGTGTCTCTTGTGGCAGAAGGAACCGGACATCCGTTTCCACATGGCTACTTGTACTTCGGAATGAGTTACGCTTTAGTCTTGGAAGTCTTAAATATTCGCCGGCGCGCAAAGGTGCAAGCCTTAAAAGCAACCACGAAGGCTATTCAGTAGCTTCGTAACCAAGAAATTTTTTGGATGGGACATTGAAGATTAACTCCTCAGAACCTGTGATTTTTTACAGGAAATTGTCAGTCACACAAAGAAAAGTTTGATCAATAAATTATTGCAAATGAAATAAAATTTCATTTGCAAGGAAACCATTACAATGAAACTTTCGCTAGCGTGTGTGGCAATTGTTTGCAGTACGTCTGCCTGTATTGCCAGTGAAACCAATTTGGGAAACCCGCTTTAAAGTGGCGACCCAAGCTCAAATCTATCGACCCAGGAATTCTCAGTAAGGGAATCAAACGTCAACAGCAGCGGCTCAATGGCAGTTTTCGCGGCAGAGATTGATGGCGTGCCTGGCTCAGAAACTCTGTGTCTGGGGCTTGCCACTGCCGACCATGTGATGAACGGAGTCAACACCTGGAACGATACTTTTCATGACGGGGCAGGTGGAACGCTCAGTTTTGCTAGCGGATCCCATTTTGGAACCTATGTTTCAAGAACGGCAACCTATGGGGGTGTTGCAGGGGCACCAGAAGATTTGGGATTTAGCGGTTTGATGATTCAAGAAGATGAGGTTTCGGGTGCCCAATGGAACGCGCTTTCTAGCCTGGTTTCAGGGGCACCAGGGTTAGCGGAAGCATCGGGCACAGCCGGAATAATTGAATCGAATTATGGGTGGGGTAGGTCTGGTCAGTATTGGGTTAAAGATGTAACCACTGGCAATTATTACTACATGCCGACCTTTACCCCTGGAGTCCAAGTGGGCGGGCCCCTTAACGGCGATACCTTGCAAGGAGTAGGTTTCTACTGGACAAATACAATGGCGGCTTCTTACCAACCTGGGACGGACCGTTTTACAACTACGACTTCTAATGGGCTTCAAACCTATACGTCAGGGGGATATAAGTATCAAGCCCTCTATTGGACTCTGCAAAACCAGCTCAACTACGGGCAAATCAACAGCGGAGATTCAGGAGGTGGAATCGTCTCGTTTAACGGGGCGTTGGTTGGGGTTAATACTTACGCCCAGGGGCAAGTGTTCAATAATAAAACTCAAGAAGGGTTTGCGTACGGATCGCAAGGTGGAGGCGTTGGATTTACGAACGACGACGTTACATGGCTGACGGCCCAGTGGAATCACTATAACTCTGAGTGCCAGAGTGTGCCGGAGCCAGCCGAGTGGACCTTTGGCCTAGCCAGTTTGGTGCTGATTGCGAAAAGGCATCGGAAACTGGTCTAGGCTTGCTATTCAAGGCATCCTGCTTAACTGCATGATGCCTTGAGACATCACCCGCAGTTGGATGGCACCTTACTGCATCACGCGATCTAGCGCTTCTTGTACCTGGAAAAGGTCAGGTAGAGCCGCATATTCGTAGATAGGGTTGTATCCAATATGAACGTCGTCTCTGCAAACCAATTCTGGAGGGCTTAGGAATAGATTAAACCGCTCAGCACGGTTCACCATCTCTGCAATTAAGGACTGGCCAAAGCCGCAAGTCCGTGTGTCTTCATGAACAACAACTAAGCGGCCGGTTTTAGAGAGTGACTTTTCGATGAGTTCGTAATCGCAGGGAACAATGGATCTCAGGTCAATGAGTTCAATGGAATAAGAAGATTTGGCTCTAGCCTCTTGCACCAGTTCGATACAGTTTCCGTAGGCTAACACCGTGATATCGGTCCCTGATTCAACGACTTTTGCGGAGCCAAACGGCACTTTTTCTACGCTGGCTACTTCTACGCTTTTGCGGAAAATATGCTTTGGAATCAGGACAAATGAGGGTCCATCATCTTGGATAGAAGTCCACATCAGGGCGGAAGCATCCTCTGGAGTGCTGGGAATTGCGGTTTTGATGCCGGGAACATGAGCCAGCAGGGCTTCATTGCTTTGGCTATGCCAAAGGCTTCCGCCGGGAAGATAGGCCCCATAAGGCGCGTAGATGGTGATAGGCAACTTCCATTCTCCGTTGCTCCTCCAAGTTAGGGTGCTGAGGTTGGTGACGATCTGGTTCCATCCAGGAGAGATGAAGTCAATGAATTGAAGCTCAAATACGGGTCTGAATCCATGGATTGCCATGCCCACTGCAACCCCCATGATGGTGGCTTCTGCCAGCGGAGAGTTGAAAACCTGATTGGGAAATTTTTGGCTGAGGCCCTTGGTGACTCCGAAGACCCCGCCCTTGGGGTCTTCGATATCCTCACCAAAGAAGATGATATTGGGGTCCGATTCTAACGCTTTAGCAAAAGTATCGTTGATCGCCGATACCATTGTCTGTTTTTTGGCTTGGATTGGCGGGGCTTCCACCTTGCCGGGTGGGCTCATTGCAAATCGGTTTGTTTCCTCAGGAAGTGGGTCCGCCATTTGTTCAGCTTTCAAATAGGCCCGATCAACCTCCTCTTTAATTTCCTCTTGCATCGCAGCCCAATCTTGCTGAGTCAGCTGGCCCCCTTGGATAAGCTCTTCCGCTAATAGTTTGATCGGATCACGATCAACCATTTCCTCAATTTCATGAAGAGGTCGGTAAACGCGATGGTCATCGGAGCTGGTGTGACTGGACAAGCGATCGAGATCGCACCAAATCAGGGTTGGGCCAAGCCCGTTTCTTGCCTTTTGGATGGCTTGGGCCCCAACCTGGTGGACTTCATCAACCCATCTTCCGTTCAGTTTGACAAAACTATTGGCATCAAAAAGATCAAGGTGAAATGGCAAAAACTTGGTTGTGGGCGTGGAAATGCCGTACTTGTTATCTTCAACAATGATGACAAGCGGCAACTGCTCTTGGTGGGCAAAGGCAACTGCTTCGTAGAATTCACCCTGCCTTGAGGCGGCGTCACCGATCGTCGCCACGCAAACGGAATCTTCTTTTCTGAGCTTCATTGCCCACGCGGTTCCGCAGGCAGGCAACAGCGAACCACCGGTTGGGGTGCAAACGCTAAAAATGTTGTGTTGCCTTGATGAGTAATGACCGGGCATTTGCCTGCCACCAGAACTTGAATCTTTTTTAGCAAAGTAGGCAAGAGCAAGATCGTACGTAGAAAGACCGCGGCCCATCACAAGTCCCCGGTCTCTGTAATACGGAAATAGATAGTCCTCAGCCCGTAGGCTTAGGTTCAGTGCGACGAGGGCCTCATGACCCATGCCACTTACCTGAAACCATCCTTTACTCTGACGCAGAAGGATGCCTTCTCGGCGGTCTCCTTCTCGACTCTCCGCCATTAGGCGCAGCAACTCAAGTTTGTTCAATGACCTGCTATCTGACAATGCTTGCAACCGGTTTTCTCCTCAACGCTGAAGTGACAAATGGGTAAAAGCTCACTCGCAATGGAAAGTATACGGTAAAGAGAATCTCTTTTCCTCTGCTCGTATAGCCAAAAATGGGACTATAGCTTGACAATATTGCCGGAAACGGTGATTCCAAGATTTTCTCCATCACGAGGAGGGTTGGCAAGACTGTTAGATGGATTTCCGCTGGCATTTTTGGCGGTGTTGGCAGAGGAATAAACCATGATCATTGTCTTTTGGTTTTTAACATCACCAATGTATTTGTTGCTGAGGGCAGAATTAAATCCCCATCCAAATGCAGATTTGTCCAATACAGAAGGGTCTCGAAGCTTTCGGTTGGATTGGCTTGCCGACATGTCATCAGATTGGATCCGGTTAACGATCGCGTCCATCCAACCGGAGGCATCGGGGAACTGACCCTCAGAATCTTGATACTGCATCAACGCGATTCGAATAGCCTTAAGCCTAGCAATGCGATCGCCGTGATAGGTTCGCATGCCGGTAGCGGGTGTAAAGATGCCGTGACGGTAGAAGACCCATCCCGCCCACGCAATTCTTCCGATAAAAAACAAAGGCACGCAGCAAGCCAACAGGATGATGGCAAGCCGAATTTGCTTTGTTTGCTTAGATTTCTGCCCGGGGGAACCCTGGGTTGTGTTTTGATTGTCAGTATTATCAGTCAAAGAATAAGCCCCAAGTGATCTATACTTATTGCAAAAGTGTATCTTGTAAAGCCCCAATTGGGTTTTTGGCAGGAAACTTGAGGGCTTGGATAGAGAAACTTGCCTAATTGGACGGCTGACTCTATCCGATAATTACGAAAAGTGGGAAAAGGGTTCACAAGACCGTACAGACAGTTTAGGAACAAGAATTGATGGTAATGAATAGGAAATCGAATTGGATTTTGGCGCTAACTTGCTTAAGCTGCCTCTTGGTAGTCTCTGCTTTTAGCTTAGCGGGTCCGAACGGCGATTCGTCGAAAAAAGATCACAATCTGCCTCCCGTGCAGGATCAAACCAAGAAGTTGCCCAGCAATTTGGCGGTCAACCCAGATTACGTCCTTGGCCCCGAAGATGTTATTACGGTAACAACTCAAAATGTGCCGGAAATGAGCGGAGATTTTCTTGTTGCTCCTAACGGGCATATCATGTTCCCAATTGTGGGTGACGTGGATGTTGCAGGGCACACATTGCGACAGGTGCAAAAAATTCTTGTTGATGGTTTGCAATCTCAGCTCAGAGATCCTCAGGTGTCGGTAAACCTCAAGCAGATGAGGGAGAATCGAATTTACATTCTGGGTTCAGTGAGGCAGCCCAATGTTTATGACTTCAAGCCAGGTTGGCATCTTAGCCAATTGATTGCAGCGGCAGGTGGTATCACAGACCCTGCAAATCGGCTAACTGCGGTTCTGTTCAGAAATGGGGACGATCCTAAGAAAATTCCACTTTCTAAGCTTTTGATTCAAGTTGATCCCAATGCAGACATTGCCCTAAAGACAGGAGATACGGTTTATATCCAGCCTAAGGAAACAATTCAGGTGAACGTAGTTGGACAGGTCACCCGATCCGGCTTGGTTCAGATTGATGCCAATCAGGGTGCAGTGGAAGCCCTAGGCGCCGCTGAGGGCCCCACTCAGCAAGCCGCTCTTTCGATGGCAGTGATTCATCGGGGCAATGAAAACATTCCCGTTAACTTGTACGACGCAGTTGTAAAAGGCGAGGCTTCAAAGGATGTCATCATGAAAGCCGGCGACACCCTAATCATTCCTCAGGATGTAGACCAAGTTTCGGTTGTTGGGACGGTTGCCCATCCTGGGCCCATCATCCTTCCTGATGGCAGGACGCTGACTCTTTCACAAGCGATTTCGGAAGCAGGTGGTTTGGCTCAACGGGCCAAGAATAGCTGCACCCTTACCACAATCGGAAAGGATGGGAAGCTTGTTTCTAAGGACTACGATCTCAAAAAGATTGGCAGCAAAGGCGAGCCTGATCCGGTCCTCAAAAATAAGGATGTTGTGTTTATTCCCCAGAGCGGTGCGCCCAATATCTCTGATGCTCTCGGCATCAGCCAGCTCTACTACGTGCTTCGGGCCATTATCCCCTAAACCAATCCGGAGATAGGCACATTGCTTAAATTCATTGCTTGGACGGCCGGCCTTGGGCTGGTTGGCATGGCGGGTGGACTGATCTATGATCACTTCACCCCAAACGTGTATGAATCCAAGTCTATTTCATCGGCGATCAGTGTTAATGATCCCCATCCGTCCTCCAGTGCGGCCGATATTCTAAGGCAGCCTCAGGTTCAGAGTGAAGCGGCAAAAGCTGCCAACGGAATCCCTACTGCAGTCAGCGTAAGTGATAATCCCTCCAACAACTTTGTCATCGTATCAGTAGAGAGCAAAAGTCCGATTCTGGCCGCTAACTACGGAAAGGCTTTACTGAGCGCCTACCAAGACATTTCTCTCAAATCGAACAAGCAGCTTTTGCTCACAAAAAAGAGCAGTTTGCAGTCGCAGATCAATCAGGCCCATCAAAAGTTGGTTTCGATCAACAACCAAATTGCGACCGTGAAAGCTTCGACCGGCATTTTGGATGTTGACTCTAAGGTTCAGCAAGTTGTTAATTATGAATCTTTGCTTGGGCAGCAGCGCGATCAAGCCAATCAAGATATGATCGCCCTGACTCACCAGATTCAACAAGAAGTCGGGCAAATTCAGGGCCTCACTCAATCCCAGGCAGCCAAGATTACCGAGCAAGCCAACCCGATTCTTAAAGCGTATCAAGACACGTTGCTTCAGCTTCAGCAAAAGAAGATTGCATTACTTCAAACTTGGCGACGCTCGTCCGGTCCAGTCCAGGGGGTTGATGCTCAAATCAACGCGGTGAAGAGAGAGATGGCAGCGGCTCAGTTGCCCCAGCTCACGGTCCAAACCAAAACAACAAGCCCCAATCCTATCCGCCAAACGCTAGAGCAAGAAATCGCCAATAACCAGGCTCAGCTTGCCAGCGACCGAGCCTCGGTCACTGCCATCGGGCAAACTTTGGCGTCCCAGCAGCAGCAAGCCAAGAATCTTCCTGCCGCTCAGGCTCAGATGATCAACCTGATGACGGAACAGCGACAGGCTCAAAACAACTACGACACCCTTTCCACCTCGTTCAATGGAATCAATCTAACCGGAGTTCAGGGTGAGGCTCCAACCCTAGCCACTGTTTTAGCTCCTTCTGCCTCTAACAAACCAGTTTGGCCCAATCAAAAAGAGGTTCTTTCCATTGGGCTTGCGATTGGTTTAATGCTTGGTGCGATTGTGGGATATGCAACGATGGAACGTGAAGGGGCAATCCAAGGCTTTCAGCCTAGCCCCCAAGCCTTTCCGATGCCTTATCAACCCCTTGCCATTGCAGGAGCCTCGACAACTGCGCCACCTTTGCCAGGAAGGCGGTCAGAGGGGCTTGTGGCCTTGTCATTGCCAAGTGGCAGCCCCAGCGAGTCGTACAGATACATGGTGTACTCGCTGGCTGCAAAGCATGAGGACTTATGTCGATCGGTTTTGTTTACAGGAGTCAGCTCCGACCAAATTTGCTCGGAGGCGGCCGCCCAATTTGCGATTGCCATGTCTCAGACCGGAATCCGAACCCTTCTTGCCGACATCAATTTGCGCAATTCTGAGCTAACTGATTCATTTGGCTTCAAAGGCAAAAGTGGCATCAGCGACATGCTTGGCAGAACAATGCTTCCGGTCCCTGCAAATGATCTACTTTTGGAGACTTCTCATGATGGACTTTACTTTTTGCCATCCGGTACTGAAGAAAGCGAAGGTCTGGGTGGCTATCACAACCTGCAAATTGCAGGGCTAATCGAGGATTTTCAAAACAAAGCCGACGTGCGCATTTTCAACGCGGCTCCTTGCACTTTGGTAGCAGACGCGCCTCGGTTAGTGAGATACATGGATGATGTTTGCGTTGTTGCAACAACCTCTGATGAGACGAGGGGATTGGTGGAAAAAGCAAGAGGAATCCTTGCAAACGCGGGAGCCAAAAGTGTGGATGTTATTATTGTTGACGCAAAAAGGTCAAAAAGTTCTTTCTTCGGTTAGGCACTATAGCTGCTATGGGTAGCTCAATGTCGTTGACCATAACTGGGGGGCGTCCCCCTTTGGGTAATCGGGGACTCTGCGGTGCGCAACCAAGATTGATCCAAATCATGGTCTAGCTCCCATCGTCAACGCAAGGAGAGCGCGAGTCGGCTGGGAAAATGGCGGACACGGGGCTACCTAAAATTTGCAAAACTCCATCTGGGGTGCCGATTGCCCAGGGTCCTAGGCCAGCGGGCCAGTAAGTGTTTTCCCGAAACCTGTACACTTTACTATAGTAGTGATGTGCGGTTCGCCGTCTACTGTGGAAAGTAAAGGGAATATTATCACTACTGTAGCACCAAATTACGAATTGTTGGAATGCCAACAGACTTTGGGGCGGCACATTTATCTCGCTTAACTTGGGGATCGAAAGGAGCCTCATTTGGCCTGCCGCCATCACCTCGAGTGCTTTACCATCCATAAAAACATCGGCAACTGGAAAGTCAACCAGCGATTGATTATTCGAAAAGACGAGAACCTTCTGGGTGCCGGTGTTATCATCCACAATATGCAAAGTTGTTGTATACTTGGCCTTTCTTCGATAAACTTTGATGTTCTGCTTAGGGAGGAACGCATAGGGTGCTGCGCCTTGAATCTTAACGAGCCATTTACCCCCATAATGGGTCTTGTACCAACAATATCCCGCCAAAATAAACATTTCCTTGTGGTACAACTCAAAGAAGTTTGATGACAATCTGAAGGGAAACTTACTATGTTGAGGCGCAAAGAAATGCCACTTCATATTGTTCGTATTAAGATAGCTAATGCAAAGAGCACTCTTCCTGATGCTGGCCTTCCACACATAGTGGCCACCTGGAGAGAGTCGAAACGCATACTTTGAGTGTGTGAATGCTGTTTCAGGTAAAAAATAGAACTTTAGCGAACTGACCGGCACAGCCTCTCTCATGCCGACTCTCCAAAAGAAGTGGCGATAATAGTTTCCGTTGCGAACGGAGAGCCATGCATAAAATTCTATCGCTCTTCCATCGGCGGTGCACTGTAGATTGCTGATTGAGCAGCCTTCATTATGGAGGTCTACCACCGCTGGTAGGTCACGATGAAGAATTTTGATAAGGTATTTGTGTCCGTTTCTAAAGACAATAGGTATGTAACTGTCGGACCGTTTGGGCGGTCCAGAGAGAAAACCACCGTTAACGAGGAAGTTTGGCTTGATATGAAGTGGATCTTTTCTGAGAAAAGAAAGTATGGGCATTCCTGGGTTGAGTTGGTACGGGTCCTTCCATCGTTGACCGTCAAGCGAAGCAGATGGTAAATAAAGCCGCTGTTTCTGCTGCAAATGGCACATTAAACTGAGAAGCGTAATAGGACTCATAAGGGTACATCCATTAGTTTGCATTGATGCTCAGCATAGTGAGCCAGTAGTATAGGTCTGAATCCGTCTGGCTCCAATCAGTGTCCGGCGGGTAGGGAAATTCGATTTGCCCGGTCGTGATGGTATTAATGAAAAAGTCAATATGTCTCAATTTCTGCATGAGAATAAATCCTTCATGTCAAGCCTCATATTCTCTTTCCTTTCTCCGCCCTTTCGGTTCAGAAAGCCCGCAGAAATCATTATCAATAAAGCTAGAACCAGTCGGCGCAAGGGCATCTCCAGTCGGCTGGAATCAGGGCATCATTGTAGACCAATTGAAAGGCCCCATCGGGTGTGCCGATCACAATCCTACTGTCATTCGTTGGCCAAAAGCCGCCGCCGTCCGCAAATTTGTATTCTTTTCCATAGTAGTTACGCGGAATCTTGAGCCTAGAATAGATCGGCGTTCCAATGTTGTGGTTTTCGAAGCACCTTAATACGAAGTCTTTGTACGCCAATAAGGTTGGAGGGGGGACGTTAACTTCGTCTAGGTTTGGGATTGATAGTAATCGCATTTGACCAGCCGCCATCACTTCAAGATTATTACCGATCACAAAAAAATCGGTAACTGGCAACGTGAACAGGGCCTGTTTATTGGGAAAAAGTAAAACCCGATTGGCACCACTCTTAGCATCAACAATGTGAACCTTGGTTGTCAGTGCAGACCTTCTAAGGTAGACCTTAATGGCTTGATGGGGCAGAAAGGCGTATGGTGCAAATCCACTTAATTTCACTAATTGAGTACCGCCGTAATGAGCCTTATACCAATAAGGACCTGCCAAGAGGTACATTGTTCTTCCATCTGGCGCAAAGAAGTTTGAAGAAATAGAAAATGGTTGCTTTCCAAATTGCGGCTTAAAAATATGCCACTTCATGCTGGCTGTATCCAAATAGCTAACTTGCAATCCGTTGTTTCTTGTATTTGCCTTCCATAAGTAGTGACCACTCGGAGACATCCATAAGGCGGGTTGCCCAAGAATGGCGGGTACTAACGAACCTGGATGCACAATATACCGAAGTTTGCCAACCGGAAGAGCCTCCTTCACACCAATCTTCCAGAAGAATCGACGATAAACCGTCCCGCGGGCTCGGTAACCGTACACAATAAATTCCGTTGCGTGTCCACTGTAGGAGCACCGAAAGTAGTTTGCTCTGGGCCAACCATGCGTGTCAATCGGCAATTCATTATTTGGAATTTTTATCAGGTACTTCCGCCCGCCTTTGAACATTACGGGCAAATAGGTATCAGGTTTCAAACGATTCCCGGACGTGTAACTGCCGTACATAAGAAAAGTCGGTCGGAGATGAAGAGGGTCTTCCTTGAAAAAGTTGGTCATTGGAAGTCCGTGATCGAATTGCCAAGGATTTTTGTACGGGCGCACATCACCAAATTCACCTGTAGGGTGGTATAGGTTTGTCGTGCCTTGGTTTAGGCTAACCAGGATGAGGACGCTAAGTGGAATCATTTCTTTATTCGGTCACGGCCCGTTATCAATTATGCTGTTCATTGGTAAGTAGTAGTACAAATCCCAATCAGTCTGATTGATCATAAAATCCTGCGGAGAGGGATACTGTATTGTGCCGGTTTTGATGCTTGTGTCCCAGGTTTGATCGAAACCATAAAATTGCCCGATTTCGATGTCGCCATACCCAATAATATTACTACCAATGCTGAAATTCTTAAAGTACTCGCCGTCCTGCAATGTTCCTTGGCCCTGTGGTACGTTGGATTGGGCAATTGACCCTATCGTCTTTAGGTAAGCGTATTTCGCGCGAGAGGTAGACCACTTGCTGTTCCAGAGATCGACTCGAATCGGACCAAGAGGAATAGTCGCCCCCGTTGCGGCATTAATCTCGTTCACACCTAGTCCTGGGATAAACACAACTGAGAGGAGGGAGGAGTGTTTAGCGGTGCTGTATCCTCCGCTAAACGTCAAACTCCCCCCAAACGGCGCGCTGGTGTTGTAGGTTGATGGAACAATATGGATTTTGCTGTTAACCATTTTGGTGCCCACTGTGAGGAGACCTTTGTCGTATCCGAGACCCTGAGTCGAAGCTGGGTTAATATAAACAATCCACTGGAGGGGCTGTCCCGGCGAACTCTGGTAGGATTCGAGACCGGCGTCAACAGGAGCGACGGTACTTCCGTTGATGAGAAGACCGCCTCCGGTGTATACATTGGCAGTATCGCCTCCGCGCAGGCACGGGCTTTGGGGTGCGCGACTTCGGTCGGGGACTTGGCGTAATCAAGTGCGCTGGCATAGGTCGGCTTAAGGGGAAGGGCAGGCAACAGGCACTTATAACCCGCCTCGGTAATGAACGTATGGGCAGCTTCGGTCTGGGCTTCGCTGTCTATGCCGCGAACCATAATGCCAGCAATGCGGCTTGCCGTCATGCCAGCTTTTACCAGTTCGTGCATAAGACGAACGGTTGGGATAAGGTCGTCTACCGTGGTGCCGGTGGGGATGAACATCGCATCAGCGGCGGCGGCAAGCTCGGCGGTTCCGCTGTGGCTATGGGGCGGCATGTCGAAGATCACGAGGTCATGTTTGCCCGCGATCTTGAGCGCGGCGGCAACAGTCGGGAAGGGCATGGCTTGAATGGATGGCAGAATGTCTCCGCCTGCCCGCCTGCGCGTCCAATCAAGGGCGGTTGCCTGCTTGGTGTCGAGGTCGGCAATCAGCACGTCCCATTCATTCGAGGCGTAGCCGACGGCCAACATACGGGCGAGGGTGGATTTACCTACCCCGCCTTTTTGTGATGCGATCCCAATAATAGAAGCCATTGTGACGGTTTGCCTGATTTGCGTCATGCCGTCAATACGGCACAATTGGTTTAGACGTTCGGCAAGGGTATAAAGGAGCAAAGAAGAGAAGGACGGCACTCGTGCGCCGCCGTAAGGGAAAGCCACACGGAAGGCAACGGCCTCAGGAAACTCCAATAAGCGTTCCGCTCGGTGCTTTCAGAAAAAGGGATCTCCAAAGATGCTCCTTAGGAGGAGGTGCGCCAATTTTCACGATGTCCACAAACCCGCCGCTCTCACTTTGTCCTGCTTTGTTAATGGGACCAGCATAGAAGGTTGATCGAGAAAGCGGAATTACGGGGTGCTCCGCACTTGGCATGAATGCTTCATCGCCATAGCCAAATGCTAATATATTCACCTCATCCGCATGAGCCGACACATAGCGGCGCAAGTCAAGAGCGGTAGTGGCTGAGATGTAGTCCGCCAATACATCCTGAACGAGCCACACTGTTTTGCCATTCCAAGCAATGCCGACCTGGGATTTGACTATGAGCTGACTGACCATCCTTGCCCACACTTGGCGATAGTTGATGCCCGGTCCGGCATGATCGAGACCACGGCGGACAGCGTCCTCAAATGCCATTGATATTTGCGTCCGCTTCTTTTTATCGCCGCCGGAAGTGCTCGACGTCATTATTTCCACAATTACGATTGGGTCACCAGGGAAGTTCTCAATCCACACTTCGCTCTCACGTTGCGCGAGCGTATAACCATTTGCTTGAGCAATTTTCTGAACACGGGCAACAGTCTCGCCCAACATCTCGGCTACCTCCTGAAGCTTGATACTTCGAGAGCCCGCTAGAAGATAGTCGAACGTGTAATCGAAAGATTTAGTTTCATCTTCTGACGTGACGGTCTCGACTTTCATCTTGACTTCTGACCATGCTCTGTATTCAACACCCGGAGTCAAGCCCACTGAACGTGATAGGTGTTGCTTAACGAAAGTTTGGTAGTCGTGGCCGTCATGCGTTTTCAAAGAAAGCAATCTGCGCGGGCAAACAATCCAAGGCTGCTCGCCATTCTTAATATTCAAGGAGCATACGCCAGACTGAACAATAGTCTTACCGGGAAATAATGCCTGCAAGCTTGGATCAAGAGACACGTTAACACCGGACAAGTAGCGATTACCTCCACCATCGCACTCCTTGTTCATAAATGGACACCACGCAAGGGCGCGGTTAGCGTCGGACTCCTGGTTCCAGGAATCCAACCTATGACCGAATAATTCGAATATTTTGCTCATTAAGATAGTCGGCGATCTGTTCGCCAAGACGCTTCGCGAGCGGTGGCGGCACTGAGTTAGCAATTTGCCTGTGCTGGTCAAGGTTCTTTACGGTGCCCGTGCGCGAGCGGATCGGGCCGCAAAGAACATAGTCATCTGGGTAGCCATGAATTCTCATGTACTCGCGTGGCGTTAAATATCTGTCTTCCGAAGGGTGGTAAAAAATCTCACCACACCGAAGGGTGTTGGACGGACGATTATTGTGAAGGCGCAAGTACTTCGTAGTGTCTTTCCTTTGGAGACCACACCGTAGTTCCTCACTCAAATGAAGCTGCGCTGCTAAGTGTGCACCTTCGGGTACATGATGAATACGTGCTCGGTCACGAAGTGGCGTAACATCAACATGGTTCCAATATCCTTCGTAAACTGTTTGGCCCTTAATCTTCGGATGCGGAGACGGTAAGCCCTGTAAAACGTCGCCAACTGCTACATGGGATCGGTAGGCAAAGAGAGAACCTGTGTCACTTTTAGCAGCATGGGTCGGATCGGGAAATTGAAATCCATTTCGCCCATACGTAGCGACAACAAATAGTCTTTCTCGCAATTGAGGAACACCATAGTCGGCAGCTAGTATTACTTTCCATTTTGGCGTATAGCCAATGCGTTCTAGTTCGGCAAGGAACATCTGAAAAACTTCGCCTCGTTCGCCATTTGGGCCTTTGGCAGAAAGTAGGCCCTTCACTTGCTCCATCAGAATGACTTTTGGCTTGAGGGCTGAAGCAAAGCGAGCGATCTGAAAGAGTAAAAGTCCCCTGTGGTCATTGAGACCTAGTTGTTTACCTGCCAAAGAAAACGATTGGCATGGTGGACCACCAAATAGTAAGTCTAACGTACCTGGACAGATACCCAATGACAACGGATCAATAGTACGAATATCTGCATTAATCACTTTGGTGTCCACGTCTTCGCGGAGCACGGCCGCACGAAGTGTTGAACAACAATGCTCGTCCATTTCTATTTGTGCGAGAACTTCGAAGCCAGCTTGCTTTATACCTATGTCCATACCCCCGGCACCGGAAAAGAGAGAGAGAGCCTGCCTTGTTGATTTTCGTTTGTTTGGCACACTACGAGGCTCCCGCCCTGTGTCCATAGTGCGTCGTGGTCTTTGCAGTGCGGACGATTTAGGCATGGTTCATTATCACTTAGACGATCCTTTCGATTTCCTCAAGCTCAAGTATAGTTGATCCGTGAAAAGCGGCAGTTCGCCCGCGTGGTCGACAACGGGTTCCTCGGTTGTCGGGCCTAGATTGAGGCCGTTGGGAATTTCAAGCAAGCGCATGACGGTGACGGCTTGCCAGTGTCCGCGTCCGCTCGGGGTGGGGATGTGATCGCGGGCGAACTGGTCAGCTATCTGCTGAAAGGTCATTCCGTCCCGGCGCATTTCGATGACGGCGGGGCGGTGTTGCGCTCTGAATGTCTCGGCGGTGCTGGCTTGGTCGTAAAGCACGGTTGCGATGTTCTTAACCGGATCGGGCGGGCCGAGCTGCTTCCCGTTCGCCTTGGCGCGGGCTAGAGCGGCTTTTGTCCGTTCGCTAATCATGTCCCGTTCGTTTTCCGCGACGGCTCCGAGTATCTGCACCATAAACTTCGACGCGCCGGGCATATCGACGGCTACGAAATCCACGCCGGACTTCTAAAGGGAAGTGATGGTATGAAGATCACGGGAAAGGCGGTCGAGCCTGGCCACGGCCAAGCTGTGGCCGAATTGCTGACACAGTGCAAGGGCCTCTTCAAAGACGGGCCGCTCCTTGCGTGTCGAGACGACTTCCTCAAACTCGGAGAAGATGCAAAGTCCCTCTTGCTCGGCGAAGCGTCGGACCGCCTCGCGCTGGGCTTCGAGCCCTAAACGGCTGGAGCCCTGTTCCACGGTCGAGACCCGGTAATAGGCGATCAGATGGCGTCTTTTCATTACTGTCTTTCGGCTCAATCGTCGATTGGGCTGTAATAACACAGGACGGGGCAAAGAGGCAAGAAGATGCAGGGGCGTGCTTTCAGCCAGGATGAGCGGATTTTGGTTGCGGTGCTTCAGTGATATGCTTTCGTTATGGCGTACTTAACATCGGCTCAGTTGAAGCAGTACCAGACGTTGACCCAGAATGTCCGTCTGGCGGAAAGCCATCGTGCAACGAAGGCAATGGCGGACAGCACCGGGGTCACAGTGTTTCTTTCTCACAGTCACCATGATAAAGATCATGTGGAGGCTGCTTGCCTACTGCTAGAAACCCTTGGGGCGACGATTTATGTTGATTGGCAAGACGGCGAAATGCCAGCGATCACCTCAGCGGATACCGCAACTAAATTGAAATTCAAGATACGTGAATGCGACCGCCTGGTTCTCTTGGCATCGGAAAGAAGTCTTACCTCAAAGTGGGTTCCGTGGGAACTTGGTTACGCCGAAGGCAAAAAAGGTATTCCACAAATGGCAGTACTGCCATTTGTGGCTAGCCAAACCTGGGAAGGCTCGGAATATATTGGGCTGTATCCGACGATTGAGCTAACAGCGAATGGATCGTTGGCTGTGTTTCCGGCTGGTGACAACAAAGGAACGCCCCTTGCTCAGTGGCTCTTACGTTCCTAAAAGAACCAAGACTTAGGCGGGGGCTTTGGTGGTTCGTTAAGGCTCTTGCGGATTGTGATGGCCTCTTCGACCCACTTGTGGATGTTATCTCGACCGTTTCCGCTTACCCAATCGTAAGCTTTGAATAAACTCGATAGAAGCACCTTTTGCCCGCCTTGCTCAATTTGAAAGTTGCTCAATGGATTTACACCGCGCGTATCGGTCTGTTGGGATTGGTTCTTGATGTCGTGAATATAAACCGTAACTAAACCCTTGTCAGCTTTGTAGCTCTCCTGAATTTCATACTTAACCCAATCCCGTGATGCTGTTTGCGCGCCTACGAGAAGAACGGTGCAGGTCGCTCTCGAAATCCCATCGTTAATGAACTTTTTAATCGCTGCGTCACCGCCTCGTTTGACATCTTCCCACTGAGTTGCGTTATAGAACGTGGGTAGTTCAAGGTCTGTAAATCGCCAGGATTGGCGCACTTGCTGCACACGCCACACGTCGCGTTCAAAATGAAAGCTAAAGAATAATCTGCGTGCCATTGATTGTCGTTATTTCCCGGGTTGGTTAGTGAATGTCGAAGTTGGCTGGCTAGGTGCAGTTTTCTTGACGGTCGGATTGTAAGCAGCGATGAAAATGACCACTGCTATTAAGAGCCCGTAGAATGGCATCAGTGTTACGGTGAACATGGTACGAAACCACCCTTGAACGCACTTCGCTTCTTCGACATCGTGCGCATGCAACGAAAAATCGGTCTTCTCTCTGAGCCTCACAACATCGTACAACTTCCTAAACAGCCGCTCTTGTCGGAGGTAGTAAGCATCGAGACCCCAGAAGAGCAGAGAAGGGATCAAACAAATCCAGGCTCCAGTGATGACCTTGTCCTTATCCGCAGTAAAGGCCAAAAGAGCTGCAACAAGCGTCACGGTCCAGCCCTTGATTAGAAAGGAGTTTGCTCCCATTCGTGTAATCGTGAGCTGGATAAAATCGAGATGCTTGTAAATATCCTCGTGATCGAGAGCCATGAAAAACACCTTGCCGGAGAGATCAATACTCATCATACCGGCACTTCCTTTCTCCGCAATAGCGCGTCTTCAAAGTGGCCGGTCCCTCCGGATGAAGTTTGATACGACTCGAGGCCAGCATCGACAGGAGCCTCTGTCTTGCCATTGATGAGAAGACCGCCTCCCGTGTAAACGTTGGCGGTGTCAAAGCCTATGCCAGACGGAGACAGGAGGTTGTAGTCGCTTCTGCTACTGGAAAGGGAGATCGGTGCGGTCCAAAAGTTGTAGCCTGTATTTTTTGTGTACCATTCAAAATAGGGTCCAGTGTTTCCCCACGGTTTAAGTTTCACCTCGCCGTGGGGACCGGTCAAAAAGGAGGGATCCGCAGTTGAAGTGTAATCGTTTGGAATCGCGCTCACATCCCCATTTTCATAAGAGTAAAGGACATTGTTTGGTCCCAACATGTAGTAGTACACGCCAGAGTTTGGACCGTACCCCGCGTCGGCAAGTATTTGTGCCTCGAGGTCAGATGTATTAGCCTCATCCCACGGAATTCCCGTAGTGTCTGCATCGCACATCTCTTGCTGGCTCGTGTGAACCACGTTTCCATTGGCGTCAAGTCCCTGCACGGTAAAGTAATAGGTTGTGCCGAAGGTTAGACCAGATAGCGAGTACATGTAGCTATTTGTTTGACCGTACCTTGTGTCCTGAACAGACGATGGACTCACATTACCGACAAGATTAGAAGGAGAGCCTTCGGCAGAATCTTGGTAGATATTGAAACTGGAACAATCCGGAGGTGCAGACCAGAATAAAGTGATGCGTCCATCGCCGGTGTTCGCCGGTGAAAGGGCAATCTGCCAGGGCACCACGATATCGCTTTCAGTGCCAGTGCTGAGCGTGGTTGCGCCGGTGACAGGGTTATTATATACGGATTTGATGTAGTACCGCACATCTGTCCCTTCTGGCACAGATGTATCAACGAAGGAGGATTGCGATGGACTGTAAGAGCCATATAGTCCCAATGTAAAGAACTCCCAGGTCGGAGTGTTCGGCAATTGCCTATAGACCCGAAATCCCACGGGACTGTCTGATGCCGACCAAGTTCCATTAACTTGGTTCGGAACGGTCAGCGACGTGTTAAATTGCGGCTGGCTCGTAATAACGGCTGGGGCGAAATAGGTTGAGGTCAGTGCCGTCTGTTGCCCAGAGGAATTAATGATGATCGCTCGCGGTGCCCAGTTAAAGTTGTACATGTTGCCGCAAAAAATAACAATTGGATAGGTAACTCCCCCAGTTAAAGAAATTGAAGATTGTGTAATTTCGGGAGGATAGCCCGTCAAACCTGTGGTGGAATTTGTATATACCTGCTCGCCTGCAATCGTAACTCGGGTTGACTGGACTACGCCTTGCCCAAGATCGATAATGAACTGGTAAGTGCCCGTACTGGGAACCGTTATGTAGCCGCTCCAGGTCACACTGTCCCGTTGACCTGCCTCAAGTGCCGATGGTGCCACCATCGAAGAAGTCGGCGTCGGATCGATCTCCGTGACCACCGGCCCACGATCATCTGAATACTCAGCCGTGAGCCCATTGTTACCCCCTGGGCCGCCTGGCATCAGTAATGCGAGAAGATTATCGTATCTTGAGATTATGCCAGGAGACGATAAAGTACCAGAACTTGGCACATGGGGAAAGATTTCCGAGCCGATAAACCCGGATTTCTTATTCCCCGAATATCGTGCTTTATATAGGGGAGATCGCTGCCTAGCACATGCACACACTTTTTCAGAGTGGAGTGGAGTGGAGTGGAGTGGAGTGGAGTGGAGTGGAGTGGAGTGGATGCTGTAGATTCCGTCCAACAAACATAAGAGCGCATAGACTAGCTACCATAGTCAATAAAACGTTTGATCCGCCCATGAGGTTGCATCTGTTTCCTCGGAGTCTCTCATTTTTGTGAACTGGTCATAAGCCGTAACATTACGGTTGGGTCATTACCGACGAAATTTGCAATTTTTAAAGGTTCTCCCATCCTTCGCCAAGCATGGGAGAACCCTAGCCCATTTTCAAACGATTCTTCAGCAAATTCAAGTCAGCCGATGGGCTGCCGGATGGCACCGTGTACTTTAGCAGACCTGAATTGTGCTTTCTAATTCGCAATTGTTCTTGGCTGCCAACTTTTGCGGAGAAATGGTTTATGTGGGTCAGATGATGGTGGGCTACACTTATGGGGTTGGAAGACTCTCCCCCACGAATTAACCTCTGCTGTTTGCCGACTCCGATCCACCGGCTGGATCGGCTGACTGACAAGCTCCGGACGGAAATCTGGATCAAGCGCGATGATCTTACTGGCTTTGCCCTTGGTGGAAACAAAGGTCGAAAGCTAGAGTATCTCATTCCAGATGCTCTCAAATGCGGAGCAAATGCCATTGTCACTTGCGGAGCCCTTCAATCGAATTTTGTCCGACAACTGGGAGCCGCTTGTTCTATGTTTGGTATCGAATGTCATGCCTGCGTTATGAGCCTGCCTTTCGAAGGTGACCCACCGTCTGGTGAGGGGCTCTCACAAGATTCTGGAAATGTATTATTAGATAAAGTCTTTAATGTAAAGTTATATAAATATCCTGATGGAACATGGGATGAATTGTACAGCCTTACTGATAACCTTGCCCACGATTTGGAGAAAGCTGGCAAAACTGTTTACAAGGTTCCAATAGGGGGAAGCAGCACTCTGGGGGCCCATTCTTTTGTTCTGGCAGCACGCGAAGCAATGGCACAGATTCCTACTGGTTTTGATTATGTTGTCTCCCCAAGTTCCAGCGGAAGCACTCAGGTTGGCTTGCACATGGGCTTTGCTGGCCAAAGTAAAGTCGTTGGAATTGCGGCAGACCCTGAACCAGATCTCGTTCAGGATTTTGCCGACCTCAGCCGGAAAGTAGCCGAGCAAGATCAAGAGTTGAAGGCAGTGGAGGTCCATGAATTTGATCTGAGACTTGGTTATGTGGGGAAAGGGTACTCGGTTCTGGATGACAAAACGCTTAGTGTAATCCAAATGGTTGCGCGGGAGGAGGGTCTGCTTTTAGATCCGGTTTACTCTGGCAAGGCCATGGTGGGTTTGCTTGATCTCATCTCCAAAAAGGAGCTCGAAGGCAGAATCTTGTTCTGGCACACAGGTGGAATTCCAACCGTCTTTTCCATTCAAGGGTGGCAATGAAGAGCCAACGGCCGGTGAGAAGACAGGTCTAAAATCGGCGCACTAGCTGCAACTGCCTCTCGGCTGGAGATGCGTAGTTCGGAGTTGTTGCAAAACGATAGGCTCCAAAAATCAGAAAAGCAGCCAGCAGTATCGTAATTCCTTTTTGGATTGGCCGATAACCTGCGTTAAATTTAAATTTATAAATCCAACCTGCAAGGCAAATCAGGGCGGTGAGGGTGAACAAAATGTAAAGAAGGGGTCCAAAAGGGTGAGCTTTTATGGACATTGCCAAATTGCCGTGGATAAGTGAAGTAAAACTGGTGGTTAACCCACAGCCAGGGCATGGTCGATTGAAGAGCAGCACGCTGGGGCACGGCGGAAGGTGAAGTTCTTCGTGGGTGCCATGGAGGTAAGGCGACGGCTTAAGATAAATCCCAAATCCTGTCACGCCGACCCAAAACCAGAACCAAGCAAATTGGGAAAGAAGCACCTTTCGGCTTTCCACTTTATAGATGGCTGGAAGCCACTGAGTTTGGCAAGATGCACTCTGGATAGATCCACTCTTGCTCAACTCTGCCGATTCCAATGAAGTTGCCATCTTTGTTTACCAAGACTACTTTGATTCCATCCTGAATTGCATCAGGATTGGCAACTTTTTGACCAGTTTGTATCAGTTGAGCTTCATTTAAATGTAATGGTCTTGATTGAAGATGGGCAAGTCCAGCCTGCATTGTTATGAGATCATCGGGGGTGATGGCATCAAGTTCAACCGCGTTTGCTAGCTGATAGCTTCCAATTTGAGTTCGTTTGAGGGCGGTTAGGTGGGCCCCGCAGCCAAGAGTGACACCAAAATCGTGAGCTAGGGTCCGAATATAGGTTCCACCGGAGCAGGTGACTTCTATAGTGCAAGCATCCCCATCTAGGTCGAGAAGCTTGATTTTTTCGATGAGGACTTTTCTGGATGCAATTTCAACCGTCTCACCGGCTCGAGCGTATTTATACGCTGGTTGGCCCTTGATTTTAATCGCAGAGAACTGGGGTGGAGTTTGCTCAATCAGCCCAAGATATTGGGGTATCACCTTTTCAATTTCTTGCTTCAGGTTAAGAGGGGGTGGGCACGGGGTGCCCAGCGATTCTCCTTCTGAATCATAAGTGGTGGTTGCCAATCCAAAAAGAACAGTCGCTTCATACACTTTGGGTTCAAGAGCCAAGTACTGCAAATACCGAGTGGCGGGCCCGACCGCAACCACAAGCAGACCGGATGCAAGGGGATCTAAGGTTCCTGCGTGTCCAACTCTCTTGACCTGAAGTTTCCGCCGAACCGCATAAATAGCATCATGGGATGAGATGCCAGCCGGTTTGTTGACTAGGAGGAAGCCAAGCACTTTTTGAGGCTCTCAATTACCTGAGCCATTCCAAGTTGAGGGTCCAGATCAATAAGGCTCAGCCCTGCCGCATTAACATGGCCGCCGCCCCCAAATTCCTGGGCAACTTTTGCAACATCAATCCCCTTGCGTGACCGTAAACTATAACGCACTCTGCCTGGTTTGGATTCTCTTGCAAGGACCGCAATTTTGACCGTATCGACAGCAAGAAGTTCATTCACAAAGCCTTCCGTATCTTCATCCTTGGCGCCAAAATCCAAGAAATCCTTGTTCATGATGAGTGCCCAGCAGATTTGCCCGTCTGCTTCTAGCTGCATGGTCGATAAAACGTGCCCTAGCAACCGGGTGGATTCCAAGGGCCGGTTCATAAAAACCTCTTGGGCGATGAGTTCTAAGTCGGCGCCGCAGTCAAGCAAATAGCCACCCACATCAAACGATTCAGGATTCGTATTCCTAAATCGAAAACTGCCAGTATCGGTGGTTAGTCCGGTAAAGAGGCAAGTTGCCATGGCCGGTGTAAAAGGTGCCTTGAGGGACCGAAAGAGTCGAGTGAGTATCAGGGAAGTGGCAGGTGCCTCCGGATCAACAATTCTTAAATCACCGGGCGCTTCGATTGGTACGTGATGATCAACAACCACAATGTGATCACAGGCTCTAAAATAAGGTTCGGTGGTGCCAAGACGGTCAAAGGCATCCAAATCAACCACGATCCCGAGAGAATGTTTTTGATTGGTCACGGTTGAGACTCGCGCCGCACCAGGTAAAAACCTCAAGTTTTTAGGGACGGGGTGATGGCAAACCACTTCATAAGGGATGGCTAGACCATCCAAAAAATGCGCCACCGCAAGCGCGCTGCCAATCGCGTCTCCATCTGGGTTCAAGTGAGTTCCAATGATGACGCTTTCGGCAGTTGATAAAAAGCCCAAAAAAGCCTCAAGTACATCGGTTTGAATGGATTCAATCATTGCGCAAAAGTATTGAGGTCTTTACGGTCAGCGTTTTTTGAAGCTCAAACTAAATAAAATGGCATGAAGGTTCTTGGTACCTCCAAAGGTAGTTTACTCCGTACTCATCTCGCGGGTTCCTTAGCTACAAGTTTAAACGTTCGGCAAGGGAAGAAGTTAGGATAAGTTCAGGATCCATTTTGCGCCTCCACTCTTTAAAAGCACTGATGCTTTGGGCAGGGTGCATTCTTTGAAATTGTTCTTCTTGAAGCAGAAAATCCTTGGCGAGATAGATTTTGCCTCCAACAGAGAGGATCATTTCCGTCAGTTCATTGTATAGGGCAGCAACCGCGGGTCCCGTTCCTTTCACCTGATTGATGTCGATTGCCAAGGAGTGACCATCCCCTAAGTAGTCTAAAATCCCAACTCCGGGGCGGTGCCGTTTGAGGACTAACAAGGTAGGAGGGAAGCCTCTTCGATGGCATAAATTGACAAGAGCGGGAAAGATTGCCTCAGATTCGGCCCTCGGAACACCAGCCTGAAATTGGACCAAGGCTCCTGGCTTGTACGCGGTGTCCCAGTCCCAAAGCCAATCAAGTTGAAAATTAAATCGGTAGAGATCACACAACTTGGCTTGGCTTCCTAGTGTGCGATCCGCCCAGCGGCGTAGGGCATTGGTGAGGGGCAAAAGCGGCTTTTGAATGGCTAAGCGCAAGGCATAGGGGCCCAAGGTGGCGGCTAATGAGTGAGGGCCAGGACCAATGGGTAGCGGGCGGTGTGGTTTCTGGCCCAAGCCTGAACCCGTCTCTTGGTTTGACTTGTGAATTTCAGAGATGTCCAGTTCCTGATTAGGAGAATGGCTTGACGAATCCGGTGGGTAGGCGACCTCTAAGGTGCCTGCACCATCGGTGCATCCATCAACCCAGCTCACTACCGCAGAAGCCTTCGATAGGCATGCTTCCATTGAGGCGATCTGCTGCTGCCAATTACGGATCGGCAACTTTTGCCGGTACACAAAAGGAATGGAAAGCTTTTTGAGTTTTATCTTAACGGAAATTAAAACTCCAAAGAGACCAAGATGACCCGGCAGGGCCTTCCCGAGGTCGGATTGAGCGGTGACCGTGTGTAGCACCCCGTCACTAGAAAGAAGTTTGTACTCTAAGCAATGCTCGCAAAAAGTTCCTTCAAAGTATTGGTTTTTACCGTGGATATTGAGGGCTACTGCGCCAGCGATGGTTGTCCTTGATGTCCCGCTCACCACTGGGGGCCAAAAACCGTACCCCACCACATAGCGGCAGAGTTCGAGTAGAGACATCCCGCCCTGAACTTCGATGATTCCTAGTGTTTGGTCAAAGGAGAGGACGGAATTCATTTTTTCTAAAGAGATGGCAAGTTGCTCCTGAGAAACCGATGCGTCTCCATAACTTCTGCCAGCCCCTCTTAAAACAACTTTCTTTCCGCTAGCCTTAGCAAATTGAAAAACAGCAAAGATGTCTTCTTCGGTGAAGGGAGTCATCACATAGCAATCACCCCAAACTGCCCCTCCAAACGCGGTGAGCCTTTTGATTGTGGAGTTTAGAGATGGATTTTGGAGACTCATGCAGGGCTCCTCAAAAAGAAATCCGTTTCATAATCGCTTCTGGAACAATTTTCATAATTCCAAAGATGATCCTTTGACTGAGTAGCAAATAGTGGTTGCCAGACTTGTGGCGAAGTTTTAGAATTCTCCTCGCCGCGTCTTCGGCGGAAATCTTCATTGGCATCGGCAAAGAAGCGGTCATGGGAGTGCTAACCGGCCCTGGTTTGACGTTGGACACGGTGACTCCTCGATCCCAAAGTTTATATCGCAAGCCTTCCGCAAAGAAGTGCAATCCAGCTTTGCTGGCTCCGTAACCTGGCATTGATTTGCGGGGGCGATCACCAGCCACGCTGCCAATCACAAGGATAGAACCTTTTTTGACTGATGCCATCCGTGTTGCCACCGCGTCCAGCCACTGAATGGCACCAAGGAGGTTCACGCGGATCATCTCACTATCTTTGGCAAAATCAAAGTCATCAGGGTCCGAAGCGTGGAGGACGCCGGAGCAATAAATAAATGTGTCTAGCCCTCCAAGCTCGGCGGCCGCGCTTTCTAGCAGAGAATCCGCATTGAAGCTGCTGGTGACATCATGCTCGAAGGTGGTCACTTGAGTTGGAAAATCGGAGTGGAGGCTAGTTAATGCCGTTCTGTTTCTACCAAAGACGGCGATGGATGCTCCTTCTTTGGCAAGCTGGCGCACTATTTCTTCTCCAATCCCCGAAGTGCCTCCGATGATGATGACTTTTTCGTTCATAAGCACTTACGGTGTTGATAACTTCATGGCAGCAAGAGAAGACAGCAGAAACATGGCGACACTGACCAAAAGATGAGGATCCTTTAAAAAGAGAGATTCAGGCTCTCCCCCTTCATTTTGGCCAAAAAGAAGATGGAGATATCTCAAGACTCCGTAATAGACCCATATGGTTGTAATCACCAGCAAGGGATGGCTTTTGCCAGTCGGGCTCTCAATGGCATAGATTCCGTAACTGAGGGAAGCTCCTGCAGCGGCAACATAGATCATAGCCTTGAGTCCTTCCGTGTTGTACTGTTCTAAAACGGCTCGCCCAGTTGTTCCAGTGCCTCTCAGCTCTGCGTACCGCTTGCCAAAACTGACGAAGAGGGCGAGCAAGCCGGTGCAAAAATACAGCCAACGGGAAATTGCAACATCAATGGCAATAGCACCAAGGGCAGCACGAATCACGTACCCAGACGAAAGCACGAAGACGTCGGCCACTGCCACATGTTTTAATCCTAGGTTGTAGGAAATCTGAAGAATAAGATAGACGGCTATGACGGTGCTAAACGTTAATCCAAGAAGACCGGCGGTACCAGCCGCAACGGTAAGGCAAAGCCCACCAATGGCAATGGCGGCAGTACCAGATACCGCTCCAGAAGCAATCGGCCGGTGCTTTTTTTTGGGGTGAACCTTGTCTCGGTCTCGATCTTTCCAATCATTAAAGATGTAAGTTGCCGATGAAGCCGCAGTTATCGAGGCAAAAGCAAGAAAGATGCGCGTCCAGTCCGAAAGGGCATAAAGTCGGTTCGTAAAGAGGGGGGCGGCCAAGACAAGAAGTCCCTTGACCCATTGCTTTGGTCGGAGCAATTTTAATGCTTGCGACAGCATGACCAATTATGAACCTTTTATGAATAACGCCATGAGTTTAGCGCGCCCTGGAGCCTCATTTCGAGCCTAGCCGATTGGAACGTTCCCCTTTATCCAAGCGTTTTGAACAAGACCCGGACCTCAGTTTGACTCCACCTCGCAAAATAAGCCGCCGAAAACTGATCCATTCTTCGGTTGCCCTCGCTTCGACAGTCGCGATCGGACAACTTGCGGGAGACAACGAATGGATTGAAGTCACTCACCATAAACTTCAACTGCCGAATTGGCGGGTTTCTAAGCTGAGAGCGGCGATTATTTCTGACGTTCACATTTATAGTGAACTGGATATTGATCGAGGGCTCAGGGCAGTCAAGCTAGCGGTTGAGGAAAATCCAGATCTGATTTTAATGCCGGGAGATTTCTTAAGCAGCAGCGGCGGAGTGGATATTGTGAGGCTTCGAAAGTTTTTGGCAGGGGTTGCCGCAACCGGCATTCCTTCCTTTGCATCGATGGGAAACCACGACGCAAGGGCAGGGCAGCCGATTTGGATCATCAAAGAATTTAATAACTCGATGACAAAAATGCTGATCAACGATTTTTCTGAATTTCAAGACGTAGTGATTGCGGGGCTCGATGATGCAATTTACGGAAAACCAATGCCAAAGCCTCTTTTTGAGGGTGAGTTTCGGCCCTATCCCAAAGATCGACCAACGATTCTGCTTTGCCATGAACCGGATTATGCGGCTGACCTGGATTTTGGAATTTCCTTGGTCGTCAGCGGCCATACCCATGGCGGCCAAATCTGCATGCCTTTTGGGCTTCCTATCCACTTGCCTAGGCTTGGTAAAAACTATGTTTCTGGCTGGTATCCCAACGAAAAGACCCCAATGTATGTGAGCCGAGGGATCGGTATGGTTGGATTGCCTTTTCGAACGTTCTGTCGGCCAGAAGTTGCAATCCTAGACATAGAACCGTTACCCCAGCCGATTTGACTTCTTAGCCAACGAAGAGGCTAGGCGTTGGCGGGCTGAGCCGTGGCAACAACGTCTTTCAGCCTTTCTGTAAGCATGTGCATAAAAACGGAGTGGGCATCTTCGATAACCCCATAGCTCTTGCTTTCGGCAAGAATCACGGTATCGCACATGGCTTTTGCCTTTCCTCCTTGGAATCCTAGGAACCCAATTGTTTCTACACCCTGTTCTTTGGCGGCATGAAGACAGTTGATGATATTTGGTGAGTTTCCACTTGCAGAAATCACGATGAGCACATCCCCTTGATGAGAGAATGTTCTTAGGGTTTCGGCGAAGGCATCTTCGTAGGCAACGTCATTGCCATATGCGGTTAGCAGAGGCGTGTTGTCGTTTAAAGCGATGGATTTTAGCCTTCTTTTTGCTAGCTTTGGCTGATGCCCCAAGGTCGTTTTTGCAAAATCACAGGCGAGGTGGCTTGCGGTCGCCGCGCTTCCTCCGTTTCCAACAACAAACACAGTTTTTTGGTCTAGAAAAGCTCTTTCGATTTTAAGGACAGCTTCTTCTAGGCTATTGTGATCGAGTCCATTTAAGACGGAAGTGAGTTCAGTAATATAGTCTTTGTACGTCATAGCATTGTTTAAGAAATGGATGTTGTGGGCTCTTCCACAAAAATGATTTTGCTTCCTTGGGGTTCAAACTCCATGGGGGTTGGTTTGAGTTCAGGAAGGGCTTTGCAAATGGATTCGTGATCGCTTGGATCGGCATAGAGAAGCAAAAACCCTCCACCACCAGCACCAAGGATTTTGCCACCAATGGCTCCTGCTTTAAGGGCGCGGGAATACCATTCATCGATAAGTGGGTTAGAAATACCACCGGCAAGGGACTTTTTAAATTCCCATCCAGCGTGGAGGATTTCCCCAAACTTATCTAGTGAATTCGATTCCAGGGCTTGTTTCATCGAATCGGCTTGTGCCTTCATCATGGAAAGGGTGTCTCTCTTGGATTGATCAGAAACTGTGTTCTTGCTTTGCTCCAAGAGGATCGAATCAGCAGACCGATTCATCCCCGTGTACAACATTAAAAGTCGGCTTTGCAACTGCCGTTTTGTTTGCAAAGAGCAAATGATGGGGTCGACAAAAACGGTCCCATCCGGATTGAATTGAATGTATTGGAAACCGCCAAACGCGGCCGCGTATTGATCTTGTTTGCCAATTGGCTTTCCAAGGATGTCAATTTCAATTTCACAGGCTTCTCGTCCCAAACGCTCTGGTCCGGCATGAAACCCTTGGTAGGCGTACAGAGCGTTCAGCAGTCCAACTGTATAGCTGCTAGACGAGCCAAGCCCTGTTCCCGAAGAGGGGATATCAGAAATGGACGTGATCTCGATTCCACCATGGATTTTAAGTTTCTCTAGACACGCCCTAATAATTTCATGACTGAGCTGAGACGCGGTCTCGACAATTTCAGTGACCGAGTAGCTGGCGCGAACATAGGAATCGAACTTGTGATTAGTTGTAATGTAGATGTACTTATTGATGGCAGTACTGACCACAGCCCCGGGACCGGATTCATAGAACTCGGGAAGATCAGTCCCGCCGCCGGCAAAGCTAACTCTTAAGGGAGTTCGAGAGATAATCATGCGTATCCGTTGGGGTGGGCGCTTCTCCACACCCAAGTTGTTTCTATCATTTCGGCTAGGTTTGTAAAAGAGGGCTTCCAACCAAGTTCAGATTTCGCTCGTTCGTTAGAAGCCACCAAGCGGGCGGGATCGCCGGGCCTTCGGTTTCCAATTACGACGGGGATTTCATGGCCGGTCACTTCTCTTACCGCTTGCACAACTTCCCTATTGCTGAAACCTTCATTGCAGCCAAGGTTATAGGCCCGTTCTCCGATTTCATCGAGCTTGCTAAGGGCAAGGATGTGGGCATCAGCAATGTCCACAACATGAACGTAGTCTCGAATACAGGTTCCATCGGGGGTGTCATAGTCTGCACCAAACAAGTGGAATTGAGGGCGCTTTCCAATTGCCACATCAAGGAGGATTGGGATGATGTGGGTTTCTCGATCTCTGGCTTCTCCTCTTGTTTTTGAAGCTCCACAAGCATTAAAGTAGCGCAAGGAAATGTGCTTAAGGCCGTGGGAAAGATGGTGCCACTTCACCTGCTGTTCAAACTGAAGCTTTGATTCCCCATAGGCGTTTACCGGATGCTTAGGATCATCTTCCTGGATGGGCAACTTTTTGGGCTCTCCGTAGCAAGCCGCAGTTGATGAATTCACTATTTTGTTGATCCTCAAATCCCTCATGGCTGCCAAAAGGATGTGGCCGCCACTGGTATTCACGTCAAAAAACATGCCAGGATCAGTGGCAGCAAGGTCAATATAGGCTTCTGCTGCCAAATGCATGACCGCTTCCACCTGATTTTGTTCTAAAGCAGTCCGAACCGCATGATCATCGCGCAAATCTCCTTGAACCCAAATGGCTTCGGGATGAACAGCAGCGCGATGCCCATATTTGAGGCTATCAAATGCCACAACTTGGTGGCCTGCCTCGATGAGGCGCTCGGTGACTACGCTGCCAATGAATCCGGCGGCGCCGGTTACCATTACTTTCATCTTCTAATCGGTTGGTCAAGGGAACACAGCCGTGTGTTGCAACCTCAAATGGGGGACCAAGTTAATTATGGCAAATAGATTGTACTTTCAGTAAGAACTTTCTGCGTTTGGCACCGTTTTTGAGTTAAGAGATGAAAGAGGGTGTATCTTGAGGAGACCGAATCGGTTAATGTATAATTCTGGACGTCCAACCGGAGTCGCGACGACTGGTCTCAATTCAATGAGCCAACCGTCAACGACAATTGGCGAGAACATGAACTCTGAAAATGGGACGCAATTGACTTCGACTTTTACAAAGCAACCAGTGGTTGACGCAAGTCATTCTGGGTACAAAAAGTATAAATTTTGGTCAAAAGTTGCTCTTATTTTGTGCGATTTGCTATCGGCAGCTTTTTGGATTGTCTTTGTTGGAATCTTTAGTCGGTCTCCATTTGCCCTAAGCCGCAGTTGGGCAGTCCATCCCAATATTTCTGGGAATCTTGGTCAGGATTCTCATTTGCCGTGGGTGACTCAAAATTCATTTGTCTCGAATCCCATTGTTGGGACCTTGTTTATCCTTGCCGCGCTTTTGGTGGTTTTTACCGTTTTTGGCTTGTATGACATCACCACAACTTCCAGCGGGACGGAAACTTACAGCCGTGTCTTTAACGCCGCGACGGTAGTCACCCTGATAGCCATTGGAATTGACGACACGCTGGGGCATCTTCCTCTTTACTCAGACACAGTTTTTAAGATTTGGCTGACGCTTTTGCTTTTCCTTTGGGTTGGCCGATTTGTGGCACGACGAATCACGTTTTTGCTGCGCACGTTTGATTCTTTGCGCAAGCGAACGATCATCGTTGGAGCCGGTGCCGAGGGCCAAGCTATGGCCAGACAGTGGTCTGATGTTGCAGGATCCGGCGTTCATGTAGTTGGATTTGTTGATGATGTTGAGCCAGACCTAAATGAATCTAGCTCCATTGCACCCTACTTGGGCTCGGTTAGTGATTTGCAGTGGCTGGTCAAACAGCTGGCAGTGGATTCCGTTTTTCTGGCCAAGCCTTCACTTGCAAAGCACGAAATCGAGAAAGATGAGACCTTTCTGCAGACCCTATGGCATGTAGAACTGCAAGTTGGAACGGGAACTTCGGAGCTTCTGGCATCAAGGGTCACCGTGAAGGAAGAGGGGTTTGTCCCAATTGCCGTACTTAGCAGCTTCCGCATGGGTGGGATTCACTACTTTGCCAAAACTTTAATTGATTATCTTGTGTCTTGCTTGATCCTATTGATTTTGTGGCCTGTCTTGTTGATTCTGGCGATTTTGATTGCTATCGAGTCTCCTGGCGCCGCCTTTTATAGAAGGCACGTCTGCGGGGCAAGCCGCCGAGAGTTTGACATGTTTAAACTGCGTACCATGCGAATGGAGGGTGATAAACTGCTCACCGAGGAACAAAAACAGGAACTCATCGAGACCGGCAAGTTGAAAAACGATCCCCGCATCACCAAGGTTGGGGCGCTTGTTCGCAAGTACAGCATAGACGAGATCCCCCAGCTTTTCAACGTCCTTCGAGGGGAAATGAGCCTAGTGGGGCCAAGAGCGATCACGATCCCCGAAATGGGCAGGTTTGGACGCTGGCAGCATGTACGGACAATGGTCAAACCTGGTCTGACCGGGTTATGGCAGGTGAGCGGAAGGTCCGACTTAACCTATGAGGACAGAGCCAAGCTGGATGTATACTATGTGAGGAATTTTACGATCTGGTTAGACTTAAAAATTCTTTGGATGACGATCCCAGCTGTTCTATTTGGCAAAGGTGCCTACTAGCAGATTTGCACTCAATGGAGCTTAATGCAAATCTTGGAACAGGAACTCAATAAGAGGGGCGAAGGTCTTATCTTTTGTTTTCTACCTACCAAGCGCTTCAGTTTGAACCTGTGCAAAAGTTAGAGATCACTTTGAATAAGCAATAAATTATGTGTGGCATCGCTGGATATGTTGGGCCAAAAAACGCGATTGAGATCGTTTTTGACCAGTTAAAAAGGTTAGAGTATCGAGGATACGATTCGGCGGGAATCGCTTACTTGGCCGATGATCACATTGAAGTCATCAAAAAGGCAGGCAAGCTTTCCAACCTAGGTGACGTGTTGCTTTCTGAGCAGCGAAGCGCCCATTCTGCGATTGCCCATAGCCGTTGGGCAACTCATGGAGCACCTACCGATGGAAATGCTCACCCTCATTTTGATGAACACGAGGACATTGCTATCATCCACAACGGGATTATAGAGAACTACCATGAACTGAGAGAAGATTTACTGAAGCAAGGGCATCACTTTTATTCTCAGACAGATACCGAAATCGCTGCCCACGTGATTGGGGATGAACTTGGTAAAGGTGGCAATTTGGAAGATGCAGTAAGGCGAGCCGTGAAAAAGCTGCGGGGAGCCTTCGCCCTTGTCATTGTTTCTAAAAAAGAGCCAAACAAAATCGTGGCGGCAAGAAACGCCAGCCCCCTCGTTTTAGGCATTGGCTGCGGTGAATCTATGCTCGCAAGCGATATCCCGGCTCTGCTTCCTTACACAAGAGATGTGGTTGTGATGGAAGAAAATACCATCGCGGTTCTAACCGAGGAGAAAATTGAGATCTTGGATGGCGAGGGACGGCAGCTTCCGGTCCAGCCCCAGCATATTGAGTGGGATTTAGCCTCAGCCGAGCGGGGTGGTTTTGAGCACTTCATGCTCAAAGAAATTCATGAGCAACCTAAGGTTATCACTCAAACCCTAAGCGGCAGGATTGATTCAAAAGGTAAGGTGCGGCTTGATGGTGTTTTTTCTGACCATGTTTGGGCAGAAATTGACCGCGTCAATATCATCTCTTGTGGCACTGCTTACCACGCGGGGTTGATGGGCAAGCACCTTTTTGAGAAACTGCTGCGCCTTCCCACCGACGTCTATTACTCCAGCGAGTTTAGGTATGGGGATCCCGTGCTCTCTCCACGATCCTTGGCAGTTTTTGTAAGCCAATCGGGTGAAACCGCCGACACACTTGCCGCCCTCAAGCTGTGCAAAAGCAGGCGTATTCGAACATTAGGAATTGTGAATGTCATTGGCTCTAGCATCGCCAGAGAGTGCGATCGAACCCTTTTCACCCAGGCAGGACCGGAGATTTCGGTTGCAAGCACCAAGGCGTACACGGCTCAGGTTTTGGTATTTGCTCTGCTGGCGCTTCACATTGCTCAGGTTCAGGAAACGCCAGGCGTCCGGGTTGATGAGTGGGTAGATGAACTTTTAAGGCTCTCAGATCTTGCGGAGGACGCTCTTTCTACGGAAGAGGCAGTGAAGGCAATCTGCGCAAAAGTCAAAGACACATCCCTCGCCTTCTTCTTGGGTCGAGGAGCTGATGCCTCGCTGGCTTTAGAAGGTGCGCTTAAGCTTAAAGAAATTGCTTACATTCCAACCCAGGAGAGCCCGGCTGGAGAAATGAAGCATGGACCTCTTGCCCTTGTTGACGAATCGGTCATTGCTGTGTTTGGAGCAACCGACGCCTCGATTGTGGACAAAGTCATTTCTAATGTCAGGGAAGTTCAAGCCAGAGGAGGAACCGTCATTGGTGTGACGACTACCGAAGACCGCGCGATGGAGCAAGTTACTGACCTTTTGGTTAGAATTCCAAAATCTAAATTTGAGTTTTTAAGTGCCCTTCTTTCCATCATTCCTCTCCAATTTTTTGCTTACCATATGGCTAAATTGAGAGGGTGTGAAATTGATCAACCCCGCAACTTGGCGAAGTCGGTGACAGTTGAGTGACAGAGAAGCCACTTCGAATTTTACAAGTCATTGAATCATCTTCGGGAGGCTCGGGGCGACACACGCTGGAGCTTACGTTAGAGCTTGCCAAGCGTGGTCATCAGGTCGATTTAGTTTATTCGGTGGCAAAGATAGATGATAGGTTTCTAGCAGGCCTCGAGGTGCTTAAGTCCATGGGGGTGGGAACCCATCATATTGAAATGCCGCGCAGAGTGGATCTGGGCGAATTCAAGGCAGCGCTCAAGATTCGAAAGCTCCTGAGCAAACAGCCGAATTACGATATCATGCACTTGCAAAGCGCGCTTGCTGGTGCCGCCGGTAGGATGGCACGGCTAGGGAAGAAACAGGTCACAATCTATACCCCTCATCTTTTGCGCAGCGCGGTCCCCGGGACAAGAAGAATTGAGGCGATGTTTACTGGCTCTTTAGAGCGGTTTTTATCGGCATGGACGGACCGAATTATCCTTGTCTCTCTGTTTGAGTTAGATCATGCCTTGCAGCATGGTCTGAACCCCAAGAAGCTAGCGTTGGTCGAAAACGCCGCCATCGAAGAGCCAATGGGATCCAGAGAAGAGCTTCGGGCCGAATTGGGGGTCAAATCTGCCGACACGTTTGTGATCGGGGCGGTGGGCAGGCTAACCGCCCAAAAGGATCCTCTGACCTTGCTGCGGGCGATCAAACATATGAAAGACCATGGCTGCCTCAACATCAAATTGGCGTTGATCGGAAGTGGAAAGTTGGAGCCAGACTGCAGAGCGTTTTGCAAGGAAAACCAAATTGAGGACTTCGTTACATTCTTGGGACCGGTTTCTGGAAACTACTGGATGCCGGCATTTGATGTTCTGGCTCTGCCAAGCGCTTCGGAATCTTGGCCCTATGTGATGTTAGAAGCGGCAACCGCAGGGGTGCCAATGGTGGCAACCAAAGTGGGAAGCGTGCCTCAATTTGTTACGGATGGAGTCAACGGATTCACGGTCGAAGTGGGGGATCACGCTGCCATGGCAGAAGCCTTGCAGAAATTGGACTCTTCGGTTGAACTCAGAAAATCAATGAGTGAAGCGATGAGACTAAAGTCAAAGGACCACACGATTGATCGGATGGTCACCGAAACTTTAGCTGTCTACTACGATGCCTTAGGATTAAAAGCAAAAACAAGCTGAGGGCCGAGGTCGGCTTAGAATCGTCCTTTACTTCGAATATGGATCGCATCCATATAGTCGGCTAAGAACTGAAGCATGTTCTTTTTATCAGCTGTCGTTGGTTCGGATTCGGTTCCATTGAGATCAATGACTCGCCAAAATGCTCCTTCCTGAGGCTCTGCGGTCAGCAGCTCGTGCTTAAAAAGATCAAAGTGCTGGGTGTCTTGATCGGCAAAGTAGCCTCCCGGACCCTTAAAGCAGTAGCAGGCAAGGTTCAAAGTTTGAGTTTTGAGATCTTTGAGCAAAAGGACAGTGACGGGCACATTTCCAATTGTTTTGGTGTGGCAGAGGTCCGTCTGCTGAGAGAGGATATCGTTGTACTGAGTATCAAAACACACCCTTGGGTCGTGGAAGCTAAGGCTATTGTCGCTGGCGATAAAGACGGAATCGTAAGCATGGGGCCCGTTCGACATGAATCGGCTGATGATTCCATAAGGTTTCAGAGTCGAGTAGGTGGTCGGGTCCATTTTGTAATCTTGGGTAACGTAATAGCCATCAAAATTCCTAGGGACCTGCTTGTCTAGCCAAGCTTCGGTTGGACGATCACGGATGACGGCGGGCCGCATTGCAATCGCAATTCCAGTAGCGGCAAAGATCAAAATCAGCAAATAGAGTTTGTAGTATTTCATAACTTTTTACTCCCATCCCAAGGCGCGAGTTAGTTTCATCAAAATATAGAACATCAAGAGCAGGGAAAGATATCCGCTGTAATCATGAAAGCTTCCGGCGGCCTTGTCTCCAAAATAGTTACCAACCGCGCCAATCATGGCAATACGAATCCCATTGATAAAGATAACGAGGGGCATCCATGTGATGAGCATGATCGCATTTCCCCACCACTTTAGCTTGCCAATGAGCATAAAGAGGACCACAAAGGCAAATACAGACAACGACATGCCTAATCCCGCGCAAGCCGCTGCAACATAGAGACTGTAATCTCCAATGACCAATTGGTTGGCGTTGATTTGCATTGGCTGCAAGCCAGCCAGTTTCAAAAGGTGAAAGGCAGAACTGGTGCTCATGACCTGCAAGGGGTTGGTTAATTTATCAAGAAAGCCTCTGCCGATCGGAAACCCAAGAAACATGTAAAGAATTCCGGGTGCGGCATACCAGGCTTTGCGAATTCCCCAAAGAAAGACGGTTGCCAGCTGAGCCACAATGACTATCCCAAAGGACAGAACCGAAAGCATGTCGGTTCTTGAAGCAATGAGGGCCAAGAATAGCCACGGCAAAGTTAAGATGCCTGCCGTCCAAGCGATAATTTTGTCTAACTTGGTTTCAATTCCCTTTGCGTTTTTGATGGCCTCTCGTCGATCCCAAATGATATAAGCAGACAGGAAAGGAATAAGGGGGCCGTGGGTGTAATACTCGTCGGGGTTAAACCACCACTCTCGAAGCGAAAAGATGAGATAGTGGTAGGCAAACAGCAAGCCGATTCCGGCTAAGGTAACGAGGGCCCCTTCCGGTGAGCTGACATAGTTCCAAATGGAGACCGCAAGCCGGATTACGACTGCATAGAGTGGCTCAACAGATGAATTGTCCTTACCTGGACTGGGGGCATTTTCAACACTCGAACCATTGGTCAGTTGTGCGCTTGGTTCTAATGCTCCTGCCGAATCTGATGCTGCGCTCATAAATTAATTAAGTTCCCTGTTTGTCATATTATCGGCACAACTTGGCCAAAGTCAACCCAAACAGTTAAGGAATAACTTCATAGTTCTAACGCCTCCCAAGAACCTTATGTTCCTGCGGAACTCCTTAGAACCAATTATTCAAAAACCCTTGATTCAACCCAATAAGCAATTTTTTCTGAAAGGTACGTATAATCAGAAAAATCGGAAAAGTATGGCAGACAAAAATTGCCTAGGTCTTTATATGGAAGAATCGTTCTTTGGCACTTCAACGATGAGTGATCGGGGCCAGATAGTCATCCCAGTGGAAGCGAGAACAGCCCTTGGTTTCAACCCTGGTGACAAGCTGATGATGATGAGGCATCCAGTTCACAAAGGTTTGGTTGTTTTTAAACTAGACTCGGTGCGTGAGTTCTTTGCCGAAGTTCAAGCCAGCCTGGACAGACTCGAAGAATCCTCAAAGGCTGAAGAGTAATGAACGAGTTTGGCGTACTTTAATAACATAACCCTATGATCACAGAAAAAGGAGCATTCAATTGAATCCGCTTGTTGCATTAGCAGGCCTTGTGGGAGCATCCACTAGCAATATCCCAACGACTTTGACAATGGACCAAGCGGTTCAAATTGCCCAAGAGCGGGCATTTTCCGTTCTCTTGCAGGAATCGGCAGTAGAAAAGCAGCGCCAAGCCATGTACCAATCGGCGGCAGGATTGGGTCCAAAACTTACTTTTAATGGCACTTACACCAGATTCGACCAATCGGCAAAGGCTTCTTTTGGCGGAAATTCCTTTACGGTTTCCCCTATTGACACCAAGCAACTGCAAGCGATTGCGGCCCTGCCAATTGATATCACCGGCAATCTGCACCGGCTTGTCTATGCCTCGGAAAAGGGTTTAGCAGCCCAGAGAGAGACTTTATTAGCAACCGAATCCAACATAGCCCTGACCGTAAAAACAGATTATCTGACAATCCTTCGGGCGAAGGCTCAAGTTGCGGTTGCTCAAGATTCAGTTACTAGCAATCAAGAGTTGGTTAAGACCACTCAAGCTCAGGTTAAGCAAGGGGTGGATGCAAAGATTGACCTTTTGAGGGCAGAAGCCCAGTTGGCGCAAGCCCAAGGAACGCTGCTCACCGCCCAAAATACTCTAACCCTCGCTAAAGAGACCCTCAATGATGACCTTGCCCGGCCGATTGAGACCCCTTTCCATGTGCTTGATGTCACCAAGCCACCGGTTTTAGATCTGTCGGTTTCGGACCTTACTGGTATCGCCGCCAAGGATCGCCCTGAACTGAAGGCAATGAACTTGACGCTAGCCCAGTTGGCAGCGATCACAAAGGCAACCGAGCAGTCTAACCTGCCAAGCCTGAACCTAAGCGTGACCGCAACCCAAAACATTGGCGCGGTCGGATTTGGTGGCAGACTGCAAACTGCTACCGCGGCGGCTACTCTTTCTTGGCCCATCTTCGACAGCGGGCTAACTCGAGCCGAAGTTAAGCAGGCAAGGCAAAATCAAGCCCAGGCTCAAATTCAGCTGAACCAAGAAAAGTTGGGAATCTCTTTAGAGCTTCAACAGGCTGTTTCTAATTACCAAAACGCCCAGTCTCGGTACCAAGTTGCCGCGTCTCAAGTTGAAGAAGCCCAGGAGGCCCTTCGGCTTGCCATGCTTAACCTTCAGCAAGGCGAAGGCGTTTACCTTGACGTACTCAACGCAGAAACGACCCTTACGACTGCCAAATCTGGCTTGGTCACCGCCCAGTACGACTTATGGCAGGCGATTGCATCCTTGCAGCACGCCATCGGCACAGACTCGTTGCCCACCATGGCCCCAGCCCAAAGAATAAAAATCGTTCAATGAAAAAATCTTCCTTGCTCATAGGCCTCGCGTTAGCGGTGGCACTGACTGGCTGTGTTAATCGCCAGGCTCAAAAGCAGTCTGCCCAAACCGAGAAAATGCTTGCAAACCCCACAGTTGCGGTAGAAGTTCAGCCTGCATCTGTTCAATCAATTAGTAAAACCATTGAGGTAACCGGTTCCATTGTGGCGGCGGATGATGCCCAGGTGGGGGCAAAAATCGGAGGCAAAATCACGGCTGTTTTTGTGAGAGATGGTGATGAGGTGCAGCCCGGCGAGGTGCTGGCTACCTTGGACAGTAGCGCCCAACGGGCCCAATATGATCAAGCCGTTAGCCAAGAAATGGCGGCTCGATCTGCCCTTGCTCAGGCTCAATACAATCAGAAGTATGGCCCTCTCAAGTCCATTGCCGCCTTGCATCAGGCTCAATCTCAGTTGAATTCGGCGCAAGAAAACCTCAAGAAGCTATTGGCAGGAGCCAGGCCCGAAGAACGCAGGCAAGCCGACGCCAATCTGGCAGCTGCAAAAGTTAACCTAGCGACCGCAGAATCGAACCTGCGACGAATCCAATCCTTGGTAGATCAAGGCGCGCTCGCCAAAAACCAGCTAGATTCAGCGAAAAACAGTTATTCAGCTGCTATGCAGCAATATCAAAATGCTTTACAGGCGGTTTTAATCAATCGCAATGGAGCGCGGCCGGAAGATATTCAGGTGGCGCGGGATGCGGTCAAGCAAGCTCAGGATCAGGTGGCATCAGCGAAGGCTCAAAAGTCCTTGGATGTCCTTTATGCTGAACAAGTCGCGAGCGCTAGGGCTCAGCTTCAGTCGGCGATGGCTCAAGTGGCTCAAGCCCAGATCAGCCTGGGTGACGCAACCGTTCGAGCTCCTTTTAAGGGACATGTTTCGGGCAAGCCTCTTCAAATTGGGACGGTTGTTGCGGCAGGAACATCAATTGTTCATCTGGTTGGAATCTCAGGATCCTATTTTGACGGACAGGTGCCGGAGAATTACATCAATGAGATCAAAGTTGGCATGCCGGTAACGGTAAGTATTAACGCCTTAGGCAGCCAAACGTTAGCGGGCCATGTTGCGGCCATAAATCCGGTGGGAGGAAATGTGGCGAGGCTGTTTTCGGTGCGAGTTCAGGTTGATGGCAACATTCCTGGGATGCTGCCCAATATGTTTGCTACCGCAAGTTTGCCGGTGAAAACCGCGAGTAATGCGGTGCTGGTCCCCACCGACGCCATTGTAACCGTGAATGGCAAACAAGGCATTTTTACAGTTCAAGATGGCAAAGCCCACATGATCCCCATCACAGAGGGAATCAGCAATTCTCATGAAGTCCAGGCGATCGGACTTCCTGCGAACACACCGGTGATCGTGAAAGGGCAGTTGAACGTCAGCGAGGGTATTCCGGTGCAAGCAGCGGCTAAGGGCCAAGAAAGCATCAACGTGGGCGCCTAATACTGGCGCCATAGTTTTATTCGAAGAGAGGGAAATTTGGGACTTACAAGAACCGCTATTACACGTCCGGTCTTTATTTTGATGCTGATGCTTGCATCGGTGATCCTTGGATTGCTGGCCTATTCCGGCATGAACAAGGAGTTGAATCCGGATGTTAGCTTTGGCATCGTTTCGGTGTTGACAACGTATCCTGGTGCCAGCCCCGATGAAGTCAACACTTTAGTCACAAAGCCAATTGAAGATGCGATTTCAGGAGTGGAAGGAATCCAGCAGATCACGTCTGTATCGCAGCAAGGTACCTCTATCGTCACCATCAACTTTAACCTTGATGTTAATGTAGACAACGCCCTCAATGACGTGAGGTCTAAGATTGATCAAGCCCTGCCAAACCTTCCCAAAGAAGTTAACAAACCTGTCGTTTCCAAGATTGACACAAGCAGTCAGCCTGTTTTGTATATGGCCTTCTCTGCGTCGGGTGCCAATAGTGAGCAACTGAGAGATCTTATTGATCAAAAGCTGAAAGACCAGTTTTCTCAGGTTAACGGCGTCGCCGAGGTTGATGATCAAGGTGGTGATGTTCGCGAAATTCAGGTTCGGCTCAACAAAGACAAATTAGCGGCGTATGGGGTTGGAATCACCGATGTTCAGAAGGCCCTTGCCAATGCAACAATCAACCAGCCAGCCGGTCATATTACAACTCAAAACCAGCAGTTGAACGTTAGGCTGTACGGTGAGTTTCAAACCGTAGACCAAATTCGAAATCTCCACTTCACAATTAGTGATCCCAACAATCCTCAGGCTAAAGCCACCGTGGTTCGGCTTGGTGATATTGCCAACGTGGTTGATACTGTTCAAGAAAGAACCGCCTACAGCCGAGTCAATGGCCAAGACGCAATTTTGGTTACGGTGCAGAAGTCCAAGGATGGAAACACAGTTGATGTCGTGAACGGCTGTCGGCAGGTCATCAACCAGCTCACAGATCAATACAAGAACATAGGCCTGAAGATTGTTGTCACTCAAGACCAATCTCAGCAGATCACGGATTCTTTATCGGACCTAAACTTCACTCTGATTTTTGGAATCTTCTTGGTTGCCTCGGTTGTCTATGTGTTCTTGCACAACTTGCGGGGCATGATGATCGTTGTGATTGCGATCCCAATTTGTATATTTGTTTCGATCATCACGGTGAAATTAGCGGGCAATACAATCAATAACCTCACCATGTTAGGGCTGCAGCTTGCGGTGGCAGTTTTGGTTGATGACGCGATTGTTATTATCGAGAACATTTATAGGCACCTCACTTTGGGTGAAGACCCTCGGGACGCGGCCCTCAATGGCCGGTCCGAACTAGGCCTTGCAGCAATTGCGATCACGATGGGCGACGTGGTGGTGTTTGGTCCGATTGGACTTTCCGGCGGAATTGTTGGTCGGTTCCTGTTTCCGCTTTGCCTTGCCTATGTTGCCGCCGTTGCAACCTCGCTCTTTGTCTCGTTTACGGTCACGCCGATGCTAGCCTCACGCTGGTATCGAAAGGGTGAAGATTTTGAGCATCCAAAGGGAGTTTTTGCCCGTGCGTTTGAGCGTGGCCTTGATCGAGTCGTGAGCGGCTATCGACGGGGGTTGAACTGGGCAATGAACCACCGCTGGTTTGTGTTTGTTCTTGGCAACGTCATTTTGGTTTCTGTTTTTGTTCTGATTGGTGGCAGTTTTGCACCCTCGATGAAGGCGGCGTTGGCATCTGGCTTTGGGATGTTTAAGCCCGCAATATTCATCGCGGTTATTGCCATCATCTGCAACGGGATTTTCTATAGGCGCTTCAAACCGATGCTGCTTGTTTACGCCTTGATGTTTGCCCTCATGTTTCCCGTTGCGGCGGGAGCTGGATATGCAATTCGGCAATGGAAAGGGCAAGCCATTTTCATCTTCCAGTTTTTCCCTCCAAACGACACGGGCATTTTGAACCTGAACGTTGAACTGCCTCCCAATGCCAATTTGGATCAGACCACCAAAGTGGTGAAGTACATGGAAGGGGTGGTTATGAAGGATCCTGCCGTTAAATTTGTAAACACGACGGTGGGAAGCCAAGGGGTTGGAACCTTTAGCGCTGGCCACCAAGGACCCAATTATGCGGCCCTCAGCGTGACCCTTTACGATCAACCTTCTGCAGTGCAGACCATGGAATTCTGGAAGAAGGCAACCGAGCATTTGCGCCATCGATCTACAGACCAGGTTGGAGCGGATCTGCTGCGTGCAATTGGACGCGTGCCAGGGGCAACGATTACCGTAGCTCCGTTTAGTGGGTTTGGTGGATCGGCAATTCAGCTTGGATTTACGTCGAACAACAGGACGTTGCTGACAGATACAGTCACCAACATCTACAATAAGCTAAAAACGGGAGCGGTGAAGGGTTTGGAAAACCTTGACCTATCCAGCAAACCGGGGACGCCAGAGTTAAGGGCGATTCCAAACCGAACTGCACTGGCCGACGATGGGTTGACCGTTCAAGACGTTGCTAATGCCCTGAGCATCCTTTATCAGGGCGACGATAACGTGAAGTTTAGGCAAAACGACGAGCAGTATACGATCAGAACGATGATGTCTTATAAAGATCGTAACAATCCGGCTGTTCTTAGTGAGGTGCCGATTGCCTTTAAGCAAGGAAATCCAATCTTCTTGCCATCGGTTTCAAAGATCGTTCATGCGACTCAGCTCAGTGAAATTGATCGGTACAACCGAGAAGAGTTGATCCAAATCAACGCAGACCTGTTGCCTTCGTACTCAAGTCAAGCCGGTTCAGTTCAGGCCAGCATCAATAAGTACTTAGCTGATAATCACCTAGTTCCAAACGGGGTTACATACACTCCGCTCGGCCAGGCCAAGTTCCAAAGTCAAGAGCAGATGGGAATCGTGGTTGCCTTCTTCCTAGGCTTGATTTTGGTGTACATGATCCTTGCGTCTCTGTACGACAACTTGCTGTATCCGTTCATTATCCAGCTAGCCCAACCCCAGGCATTTACAGGCGCCATCCTTGGATTGATGATCACAAGCGAGCCACTGAGCTTGATTTCGATCATTGGGCTTGTGGCTCTGGTTGGACTTGTTGCCAAGAACGCAATCTTGCTGGTGGACTATGCCAACACCCTGAGAGGCAGAGGCCAGAATCGGCATGATGCACTCCTAAATTCCGGTTCAACACGACTAAGACCGATTCTTATGACCTCCATCGCCCTGATCTTGGGCCTCCTGCCGGTTGCTTTGGCGCTTGGTCGTGGATCAGAATTCCGCCAGTCGATTGGAACCGTCATCATCGGCGGTGTATCCCTTTCTACAATCCTAACCCTGTTTGTTATTCCATGCTCCTATACAATTTTCGACGACCTGTCGGTTGGCATTGGGCGATTTATGGATAGGCTAACAGGACGGAAGCATTCGGCAGGAGCAAGTGGCAACGGTGGGAGCGCTGATTCCAATGGATCGGTAGATTCTAACGGAGTGGGCCGTTTGGATTCCGCCAGCACCACCGAAGTTAGCAGCTAGAGGCAGAAAAGGGCCAAGGTTGGTTGCAGAGAATTAGCTCTTAACAACAATCCTTGGCCGCAGCTCTTTTTGAGGAACGGCAGAAGAATAAAACTTGTAGAAACCACCGCTTCCGTTTCCGTTCCTCATCGCAGCTGCATCGATGGCACTGGCTAGGGCAAGATACACTACGTGCTTTTTGTTGGCAGAAGCCATCAGAATCTTAAACTTGGCAAGGGGGATCTTAATCTCTATTCCTTGGACCTTCAATTGGTCTATGGTCTGTATAGGTCCCACCAGTTTTCCGATGCCTAGAATGGCATGGTCTGGGGCAATCGTCACGCTTTGTTGGAATTCCCACGTTTTGGGGTGGAAGGGCTTATCGAGAAGATGCAGTTCCAGAGGATTGATGATTGAAGTCCCTTTGGTAAAGTCTAATGGGACCTTGTTATAAACAATCAGGTCAACTTCTTTGGGTTGAATCGCAGTGATTCTGGCAACATGAAACCTTAGATACCCAAAAGAGTAATCCTCTGCCGACCCAATGTCTTTGGGGAGGGCACGGCCATTAGATCCCCAGACCCGTAAAAAAGTCTCATCGGCGGGGTCTGACGAGTGAGAATAGACCCAAACCGAAGCATCGCTCACAATGACAGAGTTTTGATTTCCTTTAGGAAGTGCCAAGAATAAAGGCAGGAAAGGTGCAAACACAATATTGGTATCGTATCACACTGAGCCGGAGCCGTGCGGAAAGGGATCGGATCATGCCGACTTGAAGAATTCCATGGTTTTAGCCAGCCCTTCTTGAAGGCTTATTTTTGCTTCAAAACCTATTTGAGCTTTGGCAAGCCGGGTTGCGGCAAGGCTATGAAGAATGTCACCTGCTCTTTCTGGCCCAAATTGGACCTCAGAACTTGATCCACAGGCATGAATGATGGCAGTGGCTAGAGAACTGAGATTTGTTTGGACCCCAGTCCCAACATTGAATGCAATCGGGCGTTGGAAGTCAGCGGCTGATTTAAGAACCGATTCCATTGCGCACAGATTTGCTCGCGCTACATCTTCAACAAAAATAAAGTCTCGAGAGTGAGAGCCGTCTCCGTTGATAGTCAGACTGCTTCCGCCAATGGCCTTGGAGGCAAACGCGGTGATGACTCCCGAATAGGGGCTGGAGGGATCTTGCCTCGGCCCGTAAATGTTGAAGTAGCGCAGCGCCAAAAACGGAAAACCAAAGAGGCTTTGGTAGCAGGCTCCGTACTGTTCCACCGCCAGTTTCTGAACGCCATAGGGTGAGATTGGAGCCGTGAAATGGTCTTCTGAAACAGGGATTTGGGTTGTGTTGCCATAAACCGCGGCCGAGGAGCTAAAAATCATAGGGCAACCCAAAGAGCGGCAGGTCTCTAAGAGGCAAAGGCTGCCGGTGAGATTGACTTCATGAGCAAACTTTGGCTTTTCTATCGATAGGGGCACGCTCACAACCGCGGCTAAGTGGAAAATGCCGTCGACCCCCGTCGCGGCAAGTTTTACGGTTTGCTCGTCAAGAATGGAGCCTTTAAAAAATTGGATTCGATTTGCCACGGCCTGGAGGTTTTCCATTTTTCCAGAACTAAGGTCATCAATCACGTGGACCGCAAATCCTTTGTCTAATAACATTTGCACCAAATGGCTACCCACAAATCCCGCACCGCCCGTCACTAAAAAGGATTTCTTATTCATACATTTTCTAGTTAGTATGTCATCGGCAGGTTTAGATTCAAATTGTATGAGTTTGCAGGCAGGAACAAATTGGAATTAGTGAGGTGCTGCTCGGGCGAGAATGACTCTCTGTAATGAATTGGCAGCAAGGACTGGATAACGCAAGGCAAGATGTGATGAATTTACATCCATTTGAGAGTACCGATAACGCACGTGGAGCCCTTCCTGGTGTCGGAATTGCAACGATTAAGCGCAGCGAGTCAACTAATTTTAGGAACCCAATTCTAAGAACTGGATACGGGGTCATTGAAGTGCAACAAAGGATCCGCTACCGCATGCCAATTGGCGTTCTGTTTTTTGGGCTGGTTGAACGGCTTTTTATCCCAGCCAATGATGGATGTCACCTCTTGAAGGCTGACAAAAAATTCCAGGCCCGATGATTGAATGGCTTCTTATTCCAGCCGCTGAGTAGTCGGGAAAGATTCCTAATACGGCATGGGGGCGGATACGGTTGCAAAGTATGATTTCTTGGTTCAAATGTTAAGAATTTAAAAATTATCACAAAAGGTTTCTGAAAATAGTCACGTTTTGATTAAAGTGTGTTATAGTAGTTTTCACAGGTTTGCAAAGAAGCAATTCATGTTGCAAAGCTGCAAAGAGTTGGAAAGGTGGATAGTTCCGGTAGCCATGTTTATCGGCGGGATGGGGTTGGGGTAACGAATCTTTTCTTCGCCGATAGCGATTCCCCTCTTTGGAGAGGTGGCGACGCAGTCGACGGGGTGGATTACTTACATTTGAACGCCTCACCCTTGATCCCTCTCCAAATCTCATTTGGCGAGGGAGGGAAATCCTTCTCCAAATGAAATTTGGAGAAGGTGGGCCCGTTTTAACGGGGTCGGATGAGGCGAGTATTGACCATCAGGCTCCTTCAGCTATAATGGGTTGGATACCAGATTTGGGAAAGTGGATAGTTCTGGCAGCCATGTATACAGACGGGATGGAGTTGGGGTCACTGATCCCTTGCTGAATGATGGCACTGCGGAATACACCCCTGGGATTTCTCGCACAGCCGGAGCATCAACATTGTTCTATGGTTCAGATAGAATGGGATCCAATGTGATGCAGACGGATTCTTCCCAAAACGTGAGTTCTACAACCCAATATGATGCGTTTGGGAATTTAGTTTCTTCTACTGGATCACCACAAGGACCATTAGGATTCAATGGGCAGTATGGCTACCAAACAGACCAAGATACCGGATTCCAACTTCTTGGCCACCGCTACTACGACCCATCCACCGGCCGCTTCCTCACGCGGGACCCCGCCAAGGACGGGCAGAACTGGTACGACTACTGTAGAAACAATCCACTGTGTTGGCAAGATCCAAGGGGATTGGCCGGTCCGTGGGCAGGTCCCGAGCAGGGCTGGGTCGCCCCTCCTCCCGGGTTTTGGCCAGTCGCCGGTCATGTCCTCGTAGGATTCGGTGCGGTGGCCGGAGGATCTGTGGAAGTTCCTATAGGAGGTGCGGTGGCTATAGCCGCAGGAATCGCAATAGTGGCTGGGGTGGCTTTAGCAGCGATCGACGGAGGCAAAGACGAGCATCCCGGTGCTGACGGTGCTTCAGCAGGAGGGGCCACCTATGGAGTGTGGTACTACAAGCAAGGGGCAAAGCCAACAAAGGAGAAGTCATCCGACCTAGGACCGAACAATGGAGGTAGTCAGAGCGGCGGAAGCGACGGTGGAGGCGGTAACCCGCCGATACAGCCGACTCTCCCGTTTGACCCTGAGGAACCAAGTCTCCCATTTCCGCCACTTGAGTGATGCCGACCAGAAGTTGACAAAAATGTTCGCTACACATAACAGGGGACCGCTTTGCGATCTTGGTTTGCAAATTCCTGCTTGCCTTGGGAGACCGCGATCCAAGAGATCCAAAGTGCCTGCCCCGACTTCCAGATACCTTTGGGCCTGCGTTCGACATTTACTGACAAGGGTCTTAACAGCCACTTCGGTGGGGGAATTAGATTGTTCTCGGTAATGGAGACGTCCATTTGGGGCAACAACGGCTTCATCGCCCGCGCCTCGCTGATTGCATTTGAAACTGCACCAGCCCTAGTACTCCACTCGGTCACAGTCGGCGCCTTTGAACAATTCGTAGCCCTGAGAAGGTCCAAGGTTAACCCGCCTTTGGTTGCAACAGCAAAGGGTAGCAGAGTCAGCAAGCCGGTGGTCGTCTTAATGGTCTTCTCGAACTACGCGGTTAGCTTAGGGATTGCTCCTTTTGGAGTCTTTTTGGGAATCGAGTTCCTTGTTCTCGTATATCTTACAAATTCTGCGACGCGAAGTAAGAGAGGTCGCGCTTCCCATTGAGGCATGAAGTAAATGGTGGCGAGGCCTTAAAAAAGTGATTTATGGGTCTGCTCCAAGCTTCCTCCGCGATTCGAGGCCGAGAAGGACGCTCTCGCCTGTTAAAGTGGCAGTGCCTTGTCCTATACTTAATCCGGGACATAGTAGGAAGTTTACCGGCAGAATGGCGACTGTAATTCGTCATGTCTTCAAGGCTCACAAAGATAGCCGAGGATAAATCAAAATCAATGTTGAAAGAGGCATCAAAAAGTGTAGCCTTAGCAGTGGTAGTATGGTGAATCGTGCTGATCGTCAAGATACGTCGCCGCGAGAAAGCGTAGAGCCTTGACTCGTCTTGAAGTTGAAGAAAATGTGGTACTTAGATAGCTGGGGATTAGGTAGCCTCTACACGGGTAATTGGACCGGTTCTTGGGTAATACCCCTGATTCCGGATCTGTGTAGCCGCGCGTTGTCGACCTCACAATTGGCTTCGCTCTCCCTCAGCCTAGATTATGCTTCGATTGTTGACTATTCATTGCAAACTGATCGGATCGAAACATGCTAATTTGTGTAGTCGGATTGTGGAGCAATGGCGGTACCATCGCCCGTAGCACGCTGAGCGGGCTCGAGCTCGGCTCTTCAATTTTGGTTCATTTTCAACTTGCCTTGTCCATTATAGGTGTTGTTGAATTTAGTAGTGGCAGGTCAAGTGAAGAAAATGTTCCCACCAGTAACCTGGCGGCAGAAATCTGGCTGACAGGCGGTCTGACGATCCCGTCAAGTTTTGCCGCTGGCGCGGGTATCGCTTATTTGGGTGTCCTGCTTCTAGCCGAGTTGCTTTTGACTCAGGCGCTGAATGGAATTATCGCCTCTGTGAAGGCGCGGGGGACATTACGGGTTAAACCAAATTCAAAGGTTGATCCAGTCAGGCCGGACCCCTAAGGTAGTGGTAGGTCGCCCCAAGGATTGTCAGACACATTTAGCTATAATGGGTTAGATACAAGAGTTGGGAAGGTGGAGTGTTCTGGCAGCCATGTTTATCGGAGGGACGGGATTGGGGTCACTGATCCTCTCTTGAATGATGGTACGGCTGAATACACCCCTGGGATTTCTCGCCCTTCTTCCACGGGGACTTTGTTCTATGGCTCGGATAGAATGGGATCGAATGTGATGCAAACAGATTCCTCTCAGAATGTTTCCTCCACATCCCAGTTTGATGCGTTTGGGAATTTCGTTGCCTCAACCGGTTCACCCCAGGGACCATTAGGATTCAATGGCCAGTACGGCTACCAAACTGACCAAGATACTGGTTTCCAGCTGCTTGGCCACCGCTACTACGACCCATCCACCGGCCGCTTCCTCACGCGGGACCCCGCCAAAGATGGTGAGAATTGGTACGACTACTGCGCCAACAACCCATTACAATGGGTTGACGCCTCTGGGTTCGACACGCTGATTGGGAAAGAAGCTGGCAACGAAGGCGAGTACGAGGGAAAGCAACACTGGTATCCACATAGAGGGTTGCCCGACTGTGGTGGCTTTGTCAGGCAAATATTTCAAGGACTGGATTACCCATGTCCGGCACCTCCAAGAGGTGCCAACGGGTGGCCCGGGGCCTTCCGAAAAGACCCAAAGCATTGGCATCAAATTCCAACTAACCGAAAGGGCAAATATCCGCCCGGTACGGTAATTATTATCCAAAGGAAGGGTCACCACGGTCACGTCATAATTGTAGGCAAAGATGGTAAGGGATACAGTGCCAGCATGCCCTACGGACGTTATCCTAAAGGTCGGGAACCTGGACCTTGGTCTGGCAGACTGCCGTATGGACCAGGGGTGACGGCCTGGTACCCTGGTCCTGTTAAACCGAATAAGCCGCCAAAAACTGGGAAATAAACAATGGTAAATGTTAGCTTACATGTAGGATCCAACAGCCCAATCAAAGCGGCGGCGTATCGGCATCAGCAAAGTCAATTAGCTGGGCGATTATGCCTCGTCTTTGACTACGAATATGGGGAGTACGACCGATATGCTGGAACTGTCATGGTAGGCTCTAATGGCGGCAAGATCAAGGCGATTCCAAATTGGCTACCTGCGGCTCAGATGGCGGCAAGTGGGGAAATAGTATTGACCTCGCGAACATATTCGAATTCAATCAAAATCTTACCGAGCCCTTTAGCAAAGGCGCCACGTGTGCAACTACCCTTCAAATTGGACAGCTCTGGCTTCCTTGTGGGTGCCTCGCCAACAGGAACGAAATTGATGGCGATGGGATATAACTATCCCGATCGCTACCTATGGATTGTTAATTTGCACCGTATCAACGAATGCTACAAAGTGAAGCAAAGCCGCATACTACCTCCAAGAAAATTTTTTGGCATTAGTTCCGGCAGAGTATTTTGGAATTCCCCGTCTAACTTCTATTTTACGGCAGAGCATCGTGAGGACAACCCTGACGGCTACGCGACCTGCATAATGAGGTACAGCTTACGAAGTAGGAGATGTCGTTTCGTTTGCTGGGGAACTCTCGTAGGTGGTATAGGAAAATCAAAGTTGCTGGTCAAAGACGGTCTGCAATTCGGCGAGGAAATTAGGATCTTTTCACTGCCTACGCAAAGGTTTCTGAGGTTCCGTTACCCTGGGTGGAATGCGTACGTGCTTCCGGACTCGCTCGCAGTGGTATCAACAGACGGCATGGTTCATCGCAAGCTACCATTAGTCTGGATTACGGAATTTGACAGACGCACATTGAAAGTGCTTTGGCAGTTCCCGGCTCCGGGTAGGCTACAGAGCGTCGACTTTCTAAACAACATGGTATTTCCACTAATTGAGAGTTCACGAACCTAAGTCTAAACTAGGAGGAAGTAAGTTTCCTAAAGTGAACCAGCCTAGAGAGTTAATTGCAGTTGTTAAGCCTTTACACTTCGATCGTTTGACTGTATACTCACCGGAATGTTTTACTCTTCTGACTGGTCCTAATGGCCTTTCTGATAGTTTCAGCTATAATGGGTTAGATACTAGAGTTGGGAAAGCGGATAGTTCTGGAAGCCATGTTTATCGCAGAGATGGAGTTGGAGTCACTGATCCTCTCTTGAACGATGGCTCGGCTGAATACACCCCTGGGATTTCTAGAACAGCAGGAACATCAACCTTGTTTTATGGCTCTGATAGAATGGGATCCAATGTGATGCAAACGGATTCATCTGAGAATGTTTCCTCAACGTCCCAGTTTGATGCGTTTGGGAATTTAGTTGCTTCAACTGGATCACCACAAGGAGTGTTAGGATTCAACGGGCAGTATGGGTACCAAACAGACCAAGATTCTGGATTCCAGCTGCTTGGACATCGGTACTACGACCCTTCCACCGGCCGCTTCCTCACTAGGGATCCAATCAAGTTCGGAAATAATTGGTACGACTATTGCGATAATTCCCCAACCCGCTTACTGGACCAGGAAGGAGAGTCTTGGAGGTCGATTGTAGCAGGCATTGCCATGATTCTCGTAGGATTCTTCCACGGCGGAGGGGGCACACCGCACGTCTATTCAGGACCAAAGGGTAGTCCGTCCGATATTGAAATGAAACGGCCCAAGAAGGTACCGGGCGGGGATGATGGAACTGGTTCCGACGAGCGAAAGAAATTTTGGGGCGGGGTCTTGATTGGTGTCGCGGTAGCGGCAGTCGTAATTATAGCCGTCGCTGCAGCCCCTGAAACTGGAGGAGCCTCCTTGGTTGCAGTGGGCGCAGTTGTAGCGGGATAGCCGTGATTGCGTCAGCCCCCATCGATTCTTTGTGTGCATTGCACATGGCTCTCGATCTCGTACTTTCGGTGACTTCGAACCGCTTAAGCTCGCTCCTGCAGGCGGGGGACGATGCGGCGTGAGTGGGAATCCTTGGGGTCAGTTGTTGGGAGCAGAGAATGCGATGCGGGAACGGATTGCTAATTCATGCCACGAGGCCCGTTGCAACAAGAAGCTGCTGAAATTGGTTTGGCTTGGAACACCGGAACTTGCCATTGACTCAATCCTTGAGTCAAGCGCACGTGCTTCATTTAGGTCTTCGTGCATCGTGCCCTTCTACTTTGGTGTCCAAACTGTAGCGCACCGGCAGGTGTTTCTTTTTCAGGACTTATTGCCAAAAGAATTGAAACAGCCCGACGGGACATTCTGCAACTTTCTTGTGAGCTCAAGTTGCAGGAGATTTGCTGGGTCAAATGGTGCAACCTACGTTGAAAGAGAAGGCGAGGATGGTTACTTTATACTGAATTCAGATGCCGATCCTTGCAAATTCAACCCTGAGGAAGTTGCTGAGTCTTACTTGGCGGGCGAAATCGAGTTCCTTGACGCGGCTAGGCTACTATGTCATAGCTTCTGGGCAGATCGTAGCAACGAGCAACTTAATGATTTCTCGCAATTGCTTTTTCGCATCGGTGTTGATGACGTATTTACCACGGTTTGCTTAATGGATTCCTTATTCGATATGTGCGAGAAGCAAAAAGCGGATAATCTTTTTTTTAATCTCACAAAGCGTAAACCGCCGAGGATTTCGTCGCCCGCCGAAGAGAAATATATAAGGCTAACGTCCAGTGAAAGCAGGTCTTCCATAACGAAAAAGCTAGAGATTCGGGGTAAACATCTGGCTCGTGTAAGCTACTTCACTAATTCCGCACTCAGAAGAATGCTTAACCGGATTTTGGTTTGGCTCGACCTAGTCAATAAGAATCAGGCCGCTGCTGACCTTGTTTTCTCGAATCTGAACGCTGACGATGGATTGCTTTAAAAGGAAATGGTTGTGAAGATCGTCGGAGATTTACCATGAAGGTTAGTCCCAAAGGACATTCTGACAGTTTCAGCTATAATGGGTTAGACACAAGGGTTGGGAAAGTGGACAGTTCAGGCAGCCATGTTTACAGACGGGATGGAGTTGGAGTCACCGATCCCTTGCTGAACGATGGCTCGGCTGAATACACCCCTGGGATCTCTCGCACGGCAGGCTCATCAACACTCTTTTACGGTTCTGATAGAATGGGATCCAATGTGATGCAGACCGATTCTTCTCAAAACATCTCATCCACATCCCAGTTTGATGCTTTTGGGAATCTGATATCCTCAACTGGATCACCACAAGGACCATTAGGATTCAATGGTCAATACGGCTACCAGTCCGATTCCGACACTGGTTTCCAACTGCTTGGTCACCGGTACTACGATCCCTCCACCGGCCGCTTCCTCAGCCGAGACCCCGCCAAAGACGGGCAAAACTGGTACGACTATTGCGCCAATAACCCGCTTATGTTTTGCGATCCACTCGGTCTCTGGCTTGGCAAGCTTGTTCATGGAATAATTGCGGGCGTCGCAGCCGCCGGAGTAGCAGCTGGTTGTTTTTTAGCAGCAACCACCGCACCAATATGGGGCCTTATTTTGCTGCTTGTTTCGGCAGGTGTCTTAACGTGGGACTTCATTGACTCTCTCAGACAAGCGGGTAATGCGGCAGATTCCTTTAACAAAATTGCGCAGAAAATACGGCAGGCTTATCACGAACACAAAATCAGTAAGATACAGGAGTTGCAATATTTAGAGGATCTTTACCATAGTAAGTACTACAGAAAAGTGTTGCGGAAGATAAAGAAGGCTGCTAAACATGGTGCCAGCGACGCAAACGGATTGGATGGATCTCAATGGTAAGACGTGTGACAAGCAATAAAGTACTTGATCGCTGGATACAGACATGTATTGCGCTGGCAATAATACCGTTGCTGTGCTACAGTCTTTTATTAGTCCACAGAATTCAAGTCAAGATAAAGTTGTTGAACGTGATTGAGAAGGTTTGTAACAGACCCGCTGCAGATGGTAGGCAATCATTGTGAATAGAGCAAAGCTATTTTTGCTAGTTATTTGCGAGGTCGCCGCGTTTATCTGTATTGCGCTCACAATTTACAATCTGATGCTGACAATGAAGATCTCGAAGTTGGAGAAAAGCTGTCAAATTGGGGTGGCTAATGGTCCTGCCATCAGCGGACACTTGATGGACGAACCTCAAAGTGTGGTAAAAGTAACAAACTCCAACAAGTAGTGAATCAATATGTTCATAGAACCTCTCTCGTATAAAACTTGCGCCGGATTTCTGGGCCCCACAAAAGTGCCGAGTACCAATCGAGGAAGTGATTCTTTTCAGGAGGTTCCTTTCGCATCCAAGTTTGATGAGTTTGGGAATTTGGTTTCTTCAACTGGCTCGCCACAAGGACCATTAGGATTCAATGGCCAGTATGGGTATCAAACCGATCAAGATTCTGGATTCCAGCTACTAGGTCATCGGTACTACGATCCTTCCACCGGCCGCTTCCTCACAAGAGATCCCGCCAAAGACGGCCAAAACTGGTACGACTACTGTCACAATAGTCCGTTGCAATGCATTGACGATTCTGGGTTTAGCACGAACTTGCTCGGGCTCATCTGGGGACTAATAAAGGCGGGATTGCTGGTTTGGTCAAGGGGGCAGTTACCCACCATAAGCCAAAGCCGAAGCCTAAGAAGCCTAAGGAAGGCACCCCTATTATTGTCGTTCCTGGTCAGAAGGCCCCTTATCGCCCGGACCCAAAGGACGGTCCGATTTTTCTCCCTCCTGGCGCAATCTATAATCCCGGCAACTGGAAGAGGAGGAAACTCGCAAATGGTGGCGTGGAATTAATTCCGCCAGTCACCGTTCCAATTCCGATCGGACCCCCAATTACAGTGTATCCTGACCCCACCGTAAATTAGCCCACAGACATGAAGAAGCTTAATAACCTGTGTCCACTTGAAAAGCGCGGTTGCATCCTGGCGACGTTACTCATGCTTGCCAGTATGCTACCGAAAATGTCCTTAGCGAGCCTTTTTTATGGTGGACGACAGCAGGGGGATAAATACTTCGACGGGTTTCGTGTTCCTTTTCGGGTCGTTGGGCAGTTCATGTTTGTTGGTGCGAACGTAGGGGGTCACTTTGGCTGGTTCCTTATCGACAGCGGGAATGATTTGAATTGGATAAGTCGGAAATTTCCTGGCTTTCACGAGTTAGGAAAGTCCGAAGTACCGGGTCCGCTTGGCCCTCAGTATCCAATCCTATTGGCTCACGATGTAAGACTTGGCGGCGTGATGGAGAAGACAACAGCATTCATGGCCGGCCCAAAGTCTGTTTGGGGACAAGACGGTGCTGTACTTCCGGGGAATATCATCAAAATAAGCGGGGTACTTGGCTTTCCTTTCCTTCGCATGACAAAAATTGCAATTGACTACACAAAGGATAGGGCATGGGTATTGCCCCCCGGCTACGCCTCTCAGCACGATTTCGGATTCTTTCCTGCCTCTGAAAAACTGCACACCCTGAGGATTCACTTAATTGATTTTGGGCAAGACTCCCCGATTATTCAGCATCCGCCGAGCTGGAGGGATTTATTTGCCGGTCTGACTATGCCCTACGTCAGTATTCGAATTGGGGGCAGGCGAAACAGGGCACTCCTGGACACGGGCAGTGCCATTATTGCCACCCCTGACAGCCTAGGCGACAATCCTCGACCCAAAAAGTCCCGGGCAAACGAGAGCCAGGTTCAAAGCCGAGCTTCTTGGCGAGATCAAAAGAATTCGGTCAGAGTTGAATTCGGGACTCTACGTAATGTCACCTTCGGCGGCTCGCATTTTGACTCTCTGATTGCGGAAAAGAGACCAGACGTTGACTTTGGCATTATTGGTTGGCTTAACTTTGGCATTTTTCACCGAGTTGTCTTTGACTTCAACGACAAGCAAATCCTTTGGGCAGGCAAGGATCACAGAAAAGAGGCGGTGTCAGAGTTGCTGTTGGGTGCTGGGGTGATTGCGAATGACACCGGCAAGCTGTATCGGGTAACAAGCAATGGGACCACTATTCAATTGCCCGGTTCCTTGGAAGAACTCGTTGCGGTGAATGGAACCAATGTAAACCGCCTCCTTTCGAGGAATCAATTCATTACTTTTAAAAGACGAGCGCCTAGACGCAATGACTTTGTAGCCACACTCAAGTTCTTAATTAACGGACACTTGCTTCAGGTTAAATTCTTAAACCTTGATCGTAAAGGGTGGTTCCCAAAACCAACTGGTTTCAAACTTGATTCACTGGCTTCGAGTGATCCTTTTGTAGACGGCCCAGGCGTGTACCTGAAGCACGCAGGGGGTGTGCAAAAGCTTAGGCCAGGATCGTACTTTTGGCCAAGAACAAGCTCCTGGAAAATTGTAGCAGTTGGAGGGTTTCCGACCCCGCTTCCTGTCAAATGCGGTTCTCTTGGGCTGATGTACCAAGTGCCGCAATTCGCATCTGTCATACGTGCACCTGTCATCTGGTCTGGGGGCAAGCCTTTTCGCCCAGACCCAGACGATGGGCGGATATTCACGCCTGTCGGCAACAAATTTGTAGTTAACGATTGGATTAAGGGCAAGCAAGATGATGGCTACGTTGGGCTCTACCCGCCCTCATTTAAAAACTAAATTGTCGGGCGCAAGTGGTGCGCGCAAGGGTTCAGCTATAATGGGTTAGATACAAGGGTTGGGAAAGTGGATAGTTCTGGAAGCCATGTTTATCGGCGGGATGGGGTAGGGGTCACTGATCCCTTGCTGAATGATGGCTCGGCTGAATACACACCTGGGATTTCCAGAACTGCTGGTGCGTCCACTTTATTTTATGGCTCAGATAGGATGGGATCAAACGTCCTCCAAACCGATTCTTCCCAAAACGTTTCGTCAACCACTCAATATGATGCGTTTGGGAATTTAGTTTCTTCTACCGGCTCACCCCAAGGACCGTTGGGATTCAACGGCCAGTACGGCTACCAGAGCGATTCCGACACTGGTTTCCAACTGCTTGGTCACCGCTATTACGACCCCTCCACCGGCCGCTTCCTCACGCGGGACCCCGCAAGATGGGCAGAACTGGTTTGCATGTTGTGACAATAAGACCCTCATTTTCGAGGATTCCGCTGGGCTCGGGATTGGACTGTGGGGCTGGATTGGGATCATCGGCGGGCTCGGATTGACAATACTTGCACCTGAGCTTGGCATTCCCATGTGGGCTGCGTACCTTGGTAGCGGCCTAATGGGCGCATTGGGGACATGGGCTGACGGTGGTACTCCTAGCGATATTGCCCTAGCCTTTATCTTGGGTGTTCTCCCAATCAAGGCTCGGCCAGCCATGATTCTAACCTTTTTTATATGCTATGACGACGGGATGGTTGACAAGACCCATGGAACTGGCGGCGAATTTACGATCTACGGCGGCGGTATCAGCTCAAGTGGCACCTCGCCCGAGGGCCCGCCTTTCGTTGGTGGCCCTGGTTCTTCGCAAGGGGGCCAAGGTTACTCTGCCGAGCCTGGGTTTGTTGGTTCATATCAGGAAGCACCATTTGAAGTGCTGTCTACAGAAACAATTCTGCCATCTTGGTACACAGAGATTCTTGAGGGTCTTGGCACACTGTCCAGTTCCTTTCGTTGGCAGGCGGTCTTTACACAAGCTGGGGGCTGGTCTGGATTTCCCTTAAAAGACCCGATTATTGGTCCGACCGCCGGAAAGATGCTTTAGTGGGTAATTTTAGAAAGTGGATTGGAAAAGACAGTTTAAATTTGGCAGGTACAAACTTTCGTGGCAAAAGAGAGTTCTTAACGCTGTCGGATCCCTCCTAACTTTTCTTGCGTTATACTTTGGTATTCCTTACTATAATAAACAAGAGAACCTTCACTCGGCATACATGGCTCAGGCCTCTAAGCTTTATGCAAACATACGCGATACTATGCAAGATAGGTTTGGAGTCTATGCACATAACGGGGATCATTTTGCAATTCTAGCCGCAATTCCAAAGAGCCTGCTAGGTAGCAAGATAAAGGTAAATGGAATTGTGGTTGATTATAGTGCGTGGCTCTATGATCCGGCTTTTGCTGGCTCTCCAACCGATTCCTATGCAGTTGTTATAGCAAACCCTAATGTTGCCACAGAAGCTGTGGCAACATTAGGTGGTTTGACCTTAACTTTAGGAAGAATTAGAAAACTAACTTATGCGGTTGGACCTGCTGTCAAATCTACGAAGGTATTGCAATTTAACCGATCACAACTGGTAACAGGTAACCAACTGCCTTTGCCAAGCAACAAACTGATTATCCTTGCCTTGTTTTCCAGTGATGGAAGAGCCGCTTATGCTTACCTTAGGTAGGTTTTCGCAGTTGGGAAAGTCTTTCATGAAAAAATGATGTCCCATGTTTAGTTGAAACTGTTGCAATCTCCATGTTTTTGTTTTAATTGGAAGCGATCTCCAATTGGTTGTCTAAGGCGGATTTTAACATCCACAAGTCTTTGACGCCTTTGATCGAGCGAAAGTTTTGCTCTGCCAGAACAAGGGCACTTGCACACCATCTTACTAGAGCTCTTTGTCCTGACTTTGGATCCTCTTTTAAGATTTCATAAGCAGGAACCTTAACCTCCTTGCCATCTTTGGAGCGGAGCCTTGGTCTTTCTACTTGGATGCGCTTGCCTCCAACCTTGACATTGCCGCTCTGGCAAACCTCACGTGGTTGAGAACCTCCTAGTCGAACTCGCACACCACCAAGTGGCAGAAGCCGCCTTTTATCTAGGAGTCCTTGAGATTCACAGGGAACGTTACGACAATGCCTACGAGTGGACACGTCTGGCTGCATCGATTGATCCAGACCATGACGGAACACAGAAACAATTGGCTATGCTTGCTAGTCTTTCAGAGAACTTCACCAGCGATATCGAGAGCGCGTTCCGGAGTCCAAATGCAAGTTATTGATCCAGATGTGCTCAGTCTGCATTTGACTTCAGCACCAATTTTCTTTGTTGGTTATTCAATGGGGACCAGGCACAGGGGACCGGCTATTGTCATTCCATTGCTCAAGTATTTCTTCAGAAGTCCCGACTCCACTGACCGCGATTATGCTAACTATTATAGGGCGCAATTCGTATAGAGTTTTGGACTTTCGCCAAGGCCAATTATCGGAAATCGTTGTTGGGCTGTCGAGTGGATGTTTCTTGTAGTAATTGCCTTGTAGGAGATGTGCGCTTGTGTCGTTACATCTGACACACATTGCCCAGTCAGATACTTGGTTCCTCATCTTGCTTTCATCCCAGGCTGCCAGAACCAATGATAGAGAGGCAAGGAATGCAGAAAAGACATTGTGGTGACTTTTATATTTTCGAGCGAGCACGGGTTCATAGGAATCTAACTGCTTAGCGAAGGCAGCAAGTGTTGGGTTTACTTTGCCATGGCATTTATCCCCTAAGGCTGGCCAGTTTACGTTATTGATAACATCAGCTATTTTGATTCTAATTTGCGAAGGCACAGGAATTGGATTTCCGCTAACCAATCGTGGCTTTGAGGTCAGGATGTCGCTAATTTCACAAACAGCCTGAAATGGCCCCAACTTCTTGTTAGCCTCGATATAATATGCACTCGCGCACCGTACAACAACCAAGGTCATGAGAACCGCACAAGTTTTTGTCGTTTTGAAAGCTTTCATATAGGTACAGTACAAGGCAAAATTACCGTGGAGGTTTGATCGCATTCTGCGGGGGCAGTGCCCGCGCACGGTTTACAACAAGCTGCCGCCGCGCAAATGGCACGGTAGGTCGCGGCTTTTCTCATCGCTTTGCTCCAGCCAGTGGGAGGCTTCGTTGAACCGTAAAGCCCCGACCTCCAACCATTGACACCGTCGCCTGTGCCTCGGGTCCAATTCCAATTACTAGATTTATAACAGTCTTTAGGTACTGGGAAAAACAAGGCCCAACCCTGCATCATTTTCAAACCTGTGTGGCAATTACACTGTGCTGGATCTCTCCAATGATCATTGGGGTCGCGTGAACTCCAACTACTACCGAAGACGTCTCCGTTATGAACCCACCAACCTTCCCAATAGTGAACCTCGGCGATATGGCAGTCGGTTTGATTTTGTACACACGATTTCATGTTTTGCGCACTGCGCTTGATTTCTTGGACGATCCAGCCGCTTGCATTGCCGGTCAGTCTCGAAAGGGCTTTCCCATCCCATTGGATCCTATAATCATAGTTCATCCCCCAGGCTCCGCAAGTCTCCTTCGAAGGGCGTTGGCCCCAAGGAGTGATTGGAACACGGTAAGCTGTCACTGAGGAAAGATCGCAGTTGTTCACCGTGTTGTTAAAGTCCTTACTCGAGAAGCTATAACTGCCTCCATTGGAGGGGCTGGTCCACCTTGCTTCGATTTGGCTGTAGTGTCTGGCACGGACGTACTGTTCTATGTGCTTGACGTTGGTTTCTCTGTAGCCAAGTGATCCTCCCCAGCCAAAATATGGGGTGAGATAGCCAGGTGTGGACTTGATCTGAACACCATACGGAGTGTAACGGAAATTAGCCCCGCCATAGATAGACTCCGTCCGCGTCGTTGAACCCAAAGCATCCGTAAGAACAGCAGTGGTTACAGACGCAACACCCGTTGAACGGATGGAGCCATTGACTGTGTGGTAGCTAATCGTTGTCATTTCTAACTCACCGGTATGTTTAAGACGCTTGACTGCTGCCCAAAGCTACCAGTCCCATCAATATTTCTTACCGACCAACAGAACGTATAGGTTCCAGGAGTCGAAGGGGCCATGACCGTGAACACAAATGTCCTGGAGCCCCCAACAGCGACGATCTCCTCTGGATCAAGGTAAACATTTGCGACCCCCCAAGTGTTGTTCTGGGTCGGGAATTGGGACCAAATCCCATACTGACGATCTCCCAGCCAGGCCATAGCACCGCTATTCTCCCAAGTGATCGTCACGTTATAAGGCTGACCGGCACTCATGGATGCAGGAACCTCTTGAGAAACGAACGTTGAGCCGCTAAAGCGGTGGCGGAGTAAAGCCAGGGCGTAGCTTCTTAAATTGTTCCGGTGTGCCAATGTAGAATTCAATCACCCTCGGACCGTTACCAAATGTACCGCCAGCCGCAAGATCGAACACTCCGACTTGCCCCTCAGGCACAGGAGCTGGGCCATAAGCCAACGCTTTGCCATCGATATATTCCCATTTGTATTCCAACCAATTGTTAAAAGGATCAAGTGACTGGAGGTACATTTTATTGGTTCCGTCAAAAATTATGGTCGCTTTTCCATCTTTAAAGCGTACTTTTTGAACCGCGGTTGTGCTTTCGATGACATATATTTTCCCCGTAAAGTTGTCCGGCAGTACAAAAAGTATGCTCTGTCTGTGGTCGCTTCGAGTCTTTACGGCGACATAGCCGAATGCAACCAAGACGATGCCAGCAAGAATTACCCACGGGAGACTCAATCGTTGCATGGTCTTGTTTTAAATGAGGTAGATCCCGAAGAAGTGACGATTTTCAACAGTCCAAAAAGGAGATCATCAACCTTGGCATGATATTGTATCAACCATTTCGCATGATGATGTCCCATTTTTAGTTGAAACTGTTGCAATCTCCATGTTTTTGTTTTAATTGGAAGCGATCTCCAATTGGTTGTCTAAGGCGGATTTTAACATCCACAAGTCTTTGACGCCTTTGATCGAGCGAAAGTTTTGCTCTGCCAGAACAAGGGCACTCGCACTCCATCGTAGCACCATTTGTCCTGAAGTGAAGTTGGTCACCTTTCGCATCCTAGCCCTAGCTCTGCTAGAAGAACTCTCAATGAGATTGGTTGTGCTCAATGAGTGAACAAGCAGAGGAGAAACCGCCAGCTTCGACACGGTGAGGGTCTGCTCAAGTCCTTCTCTGAGCGAAGCGGCTGCTCCAGGGTGGTTCACTTCAAGTTCTTTGGCAAGGTCTTGGAGTTTGGCTAAAGCCTCTTGGTAGCTAAGCCGGTGGGCCAGATTCATCTTTGCTTTGATGTAGGTTCGTTGACCACTGATCATATTATGGGGACTAGCCAATCCCACAGGTAAGCTCTGGACAGATTACGGGAACCGTTCAGGAGATTTACCAATAGTCTCCTGTTGGCAAGTGGTGAGTTTGGTTTTGCATCAAGTTACCCTACTAAATTCTGGTCTGGTAAGGCATCGAGGAGGCTTTGGCCATGGTCAACAATCCGAGGCGCACTTGGCTGAGGCACTTCCACCGAAAAGGGGCGTGGTGGTCAATGATGTACCCTTTGGCACTTGGGTCGCCTAGTGGAAACCAATTGAAACTGAACCTTGAGAAAAGAATTCCATGCCAAGTGGCAGATTATAAATTTGGGAGTGAACAATGAGAAAGATTCTTGACGAGTTCAAGAGATGCTTTCTCGTTCCACGTAGGCAGAGGGGTTTACGCGAGACTGCTGTTGTTCTTGCCATCTTGGTTCCTTTGTACGCTTGCATAGTTGCAGTGATACTACTTGGGCGTCATTTGGTATTGAAAATCACCTTTCAACTCACCTTTAAAGACGCCATGAATGAGCTAAGTTCGGACGTTCCCGAGATCATGAGCACGGAATCGCAAAGTCTGATTGGCAAGCCGCCGCCGACCAACCTAAAGTATGCCCTATTGCTTGGTTTGCCTGAAAAGTGGAACCCGCAAGCGGCTACAGTCAATGGCATCCCTGCTAAATTCACGGTTTGGACTTATCTACCTGCCTATCTTGCAAAGCCTTGGGACTGTTTTGCGGTTGGCGTCTACTCTAAGCTTGCCGTACCTGGCGCCATTGTTATGGTGGACGGCATGAAATTTAAGTTGAAGGCATTTGGTCGAACAACCTATGCTCTTGGACCTGCCACTAAAAGGTATAGCGGTCCCGATTTAACTCATGAGCAGACGATAAAATCGCGAAAGCCTCTACCAGGAGACGGACAATTTACGGGGGCGGTTTTTGAACAGGGAAAGGCACCGGGCTACGCTTACTTTGGCTGATTTCATCCATCAATTACCTTTTTCCGAATGCGAAATCGATAACCAACTCACTTCAGAAATTGGTCCCAATTACTCAGAATCCTTCACCTATGATGGCAATCACAACCGAGCATCGGAAACCCTGAACGGGGTGGTTCAGACCTACAACTACGGCTCTGCTGATAAACTGAACTCGATTACAGAAGGTTCGAACACGATCAAAAGCTTCGCTTATGATGAGGCGGGGAGGACGACCTCGATCACAACTTCAGCGGGAACCACCAATTTGAGTTTTGATTATGAGAACCGGTTGATCTCGGAGACTGGTCCCAATGGGCTATCTGATACATTTAGCTATAATGGGTTGGATACCAGGGTTGGCAAAGTGGACAGTTCAGGCAGCCATGTTTACAGACGGGATGGAGTTGGGGTGACTGAAATTCTTTGAACGACCACTTGGAGGCGCAGTGACCGTATAACTGCGGTTACTGCTGATCCTAAGAAAAACTCCAAGGTTAGCAAAATACCGGACTCAAACCCAGATCTCTTGGGAGGCGAGTCAGCAGCAGAGTACAGAGCCGCTTAGTAAGGCGCCTCAATCTGAACGCAAGTCCGCAAAACTTAAAGCAAGGCTGCCAATTTCCCAACATCAGTTTTTGGACCATTTCCAATTTAATTTTGCATCAGTGAACTCATTACAAAAGAAATTGTGTTACCGTTATCAGTGAAAGCGATGAATAGTGCACTTTTGCTTCTAAGTTTTGTGGTGACATCGGGTCCGTTTTCGGCAAGTTGCTCACGATCCACGCCCGCCGTGACCCCCTCCGCGCCGATTTATGGCACCGTGAGTCAGCAAAAGGATTTACAAAAACATGTTGCCGTTGTGATGAACATGGACAGTGTGGACAGCGAAGAAATTGCGTCTTATTACGTCAAGAAGCGGCACATTCCTCGCAGCAATGTCATTGAAGTTCATTGCACAACCGATGAAACGATCCCCCAAGCAGACTTCACAAAGAATGTCTTGCAGCCGGTCCAGAAGGCGGTTCATCAAAATCCCAATGGCATTGATTACATTGTTGTTACAAGCGGAGACCCTCTTGTCATCAAAGAGTCTGGCTTTTCTTGCGATGGAGAACTTGTTGGCATGGATGACACATCAGTGCATCCCATTGGAGCCTTAACCGAGGGAAACATTTTGCAAGCTAGAAACCCCTACTACAAGGCAGACGAGCATTTTTCCCATCAAAAATTTCCTCTTTACTTGGTTTGCAGACTGGATGGATACACTGTAGCCGACGCCGAAAAGCTGGTTGATAATTCGTTGGCAGCCAGCGCTCACACGGGTCTGTACTTTTTGCAAGAGTCTCCAATTAGAACAGCGGGAGACTATGGCCACCTTCAGGAATTAATGACGAAGGCAGCCGGCGATCTTTCCGCCAAGGGATTTAAAACTTTGGTTCAGACTGATAAAGTTTTTACGGTTCCGTCTAAGCCCCTCATGGGCTATTGCACGTGGGGCAGTAACAATGGACCTTTCAACACGGCAGTGTACGATTCGATCAAGTTCAAACCAGGGGCAATCTGCGAAACCTTTGTTTCGACCAGCGGTCGAACCCTTCACAGCCGAGCCCCCGGGCAAAGCCGAATTGCAGACCTCATTGCGGCAGGGGTTACCGGAGTCAAGGGATATGTTACGGAGCCTTTCACATTCTCTTTGTGCAGACCAGACATCTTATTCGGGCGGTATACGGAAGGGTATAACCTTGCCGAAAGCTTTTATATGGCAAGCCCCATTATCAAATATAAGGACATTGTGATTGGTGATCCTCTTTGCGATCCTTACGCCAAACCATAAAAGCTTTCAACCCAAGTTAAGAAGCCAAGCTGATTCTTGAGATAGACTTAGGAAATGCCAACCGCATCCCAAAGGTCTCAAATCATGCCTTCCTCTCCGATTAGAAGGCTTGTTCCACTTGCTAACGCGGCAGAACAAAAAGGGGTGCATGTTCATTATCTGAACATCGGACAGCCAGATATTTTGTCGCCTCAGGCATTTTGGGAGGGGGTTGACCAATTTCAGCGGACAACTTTGGCCTATAGCCCGTCGCCAGGACGAGACGATATTCGCGCGGCCGCGCTTGAAGATTATAAGAAGCGGGGAATACCGGTAAAGCCAGCAGAACTGGTGGTGACGGCAGGTGGTTCTGAAGCCACACTGTTTGCTTTTTTAGCTTGCTTTGATCCTGGTGAAGAAGTCTTGGTTCTTGAGCCTTACTATGCAAATTATAAAAGCATTGCTCAGGAAGCTGGAGTTGGGTTGGTTTCTATCATGACTCGGATTGAAGAAGATTTTGCTCTTCCAACCGTGGAGATCATTGCTTCTGCCTTAACTTCAAAAACAAAAGGAATCCTGCTTTGCAATCCCAGCAATCCAACTGGCTGCACATTTTCTAACCAGCACCTCTTGAGCATCGCTCAATTGGCAATGGAACGAGACTTGTTTTTAATTGTTGATGAGGTTTATCGCGACTTCAACTATACAGAGGTCGAAATCAAATCTTGCCTTACCGTGCCTGGCCTCGAAAAGAACGCGGTGATGATTGATTCTCTTAGCAAGCGGCTTTCTTTATGCGGGGCTAGAGTTGGTTTTATAGCTTCTCATAATGAAGACGTCATGTCGGCTGCGGTAAAGCTCAGCCAGGCTAGGTTATCAATCGGAACCTTAGATCAAGCCGGTGCCGCTAAGGCTTTGGCAGAAACGCCACCTGAATACATGGATAACGTCCGAGAAGAGTATCGGCAGAGGCGCGATGTTCTTGTTGAGGGGCTTCAAAAAATTCCTGGAGTTGTTTGCCCAAGAATTGATGGCGCTTTTTATGCTTTTGTTCAACTGCCGGTGGACGACGCAGAAGAGTTTTGCAAGTGGATGCTGAGCTCTTTTGAGCACAATGGAGAAACCGTTCTTATGGCGCCCGGAGAAGGTTTTTATCTGACCCCCGGTGTGGGAAGGAATCAGGCGCGAATTGCCTACGTGCTAGAAACTGATCAGTTAAAGAGAGCCCTTGAGTGCATCAGGATTGGATTAGAGCAGTATCCAGGCAAAACCTTGACCCAAGAGCCAGCGGTTGGTGTTGCCAGATAGGCTTAATTTCTCGTAGAGAACATTGAATGAGCACCATTGATCAGCCGATTATCTTTTATGATGGAGAATGCGGTTTTTGTGATCGAACCGTACAATGGGTTCTCCAGAAAGATAAGAACCATCAGTTTCGATTTGCTGCCCTGCAGGGCGAAACCGCCCTGCAATTGATCGGAGCACCGGTGGGAGATCCTTCAACTTGGTCCATTATCTTACTGGACGATTCAGGAAAATCGGACCGCTCAACCGCGGTGCTAAAGATCGCTCAAAAACTGAGGTACGGCTTTGGATTACCGGGGGCGCTCTTGCTGATTCCTCAATTTTTGAGGGATGGAGTTTATAAAGCCATTGCCAAAGTTCGGTATCGAATCTTTGGCAAGGTTTCGATGTGTCAACTGCCACCACCCGAAGTTAGAGCCATGTTTTTGCCTTAAATATCTGCCTTCTTTCTCGTACGATTCACCTTGCGAGCGGTAGAATCCAATAATGGTTTCTTCGTCTGTAAATCTCGATGAATTGTGCATCAACACAATTCGTGGACTGTCTTTGGATGCAGTGCAAAAGGCAAAAAGCGGCCATCCTGGCCTTCCCCTTGGCGCGGCAGCAATGGGGTATGTCCTTTGGACCAAGCACATGAGATTCAACCCGTCTCATCCCCATTGGTTTAATCGAGACAGATTTATTTTAAGCGCCGGTCACGGCTGCATGCTTCAGTATTCTCTCCTCCACTTATGTGGGTTTGATTTGAGCCTAGAGGACCTCAAAAACTTCCGACAGCTTCATAGCCGAACCCCAGGGCATCCTGAAAATCATATGACCCCAGGAGTCGAAATGGCAACCGGACCTCTTGGTCAGGGAGTCGCCCATGCGGTTGGGTTTGCTATCGCGGAGAAGTTTTTGGCAGCCCGCTACAACCGTCCCGGCCACTCGGTGATTGACCATTTTACTTATGCCATTTGTTCTGATGGAGACCTTATGGAGGGAATATCAAATGAAGCCGCATCCCTAGCGGGGCACCTGCAATTGGGCAAGTTGATCATGCTTTATGACGACAACGGCATCACCATTGACGGTCCGACTTCGCTTGCCTTCACCGAAAGTGTTCAACGACGATACGAAGCTCTGGGCTGGCATACCCAGGTTATTGACGGAGAAAGTGTCTCGGCGGTTGATCATGCCATTGAGGCTGCTAAGGAGCATAAGGATCAGCCAAGCATTATCCTATGCCGCACGATCATCGGTTATGGCGCTCCCCACATGCAAGGCACAAATAAAATACATTCCAATCCCTTGCCCCAAGAAGAATTTGAAGCCACCAAAAAAGCGTTTGGGCTTCCACCTGAAATCAGCTTTACAGAACCAGAAGAAGCCCTTGCCCACTTTAGGAAGTCGGTAAGCACCGGCGCCCAATTAGAAGAAGAGTGGAACGAAGCGATGGCGGCTTATGCAAAGGATTATCCAACCGAGTCTAAAGAACTGCAAGATGCCATCAATGGAGATTTTGGAGATGCCTGGATCGATGCTTTGCCAGCATGTACGGAAAAGATCGCAACCCGCAAAGCGGGGCAACTTGTGATAAAGGCAAGTTTTCCGTATTTACCTACTGTTATTGGTGGTTCAGCCGACCTAGTGGAGAGCAACCTCACGCATCAAGATTGGAGGCCAGATTTTCAGCCCGACACTCCTGCTGGTTTTAACATCAATTTCGGAATACGAGAGCATGCCATGTGTGCTGCCGTCAACGGTATCACCTTGCATGGGGCCACCCGCGGGTACGGTGCTTCGTTTATGGTCTTTACCGACTATGCGAGGCCCTCGCTTCGGCTGGCCGCGATCATGGAATGCCCTTCCATCTTTGTTTTCACACATGATTCTATTGGAGTTGGAGAAGATGGACCCACTCATGAACCTGTTGAGCACCTCACAAGCCTGAGGGCCATTCCTAATTTCAACGTTATTAGGCCAGCCGATGGCAATGAGGCGGCTGCAGCTTGGAAAGTTGCCTTGCAAAGCACAAAGACGCCAACCCTGCTTGCCTTATCGAGGCAAGCTCTTCCTTCGCTGACACCAGGCACGGTGCGCGACCACCCGTTAGAAAAGGGAGGGTACATCCTGGATGAAGCCGAAGGCGGCAAGCCCGAATTGATCCTGATTGGCACTGGCAGTGAGCTTCAACACTGCGTTGCGGCGAGAAACATTTTGCAAGCGGAAGGCATTCCAACCCGAGTTGTCAGTTTGCCAAGCTGGTTCCTGTTTGATCACCAGCCGGATTCCTATAAGAAATCGGTTATTGATCGGTCTATTCCCACCGTGAGCATCGAAGCAGGATCAACCATGGCTTGGCCCCGCTACTCGGATGCTCAGGTTGGGGTTGACCGGTTTGGCCTTTCCGCTCCTGGTGACCTTGTCATGAAGGAGCTTGGGATTACGGTTGAAAATCTTGTAGAGAAAGCCAAGCAGCTGTTGGCAAGCAAATAATTGTCGGAAGCACAGGATGAATCGCTTTTTGAAGCAGTTGTTCAAAGGCTAAGTCAACTTGCAACTCATCCTGACCGCCTTTTATGCCTGCCCTGGCAATCCTTGTGTGATCCGCCAGCGGCTGCGATTGGCTTGGAAAGGTGGTTAGATTCAACCGGCTCTGCCTCGATTCAAATCGATGCAGCTTTAGAAGATGAACCTGGTTTGGTCAGACTACTTAAGGTTCTTTCCGCTTCTGCTCCAATGGCAGACGGCCTCAGCCAAAACCCTGAGCTTGCCAGCCTCTGCTTTGAGCGGCCCATAGCAAAGGATCCTTTTGAAATCCTCCAATTTCAAACGGAGGCATTTCAACTCATTTCTAAATCCACCAGTATTGCCCACTTGCAAGATCGGCTTCGGTACCTCAAGCAAAAATATACGGTAGAGATTGCGGCTCGAGACCTCAACCTAGAGCAAATTCAGCCAGAAATTTGGAAGTTACTTTCGAACCTCGCTCAGGAGCTTATCGGCATTGCCGCTTCCTCACTTTGGCAAAGATTTAGCGTAGAGCATGACCTGCCCCCAGAAATCCCCTTAGCCATTTTGGCGATGGGAAAGCTTGGGAGCCATGAACTGAACTATAGCAGTGACGTCGACTTGGTTTTTGTTTGCAAAGATGGCTTAGATTGGCAGCTCAAAAGTAAGGTCGATCGGTTTGCGGCTCAATTGGTTCATTCCATGGCAGAACCCATGGGCCGGGGCAGGCTCTTTAGGGTCGACTTAAGGTTAAGGCCATTCGGCGGTGTTGGTGAAATTGCTCCTACTGCGGCCGCTTTTCAAAAGTACATAGGCAATTACGCAGAGCCATGGGAGATCATGGCTTTAACAAGAGGAGAATGTTTAACCATCCCTGGGCAGTCGGATTGGTTTAGCCAGCAGTTTGAAGCCATGAGGGCTAAATACTGCTTTGAAAACCCATGGAGTGAAGCAAGCATTGCCAATCTGGCCTTAATGCGGCAATCGCTAGATGCCTTTGCCGATAGAGAAGACTTCAAGCGTGGGGAAGGAGGCATCCGTGATGTTGAATTTATCGCTCAAATTCTTCAGATTTTAGCAGCCGGCAAACATCCAGAATTGACAAAAGGCACGACTCTGCAACTTCTAGAGGAACTAGCCAAGTGCGGACTCATTGAAGGTGAAGTATTAAAGAAATTATCAATAAATTATATATTTTTGCGGACATTAGAGCATCGCTGCCAGATGTTAGGCGACCAACAAACCCATCAACTGCCAGCCAGTCCTTTCCTCCGCAAAAAAATCGCTTGCTTGATGGGTTATTCCTCCACTGAGGCCTTAGAAGATTATTTACAGGGGGTATTGCTTCAAAACCGCACAATCTACAAGGCTCAGATGGGCAAACTGCTACCTTCTGAATCCGAAGATCAAACCCAAATCCCCGCTATTTCGGCGCGACTAAGAAAGTGGCTGGTAGGTTTTCCGTTAGGAGCAAACTTCCTTGCCGCGGTTTCTAGCAGCCAAGACGTTTTGGACGCAACAGAAAAACTGGTTGACCTTGCTCCGATCATTGTGGAAAGGGCGTCTGAATCACTTTCTTTAACCGAATCGATTCTAAGCGGAGAGAATTTTGGCATCAACTCCGCCGAGCAAGCCCTCGACTTGTTCAAGCAAGTCCCAGTTGATGAATTTCAAGGGGAAAGGTTCGGGCGTGGATTGAATGACCTTGTCTGGAATGCGTCTGCCAATTGGGTGCTGGACCCATCCTATTCGTTACCAGAATCTCTGCTTGACATTGCAAAGGCCTACATCCAATGCCTTGCGGAAAGGGTTGGCCTTGATGAAATCCCTGGGTTAAGCCTTTGCCTATTGGGAGCCTTTGCAAGGCTGGAAGCGGGCCCCAAATCTGATCTTGACACCCTCTTTTTGTTGGATGCCAATCCCTCTCACTTAGAAGCAGAAGGAAAAGTACAGTCGTTTCTCCGGCTTTCAGAGGAAGCGGTTCGGTTTGGAGCCCCCTTTTCTTTTGATTTGCGTTTGCGTCCTGAGGGCAAAAAGGGAATTGTTGTGCGGACCTTGGAAGGGATGAAGCAATATGCGCGATCGGATTTGGAGCTTTGGGAAAGGTTTGCAATTGGTCAATACCATCCAGTCCTTATGACTGAGGCAGCCAACTATCTTCTTTATGAACTAGGATATGGCCTTCCGTTAACTCCGCCGCGGCTAAAGGAACTTCTTGAAATGAAGGGAAGAATCGAGCGGGAACGGGTTTCGGATGGCAGTCGCTGGCGGGACATTAAATTGGGGTCTGGTGGGCTCAATGACATCGAATGGATGGTTCATCTTACAGAGATGCGGTATCCCCTTGCCACCAAGGGCGGAGAATCGGCGGCGATGTTGAAGCGGATTGAGAACCTAGGATCAGCCGGCTTGCTTCACGTTGGAGAGGTCGACGAATTGAAGGAAGGCTATTCTTATTTAGTCAAGATGAAGATTTGGTTGAACCTTCAGCTTGGTTCCACCTCCATTCGTCCAGAAAATCCTGATAAGCTAAAGATGTTGGCAAGCGCGATGGGGTACGAGGATGGCAACGATCTGTTGGAAGATCACACCAAAAAGGCCCTGAGAATTCGCCAGTTGTTCGAAGAAACCATTGATCGGCTGGTAGGGAAGCAATCACATTGAAATTAGAACTGACTTGGATTGGTCTTGCCGTCATTTCGTATCTACTCGGTGGAATCCCATTTGGGCTTTTGATTGCAAGAAGCCAAGGCATAGACCTTTTTAAGGTGGGAAGTGGCAACATTGGTGCCACAAACGCCTGGAGGGCGATGGGGCCAAAATGGGGAATTCTTGTCTTTTTATTAGACCTTTTGAAAGGCTTGGCAATGGCAATCGTGTCAAGAATCCTGATCCCTGGTGGGCCTCAAATTGGCTGGGCGGTAGTGGGTCTTTGCGCCATGATCGGCCACAGCCTTTCGCCTTGGATCAAATTTAAGGGTGGAAAAGGAGTCGCAACATTGATGGGCGCAATCCTTGGCGCGTCTCCACTTGTCAGCTTGACGGGGTTTGGTCTTTTCTTAGTGATCGTTGCCTGCACAAGAATTGTTTCCCTTGCTAGTTTGATCGCGATTGCGTCCGCCCTGCTCTGGGCTTATGTTTATCATGACTCCACGCCGATGTATTTCGTTTATGGCGCGGCTTTACTCTTGACAATTTTCCGACATCGGGCAAACATAAAACGTCTTCTTAATGGAGAGGAACCTAAAATGACTCTGAGGAAGTCGGAGTAACTGAGCAATGGGACTGCAAGATGTTGTAAAAAATCACACCGAGTACTTAGTTACTGCGGTCCTGATGGGCATTCCTGTTTGTATCTGGGTTTCGATTTTTGTTCGGGATTTGATCTCGGGAGACATGGATACCTTGGTCGGCATTTGCGGAGCCTTAAGCGTTCTGTTTTTGGGGGCAGCGTCTCTCACTCCCCAGTTTTATGCCTACATCCCGTATCTGGCTTTCTTGGCTTATGGCTCGTTTTTGGTGGTTCCGATCGGGAAGCGAATTCTTGATCAAAAGGAGTTGAAAGACCTTGAAATTGAAAAAATAGAGAAGGCGTATCAAACTTTGGGATTGCGGCCCGACAATCCGGGGTTGAAATTTCGGCTTGCCGCCATGCTCTTTGAGCAAGGGATGGTTGATGCGGCGGTTTCGATTGGCAATTCCGTTATTGAGCGGATGCCGCAAAGAACATTTCCAGAAGAGCACCGCCATTTAAAGGGCTGGAATGCGGCATCCGCACCAAATTCTCCAACCTTTTTTGTTTGCCCAAAGTGCGGATTTCACAACAAACCTGGTGATGTGTTTTGCCAACAATGCGCTTCGCCATTCTTTTTGTTGATGATTAAGGGTCCTGGTCAAGCTGATAATGTCAACGCCAAGTTTATAAGTATCTGGTTAACCCTCATCATCGCAGGGATTGCCATTCCCGCCGCATTTGTGACGCTTCCGATTGGCATTAGCCTTGCCTTAACACTTGTCTTGTTGTTGATTTGCGGAATTGTACTCGCTCGAGCATTTTCAGCACCTGGCGAGGTGACTGACTGAAGCAAATTGATCGCTATGTCCTTAGAGAGCTGATCGTTCCTTTTCTCATCGGCACGATTGCGGTTGTCTTAATGTTCGACGCGAATATGTTGATGGCGATCCAAAAAGAGTTTGATCTTTCCACCGTTCCCGCCGCCGCAATCACCCAGTACATTCTTTTTAAGACTCCGTCATTTTTAAATCAAACGCTGCCGATTGGCATGGCTCTGGCGGCATCTTTGGCAACCACAAGAATTGCAAGAGAGAGCGAGCTCACGGCAATGAGAACGGCTGGTTCTTCTATCTTTCGCTTCTTGCTACCGGTCCTTGCCTTTGGAGCGGTTGTGGCTTGCATCAATCTTGTTACGGTAGAGGTCGTGATGCCTCCCGCTGAAAAAAAAGCAGCCGTGCTTCAGCAGAAAATTGGAACCTTGGTGACGGCTCCCTCTTTGGCAATGAACGCCTATATCAGGCTCGACCGGTTTCAGGTTTCGATTGGCCAAGTCCAGCGGATTGGTCAAAATAAGTTCAAGCTTTCTGATGTCTTGCTTTTTAGCAGGCCAAAACCTGGTGTAGACCAAGTGATTTCTAGTCCAAGCGGCCTGTATGATAAAGGGGTCTGGACCTTCCAAGACGCCGTCATCCGACAAATTAAAGGGAACACGTTGATTCAATTAACATCCAAGAGCCCGATGACAATTAACGAGCGGATTGTGGTTGGAGCGCTGTTTGCTCCTCCTCAACCGACTGCCTTGACCTTGGGTCAGTTGAGGAAGGCTATCTTTCAGGGGGTCAAAAGTGGAGTTGACGTTGCCCCATTAGAAGTGGAGTACCAAACTCGATTTTCGGTACCGGCGTCTTGCATCGTTTTTGCCTTTGTTGCCCCTTGTTTAGCAATTGCTTTTGCTCGATCAGGCGGGTTCGCTGGTGTGCTACTTAGCATCTTTATTGTTTTTCTTTACTACAATACTTATGTGGTCTCTGCTGTCATTTTGGGAAAGAACCATGATCTGCCGCCAATTGTTGGGGCATGGATTCCAAACATTTTGTTCCTCATCATCGGTTTTGTGGTGATGAAGAAACTGGAATGACATCGGTGATTCCTCAAGGTCTGCAAAGAAAGATCGTTCGATTCAGCCTCATTGCAATCATAGCCCTTGGGCTGGTGCAGATGGGCTCAGGTCAGATTCTGCTCAGTCAACCGGTCACCCAGATGTTCAAGGTGTTTCGGGCTTATGATCTATTCCCCAACATTCCAATGCCGGATGTCAATAAAAATCCTTTAGGAGGGTCTTCATTTGCCCCCGCTGGCCCGATGACACCCATCAACCCCTTAGAGGGTGAATCTGACCGGCTTCTCAACATAATTCAAGGTGGAAATCGGTCGTACTCGAGCGGCGACATTTTGACGATCGTTGGGCAAGTCAAAGCGATCTACAAAGGTTATACATTTTCTGCCAAGAGGGTTCGGATCAATCGGGTGACCCAGGTTTTCATCCTTCAGGACAATGCAGAATTGGTCGGAGCCGGTGCCAAAGTTCGAGCCCAAGAAATCATCATTGACTTCAAAAACCAAACCTATCAGGCCTTTGCTGGCAAAGCCGACCTCAAGCCGGCACTTGTTGGTGGTCAACTTTTAAGCGATGCTTATTTGAAAGGGCAATCTGCCCATGGCAGCAATCGAGAATCTTTTGTGACTTTTGGGGACATCACCACTTGCGATCTCCAAAAGCCCCACTACGATATCCGCGCCAGATCCATTGATATTCGGTACGGCACAAGGATCATTTTTAGGCACCTGACGGTTGATTTACTTGGCAAGCCCCTCATCTCATTGCCATTTCTTTCTCTGCCGTTGGATAACCGAACCTATCAAAACTTGCCCGTCTTTGGTGAGAACTCAGTTGAAGGCTATTACGAAAAAACAAACTACGGCATACCGTTGAAAGGAGGAGGAACTTTGCTGACAAGGGAAGACTACATGACGAGGCTGGGCGCTGGGCTAGGAGCAACTTACCTTTACCAAAATCTGAAGGGGCTCCATCAGTACGCGGGAGATATTGGGTTCTACGCGGTCACCGGATCGAAGACATTAGATCTAAATGCGGATGACGCAATCGGACTAGGTTTCGGGAAGTTTCAATTTAATGGGACCGTTCAGAATGATGACTACCTGGTTGCTCCTCAAAGCAAGCTCATCAACACCAGAGGCTTGCTGACCATTCCAGATAGGTATGGAGCATCCAGTGTTGGGCTGACCTACAACCGCAACTCTTCATCTGGGTTTGCAAGCACTCAGCAGTCTTTATCACTCACGGAAACCCAGAACTTTGGCACCAAATATGGGGTTAACGCAAATGCAACGTACAATGATTCGTCAAGTTCCTATACAAACAGTTCGGGAAACAACTCAGTTGACAACAAGAGCCTTAATTTAAGCTTTACAGCTAGCGATAATCTGAAATCGGCAACCGCGGTTTTTAATTATCAGCGGACGGTGCCGATTGGTACGATTCAAAACTTTTATACCGGCACTCAATCCACTCCGGAACTGACCCTACAAAGTGACTCTTCTAAACTGTTTGGACAGAAATTTGGAATCAATTATCCGTTTCAGGTGAAGGCTTCCATTGGGCAGTACGGAGATCCGAACTCGGGCGGAGAAATCACAAGGGACTTCTTTTCTTTTAATCTCAATAAGCAGCTTGAAGATCGTGGAAACCACAATAGTCTTGCCATCCAGAGCCAGTTTACGCAGGGGCTTTACAGCGATAACACGGCCCAGTACACGATGGGCTTGGGGCTTCAGTACCACCACCCGCTTGGAAAAGACACTGCGGTTGATCTTAGCTACAATTACTTGCATCCCGAGGGATTTTCTCCGCTTGGTATTGATGCTTCCGGAAAATTGAATCTTGCAACTTTTGGATTTTCGGTGAGGCCGCTCAGCGATCTTCTCTTTGGCATCCAAACTGGATACGACGCGATCCAGATTGAGCAGCACCAAACTCCGTGGCAGATTGTAAGCTTGCGCACTGAATACAATGTTGGCAAGTGGTTCTTGCTAAGGAGCCTTGCCACCTATGATCCCTTTGCCAAAAGCTGGGCCAATGTGCGGTTTGATGCTTCTTATAAGCCCGGGGCTACCTACGTTGGTCTGAGTGCTCGGTACGACGCCATCAATCATGTTTGGGGAAACCTGAATGGCTTTGTTCAAGCTCTAAAATGGGGGCGATCAAAAATTGACCTCCTAGCCTCGTTCAATGGTTTTTCCGGCAGAATCGAAAGTGAGCAACTCAATTTAACCTATGATCTACACTGTGCCGAGGCGGTGCTGCAAGTGGTCAACAACCAAACTGGCTTCCAGAACGGATTACAGCTTGCCTTCTTCATCCGCCTTAAGGCTTTGCCATTTGGTTCCATTTTTGGGGCAGGCACACGGGGTCAGCCAATCGGACTCGGAACCGGGGTCGGTTACTGAGGGCTTCCTTACCGCGACTTGGCTTGACTATAGATCCGCTCGGATTGCTTGGGACTTAGATTTTTGTGATCGCGTCTATATGTTTCAACTCTTCTTCGGTGAACTCAAGATTATCAAGCGCAGCAACATTTTCTTGGATCTGCTGCAGGCTTGAGGCGCCAATGAGTGCGCTTGTGACCTCAGGAAAGCGCAAGATCCATGCTAGTGCCATTTGGGCAAGGGTCTGCCCGCGCTTAGCGGCAAGGTCATTCAGCTCGTGAAGGGTCTTCATGCGGTCATTGGCAAGGGAGCGATCCAGCCATTCCTTGCCCCATTTTTGGGCAGCTCGGCTGTCTTCTGGCATGTTGCCATCCAAGTACTTTGATGTTAACAATCCTGATGCGAGGGGGCAAAACGGGATGACACCGATTCCGAGCCTTTTTGTTTGAGGCAATAGATCGGACTCGATTCCTCGGCCAAGCATATTGTAGTAAGGCTGATGAATTAAGATGGGGGTCCAGTTGCGGCTGGCCATGATTCCCGCAGCCTGCTGAGTAGCGGCACCACTGTAGCTGCTGATTCCGACGTAGAGGGCTTTGCCTTGCCGCACCAAACTTTCTAGCGCGCTCATCGTTTCTTCCAAGGGAGTTTCGGAATCAAATCGGTGGGAGTAAAAAATGTCAAAGTACTCAAGCCCCATTCTTTTTAGGGATTGATCGCACGAGGCAATAATGTACTTGCGAGAGCCCCATTCTCCATACGGTCCTGGCCACATCCGATATCCGGCCTTGCTGGAGATAATAAGTTCATCTCGAGGCATCTCCTTGATGATTTTCCCGCAGACTATTTCTGCATTTCCAGGAGGGGTGCCGTAATTGTTGGCAAGATCAAAATGAGTGATTCCTAAATCGAAGGCGCCGAAAAGGCATTCTTTAGCAACATCGGCTCCTTTGTACCCGCCGAACGTTTCCCATGCTCCCAAGGAAATCGCTGGCAAATGCAACCCACTTCTTCCGCATCGACGGTAAAGCATTTTGTCGTAGCGGTTTTCTGCAAAATTGAATTGGTGTTCAGGCATGAATTGAACCATACCCGAACCGCGAGAATTGCTAACCGCTTGGGAAAGATGAACAGGGGGCGGCCCAATGTTTTTAGGAATTTCTGCTCCTATGAGTTAAAACTGGATAATCAGAACCACGTTGTAACGTCATGACATTCATCATGACCCAGATCAGTTCAATGCGCGTTGTTTCGATAGGATTGGCACTGGCGCTTACGGTTGCGGCAAATGCTAATTTTGGCCAAAAACCTAAGGTCCACTTTCTAAACTACAGTAAAACTCATGGCAAGATTTGGACGGTTCAAGCCCAAATCCCTCAAGTTAGCCATGTTCAAAGCGGTAAGCAGCTAAATCGTATAATATATAATTTTGAAGTAAAATCTTGCTTAGAATGGATTAGTGAGAGCGGCAAAATCCCAAATACGTGGACGCACATGATCAATACATTTGGAAGAAAAGTCAGAAGTATCTATGCCTATCCGCGCCTTGTCAGCTATGTTTCTGGGGTTTACACAGATACCGGAGGCGCCCACCCCGGTTACTTTTTTGATGGTTTAACTTGCGAGCTGATCGACCGTCAATGGAAGCCAATATCTACTGGCCAGTTCTTTAAAAAGGGCTATCCATGGCAGCAAGAACTGAACAAGGTTCTTTTGCCCATTTTTAAGAACAAAGGAGCCACCTTTTTGTGGGACGGCTCCGTGAAAAGGATTCCCAAAGAAGATATGGGGAATGTGGTTGTGACCCCAACGGGCCTTCGGTTTTATGTAAACCCTTATGATATCGGACCGTGGGCACAGGGGATATTTGTCACCAATGTGCCGTATGCGGCGCTTAAGGGGCTTGACCCAAGCGGGCCCCTCAAAGGCATTCTTCCACCTTCCACCCTGAAATAGTCTCGATTTCATCCAGTTGAAAGGCTATCGAAGGAGTTTGGTTAGTGCGGAATTTGGGGTGACAACCGCTTGTTTTGGCGCACGAATTTTAGGGGAATGAAAGATTCGTAAACAATCTTTCGTGGGCCATTCGCATTGAGTGATCATGGTAACCCCGTTGGTATCTGAACCAAAAGAGGAGTCCGTTACTGAATATCCATCAGTGCTGGCTTCTACAAATTTTCGTTGAAAGGCGGCACGCTGATCGGTCGGGAGAACGGTAAAAAAGTCTTTCCCCACAATTTCTGATCGGTTCTTGCCAAGAAGTTTCGAAAAATTTTCTCCGGCATTGACGATGATCCAGGATGAATGGCTTGGCTGGACCATACCAATCGCCGCATATTTCGAAAGGGATCGGTAATTCTCTAGTTCTTGGTGCTCTCGATTATTGACGTGCCTCTTGAAGGCAGATATTGCCTCTCGTCGAGATACACCACCTAGTTTTTGCCTTAGCCTAGCCCAATATGTCCGTACGCTTGTGGTGCTGATTTCCATGCGAGACGCAATTTCATTGTCTCTTAGGCCAGCAGACCCAAGTTCTAGGGTGGCAAGTTCGCGCGTTGATAAAACTTCCCAATGCATGTTGTAATCCGCCTTTGGATTAAGTCTAACTACGAACCTGATGACAACGAGGATTCAAAATGGAAGTTATTTCTTAGCAAATTCTTTGTAAAACCAATTGATCCTAGAAAAAAAAAGCGCGAGGCTTCCGGCCCCGCGCATACGCTGATCGAACTGCTCGCCGTCGTTGGCACAAGAAAAATCGAATGCCGCCACATGCGTGGCTTTTCGCGGCTCGTCAGATATATAGTTATGACGTAAAATTGTTAAGGTTTCTCACAAGGCCGGAAAACTTTTATTTTCGCAAGAAGTGTGCGAAAAATAATAATGTTCAAGAAAACTCTAGAAACTATAATCCTTTATAATATTGGAACGAACTGAACTTAGAACAGTGGCTGGAACTGTTAAGGAACCAATCGCAAGAAATCCGCTAGATTAGCTTCATTTCGTTAAAACTCGGTAATGTATTGAGTGGGAATAAATCATGAGCTTACGAAGCCGTCTGCAAACTCGTCCAAACATGACGTTTGGACTCCTCGTCCTCGGTTTGATTGTCGCTGGGTGCTCACAACCTAGTTCAACCTCTACTTCCGCCTCTGGCTCCAATTCTGGCAGCAGCAAAGGATCCAACCAGCAGTTTGTGCTCATTCCCATGAGCAGCACAGACGAATACTGGAAGGCAGTTCATGCAGGTGCCGCTCAGGCTGCAGCTGATCTTAAATTGCCGGCTAGCGCGCTCATCTTTCAGGGTCCCGAAAAAACAGATGACCCTCAGAGTGAAGGCGAGACGGTGGAGAGCATGGTTGCCCGCGGAGTGCAAGGCATCGAGCTAGCGCCTGCCGACCCTCAGGCGCTCATGCCTTCGGTCAAAGAGGCTAAGGATAAGGGAATCCCCGTGGTTGTGATTGACTCACCCCTCAACGGAAATGACTATAACTCGTTTGTAGGAACCAACAATAAGCAGGCTGGTGCCCAAGCTGCCGACGAATTGGCAAAACTCCTTGGCGGAAAGGGAACCGTCTTGATGCTGAGAATGAAAGAGGGCCAAGCTAGCACCGAAGCACGGGGTGACGGTTTCTATCAGGAAATGACCACCAAATATCCCAATATCAAAGTTGTGGGAGATCACCAGTATGGGGGGGTTGTCACCGACGAAGCCATGCAGAAATCCGAAAGCTTGCTTCAATCCCACCGAAATCCTGATGGTTCGCTTCAGGTTCAAGGAATCTTTGCAGTGAATGAACCAACCACTTTGGGGATGCTCAAGGCTCTGCAAAGCGATGGCTTGGTAGGAAAGGCAAAGTTTGTGGGATTTGATAGTTCAAAGCCTTTAAATGACGCTTTAGAGCAGGGGCAAATTGACGCCTTGGTTGTTCAGGATCCATATACAATTGGGTACAAGGGCTTTATGCATATGTATGATTTGGCAAATGGCAAAAAAGTCAGCGCACTTGTTTATACGCCTGCTACCGTTATCACCCATGCGGACTGCCAAACTGCTGCCAATCAAAAACTGCTGAATCCCAAGAGACTTTGAGCAACTCGGCTGATAATCCTCAGAAGCCGCTTGTTACAATGTCGGGAATTGTCAAGCGGTTTGGTCCGACCCTTGCCCTAGATCATGTTTATTTGCAGATCTATAGCGGCAGGGTCCTCTCGGTAGCGGGCGAAAATGGATCTGGCAAGTCCACTTTGATGAAGGTCTTGGCTGGAGTTCATTTTGCGGATGAAGGCTCAATGACTTTGGATGGCAAGCCTTTTGCCCCTAAGAATCCAGCCGACGCCCGCAATTGCGGGGTAGCCATGATTCACCAAGAGCTTTCCATTTGCCCTCATTTGTCGGTACGTGAAAATGTGATGTTGGGAAATGAAAAGCATCGAGCCGGTTGGATTCAAGAACACACCTCAGATCAATTGGCAAGGGCTGCTTTAGAGCCGCTGGGATTGGCAGATCTTGATCTTGGCAGGCCCGCAAAACAGTATCCAATCGGTGTCCAGCAGCTGATTGAAATTGCAAGGGCCCTTGCGTCTGAGGCAAAAATCATCATTCTTGATGAGCCCACAAGCTCCCTTTCCGAAACCGATGTTGTCAAGCTGTTTGCGGTTCTCAAGGAACTGCGTTCGCGAGGCGCCGCGATTGTCTATATTAGCCACTTCCTGAATGAAATGAGAGAAATTTCAGACGATATTTCGATTCTTCGGGACGGTCAAAATGCCACAGAGGGGCCAATGGACCAATTTACCGATCACGACATTGTTACGGCAATGGTGGGACGAAGCGTAGATGATTTGTATCCACGTTCTAACCGCAATGCTGGTGAAGTGCTCTTAACCGTGGATCGGCTGGCAGGAGAAAAGTTGCCGGCAGACGCTAGCTTCTCGATTCATAAAGGTGAGGTTTTTGGCATCGCTGGCCTCAACGGATCAGGAAGAAGCGAACTTTTGCGAACCATTTTTGGGCTCGACGCAGTGAAATCTGGTCAGGTCCGCGTTGGGAGTTTTTCGGGACGGGCAACTCCAAACCAAAGATGGCAAGAAGGAATTGGTTTTCTTAGTGAGAACCGAAAAGAAGAAGGACTGGCGGTGAAGTTAAGCATCGAGGAAAACTTGGTGATGCCAAAGAGGCCCAAGGCTTGGGTCTTAGAAAGGCAAGAACACGAGTCGGCCACCGAGTGGGTACAAAAAATTGGAGTGAAATGTCGTGACACTCATCAAAGGATCAATGAATTGAGTGGTGGCAATCAGCAAAAAGTAGCGATTGCAAGGATGCTGTATGCAGGAGTTGATGTGTTGTTAATGGACGAGCCGACAAGGGGGATAGACGTTGGAAGCAAGGCCCAAATCTATCAACTGATTGATGAATTAGCCCAGTCAGGCAAGGCCATTGTCATGGTTAGCAGCTACCTGCCGGAACTTCTCGGTACGTGTGATCGGATTGCGGTGATGCATCGTGGAAAGCTTTCTGCTTCTCGACCCTCGGCCGAATGGAGCCAAGCCAGTTTGATTCATGAAGCGGTTGGAGCCTCGGCATGAAGAAGCTTCCGAAGTCAATCACCGGCTCGCTTGGTCTTGTTGCGGTTGAGCTTGTGATTTTTGTGCTGTTCTGGAAGCTGATTCCTCATGGCGGGTTTGCCACATGGACAACGATCGAACAGTTAACCAGGCACAGTGCAATCGTGATGATGACGGCAATCGGGATGACTTTTGTCATCATCAGTGCCGGCATTGATCTTAGCGTTGGATCGGTTGTTGCTTTTTCTGGCATCACGGCTGCGGTTGTTCTTAAGGATCATCACAGTTGGATCTTAGCCTTGGTCCTTGCCACAGGTAGTGGTGCCATTTGGGGCCTTATCAACGGACTCTTCATCACCAAACTTAAGGTTGGACCCTTTATTGTCACGCTGGGCACCATGCTTATTGTGCGGGCGTGTGCGCTTGGATTGGCTCATGAGCAGAGTGTTTACTCGCCCCATAGCCATCTTGATGTGCTGATGAAGCCAGTGCTCCAGTTTGCAACCCCTTTCCTTGCAAGCGGAGTTTGGCTCACTTTAGTTGCTGCCATGTTCTTTAGCATTATCCTTGCGAAAACTCGGTTTGGACGTCGGGTTATTGCGGTTGGTTCTAATGAGAGTGCGGCCCGGCTTTGCGGAATCCCGGTGGAAAGAATCCAGGTTTTGGTTTATTTGCTGTGCGGATTCTTGGCAGGAGTTGCCGGAATTCTTAGCTACAGCCAGGTCACTTATGGCGATCCTAATGCAGCCAATGGGTTGGAACTCAGCGCGATTGCTGCTGTCGTCATTGGTGGTGCCAGCCTCCTTGGTGGTGAGGGAACGGTTTGGGGGGCGGTCCTCGGTGCCCTTATCATGCAGACAATCGCCGATGGAACCACGCAAATGGGACTACCCCACTGGGTTCAAAAACTAGTGACGGGATGCATCATTGTGATTGCAGTGGGATTAGATCGCTGGCGCTCACGCCGAGCTCAGGCAAAGGCTGCCTAAGCCACGTTAAAGCGTTGAAAAGCAGCAGAACTTAGATCGAAGCCGACTTGGAAATCGGCACACGCTGTTTGTGATTCTGGAAACTGAACGAGGCTAAAACTCGTAGTTCAAGGCCATGAAAATTGAAGATTCCGTTGTTATCGTAACCGGTGCATCGTCTGGGATTGGGCTGGAAACTGCCAAACTGCTGTCCGATCAAGGTGCCAAGGTTGCAGTCGTGGCAAGGTCAACTCAGGCCCTAGAAGAATTATCGGATACCTTGCCCCAAAGCTTTGCGTACACCGCCGATATGAGCGATTATGGCGCGATACATCAGATGGTCCAAACTGTACAAACCCATTACGGCCGGATTGATGGACTTGTTAACAATGCAGGATTAGCCTACGAGGCGAACATTGACCAAATTGATCCCCGCATGCTAGACACTATCTTTAGGCTCAACGTGTTTTCATGTGTGGTGGCCATGCAAGAGGTATTGCCGGTCATGAAGAAGCAAGGATCGGGGGCTATTGTCAATGTCAACTCTGGAACCTCCTTTATGAGGCTTCCTGGGTATTCGGTGTACTCCTCTTCCAAACGAGCCCTCATGGGATTCACTCTGACGGCAAGGGAGGAATTTGCCCCTTATGGCATCAAGGTTTCCTCGGTTTATCCTGGCAAGACGGATACCAATTTTGGTAAGAACAAAGTGGCAGCCGATCCTATCGCGGGAGCCAGTGGCAACGGACCGGTTAGGGATTATACAGATGGCGAACCTGCAATCAACGTGGCGGCTTTGATTGTGAAAGCCTTGGGAGAAGGAGACGCGGAGTACTTTTCGTTAGACCGTTTCCGAACTTTAGAAAATCGGTGAAGTTGCAGGGAAATTTTAATTTAGCGAGAGCTCGGTTTGAGTTTGGGCTTCAATAGGTAGACTCAAAATCAGATGGCAGAGCGAAAATTACTTCTTGAGCATTCTCATGAGACGTCGTTTCGTACCCGAGCCGGGTACGAGCAAACTGGCGGTTATGAGGGGCTCAAGAAGGCGCTTGGAATGGAGCGACAGGCAATCATTGACGAGGTCAAAACGTCGGGATTGCGTGGAAGAGGCGGAGCCGGATTTCCGACTTGGATCAAATGGAACGGTCTGCCGAAAGAAAAAAAGACGAGTCATTTCATTATTTGTAATGCGGACGAAGGCGAGCCAGGCACATTTAAAGATAAGGAATTGATAGAAAAGTGTCCATTTCTATTGGTGGAAGGAATGACTATTGCCGGCGTGGCGACCCAAGCCGATGCAGGATATATTTACATTCGGGGTGAATACTTAGATGGGGCCCGATCCCTGAGGTCGGCCATCGATGAGGCTTACAAGGCAGGTTATCTTGGCAAAAATATCATGGGTTCCGGAGTAAATTTTGACCTCTACATCCACATGGGGGCTGGTTCTTACGAATGTGGGGAAGAAACCGCGCTCATGAGCTCGCTGATGGGTGAGCGCGGTATGCCTCGGCTTAAGTTTCCCCATGCTCCGCTGCCAACCATCAGCGGTGTTTTTGAAAAGCCTACGCTGATCAATAATGTGGAAACATACTGCTGCGCCCCGTTTATCCTCAAAAATGGAGGCGAGTGGTATGCCACTTTAGGGGCTTCGACTAAGAACTCTCGAGGCACAAAAATCTTTTCTGTTAGCGGTCATGTTAAGAAGCCAGGAAACTACGAGATTGAGTTTGGCACTCCTCTGCAGGAACTCTTGGAAATAGCAGGAGGAATGGTTGACGGGGACTTAAAGTTTTGCGTTCCCGGCGGTTCTTCGGTCCCGATGATCAAAAAGGCGGAGGTGGAGCGAGCCATCATTGGCTACGAAGAGATGAGTGAAGTTCGATCGATGGTTGGCAGTGGGGGATGCATGTTTTTTAATGACAGCACTTGCGTTGTGACGTTTACCTGGCGCACAGCTCAGTTTTATGCCAATGAGAGTTGCGGCAAATGCACTCCTTGCCGAGAGGGCACTCGTTGGATGGTTCAGATTTTGGACCGCATTTTAGCGGGTGGAGGAAATCCTGGCGATGCGGAACTCCTGCAGCAAGTGGCATCTCAAATTGACGGCAGGTCTTTTTGCCCGTTGGGTGATGCAGCGGCTTGGCCGGTTGCGGCTGCACTGCGGGTCTTTCCGGAGGAATTTGCCTATTTTATTGAAAACGGCAGCTCAATGGTCACCGGGGCAAAAACGCTTGCCATGGCTCCCTAACTCTTAGGATTTGGGTAAACCAAGAAGGAAGAGTATCTAAGCGGCTGTAGCTCAGTGGATAGAGCGCCTCCCTCCGGAGGAGGAGGCCGGGGGTTCGAATCCCTTCAGCCGCGCCAATCTAGAATATGTCCATACCGGAGACATGGGTGACATTTCGTTCCGGAGACATAAGTTACACCTTTTGCAGTGCGAAACAGAACAATCGTAAGGCGATGAACCTCAGCAAGGAGGGCACTGTGCCTTTGCTGGCGACTCAATGCTATTGCCCCCGAACAAGAAAAATTGGTGGCGCCCAGAAGGAACACCACCAATTGAACTTTGACTTGTCGACTCTGCTTACTGAGGGGTCAACAGGTTAAAGCTGACCGGATTAAGAACCGAGTTTGACGTGTCGAAGCTGAAGTCGGGCCGGAATAGGACGGGGAAGCATCCATCGGACCAATACTGAGTGGCTTGCCCATTGCTTGCGTACTGATTCATCGGATCACTTAAAGGTCCGGTATTGTTAGGGGCAAGGGTTGCGCCTACTGGCACGTACTTAGCATGGGAGTCTCCGTAGGCAAAGTTCTCGCCCTCTGTGTTGATCCAATAGCTGCCGGTTCCGTTTCCAAAGGTTTGGAACATTGCTCCCGTTGCACCGTTTCCGGTTTGGCAAGTTCCGTTGGTGTCGCCAACATACGTACAGGGCACTCCTGGAGTTGTGCAGACCAAGGCTGGATTAGCAATGCCACCTCCGACATCGGCCAAGTTCCCATTGGATTCTGTGATCATTGGAAGCTGGGCGACGCTGGTGATTGCGGTTGAAGAGTAGTCACTTAGCAAGCCGTTGTAAGCAAAGCTAGTGGCTTGCGCTTGGGCAGGACCGGCAACCAAACCTGCAAATCGTGGGTCGTTTACAGGTGAAACTCCCACTGACTGATAAATTTGGTAATTTTTGACGTAGGGATACAGGCTATTCAAGAAGAAACTGGTTGAGTAAGCATATCGCAGTGGATCGGGAGCTGAAGGCCAGTTGGCAGGAACATAGCTAACATAGTTCCATCCCCAGTTTCCGTTCGCATCTGCACCGGATTGAAGCGGGCACATATCGTCACTATCGTTTGTGTACATATAGATGCCAGTACCGAGTTGCTTGATGTTGCTGAGGTCGGCCGCTTTTTTAGCAGCAGCTTTAGCCTGAGCGAATACGGGAAAAAGGATTGCAGCGAGAATCGCGATGATCGCGATGACAACGAGGAGTTCGATGAGGGTGAATGCGTATTTCTTCATTCGGAAGGCCTAGTTAACAAATTGGAGTTTGCTGAACTAAACTAGAGACGCATTTTTGAACTAGAAAAGTTAATAGAGTGTTAACTGATTCTGTGTATTGGCCCTGAACTGAGCGTAAATCGCACCCTCCGATCCGCCTTAAGCCATAATTGAAAGGCTAGGGGTTCGTTTTATGAGTAGCGATCAATTTGGCTAGCACCCCGAGGTAGGGCAATGGGGGTGGAAGTTAGCCCCGATCGCATCCCCACCAAGCGGGTTCGTGGCTTTGTATGAGCGGGTTTAATGGATTCATGTTGGTGCTGAGAAATCAGCACCAACACATGGGCCCTAGTTTGACTTCATTGGAGTGGCAGTTGGTGAGCCACTCGCCTCTTTTTTGGGATTTTCTTTGGCGACTGTTTTTTTAGCCGTTGTTTTGGCGTCCTTGGCAGTTCCTGCCGCCGGCTTGGTCCCTTCTTTTTTCGCTGTTGATCCGGGCTTGGTTTTTGCCTCTGGCTTAGCAGAGCCTGGCTTTGCCGTGGTCGGGGCACCCTGCTTGGGCCTAGGGGCACCACCCATGGAAGGAAGACCTCTTTGTTGAGATTTTGGCGCGCCGACGTTAGGGGGACCCCCAACATTGCAACCGGTAGTTAGGACTGCTGCGAATGCGCAGAACATTGCAAAGTTTTTCATGAACTTTCTGGCCTCCTTTTTGGAGTGTTACAATCTTACCCTAGTAAAAAGACCATGATTCAGCCTAAATCAAACGGTTTAGCGCTATGCAGCCAAAACCGTTGACTGGACTAAGGCAACAGGTGTTGGCGGATTGAAAAAGATGGCACTGCCTTTTTATGAAGCAGCGCCATCTGACCTGATAATTCAATCTATCTTAAGAGATTCTAATTAAAGGTCTTCATTTGACCTGGCTTTAACGGCTTAGGCTTTGCTGGTGCGGCACCTCCGGCACCACTTGGAGCCCCAGTTCCGGTTGTCGTTGCCGCTCCGGGCTTAGGTGCACCGACATTTCCGGGACCACCAACACTACATCCAGAAAGAATAAACGCACTAACGAGCAGTGATAAAGCAAGGTACTTCATAGTTTCTTAGTTCCCAGCGGGATCTAGGTGATCATACCACAACTGACCGGTTGAGTCGGCGTGGGTCGTGAACAGAAGACCAAGCTGAGTACCTTTCGCGTGTCCATCAGTGAAGGCGGTTGTTACGCTTCCACCAGCGGCACGGGTACCAATACAAGGAGTGGCTGGGTTTTGACCATAGCGGCTGATTGGTCCGAAGCGGTTCCACTGGTCTGGCAGGACTCCCGGCCAGCTCACGCAGTAGTGGAACTCGTCCGAAGTCCATGCACCGGCTCCAAAGCTAGAGATCCAGTCATCAGGTCCGTTCGAGTCGCTTAGCATAATCATATCGGCTGGTGAACTGACGGCGGTTGTGCTCAAGCTTCCAACAGTTTGAGTATTGCCAGTTGTCCAAGTTTCGATAACGCTTGTGTTGGCAAGAACGGATGGGTCATTGCCCCACACTTCACCACCGATTCCATCAAAAAAGACAGTTGCGGTTCCAACTCCATTAGGAGCATATTCAGTGTCGCCCCAGTTGTTCAAACTAAGGACCATGGCTCTTGGAAGCATTCCATAGTTCAGGAATGGATCGTTGTAAAGCACAGGGTTGGTGTTCTGAAGCTTGGAAAGTGGGCTAACCATAATTCCCCAGTTCTTGATGTACGGCTGCACTGTATTCTGCCAGGTATAGGTTGAACCGGCTAGTGCATCGGTGGCAGTTGAAGGGAAGGGACTGAAGATCAGAGGGAACTGATCATCGGCATCGGTTGAATACATGATCACGCCGAGCGAGCCTTGCTTGGTGTTGCTTAAGCTCACGGAGTTCTTTGCAGCAGCCTTCGCCTGAGCGAATACTGGGAACAGAATGGCGGCCAAGATTGCGATAATTGCAATCACGACGAGAAGTTCGATTAGCGTAAATGCGCGCCTTTTCATTATTATTTCCTCTACAAGCCTTTTTCTGGATTTGACTCCAAATTTCGGACCTGCGAATTCACCTATGTCACCGCAACTATCGTGCCAGTTGCTAACATGGTCTTTACATTATAAGACACAAAATCTCAAATGGCGTCAAAAAATTCGAACAAAATTCAAAATTTTTCGTGTATAGACTGTTTGCAAGCGATTAGCTCATTCACCTTGTTGAAAACCTAACCACCTTGCGGTGACTTTCGGCTCATGCTCATCTGTTTGCAAAATCGGTAAAGGTTGCCTTTGCATTCCTCGTGTGACTACTGATTTTGCAATAAGCGATCTGGGTTTGTGCCGTCGGAACAACAACCTGTACATCGGCCCAGAATCCGGTCTTCAGAGGCAGCTATCCAAGGATTCTTAGAAGGAAAACCGGTATTGTAGTGCCCAAGTGATTTGAAGAGGTATCTGCGCATTTATCGGTCGTTTTTTTCTTCTTGCCTTGTGCGAGAAATGGAATTTCGCGCCAATTTTCTTGCCCAAGGAGGAATGGCGCTGGTGTGGTTTGGGTTTTTTGCCCTGATTATCTTCGTCATCTTCAGGTCCACAAGTTCATTGGCAGGTTGGAACTTGGGATCGGTGCTTGTGTTGTCTTCCGTCTCGTACGGGGTGGGAGCGCTCTACTTTTCGTTTTGCTATTCGCTGCTGAGCTTGCCAAACGAGGTCCGCTTAGGATCGCTGGATTTTATCCTGCTCAAACCTGTGGACCCCCAATTTTGGGTCTCTTTTCGCCGCGTGAGTTTTAGCCAAATTGGGCCCGTTATCGCTTCTGCAATTTTGTTGCCGATTGCTTTGCATGTGTCTCATGCCCACCCATGTTTGATTCAGTGGATGGCCTTTTTAGTCATGTGCGTTTGTGCCATCACAATCTTTTATGGCTTCAACCTCATCTTGATGACGATGTCAATTTGGTTTGTTCGGGTGGACAATCTATCTGTGCTTTCCGATGTTTCTTGGCAATTTGGAAGAAATCCGATCGATATTTTTTCGAAGCCAGTACAAATGTTTTTCATCTATCTTCTTCCTTTAGCGATGTTTGCAACCCTCCCCACCAAACAGCTGCTGTTTCAATTTGATCCCAAATTAGTGGTTGTAGGAGTGGTTTGGGCAATTGCAATGGCAACAATAAGCCGAGTTTTTTGGCTCCATGCACTTCGAAGCTACTCCAGCGCATCCAGCTAAAGCGCCCCTGCTGGCCTGCTTTAACCCATCCAGCTCAAACAGCCTTTGCTGGCAATCCATTGTGGTTGAAGCCGTTTGCTTCACACTGAATCGGTGCCGACAGCCGGAGCCCGATCTGCATTTTTCGTTTGGCGTCTACTTGTGCCAGTAGCTACCCTTCATCGAAATCAGCTTAAAACTGCCGTCAGACTGCTGCCGAAGGTGGATCAGAACCGCGTTGCCGGGGATTAAGTGTCCAACAACGGGCAGACCAAGCAACGATTCCAAAAACCGACCCCCGCAGTAGCCGTGGCCAACAACCAAAACGTGGGCGGCTTTTCCTTGGAAGGCAGCTAGGAACTTCTTGACCAGCAATTTCACCTGGATCAGCCCATCTTGGTAATCACCATTGGCAATCCATTGATTGTCAGTGGGATCAAGTTGAAAGTAAGGCAAGAAATTGGAACTTATTTTGATCGGTCCTACGTGCAAAATGGATTTTCTTGGTGGTTTGAGCCTGGCGGCTCCAATTTGGTTGCAGCACTCATTGAGCTCGGGCCACAAAACCGCCTTCATGTGGTGATCTTTCAGGACAGGCAGGGCCGTCGCCATTGTTCGCCATTGGGGGCTGCAAATAGCCGCGTCCAGCCTCACATTGTGGAGGGTTTTTACTATCGCGGGGAGAGATTTCTGAGCACTCGGGGCAAAGGAATCTTCGGTTTTTGTATTGTAGTGACCGGAGTAGTTCGCCATCGTTTCAGCGTGACGTACAAAATAGACATCAATCAGTCCAGGCTTAACGGATCCTATCTTGCCGGTATGGGCCGGGATAGAAGAGGCTGCCGAACTTGCAATGCTTGATATCGTGGGTTTGGCGTTGGCACAACCAACGCATAGGCTAAAGACGGCCCAAGATGCCGCGATCCACGCAACGGTTCTGGCCGATCTCCTCAATTCCATATTGGCCCAAGGGTACCAGCCACCTGATTCCAAAAAAAGCAATCAGAGGTTAAATCACGTTAAGCTATCGGCTTTGGTAAAACATAGGAGATGTTGCCATTGCCGACTCTGTTCCTATCCAAGCAATTACCGGCCGCCATTCCAGAAGTGTTTGCAAGGCCTCCCTATACGTTTGGGGTTAAAAACGGGAAGTTTTACTTGAACGGACGTCAAACCATTTTGCTGGCCGGAGAAATGCACCCGGCAAGGATTCCAAGAGCCTATTGGAAGCAAAGGATCGAGATGACAAAGGCCATGGGGCTTAATTCGATTGCTGCCTACGTCTTTTGGAATTACCAAGAGCCAGAGCCAGGAAAGTTTGATTGGAAGGGCCGGCACGACATTGCCGCTTTTGTGAGGCTGTGCGGAAAAGAGGGAATGCCGGTCTTATTGCGGCCGGGGCCCTACTGTTGCGCAGAGTGGGAGTTTGGAGGATTTCCATATTGGCTGCTGAACGTGCCTGGAATCAAGTTTCGAACCTATAATGCCCCTTATCTTCAGCAGACAGCTAGCTACTTTCAAGCCCTTGGCAGGCAGCTTAAGGGGTTGCAGGCCAGTGTTGGTGGACCGATTATTACGGTGCAGGTTGAAAACGAGTATGGAAGCTATGGCAATAATAAACCCTACATGGAGGCAATCAGAAAGCAGCTTTCCGAGGCGGGATTCAACGTTCCGTTTGTGATTGCGGATGGGGGTGCTCAGCTTGCTAACGACTATATTCCAGGACTCATTGTTGGGGTCAATGGAGGCGGTCCGCATCTGGCAAGGTGGACCAACAAATACATGCCAGGTGGTCCCTACATCACCACCGAATTCTATCCGGGCTGGCTAGACCATTGGGGTGAACCTTTCATCAGAACCGAGGGTGATACTTCCAACTATCAAAAGCTGATCCAAAACGGGATTAGCATTAGCATGTACATGTTTCATGGTGGGACTAACTTTGGCTTTTACAATGGCGCCAACTTTTCGGACCATTATGAGCCTCATATCACCAGTTACGATTACGATGCTCCTCTTTCCGAGGCAGGTCATCCCACAAAGAAGTACTTTAAGTACCGGAAGATCATAGAAGAGAACTTGGGGGTTCAATTGCCTCCTGTTCCTGCTGCGCCACCGGTCCAAATGCTTTCCCCTTTTGACCTGCGTCCAGTGGGTTCTTATTGGCAAATTGCCTCCAAAATTCCGGCTGGAAAATTTAGTGCAACACCTACTTTTGAGTCTCTCCATCAGGCCTATGGATTTGTGCTCTATCGGCACCATTTTGATTCTGCTGCTGCTGGCAAAATTGTTTTGCCAAAGATGCGAGACTACGCAATGCTGATGTTGAACGGGAAACTCATCGGACGGCTAGATAGGCGCTTGCACCAAGATTCTTTTGATCTCAATGTTGGTGCTAATGGCGGAAATTTAGACATCTTGGTGGAGAATATGGGAAGGATTAACTATGGGGGGCGGATTCCAAACAATCGCCAAGGCCTTGTGGGTGGTGTTCAGCTCAATGGCAATCCATTGGACAATTGGGAAGTGTTCAAAATGCCCCTTCATGGCAGCCGCTGGATGAAGTGGCTAAGCCGCTCTGCAACCTCCTCAGGTTCAGTTGGTCCGGAATTCTACAGAGGCACTTTTGAATCAGACACTAAGGCGGATACATTTTTGGATCCGAAAGGTTGGGGCAAGGGAGTTCTTTTTGTGAACGGTCACAACTTGGGCAGATTTTGGTCCATTGGCCCTCAGAGGACTATGTATTGCCCAGGCTGCTGGCTGCGAAAAGGCAAAAACACGGTCGTAGTTTTTGCCGAGGATAGCCCAACAGTCATGACCTTAAAAGGTGATTCTGAACCCATTTTGGATCAGCCAATTAAGCCGGGGACGTAATCTTAGCGGTTGTGGCTCACAAGGCAGATTCGTGAGCCACAGCCGCCTTACTGGACTTGATCCGCATCGGCGGCAGGAATTGTGGAGAGCCTAACCAAAATTGCCAGTGGATCGCTTGGCATTGCGGTTCCAGCCGCTAATGCATAGCCTGGAGTTGGGATGCTGGTTTCCCTCTTCAACCTGATCTTCTCCGCTGTGCATTTGCACAAGCACGGTTTTACGAACTCGGTTTGAGCGGTTAGGCATGGAACCATGAATAAGGCAGTAGTTGAAAAACACCACATCGCCGGGCTGGGCCTCCAGAGGGACGGCCGATTCAATGGGATAGTCAGACAAAGTCATTCCTCCCATTGCGCCAGAAAGTCGTCCCAATTTGTGAGTGCCGGGATGGACTCTCAGGCAGCCCATTTCATCGTCTGCCTCAGAAAGGTGGATGATGCCGGCCATCATGGTATTGAGTTCGGTTGGGAAATATTCCCAATCTTGGTGCATCGGAAATGGTGCCCCATTTTCAGATGGCTTTTGGAACAGTTTAGAGTGGTGAAGGATGATGTTCTCACCTAGGATTGGTCGCACAGCAGAAATAAACTCTTCGGAAACAAAGGCGCGGGTCCAAGCTGCACTATATTGCTGAACATTGTGAGTGTGAAGCACCACCGTATCGGCAGCCCCCATTTTGTTGACTTCCTCACCGGACCATCGAGCGTTCACATCCTCTCCACTAGAAACAAGGGCGTGAATGATCCGGTCAAATTCAGATTGAAGTTCCCGCAACTGATCCCCCTTAAAAACTCCTCGAGCAACGAAGTAACCGTCGCTTTGGTATTGAGATTGAATGCTTTCAGTGACCGCCATAATCGTGGAGTTTACCGACCACATTCGGGAACAGGCTCGGTGAATCAGAGATGCTTGGCAAAAACAAGGTATCCAGATGAGACGATGACAAATGAGGAGATTTTGAGCAATCTGGCACAAGCTTCAATGGATTCTCCTTACCGTGGCAAAATTTTTCAGGTTGGAGGTTCGGTACGGGATGAACTTCTTGGCCTTGCTGGCTCGCCTGATATGGATTTTGCCTGCGAATTAGACCCCTTGCCGTTTCTGGATCGTCTTGTTGAGCTCGGAATCGCAAGTGGGTCCGTTTCAACCTATGAAAGATTTGGAACCGCCATGGTGCAGGTTGATGGTTGTGAACTTGAATTTGCAACCATGCGCGCAGAAAGTTACGACGTAGGCAGCCGAAAACCTAAGGTTCAAATTGCTACCCTTGATGAAGACGCCCTTCGCCGCGATTTCACGGTCAATGCCTTGTACAAAGGAATCGAAGGTGGGCCAGTCTTGGATCCCACAAAACAGGGGCTGCAAGACCTAAAATTCAGAGTCCTAAGGACTCCGGTTGATCCTTCAAAGACATTTTTTGATGATCCCCTCCGGATGCTACGCGCGGTTCGATTGAAGTGGAAGTTGGGCTTTGAATTTGCAGATGGATTAGCCAAAGCCATTACAGCCAACGCAGATCGGATGTCTATTTTGTCTCCTGAGCGGATTCAAGGTGAGTTCGTAGCGATTCTAAGCCATCCAACCGGACCCAATGCTTTGCAAGAACTCTTAAATCTGGGCTTGCTGCGCCAGTTTATTCCCGAGTTGGAACTGCTGAGTGGGGTTGACCAAGGCGCTTATCACCACCTTGATGTATGGAACCACACACTTTTGGTGATGACGAGGCTGTGGGAGTTGAACCGCGCTGATTCCGATACGGTTTTGTCGGCCCTTTTTCATGATATTGGCAAGCCTCAAACAAGAACGGTGGAGGCATCGGGCAAGATTCGATTTTTTGGCCATGAAGTGGTTGGAAAGGAACTTACAGAAAAGATCATGAAGAGGCTTCGATTTTCTGAAGCTAGGGTTCAGAGGGTCGCATTTTTGGTTGGGGCCCACATGAGGTTAGGGCATTTCCATGAGTTTGGCACCAGCGGAATCAGACGGCTCATCAGGGACATGGGAGATTTGCTGGAACCTTTGCTCAATTTAGTAGAAGCGGACTCTCAATCGCTAAGCCCCGATGTTCAACCCTTAAACATGGCAGAAATCCGGAGGAAGATAGATGAAGTATCCAAGGAGACTCCGCGGAGTTCATTGGAGAGCCCTCTTGATGGCAAAGAGATTGAGGCTCTCCTTAACATTGCTCCTGGCCCTGCTGTGGGGAAGGCAAAGGCCTTTTTGCTGGCGAGAGTTTTAGACGGAGATCTTCTCCCAGGAGACAAAATTCTTGCTAAAGCAATCCTTCTTCAGAACTGGCCAAGCTTGGCAGACAAATCCCTTAAGAACTGAATCCCTGATGGGTTTAATCTGAGCAGAACGGGGTCACTTCCCACCCCGCCTTGAGGGCGCAGCACGGTGGCAAAGAGATGAGATCCGATCCCTGCCAGCAAGGGGTTTTCTGCGTACGTCAGGGTGTCAATTCGGTTCATATGCAGTTCAATGGGGCTGCTACCAGCAAATGATGAGAGCCAATCTTGGTCTATGGCGGTTGACGGGCTCAGCGGCAAAAGCCGATAGTAATTGTCTTCTAGCCCAATCGAATTCAAAAGCGACGTAGGATATTGAAAGGCGCAAGTTCTCCAAAATGGAACTTTACACGTCCCCTTTGACGAAAGCAAAAGCACGCCAGGCTTGGATGGCAAGGAACTGGGCATCGGTTGAGGCAGAATATTGAAATCCTCGGAGCCTTCCAACCTCCAAAGCTCGTCTTCATCGGCCCATACGGTCAGCGGATTGTCCAAAGGCGCCTTGCTGGCAATTGTCATTGGAGCCGAGTACTTGGTCGGTCCGAATTCAATTTCAAGTGTGTATTGGCCTGGTTCTTCATAGGTCATGGGGATCTTAAGGAGAACCTTGGATTGAAAAGCCTCAACTTGGGTGGAGGGAATCATGTCGTGGGCAAGGACAACTCCATCTTTAGAGAGTTTCCAAAGTCCGTTCAGTTGGGCAGTTATAGAAGAGTGAACTCCAAGAACATGCTCTCGGTGGCCAACAAAGTGAGTAAAAGGATCGAGTTTGCCGGTGAGGTTTGAACCAAACAGGAACGGGGTGGACCTGCGAGAAAGTAAGAATACGCAAACATCGCCGTTCCATTCCAAGGCCTGTTGCTTGCTGAGTTTGGGTTCACCCCAATCATCAAACATTCCCGAGCTTGAAACCGGCGTATCCGCAATTCCGGTCACGACATAGCCAGAAATCCCATCAAATTGGCGCAATCCTCCAATGCCTAGTTTTCTGATGAAGCCATTTTTGATTCGGCTTGAATCGTAGAGCTGATGATGGCCGCTTTCTCGATGCTCGTGGGCAAAATCGCTTGAGCCCATAACTTTGGGCAAATCGTAAGCCCACCTGACCCCTTGGGCATTATATTCTGGCAAGATGCTAGCCCAATAGGGATGTTCGTCCTGAAGCCTTGCCAGGTCTCGGTGGGTGTCGTAGTCACAAAACTCACCCATCAACATCGGGCGATTTAGCTCGGTGGGCCCTCGCAGGGTCTGGTAGAGCTCGGGCAGCAGATGGAGGTCTGCATAGGGATGAAAATCATCAAAAGTGGCAAATTCGGTAGGATCGCCGCCATACATTTCTGATCCTCCAGAATCGTCCCTTACCAAGGGGCAAGAAGTCAGTCCAAAAACTAGATTAAACAGCCTTTTTCTAAACATCGAGCCAACATGGTGGCCCAATTCGCATCCGCAAGTCCACGCAATGATATTGGGGTGGTGCCGGTATTGGCGAACAATTTTTTCGATCTCGGCAAGGGCCTCTTCTTCGTGGGCTGGGCTTAGCTTGGGAAGCCAGAGGGGCAATTCGATCCACGCTTGCATTCCCACTTCACGCAGGAGGTCTAAGTAGTAATGAGGGGGAAGCCACAAGCAAAACTTTACAGAGTTGAAGCCTAGCTGCTTTAAGGATTCAATCTCAGAGCGAACCGTTTCAATGGTGGGGTTGGGTCTGCCCAACCGTGGATACCATCCCCAATGGAGGGCCGCTCGCATATAAAATGGCTTATCTTCAATCCAAATTTGGCTCCCTTTGACCACGATTTTAGAAGGGTTGTGTTCTTTTTCATCCAACAGGGGGTTTGTTTTTTGAGGATAAAGCTCAACCTCTCGAAAAATGCCGCCAAAAGTTTGGTAAACGTAGGGCAAAAACCCAGATAGGGTTTGGGGAACTGGATAGGTTTGTCCGCCATTCTTAACGACTTCCACTTCAACCGTGCAATGACTAGCTTTGCCTCGGAGGGGAACCGCAAAAGCATCCCAAATCCCTTTGTGCTCGCAGGTGAGTTCTCCATCGACCTTGACCTTTGCCGCGTAGGAGACTCCTCTAAACACCAACCAGCACTCTTCGACAGGCTTTTCGATGAATGTTTTGTATAAAACTGGGCCTTCTTCTTCAACAGATTTCTCTAAATTCCAAGAATGAGGAACTTGAATTGATCTTGGTCGGCGACCATCTAAGTAGTCAATCTGCCACTCGTCAATAAGGATTGGCCCCCCTGTTGTCTCCGCCATGTCTCATAAAATTACCGCAAAAACTGAGTTTGCAATTGAGGAAGGAAGGGAATGTTGAACCAAATTTCGGCTCTGCACGTTACAAGATTGACCGGGCATGACCCTGGCAAGAATAACAGCTTATGGTTCCATTACTGATCGCATTGTCAATTCCAATTGGGAAAACTACAACTTTTCATCTTAAACTTGGTAAAACAAGGGTCTTAGACACGCCAGCGGTGATAGCGATTGCTCCTGATCCCATCGGAGATAAGATTGCAATTAGCTGCGAGGACGCAACCATAAGGGTTTACAACGCGATCAACGGGGATATCATTTCTGAATTCAAAAAGCATCCTCAACAGGCCTATGGATTGGCTTGGAGCCCAGATGGCAGATACATTGCAAGCGGTGATGAAACCGCCCGCATCTATGTTTGGAACCCCTATAACAAAGTTGTAGTGGATCATTTTCGAAGGAACCTTAAGGGAATTCAGTGCCTAAGCTTCAATAAAACCCGCAATCTCCTGCTTTGCACCAGCAAAGATGATGTGGTCACGATTTACAATTTGGGAACCAAGAAAATCCAGAAGCAAATCCATGGGGATGGAATCAACCTTTACAGTGCTCATTACAACCCGACTAACAATTACTTTGTGGCGGCGACCCTAACCGACACAAGCCACGTGTACAGTCCAGCCGGGGGTGATGTTCGAGACTTTGCGGTCCTCGGTGGGCAGGGCGCTCTTGATTCGGAGTACTCACCAAACGGGCAATTTGTGGTTTTTGCGGCCAAAAACGGCACCGCTCAGATTTTTGATGTTCATACCGGCAAACGGTATGGCACACTTCAGGGAGCAACCGATTGGGTCACCAACGCTATTTTTTCTCCAAATGGCAAGATTGTAGCCACAAGCAGCGTTGACCGCCATGTCCGATTTTATGATGTGAAAACTCTGCAGGAAGTTGCCGAGCTTTCTGATGAGAATTCGCTGGGCTCACCAATTGGCTTTACATCCGATGGCAAGTATTTTCTTTCATCTAATGAAAGTGGAAATTTGCAAATCACCCCTCTCATTCCAAGTTTGGGTTCGGCGGGAGAGGCAAGTGGTAAGAGCTACCATCATCCCGTCTATCGCCGCCGCGTGTATCACAAGTACGTTCACAAAGCCACCCGCAAAAAGTAGAAAACGGATTTAGCTTCTAGAATTGCAATGGCAGGGGCTGTCTCAATAGAGGCAGCCCCAATGGTTTGTTTTCACCGCATCAAACTAAGACAAAGAAATGGCCAACGGATCCCACAACACATTCTTCAAGGCATTGGTAAACTCAAATGGGCTTGAGCGCAAGGGGGCGATTTTAGGCTAGACGGGGGCAATAGTCAGACAAAATTATGGCGGCTGAGATGATGGGAGTGGATATGGTCACAATTCTGGTGGACGATATTGAACTCCAAGTTCCCAAAGGAGAGCTGATCGTGGAATCCGTGAAGCGCCTTGGCATTGAAATCCCAATCTTTTGCTACCACCCCCGCATGAAGCCGGTTGGAATGTGCCGCATGTGCCTAGTCGAAACTGGCACCAAGCAGCCAGATGGCACAATCCGAAAAATGCCAAAACCTCAGGCAAGTTGTACTTTGCCAGCCTCTGAGGGTTTGGCAATATACACACAGACTCCTCAAATTATCCAAGACCGGAAGGGAGTCCTTGAGTTTCTGCTGATCAATCACCCCTTAGATTGCCCGATTTGTGATCGAGGTGGGGAATGCCCCTTGCAGAATAACACTCTTTTTTACGGTCCTTCCACATCAAGGCACATTGAGTTTAAGAGACATGCCCCCAAAGCGATCCCTCTATCTGAGCATGTGACCTTGGACTTAGAACGGTGCATCCAGTGCGGACGCTGTGTTCGATTCACGGAAGAGATTTCTGGCGATGGTCAACTTGCATTCCGGTTTCGAGGTGCTTCTATGCAGCCGTCAACTTTTGCCTTATCGGCTTTTGAGTCAAAGTTTTCAGGCAACACAATTGAAATTTGCCCGGTTGGTGCCCTCACATCCTCTCAAAGCCGATTCAGAGCCAGGCCATGGGACTTGGAGTCTTCGGCTGGCGTTTGCACGCTTTGCAGCTGCGGGTGCAATGTTTGGTTTGATCACCGAATTGGCAAACTAGTACGGGTCAACGGCAGGACCAATAATGCTGTTAATGAGGAATGGACTTGCGATCAAGGTAAGTTTGGCCATGATTATTACAATCATAATGAACGTCAGGCCAGCGTTTTCATTCGAACAAGTGCACGTCTCGAATCCACTTCTTGGACGGTTGGCCTTGGTGAGATCGTCACTAAACTGAAGTCAACTGGAACCTCAGCCGGATTCTTACTGGGGCCAAAGATCAGCAATGAGGCGGGTTTCTTGGCCTGTAGAGCGGCCACTGCTTTAGGATCACGCCAAGTAGCCGGAATCGATTCAAGGGTTGAGTTGGGTGCAAATTTCGAAGTTCCTGCAGACTCGCTGCTGAGCCTAGAGCAAGCCAAGGTTATTGTTAGTGTTGGACCTTCCTTAGCCGATACATTGCCAATTGTCTATTTGAGGGTTAGAAAGGCTGCCTCCCAAAAGGGAGCCAAGGTCATTTCGATTCATAGTTCGCCAACGGAACTAGATGAATTTGCTTTCCTTTCTTTGTGCCACAAACCAGGGACTTTGAGCCTACTGATTCAAGGATTAGATGGATCCCTTGCCCTCGAAGAAGTAGCACTGCAAACCGGCGTCTCTGCTCAAGCGTTGAAGGAAGCCAAAACAGTCCTCGAGGGGCAAGGGGTCTCATTCATTGCCACAAATCAAGTCGCTCACACAGAGGGTTCAGCCGCCCTCAGCGATCTCAGAAGGTTGGCCAAGAAGTTGGAAGCAAATTGGAATCACTTTTGCGAGACGGCGTCTGGCTTTGCGTCTCTGGCATCATGTTCAGGTTTGGGAATGGAACTGCAATCGCCAGAATCGATCCTCAAGAAGTGTTTGAGCGGAGACATCAAATTTCTATGGCTTGTTGATTTTGATCCTTTTGAGCTGGTGAAAGACAGGGAACTGGTCAAACAGGCTTTAGAGGAAGTTGAATTTCTTGTAGTTCAATCTGCAATTGCAAGTGAGGCTTCCCACTATGCCAGCGTGGTTTTGCCTCAATCCTTGCCAGCGGAAGGAGGCGGATCTTTTACCAATTTAGATGGTCAGCTTCAGAATTTTGACGCCTTTTTACCTAAGATTGGAATGGCAAGAGCCGATTGGCAAATCTTTGCCGAACTGCTTTCTAGAATGGATCTTGCAGCGGGAATGTTTTCTCGGCAAGACATCTTGCAAATGGCGGCCAAGGACGTTCCTTACTTCAAAGAAGCCCTAACTGGCAAGCAAGACCATCAACCTCAGCCAAGCGGGGCCGGTGTATGACAATGAAACGGGAGGCACAATGAAAAGCGTTTGGGACTGGATTCTAGATCACCAATTGGCACTGGCGATTGTAAAAGCGATTGTTTGGATTTTGCCGATTTTTGTGGTGATGCCCCTTACCATTTGGCTCGAAAGAAGGCTGCTTGGGTGGATGCAAGACCGTCTTGGTCCCAACCGAGTAGGTCCATTTGGGTTGCTTCAGCCGGTTGCTGACGGAGCCAAGCTGTTTTTTAAAGAAGAGATACTACCCAAAGGGATTGACCTTCTTAGCTACATTTTAGCCCCTGCCATTATGCTGATTCCGCCATTGACGATCGGCGCGGTTGTTCCTTTTGCCGCCCCAAACAGTCCCTTGGCGATTCTGACCCCCGTCTCGGATATTAATGTTGGAGTCCTTTATGTGATGGCAATGTCTTCAATCGGTGCCTATGGATTGGTTTTAGCAGGCTATTCCGGAAACAACAAATACTCTCTCATGGGTGGCTTGCGCGCGTCTGCCCAGTTGATCTCTTATGAGTTGGCAATGGGCACCTCTATTGCTTGCGTGGCAATGGCAGTTGGCACTTTGAAAGTCAGTTCCATTGTCTCTGCTCAGCAAACTTCTTTCTACGGCATTCCTAATGTATGGATCCACAACTGGACCATCTTTAGTCCGTTCGGATTTTTGGCATTTGTCATCTTTTTAATCTGTATGGTTGCTGAGACAAACCGTCCGCCGTTTGACTTGCCGGAGGCGGAAAACGAGCTTGTCGCCGGATACCATACCGAATACTCTTCGATGAAATTTGCAAGCTTTTACATGGGTGAGTACCTTGGGATGCTTGTTTTTGGAACTGTTCTCGCCTCCTTGTTCCTTGGTGGATATGACTTCCTGCCTATTGATTGGAAGATGATGGCGCTTCACAACTCGGGAACCGCGCCTTTTGCCAATTTTATGGAGCGGATCACCATAGATTTCGGTCCAGTGTTCTTGCTGGCAAAGGCGGTTGGGCTAGTTGTGTTTTACATCTGGATTCGAGCCACTCTGCCAAGGCTTCGGTACGACCAATTGATGAATTTAGGCTGGAAGGTCCTTCTTCCGGCCGCAACCGGCAATCTGATTTTGATTTCAGCCTGGATTGTCACCACAACCCAGTACGGAGTGGGAGCCGGTTGGGGGCTAGTCTTTGCCGTATTTGTGATTGCCGCAATAGTGGTCACCCTTTACAGGCGGCAAAAGAAGCAAACTTCGCCCCAATTTGAAGCTCGCACAATCAGAATGGTTCAACTAAAACCTCATGTTGAAGAAGCGGTTGATCAGGGCTCTGATCCCACCAATGCGGAGGTCGTTCCAAGTTGAATCTTTCCCAAACTCCTCCAATGAATCTCTTGGTCTTTGCGGTTTTGGCATCTGCCGCCGTGCTGGCGGCTTTGGGAGTCATCCTAAGCAAAAGCGCAATCCGGTCTGCCTTATCGCTGGTGCTGAACTTCATGCTGCTAGCAATCCTGTACTTTACTTTGCACTCAGAAACCTTGGGAGTCTTGCAGGTTGTGGTTTATACAGGGGCAATCATGGTTCTGTTTTTGTTTGTGATTATGCTTTTGTCAACTCAAGGCAATATAAACTTAACTGAAAGCCGAGATGTCAAAAAGATTGTTGGTGGCCTAGCAGGAATTTCACTGGCGGCTCTAATCGGGGTTCAGATCTACTTGCCGTTGGCATCCGTGCCGGCTCCTCAATTTCATGCTCCTCAGCCAATCGGCCCCAGTTATGGGGCTCCTGAGCCGTTGGGGTTGGCCCTGTTCACTAGGTATGGGTATCCGTTTGAAACCGTAAGCCTTCTTTTGATGATTGGAATTGTGGGCTCGATTATGTTGGCAAAGAGGAGGGTTCGATGACTGGGGTTCCGCTGATTGGTTATTTGGCACTGAGTATTTTGATGTTCTGTATCGGTGCAGTTGGTGTTGTGATTCGGCGCAATCCGATCGTCATTTTCATGTGCATCGAGTTAATGCTTAATGCGGCCAATCTTGCCTTTTTGAGCTTTGCAAGGTATCAGCCTTGGAAGCCGGCGGTGGGCCAAATTCCCACTGTGAACGCCTACGATGTTCGGGGTCAGGTTATGGTTGTGTTTGTGATGGCGGTGGCGGCTGCCGAAGTTGCGGTAGGGCTAGGCATACTCATGGCGATCTTTAGGCTGCGAGATCGAGTTGATGTGGATGACCTCAATACATTAAGCGGGTGAATGAACAATGAGAACGACATATTTTCAACAAGATGTTTTGCTAATCATCCTTTGCCCGATTGTGGGGTTCTTAATCCAGGCGTTCTTAGGAGGCATAGCCAAAAAGAAACTAGGTCCAAGTTCCACAAGGAATCTGTTCGGATTCATGGCGGTCTTGGCAGTAGCGGTCCCTTTTGTGGTGACCCTCAGGGTTTTGACAAATTTTGGGCCGGTCAGTTCTCCGCTGGTGGTTCCACTTGCACCATGGATCGACCTCAACAGTTTTAGAGCACCGTTTGAATTCTTGATTGATCCCCTAAGCCTCACGATGCTTTTAGTGATCACGGGAATAGGATCGCTCATTCATCTCTATGCCATTGGCTATATGGCAAAAGATAAGGATTTCACGCGGTTTTTTACCTACATGAATCTGTTCATAGCTGCGATGACCATTTTGGTTCTTGCCAACAATTTGGTTCTGCTTTTTGTGGGCTGGGAAGGGGTTGGCCTTTGCTCTTACTTGCTGATCGGCTTTTGGTATAAGGACAAAGCCAACACGATTGCGGCGAACAAGGCCTTTATCGTGAACCGCATCGGCGATTTTGGGTTTATGATCGGCCTGTTCTTGCTGTACTGCTTAATGAGCAGCAAAGCTCATCGGCATACTCGGTTCTTGAGTTATGATGTGCTAAGAACCAGTATTGAGACCTTCCACAATCACCCGGCGATTGTGACCGGAATTTGCTTATTGTTGTTTGTGGGTGCTTGCGGCAAATCGGCCCAGTTTCCGCTCTATTTCTGGCTTCCCGATGCGATGGCGGGTCCAACTCCGGTTTCTGCCTTAATCCATGCCGCAACCATGGTCACAGCTGGGGTCTTTTTGCTGAATCGGCTCAGCTTCCTTTTTGTTTTCAGCCCTGTGGCTTGCGGAGTCGTTGCCATTGTTGGTGCGTTTACCGCCCTCTTTGCGGCAGTCATTGCCTTTGGGCAGACCGACATCAAGAAGGTGCTGGCTTATTCCACCGTCAGCCAGTTGGGCTTTATGTTTGTCGCGTGCGGCGCAGGCGGATTTTCGGCTGGAATCTTTCATGTTGTCACCCATGCCTTCTTCAAAGCCCTGCTTTTCTTAGGGTCTGGAGCCGTGATATACGCGATGGCCCATAACCAAGACATGCGCAATTACGGCAAGTTGTCTAAGTATTTGCCGATAACATTCATTTGTATGTTGATTGCCTTTCTTGCGATTAGCGGAATTCCACCTTTTGCAGGGTTTTACAGCAAGGAAGCCATTATCGGAGATGCAATTGGCAACCAAGTTTTTGGAGGAAGTGGGATTAATCTGGTTACGGTTGCTGGATATACCGCCCTTTTTGCGGCCTTGCTCACTGGATTCTACATGGCAAGATTGACATGGCTGACGTTTTTAGGAAAAGAGGAGAGATGGCGATCCATTTCGACCGATCACAGCCACCACGCCGAGGCTGTCCCGACTCCAGCTCTGGAAGTGCAAGACGCTTTCGGATTTTTTGCTTCTGAGCCACTGCAGCTAGAAGAAGAAGACCACGAGGAACTGACGGCAGACCACAATCCCAAGGAAGTTCCTTTAATCATGTCTTTGCCCCTTGTGGTGCTGGCAATCGGCAGCATAGCCGCCGGATTTTTGCTGAACGGAAAGCTCGTCAATTGGCTTCAAGAAAGCGTTCAAACTTTGCCTTTCCATGAAGTGTCTTGGGTAACTCCGGCAGGAATCACGGCCGGCGTCCTTGGAATCTTGGTTGGAATTGCCGTTTACTTTCAGGGATTGCCTCAAAAAGAGGGTTGGGATATCGGCAAGTGGTCTCGATTCCGTGTTTGGGCAGGCAGCCAATTTGGCTATGATAAAGCGGTCACAGGAGGTGCCTGTGCCAGTGGCAATGACATCGCTAATTTCCTAAGCTCTCAATTTGAGCGATGGATCATTGAGGGAGTTTTAGGCGGAATCGCGAGAACCGCAAAAAGAATTGGCGATCTCATCAAAACAACTCAGACCGGTTTTGCCAGACTCTACGCAGCGGTGATTTTGTGCGGGGTCATTGGGCTGGTTGGATGGATTTTCATATCTGTGAGAGGTGGTTTCTAATGGGAATTCTTAGTATCCTCATCTTCTTGCCATTTTTAGGAGCCTTGTTGGTGGGGTTGACTCCCAACGGTGCGCGTGGCCTTCATCGCGGGTTGAGCATGGCGGTTTCTTTGGGCTGCTTAGGGCTGAGCCTTTATGTGGTTTCTAAATTTCAGGCTGGCAACTACCATTTTCAGCTGACAGAGAAGACTAACTGGCTGCCTCAACTAGGAATCAGCTACTTTGTGGGGGTTGATGGAATCAGCCTTTGGATGGTAGTCCTGACTTCTTTGCTAGGTGTGATTGGCTGCTTTTTTAGCGTTTACGAAGACGCAAATCGATCCAAGGCTTTTTACATTTTGATGCTGATTCTGCTCGGCAGCATGCTCGGCACCTTCCTGGCTCTTGACCTCATTTTGTTTTACACCTTCTTTGAACTGTCCTTACTGCCGGTCGCCTTTATGATTTGGATTTGGGGCAACGAAGACAAAAAAAGAGCCGCAATGCGCTATTTTGTGTACCTATTTGGTGGTTCAATCTTAATGCTGCTAGGCATGGTTATGATTGCCTATCAATTTGATAAGACCAACGGAATGGTGTCTTTTAACCTGGTCCAAATTCAGGCAGCAGTTTCCAACGGGTCCCTTTGGCAAGGGCAGTGCCATGGGCTGGAGGCTGTTATTTTCTGGGTTTTTGCCTTGGCTTTCTTGATCAAATCACCTGTTTTTCCTTTTCACACTTGGATGGTAGATGGCTACACCCAGGCACCAATCGGAGCCGTCTTGCTGGGGATTCTGGTGAAAACGGGGACCTTTGGATTGATCAGGTTTTGCCTACCTTTATTCCCTGATGTTGTACGCGGGGCTTCAACCATCATCTTGTCTGTTGCTGTCCTCGGAATTTTATATGGGGCGACACTGGCTGCCATTCAAACCGACATCAAAAAGGTTATCGCCTATTCCAGCGTTTCTCACGTTGGGTTTATGGTCCTTGGGATCTTTTCTTTGAACCAGAATGGGCTAGTAGGAGGAATTTTGGGTGGCTTTTACCATGGCATTGCAAGCGGAATGCTCATCCTCTTGGTTCATCTTCTTTGCGTTAGGATGAAAGATCGATCGGTCGCCATTTTTGGGGGCCTCAAGGTTCAGATGCCTGTTTTTGCTACCTTGTTTTTGGTGGCACTTGTTGCCGCGGTGGGCCTACCGGGCACAAATGGATTTATCAGCGAGTTCCTTTCTTTAATTGGTGCCTATGAAGGGGGTTATACAAACCACGTGGCTTCCACCTTTTTTGCAGTGGCAGCTTCGGTTGGGGTGATTCTTGCCGCCGTTTACATGCTGCTTTTATTCCAGAAGTTGTTTTATGGGGAGAGACCCAATAGTTCGATCCAATACCTCAGAGACATCAAAGGTTGGGAAGCGATTGGACTTGCGGTTTTGGCAATCTTAATTGTTTGGGGTGGAATGGCACCCTCTACCTTTACACAAGCCATGGAGACCTCGGCTAATGCTACAAGAATGATGGCGATCAATAGTGCATCAAAGCGCCCAAGTTGGCTCAACCAAGAAGAATCCATCGGAGAAGATGGGTCACTTTATGCATCACAGGATGGAGTTGTCATCTTGATATCTAAGCCGAAGTACCATCAGAAATCAATGTCAGCCGAGCTACCCCAAGCTTCACCACCTGGCCCTGCAGTGCTCCAAACTGGAGGCAATCACTAATGTACTATCCGCCCGTCCCCACGGTAGACCCCTTGGCTTTAGGGCCAGTGGGAATCCTTTCCTTGTTTGGAGTTCTGGGCCTCGTTGTTGAGTTGCTTCGCCCTAAAGGTAAGAACGGAACCATAATGCTCATTTCATTAGTTGGCCTTGCTGCATCGGCTATAGCCCTGATTTCTGATTTTGGAGCGGGGACGGTTCGGTCGTTTGGACAGATGGAGTTGCACGATCATCTCGGTTCCATTAGTGAATTGATCTTGCTGGTTGTCGCCACAATTACGGTTCTGATCAGCGAGCCTTATTTGAAGGAAAAGAAAATCGCCTTTGGCGAGTTCTACCCGCTTTTATTGTGGTCCACAGCAGGGGCAATGATCATGTCAACTTCAAGCAATCTCCTCATGATTTTTCTTGGCCTTGAAGTTCTTTCCATATCGCTATATGTGTTGTGCGGCATCAGTCGCAGTGAAGAAAAATCAGAAGAATCGGCAGCAAAGTACTTTTTGCTTGGCGCCTTTTCTAGTGGGTTTTTGCTTTATGGGATAGCCCTCATTTTTGGTGCAACTGGTCATTTTGATCTACTATCGGTGACCTCAGTTTGGGCCAATGGATCGGCTTCTAGCCACAATTTACTGCTTGGCGGATTTGGTTTGATTGTTGTGGGACTTTGCTTCAAAACTGGCATGATCCCCTTTCATCAATGGACTCCGGACGTCTATCAAGGCGCCCCTACTAATGTGACGGCATTTATGTCGGCTGCTGCTAAAGTTGCCGCATTTGCCGCGTTCTGGCGTTTAATTTCCGCTTTTGCGCCGAGTTTGCAGTATTGGCTTGCACCGCTCAGTGCCATTGCCGTGTTAACGATCCTCGGAGGGAATCTTCTTGCCTTGGTTCAGACCGATGTCAAGCGCATTCTTGCTTACTCTTCGATTTCTCATGCTGGGTACATTTTGGTCGACCTGTTGGCCCATGCTAAAGATCCTTCCATTAATTACGTCAGCATGGAGTTCTATCTGCTGAGTTATGCCCTGATGACGGTGGGAGCTTTTGCGGTCCTTTCATTGCTGGCAGCAAGAGGGAAGGAAGTCACAAAGCTATCTGACCTCAACGGATTATGGAAGCGGAATCCTATTGCAGCAGTTGCGCTTGTAGCGTTTATGATGTCTCTCGTGGGGCTGCCTCCTTTTGCAGGATTCTTTGGAAAGGTTCTTATCTTTTCGGATGCGGTTAAGGCTGGGTTGGTGCCTTTGGCAGCAGTCTTAGCGGTGGGCTCGGTTATCAGTGCCGCTTACTACTTAGCCATTGCTAAAGCCGCGTTTGTTGATGAGCCCAATGAATCACCGGTGCAAAGACCAGCAACCCTCGGCCCGCAAACTGCCTTTGTGCTTTGCATGATTGGGGTCATTGCAATCTCTGTTTTCATTAGTCCCATCCAGTCTTTCTTCCAAAGGTAAGCAAGCGGAATCACGGTTGGTCTTGGTTTCCTCTGGTCAATCTAACTTATGTAAGGCAAAAGAGCCGCTCACCTAAGGGTGAGCGACTCTCATTTTCAACAGTGTAATGGAGGGAACAATTAGCCAGATCGTCGGCGGCGCCTAGCAACCAAACCAATGATTCCAAGGGCGAAAGGAGCAAACTCAGCTGGCTCTGGGGTGACAGTGACGTTACTCCAATAAACATCAGTCTGAGGATTTTCTGCATAGTTCAGGCCGCCGTCATTAAAGTTCTCATTCTCCAAAAGAACTCTGGTGAGACCCTCAAGTCCTGCTCCTGAGTAGGCTGAACCAGACTCGTCATAAACTTGAGTGCCATCGAATGAGAACACGAAAGAGTGACCGGTGGAAAGAATGCTAAAGTTGTGCCAACCGGCGGAAACGTTGGCTTGTGGCACAAGCAGGTACGGATAGTTTTGGTCATTGGGACTGAGGTTGTCAATGATCAGCCCAGTTGTGAAGGATGAATCATTTGAATAGCCTCCAACCATAGTTTTATTACCGGTTCCACTTGCTAAATCGGCGGCATTGGCATGGACCCATCCGATTCCAGGATAGCTGGCGGTGAGAGTATTATCAATTCCATTGTCTCTTGCCCAAATTTCTGAGTCATATTCGCTGTTTCCAGTTAACATGTCTTGGCTAATATAAAGCGAAGCACTCACCTGCCATGGAGCGTTAACATAGGCTTGATTGCCGCTTCCATCTTGAACATCTCGAACGATGCCTTGAAAGTTGAAGAAGTAATTATTAGAGGCCACATCCGCGTTGGAATTATTGACGGTGAAATCAACCGCAGACTGGCCTTGGTAAGTCCCGGCTGTGACGCCAGCTGGAAGGCGACGATCCATTTGCCAAGCCGAATTCCATCCTGAAAACGAACCTGAATAGGCAGAGAAATTGTCGGAAAAGTCAAGGCCGTTGCCGTTGTTGGTAAGGACTTGGCCAAATGCGGAAGTGATGGCAGTAGCCGCTAGGGCGGTACAAAGTAGTGATTTCATGAGACTCCTCTATATCCCATTAACTTTAGCCAACTGTAATGTGACGCTAGTAGAAGTAAATTTGTCTAAAGTATAAGATTAGACTCAGAAACCTCAGTCAATTAGGGGACTTTAGGCTAGGAAATGAGTTGATCCCCCTCCCTGGAATAATTGCGACTTGACATCACTGGCATTGTGCCCCCAAACAAAGAATAAAGGTGTAGTGAATTCGCCGCAGTTCAAATCCCCGCCTCTTCCTCTCAATGCAACTTGATGAAAGGAAGGGAGGCAAAGATCCTTACAATGACTGGAGAATAAGGTTCCTAATTTCCGTTACCGTAGTTTCTCGCGGAATCACATCGAAGCCGGGCAGGTGAATAAACCCGACCCTGCAATGAGGTAATCGGCGCAGAGACTGATAATAAATGTAGTTGCAAAGATAGTCACCCGCATCATCGCTCCACTCGGTAATCCCCTCTATAAAACTCCGCCGAAGGGCCACTTGCCAAAGGTTGCCGACTAAATCTGCACCTAGCCCGGAAATTGGACCGGGCTTGCAAAACCCATGAACATCCGGCGAAGATCCGATTTGGTTCTTAGCAACGCGCTCCGGGGTTATACGAAGACGCTTTGCATAACCAAGATGAACCAGCACCTCTGGAGGCTCTTGCAAATTGGATTCATGCCAATCGTCAACTTCCTCATAGGATACGGGCAAAACCGCGAATGGCCAACCAAGAAGTTCTGCAACGACCGCAGAAGGGTTGTCGTCGGTCGCGGCAAAGGGGCCGAATCCGGTCACAAGGATTTTAGGTTCCGTCTGATTCATCGCAATCTCCAAAATGTTCGCTCAAGGCAGTTATTTCACGGCGTCTAATGCGGCTTCCACCCTTTCCAGTACGGTGCAAATCGTGGCTTGGTCCGATGTCAAAGGCGGTGCAAATCGGAACGTATTCCTTCTGGTTTCTTTGGTTAAAATCCCTTGGTTTAAGAAAGCTTTTGTGAGTGCCTCGCCATCTCCTTCAACTTCTAACCCGATTAACATTCCTTTGCCACGAACTTCGTTAATGAGAGGTGAGTTGATCTGCCGAAAACCTTCCATAAGCAAGCTTCCAAGCTTTTGGGCACGATTTTCTAAGTTCTCTTGAACCATAACCGCAATCGAGGTGGCGGCAATGGCGCATGCTAGGGGATTGCCACCAAAAGTGCTCCCGTGATCACCTGGGTGAAACAGACTTAAAACCTCGGCACTGCCGATGGCGGCGCTCACGGGATAGACGCCCCCGCCAAGAGCCTTGCCAACAGCCAATAGGTCTGGCTTTGCGTCTTCCCATTGCCAGGCAAATCTTTGCCCGCACCTTCCAAATCCGGTTTGGATTTCATCCCAAATTAAGAGGACGTGGTGCTGATTGCACAGACTTCTGACCGCTTGCAGATAGCCACTTGGCGGCACGATGACTCCACCCTCGGCTTGGATCGGTTCCATCAAAACCGCAACGGTTGAAGAGGTGATTGCTGATTCTAACCGAGAAATGTCTCCAAACGGAACGCTTGTAAATCCTGGTGTAAAGGGTCCGAAGTGGTTTTTGTAGGACGCCTCTGAGCTAAACCCAACAATCGTTGTAGTTCGGCCGTGAAAATTGCCGTCCGCGACTACAATTTCGGCTTGATTATTGGGGACATTTTTGACTTCATAGCCCCACTTTCTTGCAAGCTTGATGCAGGTTTCCACCGCTTCTGCGCCACTATTCATCGGGCACGCCATGTCAAGCCCCGAGTAATCACACAAGGCACCCAGAAATACTCCAAGTTCTGGGCAGTCCATAGCGCGACTCACTAAGGTCATTTTTGAGAGCTGATGCTGAACGGCTTGCACAACAAAGGGGTTGAGATGGCCGTGGGAAACGGCAGAGTAAGCCCCAATGCAATCAATGTATTCTTTGCCGCTTGCATCCCACACCGAAGATCCTTCGGCGCGCACGGCAAGAACTGGCAAGGGGTGGTAATTATGGCTCCCAAATTGTTGGCTGAGGTTTTGGCAAGCAGATGGTCCACCCAATTCCGCAATTGCATCGGTCATACCTCGATTGAGGATTGTTGACAAAATGGAATTATCAAATTGGATAGCCATCGTATTATTGTGAGGACTTCCACCGTGGTTTTTGAACCCCAACAGCCAAGAATCTTAAGAAACTTTGCTGGATTTCTCCATAAAGAGCCAAAAGCTGCAGATTTTCAGCAACTTTTGGCTTTATATTCGGCTATGGAATGCCTCAGGGCTTTGGCGGAGCTGACTTGATGGCGTTTGCCGCAGCCGTCAATGCGGCCAAGTCATATTTATTGGCAGCGTTCCAAAGAAAGAATCCATGATAGCCAGCGTCTTTCACTGCTCTCACTTCATCGGCAATTTGCTGGGGCCCGTAACTTACTAGGGGCTTTCCTGCCACTGCCAGGTTAAATGCCTGAAGCCAAGGACGAATATCCTTATCTGGCACCTGTCGGCGGTAATCCTTTAATGACTTTAGAACAATTTCATACGGTTGGGCGTTGGGGTAAGCGATGTTGTACTCGCCCAAATGAAAGAGGCTTGGGTAGTCCATTGGGCTAATCGCTTCAAACGGCTTGCTAATCTTAACCAGTTCTTGGCCAATGCCTTGATCGCTTTTGGAGCTGCTAATAATTCCGAAAACATCGGCTGAGAGAGGGACGTTAAGCGGCTTCAGATCGTCGGCGATGTACTGAGCAAAGGCCTGAATGACGTCGGCAGGTTTGGCAGATTGATCAGGATAAGTTTTCTTGTTGGGCCAAACTTGGCTGCCTACTTTTCCTTCAGAGGCAAATCGCACATAGTCCAACTGGATTTCTGGAAAGCCATCTTTGACTGCCACATTGACGATTTTTTTAATATAGTCCCAATTCTTCTTATCGTAAGGATCAAGCCAATGGAAGCCTCCTCCATCATGCCAAATGGTGCCATCCGGATTTTGGACTGCTCGGTTCGGAAACGCCTTGGGAATAAAATTATCTCGGAAACAAGCAATTCTGGCAATAGGATAGATTCCATGGGCTTTGCAATCCTTGAGTACGCTGGCAGGATCGGACACGGCAAGCTGAGTTGCATGAGCCTTTTTGCCATCGGGAATGCCCATTTTCCAATAATTGATGCCCCCATCGCGCACATCAATAACCACTGAATTCAGGCCCGATTTTTGCACTTCTTCCAGGATTCGATCTCGAGATTTCTTGCCACCCGCAACCCAAGCCGTCATGTAGACGCCTCTTAAATGTTTGGGTCGTACAAATCCGTATGGGTTCACCTGTCCATTGTCTTGATTTGGCTTTTGGGTTTGGGCAACTGCCTTTTTGGTTTGAGCCGGTTTGTTTTGGGCTGGCGCAGTTTGCTTGGAGTTACAACCGCCTAATAAAAGGGATGAACCTAAAGAGATGGCAAAAACGGGAAAGATAATTTGCGAAATATGTTTCGTAGGTGCATTGATCATTAAGGTTTCCGTGCCCACTTTACGAAAGGGGTTCTGTGGATTAAGAGTGTACTTCCCAGATTAAGATCTAGAAAAGAACAATTCATTATAAAGGACATTGCAAGGTCACGAGGGTTTTGGCGGCAAGCCTTTGAGTGGAAGATTGAAGCTAGGTTGAAAAAGGTGGTTCCGTGCCAAAATTAAGGTTGAAATGCCGGACACAGCAACCAGCAAAGTGGCGATCGTCGTGCCGGCTTACAATGAAGCGGGGCGCATTAGTAGCGTGCTCCGAGCCATCACTCAATCAAAACTAGCAGAAGAAGTGATTGTGGTTGACGATGGCAGCATTGACGAGACTGCACAAATCGCTCAGAAATTTGCAGGAGTGCTGGTTAAAGTCCTCAAAGAGAATGTTGGGAAAGGCGGAGCGATGCTGGCTGGCGTTCAAGCTACCGATGCTCAGATCATTGCCTTTATCGATGCGGACCTAGTCGGGCTCAGGGCTGAGCACGTTGATACGGTGATTCGTCCCGTTTTGGCGGGGGCGTGCGATTTGTGCGTGGGTGTTTTTAGGGGGGGGAAGTTTTGGAGTGACACTGCCCAAAAAGTGACCCCTCACCTTTCTGGGCAACGGGCCATCAAGCGAGAATTGTTCTTAACTGTGCCTCACATTGGAGAAATGCGCCTAGGGGTCGAAGTGGCAATGAATCAGCATGCTAAGCGGCGTAAAGCTTTAGTGACAAGGGTCGTTCTGCGTGGCGTTGCCAATTATCATAAGGAGAAAAAGATGGGGCTTATGAAAGGTAGCAGGGCACGCATTCAGATGTATAGTGAAATCGCGGCGGCAATGATTAGGGTGCGCCGCAAGCGGTCAAGGTCCAGCAAAAGGAACCTGAAAAAGTAGGAAAGCTGGGGAATCTGGCTCCCTTCCTTTTATTGCGAAGCGTTGAGAGAAAGGGTCGGGGATGGAGAGCAAACGCTTCTTGAGGGGATTAAAGAGCAGACCTTGGACGGGGATCAATAGACTAAAAACTCAACGCGGTTAAGACCTATTCTACCAAGAAGTTCTGTTGAATCTTATTGACTTCTTGCTGCATGTCCACTAATTTCTTGTAGATGCCGTTTTCTAGCTGAAGCAGTTCATCATGGGTTCCAACTTCCACGATCTTGCCGCTGTCCAGAACAATCAGTCGAGACGCGTTTCTTAAAGTGGAAAGGCGGTGGGCGATCGCAAAGACGGTTCTTCCCGCAACCAAGCGCTCTAGGGCCTCTTGAATCATCCTTTCCGTTTCCGTATCCACACTGGCGGTTGCTTCATCAAGAATGAGGACTTTCGGATTGTGCAAGATTGCCCGCGCAATGGCAATTCTTTGCCTTTCACCGCCAGAAAGCCTCTGACCACGCTCTCCAACGTAGGTGTCGTACCCGTCAGGGAAGTTCACGATAAAGTGGTGAGCATTGGCAGCTCTTGCTGCCTGAATGACATCTTCCAGGGTTGCTTCTGGCCGGCCGTAAGCAATGTTAGATCGCACTGAACCAGGGAAAAGATAGCTTTCTTGAAGCACAATTCCAACTTGCCGACGAAAATCCTGCAGTTTGACCTTGGTTAGGTCAACTCCGTCAATAAAAATCGCGCCCTGAGTTGGATCATAAAATCGAGTTATTAGATTGCTTAGGGTGCTCTTTCCGGATCCGCTGTGGCCAACAATCCCAATAATTTCGCCTGCCTTGACATCCAAATCGATGCCATGAAGGACTTCACGAGCTTTGTCGTATCCAAAGTGAACGTCTTTGAAGGTGACATTGCCCGCGATATTGGGCATGGCGACAGCGTCCGGTGCTTCGGCAACGTCAATGGGGGTGTCTTCAATTTCGAAAACCCGCTCGGCGGCAGTGAGGGCCCTTGTTGTCCAGTCAATAATGCGCTGAAGGCTCATTAATGGCTGGTTCAGCATAGCAACATAGGCAAGAAAGGCGGTAATGTCGCCTAAAGTCATGGTGCCATGCATGACTGCCAAACCGCCAACCCACCAGACCACAAGGGTGCTCAGGGACATCGTGAAGACAACGGCGGGGAAGAACGTGCCCCAGCTGGACTCGGCTACATACTGAGTCTTGGCAAGGGTGCGGCTTCTGCGATCAAACCGATCGACTTCTCGGTTTTCGCTGTGGAAGGCTTTGACAACCCTCGAGCCCTGAAGAATGCCGTTGAGTGCGCTTCCAAATCGAGACCAGTTATGCCAAAACCGGCTCCAAACCTTGGTCATCCGTTTGCGGAACAGGGCAACACCTATCAGAACAAACGGAATCGGGATCAGCACATAAGGAGCGATCCGAGGATTGACCACAAAAAGAACGATGGGGATGCCAATCAGCAAGGCGCCTTGGTTAAGGATCACGGGAATGCCATCAACCAGAACGTCGTAGAGGGCGCCGGTGTCGTTGATCATCCGGCTCATGAGTGAGCCCACCGATCGCCGATCATAGAAGCTCAAAGACATGGACTGGATCTTTTCGAACAGGCTGCCTCGGATGTTATTGGCCATCCTCATTCCAAGAAAGGCGATGTTGCGCAGTCGCGCCATATCAAGAAATGATTTTGCTAAAAATGAACCTGCTAATAGCCCCATAAGGGGCAAGAACTCGTTGTGCATTTTATTAACCAAAACGTTGTCTACAAGCAGTTTGGTTAGGTAGGGTGGCACTAGGGTCATTCCGGTTACGGCGGTCGTAAGGAGGGTGCCCCAAAGGATTCTTCCTTTATCGTTTTTGGCGTATCCAAACAGGCGAACCAGCGTTTGTCGGCGGTCTACACAATACGGGCAGATGCGACTTTCGTCACCGAGGGGAGTTCCACATTTTGGGCAAACATCGGTGCGTTCGGAAAGAGGGGGAAGTGGTTTTTCTTCCAGAAGCAGCTCAATTCTTCGGCAAGCATCGCTCAGTAAAACGGTGCGTGCATTTGTGGATCGCAGCAATTCAACTTCTTTGCCTTCGATCTTAACAACAATGGCAAAAGCGTCTACCAATTGCTCGGTTTTTGGCGAGGAAATGTCGGCAAATTGAAGCCGCATGACTTCAAACTCTCCAGCAGGAGTCGATTCATAGATCCGAATGTCGGTTTCGGAAATGGTCATCCTGGATTTGCCAAGGTGGCCCCGCCGATCAAGGTCGCTTTCTACTTCAAAAAGCACCGTATCGGTCAATGTTTGCTCATGATTAGGGGGCAAAGTTGTGGCCATGGGATCGTACTAAAGAACTACTCTAATTGGTTGTCAATTGTTGCCAATTGACATTTGGACTTGCCTGAAACACTGAAATGAGGGCTTGCAGGACGGCACTAAGAGTGGCCAGTTAGCTGATGGAGGCCTTTCACCATATTCAACTGAAGATCAAAAGCAAAACTGACTTGACGAAGACGGTGTGGACATTTGACTAATTCCACTTTTTAAAGCTGAACCAAGCGGCAAGAACTATGAGGCCAAAACTCACAAAATTGTTCCACCGCAAACGTTGACCCAAGAATACCGCAGCAATGACTGAGAATGTAATGAGTGTAATGACTTCTTGAGCAACTTTAAGCTGTACAATCGACATAACCTGATCGCCAATTCTATTTGCGGGCACTTGCAGGCAGTACTCAAAAAAGGCAATTCCCCACGCGGCGGGAATCACATAATACAAGGGAGCATTTTTGTATTTGAGATGCCCATACCAGGCAATATTCATAAACGTGTTGGATCCGATGAGCAGGGCTAAGCAGACAAGTATTCTTCGCATCAAAGTTACTCTACGATTCTTTCTATTGGGTGGTTAATCAAACCAAGGGCCCCTCAAGCCTTCTTTTAAGATAGCTTTGAGGAACTTAAGTTCAGGTTTTGCAGGGTTAGAGTGATTGGTTTTATCGGTCGAGATTTGCGGCCACAGAATCTAGCGTCGAGGTGTTCGGGTTGATCGGTGGTGTTTAGAAAGTACACTAAGCGTAGTCTTCATGCGGTCTTCGTACTCTAAAGATTCAACCCCTGTCGAAAAACTGCCAAAGCTCACTTCCGGAGCCCTGAAGCGTCTGCTCAATCTGGGCAAGCCCTACCGAATGCAACTGCTGGCGGCAGCAGTGCTGATGATTTTAACCACGTGCGTCTCCTTGTCTTTGCCCATCCTCGCCAGAGAAGCAGTAGACGGGATTCAAAAGCAAGGTCCTGCGATATTAGATCGAGTGGGTTTAATCGCCGCCCTCCTTTTGGTTCTCAGCGGCGCAATTACCTTTTTCCAGTTCTTGATTGTTGCCAAAGTTGGCAACAGAATCGTCGTCGAGACAAGGCTGAAACTCTTCGAGAGCCTGCAAAAACTAACTGTCTCCTTTTTTGATAGCCGACGTTCTGGAGATCTCACCAGCATTCTTTCTAATGATGTTTCCTTGCTTCAAACAAGCCTTACCGACGATCTTGTCAAACTGGGTGGCAACGTTCTCCAGCTGGTAGGAGGGCTGGTATTAGCAATCGTCATTGATTGGCGCCTTACCTGTGTTGTCTTTGGGCTTCTGGTTCTTGTGATGGCGTACTTTGTTGTGTTTGGAATTCGGCTTCGGAAACTCACAAGAAAGTCATTAGATGCTCTTAGTGAATCCATGGGTGGAATGACTGAAGCCCTTAGCAACATTCGATTGGTCAAGGCTTTTGCAAGAGAAGAGTATGAAGACAATCGAAGCCGAAGCGGGCTAGAGAAAGTGTTCCACCTGAATATGAAAGCGGCAAAGTCAGAAGGAATGATGACGGCGGTCGCTTCGGCAGGCTCTGCCCTTATGCTGACAGGGGTTGTTTGGTACGGTGGACGCGCGGTCCTTAGCCACACCTTAAGTGTGGGAGCCTTGCTAGGCTTCCTCATTGATATCGCTATTATTTCTGGCCCGATGGCGCAAGTTGCGGGTCTATGGACTAGGCTTCAGAGGGCAGTGGGAGCTTCTGACCGTATTTTTGATCTCATGGATCAGCCTGCCGAATCAGCCGACGGCGCCAATGCGTCGGCTTACCCCTTGCAGGATGGACTAGAAGGTGATTCGGTGGAGTTCAGGAACATATCGTTTGCATACCGGCCAGACGTTCCCGTTTTGAGCGAATTCTATTTGCTGCTTAAACCTGGTCAGGCCACTGCCATCGTGGGGCCATCTGGTGCCGGAAAAACAACTTTGGGGGCCCTCTTGTATCGCTTTTACGAGCCCCAGGCGGGCACCATTTTTATAAACGGAACCGACGTTAAAGTGATTGCTCGAAAGCAACTCAGAGAACACATCGGGCTTGTGCCTCAGGAAACAATTTTATTCAGTGGGTCAATCAAGGAAAATATTCGATACGGCAGGCTGGATGCCTCGGATGACGAAATTATTGCCGCCGCCGTAGCCGCTAATCTGTGGGAGTTTATTGCAAGGCTTCCTGACGGACTTGATACCATCATTGGAGAGCGGGGTGTTACCCTAAGCGGAGGTCAAAAGCAAAGGGTTGCGATTGCCCGAGTGATCCTCAAAGACCCAAGGATTCTTATTTTAGATGAGGCCACCTCCTCGCTGGATACGGTCAGCGAATCTCTTGTGAAAGAGGCCCTTGACCGATTAATGAAGGGAAGGACAACCATGGTGATTGCTCACCGACTTTCCACCGTTCAGAATGCGGACCAAATCGCGGTGATTGACGAAGGGCAGGTCTTGGAATTGGGGACTCATGATCAACTTTTAGCTCAGAGCGGACTGTATGCAGATTTAACGAGGGGATTTGTACTTCCCGATTCAGCCGGAGCTATTGACCCCGTCGGTTCGGGAACGTAGAATATAGGGAGTACCAACTTTCATGAACTTTGGGAATACCAAAGGCGTTTCGGTAATTTAGAACAATGAAAAAAACTTCATTCGCAAAGACTGTTGTCATCGGCTTGTTTGCCGCTTTGTCCCTCGGGGCCCTCGCCCAATTTGGGTCTGTTAAATTTGCAAAGGTCACGGCCTATGCTCCTCATACGTCTTGGCGCGGGCACGTCTTAACAACGAGGGTTGCGGTTGCAGTACCGTTTGGCTACCACATCTATAATCCGCACTTTACAGGGACCGGAGTCCCAACGTCAATCGAGCTAGTCAATGCTCCCAAGGGAGTCAAGATTGAAGGAATCGTCTCTCCCAAAGGTGGCACTTTGGCCGGTAAGGTTGTGTTTTTACCCAAGCTTTTTATCCCCAAGTGGATGCATGGTGCCAAAACATTTACGTATTCGGTGAGATTTCAGCAATGCAATGATAAGATTTGCTTGCCTCCTAAAACGGTTGATGTCACCGTTCATACCGTTGTCAAGTAGTCTCTGAACGTTGGGAATTGGCACTAGATTGCAAATGAAAAAGTGGCTTTTTGCTCTGGTCGGAGTTGGCATTGCGGCTCCGGCAATGGCCCAAGTTTCGGGAGGAGCTAACCACCTTCAGAATGCGCTTGGAAAGGGCATGCTACCTTTTTTGGCGGCATGCTTCGCAGGAGGCTTGGTTGCACTTCTGACTCCTTGCGTCTTTCCGATGGTCCCGGTTACGGTCAGCTTCTTTGCAAAACGGAACCAGCGGCCTTTAGCTTCTGCTTTAATCTATGCCTTAGGGATCATTTCTACTTTTGCAATCTTGGGGATTTTGGCGGCAAGCTTTTTTGGGGCAACCGGAATAGGAAGGTTCGCTGCCAATCCCTGGGTCAACGTTGCCCTAGCCCTTTTGTTTGTGGTTCTGGCTTTAAACCTGTTTGGGCTTTACGAATTTAGAATTGGGCTTGCTGGCAAGCTAGAAAATGCAGCCCGCACCAAAGGGGACTCGTTGATTTCGCCGTACCTTGTTGGCATGGCGTTCAGCCTTACCAGCTTCACTTGCACGGGCCCGATTGTTGCGGCCCTACTAGCCATGGCAGCCAACGGAGGCAAGGGAACCGCTGCCTTGGGGATGGGAGCATTTGGGGTTGCCTTTAGTCTGCCATTCTTTTTTTTGGCCCTCTTTCCCTCTGCCCTTAGCAAATTGCCTAAGAGTGGCCAGTGGTTGGGAGCCGTCAAACCCGCCTTGGGTTTTATTGAATTGGCGGCAGCCCTCAAGTTTCTATCCAATGCGGACCTGAGTTGGCAGCTTGGACTTTTAACAAGGCCGATTTTTGTGATTCTATGGGGCGTTTTAGCCTTGATGCTGGCGGTCTATCTGTTTTCTGGCAGTCGGTATTTGGTCACCATCCAAAGCCTGTTTAAGGTCAAAAAGGGCCAATTTGACGTGACTCAAGATGAGATGAGCATCGGAATGGTCCGCAAAGGGTTGGGAGCGGTGGCTCTCATCGCTGCAGTTTTGCTTTTCATCAGTCCTCACGGTCAGCGGCTTGGACTGGTTGATGCCTATCTACCTAATGATCCCTACCCTTACAAAGGTCAGCATGGCATCTCAGTCACAAAGTACGTCACTAACCAAAAGAAAGAGCAAGTTAGCAATAGTCCCCTGGAATTCATTGCAGACTATAAAAAGGCACTTGCTCTTGCCAAAAGTGAGAATCGACCAGTTTTTGTGGACTTTACTGGCATAACCTGTACAAATTGCCGATGGATGGAGCGGAATGTCTTTACAGTTCCTGAGATTCACAATTTGCTGACCCAAATGATAACGGTTCAGCTCTATACAGACCGTGGCACTCCATCCGACAACGCGAACCAAGATTTAGAGCAAAAAATCGGTGGTACCATTGCCCTGCCTGTCTACGTGATCGTAACTCCTTCTGGAAAGGTTGTCAAGACGTTTGAAGGTCGGTCGGACACGGTGCAACAATTTGCAGAATTCCTCAAAAATGCTAATGTTGGGGCTGCAACCTAGCCAAAATGCTGCCAATGGCCGTGGCCTCCATCGGGCATCCACGGGGTTTCTAGGTCAACATCTCCGTTGCCTTTGCCTTCATCATCCAAAGAATTGAGCCGAAATCGAAGAGCGGAGCTGTTGGGCACCGAGGTTTGGGTTGGATCATCTACGCTTCCTTCAATAACAGATTGAAGGGCCTTCATTGCCCCACCATGGGTGACAAGCACAACTTTCTTGTCATCGAGATTGGTGAGGTTGTCAACGACAAACTCGCGAACCTGAGGTATCAAATCTTGCACCGCCTCGGCTCCGGGGAAGGGTGGCCGCCAGTTCGGCTCACCGGCGTGGCGAAGGTCTTCCAAGTACTGTTCGGCAGTGTAAGGTTCACCCACCGCGGTGTAATCACCCCATCTTCTCTCCCGAAGCCTCCAATCTTGCAAGGCAATGGGTTTTAAGTTTAAGCATCTTGCGGTTTGAAGAGTGCGCCGATAGGGTGATGCAAAGACAATATCGGGTTGAGATCCCCAGACTTCTTCAATCCACTTTCCGGTTTTTTCCGCTTGCTCTTGTCCTAATTCGGTCAAACTCCAGCCGGGTTCATAATCATCCTCTTTAAGTTGAGTGTCTAAGAGAGTGAGATCTCCTTGGTGGGCTATTTTAGAAGCGTAGTTTCTTATGGATTCGCCGTGGCGGACAACGATGAGTTCAAGCACAACTTTATTGTTCCCAATTCTATGACGTTTAAGCTTCGAGCCTTCTCGAATAAAGGAGCATTAGTTTACGGTTGCGATGTTGGCTCGGCCTGCATCTGGCAGCTGAGAGCTGACAGCTTGCTCAAGATCTGGTGGAGGATTTTTGTACCACTGCAGGGTCATGCGGCCCGTAATGGGCCCTGATGGTCCAGACGTTCGATAGCTTCGGGAATCAGATTGCGAAGCGTAGCCCAGATCGTTCTTGATGACTTGGATTGTTCCCCCTGAAATCGGATCAATAGCTAGGTTTGGGTCCAAAAGAGTCTTGGGAGGCGTAACATTGGCAACTTTGGCAAGCTGCAGGGCTAGGGCTACCGTCAGTCTGAAAACAGATTCGGTTTTGGTTTCAGACGTGAAGAGGTTGAGAAGGTTGGAGGTGAGCTGTTGCCTTAAGACAACTTCACCATCGGTGGATCGAATCCCTTCATAACAAAAGGTTTGGATTGCCCTGTAATCGTTTTGCCACTTTGACGGTCCCTGAGCAAGGCATTGCCTAACATGGGTTAGGCCCTCTAAATAGTTCGTTGCCCACTGAGCGCGAATCCACCGGAAATTCTCTTGCCATGGGGTGATGTCTTCAAAATCTCTTCGGCTTGGAATGAACTCACGAATGGGGGTGACATGATCAAAGACTGACTTGTTGTTTAACCAAGAATTGATGCAATACTTTTGGATCGGCGGCTCATTGTAGTGACTGAGTGCAACTAGGATCAACTTCAACGCGCTCGGGTTCAACTTTGTATAGTTGAGGCAAAGAAGAGCCTTTTGAAGGCCAAGGCGTGATATTGCGGATTCAAATTCTTGTTGAGTGTAATCGCTTTCCGAACCGATATTACCGGCTAGTTCAAACAGAGTCACTAAATTGCTGGCGGCAGCGGAAAAATTGCCAGCTTTGGCTTCAGTGGAAATTTGAAACGAGATGACATCGGCAGCGTACTGCACGGACGTCAAAGTCACAAAAGCCTGCCTTGCTGCTAGTCCACTTTTTGAGGCCAGTTGAACGGGTCTGATCAAGTTTCCAGACTGAACAAATTGATCCACAATTTTGCACTGCTGGTCTAACTTTAACCGAGTTGGCATGGGTATCTCTTCCATGCTCGCAAAGTTGATGATTTTGCCGGTGATGTTTCGCCCTGAGACGTTTGCCGCTTCCTCGGCGGCTTTTGTGTAGCAACCGAAGGCGGTTTTGAAATAGGGAACTGTCTTGGTTTCCGCGAGGGGTTGAGGTTGAGGGGCAAGGAGGATGCCAGCCGCGCTGGCATTTTTCAGAGCGATCTGTAATTTATGGTTGGCACTTCTGGTGGCAACTAAGCAATAAGTTGCAATAACGGCTGAGCAAATCAAAAGCAAAGCGGTAACAACAATTAAAAAGCGCCTGCGCTTTTGGACAAAACTCATTCTCGCGGCCTAAACTTAGAATCTGAGTTCAGTATAAGCCTTTTCCGGAAATCAAATGACGGAAGTGTGCTGAGATAAGGAAACCTCGTGCTGGATTCGGTGCTTTGGTTGATGCCACTTAGAAGCCGGCCGCTCTTGCCTTTTCACGATATGAAGCTTCAGCGGGCAAACAAGCAATGTCTCTCTAAAAAGTCTGGTTGCATTAATGTCTACAGCAGGCGAAGCTTGGGTGGTTTGATTTAAGGGCTGCCTATGACCCACGGCGGCAACGGCGACCCATGCTACCCATGCCGCGACTGCAATACTGAGAACTTTTCCCCCTTTAAGATTCCTTCCCACGCTTGTTAGACGTCCGTAGAAGAGCATCTGTTACGATTACCAGGCTTCTACTTGCTGGGAATATCGTTAGCTTGCCATGTGTACATCATATTCAGCTTTTGGTTGGGAGCCGATTGGTCCTGAATACCAGGGTACGCAATTCGGAATGACCACATCCTAAATCCTAACTTATGAGGTTCAAATCCAATTTGATACCCGCTGACTGGGTCAACTTTGTCATTTCCACTTAAGGGCAGCGATCCTGAAATCTTCCCCGTCGATTGGTACTGTTTGATAAGGGCGATGGCTTGGCGCAACATTCTTCGAGAAGCGGAGGTGAGGTTGTCAGACGGGACATCCATAGAGCAAAACGGCTGAAAGTCACCGGTGGATACAATTCCGTTTCCTAGAGCCTGAGATCCGTTGATCGCCTTTTGAGCCCTATCTACACAGGGTCCCATGCAAGGTTTTCCATTGACCGTCGTCTGAAGGGCCATAATCGCTCTCATCGAAGCATGTTCCAAATCAGATGGGGTTCCTAAGAGGGCTCCTCCTAGGCTCGGTGGATTGGGGTCAAGGCCAAGATCGGGCTGTACCCAACCCTGCTTGAGATATGTAAAATCGCCAGACAAGGTGTAAAGTAGAGGCGGAGCCGGTTTGCAAGTTGCGGAAATTGCTTCTGCCACTGCCATATTGTTCTTCACCTTGGGATCATCAAGGGATCTTAGTCCAGACATGATGATGAGGCGCTTCTGGAGCCCTTCGCCCCAGAACCTGGCGAACGACCAAGGATAGCTAGAAATGTCGTTAGCTAAAACAGAAACTGCTTTCGAATCGGCTAGGGCTTGAACGTCCTGATGATTAAAGAGCTCAAATTCCGTCCGATCGCAAAGAATCCTCCCAAAGCGGTAGAGCATTTCTAGGTTAGAAAAACCTATTTCAACAGTAGTGGGAATCTTGTGCAGGATTAGCTCCTTTTGAGAAGACGGGTGGAAATTGCACTGAGCCAAAAACGTGCCCTTCACGATCTGATTTAAGTAAGGATCAAGAAGATTTCTGTATTTAGCTTGATAGCTGTTCCCAATTATGGAAGTGACATTGAGAACCACCAACGATGTTTTGGGATGCTTCCACATCTGGTCAAGGACTTGGTCATAAACGGCAGCACGATTGAGGCTGTTAGGAGGAAGAGGTCCCTGGTCTAATCGAGAAAGTTGATCTGAAATTCCAACCGATATCGCTTGCAGAGTTAAATCACGAGTTCGAATCGACTCGACTCCGTAAAGGCCAGTGCGAAGCAAGATAAAAACCAAGATAATTCCACCAAAAACGTAGGGAAGCGATGATTGTTTTTGTGTTGGCATGTCAATGTTCTCTGTCAGTATCTTAGCACTATGGAAGACCCAACTTCGGAATTTTGTGGTGGACTTTGAGCCAGTATGTGGGCTGAGAGCCAACAGGAACTCCGCTAGACGGTAAAGTCAGCCTTTTATCGGTTGTTGATCCAGCCGAAATATCAAAATTCTCACCGAATGGTGGCCCAGCCCAAGCCGCAATATAAATTGGACCGTTTAAAACGCCAATATTCTTTTGGCTCAGTGGATCATAAAGAGACTTAGAGATAGCATCAACATGAACAGTTGCGCCGGTTTTAAATTGTTGGATTGCTTCTACCAAGGCGGTCAGTCTATTGCGAAGGGCGACTGTCTGGACGAGGGTCAAAGGTAGAGTCCCGATTGGAAACGGAAGTTTGGGAACTGCAATTCCGTATTTATTCTCTAGTGCAACCGAATCTTGAGCTATCTTCAAGGCATTAGACTGAGACGGCATTTTGTCATAAGAAGCTGCCAGTTGCAATAAAGAATTAGAAAGAATCTTGTAGCTATCACTAGAATCATAAATCCAATTATTTAGCCGTCCTTTTAACGAATCGGTTTGAGTTGGCTCTGGGCGATAGGCCCAGCGATGGGCGAGCACCGATCCATCCCCCTTGCATGCCGCTTCTGCGGTTGGGGCTTTTCCTAGCGCGGAAAGAAGCTTTTTATTGAATTCTAAAGCGAGCGCGGTATCTTTGGTTTCGTTGAGACTATAAGGTCCGACAACTGAGGTGAGAAACTCATCAATTTTGGCTCCTTCCATCAGAGTCTGAGTGTTGGGATACCGTTCTAGCCACCGGGCGATATTGGCACTTGCGATGAGGTCCTGAGAAGCCTGTTCGTAATTTTTGCTGTCCCACTTCAGGGCGCCTCGAAACGCCAAGGATTCATCAAGGGCTGCCATGATATCGCAGTTTCTTACCAACATCGGCGGTGAGTAGACCGCAGCTTTGATTTTATGGTTTGAAAACTGCAAAAAGCTGTCACCAGCTGCCAAAAAGTCCCCATTTGGCTGGTTTGCAGCTTGCGTGGATAGTTGATCTAGAAAATAGTCCAATCCACGAGATTCGTATCGAAAATCTGAAAACTGAGGTCTTGTTCCAAAAGATAGGACGGAAAAGAAGGGCAACTGCTTGACAAGTCCTTGGGTTTTTACAAGATCATCAAGAGTTTTCAGGCAGGGAATAGCCCCATTTTGCGCCTCAGGAATCGGATTCGCATCAAGCTGAGAAAGGCTCTGATCAAATCCATTGGCATTGGAGTCCCTAGTAGCTTGTTCGGCAAGCCGACGCAGGCTAATTTGATGAGAAATGAAGCTGAAGGCACAGTAAACTGCAGCAATTCCGGCAAGGGCAAGCAGAGGAACTCTTACCTTTTTTTTCCAGCCATCGCGGGGAACTACGATGGATTCGTTTCCTGCTTCCATCTTATTGTCTTATTGTAATCCAAGTGGGAAAAGTTTGGAAAAACTCAGAATTCCTATCCAAAAGTCTCTCAGTAGTTAGTCCGTCAAAGTTGACAATTTCCATATCAGTTTCATTGTGATTAGGAAACTTTCATTGGTAAGTGCCCCTAAGGAACCATCTTCTTGCGCCGTAAGCTGGCTAAGACGCATTGTGGCGGCCTGATTTGCAGCCACAATGCCGCAAACGTCCTAGGCAAGTTTTTCGGCTTCAATTCGATTTTTTTCGATATAGTCTTTCCACTTTGCAGGAACGTCTGTATCAACAAAAATAGCGGTTACGGGGCATTCTGGCTCGCAGAGTCCACAGTCAATACATTCATCGGGGTTGATATAAACCTGATCCTCAGCTTCATAAATGCAATTGACGGGACAGACCGTCATGCAGGACTTATCTTTGACTCCGATGCAGGGTTCAGTTACGACGTATGGCATTTTTCTTTAAGACAGGGCAGCGTCTCCACGCTCTCCTGTTCGGATGCGCACAACATCATCGATGTGAGCAATAAATATTTTACCGTCTCCGACTTCTCCAGTTTGGGCAGATTTGACGATGGCTTCCACAACTGCCTTTTCATCCCCGTCTAGTGCCACAACCTCAATCTTCACCTTTGGTGACAGGCTTAGAGTGTATTGACTGCCGCGATACGTGTAGGTGGCGCCACGTTGCTTGCCCATGCCTTTAACCTCGGTTACGGTCATGCCATGAACGTCGAGTTCTTCCAGAGCGGTTTGAACGGCCTCAAGGCGCTGGGGTCTGATGATTGCTTCAATTTTAACCATAATGACTCTTGTTAAAGGTTGTAGGCTGCTTCTCCGTGCAGGGCTTCGTCCATGCCTTCGATTTCTTCTTCTTCGGTAGCTCGCAGCGGGGTGAATGCTTTGATTGTAGCCAAGATTATGAGACTAGCCACAAATGAAAAGGCACCAATAACGATGGCTCCGATAAATTGGTGGAAAATCAGCATCAATTGGCCACCTTTGAGCTGATCGGCAATGGTTGGATTCGCAACGATGCTTGCAAACACGCCAGTGAGGATCGCACCCAAAAATCCACCGACACCGTGGACGCCAACAACGTCCAGTGAATCGTCAAATCCAAACCTATACTTTAGGTTGACCGAGTAGCAGCACACAATTCCGGCAATAAACCCAATCAAGGCACCAGGAACCGGCTGGACGTATCCAGCGGCAGGGGTTATGGCCACGAGGCCGGCAACCAGTCCAGAAGCGGCTCCCAGCGCGGTGGCCTTGCCGATTCTGAGTTTTTCGCAAATGAGCCAACCAATCATCCCAGCAGCGGCGGCCATGTGGGTTGCCACAAAGGCTCCAATTGCCAGCTTATTGAGGGCAAGAGCCGAGCCCGCGTTGAATCCGATCCACCCAAACCATAAAAGCCCGGCTCCGACCAAAGTCATGGTGAGGTTATTGGGCAAAATGGGCTCTTTGTTTTCGACTGCCTTTCTTTTTCCCAGCATTAAGCATGCGGCGAGGGCAGCCATGCCACTGGCAAAGTGAACAACAGTTCCGCCTGCAAAATCAAGCGCTCCCAATTTGTTAAGCCAACCGTTGTCGTTCCAAACCCAGCATGCGATTGGTGCGTAGACAACAATCGACCAAATGGTTGTAAAGGCAACGTAGGCTCCAAATTTCATCCGCTCTGCTACCGCGCCAGAGATGAGGGCAGGGGTGATGATTGCAAACATCAATTGGTAGAGCATGTGCAGCCCGGCAGGGATGTTGGGAACGGCTCCATCCGTGTTGGCATGAGCCATTGGAATGTGTCCCCACGCATACTCAAGGTTGCCAATAAAACCGTTGGACGTTTTTCCAAAAGCCAAAGAGTAAGTTAGGAACAACCAAACGATGCTGATGACCCCCATCATGATGAAGCTATGCATCATGGAGCTCAGGGCGTTTTTCCTTCTGACCATTCCGCCGTAGAACATAGCAAGGGCGGGGGTCATCACAAGGACGAGGACAGTGGCGACGACCATCCAAACCGAATCTGGCAAGCTAATGCCTTTTGCCATCGCGGTGGGGTCGGGTGTATCTGCAATTGCAGCCGCTGAAAGAGCTAGCCCTGCGGCGACTGCAAGAAATCGATTCTTTTTCATCAAATTTCCTGGGATTGAGTTTCCACGCCTTCGGGGATCAGACATTTTAACATATTCATCAATTTTTGTTTCAGGAGAGGCTAAACAAGGCGTCATTTCAAGGAGTTGCCTCGTATAATGGAATAAGATATTAAGGACTTTTGCGTATAGGCAAAGAGGTTCTTGGCTGGAAAAATAATGATCACATTGACGGAACGCGCCGCAACTGAATTGAAAGATTTGATTTCATCGGAAAACAAGCCCAATGCAGCTTTACGTGTTTGGGTTGCAGGAGGCGGATGCAGTGGGCTTTCTTACGGAATGGCACTTGATGACAATCCTCCCGAGGCTAACGATCAGATTTTTGATGAGAACGGAGTCAAGGTCTATGTTGATGCCCTGAGTCTGAATTACATGAACGGTTCGAGTGTGGATTACGTGGATGATCCCATGGGCGGCGGATTCAAAATCGAAAATCCCAACGCTGTCAGCAGCTGTGGCTGTGGATCAAGCTTTAAGACTGAAGGTTCCGGTGGCGGCGGCTGTGGCTGCGGTTCCTGCGGCTGCGGTTCTTGATCTGAGCAGACCAAACCATCTCGGGGAGCCCCTAGAACAACTTGATCGTTATCACATTGTTCTTGCAAGTTCATCACCGCGTCGCCAGCAGCTTTTAGGCACGATCTGCCCGAAATTTGAGGTTATTGTTTCGGGCATAGATGAAAACTTGCCGCCGGAATGGGAACCTCGCGCCTTATGCCAGGAACTTGCTTATAGGAAAGCCTTTGCGGTTGCAAAATCGCTGCCTTTTAGTTCAGGCGCAACCCCAAATTTGGTCATTGGCGCCGATACCGTCGTTGCAATTGGCAGGCAAAGGTATGAGAAGCCTAGCTCGACTGACGAGGCCATAGAAATGCTTTCCGAGCTCAGTGGCAAGACTCACCATGTCTACACCGGTGTCTGCGTGATTGCTGCCCAGACATTTCCAGATAGCAGCGATCCAGACAGTTTTCAGGCTTACCAAGATGTTGCTGAAACCAAGGTGACCTTCCGCAAGCTCTCACCATCGGAAATAGAGAGGTACGTTCAGACCGAACTTCCTCTTGATAAAGCCGGCTCTTATGGAATTCAAGAAGGAGCCGCTGGCTTTGTCAGCGAAATAGAAGGAGACATCAACACCGTCATTGGATTGCCGGTGGCTCTTCTTGGCCAACTGCTTTGGTTAGCCACGAGCCGGTAGCTCTGGCAGAACAAAGTGAGCTGAGCCATTAAACAAGTATTCTTATGGCTTCATGCCAAACTTGCTTTTCGAACTGGGGTGTGAAGAACTTCCTGCCTCATTTGTTGCCTCTGCATGCGCAGATTTGCTGTCTGCAATTCTGATAAGGCTAACCGCTGAGTTTGGCATTCCATTTCAGGGGGTTAAGTTCTCAACTCCGCGTCGGCTCATTGTTGGAGTAACCGGAATTCCATCTAGGCAGGAGGATTTCTCAAAGGAAAGTCGAGGGCCAGCCGTTAAAGCCGCTTTTGGAGATGACGGGAAGCCTTTGCCTCCGTTAATTGGATTTTGCAAGTCAAATGGGGTTGATCCCGCTTCGGTTGAGGTCAGAGACGGCTATGTTTGGATTCAAAAAATGGTGGTAGGCAAAAGCGCTCAGCACATTCTTCAAGAATTGCTTCCTGATGCAATCAAGTCTCTAACTTTCGAAAAGTCAATGAGATGGGGATCTGGTTCCATGCGCTTTGCCCGTCCGATTCGGTGGCTTTTAGCATCTCTGGATGGCGAGCCCATTGAGTTTGAAATCCAAGGTATCCGTAGCGGATTGGAATCAAGAGGTCACCGCTTTTACTCTCCTGAAAAGTTTAAAGCAAGGACGCAAGAAGAGCTGTTGCAAGAACTGAGAGCCAGAAAAGTAGAACCTGATCCCGCGGTGAGAATGGAAATGATCAAGCAGCAGTCAATGGCTCTCCCCGGTGGGAAAGTGGACATTTCTATCGAACTTCTGGAAGAAAATGGCTACCTTTGCGAATGGCCAACCGCGATCGCTGGTGAGTTTAAAGAAGAACATTTAGACCTGCCAGAAGATGTTTTGGTAACGGCAATGGCCAAGCACGAGAAAATGTTCCCGGTCCGAAATGGCAAGAACATGTTGGTGAACCAGTTTGTTTTTGTTCGCAACGGAGGAGAGGATGATTCGGTGAGGAGGGGCACCGAATGGGTGCTGAATGCAAGATTAGACGATGCCCAGTTCTTTTTTAAGGAAGATCAAAAGAAGTCTTTGGCAGAGTTTTTGGATTTAACCGATCGGATTGTGTTCCACGCCGATCTTGGCACGGTCAGGGATCGGTCGGAAAGGCTTCATGACCTTACCAGTTACATTGCAGGTCAAACGAGGGCCGATGAAAGCGAGGTTGACCTTGCCGCGCGGGCCGGGTTATTTGCGAAGGCCGATCTTTCCACCGGTCTGGTGAGCGAATTGCCAAGCTTGCAGGGCATCATTGGCGGCGAATATGCCAAGCGAGAAGGCTTTGCCGAGCCAGTCTGCAGTGCGATCAAAACTCAATACAAGCTTATGAGCAATGCGGATCCAGTTGATGTGTCTGCCCGCACGGGCTGGAGGCTCACGGTGGCTGATGCGGCCGACAAACTGGCTGGTTTTTTGGGAATTGGCGAGGTCCCTTCAGGTTCTAGCGATCCCTATGGGTTAAGAAGAGCAGCAACTGCCATCATAGAGCTGGCCCTTTCTTGGCAAGAAGTTCAAGCAACTTTGGCGCCATGTTTTGTCCGTGCGGCTGGACTTTATCAGCACCAAGGTTTTGAAATTTCCTTTGACAAGATGTTTGAAAACCTTCACTTCTTGTTTAAGTCTCGCTATGAAAGTTTGTTTGAGCAGTTTCGTTATGACGTCCTAGAATCGGTGATAGCCTCTAGCTCGGTTGAGGACTTGCTTCACCCACGTCTCGTTCGATTTCGGTGTGAAGTGATGAATGAACTCTCGCAACTGCCCGGATTTGTCCAGACTGCAACCCGTCCGCTGAACTTGGTGGAATCATCAAAAAAGAAAGGGGAGCTTTTTGACGGCGCCCGCCTCTCTCAGAAAATCGAGAAACTTCATTCGGAAAGCGGGACTCAACTTGCAGCCGCTTTAGAGAATGCCGGAGCCAGCATAGCCAAGTCTTTGCAAAGCTATGACCTTGATGCCGCCAAAAGCACGTTATTGAGTCTTGAAGCTCCGATTAACACCTTTTTTGAGGAGACGATGGTTATGGACTCTGATCCTGAAATTAGATCGGCAAGGCTTTCTTTAATTGATGCCTGCTCCTTGGTTTTGAAGTCAGTTGGAGACTTTTCAAAGCTCGTTTCACTTTAGCTTTAACTTCGGGTTTGCTGTTTTTGGCAAGGTCAACAGGGCGAGTTTTCTTAAAATCTTGCAATCTCATCATTATTAAATTGCAATAAATTTAAATTCTAATAAGTTCTTTAAAAAATAAGTTTTTCTTTAAAAGTTAGTGATTACAACGACCTGCAAGATTTGTTTAGGACTGGCTTTAACGAATCTTTAATCAATGCTTAAAGATTTCTTAACTTAGCTCCTTCACACTTTCCTTGTTCTTCGTAACAGAAGGCAAAGTGAGAAACACAAACCATGCGAAAAGCATTTACCCTTATTGAACTTTTGGTTGTCATTGCGATTATCGCAATTTTGGCAGCGATCCTTTTCCCCGTCTTTGCGCAAGCAAAACTCGCCGCAAAGAAGATTTCTGACCTTTCCAACATGAAGGAGCTCGGTACCGCAACCATGATTTACATGAACGATTCCGACGATATTTTCTACCCTCACCGCAACAACTGTAACGTTCCTACGTGGCACATTTGCGACGAGTACAACGACGGAACCGGCAACCCATTGCCTCAGTTTAAGAATCTTGGACCCAATGACGGCGGTACGAAGGCATCGGCCCTCAGCCGATTCTTCTGGATCTTTATGCTTCAGCCTTACGCAAAGAACCAGAACATCTTTATTGATCCAGCGGGAAGCAACAAGTTCACCGGCGATATTGGGGGAACGATGCCTTGTTTGGCAGCAGGCTGTACCGGAATTGACTACGGTGGACAAAACAGCTACGGCCATAACGATCCGTACCTTAGCCCTGCAACTCCGTTTGCAGGTGGTCCTGCCAACGTGACCCCTGTTTCGAGCACCAGCGTGCCAAGAATTGCAAGCACAATCATGCTTGTGGACAGCACCTACTATGGAGCCGCTCCTGACGTTATGAACAACTCTGGCTTTACCCAGACTGCAAAGCTGAACGGAAACGAGCAGAACTGGATCTCTCAGGCGGGAACTTCAAGCTTCTACCTTAGCTACTGGATGAACATTGGCAATTCCACCTGGAGCTACAACGCAAATTGGGCGTCACCTAACTACGCTCAAGCGATTCTCAATGGAGAGTCCTTGTTCAATGGCCCGATCAACTGCCAATTTGCTGATGGTCATGCCAAAGCCATTCAATACTCCGAAGTGGTTGGAGATATCTGTTTGTGGACAACGGACGCAGACGGAGCCCATCCAGCCTGTAATTAGACTTTTACTTCCGAGGAGATCGACAGTGCCACCCTTTATCGGGTGGCCTGTTTTTTTATAACCGGCAAATTTTTAGATGTTCAGCGATTTGCTGATCGGCGCACCAATGACATTGGAAAGGGCTTGGGCATAGTTTTTGGCGACGGAATTGGAACGATCTTGGGCTACGACGGATTGCTGCGGTAATTGCAAATCCCCAAAAAATAATGAAAACACGTTGTCCTCAGTCTTGGCAGCACCCGTGAGAGTGAAAAGGAGAGCATGACTTCCATCTTTTAAGGCTAATAACACCGATATTCTTTCCCAAGTGACCCTAATATAGGAAAGAAATTCCGCGCTGTAGCGACTGTAAAAGTTGCTATAGTCACTGACTTGATGGATTTTATCATCAAAGAGAATGGCTGTCACCTCATCAAATTCAATATGCCTAGGTTCAACTTTTATCCAGAAGACTCGACGGTAGATTGTCAGAGACTTGGTGCCAGGATTAAGCACTACTTTTTTGCTGAATCCTCCCAGCAGCAATACTTTTTGAAATGGACTTGTTTCGCCGACCAAGCACTTGAATTCATTGTAAAAGGTGTAGCCATTACAGTTCACCAAAACTTGCCTTTGGCCGGATGATGGCTGACTCATATCATTGGCTCCATAAATCCTATTGACATCTCCTTACTTAACGTAATGCAAGATGATTTATGATGCAGGATCTTGCGTTTTTGATTCAATCACGGACGTATATAGCAAACCCGCCAATATCCCGCCGATGATGGGGCCGATGGTCCAAACCTCCCAATTCGAAAAATTTGCCGTCGCCAATGCGGGCCCAAACCATCTGGCGGGGTTGATTGCCCCACCGGTCAAAGGGCCACACCAAAGAATGTTGAGGGTGATTGTTAGGCCAATGAATAATCCACCAACTTTGGGGGCTCTTCGATCTACCGCAGTGCCGTAGACAACAAAAACCAAAAAGAAAGTCGCTATCGCTTCAATGATAATGCCATTGACCATCGGGACCGCCCGGTGGAGGGCGGGTATGCCAACCGTAGCCGCATTTCCCCTTGGAAGGAACGATGTTGGAAGCAGCTCAATTGCAACCAGAGCCGCTACAAAGGCTCCAAGCAGCTGAGAAACCATGTAAAGCAGAGCTTTCGTGCTGTCTATTTTTTTGCCAACCCAAAGCCCAGCCGTAACTCCTGGGTTCAGATGACCTCCGCTCACTGCCGCGGTTGCACTGACCATCACCGCAATGGTTAAGCCATGGGCCAAGGCAATGCCAACAAGTCCCGAATCGTTGTAGGCAAGTTTGCCAACGCCGATTGCCATGCAGCCCACAAAGATCAGGGCAAAGGTCCCGATAGCTTCCGCAACAAGGGCAGGGCCGACCCCAACTAGCTTAGAATCTGAAGATGACGCCATGTTTGCAATAGTGTAGCCGGAATCTGCAAAAGGGAAGGAATCTCAATGACTTTCGGGCTTGTTGTCTTCACGATCGTGATGCAATTCAGCTTGGATTCTTTGTTTCAGGGCTTCAAGAGCGTCAGGGGAAGTCTCTTGCTCTTTTTGCTTAAAGAGCCTTGATTTCAATTTTCCGATGTCCTTAAAAAATCCTCTGCACCGAAAACAGTAGAACAGGTGGCTCCGAACCCAAATCTTTGCCCAGAATCCATTTTTGCCGTCAACTTCGTCTTGAAGTTTGCCTTCCATAAAGAAGCATGGACGCTCGTACCATTTTTCCTTATAAAACTCGGGCCCCTTACTCATTTTTCCCCCTTCATAAGTATTTGCCTCATGAGCCGTCTACCCCGATGCAATCGGGAGCGTAATGTGCCAACTGGCATGTCTAATGTCTTAGCGGCTTCTTCGTAACTGAGTTCCTCTACATCACATAATGCAATTGGAATCCGATATTCCTCAGGAAGTGCATCAAGGGCCGCAAATAAGTCAATTCTAAGGTCAGAATCTACCACGCTCTTGCCAGCGTCGTTTGGTTCACTTAAGGCCTGGTCTACGGAAACAACTTTAGGATGCATTTTCTGAGACCTGCAAGCCATCGAAAACTCATTTCGTAAAATGCGAATCAACCAGCTTCGAAGGAATCTTCCATCAAAGTCAGTCTGAGATCGAAAAGCTTTAAAGACGGTTTGGCTAACAAGGTCTTCGGCTTCCTGCAAATTTTGGGTCAGACGTTTGGCTACCCGAAAAAGGACGGGAAGCTCTAAATTCAGAGCTTCCTCAAACTGTCCTGATTGGCTTGCGGTCTTTTCCATAAATTTGGTGCAGTGGCGGTAGCCTCTGTCAGCCTCAATTAGCTTTTCATGGCTGAAGGAGCCTATCTCTTTGAAACACCTTTTTCTTGGCGACTAAATCCGGTATGGCTCGGGAATTTTGGCGGAGTTGGCAGTTGGAAAGGATGAGCTTTGAGGTCTGCCAATATCAGCTGGATTGCTTTGTCGAGCTGAGGGTCTTTCCCTTCCATAACCAGTTTTGGATCTTGAGCGACGGGATAATCAGGTTCGACTCCACGTCCTTCCACAACCCAATGGCCAGACGGTACCCAAGCTCCGTAGTTTGGAACATAGATGCTGCTTCCATTTGCTAGCGGATATCCGTTCCCCGATCCTATTTCGCCGCCACCGGTGCGGTGACCGACCAAGGGGCCAATTTTTAGCCGCTTAAAGTATTCGCTAAAGAGTTCGCCGTCTGAGAAAGCCCATTGGTTTGTGATTCCTACCACGTGGCCGAGGGGTCCCCAAGATTCTCGTCTCCAACTCAATCCGTACCGCGGCTTGAAGAATCCAATTGTTTTTGTTGCAAGGTCTTCCAAGAGGTTGTACGAGATGTACCCGCCTCCATTGTATCGAACGTCTATAATCATTCCCGGCTTTTCGACGTTGGCGTAGTACTGCTGGGCAAAGTCATCGGCACCATTTGTTTCCATGTCGCTCACGTGGACGTAAGCTATTTGCCCATCACTTTCTTTTTGGACATACGCCTTTCTGCCCTGAACCCAATCGAGATAGATCAGATGACGGTCATTGGCCATTGGAACAATTTGTACGGTTCGGCTAGGTGTCAAAGTAGGGCTAGACGAAATGGTAAGTGAAGTGACTTTACCGATTGTGCCAACCAGCTGCTTGCGGTAGCTGGATTGGTTGTTGAGTTTGACCCCATTAATGGCAAGCAAATAGTCTCCATTTTTGATGTTCAGCCCTGGTCGCGATAGTGGTGATTCGTCTTGGACATTCCAAAGTCCGGGTTGAAATATATGGACAATCTTATAGGCCTTTGCTTTGTCATCGTAGACAACTCTTGCCCCGAGGTGACCAATATCTTCTCCTGGCTTGGCGTAGGGATTAGGTCCGCCAATATAACAATGGCCGGTGCTGAGTTCAGAAAGCATGTCTCCTATGAGCCTTGTCAGATCGGTGGGATCGCCAACCATTGGAATTTCTTTTTGGAATAAGGCATGGACTGCATTCCAATTCAACCCTCCCATACCAGGATCAATGTAAAAGTCCCTGCAAATCCTCCACGCTTCGTTAAAGGTTTCTTGCCATTCCTTTTCTCGATTGATTCTAACAAAGAATCCTCCCAATGGAACGGTTTTCGCGGGTGTAGGAGCGGCAACAGAAAGCACCTGCAGTCCAGCACCTGTTCGTACTAAAACCGATTGATTGTCCTTGGCAACTTGCGCAAAAAGTGGGTCATCCGCGTTGCCAAGCGGCATCAGGCCCCCCGCTAAGGACGTCAGAGATTTCGTCTTGAGATCATAAGTCTGCAAGGATATGCCAGCGGGACCATTACCGGTACTCGTCGCCGCGTTGACCAAGACCAATTTTCCAGGGACGGCCGCTACTTGCTGGTAGTTTCCGCTTGGGATTGGCACCGCAAAGGTTCGCCTCTTGATATTGGAGAGGTCAATCGGGTCCGTTGTCGAAGTTTTGGTTTTGGAATCTGGCTTAACCTTGGGCTTAGCGGGCTCGGTACTTCCTTCTTCTTGATCCTTTTCTACAAAGGGCGATTGTTCGGTATCGGTTAAGGCTATGCCGGTGACGGTTGCGGGGTTATTAAAGTTAAGCTGGCCATTGTAGGCACTTTGAGAAAGGTTTGTGATCCTTTGCTGGATCATGTAAAGGAACTTGCCGTCTGGAGTGAAGGTTGGAGAATTAGACGAGATTTCGGGATCGCTAACCTCAGTTTTGCTCTTGGTGGCAATGTTGTAAAGCCAAACAGAATTGTTCCAACCGTATCCTTCCTTTGAGTATGCCAGCCATTTGCTATCGGGAGAAAACGTATAGTCTTGGTTGGGAGAATCGTAGGAACCTCCACGATCTGCCTGATCGACAAGGGTGACTTCGCCAGTTGCCACATTCACAAGCTGAATTTGCATGGTTCGATCGCCAATGACTATATATTTGCCATCCGGTGACCAAACTGGTCGGAAGTGCTCTCCTGTTAAGGTGCTAGTGACCTTTCTCGGTGCTGATTGACCCTGAGAATCCACCACATAAAGCTGCTCTTCACCGGTTGCATCGCTTACAAATGCAACTTGCTTACCATCCGGACTCCATGCTGCATTGCGCGATCTTTGCGCCGAATTCACATTAAGGTCATGCAGTTCACCGGTTTTGATTGGAACCGTAACCAACTGACCTTTTGCAATGATTGCAATTCGTTTTGCTGTTGGTCCGATGGCGCTGCTTTCCATTGCGCTTGCAATAGGGGCATTGTAGGGGCGTGCATGAATGCGATCGGAGTGGAGATTGATGTTGAGGGTTTTGGCAACACCGGATGAAGGATCGTAAATTCCCAGTTGAGTCCCGATTTGATACACCACTCGATGCCGATCAGACGATGGGTACCGCACGGGGACGGTGGTCGAAAAAGTTAGCTGCTTGACGGCTTGGGTTTTTGGATTCAATTGCCAAAGATTGCGGACTCCCGATCTTTCCGAGACAAAATCAATCATGTTGCCAACCCAAACTGGCTGGGTATCAACCCCTTTTGTGTGGGTTAGCTGGGTGAAGGTTTCTGTTTTGAGGTTGGTCAGCCACACGGAATCGGCTTCTCCGGCTTGATATCGAAACCAGTTCATCCACTCGTTGCTATTGGGCACATAGGCCATTTCGTACCCATTGGATGCTATGGATGCAAAATAGCCATGAGGCACCGGCAAAACCGATGCCGGCCCTCCTGTCCTAGAAACTTCGTACAGCTCGGGTAAAAACGTGTGCCGCGAAGATCGAAATATGACCTTTTTGCCATCTGGCGTCCAACCTAAAACAACAGGAAGACTTGGGTCGTAGGTTAGCCTTTTGGGGATACCGCCTTCGGTGGGCATGATGTAAACGTCAAATTTACCGGCGTACTCACCATTAAATGCGATCCACTTGCCATCGGGAGAAAACTTTGCGTTGGTTTCTAAGCCCGGGTCCGAAGTCAGCCTTGTCGATGCGTGAGTCTTCAGGTTATAGAGCCAAAGGTCGCCCTCGGCCGTAAAAACAATCTCGTTTCCATGGATATCTGGCTTGGACAGAAAGGACTTTGAGTAGGCAAATGTGGATGAAGAAGCGCAAACTGCGGCGAGACAGGCTAAGAGGATTCTCATGCTTACTGTAAGATGTTACTGCCTTAGAAGACAAGAATTGTTCCTAGTGCCTTTTAGAAGTGGAAATGTTCTGGCCAATGAGAACCTAATGAACTTAACAAGTTCTTCCGATGTTGATCTGGTATATTGACGGTGCGCTGCCCGCTCGTCTAATGGCAGGACGACAGGTTCTGGCCCTGTTAATCGAGGTTCGAATCCTTGGCGGGCAGCCAATTGGATTACGATCCTAGTCCCTTCCTATTGAAGTCCCGGCTGGTTCTAAACTCGACTGATTCAAGTCCCAACCGTTTCTAAGCTCAACCCAATTTGAGCCCGACCCAACAGACTGGGCGAATCTTGATGAATCGCGGTTAAACTGAAATGGTGGCAACCATCCACGCATCTCAACAGACGTCAAATCTAAAGCTTCAATTGAGTTTGATGCTGCTCTTAAGGTCTTTCGAAAAAGAACTGACGGCATTATCTCAATCCGGAAAATTACGAGGTTCCTTGCATTTGGCTACTGGGCAAGAGGCATGTCCGGTCGGATTTTGTGCAGCGCTGGACCCCCAAGATACGATGACGGTGACGTATCGCGGGCACGGCTATGCCATTGCCAAAGGGGTGGACTTCAAGCTAATCATCGCCGAAATCCTAGGCAAACAAGAGGGGTTATGCCATGGAAGGGGCGGCAAAATGCATTTGGTTGACTTAGACAAGGGCCTCTTGGGGGCTAACGGAATTGTTGGTGGCGGAATTGGCACCGCGGCAGGAGCCGCGCTTGCATCCAAGATGGATGGGGGACATCGCGTGTCGGCAGCGGTATTTGGGGATGGAACCGTCAATCAGGGCCATTCCATGGAGGTGTTCAATATGGCTGGATTGTGGAAACTGCCGATGATCTTTTTCTGCGAAAACAACCTCTATGCGGAGATGACTCCTCTTTCTAGAAGCACAGCGGTTATTGATCTGACCCGCAAAATGGAAGCCTTTGGGATCCCCTCTGTTCAAGTTGATGGCAATGATGTTCAGGCGGTCGAAGAAGCCAGTCAGGAGGCCGTTCGACGGGCCAGGGAGGGTCATGGGCCGACTTTTATTGAGGCAATGACCTACCGAACGGTTGGTCATTATCAAAATGATCCGGGAACAAGTTATCGCAGTCAAAAAGAGATTCAATCGTGGATGGAACTTGATCCGATTACAAGGCTTGCCTCAGTCCTAAAAGTTTCAGATAAAGATTTGGAATCCATGCGCCAAGAAGCTGTTGGCAAGGTAAAGGAAACCATCGAATGGGCAATGGCATTGCCTGATCCAAAACCAAGCGATCTCTCCGAAGGAATTTACGCATGATTGCAGAAACAGCTTCAAAAACTCTATCGTTTCCTCAGGCGATTGCGGCAACTTTGAGCCAAGAGATGGCTCGAGACCCTGATGTTTTTGTTATGGGAGAGGACGTCGCTCATTTTGGTGGCATGTTTCGATGCACGGAAGGGCTTTTGGAACAATTTGGTGAATCTCGGGTTATTGATACACCAATTTCTGAATCGGGATTCATTGGAATGGCACTTGGCGCCGCGTTGGTTGGAAAGCGCCCGGTTGTGGAACTGATGTTTGTTGATTTTTCCTTAGTGGCAGCCGACCAAATCCTAAATCAGATTGCAAAAACCCGCTATATGTCTGGTGGGCGGGTTGGCGTGCCGCTTGTGATCCGAACTCAAGGAGGGGGTTACAAAGGGGCTGCTGCCCAGCACTCCCAGATGTTGGAAGCCCTGTATGTTCATATTCCTGGCTTAAGGGTGGTTTGTCCTTCTGATCCTAGGACGGCTCAAGGGTTGCTGGCTTCTGCGGTCCGTTGTCCCGATCCGGTCTTGTTTATTGAGCACAAGCAGCTATATGGCACTTCTGGCGAAGTGCCCGAACGGGAGCTTTTACTTGATCTTGGCAAGGCAGAAGTTGTGAAGCAGGGCACGGACGTCACCCTGATTTCCTACTCTTACACGTTGACACTAGCCCTGCAAGCGGCAGAGAACTTACAAAAGGAAGGCAAAAGCGTTGAAGTCATTGATCTGCGATCACTCAACCCCCTTGATTTTGATACCCTTGCCGAATCGATCCGAAAAACTCATCGCGTTGTGATTGCCCATGAGGCTCACGGCAGGTGTGGAGTTGGGGCAGATTTGGCTTGTCAGATTCAAGAAAGGCTGTTTGATGATCTGGACGGCCCCGTGTTACGGGTTTGTGGGGCCGATGTTCCGGTTCCATTTGCCAAAGTTTTAGAAGATGAGGCGTTGCCTTCAGCGGAGAAAATCGAGCAGACTTTGCGGAAAGTCTTGGGCGTATGAACGGAATTGCCTTAGTGACTGGTGCTGGTCAAGGAATTGGCAAAGCAGTTGCCGATCGGCTAATTGCAGACGGATGGGAGACGGTCTACTCGGATCTATCTTTACAAAATGCAGAGGCGTCTGCAGGAGATGCCAGAAAAAAGGGAGGTGCGGCTCACGCTTGGGAGTTGAACGTTGCTGAATTCTCGGCAATTAAGGCTGCAGTCGAGGACATTGAAAGTTCGGTGGGTCCAATTGGCTGCTTGATCAATTGCGCGGGAATCTGCTTAACACGGCCCTTTTTCGACATTGACGAGGCTGGTTTTGAGAAGACTTTTCAGGTGAATGTGAAGGGACTGTTCTTTACGATGCAGGCAGTTGCTGCCAAAATGAGTGAGCGTCTGGGAGGGGCGGTTGTCAATATAGCGTCGGTTTCGGGATTTATGCCCAAGCTAGAGCAGCTAGATTATGGAGCTAGCAAAGCGGCAGTGATTAGCATGACGAGGTCTGCGGCTGCTTCTTTGGGCCCCCTTGGAATACGAGTCAACGCGGTAGCGCCTGGCGTTATTGATACTCCCCTGACTCAGTCCATTGCCCAAACAAGGGCCAAAATCAGGGGCGTATCGCCGCTAGAAACTTTGCAGCCCGTCATTGATCATTTGCCCTTGCGCCGTATCGGAATGCCAGAGGAGGTTGCGAATGCGGTCTCGTTTTTGGTTTCTGATGAAGCAAGCTACATAACAGGGCAAACGATTGACGTCTGCGGTGGACAATGGATGAGGTAGAAATGGGATTTAACGGTCTTTGGCACGCAAGTTTCACGGTTTCTGATATGGATCGGAGCCTAGATTTTTATTGCGGAATTTTGGGGCTTGAACTGCATCATAGGCAAATTCAACACAACGAATACACCGCAAAATTGGTTGGATTTGAAGGTGCCCACCTCGATGTGGCGATGCTTCGGATTCCCAACTCATTTGTTGGTCCAAGCAATCACCATTTGGAGTTGGTCCAATACATTTATCCGGCGGGAGAAAAAACCGATGTGACAACGAATCGCCCGGGGGCTCCTCATTTAGCCTTTGTCACAAGTGACATCTTTGCAGACTATGCGCGGATGGAAGAGCAAGGAGTAAGGTTTAAGGCACCGGCACCGGTACCGATAAGCGCGGGAGTGAACATGGGGGGTTTTACGGTGTACTTTTTGGATCCAGACGATATCACGTTAGAGATGCTTCAGCCTCCTGCCGATCGACCTTGGGGCACGGTGAACGGGGTCCCCGTGACTAAGCCAGTATGACCCTCAAGCTAATCTGCAGGGAGCAAGCAGCCTTTGAGCTTGCCCTTCAGACTCAAATTGAACTCTTTGAGAGCACAAACCCGGGCATTAAAGTTGAGTGCACCTTTTTGCCGATCCATGATCACTATGAAAAAATGGTGGAAGGCAACGGCTGTTTAACGGGGGAGTTTGATCTATTTTTAGCCTGTACCGATTGGCTCCCTTCCTTGATCGAGCAGGACAAGCTGGTTGCGATTGACGAATTTTTCTCGGCTGGAAAGCCCCAAGATTGGCCAGAGGGTTGGCATCCGGCAATGCTAAAATTGGTCTTTGATATCAACCACCGGTTGTTTGGGATTCCTTGGCATGATGGGCCCGAAGTGCTGCACTATCGGTCTGATCTGTTCGAAGACCATTCCAACAGGGAGGCTTTTTATAATGAGTATGGCAACGAGCTAAAGCCCCCTACAAATTGGGATGAGTTTTTAGAAACGGCTAAGTTTTTTACCCGCCCAACCGAGGGGCTGTGGGGTTGCTGTGAAGCGGCATACACAGATGGTCACAATAATGTTTACGATTTCCTCATCCAACTTTGGAGCCGAGGCGGTGTTCTGATTGATGAAGATTTGAAGCCTCAGTTTCATTCATCCGTTGGGGTTGAGGCTCTTCAGTTTTATGTTGACTTGTTTCATCTCCACAAGGTCGCTCCATTGGAGTGCCTAGACCTCGGCAGTGTGGAATGTGGAGATTTTTACGCGTCTGGCAAGGCAGCCATGAGCTGGAATTGGATCGGTTTTGCCGCAACCTGCGAACTTCCTCCTTCTAAGATTATTGGATCTAACCGCTGTACTCGGATCCCGGCTGGTGTCGGGCCAAAAGGAGAATCTGTTTCCTTAAATATTTACTGGGCGGTCACCATTCCATCCGGATCTGTTAATCAAGAGGCAGCTTACAGGTTTTTGAAGTTTCTTTCGAGCAAGCATTGCGATAAAATCACTTCGCTTTGTGGCGCCAATGGGGTGAGATTATCCACTTGGAGGGACGCGGAAATCCTCCAGAAGTTCTCCTATTACGGGGTCATTGAAGAAGTCCATAAATCCACCAAGACCTTGCCTGCCTTTCCGGAATATGGCGAAATTAATGAAGCCATTTCGAGGGCAGTTCACAGGGCAGTTCGGTTAGAAATGCCGGTTGAGCCGTCACTAAAAATTGCGGCGGCGGAAGTGGCAGACATCTTACTTTCCTAGTCGATCGCTCAATGGTTTGGGCGACCGATTAGGAAGCAAGAAAGCCGCTTTAGGGGCCGATTTTGGAAACAGCGGCTATGATTTTCTCTGCTAGGGCATCACTTTCTAAGGAGATTTGTTTGCGCTGAGGGTTTGCGTCGTACCAGCTAATGATCTCTCTGGCACCCTGAGAAAAAGGGATGCTGCAATTAAACTCTGGTACAAACCTTTTGATTTTTGAGTTATCAAAAATCACACTGTTGGCCTTGTCTCCAATCAAAGAGTCTCCCCAGCGGGGATCAAACTTAGCAAGGGTTTCCGACGCAACATGGACCTTGATCGCTTTTGTTCCCGCCGCGTCGGCAACCATGTCATAGATTTGATCCCATGTCAGCCATTCATCAGAAGTGATTGTAAAAGCGTGGCCAATCGTTTTGGGGTCGCCAAGCAAGGGCACAAATCCCTTGGCAAAGTCCTTGTGATGAGTTAAGGTCCACAGGCTGGTGCCGTCTCCGTGAACAATGACCGGCTTTCCTTTTAGCATTCGGTCTACAACCGTCCATCCGTGATCAAAAGGGAGCAAAGAGCGATCATAGGTGTGTGATGGCCGAATAATTGTTATAGGAAATTGCTGATTCCTGTAGAAATCGGTTAGAAGTTCTTCGCAAGCAATCTTGTTTCTTGAGTACTGCCAGTAGGGATTGATGAGTGGTCCCGATTCTGTAATGGGTAGGTAAGTGGGAGGTTTTTGGTAGGCACTGGCGGAGCTGATAAAGACAAATTGATTGGTATGATCCTTAAACAAATCGAAGTCAGATTGAATATGGTCAACCGTAAAAGCAACCCAATCAACCACCGCATCCCAATGTTGGCTGCCAAGCACCTTTGCCACAGATTCCGGTTGGCGGATATCGGCCTGAACCACATTGATACCCTCAGGAACTGTCCTCCAAGACTGGCCGCGGTTTAAAAGGGTTAATTCAATCCCTCGATCAAGGCACGGCTGGAGGCAACCAGAACTAATAATCCCGGTACCGCCAATAAACAAAACTTTCATATCATTTAGATTAACCGAGTGTTCTTTGTTTTCGTTGGCAGGGGTACGTTCTGGATTATGGTGATGACTAGGGCTAGCTCTTTTGCCAAAAAGAAGCTCGGGCGATTGTAAACAGGTCCACTCCAAGAACGGCATCGGCAACCTGAGCTAGGGAAAGTAAATCTCCATGGAGATGAACGGTTCTGCCCCAGTGCACTGCCGATTCCTGGGGTTCAAGCCCCAAAGCAGGAGAGCTATGCTCCAGTTCATAAAACGGACCCAATGCCTTGGCGCTAGCGGAGGCAGGGCCATCATTGTAACTATTGATCACATCACCATCGTAGGGGTTGGTTTGGGTCTCCCACATGGAATTGATATAGGGCTTGTTTCCGCACGGACGCAAGAATCGAGTTAGGGTCAGAGCCATTTGGCTTGCATCAAAACTCGCAACAAGGTCCTTTGCACGTGCAGGGCTTAGGCCCAATTTGCACCTATACTTTCCGTCTGCTTTCAAATAGATGGCGTTGGGCCGAATTTTAAGGCGAGAGCGGGGAATCGAGCCAAAGTACCCGTCATTGACGTGAATCCCACGTTGATATGTCGAGCCGGATTTCATGGGAATGATGACGGTAGTACTCTGCGAGCGATTAAACATCCCGATTGACCAAATCGAGATTTGGCCGTGAGATTGGGTCCAAGCCTGCCCTCCGATATTGGTCATCGTGTTACAGACTTCGTAGGCAATTGCTTTCAGTCTTGGCGACAGAGGCACACCAAGAATTTGCTCTGCATGGAGCCTTTGCAGAATGGAAACTTTTCGGTCTAGCCGGAATTCAAGGGTGTTGCCTTGATAGTTTGTCAGCGAGCTTTCCTTCAGAAACGTGGCCCGAGTTTTCGTGGAATTTGTCAGTTCGTAGGGATCAGTATCTATAACCGAGGGTGTTTGCCAATGGTCCAAATCAAAGGGATCACCGTTTTTGAAGAAAAAGGAGAACTGTCCCGCTTCAGGTCCAAACCAGATCCTGTCTTCACCACCAATTGGATTCATATGATCCCAATTTCGGTTAGATTGAATCCAGTTTCGGTTCACAAATCCCATGCTTGGGCCACGTCGAACATCCCAAGTTGATGTCATGACTCGGCCTTGCCAGTCGGGAGCAACAATGATAGCCCCGCCATCTGAATTTTGGAGGGTTATCGAACGTGAATTTGCAGTAAGAAAGTCGTGGTCGGACTTAAATGTAGGCATGAATTTTGGTTCAAGTCTACATGGAAATGGTCAGAAACAAGGCCAGCGCTGGCTTAGGGTCCTTTCTTATTGGCTAGGCAAGCTTTTCGGGCTGAAAGACCGCATCAATTGATGGCGCGGCTCGAACCTGAACCGATTGGGCTTTCGTAGTTCCACCCTGAACCGGGATATCGCTGGCATGAATCACATGAAAGTGAGCTAAGCAAATTAAAGCAATACCCAATGCAACTCGGTACCAAATAAAGGGCCATGTTGTGTGTGACTCATCCTTGAGGAAATCCAGAAAGAGTTTGATGACAATGTAAGCCAAAATCCCCGCAACCGCGCTGCCAATGAGATAAGAAGGAAGCTCATGACCAACTCCGGGGGCTTTGGCAACTTTAGCCAATTTATAAAGCCCCGCTAGGGTGATGGCGGGAATCGAAAGGAGAAAACTAAAATCGGCGGCATCTTCTCGGGTCAGCCCCAAGAACATCCCGGAAGTAATCGTGCATCCAGAGCGGCTGGCTCCTGGCACCAGGGCAAAAGCCTGGGAAATCCCAATGATGATCGATTCGCCCAGCTTAAGATCTGTCATAGGTCGGTTTCGCTTGCCGATTTTTTCCGCCACTGCCAGGATCAAACCTAGCAAAATGAGCGCACCTCCCACAAGGTACAGATTTCGGTACTGGTGGTCTACTTTGTGCTCCAAGGCTAATCCGGCGATGACAAGGGGAACGGTTCCAAAGGCAACAAACCAGCCAAGCATCGCTTCTTTATCGCCTTCTGGAAACAGCTTTTTTTGCTGAATGCTTCTTCCCATTCCCGCAAAATAGGCTCCGATTGTTGTACGAAAATAGTAAATAATTGCAAAAATCGGCCCAAGTTGAACGACTGCCGAAAAAGCAGTGCCGGGATCGCTCCAGTGCAAAAGGGCGGGCAGAACCCTCATGTGGGCAGTGCTGGACACGGGGAGAAATTCGGTGGCACCCTGAACAATGCCTAGGAGGATCGAATGAATAATGGAGACGTGATTGACGGTCACGGGAACGGGCATGGATCACAGTTTATCGGGGAACGGCTTCTGCCTGCCCAATGCTTAATAGAATTGAAGTCTGAATGCACCCCTCAGCCTCAGATCGTAAGTTTGCGGTGACTATTGGTTGGTTTCTCCAGATGGTGTGAATCACGTAGTGGCCACCTTGTTAAGAAGAGATAAGTTCGCGAATCTCTTCTATTATGGATATTAAGAGTTTGTTATCTTAGTTGTAACGTCTCGAATTGATCGGTTCAGGGCCCTAGCTGTAAAGTTGAAACAAACTGTTGCAATCAGAATCCTGTTTCATGATGCACTTTTGAAGTTAGCACAAAGTGACTTACGGATCTACCTTAATGCAATTAGCAAGCTTTTGACAAAAAATAGCATTAATACTGCTCAAGTTTGCGAAAGGTAGAATCTGGGCAAGTCAGCTCCTTGGTACCTATTTGTCAATTAAGGGTCGTGCTTTTGAAAAGAGATGAAGTGGTCGATTATTCAGTGTGGATTTCTCATTTTCGCCCTTGCCGGCGGTTCGCCTGCTCTTAGTCATGGGAGGCAAAGTAATCCAAATCGGATCAAGGACAGGAAAATAACTTTCCTTGCAAGCGGTCTTCATGGCTATATCGGCTGCGAAACCGTCGCTACGCCGGCGCGGAAAAACTTCTCGATGGGGATCAGCTTTTATACAGCAATTTGGCCCTTGGTTCATCAGCCGCTTGCCAATTTTCAAGTGGGACTCGCGGGGACTTGGATCACTCCCGATAACTCGGATGACAAGGACGTTCCTCTTGACCCTCCAGGAACGCTTGCCCGTCAGTGGAAAGAACGGGGACCAACGTGGGACACTGTTTTTCAGACGATAGAAGGGAGTGCGGGATACTGGGCTGGCAATCAGTTTCGTTATGGATCACCAAAATTCAGCATGAATGGCACTCCAGAGGCATACGACTATGAGGTTGGCTCTCCGGGATGGTCATTTTTCTATGGTCCCAAAGCACTTCCTGATAACCGGCTTGGGCTTGCTCAACTCAGCAATCGGATATTGGTACCACCCGATGGATTCACCTTTGCCGGTCATCCTGATGGAAAATTCCTTGGGTATGCATGGATGGCACTTCCGCTGACGAAGAAATCTTTTTCAACATATCCAACCGGTGATGAGAGTTGGACATGCTTTCTCAACACGACCAACTTCAAGGGGCCAATTGCCTTTTATATCCCAGAGACTTGGAGTAAGTTTGGCAAGATTTTTAACGATCCCTACCTTTATGGAAGAGGATTGGATGCACGGCCAGGTGATATTGGTGGCGGATTTGCGATGGAGGTCAACACGGTTCCTGCCTTTACCATGCGCGGTTCCAATGGAGCCATCTACGCGAAGATTCCCGAATTGCAATTTCCAGTGGATGCCAACGGGGAGACACGCATTATTCAAGATGTTACCTATTACTCAAAAGGGGCACTTTTTAATGCAATGAAAAAATGGCGCGATGGGGGCAATTCCTCTTCTGGCGTTTTTGATCAGAACCATGGATGGAGACCGAAGCTTTCGACGTACAAGGTTCAGTATGACCAAAACGGCAAGTCCATTCAAGGTGTCACCAAGTACTTCAATACTCGAGTTTATGATGGAAACATTTGGGGCTTGAAATGGACCCAGAATGGGATTCTGAGTAAGGGCCAGTTTCCTCAATATTTCAAGCAAGTTGGCAACAAATGCATCGTGGTCCCCGCATCTGAAGTGCCCAGTGCGCTCCGAAAGAAACAATTCCCGTTGGCCAGACCCGGAGTTCCTTATACTTCGCCTAACCGTGGAGCATGGGCACATCCGGGACCGGTTAGCAAACGATATACGACCGTTCTCGCCGATGGCTCAACCGTCACTTATCGATGGTATCGATTCATTGACCAACCTGCATTCCAGCAATACCATTGGAGTGAACGGAAAAAGGCCGCACTTCAATCCCTTATTGAACAAATCCAGTCAAGTTGGCCAATCAATCGCAGTTACATGCCTCCTCCAACGACGGGCAAGCTTGTGACTATCGACCCAGGCTTAATCGTGCGGCCACCGAAGGGAATGGAGATCGGTTATGTGCCGATTGTAGTGGGGCAAGAAAAGAATTAAGCTGTGAACTACGGGCCTTCAATGGAGAAGTATGAAGCAACCACCCAGCATTTTTAACGACGTTCTTGGCCCTGTCATGCGGGGACCGTCAAGTTCCCATAGCGCGGCGGCATTACGAATTGGCCGCTTAGGACGGGATTTGATGAACAGCAGACTTGAAGAAGTCATCGTAGAATACGACCCGAACGGATCTCTCGTGACTACCCACGAAAGTCAGGGCTCTGATCTCGGCTTGTTTGGCGGACTTCTTGGCTGGAATACAGATGATGCCCGCCTCCCAAACTACAAATTTGAGATCGAAAAATCGGGAGTCAGGGTTGATATTCGGTATGTCAGGTATGGGGCAGACCACCCGAATACCTATCGATTGACCTTGCGCAATTCGGAAGCAGTTCATCAACTGACTGCTATTTCGACAGGAGGTGGAATGATTGAGGTCGTAAATGTCGATGGGATCCCGCTTCAGATTGCTGGTGATTACTTCGAGACTCTCATCTTTATGAAGGGGAGCAATGAGAGCGTCGATGCAAACTTTGCAGATGCTCCTTGGGTTGAAGACTTCCGGATTATAACCAATGAGAGCTGTTCAATCGCCCAAATAAAAAGCCGGGTTAAGCCAGCAGAGGCATTTTTAGATCATGTACGAGGTATGCCACATGTATCTGCAGTAAGAGTCCTTGAACCTGTTTTGCCAGTTTTAGGTAGGAAGGATCTTAAGGTTCCATTTTTGACGTGCAACGAAATGCTGGAGTATCGTTTGCAACAGGAAACCGCCTTAGAGCTTTGGGAACTGGCAGCCAAGTACGAAGCAGTTCGAGGGGGAATTTCATGCAATGAAGTCTTTGTCAAGATGGGACAGCTAGTTGAAACATTTGAGTCTACAATTCAGAATGGTCTCAAAGGCGTCCCGTTTGGAAACCGCATCCTCCCCGTGCAATCAAGTAAATTTGCCGAGATGGCTCAATCTGGCCAATTAATGCCAGGCGACTTGATGAATCGGATCATTCTTTACGTCACCGCGACAATGGAAGCGAAGAGCTCAATGGGAGTTATTGTGGCGGCTCCAACTGCTGGTTCTTGCGGTGTTTTGCCCGGCGCATTATTCGGAGCGAGCGACGTCATGAACATTGATCGCGACCAAAGGGTCAAAGCGATGCTCGTTGCCGGCCTAATCGGCGTTTTTGTGGCAGCGAGATCGTCGTTTGCTGCCGAAGTTGCGGGTTGCATGGCGGAGTGTGGGTCCGCATCCTCAATGGCTGCTGCAGCCCTCGTTTTCTTGGCAGGTGGAAGCTTAGAACAGCAGTTAAGCGCGGCTTCGCAAGCACTTCAAAATTCTTTTGGTATGACTTGCGATACGGTTGCCAACCGCGTGGAGGCTCCTTGCCTCGGGAAAAACGTAATGGCAGCAACGAACGCACTAGCCTGCGCGAATATGGCCCTTGCTGATTATCTCCACTTGATCCCTCTTGATCAAGTGATCGAGGCGATGCGACAAGTAGGAGATCTTATGCCACGCGAGTTGAGGTGTACCGGACTCGGAGGACTTGCAATAACTCCGGCGTCGCGAGAAATCGAAAAGAACCTTAGCCAGCGTCTTAGAGTCGTCACCGGCTCACCTCAATTTCAACATCTCTATGAAACAGAAAAAAAACCATCAAATATCTCAGTTTGTCAATCTGCTTCCCGCGGCAGCGATGGTTCTTAGCGTGAGCCTTGCCGTTCCTGCAAATGGTCAAATGGTGAAAGTCCCCTTTGACCCGAGCTGGACGTCACTCAAGAAGTACACAATCCCGGAATGGTTTAAAGATGCCAAGTTTGGGATTTTCATTCATTGGGGAGTCTATTCAGTCCCTGCCTATGGTGGCGAATCTTATGGCGAGTGGTACCCCTATAATATGTATCGCAAAGGTACTAAAGTGTATGAATATCACATCAAACACTTTGGTCCGCAAGATAAATTTGGATACAAAGACTTCATCCCATTGTTCAAGGGCGAGCACTTTGACCCTGTAGCTTGGGCCAAGCTCTTCAAAAAGGCTGGGGCTAAGTATGTTGTTCCCGTTGCTGAGCATCATGATGGATTTGCAATGTACAAGACAAGTCTTTCCAAATGGAACGCTTATGACATGGGGCCAAAACGGGATGTTATTGGTGAATTAGCTAAGGCGATTCGAAGTCAGGGGATGGTTTTCGGGCTCTCCTCTCATCGGGCCGAACATTGGTTCTATTTTTACAATGGACGGCTCATTCATTCCGATGTAAATGATCCGAAATATCAAGATTTCTACGGTCCAGCACAGGAAGGTGGATACGATTTCCCGAACCATCCTGAAAGCACGGTGTTTCTCAATGACTGGCTTCTTAGATGCACCGAACTTGTGGACCGGTATCATCCCCAACTCTTTTACTTTGATGAATGGATTATGCGCCCGAGGTTCGTTCCCTATTTAAAGACGTTCGCTTCCTATTACTACAATCATGGAGCGCAATGGGGCAAAGGAGTTGTGATCAATTACAAGTACACAGCCTTTCCTAAACAGGCTGCCGTTCTGGATATCGAGCGCGGTAAAGAAATTGGGATTCGCAAGCTTGCTTGGCAATCAGATGATTCAGTCGCATACAACTCCTGGGGCTACGTCAAGGATATGCACTATAAGTCTGCTCAGTTCCTGATCAACGAGTTAATCGATATTGTCAGCAAGAATGGAAATCTTTTGTTGAATGTTGGTCCTAAATCAGATGGAACAATCCCGAAAGAGCAAGTCGAGTTGCTTCTCGAAATTGGCAAGTGGCTGAAGATTAATGGGGAAGCAATTTACGGCACGCGTCCTTGGAGAATTTTTGGCGAAGGTCCCACCAAGAGCCTTGGAGGTGATCATATTGATCGAAAAACTCCTCCCTTTACACCTCAGGATATTCGGTTTACTACGAAGAACGGCAAGCTGTACGCTATTGTGATGGCGGTTCCTTTAGGTGCAACTGTCATCCATTCGTTACCTGCGGGAATCAAGGGTGAAAAAGTCGACAGAATATCTCTGCTCGGTAGCCGAGCAAAGCTGAAATGGGTTCAAGATGCCAACGGCTTAACAATTCAGCCAGTAAAGAAATACCCGTGTAAATACGCGGTGACATTTAAAATCACATTCACAAAGAAGTAACGCAAGGAAATTCATCAAGGGATTGGTTTGGTGCTGAACAGAATCCCTTAAACCTTGCTCATGAATGCATGATGGGTTCCTCAATGAGAAACAGTCTGATTCGGCTCGCGGAATTGGAATCATGACTGTTAGTTGTTGGGCTAGGTCCAAATGTTGCAAATGGAGCCAAATTGAGCCTGACTGGTAACCTTAAAACATGAACTATCGAAAATTGGGAAGATATGGCATCCGAGTCAGCGAGGTGTCAGTTGGCGGCTGGCTCACTCACGGGCGGTCCATTGATGATTCAACCACACAAGAGATTGTGAAAACAGCCTTTGACCTAGGCGTCAACTTTTTTGACACCGCCGACGTTTATCACCGCGGCCAGGCCGAATTATCTTTGGCAAAGGCAATCAAAGGGATTCGAAGGGAAGACCTTGTGATTGCCACCAAATGCTTTTTCCCAATGAGTGAAGCCCCCAATGATCGTGGCCTCTCACGGAAGCATATTTTTGAGTCTGTGCACAGCTCCCTGAAGCGTCTTGAACTGGACTACATCGATTTGATGCAGTTTCATCGGTTTGACGCGGAGACTCCGATTGATGAGACGGTTTCTGCAATTTCCGATCTTGTGAGGCAAGGGAAGGTGCTCTATTGGGGTGTCAGTGAATGGAATGCCCAGCAGATTGCTTCCGCTGTTCATATCAGCAAAGAAATTGGTGGGATCGCCCCAAGTTCCAATCAGCCCCGCTACTCTATGCTCACGCCAGAAATCGAACAGCACGTTATTCCCGTTTCTGAGCAGTACGGATTAGGTCAGGTTGTTTTCTCTCCGTTGGCTCAGGGTGTCCTCACTGGCAAGTATCTGCCCAATAGCGCTCCGCCTCAGGGGACAAGGGCGGCAGATGATACTTCGAACCAGTTCATGAAGCCATACCTGGAGGATGCAGTTTTGAGTCGTGTTCAGAAGCTCAAAAAGTACGCGGAGTCTTTGGGCACCGATTTAGCTGAGTTTGCCCTGGCATGGTGCCTCAGAAAAAGCAATATAAGTTCCGTGATCATCGGGGCTTCTAACCCAGGTCAGGTTCAGCAAAACGTCAAGGCTTCTGGTCTTCTCTTTGGGGATGATGTTTGGGAAAAGTCGCGTGCCATTTTGGATGGGTCACTGGATTCAGCTTAACCGATGGCGCAAGAAACGGGTTTCGAAAAGACGCGTGGTGTAAGCCGCGTAGAAGTCCGGGCAGGTTTTGCCCAGGTTCATGTTCGTAGCTTGAAGGAGCCAATTATGGAGGGCAGGCTAAAACTGCTTCGAGCCATTTCGGACGCCGACATCTCGATTGACTTTCTCAAATTGACCCCCGATGGGTTCAGTTGCCTGATTACAGAGGGGCAAAGCGAGGTTGCGGCAAGGGCTCTGAAAAGTTCTCATGCTGATTACGCAGTTGCAACTGGCAGAAGCGTGGTTTTAGTTTACGCGGTGAACATGAGAGATGAAGAAGGATTGATTGCAGAAGTCGTGCAAGAGGCGATTCGCTCGGGAAAGGCAATTGAGCACATTTCGGACATGCACGATAGGATGCTTTTGGTGACCCTAAGCGAGCATGCCGACGATTTGAAGGATTGTTTAGAGAAAGACCTTGTTGATTCAGAAGCGGGTGGCAGACGATGAAAATCAAAGTCATGAAGTTTGGTGGCACAAGTGTGGCAACACCAGAGAGCCGAGCAACCAGCGTTCTGCGAGTCATCAGCACAAAAGAGCAAGGATACATGCCGGTGGTGGTCGTGAGCGCGATCGGCAGAAAAGGGGCACCTTACGCCACCGATACATTGCTTCAGCTTTTAAATGAAATAGACCCCAATGTTGCTCCAGATCCCAGAGAGGCAGACCTTATGGCTGCCTGCGGCGAGATCATGTCCGCCGTCATTTTTGCTCACACTCTCAAGACTTTTGGACATCCAGCCCAAACATTTCGGGGTGGCCAAGCCGGCATCCGCACGGACGGAATTTACAATAACGCTCGAATTGTTGGCATCAATCCAGTAAGCCTTCACAAAAGCTTGCAATCTGGCTACATACCGGTTGTTTGTGGCTTTCAGGGCGTGTTTGTTGGCATGGACCCAGGCCCGGGAGGGGAGCTAACCACCCTAGGACGAGGCGGAAGCGACACAACCGCGTCTGCGCTTGGGGCAGCCCTCAAGGCAGATGCAGTGGAAATCTATACCGATGTTGACGGAGTGAAATCTGCTGATCCAGATTACGTAAAGGAAGCGCCGACTTTAAGGAAGGTCACCTATGATGAAGTGGCAGAGATCGCTCACCTCGGTGCCAAAGTCGTCCATCCTCGCGCAGCCGAAATTGCCATGCACTTTCAGATTCCTTTGTGGATCAAGAACACATTCACCGATGATGAGGGCACCGAAGTTGTAGGTAGGGATCAATTTCCGGGCAGGAGGGTCACAGGAGTGACCCACACCGGCAAGCTTGTCTATCTTCAATTTGACCTTGCCCAAGTTGCCGAACCCGACCGAGTTTTGATCGAAGGGCAGATCTATGGGACCTTGGCAAAGTACGGGGTGGGTCTCTTTATGCTGAATTTAGGTCCCACCAGCACTGGTTTTGCGGTTCCTCGCGATCAATATCCGGTGGTTCAGGATGTTTTTGATGGATTGGTGATTCCACAGGGAGTTAAAGGCGTCGAGAAGGTCTATCTATTCCAAATTGGGAAAGAGCCATCGAAAGAAGTCGAAACCCAAGCCACCTTGCTCGAGGGGCTTGGCCCCGTCATCCGAGTCACGGCAAGTTTAACCGAAGCCTGCACCATGGTGAGTTTGGTGGGGCACGAGTATCTGCAGCAGCCAGGGCTCTTTCTGCGGGTTTTGACGGTTCTGCATGAGAAGCAGATCAATGTGTTGCAAACTGCAGACAGTGACTTTTCTTTGTCTGTTCTCATCCCCGAATCTGACACTCGAAGAGCGGTCTCATTGCTTCATGATCGCTTTGGGCTGCACGATTTGAACTAATGTTTTCGTTACCTAACCTGCGCCCCGCAATTATGGGGGTCTTGAATGTGACCCCTGATTCTTTTTCTGATGGAGGGAAGTACCCAACCTTGGAGTTGGCCCTTTCCGCTGCCGAAAGCATGATGGAAAATGGCGCAGACCTTATTGATGTTGGCGGAGAATCAACACGGCCCGGTGCGGAAACCGTCCACGAAGCCGAAGAACTTTGCCGAGTCTTGCCCGTCATCAAGGGGCTTGCCAAGTTACGCATTCCGGCCTCGATTGATACAAGAAAAGCATCGGTTGCCCTTGCCGCAATAGGGGAAGGGGCAGAAATTGTCAATGATGTCTCCACTTTGAGCGATCCAAAAATGGCGGAAGTTGTGGCAAGCCAAAAGGTAAAGATCTGCATCATGCACTCCCAAGGGACTCCTGATGTTATGCAGCTCAATCCCACATATCAGGATGTTGTTGCCGAAGTCAAGCAGCTTTTCATGCAAAAGGTTGATGAATGCACACAGTCTGGTGTAAACAGGGACGACATTTGGATTGATCCCGGATTTGGGTTTGGAAAGACGGTAGACCACAACTTGCAGCTGATCTCACATTTGGATGCCTTTGTGGAATTAGGTTTGCCGGTTGTTGTTGGAGTCAGCCGTAAGAGCTCAATTGGGCAAATCTTAAGATCTGTCGAAGGAATCCCCTTGCCGGTTGATCAAAGATTGCCAGGTTCCCTGGCGCTGCAGGTTGTTTCTCAGCTTCGAGGGGCAAAAATCATTCGCACTCATGACGTCAAAGAGTCTAGGCAAACGGTTGAAGTTGTGCAAAGGCTTATGTTTTGCTAGGGATCATAGATGAGCCTTGAACTTCTGTATTCTTGGTGAGCTAATCAAGGTGTCGGTGAAAAATCATGTGCTCAACTAAGTTTTTGGTTCCATTCTCGCCGACGCTGTAGAGGTGACTGTCCAGCAAGTGGCTACCAGGCAGGGTTGCTTCCTGAATAAATTCGGCCGGCGAGCCAACAAGGGCCTTAAAGTGATTGATCCAAATACCGTCTATCATGTTTACGTGGCCAAAGTAAACGCAGTCATTATTGTGCATATCCAGGTAATAAACTGACCTCTCGCCAGGGTCCCAGCCAAATCTTGAGAAAACTCTCATAGTGTTTTCATTGGCGGACACAATGCCGTGACCTTCAACGATCAGCCCGTCCATGGCCTTGGAAAATCGAAATTCTGCTTCGATTTTGCTTTGGACAAGCTTCCAAGTTCCTCCACAAAGGCGGTGGGCGAATTCTAAGGCAGGTGGATCGTGCTCCATTTTCCAAAGTATAGTCCTCTCATCAAATACCTGCAAAACCGATATAGTAAATAAGATGCTAGGTCTTCTTATCGCAACGATTGCTTCTTTTTCCGCTCCATCCGTTTCACCAGCCCCGCCAATGGGCTGGAATAGTTACGACTGCTTTAGTTATGCGGTTACTGAAAGGCAAGTTCTAGCCAACGCTAGGTTTATGGCTGCTCACCTGAAACAGTACGGCTGGAACTACGTTGTGGTGGATTATGCTTGGTACATGCCTAAGAAAGAAGCGGGTTTTGCTTATAACCAAAATGACAGCTTTGAGCCATCCATGAGCCTAGACAAGTGGGGAAGGCCTCAGCCCGATCCGCTTCGATTTCCGAGCGCGGCCGACGGCGACGGATTTAAGAAACTGGCATCAGAAATCCATAGGATGGGATTGAAGTTTGGAATCCACTTGATGAGAGGAATCCCCGCCCAGGCGGTAAGCCAAAACGATCCCATTGAAGGTTCTGGCTACCATGCGGGGGATGCAGCTTCCTCTGATAACCGATGTTCATGGCTGAATCTGATGGACTCTCTCAATATGAGTCAGCCTGCTTCCCAGGCCTATCTCAACAGCCTGTTTCGGCAATATGCTAGCTGGGGGGTAGATTTTGTGAAAGTTGACGATATGACAAACCCTTACCACACGGCAACCATTGCCGGATACCGGAGGGCCATTCAGCAGTGCGGACGCAAGATCATCCTAAGCCTTTCACCTGGAGAAACTCCGGTTTCGGAAGCGGAAGATGTTTCTACTAAGGCAAACATGTGGAGGCTGCTTGGAGATATGTGGGATACATGGCCCCAGCTTCATCATGCTTTTTCGGTCGCGCGCAGATGGGTTTCTTACCGTAGCCCTGGGCACTGGCCAGATTTGGACATGCTACCCTTGGGAATGTTGCGCGAATATGGTCCCAATACAGGACCCTGGAACACAAATTGCAGGCTGACCACGGTTGAGCAAAGAACTCTGATGACCCTTTGGTGCATCACCAAATCTCCCTTAATGTTTGGGGGAGATCTGACGAAGTCTTCTGATGCAACGATCCGCTTGATCACGAATCCGGAAGTTTTGAAAGCAGATCAAACGGAAGGTACACCGGTTGAAGTTCGGGGTGGTGACTACCCAGTTTGGACCGCGCCTGCAGCCGGCAATGTCGGCCAGTACTTTGCGGCTTTCAACTTGACCAACAAACCGTATCAAGCCACAATCCAGTTCACCTCGGATGGATCTCCGGTTCTGGTTAGAGACGTTTGGCAGAGAAGAAATCTAGGGGTCGCAGTTGGCCATTTTTCGATTCAACTGCCTGCCCACGGGTCATTTATGGCATTTCTTTCTCGAACCAAAAAGTGAGGTTTTTGTTAAGCCATCAATAGGGGCTAAGAGTGGCCCCAAAGCCTTTCTATTCAAGAGATTGAAGGCTCACTTTTAGCTTCTTTGCCGCCATCGCGATCTCTTCATTAGTGGTAAGAAGGTCAGGGCAGATGCGCAGATAGGGACCTCTAGAATCAGCGATCACCCCGTGGGCTTTAAGGAGTGATTCCAGCTGTTTTGCCCTGGGATGGACAACTAAAGTGAAGGCGCCGAACTCGGTCGGGTCTGACGGCTCAAATACAGGCACGCCTTGGTCTTTGAGGGCGGCGCGCAGGAGGGATTGTTGGCTTAAGCTGTGCTCGCGAATAGCGGCGACGGTTACTTGAGTGACTAATTCTAACCCAGCACGCGCTTGATAGGAAATCAAGGCAGGAAAGGTTGATTCCATCCAGGCATTTGGTCCATCTGCCAGTTCTAAAACCGGAGACCTTTCAAACTGAAATGGCATTTTTAAGGCAAACCAGCCTACATCAAGAGGAGGGTTTTCAAGGGCTCTTGAAAGAGGATTGACGTACAAAAAGCCGGTTCCAGGTCCGCCCCGCAGATACTTGTAGCAGCCGCCGACTGCAAAATCAACATCTAGTTCGGTTAGGGTCAACGGAACGCATCCCGCGCTGTGATAGACGTCCAGCAAAACGATCGCCCCTAACTGGTGGGCTAGATTGGTAAGTTCTTTGACCCTTGTTAACAACTGGCCAGTTTGAAAGTAAACATGAGAAAGGCAAACCACATCGCATCCTTTGCTGATTGCTTTGGCAATATCCTCTTCATCCAGCAGGGATACCCCTTGGCTTGTGCGAGTGGGTGGAATCCAAGTCACCTCGATCAGCCCCGCCCTTTCATAGGCCTTTAGAATGGTATCTGCGCTATCAAATTCAACTGAGGTGGTTACAACTTTGAGTGTCTTTCCAACCCAGTTGGCGTTAAGAACGGCGCGCAATCCTTGGCCGGCTGAACTTTTAGGGATGATTGAACCCGGCGATGAGGCACCAACGATTTGGGCAATCTTTGATTGGAAGTTTCTCAACTCACCCATCCAATGCGAATCGGACCATGAGTTTTCCATGTGATCCCTCCACACGGCAAGGCCCTCGGCAATATCCGCTGGAGTTTGGTCTAACTGCCTGCCCAGCGAATGGTTGGCAAGGTAGATCAGGTTTTGCCTTTGATCTCTCTGTAAAGAGTTCTGAAATTTGGAAAAAACTTCCTCTTTTAAGTACTCCTCAGTTAGATTTCTGTGGGAAGGGCTCACCGTGTTCTAACCGATCCAATTGTGGTGCGCACGTCCCATAATTCAGGGAAAAGGTGTAGGTCCACAATTTGCTTTAAGAAACTGACGCCTGAACTGCCTCCGGTGCCACGCTTAAACCCTATGATCCGCTCGACGGTTTTCATATGCCGAAATCTCCACAGGGATTGGGCTTCATCGACGTCAATGAGTTTTTCGCACATTTCGTAGACGCTCCAATGATCTCGCGGATTTAAGTAAACCATCTGAAAAACTTCTCTGACTTCGACTGAGGGATCATAGGGCATAGCCCAGTCACGGTCTACTGCCTTGGGAGGGATGAGATACTTTTTACGAAAAAGATACTTTAAGAACTCGTCATAAACGGAAGGCGCATTGAGCGATTTTGTGATGCGACTGTAGGCTTCTGGGTTATGCTTTAAAACCGATATTATTTGAGAATCTTTATTTCCGAAAAGAAACTCGATTGTGCGGTATTGTTCGCTTTGCAATCCACTAGCATGACCCAAAACCCCTCGAAATGAGGCATATTCACTGGGAGTTAGGGTTTCTAAGACTGCCCATTGTTCAAAGAGCATTCTCTGAATTTGCTTGACTCGGGCAAGAATCTTGAAACATGGTTCAAGTTGATCGACCTGAATGCTTGCTATGGCTTCTTGCAGCTCGTGGATCATCAGCTTCATCCAAAGCTCGGAGGTTTGGTGCTGAATAATAAAGAGAAGCTCATCGTGATGGGGCGGATTGCTTAATGGAGCTTGAGCACTGAAAAGTTCGCTCAAATGAAGGTAGCCGGAATAGTCTAACCGCTTCTGAAAGTCGGTATGGATTTCCGGCTCAAAGCTTCTTGTTGAAGAATCTGAACTTGGTTTAGACTGGGCCATTGTTGGCCCTTTTAGCTTTGTCGGATGACGGTGAGGGTGCCATCAACGGTTCCGGGCGCTCCTGCCATCGTGACATCTTTAACGTTGGCAATGACTTTGTCGGTCATGCCGTCTTTGGCATCAATCCACATCTCTCCCGAGCTGGAGGCATTGGTCCCGATCCCATCTTCCTTGATTGAAAACTTGACTTTAATCGCCTTGAAAGATCCCACTGAATCGTAGCCTTCGGCGGTATAGGTTGCAATAATGGGATAAGTTTCTAATTTCTTTGACGCAGGAACTTTGACTTCCCACTTTTCTCCTGGCTTGACGGATAGGTTCTTAGGCCAGGCAAACATGGTAAGGTTGAAAAGCCTTGTTTGACTCGAGATGTCGTTTGTTGATCCGGGTGCGGAAGACTCGCTAGAAAAGTCCTTTAATAGCCCATCTTTGGACATCGTTGCGGTTGTTGAGGGGTTGGTGGGGCCGGGCATAGGAGACCCGTTCACCATGATGCTCACGTTACTGTCGACTTCCACTACCGTAACGTCCCCATTGGCAGCCACCTTTGTCACGGTTTGTTTGGCATCGCTTAGGTACTCGATATTTTGGCCAGAAAGGTTCAACTTGGCCTTGTCGGCAAGTTTGACAACCAATCCCTGCTTGGTTATGTACTGAAAATGAAGCAGTTTGGAGGAAGGTTGATGGGCAGCTAAAGCCGCGACAGGCAGAAGCACAAACGGAGCAAGTAATTTTTTCATTATCTTCATTATTCACGTTTTATGGGGGTGCGAAGGTTACGCTCCTGTGATAAAAACAAAAAATTCAGATGACTCTTAGGATAATCGCGGCTGAATTTGCCAAAATATGAGGGTGGTCCATCGGCTAGCCAAGTTTCTGTTGGTCTTTGGCAATTTTGATCTTTTACTGCGATTTTCCGTTCCTTGCCCCACGAAAGTGATTTCTTACTTAATTTGATGCACAGAAGCGGACCAAAGAAAGCAGGGGGAAATTGATGAGTTTGCGCCGAGGAATTTCCTGGACCTTGTTGGGTTTTGCGGTGTGGTCTGCCTGCAATTTCCTGATGCAAATTGTTCTTGGCCACTTTTTTGGGGCTGGTGGCAAGTCAGCACTTGGAATCTACGGAACCGCCAGCGCCCTGAGTCAGCCGTTTTTAGATTTAGGTGCGTTTGGGTTAACCAGCATCTACGTGGGAAGGGCAGCGGAAGGCTACAAGTTTGAAGACTTTTTGGGTTTGCGCATTGCGATGATGATTGCGGTTACCATCGGTCTTGGAATTTGGACCTTAGTGTCTTTTCCCGGAAATCCCTATGTGTTTTGGACCACGATGGTTTTTATGTTTGGCTGCATCTGCGATCGATCGGCTTGGATGTTTTTTGCCATCTATCAAAGAGAAGAAAAGCTGAAGAATTTAGGAGTGTCTCAGTCCATTAGGGGCATCCTTTCTTTGCTGCTGTTTTGTATTGGCGGACTTGTTTTTCACTCGGTGCTGGTTGCGGTGTTAGGGTCCACAATCGCATCAATTGGAATGATCTTTCTTTGGGATTGGCCTAACGCATCTCGAGTTTATCGAAGCGTTGAAGAAGGCAAAAGCGGAAAAGGATTGATCAGGCCGAGGATGTCTTGGCAGATAAGCCGAAGTTTGCTGGGTTTATCGGCGCCGATTGCGATTTCCATTTTCTTGGATAGTTTTTCTCTGCAATATCCCCGACAGCACCTGGCTCAGCAACCCTCCGGACAGCTTTTCCTAGGTCAATTGGCGGCTTATTCTTTTGCCATCACAATTGGTCAACTTGGGGTTCAGGCGGTTGCCACTTCCATTGCCCCAAGATTGGGAACAACTTGGAGCGAGCAAAGAATTTCTGATTTTGTCCACATTTTAAAAATTGGGTTTGGACTTTGTGCTCTGTTTGGATTGCTGCTTCCGGTTATTGCGTATTTTGTGGGAGGTCCCATTTTAAGCGTGATCCTCAACAAGAGTTTTTCCGGAGACCCTTACACGTTTGCGATTGTCGCTTTAAGTGGAAGCATGATCTTTCTTGGAACCGTCATCGGAACTGGGTTGACGGCGGCCAGGCAGCTGAAGTTCCAAGGGCTCTGGAAAGCACCAGGAGCTGTGCTTTGCCTTGTTCTTTCTTTGCTTCTGATCCCCAAGTATCATGTGCTTGGCGCGGCCTATGTTTTGCTTGCGGTTGGAATTGTGAAGGTTTGCTATGGCGGAGTGGTTTTGCTGCTTGCGGTGAGGAAGCAGCAAAATCAACAATCTTTTGACACGGTAAGCCTATGAATGTCTTAAAAACTTGCACAAAACATCAACATGACAGAGAGCAAACCTAAGCTAAGTTTTATTGTGCCTTCCTTAACTGGGGGCGGTGCCGAGAGGTCGATGGCAAACCTCGCCAACGAACTCGGTGACTTTGGCTTTCCCGTTGACTTTTTAGTTTTGCAAAAGGGGGGTGAGTTCGAAAAGCTGCTGAATGACAAGGTCAGGTTGATCTCCCTTAACGTGAGTAGGGCGCTCACTGCGCCTGGCCCTATCGGGCAATACCTCGACCAAGAAACGCCCTATGCTATTTTCAGCGCCTTGGAACACATGAATGTTGCTGTCTACCGCGCGTGGCGGGGCAATCGGAAGAAAACGAAATTTGTTCCCACAATTCGTAACCACATTAGCCGAGAGTCAGAAACCGGCGGGTTGCTCAAGAAAATCGAATTAAAGTGGGCAGGAATCGCGTATCGAAAGGCAACCCAGGTAGTTGCCGTATCGGAAGGAGTTGCTAGAGACGCAGAAACAACTTTGGGCCTGCCATCTGGGCTTGTTAAGGTGATTTACAATCCAGTAATCAACCAGAATCTGCTGGACCTTGCCCAACAAAAGCCACAGCATTCTTGGCTGCTCCAAAAGGAGATACCCGTAATCTTAGGGGTGGGAAGGCTAAATCCCCAAAAAGATTGGCCAACTTTGATTAAAGCTTGTGTTTTGGTACGAGCAACCAGACCGATTCGCCTTTTGATCCTTGGAGAAGGGGACTTAAGAGGCGAGCTAGAAAAGCAAATTGCAGAAGCCAACGCGGGAGATTGGATAAACCTACCCGGGTTTTGCCAAAATCCCTTTGCAGAAATGGCAAACTGCACTCTGTTTGTCTTAAGCTCTCAGTTCGAGGGTCTGCCAGGGGTTCTCATTCAGGCATTGGCTTGCGGGTGTCCCGTTGTGAGCACGGATTGCCCCAGTGGCCCCAGTGAGATTCTGCAAGGCGGAAGGCTGGGCAGGCTCGTCTCAGTAGGCGATGAAAAAGCCCTTGCCGAAGCCATTTTGTCGACCTTAAACTCCCCATTTCCTGTGGAAAAGGAAGTTTTGATGCCTTTTGAAAGCAAGTTTTCCGCCAAAAGATATCTTGAAGTTATTGGCTTATCCGTGTAAGTAAACTTTTTTACAAAAAAACTTCTTGGTTAACCGCTAAACTGCAAAAGTCCGGGGTAAAGAAATTTCGGAGCTAGGGAATAATTACCTGTATGAACCAGCTTTCTAAGGAGTCGAAGTGATTCGGCTCACTCACAAAAACTATTTTTCACTATTATTAAATCTATTCCAGCTTCCCTCTAAACCCCGCCCTATCCTCATTGTTAGCAGCCTTCTTCTCTTGGGCAGTACTGCTAAGACATTCGGTTCACTTATACCCCCTATTCCAATTGCGACTTTCTCTGACTTTACAACCAGCATCGAAAAGGCACCTACTGCTATTACCTGTTTTTCAAGCAGCTATTCCTTTACTTCACAAGGGTTAAGCCTTCAGTTTGCGCCTCAACCAGCCGGTAAAGATGGTCTGTGCGTTCTTAATAACGTTAACAAGGTCGACTTTAATAAGTGCGGTGCGGTTGAGTTATCCCTTACAAATCCCAACAATTTTGCCTTGAATTTGTTTGTCATGAATATGGACCCTCTTCACCATGAATTTGGAGACGCCATTTACCTGCCCGCAAACACAACCCAAACTTTCGCCCTAGATCGAAACATACCCTATGCTGCCTACATTATTGGTATGCACGACTTTCCTTTGCCGTATGCAGGAGATACTAATCTTATACTGGGTGGAAGCTCGCCACCGTCTTGGTCCAATATCACAAGTGTTCAGATTTATGTCAAGGGACCATTTTCAACCACCGCCGGTCTCATTGTTCATAGCGTGAAGTTGCTGCAAGGATACTCCTACGGCGAACTTATGGCTCTGACCCAAGATCAATATGGGCAATCCACGATTAACCCAGTTGAGAATCTTGTGACTTCGGATCAAGATTTGCAGAATCGACTCTCAACCGAGCAACAGCAGCTGAAAACGCTAGGCCCTTTATTGACTAATGTTGATGCTTATCAAGGATGCAATGCATTGCCGCAGCAAACGGCAACTGGTCGGTTCTATTTGCAGCAAGTTTCGGGCAAGTGGTGGTTTGTAGATCCCAATGGATATCTGTATTGGCTATCAGGGGTTGACACGGTGGATCCGACACTAGAAGGGACTCCTATTATGTCTCTTCCTCTTGTCACTTGCCAAGACCGCACCCCGTTTTTCAATTTTCTGCCCTTGCTAAGTGATCCACTTGCTAATAACTATGGAAAATATAGTTTAAATGGCAACTCGATAGACACGTATAATTTTTATACTTCTAATCTGCAAAGGAAGTTCCAAACAACTAATTGGCAGGTAGGTTGGAAATCGATGGCCGTCAATCGGTTGCTCGGCTGGGGATTCACTGGGTTTGGCAGTTATTCTGAATATAGCTCATTGAGTCAGAGCACGTTGCCCTACATCAGCTACCTTTCGATTACTGGCAATTATGATCGGATCAATACTGGGTTTGCAACCTTTGGTCCTACCCCCGATCCTTTTGATCCTCAGTTCAAAGCGGTTTTGACCCAAAACATGACGACCTTCCAGCAGTTGGTCAAGTCTGATCCCCATTGCATTGGCTTGAGTTCTGGCATTGAATTGGCTTGGACCGGTCCCCAAGGACCAATGTGGAACTATGGTTTGGCGGTTGGATCTCTTTCGGCTCCGTTTACAAGTCCTGCACACCAGGCATTCATCCAATCTTTGACAACCGAGTACGGCACGATTGCAAGCTTAAATGCGGCATGGAACACAACTTATGCTTCCTTTCAATCCGTTAGCCTGCCGACTGGCTTTGCAGGAGCCATGACTACCGCCATGCAGGTTGATTTTTACCACTGGGGAGTCGCGTATTGCCATCAATACTTTACGATTTGTAGAAACGTGATTAAGTCCGTGGATCCGAAGTACCTCTACTTGGGCACTGAGATCGGCCACTACACATCAGAAGTGATGCAAGGAGCCAAAGGAGTGGTGGATGCAATGTGTGTCAATCGCTACGCAGCAAATTTGGACCCAACCCTTCTTAGTGATGCAACAGCCGCTAACATTCCTCTGATAGTTTCTGAGTTCAGTGTTGGCTCGCCTGAATCGGGGATGTTCTTGCCGGGAGGAATCTATTCAGCTCCAACCGAGGCGCAAAGAGACGCACAGGCGATGGCGTTTTACAATAACGCCATTGTGAATCCGATGGTGGTCGGCGTCGACTGGTATCAGTACATAGATCAACCTTTATTTGGTTCGGCAATGAACTTTCCGTACACATCCAATTACAACGCGGGTTTGGTTGATATCACTGACACACCGTACGCCCCTCTAATCTCTGCTTTCGAGCAGTTTCACAAGACAATGTATCAAACCAGATACTAAGAGATCCTTGTCGAAAATCCGAGCAAGCAGAGGCTTAATCTAAGAACCAAAACTTGTTGAGGCACAAATCAGGTCAACTTATCGTTGAAAGAGATACGATGGTTGACCGGTTTGGAAGAGAAATTAACTATCTAAGGGTTTCTCTGACCGACCATTGCAACTTCAGGTGCATTTATTGCATGCCAGAAGATGGAGCTGGCTTCTGCTCGAAGGAGGACACTTTGAGTTTTGATGAACTCAGAGTTGTCCTCGAAGCAGCGGTCACGGCTGGTTTCACTAAGTTTCGGCTTACCGGTGGAGAACCGCTTTTGGCGCCTCGACTCTTAGAGACCATCTCATTTCTGAGGGGCTTCAAAGAAGTGCAAGACATCAGCCTCACCACAAATGGCCACTTGTTGGCCGAAAAAGCCCAGAGTCTCAAAAAAGCAGGGGTGAATCGAATCAATGTCAGCTTAGATACGCTGAAACCTGATCGATTCCAAACCATAGCGAGGAGGGGCGACTCGACTCTTGTGTGGAAGGGAATCGAGGCATCTTTGGGTGCAGGCCTAGACCCCGTCAAAATCAATTGCGTGGCGATGAAAGGAATCAATGATGACGAAGTTGTTGATTTTGCAAGGTTGACTTTGGCCCATCCGCTGCATGTTCGATTTATAGAACTCATGCCTATTGCATGGAATCAGGATGGAGTTACTTTTGACGACCCGCTCTTAAAAACAGGGAACGGTCTCATTTCAATTTCAAGAAATAAACCGGGAATGCTGAGCGCTGTCGAAATGAAGAAATTAAGTATCACGGCTGCAGAAATTCAGCAAAGAATCGAAGATGCCTTTGGTCCCCTTTTGCCAGCTTCAATTCCAACCAATGGGCCGGCAAGAACTTGGCAAATTGCGGGCTCTCAAGGAACCATTGGCTTTATAAGCCAAATTAGCAATGACCTCTGTGCAGATTGCAACCGGCTTCGACTCACCACCGACGGTTTCCTGCGCCCTTGCTTAATGAGCGATGGGGAAGCAGATCTCAGATCCATGCTGAGGCAAGGGGCAGGTGTCAGGGATATTGCGGAATCGTTTAGGGATGTTATCTCGGTCAAGCCAGAAAGGCACTACCTGGCGGAGGGGCAATTGCCGGTGACGCGCACCATGAGCCAAATTGGTGGATAGATCCACCCAGTCACTCCCTAATTTAAGCCGGATAAAGCTGCAAAAGAAAGAGGCAAAACGGTGACAAGAGAACCCCAGTTAAGCGTCTGATTGGCCGGCAAAACAATAAGTCCATTTGATCCTGCAAAGCCGGTGACAAGGTGAGAATCTCGATTGAGTAATGGCTTCACAAAAAGTCCGCCATCACGCGCGGTGAGGTGGCCCCGAACAAGTTCAAGCCGGTTCTCAGCCTCAGCTAAATCGCCTTCTAGGGTTGCGGAGAGAGTCACGGCACAATCCGCTGGAGACACGCCATCAAGCCTAGAGAAAAGGGCTAGTCCAAAGGTTTGCATCATGGTCATTGCCGAAACAGGATTTCCGGGTAGACCTAGCACATACTTCTGCTTCGTTTCAGAGCTACTTTTTTTGTGGGAGGCGCCAAAATAAGTTGGTCGACCGGGCCGAACTTTCACCCTCCAAAAAATTTCCTGAATCCCAATCGATTCTAGTTCTTGGTGGATATGATCATGATCCCCGACGCTAATACCACCAAGGGTGATCAAGACATCTGAACAATCTAGCGCCGCGTGCAGTGCGGAGTGAACGGACTCTTGGCTGTCTTTGGCATGAAAAATTTGGCAATCAATGCCCAATCCTTGGAGCATGGCGGCAATGCTGGGGCTATTGGAATCTGGAATCTGAGCCAAGTTTTTTTGAAAAGCCTGATCTGCAAACTCGGCATAATCTTGCACAGAACTTTTTTCGAGTTGGTCCCGCAGTTTAGACGATTTTTCAAGTTCATCCCCTGTCACAACAAGAGCCACTTTTGGCTTTTTGTAGACTTCAACCGCGGTTATCCCTGCCTCAATCAGCAATGCCAAGACTCCGGGGTCAATCTTTTGCCCTCGAGAAGCCACAAGATCGCCTTTTTGCAGGTCCTCACCAAGATACCGAACAAAGCTCCCCGCCGGTGGCAGGGATTGAAGGATGATGCTGTTCTCTTCCACTTTAACCACCTCTTGCATCACAACCGCGTCAAAGGGTTCTGGAATCGGTGCTCCGGTTGAAGTCCGCCCTGCGCCAGCCGTAGAACTCTTGGGGATCGCTGGAACCGGATTTCCGGCTCTTGTCTCAAATATGACCGGTAGTCGCAAGGGTGGCTGCTGGCTGATCAAATCTTTGGTGCAAACCATGTATCCATCCACCTGTGAGTTGTTGAACCGAGGCGAATCGAGAATGGAATGATAATCTTTGCTGAGCCTTCGTCCGAGCGCGTGGTGGACGAAAATGGTTTCCAACCCGAGGGGCTGAGCGGCATCAATCAACAGGCTAAGGGCGGTGTCAAAGTTAATCATGCTGAAAATTGTAGCCAATAAGAAAGGCTCAGCCAATGAATGTCAGTGGCCGAGCCTTGCCGTGCGCTTTTTGTTTGGTTAAGACTGAGGAGTGATGGTGAAAGTATGGGGGACGGTTTTGGCGTCCTTCCTGGCTTGTTGGTACCAATAGTCTTCAAGTTTTGCAAGACCTTGCAAAGCGTCATTCTTGGCCCGATTGTTCAAGGTTTGCATCCCATAATCAATTTGACGCCAGGTGTTGTATCGTAGCTGAAGGCAAGAATTGATATCGTTTTGAACTAGCTGGGCTTGGGCATTCATCGGCGTATTCAAGGTTTCTAGCTGGATTCCGGCTGAAAACTGATCGGCAGTAAAATTGCCGACCGCTTTGCCATCAATGGCAAGCGTGTAGCTGCCGGCTGGCATGTTGTTTACGGTTAGAGTTTCTTGGTTGATTTTTTGATCAAAGTTGCTCGAATCCAAAACAAGCTGAGCCATGGGGTCCGATCGATTGATCCAGAACGGAAGGGCGTCTTCTTTAAGGACAAACGAGCCTTGCTTATAGTCGGAAACAGCGGAGCCCACGCATTGGTGATCACCGGTTGTCCAGTCAATGGTTGTGGAAGATACGATTGGAGTTCCACCCCATGCTTTTAAGACATCTTTTGCCATGACAAGCTCTGCCGCCCAGTTAGGATGAATGCGGTCTGGAACCAGCTGAGAAGCCAGCTTAGGATTGGCAGCGTTTGCCTTGGTTAGAAGATCATCCATTGGGTCGGTTTGATCAACAACCCCGCAGTTGCGCTCCTTGGCAAGTTTTACAACAAAGTCTGAGTATTTGCGAAGAACTCCGCTATAACCTCCGTCCGTCCAGCCTGGTGCGCGGGTGATGTCATCATAGGGGGTCGGTTCAAAAAGCCAAACTTTGGCATGAGCTTCGTGTTCGATTCGATCTAAGATGTGACGGTAGCCTGCCTTGTAGGTGTCGAAGAGGCCTTGATTGTAGGGTTGATAACCCGCATCATTCATTCCCAACATAATGGTTACCACGGTGGGCTTGCGAGAAAATAGGTCTCGAGTCAGCCTTTGATCCACGGGGCCCATCCAGCCACCGGTGACCCGATCTCCACCCACACCAGCGTTAACAAAGTAGATGTTCAGGTTAGGAAACCGCTCGGTCACCCAATCCGCAATGTAGTAAGTCCAAGGGTTGTTGTCGGTAATGCTGTCACCATAAAAGGCAACGCGGTCATTGTTGTGAAGAGCAAATTGAGGTTTTTGTGCCAAAAGGGCTACTGTGAGGCCAGCGATCATCTTGGATAGGATAGCATAGACCCCGTCAACTCATTGCTAGGTGCTACGAATTAGCCTTGGTGGACGCCAAGACTGATTCCACACTGAATGCATGGCGTCACAAAAGAGCCTTCAGAAAATGTGTGTTGGGGAGCAAGGATTGAAAGCTCACCTTCAAATCGAGACCAAAGAGACTGGGATTGATTGCAAAAGATTCTAACGATCTGAGATCCGTCCACGGTTTTTGCGTACCCGTCTCGACCCATGCCACTGGATACCAGCACAAATCCGCCTGGGAAAATCTTTTCCTCGCTTAAGAGCGCAAAGAAACTGACCTGTTGTTCGGCTTGGTTTTGGCTGCAAGGCGCCATCAAGAGGGCATGTCCTTTTAAGCGCACCCGCATCGAGCCTTGGTTTTGGATGAGAACAAACTCGTTTTCTGGATTCGGGGATTTTTGCATTCCAACGATTCTCAGCATCTCTTTAGCTCCCTAAACTTTGGGGTTAAGCGTCAAGACGAAAAATGAAAGGGAAAAGTACCGAATTTAGGTGAAAGAGTGCAAAGAAAGTTTAGCTAGCCGATAAAGAGGCGGAGAATCGGAGCCAGCCACTTGATTTTATTACACCTTCGGATCAATGGCAACAATCGGCTTCTTAAAGCATGCCGATTTGAAGCGGTTTGTATAGGATCCGAGTCGGTCAACCTAAACACTCCTAGTATTTTAACCTGTTTTCCAAAATTTGTGTGGATAACTATGTGGAAAACAGGTCAAATGTGTGGGAAACTACTCGGCTTTTCCTGAAAACTAGGACTTTATGATCGGGATCACGGGAAAAGTTTTAGGGTCACCCTTGCTTAACGTCACTTTTTCCAGAATGGCAGGATTGGAGTCCAACGGGTTATCGTTTCCATCGCGCTTGAGGTTGGCAATCTTGTCAACCACATCGAGTCCGGTAATGACCTGGCCAAAAGCGGTGTACTGTTTGTTTAAGAATGGACCGTCAGCTTGCATGATAAAGAACTGACTGCCTCCAGAATTGGGATCGCTAGATCGCGCCATTCCCACAATTCCTCGCTTGAAGTCCACATCATTAAATTCGGCAGGTATTGAGTAACCTGGTCCGCCTTGACCCATTATCGATCGGTCTGTCCCCTTACTGTTTGGGTCTCCACCTTGGATCATAAACCCAGGGATGACTCGATGGAACTTAGTTTTGTCATAAAAGCCGTCTTTGGCCAACTGAATGAAGTTTGCAACCGTGATAGGGGCTTTATCTTTGAAAAACCGGATCACAATGGTTCCGAGATTAGTTTTAAGAGTGGCGATTTCGTTAGGATCAATTGCGGCGGCTTCGGCGGCTGTAGGTGGTTTCAATTTGCTGTTACTTTGAGAGGTTGTGGTTGGACTGGATGACCCAGTGGTTGATGATGCGGAGGAGCCTGTGGCCCCGGTGGTTGTACCGGCGTCTCCGGCGGTTGAGCCAGTGGTTGAACTTGTCTCAGCACTTGCCGTCGACATCGCCCCTGAACTGAGGTCCGAAGAAGGGATTGTGGATTGAGGCACCTTGGAGTCACATCCGGCGAGGCTGGCAGCGATAACTGCCAATAAAGCCAATGACATCAAGTAGGGTTTGGTTGCAACTTGCATTTTCATGGAGTCTTTTCATTTAACCCAACATTACACATTGAAAAGAAGTTCAAGGCAAAGAGAGTGTCCCTTGAGGCGAGCCAATCGTTGCGTGGCGGACTCCTAGGTGAGTTTTGAGGAACTCAAAACCAACCTAACCTGGCAGGAGCCTGGACACGATGTGAAGGTTTTTTGAACCTGAACATCGTCGGTAACTGTCTGATTTCAGCGCAAATCAGACGGTTCACTTGAACAATTGCCATGGATCGGCAGTTGTTCAACACCCCCCTAGATTGAATTCTCGTAAAATGTCACCATTGGAACGGAAGACAAACAAGGCGCCGAAAACACCTAAGGTTCGGTTAAGGCCCCGAATTGACGCTTCTGCGCGCAGGGAGGCTTGGAAAAAGCATTATGTACATCTTCCCGCTCTGAGAGATCCACTGAATGAGGGTGAGCGGCACAGCACTTGGCTGGAGTCTCTGTTTGACCTTGCATTTGCGGGAGCGGTTGGCAATCTTGCAGTGGAACTGGCCCGATCCTATGACTTTTGGGCCCTAGCCCATTTTTTGGTTTTGCTTGTTCCCATTTTATGGTCTTGGATTGGCCAAACCTTTTATTCAACGCGGTTTGATGCCAATGATATTTGGCAGACGTTTTTTGCAATCGCTCAGATGGGATGCGTTGGAGGGATGGCCATCTACGGTGCCCAATCCCTTTCGGTTGGTTCTAAGTTTTTTGCTATTTCTTACGCAATGTGCCGCCTCATCCTTATCATCCAGTATGTGCGCACCGCCCAATATATCCCCAAAGCGTGGGCCTATTGCATGGGAACTGCCTATGGATTTTCGATTGCCATGTTGCTATGGGTTGCTTCAGTTTTTGTTCCTGAACCTTATCGGTATGGAGTCTGGGCATTAGCCATGGGAATTGATTTGATGACGCCCCAACTCCTCGTTAAACACAACCAATACATCAAGGTTCATTCTTCTCATATCCCGGAGAGGTTTGGTCTGCTGATCTTGATCATGATCAGCGATATTTTCGTGACTCAAGTCAATGCACTGGCCTCTCAAAAGCTAGACTTTATGACCCTAACTTTAGGTGCCTTGACGTTTTTTGTGGCACTTGCAACCTGGTGGGACTACTTTGAAGCAGTCGGCGGAGCAGATCCCCGAGGCATGGATGACAAAAACACGATGCATGCCTTTACGGCTTGGATGTACCTGCACTTTCCCTATGGGGCTGGGTTAGTCTTGATTTCGGGTTTTGCTAGGTATGGAATTATGCATGGAGATATTGGAAAGCTAACTTTATCTCAAACCGGTGTCTTTACTATTGCCGCTGTTTTAGTATTGCTGACCCCTCTTTTTCTTTGGTATAGTTTGCCCCATCATTTCGGCAGAAAAGACCATTTTCAGCTTGGCTTTCGGTACATGTATCAGCTTGTACTTATCATTCCCACCGCGTTTGCAGCCTATTACTTTGGTGTTCTAGCGGGGCTTGCCGCTCTATGCTTTGTGTTTTTAGTGAGGTTTGTAGCTCAGATGAGTGATTCATCTTTAGCAACCTATTTCAAACAAGCCAAACAGGAAGAAGCTCTATCCGCAAATGACTAACTGGCTCTAATGCAGCTGTGAGAGGAATTTGCTGAACACTACAGAGTAAGAAAGCCGCTTCTTGTTGCGGGTGCAGCCCTTTTACGAGGCTGCACCCGCGAGGTTGTTAGGTCCGAACAACGGCTTATGAACAGCCGCTGGTTTCGCCGCAAGTTTGGCACTTCAGGCACACACCATTTCTAACCAAGGTGAAGGCACCGCAATTACTGCAGGGATCGCCTTCGTACCCCTTCAGCCTCGCTTCTTTGATCTTCATAGCCACTTCATCGGTTCCAGCGGGAGCGGTTTTGCCAACAACTTCCATCAGTGCCCTTCCGTTTGACCCATGTCCACTAACCACTCTTTCTGCATACTGAGAGGCCTGGCCTCTTTGGTTCAATGTTAGGGTTTCTGTAGGACTGCCGGTTGCCTTGGCGTTACCTTCAAAAGGCAGGGGAGCCTGAGCGTCAACCCCACGCTCGAATCCGCGGCTGCCGTGATCTTCGTAAGCTTGGCCTGGCACATGATCAACCTCACCGAGCTCTTCTTCATCATCAAAGGATTCATCAACGATTGGGTTGCCAACTGTGTCATTTCTAAGGTCTTCTGGCTTCACTTGGACAAGATCACTTCTTCCCAAATAGCTAAGTGCAAGTTCTCTAAAGATGTAGTCAATGACCGAAGTCGACATCTTGATGTTTTCGTGTCCAGCCACAATCCCATTGGGCTCAAAACGAGTCCAAGTAAAGGCTTCAACAAACTCTTCTAAAGGCACACCGTATTGCAACCCAAGGGAAACGGCAATTGCAAAGCAGTTCATCAGAGATCGAAAGGCAGCGCCTTCTCGGTGCATATCCACAAAGATTTCGCCGAGGCTACCATCTTCAAACTCGCCGGTCCTTAGATAGACTTTGTGGCCTCCAACCCGCGCTTTCTGGGTGTATCCTCGCCTTCTGGCGGGCATAACCCTGCGCCTTGAAATGTACCGATAGACAAGTTTTGTAGCCGCTTCTTCAATAATGGACTGGCTGACGGATGGTGCATCGAGGCTGCCTGCCAACATCTCCGCTTCCAAGATCGCGGTGGCAGAATCACTAGTGGACGCATTGAGTGGTTGAGACAGCTTGCTTCCGTCTCGGTACAAAGCGTTGGCCTTGACTCCAAGTTTCCAACTGAGCAAATAGGCATCATTGACGTCTTCAACCGTCGCCTCGTTGGGGAGATTTATCGTCTTCGAGATAGCGCCGGAGAGGAATGGTTGAGCTGCTGCCATCATGCGAATGTGCCCCTCTGCCGAAATAAAGCGCCTGCCTTTGCTACCGCATCGGTTGGCACAGTCAAAGACGGGAAGATGCTCATCTTTCAGCCAGGGCGCGCCTTCAATGGTCATAGTTCCGCAAACGTACTCATTGGCCGATTCGATTTCGTCGGAAGAAAAGCCTAGGCTCTGAAGCATGTCAAAGCTAAAGTCATTGAGTTGGCTGTCGGTAAAACCCAACTCTTGCTTGCAAAAATCCAACCCAAGATTGTACTGATTAAAAGCAAACCGAATATGAAAAGCATTTTCGAGGACGGCTTCTAATTTGGCTAGAACTTCGTCCGTAAACCCTTTTTCTCGAAGCGAGTCATGGTTCACAAAGGGGGCTTGCTTTAAGGATTTTCTTCCGATCGCGTAATTAACGATATCTTCAATTTGCTCGGATGAGTAACCCAGCTTCCGCAGCGCAGGAGGAATGGATTGATTGATGATCTTGAAGTACCCACCACCAGAGAGCTTTTTGAACTTGACGAGGGCAAAGTCTGGCTCGATACCGGTTGTGTCGCAGTCCATGATCAGGCCAATGGTTCCGGTTGGTGCAATGACGGTGGCTTGTGCGTTTCGATATCCATGTTTTTCGCCTAAAGACAGGGCAGTATCCCAGGCATCATGGGCAGCTTTGAGCATTTCAGGAGGGCAATCGTCGGCATTGATGGCAACCGGCAATACGGAAAGATCTTCGTATTCTGCAGGCTTGGCTCCGTAAGCCGCCCGGCGATGATTTCGCATCACGCGCAACATGGAATCTTTATTGGCAGCAAAGTCCGGAAAAGGACCCTGCTCTTTTGCCATTTCCGCGGAAGTCGCATAACTGTCTCCCCCTAATATGGCGGTTAAGGCTCCCGCGATTGCAAATCCCTCGTTGCTGTTGTAGGGCACACCCATTTGCATAAGCAAAGCGCCAAGATTTGCGTAACCAAGGCCGAGGGTTCGGTAGTCATAACTTCGCTTGGCAATGGAGGGTGACGGAAACTGAGCCATTAACACCGAAATTTCCAGCACGACCGTCCAAAGTCGCACCGCATGCCGATAGCCTTCAATATCAAAGTGACCAGTTTCCGGATTGTAAAATTGGATTAGATTGATGCTGGCAAGGTTGCAAGCCGTATCATCCAAAAACATATATTCGGAACAAGGATTGCTGGCGTTGATTCTGCCCGCGGCTGGGCACGTGTGCCAATCGTTGATTGTAGTGTCGAACTGAATACCAGGATCGGCTGAATTCCACGCAGCCTCACAAATTTGGTCCCATAGTTCTTTGGCATCAACGGTTTCAATGACCCTGCCATCGGTCCGCGCCGTGAGTGGCCAAGGCTCTCCCTTTTGTAGGGCTTCAAAAAATCTCTGAGGAACCCTCACCGAGTTGTTAGAGTTTTGGCCAGAAACCGTCATATAGGCTTCCGATTCATAACCGGTGTCGTAAACCGGAATTTCGATGGCGGTATATCCCTGGCCCGCAAATTGAATGACTCTTTGAATGTAATTGAGAGGTACGTTTGCGGATTTGGCACTTGCCACAGCTGCTGCCAGCTCTGGATTCTTTCTGAGATCACAGCCTCCTTCGTGTTGATGGCAAGCCTTCATGATTGCGTTTAGCTTGGTTTGGTTTGTAATGGAACCGGTGACCAAAGCAGCAACCTTTTGCTCTTCTTTGACTTTCCAATTGACAAACTCTTCAATATCGGGGTGGTCCAAATCCAAACAAACCATTTTTGCGGCCCGCCTCGTGGTACCGCCCGACTTGATGGCTCCTGCGCTTCGATCACCGACTCGCAAAAAGCTCATAAGACCGCTTGATTTTCCCCCTCCGCTTAGCCTTTCGTTTTCGGCCCTGATCCTAGAGAAGTTGGTGCCGACTCCAGACCCATACTTAAAGATTCGGGCCTCCCGCGTCCACAGGTCCATGATTCCGCCAGGGTTGACCAAGTCATCTTCTACGCTTAAGATAAAGCAAGCATGAGGCTGAGGGCGCTCGTAAGAATTTTTGGACCTTTCAAGCTCCTCCGTTTTAGGATCTACATAGTAGTGGCCCTGAGGGGTCCCGGTAATTCCGTAGGCAAAATGGAGCCCCGTATTGAACCATTGGGGAGAATTTGGAGCCGCAATTTGCTTGGCAAGCATGTAGCTAAGTTCGTCATAAAATGCATTGCCATCTGCCTCTGCATCAAAATAACCAAACTCTTGTCCCCAATGTTTCCAGCAGCCGGCCAGTCGGTGAAAAACCTGTCGAGAATCAGTTTCGGCGCCAGTGGTGCCATCTGCCAAAGGAACGCCGGCTTTACGGAAGTACTTTTGGGCAAGGATGTCTACTGCTACCTGCGACCACGCTTCGGGCACCATAACCCCGTCCATCGAAAAAACCACCGATCCATCTGGATTCTTGATTTCGCTTTTGCGAGGGATAAAGTTGATTTCAGAAAATGGGCCGTGCCCGTCCTTGGTGAAGTAGCGATTGATTTTCATTTTATGTAGACGATTGTACAGTATTTAAAAGGTTTCGGCAAGAGGAATGGAGGGTTCTTTTCGAACCCTGGCGAGAATGGAATCAAAGTCAGAGACGGTTTCAAATTCCTTATAGACGCTTGCAAATCGAACGTAGGCAACCGTATCTAAGCGGAAAAGCTCTTTTAGCACTTGCTCTCCAATTTCAAGGCTCGAGACTTCTCCCTCGGATTCTTGTTGAAATTGGCGCTCGATTTTAATAGCAACATCTTTAAGGATGTCGAGGCTAATATCTCGCTTTCGGCAAGCAATAGACATGGACTTGACAAGCTTATCTGCCGAAAATTCTTCGCGGCTGCCGTCCCGCTTGACCACAAAAAGGCGGGCAACTTCGACCTCTTCGAAGGTTGTGAATCTTCGCTCGCAATTCAGGCACTCACGCCTTCGCCGCACGGCGGTAAAGTTGCGTGCGATTCGAGAATCTAGAACCTTATGTTCGAGGTGACCGCAAAAAGGGCATTTCATGGCAGAAACTACTACATGTAGTGGCCTACATATTATTGATCTACTATATAAAGAATGTCAAGGGGGGCAAAAAAATGAAAAAAAGTCTGAAAATTGGATGCATTTTGGCTATTTCATCCGTCTTTGCTCGCTTCCTTGCTTTGCTCCTAATCTGTAATTTGTGGTCGAAACATTCGCCAAAAAACTACAGAGATAAGGCTTTTTTCAGCATCTTTGCCCTTTGTTCGGCTGCTGATTTTGAGTCCATGTCTCCCATTTCAATTCTTGCAATCATTTCATCAATTTTTCGAGATTGGATCGAGGTCACTTGTTGATGGCTGTGGATTCCAAGCCGAAGATAGGCAAGAGTTCGCAGCGCGTCCGAGAGGGTCATTGCCGAATGAGTTTGAATGAATTGAAAGGCGTTCTCGACTAGGGTCTGCACCGTTTTGGGATCGATGGCTTGCCTCGCGCTTCGCTCTTCGTGCTTAAGGTATTCGCACGCCCCCGAAAACAACGAGAGGTCGTTTGAAGTGTCGCTGACCTGCACAAAGGCTCCGATGGCGCGGCTGCTTTCTCCAAAGGCTCCTCGAGCGCTAAGGCATTGGCCTTGGATGGCCTGGAGCACGCTTGCAATCTTTCCGGAATGAGCCAACCCGATGAGGTGAACCATAGCACTGTGTCGAATCCCAAAGCCTGCATTGGAAGGTGAAGCGGCTAACCAGCCAAATCTCTCCAATTTGCAAAAGTCTAGGTTTTGGAAGGACCTTAAAAGAACCTTCATCGTTTCCTCCGCCTGATCAAGTTGCCAGCCTCCAAGTAGAACCTGCAGCCTCAGATGGTCTTCTTCATTCACCATGACGCTTATCGATCGAGCTTCATCGAGGTACACCACACGGCCAGGTTCTTGCCACAAGAATTCGGGAGAAATCAACCTTGAGCTCACAAGAGAATCTCGCTCCCGAAAAGATAAAAACTTGATCGGAACCAGCTTTGGCTCGATGAAGGAAGCAACCGCATTGATTCGCCGAGCAACCTCTAACAATTGGTCGGGAGAAGCTTTATGAGGAAAGGGAAATCCCTGAAGGTTCCTCATCACCCTCACGCGGGTACTCAGGACAACATCAGATTCAGGGGAATCGTCACTCAGCCACAGAGGAGACTTCCAACTGCCCTCTAGAGAAGAGCGGGCTGCAAGTGACCTTTTGAATCCCTTCGTCACTGGCTAAGGTTACCGAAGAATCCGTGCGCTTCTTCGGGGATATTGCCCAGAGAGGAAAGTTTTAAGCGGCAGGCTTGCCCTTGCGAACTCGATGAAGGGTTTTGTAGACGTAGGCAAGGATTTCGGCAACTGGCTGAAACAGCTCTTTGGGAACCACATCACCGATATCGCATTGGTGATAAAGGGCGCGAGTGAGGGGAGGGTTAGGGATGATAGGCACGTCGTTAGCAGCCGCAAGTTCTCTGATTTTTGCGGCAAGGGCATCGGCTCCTTTGGCAACAATGATCGGCACGGTGGATTTGTCGGCGTCATATTCAATGGCAACCGCATAGTGAGTTGGGTTTGTAATCACAACATCGGCGTCTCTGATCGCTTGCATCAGGCTTTTTCTTGCTAGCTGACGGCGGCGTCGGGCTTGTGCCATTTTCACTTCAGGATTCTGATCGTGCTCCTTCATTTCCTCCTTGATTTCTTGCTTGGACATCCTCAGTTCTCGGTCGATCCTCTTCCTTTGGAAAAAGTAATCTAGCCCTGCAAGAGCAAGCCATACGGCGACAATTTTAAAGGCCATGCCTCTCACGGCTTGGGAGGCAACAATGATGCCGCTTTGAAGAGGGACGTAGCCAAGCGCCATCAGTCGAGGCCAGGCTCCCATGATGGCAGAATAAGCCAACAGGGCAATGAGTCCGCTTTTTAGGAGGGCCTTTACCGCCTCGAACCAAGCATTTCTTGAAAAGAGCCTCTTAAAGCCTTCGATTGGGTTCAAGCGATTGAACTGGGGTGTAAGGGCTTCGCCGCTCAAAACAAACCCTACTTGGGCCACGGAAACGCCGATTCCAACAAAGGTGAGCGAAGCCATCAAGATTCCCAACCCTTTGAGGTTTGGCGTGATGCACAAAGAAAACTGCCGACCAATTTCTCCCAACGATGCGGAAGTTGGCAATGTTCCTAAACCGGCCTTGATCGAAGTTTCGGCTCCCATTTGAAGGTCGTTTAAGGCAGATGGCATTAACAAAAGTCCAACCAGCATAGCAAGTGAACTTGTTAAATCCATAGACCTAGCAACCGTGCCTTTTTTTCGGGCTTGTTGCCTTTTCCTTGGTGTGGCTTCTTCGGTTCGTTCCTGGGCTCCTGCTTCAGGCATTGTCGTTGCTCCTTAACCGGGTTCGAAAAGAGTAAGGGCTCACTTTCTTGGTCCTGCAGACGCCACGCTCACGTGCTCCAGATAGTTAAAGGCTTGGGCCGTGCCACGGGTCACTCCATACACAAGTACGGGGATGCTTAGGCTGACCGCAAAAATGCCAGCTGCTAGCTTGGCCGGCATTCCAACTTGCAGGGCCTGCATTTGAGGTACCGCTCGGTTGATCAGCCCCAAGGAGGCATCAACAACGATGGAGACTGCCATGGTCGGAGCTGCTATTTGGATGGCAATGACCATGCTATGGCCAAGTAACGAGACAATTCCAGGTTCTAAAACCGATAAATTGACGGTATTGAGCGGCGAGCCTTTTGCAAAAGAATCCACTAAAGCTATGATCAAAAAATGGTGGGCATTCGAGATCAAGAACACGATCGTGGCAAGCATGTACTTAAACTGGGACAGCACCGTGACGCTTATTCCCTGAATTGGGTTCAAGACTTGGCTTGCACTTAATCCAATTTCCAGGTCCAGAATGCTGCCCGCCATTTGGGCAGTAAAGACCATAAGGTGCATCAGGCTGCCAATCAGCAGCCCAACCAATGCATTAACGATCATGACTGAACCAAGTCCGATCAGACTGGTTGGCATCGGACCCATGTTTGGCTTGACGATAATAGCCAAGGCTCCTGCAAAACTTAGAGCGGTGAAAACTCGAATCTGGACTGGAATGGTGGTTGCAGAAAAGAACGGAGATGACAAAAACATCGCCGAGCACCGTACAAATACGGCAAACAGCACAAACATGGAAGCCGCGTCTAAACTCATCCGCTGAAGATATTGGCATTACCAGCCTGAACAAGGCAAAAGTGGGCAAAAGAAACCAAGGTTGTAAGCATCCAAGACCCCATGAAAACGATGACAATTGCCATCCCAATAAGCTTGGGAACAAAGGTGAGAGTCATTTCTTGGATCGAGGTTGCGGCCTGGAATACAGAAACCAAAATGCCAACAAATAGCGACACCGCCAACATAGGCAGGCTAACCATGAGGGCAACTTCCATGGCTTGCCTTGAAATCTGCAGGACATATCCTTGATCCATAGAGGGCTCCGCTACCTGTACCCTGCGACAATTGCAGCGATAAGAGTCCCCCAACCGTTGGCGAGAACAAAGACTAGGATTTTGGCGGGCAAAGACACAATCGTAGGTGGCAGCATCATCATTCCCATGCTCATCAATGTGCTAGCCACGATGAGGTCAATAATCATGAAGGGAACAAAAACATAAAAACCAATGATGAAGGCGGTCTTAAGCTCGCTGGTGATAAAGGCAGGAACGAGGGTGACGATGTCAACGTCCTGAGGGGTCGCCGCTTTTTCGTGGCGCAGGTTCATAAAGAGGGATAAGTCCTTTTGGTAAGTGTTTCTTAACATAAACTCTTTCATCGGAACCGAGGCGTTTTGGAAGGCCTTTTCTGGGGTTATCTTCTTGGCCAACAAGGGTTGGATGGCGTCGTGGTTGACCTGGTTGTAGGTTGGCCCCATTACAAAGAAGGTTAAGAAGAGGGAAAGGCCAATGATGACCTGATTAGGTGGGATGGTTGGAGTGCCTAGCGCGCTTCTGACAAAGCTGAGAATGATAACGATCCTTGTGAATGCGGTTGTGAGCATCAGAATCGCAGGTGCCAAGCTCAGAATGGTGAGCAGAGCCATGATTTCGAGGCTCGAGGAAACATCGTTGCTGCCGCCTTTACCTCCCATGTCGATGGAGACATGTGGTATTGGCAGAGCCTGAGCGTGGGCTGCGGCAATGATGCCAATCAAAAGTGCAAGGACAACTAGGGCTCGCTTCACTGGAGGGTGGCTCCATGAGGTGCGCCGACGCTGAAGTTTTCTAAATTGTCTTGAATCTGCAGTCGGTTAAGCCTTAAGAGGGCTTCGGCGGGATCAAGGACAGAAGTTGGCATTGAGGACGAGGCCTCGACTTTTTGGAGGGTCTCTTCGAATTGACTGGGGCTCTCTTTTGGAATCTCGGTCAGATCAGCAAGCATCGCAATATGGGTTCCAGAAGAGCCCAAAAGCAAGGTTCTGCCCCTGGCTTTGACCACCAAAATGTTTCCACCCGGAAAGGATGTGGTTTCTTCGATTGAAATCAGCTGTCCTGCTTTCTTTGAAAAATTCTTGTTGAGGCGGTCAGCAAACTTAGGCAAGACCCATTTTAGTAAGACGGTGACGAACGCCAGCGCAGCCAGCAACTGTAAAATAGGCAGGAAGCCGATTTGAGCCGGTTGGACCGTCTGAAATGTTCCGCCAGGCTTGGTTCCAAGCTGGTTGGTTGGAGAAGCCGAGGCCAAAGAAACCCAAAGCAAGCCGAAACCGGCACTCAAAACCTTTTTCATGCAACTTCGCTGATTCTGTTCAGGCGATCGCTTCGATTGAGAATCTCTGTAATCCTCACTCCAAAATTGTCTTCAATAACAACCACCTCGCCCTTAGCAACAAGCCGACCGTTGACAAGCACGTCGACTGGCTCGCCGGCCGCTTTGTTGACTTCAATAATTGAGCCAGGACCCAGTTCCACAATTTCTCGAACCATCAGCTTCATTCTTCCGAGCTCCACGCTGATTTCAAGGGGAATGTCCATCAGGCGGTCAAGACCAGAGGCTGCTTCAAGCTCTCTGGCTCTTGCTCCTTCTTGAATTTGTTCAAACGGGATTTCGTTGGATGGGGAATCGGCTGTCGAAATTCCTAGTGTAAATTCGATTGTCGCCAAATCTACAATCCACTTTGCCGGAATCTTTTTGCCTTCCACCGACATCTCAATGGAAACCTCTAAGACTTCAGGCTTGCCTTCCCATTGAGCGGGTATGACCCAAGTTTGGTACCGAATCGCAAGATCACTGGCAATCAGGGAAGTCCCTGCCGCCGTACCAAGGCTGGCACACAATCCCTGAACAATGGCTTCTAAAGAAGGTCGAATTTCGGGGATAACGCTTTCTTCATCTTCGGGAGCTTCGCCTTCTGCAAGCGCAGCACCTGCCAGCTTAATGGCATCACCCTGAATGACAAAGGCTTGGGCATTGGGGGCTTGGCCTGTAAACTCAAATTGAATGGTAAGAGCTTGCCCGCTAACCGCATTGACAGCTTCGGACGGAGTGAGGGTTTGAACCTGTACAGATTGAAACTCAACCTGCTTTCCGCTTGCCGTTGAAACCGACTTCGATAGTTCAGACCAAATTGTCTCAAAGTGGCTTTGGAATTGGGAGAGTATTTCTTCGGTGATCATTGGCATGGTTAATCTTCTAGGGATTGGGTGACACTAAAAACAAGGTTCTTACCTTGTAAAGCTGGTTTTCCAAAAAACTTGGGAACGTCCTCAACGCAGAACTGGATGTCTTCTTTGGTTTTTTGATTGAGTCTCAGGAGGGCGCCTGGCTCGAGCTCAAGAAAGTCTTGGACTTTCATTTTGGTAGAGCCCAAATTGATCGAGCAATCAACTTGCGCCATTGTTAATTCGGTGGTGATGGCTCGGCGATTGGCATTGCTTTGCTTCAGGACTCCGCTGTTGAACCAGCGCTGGCCACTGAGTTTAGCCGTGATCGGCTTAAGAAGCAGGTAGGGAACGCAAAGGCTCATCGCATTGCGTTGATTCCCAACTTTCACTTCAAAAAGGATGGTGATGACGATGTCACCGGGAGGGGCGATCTGGACGAACTGAGAACTGGTTTCTAGACCGTCAATGGCGGGGTTCACCACAACAATTCCTTCCCAAGCGGTTTTTAAGGCGCCAAAAAGCCTTTCGATAATCTGCCTCACGAGCGGTTTTTCGATGTCGGTGAGGTTTGTTCGGTCGATGGCCTTGCCCGGTCCGCCTAGCATCCGATCGATCATAAAGAAAACCAGGCCGAATTCCATTTCTAAAACGGCTTGGCCAGATAAGGGCGGAAGGGAAATAATGGTGAAGACAGACTGGCCGATGTTGCGCAAATACTCCTCGAAGGGAACTTGCTCTAAGGAAATGAGGTCCACATTGACGGGTGCGCGGAAGGTTGCGGAAAGTGCCGATCCTGCAAGCCTCGCAAACGTGTCGTTCAGCATTTGCAGTGTTCTGAGTTGATCTTTGGAGAACTTATCGGGTCGGCGGAAATCGTAAAGCTCATAGGTGGCGTCTGGCCGCAGGCTAAACTTTTCGGCTCGTTTGGCAGCCGAGCCAACATTGGCTCCGCCCCTGCCGCTGGATTCTTCGCCTCCAGAGGGCGGTATCGACTCCTGAGCCAAAGACCCAAGTAGGGATTCGATCTCTTCTTGTGAAAAAATATCCGCCATTAAACTGCACTTGCCGGGTTTCTTTGCTATTGCTAAACCAGGCTATCAGTTTTGGTATTGGCAATCCAAGCAATTTCTTCAGGGTGATCTTGCTAAAAGTTAGGAAAGTGGTTGAGGTTTGAAGCCTCAAAGTCTGTGCAAGCCCTGTCAGGGGCTTTGAATACGCCGAAGCTCTGGGAAAACCTTTCCTTGACTGATTTGTCAGCGGTTGGCAAGAGGCTGAAGGTGAAATGCATCGCGTGCATCTCCGCGCGACGGCAACAGGAGTGCGGATGACGCGTTGCCTGATACAAAATGAACGAGGGTGGAAGAAGTTGAGATTCTAGATTGCAAGGCAATAGCTACTGGGTAGCAAAGCTATCAAAATAGATCTTGAGGACGGGACCGGTTTGTGAGTCCCAATCGGGGTGGGTGGGAGCCGCATCTTGGCTGGATTGACCCTTTTGCTTGGAATCGGCCTTGGCCGATTTCGCGTCCGGAGCATCTTTGCTGGCAGCCGTATCGGCAGCTGGATCTTTCTTGTCCATCACTTCATCCAAGGCCTTGTTGATGTGCCTGGCCAACCGCTGCTTGAGTAATTTGAGGCCAGCTACGGTGGACACTTGCTGCAAAGTTTCGCTTTCTAAAACACCATTGACTGCGTCTCTGATCACGGGAGTTTGATCTTTCAGAGATGCTTCGTCAACGCCTTCGGCAAGGCCAAGACTGATTTCTGTGCGGCAATAAACATTATGGTCTTGCAAATTCACGAGGAATTCCTTGAGATCCATTGGCTTGGCTTTGCTCAATTTGACTTCGGGCTTTTTGCCTTTGCCGCCATTTTTCATTTTTAAACCAAAGAATCCGCCTGCCGCTAGCAGTACAACGGCAATGACAATAACGGGGAGTTTGCCTCCTTTTTTCTTGGCGGGTTCAGCGGCCGGTTCTGACATGGATTGAAATAATTGAGGAAGCTACGGTTTGAAAACGAGCGGTTATGTTTTCAAGGTCCGCGCTTCCTTAATCCCTATTCCGTATTTTGGCGAGGATTCACCAAATCTTTCTAAAGAAATTTTACGATTCCTTTCTAAACAGCAGGTCAGAGTAAAGATTGGTGTGAAACTAATACATTTCAATTGCAAAAAAGGTGGCTCGGTACAATTTGATGGATGAGTTCAATTTCGGAATCAGTGGCAGAGGCACAGGCTAAGTTAGAACAAGCCCAACGGCTAAGCGATCTAAAAGAAATTGAATTGGAGTTTTTGGGCAAGTCGGGCAAGCTGACCCTTCTTATGAAACAGCTAGGTTCTCTTCCTGCCGAGGAACGCCCCGCCTTCGGGCAGCAGCTGAATGAAGCCAAATCTAGGGTTCAGGGCCTGCTTAACGAAAAACATGATGCTATTGCCGACCTCGAACTGAGCGAAATCATGGCGTCTGAATCCATTGATGTGACCTTTCCAGGCAGAAGGCGGGCTAAACCGCTGTGTCACGTCTTGGAATTGACAATTCAAGATCTAAAGTCATTCTTTACGGGCCTAGGATTCGAATATCTCGAATCCCCTGATCTTGAGGAGTTTCGCTATAATTTTGACGCTCTCAACTATCCACCGGGCCATCCTGCAATGGATGACCAAGATACGTTTTACATTGATGCAGACCACGTCATGAGGACTCAAACAACCGCGTTGCAAGGTCGAGTCTTTGAGAAGAAGAAGCCGCCAATTCGCAACTTTACAATTGGCAGGTGCTATCGAAACGAAGCGGTTGACCGCACCCACGGCCACACTTTTATGCAAATCGATGCTTTTATGGTTGATAAGGGGGTCTCCATGGCTCACCTTAAAGGGGTTTTGTCGGAGCTGGCAAGGACGCTTTTTGGATCGGAGACAAAAACAAGGTTTCGGCCCGACTTTTTTCCGTTTGTGGAACCTGGAGTGGACTTTGCCATTTCGACGCCTCGCTTTGCGGATGGGCGGTGGTTAGAGTTAGGTGGCGCCGGATTAGTTCATCCTAAGATCCTTGCTCATTATGGGATTGACCCTTCGGTTTATTCGGGTTTTGCATTCGGACTTGGAGTCGAAAGGATGCCAATGCTGAGATACGGGATCGAAGATTTACGCCACTTTTTTGATAATGACCGAAGGTTTTTGTCTCAATTCAATTAAGGAAAACAAAGAAACTTGAAGATTCCGTATTTAATGTTAAGGGACTTTGTCCACACCAAACTTAGCCCAGAAGAGTTGTGCGACCTTTTGACGATGGCCGGTTTTGAAGTGGAGGGTACAGAAGAGATTGAAGGGGACACGGTGCTGGAAATCAAAGTTTGCTCCAATCGCGGCGACGGACTATCTGCACTTGGCTTAGCCCGAGAAATCTTGGCTAAAGAGCCCAAAAGTCAGCCTACAACCCTCTACACAAATGCGGTTGAAGGCTTTATCCGGGGCGATGAAGACGATTCCAGTCAGCTCAGCGTGACTTTAGCCGTCGAAACAGAACTATGTGATTGTTTTGGATTCCGTGGCTTCCAGGGGATCAAAAACGGCAGTTCTCCGGACTGGATTCAGCAAAGACTAAGGCAAGCAGGAATGAGGCCAATCAGCCTTTTAGTTGATCTGACCAATTACGTGATGTTGGAAGTGGGGCAACCTTTGCACGCCTACGACCTAACCAAATTGAGGCAAAGGCACATTGGCGTTCGCAGCGCTAGACGAGGGGAATTGCTAAAGACCTTAGATGGAACGGAAAGAGAATTGCAGCCAAACCACATGGTGATTGTTGATGGCGAGGGGCCGATTGGCCTTGCTGGCATTATGGGAGGTGAAAATACGGAGGTCGATTCCACAACTTCTGAGGTGCTCTTGGAAGCCGCACACTTTAATCACCAATCGATAAGGTCAACCCGTAAACAGGTGGGGATTAGCACAGAGGCTAGCTATCGATTTGAGCGATCGGTTGATCCTAATTTAGTCACTGTGGCTCTGAATCGGGTTGCGGAACTCGTAGAGCTATCGGGTCAAAAAGAGGCCATTTTAACCGGCATAACCAAGTCTTTTTCATCCGATAAACAGCCTGTTGCACGATCTATTAGCCTGAACCTCAACCGAGCCAGGATGCTTTTAGGTTTTGAGTTTGAAACAACAGAAGCCATCCGTGCCTTGGAAAAGCTCGGCTTTCAAGTTTCAGAAAAGGAGGGTTACCATGAAGTGAAGGTCCCATCTTGGCGATTTGACGTGGAACTGGAGGAAGACCTTATTGAAGACATTGGCCGAGTTTTGGGTTACGAAAGAATTCCAGAACAGATGCCAGATGGTGTCGCCACCGTCGGCGGGTTGTTTGGCCAATACAAATGGCATGACGGCGTTATCAAGAAGGCCCTGATGAGCGGAATGGACCAAGCCATGACTCATTCCTTGGTTGGCGAAAGCCCCTTATTCGATCCTCATCACAATTCGGTAAGGGTGCAAAATCCAGCATCTCCAGAAACGACTTTCGTCCGCAACTCGGTTTTGCCGGGGCTTGCGGCTTCTGTCTTACGAAACGCTCCTTCTGGAAAGCCCTTTTTTGAACTTGGGCCAATATTTCGCAAGTCAGCTGATGGTTACGAATCCCTAAAGTCATTTGGATTTCTTGGTTTTGGCCCAGTCGAGCCGCCTGACCGCAAGCAAGATTCTCCGAAGCCAATTGACTTCTTTTGGGCGAAATCTATCCTTGAATCTATTTTTGGAGAGCTTCAATTCTCAGCGGGCAAAGACCCAAGGTTTCACAGCCATAGGCAAGCTAAAGTTAGCGGCACTGTCTCGGGAAGTTTGGGCCAAATTCATCCTAAAATCGCCGATAAAATGGGACTGCCGATCGGAACAATCATGGCGGAGGTTGATCTTGTTTATGGGGATTGGGTTGAACGGCGGGTCGAATACCATCCGATTAGCCGTACGCCTTCTATCCGAAGAGACATTGCCATTTCCATCAGCAAGTCGGTTTTGTTTTCTGATATCGAGCAAGTTGTACGAAGGGCAGGAGGCGAATTGTTGGAGTCTTTGTGGCTATTTGACGTCTACGAAGGGCCCGGCATTGACGCGGGCAGTCATAGTCTTGCCCTTGCTATGACATTTCGCAAGCATGGGGCGACGTTTACTGATGATGAAGCGAACCAGGTGCGGGATTTGATCGTGGCGGAGCTTGGACGGCTGGGGGCGAAACAGCGATAATTGTGAGATCAACCGCAACCCACGCTAAGGCGGTGACTCCGAGGGTGCGAATCGCCATTGGCCAATAATGGTAGTGGCCAAAGTCTTTGTAGAATGTCATTGGCAGGTAGGCTAGGCTCGAGCCGAGCCATCCAAACCCGCACAAGAGCCACTTTCTTTTGGCCTGCCACATGGCGACGATGGACGCGGTGAGACTAAGAGAAGCCAGCCACGGGGTTGCAAAGAGCCAAAGCAAAATGCCTCCTGTTAACTGAACCCAAACCTTTTGGAATTGCAGATAAGGGAAGAAAAAATACCTTTGAAACATGATTGCCGAGGTTTTTAAAGTCCGCTTTTGCCAGTTGTAGTAAGTTGAAGCCTGGTGGGGAACATAGATGAGGTGAACGGCGACGTAAAGGCAAAGCACGGCAGCAAACAGTGAAGCCGTCCACCACGGTGCCTTTTTGCCCTTGAAGTGCCAGTAAACCGCGATGAGCCCCAGAAGTGGGGGAACCATGACGGCTTGCTCGTAACACGCCAAGGCAGCCATTGTGGAGATAACCGAAATGATGAGCCAAACCCAATTTCCCTTGGGAAGCCCTTCTTCCGATTGAACCGTACTCTTTGTTGCCGGTCGGTCAAGAGCAGTTGGTGAATTGGGTAGTTTGCGAGAAGGACCTGTTCGGCAGTATTTAGAAAAAGCAGCCATCGCCACAAACGCAAAAATGGTCATTGTTGTTGCGGTTCTGCCTGGTATCCAACCTTCCGACCGAAAGTAAAGAGTTGAAATACCAAAAAGTTCATGGGAAACCCAGGTCCAAACCAAAAAGGCAGGGAGGTAGTAGCGCCATGCCAACCGGTGCCGAACGGCTCCAAGGATGAGTGCTCCAAGGGCTATGTATCCAACCCAGCCTGCAATGATGCTTCCGTAATCTAGCACCCAAACCACAAACAGGGTTGTTGAAAGGGCGGCAACGATCGTGTTAAGGGTGAGTTCTGCCATAAACCAGCCCAGGCTTAGCACAGATAGACAAACCAAGATCGAATCGGTCCGATCCCATCCCACGGGATTATGGTGGTAAAGAGCCAAATCCAACTGGAAAGCCAATGTAGAAAGTGGCCTGTAAAAATGATTGGCAAGGGGCCAATCGTGATGCCACCAAAGCCAAAAATTGGGATTTAATTTGATGCCGTGAATGATTTTAACCGTGTCTGAATCAACCAGGGCGTAGGGATTGTGAACCTGAAAGTGCCAACAAATGAATCCAAGAAGAAGCACATACAGCGCATACCAACTCCAAGATTTGCGCCATTTCATGAGGATATTGATCAGTTGCTGACGGGGGGCTGATGGATTTCCATCCCAAACTTTGCGATAACTTTATCCCACCCTTGGCTTTTTGCAATGACCTTAGTGCCAATCACGGTGCCTTTTGTACCAACCGGAACCCAAACCAACCTGCCAGCAAGAAAGGGTGGGAAATTTGGCTTCCAAGAAGATTCTTCGGAGGCAAGGACGGCTCCAGAAAGGTAGTCCACTGCCTTTTCTCCTCCAATCAGCAGAAGGGATCTTCCAAACATTTTGTGGGGCATGATGGAATCACAGTAGCAAACCAGTCCATGAAAGGCAGCCATAGCATGAGCATTTGTACCCTTAAGTGCCAGATTATGGGGTCCTTTTTCTGCAGCAGACTTTTCGATCGAGTTGATGTTGACGTTGACCCATGAGTCTAAATCTTGTCTTGTTGCCCCCATTGTGTCATCCTTCGTGACTTTGCCGGCTCTAAGCTCTTCATCTAGCCAGCGCAGGTAGAGTTTTTCGCCCAAGTACCCGTTGGCCCAATATTCCGGCTTTGAGTATCCACCGACGGCAGGAAGGACGGCATGGCCGTACTCGTGAGCAACTTCGCGGCACTCCTCAAGGGGATCATTGAAACTCGACAGATCATAAATATAGATCATGTTGGATTTGAACTCAACCCCATTTTCATGATCAATGCCAAACATTTGCTGTCCGCCAGGTGTGCCTCCATTGGCAAGGTAGACATCAACAATTTGATCATGGTAAAGCTGGCTATGGTCAATTTTGAGCCAATGGGCATCCATTTCCCACAGTCTTAAGAGTTCGGTGGCAACGGGAATCCCGTAATGTAAGTTGTCGCTCAAGCTTTGGCTGTAAACCCGAAAGCGCAGATCAAATTGAGTTGCACCTGCCTTGGGTATTGCAAATCCAGCCGTCAAAAACTTAAATTCGTGCTGTTTGGAGGGGGTTCCATATTTCAAGGGGCTTAACTTGGGTGATTGAATTGCACCCGCATAGCTTATAAAAAGGGTTCGACTATTCTTCCAAAACAGGGAAGGCAACTCTTTTTCGATAACGGGAAGTTTTGGACTTTGCAATATCAAGGACAGAGCCAAGGCGGCAATCATTAATGATCTTCCTCGGCGAGGTATCTTTCTGCATCAATTGCGGCCATGCAGCCAGTTCCCGCAGCGGATACGGCTTGCCGATAAACGCTATCGGCAACGTCACCGCAGGCAAACACCCCCGGAATGTTTGTTTTGGTTGAACCTGGTTTTGTCATCAGATATCCAACATCGTCCATGTCCAAAATGCCTTTAAACAGATCAGAATTGGGCTTGTGGCCGATGGCGACAAAAAGGCCGTCAACCTCTAATTCTGAAGTTGAACCATCTTTGGTGCTTTCTAAGGTGAGCCCTGTCATTTTTCGCACAGGATCTTCAACGCCCTGGATATCCTTGACAACTTGGTTGTAGAGAACTTCTACTTTTGGATTGCTCAAGACCCTTTCTTGCATGATTTTACTGGCGCGAAACTCGTCTCGACGGTGGATTAAATAGACCTTGCTGCAATGGCGGGTGAGGTAACTGGCCTCTTCCATTGCCGTATCTCCACCACCAACAACTGCAACTGGCTTGCCTCGGTAAAAGAACCCGTCGCAGGTAGCGCATGCGCTCACACCATACCCTCCAAAATGTTGTTCTCCTGGCAGACCTATCCACTTTGCGCTGGCTCCTGTGCTGACGATAACCGTCTTAGCGAAGAAAGTTTTGGAAGCGGTGGTGACTTTGTAAGGATGGCGGGAAAAATCAACGCTTTCCACCATGCCCGTTTCTAATCTGGTTCCAAATCGAAGCGCTTGTTTTGTAAAGTGATCCATCAATTCGGGGCCAAGAATGCCATCAGGAAAGCCCGGATAGTTCTCAACATCGGTGGTAATCATGAGCTGTCCTCCCGGCTCGAGACCCGCGATCAAAAGAGGATTCAAGTCGGCTCGGGCTGCGTAAATGGCAGCTGTATACCCGGCAGGTCCCGATCCAATGATGATCACATTTTCAGTTTCTTGGTTCATAGAAGTTATGACGAAAGTCTACCGTTCAGCCTCAGCATGCAGGTTCATTGCCGATCCCCAAATCCCCTGCATCCAACTGTCCTAATAACACGTCTTTAGCAGTATTCATGGCTGATTCTGGAACTGAGGCACCAAAAAACATAGACGTTTACGAATTGCTGGCAATTTGCTTTGAACAAATAACTGGAATCGCTTGGGTGAAATTGGGCTTCCAACCCGATCCCGTTAGCCAAAGCTTATCTATTGACCTTGTGCAGGCAAAAGCCGCAATTGATGCCGCCTCCGCCTTGAGCACCTTAGTGGAATCGGTGGTGAGTTCAGAGGATAAGTCTCAACTCCAAACCGTCATTAGGAATTTGAAATTAAACTACGTTGCCAAATCCAAAGAACAAGCTGAGCTGGGGCCAGCGGAGTGAAGAAAACTCCTCAAAACGCCGTTTGTTCCCACCCATTGGCTCATGAGAGTGAGATCGTTGTGGATTTTCGGGCCCTAGATGTCTTTCTCGATTTTGTTTCCGACTTTGAGGATTATGTGGAATCTGTGATTCAGGTTTCAGGATCAAGTTCCTCAGAACCGCCGAAAATGTCGGCTCTAGAGCGTCATTTTGAACCCATCTGCAGTTGGCTGAGGTCCTTGGCGGTGGGGCCGTATCAGATCGATAAGGTAAATGTATTTGAACAGAACCTAAGAATCATGCTATCATTGAAAGCTGATCAAATCGCAACTCGGTCCAGCGAGGCTAAGTTTTATAATGCGATTGTTTCACTCCGCCACACTCTCTTAGAGATTGGGCGAGAGATCTTCAATTAACGGAGAATGGGTTTTCAGAAAAGGGACTTTAGAGCGTGCGATCACGCCGCTTTAACCGCAATGCTCAACCGGTTTATGCCGGAACAATTTGCTATATCTCAGTCTATCTTCGAAAAACATACGGTTGGCAGTCCGCTTTTTGATTGGGGTAGTTCAATTGCTATTACTGACGATAGCAATGAACCGGTTGCGTTCGTCGCGGTGAAAAAATCTGCAGGTCGGCTTTACAAAGGACCCGATATAGATTGTGCCCACATCACGGCACTTGCATTTTCTGAAGCCAACGCGGGAGTGGATGCTATGGCCCAGGTCAAGACCATCCTCCGAAACCGTGGTGCATCAAAGTTGGTGTTTGGGCAAGACAACTTCCATATCTTTCCGGGCTGCCCGCAGGAGGCAAAAAACCTTGACTTGTTCTTGATGGTGGAGGGCTTTGAGAAAGGCAGCGAGTGTCATGATCTTCAACGCGACCTAACAGACTTCCACTATACGGTTCCAGACGGCATCATCGGTGAGTTTCGGCCCCTCAAAGAAGCGGATCGAGAATCTATGTTGGTTTTTTTTGATGAAAACTTTCCTTCAAGGTGGCGATACGACGTGCTTCAGTGCATCTCTAATGAAGGCATCTCTCAGTGCGTTTTTGGACTGTTGGTTGACGGCAAGGTCCAAGGATTTGCCCTTTTGCAAGATGAACACACGCGGGTACCCATCGGAGGCGGAGTTTGGAACCAATCTTTAGGCAGCCATTGGGGAAGTTTAGGGCCAATTGGCATCGCAAGCTCTCTGAGGGGACGAGGACTCGGTGGTGCCCTATTAGGCACAGCTCTTAATGAACTGAAGCAAAGAGGGGTTAAAGAGTGCATTATTGACTGGACAACATTGGTAGATTTCTATGCCAAATTTGGTTTTGTTCCTACCCGCACCTATGCTTCGATGAGCCTAAGCCTAGAAAAACTGTAGTTTCCTCGGCGCAGAAATAGAGTTGTCTCGACTTCCGCGCCGTTTTAACATATGGCCCATGCTCTAAGACTACTCGCCGATTGATTTGAGATAGTCGTCGGCACTGCCTCCTTCTGAGACCTGAGTGATCCCATATTTTTTGATCTTTTCCGCCACGACATTGGCAAGCAGCTTATATTGCGGCGAACCTGGTTTGGATTGCTGCAGTTCAACATATTGCAGGCCAAGCTGGGCCTTTTCCACCTGATTCAAGGCATCTGGATCGTTAGCCGCATCTTCTATGGCCTTGGTAAAGATTCGGTCCCCCTCGGAAAGCATTTCTGGTGTGAGGTAAGGGGCATGGGAAGTATCGTATATGGAGGCAGGAACCCCAGCAGTTCGAGCCGGTGACTGAAGCAGATTAAGCCATTGGAGAATATCTGGGGCTGCGGGGCCATACACGTGATCGCAGAAGTCTTTCACTAGGCTCCATGGATTGTCCTTTGTATTCCAAAGCAAATGAGCAATCAAATAGCTTTTCAGTTCCGCCATGTCTCCGCCGCCACCGGGGGCATAGTCGCCTTCGTAGAAGACCCCCACAACTCCGTGTTTTTTGAACAAGGGGATGTCGCCAGCAATTTCATCAAGATCTGGCAGGGGCTGCAAATAGTGGTGGAAGTTGGTGCAGTAGCTCCAAATATAGAGTTGGTGAGTGATATTGCCCCATGCCACCAAATTGTCATAGGGCTCTTTATTTTGACGTGAGCCGTAGAGGGGATGCGCATAGTCGGCTCCTATGGGTGCCAATCGAATTCGCACATTGGGTAACGGTCTCGTTATCTTAGGTGGTTTCTCTGTCCATTGGTAGGCAAGCGTATCAATAAGGACGTGAGGATACTTCTTGGCCACCGCCACCGCAACTTTATTGACAAATCTCAAAAAGAGCCCGCTTGGAGAGCCTTCTTCTTTATTGATCTTTTGGGATGCAGCCGATTGACTTTGGTTCCAATTATCATTTTGAGAAACTGAAAATATGGTGGCTTTTGGGTTGGTCCGAATCCATTTTTCTACGGTCTTTATGGCAATCTGTGCCACCATCGGGTTGGTCAACTCAAGTTGGTCGGGAGTCCGCTTGCCGTTCACAAGGGCATAGTATTCAGGATGGGATTGAAAGTACTGATCAGGCGGCACGAGATCGCTAGAAGAGTGAACAAACGGCCCTCCATATCGAATTCTTCCACCCACCGAGTCTGGCAAGTCCATCGAGAATCCGTTGCACCGATTGTGGATTGCCCATTCGCGGTTCCAAGCTTCGGTAAAAAACGGCTCTCGGTACTCAAAAGCTGGCTTCTCGTGGTCAAATAACCTGGGAAGTGTAACCACATTGCGCTTGGGAATTGAAGAAACGGTTGACGTATACCACTGACAGCCAAGGTGATCTTGAAGCAAGCCAATACAGCCATAAAGCACTCCTCGCGGGCATCCACCTTCGATCAAAACATGGTTGGAAAAGGCTTGGATCGAATACTCTTCCGGGCCCATGTTTCTAGAGTCAAGTAGATCAATTTGGGGTCCTCTGGGCCGAGAATGGACGATCGGAATAACCGCTCCCTCGGAAACTGTCTGCAACGTTTTTTGCAGCTCGGTGGCACCATATTGGGTGCCGGGACAGCTGCCAGCCGGGACATAGATGACACACTTTGGCGATCCGTTTTTAGCGATGAGGAATGGGCGATGGACTGAAAGCGTCAGTGCAATGAAGACCATGTCCCTATCATACAAGAGTTTGGATTGTCTTAGAGTTGACAATTCCAAAGGAGGGGATGCAAAACCGTTGCCCAGTTGGCGGAATTCTCATCAAATGGAGGCGGCAAAATCCGCTTACAACTTGGTGCCAGAAGGATCTTGGTTGGAATCTTCTGACATGGCTTCTTTTTCTTCAGTTCGTTCCGAAGCGTCCCGGGCGCTCCACTTCAGAAAGAAGACAAAACCAGCTAATGTTGCCGAAACCACTACCGTGGCAATGAGGGCGAGCAAGGCCCACAACTGGCCCGATGTCATGGAAGGTGCCGGTGCGTTTCCTAGTCCCATAGCTGTTTTCTCACCGAAGCTGGTGCGCTGAGCCGGGGCTCCCTAGGGCACGCAAGATATAACCTTGATGACAGATCGTCAACTGCCAAACCTCCGGAAGCCAAACCCAGACCGCAAATTTATCCTGAATCCAAGTCAACAGCAAGAGCCTACAGAACTCTTCTTTGGTCAATACAAATCGGATGTTAGCCGTCAGAAGGTTCGATGCCTGCGTCCGTATCATCGATATCGTCTCCATCATCGTCAAGAGCAGCCTCAATTGAGCCGTCGTCTTCCTCTTGGACGATTCTCGCAATGGATCGCACCATGTCTCCCTGCCCCAAACTGATGAGCTTGACGCCCTGTGCCACTCGTTTGGTCAGCCTGATCTCTTTTACCTTGACTCGGATTCCCTTACCGTTAACCGTCATCACCAAAAGGCGATCGTCGTCTTGAACGACTTCGGCGCCCACAATTTGACCGGTCTTATCGGTGCACTGCATGGTTAAAATGCCTGATCCGCCTCGCCCCTGAACTCGGTACTCGCTTAAATCGGTTCTCTTGCCGTAGCCATTTTCGCTGACAACCAATAAAGTTGCATCGGTCTGGATCACGTCGGCAGACACAATGATGTCGCCATCCTTTAAGGTCATGGCTCTCACTCCACCGGCCGCCCTTGATCTTGAGGTGGCTTGCTTTTCTGAAAACCGAATCGATTGGCCATTTTTGGTAATTAAAATGACGTCATCTGCGCCCCGTGTTTTGAGAGCCCAGCCAAGTTCATCGCCTTCCTCGATATCGAAGGCAATGAGGCCGTTGTTTCTGATGTTGGCAAAGGCTTTGAGAGGAGTCCGCTTGACTTCACCACGCTCGGTAATCATGGTTAAGAAGCCCTCGCCGGTGATGTCTTTGACGCTAACCGTTGCTGTCACCCGTTCTCCACCAAGGATGTTGATGTAGTTGATAACCGGCATTCCCTTGGCATATCGCCCGCTCTCAGGAATTTCGTAGCCCTTAAGCTTGTAGACTCGTCCACGATCGGTAAAGAACAAGATGAAGTGGTGAGTGCTGACTTGGAAAAGGTGGGCTGGTTCGTCATCCGCCTTTTGGATGTTCATGACCCCTTTGCCGCCGCGTTTCTGTTGGCGATAGGCATCAATGCTCACTCGCTTGATATATCCGTCTCGGCTGATCGAAATAATGGCCTCTTCTTCGGGGATAAGATCTTCGTCGGTAAAATCGGTTGCTTCTCTGGCCTGAATTTTTGTCCTTCTTTCATCCCCGTATTTATCTCGCAGATAAACAATTTCATCCCTGAGGACTCCAGTTAAGCGGGCATGATCATTAAGGATGTCCAGGAGATTTTGGACCCTAAGCAAGGCATCTTTGTAATCTGCTTCTAGCTTGGTTTGCTCAAGCTGGGTGAGCCTCCTCAGAGGCATGGCGAGGATAGCATTAGCTTGAAGAGGCGAAAAATCGAACTGACGTACCAAGTCCACCCTAGCCGTATTGGGATCGGTTGCTGCTCGGATCACCTTGATGATTTCGTCAAGAAATCTCCTTGCAATCTGATAACCCTCGTTAAGATGAACCTCTTCTAGGGTCCGCATGAGCTCGTACCGTGTGCGCCTCTCAATGACATCACGGCGGTGCTTGATATGCTGATCTAAAAGTAGGAGGAGGGGGCAAGTTCGAGGGGCGATGTCCACCAAAGTAAGCATGATGGCGCCAAAAGTGGTGCGAAGGGCAGTGCGCTTGAGCAGATAATTGAGTGCGCGGTTAGGATTGACGTCTCTGCGGACCTCAATTTCAATCCTCATTCCCACTTTATCCGAGTAGTCTTGCACGGACAGAAGCCCATCAAACGACCTCTCTTTCACAATATTAAAAATGGACTTGATCAAGGTCTCTTTGCTGACCTGATAGGGAATTTCAGTGACAACAATGATGGATTTTCCGGCTTCTCCGGGTTCAATCATGGTGCGGGCCTGGAGGGTGATAGAGCCGCGACCGGTTTCATAGGCGCTTCTGATTCCTTTGGCCCCCATGATGGTGCCGTAGGTTGGAAAATCAGGCCCTGGCATCACTTCCATCACTTCATCAAGTGAGCAATCCGGATTATCCAAGCGCAGTAGCAAGGCATTGCAAACTTCGGTTAGGTTGTGGGGAGGCAAGTTAGTAGCCATTCCCACCGCAATGCCCTGACCTCCGTTGCAAAGCAGGTTCGGGAACTTGCTGGGCAAAACGGTTGGCTCATTGACTTCTTGAGAGTAATTTGGAACCCAATCAACCGTTTCTCGGTCCAGGTCTTCCATCATTTCCATGGCAACCGGAGTCAAACGGGCTTCCGTGTAACGCATCGCGGCAGGGCCATCGCCATCAATGTTTCCGAAATTGCCTTGGCCATCCACAAGGGGATAGCGCAGAGACCAGGGTTGAGCCATCCTGACCAAGGTTAGGTAGATTGCCGCCTCACCATGGGGGTGAAAATCGCCGGAAGTGGAGCCGCAAATTTTTGCGCACTTTTTGGTCACCGAATCGGGGCTGAGGTTGAGCAGCCTCATGGAATAAAGAATTCTGCGCTGAACTGGTTTTAATCCATCTCTAACATCCGGTAGTGCTCGAGAAATAATGACGCTCAGGGCATAGTTAACGTAAGATCGCCCCAGCTCTACTTCTACTTTAACGATGTCTTCGGTTGGCTCAATAGGTTCGTCTGGCAAGATTGTTTTCCTGTGGAAAGTCGCAGAGTCCCCAACCCCGCTGACCGATCATGAGTGTACCTGAAATGGAATCTCCGCCTTACCTGGAATGATTGGATCGGGTACCTTGCCCTCATGGATATTTGCGTATNAGGCGGCACAAATTTTGTGGGCAGAGCCATAGTAGAAGACGCGCTGAAAAAGGGATGGAAGGTCACGATTGTGCACAGGGGCAAAACCGCAAAGCCAGACACTTGGAACTTGGAAGAAGTGCTTTGCGATCGGACGTCCGAAATCCATTCAGTGGAAGGCAAATGGGATGCGGTTGTTGACGTCTCTGGCTATTTGCCATCGGTGGTGAAATCAGCGGCTCAGCATTTTAAACGGCGGGCGGCGCAGTATCTTTTCATTTCCACGGTGGCGGTTTATCATCCCGCAGAAGATGGCTGGCTAGAGGCAAAGCTTTTTCCGGAAGGAACTCATGAGGAAGTCAACTCTGAAACTTACGGGCCGATGAAGCTTCTAGCCGAGCATTTTGTTGAAGAGGCTTTTGGGCACACATGCACGATGATCCGTCCTGGATTTGTGGCAGGACCCCACGACATCACCCTCCGTATGCCGTATTGGGTGGATCGATTTGATAGATATGATAAGGTCTTGGTGCCAGAAGATATCCAAACTCGAATCCAACAGATTGATGCGAGGGATTTGGCAGACTTCGTGAACCTATCCATTGAGTCCAAATTTTATGGTCAATATACGGTTGTGGGTGAAAGCTATACATTCGACGAAGTCTTAGCGAAGTGTCCGGGTTATCACAAAGATAAAATTGTCCAGGTATCGGCTGATAAGCTTCAAAAAGAAAACATTGAAGTCGGATCCGATTTGCCCTTGATCTGCAAGCGAGGTCCAGGCGAGGCCTTGCGGAATCTGAACCCTTCGGCAGCACTCGGGTTGGGATTGAAAAGAAGGAAATTGGAAGTCACCCTGCAAGACACTTTGGGTTGGCTTCAGGCGATGCCAGAGCGCGATCAGGTCATGGACGGCAAGGGAAGCCGTAAAGTCCTTTCTCGAGAGCGAGAACTGGCGGCAATGAACCTTGCCTTGGCGTAACTTTCCTCTTGTATGAGCCGCTTCTATCTTCGTTGAAGAACACAATGCAGTGGTTGCGGATAGTGCAATGGAAACGTGGTTTATTGCCACGCTTCACTTGCACTTGAATGAACTACGGACTTAGCTTGACTGCAGTTAGCTGCACCTAATGCCCTTCCAAAGGAATGAGATGGGGGATGCGGTGGCTTAGGCTTGGTATTTCTTCTCCATCCCTTTGAGGGTGGTTTACATAGTACAGGCCGACAGTTGTGTAATTGTTGGTGAACGGCTTCCTGTCTTCATTGTCGCCGGAGCTGCCTTGCTGAAGTTGAAACAGTAGAGACTTTTGGAAGACCACGGGGTCTAGAATGTGCCACCGGTAGACGGTGTTTTGAATCCCCCGTTTTTCGCCTCCAAACTTGGCGTCATCATAGTAGGTCACCCCAAAGTAGGGCGTTTGAAAGACATGTCCGAAATCCCATGCGCCGCAGAAATAATCTTCTGAGCCGGTGCCTTCGATTGTGGGCTTTTTAGCGCCATCAATAAACCAAAGATCATTGCCTTCTCCCCACCAACCATCGCTATTGGCTTGAACGGTTAAAACTGTTCCAACGAATTGGCCACTGCCAGACGCTTTGCAAATTGGTATTGGCGAGCCAACTTTGGCGGGAAAATCGTTGCGATACTGAGTATGGAAGTACAGCAAATGAGGCTCGGGGTGGTTTTCTAGGCGGTAGTCAATGTTGTAATACAGAGCATAGATTTTGCCGGTGCCCTCGTTCGTCATTGTCACTCTTGCTTCTTTTTTGAAGGGCATTGGCCAGTAGCAGTTGAGGGCCATGCTGCCTCCTACTGAGACCGCTGCGCTATGAAACTCAGCGTACTTGCCTGGTCCCTGAGCAAAGAAGTCCCCGACTGGGCACTCGACAGCGGGGGTTTTTGATCCGTCCCAGTAAATTCTTAACACCATTTCTCGAAGATGGTCATCATCTTGGGCAGCGATCGTCATCCAGATGTGTTCAATTCTGCCCGCCCCATGGATCACCCCCAGTGTCAAAGTTTGTCCGGGCTGCATTGGGCGGTAATCGGCATTATGGTGGTTTGGATCGGTGCTGGAAAGTCTTTCCGATCGAAAATCTTTTTGGTGGGATAGGTTACAAGGCACCTGACAAATGGCACCGAGGCTTAAGGTTAGCAAAATGAATAGTGTGATGGATTTCATAGGTCTTTGTGGATCCCGATTCGATGGTTGTCTTGTTCCAATTCTACATTGATATTTTGAGGAACCGGTAATCCCTGCTGAACATAAGTCTGCTTGAGTTTCCATTTTTCGAAACTCTCATCAAGATGGGGCCCGTCATGAATCAGCTTGAATCCCCTCGATATAACAAAGATTGCCGGCCACATAAACACCCAAAAGGGCCAATAATTACCGCGACCGCTTAGAAACCAGATGCCAGTCATTAAAAAAGCAAGGCTAAAAACCGAAAGCCACTTGCTAAAATACTGATGCCTTTGCTCTTTAAAAAACTGAGAGCGCATCTGCTTTTGTTGCTCCTGTTGCCGGTATTCGGTTTCTGCCTTAGCTACCGCACTGGCAGAAATTCCCAGTTCCGCCGCAGTTCTCAAAAGATTGTCTCGATTGATCGTGGTGCCCGACATTTGCTGGGCCCGTGAAAGAATGGCTTGGGTTGCTTCTGCTTCCTTTTGGAAGTCTGAATTTGAGGATTCGTAACCGGTCACAATGTCTTCGGAATTTGACCTTAGAGGAGGGAAAACAGAAGGGATATCTTGGTGGTAGAGCTGGTAGATTCTTTCTGGCCGAGTCATTGACTTAAGGGTGACTTCTCCGGCTTCCAGCAGCTCAGAACGTGGTGGCATGTGGTCCAAACAAAGCCCAGCCGAAACTTGAGAAAGCAGGACTTGCCCTCCGTGACCCAAGTTAACGATTCTTGCCACTCGATTCACAGTGGGGCCAAAGTAGTCGTTTTCACGCAGTTCGGCAATTCCGGTATGGATTCCGATGCGAACCTTCAACGGAATCATCCCCTCTGGCGGCGGTTCGTTGAGGCGCAATTGGCAGCAGATAGAGCAGTTTAAGGCATCAACTGCGGTTGGAAAAACGGCGCAAAAGGCGTCTCCCACACGCTTGAAGGTTTGGCCATTGTTGGCCTTGATTTCTTGCATCATGATGACGTCGTGTAGGACCAATGATGCCTTCATCCCTTTGGGATCAGATTCCCACAGATGCGAACTTCCTTCGATGTCGGAAAAGAGAAAAGAGAGTGTTCCTTCTGGCAGACTCATAGGCACTCACCGTCTACTCGATTCCAACTTCCCATTTTCATCTCGAATCAATTACGTTTAGTTTGGCAGTTTCAAGTCCTTTAATTTCTGTAGCCCATCCAAATAGGGCTCATAAAGGTGGAATTTGTTGAGTGAGGATGTATACATGGGCTGCCGCGCTTGCCATTGGCTTGGGGTTTGGATGATCCTTGGGTTAGATTCGTGATGCAGCATGGCATCGTTCCATTCTAAGCCTAAGAAGTCGGCCATGCGCCTAGTTTCTTGTTCTGGATGCAGCACAAGGTCTTCATAATTGATCTCTAAAAGGTTCTCTTTTGGCAAAACCCTGCGCCAGTGATTCATGAGTCGCAGATATTGCTGGTAGAAATCCACGATGTTATCTTGGTGGTGGCCAAAGTCGAGGTTTGGAGTAAAAGGAGTGAGGTAGATGGAAAGTCCGTTTTCTGCCGGGTTTCTTTTTACGTGGATGATTTTGCCCCTAGGAAAGCCAATATGAAAGGCACCCAAATTTGTAAAATTGAGGGGGCTTTTATCGGTGACGAATGCCTTATCTGGTGCAATTATTTGCAGAGTGTTGAGGTATCCGGTAGTAAAATCGTCCATCGCTGCTTTCTTGTTGGCTTCGTCTTGATCCTCCATTCTGCCGAAAGATTTATAAAGAAGGTAGGCCAACTCTCCGCCCGCCCCCACTTCAGGATGGCTTGAGATGACCTGCTCGCAAAGCGTGGTTCCAGACCGTATCATGCCAACAATAAGCACTGGAACTGTACTTAAGTTGCCAAAGTGCTTGTTTTCTTCAAAGAGCCTGGTGTTGAAAGTTTTGATGCTTGTGTTTACAAATTGCGCCTGATCTTTACTGTCGTAGACATGGCTTCCAAGCTGCTGGAGAGCAGCAGCATTGGCTTCATCGTAGTATCGCACCGCAGCTTTGTATTCTTGAATGTCGCTAAAGAACTTCCCCAGGGAATAGCAAAGCATCCTTCTTGACTCTAGATCAAGCCCACGGGTGCTTAATAACTTCTGCATGGCTTGAAGAAGAGCCTGGTCTTGCACCGTCATTTTGCGGCCATAGATAAGATCAAAATAAGGTTTTGCTTGATTGGGGGCGAGTTCTATCGCTTGCTGAAGATACGTCTCTGCAATATCAAACCCACCTTGTTGCTGAGAGATGTTAGCTTTGATGACTAAACCCACAACCTTAGCGTTGGGTTGGTTGCATATGAGATCAGCCGCCATTTCGCTCCAATCTAGGAGGGCATCGGTTTTCATTGTCTCTGCCAGTTGGCTTAGGACTGCGGTGCCTTGATTGGAGGCAAGTTCGATGGCATAAGTGTAAAGATTTTTTGCAGATTCCGCATCGTCGCAGAGTTCTCTGCATCTGGCCTTATAGTAGATAGCAAAGACGTGGTCAGCTGAGAGTTCTAGACACAGGTTTAAGGCGGCCTCGGCTTCTGGGTACAGGAAGAGTTTGTAGTAGGCTAGGCCCAAGTTGTACTGAGCAATTGCATTTTTGGGGCTGATGAGAGCGGCCTGCCTGAAATTAACGAGGGCTTGTTCAAATTGAAATTCGGCATTGTAAGTCATGCCCTGGATGAGATATGCCCCCATGTTGTTGGGGTTGAGATTGATTGCGGTTTGCAACGGCTCCCTAGCTAATTCCAACTGGTTGACCAGCCTATAGCTATCGGCTAGGCCACAGAGCGCTTCGTAGCTATCTGGCTGAACCCGCAGGCATTCTTGGAATTTATGAATGGCATTGTTGAGATTTCCTTGCCGAAACGCCTGCACGCCTTCTTGAAAAACCCGCTGAAACTTGCTTTGCAGGTTATTGATTTCTGGGCTTGAATCCGACATTGTAGAAAACTAGTCTACACCTCACGGGAGAAGTGTTTGAACTTGTGGCACTCGGCGCTACCAAGTTTGGCTAGACGGACTCTTGCTTGCCTTGATATTCAATCGGTTGAAACGTTGTGAAGGGGCATACAAAGACTGGTGACTTCGGTCCTTTTCTATAGATTTGCAATTTGCTGTGGTAATTTTGAGCCACACAAGTTACGGGTTAAATATGGAGTTGACTTTGCGTAGATGCTTGATTCGGCTGGAATTCTGAGCAAACGGGCCCTCCTTTGTCCGATGCAGTTGTACTTGCGGTTTTAGACCATTGGGGTGTTCTTTTGCCGCCTCTCGAAAGTCCGAATTTAAACATATGAGCGTCTTGTATACGGATTCTTTGATTTCATCTTGCAAACTGTCAGTTGGTGTTTCAACCTCGAAATGAAAGCAAGCTTGGAATTCTCCAGAATCCAACTCGGCAAGTTCCATACAAAACGAACTAATCTGCTTAGCGAGGCTTGGTTTGGTATACACGCACTCTTCCAAATCTTCTGGATAGATATTGGCCCCCATGATGCTAATCGTGGAGTCTTGCCGACCATAGATCCATAGAAAAGGGAGCTTGAGGGTGGGTTGCGGACCAGTTGATAATTTGGACAAGTCAATTCCCTTAGTAGCAAGCAGCTTCTCTAGTTCATCAAATCGTGCGATTCCTCCTTCGTCATGGATGTTGTAACGAATCCTTGGTGAGAGTACGTTTGATCTTAAGATAGTTACAAGCACTTCCGACTGGCTGTTAATCTCAAAGTAGTGCATAAGCGGGTTGTACTGAAAAACCATCGGTAACCTCGAATGGTCACCAAATAAGAGCTCTCGAATTTCAAGATTGTCTCGGGCCAGCCGCCTTATTGCAACTGAGACCCACGTTTCACCGCCTAGACCAAGTTCAAGATCAGTTGCGCCGTAGCCGCTAAATACCGATCTGAATGTTTGCATAAGATAATCTCGTAAGCCTTCTGACATACCTTCTCCGCCAACTAAGGCGTCTAGGCGATAGCCTTCCAGTGACACTCCCCTTTGAACGGAAACATCAATGAGGTGCTTAAGGAACGGGGGATAGCCAACAACCAGGTAGCGATATCGTGTTCCGAAAGCTTGCAAAGTGCTAAGAATTTTGTCAAGGTCTGGGCCAATGTTCTTAACTGTAGAAAATTGCAGGAGGGCTTGCCCCATATTGAGTCCAGTTGCCCAAGCACCCATAGAAAAAGCGTTGATGACAATTGTCTCTTCTTCACCATAACAATAGCGAGCAAAGAAGTTCACTGCTTTGTGAGAATCAGCTCGTTCCTCTAGCGATCGAACCCAATTGAAAGGAACACCAGTGCTTCCAGATGATTCGTCAATCATGATGGTTCGGTATGGTATCTTGCCTCCGCAGCACCGATCTTCAATGGAGTATTGAGTAATGTAGGCGGCCTTGTCGGTTTCCGGAGTCTTCGAGCACTTTGCGGACAAACTTGAAACATAATTGCGATAGGCAGGAACCGTTCTTAGCGCGTGATAGTATGCGCGTCGAGATCTGAGCCTAGAGAGGCGATCCATCTTTAAAGGCGAAACCCTTTGCAATTTGGAAAGCATCGAGGGAAATTTTCTGGACGCAAAAAACCAATAGACGTCGTCTAAAGCCAAGGTTGCAAAAGCTAAACGCTCCGTTAAACTTGGGTTGGGTTCAAGATTTCCCATATAAGACTTGATAACGCATGGGTCCAGAGCTTTGTTGCGCGACCTTCTGCTGGTCAGTTGATTTCCCAGTTTTTAAAATCAGGGTATTTTGTGGGCCCGTCTCGCATTGACTGGTGGTCTTCCTCTCTTTGTTTTGCCTCAATGAAGTCCACTCCGCAAGAAATCTTGCCTAATAAGCTTTTGTTGGATGGCACCAGCCTCCAGAAGGGTGTGACTTCTTCATCTAGCTTCCCATTCTGCAATTCTTCATAGGCTCTTTCTGTGCAGATTCGGAAGAACAAGCCACAGCAAAGTGGACAGGTTAAGTCTGCGCCAGCTTTTTCGGCAAGGTCAATTGCCATTTGTGCGGTAGTCCTCGTTTCGCCGACTGGGATTTGTCGGATGTAGTTGTCGACTTGAGTTGGGGTTGGCACGAGCATCCTTGACCCAGCGGGAAACCCCGAGATTTTCCGGTTTGTCAGGCCAACAATTGGATCCTTTCCGTTGTAATACTTCTCTGTCCAACTTTTCGGCATTGTTTCTCCCCGGTTACATTATGAATGGCAGCATTCAAATTGATCTCAACTCAAAGGCTAATGAGGAATAGTGGCCACCCATAAATCGAAGATGGCTTTCATATCATTGCAGATGACCAAAATACAAAACCCAAACGACCCGGTCAAATTTGGCACGGACTCCAAGTTTATGGATGGACAACTAGGTGGACTTTGACCCCCTTTGGCGCATGAAACTTGACAACGTACTTTTTGCCAACCTTCTTCCACCAAACGCTAATCCGACCCTTGGGAGTAGGCACCGATCCATAGGCCCAGGAAAGGTTGCCAAAGAAGGGCTTGATAAGGCAGGTTTTAAACCCCGGCGAGGTTGGAGTTATGCCAAGGACATGGTCAGAAAGCCAGGCGGTTGCTCCGCTGGACCATGGATGGCACAAACTGATGGTGTCGTTAATCATGTCATTCAGTTCTGGTGGCTGCGGATTGCCAGTGTAAACTTTGCCCCAAGGAGTTTGGAAGAACTCCCACGTGGAAGTGCCTCCTAATTTCACCATGCGTCCCCAGGTTTTTAGAATGGTATTGAGGGCACGCTGATCTTGCCCAACATCGGCCAAAGCCTGGGCCACAAAGTACGTAAAGTAGGGAGTTGCCGTATCACTCATGAGTGACTTGGGGTAGGAACTGGCATAGCCAGCTAAAATGGCGTCCGCTAAACGGTGACGCCCCAGTCCCTTCACCCAGAGAGGAGACTCCTTTAGGAATGCCAGCATTGAATTGCGCCTTTGTCGAAAGTCGGCCAAATCCTTCGTATCATGCATGGCCCTTGCGAGTTGCATTCCTGCTTCGGCGGCTTGCAGATATTTGATATGAAATGCCATAACCGACCGGTCGGTTGTTGTATTCAATCCAGGTTCCCAGTCTGTGAAAAGCCAGCCAGGAGGGGTGCCGGTGGTGTCAAGGTCGGTTAAAATAGACTTGATATCGGCTTTGTGTTTTTCAGCGGAGGACAGGTCGCCGCTGTACATGTAATAGTCGTACATGGCAATGACCCAATCTAATGTGTAACCGGGAATACCATTAATATTAATGTTTTTTGCCCCTGGTGTAACAAAGTAATCAAAGTCATTTCTAGCCAGCCAGTAGTCTCCAAAGACGTCAAAGAGTGTGTGATGAGAAACTCGATCATCTCCCATCCACGGGTAGCGATCTCCACGATCTGGCCTTAAAATGGATCCCGTGGCATCTCTGGCAAGGTTCAGTCGGACGGTATAAGCGCCGATCTCCCAAATTTTATTAAGCAGGTTATTGCTGCAATGAAAACTGCCGATATAGTTGGCAGGGAAGACCCGATACACGGCCTCTAAATTAGAAATATGAACGGGGGCTACAACTCTGTCAAAATGGATCCACGCGTACCGAAAGCCGGTGTAGTCATTCGTGGGCAGCATGGTAAAGGTATAAGAATTACCATGCTTTGTGACGGCAGTCGTAAATTTAGGCTGAGGGGTAGACGCTTCCCCAACATAGATGCTGATGTTTGGTTGTACTTTTGAAGTGACAGTGCAAGTAGCCCACCCGGCAAGTTCTTTGCCGAAATCTAGTTTGATGACGGTAGGCGAAGTTATGACCCTGCCTCGAAGAGTTTTCAGAGTGGGATGCAATGGTAAGATTGGCATTTGCTGGAAATTACCGTGGGGGCCAATTTGCTGTTTTGACCAGATAAATCCTTGGGCTGGGTCTGGGGAGGCGGGGTCTGGTTTTCGTTTTGCAATCGGATCAACCTTGGGCACCGCGTTAAAACTCATGCTTGCTAAAATGTCGTTGTCGTCAGTAGGAAATCCCCAAGGAGCAACTCCCAGCGCTCCCTCATCTACTGGTGGAACCCAGTTAGAATCGTCGTATCCAGTTGCCTGCCAGCCGTCGGATGGAGCTAAACTGGATTTCCAGCTCAGACCACTGTCTAAATTGAAAAGGTGACCTCCGCTCTGGAATGTGCACCGCACCAAAAGCCCAGCCTGGGCCTGAAGATTTGTTGACGCCACCGCGAGAACATTTTTGCCTTTGTGAAGATAGGGCACTAAGGAGATGTCTTGCATCGTGTACCAATTTGCGTTGGAAGCGGCACGACGTCCGTTGACATAAAGGACATATTCGTCATCACATGTGATGGTCAATTCGGCATTTTTGGGGAGGGTAGAAAGGTGAAAATCCCGCCGAAACCATACATGATCTGGCAATTTTTGCCCTTGCCCCCAAATCCAATGAGGAATTGGCTTGTGACCCGGCAAAAGAGAAAGGAATGCTGTGAGAATTGTAGTTGAAACCGGCATGAATCTCTATATCATATCTCAATTTGTCCATTTGATGGAGCACTGCAAAATCAGATTGGCAAATAAAAAAGATACAAAAAATGCTAATGATTTACTTGCGCATTTCAAGGCAATCGTAGAACCAAATTAACGTCCCATTAGAAGACCAAAACCATGGCAAAACATAGTACCGCGAAACAATAAAAGGAGGGTAGCTAGAGAATGCCTCTGCTACCCGGCTTAACTGCTTAAGCCTGAACTATCTACTGACCCTGGCCAAGCGAGAAGCCTGGCTGGCCATCGAACAAGCACAAAGTTTCTGACTTGATAAAATCAAGTTCAGCTTTAAGCAAGTTTCCCATAATGTCTTGAAGCTCCTGTTTAGGCACTTCTAATTGCGGATCAGAAATAAATCGGCACCGCCAGTGATCCGTCACGAAGGTTTCTGGAAATCCGTTTGGCCATACCTTGACGCCGCGATTGGTAATCATCTGGAGCTTCATGTGCTGAGTTTCTGCAGATTGCAGACGCATTGCCAGTTCATCAACTGTTCTGGTCCAGTCAATAAAAATGTCAATCCCCACAAGTTCCTTTTTTTGTCGAGTTTGGCTTGCGTGGATCGGCTCAGATTGAAGGGGGCTAACTTCTGTATAGGTAATCGTGCTGAACTGCTTAGGAATGCTACCAAGTCTTTGGCAAACAGCGTTTCCAAACTCTCGGGTTCCAACCAGCTCTTTGCTGATGCCAAGCTGATAAATGTCTTTGGTGTGAATTCCATCTTCAATTGTGCAAAGCCAAGCATTGTGGATGGCAGAAGCGACTTCTGGTTGACCCACATGCACTAACATCATAACTGCTGCCAATAGAAGTCCAGAAGGGTTAGCAATATTTTGGCCGGCAATATCTGGCGCACTGCCATGGATCGCCTCGAACATAGCGCAATGATCGCCAATATTGCTGGAAGGTGCCAAGCCTACAGATCCGGCAACCTCCGCCGCTACATCAGAAAGAATGTCTCCGTATAGATTTGGGGTAACAATCACGTCGAACAATTCAGGTCGGCACGCAACTTGGGCCATGCCGATGTCGATAATGCGATGTTCTTTTTGGATTTCGGGATAGTCCGATCCGATTTCATCAAAGACTTTATGGAAAAGACCATCCGTAAGCTTCATGATGTTGTCTTTGGTCATGCATGTCACCTTTTTGCGACCGTTGGCCCGTGCATACTCAAAGGCGTACCTGCAAATTCGTTCGCAACCGGGCTTGGTAATGAGCTTAAGACACTGATAGACCTGCTCGGTTTGCCGATGCTCGATTCCTGCATACAGGTCTTCTTCATTTTCTCTGATCACCACGACGTTCATGTGGGGATGCTCGGTTTTTACGAACGGCGCATAAGAGGCGCAAGGGCGCACGTTGGCATACAGTCCCAAAGTTTTACGGATGGTAACGTTAAGGCTTTTGAAGCCTCCGCCTTGAGGAGTAGTTATTGGCGCCTTAAGAAAGACCTTGGCTTTTTGAAGTTTCTGCCATGTCTCGGGTGCAATTCCAGAGCTGTGGCCCTGGTTATAAACGGTTTCACCCACTTCTATGGGCCAGTATTCAAGTTTTGCTCCAGCTTGATTGAGGATGTCAACCACTGCTGTCATGATTTCCGGTCCGATTCCATCACCATAGGAAATGGCAATAGGAGTCAGCTCATTTTGGTTGGATGCTGATGATGCGGTTGATGAACATACGACATTCATATCACGATATATAATACACGAAATAAATGTCGTATATAGTGCTTGTCGTGACTTTTTTACAATTTGTTGAGTGTTTTGCGTTTTCCATAACCCAAATTTTTGACTTTTGAACCTGGGTTGTTTCAAAAATTGCCTTGGCCCAAATTGAAGCCCTGGATTCTAAAAGCAATATGGTTAGACAAAAAATTTGGACCGGCCAAATTTCCCCTACAACCGTGAGCAAACTGGGTACGGTCTGCCACTTGCGGGACTGTAAATCGCCTGTAATCCATTGATCTCGCTTTGGCGTTCTGGACGGTTTCTTTGCAAGCCTTATAAGCGATGTGTTGCGTGGATTTTGCCTTGATTGAGATCTGGAGACACAATTTTGGTGACTCAAGCCGTGTTTGCATTCGGGAGAACTTTCTATAGACCGTTTGATAGATTCTAAGCCAACTGTTGAAGTGGCAACAGGGGCCGCTGATTTAGGTATCAGCCACGGGCCATTTGTGCAGAATGGCACTCAGAAATCTGGCACACTGAAGGAATGATGTTCGGCCCAATGGTTTTGGTATTTGCCAATTTAGCCAAAGGAAATCTTCCTCCGTTGTTCAAAGTGAGCGCGGTGGTTCTGCCGGGGCAGGCAACAAGGTTTGACTATGAAAGCCTTGATCCTGAATCTCATCGGCTTTATTTATCCCACATGGGAGCGGGCCGAGTGGTGATTTTTAACACGAAAGCAAATAGGGTCGAAGCCAATTTGCCTGGCTATCCAACTGTAACAGGGGTGTTGGCGGTTCCTCAGATCGGCAAGTTTTATGCCTCGGCAACCGGCAGCCATGAAGTTGTGGTCACTGAAATGAGGTCCAACAAGATCATTGCAAGGATCAAAGGAGCAGGTTTCCCTGATGGAATTGCGTATGTGCCCTCTTTGCAAAGGATATTTGTGTCGGACGAGGCCGGTGGCAGGGACCTTGTCATTAATGCGGTAACCAACCGTCGGATTGGCATGATTAACCTTGGCGGTAAGGCTGGCAATACTCACTATGATCCAACCACCAAGCGGATTTGGGTTGCCGTTCAAACCCGGAATCAAATGGCAGAGATTGACCCACGCACCCTTAAGGTTATAGCCAAATATGCAACCCCAGGCGGCAACCATCCTCATGGCTGGATTTCTTATCAAGGCACGGCATATATCTCTTGCGATGGCAACAACAAACTTCTTGTGGCCAACCTCAAATCAATGAAGGTTCGGCAAGTTTTGCCGGTAACAAGCGGCCCCGATGTTTTGGCAATTGAAAAAGGGCTACACCTTCTTTATGTGGCGTGCGAGGGAGGGGCAGTGGATGTCTTTAAGATTGCAAGAAAGTCTTTAGTCCCTCTCGGCAAGTTTATGGCACCGGATGCCCACACAATCGCGGTTGACCAAACTACCCACCGCGTTTACATCGCCCTTGAGAATATTAAGGGTCGACCAGAGCTGTGGACTTTAGTGTCTCGTCTATAGGATCAGGTTCGGACCTTCTTCATCTGGGTTTATTTTGTGGCTACGACTTTAGAGCCTGCCCTTGCTAGTCACGCGGGGAAATGTTCAGCTTATTGTCAATGGGAATAACTTGCCAAAAGATATGCGATACGAGTCCGCTTTCTGAACAACCTACCCATTGACAGTTGGTTTTGAAATAACTTACCGATGATCTTCAATGCCAGCCCACGGCGGAACGCGAAAACAAAGTGGCTGGTATGGACAGTTCAGAAAATGGTGGGCGGTACAGGACTTGAACCTGTGACCCCTACAGTGTCATTGTAGTGCTCTACCACTGAGCTAACCGCCCGGTCAGGACCTGTAGAATACCGCAATCTAATGGCGGTAACAAGTTGCCTCCGCCAAATCCAGGCTTCACTGCAAACCCATTGAATGAGAAACAGACCGGAAAGCCCTGCACAATCCTAAAACTCCGCAAAACATTGGGACCACTTCCTATGAACTGCCATGGAAATGTGAGCACTGCCTAATCAAATCACATTCCGCCAAGCAAAAGCAGAATCCACGCAGACGATCCATGAAGTGATGACTGATTCTTGACAGGTGACCCTCATTTAGCACCAACAGTATCCAAAACCGGTGATGAACCACTGTAGTGCGGCAAAATTCAATCAAATTGCAAGGTACACAAGAGTCAGGTGCGCATTTCGACCAAAAACCGAATGCTGACCTCCTCTCTCATGAGCACCCGAAGACAATTTGTTCAGTCTGCAGCAATGGCGGGCCTTAGTACAATTCTGCCTGCGTCCGCCACAAAGAGGTTTGATAAACCCGCAATGGATGCCACCAAGCCCTACTCATCCCGTACCCCAATGCTGCAACTACAGCAGCAATTTATGGACCTGCGTTTTGGTATGTTTGTCCACTTCAATATGGCTACCTTTCAAGATCGAGAATGGGGTGATCCCAATGGACCCACCGAGGCCTTTGATCCCACCGACCTCGATACCGACCAATGGGCGGATGCCGCCCTTTCCGCGGGAATGGGTTATGGATGTCTAACCACTAGGCACCACGATGGTTTTTGCTTGTGGCCTACAAAAACAAAGGCGGCCAGCATTTTGCAGACCCCCAAGAAACTTGATGTGGTCAAACGGTACACAGATTCTTTTAGGCAAAAGGGGCTTAAAGTGGGCTTGTATTACTCCATCCTTAGCTTAAGAGACGATATTCGGCACTTTAATATCACTCCTGCCAAGATTCAACTCATTCATGAACAACTGACAGAACTTCTGACCCAGTACGGCAAAATCGACCTTCTCATTTTTGATGGCTGGGATGCACCTTGGAGCCGAATCCCGTACTCCGAAGTTCCATTTGATGATATTTATCGGCTGATTAAAAGCCACCAGCCAGACTGCTTGATCTCAGAGCTGAACGCAAGCCAATATCCAGAAACCGGATTGTATTACTCGGACATCAAAGCCTATGAGCAAAATGCAGGGCAAGAGGCTCCTTCTGATAGTGCAATCCCCGCCCAGGCTTGTGTAACCTTGACCGAGGGATGGTTTTGGAAGCTAGCCGATTCAAATCGCCCCTTAAAAACCGTTGATCAGGTTGTCAATCAATGGCTAGTACCTCATAATCAGCATCATTGCAACCTCATCCTCAACGCTCCGCCAGATCGCACAGGCCGTTTGGCAGAGAATGTGGTCAGCAGGCTCAAAGAAATTGGCAAAGCCTGGCAAAACCCTGGCCCCGCTGCCAAGCTAGATGACAACGTTATCATTACCACCCCCAATTTGGCAACTGGTCAAACCATTCATGCCAATTCTTACCCCGATACAGTAGGGCCCGATTTAGCCAATGATGGCAAGTTCGATTCCGATTGGTATCCCGATTTTGGTCTTACCAGTGGTTGGCTTCAACTCACCTTTAAGCACCCCACTCTCTTTAATGTCGTTGGAATCGTGGAACCGGTGGGGCAATATCAAGACTATGAAAAGAGCCGGATTGGCAGCTATCGCTTCGAGGCAAAGATTGATGGGGCTTGGCAAGAAATAGCCGGTGGTCAAGTACCCCACCGAGTTCAATTTCATCGCACCGAGCCAATCAAGACAGACCAAGTTCGATTTTCTTTTGAGGCAAGTGCCGATACACCCCATATTTCGGAAATTGGAATCTATAATGAGCCATAGATCCCAAACCAACTAGGAGGGTGTTGAACCATTGCCGATCCATGGCAATGGTTCAAGGTAGCCGTCTGATTTGGGCTGAAGTCAGACGGTTACCGACGATGTTCAGGATCAAAGCACCTTCACATCGCGTCCCGGCTCTTGCCGGGCTAAGTAGGTTTTGAGTTCTTCAACACCCACCTAGGTTTCGTTTTCAGAGAGAGCGTCATGCAGGGCATGCCAAGCCAGCATGACGCATTTGATTCTCACCGGCAAAGCTCGCACCCCTAACAGGGCGTAATACTCTTCGCTGTCATCAAGGCTTTCCGGTGGCAATTTGCCAGAGATGCAGTCATGAAAGGCATCAAACAGTTTGAGGGCATCATCCACTGTGCGGCCTTTGACTGCCTCCGTCATGATGCTGGCGCTTGCAACCGTCATTGCGCAACCCTGGGCATCAAATTTAATGTCTTCAATTTGGTTTTGGCTTACATTCAGGGTGAGGGCAATCTGATCCCCACACAAAGGGTTGAATCCGGATGAAGATCGGTTGAACTCTTCCAGCCTGCCTCGGTTGCGGGGCCAACGATTGTGGTCTAAAATAACTTCCTTGTAGAGGTCGGTTGGATCAAGGCTCACCAAAAAAGCTCCTTGCCTTGTTGATGGCATCAATCAGTCTTTCAATTTCCGCATCCGTGTTATAGAATGCCAAACTTGCCCTTGTGGTGGCAGGAACACCCAGCCGCCGCATCAAGGGCATGCAGCAATGGTGTCCTACTCTTACCGCAACTCCCTCTGAATCAAGGATGGTGCCCAAATCATGTGGATGCACGCCATCCAGCACAAAGGAAATTACAGGAAGCTGATGGTGGGGCCTGCCCAAGACTTTTAGACCCTTAACAGGGGTCAACGCCTGCAAGGCATGGGCCAGAAGCTGATCTTCCACCAGAGTCAGGGCCGCAAAACTAGACTGAAGTTGTGGCCGCATTTTGTCAATTGAAGCAGGACCAGAGCCGCCGTTAGCCAAGGCTGCCAAGTATCTAGCCGCCTCGGCAAGGCCTATGGCTCCGGCAATATTGGGGGTCCCTGCTTCAAATTTAGCAGGAACCTGGGCGAAGGTTGTCTTTTGCATCGTGACTTCTCGCACCATGCCGCCGCCGGTTTGGTAAGGAGGCATCGCCTCTAAGTGGGTTTGTTTGCCCCACAACACTCCAATTCCGGTTGGACCAAACATTTTATGGCCAGAAAATGCATAGAAATCAGCGCCAAGGTTTTGAACGTCAATCGCAAGGTGGGCAACGGCCTGGGCACCGTCGACCACCACAATCGCGCTGTGTTGGTGGGCAAGTTCGGCTAGGAGTTGAATCGGGTTGACAGTGCCAATCACGTTCGAGGCATGAGTCACCGCAACAATTCGCACTGGGTTCATCTTCAGCAAAGCTTGGTATTCGTCTAAATCGAGATCGCCGGAATCGGTGATAGGGATGGCTTTAACTACGGCTCCCGATTTTGCAGCCGCAATTTGCCAGGGCACCAAATTGCTGTGATGCTCCATTTCGGAAACAAGAATCACGTCACCCTCACTTAACGGACTAATCAAGCCAGAAGGATGCTGCCAAAGTTCGGCTGGAGACGCAAATGCGTCGGCTACACAATTGATTCCTTCCGTGCAGCCTCGGTTGAAAATGATCTCATCAACGCTAAAACCATTGACAAATTGGGCTAATGCGGACCTTGCCTCTTCATAAATATCGGTAGCTTGGGCGGTAAGGGTGTGGACGCCACGGTGAATGTTTGAATTTTCTGCTGCGTAGAACTTTTGAATTCGATTGATGACGGATTGTGGCTTGTGGGTGGTTGCGGCGTTATCCAAGTAGGCAAGTGGATTTCCGTTGATGAGGGTCGATAGAATAGGGAAGTCGGCTCTGCCAGCACGGACGGTAGCAACAGAATCTGATTCCAAAGGGGTTGCTAAGCTGCCATTTTCTAACTTCATGGTATCTCCGTCTTCAAAAGATGTTGCTCCACGGCTTTCAACCCCGAAGTGTAATCTATACATAAAAGTATAGATAAAAAGAGATGTGGAATGGTGATTATTGAGGGTTTAGCCGCCCACTGCTTTTTTCACGAGCTTGGCAATTGCGTCTGATTCTGCCTTTGTGAGGTCCTTTAGTGCGTAGGCAATTGGCCACATGGCTCCGGCATCCAACAATGCAGCGTCTTGAAATCCAAGGGTTAGGTACCTTTCCTTGAACTTTTCGGCACCCCTAAAAAAGCAAACAACCTTGCCATCCGCGTTAGCATAGGCTGGCATTCCGTACCATGTTTTGGGCATTAGCTGGGGCGCATTTTCGGAAATAATTTGATGAAGCTGGGTGCCAATGGCTTTGCTTTCTGGGCTCATCATATCCACTGCCGCCAAAAGATCTTTTTCGCCAGCTTGTCGGTTCTGAGCACTTTTTGCTTCTGATTTCAGCTCTTTGACTCTAGCTCGCATGGCGGCTTTTTCTTCTTTAGAAAACAGTTCTTCTTTGGATTGGTTGCTCATGATTGACCTCAGTTTTAGCCAGTTTTGTATGGGTTTCAGTTGGCACTATACCAGAATAAGGTGAAATTATCATCAGTTTCTGGCTCACATCGAGGTTGGAGTGAAGGTAAGTTGAAACTGTTGTCATGATATTTCCTTTCTTCTGTGAACTGCCATTCCGTTCTGCCCTGTATTGCAGTCACCGGGCCTTTCCGGTTACATAACCATGACCGCAGAGCCTGCACCCAAAGGATTTGATTATGGGGCTAGCCTTTATTCGGCGGCTTGGCCCTTGCTTAGTCATCCCATCAATGGGTTTCAGATGGGGCTGGCAGGAACTTGGATTCTGCCCCAAAACAGCCATTATGGACAACCTTTGGTGCCTCATGGAACTTTGGCAAGAGACACAATGAAGGATCGGCGCCCAAACTATTGGACGGTTTTTCAGACTATAGAAGGTGGACTGGGATTTTGGGCAAGCAATAAGTTTTTTAGCAAGACCGCAAAGTTTAGGATGAATGGAACCCCTGACGGCTACAACCATGAGATCTCAACCCCCGGTTGGGAGTTTAGCGGAAAAGCCCTTCCTGGGCGACTTATGGGCTTAGCTCAACTAAGCAATCGCATTTTGATTCCTCCAGACGGTGTCACCTTATCCAAACAGACCCTTAGCGAGCTTTTTGGTTATGCGTGGATGGCTTTACCCTTAGTTCCGGCCCAAAACCATCCTGTCAAAACCGGTGACCAATGTTGGACGTCATTTTTCAATACCGAGAACTTTAGGGGACCAGTTGCCTTTTATCTGCCAATCAACTGGACCAGAATGTCTGAACATTATCCTCCCGCCGTTGGCAGAGGATTAGATGCAAGGCCAGGATACGCGGCTAGCGGTGCTATCGAGGTGAATACGGTCCCCCAGTTTGCTTCTACCGATAACGGAGGGGCGCGCTTTACAAGAATCCCCAGCTTGCATTTTCCGGTGAACAACGTCAACCAAACTGTGCTGCTCAATGATCTCACCGTTTATTCTAAGGGGGCATTATGGGATCAGGTTTTAGCTTGGAGGCATGGCGGCAAGGTGCCAAGCGGAACTTTTTTGAAAGATGGTAGTTGGGTTTTGAAGGTGAAGGCAAACCCCATCCAACTCAAAGTAGACGGCAAAAAGGCAGTTGGGATTCACAATTGGGTTCAGACTTCAAACATCGGGCCCCATACTTTTGGACTCGTGTGGCAAGACCAAGCCATCTCGGCTTGGAAGGGGCCTTGGCGCAAAGGAACTTTTCCTCACTTTTTCAAAGTGGGGCAGAATCAGGCTGTGGCCATGACTTCTCAGCAGATTCCATTTTCTTCTGGCTTGGCATCCACTCATTTCCCGTTGCCAAACATGAACAAGTCAGATTTGCCCTCTAATGGTGGTTTTGGAGTTTGGAAACATCCTGGACGCGCCGCAGGACCGTTTAAGGTCACTTTGTCTGGCCATAGTGTTGTAACCTATTATTGGTATCTTTTCATCAACCAACCATCCATGCAGCACTCGGGCCTCAGCCCTTCAGAGTTACAGAAACTTCAGAAGTTAGTTGATCAAATTCAGATTCATTGGACGCAAGATAAGCAGTACATGGCTCCTCCTTCGCGAGGAACTTTGGCGGGGATCGATCCAGCCCTCTTGGTCAAGCCGCCAAATGGGCTAGAAGTTGGTTATGTCCCGATTGCCATTCAGCAGGTGCCAGCCAAATAGGCTGCCCCTGCCTTAATGAACCGAGCCCGGTCAGCTATCGCGCGATCCGGTTAGCCTTTGAGCTCGCTGCAAATGGCCTCGGCAAACCCCGATGTGGTAGCCGATCCACCGAGATCGTAGGTTTTCACCCCTTTCATCAAGGTTGCTTTGAGGGCACCTTCGATATCGGCCCTTGCCTTTGTCTCGCCAAGATGGTCAAGCATCAGAGTTCCCGAGAGCAAAAGAGCAGTCGGATTGACTTTGTTCATTCCCGTGTACTTAGGGGCTGAGCCATGGACGGCTTCGAAAACAGCGCAATTGGTGCCGAAATTGGCGCCAGGAGCGACTCCAAGGCCGCCCATCATTCCCGCGGCAAGGTCAGAAACGATGTCTCCATAAAGGTTGAGGGTCACCAAGACGTCATAAATGGACCATTTGGTAACCAGCTGCATGCACTGGTTGTCCACGATGTTGTCCCAAGACTCAATATCCGGATACTCTTCGGAAATTCGCTTGAAGGTCCTTAAGAAGAGCCCATCGGCAACTTTCATAATGTTGGCTTTGTGGACACCAACTACCTTCTTTCTACCGTTTTTCCGAGCGTATTCAAACGCGGCCCTAATAATTTTTTCGCAACCGGATTCACTGATGACCTTCACGCTGTGGGCAACCGTTTCTGTTGCCATGTATTCAATTTGGGCATAAAGGTCTTCGGTATTTTCTCGAAAGATAACGATGTCTAGGTTCTTGAACGGGGTTTCAACACCCGGCAATGAGAAGACAGGGCGAACGCAGGCATATAGGTCCAAGCGCTTCCTTAAAGTCACATTTGGGCTTACCGATCCTTTGCCGATGGGAGTGGTCATCGGTGCTTTCAGACCAATTCCAACTTCTCTTATTTTTTCGATGGTTTCGTCGGGGACGATCGGCTTTCCTGCTTCCACACAGGCAAGTCCTGCCTCAACTTCAACCCAGTCGATTGCCACATTGGCGGCTCGAAAAACGGTTTCAACTGCACTGACAAGTTCGGGACCAGTGCCATCCCCTCTAATTAAGCAGACTTTATGAGCCATGTTTATTTTCTAATATGGTTGTGAAAAGGCATTAACGCCGTCGATTTTGAATAATTTTTGGCACTTGGTCCACTGAAATCCTGCCGCATTGATCTTGGCAACAAGGTTCTCGATGTCTTGATCGGTGACTTCGGTTTCGCTAAAGTATCGGCACTGCGGCCAGGCAATATCGGTTGCCCCCGGCTTCATTCGGGTGCCTCGACTTGCCACAAAAATTAAAGAAAAGCTGCCGACTTCTTGAGGAAGATTGGGAAATTCTGACGTGTTCAGGTACACGTCAACACCATGGAGACTCATCATATCGCAATTTTGAGCAGCAACGCTCAGAGCTTTTCTTAAGTATGAGCAGTTCTGGCATTGAAGTCAAATACCAGGTTTCTTTCGATCCTATGAATTGAACTGTTGGATGCCTGCCTATGGTTAGCGAGTTTGGGCAGTAGAATGTGGTCATGGCAACACATCAATATCCTGTCACGGTGGAATGGACCGGTGGAAGGGACGGACAAGGGAAAGTTCAGGCGATTCGAAGCGGGGCTTGCGTTGGAATAGCAGTACCTCCTGAATTTCAGGGGACTGGTTCCGGTTCAAATCCCGAAGAATTGCTGGCCTGTGCGGTAGCAGGTTGTTATTCCATCACTTTTGGCATCATTGCCGCCAATCGAAAGTTGGCTCTGCAATCCCTGGCTGTGGAAGCGATCGGAGAAGTTGAGCAGAAGGGAGCTAGCTTTGTTTACACCAAAATTGTGATCAAGCCAAGCATCGTTTTAAGTTCTGGCTCTGATGAAGCCATGTCTGCGCTGGCAAAAGATATTGCCATGAAAACGGACAGCTACTGCATTATCACGAACACGATTCGAGACAAAGTCTTGGTAGAAGTCGAGCCAATTATTACAGTGGCTTCCTAAGTCAATTGTCGTTTCCGCAGTTCTTGGCGAATCCTGGGCATTAAAGGGGTCCTGCCACAGGCCAAGGCGGCCGGTATAGCATCACAGCTGTTTCTAAAAAACCATGCTCCTGTTGGCAATTTTGCCACTAGGAGCATGAGGCAGCTTTCATCAGCCGTTTTCAGTGACTTAGTGACTTTTGCGGAGCCTCATTAAGCCGATCAAACTCAGTCCAAGGGCAGCAATGCTTGCAGGCTCAGGGACTGACTGAGTGGTCACCTCAAGGGAGCCGTCACCACTTCTAGCAATTGGAGTGCCGCCCGGAGAGGTGAATTGAACCACTTTCTGATTATGGGTTCCATTCCAATCAAAGTACCAACCGACCGATACGGTTGGGTCGACATTGGCAGCATAGTCAATCCAATAATTCTGACCAGCGTTTAGCTTGATTGAAGAGTTAGAGTTTGTAAAGGTGACGAAGTTGTTGAAGTGCGTAGGTATGGCATCAACCGAGCTATATAGAAGTGATCCAAAGGCACCTGAGCCGTTATCCTTATAAATATTAACCGTGATGTTTCCGGCTTGATACTGCTCAAGAAAGACACTGGTAATGGTATCAAGTGTTCCTGTCGTCGCGGATTGGAACTCCATCGCCGTTTCAACATAACCGCCTGGTGCCCCGCTTCCATAAATAGACCAAATCTGACTTCTATCATAGGCCCGATCAGGTCCAAAATTGTTAAACGCATCTTGCTGGGCATTAGCAATGGTTCTCAACCCAACAAGTGCAAAAACAGCGACCGGCCCAAAGACGAAGGCTCTCATTTTTCCTCATACCGCACTATAGTGGCAAGCACATTGTAACACGGTTCCAAGAAAATAAGTGAGATATTGCAGAAATCTTAACTCTTTTGGCCCTCCATAGCCAAAAAAGTGCTGGCTTATGACTCCGTCGAAAAACCCTGCAACCCCGGATTGTTGGCATGGCTCAGAACACCTTCCAACAATTCTTCACCATTTCCCACATGCAATTCAAGCGCAATACTAAAATCGCTTTCCCTTTAGCAAGCCAATGAGCCCTAACCCAAGAGCAGCAATGCTGGCTGGCTCAGGGACAGACTGAGTTGTGACTTGCAGAGAAACATCGGTAGACCCTTGCCTTGGAGTTCCTCCCGGAGTGCTCCATTGATAAACAAGCTGATTAGCGGTGTTTTGGTAGTCATAGTTCCACCCAATATTGGTGTCTGTATCCGCCACCATATCGACCCAATACTTTTGGCCAGCCGTGAGCGTTATGAGCGCGTTTGAGTTCATGACACTGGATAACTGCGAAGTCATACTGAGGCCAGGGTCATAGTGATCAGAATAGAGCAACGCGCCAAATCCATTGCTTCCATTATCCGTGTAGAGGTTTAAGGTCATTGAGTCTCCCATGCCGCTCGTGCTTAAGTCAACCAAGCCAGTCGTTATAGACTCTAGAGAGCCGCTGACAAGGGATGTAAATTGCATGGCAGTTTCAATGTAGCCATTTGAAGAGCCGGAGCCAGAAACTCGGTCTCCATGAAGAGTGTTGTATGCCATGCTTGGCCCAAAATTGTTGAATGCGGTGTCAGCCGATGCGACGGCGGCAATGCAAAAGATTCCAATTCCAAAGACAATGTGTTTCACTTTTTGCAACCCCAAATTTAATGGTCATAAATATATTAACGCAACTACATTGAAATAAGACAAATGTTTGTAACAAGATATTTTTTTAGAGGTTGTGGTAGAAAACGGTCAGGTTTGATAATGGAAAAGAGATAAAAAACAAGGATAAAAGGCAGACAACCTTTTGCTATCTGCCTTTTATTCTTGTGATCACAAAAACGTAAACTATGTGAATGTTGAACAATTGCCGATCCATGGCAGTTGTTCAGAAAAACCGCCAGATTTGCGCGGAAATCAGGCAGTTTCCCCTTTTTCCCAGATTCACAGAACCTTGGCAACGCTTTCCGGCTCAAGCCGAAATAGGAACCTGTTGAGTTGCTCAACAGATTCCTGTTTCTTTAGTAAGTCTCGAATTTCGGTTAAAAGAACGATGTCGGCAGGAGTCGCAGCTGGTGCCTCGTTTAGCTATCGAAAATGCTAAACCCGAAAATTAATGAGTTTTTCGCCGTCTAATGAGGCCAACCAAGCCCAGCCCTAACGCAGCAAAGCTTGCAGGCTCAGGGACTGACTGAGTGGTCACCTCGAGGGAGCCATCACCACTTCTAGTTACTGGAGTGCCGCCCGGAGAAGTAAACTGCACCACGTTTTGAGTTGAAGTTGGACCAGCGTCAAAGTACCATGCGACTCCAACCGTTGTATCCACATTTGCCGCATAGTCAACCCAATAGTTTTGGCCAGCCGTTAATGTGATGGCGGGGTTGGCATTTGTTGAAGTGACAATGTTTCCGGAGCCACTCGGGATGTTCTCGGTTGCGCTATACAAAAGTGATCCAAAGGCACCGGATCCGTTATCCGCGTACAAATTAACTGTGATGTTGCCCGAATTAAAAACCTGGAAGAATGCGCTAGTGATACTATCTAAACTTCCGGTGGTTGCAGATTGGAACTCCATCGCTGTTTCAAAATAGCCAAATCCCGAGTTGGTCCCAAAAACATCCCAGCCAATACTGTTATCGTAGGTCATACCAGGACCAAAATTGTTAAAGGCTACTTGTTGAGCGAAGGCGCTTCGTCCAAAAGTTAGAGAAGCGACAGTAACGATAGACATTACAAGAATTTTTTTCATGATCTTTTCAACCCCCCTTAGTGGGCAATCGCATTGTAACACGAAATGTAAGTTCAAGGTATAAAACTTACAAACAACTGGTATCTTTACTAGCTGATTTTGACGATTATAAGAACTTTTTGTGCTTGTGAGTTGCCAGGATTCTTTCTAGGCAAACGCCGTTGCCCGTCTTGTGCCAACTCCGAAGAGGAAGATGGACCCGATTGTATGGAGGGTCCGGAAAATGAAGAATCCTTCACTGAAGGGAAAGGATCTTCCAAGCAAGAAGAAGACCATCTGACGCTACCTTATCAAAAAAGAACGGCTGGAAATATGGAAAGTGGGCTGCTTCAAATGAAGCAGCCCGCTTGTAACCCTCCAGAAGCTAGACCTATTTCTTTAGCAAGTCTCGAATTTCGGTTAAAAGCACCACGTCGGCAGGAGGCGCTGCAGGAGCGGCATCTTCTTTCTTTTTCATCTTTTCGGCGGCTTTTACAACCAAGAATATGGCAAAGGCAATGATAAGGAAATTGATGACGTTGGTTAAAAAGGAACCATAAGCCAGGACAACTGCCCCCGCTTTGTGGGCATCAGCAAGGCTGGCATACGGACCCTTATTGGCCTCATCTTTGAGAACTAAAAAATAGTTTGAAAAATCATGCTTTCCAAACAATCCCAATAAAGGGCTGAGGAGATCATCCACAAATGACTTCACTATGGCACCAAAGGCAGCACCAATGACGACGGCGACGGCAAGGTCAAGGACATTGCCCTTGTTTATGAAAGCTTTAAAATCTTTGAGCATTGTTTTTTAATCCTATAGGTGGGCGAATAAGGTTCTCGTATTGTTCCGACATTTTGCCACAAGCAGCTTTTTTAGGCAAATGGCATGCCAGATTACGCTCAAACCCCCGCAGTCATTAAAGCACCATGATGCTCATAGTGCTCACTGGCGGCTTGAGTCATGGTTGTAAAATGAGAGCCCTGGTTACGGAAGTACTGGATGGTTGCAATGAGATTCTCGGTTGAATCCATGTAGTCCCGTGCGGCAAGGGTCAAGACTTCACGATTAAGGTTCGCTTCAAAGAGGGAGAGAAGCTGAGCCATCGGATGGTCAAGATAGCCATGCAACCCATTATGGGTGGCAAGAGGTAGATGCAAGATCCGGTTGTTGCCCTTTTTGGTAAGATCGGCCTTATCACTGTGGTAAGGATCGTTTGGCGCGCCTTGCCAGTCTACGAACATTTTATAATCCGCGTTTGGTGCAACGGAGCTATCCACCAAAACCCCCATTTCTTCAAGATAGGGGATATCCGTAGGCATGAGGGCAAGCGATCCAGCTCGGAAGGAAGTACATTTGATTAGGTGAGCTTTGAGTGTATCTTTAGCAAGCCACAGTACTGCGCCCCTTTCTTTGGGGTCATCAATATATCCCCTTTCATTTTCGAAGTTGACCTTCATGCCAATCTCGTGCCAGCTAGGAATTCGGTGCATGAACTCGTGGTAATAAAGGCTGGTATTAGCGCTGGGATCTTTCATCGAAACATGGATGAGCCAGGTGCAAGGCACAAATTCTGACTCGCAGACCCGAATCAGTTCCGAGGTGAAACAACGATCGTGGTGAGCGGCTTCGCAGTCGATGGTTAACACTACATTTGGCATGATTTTTAGTCTCGATTTTTGTTGGCAAGCTTAAGAACTTGAGGTCAATTGGGCATTTTGCGTTTGCCCTTTTTGTTCGATAGTCAAATTATATGACTTTCCAAGAATCTGAATGTTGGCAAGCTGAAGCATGCTCCAAGCTGGTGGCAAATGAGGCTGAACAGTCAGCCAATATCCATCCTCAAGATGCACCTTTACTTCCGCACTTTGGCTTGGATGTCGAGTGATTTCTAATCCGGCGAAACCATACAGCACGGCATCTAAACAACCAGCTGCGCCGGTCATAAACGTGTTCCTGCTTTCCTTTAACTCCATTGGTGTGGTAACCGGCTTCTCATTAAAGGTCAGAAAGGGACCCGACATGTAAGGCTGCCAGCTTTTTTGCCAGGACTTGTAGGCGTTCTCTGCCTCACCTTGCCTTGCCAGCAACAAGGCAAGGATAGAGCCAGACATTGCAGGCCCATGTTTTAGGGTTTTGTCTCCAAACCGCTGCAGCATTTGGGCCGACTCTTTAACCGCTGGCGGATATTGCAAGGGCCAAAGCGATAGAATTGCCGCCGCTTGCTTGTAAGATCGAACAGGATCATTGTCGTACGTCAAGAAAGTCTTGTTATCGTGAGGCAGATGGAGGATATAGGCAGATTTTGGATTCCACTTCATCCCATTGAGAGTCCATTGAGCTAGGAGGTTGGTGTAAAGATCGTTATTTCCGGTGTGGTTTTCATCGGGGCTAACCACATGATTGATTCCGTACTTGCCAGAAGGCAGTTTTGATAACTGACCCTTCCAAAACTTCTGACAGCTTGCTAAAGGATCCACTAATGATTCTGTGTTAATGCCCAAAGCATGGGCAATTTGAAGTTGCCATAAAACGTCTCCCACGATATGAATTTCTCGGTTCATAACGGTGGCAACATTTTTGCCTGAGACGCTGCTTTCCCAGGGCCACGGCTGGTTTGGGTCCTTGCCCAATCTTAAGTATCGATACTGGCATAGCTTTCTAACTTCATTGGGATCAAGGAAATCTAAAGCAGGAGCCATCCAGGTATCCGCGTCCCAAAATACATGGCCGTCGTACAACGAGTTCGTCAAGCCAAACGGGCTGAGAGGATAGCCTTCACCGCATCGCAAGTCAAAGAGAAAAGAGCGGATGGCAAGCTGGTCTTGAGGCGAAGAGCTCTCAACGCGAATGTCGGCAAAGGGTGGGTCTGGGGCGGCAAGAGCCCTCTGAACCGCAAGCTTCGATTTAGCTAAGTTGGCTATCGCCGGAAGCTTCACCATCGTGGATTCCAACCATCCATTTTGGGCAATTGGCAAATAAAGGATGTAAGTAAAGTTGGCGCTTCCCTGAGCAGGGATTGTAGCTTTAAAGGCAGATGGTTGAAGTGGAACCGGCTGCAGACCCTCATTTCCAAAGAGGGACCAAGTTGGAAACTTGGTCCATAAGCTAACAAGAGGCGTGGTTTTGAGGGCAAATGGAATTGGCAGCCAACTGACCGACGTCTCCACCGTAGACGAAATCTTCCAAGAACAGATGATGCAATCGCTTTGTATCTTAGAGGTCACTTGGATGGTCTGTTGGCCATCTGCAGATTGTTGATCCCACTGGGTCACCAACTGATCTCTCTGAAAATCAAGAGTTTGTCTGTAGTTTGAACCTGGACTGGCAGGCACATTGTTGATTTTTAGAGTCACGACCATTGGGTTTGGCACCGGCGCAATTTTCTCTGAGGACCGATAGTTACCAGCAATAAAAATCAGGGAATTGTTGCCGCTCAGGCCACTTCCGTCTCCGAGAGGGCCAAAATGGGCCGCAAGAGTGCCGTCGCCTAAAAAGGCAGGAACTTCGGTTTGAGGCTTAAGGGAAGCGATTTCCCAACTATTGACGATTTGGCTTGGAAACTCCGGCAGCGAAGTGGATTTTGATTGGCTGGCAGGATGGGCGCATTGAACTGCCAAAGGCGCCATCAGCAGAATCGAAAGGTGCCAGAGGTTTTTTAGAGAAAAGGCAGGTTGAGGAAGCTTTTCCTTAGAAGAGGGCCCTTTGCGATTGAGTTTCTGGCTGTGCATCATCGGCATCTTCTGATATAGTTTGCAACAGAGTGGATTCCGATAAGAGTCAGGCCATAGAACCCAAACTGTCCAGCAATCCTTGGCTTTTTGTGCCCGTACTTTACTTCTTGCAAGCCATTCCTGTTTCCTTGGTTCAAGACGTTTCTCCGGTCCTATTTAAAGATTTTGGCGTAAGCAACGAATCCATAGCAAAGTGGACGTCCATCATTGCCCTCCCTTGGGCCCTCCAAATGATGGTTGGCCCTATGGTTGATCTTAATTGGACCAAGCGAAAATGGGTTCTCGGGGGAGAATCCATCATGGCCTTTCTGATTGGTGGGATTGGGCTTAGCCTTGCATCTCAGCATGCTTATGGCATCAGCCTTGCCATGATGTTGGCACTGGCGGCCGTTTCTACGTTGACCAACACCGCGATGGATGGGTTTTATATACTTTCGTTGCCGAAAGATCAGCAAGCCAAATTTGCAGGTGTCCAAACGACTTGTTATCGGTTTGGGGCTCTCTTTTGCAAAGGCTGGCTTGTGATCCTTGCGGGAGGGCTAGAAACTCGGTTTGGAATTCATGCGGCTTGGCTCATTACCTTTTTGGTTGGCTGCGGCTTTTATGGGGTTGGGATGTTAGAAAACAGATGGGCTTTGCCAAGGCCTAGGCTGGACGTTGAAAAAAGCGGGTCGGGAAGGGAATCAGGCGGGCATAGCGCAAAGCAAACCATCATTGTCATCAGTGGTGCGTTAGCCGCTTACTTTGCCCTATCCAGCGTGGTTAAGCTACTTGCCCAATTGGCGTGGAAAATATTTGACGGCACTCAGAATGGCCCTCTCAGAGGGTGGATTCTTCCCAACAACCCGAAAGTGCTTGGCCTTTCGGTTGGAAACAACGGAGTTTTGGCGGAAATTATTCAACTTATCGTTTGCGTTGGTCTGCTCGGGATGATCCAGGGTAAGGGACGCAAGGCGATCCAAGGTACGGAGTTTGCAAGGACCTTCTCGACTTACTTTGCAAACAAGGGAATCTTGGCGATCTTGGCTTTCTTGATGTTTTATCGGTTTGGGGAGGCAATGGTCGCCAAAATGTCGCCCCTGTTTATTAAAGATTCCGTTGCCAAAGGAGGACTTGGGCTATCCACGGTGGACGTTGGCTTGATTAAGGGGCAAGTTGGTGTGTTTGGAATTGTCTTTGGCGGGCTTTTAGGAGGCTATGTTGTGGGCAAGTATGGGCTTAGGAGGTGCTTTTGGATCATTGCGATTTTGATGCACATTCCTAATTTTCTTTACCTTTGGGCTTCTTATGCCAAGCCAGGTTTGATTCCCATGTACTTCGTCGATTTCAGTGACCAATTTGGATATGGTTTTGGGTTTGCCGGTTACATCATTTTCCAGATGTCGGTAGCTAGGCGAGGTTCATTTCCGACTGCTCATTATGCCCTTGGGGTTGGGATCGGAGCCCTGTTCATCAGCGTTGCCGGCGTCTTTAGCGGCATTGTACAGGGGAACTTTGGCTGGCATTGGTTTTATATATCCGTGATCCTAATGACGATTCCTGGGCTGCTGACCTTGTTCTTCATCCCCCTCGATGAATCATCCGGTCCGTTGGCGCAAGAGGCAACAGCATGAACATTCAAAACTTGCTGGAAAACGGGATATCTGAAGGTGCTTTCCCGGGGGCAAGTTGGGCGGTTGGAACTCCTCATTCGGTAGAAATGGGAGCGGCTGGGCGGCTAACCTATCAAGACAGTAGCCCTCCAACAACGGTCAGCACGATTTTTGATCTGGCAAGCCTGACAAAAGTGGTGTGTACAACCTCTTTAGCAATGAGCTTTTGGCAAAGAGGAGCCATTGATTTAGATTCACCAGTGTGCTTCTATTGGCCTGAATTTGGCAAGAATGGAAAGGAATCTGTGACCATTCGTAACTTGCTCTGCCACAATTCCGGCCTCATTGCCTTCCGCAAGTACCATGAATCTAACCTTGTGCTTCCCGATGTCCTTTCCCTCATCGCCGAAGAAGCTCTACAATATCCGGTTGGTACTGACGGCATCTATTCAGATCTGGGCTTTATTGCTTTAGGTCACGTCCTCACCTTGATTTCTGGGCAGAGCCTGAAGGCCTTATTTGATAATGAGGTCAAACTGCCTCTTGGCATGACTTCGGCGGGGTTCTTACCCTGTGTGGAATGGAAACATAGCATTGCCCCCACCGAATTTGTCACGGATTGGAGATTCAAAGTCCATAATTCGATGGGCCTTGCTAAGGATCAACGAGTTTTTTACAGTGAGGAAGGCACTGCCTATATCCAAGGTGAAGTTCACGATGAGACATGCTTGCTTTTGGGAGGCGTCTCTGGCCATGCAGGACTCTTTGCAAGTGTAGAAGATTTAGCCAAATTCTGCCAATTTCTTTTAGGCAGAGTGCCAAAGGAAACCAGAAACCGTGCCACGACGGGGCAACTGCCAAGCCTGGGTACCGTTCTTGCATTTGCAAGACGGCAAAGCATGATCTCTAGCCGAGGTCTCGGCTGGGATACTCGGTCTTTAGATGGCTTTTCCTCGGCGGGAAAACTCTTTGGGCGCCACTCTTTTGGTCACACCGGATTCACAGGAACTTCTCTATGGATTGATCCAGAATCTCAAAAGTTTTGCATATTGCTGACCAATCGGGTTCATCCCGATAGGGAACGGTTTGGAATCATGCAAGTTCGTTCCGATTTTGCAGATTTAGCCTTTCAGATCATCTGAATTGCGGTTTCGGAGGCTAGAACTGACCAACTAGCGTGGAGTATTCCAAGCTTCAGGGACCCGCAGACGAACAAATTCCGATGTTGCAAACCGATCGGTCATCCCCGCAACATAATCAACGGCTCCTTGGATTCCATCAAAACCATCTGGCAAATGATGGGGCTGACAGTAATGGAAGAATAGTTCTTTAACCACGCCTTGGGCCTTGCTAATGTCGCGATATTTATCAGGATATCGGTCGTAAACGTTTTCGAACAGAAACTCCTTGAGCAAGTTTAAATCCTTGAGCATAGGAGAGCTAAAAGAAATGGAAGGGCGATCCATAGAGTTCTCCACCGCATTGTTGACCATATTTCCGATTCTCTCCGAGTGAGTCGTTCCAAAATGGCGGAAGGGCAAGGGCACATCAGATAAAATATTGGCCCTGATCGCATCGTCCAAATCGTGGTTTAGGTAAGCAATCCGATCGGAAATTCTGACTACGGCTGCTTCCAAAGTTGAGACCGCCTCGCCATCCACATCGCTAAGATCTTTTCTTCCTTTGCTATGGCCTCCGATGCCAGCCCTGACTTCATGGGTTAGGTTCAGATTTTCTAAAATTTCAACAATTCTTAAAGACTGCTCTGAATGGCTAAAACCCTGAGGGCCGGTTGGTGAGGCCAGTTCTTTGATTGCCTCATCAAGGGCAAATTCGCCGGCATGACCAAACGGAGTGTGGCCCACGTCGTGGCCCAAAGCTATGGCTTCGGTCAGGTCTTCATTCAGCCGGAGGGCTCTAGATATTGTTCTTGCAATTTGGGCGACTTCAAGGGTGTGGGTTAAACGGGTGCGGAAATGATCTCCGGCAGGATCTATAAAGACTTGGGTCTTGTGTTTCAGCCTGCGGAATGACTTGGAATGCAAGATTCGGTCTCGATCCCTCATAAAACAGGTTCGAATCGGATCAGGAGCCGTTTCTGATACTCGGCCCTGGCTCTCAGTTGCCTTTGCTGCAAATTGCGAGAGTCTTTCTGCTTCTTCTTTTTCGATTCTTTCGCGGGGATTCATCATTTATCGGGTCTGCTCATTACCTGCGGTGAGACTTCCGCTTCCAAAACCGATATTTCAGAAGGGTCCAGAAAGCTTCTGGGGCATCAGTCCATCTTATTTTTTTGCCAGCTTCAATAGATCGGGGTTCGTAGGAGATTGGCACTTCTTTAATTCTTAATCCAAGGCGGATGCTCTTAGAAACAACTTCCGGGCAAAATTCAAACCGGCGGCATTGAAGGTCCATTTCCCTTAGGTACTCGGTGCGTACGGCTTTGTAGCAAGTTGCCTCATCGGTTATTCTTTTGCTGTACAAAATGAACACAGACCATGCCAGAAGTTTGTTGACAATTTTGTTGGGCAGAGCCATGCCTTTAGGCATTCCCAGCCTAAATCGAGAACCTAAAACCGTATCTGCGGTTTGATCTTGAATGGGACGAAGAATCTGGGGAAGTTCTTCTGGTTTGTATTCCAGATCAGCATCTTGAATGACGGTGATGGGGGCAGTTGCTTTTTCTAGAGCGGTTCTGATTGCGTTTCCCTTACCGGTTGGTCTCGTATTGGTTAACACTAAAATTTTGCCTTGAAACAGCCTTAAAATCTCCGCGGTGCCATCGGTGCTGCCATCATTGACGGCAATGATTTGTAGAGGTAGATGAAGAGCAAGCAGGCGCTCGACAACCTCAGTTATGGTGCGTTCTTCATTGAGAACAGGAACAATTACGGTTGCCACCGGTTCAATGTTGGTAGGCGACTCCGTTATCACTTGCAAAAGAATACCGATCTTACGCGGCTAGACTAGCTTTTAGACTGTGAGAAAGCAGTTCAACTGGCTGAACCCGTAGACTAAAGGAGGTAATTCTAAGATGCGAGTCAACCAGTTTGCGTGGAAATGGATGCAGGAAGAATCGGTTTTGGTTCTTTCGGGGGATGATTCTTTAAGCTGGCTGCAGGGACAAGTTACGAATGATGTTCGGCTACTTGGGCCCGGTCATCCCCTATCATTTTGTTTTTGCCGATCAACTGGGCAGATTGAAGCGGTTGCTACTGCCATCTTAAAGGAACAGAACGAAGTCTATTTAATCACGCCTAATCAATGCATCAACGCCATTCAGCAAAGGGTGGATCACTTTGTTGTTACCGAGGATGTTTTCCTTTCGAAAACTGATCTAAACCTAGCCTCCGTGCAAAGTTGGGATACTTCGGACCACTTCGAAATCGTTGCCAAGGATCTAGCTTCTCAGGGGCACTTTGTGTTTCCTTGCCAACAATCACCAGGCGGCGGGTTCGGCGTTTTGCTAAATCCAGACCAAATCGCGGAATTCCAGTCTGCAATCGGTATCGAAAGCAGTGCTCAGGAATGTGAAGCGATGAGAATCTTGTCCGGCAGGCCAAAGTTTGGGTCTGACATCTCGGCGGCTTCGTTTCCGGCTGAACTAGGGAAGGGCTTTGAAGCAAGCCATGTTAGCTATAGCAAGGGCTGTTATTTGGGTCAAGAAGTCATCATGCGGATTTATAGCCAAGGCCATGTCAATTGGACTTGGCAGCTGATGGCAAGTTCAGTCCCCGTTCAAGAAGGGCTTGATGTGTATGCCCATGAAAAGAAAGTTGGTTTGGTAACGTCTGTGGTAGCAGATTCACCGGTGGGGCCGATGGCTGGGGTACGCATCCGAACTTCAGTAGAAGGCGATTCAGAAATTTATTGCCTTGATGAGGGTCACCAAATCTCCCTTAAACCCCAAAGCTTTTTAGAAACCGGCTTGCAGCTAAGCGGGACACCATGAACAAGCCAAAAGTATTGGCGGTGATGGTGGGTTTGAACATTTTGTGGGGCCCCGTGAACTATTTTATTGTCACGGCAAAGGATTCTGGATTCAGCCCCACCAGCCTTGAAGTGGTGCGATGGGTGATTATAGCTCTTGGGCTTGGAGGGCTTGCGCTTTTACCATCTGTTCGCAAGAAAGTCGTCTCGAAGATGCCAGGCTATAAAACGATGTTGGCAGTGATGGTGATTGGGTTGTGCCTTTCGGGGCCGGCCCACCTGCTGTACTACCATTCCCTTGGCAAGGTTGGTACCGTCGAAGGAACCATTCTTGGGTCCACCGCCCCGCTTACGGTTGGTTTGCTATCGGGGCTATTTTTAAGAGAGAAAATCCACGCGGCAAGATGGACAAGTCTGTTTTTAGGGGCCATCGGCGCCTACATTGCTTCGGTGGGGTTTGCTTTGCCACTGTTTGGTTCTCAGCACTTATTGTGGGATGGGGTTTATCTGCTTGGAACAACGTTGGAAGCGATTGGCGGAATCTTTTTAACGATGTTTGCAAGGCGTTCTTCTGGGTTGATTGTGATGGCATTTGAAGCAAGTGGAATGGCGATGATCGGAATTCTGGTCACCCTGTTGATGCCAAACCTATTTCCATTTACTGTGCCCCATCATTTCAATTCCGGTTGGATGAGCCTTGGATATCTGGCAGTTTGTGCAGGAATCGTTACTTTTGGCACGTGGATGATCGTGGTGGAAACGGTACCCCTTTCGGTGATGGTTGCGACTTTAGCATTGCAAACCCCGGTTGCCGCTGTTTTTGGCGCCCTGTTCCTTCATGAAAAGCTGACCCTCAACATGGGGTTTGGAAGCTTGTTGATTTGTGCCGCTCTTTTCTTGATAGCCAAGGAAAAGCACGAGCCGGTCAAGCTGTTCAACGCAAAAGAAGGATTAGAATCAGGAACCGGACTTTCCGAATCTTCTTTGGAAGAAGTGACCGCCTAGCAAAAAGATTATCAGCAGGGTTGAAAGCACAACAATCGTCCAAATGTGCCACACGGGGCCAGGCTTCGGGTGGATCAGGGCAGGCACAAATTGCCCGTCTACAAGAAGGGCCACAACCGATGCGCCAATGAAACCAACCCGAGGATTTGTTTTGGTAAGAGTCCCAAAAAAGAGCTCGATGACTCCGATGGCTCCTCCCGCAATTGTTGAAATCCACTCATGATTGGGAGACATGAAATGTCCAGCAAATCCAAGGGCAATCATTGCAACCGCATAAAGAAAGATAGAAGCTTGGTACTTGCTCATAGTTCAATGGTACCTAGCCAACGGTTGACTACATTCACCTTAGGAAAGGGTCGACCCCAACCGCTGGCCAGAGAGATCGTTGGCAAACTGCTCGGCATACAAGCGGGCGTACAGGCCATTTTTTTCGATTAGCTCTCGGTGACGTCCCGATTCGACGATTCGTCCATTTTCGATGACAAGGATTTGGTCAGCGGAAAGAATAGTTGAAAGCCGATGGGCAATGGCAAATGTTGTTCTTCCTTCCATGATTTTGTCCAAAGAAGCTTGAATGATTCTTTCACTGGCGGTATCTAGAGCGGAAGTTGCTTCATCGAGGATGAGAATCCTAGGGTTTTTCAATATCGTCCTTGCTAGGGCCATCCTTTGCTTCTCGCCGCCGCTTAATTTATAGCCTCTTTCTCCGACCACGGTTTCGAAGCCGTCTGGCAGGGCGGCAATATAATCGTAGATCGCGGCCGCCTTGGTTGCATTTTCGATCTGCTCGTCGGTGGCATCGGGATTGGCAAACCGAAGATTCTCTTTGATCGTTGTATGAGCCAGATAGGTTTCTTGGGTTACGGCTCCGACAATCCTTTCTAGAGACTCTAATTTGATGGATTTTACGTCAAGGCCGTCAATTGTAACCGATCCGGAATCGGCGTCATAAAGCCGAGCAACTAGGTAGGCAATCGTTGTTTTGCCAGCCCCGCTAGGGCCGACTAAAGCGACCAATTGCCCTGGTTCGGCAGTAAAGCTTATGGACTTGATGGTGGGTTCTTCTGACTCTGGATCGTAGGAGAAGCAGACGTCTTGGAGCGCCACTTTGCCAAGGACTTGGCTCGGCTCCAAGTCTTTTGATTCGGTTGAATCTTGGATGTCCTGAGGTTTGTCAAGGTACTCAAAGATTCGATCAAAAAGCCCCATAGCGCTTTTAACCTCAATTTGAGTGCTTAAGATGCCGGTGAGGGGGAAAAACATCCTTGCCTGGAGGCCAGTAAAGGCAACAATGGTACCGATTGTAATGCTAGAGGGATTCTTGCTGATAATCCACCCTGCAAACCAATAAACAAGGGCGGGGGTAACAGAGAAGATCATCCGAAAGACGCCAAAAAAGAAGTATTGGATCATCTGTTGTTTGACTTGCCAACCAACGAGTTTTTCATTCTCGGTTCCAAACTTGGATTGGATGAGGCTGCGTCTTCCCACCGCTTTGGTAAGCAAGATTCCGCTGACGCTGAGGGTTTCTTGCATCACCGAATTAAGCTCTGCGACTTGCTGCTGAACGTTTCTTCTTACTGTTCTTGCGTAATTGCCGACAAAGCTCGAGACGATTGCAAAAAAGGGAATAATGCCAATGCTAAGCAGGGTGAGACGCCAATCTAACCAAAACATCGCAACCAATGAAGCAACAACAATGCCGATATTAGAAATGGCGTTGGCGACCACGTCCGAAACCACGGTTTGAACTCCGGCAACATCGTTAAGGAGCCTCGACTGGATTTCTCCGGTTCTTGTATTGCTAAAGAACCTTAAAGACATCCCTTGCAGGTGGCTAAAGAGGTCTCGACGTAGGTCTCTCATGATCTTTTGCCCGATCGAGACGGAAAGGTAGCCGTACCAATAGGTCACCACGCTGGCACCAACTGTGACCGCAATCGTGATCAACGAAAGATTGGCGATGAGGTTCAGATTGGCATGGGGCAGCCCTTTATCAATGATTTCTTTGAGAAAAAAGGGAGGCAAAATACCAAGAACCACCGAAGCTACGACCAGCACAAGGATTGAAACCACTTGTGATTTATAGGGTCGGAAGGTTCCCATAACCCTTTTCAGGGTTGCTTTCTCGACGGATTTAGGCTTGTAATCGCTGGAATAACTTTGATGCATAACCCTCTTAATGCAATACGGCTTTCTTACAAAAACCTTTGCACAAGATTGACCTCACTTAGGTGGGGTAAATCCTTGAAAAACGAAGAATGAGCCGTTGATTCGGTCAATCGTTGATCGCTTTTGGCACTTTGCAGACGAACACCCCTTGACTAACAGCGCCTCGGAGCATCACCGATTGCCTTCACTGAAAAACTTTATTTATGCCAAGCCCGAGAACATCTGGTGCCGACGAGCTTGGCTCAACGATTTGGAAGAGCTCCGCTTCATCAAAGTGGAGCTCTTGCGACTACTTTTTATCTACCTTGTAGATTCCTTTAGGAAGGCTTCTTTGACCTTCTTGAGACACATGAGGCAGTTCTGTTCGCTTGAAGGGAGGACCAAGCTGCTTGAGTTTGTCCATCAAGTAATGGATCGCGGCCAAAAGTTGTGGATCCTCACCCTTTGCCACCAAATTCGGAAGCTCATCAACGCGGATGTCGGGATCAATTCCATGGTTTTCTGCAATGATGCGCATCGTCTTGGGGTTGTATACGCTAAAGCTGGGAGTGCTAATGGACCCTCCATCAACAAGATCGGCACCGGCTCCAATTCCAACCAAGCCGCCCCAGGTTCTCATCCCGATCAGCGGCCCTAAATGAGCCTGCCGGAACGTCCATGGGAAGAGATCTCCACCAGAGCCAGCATAGCCGTTGATGAGCATGGCTTGAGGGCCAAGCAAACTCGGAGTGATCTCGTTATCGCCGCCAATTCTGGATTGACCCATGGAATAGGACTTGAAGCTAAGTTGCTCAATAAACTTAGGATCGGGATACCCGCCTCCATTCCACCGTTCGTCTATGATCATGGCTTCTTTATCAGTTTGAGGCACAAACGCACGGGCAAAGTCATTGGAGCCTTGAACTTCAGTATCCCTCAGGTGCATGTATCCGATTTTGCCGTCGGAAAGCGTGTTCACCAGCTCTCTCGCATGATCAAAGAAGTCTAAATAGCGAAGTGTATTTTCGGTTCCAATTGGTCTGACAATAATGGTTCTTGCCCCAACGTCGGTTGGCTTAGAATTGATGAGCAAGGAAACGGGCTGACCGGCCTTTCCAAGCAAAGCCTCGGAAGGATTCATAGTTCCCAGTTCCTGGCCATCGATGGCAAGCAGGTAATCGCCTGCCTTCACATTCAAGCCCGGTAGACCCAGTGGTCCAGCTTTGAGCGGGTTGCTGGGGTGACCCGGATAGATCTTCTTGAACTGAATATGCCCATCAGAAATATCGTAGTCGGCACCTAGGTAACCGGTTGGGATGGGAGTTGGAGACGGTCCAAGATCGCCAGGACCTTCAATATAACAGTGGCTTGTTCCAAGCTCGCTCAATAGCAAACTCAAGACCACATTAAGGTCAGATCGGCTTTTGACGTCTGGCAAATACTTGGCATAGTGGGCTCCAATGGCGTCCCAGTTCTGGCCTCTAAAGTTTTTGTCGTAATAGTTGTCTCTGATGAATCTCCAGGCTTCCCAATAGATTTCCTTCCACTCGGCAACCGGATCGATAGTGTAGGCAATTCCAAAGGTATTGATGGCTCCTTCACCAACGGATGCAGGCGGGCCAAAAGCAGGAATTTCACCAAAAGTGCCTCCTGCCTCGTAGCCAACCATTGTGCGATCTGGGTTAAGGGCAAACCTACCACCAGGAGCCATGATGACGGGAGTGGCATGTTTGGTATCAAAACTAAAGTGGAGTAAGCCGATATGATCTTGGATAAAGACGCCGTTGTTACCTCCGATGAGATTGACATAATCGTCGCCTGGTAATGGCAACTCAATCATCCGATTAGCAAATCCTGCAAGATCAACTGTGATTGGAGGCGGAGCCGGAGGTCCTGAAGGCTTAGAACCGGGCTTTGCGCCTGGCTTTTGCATTCCAGGTCCACCGGGCCTCATCATTGGCATGCCAGGATGGAATCCGGGGGGCGGCATCATTCCCGCAGGAGGAGTCATGTCGTGGGGTTTCTCTTCGTTGTCCTTGATGCCAAGAGGATCGGCAGTATCTTGGGCCAAGGTTATGGCGTAAACAAGATAGGGATGGCTGACTTTAAGGCTTGGCCCGTAAAGACCAGGACTTGGGTGAATGTTTCGACCCGAAATCAAGTACAAATACTTTCCATTAAGGTCAAAAGCCACCGACGCATTGGCGTAGTCTCCGTTGATGACTTCCGTATCTTTTCCGGTTGCAACTTCGTACATATGCACGGTTGACATTCCTGTAG